>CAXXLF010000002.1:1182500-2247815 GCA_963664015.2 Binatia bacterium | reverse complement strand
GGATCCCTCGAACATTGGATCGTGGTGGCAGAGACTCGCTCCCGTCAGCCTTCCCTTCGTTATCCTTTTCACGACGGCGCCGAGCCCAAGGTCGTCGTAGGTGGTCTCGGATCGGACGGTATAGGGGATCGGGATGCTCGTCGGTCGGCCGTTGACGATCGGCGAAGGCGCACCGCCCGCTCTGCTGTCAAATCCCTTTCGGCTGAGTATGATCTTCATTACCGGTTACTATACCAGTCTGTCCTGCGGGGGGGGATAGACGGCCAGCCGCTTCTCGCCTTCGCGGGCGAAGTCGCGCGTCATGTACATCAGAGAGCTGCCCATCGCCCCAGCTCATTCTACCCTCGGGTTGGTTGGAAAGATGACCAATGGACGCGGAAATTGCAGGAACGGTTTCATATGTGGGGTAAAGTCCATCTTGACACTTCTACCCTGCCCTTCACCGCGACCCGGGAGTGAATTCATGATTCCATGACCTCGCCCGCGGAACTCTCCCGCACTTGGCGCACGCCCGTCTTTAGCAGCCCGATGACGTGGGTCACATTGACCGTTTCGTTTCCCGGCAGCGGTATTTGGTCTTTCTCCATGCCGATTTGCGCTACGCTCCTGGCCGCCCTTAGTTTTTGGGCGCCAGCGACCGCTTGGACATCGCCACCGTAATAATCAAACCAGGGAAGACCGGCTTCAGTATACTGTTTTGCCGTCGGCGGATCGCTCGGCGGCATCTCACCGGTAACCGCCAACCACTGTATCGAATTAACGATGGAGACAAAGCACCGGCCGGCGTGGCGCTGATCCCAAGCGTCCAGCCCATGGCTATCTTCATAGATTTTCTGCTTCATCCGCCCCCCAGGCGCCAACCCCATGCCCATGCTTTCGCTGGCCAGATCGGGAGGGCAAGAATATAGAACGTGTGGTTGATCCGCGGTCAGCTCCTCGTACCGCTCCACCTTCATGGGGTATGCAACAATTTGCAATCCACCGTGCTTGCCTGCCCCAGTAAGCTGCTCCTCGACCGTATAACCATCCCCCAGCGGCATGGCGACGAACTGCCGGACCGACCCTTGTTCGACACAGTATCCGTCGAGCCATGGCTGTTAGGGCAGAGCGACATAATCTTGCGGGTCCGTGTTCAAGTGATCGACCCAGGGCTCACCTGCAATCGCACTGATCTTGCCGGTGGCGATTTTCACCGCAAACGGATAGCCAAAGCTGGACTGGAAGTCGATCCACATTGCCTCGGCCTGATGCATGGGCATGACGACACCGCCGCGTCGAAGCCATTGTTCGGATAGCCGAGGCGCGTAGTCGTCCAAATGCCGCAACGGGAAACAACCCAGGCCCGGCGGCAGCGGGTAATCCTGGCCATCGTCCGGAATGCGAAGGGTGCGCTGGAATTCGATCGAGCAGCGCGCCTTTTCATGGACTTCCGGGAACCGGAATTCCAATCGGTTTTCTTCAAGCGTGATCATTGATGTTGTCCTCCTTACCAATCTCCGTCTCGCACCTCCCGCACCACTCGGAGAATGGCGTCATCAGGTGCTTCCTTCAGTTGTCTGATCAACTCCGCGAACAGTCTGGGTCGCTTACGGATGATCTCCTGCAGATCGCCGGAGACCTTCCCCGCCATGGCCAGGAATACGTCCGGGTCCTCAGCCAGTTCCTTTGCCAGCCGGACCGTCGTAGCTTCCGAAGGCGGCGCCACGTCGCCCCGCTCGATCTTGCTCAAATAGGCCGGCTCTATCCCGATGCGTTGGGCGACCTTGCGCAAAGAAAAACTTCGATCTTCCTTGCGCAGGCGCTCACGAATCTTCCGGGTGGTTTCGCCAAAACTTGTCATGTGTCATATATAGAACACATTCTGTGCCTTGTCAAGACCCCCAATCATTCGATGAAGTCAGAAATAAGAAAGCTCCGGGCAACCCTAAACAGCTTGTTGATGAACTGAATCTGTCGCCTAACATCCGATTGTGGGGCTGATAGATACGAAAGAACAGAAACCGGTGCCACGCTGTCCCTAACAAGCGGAGAAATTCAAACTCAGGCACTACTCAAGTGTTTTTTGGGTAAACTGCGATATAAGCCCCAAAAAAGGGCCTTCCTCCTTTCGATTTCTACTGTCCGTCTTTTGTCCGTGTACTGGTACAGACAAGCCCCAGAAGCTACCGATCAATCAGACCTCTGGGGCTTGAAATGATTGGATTTTGTAGGAAGGTTTAGGCCCTAGACATTGCTAGGAATTGAATGGCATTCAAGAGGTCGTCGGTTCGATCCCGATCGGCTCCACCAATTTTCTCTAAATATTCCCTTGGCTTAACCATCGACGCAATTCCACCGCTCACGCAACTAACACCAATTTGGGGCTGTTCTCATCTCGCTGCACTCTCAGGATTCATTACAATAGGGACAATTACAGATGCCTTAGTCTGTTCCTCGAGATGGGACTGTAATTTCTCTGTTCCCTCTTTAAGATCCGGCTCATTCACTATTCGATAACGCCGGTACCTGGAGTTTGTCTTGTGGCCGGTCATCTGCATTGCAACCTATTCGGGAATTCCAGCACGAGACAAGTTACGGGCCGCGAACATCTAAGACTTCGGTTGGCACCGAGGCGGATCCGGTAATGCCCGAAGTGTTCAACAATCTGTTCATGTCGATCACCGAGCAAATGGGTGGAGTTCTAAAAAACACATCGTACTCAGTCAACATTAAGGAGCAGCTAGACTTTTCTTGCGCGGTGTTCCCCGCCGACAGCAGCTTGGTCGCCAACGCGCCGCCACATGCCTCGGCTACCAAGCCCCTGCTCTGGAGGTCTTCGTGCCTGCGCTCGTCGAGTGGCCCGCTGCGCCGTATAACCTCTCACTGGAACCTAGGCCCACCATGAACTAACATTAAAATCGGACCACTCAATGGGGGTTGGCCATAACTAACTTCTAACTAATTCTTAAGGCCTCTATACCTCGATGATATCAATTGAGTTTAAAGATAAAGGGCAATTCAGTGCGAGAGAATTTCTGCCTAAAGAAAATGAATGAATTCCGAATTATAGATTGCAGAACTATCCACGCCTGGTTCGCCGATAAATAGTAAAGCCTGTAACGAAAATTAGAAAGACAATTGCGCGCGCAATTGTGCGGTGGTTCGGTATTTCGCATTTTCTGTTTGGGCAAGCGCACAACTGGCATTGAGAGACCAGTCACTTATTAATCCAAGATCAATCCCCATTTCAATTTCCGCATTTGGAGACCCATCAGAAACAAAGGAAAGCTCGTATTGTGTGTTGGTATTCAAGAAGTATGACGCACTAATTTTAACTGTGTTTGTATAACCGGATTTTATTGTCTGACTTCTTTCATAATTCGCTTTAAATCCCCATGCTCCAACCGTTTCCACATCAATTCCCACGCCGGCTCGGAGGTTATCCGTTTTCTCGTCGTCAATTTTCAAAGTGTACTCTGTACCTGGAGTACCTAGGTAAGAAACAACCGCATCTGATGAAGAGTATACCTCTTTACCGTACTCAAAACGACCATTCGGTTTTAGCGAAACACCCTCAATCCGAATCGTGTGGTCCATGAGAAGTCCCAAAGAAACCCTTCCATTTATCAGTGTTTGCTTTTTGTAGGTAAGAGCAGCGATCGTTCCCGAGTCTCTAAAACTGGATAATTTAGAATACCCAGCATTTAATCTTCCGTATGGTGAGACAGTGAATTCCTCGCGTTCGAACTCGCCACTAAATACAATTGATCCAAATAACTGTTTTCCATACCGACTGCCACGCAGCGTTCCTGACTCGTGTTTTCGGACTTGGTCTATTTTTAGACTTCCAATTCCAACGATGCCATCGATATATGTGCCGTCGTTAAACGGAGCTGTTCCGTATAAAGAAAGGCTATAGGCCTTAGTCTTCAAATTATTTCCAGACGACCCTACTCCAACGTCATAATTAGATATTCTCAGAGCAGAGCCCAACATGCGGTGTTCATCAATTTTCTTGTCAACTCCCAGGCTTATACCTGTACTTTTGATGTCTTTCATAGACGAACTTTCTGTTGCATTAACCTTGCCAATAGTTACGCTACCTTCACTCCAAATTGCCCAATCATTTCTTAACAACTCACCCGATTGATTAATGTAAGCGGGTAATTGCACGGCCCTTGCGATTTGGTCAAAAGCCGGGTTAATAAATTTTATTCTTATTCCTTGGTTAGAGAGGTTTTTGACTTTTCTGTGACGTCTTAGCCATTCCATTCGCTCCAATACCGCGTTCGCAGATTGACGCATAAATAGTTTGGAGGTTTCTGCTTGTGACTCGATCAAACCAACAAAATCTTTCTCAGAAAATGGGTTTGAAAGAGAAGACGCTAAGTACTCAGCCACAAACGTTTGACTCGATGCCGGAACTGCATTATCAGCGTAATCTTCCACTGTTGGACCTAAGGCAGCGTAGATGTTCTGTTTGCTTGTAAAATTACTGGTCGGATTAATTGTCATGATTGTTTTTGCCGAGTTAATAGTTGCGGAAAAAGGTATATCAAATCCATTCGCGTCAGTGTCTTTCAAGGCGAGCAAGCTTCCAACATTAGCGTTTGTCAACGCTGTGTCGTCTAAATTTCTTACAGGCTCGCTAAAAGTAAATGTTATGTCCGAGTCTGTAGCAATGGATGCTGTGATGACGGCTTCTATTGTAACCGTCGGGGGGAGAGAGTCGGCGGATGTAAACGTAGCAGATGCTGAATTTATTGCGTTGTTATAAGAGTCTTCTACCGTCGCTCCTATCGCAACATAAACAATCTGATCACTCGATAAGTCATTATTTAAATTAATGGTTATTTCTTTTTTAGCAGAATCAATCGTCGCGTCAAAGGAGATATTGGACCCGCTGGGATTTGCATCTTTAAGAGTGATCAAACTATCGACATTAGCATCTGTAACCTCTGAATCATCAATCAATCTGATTTCCTCATCAAAGGTTAAAGTGATATTCGAATCTAAAGACACCGCATTAGATGAATCGGCCGGGCTAAATTCCAGAGTGGGGGCTGTAGAGTCATTTACGCTAAAGGTTCCTGAAGTTGCCCCCATTCCGTTATCAGAGAAATCTTCTACAGACTCGATAGCCACATACACAACGCGCCCACTTGTAAAGTCACTGTTAGGAATGACAGTGATTACCTTCTTTGCAGAATCGATAGAAGCCGTAAATGCAACAGGAGAATGGTCGAAAATATATTCAAGCGTGATAAGGCCTCCTACGTTTAAATTTGTTAGGGTCACGTTGTCAGGACGCCGTACTGCTTCACTAAAAGTCAGGACTACATTCGAGGTGATCGGAATACCACTTGAAGAATCTGGTGGGAGAAAACTCACACTAGGTGCGGTAGCGTCGGCGGTCGTAAAAGTAGCGGAGGCTGCGATGTTTGCGTTTCCGGATTGGTCCTCAAGGGTTGCACCTATGGCAAGGTAAACAGTCTGTTCACTTGAAAAGCTATTAGTGAGCGTGATGGTAATCAGTTGCTTCGCGGCATCCACGACAGCATCAAAGGGAATATCAGAGCCACTGGAGTTATTCTGTTTTAGAGTAATCAGGCTGTCCACATTGCGATCTGTCAAGACCGTATCATCAGTATGCTGTACCTTCTCATCGAACGCTATTGTTATGTCAGAATTGACTGCGACACCGGTTGCGGAGTGCTGTGGAGTAAAACTAACCGCTGGAGGTGTAGTGTCTGCTGCATTAAAGGTTGCCGAGGTGGCAGTAATTAAATTTCCGGAAGAGTCCTCTAACGTTCCGCCTATGGCAACATAAACAGTCTGTTCACTTGAAAAATCACTACTTGGATTGATAGTGATAATTTTATTCGCATTATCAACCGTCGCATCAAACGCAATATCAGAACCGCTGGAGTCGGTATCTTTGACCGTAATCAGGCTATCAACATTAGAATCGTCCAGAGCAGTATTGTCGGTGTGCCTTACCAGTTCATTAAAAGTAATCGTTATGTTGGCACCAACTGCGACCGCAGTTTCTAAATCGTCTGGATCAAAGACTGCCGTTGGTGCAGTTGTGTCTGCGACAGCGAAGATTGCTGAGGTAGCACTGATAGAATTGTCAAAGAAATCCTCAACTGTCTCGCCAATAGCAACGTAAACAGTTTGTTCACTTAAAAAGTCACTACTTGGATTGACAGTGATAGTTTTTTGAGTTGAATCAATCGTCGCATTAAACGCAATATCAGAGCCGCTAGAGTTAGTATCTTTGAGGGTAATCAAGCTATCGACATTGGCATTTGTCAGATTGGTATCATCAGTATTCCTTACCGCTTTATCAAATGTAAGCGTTATGTTTCTACTTATCGCAACACCGATTGCGGAGCTAGCGGGGCTGAATGTCAATGTCAGGGGGGTGTTAGAGGCAGCTGCTTGGAAGGTTGCTGAATCTGGACTGATTGCATTACCCGAAGCGTCCTCAACGGTTGAACCGATGGCAACGTAAATAGTCTGTTGACTGGAAAAGTCACTGCTCGGATTGATTGTGACAACCTTGTATGCAGAATCGATGCTTGCATCAAAGGCTACATCGGATCCGTTAGAGTTAGTGTCTTTAAGGGTAATCAAGCTATCGACATTGGCATTTGTCAGATCGGTATCATCAGTATTTCTTATCGCCTCATTAAAGGTTATGGTTATGTCCGCATCTGGTGCAATTCCACTTGCGGAGTTAGCGGGGCTGAATGTTAACGTCGGTGCAGCAATATCGGCGGTTGTAAAGTTAAGTGTTGTTGCATCGCTGATCCCGGCATAGGAATTGCTGGAACTATCGTCAAACGCAGAGGCATCGATAGTGATGTAATAGCCTGTTGATCCATCCAATGTGGTTGATGGGTCGATAGTAATCTCCGTTGAACCTGAACCGGATGCCTTGTCGCCGGTAACATCGACTGTCTCGACCGTCGAGTCGTCGGATGATTTCTTGATTGTAATATTACCGCTTTCCGCGTCCACAGCTTCGGAAAAGGTCAGTACAAGGTTGGCGTTCACACCAATTCCCGTAGCGCCATCAGATGGAGACGAAGAGGATAACGTCGGTGCAGCAATATCGGCGGTTGTAAAGTTAAGTGTTGTTGCATCGCTGATCCCGGCATTGGAATTGCTGGAACTATCGTCAAACGCCGAAGCATCGATAGTGATGTAATAGCCTGTTGATCCATCCAATGTGGTTGATGGGTCGATAGTAATCTCCGTTGAACCTGAACCGGACGCCTTGTCGCCGGTAACATCGACTATCTCGACCGTCGAGTCGTCGGATGATTTCTTGATTGTAATATTACCGCTTTCCGCGTCCACAGCTTCGGAAAAGGTCAGTACAAGGTTGGCGTTCACACCAATCCCCGTAGCGCCATCAGATGGAGATGAAGAGGATAACGTCGGTACAGCAATATCGGCGGTTGTAAAGTTAAGTGTTGCTGCATCGCTGATCCCGGCATAGGAATTGCTGGAACTATCGTCAAACGCAGAGGCATCGATAGTGATGTAATAGCCTGTTGATCCACCCAATGTGGTTGATGGGTCGATAGTAATCTCCGTTGAACCTGAACCGGACGCCTTGTCGCCGGTAACATCGACTGTCTCGACCGTCGAGTCGTCGGATGATTTCTTGATTGTAATATTACCGCTTTCCGCGTCCACAGCTTCGGAAAAGGTCAGTACAGGTTGGCGTTCACACCAATTCCCGTAGCGCCATCAGATGGAGATGAAGAGGTTAACGTCGGTAATTTAACGTCAACTACTGTAAAAGTTGCCTCGTCATCACTTATTGCTTCGTCACAGGAATTTTCAACTGTCGCGCCAATAGCAACGTAAACAGTTTGTTCACTTGAAAAGTCACTATTTGGATTGACAGTGATAATTTTTTGAGTTGAATCAATCGTCGCATCAAACGCAATATCAGAACCGCTAGCGTTAGTGTCCTTAAGGGTAATCAGGCTATCGACATTGGCATTTGTCAGATCGGTATTATCAGTATTTCTTACCGCCGCATTAAAGGTTATGGTTATGTTTGATCCCACTGCAACGCTAGTAGCCGATTTTGCAGGGTTGAATGTAAATGCTAAGGAAATTGGTTTATTAAGCGCACCGGTGCCCGAAATACTTGTGCTACCACCGACGTACGTACAAAGGCCATTAGTAGACCAAGTCCCACCACTTATTGTAAAATCGCCATTTATATCGATTGCATCCGTTGATTGACTTGCTTGGCTGCCATTAAAAGTTACATGGTGGAAGTCTTTGTTATCGCTAACACCACCGGTTGTGACGGTAGAAGTACCGTCAAAGGTGACATTACCGGAGCGAGAAACAAAAATACCGCTATTGCTCCAATTGCCACCAACATTAATATCGTAATTGCTGCTCGACACATCCAAAGTGCCATCAGTGATAGTAAGCGCACCGTTAACATCTAAGTCTGCGTCTAAGGTAATCGTTTCTGAAGAATTCAATGTAAGGTTATAATATTGGTCGCCTGCTGCGAGCTGTGCATAGCTGCTTGTGCCGTCATAAGTAACCGTGCCGGAATCGACATCCATGCTTGTAATGGCAACCGTTTCGTCTCCCTGAAGCTGCAAGGTGCCAGCATTATCCAATTCAGCAGCGGTTAAACTTTGGCCGTTTATGTCCAGGCTAGAGCTTGCGCTAATGGTAATCTTATTATCAATCTGAATAGCGTTAGATTCCAAAGATACACCATCATCGGTCGTGTTGGACACAGTAAGGTTATAAAAATCTCCATTGTTAGGAGCGACATTGATCGTTTGGGAAGCGGAGCCGTCAAAGGTTACAGTATTATTACCATGGTCATAGTTAGAATTCTTATTTACCTTCCAATTTCCTGACACTGCCATGTCGTTGCCTTGCGCGTACCATGTGCCGCCCTTTAATGCAATTTCGAAATCGTTAAGGCTGATTGCACTTGTTAGCTTATTGGTTAGTTTACCTACTTTTATTACGTTGTAGAAGTTGTTACCCGACCCTGTACCTCCTGGATTAATTGGACGGTTATTTTTTCGTGGATTAAAAATGACGGTACCTGAATTATGGGTGAAGGTCCCAGAATTTGCCCAAACACCCTTCACAGTAAATGGCGCGCTGTCGGGAGCATTCAGAGTTCCCTTTATTGTTAAACCATTACCAAAACTTAGTTCGCCATCTTTGGCATTTACGGTGGCGGCCTTACCAACTATAGAGTTCCATTTTCCAGTTGATAGTAGTGAACCTGACGGAACCTCGATAGTTCCACCATGTATCTGGACTCCCTGCTTAGAGTGCATGTTGAAGCCAGCTAAATTGATAGTGCCAGTGTAGGTAGACGCTACCAGAAGGCGTCGAGTTTTGGCTTTCGCTTTTAAAGTACAGTCAACTTTACTTTTTTTATCAAATATTACTTTATCACCTATTTCTGGATAGGACTTTCCACCTTTTCCCCCAGAGGTATGGGACCAGTTCGCATTATCATCCCAATACTTGGTGCCAAGATTTTTTTTGCTACCCAATATTTATTCGTCTTCTTCGCATAAGCGTAACCACTTAGCAATATTATAAACAGTATAATTAATAATTGGATAACAACCGTATTTCTGGACACTGCCTTGTCCTCACTCAGATGTAGTTGCGGATGTCTTCACTCTTGGTTTTTCAACGATGCGGGCTCCGTACCAGTCCCCCGCAAATGCCTGTGCGTGGGAGAGTTTTTCGCACTGAGTAGATTCCCGAACAAAACCCCTACCACTAATGTACTTCCCGACATTCCAAAGCGTCGCTTAATCGGGTTCTGGGATGTTGATTGGTGGGATTTTTAACGCCCCGGTGCACCGGCTTCTCCGGTGCACCGCTTTGTTAGATTAAAATTTCGTAAAATTAAGACTTATAAGGCATGGTACCTAAGTAGTCTTTTTTACCAATTTCTACGCCGTTGTGACGCAAGATTGAGTAAGCGGTAGTAACGTGGAAGCATATATTTGGAATAGCATCCTCAATGGCAAACTCTAGGCCATTCAAATACTTCCCCCCCCAACGTGGCTGAGTGATTTTTTGTGTCTCAGCTATCGCAAGGTCTTCGCGGGTAAAGCCAGACAAATAATCTAATACAGAGTGGATACGCTCTTGTAGCTCAGCAATAGTTGCTTCACCATTTTCGTGTTTTGGGGCTGTATCTTCTTTGCCTGCCAAACGTGCAACGCCCAACTTGGCGGTGTCACATGCACTTTGTATTTGGCGGGTCAAATTAAATTGATCTACTGCTAAACGTGAATTAAGCAGGATATTGACATCAATTTTTTTTGTTTCCGCGAAGATCTTTCCTTTTTCAAGTATGGCACTTAAGTTTTTAAGCATTTTGCTAAACTGTATAACCGTCAGTTCATAAAGCATGACATTTACCTCTCTATAAATGATTGGAACGTCCCGCTAAATTGGAGACGTATGTTTAAGAATAAATAGAAACAATTCATAATGTGGAAATTATCAAAAGCAACCATAACGAAACCCCCAATAACATGGGAAGTTTAATCTAACTATTAAGTGAGCCGCTTTAGGCGGCGACAAATGCCGGTCGGCCTAACTCCGAGAACGGCCCTACTTATCAAGTATGAATCCGTCGCAATGTCCATCCTTTACCTTGACTTGTCAAGATCTTTCTGGCCGACAAACACTGCCGGGTTCGGTGGCCTATCTCCCTAATATCAACCCGCAGCCTATTTCTGCGGAAATGACAACTAAGGCCTCCCTAACTATTGAAATATTTAACATCAAGGCTTTCGATACGGCCAAAGAATGTGACGCAGATAAGGCTGCCCGAATCAAAACAGCGCAACAGGAGTTTTACCCTGGGTACCGCCCCTTGACTCCACAAGAAGAAGCCTACCTGCTTGACAACGCTCTTCCCTCTTTCTGTACATTTTACAAATGATTATGGCTCAGCCTTGCCACGGCCTCACAAAGAAAACCCCCAAGAAGGCTAATTATTAACGCTTCCTTGCTCCAACCATCAAAGCACCTGCTTTGCTGGGAATCTATTGATACTACCCACTTTGACCAACGGCAGCCCTCGGTCCACGTTTAATGGCATGCTTAAATGGTCGACAACCCCCCCCCGTGATATTGGTCTCTTAGTCACAGACTAATAAGCATGAGCCTCCCCTATCACTGAGTGGCTTCTAGCGTAAGGTGAGGCCAACGGAGGGGGGAATGAAGGAAGCCATCTTGAGGAGACACGATATGAGCACGGGTATGACCCTACCGGCTCGGCGACAGGAGGCGAACAACGTCTGAAGAAAAAACAATGATGAAAAGATTCGTTCTCATAGTTGTACTGCTGCTCATACCCTACTACGCTCACGCTTTTCAGCGATATAATAGGGTAGTCACCTATGATGAATATTTCTCAAAATATTCAAAGAGATTTTTTGGCCCAGGTTTTGATTGGAAGCACTTCAAGGCTCAAGCTGTTGCAGAATCGAGATTGCGAGCAAAAGCCAGATCACGCGTGGGTGCACTAGGTGTTATGCAAATTATGCCCAAGACTTTTGAAGAAATTCGGAGGAAGAACCCAAGTATTAAAAGCACGAGAGAACAACCACGTTGGAACATCGCTGCAGGGATTTATTATGACAGGACGCTGTGGAAGGCGTGGAAGGGCAAACGTCCATTGCAAGACCGCATTAATTTCATGTTCGCGTCTTTCAACGCTGGCAAAGGCAATATTATTAAGGCACAAAGGGTTGCAAAGAAGAAGGGGCTGAGCCGCAACTTGTGGAGGTCTATAGAGCAGACTTTGCCTCACGTCACAGGCCGGCACAGCAAAGAGACCATTGGCTATGTTGCAAAAATCCATACGATCAAAGGGGCGTTGAAGTAATGGAAATTTTTATCACACTGTTGAACCTAGCGTACGCCATAGTTGGCGCCTTGATAACGCTGGGGTTCATGGTCATGGGTTATAAGATCTTTGACAAGATGACTCCATTCGATACGTCGAAGCAGTTAGCGGAACAGAACATAGCTGTGGGAATTGTAGTGGGGTCCGTATTTATTGCGCTGGGTGTTGCGATCGGTTTAGTGATTGGTATGGGACTGAACTAGTATGAATCGGCTTACTCTCGTTGGAACGGTTCAGAACTTTACCCTTGGGACAATCCGCACTGCCTCTGTCATTTTAAAGCATTAGGCCTGCTCCACGCCAGCGAGGCCCGCATAGATTCGTCCAAGCAGCTTTCGTCTGAAGGTGTTGAGTTCTCTGACGGCATCATTAAGCCGATAGACAGTGCTTCTGGATATTACTAGCAGCTCCATCAGGTCATTGGTGCTTATATACTGCTCCATGTCTCTCTTCTGTTCTTCGCTAATTATCTGTTTCCCCCCTTTTTGTTTTTCCGCAATGTCTGGCAAGGAACCCTATATTGCCCTTGGGTAGGGAGGGGGCTCTGCCCGCCAGGGGTAGCCCAAATGGATACGTTTGGCTGATTCTACCTCTGGTGCTAGTTGAGTAATAGGAAACAGGGGGAAGGAGGGGATACGTGAGTAGGGACAAATCGGAGGTAAGTAACCAACCTGCCTTACTTATCATTACAGACACGGCAGAATTCAAAAAGTGCCTGGAGGGAATGGCATTCAAGAGGTACTCGGTTCGATCCCGATCGGCTCCACCAAATTCTTGCACAGCAAAAATTTAGAGCATTGAATCATTTGACATTGGAATAATGGAAAATGCCTAAATGCGGGCTATTGATCTATTGCTCTCTTAATTCGTCCATCCCTCGTCCGTGTCATAAGCGCCACGTTGCGAACCCGCCCATCTCTCCAAGCCTTTAAAGCTTATACACCAGCATGATGCCATCGCGTAACGGGAGTAGGACGTTCTCAACTCTCGGATCATCCAGGATACGTTGATTCAGATCTCTAATTTCACGGCTTCGCTCGTCCTTGGGGTTGAGTACCTGGCCCCGCTGCACCATGTTGTCCAGCACGATCAGTCCTCCCTGACGCACCAGCCCGATGCAGATTTCGTAGTACACAGGGTATTCGGTCTTATCCGCGTCAATAAAGCACAGGTCGAAAGGTCCCTTTAATGTTTTCAGGGAGTCCAGGGCCGGTCCAAGCCTCAGGTCGATCTTTTTGCCATGCGGGCTTTCACTGAAATAGCGCTTGGCAATTTCGGCTGTCTTCGGATCGACATCCAGCGTGATCAGCTGCCCGTCGGGTGGAAGCCCCTCCGCCCATGCGAGACTGCTATATCCCGTGAACATTCCGATCTCTAGAATTCTGCGCGCCTGGGTAAGCCGCGCAAGAAACCTGAGCAGTGCTCCTTCCAGGGGGCCAACCATCATTTGCGGCCGAGTCGTCTTCTCGTGCGTCTCACGCCACAAACGCTCATGGATTTCGGACAATGGGGTGGTATGGCGCGTTGCATACTCTTCGATACCATTCGGCGTCAGCTCGATCATTGGAACCTCCCGTATCTGGTGTTAGACTTCCATCCTGCTCCTTACACATTCGTATACCCCATATCAATTTCCGGGTCTACTAGGTAGATAAGTACATTAAATTAGGAACTCTGTTTAAAGAAAGTTCACAATATTGAGACCGTTGGTCGAGGTTTATACACCGTGCTGCCCGAGGTTGGGAATTCGAAATTTAGGAAGCGCCATACGCTCGGCTCTTGGAAAAACCGGACGCGAAATGAATATCCGATGTCGGCTTACCTAGGTTAATGAGAGCTGGGCGGGAAATTCGAACCGTCATTGTCGTTTCGATAGTGGGTTGCTTATGCCTTTTTGCCCTTGGCCAATTCTACGCAGCGAGCAATGTCACCCCCCTTCCATTTCAACAAAAAGGTCCCCAAGGTCCTAGGCGACCATCCTGGTTCGGACAAATAACCCGCCCTTACTCCAACAGTCTCTCAACACGGGATACGAGAAACGTATTGGCGAACGGCTGGTAGATGCAGTCTTCACAGCCGTCTTGCAGGTGGCGTTTTCTGTCGTCGAAAAGGGATCGCGCCGTCAGTGCAAGTATGGGAATGAAACAGGTTGCCGGGTGCTCGCGGATACGCCGCGCAGCCCCGAGTCCGTCCATATCGGGCAACGTTAGATCCAGAGCAATGAGATCGGGCTGCTGGAGCGGCTTCGGCCAAACCGAGACTTTGTCTTAGTGATAAAGGTGACCCTGGTAGCTCATCTCATGTTCGGTCCATGCCTTAATAACGATTTTTCAGGTTTTCCCGGAAACGCCCGTGAAGCTCTTCGAGGGGAACACCGAGGGTCAATGCTTCCCACTTAATACAGCCGTGACCGACACCGAACTCGAGACGACCGTTACTCAAAAGATCCAGCGTAGCGTAGTCCTCGGCGATCCTGAGGGGGTTATGAAACGGCAGCAGAACAACGGCGGAGACAATGCATATGGTCCGCGTCTTTTGAGCGATGGCGGTGCTGATCAGGGTGGGCGAGGCGAATATCCGGCCGAAGGCTCGAAAATGATGTTCGGCAAGCCATACCGAATGGAATCCCAGTTCCTCCCCGTATTGTGTTTGACCGATAACCGTCTGAAGGAGCTGTGCACTCTTCCCCGGGGTATCCAGTAACGACGTCCGGAGGTAAAAGAGTCCTCACTGCATACTTTCCTCCAACCAGGGCCTTAAAGGCTAGTCTCCATGCTGAGCGCACTCTGGAACATGACCGCCGCCGCTATCGAATATGCACACTACGCTCTAAGGTTCAAACGTGTCTTTGCGAAAAAGATCCCAATCAACCCAGACCTCAGGCCTCGATAGGTTCGGTGACAGGTGAATGAGTTGACATCTTGGGCACCCGATACCTTTTTTCCCCTTTGACGTGCTGGTTCCCAGCCCCCAGCAATAGAAGTCGTTTCTTGCCTGTATTGCAGAGTTGATAGGTCTGATGCGCCGTCAGAACGACAATATCAGTGGGTTTTAATGGGATTTCATTCTCCGGCGTGCGCACCACGCCCTCTCCCTCCAGGACCAGGAAGATGTGATCGTCGTTTTCGTGATAGTGCATATCGTCCTGAATGTTTGGATCCGCGTTGATCACCCAAAAGGATCCGTTTTCGGTGTCCCACAACCGGATGTGACGCCTCCCGGGATTGGCGTTAACGATTTCAAAGGGATTCTTTACATCCACCATGATCGAACCTCCTATGCTATTTGTACTTTTCTAAATATTGATAATGTTCCAGTACATTCCATGGATCGGCCTCGCCCCAGCCCCTTATCTATAACCTTGGCCGGATTTATCCACAACGAGCCTTCCGTGGGTACCATCGCAGTAGGGGCGGTTTTGCGACTTCCAACAGCTGCAGATGGCGATCGTCGTAGGAGAGTCAAACTCCAAGACCTTCGGCTGGATATTGGTGGCGAGATGAGAGTCGTCGCAAAAGGGCAGGTTTTTGCTGCGGCTGCACATGCAGTAAGCCTTGCTTTTCGAAACCTGCTTCACGATATAGGGCTCCTTGAGATCCGGATACGGTGGTTCCATGAAAGGCTCCTTTCCTCTATCAGGCTCGCGTTTCAAACTGACGAGCGGAGTTTTAAAATTTGTCAGGCGAGAGTATTCAAAGAACCGCGCCGTGTCAATGGCCAACCCATGTCCGGACGGCGCGAGTCAATACAAGACTTTGAATTCTGTTCGCCCAGGCAACGTGTCCGTCACGGCCCGTTCGTCTTTGCTGACGACAAAGAGCCTTTCAACCGTGACCCCTCGCTGGACAAGGGCCCGTTCGATGACTCGGGCACGTTCGTGTGCTAACTTACGGAGGTTTTCATCGGTAATCTGTATCCTCTCCAACAGGTATTGCTCCTTGACGCGTATCGGTACCGATCTGAGTAGGCTTCCCCTTGCAGCTGGCCCCAGTATGAGATGCCCACATCGAGGCTCGCTAGTTGCTCGAGTGGTGAAGGGCTACCGGTGTTTGCTATGACCAGGTTTTCGGCACGAGCGTTACCGGTAAAGGGATTGGGATCCACGTCTCCAATACGGACAGGATGCACCAGGCGCTCATTGAGCTGGTAAACCATGACTCGCCGAACCACTTCCGGTAGGAGCAGAAGGAAGCTCATAAACAGGACCAAGAGTAGGGCCGCGGCGATAACAACACGACGAGACGGGCAGAACGCTGAAAAGGGCATCTCATCAGATTGATCTGTAGGATGATCGCTGTCATTCTTGGGGAAGACATCCAGTGGTTTAATTTTCCGTGGCTGACAAAATCTTGATAAAACATCGCGTCGGTGTTAGAAGCACTGTGATCTCTGCTTCGCTTTAAAGAATTAAATCTGGTTGCACGGGGTAAACAATGACAGTTCTCGTAACAGGTGGATGTGGCCTCGGGGGCTCCTTTGCTGTGCGTCAGGCGGTAAATATGGGTCATCAAGTGGTGGCCTATGACCTTGTCTTGAGGACCGAGCTGCTTCAGGACATCCTGGACCGCGTGGTACTCATTAAGGGAGATATCACCAACGCCCCCGAGTTGATGCGAACGGTCCGGGAGCATGAGGTGGAGCGTATTCTCCACACGGCGAGTTTCCTGACCGGACCCGCGTACGAGCGTCCTTACGCAGCGGCCCAAACCATGGTTCTGGGGACCTTGAACGTCCTGGAGACCGCACGGGCATTGAAGCTAAACCGGGTGGTCCATGTTAGCACCGGTAAGACCAGATTTACCGCGGCACAGGTCGCCAAGTCCGTCGGGACGGGAAAGATCGGTGTCAAGGCGGACCCCTATACAAACTACAAGCTCCTGACGGAACTCCTGTGCAATGACTACCGGCAGTTGTATCACCTGGATGTGATCGTCCTCCACTTCTCCCAGCTTTTTGGACCGGGATACGACTTTGCCGGCGGGTCAGGGCGAGGGATCAAACCCATCATAGAGGCGGCCCTGAGGGGGGAGCCTGTCAAGGTTTCGCGGCGGGATGCCGCCCTGACCTCGGCGCCTCCAGAGATCGAGCCGGAGCCGTCGTTGCGCCCGACGGGAATGCTCTACGCACGGGACGCCGGGAGGGCGGCCATGCTGGCCACCCTTTCAGAAACTCTGGAAGATTGGGTATTCCGTATTTCTCCAAAGGAGCAACTGACGATGTTTGAGATCGCCCAGCGTCTCATGAAGCTCATTCCAGGGGCCCGGATAGATGCCCCGGAACCCCCGGAAAAGGGCGGCCCCGTGGAGCCGGACCCTCGAGCCAGGGACCAGTTTGGCTATGTCCCCGAGTACGATGTCGAACGAGGGTTCCGTGAGTACATTGAATTCTTGAAGACAGGGCGTTACCGCCAATTGCCATAGATAAAATCGGCAGGCCAGAAGGGTGACTTGCCTCGATCAGGATATTATGCGAAAAAGTACCCTAGAATGAAGCGGGGCAGCCTGCGACCCCGCCATTGAAAATTTAAAACTCAACCCCTATTAACCAAAAACACGGGAGGTATCCGTATGGCTAGTACACAATTCGAAGTGATAGACGCAGATGGACACGTTATGGAAGACTGGGATTCCCTGGTGAAGTTCCTTCCTGAACCTTATATAAAGAGCGGCCGATTTAAGGGACGCTTCTTCCCCCCCCTCGATCACCTGCATTCGGCCAACCTGCACGAACTCGTCCCGGGGGCCTTCAAACAGGTGGGCGTGGATGGCTGGATTGAATTCATGGAGGACGTGGGCATCAAGCATGCGGTCCTTTACACTACGGGAGGGCTCGCCTTCGGTAAGGTCATCAACGGGGACTTCGCCATCGCCTCGGCAATGGCCTACAACAACTGGTTCCACGAAACCTATTTGAAGCGGAGCCCCCGGTTTCAGGGGCTCGGTCTGATACCGCTGCAAGAGCCTGATGAGGCCGTCAAGGAACTTCGTCGTATTGTCGAAGAGCTTGGATTTTGCGGCGCCATGCTTGCCTCAATGGGGCACAAGGGCCACCTGGGGGCCAAGGAGTACTGGCCGGTTTATGCAGAGGCCAGTCGATTGGGTTGCTGCCTGGCCGTCCATGGCGGCGCCCATGAGGGTCTGGGGATGGACTACCTAACCCCTTACGCCCCAATCAACTCCCTGGGACACCCCGTCAGCTTGATGGTTGGGATGGCCGGGATCGTATTCAACGGGATATTCGATAAATACCCCAACGTGCGCATCGGGTTTATGGAGGGGGGTGTTTCCTGGTTTCAGACTTGCCTGGAACGGTTTGACCGCGGATGGGAGACCCATATCCAGTACGATCCCCGCAATGAGTTTATTAAATTGAAGCCCGGTGAGAAAGTGAGTGCTTACGTTCAGCGATACATCGATGAGGGTAGATTTTTTATCGGTTGTGAGGGCACCGAACCCACCTTGCCTCACGCCATACAGACCGTCGGTAACAAGCCCTTCATGTTCTCGAGCGATTTCCCCCATGAAGTCAACAACGAGTACTGCAGAGGGGAAATTCAAGAGATCATAGAGCACCAGGGCATGACCGATGACGACAAACACGCCGTCCTACACGGCAATGCGGAGCGATTCTACAACTTGAATATCCCGGGATGAAACAGTCCGTCACATGCCCTGGGCCGTAAGGGGCCAGGGCATGTCTCTGTCTCAACACACTGCAGACCGAAAAGACTACAGCTGGCGACTCAAATGTGAAGGGAATCCCCGGCGGACTTCGGGGGGAAAAGGGAAGCCTTTATGCTCTATGGCGTGAAGGCCTACTGGCCCTTCAGCCACTTACGGGTGTTGCTCGTCAGGGCTCTACTGGCCCATCACGACGACTCGGATTACTTCCTTTAGCACTGATGCCCGACCCATGGTTTCTTTGATCTGATTCAGCTTGTTCATCAAGTCCTGCTCGATCTCTTGACCCGCCTTCACGATGCGATCGTAGGTTTCTAGAGCTTCGCGGTAGATGCGATCCGGGGCTCCAGTGATCCGGGTCCTAAACTCTTCCGCCGAAGGCTCACGGTTTCCATCAAGAACCTCCTCAGAGATGAAACGGGTTTCCTGTCCGTAACGGTTGATACGCTCGGTCAGACCGGATAGCCCCTGTTCGACTTGTTCCATTGTGGTTCCTCCTTACTTAGTCCAAAGTTTTGACTCACCATTATAGGGGGAAACATCTTTTTTACGCGCAGGAGGTTTGTTGTGAATTTCCATACTCATTAAGCCAAATCATGTTAAGACCAAAAACAAGATATTGTAGGAAATTTATCGAGCGAGCCCATATATGGGTCGCCCCCGTCCGAGATTGCTCGGCAACAAGACCATGATCGATTGTCGTTGACAGAAACTAGAGAAATTTTTCAACATCGGAGTCGATGACATCACACCACGTGCACTTACAAATGAAAATCAGAATTTACGATAGAGCCCATCCATGGGGGGATGCTAGGAACCTTTTGTATCTGACCGAATTCAACTGTTTAAAGTGGAATGTACCAATGGCGGATGAAGCCTCCACGTGCTTCGCCCGTGGTATCCATCGTTTCTTTAACGGAATCCGCGGTCGCACCCTCCTTGCCTATTCAGCCGAAGCAGCCGCTTCGGCTGCGAAGGCGGAAAAAACAAGAGCAGGGGACTGGATTGACCGATCCCCTGCTTGCATAAACCCGCCTACCTCTTGACTAGGCTAACAGCTTGACCCGGGGGAAAACCTTTAATGGGTTTTTGTGAAAGATCTTTTCCTTATCGTCAGCAGTTAAAAATTCCAAACTATCGATGACAGGAACTAGATCATCGGACGGCCGACCCGTGTCAGGTCGTTTGGCACCCCCCGACCCCGGGGCCTCCGTCCCAAAACACATCTGATCGACTCCCCTTTGCTTGATGGCAGCGGCTAAGAAATCTTTGTCATATGCGCAGGCGTCATAGTAAAGATTATTCTTGAGGTCCGTCTGAGAATTGTGAGGATCCGTCGGGATAAAGCGGTTCAGTGCGCCACCGCAATGACAGATGAGAATCTTCAGACGTGGGAAGATTTCAAATACTTTGCTGTGGCCCAGGATGTGCATTGCCAGGAACTCTTCCGTGTAATTGTTCATCTGGTAGTTGGCTGGGATGTGTTCAATCCGGGGATCATGGCTCATGGAGGGGTGAACCATGAGGGGGGCATCCAGCTCCTGCGACTTTTCGTAAATCGGATACCAGTACTCATCTGCCATACCCGGCGTCTGCTTATCCGCTCCCGGGTCGGGATTCACATAGCCCCCGACAAAACCCAGCTCCTTTACACACCTTTCGAACTCGGGAATGCAACTGCGGGTATCCCGGTCGCGGTTTTGCGGCAACTGCGCCATGCCGACAAAACGATCGGGATGCAATTTGCAGATCCGAGCAATCACGTCGTTGGTTTTCGTACACCAGTCATCTTGGAGAAATGGACGCAGCCAATGCCACATGGCGATGGGCCGCGGGCCAAGCAACTGAAGGTCGATATTTCTTTCATCCATAACCTTCAAATGACGACCTTGGGCCGCTTCCAATTCCTCATCGGAAATATCTAATTTTCCCCAACCTGCCGTATTCTGGGCAACCATCCCTGCCAGGTGTCCCCGGAATTGGGGTGGCGTCGTCATATGCCCGTGAACATCAACTACCTTGTAACCATTATGCATACTTATCTCCTTCCAATTCTTAGCTGAAGTGTAACATGAAATTGTTGTCGTCTCTATTCAATCATCATCCTCTTGTGGAGCTGGTACCTGGCGGGACAGAAAAATTTCCTTTCGTTCGCGTCCGGACTGCATGATCGCTAAGCAGACTTCAAGGGTAGCCATGCCCCATCGACCCGTATGATAAATCGGCTTACCCTCGACTACGGCGTTGTAGAGCTCCACTAATTCGCCGCGACGGGAGGCACCTCCTTCGGGAAGTGGAACATCTTTGATCCCGTCGTCCCCGTAGACAAAGAGCCCAAACTGGGACTGCCGAATATCTCCCCGTTCACAGGTGGCCACCAGGATGCCCAGGTCATTGGGCACCCACGGCCTGCGCTCCCCTCCTGCTCGGCGAAAGAGCTGTTGCTCCTGGGCACCACCGATACGCATGGCATCCTTTGCTTTAGTCTCATCCCTGGTGCCGTCCAGTAGTCCTTTTCGGATGGTCCCTCTCTCTTCCGGCGTATAACGGCTCCGATTGGTACCCCATGAGACCAGCTCGGAGGTCAGAAAGTAACCATAGCCGTTATGCATAAAGGATGCGGGAGTACCGTCCTCGAACTCCAGGTAACCGGAGTAATACCCGGGGATAGAACGGCCAGCAAACCACTGCCCAGCCATGCCGCGTACACTTTTAACCATCCCCCCACCCAGTAAGCGCAGAGTATCGATCTGATGGGGTCCTTGGCGATACGCCATTCCTCCCCCTTGAGAAAGATCCAGCTCCTCGGCAGTCCTCGGTCTGAGCATCCAGTCCGTATAGGCCCAGACATTCAGGGCGCAAAGCTTCCCCAGTTCTCCCGATTTGATGATCCGGTTCATGGTCCGAATGTGGGGCCCGTAACTTTGCGTATGTCCGCAAAGGAGTTTGACGTTGTTTTTTTCCGTAACCTCGATCATCTTCTCCGCTTCCTCGAGGGAAACGGCCATGGGTTTTTCCACCACCACATGCTTGCCGTGTTCTGCAGCAATGATGGTGTGGGGTGCATGAAACTTGTTTGGGCTGGAAACCCACACCGCCTCCACTTCCGGATCCTGGCACATTTTTTCAATGCTGTCATAGGTCCGCGCGCCGTATCGACCCTGAAAGGTTCCCAGCACTCGCTGATTGACATCGGCACCAGCGACGAGTTCCAGTTGAGGCATTGCTTCCATCGCTGGTAAGATTTCAGAAGCACCGACACCGATACCCACCACACCTATTTTAAGCCGCCTTTGATTTGTTGAGCTAGCATTCCCCGGATCACTGGCTGTCGCCATAGATTCACTCCTGTTAATTAAATTGGCCCCGAGCCTATCAAACAAAGCTCCTTAATTGTCAAGGCACCTCGAAAAATTTTAATTTTACATGCCGCGCCTAACGTCATGATCTTGGCGAGAAAAGGTCTGTTGGAGTCATACCTATCTAACGAATTCTTACAGTAGATTTAGAAGGTCCATTTGCGATATATTGGATCATATAAGGATAGGCTTGGGAGGCGAAGACAGAGACCGTTGCATCTGCCGATTAGATAACGTTTTTAAAGGTTTAGGGGGATTCGAGGTGAATTGAGACTATGTTTTAAATGAAGTAGCGTCCTACCTCTTTCCCAAGATGGAGCTATCCCATCGAGAGCGAAGCCTCTATTACCATGTCCTCCTCCACAGCCGATTCCCCGGCAAGGACAGCGGGCTATTTTCCCTCCCGCCCCTGAGTGCAGCTCTAGGCATTGAAGAGCGAAGTATTCGTGAAGGCTCAAGAATCCTACAAGACAAGGGCTGCATCCAGATCGAGGAAATATCCCGGAGGGGACACCTCATCCGAGCCTTTCTCCCCTCCGAAATCAATGGCATGGTCCCCACATCAGGAAGTTCACGAAATGGTCCTCAAGAAATTATCGAGATCACCGAAACCGTTGAACTCGAGGCCATTCCCGAGACAAATTCCCTGACCTTTGTGGAAGAACCCAAAGAAAAGCCCAAACCGATTCGGCAGCCCCCCACCCGCGGCCACCAAACAGAGCAATATGAACTCATCGCTGGCCAAAGAAAATGGCCAGTGCTTTTTCTGCCTCAGATGAAGGTGCCCCAGGGGGCGTTCAAACCTTCGAAGTCGGGACCGGGCACGGATATTCTCTCTCTTAAAAACGGCCCGGTGGTGACCTGCGCCGATTGTGAGTCCCAAAAACAAGGGAGCACTGACGAGAACTTCCTGCGTCAGCTCTACCGAAAAGGATTTTTATCCGCCAGCGGATTTGGAAGAGCGACTGCAGGCATTAGCGATGCTACAATCGACTTAATCCTATTTCCCTCGCCCCCCCCCCAACCTATCAAAAGAGCTCCCGGGACAGAACTCAACGCTAAAACGTTCGCCCTGGGATGACGATTCGCCCTGTAAGATATCATCCAGTCGTAGCGGAAGCTAAATTCATTCTTCCAACCACCGAAGCTATTTGCTTTACTCCAACCGGTTCTATAGATTAGAACACATTCCTGAGCAGCAGAACCGAAGGGGGGATAGATGCCGAAATTCATTGGAATAGGTTTACTTGTCATCGTCGTTTTCATTTATTTATTCGGCCGTGCAATCACGTTATATACGGATCTCCTGTGGTTCCGGGAAGTCGGTTATGTTCAGATTTTCGCCACGACACTGACCCTTAAAGCCCTTCTGGGCACAATCTTTGGCGGTCTCATCTTTGTTCTCGCCTACTTCAATCTTCGGTTGGCCACCCGGTTGCCCAGCGAAGCCCGGATCCGGGAGACCGAGGGAGGCGGCCTGGACTTGCCCAGTCCCCATGTGATCAACCCTCTGGTTCGCAGCCTGCTCTTACCGGCAACGTTATTGCTGGGAATCCTGGCCGCACCTCAGGCCGCCATGCACTGGAAGTCAGCCCTTCTCTTATTGAACGCGCTCCCCTTCGGACTTCAAGACCCTCTGTTCAATAATGATATTGGCTTTTATCTCTTCCAACTTCCCGCATTAAAATCCGTTTACAACTGGTTTTTAGTGGTTCTTGGCGTTATTGCTCTGGCAACCGCCTACCTCAACTTTCTCTACCGCGGGATCCACTACTCCCCCAACGGACTATCCATCCTCCCCCATGTTCGGACCCATCTCTTGGTACTCATCGCTGCCCTCCTCCTGGTTCAGGCCGGGGGTTACGTGTTGGACACATACGAGCTGCTCTATTCGCCCAGAGGGGCGGCCTTTGGAGCAAGCTACACGGATATATACGCCAACCTGCCTGCGCTCAGGCTCTTGTCACTACTCGCCCTTGTTGCGGCCGGTATTAGTCTGTTTCAAATCTTCCGTCCGGGAATCAAATTGCTCGTGGGTGGGCTCGGCACTTTAGCGGTAGTTCATGGGCTCGGCCTATTTGCATACCCTTATCTTCTCCAACAGTTTCGCGTGACCCCCAACGAGCTTGTTGTGGAGACTCCATATATTGAGCGTAGCATCCAATTCACGCGCAATGGTTATGGCCTCGATCGAGTCGAGGCCAAGGAGTTTCCCGCGGAAGAAAAAATCAGCGCCGCTGATTTGCGACGCAACGAAGGCACGATCAAGAACATTCGTCTTTGGGAACATCGACCGCTCCTGGCTACTCTCGCCCAGCTTCAACAGATCCGCACCTATTATGAATTTATCGGCGTGGACAACGACCGCTACATGATTGACGGAACTTACCGCCAAGTGATGATATCGGCCCGGGAACTCTCCCATCAGCAACTCCCCAGCCGAATCTGGATTAACGAGCACCTGATCTACACCCACGGTTACGGAGTGGCTTTCGGTCCGGTCAATAAGGTCACCCCCGAGGGGCTCCCCGAATTTTTCATCAAGGATATCCCCCCTA
Organism: Binatia bacterium; assembly: GCA_963664015.2. Lineage (GTDB taxonomy): Bacteria > Desulfobacterota > Binatia > UBA9968 > CAXXLF01 > JACZQL01. The sequence goes on along the minus strand of CAXXLF010000002.1, from coordinate 2,223,283 downwards.
AATTTTTCAGTCCTATCACGGTAAGCCAACCGGAAATTTATTACGGTGAGCTGGCCAACGACTATGTTTTTGTCAAGACCAAGGCACAAGAGCTCGATTATCCATCGGGGGATCAAAATATTTACACCACCTATGATGGCAGCGGAGGGATTCCCCTTAGTTCGTTCTGGCGCAAACTCCTGTTCGCTGTTCGGTTCGCCACTATAAAACTGCCCCTGTCCAATGATATTACCTCTGAAAGCCGTATCCTTTACCACCGCCGCATCCAGGATCGGGTCAAAAAGATCGCGCCCTTTCTGACCTTTGACCGCGACCCATACCTGGTGATCGATAAACAGGGGAAGCTATTCTGGATCATCGATGGCTATACCACGTCGAACCGCTACCCCTATTCGGAACCCGCACCGGAAATGGGCAACTACATTCGCAACTCGGTGAAGACCGTCGTTGACGCATACAATGGATCCGTTAACTTTTTCATTAGCGATCCTAACGACCCGGTGATTCGAGTCTACGCCAAGGCCTTTCCTGGCTCCCTACAGCCCATGGACAAGATGCCCGAAGACCTGAAATCCCACATTCGCTATCCTCAAGATTTATTCGGGATCCAGGCCCGGATGTACGCGACCTACCACATGCAAGACCCCCAGGTTTTTTACAATAAGGAGGACCTGCTGAGTATTCCTACAACGGGCAGCGGCAGCGAGGAGAGAGAAGTGGAACCCTACTACATTATCTCCCGTCTACCGGGAGAGGAGAAAGAGGAATTCATTCTGCTCCTGCCATTCACTCCAAATAACCGGGACAACATGCGTGCCTGGCTCGCCGCCCGAAGCGACGCCCCCCACTACGGCAAATTGATGGTACTCAATTTCCCCAAGACCAAGCTGGTTTATGGACCGAATCAAGTCGACGCCCGTATCGACCAGGACGCCTATATCTCCCAGCAACTGAGCCTTTGGGGGCAGCACGGCTCGCAGGTCATTCGCGGGAGCCTGCTGGCCATCCCCATCGAAAAATCATTGCTCTACGTGCAGCCACTCTATCTTGCGGCTGAAAAGGGATCACTCCCCGAACTCAAGCGTGTCACGACAGTCTTTGGCAACCGAATTGCGATGGAGGAGACCCTTGAAAAGTCCCTGGAGAAGCTGTTTGGGGGAACAGTGAAGGAACTCGAGGAAATCAAAAGGGCAGTGGCTACAGCTCCAAGATCGCCCGGTACTGGCGAGGGCAAGTCCACGAGCCTGGCACGCCGCGCCATCGATCACTACAACCGTTCGGTGGATTTATTACGCAACCAGGACTTTGCTGGATTCGGGGAAGAGCTGAAACGTCTCGAAGAAGTATTGAAGAAGATGCAGCTGCCCTGAGACGCCTTGCCGGTATTGGACCGACGCCTCAGGGCTGTGCAGGGGATTATTATAGCTTGGAACGTGAGAACTCACCATTCCAAGTGGCCTTGGGATCGGGTTCGAAATCTTTGTCCAATCCGTCCTTAAGAATCTTTTCCATTACCTCCCATTCGTCCTCGGCTAATGCCACATGGGCCTGGTAATCCGACATGTCTGCTCGCGCCAGCTGGACGTTAGAGGCCAGATCATAAACGTAGTAAACGTCCAGGAGCTGCTTTAATTCCTAAAACTTGCCTTGACTCAAACCGCCCAATGAGCCAAGCATTTTAGTATAGTACATCACCTGGTCAAGGCGCCGCTCCATATTCAATATGGGATCGATATGCTGTGCCAGCTGATCCCGCGGGATCGGCTGAATCTGCGAGTATGCTGCCAAACCAACCGCTAAAATCATGGATAGGGCTAATGGCGCCATCTTCATCTTCATTCGCCTCCTGTTTACCGGATCATTATCTCCGCCCGCATCGCTGAGTAGCTCAATCTTCATGGCTACGATTCAACCTTTTCAACCTGGCTGATTGCATCTAAACAGCTACGAGCTATGCCCGATAACGCAAGATCTATACCCGATACGGGCAGGGAATCGAAGAACTAAAAACAGTGGGATTGCATGCGGATTAGGCCCAAGCCCGGTAAAAGCTCAGCATTGGTGGGGACTTTTCATGTCCATATTTGTCCAGTGATGACACCTTTTGTCACTTTTTAGCCTATAATGGGTTGGAATTTCATACAAACGAGCTTCCTAGAACTATTATGGGTAAGACAACGTTCCAATCCTGAGAGGGTGATAAAGGTAAAATAGGCCGGAGAAAAATTGGGCGAATCGCCGGTTTAACGTCCTGCCCCAATGGCCTGAACATGTTCCCGAACAACATCGGGTGGACAGAGCCGAACGAATCCCTTCATCCCGAGAAAAATCACTAGCAAGTCATCAATCTGCCCCAAGGCTGGGACAAAATCGGGCAGAAGGTCCAACGGTATGACCGTGTACGCGAGAACCAAAATCAAAAGGCCTTTAGGTAACAATCCGACACGCCAGTCTTTGAGCAAGCGCCAGAAAACGCGAAGGAAATTTGGCAGATGATAAAAGAATAGCAGGATCCTCTGGGGCCCCATGCGGAGTAATGAACCCAAGCTTGAAAACTTCATAATCTCTATACCGTTGACCGCCACTACCCAGTTTCTAAAAAAAGAGAGATCGGTTTTACTCGTTGCCTGGAACCCTTTCATCCGCCTTCGCAGCCGAAGCGTCCGCTTCGGTGGATTCCGCCGAAGAAATGATACATACCAAGGGCGTAAGCTCGTGAAGGCTTCACCCCAAAACCAACCCGCCAAGACTCAGTGAACCGCGTGTGGTTTCAATCCTTGGATTCCAGGAATCCAAGCCGCTCGGCCATGGGGGACTCGGGAAATCTGAAGTGACAGTGACTGCAGGTGCGTAGCGTAGGGTCCCCATTGAAAGCCCCATAGATGCGGCTAACCTGACTCGCGATATCTCCCTGGACCACGGTTTGGGAATTCACCTTCTCGTCACATTCCTCACAGTACCAGACAAACTCCTCATACTCTTCCGTCCGTCGCTTACGCTCTACCACCAATCCCCACGTACCCACACCACGTCGCGGGGAATGGGGCAAGCCGCCGGGACACACAAAGATCTCTCCCTGACGAATCTTGACCACCTGGCGTCGCTGATCCGGTGGTTTGACGTGGAGTTCAATATTCCCCTCGATCTGATAAAAAAACTCCTCTCCGGGCTCCACGTGAAAATCCAACCGGGTATTGGGGCCACGGAGAATCATGACAATGAAGTCCTTGTGGTGGACCAGGACACGATTGGTTTTGTACGGCGGATTGAACAGTGACGCGTTTTCCGCGACCCATTGTTTGAGATGAGTGGTTGATAGTAATTCCATGCCGCGGACTCCTAAAGGGGTTTCTTCCAGATCCCGATCAGACCCTCAGACTCAATGAGATCCGCCCAACGCTCCATTCTCTCAAGCGCTCCCAGGTGCCCTTCTTCCGTCCTTGTCCCGACACAATCCCGGACCACGACCATAAAATAACCCCGGTAATAGCCGTCTCTCACGGTTCCCCCCACCCCTCCATCGGTCGTACACCCGACCATCACCACGGTGGTTACCTGCGCCTGTGAACCAAAAGGGACTCAAACTCTGTCCCCAGGAACACGGTGGCTCGGCGTTTCTCCAAGACCGTATCCTCAGGTGCCGGTTTGAAGGGTTCAATCAACTGCGAACCGAAACTGCCATGGGTACGCCTGGGCTTGAGCTTACTGGGGTGATCCACCTTCTGCTGGGCCATTGCCCGTCTGATCATCGCCGGCGATTCGTCACGCCACGGATAAGGAGTGGACTGTGCGTAGACCACTTTAACCCCAGCTCGCTTGGCGGCGTGAATAACGGGCGGTGTCGACCGCAGGAACTCCTCCTTGTTAAACGAGCTCCCCGCCTGATCGTTCTGTATATCCCACACCAGTAAAACTGTTCGGCTTGGATCCACTACTTCCTGTAGTGTGACCGGTATTTCCCGACCTTCAAAATCAATCACGATTTCCTCGATTTCCACACCCTTTAGGTATCTTTAAATGGGTCCGGTGACTTAGCCCACAGGTCCGGTGAATTTATTTTCATTGCAGGCGACCTCGACCCTGTTGCCATCGGGATCCAGAAAACTCACGGAACGATTTTGGGCCACTTCAAGGATCTCGGGGCCACTGACAATGGTAATATTTTCTTCCTTCAAGAGCGGGACCAGGGCATCGACCTCTTGCGGAGTACGGACATAAACGCAGAAATGGTGCATGCCCGGGTACCCGTCACCCCCTATTCGTTCAGCGCCTTTGGGTAGTTCCGATAGGGCTAAGTCGTGATGCTCGTGTCCAAAGGACAGGAATGACATCCTCACTCTAGGGTTCCGGCTCGAGACCGACATGCCTAGAAAATCCCGGTAAAAGTCCTCTGACCGCTCAAGGTTTCGGACATTCAATACCAGATGGCCAAGTACGGCTTCCTGAATTCCCATATCAACGCTCCTTGCGAGATTCTTTCCCGACACCCAAACGCAGACTTGGAATCTGAGAATACCCATCTGCTCCTCGCGCTGTCAACACAGGTCCAGCCATTGGACGGAAAAGCACTAGACTCTCAAGGGTACACAACGGTGATCCCTCGACACCCCGGCGAAGACCTTGTATCATATTCGATAACGAGCCGAATTCCCCCATATGGCATTAGAGTTCATCACGGCTCTGGATCTGAGGAGGACTGTTCCCAATGGATGACCCCACAGGAGTCAGGGCTGCCGTTCACATCAGCGACGAAAAGCAGTTGGAGCCCAGTGAAAAGCTCCTTGGCATTAAAGAGCCTTTTACCCTGGTTATTTTTGGCGCCTCCGGAGACTTGAGCAAACGCAAGTTAATTCCGGCCCTATTCCATCTTCAGAAAACAGGGTACCTCCCAGAGTCCTATGCGGTCGTTGGATTTTCTCGGACCGAGATGACCGACGATGCCTATCGCAAGTCCATGCAGGCAACACTCAGAGAACAGCTCAAAGACGGGGCTCAAGGCTTGCACGTCGACAGCCCTCTGATCAAAGCGCTCCACTACCATCCGGGCCACAATGACAAGGTAGACTCTTTTAAGAAACTCAAAGAGCGGATGGAAGAAATCGAGAAGGAGCTTCACCTGACGGGTAATCGTCTATTCTACCTTTCCGTCGCACCTGAATTTTTTTCGCCCATCGTCAAGAATCTCTGCGCCGCTGGGCTCATCTGCGGCCGGAGCGATCCAACCTGGTCGCGGGTCATTATCGAAAAACCGTTCGGCCGAGATCTGGAAAGCGCTCGGCAGTTGAGTTCAGATGTGACAGAGATTCTGGCCGAAGATCAAATCTATCGGATCGACCACTATCTGGGGAAAGAAACGGTTCAGAATATTTTGAGCTTTCGGTTTGGCAACTCGATATTTGAACCCCTTTTTAATCAGAAGTATGTGGACAATATCCAGATCACCGTGGCCGAAAGTTTGGGAATGGAAGGTCGGCGCGGCGCCTTTTACGATACCGCAGGAGCGCTGCGGGACATCGTTCAAAACCATATGTTGCAGCTGTTATGTCTTATCGCTATGGAACCCCCTCCTGCTCTGGATCCCCAGTCCATCCGAGATGAAAAGGTCAAGGTCCTGCGGGCCCTGGTCCCTTTGACTCGTAAAGAAGTCGCCGCTCAGACGGTACGAGGCCAATACGGTGTCGGCGAAAGCGATGGCCAGGTTGTCAAAGGATACCGACAGGAGGAGGGCGTCGATTCCAAATCCATCACCGACACCTTTGCTGCTCTACGCCTTGGGATCGACAATTGGCGCTGGGCCGGAGTTCCCTTCTTCCTGCGTACGGGGAAGAGGTTGCGCAAGCGGGTATCTGAGATCGCCGTCGAGTTCAAGCATCCCCCGTTGCTCCTTTTTCAGGAACAGGGAGTCAACCACGGGAGCACCCCACCGCCAGACAAATCAAACGTCTTGGTCTTGCGCATCCAGCCCGACGAAGGAATCAGCCTCTCCTTTGCATGCAAGCAGCCGGGTATGAAAATCCAGCTAGTTGAGGTCAATATGGATTTCTTTTACGAGGAGGCTTTTCGCCAGCGCTCACCCGAGGCCTATGAACGTTTGCTCCTCGATGCGCTGCGCGGGGACCCATCGCTCTTTACTCGCTCCGATGAGGTGGATTACAGTTGGCGTTTTATAACCTCCATACTCGAAGGTTGGGCCAATCTCCCGGCTCCCAAGTTTCCCAACTACTATCCTTTCAGTGATGGCCCCGAGGAAGTCAGTCGATTGATGGTGGGCACCCGCATTCGGTGGCGGCCCCTGGAGGGCATATAGGACTCATGGGTGGCGCCTAACGCGGGCGAGAGAGGACTTGATCGACACTAGGCCGATAGATCCGAAGCTTCCCCCAGGTTCACTGGGCAAGCCTTCAACTCAAACACCCTCACCCGTCTTCGCCTCCCTCATTGACCTCACGTTCTGAGATGGAAATACTCGTCGCCAGGTCTTTCCGCGCACGGTGATGTATTCTGTCACTTCGCGCCCTACCAGAGGTTTTGGGGATACCAATATGACCAACCGGCTCTCCGGGTTTAACCGTGGGTAGCGTTGTCATTCCCAGGACAATGCCGTCAATGGGCGAGATAAGCGCATTCTGCTCTTTTCCAAAGACGCTAACGTTCGTCGCTATGGGTTGCTCTCTTGGATCAATTGGCCTGGAGAAACGTGGTATCGGAGGATTCCGCCGACCTGGGCACGCACCCAAAGGGACTTCTCCACTTGTGTCGGGTGAACTGGACCCACGGGCCGACCGGGCAGCATCTTGAGCATCTTGAGTATATTCTGCACTCCCCGGACGCCGATTTCGAGAACCGCCGGTTCGATCTTACAGGTCTCTCCGGCTTCCAATAAAATCGTTGGGCAACCCTGTTTCGTAGCCTCCCGTCGCAGGGAACCGGTGGCCCTTGACTGTTGATAATCAACTCGTAGCCAAAGGCCGCTGCCAAGCGCTGGATGGCCGGCACACTCAAGTCTCCCCGTACGTTTGGAAAGTTTATACGTGGTGCTGCCGCCGAGTGCAGATCGATTCCATAATCGCTCTTAGTAACGATTTCTTTGAAGATCACGTGAGCAATTCGACTGCTCAGACTACCGTCTTTTGAGCCCGGGAAGCATCGGTTCAGGTCACGTCGGTCGGGCATATTGCGAACCTGGGTTTCAAAGCCAAATATATTCACGACGAGAACCAGGATTAGCGTTCTTCTGCTCAGCACCAACGGCGGGCCGAAGGCCAGCTCGTGAAGCACCCCGACACCATTCAGTTCATCACCATGGATTCCGGCAGTAACGAAACCTCTAGGTCCAGGACGCGCTCCCCGGACAACCCGGATCGGCAAGCTGACGGGTTCGCCCGTATAACGTTCGCTAACCTCCAGGTGAACGTCCACGGTCTCACCGGCCTGCACGGTCACTCGTCCAATGGTGAGTCCTTTGGGATTAGTCATATGCACTGGGCTTTGGGTCTGGAACAGTTGCCGTTTGGATGCACGGCCGTTCTTACTTCTTAACCCTGCGTTTCCTTACACGCTTCACCGGGTTCTACTTTTTTAATGCCGACAGCTTGCCGAAACATAGAAGGGTCTATCCGGCCTGGATCACATGGACCCCCTGCGGTATTGGGATGACGGTACGATCTCGGTCGATGCTCAACACGAGGACATCCTCTTCACGAAGACCGCTTTTAGCAATGGACACACCCGCCAGGCGTGATTGTTTGGTAACCACGAATTCCCCAACTCCATACCCCTCCTCGAGGGTCAATCGCTGACGCAAGTCTATCTCTGGGAACAGCACCTGTTGCTCCATGTATTCGACGATAGCGCCGGCTACGTCGACACACGTAGCCGCCTCGATCCCCTCGAGACCAGGCGACGAGTTGACCTCCATAACCATGGGGCCTTGGTTCCCTTCCAGCATATCCACGCCCCCCACATGCAGTCCTAATAACTGGGTTGCACGCACGGCGGTCTGCTCGAAGGCCGGTTCCAGCTTGACCGCCTCCGTTTTCCCACCACGGTGGACGTTGCTTCGAAACTCTTGACCCTGGGCACGGCGCCGCATAGCCGCAATAACACGATTTCCCACGACTAACGCCCGGATATCCTGCCCTTTGCTTTTGGCAACAAACTTCTGGATCAACACGTTTTGTTTCGTGCTTTGAAGCGTTTCAATAATCGCAGCGGCCATTTGGCACCGACTTTCTTGATCAGCCCCTGGCGCCACGACCTGAACGGATCGACCCACGCCCGCAGGGTATAGCGATAACGGCCGATCTCGGAAAGCGTAAATTCCCCACGCCAACGGTCATTGGTCAGGGGATGCATGGGAGCTTCAAGCCACTCCCCATAGCCTTCACGGCGATACCGAAACACGGCCGAAAGAGCGTCCTGACTGTCGGCAAAGATGTCCGCCTCAACCACTAAAAGATCGCCCACCACCCGCTTCGTGGCATAGCGCCCATCATTGATCTCAAGTTTGCCCCCAGCAATGATTACGCGTGGCAATGCTGTCTCCGACGGCTTCATTCTCATATCTTAAAAACGCTTGAGATAATTACCTATTTTCCCCCTTACTCAATATCCCGTCAAGAAATAATAATGAAATATTACAATGGATTTTACCGCCCCTACTGGCTTTTCAGGTGCGGACAAAAAAATCGTCTCCCCTATTGACCGCTGTCCAGCCATCCCTTAGAATCGCTCTCTGGACACAGACGGCCTAGAGGTGGATTGCTACCCAATCAAATTCCCAGGATGAAGCTATGGCAGACAGAGTTCGACTAAAATTGGTGACACCCAGCCGTCTCCTGCTGGACCAGGAGGTAGACGAGGTTACGGTCCCCGGGGCTACCGGGGAGCTAGGGATCCTACCCGATCACATCACATTCTTGACCTCACTGGAGGTCGGCGAAATGAGTTTTAAAAACGGATCCGAAAGGGTCAAGCTCGCGCTGAGCGGGGGCTATGCGGAGGTCCTGGACAACGTAATGACTGTCCTCGCCAATGCCGCCGAGTACGCCAATGAAATCGATGTCGAACGGGCCAAAAATGCGCAGTTAAGGGCGGAAAAGAAGATAGAGGATTTGGACCGTGAGGACAAGGAATTCACCGCCACGGAGGCAGCCCTGCACCGTGCCATTGTACGGATCCAAGTTGCCTCTCGCGAGGCGCGGAGGCAGCTTCGCAGGCCTTTGCCCCTCCCACCGTCCAGTCAAGACCAGTTCAGGTTCTTTCAGCGGCCCCACAGGCCGATTCCTCATTCTCTTCACCAATGGCACTCATGAATAGTTCAATCCCATGACGGAGCACTACGACCTAGCGGTCATCGGGTCGGGTCCTGCTGGGCAAAAAGCGGCCATCCAGGGAGCCAAGCTCGGGAAACGGGTCACCATCATCGACCGTTCCAATTCGGTGGGGGGAGTCTGCCTTCAACGGGGTGCCATACCCAGCAAGACGCTGCGCGAAGCGGTGCTCCACTATACCGGCTTCTATCATCGACAAGCCTATTCCACCCGAGCCAAAAAAGACCTTACCCTTCAGGACCTGATGGCCCGTTGCTCAGAGGTCGTCGAAAGCGAGACGCGGGTGGTTCTCGACCAGCTCTACAGGAACCGGGTCGAGATCGTAGAAGGTCACGCCTTTTTTGTTGACGCTCACAAGTTGAAGATCCGTGATTCGGACCAGGAGTTGAGCGCCGACACTATCCTGATAGCCACGGGAACCGTTCCCGCCCGCCCAGACGTTATTCCCTTTGAGAACAATCTTATTGTAGATGCGGACGGACTCATTCAACTCAAGAAACTTCCCCGCAGCCTAGTAGTCGTGGGCGCGGGAGTCATCGGTGCCGAATACGCCAGCATACTGGCCCTGCTCGACATCGAGGTAACTCTCATCGATCAGAGGCCCCGTCTACTGGATTTTGTCGACGCCGAGATTGCTGAAGCCCTTTCGTACCACATGCGCAATATCGGTATGACTTTGTACTTCAGCAAACAGGTCGTCTCCGTGAACAAGACGTCCAGGGGAAAGGTACGGACCACGCTAAAAGGCGGCAAGAAACTCCTGTCGGATGCTCTACTTTATGCGGTGGGGCGCCAGGGCTCGACCGACGAACTGAGACTTGAATCTGTCGGCATCGAACGTGACTTCAGAGGCCGGATCCTGGTCAATGAGCATTATCAAACAAAGCTGCCCCATGTCTACGCGGCGGGAGATGTCATTGGGTTTCCCAGTCTTGCTTCCACTTCAATGGAACAGGGACGACTGGCCGCCTGTCATGCCTTTGGCATCTCCACCTATCACCGCGACAACCTGATACCCTATGGGATATACACGGTCCCGGAGATCTCCATGGTCGGGAAAAATGAAAAACAACTAACCGAGGAGGGCGTTCCATACGAGATCGGCATTGCCCGATACCGCGAGATCGCCCGCGGTCAGATTCTCGGAGATCAAGTCGGCATGCTCAAACTCCTCTTCCACCAGGATTCACGCAAATTATTAGGCGTTCATGCCATTGGCCAGGGGGCCACGGAGCTCATCCACATCGGTCAAGCGATCCTGGCCTTTGATGGGTCCATCGACTATTTTATCGAAAATACCTTTAACTACCCTACCCTGGCCGAGTGCTACAGAGTGGCAGCACTGGACGGCTACAATAAGGTGATGATACAGGAGTGAGGGCGTTCTCTCTCCATATGCCCGAACTCAACGGGGATGACCTTGAGTTCGTTTAGATCGGTTGGGCGCAGACCACCCCAACGACAAAGCAAGCAACGAAACAAACCTGAGACACCGAAAGGATTCAAACATTATGGAACTAGGGATGGTAGGCTTAGGCCGCATGGGAGGAAACATTGTCCGACGGTTGTTACAGGGGGGGCATTCCTGTGTCTCCTTTGATCTGAACCCTGACAACGTCAGGGAACTGGAGAAAGAAGGATCCGGGGGAGCCGCGTCGCTGGACGATTTTGTCGCTAAACTGTCCAAGCCGCGCGCGGCCTGGGTGATGGTTCCTGCGGGCGACCCCACGGAAAAGACCATTCACGCCCTTGCGGAAAGACTCGAGTCCGGAGACGTCATCATTGACGGCGGTAATTCATATTACAAGGACGATATTCGGCGAGCCAAGAGTTTACACTCGAAGGGAATCCAATACGTAGACGTCGGAACCAGCGGTGGGGTATGGGGTCTGGAACGCGGGTATTGCATGATGATCGGAGGGCACAAGGAGGTAGTCCAAAAATTGGACCCCCTTTTCAAGACCCTGGCGCCGGGGCGTGGGAAAATCCCACGCACGCCGGGACGAGAGAAAACCAGCGGCAGTGCCGAGGAAGGATACCTGTACTGCGGTCCGGCGGGATCCGGCCATTTCGTCAAGATGGTTCATAACGGCATCGAATACGGCCTTATGCAGGCCTACGCCGAGGGATTTGATATTATGCGCAATGCCAACTCCGAGGAACTTTCGGAGGATCAACGTTACGATCTCAACATCGCGAACATTGCGGAGGTCTGGCGCCGCGGGAGCGTGGTCAGTTCATGGCTTCTAGATCTTACGGCGGCCGCCTTGATTGAGGACCCCTCCCTTTCCAACTATTCGGGTTTCGTGCAGGATTCGGGCGAGGGACGTTGGACCGTGCAGGCAGCGGTGGAATCAGCCGTCCCCGCGGATGTCCTTTCAGCAGCCCTGTACGCCCGGTTTCGCTCGCGCCAGGATCACACGTTTGCAGAGAAGATACTGTCCGCCATGCGCCAGAAGTTCGGCGGCCACGTGGAACCTCCCTCCGGTGATTAAAATTCAAGAAATGCGAAACCCATGGCCACCGGCTTGACCCAACCCAGGCCAAAGGTCCAACGGTATGCGAACGCCGAGATCTTAAGTCGTGGCGCCGCAGAGAAATTTACCCAGTGTGCCAGAGACGCAATCGCCCATCGGGAGAAGTTTACAGTAGTCCTCTCCGGTGGAGCGACTCCCCAACAGCTTTATCGGTTGCTAGCGAGTGAACCATTCCGGAATGATATCGACTGGAGTCGGGTGGAATTTTTCTGGGGCGACGAAAGAACGGTTCCCATCGACCACCCGGATTCGAATTTCCGTCTTGCCTACCGGGCAATGATTGGAAAACTTCCATGTGCCGAGACCCAGATCCACAGGTATAAAGTCGAAAGCGAGGATCGGTCCGAGGCGGCCCAGGACTACCAACGGGAGATTGCCCGTTACTTCGAGCATTCGGCCGATGGAAAGCCCCCCGCCTTCGATTTGATATTACTAGGCCTGGGACCCGACGGTCATACCGCATCCCTATTCCCCCATACGGAGGCCGTGGGGGAAAATAAACGTTGGGTTGTCTGTAACCCGGTTCCGCAACTTAAGACGGACCGCTTTACACTCACTGCGCATATTTTGAACTGTGGCAGGACTGTCCTGTTCTTGGTCGCGGGGGAGGACAAGGCAGAAGCCCTTCATGCCGTGCTTGACGGTCCCACCGACACCGGAAGATTTCCGGCCCAGTTGATCCATCCCTCTGCCGGCCAACTCATCTGGCTGGTAGACGAAGCTGCTGCTTCGCAACTGGCGGAATAAATGAAGATGTACCAAGCCTCAATCTGCCCAGGCCGGTGATCGTACCTCAGCTTAAACGAGTTAGAATCTTGGAGACGCTTTGTCTAATACGTCTTGGTTGCGACTAGGACGGGAATGAACGTCGCGCACCGCTGATTATCCAGCACTTGTGAGCAACAATCTTTCAGACCCGAAATGTGTCGGATCGGACTATGTCCCATTTTTTTTGCCGTTTGTTCTAACAGAAATCTTGATGCTGTCAGGTGTGAGCTCTTTCACGGTGAGATTTTTGGGATAGTTGAGATCCTCTGCTGAGATTTGGAAGGTCCTGCGTCCCAGCACTGCCAGGGAAGCATCAACCTTGGCCTCTAGTTTTTGCGGTTCGAACAAATAGAAGGCTCGATTAATCGCTCCGAAAGTCACACTGACATTGGGCGGATCGATTTTCTCTAGGGTCATCTCCGCAGGGAGATGCTCGATACGTACAGGGACTTGGTAGGTCACATCCAAAATTTTGGAACCCGGGATAAAGACATACCAAAGGCCGATGGCCAGAGAGAGAGACACCGCCTTCTCCACCCAGTTTTCACGCAGCAGCTGCCTCGATACCGGACCATTGGATGGGAACTTGTCTTTTAAGAATCCCTGAACCAGAGAGCCCAGCTCCTGGATGGGAACTTGTCTTTTAAGAATCCCTGAACCAGAGAGCCCAGCTCCTGGAGGTTGTCGATGGGACGAAGCTTCCCATCCATGGCCACGGAAACCCGTCCTTTTTCCTCAGAAACAACAAGGCAAAGGGCATCACTCAACTCGGCAAGCCCCAGTGCCGCACTATGCCGGGTCCCTACCTTCGTTAGCTGTCGAAAATCTTTGGAGAGCGGCAACTGGGCCGCAAACCTTGAGATCCGGTCTCTATCCATGATTATGGCACCATCGTGGCCGGGCGAATTGGGATCAAAGATGCTTTTGAGAAGGTTCTCACTGAGCCTCCCGTCCAATTCGATGCCACCGTTGATGTGCCGTTCGATGGGTTGATTACCGGGCAAAACGATAAGGGCCCCAATCCGATCCTTGGCTAGATCCGTCAGCGTACCAACAATGATATCGATGGTCTCAGACCGTACGGTGGGCGTATCTTGTCTCCCTAGGCTCCATATGGCGAGACGCTCGAAGATCTGCCTCAATTCTTCCTGGAAGATCACAACGATAATGATCAAGAAGATGGCGAAAAAGCCCTGTAGAATCCATGTCGTCAGCTGTAAATCAAGCTGGCGGGCAAATATATAGACGGCCCCGAGAATAAAGATGCCAACGAACACGAGGGTTGCACGGGTTCGTTTGAACCAGACTATTGCAGTGTACAATAATACAGTTACGAAGGAGATGTCGACGATGTCTGTGAACCCGATCTGGATTGAGAAAAAGGACATATTTCGATTTTCCTGCGAGTGGAATAGGCACCGCAACTCGCCAACATTACGAAGGAATCAGCACTGGGAACTGGCTGAGGAACCTTCGCGCAACCCTTTGGAGTTCTTACCGCTTTGAATTTTAAACCATTCTCATCAGAATACCATAACGCGGACGTGCAAGAAAAGTACCATACAGCATATCATTTTCTTGCCCCAAGGTTTATAAGCGCTAGAATAGGCCCCAAAGAAGATCTTTTTTCGGCACCCTTCTATCTCATGGACCCGAAACAGGGGAAAAATTGTCCAACGTGAAGCTAACGCTAGCTCTTATTTTATCCGGCCTCATTGTCCTCTTTACACTACAAAATGCTGAAATCGTTTAGCTTCGCCTTCTACTCTGGAAACTTTCGATGCCCAGGGCACTGATGATTTTTTCACTTCTCGTTGTCGAGATCATTCTCGGATGGATGCTAAGCGAGCTCAAACGCCATAAGAGATGGTAATTCCAACGCATTAAGCTTCCGCGATCAGATAAACATCAGATTGACTTGCCGGCTCATAATCAGATACTCTTTTAAGAGGTGGTCTGTACTGACCTATCAGGCTCCGATCAATGATTCGGGGTTTGTGGGCCACCTGATGCACCACGGGAGGAACCGATGGAAGGAATAACGCTAATTATTGCAATTTTCGCCCTGGTGATTGGGATTATTGCATTTCAGAGGACAGGTGGAATCAAAGAATTGCGGCAGGAAGTTGACAACCTCAACATACGGACGGAGACGGTGAGAGAGCGCACAGCCAATGTTCTGAACCGATTCGAAAAAATGCTGCGCGGTAGCGGAGAAAGGAAAGAGCCCACGCGCGAGGATAGAGGGAACGAACCCGACTCACTGAAGAAACCAGAGTGATTCGTGATGCAACATCTTTGGGGATTTGCCGGGAGCTTCGTAGGAGGCCTCGTTCTCGGGGTTGTCATAACGATATTTGCTCCGAGGTTTATGGGACCTTATCTTCCCGCCAATATGGGGGGCGGGATAGACGGTATTGAGGGTAAAGTTGCAACGAAGCAAAAGGAAGCCGACCGGCTAATCCTTACAATTCATACCGCTGAGGGAGCGATTCTGGCCACATTCAAAGAAAAGATTACCGAAATTGACATCCTTGTGGCCACAGGTGATAGCATAACGTTAGCTCGAAAAAACTATAAGGCATTCCTCGAAAATCCTGGGATCGGACGGGTGCGAAAAAAAGAGCCCCCACGCCAATCGACAAGCGGGACCCCACCTCCCCCAGGCCCCACTGAACCAAACATTAAGGAACAGGTTCTGCAATAAGGTTAGCCCGGCGTCTGCGATCAAACCAATAATATTCACGAAAAGGCTGTTGATTGAAAGATCCTACGGAAAAGAGCCCGGCACCGCCAGAGATAGGGGGTGGGGTAAGAGAATTTCTTTCTGTTCTCCAATCTTCGAAGAAAATTCTCATACTTCCCCATGACAACCCAGATCCCGATTCCCTCGCCAGTGCTGCTGCACTACGGTTTTTAATCCGCCACAATCTCGGCAAGATCGCCGTGATCGGGTTAAGCGGTATCATCGGCCGGTCGGAGAACCGTTCCCTGGTGACCATCCTGGGAATTCCCCTCGTACCGGTGAGTGAACTCCTCCCCAACTTTTCGGGATCCGTCGTTCTAGTGGATTCCCAGCCGCAACGGGGGAATAATGCGCTTCCAGCCGAGATCACACCAACCGCCATTATCGACCATCATCCGGATTGGGGTAAGAACGGAGACGTGACCTTCGTAGATATTCGGGAAAGTTATGGGGCCACATCCACCATCGTCACCGAATATCTCCAGCATGCGGAGGTCCCTCTTGACCCGCGCATCGCCACGGCCCTGTTCTACGGCATCTCTTCGGAGACCCAGCATTTGGGACGGGAGACCAGGCCCCACGACATCGTCGCCAGTCAATTCCTTTATCCCTACGTGAACAAACGCCTCCTCGGCGACATCCAGACTCCCCAGCTCACCCCGACCTACTATCGCGTCATTGCTCAGGCGTTAAACAGTGCACTCCAATACGGTGACACAGTCGTTACCGTTCTGGACTCGACTCCCTATCCGGACGCCGTCGCCGAAGTAGCCGACTATCTGATGCGGCTGGAGACTGCAACGTGGTCCGTGTGCTTAGCCCCCCACGATGATTTTATTTATGTGTCCATGCGCACAAGGGATCCGGAGGCACAAGCCGGACGCCTCCTCGACTCGCTGCTCCCGTCGGGTTCCGCAGGGGGACATGGTATGATCGCCGGCGGTAGAGTCAAGGTCTCGCGGCGGCAACGAGTAGGGATGTTACAGAAGATCGAGGCGGACATCCTTCAGGCATTGGACAAGGCAGGAGTCCGCGCCCAGCCTCTTGTGAACGATAAAAACAGAAACGGCAGCCCCACCAAGCCCTCTGCTCCCCGCAATAAGGCAATCAAAAACTCTCAAAATAGCAAATAGGTTTATGGGACCGTTCTTTTGCTCCGATTCTCGTACAGAATTCAAACACCCCCCATTTCTCATATCCCATAGAGAACCGGCAGCAACCAAGAAAACACCAACCACATAATCACCGTCAGCGGCACTCCGACACGCATGAAATCAGTGAAGGTATAGTTTCCGGCACTCATCACCAGCAGGTTGGTTTTGTAGGCAATTGGCGTCGCGTAGCTCATATTGGCGCCGAAAATCACGGCCAACACAAAAGCTTCCGGAGGAAGGTTGAGTGGTTTCGCCATACTGATGGCGATGGGCGTACCGATGACGGCGGCGGCGTTGTTCGAAACGATGTTGGTCAATAGGGCCATTAACAGCATCAACCCGCTGAGAACCCCGGCCGGGGGGAGCCCCGCTACGAGCGCAACAAAAACTTGTGCCAGATACTCGGCCCCACCGGTGCGCAGCAGTGCCGTGCCTAGTGCGAGACTGGCAACCACGATCATAATCACCGGTGTGCTCAAGGCACGGGTGGCATCGCGCCAGTTGAGGCAACCGGTTAGAATCATCACTAATACACCGAGGGACGCGCTGATAGGGATGGGCATGACCCCCAGGGCGGCGAGGAGTATAACCCCCGCCATAATGCTCAATGCCAGCGGCGCCTTAATCGTATGAGGCAGGTCGGTAGTGGCGTCGAGCACGAGCAATTCATTGAGGCGCTTGAGTTCGGCGATACTATCACGGGGGCCCTGAACCAATAGGATATCCCCAGGGGCGCAGCGACACGTCGCGCAAGTCCGTGCGCCGGGTCACAACGGCTCTACCGGGCCGTTGCAACGCGAGGGTCACTAGCTGATAGCGGTCGATCAACCGCGCTGTGTTGAGGGTAAGGCCTTCCAGGGGGGAGCCCTCCACGACCACAACCTCGGCGAGTTGCTGATCCTTTGCCGTCAGTGGATGTTCCTCGTCGACAGGCACGTCACCGGCATAGAGCGCCGCCCCCAATAACTGTTCAAACTCTTTAAGATTCCCCGGTGTGTCTTTAACGAGCAACCGATCGCCTGCTTCCAGGGTGACATCGGGAAGCGGAACAATCTGCGTCTTAGCTTGACGTTGGATGTGAACGACCTGCAGTGCGCCGCCGGTCTTTTCCCTGCATTCGGACAGCATTTTTCCCACGGCAAAGCCACCCTCTTGAACCACTAGCTGGGCCGTAAAGATATGTGGCGAGGTGTCGTGCAGTTGGGTCTCGCGCTTGGGTAGCAACCGAGGGGCGACCAGCCATAGATAGACGATGCCCACCCCCCCGGCAACGAGCACCGGGAAGAAGAAATCGAACATCTGCAATCGACGCAATCCCATATCCGCTGCCACACTGACCACGAGCAGGTTGGTCGAGGTACCGATGGTAGTGGACATGCCGCCCACAAGGGTCGCCAGCCCCATGGGCATCAAACTCGCTGATGGTGAGGTCCCAGTGCGAAGAGAAACACTCACAAGGATGGGGAGCATTAACACGACGACCGGCGTATTGTTAACGAACGCGCTGAGGAGGGCCCCGACCACAAGCGTCAGGAACAACGATAATGCGGGGCTAAACTTCCGCAGGCGTGTCAACATCCGCCCAACGGGCTCAAGGGCGCCGGTGCGGACAAGTCCTTGGCCAACCATCATGAGAGCGCAGACAGCAACGAGCGCTTCATGACCAAATCCGGTAAAAAAATCAACCGCATGGAGTGTGCCGTCGGGCCCCTGGTATGGAAACAGCTCAAAGCCAACGGTCAGCACCGCAAGGACGCACAGGCTCGAGGATTCGATCGGGATACGGTCCCGCGTGAATAGAATCAACGCCGCTAAGACCAAAATCAAGACCGCAGCGGCATGGGCATCTGGCGGTGGGAGAAACATCATGAGCTATCTGTCATTGCACTGCTTAAGCTTGTAACTCATAGAAAGGGCTGTTGACAGCATCTGACCTAGATTCAGCCTTCATGGTTACGTTAGTCGTCAACTTCATTCACTCAAACACATTGGTTGAAGATCATCGGGTTACACCAACGGCCACCCGACCTCGATCGATACTAAAATTTGCGCGAGAAGATCCCTGTAACACTTTTTCCATTTAACTGCGAGTTGAACTATGTTAGCTCATTTTACAGCATTCGGACAGGTCTTCGCATCATTTCAATTCCATTTCAAGTTTGACTACTATACGATTATTGCTCTTCGGTTGTCTAAGCGTGTTCCTCATGCTAGGCGCTTGCGCAGGACCGCTGGCCTTGCATCGGGCTGTCCTTGGCTATGACCAAACCATTAGCCGGCTGGAGAGTGAAATACTTTTACTCAACATCGCCCGGCTGGAAGCCGAACTCCCTCCCCATTTCACGGTCGCTTCGAGTGTGGCGGCCACCTTTCACTGGACAGCAACGGGCGGGATGCTGGGACGATTTGATTCCGGCCCCGTGGCCGTAACATATTTGACATAACCCTAGGCACAAGTGCCTCCGAGAACCCCACGTTTAGCATCGTGCCCGTAACGGGCCGCGAGTTCACCGAACGATTTCTAACCCCGATTCAGGACGAGGCTTTTGAGTTTGTGGTTTTTCAGGGAACCACCATTGATCGAGTGCTGCGGCTTGCCGCGCGCGGAATTGAATTTCAGG
This sequence comes from Binatia bacterium, assembly GCA_963664015.2. Classification (GTDB taxonomy): domain Bacteria; phylum Desulfobacterota; class Binatia; order UBA9968; family CAXXLF01; genus JACZQL01. The sequence goes on along the minus strand of CAXXLF010000002.1, from coordinate 2,204,125 downwards.
ACGTAGATGGCACCTTTAACCGCTTCATTCTCAACGAGGCGTCGGTTCGGGAGGAGCATGAAGAGTTTCGTCGGATCGTCATGCACCTGCGCTGGCTCAATGACAATCGCAAGCTGTTTGTCGGAACCCTCGTGTTCGAGGAGAACCTGATAACAAGACCTAAAGACCAACCACCCACGGTGAGCGATATCGTGACAGCAATCGACAGAAACCTCAAATGGCGACAGACAGCCGACGGCCGCCATCTATTGACAAGGAAGACCGCCGGTCGGGTTACCGTGACGAATTACGATCCGAACACGCTAGGGGACACTGAACGCCGGGCCCTTAACTATCTAGCAGGCAGTAGCCCCTCAAACTTTGTTCTCTTGGATATCCGGCCCGGTCATCCAGGCGGCGACTGGCCCATCGTCGGCGGCATCAAGCTACAGAGTTTTGCGGTGTTGCTTGAGTTTGTCGCCTCTGCCATCCGCAAAAGCCCTGAATTCGACGTCGCCCAAGATCCCCGAACCGGCGAGTTACGTGGGAATCCGATCCACAGCCTAGCTATTCAGGTAACCGACTCACCCCCCCCAGCGACGACAAGCCGTGGGTCAACTTTGTTGGGCGTTATTATTCGATGGGCGATAGCGAGTCGGACCGCAGAAGCTTTATTCGTTTAAACACGCTCTTTCAAACCACGGTAACGGACGTCAGCGGTGTTGGCATTCCTATCACCATCAGCAAATAGATAGATGCGGCCTGCTTCCTCTTTGAGCCTGGATCCACAGCATCAGCCGCGAGGAGATCACGGAATTGAAGGGATTTCTGGACTATCCGCTAAGGTCCCCAACTGGGGATGGATAGCCTTATGGCCCCCCTCATCAGAACCGATGGCCTATGGACTACCGACGTCGTCGGGACCGGGATCCAGGAAATTGTTCTTCCCCTTGCGAGAGGTTTCCCCGATGGGATGGATGGGAGGAAAATAAAGGACATCGAAGCCCATGCTCGCCACGAATGAGAGCCAGCGTTCGCAGTCTTTAAAGGTGCCGTGTTGATTCGCCTTGGGAGCGCGGGAGAAGCTCGTACCAGGTGCTAAAGCGCGCCCTCTCGCGCTCTACCATCACTGTGAGTTCTCTTTCGTAGGTGGCAGCCCATTTTCTGTCCTGATACTCACCCATGAGATGCCCCAGCTCTTCGCTCAGTGCCTGCTCCACCCGATCCTTGGCCTTTGAGCCCAATGCGTTCCCATAGACTGCAAGGGCTTTCTTGTCACTCCCCGTGGCCCGTTCGCTTGCCTTTCCCACAATCCCCGCCCCGGCCAGGAGATCCACGGATACGTCATGTTTCGCCTCGACCTTCTTCTCAAAGCCATGACGCCACGAATTGAACCTATCCACCCAGGCCTGGAGTGTATAGCGGTATCGACCCATTTCAGCTACAGTAAAATACGCCCGGTACCGGTCGTTAATGACAGGCCTCATGGGCACTTCGGTCCAGTCCCCCTCGTCTTCCTTTCGATACAGAAGCACCGCTGCCACGCTGTCATGACCGTCTGCAAAGATATCCGCCTCCACGACGACCTGCTCCCCGACCACGCGTTTGCAGAGGAAGCGTCCACCGTCAATTTCCGGCTTGACACCTTCAATTATGACGCGAATTCGACCATTGTCAGGCACACACGTACTCACTTTCCCATTATGATCCACAAAAAACTGGGATGGTAATACGAAATTTTTTCTGTAAGTAAGATGGTAACGCGGCGACTTTTCACCAATTTCGATCAGCTGGTTAACCCGCCTTCCCCGCATAGATGTTCATGACGGTCCCCAGCAGTCGAAGGGCGTCGGCCTTTTTCCGCTGGAAGGAATTACGCCCGATAATGGAACCGAAGCCGCCGCCCTGGTGGATAGCACGAATCTCGTCTAGAACTTTTTCGTCTGTGTCCGCCGGCCCACCGGAAAAGATTACGATACGCCTCCCGTTGAAGGCACACTGCACCACGTGACGCACCCTTTCCGCCGCCGTCCCGATGGCGACCTTTTCTTTTTCATACACCTTGCGCGCCGCGTCCTGCTCGAGATGGCCGCTGGGGAGTTTGACCTTGACGATATGGGCCCCCAGTTGGGCAGCTATCTGCGCCGCATAGCCCGTCACGTCAATAGCGGTCTCACCTTCCTTGCTCAGGCCGGAACCCCGTGGATAAGACCAGACGACCACAGACAGGCCGTTCCGCTTGGCCTCTTCCGCATAGGCGCGCAGTGTTTGATACATATCAAAGCGATGGGCCGACCCCGGGTAGATCGTGTACCCGACGGCACAACATCCCAACCGGAGGGCGTCGGCGACGCCGCTGGTCAAGGCCTGCTGGGGGTCTTTTTCATCGTTTAATGAGTCATGGTTGTTGACCTTCAAGATCAATGGAATATCTCCGGCAAACTCCCTTGCTGCCGCCTCCAGAAATCCCAGGGGAGCCGCGTAGGCGTTGCAGCCCGCTTCCAAGGCGAGTTCAATGTGGTAGCGCGGATCGTAAGCCGGCGGGTTAGGAGCGAAGCTGCGTGCCGGACCATGCTCGAAACCCTGATCCACCGGGAGGATCACAAACTTGCCGGTCCCTCCCAAAGTACCATGGTTGAGGATTCGGGCCAGGTTAGTTAGGGTCCCCGGGTTGTCGCTGCCGTACCAGCTCAAAATCTCTTTTACTCGCTCAGTCATTACTCTTCCTCCTTACCGTTTACGCGCAACTTCTAATTTAACTTTTGCCCAATCGACCTAAAGTGTCATTTCTACGATCAGGGAATCCTCCCCGTTTTTACGGTCGTTTCTTTACGCCCAATCCTTGCTCCATTTCAATAACCTTTTCGAGGCGCCGGCGGTGCCGCTCTTCTCCGGTAAATTTTGCACCCAGAAACGCCTGGAGAAGCTCTCTGGCCAAGGCTTCGCCAATAACCCGGGCCCCCATCACGAGGACGTTCATATCATCGTGTTCCACACCCTGGCGCGCTGAATAGGAGTCATGACAGAGACCGGCCCGGATGCCTGGGAGTTTGTTGGCCGCCACCGATGCCCCCACTCCACTGCCGCAGATGAGCACTCCTCGCTCCGCTTTACCCTCCAGCACGGCCTCGCCAACCGCCTTCGCATAATCGGGATAATCAACTGGTTCGCCGTTATAAGTGCCCACATCGACCACCTCATGTCCCAACACCCCCTGCAGCAGAACATCCAACTTCTCCTTCAATGCAAATCCAGCATGATCACTACCGATTGCGACTTTCATACCTTATTTCACCCTCGCCAGCTCGGCCTTTGCAGCCGCCACCACACCCTCAGCGGTGAAACCAAACTTTTTTAGCAAATCTTTGAGCGGAGCTGAAGCTCCGAAAGACCCCATCCCGAGCCGGTGGCCGTGGTCTCCCGTATAGCAAGCCCATCCGAAGGTCGATGCCTGTTCCACCGAAACCCTTGCCCTCACCTTTGACGGCAGCACGCTGTCACGGTAACTTTCCTCCTGATCCTCGAACAGTTCCCAGGAGGGCATACTCACAACCCTCCCCTGGACCCCTTCCCCCTTGAGTTGCTCATAGGCTTCCACACACAACGAGACTTCGCTGCCCGTTCCAAGCAACAGGACTTCCGGATTTCCGTCCTCCGCGTCCGCCAAGACATACCCTCCCCGGGCCAGTCCCGACGCCGGGGCGTACTTCGTTCGATCCAATGTGGGGACCGCCTGGCGAGTGAGCACCAAGGTCGCCGGCCGATGTTGCAGATTCATGATCACTTTCCATGCCTCTACTACTTCGTTGGCGTCGGCAGGGCGAAGTACGACCAGACCAGGGATAGCCCTGAGCGAGGCCAGGTGCTCAACCGGTTGGTGGGTCGGGCCGTCCTCTCCCACCCCAATGGAGTCGTGAGTAAAGATATGGATCGTAGGGATCTCCATCATGGCACCTAGCCGAATGGCTGGACGGGCATAATCGCTGAAGATCAGGAAACCTGAACCGAATGGACGCACCTTCACGAGCGCCATCCCGTTCAGGATGGAAGCCATCGCATGTTCTCGGACACCGAAGTGCAGATTGCGCCCTTTATAGTTCCCAGCCTCAAAATCGCCAGCACCATCAAAGGTCAACCGTGTCTTCGTAGAGGGGGTAAGATCTGCGGAACCGCCCATTAGCCAGGGGATATTGCTGGCCACCGAATTGAGAACTTTCCCGGAAGACTCCCGGGTTGCCACGCCCTTTGGATCGGCTGCAAAGGTGGGGAGATCCTTGTCCCAACCGTCAGGCAACTGGCGGTGTTGCATTTTGAAGAGGGCGTCGGCGAGATCCGGATACCTGACCTTATAATCGTTCATCCGTTCAAACCAGGCATCCCTGAGCGCTCGGCCCCGAGCGCCGATTCCTTCTTTGAAATGATTGTAGACACCGTCCGGCACAAGAAACTGGCTATTCTCCGGCCATCCGTAATTCTTTTTCGTTAGCCGGATCTCCTCCTCCCCTAGGGGTTCCCCATGGACCCCATGGGTGTCCTGCTTATTGGGTGCACCGTAGCCAATGTGGCTATCGACGATGATCAACGTGGGTCGGTCAGCGGTCTTGAGGAACGTTTGAAATGCGCCTTCGAGCATCTCGAGATCGTTGGCGTCGTCCACACGCGCCACATTCCACCCGTAAGCAACGAAGCGTGCGGCTACATCGTCACTGAAAGCAAGAGAGGTCTTGCCTTCAATGGTGATCCGGTTGCTGTCGTAGATCCAGCAGAGGTTAGCGAGCTTCAAGTGCCCTGCCAGAGAGGCGGCCTCGCTGGAAACGCCTTCCATCATGCAGCCGTCTCCGCCGAGGGCGTAAACGTTAAAACCGAAGAGATCTTCGAAGCCGGAACGATTAAAGTTGGCCGACATCCAACGGCCAGCCATTGCCATCCCAACGCTGTTGGCCACGCCTTGCCCAAGAGGGCCCGTAGTGGTCTCGACGCCGGAGGTCCAGCGATACTCGGGATGTCCTGGGCAGCGGCTATCCAATTGACGAAAGTTCTTGATGGCATCCAAAGGCACGGACAACTCATCGAGGGGCTCATACTTATTGTTGACCGCCCGGACTCCCGTCAGATGGAGCATGGAATAGAGTAGCATCGAGGCGTGGCCTACAGACAGGACAAATCGATCGCGATTGGGCCAGATCGGATCTTCGGGATCGAAGCGCAGGAAACGTTGCCATAGACAATAGGCCACCGGCGCGAGGGCCATAGGTGTCCCCGGGTGGCCCGAATTGGCGGCCTGGACCGCATCCATGCTCAGAGTCCGGATCGTATTAATACATAGGTGGTTTATATTGGTTTGTCCGGTAACCATCATGAACTCCTCTCTAACCGTGACCAACCCCGTCACAAAGCAGAGACCGCAGGGCGTTCCGACCGCAAGTTTTCGGACCGCCACCGAGGTCCCTTCGTTATATTCTTTAGGATAAATCAGTTTATCGCGAATTCACTACATTGTATACGCAGTGACGGAACCGGGTATCGAACCCACCCAGTCAATACCTTCTCAGTCGTGAGGTCAATGCCCGGCCGCACCATGGGTAACGATTCCACAAAGACAGAAAAGGAATAAGGAACCGGATCAACCCGATCGAATTCGGATTCGGCTCGCTTCCCCAAGTATGATCCCTTATAATAGTTCGATAAAACACATGAGCGATCTGAACATCCAGGATATTGCTACCCAACCGTTTGCCGACCAGAAACCGGGTACTTCCGGCCTACGCAAAAAGACCTGCGTATTTGTGCAACCCCATTATATTGAGAACTTTACCCAGTCGGTCTTTGACGCCGTACACGAAGAAGAAGTGGAATTCGCCAAGGAGATATTGGTCGTGGGCGGTGACGGCCGCTACTATAACCGGACGGCCATCGAGACGATACTCAGGATGGCCGTAGCCAACGGGTTCGGTCAGGTATGGGTTGCCAGCGGTGGCCTCCTTTCGACACCTGCCATGTCCGCTGTGATCAGACGCCATGGCGCGCTGGGAGGGCTAGTCCTTTCGGCCAGTCATAACCCGGGCGGTCTGGAGGCCGACTTCGGGATCAAATACAATATTCGGAATGGGGGTCCGGCACCCGAAGGTGTCACCGAGTCGATCTTTCGTCGTAGCTCGCGTATCAACCGATATCGAATCACCGACCCTCTGGACCTCGACCTCAATCGAGAAAGCGTTACGATTGTAAATAAGACAAGGGTTGTTGTCTTCAATCCCGTTTCCGATTACGTAAAACTAATGGAGGAGCTTTTCGATATCGAGGCCTTACGGACAATGTTCAAGAACGGCTTTCGTCTGCTCTTTGATGCCATGAACGCGGTAACGGGTCCCTATGCACACCATATTTTTGAGGGACTCCTCGGGGCCCAAGCCGGGAGCGTGGTTAATGGCACTCCGTTGGAGGATTTTGGCGGCATCCATCCAGACCCCAATCAAGTTCACGCAAGCAAGCTGGTAAACCGTATGGATAGTCGCGATGCGCCTGACTTTGGCGCCGCCTGTGACGGGGATGGAGATCGGAACATGGTCCTTGGGAAGAGCTGCTTCGTCACCCCGGGGGATTCGTTAGCGATCATTACCCAGTATGCTCGAGACTGTATTCCCGGCTATGGGGGCGGACTTACCGGAGTGGCTCGCTCAATGCCTACAAGCACAGCCGTGGACAAGGTTGCGTCAAGTCTTGGCATACCCTGCTACGAGACGCCGACGGGGTGGAAGTTTTTCGGCAACCTGATGGACGCGGGACTGTGTACGATCTGCGGCGAAGAGAGCTTCGGTACTGGATCGAACCACGTGCGCGAGAAAGACGGACTCTGGGCGGTTCTCTGCTGGCTTTCCATCCTAGCCAAGACCCACAGGTCGGTGAGCGAGGTCGTGAAGGATCACTGGCGCCAATTCGGACGGTGCTACTATCAGAGACATGATTATGAAGGCCTGGACACCCATGCGGCAAACCAGATGATGTTGGCGTTGGCGGAACGACTTTCCATCCTGAACGGCACTCCCCTGGCTGGAAGTCGAGTCACTCAGGCCGATGACTTCAGCTACACAGACCCCGTGGACGGTTCCGTGAGCCAACACCAGGGGCTCAGGGTTCTGCTTGAGGATGGTTCGCGCTTGGTGTGCCGGCTTTCCGGGACCGGTACCGAGGGGGCAATTTTGCGCCTTTACGTGGAACGCTATCGAAACGACGGAGGCAAACTAGACGCGGGCCAAGTTCTCGCCCCATTGGTGAAAGCCGGTGTGGATTTGCTTGAGCTCAAAAAGTGGTGCGGCCGCGACAGAGCAACGGTGATTACGTAGGGTCATCCCAAAAGACCTTCCAACTAGGCCAACTAAACTAGGTCCCCCGACTAAATAAGTACACGAAGAGAAGAAATGGGCAACGCTAGAAAAGTCGCGTATTTTACCATGGAGATTGCAATCGAGGCGGGAATGCCCACCTATAGCGGCGGCCTGGGTGTCCTGGCCAGCGATACGATCCGCGCCGCGGCAGATCTAAAGGTATCCATGGTTGCCGTGACACTGCTACATCGCAAGGGGTACTTTCATCAGAAGCTGGACGCCAAGGGATGGCAGCATGAAGAATCCATGGGTTGTGGGTGGTGGAAGATTACCTGGAGGGACTGCCCCAGAGGGCCTCAATGGTCCTGGAGGGCAGAACCATCCAATTGCGGTGTTGGAAGTACGAGGTCACCGGGTTCGGTGGCTACAGGATCCCTGTGTACTTTCTCGACACGGACCTTCCGGAAAACACTGAGTGGGACCGCACGCTGACCCATCATCTCTACGGTGGCGATCAGTACTACCGGCTCTGCCAGGCAACGGTCCTGGGCATAGGCGGCACAAAAATGCTTCGCGCCCTGGGCCATGAGGATATTGAACGGTTTCACATGAACGAGGGACACGCAAGTCTGCTCACATTGGAGCTTTTGGAAGAGGAGGCAAAGAAAGCAGGCAGGAATTCGATCAATCGTGATGACGTCGAAGCGGTACGAGATAAATGCATTTTTACTACTCACACACCCGTACCAGCGGGGCACGACCGATTTACAAACGAGTTAGTGGAACGCGCCCTCGGCAAACGCGAAGTCTTCACCGAAAGGATGGACATCTTTTGCTACGACCGCCTTCTCAACATGACCCACCTCGCCCCCAACTGGAGCCATTATGTCAATGGAGTGGCCAAGAAAAACGGGGAGGTGGCCCGGGAGATGTTTTCCGGATATTCGATTGATGCCATCACCAACGGAATCCACGCCGGGACCTGGGCTACGAACCCGTTTAGTAAACTTTTTGACCGCACTATCCCCAGCTGGCGGACGGACAATTCCAGCATCCGTAATGCGCTGGACATCCCCAGGGAAGAGGTTTGCGGGGCCCACGTGGAGGCGAAAAAGCAGTTACTCCACTACGTCAACCGAGAAACGAATGTGGGGATGGATATCCATGTGATGGCCATCGGATTTGCCCGGCGGGCAGCCGCATACAAGCGGGGAGACCTCCTCTTTCACGATCTTAAACGGCTCAAAACGATTTCATCAAAGGTCGATCAAATTCAGTTGATCTACGCTGGCAAGGCCCACCCCCAAGATCAGGCAGGCAAAGAGATGATCCAGAAGATTGTCCAGGCCCAAGACATTCTCAAGAAAGATATTAAGATCGCTTACCTGGAAAACTACGATCTCGCCCTGGGAAAGCTGATTACGGGTGGCGTTGACCTGTGGTTGAACACACCGGAACCTCCGATGGAGGCTTCCGGTATCAGCGGCATGAAGGCCGCCTTAAACGGGGTTCCCAGTCTAAGCATTCTCGACGGGTGGTGGATCGAGGGCTGCCTAGAGGGTTTCACCGGATGGGCCATCGGCGAAAACGGACGCACTTCCCAAAAAAACGATCGTTCACGGGACGCCATCTCTCTCTATGACAAGCTGGAGGGGGTGATCGTTCCCATGTATGATAAAGACCGAGATAGTTTTATCGACGTGATGCCAACGCAATCGCCATTAGCCATTAATGGATCGTTCTTCAACACCCACCGCATGGTCGAGCAGTATGTGCTCAAGGCATACGTTTGAGATGTGCATGATCGACAGTCTTGTCCTTCAAGATAAAGACACTATAATGAGGGCTCTTATGCACCTTGAGGCCTATAAAATAACCCTGAAATATCGGCACACTGATTGGGGATTCTCACTTCCATGATACTCGCCGGCGATATAGGCGGGACCAAGACCGTTCTCGCCCTGTTCAAGCAAAAGGGAAAGACCCTTACCCGCGCTCGCGATGCGACATTTGCCAACCGAGAGCACACGACCTTTCAGCAGATCCTGAAGCTTTTCCTTAAAGATGAGCGCGCTTCCGCTGTGAGCACCGGTTGCTTTGGTGTGGCGGGAGCGGTCATCGACGGCCAGGCCCGTATGACCAATCTACATTGGGAGCTCGATGAAAAGCTCCTGGCAAAGACCCTAGAAATCAAACGAGTCAAGCTCTTGAACGATCTTGAGGCCACGGCCTATGGCATGCTGTTCTTGAACGCCAAAGAGTTCAAGAGATTGAACCCGGCTGGACAAGAGCGGAAGGGAAACGTCGCGGTGATTGCCGCCGGTACCGGCCTTGGTGAGGCGATGCTTTTCTGGGACGGGAGTCAGGTGCACCCCTCAGCCTCGGAAGGAGGCCATTCGGACTTCGCCCCCCGTACGGATCTGGAGATTGAGTTGCTGCGTTACCTTCGCAGTAAACTAAAGGGGCGTGTCAGCTACGAGAGAATCCTATCGGGGCCTGGGCTACTGAACGTCTATCACTTTTTACGCGACGCGGGTCACGGTGTAGAACCTCCCTGGCTCGCGGAGAGACTGGAAAGCGGAGACCCCAGTGCCACGATTGGCCAACTGGGGATCGCAGGAGAGGAGCCCCTCTGCACAAAGACCCTGGATCTATTTTCTTCGATTTACGGTGCCGAGGCGGGGAACCTGGCTCTCAAGTGTCTGGCGGTCGGTGGAGTCTACGTGGGAGGCGGTATTGCACCAAAGATCCTCCCTGCCCTTGAGCGTGGTGGATTCTTACAGAGTTTCGGCGACAAGGGACGATTTTCTCCGCTTGTGAAAAGCATGGAGATCAAGGTCTCTTTGAATCCTCAAACCGCGCTACTGGGAGCCGCTCACTTCGCACAACGACTTTAATTTTTCCGATTCTTCTTAGAGGACGGTTACCTTGCCTTGGCACAAGGCGGAATGATGGGCGGGACCACAATGCAAATTCCGTCAATCCCTCGCGTACAGTGACAGGCCGGTTTAGTGGTTCCGGGTAATCTAAAGGTTTCCAGAAGAAAAACTATGGCTAAAGCTAAAACTTCCGGTTGGATTGACATATCGGTTCCCGTGAGAAACAGCATGGTGCACTGGCCGGACGATCCTCCCATCCGCATTGAGTGTGTATCGGATATGGAACAAGGTAACCGAGTCACTGTGTCGAGGATATCCATGGGCGCTCATACGGGGACCCACATGGACGCGCCTGTGCACTTTATCCGCAGCGAGAAGGGCGTCAACACGATGCCCATAGAGGCTACTATCGGGATGGCTCGGGTTATCGAGATCCGGGACCCCGAATCGATCAAGCCATCGGAGCTAGAACCCCACAATATCCAAAGCGGTGAGAGGGTCCTCTTCAAGACAAGAAACTCTCACCGCTGCTGGGAAACGGATTGTTTCGTTGAAAACTTTGTTTCCATTCCCAAGCAGGCCGCCGAGTTTCTCGCTGAGCGCCGCATCCGAACGGTGGGTATCGATTACCTCTCGGTGGGAGGGATGAGTAATGGAATAAAGATCCATCTCGCTCTTCTCAAAGCCGGCATATGGATTATCGAGGGGCTGAATCTGGCCACGTGGCGCCCGGTGCCTACGAACTCATTTGTCTTCCCCTACGACTCGAAGGAGCCGACGGTGCCCCCGCCCGGGCCATCGTGAGACCGCTGTAACGGCGAAGTTTCCAGTTCTTACGGCAAGCGGTGAGGTAAAGTATGATCATCATCCTTATGGGTGTCTCGGGAGCCGGCAAGACCACCATTGGGAAATTGCTCGCGAATGAGTTGGGCTGGTCTTTTCACGAAGGAGACGAGTTTCATCCCAAAGCCAACATTGAAAAGATGGAAAAGGGAATTCCTTTAACCGACGGCGACAGGGAGCAGTGGCTTCATTCGCTACGGGGGCTCATCAACAGCCTCGTTAGCCAGTCACAGGATGCGGCCATCGCATGCTCGGCTCTCAAGCAAACCTATCGAGACGAATTGGAGAAGGGCGTCGAGGACATTTATTTCATTTACCTCAAGGGGAATTATGACCTCATCGAGCAGAGGCTCAAAGAACGGAGCGGCCATTACATGAAAGCGGGCCTCCTCAAAAGTCAGTTTGATACCCTGGAAGAGCCCGGAGGCGTCCTTGTGGTAGATGTTGGTCAAGAACCAGCGGTGCTGGTTGGAATTATCAAACAATCAATACATAAATGAAAAGAATGCCCTAGCATCCGTGAGCGATTTCACCTGCCCGATTTAAGTCAAGATGACTCGTACCGTACTGTCCTTATATCCTTTCCCTGTCACCTTCCGGCCTCAGCGATTCTTTGGTTGCTTCATTAAGCAGCACGTCGAACGGCTGACTCGCCTCGCCCATGTATAGGGTCCGGTGCGGGAACGGTATCTCAATCCCGGCAGCGTCGAAGGCCATTTTGATTCTCCGATTATACTCACGGCCCACGAACCATTGGCGAATCGGTCGGGTCTTGAGCCGGACCTTGATCACCACGGCAGAGTCAGCGAATTTATCGACACCCATGATCTCGATAGGCTCCAGCATGGAGGGTCCGTACTTGGGGTCCGCTCTCATCTCTTCGTCGACCTGCTGCATCACCCCCACCACCCGATCCGTGTCTTCTTTGTAGGCTACTCCCATATCGATAACGTAAGCCGACCACCCCATGGTCATATTCGCCAGGGTGTTGATGGTCCCATTGGGGAAAACATGCACGGTCGCTGAAAGGTCACGCAGAACCACGGTCCTGAAGCTAACGGCCTCGACCAGGCCTCCGGTACCATTAATGATCGCTACATCCCCAATTCGAATCTGATTTTCCAGGATAATAAAAAAACCGCTGATCACGTCCCGGACAAGGTTCTGGGCTCCGAAACCAACGGCCAAGCCAATGATTCCAGCGCCTGCTAGAATCGGTCCGATGTTGAGACCTAGCTGAGCCAAGGAAATTACAATCACAACGCTCCACACGACTCCCACGGAGATGGTTTGCAGCACACCGGTCAGGGTCGTCATCCGTTTTCGGCTAGATCCGGGGACGTCTTCCTTTTTCTCCCCTGAACGGATGAGCATAGTCTCCAGATGGCCAATAGCCACGCGCAGAGAATGCAGCACAATCAAACCCACGACAACGGTCATCGCGACACTGAGAATCCTATACCCAAGTATCAATGCGTTATCCAAAAGCGTCGGTATGATCTCCGACATCGATATTCCAAACATGATTTAATCCTCCTAGTTTGCGTACCTCTTAAACGGTCCTTTTCGATTCCTTTATCGACTCCACCAAAAGGCTCCTGGACCGATTGCCATTGGCCTCCGTTCAAGGAAGACCCATTCGAAAAAATATTTCGTCACAGAGCAGCTTGGCGACCCCAGGCGCAAGTGTATCAGGACGCGCACTTGATATCTGTCACCTGTGAAGACGCGGGCCTGACTTCGAAACTAATAAGCCAGCGATCCAAGTATTGTGCCTGAGTGTTATGCCTGGGATTTCAGAGCCGCGATGCGCTCATCCAGGGGGGGGGTGCGTCATAAAAAGCCTCATCACCCCGCGGCGTACTTTGCCGGAAATGCCAAGGGCGCACGCCACCGATATACGCACGGAACTCGCGCCGTCGCGAGAACCAAAAGACGATCACGCTCGCCAGGACTCCCAGCACCAGCTGGGCCACCATAGACGTAATCCAAAATGCCGGCCCGTGGCCACGTTCGGTTTTAAAAACGACTCTGTCGACTATATGCCCGATTACTCGTGTGAGAAATATAACGAACGTGTTGACGACGCCCTGGATGAGAGCCAAGGTAATCATGTCGCCGTTAGCGACGTGGCTAACTTCGTGCCCCAGAACCGCCTCCACCTCCCCGCGCCCCATGTTCGGCAGGAGCCCCGAGCTCACTGCTACAAGCGCCTTGTTGCGACGCGCCCCCGTGGCGAATGCGTTCATGTCCGGTGAGTCAAAGACCGCTACTTCCGGCATACCGATGTCGGCGGCCTTGGCCTGCTGGCGAACCGTCTCGACAAGCCACCTTTCGGCATCGTTGGAAGGCTGCTCGATCACCTGCGCACCGGTAAACCGCTTGGCGGTCCATTTGTAGATCGCCAACGAGATAAAGGAGCCCCCATCCCGAAGATCAAAGAGAAAATCAGTAAGCTGGTCAGGTCAAGATCCACTCCTTGTTCGTCCAGGATACTCTCAACACCAAGTAGGCTCAGGACGATGCTAAGTACAATTAGGACCGCAATGTTCGTTGCAAGAAAGAGAAAGATACGCTTCATAAACTCCCCAGTCGTTGATCACTCAAAACCATCTTTGGATTCGATTGGTATGTTACCACCGACGACTGAAAATACCCTGCATATTTAGGATTTGCAATGGGATAGAACCCCACCCAAAACGTATCGGCTCGCATTACCTGGACCACGCCCCGCCCCTCCTCCAGGGCTTGCGAAGAGCTCTTCTTATAAAAACACATTGCCAAACGGGTTGGGAAATACCATACTTTCAAGAGGAGCCCATGCCCTATTCCAGTGCAAACGTGGATATTCAAGTACGCTTAACATGGAAAATCTGACGGATCTCTTTATCCTGCCCCTACTGCTTTTACTTTCCGGTTTTTTCCGGGGCGGAAACCGCATTGATCTCCCTCCACCCCGTACAAGTCCGATCCCTGGTCAAGAACAGAAGAAAAGGCTCAGGTACCGTAGATCGGCTCAAGGAGAACCCCCAACGATTATTGATCACTATTTTGATCGGCAATAACGTGGTGAATATCGGGCCTCGGTTTTCGCTACCGTGGTAGCAACGGAAATTTTCGGGAACCTAATCATCGCCTATGTAACCGGACTGTTGACGCTGGCCATCTTGATCTTCGGCGAGATCATTCCAAAGACCTTTTCCCACAGGTATGCCGAATCCATCGCTCTGCTTTCCGGCTACCCCTTGATCACACTTCAAAAGGTGCTCCTGCCTTTGACTTGGCTTTTGGAATTGCTCATTTGGACAATTCACAAAATCTTTGGATTGGAATCCAAAGAAGAGAAAGGGAGATCCGAGGAAGAGTTGCGGGCCATGGTCGATTTGAGCACCAGGGAGGGGGCCATTGGAGCTTCGGAGACGGAGCTCATTGATAAGATGATCCGATTCAGCAACACGCTGGTGGAAGAAGTCATGACTCCGCGGTCAAAGATCTGTGCGGTGGACGACGAAAAAACCGTCAGAGAGACCTTGGAACTAATGATTAAAGAAGGCTTGCACTCTCGTCACCCCGTTTACCACGGCGAGATCGACAACCCGGTGGGACTGGCAACTCTGAGGGAAATTGCTAAATGGTCTTTGGAAGGTGACCAAAACAATAAAAAGCTGCACCAATTAAAACTCCAACCGATTGTCGTGGTTCCCATCACCCAGCCGGTTAAAAAGCTTTATTATGAGTTTCGGTGGAAACAGACTCACCTTGGGTTGGTCGTCGATGAGCACGGTACGGTGGTGGGGTTGCTCACGATGGAAGATTTACTCGAAGAAATTATGGGCGAGATTCGCGACGAAACCGACTATGACGAGACGCGGGAAATCGTCAAGCGTGGCCCAAAGTCGTGGAGTGCCAGCGGAAGCGTTCCTTTGCACTCCCTGGAGGAAGCCGCCGGGGTTTGGCTGGGACGGCCGGGCGATGGAGAGAAAGAAGAAGATAAAAGAAAAACCCTCGGTCTTTTGTTGATCGTACAATTCGAGCGCATTCCTAAGCCGGGGGAAACCATCCAAGTCAATGAATACAATCTGACGGTCGAGCAGATGGAACGCTTCAGTATCCGCCTCGTGCGAATCGATAGAAAACCGGAAGGCACTTGAATCGACAAAGGCATCAAAAGATAAATGATTGATATATAAGCTGGAATTTCCCGAGCTATGGTTTTTCGTCTTGAGGTGCCTCAGGCTTAATCCCTAGGGTTTTTGCCACGCGGAGAGCCTCTTGGGCCTTTGCCCGGGCTTCTTGCAGCTTTTTCCGGGCCTCGGCCGCGAGTTTTTCCGCATCCCGCAGGGCCGAGCGCGCTTTGTTGATTTTTTCCTCACTGCTGGACCCTTCCGCTTCCTTTAATTTCATTGACCTGTGCTTGACCGCTTCGGCGAGTTTGGCCGCCTCTTCCTCTGCCGCCCGCGTCTCCATTTCCGTATCTTTTACGGTGTCGACGGCCGCCGTGCGCTCTGCCACTTCTCCCTCGTCGGGTTCGGACCCGATGTCGATATCCCGCCCCGCAAGTACCAATGCAACCACAGGCAACCGGCCGAGCAGCGCATCCAGCTTGACCTTGCTGGGATGAAAAAGCTGGGACTCCCTGAAGTGAAGGGGCAAAAATACCATGGCGGCAGAGCTGGAATTTTCGACAACCACATCCGGATCGACGTTCAGAACCTCCTCTAGCTCCGCGGCAATACGTACATCCTCAAGCGTTTCCTGGATTTTCTCAAGGGTCTTCTCTCGTCCCTCTTCCGATGTCGGAGCGAGCACGCGAATCTTAGCCCCACTCCACGAATCGGTTCGAGTCATCAGATAGGCCAGAAGGAGCATGAGTTGGCTCGTCTTATCACCCCACCACCACACATCGATCCGCCGTTCCCAGGACTCCAAGCTTTCGAGGCGCGCCCACTCATCGTTACGAGCATCCAGGACCACGACATTGCAACCGAGGCGAAGGGCCTCCTGGAGCTGGAGACCATAACGGACCTGTCCTTGATTATCCTCGGCTCCCCTGATTTGTTCGACACTGTTCAGAAGAACCATATTGGCTCGGATCACTCCGATGCCGAAGGATTGAAGCAGACTCTCAACCCCGCCACCGAATTCCGGGGCAACTAGCACGCGGGCAAAGACACCCAACCGGTCTTTTTCAATGGTGTCCAGCAGCTCCCTTTCAGTTTTATCCCGTAACTGAAGGCCTTTCTGTCCTTCCCCCGCAACGACCTGGACAGCGGTCGTGAAGCCGCTGCCACCTTCAATCCAGGAAGCAAATGAAAGAAGCCGGGCCCGCCCCGACCGATCATCACAGAAGGCCAGGATGCAGGGGCGCCAGTCCCTTGGGTGTTCCGGCTCGTCACTGATTGCCAGGAGATTTTCCCGAATTAGCTGCATATGATAAGAGCGGCGACTGTCGGCCCAGCGCGCCGGTCCCGCCGTGCGTCTAAGGTATTGATGGACGGCAAAAAGGATCGCCAGTGCAATGGCACTGGACCAGGGGTCGATGGCGAACATGGCGAATATACAGACGATCGCTCCGAGCAAGCTGAGATGTTTGTTAAACAGACGAAAGCGCGGTCGGAACCATGGGCTCGCCGCTCTCGCCTCATAATAAGTTGCGTAATTGAGCAGACCGTAGGAGGTCAGAAAAAACATTGACACGACAAGCGCGATGAGGTTGAGTTGCCCCAGCCCGATCGTTACGAGGGCAATTGTGGCAGCGAGCAAGACCGCGCGCCGGGGGTTATCCGTGGGCCCCGCTCCCTGAGCGAGGGGCAGAAGGATGGGAAAGATACGGTCCCGCGCAATGGACTGGAGGATACGAGGCGCGCCTAGAAAAAAGGCCATGGCCGACGACAGGGTTGCCGCAATCACACCGGCTTCAACGAGCCAGCCAATAACGGAAACTTGCCTCATAGCTCCGTAATCCCCGGTCAGGACATCAGCGGGTAGGGTCGCAGCTAGGACAAGGGCCGCACCAAGATAGATGGCGATGGAAATTCCCACAGCGGTAAACGTCCCCACCTGGATGCTTCGCCCGGGATCTTTCAAGTCACCGGACATACTGACCCCTTGGGTAAAACCGGTCACCGCCGGGAAAAAGATGGCAAAAAGGACCCAGAAGTCAGCGACCGCCGCCGGTGGGGGCCAGTTCTGTTTGAGCAGCATAGGCTCGTGGGCGATATACCCCCCAGCGAAAAATGAGAGCAGAGCCGCCGCTAGGATCGTCATAACGACGAACTGAAGCCGGGTCGCCCAATCGGTACCCAACCAGGCAAAAACAAGCAGAAAAAAGACTGCTCCAACCGCAATCAACTGAGTCAAGACCGGACTATGGGTTTCCGTCCAAAGCCCGCTGACCGTCTCGGCGAAACCGATGCAGTAGAAGGCAATTGAGACAGACTGGGCCAAAAAAAGGACAATGCCAATGGCGCCGCCAAATTCGGCCCCAAGTGTACGGGAGATTAGATAGTAAGACCCCCCACCCCGAACCTTAAGGTTCGTCGCTATAGCAGAGAGTGAAACGCTCGTGAGAATCGAGATGACACTGGATAAAGTGATGATCAGCAACGTCTGGAACAGGCCCACACTGCCCACCACGTATCCCAGTCGCCTGAAGAGAATAATCCCCAGGATCGTCAGGATGCTCGGGGTGAAGACGCCCGCAAAGGTTCCCAGGGAACCCCCAGAAGGTTTCGTGCTTTCTTGCAAGGATGCCCCCGTTGCCGCTCTCGTGATGTGGGAACCTATACTATGCACTCGAGATCATGCCAAGCGACAAAAGAGTACTGGCCCTTTGCCGGTTCCAGTGGATGAACTTTCGGTTGGAACCCCAGTGGCGTTTGGCATCGGTTAAGGGAGGAAGGTAACACGCAGGAAGTCCATGTGTCGGGGCCGGTCGGACATGGTACTCCCGACCACGACCACGGGCCTTCCCGCTGAAACGAGACCCGCCGAGCGAGCCAGCTCCAAACCAGACTTGATCATGGCCTCCAAAGACTTGAACTCGGGAGATTGGATGGGATAAACTCCCCACGTTAGCATCAAAACGTGTACGGTCTCCTCGTTTGGACTAACCGCAATAATAGGAATCGTAGGACGGTGTTTGGCAACCAACCGAGCACTCCGCCCCTCCCGGGTACAGCAGATGATGGCCTGAGCTCCCGAGCTGTAGGCAAGCAGGCACGCGGCATGGCCGACCGCCTCCGATAGGTTTCCCGGCTTCGGCGGCGGGAGACTGGTAAAGGGGCGCTGGATGAAGAGATGCTGTTCGACCCTCTCGGCGATTTGAGCCATGGTCCGAACTGCCTCCACCGGATAGGCACCCACAGCGGTCTCCTCTGAAAGCATCAATGCGTCAGTTCCGTCGAAGACGGCGTTGGCAACATCGGCGGCCTCGGCACGGGTCGGCCTCGGGTTCTCCACCATAGAGCGCAGCATCTGGGTTGCGGTCACCACCGGTTTAGCCGCCTCAATAGACTTGGCGATAATCTCTTTCTGGACCAATGGCACGTCAGCCACAGGGATCTCCACACCCAGATCGCCCCGAGCCACCATCAGGGCATCGACCTCGGCAATGATTTCATCGAGGACATCCACGGCCTCCGGCTTTTCAATCTTCGCCATGAGGGGATGGCCCGCGTTGTGTTTTTTAAGAAATTTACGGGCCGATTGGACATCCGCCGGGGAACGAACAAAGGAAAGGGCTGTGATATCGACACCCACATCCAAACCCGCCAACAGGTGCTGTCTATCCTGTTTAGTGAAAGCTCCCACGGTCAGAGCCCCCCGCGGCACGTTCACCCCTTTGCGGCTGCTGAGGATGCCGCCTGTGAGGACACGACAGTGAAGCTCTTGTTTTGAAACCGATTCGATTTTGAGCTCGACACTACCATCGGCAAGGAGAAGGGTTTGCCCCGCTTCCAATTCCTCGGCGAGCTTTGGATAATTGACCGATGCTCGCTCCTGATTTCCCTGAATGCTTTTGGTCGTGAGTGTAAACAAATCACCGGGATGCAGGGTGACCCTACCTCCGACAAAATTGCCCAATCGGATTTTGGGTCCCGGCAGGTCCTGCAGGATCGCCACTGGTCTTCCGAACTCGGTGGCTACAGCGCGAATGTTACGGGCTGCGGTCGCGTGCTTTTCCGGCGATTCGTGAGAATAATTGAGCCTGAATACATCGGCACCGGCCCGTATAACCTCACGCAGCCGCTCTGTGGACTCAATGGAGGGACCCATCGTGCATATAATCTTGGTTCGGCGCAAGTGAACTCCCTTCTTTCAATGCAGGTTCATGTTCCCGCTGCTTGCTTAAAATGGAACTCGAGTCTCAACCCGTTGCGATAGTGTCCTTATCGCTAATAGTTAGATTCTAAATCGAATTACGCTCCGTCGCAATGTAACAATACTTTTTCTTGCCAAGTTTCAAGTGTTGACGTAAGATTTGACTAGAGACTTCGGAGATTTCCAGCTATGGCCAAGAAGAGGGGTAGGAGCCATTTTTTTTCGCAACACCTTCCTGACCGGACTGATGATCCTGATCCCCCTTTTCGTCACGTACATACTGGTTACCTTCCTGATCGACCTGCTAAGCGGGGTCGGAGCGCCTATCCTCATAGGAATTTCTAGGGTTATCGGTTTCGAGCGTGTCGGTTGGGTCGGGTCTTTCGTCCCCTTTTTCAATTTCTTACTCTCCCTCCTGATAATCCTGAACCTGGGGCTAATCGGCACCAATATATTCGGACGAAAGCTCCTGGCTAAATTCAATCAGCTGGTCATGCGCCTGCCTCTAGTAAGCAGCATCTACGGAGCCGCTAAGCAAGTGGTGAAAACGTTCCACGGCCCGAACCAGAGTTTTCAAAAGGTCGTTCTGATCGAATTCCCATATAAAGGGAACTGGATGATGGGGCTCGTGGCGGTTGAGCGAACCGATAGTTTGCAACTCTCTACGGCCAAAAAGATGTATTCCGTATTCATTCCGACTACTCCCAATCCTACTTCCGGGTTTCTCGTTTTGGTTTCCCCCAAAGACGTTGTGGAATTGGATTACGACGTTGAGGAGGCCTTCAAGTACATCGTTTCCTCCGGAATCCTGGGCCAGGCCCTGCGACTTCCTGCCTAAAACAATGCTATTATGGGGGTTGTCCCATGAAGACAAATATTTCAAGGTTCATCCTCGCGTCAGTCTTGGGAATACTCCTCTGCACCGAAGCCTCGGGCGGCGAGGAAAAGGTCACCATCGGGCCCGTGGAAGAGGTGGTGTTGTTGCCTTCGGGCATCAAACTCCGGGCACGCATCGACACAGGCGCCAACACCACTTCCCTAGGCGCTCGAAACCTTGTAATTAAGGCACCACAGCGGAATTTAACATTCGCACCGGGATGACCGTTACCGCTGTACACCAGTCGAGGGTGATTTCACACCATCCTGAGACCGGCAATCCAGTAAGCGGGATCGAGCTCCCCTATTGGAACAGCATACTGCTCATTGCAGCCCAAGGGCTAGAGACAACCGGACTTGGTTATCTTGGTATGGACCTAGTGATTGACCGGTATCGGGGACCGATGCTTCTGGAGATGAACGCCCGCCCAGGCCTTGCCATCCAGCTCGCCAATAGGGCCGGTCTCTGAAAACGACTGAAGCAGGTCGATAGGGCCCAGAGCAAATTTTTAAATCCGCCGAGCGCCGTGTCGCATGGGCTGTCCAGAATTTAATATAAGTTTTCCGCCGTGACCGCCGAATTTCCCCTCTGACGGAAAAAGAGCTCTGATCCTATTCACGTAATGTCCAGTCGGTCCAGCGGCTGTTCCTGAGCTTCTGATCCGGGGTATTCTCCCAACACGTTTTCTAGGCATAGGTTTAGATTTAAAACAAACACCTGATTTTAAAACGTTTCTACGTTTGAATGGGATGGAGGCTATTGGCCCGGGGATTTTTCCACGGCCATGCTCTTAATCCAGTTGAAGAGAGGCGTCCGATATAGATAGCCCACAAGCAGAAGGAGAACGGCAGAGGCAACGATGACAAGGCCCATTGTATACTGCTGCATCTGGACGCTGGCCCCTTGCAGGCTCAGTATATAAGTCCCAGGCATGCGTCCGACAGCTGAGACCACGATGAATTTACTGAGTCTCATACGGCTCAGGCCAAGGACATAGCAGAGGGAGTCCTTGGGAAAGCCAGGAAACGCAAAAAGGACAAAGCAGAGAACCGTACCCGTGTTGGTGGAAAGGAAATCGAATTTTTTATCACCTTGGTACTGACAAAGCGCTCTACCAGGGGCTTTCCGAGAATTCTCACAAGCTCGAACGCCAGCCAGGAACCCAGCGTCAGTCCAATCGTCGAGAGCACAAATCCAAAGGTCTCACCATAAATATATCCGCCGACGAACCCCGTAATCTCGCCGGGTATGGGCGACACGACGACCTGCAAGGCTTGCAATAGGATAAAGACCCCAGACGAGTACGACCCCAGGGGCGCTAGCGCTCTAGCTATCCTGGCCTGGCTTGAGTAGAACTCTTCCAAGTCGCCGGCAAGTTCGACGTGGGATAAAGGTTCTGGGCCGTATCCGCTCAGGACGAAGATGAGAATCGCCAGCAGCGCGAATACCACGCCGCGAATAGCTAGCTTGCCTTTCCAAGATGCCATGGCGAATTAGTGTAACATCGATTTACAGAACAATTTACCCGTTATTATCCTGCCGAGGTCAGGTAATCATTTAAACGATTGAGCACGGAAAAACAATAAGCAAGGGGCGGCGAATCTTTAAGTTTACTTTTGATTTCCCCAACCCGTACAATAGATAAGAAGTAGAGACCTAGCAGGAGGCTCCAAGCATGGGAACCCCCACACCCTTTTTGCCACTAGTCCGTAAGTTCTTCGAAGCTGGCCCCGCGGTAGCGGCCCGTAGCCTGGAAACCATGGATGGGAAGGAAAGCACCCTGGTTCTGCAATCGCTTCCCGCTGATGCCTTGGCCAACGCCTTCCGCCATCTTCAGCCAAAGGTTGCAGCGGATTTGTTGAAGGAAACAACCAAAGAAATTTATAAGTATGTAGTGGGAAAACTCAATCCCCAACAAGGCGCATCCATCTTGCTCAGCCTGACCCAGGATACTCGAACCGTTTTCCTTGAGCATTTATCAGAGAAGGCCAAACGGGAGATCCAAGAACTGCGAACCTATCCCGAAGATAGTGCCGGTCGTATCGTGACTACCGAGTTTCTGGTGTTCCACACGGAAGTCCAAGTCAAATACGCCATCGACCGTATCCGAGCGCTTGCGCATCAGAACGCACCCGCCTCCTACACCTACGTTGTGGACGGCGAGAATCACCTCGAGAGAGTCATCAACATGCGCGCCCTGGTCGTGGCCGCGGGCAATGACCAGCTGGGATCGATTATGAGGCGGGGGGTGTTCTCAGTTGACTGTTTTATGGATCGGGAGGAAGTGGCGAATGAGCTGAGCAAACGAAAATTCTTCGCAGTGCCCGTTGTTGACAACGAAAATCGACTGCTCGGGGTCATCAAGGCCGAACAACTGCTAGGGGGCATTCAGGAGGAAGCAACGGAAGATATCCAGAAACTGTTTGGCGCCGGCGGTGACGAACGGGCCTTCTTCCCTATCGAGTTTTCAATTCGCAAACGTCTCCCCTGGCTCCATGTCAATCTGGCCACGGCCTTTCTGGCCGCCGCGGTGGTGGCCTTGTTTGAAGGGATTATCGCCAAGATTACGGTCCTCGCGATTTTCCTCCCTGTCGTGGCCGGCCAGGGCGGGAACGCCGGCATTCAAACTCTTGCGGTGCTCATGCGGGGTCTGGTGATGCGGGAAATCGCCCCTCGGATGGTTTGCCAATTGCTTCGTAAGGAGGCGGTCATAGGCATTCTCAAGGGGATTACCATCGGGCTCGTGACCGGAGCGGTAGCATGGATCTGGCACGGGTAGCCCTATCTGGGACTGGTCATCGGACTTGCTATGATCGTCAATTTACTCGCCGCCGGCCTCGCAGGAGCGGCGATCCCCCTCTCGATGAAAGCCATGGGGTTGGACCCGGCTCAGTCATCGGGTATTGTCTTGACCACGGTCACCGACGTGGTCGGATTTTTCGCCTTTTGGGGTTTCGCCGTGCTCTTTCAGAACTACCTTATTTAACCCGTCCCGGCCGCAGACGTACTGTGAAAGGGTGGGTGCGCCATGAAATCCCGGCGAGAACCCCACGGACCGTTGGATCACCTCTTCACGGGGTTACCAAAACACAGCCCTTCCACCAACAAAACCCCTAGAATTATCTGGACTTAAGATATGATATAAATAATGATTGCTTAAATTGTTTTCTGTCATTTCTTGATCTCGTCTCGCCCAATTCAAAAGGAGGTACATATAACATGATGATGCAGGGTCAATTGAACGAGCTGGCTCTTTTGATTGAGCAGTATGTACCAAAACTCTTGGCAGCTCTAGCCATCCTGGTTCTTGGCTAGGTATCGGCTCTGCTCATCACCGCCATGGTTCGGGGAGCGCTGCACCGAACTGGCCTCGATAAATGGCTAGCTCGGTGGGTTGTTGGCGAAGGGAAGGCCCAGATAGTCAACGTGGAACACATGATCACACGAAGCCTCGTCTATCTGATCATGATCTTCGTTCTCGTTGCCTTCTTCTAGGTCCTGGGCCTCACTCTAGTGACCCAGCCGCTTAACCAGCTTCTCACCCAGGTCTTTGAATTCGGGCCCCAGATACTCGCTGCGGGAATACTGCTGGTCATGGTATGGATCGTTGGAACGACTTTGAAAGTACTCGTGGTCCGTCTGCTAGGGGTCACCAATCTGGATTATAAAATCGGTACACAGGCGGGCCTTGCCGGGGGCAGGCAGGTTACCCTGACAAAAACACTTGGGACACGGTTTACTGGGTCGTGTTTCTATTATTCCTACCGGCCATATTAAACGCCTTGGCTCTGCAGGGACTGCTCGCTCCGGTTCAGGGGATGCTGGACAAAATTCTCGTGGTTCTCCCGAATATCGTCTCTGCCGGCCTCATCCTGGGTATCGGCTGGTTACTCGCCCGAATTGTACAACGGATTGTGACCAATCTGCTCGTCGCCATTGGCGCCGACCGCCTGAGCGACCGCGTGGGTCTGAATCGAGTCCTGGGTTCCCAGGGGCTCTCCAGTGTCATTGGCCTAGTCGTCTACATCCTGATACGGATTCCCGTTTTGATCGCCTCTCTCAACGCCTTGGCGCTGGAGGCAGTCACCCAACCGGCCAGTAATATGCTCAACACCCTGCTGGCGGCACTCCCAGCGATCTTCGCAGCGGTCCTTGTCCTGGTCCTCGCTTACGTGGTGGGCCGCGTCATCGCGGGCTTAATGACCAACCTGCTAACGGGTGTGGGCTTTAATGCTATCTTGGGCCAATTGGGTTTTAACGCAAGGCCGGGGGGCCGGAGGTCTAACGCCTTCAGAAATCACCGAATACCTGGTTCTGGTAGCGGTTATGCTATTCGCTACGATTGAAGCAGCACGCCAACTCGGGTTTGTCCTGTTGGCGGAACTGGTGGCTGATTTTACGGTTTTCGCCGGCCATGTGGTCCTGGGATTGATCATTTTTGGTATCGGATTATACTTAGCCGACCTCGCATCGATGACTTTGAGGTCAAGCGGTGCTGTTCAATCGGGTCTGATGGCCACAACAGCACGGATGGCCATCATCGTCCTTTCCGGCGCTATGGCTCTCCGTCAGATGGGTCTAGCTAACGAAATCATCAGCCTGGCCTTTGGTTTACTGCTCGGAGCCGTTGTCGTCGCGTTGGCCTTGGCGCTGGGCCTAGGAGGCCGTGAAATCGCAGCAAGGGAACTGAACAGCTGAATCAAGTCGATAAAGTCGGAAAAATCATAACTTGGAGGGGGGGACCGATTACCCATTGCAGCCAGGCCCCTGAAGATTCCGTTCTACGACCGACAACCGGCTTCTAGGTACCATGTGGGACTGCCGCTCCGGATAGCTCAACCCCAGGCATCCGTCCGTTCAGCGGGCCCCACCCTCACCTGAACCGTGCGGGGGCTTCAGGTTTGAAGCCCCACCGGGACCGTGCTATACTCTATACATATGTAGCCCTTGAGGGGGGCGTATTTATGAAACCAGACATCCATCCCGAGTATACAGAAGCCAAAATTACCTGCGCTTGTGGCAACGTAATCGAAACCCGTTCGACGGTCTCCAGTATCCACGTGGAGATCTGTTCTAACTGCCACCCTTTCTTTACCGGAAAGCAAAGGCTCCATGACGTCGCAGGCCGGGTTGAGAAATTCAAAAAGAAATACGGGATCAAGGAATAAAGCCCAACTGAGAATTCTGGGCTGGATGTAATCAAGTAGATTCACGAAACGGCAGGAAGGGCAAAGGGTGGGCAGCTTCCCTTTGCCCTTTTTTGTTCTATGCAGCGCCTGCAAAATTAAAGCGGTAACCCATGTTAGAAAAACTGGCTGAAGTCGAGAAACGTTACGGAGAACTGGACCGCATGCTGGCGGACCCGCAAGTCCTCAGCAATCAGAAAGAATACTCCAAGATAGCCAAGGAACGGTCCGATCTGGAGGAGGTGGTCTCCCGTTACCGACAGTGGCGCAAGGTAGAGCAAGAGATCGAACAGAATCGGGAGTTGCTCGAGGGAAAAGATGAGGCCATGAGAGAGCTGGCCAAAGAAGAATTGTTGATCCTCCGCCAGCAAAAAGAAGAACTTGAGGGCCGGCTCCGTCTATTAATGCTGCCCAAGGACCCCAATGATCAAAAGAGCGTACTTCTCGAAATTCGTGCAGGGACCGGGGGAGACGAGGCTTCTCTATTTGTCGCAGAACTCTTCCGTATGTATTCGCGCTACGCCGAAATCAAAGGATGGAAGGTAGAGATAATGAGTTCCAACCCCACCGGCCTGGGGGGATTTAAAGAGATTATCGCCTTGTTTGACGGTCAAGAAGTTTATAGCCATCTCAAGTTCGAAGGTGGAGTGCATCGGGTTCAGCGAGTCCCAGTTACCGAAGGCTCGGGACGCATCCATACGTCAGCAGTCACCGTAGCCGTGTTACCCGAGGCCGACGAGGTGGATGTCGAGATCGATCCGAAAGAGCTTCGCGTGGACGTATTTCGGTCCTCCGGCCCGGGCGGCCAGAGTGTCAACACCACGGACTCGGCGGTGCGAATGACCCACGTCCCCACGGGTCTCGTAGTCTCGTGCCAGGATGAAAAGTCCCAGCACAAGAACAAGGCCAAAGCCCTCAAGATCCTGCGGGCTCGCCTACTGGAACGCAAGCAGGAGGAACAGCGGTCCGAGATCGCCGCCACTCGAAAGCTCATGGTTGGTAGCGGAGATCGAAGCGAACGGATTCGGACGTACAACTTCCCTCAGGGACGGGTATCCGATCACCGGATCAACCTGACCCTTTACAAACTGGACCAGGTCATGGAGGGTGCGATGGGACCCTTGATCGAAGCCCTCATCACGTATTACCAGGCGGAATCCT
The DNA here is from genome assembly GCA_963664015.2 of Binatia bacterium. GTDB lineage: Bacteria > Desulfobacterota > Binatia > UBA9968 > CAXXLF01 > JACZQL01. The sequence goes on along the minus strand of CAXXLF010000002.1, from coordinate 2,177,553 downwards.
TGAAGGCCACCCATTCATAAAAATCCGAGGACCGTCAGCGCGGGATCAACCATTATGGGAGCTCAAAGCCAAAAAATATTCACCGTAGCCCAAGCCCTGGCTATGGGAACGCAAGACCTGTCCCGAGCGGGGATTGAAGGCGCAAGACTCGATGCCGAAGTCCTCCTGAGCCTGGCCTTAGGTTGGAAAAGAGAAAGACTCTACACCCAATGTAGAGCGCCCCTTGATGCTTCGGAGCAAGAGCAGTATCAGTCCCTCCTCGAGCGGCGCGCCCATGGGGAACCGTCTGCGTACATCGCCGGACGGCGAGAGTTTTGGTCCCTTGATGTCCTCGTCACGCCGGCAGTTCTCGTACCACGGCCCGAGACCGAAACACTCGTTGAAATTGCCCTGAAACAGATCGAAGCGACAAAAAAAGGGTGTACTGTCACAGGACAGACCGATAACTTGCGCATTTTAGAATTGGGCACGGGGAGCGGTGCCATCGCCGTGAGCCTGGCCAGGGAAAGAAGCGACATTACAATCTGGGCAACGGATCTCTCTGCTGCGGCCCTGGAGATTGCGCGGGCCAACGCAGAGCAACATGGGGTCGACGGAAGAATTCATTTTCTCCATGGCGACACCTTTACTCCGGTCAGCGAGCAGCAACATTTTTTTCATGGAATCATCTCCAATCCTCCCTACGTACGACGAAGCGAGTTGGCGAAACTCTTCCGCGAGGTGCTGCGCGAACCCCGATTGGCACTGGACGGAGGCACCGATGGACTTGAGCTGTACCGAAAAATCATTCCCAATAGCCACCTTTATCTTCAGGATGAAGGATTCATGACCCTGGAGATAGGGGCGGATATGGGAGGAGAACTCTCCCAATGGTTTAAGGACATGGGCTGTTATCCAGAGATATCCGTGTGCAAGGATTACACCGGTCGGGACCGGGTTGTCGTGGCCCGGAAGACCGCTTCATCTGGAAAGCCACTGGGGAGGGACTAGCAACTGTGGATAGCATCCTGATTCGTGGCGGTCGAAAACTCGAGGGGGAGGTCACGGTGAGCGGGTCAAAAAACGCCGCCCTTCCTATCCTGATCTCCTCGCTGCTCACTGCCGAGCCTTGCTCCTATAACGGCATCCCGGATCTCAGGGATATCCATACGACTTTGAATTTACTGACCAACCTAGGGGTAGGGATTAAGAGCAGCGGGCGGGGTCAACTCACGCTCCAGGCAGAGAAGATCACCAACCTGAAAGCCCATTATGACCTGGTTAAAACCATGCGCGCCTCTATCCTGGTATTGGCTCCTTTGCTAGCACGGTTTGGAACGGCCTATGTTTCCACTCCTGGCGGATGCGCTATCGGCGCCAGGCCCATCAATCTCCATCTCAAGGGCCTGGCAGAGATGGGAGCGAAGATCGATCTGCTCCACGGCTATGTGGAAGCCAAGGCGACGAGGCTGCGGGGCGCCAGGCTCTTTCTGGACCTGCCGTCTGTCGGAGCTACGGAGAATCTCATGATGGCGGCCTGCTTGGCTCAGGGAACCACGGTGATCGAAAATGCCGCTCAAGAACCGGAGATTGCCGAACTCGGCACAGTACTGAATCAAATGGGGGCCAAGGTAGAAGGAGGGGGGACCAATACCTTGACCATCGAGGGAGTCGATGAGCTCCACAGGACTTCCCATGTTCTCAATCCGGACCGAATCGAGGCGGGGACCTTCATGGTGGCAGCGGCTCTGACGGACGGAGAGGTGACGGTGCGGGGAGCACGGACCGATCACCTGGATGCCTTTCTCATCAAGCTCAAGGAAGCGGGTGTTCCCGTTTGTACAGGCGACGAGGGCATTAAGGTCAGAGGGGTTAATCGGGCTAAAAGTGTGGACATCACAACCCTCCCCTACCCGGGTTTTCCTACCGACCTGCAAGCGCAAATGATGGTCCTCATGTCGGTGGCCGAAGGGGTCAGTGTGATTACGGAAAACATCTTCGACCATCGTTTTATGCATGTCCAGGAATTGAGTCGGATGGGAGCCGACATCCGTCTTGAAGGGAATCGCGCAATAATTAAAGGTGTCAAACGACTTTCCGGTGCCCCCGTAATGGCCACAGACCTACGCGCCAGTGTCTCGTTAGTCCTGGCTGCGCTGCGCGCGGAAGGCGAAACGGAAGTTTCTAGGGTCTACCACCTGGACCGGGGTTATGAACGGATTGAAGAGAAACTTTCTCAACTTGGAGCTGACATTCAAAGGATAAAGCGGTGATTACAACATTCATTGAAACAAACGACCCAAAGTTCGAGCGCACCCTTAAATGTATAATCGAAAGAAGAGGTCAAGAGGAGGGCAAGGTTGAAGGTCCCGTTCGGGAAATCATCCGGACAGTACGCCAGAGTGGGGACCGTGCCCTATGCCGATACGCCAAGGCGTTTGACGGCATCCGTCTTAGCCCAAAAGGCATCGAGGTAACGCCGAGGGAAATGGACCAGGCTGTAAAACGACTCCCCAAGGAAGACCTGCGAGCTCTACGCCTTGCGGCGCGGCGAATTACCCATTTCCACCGCCACCAGTTGCAGCCCAGTTGGACCTATCGTGACCCCTTGGGTCTCATCCTGGGACAGAAGATTAGTCCTCTGGAACGGGTAGGGGTCTATGTTCCCGGTGGCAAGGCCTGTTACCCCTCAACAGTTCTCATGAACGTGATTCCCGCAAAGGTCGCCGGGGTCAGGGAAGTGGTGATGACTTCCCCCCTGGGGGACAACGCCCTGCCCATCCTGGCCGCCGGCAGGATCGCCGGTGTGAACCGCATCTTTCGAATTGGAGGCGCCCAGGCCATTGCCGCACTCGCCTACGGCACCAACACGGTTCCCAAAGTCGACAAGGTTGTGGGACCGGGAAATATCTATGTGGCAACGGCGAAACGGCTCCTTTTCGGGCAGATCGGTATCGACTCCATAGCTGGGCCCAGTGAGGTGCTGCTGCTGGCCGATGCCAGCGCGAACCCCGACTACATCGCGGCAGATATGCTCTCCCAAGCGGAACATGACGAACTGGCATCAGCCCTGTGCGTTACGCCTTCACGCATACTTGCCCGAAAGGTAGAGGCCTCCCTGGAGCGACAAATTCGGGAGACCAAGCGCAAGACTATCACGGTCAAGGCTCTGAGACGTTTCGGCGCAATCATCGTTACGCGCAACCTCGAGCAAGGGGTTCAGCTCGTCAACGCTATTGCCCCGGAGCACGTGGAGGTGATGGTACGCAATCCACAGAAGTGGGCACGTTCCATCCGTAACGCCGGCGCCTTATTTATCGGCCCCTACTCCACACCGCCTCTTGGGGATTACATGGCGGGACCCAACCATGTCCTGCCTACCGGCGGAACCGCGCGTTTTTTTTCGCCTCTGGGCGTTTACGATTTCGTAAAACGTACGAGTCTTATCCAATCCACCCAAGGGGCTCTGAAGTCGCTCGCACCCTCCATCATCAGGATCGCTGAGCTGGAGGGTCTCGACGAACACGCAAGAGCGGTAAAAATCCGAATGAAAAAGGAGAAGCGTTATGGCAAGACCCGCTAGGGTAGAACGAAAGACCAAGGAGACGAATATTTCCGTCGAACTGGAACTCGACGGGAGCGGCAACGCCGCAGTTGAGACCGGCATCCCCTTTCTGGACCACATGCTCGATAGCTTTTCGCGCCATGGTTTGTTTAACATCACGCTGAAGGCCCAAGGCGACCTTGCCGTGGACTTGCACCACACGGTGGAGGACGTGGGCCTAGCCCTGGGCCAAGCCTTCAAGGAGGCCCTGGGGGATAAACAAGGCATTCGTCGTTTCGGAGAATCAAGCGTCCCTTTGGACGAAGCCCTCGCACAGGTGGTTGTTGATCTAAGCGACCGACCTTATCTTTCGTACAACGTCAAGATTCGTCCCGGCCGTGTGGGCAACTTCGATACCGATCTTCCTCACGAATTTTTTCAAGCCTTTGCCAATCAACTGGGTATGAATCTTCACATAAACGTGCCTCAGGGGGACAACCCACACCACATCATTGAGGCCAGCTTCAAGGCCTTTGCCCGCGCCATGGAAGGGGCCACTCGGCTCGACCCGCGCATCCAAGGGGTCCTTTCGACCAAAGGAAAGCTATGATCGCTATCATCGACTACGGCATGGGCAACCTACGGAGCGTCCAGAAAGGATTGGAGCACGCGGGGTTTCAAGCCGAGGTGACTCGCGACCTCCAGCGAATCGACACCGCCCGCGGGATCGTTCTTCCCGGGGTCGGTGCCTTCCACGCATGTATGGACAACCTGAAACGCTTTGGACTGACTGAAGCGGTTCAGGACTGGGTACAAAAACAAAGGCCTTTTCTCGGCATCTGTCTCGGCTTTCAGCTTCTTTTCAGCGAGAGCGAGGAATTCGGTTTGCAAAAGGGTCTCGACCTCTTTCCCGGTCGGGTGCTGGGCTTTCAGGCTGATGGCGAACACAAAGTTCCGCACATGGGATGGAACCGCATCAACAAGAAAAAGGACACACCCTTTCTCGAAGGCATTTCCGATGGTGAGCACGTGTACTTTGTCCACTCTTTCTATGTGAACCCCAAAGGGGATTCCCTCGTTGCCACAACCACACCTTACGGGGCGGATTTCGTCTCTAGCATTGCCACTGATCATCTCTTTGCGTGCCAGTTCCATCCGGAAAAAAGCCAACAGGTGGGACTACGCATCCTTGCCAACTTCGCACGCTATGCCGAGAGGGGCTAGCCCATGCAGATCATCCCCGCCGTTGACATCAAGGATGGCCGGTGCGTCCGCTTGTTCCAGGGGGACATGGACCGGGAAACGGTTTACAACGAAAGTCCTCTCGAGGCTGCACGACAATGGGTCGCCGAGGGCGCGTCCCTGCTCCACGTTGTCGACCTGAACGGCGCCGTTGAAGGAGCCCCTGTTCACCGAATGGAAGTAGCGGCCATCTGTCAGGGCATAGGAATCCCGGTCCAGCTAGGCGGCGGAATTCGGTCCCTTGGCTCGGTGGAGCAGGCCGTAGAAGCAGGCATCCATCGTGTGGTTATTGGGACCGCGGCCTATGAAGACCGTGAGTTCTTACAGTCGGCTTGTAAGAGATGGCCGGGAAAAATCGCCGTCGGCATCGATGCCCGCGGCGGCCGAGTAGCGCTCAGGGGATGGAAGGAAGACACCTCCATGGATGCCATGGAACTGGCTAAGCGCTGTGAGGCGGATGGGGCCGCACGAATCATCTATACGGATATCACCCGTGACGGTACGCAGACGGGCGTCAATCTCTCCGAGACACGCCGGCTGGCCCGCGCCCTCAAGATTCCCGTCATTGCATCAGGCGGTGTCGCTTCCCTCAACGACATCCACCACCTCAAGGAACTGGAAACCGACGGCATCGAGGCGGTCATTGTCGGTAAGGCCCTTTACGCCGGGGCATTCACGTTGCGACAGGCCATCGAGGCTGCGTAGCATCCGGGCTACTCTCTGTATCTTCTTTTTTCGTCGGTGGTTTTGTGATTTCAGGTTAATGTATCGTGAGTTGGAAGCCGCTGATTAATCGTCAGCGGCTATTTCATTGACGGCGATGGGTGCTACGGTAGAGGACGCAGGGAGGCAGCAGACGATGTGGAACCTGAAGATACTGACGGCTCTGATGGTCTTGGCGGTGGCCCTCTGTGGCAGCGGAGCTGCCAGTGCGTTTGACGCCAAACACCTGATGAAACTCAAGGCCCTCAATGCCTGTGAGGGATGTGATTTGAGTGATATCGACTTGAGTGGCGCCAAGTTGAGAAATGCCAACTTGAGGGTTGCCGACTTGAGCGGAGCAGACCTCTCCACAGCTATCTTGAAAAACGCCCATCTTAATGGTGCCATCCTCTGCAAAACCCTGATGCCGTGGGGTGAAGAAAATGCAGGCTGTAAAGATGCCAAGCCAATAGTGGAGGCGCCGAAAACAGAAAAGAGGGCCGCCAAATACAAAGTCTGTAAGAAGACCTGTGCCGATTATTTTATGGTTTGTATTGTTGATAAACCCAATATCAGGCCTGAAGCGTGCACAGAAACGGCCAATCAGTGTTTGTATACCTGCAAGGACAAGTTCCAATAGATAGTAGGCTGCGCCCTTGATTTGGCCTTTGCTTTTTATTGTTCCTACGAGATTCCCGCCTTCGCTCCGGTGAAATACGCCCGCGCTTTTCACAATTTGCCCACTTCTTCCGCAACTCACGCCGTTTTCCCTGCGGTAGTTCACGATATCGATCATAGCGGCGTCTGAGAGACTTCTGTTCCTCGGGAGAGAGTGACTGCCAGCGATCCCATCTCTGCCGTAGCCTTTGTCTGTCCTCAGAAGGCAGAGCCTTCCATTTTTCGTAACGTTCTTTCAGCTCCTCCCTTTGCTCCGGGCTCATCTGCTGCCAGCGCTACTGCGCTCTTTCTTCCTCCGAGGCCCGTTGTCCCCAGACCCGAGTAGCCGGATACGCGGTAATGTAGCGCCGTAGACCGTTCTCCCCAACGTCCACGTCTTTGCCATGGGTCGCCACAAATCGTTCCGGGGCCCTTGTTATATCGGTCATCGCATCCCAGGTGAGTCCGGGGACACTGACCGTGCCGTCTTCGAGGGCCTTTGTCCATGGGCCCGGTGGAAGTACTATTTAGAGATGCGAATTCATTGTCGCGGTCATGGATAAGCTCCTTTGCCTTGGCGCCTCGCACGGTCCTCCGGACCCGACGGGCCTCAGGAGGTGGCCCCCAGGTATCAGCCGTCGGTCTCTGTGTCAATAGAACTTTGCGCCTCCCGTAAGTGCCGAGCGAGGTCTCTTCCCATTCTCCAGGTGATTGATTATAGTTTCAGATGGAACTCTTTCACGAATATTACGGGGAATCGGGATTTAACAGACCCTTGCTTACCAAACGCATCATTCCATGTCTGGACGTTAGCGCTGGACGGGTTGTCAAAGGGGTCAACTTCGTCGAACTACGGGACGCGGGGGACCCGGTGGAGATCGCCAGGCTTTACAACGAGGAAGGAGCCGACGAGCTTTGTTTCCTCGATATCACCGCCTCCCATGAGAAGCGGAAAATCATTCTCGACGTGGTTGCGAGTACGGCGGACCAGGTCTTCATGCCCCTCACTGTTGGCGGAGGACTCAATCAACTGAGTCAGATCCACGAGCTGCTCACCGCCGGGGCCGATAAAGTGTCCATCAACACCGGAGCAGTGGCGAGGCCGGACTTCGTGCGCGAGGCGGCCGAGTCCTTTGGCAGTCAGTGCATTGTCGTAGCCATCGACGCCAAGCGGGTCGGGGACCACTGGGAAGTCTTCACCCATGGGGGGAGGAAACCAACCGGCCGAGACGCCTGCGCCTGGGCTGAGCAAATGGCGACCTACGGCGCAGGGGAGATCCTCCTGACCAGTATGGACCGGGACGGGACAAAGGATGGATATGACTTGCAGTTGACCCGGGCGATTGCAGATCAGGTAACCATTCCAGTCATCGCCTCAGGCGGGGTGGGCAAACCGGAGCATATCTACGATGGGCTAACCCAAGGGGGGGCCAGTGCCGCTTTGGCCGCTTCAATCTTTCACTACCGCGAGTACTCCATTGACGAGTGCAAGTCCTATCTCAAAGAGCGCGGCATTTCCGTGCGCCTGCGGGCCAACGTTTGCTAAGAGTCGATCCGAAAGAACTTAAAAAGAAGCTCCTGAAAATTGTTGCTGAGAGACATCCCCTGAGCAGCCCCCGCCACCTCGCCGAGGTCGAGAACACCATCGAAAGGGAATTTAGAAGCGATTGGCTTCACATCGGAAGTGACACCTTTCGCTTCCGGGGTAAGGCCTTTCGCAATGTGATCGGCCGAACCGGCTCCACCCGCGCTCCCCTATCATCATCGTCGGTGCTCACTTCGACTCGGTGACGGGAACGCCGGGGGGCTGACGACAATGCCAGTGGCCTCGCCGTCATGCTCGAGACGGCAATGATCCTGGCTCGGACAAGGCTTCACACCCAGGTACTATTCTGCGGCTTTAATTTGGAAGAGTTCAACATGATCGGCAGCACCCACTTCGCCAGGAAAATCAAGACTTCCAAGGCGGAGGTTCAGGCCATGGTCTCCCTGGAGATGGTTGGTTATACGGATGGCCGCCCAGGGAGTCAGGAGTTCCTCGTCGGGCTCAGCTGGTTTTACCCCGATCGAGGCAGCTTTATCGCTATGGTTGGTAATTGGAACTCCAATTCTCTACTGAAACAATTCTCCCGGCAATTCAGACGCGTGCGGGGATTGCCAGTTGAAACCCTCTCGGTACCCGGGAACGGCTCCCTGCTCCCTCAGGTGCGCCTGAGCGACCACTCCCCTTTCTGGGACCTCGACTATCCGGCGCTTCTGATAACCGACACCCCCTTTTTTCGCAATCCCCACTACCATGGCCGATCGGACACGCTGAAACCCCTTGATCTCGAATTTATGGCTAAGGTTGGCTAGGGTGTGGTACGCGCTGTCCACCAGATGGCCAACAGCTACTGGTAGCACAGATTGGGGAGCAGCCAAGCGCATGGAGCAAAGCGCCAGAAGCCATTAACTGCATATTTACGCAGATCATCACAGATGAGGATTCGGACATTTTCGAAACTCAAAATCCGAGATTCGAAACAAATTCGAATGATCCAAAACAATAAACTACCAAGAGATCTGGTCTTGGATTTCGAATTTTATATTGGACAGTTTTCGTTTGTTTGAGATTCCGAGCTTTGAAATTCGGATTTTAGTTCGGAGAAGTTTTGGCGCGAGATCCTCCTACGCTAAAGCTTCGGAGGATTCCCCGAAGCCTTAGCGAAGGGGAAGTCTTTGTTAATTCGGTTAGGATTCGAGGCTTTCCAGGTATCGCTCGGCGTCGATGGCCGCCATGCAACCCGTCCCGGCTGCAGTCACGGCCTGGCGGTAGACGTAGTCCTGAGCATCACCGCTGGCAAAGACTCCGGGGACGTTGGTTCGGGTGCCCTCCCGGGTCATAATGTAGCCCTTGTCATTGAGCTCCAATTGGCCCTTAAAGAGTTGCGTATTGGGCTCGTGACCGATGGCGATAAAGACCCCGTCGCACTTGAACTCCTGACTTTTCCCCGATTTGACGTTTCTCAATTTCACGCCAGTGACACCGCCGTTCAGGGGATCACCGTACACTTCTTCCACGACGCTATCCAAGATAAAATCAATTTTGGGGTTTTTCTTGGCCCGATCCTGCATGATCTTGGACGCACGCAGCTGGTCTCTACGGTGAACGATACTGACCTTCTTAGCGAACTTGGTGAGGTAGAGGGCCTCTTCCATGGCTGTATCCCCTCCCCCAACAGCGATCAAATTTTTCTCCTTGAAGAAAAAACCATCGCAAGTTGCGCAGGCCGACACGCCATAACCCATCAGTTTTTTCTCCGATTCCAACCCCAAGAGCATAGCCGACGCACCGGTCGCAACGATGAGGGCATCGCAGGTCAGGGTCTCTTTCCTCATCTCAATCTTGAAGGGCCTTTCCCCCAGTTGGACCTTGGTCACTTCGCCAAAGAGAACCTGGCTGCCAAATCGTTCCGCTTGTTGCCTGAACACGTCCATGAGGTCGGGTCCCAGGATACCGTCGGGAAAGCCGGGATAGTTTTCCACATCGGTAGTAATAGTCAGCTGGCCACCGGGCTGAGGTCCCTCTATGACTAGCGGTTCCAAGTTGGCCCTGGCTGTGTAGACGGCCGCCGTGAGGCCAGCGGGCCCCGAACCCAGAATGATTATTCGGTGATGGCTTTTTTTCTCCACAGATTTTTTGTAGCATAAAAGACTTTCCACGCAAACAATGGTGGAATCCACACCGCAAAGGAGTCGCACATGGCAAAGCTGTCACACTTGGATGCTCAAGGTCGCGCCCGCATGGTAGATGTTACGGCAAAAAAACCCACAGAGAAGGTTGCCGTAGCCCGGGGGTTTATTTCCATGCGGCCCCAAACCCTCAAGTTAATTAGGGAAAATCGGGTCGAGAAGGGGGACGTGTTTTCCGTGGCCCGAGTAGCCGGCATCATGGGCGCTAAGAAAACACCCGATCTCATCCCCATGTGCCACCCCCTGAACATCACCTCCGTCGAACTCATCCTGACGCCGGGAAAAGATCCCACCCGTATCGAGATAGAAGGGCGGGCCAAGGTCACTGGCCAAACCGGGGTCGAGATGGAAGCCATGACGGCCGTATCCGTGTGCGCCTTGACCATATACGATATGTGCAAGGCCGTGGATCGCGAAATGACGATCAGTGATATCCGCCTTGTCAAAAAGAGCGGCGGAAAGAGCGGAACGTTTATCCGTAAACACTAGCCAAATATAGTTGGAATTTTTAGTTGAAATTTGGATTACAGAATCGGAAAAACAATCACTCGCGCAAAGGAGGCTAAGTTCAGAGAAAATAGAAAATTATTTTTCTTTGCGAGCTTGGTGGCATGGCGCGAGAACTTTCTTGATCTCGGTGTATTAAACATTTTACCGGAAAGAATCTAGGTTTAAAGGCAAGTCATATTCATGTGTCGGATCAGACATTAGGAGGCATCCGATGGCCCGCTACCGCACCATTAAGGATTGGCCCGAAGAGGACCGACCCCACAAGAAGCTTCTCAATAACGGAGCCGAGTCGTCGTCCGCAACCGAATTCCTCGCCATCATACTGCGGACCGGCAATGCAAGCACAAAGGAGACGGCCCTGGACCATGCCCGGGCCCTCCTCACCCGCTTCAAAGGCCTAAATGGCCTGGACGAGGCCTCGCCGGAAGAACTCAGAATCATCAAGGGCATTGGATCGGCCAAACTGGCCCAACTAAAGGCCAACCTGGAGATTGCCAGGCGGCTGGGACAAAAAAAATGGGGAACGGGAGCGCTCTTGCGTTCTTCAGAGAACGTCTTTCACCATTTCCAAACCAGGTTTCAAAAAGAAAGACGAGAGATCTTTTACGTCGTGCTGCTGAACAACAAGGATCGAAAATTCCGCGAGGTTAAGGTCTCAGAAGGTTCCCTGACCGCTTCATTAGTCCACCCGCGGTAAGTTTTTTGCCCAGCTATCCGCGAATCGGCAGCGGCAGTCCTATTCGTTCACAACCACCCTAGTGGTGACCCGACACCCAGCCAGGAAGACACGGAGATTACCCATAGATTAAAAGAGGTCGGCGAGATGATGGGGATTCGTGTCCTGGACCATGTGGTCATTGGACAGGATAGGTACTTCAGCGTTGCGGATCGTGGAATACTGCAAGTAGATTGACGCCCCCAACGTCTGCGGGTATGGAGGAAGGGCTCGTTGAATTGAGCCCGGGAATAAAATAGAGTTCTCAAAGCCATATGGGCACCACCATTTGCAAATAAATGTAAAGGCTTGAGTTCCATCCCGCCGCAATGGTTCTACTTGGGACCAATGGACCTACCTAGGTTTCCGACGGCATCCGGAACTTGACCAGCGCCTCATGAATCTTACTAGACGATTTCAATTTGATGCCGCCCATCGGATCCTGGGACATACTGGCAAGTGCGCCTACCTCCACGGCCACACCTATTACCTGGAGGTAACCGTAGGGGCTGAGCAGCTCGATGGTCTGGGTATGGTCGTGGATTTTGACGACCTGCGTACGCTAGTTCAACGGGCTGTCTTAAATCAATGGGACCACACAACGCTTCTCGCCGCGCACGATCCACTGGTACCGGCAATTGTGGGTGTACAGACCGATGCTCCCGAGAGGGTTGTGCGTTTCAAAGAAAATCCGACCGCTGAGGTCATGACCCGCCATGCCTGGCTGGCAATTCGTAAAGCATTGCCTGACAATCTGCGGCTAGTCCGGGTGCGGATCGAGGAAACCCCAGCTTGCTACAGCGAGTTGACTCAAGACATGGAATGACGGCGCTAAGCGGAAGAATCGCCGAGTGCTTTTACTCCATACAGGGGGAAGGCGTCACCGCAGGGCTTCCCGCGGTCTTCATCCGTCTCCAGGGGTGTTCCGTAGGTTGTGTATGGTGTGACACGAAGTACTCCTGGGACCCAGAAATGGGCCAAGAGGTTACCCTGAACGGGCTGATACTAAAGGCATCGGCCTTCCCCTGCCGCCGTGCCGTGGTTACGGGGGGCGAACCCCTCGAATCCCCTCTATTCGCTCCACTCATTGCCGGCCTAAAAGCCGGCGGCTTCACGATTGAGGTAGAGACCTCGGGGACAATATTCCCTCTCCCCTTACCTGTCGATCAGTGGCACGTGTCACTCAAGCTTGCGGAGTCAAAAGTCCCGGAAGCGAAACGCATTAATCCGGGGATCGTCAGAGAATTTGTTCAACGGGGTGCCTGGTGGAAATTCGTCGTGGTCGACGCTTCGGACGTGGCGGAAATCATTGGGCTAGCCGAACGCTTCGTGCTCCCCCAAGAACGAATCCTCCTTATGCCCGAAGGGGTCCAGTGTAAAGACATTTTGCAACGCTCTACGTGGGTGATCGAGGAATGCAAGCGTTATGGCTTCCGCTACTCCCCCCGTCTGCATATCCTCCTTTGGGGTGCGCGGCGTGGAGTATAATGAAATTTGAGGGAGTCCCCTCATCTCAATTCAAACTTTTTACTTTTAACTTTTTACCTTCGTCCTCGCCTCATTGCCAAGGCCCACTCAACGGGAATAAAGTACGACCGAATCATTGGCGGTCACTCTCATAACCGCATCTTCGTTTTCATGGAGGTGTGAAATGTTTGTACAGATCAATCACATAGCGATAATCAGCCACCAGTACCCGCTGCTGGAGAAGCACTATCAGGTCCTGTTTGGACTCAAGACATCAGAAAAAAGGTGAAACCCGGCGGGGTCACTGGTTGTGGGCGACGGCTATGGGGTGCGCTCGAGCCTTCACGGTCCTAACTCCTCGTTATCGGGCACCGCTTACGACCTTTCCTAATCCTAATAATCCTTGAATTTTTCGTTGCCTCTTTGCCCATTGCCACCCCCCTTTTCAAGTCGTTTCTTTGCTTTCATCAAAAGTGGTTATATGTTAACCTAATATTTCCTTAGTATGTTATTCAGTAGAATGAGAGTTAGTGCCCTTGGGCCAAGATTGTCTACTACCGGAATTTACCCGGAGTTCTAATCCTCCCAATCACTAGGGTTTCGAGTCTCAGGGGCAACACCAACGGCCTTTTCTCTCCCGTTTGGGGCACGATAATCGTCCAATTAATAGAGAGAATTTGAATGTTTTTAATAGGTTAGTGTAACGTCCCGGAGATTACGACTATTATGATAACGGCGACAAACCCTTCACCGTCCGCAGCCTGGCGATTTGATTTTGGCACCACCTTTATCTTCGGGCTGGTCACCTTGGGGACTCTCGTGGGACTTCCAACCTATGCTTACTATTTCGACTACACCTGGGTTGACTGGACGATGTTTGCCATACTTTACCTGATCACTGGTTTAGGTATCACGGTAGGATATCATCGCCTGATCACCCATCGTAGCTTTACATGTCCCGACTGGGTAAAGGCGGCCTTGATGATTGCCGGCGGTTGGGCCCTAGAAAACTCAGCTCTGAATTGGGCGCGCGACCATATCCGCCACCATGCCCGAACTGACCAGGAAGAGGACCCCTACAACGCAATGCTTGGGTTCTGGTATAGTCACTGTGGTTGGCTGTTCTGGAAAGATCCAAATCGTGACGTCAAATTTGCTACCCGCCTGCTCAAGGATCCCGTGGTCATGTGGCAGCATTCCAACTATCTCGCCATTCTCCTTTCCGGCCTGTTGCTGCCGTTTGTCGTCGGTTTTATCACCAATGGATGGCAGGGGGGACTGGGTTGTTTCCTCTTAGCCGGCGCCGGTCGAACATTTTTTGTGCTCAACTCGACCTTCTGTATTAATTCCATCTGCCATATCTGGGGGGATCAACCTTACAGCAGTTCGGACTCGAGTCGGGATAGCTGGTGGGTTTCGCTTATCACCTTCGGCGAGGGCTATCACAATTTTCATCACCGGTATCAAAGTGATTATCGCAACGGTCCTCACTGGTACAACTTCGATCCTTCTAAATGGTTGATCCATAGCTTGTCCCTTTTCGGACTCGCCACCTCTCTGCGCAAACTATCCAACGACGGGGTTTAGATTTGCCAACCTCGGTCTCATTAGAATAAAGACACTCCAACTTCATCCTCCCGGCTTCCCCTTTCTCCTGGTTCAAGCCCTGTGCCCTTTCCTCCCGCCTTGTGTTAAGGATTACGGGCTTGGAATTTTAAATTTTAGGGAGGGGATGATTAGTGAGCGATGCGGAACGCAGGAGCAGTATATACTCACGACAGAATTTTCTATCCATCTATATACCGGCAATGACGCTTGCCGTAGGCACCGGGATAATTGTCCCGGCGCTTCCTGTGTACGCCAAATCCTTCGGCGTATCTTTCGAAGTCGCTTCCCTGGTCATCATCGTCTATCAACTGGGGGTTAGCCTATCCAGCTTACCCATCGGCCTGCTCATGGACCGCCTCGGGCGCCGGAAGGTGCTGCTCACAGGCCCCATCATCCTCGCGATCTCTTCGGTCCTGGTTACCATGGCGGGCTCGTTTAAAGAGGTGCTCGTCTACAGGTTCATCGGCGGGGTTGGCCAGCAGATGTGGCACCTGAGCCGTTTGGCCATGATCGCCGATACGGGGGCAGACCGGGAGCGCGGGCGCCAGATCACAACGATGGCGGCTATGCAGAACAGCGGCCGGCTCTTCTCCCCGGCCCTGGGAGGCCTCCTCGCTGGATACTGGAGTTTGCGCGCGCCTTTCATCGCCCACGCGGTAATTTCCCTCCTCGCAATTATCCCGAGCTTCAAGCTGGTAAAGGAAACGGCCCCCCATTTAACCAAGCATCCAGACCCTGACCAAAGCAATGTTCAAGAGAACGGGGAGTCGGGATTCAAGGCGTTGCTCACCTACCAGGTGGTTATCTTTTTTGTCGCCCAGGTCTTCGCGGGACTGACACGGGGACCGATCTTCTCCGGCCAGCTCAACCTCTATGGGGCATATGTCTACGATTTATCGCCCCAGTCCATCGGCCTTCTCGCCACGACCGTCACTGCCATTGGCATCCCCATCACCATCTGTGCCGGTTACATCATGGACCGCTTCGGCCGGAAGGCCACCCTGATACCAGGCTTTTCGCTGCTCACCCTGGCCCTCATCGGCATTGCCATCGGCGACTCTGTCCAGATGCCCTTTAACATATTCGTCGTAGCGTACATCTGCGTGTACACCAGCAACGGAATTACTGGCGGCAACATGCAGACCCTGGGATCCGACATTGCACCGAAGAAGGCCCGGGGGAAATTTTTTGGAGTGTGGCACACGATCGGAAACTTCGGGTCCCCGGTCAGCACCTCGGCGTTCGCGGTCCTCTCGGCGGGCCTGGGTTATTGGGCGGCGTTTGGATTTCTCGGCACGATGGCATTGGGCACGGCAATCATTCTTGGAACACAGGTTCAGGATCGGTTGAGGGAGGAACCGGTTCCTGCTGCGACCCCGTAACTTGTTAGGCCAGTGGAGTGGCGGGTTGAGGGCAAGCCATTGTCCGAAAAGGACTTGCCCCCTCACCATTACAAGACAATAGAAGTTCTCGATGCCCTACTTGATGCCTAAGATCTTGAAATAGAATTTTTCGGATTTTTTCAGCACATCCTCGATAAAGATCTTGGATACCTGATCCGGTGGCGGGATGTCTGCATTTGTAGAGCTCGCCCCTTGTTTTTATAGCCAACTGGTTTGCTTTCCGACCTTGCCCTTCATGCTCAGTGGAAAGTGGGCGCTCACGTGCTCGGTGTACTCGAATTGGCCTTGTGGAAAGGTGATGTAATCAACAAACAACCAGACTGACAGCGATGTGCGCCGTCAACACACTTTGCCCGTGCTGAAAGAATTGACTTTCTTTTTTGCAGCGCATACGATGCCCAGGGAAATTTTAATTAAGCCTATTGAAGGTTCTGGAAATTTTAGGAGGTAGACCTGTGGCTAGTGAAAGACGCAGATACAACGCGGGGGTCCAACGGTCCAAGGGGCTCTTGGAGATGGCCGCCGCCCTTTATGACAGTTCGCTTTCCTACGAAACTACACGGGGAGCCCAAGGGGCCGTACAAAGGGATTCGCGCGTCGGCTCCCATATCAAGCTCTCGCTGACCGGAGCAACCATGCGCCAGACTAACGGCGTTGATCTCTCCATTGCCGTTGGCGGGTTTCAGGAACTCAAGGCAGTCGCCCAGCACAAGCTCTCCCTGCTGTGGATGAACCCATCGGTGGCTGCGATGATGGCACTCAAGGGAACCGGACCTTTCTCTCAACCCCTTCCGTTGCGGGTTATAGCCGTTTTTCCTTCCCACGACGTGGTGGGTTTTGCGGTTCACGAGTCCACCGGGATCACCTCGCTGGACCAGATTAAAGAGAAACGCATAGGCTTTAATCTGTCGACCGGCCGCAGGCTTAGACCTCCATTCGTGCAAGACACCACCATGTTTACTGTGACCACGGTCCTACAGGCCGCAGGGTTGACCCTGGCAGACATTCGAAAGTGGGGCGGGAAGATCCAATCCGTGATGAGACCCAGCCATCCGGACCGGCGTGCGGCCATTGAAGAGGGTCGGATCAATGCGGTTTTTGATGAAGGCATTCTAAGTTGGGGGCAGGCAGCCATTGAGCACGGGTTCCGCTATCTGCCAATCGAAGGAGAGATCAAGACACGGATGGTAGAGATGGGCTATCGTATAGTCCCCATGTCCCAATCCCGTTTTCCCGGCATCCCGGAAGAGGTGCAGACACTGGATTTCAGCGGGTGGCCCATGGTGGTCCATGCGGACATGGCCGACGACGTGGCCTATGCCTTTTGCGAAGTCATTGAAGCTCGTCAGGATGCCATTCCCTCGGATAACTACACGCCGTTGGACATGGCTCAGCTCTGTGTCGATGGCGAAGAAACGGCGTGCGACGTGCCTTTTCACCCGGGTGCACTGCGCTTCTATCGCGAGAAGGGCTACCTGAAGTAAAATCAGGAATCTTTATTCGTCGAGCTCGGGGTAATATCGGAACAGGCCGTTTTGGTTGAAGGGCAAGCGTCGTTCCGAGGATAGGTACGCTGCCAGCCGGGGGCGAACCCCAATGTGGTCGTGGAGTCCCGTCAATCCGGGGTACTCGGGTTCCAGACGTGCCATCAGATTTGGGAAGCCATAGCGAAGCCCTGCAATCATCTGGTAGATCGACAGGTCGACGTGGGAGACCGTCTTGCCCAGAAGAAAGGGGTTTCCCTTGATGCTGCGATTAAGCAGACCTTCGAAGTAATCCAGGTACTTCGGTAGCCTCTCGTTTCTAAAAATCTTGCTGCGGCGCTCTGCCTCAGCCTTCTGCTCTTCATAGTAAAGCCCACCGGCAATCGGGTGATGGGCGTTATGAACCTCTAGCACCCAATCGGCAACGGTGAGCTGCAACTGGTGAGCCCAGAGCTGCCCCGCCTCGCTTTTTGGCACGAGACCAAGACGCGGCCCGAGAAAGAGCAGGATGTTCATAGTCTGACCAATAACCAACTTACCGGCCTTCAAGAATGGCGGTGCGAAGGGCGGACGGGATTCCAAACGGCTTTCCATAAAATGTCTCAAGGCCGCAGTCCCCTCTTTGCCGTTGCGAGCGACGTCCACGTAGTCCGCACCCGCGTCTTCCAGTGTTAGTCGGACAAACTCGCCGCGGCCCTGAATACCGGGCCAGTAGTACAGTTCATAGCGCATGTGGATCCTCCTTTACGGCTTCCAGTGTATTCCTATAACTCGGGAGGAATCGAAGCCTCCTACCCTTTATCAGGGAGATGCAAGGGGGTCCAGATCTAGAGTGAGTAAAGAACACCGAACTTTGGAGAAGCACCGCCCGTCCCTCGATGGCAACGGCAGTCGAGATCATATTTTGAGAATTTTGAGGCTTACCAACCCATTGAGCCCCTCAGAGCCTGTCCCGGTACTGTCTGGCCCTCATTTTCTTTTCAACGTCATCGATAACCCGACTCCGATCTTTTTCCCCACGGTAGACGGATGCAAGAAGAAAAACACCGAGAACTATCAGAGACAAAGAAAGTGGGAGGAAGTCGAGCACCCAAAGCGAGAGCCCATGCAGGTCAAGCCCCTCGTCGAAAGAGAAAAACCGGTGAACCATCCAGAGAACGTCCAGGTCGATCCACCGCCCCAATCTGATCCAGACGTAGGCTTGGTAAGCAAAGACACAGAGGCCCCACAGGAGTAATCCCTTAGCGGTCAATTTGACGATAGTCTTAATAACGGGCATACGCTAAACTAGTCTTTTCACTTTTTTTTCCCATGAGGGGATAATGAAATTTCCCCACCTCGGTGCACAGGCTGTCAAACGGTCTTCGCCGGAAATTGACAAGCCCGAGCAAATCTGCTTTGCAGGCATTAGGTGAGAGCCGGTCATTGAGAGACCCGAATAGGCAGACTGAAGAGGGAACCATGGCGGAACTATTTCACGTTGGACTCACGGTAAAGAACTTGGGACGGTCCGTCGCCTTTTACCGCGATGTCATCGGCATGGAGGAAGGAGAGCCATTGGAGCTCAAGAGCAAAGCCTATGGCGAGTACACAAAAAACCCCGATGCACATATCAAATTCATGTACCTGACCTCCGACAGCTTCACTCTTCAGCTCATCGAATACGTGGGGGGCGGTGGCACCCCACTCGACCTCCAACACAACCGGGTCGGATGCCCCCATTTAGCCTTTAACGTGCCCGATGCCGACACCAAATACCGCGAGGTCCAACGGTCGAGCGAAGGCCAGGTCATTTCCGACATCGTCCAGTTGTCGCCAAGAAGCCGGAACTTTTACGCCCGAGATCCCGACGGCGTATTGATCGAGTTTTGTCAGTTACTGGAGACAAAAGGGTAACCGTGCCCTCGTCACTCCAGGGGCGCCACCAGGGAGAAAGGGAAAGCAACATGAACAATCCGAAGCTTCGTTTTTGCTTTCGAGAACCCACCGTAGACACCAACCGGCCCTTGACTGACGGGACCGTTAAGGTTGAAGGCTTCAACCTGGAAGTCATTGAAGCAGGAGAAGGCGACGCCGACGCATGGGATTTTGGCTTCGCGGCACTGGTGCGTAGCAAAGCCGAAGGCCGCTCATACGTCTCCATCCCTGCATTTCCCAACCGCAAGTTTCGTCTTTCGTACATTTACGTCAACAGTGCAGCCGGAATCGAATCCCCCAGAGACCTTGAGGGCAAACGGGTGGGGATTCCTTTCTGGGTGAACACCGCCGGTGTCTGGGCGCGGGGGGCTCTCCAGCATTACTACGGTGTGGACCTGACCCGAATCCGCTGGGTCACGCTCCGCCCTGATGTAACGAGTCTACCAGTAGGGATTCGTGTCGAGCCGCTTGACCGACAGAACGACCTGGACTCGTTGTTGTTAGAAGGCTCGTTGGACGCGGTTATCGACCCCAACGTTCCCCCTTCGATTTCAAGACGGGACCCACGGGTGCGCCGTTTGTTCCGTGACTACAAGACGGAGGAGCAAACCTATTTTAAAAGGACAGGGATCTTCCCCATCAGCCACGTGGTGACGCTTAGTCAGGAATTTGTCGGACGGCACCCCACAGCGCCGGTAGCTCTCCTCGAGGCCTTTCGCCGAGCCCGCGACGAAGCCTTCAATCGGCTCCAGGGAGCGGACCCGCAGGTCCTGGTAATCTCCTGGGCAAGCGCGGCAGTTGACGAGCAGCGTGTTCTCATGGGAGAGGACTACTGGGCCTACAGTATGGAAAACAACCGGCGTGCGCTGGAGGCCATGACCCAATTTGCTTACGAGCAGGGACTGTCCCCTACCCAGATCGATTTTCAGAGCTTCTTTTCGCCCGAGGCGGCGGCCCTCCCCGGTGTGTAAGGGCCAAGTTAAAAGGTAAAAGACGAATCAGTAAGGCGGAAAACTCAAGGTATGGAATTCGGCGGATTCGACCACCTGGACCGAAGCGATCTGCCATTGAAGGATTATTACGACGCCCGTCTCGATCTGATCGAAGCGTACGATAACGCGGGCTTTTATGCCTATCATCTTGCCGAGCACCACTCGACCCCGCTGGGAATGGCGCCTTCGCCAAGCGTGTTTCTTGCCG
Organism: Binatia bacterium; assembly: GCA_963664015.2. Classification (GTDB taxonomy): domain Bacteria; phylum Desulfobacterota; class Binatia; order UBA9968; family CAXXLF01; genus JACZQL01. The sequence continues at coordinate 2,157,393 of CAXXLF010000002.1, read as the reverse complement.
CTGTTGCCCAACGCTCGCGGCGATTGCGGTTCGGTCCATTGGTCTATGCGCTGCCACTTTATCATCCAGTTCGGCTGATCGAGGAAATTTGCATGCTGGATCAGATGAGCGGCGGACGACTCGAGATCGGGTTTGGCAGGGGCGCTTCACCCATTGAACTGGGGCTCTACGGAGGGGAACCCGCCGAGGCCCAGCGAATCTACACTGAAGCACTGGAGCTGATCCTACGCGGTCTCACCTGCAAGACGCTCGATTTCGAGGGCGAGTTTTTCTCCTTTAAAAATGTCCCGATGGAGCTCGAACCGCTGCAAAAACCCCATCCCCCAATCTGGTACGGTGTTCACTCTCCCGAGAGCGCGGAGCGTGCTGCTCGCAAGGGTCTCCACATCGTGAGCCTGGACCCCGCCCAAGAGACACGGACCTTCGCCGACCGCTATCGGGCCGTCTGGCGGGAAAGCGGCAGGAGGAGCAGCGAGATGCCGATGATCGGGCTTAGCCGTTTCATCGTCATTGCCGAAAGCGATTCCGAGGCGCTTCAATTGGCGCGCCGTGCGTACCTAAAATGGCACCAGAGTTTCAACCATTTATACAAAGCCCGTGGTGATCACCCGACGCACCCGCGTCCACCGGATTTCGACGCGCTCGTGGAGGGCGGACTCGGCATTGCGGGCACTCCAAACCATGTCAGCGACTCATTGGGATCCCAGCTTACGGAATCGGAGGCAAACTATCTGGTAGGGCAATTCGCCTTTGGAGATCTCTCCCGAAGTGAGGCTCTGCGCTCAGTCGAACTTTTTACCCGCCATGTCATGCCCGACTTAAAATCTAAAACCTCGGTGTAATGGCTTGAATCTTGAGGCCCTACGGCCGTCCCAACCCCCTTCCATTGACAATCGGGGAGTTTCCTGTAATCTATTTGTAAAGGTTTGGAGGGCCATAATTTATATGAGTCCTGCTCCAACCCGACGATGACCTCGCGATCAGATTTTCTTTGGAACTGACTCCACCCCTCTGTTTCCCACGTTTTTCTGACTACGCGTTCAACTGATCCTCTCAAATTAAGGAACCTTTCTATGTCCAAAGACGAAATTTCACGATTCGACTCCTTCGGCTTATCCGCCCCCCTGTTGCGTGATATCGCCCGAGCGGGTTTTACTGAGCCGACACCCATACAAGCCAAGGCATTACCCCTAGGCCTTCAAGGTCGCGATGTCCTGGGCTGCGCCCAGACCGGTACGGGTAAGACAGCGGCCTTTGTCATTCCCATGATTGAGCGCCTTGCCGAAAGGCCCAAAGGCCCCCCCATCGGGTTAATCCTAGCCCCCACCCGGGAGTTGGCATTCCAGACCCAAGGTACGGTGGATCAACTCGGCCATTCCCGTAAAGTCTTTGCCACAACAATTGTGGGCGGCGATGACATGAAAGCCCAGGTCCGTGGGTTGGGTCAGCACCCTCAAATTGTCGTGGCAACACCGGGGCGATTGTTGGACCATATGTGGCAAGGGACCATCGATCTGGCCCGGTTCGAGATCGTGGTGCTGGACGAAGCGGACCGGATGCTCGATATGGGTTTTGCACCCCAGCTCAATGAAATCCTCAATGCCTTGCCCGAGGAACGTCAAACCCTTCTCTTTTCTGCAACCTTGCCTGCGGACTTAGGAGAACTCGCCCGTCTGTCCCTGAAGGACCCCGTACGTGCCACCGTAGCCAAGCCGGCTACCACGGTGGCCGGTGTAACTCAAATGCTGCGTCACACGACACAAGCGAATAAAACGTCTCTCCTGCTGTCAGTGCTAAAAGAAGAAGACGTATCAGCCCTGGTCTTTACCCGAACCAAACATCGGGCGGACCGACTGGGAGAAGCCCTGGAGCGCAGTGGTTTCAGCGTAGCAGTACTTCACGGTAGCTTTTCACTCCCCAAGCGGCGAAAAGCCCTGGAAGGCTTCCGGCGCGGGCGCTACCGGATACTGGTAGCAACCGACATTGCGGCCCGCGGTATCGATGTGGCCAATATCGGCCACGTGATCAACTTCGATCTCCCTCAATGCCCGGAGGACTATGTGCACCGCATCGGGCGCACTGCTCGAATGAAGGCAGTGGGTTGCGCCACGAGCTTCGTGACGAACGACGACAGGAATCAAATTCGAGCGATTGAGAAACTCTTGGGTAAGCCTGTCCCCCGCGCCTCTGGCGATTCTCCATCGCCGGTTAAGACCGCTCGACACACACCCCCCGCATGTCCCGATGGGCAAAGGCCAAACCGACCACAACGATCCAAAAACAGACGCCGCCATGGGTCCGGACAGGCCCCCTCGGGAAGCCCCGTCTAGCCAGCCAGATCGCCCCGTTCGATTTCGAGTTGACACCCCCTTTTCTCATTGATATAGGCCTTGAGTTAGACACACACCAAGCTCTCCGGCTCGGATAAGAATTCCGACAAGGTCTTAATCCACCGATTCGTCTCACATGAACAAAGCCGAACCCCAAGCTTGCAACCTTGAGCCAAACCTGGAAGAAATTGCAAAAAACATCGACGCCGGACTACTGCCGTCAGAGGTTTTCAGCAACCAGGCAATTTTCGAGCTGGAACTGGATCGACTCTTTATCCGGACCTGGTTGTTTGTAGGACATGAATCGGAGGTACCCAAACCAGGCGATTACGTAGCTCGCAGCATGGCCTCGGAATCCGTACTCCTGGTCCGGGGACATGACGATAAGATACGCGTCTTGATAAACACTTGCCGCCATCGGGGCAATATCGTTTGCCGCAGTGGGCAAGGAAACACGAAAAACTTTGAGTGTTCTTACCATGGCTGGTGCTACGACAACACGGGGGCGTTGATCGGGGTCCCGGGAATTGAGGCCTACGGGGGAAAGCTGAGCCCCGACCAATGGAGCCTCATACAGGCCGCGAAAGTAGAACACTATAACGGCTTGATTTTCGCTACCTTTAATGCAGATTCCCCCTCCTTGGAAGACTTTCTAGGTGAAACGAAATGGTATCTGGACATTTTAACGAAACGGAGTGATGAGGGACTACAAACTTTGGGACCTCCCCATCGCTGGGTGATCCCGACTAATTGGAAGCTGCCCGCCGATCAGTTTGTAGGCGATACCGCACATTTTCCCTTTACCCATATTAGCGCCTTGAAGCTTGGCACCTGGCCAATCACCGATGGCCCCCCGTGGGTTGCCAACATCTCTCTGGAAAACGGCCATGGAATCTGGATCCGGGGTGTCGAAGCCGGCCATCCCGTCCTGTGGGTGAGAGGTTATCCGGATTCTGTTACTGCCTCGCTCAAACGTAATCTTCTCCCTGGTCAACAGGAAGTGCTCAATAGGGCCACCAGCCTCGGAGGAAACATCCTTCCCAACCTGGCCTTCATGGATCTTGCCTTTGCCGATGAGCCGGGGGCGTCATCGGTAGGCTACCTTTCCCTCAGGCTCTGGAACCCCATTTCGGTGGACCAAACCGAGATTTGGTCCTGGTGCCTGGTAGAGAAAGATACCTCTCAGGAGTTCAAGGAGAAGGCGTATAAGGCTTATCTACGGGGTTTCGGTCCCAGCGGTGTCTTCGAGCAGGACGACGTTGTGGTATGGTCGGGTGCCTCACAAACGGCCAAGGGACCAGTGAGCCGCAAGTTGCTCCAGAATATATCAATGGGGATGAACAACTCCGAACTCGACACGAGCTTTCCCGGTCCGGGCAAAGTCTATACCAATAAAACGCGTTTTCTGGAATCTAACCTTAGGTCCTTCTATCGGAACTGGCTACAGAACCTGATCGGAGGACAATAGAGGATCAGGGCTTCCTTGCCTATGGATCTAGAGCAGTTTTACCTATGGCACACACGGTCAATGATCATACCCATCGCCAAGTGGTCGAGTTTCTCATGCACGAGGCGGAGTTACTGGACGACCGAGGGTTCGAGGAGTGGCTAGAGCAACTCACCGAGGACGTCGTCTATCAAGTGCCGATCAGAGACACGGGAAAGAAAAACGGAGACTCGGAGATTCTCAGAGATGGAGCATGGCTAAGCGAGAATTGGAAGTCCCTCGATATGCGAATAAGGCGTTTAAGGATGCCAGGAGTCGTAGCCGAAGATCCTCCCTCCCGCACCAGGCATTTTGTATCCAACATCCGAATAGTGGCGGGCGGGAATCCGGATACAGTCGAGGTTAAATCCAATCTACTAGTGTACCGGTATCGTGGGGAGTCGGTCCATTACGATCTTTTTTCCGGCGAACGACGGGATATCATACGGCGGGTGAACGGAGCATGGAAGCTCGCTCGTCGCGATCTCTGGCTCGATCAAGCGGTTCTAGCATCCCAAGACATCTCCATCATCCTGTAAATAAAGCGACCAAGGGCTTAAGCCCTCGGTCTTCTGCGAAAGAATATTCAATCAAGTTAATCCAAGTTGATCCTATCCATCCCACAAAGCCCGGTCAAGAAATCAGCTACTCCTCAGCCTACCGTCGGATCATCTCTATGGCCTGTTCGGTGGTACGAACCCGCCCCATCCGAGGGAATACCTTGTCCATGTACATTGCCAGAATTTCCGGGTGGCCGGAGGAGCAGGCGTCTTTAACAATAATCAGGTTAATCCCCAAGTCTCGAGCCGAATACGCGGTGCTTGCCACTCCGATCTCGGTCGCTCCCCCGGACACCAATACGGTATCGATTCCTCGTGCCCTCAGGGACAACTCCAGGTGAGTTTGAAAGAACGCGCTCCATCGGTGCTTGTTAATCAGATAGTCCGATGGCTCGGGCGCAATTTCGTCGATCACCTCTGCTTCCCATGAACCATGCTGCGCAGCCGGTACCTGCCTGCCGATCCGTTCGGGGTCTTTCCAGGGATTCAACCTCATGTCCGTATCCGTAAGCAGAGGATCTGTGTCTGAACCGTCCGGCCGATGATCCGCCTTGGCGTAGAAAATGGGAATGCTCGCAGCCCGGGCTGCATCACGCAATTGGACTGCATTGGCCATTACCGTTTCCAGGGCTTTGCTTTTAATTTCACGTTTCGGGTTTCGGTAGTAGACATTGAGCATGTCGAAGAAGAGAAGCCCTGTTTTTTCTGGTTCAATGGTTGAAAAGGCCATGGGTCTGGAACCTCCTGAATTGGATTAGATTGGGAACCCACCCGCCTTTTTCCACCCATGGGCAGTGTGGGGAGAGAGTAATCAACGGCGGACGACTCCATCGGCGTCTATATCACTGGGCTGGCGGTGTCAAGCGGAGACCGTAAATCCTGTTGGCCCGGTTCCATAACGAGATGGGAAAATTGTGCTTTTGAAGGGCCGCGGAACCGTTAAAACCCTCTTGCCAAGGAAGTTGGAGAGGTATATATGTGCCATCAGTATAGGAGTTCTGCGTATTGGGCACCCACGAGTCTGGCACTCCAATTTCTGCATCGGGTCGCTTTTCGATTTGGACGGAGTCCAGTTCAACACCGCTAGTGAAAAATTTACCTGGGATTATACATCTGGAGGGAAAGTCATGGCTGAGGAAGATCTAAAAGTCGTAGGGCGTTTCCGCTGGAATCGGCCTCCGACAGACTACGAGTCTTTTATTGAGGAAGAGGGCATTCCAATCGTCCGGGGCCTGGGTATTTATGATGTGAGAGATGTGACTCTGGGTCCCTGGAAACGGACCGGCGGCCAGGGCGCTTATTTGGAGCTTAACGGGATCGGCGGGAGATCCGGCCTGTATCTTATCCAAATCCCTCCCGGGGGGGCCCTGAACGCCGAAAGGCACATGTACGAAGAGATATACTACGTTGTGGAGGGCCGCGGTACCACTGAGATCTGGAAAGACAGCAGTCCCCAAAAGAAGCAGGTCTTTGAGTGGCAGAAAAGCAGTCTCTTCTCTTCCCCTCTCAATACCTGGCATCGTCTGGTGAATGCCGCATCCAGCCCGGCCCTGGTGCTCGTTGCCACCAATGCGCCTCCCATCATGGCCCTTTACCGGAGCCGTCAATTCATATTTGAGAATTCTTTCGAATTCGACGACCGTTACGGAGCCAACGCGGACTACTTCAAGCCCGCTGATCAACTGACAACCAACCCGCATTCGGGTCGATACATCAACCCCAGCAACCTGATACCCGACACTATGAACTGTGAGCTACCACTGGAAAACCAACGGGGTGCCGGCCACCGCCATTTTACTTGGCAACTTTCCGGAAACACCTTCCGAGGTTTTCTCGCCCAGTACCCGCCGGGGCGATACTCCAAAGCCCACTACCATCCATCGGGGGCGGTCGTGGTCTGTGTGGGCGGGCAGGGATACTCCATCACATGGCCCAGGGAGCTAGGAATCCGTCCATGGGAAACCGGGAAAGGCCATATGGTCAAGAGACAAGATTATACCGAGGGTGGGCTCATCAGTGCAGCTCCTGGCGGTGATAACTGGTATCATGCCCACTTTGGCACCTCAAAAGAGCGCTTTCGAGTTCTCGCTTTTCTCGGCGGCTATCCGCGGCCAGTGTACGGGGCGCCGGGCGATGAGACGACCTGGAACCTGGACCAGTCCCAGGGCGGAAATACCATCGAGTACCGGGACGAAGACCCTCAGGTACGCAAAGACTTTACAGAAGCATTGAAAAGATCGGGGGCAGAGTTCCAGATGCCTGAATCTGTCTATCGTTAAAAGATCGAAGCAGGCACCTATCATGTTGACGCGGGAAGAAAACGAAACATTGACCCCGGTAGGTCCGGGCACACCGGCGGGAAATCTACTCCGTCGCTACTGATACCCGGTAGTTGTGGGCCAAGAGCTGACCGAAGAGAATCCCACCAAGTTCGTCCGTATTTTGGGTGAGGACCTGGTTCTCTTCAAGGACCGAAGCGGCCGTGTCGGTTTGATCGGCGACCGTTGTTGCCACCGCGGGGCATCCATGGCGTACGGCCGAGTTGAGGGAAGGGGAATCGCCTGCGCCTATCACGGCTGGCTGTACGACGTGAAGGGGAACTGTTTAGAATGCCCAGCGGAGCTCGCGGAGAGCAAGTTTCACTTGACGGTAAAGAACACTGCCTATCCGGTACAAAACTTCGTAGGGCTGTACTGGACCTATATGGGCCCGCAACCTACGCCGATAATCCCCAAGTACGATGTCTGGGCGCGGCCCGATGGGAAGTGGCGGATCTCCGTAAAACCTCAACTCGACTGCAACTGGTTTCAGGCCATGGAGAACTCGGTGGACCCCGCGCATCTTCAGATTCTGCATCAGGATGCGACAGCCAGGCGAAGAAGCGCAACCAACACGACGCGGGGACATACCGATGACGTAGAAAAGGACGAGTTCATCAATGTCCCCTATGGCATCATGAAGAAGCGAACCTATAAAGTTGGCTTCGTGGACGAACATCCTCTGATCTTCCCCAACGTTCTCCGGCTCGCCAATTACACCCATATTCGCGTACCCGTTGACGACACCCATACGCAAATCTATTACGGGATCTTCGAGCATTCGGAGGACGGCAAGCCTGTACCCCAGGATTATGAGCCAGCCGTGGAATATGTCGAGCCTTTCAAGACTCCCGTTGACGCGCGTCACCCATTCACCAAACACAGACTGGACCGGGTAGACGCCCAGGATTACATGGCTTGGGAAACCCAGGGCCCCATCGCCAATCGGACCACCGAGCGATTGGCGACTCCCGATCGCGGGATCATGATGTTGCGTGAGCTATTGGCTCGGGATATAGATAAGGTCCAGCCGGGAGCAGATCTCCTCGGAATCATCCGAGACCCAACCCATGATATCATTGAAACCGGGTTGACCGGATTCTTACAGAAGATGCGAGATCGCCGCCAGCAGAAATTCCAACCCGGTGCTGCTCAACGCTGGGTTTCCAGTACCCATCCGTAAGGGCGGGTGCAGAAGCATTGGGACAGGGTATAATAGAATTCCATCGACCGGAGGCTCGATCCGAACGATAGGGGGATAAGACGGGAGGCAGGAAGGAGGTCCACATGAAAACTGAGAGTCGACCCAAAGCGCAGATCTTCTCTCTCAAGACGCCGCTCTTATCGGCTGGGCGAACGAATAAGACTGTCGCCGGGACGGATCTGCTGAAAGTACGGATCAAGGTATACGCTGAAGGGGGCGAAAACGGACTCCATGCGCACCAGGACGAAGATCACTCGTTCATAATTATGCAAGGTCAGGCGACCTTCCATGACGAATCCGGAAACACGACTGTGGTCAACAAACACGAGGGGATCATGCTGCCCAGGGGCGCTTATTACTACTTTCAGAGCACGGGTAATGAGAACCTGGTGCTGGTCCGAGTCGGCGCCGGCAGAAAACCCGAGGGCGGCTATCGCTTGGGAACCCATGGGCGCCCCCTTTCGGATGAGGAAAACAAAAATATCCCAGGCGTACCGATCCCAGGTAAATTCTTCGGCGCATAATTCCACGCCAATCGATCATCCAATGGGAAAGACGGAGTAATGGCTGTTTTAGAACGCACTTACGGCCGACCGGCCACACCGATTGCCGACGAGATTCTCATATCATCGGACTCCCATGTCATCGAGCCCGAGGGCCTTTGGAAGAAACAACTGCCCAAGGCCTTCCAAGACCGTGCCCCGGGCTTCGGCGGCCGCAGGAAAAACGATCATCCCGGGGCCATGGATAAGAGGCAGCGGGTCAAAGAGATGGCGGCCGACGGTGTCAGCGGGGAAGTCCTCTACCCCACCCACGGGCTCAAAGTCTTGAGCCTGGATGACCCTTCCCTGGAAAAGGCCTGCACGCGGGTCTACAACGATTGGCTTATTGATTACTGCCAGGCAGCGCCGGACCAACTCATTGGCCTTGCCATGCTTTCCATGTATGACATCGACGGGGCCATAGAGGAGATGGAGCGGTGCCGGAAGGCCGGGCTTCGCGGGACAGTCATCTGGCAGGTTCCTCCGCCTGAATTACCTTTTACCTCTGACCACTACGAGCGATTCTGGGCAGCGGCTCAGGAACTGGAGATGCCGGTCAACCTCCACATCCTGAGCGGCCACGGCTACAGCAAGGGCCGCGCCCTGGAACAGCCCACTGTCCAGGCACCCGATCCCAGCATCAACCAAAACCGGAGCAGCGTGAACCACAAGATGTTCCAGGCCGTTGACACCTTATACGACATTATCTACTCCGGCGTGCTGGAGCGATTTCCCCGGCTCAAAGTCGTTTGCGTAGAGAATGAGATCGGTTGGATCCCGTTCGTCCTTGAGCAGTGGGATTACTACTTCAAACGCTTTGCCTCCAGTCGGCCCTCTGCGTTATCCATAAAGCTGCTGCCCAGCGAGTACTTCCACCGGCAGGTGTACGCCACCTTTTTTAACGATGCCGTGGGAGGCCATATGCTGTCGTGGTGGGGAACTGATAACTGTATGTGGTCCAATGATTACCCCCATGGCAATTCCACGTGGCCTCACTCACGTGACATCGTGGCCAGAGACATGGGAGGCCTTCCCTCCGAGACTCGGGCCAAGCTGCTGCGAGAGAACGTAGCTCGGCTTTACAACATCAGCATTCCCAAACTCGCAAAAAATGAGGATTGAACCAATGTCGATCATTGACGCCGACGCGCATGTGGTGGAATGGGAGCGAACCTGGGAGTACATGAGTGAAAGTGAACGGGCATTTGGGCCACGTATCATGGTCTTCAAACACCCGGCGAAACCGACTGACGGCAGGCGGCAGGCAGGCGAGTACTGGATGATCGGGAACCGGGTCTTCGCCAAGGACGGAAACATCGGATACGACACCGCCCGAGAGACGCGGGAGATGGAGGATATAGAAGCCCGCCTTGCCCATATGGACGAGCTGGGGATCAATGTTCAGGTGCTCTACCCAAGCCTCTTTTTACGGGCCCTGACGCCCTTGCCCCATGTGGACACGGCCTTGTGCAAGAGCTACAACCGCTGGCTTGCCGATATCTGGAAAGCAGGGGAAGGCCGCCTGCGCTGGGTAGTCATACCGCCACTCCACTACCTGGACCAAGCTATCGAGGAGTTAAACTTCGGCAAGGAGAACGGCGCCTGCGGCGTCTTTATACGAGGGGTCGAGGCCGACAAGCTCCCCACGGACCCGTATTTTTTCCCCCTCTATCAAGAGGCGAGCCGTCTGGGAATGCCCATTTGTGTTCATGCCTCACAGGGGAATCTGGACATGTTCGATATTTTCGGGCGGGGAGCCAGTCTGGCACAGTTTAAATTCGGCCCCATTAACTTTTTCGGCAGCCTCATCACTACCGAGTTACCGCAAAAGTTTCCCGACCTGCGCTGGGCCTTTGTCGAGGTCAGTGCCGAATGGCTCCCATACGTCATGAACCACCTGGAAATCGGTTACCACAAAAAACGGAAGGCTTGGCCTGCCACGGAACTCCTCAGGGAGAACCACATTTATGTAGCCTGCCAGACCAGCGACGATCTGCCCTACATTCTCGAACACGTAGGAGACAACCATATCGTTCTGGGGACTGATTACGGTCACAACGACACCGCATCGGAGATCAACGCGCTGCGCAAGCTCAAGACCGACGGCAAAATCCCAAGCGAGTCTATCGACAAGATTCTGGGAGACAATCCCCTCGCCCTATACGGGCTTTGAGCCTTAGCGTATCTCACCGCAGATTCCGATTCACAACTAACCGGTTGCCCCTCACGCACCCTCGTTGTATGCTCCCACCCGTGTGTTCCAAGGGTTTGAGCGGGACGGAAAATGAAGACACCACGGGCTTACAACCGGGGTGTCCTTCATTTCTTCGGCGGAATCCGCCGAAGCACCCTCCTTTGCTCTTCGAGCTGTGGCCCGTCACCCGAAGGCTTTGGGCCGCAGGGCGGAGGGTCCGACCGTCGCATTCATCCCAGGGCTTATCCAGCCATCGTAGCCCTAGGCTACGGCGGCGGAGTAGGCCACCCATGATCTTCTGCGAAGGCGGATAGACCTATGGCCCTCGTTATAAAATCTCAGGATCTCAAGGGCTTGATCAACCTCCATGAGGCAATTGACGCCGTGGAACAGGGCTTTCGCAATCAGGGGGAGAGACCCCACTTCAGCCTACCACGCCTGCGTATGCTGCATGAGGATCGAAGGCTCACGATTCACCCCGGGGGATGCCATGATCTGAGCGCTGCCGGGACCTTCATTCATTACGAACGTTTCAGCTATACCCGTGAGGCCCAACAGTACGCTCATGCAGGTGCCAGAGTATACGTACTCTACGACAGCGAATCCGCCGATCTACTGGCCCTCATCGTTGGATCCCTACCGCTCTTTGAATTCGATGGCCCCAATGAGATGTTTGCGACCGAGACGAGCATCACGAGCGCCGTCGGAACAAGGGTCCTTGCCCGACCGGACGCCCGGGTCCTGGGACTTTACGGCACCGGGCGCCAAGCCCGTCGCCACTTGATGACCATGTGCGCCATCCGACCCATTGAAAAGGTTAAGGTCTACAGTCGGATTCGGGAAAACCGCAGTGCATTCTGCGCACAAATGCAAAAGCACGTCCAAGCCGAACTGGAAGCCGTAAACCATCCGGAGCAGGCAGCCTCAGCTGCCGACTTGGTGGTTTGCGCTACCGGAAGCAACGTCCCGGTCCTTTACGGCGAGTGGTTGACTCCCGGAGTCCACGTAACCTCCATCGTCGGCAGTAACAAAGAACTGCTCGAACAGGGACTGGTTTCATCCCCGAGACGAGAGCTCGATGACGAGGTGTTACGGCGCGCTGATGTCATTGTTGCCACGCTGGTGGAACAAGCACGACAGGACGAGCAAGGGGACCTGCTCGAACCAATCAACAGGGATATCATTGGCTGGAAAGACATCGGTGAACTCGGGCAGCTGGTTGCGGGCAAGATCCCAGGCCGATCCAATCCACAAGAAATCACCCTCTTCAAACAAAACAGCGACCAGGGGGTAGGCTTTATGGCGCTGGGCAAATTGGTTTATGATAAGGCCCGCCAAGCAGGCATCGGCATTGAAATCTAGGCACAGCAGGCAACAAAGCGCTAAGCGCATGGCGCAAAGCGTTAGGAATAATTAACCGCAGATTATCGCAGATAAGGATTCGGACATTTCACTGCAGAGACGCAGAGTACGCCGAGGGAAGAATTTTTGCCCAATCGGGAGACGACGATTGGGCAAAAGACTTACTCTGAAGAAGGCATGTTTTTGTTTGTCGTCGTCTCCCGACAAACAAAAAAAGTAATTCTTTGCGACCTCTGCGGTGAGCATTCTTAAATAACTCTTAATCTGTGACCATCCGCATTGATCGGCGGTCAAAACTCTTTACGGACTTGAAGGCGTTCTGTTAAACATTCCATCAGAAAGCATTTAAGAGATAACGGGAAAGACAGGGGAGGGGTAATATGGCGCTTTCACCGGATAAAGTGCATGAAGAGATTTTGGAGATTATGGACCGCTCGGCTGCCGCCATGAAGCAGGTCGTCGATGGGTACGTGGCACAGCGGACGCGGGAACGCGATATCCACTGGCTAGCCCTTCAGGCGGCAAAGGAATACACGGCGGCACACGTTCATGCCCGAAGGCTCCTCGGCCCGACCGAACCCCTGGGAAACATTCACGAAGTCAAAAAGGCCCTCCACGACGCCACCGAAGAGGTGGAACACTATGCCTTATACATGGAGGTCCTCATCTGGTACCTGGATAACAAGCCATGTCCGGTCAAAGATTGGCAGCGCTACGGTAATCCCGGTGCCTACGGTTGGCGTTTTGGAGGGAGCTTCGAAGACACCAAGGCCGTCTGGCCATACAGCTACGCCTACTACACGACGCGGGCGAGGGTTTGTAAGGGAAGCTCCCCCTGGGGGATTGCAGCGATCCTGGCTTGCGGCGAGGGCGGTGCGGTCGGTTGGCATCATATGATGAGCCAGCTCGATCCGTCGGACCCCTTCTTTGCACGAATCGTCCCTATCGAAAAGGAAATCGTCGCCGACGAGCTATACCATGGACCTGAAACCATCGCTCATCTGGCCGCCACACCTCCGAGCGAACAGGAATTCGAGGTTGTCAAAGAACGGATCAAGCAGGTCCGGGCCAAAGAACTACGCCAGCGAAACGAACAGTTTCTCCATCCCCTTGGCGAAGCCCAGATGCAGGCGATCGAGGGAAACTTCGTCAATGGCCGAACTGAGCCCCTTACCCTCTTCCGCAATGTCCATTTGAGATCTCTGGAGAAAGACGATGCTAAGAGACAGGTCATCTACGCGGGACGGGAAAAGCCTTTTTAGGTGTTTTGTAACCCTGGTTTCGCCGGGTTGACATATCCCCCCTGATTGGTTACTTTCACCTCGTTTTGTTTTTATGGCCCAAAAATGGCCGTCCAAAAGCACATGGAACAAGAAGAGACGAAAACCCAATTCTCTAGGATCGCCGAACACCTTTCCCAGGTGGGACGCGAGCTATGCCAACGGGGATGGGCCCTGGGGACAAGCGGTAACTTCAGCGCAGTGGTCAATCGAAATCCCTTGCGCCTTGCCATCACCTCCACGGGGATCGATAAGAGCAATCTTCGTGCGGAGCAAATCGTACAAATTGACGAGTCCGGGAAAGTCATAGAAGGCTCGCACCGTTTCTCCGCCGAAGCAAAACTGCATCTCATGATCACTAACCACCTTGGGGCGAACGCCGTTCTCCACACTCACTCGGTGTGGGGCACATTGCTTTCCGAACGGGAAGCCGCCCAAGGCGGGCTCACCCTCGCAGGTTACGAGATGTTGAAGGGTCTCCGAGGTGTGGCCACCCATGAGTACCAGGAATGGCTCCCAATTGTGGCGAATTCACAGGACATGTCGGCCTTGAGCAAAGAGGTCCAGGCAATACTGGAGCAATACCCCTACTGCCACGGGGTCCTGCTACGCGGCCACGGCCTATACACCTGGGGACGAGACCTCAGCGAGGCCAAACGCCATGTGGAAATTCTGGAGTTCTTGTTGGAAGTCAGGGGACGAACAATCGGGATTGAAGCCGGCAGCGCCGCCACGGTTCCACAGGCGAGTCGCCTGGCAATAGCAAAGCGCTAAGGAGCACTTCACTGATGGCCGTTTTGAGAATCCCCGACGAGAATCGAACCATCACCGATTCTGAAAGCATAGCCCGATATTTGAAAAATATGGGAATCGATTACGAGCAGTGGGAACCCAGCCAGCCGGTGGCCCAGGACGATCCAGAAGAGGCTGTGCTCAAAGCCTATGGCAAGGAAATCGAAAAGCTCAAAGCGAGTGGTGGGTACGTCACAGCCGATGTCATTGACGTGAATCCCAAAACCGCCGGGCTTGACGCAATGCTCGCCAAATTCGATCGAGAGCACTGGCACGACGAAGACGAGGTGAGATTTGTCATTCATGGCCGTGGGCTCTTTCATATTCGTCCCAGCCAGGGGCCGGTCGTAGCCATCGAAATGGCAGCCGGTGATCTCATTCGTGTCCCCAAGGATACTCACCACTGGTTTCACTTGTGCGGCGAAAGAGAAATACGATGCATTCGTTTGTTCCAGGATCCTGCGGGCTGGACACCCCATTATACCCAGAGTGGAGTCGATAAAGGCTACGAGCCCGTGTGCCTAGGTCCCCAATATATCGCCGTCCAGCCCGCCAAGAGCTGAGGTGGCCGCTTCAATATCCAGCAAGACCTTCCAGGCCGTCATTCTAGACATCGAGGGGACGACTTCACCTATAACATTTGTGACCGACGTCCTTTTTCCCTTCGCTCGGGAACACGTTGAGGCCTATCTTCGAAAGAACAGCCACACCCTAGAAGTTCGTTCCGATCTCGAAGGGTTGTGGAAACAATATCAATCGGACTTGAGCGCTGATCTTGATCCTCCTTTGTGGCAATCAGGTCTGCACGATATTAGTAGGACCCTAGTCTCCGTCGTCCACTACATCCATTGGTTAATAGACCGGGATCGTAAAGTCACAACCCTGAAGTCGCTGCAAGGTAAGATTTGGCAGTCCGGTTACCGGTCGGGAGAACTCCGTGGTCAGGTTTACGCCGATGTTGCCCCGGCCTTCGAGAGATGGACCAAACAAAAAACATGCATTTGCATCTTCTCTTCAGGCAGCGTTCTGGCGCAACGGCTGATCTTCAAAACCACCGACCATGGTGACCTAACCAGGTTTATTCGTGCCAATTTCGACACCACCATAGGGGCAAAGCGGGAGAAGAAGAGCTACCGCCGAATTGCAGCCGAGCTGGGGATGGATCCCGCAGAGATTCTCTTTGTCTCTGACGTCGTCGAGGAACTGGACGCGGCACGCTCGGCATTGATGCAAACAGTTTTGTGCCTCCGACCGGGGAGCGTGGTTCCGGACCATTCCAGACACCTCACCATCCAAACATTCGATCAGTTATTTTAGCCACCTGGTTGAATCCACCACCTGGGGCGGCCTCAACCTTTTTGCCCACGAAGGCCCGTTGTAACCCACCTCTCCCCCCCTACCATAACGCTCCCTAAGGACCCCTTCAGCGACGGTTTCGGCGAGGGCTACAACTCGGGCTCCGAAAAGGGGTATCGTGATTATTATAAGAAACTGTTTGAGCAAGGGCGGCAACAGGGGTACAAATAGGGATAAATGCTTGGAAATTCTAAAAAGAGCCTGGGACTGCGCCCCCCCCTTAGAGCCACCCAACCTTCAAATTCTGATTGAACGGCCCCCCCCCACCCCCCCCTTTCACCCAGTTGGGAATCGTAACGTCTGCCCCTGTACCCATCAGGTTAGTTCTGGCCATCCGCTTCCATCACAATTTGCACGACTTATCTATCTGCTTGCTACCTGCGATCTGATTCACACTTGATTTAGAATTCCCACTTGTCGTAAAGTACCTCCATATTGCCTGAAGCAACGATAGAGGGGCACGGTAACAGCTGACTGCGCAACCCCGGTCTACGGATGACTCAAGGCACAAACGCAAGGGGGAGAGCAAGGTGTTAAATCACGAAACGAACGAGCTATTAACGAAAGTCGGGCCTGGAACTCTGTGCGGTGAGTTGTTGCGCCGCTACTGGCATCCTATTGCAGCCGCGTGCGAGCTGACAGAGGAGAAGCCCAAGAAACGGGTCAGATTATTGGGGGAGGACCTGGTCCTTTACAGCGATAGGCAGGGAAGATTCGGACTTCTGGAAGAACAGTGCTCGCACCGGGGGGCGTCACTTTACTATGGGTTTGTGGAGGAGGATGGGATTCGGTGCGCTTACCACGGCTGGAAGTACGATTCCAGCGGAACATGCGTGGAGCAGCCCTTCGAAAGTAACCCAGATTTTAAAAGCAAAATATGCCAGAAGGCATACCCTGTCGAGAAGTTGGCGGGACTTCTATTCGCGTATATGGGTCCGCTTGACGAAAAGCCTCTACTCCCGCGCTGGGATATGACGGTGAATGAGGGCTTCAAAAGAACCATTTCCATCAGCACACCGGTTATTCACTGCAACTGGCTTCAGGCGGCGGAAAATTCAGCAGACCCTCTTCACACCTACTTTCTCCATGGCCACGCGATGAAGACCCAGGAAATCAACCAAGGGGCCTACCTGTACCGATCCATTGAAAAATTCGAAGTCGAACAAACCGAATGGGGCCTACGAAAGAAAAGGACTTATACGGGAGAAGACCCTGAGGCTGGGCACCTTTTGATTTTTCCCAATATCCTTAGACATCCCCGCTTTCTGAGGTGGTATGCCCCCGTCGACGATACCCACATGCTGGTCTACACACTTTATGCTTCCCAGTTGAAAGCGGGTGGAAGGATGGAGGGCTCAGAGGATCCCCCAGTGAGATACGACCCACACAAGAACGAAGAAGGGGAGTTTCACATGCAAAGCATTCAAAGCCAGGACCGCATGGCCTGGGAAACCCAAGGCCCGATCTTCAATCGGATGAAGGAGCACCTGGGTGAGTCCGATCAGGGGGTCATTCTCTACCGTAAGCTTTTGGCGGACCAGATTTCTATCGTGCAACAAGGAGGGGACCCCTTAGCTCTGGTGAGGGATCCGGAAATGAATAAGAGCATCGATTTAACGATCACGGAACGCCTCCTTTCCGATGAGGAGCAGGCCGTTTATCGACCGAAAAATGCTACCTCATAGCAATGGCATTCTAATTCAACGGTGTCCGGGTAACGGATGAATCGTATCGCTTATCCGCGTAATCCAACTATGGAGGGGAGGGAATGGAAGAGCCGAAACCTGACGTGACTCGCTCAATGAAACGTGAGCAATGCTATCTCTGCTTTATGACGCTGGTTGAGAATCCGCCTCTTGGAATTGCCAATCGAGATGATTCTGAATCATCGGCAGGCTTATCCGATTGTTGGCATATGACTTGAACCCTTTCCTCCATTGACACCGCTCCAATTCCCGGCAAAAACTCATTGGAGGTTCAGCCCAATGACAAGTGCACAAACCAACACCTCACTCTCGCTCGGAGCAAGGGCCATCGTGGATGAGTCGGATGATGCTACAATGAAGCCAAAGACCCCAGTCGGCTATGGCGCCTTCGGAACCGCTTGGATCTAAAAGCCGGAGAATGGCTAGGCAGACTGAAGGACCTGTCCGGACATGGTCGTAACTTTGTCCACGTTGATCACTACGGCAACCCCCTTGCGTTCCGGATCCTTATCCAGCTCCGGCTTGATGACCCTCGCCATCACCTGTTCCCACACAGGCCCGCTTTCCTCAAGCGTAACCGAACCGTGGAAGCGAAGATTGACCTTGGCATTAGGATCCCGGAACAGAACGATGATACGCGAGTTCTCCGTAAGGTTTTTCAAGTGCTGACGCTTGGTACGCTCCCAATAGGCCAGCGACTTGCTGTCGAAAACCATGACACTACCCTTGTATCCGATGTCCGGGTCGCCTGAAGCCGACGCAGTCGCCACAATGCAAGGACAGCCGTTGGCATACGCGTTGTCCACCAGTTTAGCTATATCGTTGGATAAGTTGATCATGACATAACCTAGAAGAGTCGAGACCATGTTGTCAACTGTCCCTTGGAACCCACTAACGGACCGCAAAGCTGGGAGTTCCCGCTCCAAAGGAGCGCTCACGATTATGTATGCTATCTCCGCACTATTATTTTTGTTGACAGGCCGGCGGCCTAGGAAGACACTCCCACTATTATTATGTGGTGATCTATGGGAATCCGCACCAACCTGCCGCTGCAAAATCATAACTCTCTGAGTATATCGAAATACCCATGAAATCGTGGATTCTTGTCATATTGTCCCTTGTCGGTTCACTGGCACTGTTTTCTGGATTAGCGTTAGCCGTTCTGGAAGTGGACCTGAGTCTTGAGGCTAGCGGATCCCTCGCCGGACTGGATGCCAATGAGATGGCTCGGTTGGGACTTGTTTTTATTGGGGCGATTCTCCAATGGGTCGGTGCATCTAAACTCTAGAGAGGGAAGGAAAAATAGTGGCAGGCGACGACCATAAAGAATCTATTTTTTTCGCCATAGCCTGGGGGCTGTTGGTTCTGAGTGCTATAGCCTGTCTCGGTGTAGCTGGGAATATTGCGCTGTAGAATAAAGCCTATTCCAATGCAGCGATCATCGGAGCCATTGGCATGGTACTTCTCTGGAAACAGCACCAATATGCAGCCAAGCACGATGTTCACGCCATAGGAAGATCTGAACGAAAATTCTTCCTGACATGTTTCGTCGCGTTTTCCTTTTTTATTGTCGCCCTGCTCATTGGGTGGTTCGGTCAACCGGACCGTCCGATTCCGAGTCAATTCGGTCAAGCCGCTCTTCGGGTTCGACAGGCCCTACTTGCGCTGTTAATTGCAATGGGTGCTTTGATTATCGGCTGGATAGGATGTCACCTTATTTGCCTCCTCCTGCGTAGGGGGCTTCGCCGGGTCAGGCTCAAACAAGTATTAGGCCAATGGAGTTTCGACGGGAACAAGGCCCGGAACGTTGACGTCGCGCAATGGGCCTCACGAGCGGTTTATTACGTCCTGATGCTCCTGGTGCTGATCGTGTTCTTCCAGCTTCTGGGGTTGGCATCCATTACGGAGCCGCTCAATCGCCTTTTGGATCAAATTGCCCAATTCTTACCGCGCGTGCTGGGTGCAGGGCTTTTGCTCTTGTTCGCCTGGGCACTGGCAAGTATCCTGAAACTTCTCATCACCGGTGGCCTTGCAGCCATTGGCTTCGACAAGCGTATCGGCAAAGAGATAAGGGAAAGCGACCAGAAATTTTCTCCAGGCAATTCGGTTGCCGCGACGGCGTACTGGCTCGTTTTCCTGCTGTTTCTCCCGGCCATACTGAGCGTCCTTCAACTGCCCAGTCTCACGGCTCCCATTCAGGCAATGCTCAGGGAAGCTATGGGATTGCTGCCCAATATAGTTATGGCTGCCGTCATTCTAGTCGTGGGTTGGTTTGTGGCGAAGGCTCTCCGGCGAATCGTTTCCGACATACTTGCATCTGCGGGTGCGAACTTGTTGAGCGATAGAGCTGGATTGGCCCCGGTCCTCGGGCCCCAGGGATTTTCCAACGCCGTAGGGGTGGTGCCCTACACCTTGATCCTCATACCGGTGTTGATTGCCGCTCTGAACGTTTTAAAATTATAAGCCCTCTCACAACCCGCCAGCAATATGCTGAATACTCTGCTGGTGGCGCTCCCCGCGATCTTCGCGGGGACCCTTGTTTTGGTTTTGCCTTTCATTGTGGGCCGCGTGCTTGCAGGGCTCATTGCCAACTTCCTTGACAGTGTGGGTTTCAACGCATTGCTGGCTGAATTAGGTCGAGGCGACGCGTCGAGAGCTACAGGACGAAGCCCTTCCGAGATCGTCGGGTTCTTGGTCCTAGTCGCCGTTATACTTATCGCTGCAGTCGAAACGGCAACCCAATTAGGGTTTGCCCTCTTAGCCGTGCTCATTGCCGGTTTCATTACTTTTGCCAGTAAGGTTATCCTGGGATTGATCATCTTTGGCATCGGCCTCAATCTCGCGGACCTCGCCCCCAGAACACTGCGGGCCAGAAGTACTCCGCAAGCGGGACTCTTGGCCACAGCCGCCAATCTCGCCATTATGATCCTCTCCGGAGCCATGGCTTTACGCCAGATGGGTATAGGCAGCGAGATAGTCAATATAGCCTTCGGCCTTCTGTTTGGAGCTGTTGTTGTGGCCTTGGCCATTGCCTTAGGACTCGGTTCCCAGGAAATCACCGCCCGGCAGTTAAACGAGTGGATCGAATCCATTCGGCCCAAGAGGCCTCAGCGGAACCGCCCCTAATCGCCCGCCTGTCCCCCACTGCCTTTACCCCTATTCGTTCCACTGATAACCAGGCCGCAATCCCTTTGTCCACCACGGTTCACCGCCTGAAAAAGGCTCGCGAACCCAATATTCCGATTATTATTTTGCCTCTAGAAAGGTACTCCCAAGGTAGAGGCCAGGGTCAATATATAAATTATGGCGTCGGGCTGGTTAGGTACAAACTTGACCTAAATACCAAGGCTGGAATACACAGTGGAGATAACAAGATCGTGGGAAGCTTACCAGTCAATATCTGGCTGGGGACCAGGCCGGATCCCGGCAAGATCCGGGTCTTCGCCTGGTTCTAGCGGCTCGCGTCCAGCCTTTTCTTCCCTACGTCCCTGCAGGCGTGCTTCTTTTTCCCGCTTTTTTAAGTCACGCGTCTGTTGTTTCTTCCGTTTCAGGAACGTGTCTGCCATATGGAAGATTAGCATATTACGGACAGGAACCAAAACAGTACACATAGGATAGAAAAAAGTTTTTGACGACTGAGGCTGTTATAGTGGCACGAAGTCAAGGGGCGGGAGCAGTGACGTTACAAGCTCGCTGTGGCCTTTTCCGGCTCCAGGAAAAGATGGATTCCGTTCATCAACTGGTTCTTCGTAAAAGATTTCGTAATGTAGTAGTCAGCCCCGGTCTTGTAGCCTTTGAGAACATTCTCATGTTCAACCTTACCAGTCAGGAAAATCACGGGAATCATTGACGTAGCAGTATTATCTTTGAGGCGTTTGAGCACCTCAAGGCCGTCCATCTCGGGCATGGATATGTACATCCGAATGAGGTCCGGAGGTTCGCTTGTCGCCATCTCCAAGCCCAACTTGCCATTCCTGGCCAGCTGAATGTCATAAGACTCTCGCAGCAGCAGCTGCAGGATATTGAGAAGGGCCTGTTCGTCTTCTACGATAAGTATCTTCTTTTTCATATCAGGTCTTTAGGGAAGCAAAATAAATGCCTATCCACAACTACTTGAATTTTAAAGCGTCTGCTCCAGCCTTCTTAAGGAAGAGGCCATGCAAGGCATTGAAATGAAAAATATTTTCATCCTAAAAAAGATTAATTTATGGCCATGGGGCAAGCCCCTAGGGTAAGATGTTCGAACGGCTAAGTAGGAATCGCCAGTTGTCCAAGATTGGCCACGTGATGCAAGAATATTTACCCCATCTTCATCTATCGATATTGAATCAGTGGTTCAGACCAGCAACCGAGAGCCTTCGCGCCGTTTCAGTACCGATTGGAGTTAGGACCTCCCGACCAGCCCAATTACCAGGCCGAGCGAATATACCAGATTCCACCTTCCGGCAGGGTTGGGCGCAGGATTGAGTTGACTTTGGTGAGGTCCACCGGGCCCTTGTTTTCTGGGAAATGGGGGAATGCGAGCCCGAAACGCAGTTCGTTCAATACATGCAGCTTGATACCAAAATCCATATACTCGAAAGGTCCGCGCCTTTCGTCCTTGCGGAGCATAATGAACCCCTGTTCCAACTCGTAGTTCACCCCAGAGTCGGTTCCTAACTCCTGCGTTTCCTCTTCCACTATGAGGGCATCCGCGGAATCTCCAACCCCACCATACGCATTGGGGTTATCATTTTCTAAAAGCGAGTAATAGGGGATAACTGTCTTGAATCCAGCCAAACGCATGGTGTTGGAATGAATAGCCCAGCTGCCCCCGGGTCTCGAACCAACTTTATTCCTTGCGTCTAGTTCCTGGATAGTCTCGATCTCAGGAGCGTCGAGGACGGCAAATCCATCATTGGCAAGACACCTCCTGACAAAGTGATAAAACTCACGACTGTAGAGTTTCGAAACGTTGTAGTCCAATGCATTGGGGAAGTCCATATAGATAGCATCGTATTTCTTGCCGTTATAATTCCGGGCATACTGAAACGCATCACCGAAAGAGATGTGCACCCGGGAATCGTGAAGAGAGCCTTCGTTAATGGTCGAGAGAATCGGATGGGCCTTTGCCAAAGCCACGAGGCGATGATCGATGTCGACATGGTCAATGCTTTTGACCCCTCGGTATTTGAGTAGTTCGCGATGAATAATGCCGTCGCCACCGCCCAAGACCAGAACTCGCTCCGGCACTTTACCGTTCACGATAATGGGGATGTGGGTAAACCACTCATGATAGAGCTCTTCGTAATTGGAAGCTAGCTGAAAATCTCCATTGAGAAAGAGATAACGGTTGGTCGGTTGATACGGTTTCTCGATGAACTTGGTTGAATAGGCCTCCATAAAGTTATCATAGTGGCCGGGGTCATGGACGATGTCGATCTTTTGATAAGGTGAGTTTTCCCGATAGACGAAGGGCATATCGTGCATGGGCCGGATGAGCTGGCCGAGACTCTCGGAGGCCTCTTGATAGTAGTAGTACCTTTGCAGAAAGTACTGATCGATTTCGGCTTGGGCCATGGTGGCTACGACTAAAATCGTCCCGAAGACAGCGCAACCAACCGTTTTCACACTTGCCCACGGGGACCGGGGCAGTAAGCAACGCAACAGATAAAAGGCCACGAGAAGGTTAAGACCGGCGATCAGGAAACCGATGGTGTGAAGGTATAAAAAAGGGACTAGAAAGAGAGGAAAGATCACTCCTCCCGCGAGGGCGCCGATGTAATCCCAACCGAGCACTCGGTTTGTCACATCGGTCCCAGCGGCAACCGCTTTGCCGAGATCGATCAGCAGCGGGAGTTCCATTCCCGTGAGTATCCCGATCAGAAAGGTAATCGTAAACCATAGGCTAAAGAAGATAAAGATGCTCATATCCCCAGTGCTTCGGGTCATCTGAAAGAGGTACAGGGTATGGGCACTGTTCAATAGAATGACGGCAGACGCGCCTATCAGGCTGAGCATAATCTCGACCATGTAGAGGCGGCCCCAGTTCCGTGACCAGCCCAGTGATCCATGGAGGATGACCCCCACCCCCATCGCCGCCAGGAAAATTCCCACGGTGAGGCTATACCAAACGACCATATTCCCCGCGATCATGGTCAAGGTCTGGGCGATCAGAAGCTCGTATAACAGGCTACAGGCAGAGAGAATGAAAGACAGAACATACACTACCCTCATTGACCCTTTCGGTACGCTGGTATCTGTTCGGGTTTGTTCAGACATGCTCGAGCTGGCCCCTGATGA
This sequence comes from Binatia bacterium, assembly GCA_963664015.2. Taxonomy (GTDB): domain Bacteria; phylum Desulfobacterota; class Binatia; order UBA9968; family CAXXLF01; genus JACZQL01. The sequence goes on along the minus strand of CAXXLF010000002.1, from coordinate 2,133,981 downwards.
CAGTCTTCATTATCGCCTCCCGGGCGCGAAAATTATCACGCATGATGTCAACAGCAATTTGTGGTTGCATATCCCCGCAGGTAAAAATATCTACGGCCGCAAAGCCTTCTTCCGGCCACGTGTGAATGCTGATATGCGATTCGGCGATCAGCACGACACCACTCACACCAACGGGTGCAAACTGGTGAAAAAAGTCCTCAAGGATGGTTGCACCGCATTCCTTGGCAGCCCGTAGAACTATCTCCCGGATAGGATCCACGGACTTAATGACTTCCGGATCGCAATCGCGAAAGTCTATTAGATAGTGGTCGCCAAAATTGGTTCTCTTCATTTTTATTCCCTTCTCACGACCCAAGGGGATACCTCAGGAAAAGTTAGTTAATGTCACCAGCTAATCCCCAGCAGGAGACCTATACGGTCGACAAAACGGAATACAAGGCAATTTGTGTACGATACTGGGGCAACTCCTGTGCCGTGACATTCCCATTGTTCTGAAGCAGAGGCTATACAAGAACGATCATGATTTCAACGGGGGTAAGGATGCCGGAAGTCACGAGTTTTTCCAAGTTCATGGCATCTGGGGCATGATCCGGGAGGGGGATGGGACTTGGCTCGAATATTCCCCGTTTCAACGACCTCCGATTCCATAACAAATAATGCAGGCGGCATCAAAGATTTCTCTCATCTCTGTTGACTGGGGACCGCCCCGGTGGGGCATAGACAGGGCACATCCCATCAACTAGAATGGCTGCGTGATTCGGGCAGGCAAAAAAGAGTGTAGTCGCAAGGCGAAGCTTAGCCAATGAGGCGTTGAAGTACCAGGATTATCTCTACCGCGTCGCCCTGCACCTTGCTCGGGATCCCGGCGGAGGATCTCGTCCAGGAAGCCTACGTCCGGGGATTGGACTCCTATCAGCAGTTCCAGCCCGGGACGAACATGAAGGCATGGCTCTCGCGCATCCTGTACAACTATTTCCTCGACCACTACCATTGAAAGAAGCGTTGGGTGAGACCTGAGGGCCAGGAGTTTGCCGAGGACGAGGGAACGAATTATTGGGATACACTGCCGGGATGCTAACTAAGCCCGGAAATCAAGGTGCTCAACAACGAGTTAATCGGTAAACTGAACGAAGCATTGAGCAAGATCCCCGAAGATTTCCGTGCCCCGATTGTTCTGGTTGACATGGGCGAGCTCTCGTATGCGGAAGCCGCCGATCCCTCTTAGGGGTGGTGGGGGCTCCTATGGCCGGGCAGGGTCGTCACCCGACCAGCCTTCGCACTCGCCCTACTCGTCCTCTTCTTGTTGCCGACCTTCTACCTGATGTGGCCCACCGGTGGCTCCATCTCTCTGGCCGCCCTGGAGGCCCATGCGGAGATTAACAGTGGCCATATGCCCCCTTTACCCAGGCCGCCGGTGAAAAGGAGATGGTAGCCAATCTAGTCGGCTCCGTGGAGGGACGTTTCGCCCCCATGGGCTACGACCTGTCCACCGTTGGGCTAAAGCCCGTGGGCGGAAAACTACAGAATGTCGATAACCGCGATGTCCTAGTTGCCGTCTACAGGGGCAAAGCCCCGGCGGTGAGCTGTTTTACCTTTATCGGCACCGACAATGACGCGCCGAAGAAGGTACAACTATTCGTCGATCCCAAAGATCAGATGAAATACTATGCCTTCACCGATGGTACCGTGAACGGTGTCATGCCCCGTGTCGGCGAGAGGGTCTGTCTCCTGGTCTCCAAAATGCCCATGGACAAGCTTCTCACCATGGTCCGGTCGGTTGATCACTCGGTCAAAGGTTAATAGCCGTCTACTATCTCCGCATGTAAGAAATGCCATTGAAACGTTCAGGGATTGTGTGGCTACTCGTAATTCCGGTGATAACCGCCGGAACAGCTTGGGGGGAGGACTTACGTCCCGATGAAATCGTCACGGTCCTGCAGAAGGACGGTATCCCGGCTATTCTCTCTCCTACCTTTCTTACGTTGACCGACCGCCCCTAAACGAGTTCCACGGCAGCCCTAAGACCGAGAAGGTAGCTGTGAAGTCCGAAGCCGCTGATCTGTCCCGTCACAACCTCTGCAATCAATGATTTTCGGCGAAAATCTTCGCGCCGATAAATGTTGCTCAGATGGACTTCCACAGATGGGATGGCAGTCGCCAATAGGGCGTCCCTGAGGGCAACACTGGTGTGGGTGTAAGCTGCCGCATTCAATACCAGGGCATCAAACCGACTGGGGGATTCCTGGATCCAGGTAACCAACTCCCCTTCGTGGTTAGATTGTCGCATCTCCACCTCTATATCCAGTTCCTTGGCGGCTCTCTCGATCTTCCCGTTGATCTCATCGAGGGTTAGGCGACCGTAAATCTCAGGCTGCCGCTTTCCTAGCAAATTGAGGTTGGGCCCATGGAGGACCAGGATTCGTTTGCGCTTTTTTTGAGCCATCTATGCGTTCCTCTGTTGTTTTTTAATCCACTGGTTCAGTGCCTCAAGACGTTCTTTCTGTTCATCTTGTTCATCTTGTTCATCTTGCGTATTGTCTCTTTCTTTCTGCAAACGATCCCTTAGAACAAGGATTTTGGCCCAGAGTCCCTCGGACTCCACGCCCGTATAGAGCTGACGATAAATTTCCATGGCATCCCAGAGATAGCCTTGTCTCACCTGGAGATCCGCCATTGTTTCAGTTATAAAGTTGTGGTCCATGAGAGGCTTCGGCTGCTGCCATCGCTCCTCCAGTCCCTCTGCAATTTTCGTAATGTTCTCGTCTCCATCCAGGAGTTCCCACAACATCTTCAAGATCCGGAGCGCCTGGGCTAACATGCCTCTCTGATACAGAATGCGGCACTGTACCAGGAGAGCCCGGGAATGGATGGGATCTACACGGAGACAGCGTTCAATAGCTTCCAATGCCTCCTCTATATGTCCCCCGCGGCGCAATTCCTCCGCCCGATCCACAATGGCCTGAACACCAGAAAACTTCGAAATCCCTTCCATGGCCTTTGATTAATCTGCCAGCCTGGCAATGACCTCTTCCGCGGATAGCCGCTGAAACTGCACGGCGCCGATCCCTTTACAAATCACAAACTTGATCTTTCCCCCGGACGACTTCTTATCCAACTCCATAGTCTTGATTAGCTGCTCGAGCTTGATATGGCGTGGAAGGTCCGTCGGGAGACCTGCTTGCTGAATCAATCGAACAATCCGTTCCAGGCTCTCTCGGTTACACAAGCCTTCGCCGAAGGAAATCTTTGCAGCTTTGGCCATACCAATGGCAACGGCCTCCCCATGGAGAAGGTCCTCGTAGTGCATCTCAGACTCCAAGGCGTGACCAAGGGTATGGCCGAAATTGAGGATCGCCCGGTAGTCTTCCTCACGTTCGTCCTTTTCGACGACTGCGGCCTTGATCCTGCAGGAGTCGGCGACGATCCTTTCCAGGCTGGTTCGGTCAAATTCCCAAAGGTTAGAGAGGTTTTTCTCAAGGTAGGCAAAAAGATCGGCGTCTTGGATGATCCCGTATTTAATCACCTCGGCAAGTCCGGCGGCCAGCTCCCGCCGCGGCAGGGAACGAAGAACGGCTAGATCAATGACCACGACCTTGGGCTGATAAAACGCACCGATAAGGTTCTTCCCCTCCGGATGGTTGACGCCCGTTTTGCCGCCGACACTGGAATCCACCTGGGCCAGAAGCGTTGTGGGGATCTGGACATAGGCAATTCCCCGGAGAAAGGTCGCCGCCGCAAACCCGGTCAAATCCCCGACGACGCCTCCGCCCAAGGCAACCAGGGAAGAACACCGTTCGAATCTTTCCCTAACGAGGTGATCATAAATAGAGGCGAGGGAGGTCATGTTTTTGTGCTCTTCCCCGTCGCGGATGAGGATAGAACTCACTCCAAATCCCGAGCGGCTAAGGGACTCCTCCACGGTCTTAAGGTAGAGTTTCCCCACCACCGGATTGGTCACGATACCAACCTTACCCGTACACCCGGCCCGGTGCATCAACTCACCGGTTTGGCCAAGTAATCCCTCTCCCATATGGATAGGATAGGAGCGGGCGTCGAGGTTAACTTTAATGGTACGCATAGGTAAAAATCGACTTCATTATTTTGACGTCAGCATTTGAAATTGCCGGTTTTCCCAGTTTCTGATGTCTGGATTTTGCTTCCTGAATCCTTATTTTCGCCTTGTTGGAAGTTTAACTTTTCAATTATTTTTTCCACGACCTTGTTTACGGGGATGGCACCGGTGTCAATACTGATATGGGCTTGGCCATAGGCCGCCTGGCGTTCAGCCATCAAGGACTCAATGCGTTTGATCTTATCGGGATCCGCAAGCAAGGGACGGGTGGGCTTCAGCCCCGACCTTCGAAGCAAGTTCTGGGGCGAGGCGGTAAGACAGATCATGAGGCTACGATCTCTGAGGAGGCTCAGGCTCTCCTCGTCCAAAATAGCCCCCCCCCCGGTGGCGATGACCTGTTTGTCCTGGCTGAGAATCTCCTTCAATATCTCCTTCTCTACTTTTCGGAAATGACTTTCCCCTTTTTGTCTAAAGATCTCTTGCACCCTCATTCCTTCTTTATCCTCTATGACGCGGTCGAGATCCACAAAGGGCCACTTGAGCCTGCGCGCCAGCCGCCGGCCCACGGCACTCTTTCCTACGGCCATGAATCCGGTCAGGGCAATATTTTTATGGAGGTCCCGAAACAACGGTTTAGTTACTCTTTATTTGCCCTAAATAGGACTGGTAATTTCGCTGGATTTCCCCCAAGGAATCCCCACCGAATTTTTCCAGGAAGGCCAACGCTAACTCGAATGCGACCACCGATTCACCAACAACTGCTGCCGCCGGCAAGGCACACACGTCCGACCGCTCCACCGAAGCATCCACGGGTTGTTTTGTCCGCAAATCCACCGATTGAAGGGGACTCATGAGCGTTGAGATCGGCTTCATCGCCGCCCGGACCACCAGGGGGGTACCATTGGACATCCCCCCTTCGGTCCCACCGGAATTATTGCTACCACGATAGAACCCGGTCTGCCCCATCTTCGGTGACGTGTCGGACCCTTCGTACCGGGGGTCGTAGAAAATTTCATCGTGGACCTGGGCCCCCCTGCGCATTGCCGCCTCGAATCCCAGGCCGACTTCAACCCCCTTGATAGCCTGAATACTCATAAGAGCCTGCGCCAAACGGCCGTCGAGCTTAAGATCCCATTGGGTATGGGAACCGAGCCCCGGAGGGAGTCCAAGGGTCACCACCTGGAAGACCCCACCCAAGGTGTCTCCCCTCTTCTTGCAGTCCTCGATCAGAGCGATCATCTTCTGTTCCGCCTCTTTATCGGCGACTCGGACTGGAGAGTTCTCGGCCTGTAGGTAGACCTCTTCGCAACTCATGGATTCGGTGCCCGCAACGATTCCCCCTAGGGAATGCACCGTGCCCATAATCTTGATCCCAAAGGGGGCCAATAGCTGTTTGCAAAAAGAGCCCACCGCGGTACGGGAAACCGTATCCCGGGCACTGGCCCGCTCCAAGACGTTACGGATGTCGTGGTGATCGTATTTCAACACACCGGTCAAGTCCGCATGGCCGGGCCTCGGTTTGGTCACCGCAATGCTCTCATCGTAGTCCTCTGGGGCTGAAGACATTTTCTTGGTCCAGTTTTTCCAGTCCCGGTTTTCGATCCCAAATGCCACCGGCGAACCCAGCGTCTTACCCCAGCGGATACCTGAACGGACCTGGATTTCATCTTTTTCGATCAGCATCCGGCCACCTCGCCCGTAACCCTGTTGGCGGCGCCATAGGTCATGGTTGATTTGATCAATATCAATAGGGAACCCAGCTGGGACACCATCAATGACGGTGGTCAAACAGGGTCCGTGGGACTCTCCCGCTGTAAAGTATCGTAGCATGCTCTCATATTACCCGAATCTCGGAGCCGAGACCAGGGTCATGGGCGGGACACTGGGGTGCGCCCCTGCTATGGCACCGGTTCATACCGAAGACTATGGAAGTGGGTGATTGGGGAATCGCACAAGGAGCCGGAGGGGTTCCCCCGGCTCCTTGTGGCTAGCGAAGAAAAAGGTCAATGTCGGCTGACGACCCGATGGGCCGATCGCCCTCCGTCGCCTTCATGCTTTACGCCAGAGCTGTTCCGCCTGGGGAAGATCCGCTGCTCCTGACATGATTGTACGAGGTGTGATAAAGACCATAAGTTCTTCATAGTCCTGGGCCAATCGGACCCTCTTGAAGAGCTAACCCAGCATGGGGATATCCTTCATGAAGGGGGTGCCCGCTTCCTGAATGGCCTCCGTGTACCTCTGAACGATATACTTATTTACGGCCACCAAAAGGATCTCCATCTGGCTTCCGTCCCCCAAGAGGTTCAGAATCTGGTAGTCGAGATTTACGTTTTCCAGTACTTCCGGAATAACGTTCGTCGCTTCGAATTCTACGTTTGCCTCGAGTTCTTGCTCGTTCTGGGCGGGCATTTGGATCTTTTTGATGATCACGCCCCTGCCCGGGACTGAGCAAATGACGTTCTTTGATTTGACGCCGTTGGATTGGATGAGGTTTTCAATGGTTCCAGCAACCACGTCTTTCTCCATAACCAGGTTGTTCTGGATGACAGTGGACGGTAACGGCAGCATCCCCAGACTAATCAAACGATAGCCGTTCCGCTCGGAGATAGCCTCGACCATCTTGATCGAGCTCGATCCGATGTCGAGGGCGACAAAGCCTTCGCTTCTTCGAAAGGGATTTAGGTTAGATAGGCTAAATGGCATATTACTGTTGAAACACCCTATTTTTTGAGTAATCTTAAGGCCCAGAGCTAATAGAATTTTGCGCTGGGTCTCCAAGCGGCAACACTTACCCTTCTCAATCCGGTCGATAGTCAGAGGAGAGACCCCGGCCAACCGCGCCAGCTCCGTCTTACTTAACATCTTGGATTCTCCGATCCTTTTCACCTGGTTGTTTGTTCGAATCATCTTAAACCCTAAATATTTGCCAGGTCCGCCCCTACAACTTCATATGATCCGCCCTGCTAACAATTATTGTCAATAATAAATTTGATCGAAATTATACTTAATTATACATGGTAAAAAGCCCCGTATTCCTACGGTTTTTCTTGTATGGCGCAAGGATCTATTCGTTATACAGCAACCGGGGTCTCTTATTGCTTTTCAGTCTTTCAGTGGATAAGAGTGCAATGATGGCCGATGCGCGACCCGAGTTTGTTCAAGTAGCTATACCCTCAGGGGTACCGGCCCCTCTGATCTATCGGGTCCCGGAACGCTTCCAAGAATCCCTCCAGATTGGCATGCGCGTTCTTGTCCCCCTGGGAACACGCAAGGTTACGGGAGTTGTGAGCGCTTTTGCTCAACACTCAACACTGCCAAGAATTCGTGAAATCCTGGATATGATGGATGACCACCCCATCTTGGACGCCTCGCTCCTCGAACTCTGCCGTTGGATCTCCAAATATTATATTTCCCCCTTGGGTGAGGCCTTGGCGACTGTCCTCCCCCCAACCCTGAGATTGGAAAGCCAGAGGATGGTAACGGCCCGCGACGGGTCCTTTGCCCTAAAAGGGAAACTAGAAAGGGAGATCGTCGCCCTGCTGCAAAGCCGCAAGAGGATTCTACTAAAGAGTCTTGGAAATCAATTGTCAGGCAGGGGCATAAATCGGGCCCTGAGCCGGCTGGTTTCTATTGGCGCGGTCGAGATTGAGGACAAGATCAAAACGGATCGCCGACGGGCCGGAAGGAAAGAACCGGCAGCGGAGGCGGAAGAGACGGTCCCTGGCCGTAAGCAACTGAAACTCACTGCGGATCAAGGCGCGGCCCTCCAGTCGATGGAAGAAAGCCTGGCCATGGGGGGCTTTGCAACCTTTCTCCTCTACGGCGTTACTGGAAGCGGTAAAACGGAAGTATACCTGCGGGCCATCGAGCGGGTCAGCAAACAGAACAAGCGCAGCCTGATCCTCGTCCCCGAGATTTCCTTAACCCCCCAGCTAAAGGACCGCCTCTTGAACCGATTTCCGGGCCAGGTGGGCATGCTGCACAGCGCCCTTACATCTGCCGAGCGTTATACCCAGTGGTGGCGCATCGCCCGGGGTGAAGTGAATGTGGTATTGGGAGCACGTTCGGCGATCTTTGCCCCCATCCCGGACCTGGGCTTGATCATTGTAGACGAAGAGCATGACACTTCGTATAAACAGGAAGAGGGGCTCCGTTACAACGCCAGGGATCTAGCCGTCGTGCGGGGAAAGTTGCTGAGTTGTCCAGTTCTCCTGGGCTCTGCCACACCTTCAATAGAGAGTTACCACAATTGCCAGCTCAAGCGATACCAACGGCTGGATCTGAGATCCAGAGTCGAGGAGCAATCACTTCCTCATGTAGAGATCGTGGACCTCAGGCAGGACTTGATGGAGCAACCGGCAGCCCCCGCAGGCTCGTCTGGGGGGGGGATCTTTTTCTCACGGCAGCTCATCAAAGCGCTACAGGAGAATCACAAGCTTGGACACCAAAGCCTGATCTTCCTTAACCGCCGAGGCTTCGCCAATTTTCTCCAGTGCAAGCTATGCGGCTTTGTGTTGCGCTGCCCCCAATGCAGTATCAGTCTTACCTATCACCGAAACGAGCAAAGCGTCTTTTGCCATCATTGCGGCTTCCGGAAGCCATTCAGCGACCTTTGCCCCTCCTGTGACAATTCAACTCTTGCGGGGGTGGGCTTTGGGACGGAGAAATTGGAAGAAGAGCTCTTGCGCTTTATCCCCGAAGCCAAGATCGGCCGTATGGATCGCGACACCACAAGCAAGCGGGGGGCCCACGAACGCCTGTTCCGGCAATGGGAAAAAGGCGAAATCGAGATCCTGGTTGGGACCCAAATGATCGCCAAAGGTCATGACGTGGCCGGAGTCACGCTTGTAGGCGTGATTTCTGCGGATCTATCGTTGAATTTACCGGACTTCCGAGCCGCCGAGCGGACCTTTCAAATCCTCCTCCAGGTTGCAGGCCGGGCCGGCAGGGGCGCCAATCCGGGGAGAGTCATAGTCCAGACCTATCTGCCGGATCATTACTCGTTCCAATTTGCTGCAACCCATGACTATGAAAGTTTTTTTGCTTCGGAGATTGAATTCCGCCGAGACCTGGGCTACCCCCCGTTCGGCCGGCTGGTCCAGCTTCGCCTTGATGGGCTCAAAGCCAAAGATGTGGAACAAAAGGCCAGGTCGATGGGTGCCAGCCTCAGGCGATATATTACGAATAGGGATAAGGGGGCCGAACAGATCGAGATTCTAGGCCCGGCCCCGGCCCCGATCGAAAAGCTGCGCAATCGCTACCGCTGGCAGATTCTCCTTAAAGGGAAAAAGGGCCCTCCCCTTTTAGATTTGGCCAAGGCGGCCCAGGGACTCTGCCCCCAAGGCAATGTCCGACTCCACATTGATGTAGATCCTTACAACATGTTATAAATCTTTGGAAGATGGCTGTTCTGGAGGTTCTCTTATATCCTGACCCGACCCTGAGGGAAATCTCCCAGCCGGTAGCCCGGGTGACGGATGATACGGTTCGTCTGGTCGAGGACATGGTAGAGACCATGTACGCGGCCCCCGGTGTGGGCCTGGCTGCCCCACAGGTAGGCCAACTGCAGCGTATCATCGTCTTGGACACAGACTACGAAAACCCTGGAAAAAGCCTGATCAAGCTGATCAACCCGGAAATTCGGAGTGCCGAGGGTCAAGTGGTCTGGGAAGAGGGCTGCCTGAGCGTGTTTGAATATACGGCAGAGGTGAGCAGGGCCGCTTCGGTTCAGGTGGTAGGCCTGAACGAGAAGGGAAAAGATATCAAAATTGACGCCGAAGGCCTTCTGGCCGTGGCCCTCCAGCATGAGATCGACCACCTGGATGGAAAACTCTTTATTGATTATATCAGCCGCTTGAAACGTGAGCTTTATACTCGAAGGCTGAAAAAGATGCTGCGCGACGGCAAGCCCCCGGATGAAAACCGCCCGGTGATGCTCTAACCAACCCTTCCCTGCCCCCCCCCAAAGATTTTTTCGATCTTAGACTTTTCTCTATCTCTAGTTTAAAGTAGGTGCACTCATGTCTCGCCCCTGGACCGTCGTTTATATGGGCACGCCCCGCTGTGCCGCCGATACCATTGAGCGTCTGATGGAGGGGCCGGATCCTGTGGTCGGAGTCGTGACCAGACCGGATCGTCCCGCTGGCAGAGGCCAGAAGACGATCCCATCGCCGGTACGCCTTGTGGCCGAGGCACATAAAATACCGGTCATCACTCCGGAAAAGATTCGAAGCGACGAATTTCTGGGTCACCTCAGCGCCTGGGCACCGGATTTGATTGTTGTGGTCGCCTTTGGACGCATCCTGCCCCGTTCGGTCCTGGATCTGGCGCCCCAGGGTTGTATGAATGTCCACTACTCGCTCCTACCCCGATACCGGGGGGCTGCTCCTATGACCTGGGCCTTGGTCAATGGCGATGAGACGAGTGGCGTGACCACTATGAGGCTGGTCGAGCAGATGGACGCGGGACCGATCCTATTACAAGAAGAGGTCCCTATCGCTCCAGAAGAGACATCGGCATCCCTGGAAGCTAAACTGTCTCCCATTGGGGCTCAGTTGTTACTGCAAACCATCCGAGGACTCAAGGAAGGGTCCATTAAAGACATCCCTCAACGGAAAGAAGAGGCAACCTATGCCGCCATGCTCAAGAAAGAAGACGGTGAGATCGACTGGACCCAACCCGCCAGGGTGATCGAACGTCTCGTCCGTGCCTTCTCCCCCTGGCCCTCGGCCTATACCCATTGGCGTAAACAACTCCTCAAGGTCTACCGAGCATCCGTAATGAATGAAAAGAGTCAGGTCCCGCCTGGTGAGGTCGTCCGAGCCGATGATCAGGGGCTCTGGGTCAATACCGGTGACGGGGTACTCAATTTACAAGAAGTACAGTTGGAAAACAGGAAACGCCTCCCCAGCTCCGAATTCGTACGGGGAGCGAGGATTGAAAAGGGCGCACGGTTTTAACTCTGCTTGAAAGTGAAAGGTTGCACCGATGGTTTCAACAAAGATTGCTCCCTCGATACTTTCCGCTGACTTCACTCGCCTTAAGGACGAGATCGCGGCGGTGGAGGAGGCGGGTGCAGACTGGCTTCACCTTGACATTATGGACGGTCATTTCGTTCCCAATATCACTATGGGACCCGTGGTCGTGGAATGGATTCGAAAAGTGACCCAGCTTCCCCTGGACGTTCATCTCATGATCACCGACCCGGACCAGTACGCACCCGAGTTCATCAAGGCGGGAGCCGACTGGATCTCCATTCACCCCGAAACCAGCCGCGACCCCAAGGCGGGCCTGGCCAAGATTCGCGAGCTTGGGGCTAAGGCCTCCATCGCCGTCAATCCGGACGTTCCCCTGGATCGGGTTATGACACTCTTCAACGACATCGATATGTTGCTCATTATGACCGTGTTCCCGGGCTTCGGCGGCCAAGCCTTCATGGAGGAGGTTGTTCCCAAGATAGCAGAGGCAAAGAATCTAGTGGCCCAAAGGGGACTTCCGATCCTCATCGAAGTCGACGGCGGCATTAAAACCGATAATATCGGCCGCGTGGTACAGGCCGGGGCCCAGGTGATCGTGTCAGGTTCGGGTATCTTCAAGACCCCGGACTACACTGAAACCGTGGCCCGGATGAGGAAGGCCGTTCAAGCCCTTTGACCCCTATGGTTTTACCATTGGATATGTTAAGTTACGCTAGGTAAGTTTGCTGCCTTTATGGACAGCAGTCATCACCGATTGACCATTGACGAATAACGATTAACGAAGTTCGGGGCGTGGCTCAGCTTGGTAGAGCGCACGGTTCGGGACCGTGAAGTCGCTGGTTCAAATCCAGTCGCCCCGACCATCCCTCTTTTTCGGATTTTCATTCACTTAACTTTTTATCCTACGTCGCCTTGAAGAATGGGTTTTACCTAGGATTTGACTTTTTGAGTCAAAAAGCTCTCTTAATCCCGGAGATTTCAAGTCATTACCGGCTGGACTCTTCAATTTCAGCCCCCTGTGCCGATCCCGGGATCCTACCACTGCACCCTCAGGGGGAATAAACCTCAACCAGAATTCTTGCTATGTGTACTGGCAAGGAACCACGTCACTAGATCGGGAAATCAGGAGGGCAAATCATGATTCAATACAACGTTTTCGAAGACGCTTTGGCCCGGCTAGAACGCATCGGGAACAAAGCCGGCGTTGCCGTTACCCGCGGCATCGATGGCCACGCCCGCGTTAATAGAGGCCGTCACGGTCCCGTCGGGAGCCACGATGTCGGGCTTAGGGCGTCCGTCGGTCGTGGGACCCTGGCTCGAGTACGGCTCCGGCAGAGGGGTAGACTGCATCCAGTCGGCCTGGTCGATGGCCCCAACACTATAGGCACCGTGGGCGTCGGGAGGCTCCATGAGGCTCGCCGCAGCCACCGCATACTCGAGGTCGTTGTAGAAACTGAAGATGGTCATGTTGAGCCCGCCCGTCTCACCGGCGTAGAGCTGGACCTCGATCCAGTATGGGGGCCCGTCGGGAGCTGTAGATGAACCCCACCGCCTCGGCTGGGGCCTCAAGACCCGTCTGCCACCCTTCGCTACCGGCGACGATTCGGCCCCGCCTGTCCCGGACGTAGAGGTCGAGGTCCGTCACCGAGTTGCCGTACTGGTCCCAGTTGAGAAAGACGTACGCGATGCTGCTTGGACTCGTGAGGTCCATTCTTTCATCGTTCGATGTGAAGTTGAGGATGTTGTCTCCGTCGGGGTCTAACCAGTCTCCCCGCCAGTGTCTCTCAGCGTCGTTGCCAGCGGCGACACTCCAGAAGACCTCGTCGTCATCCCGAGATCGGTTGATAATCGAACGTATGGGCCCGGTGTTGTCATAGCAGCTCGGGTTTACCCAACCGACGGAGTGGTTGGCGGCCTGGATACCGTTGTCCCGGATGAAGTCGGCTGCGTTCTCGAGGTCCAACTCGTCCCCGACCATGATGCAGTAAAGGGTCGCACCCGGAGCCATGTCCATCACGTGCTCGGCCACACCCACGCCGTGTTCTGTATTAGACTCGATATTGTCGTCGTTACTCCCTGGCAGCTCTACCACGACTGTGTTCTGGGGCAGCTCGCCTTGGGCAATGGCCTCACTTAACCCGATGAAGCCGAGGTCAACTACCGCCACCTTGACCCCTTGGCCGGTGATCCCCGCGGCCTAGAGATCGGCGGCGCCGGTGAGGTCGACGCTCTCGGACAAGTTAGAGCCCAGGCCCCCGAGGACCTTCGCGGGCGTCGGAGCTCGGACCATACGGATGTCAGTATGGGTCGCGATGCGCCTGAGGGAACGGAACGGCACGAGGACCCGGAGGTAGCTCCGCAAGACCGCGTCGATAGTGCCTCCGAGTTGTTCAAGGGTCGCCTTGTCGATGCTCTTCGGGTCCAATCCGAAATAGAGCTCGATAATCACCGGGATAAGGCCTCCGGGCTTGACCTTAAGCTGCCATGCCCGGGCGAGAGTTCGGGCCGCTTCTTCACCTTCCCGTTCGTACACCTCCACCAGCTCAAGAAGGCGAGAGTCAGGCCCTAAAAGCTTCCTGGGCGTAGAGAGGCAGGACAGCTACGGCAGCAACTAGAATTGTAGGTATCAGAACATTAAACGAAAGGTGCTGCCTCATTGTTTTTCTTAATCTATATTTATATTGGCTAAATAATCGCTATCATCTATATCAATCACCAGGCGACTGATCAAACCCTATGGATGATACCGCCCTGTTTAGTTAGGGTGAAGATTTAGCACTTGCCCTGATAACCTGGCAATTGTCATGGCAATCAAGTTTTTTCAACATAGACCCAAAAGCTCAGACTTACAGTGAGATATTTCACTTCCTCGGTCTTTTTGTGATAGTTTTAAGAGGTGTTTGGAGGCAAGACCCTCGTAGAGACGTTGAAACATTTCTCAGATTTCTTAAATACTTAATAGCTTTTCTCTCTCGGCGCCTTGCGCACGGGCGCCAAGCTTTCATATTAATTAAAGACACGATCCTTAGATGTCAGATCTTTTCAATAAACAAGATATCGATCAGATCCAAGCCAGGGGGATCACTATTGAACAGGCAGTATCGCAAATAGAGACACTGGGGAAAGGATTTTCCTATGCCCATTTGCTACGACCCTGTACTGCAGGTAACGGGATCACGGTCCTTGAAAATGATAAGGCCGATCTGAAGCAACTAGCGGAACTTTTTTCCCAGGAAACATCATCTGGCCGGGTTATGAAGTTTGTTCCGGCCTCCGGGGCTGCCAGCCGCATGTTTCAGCTCCTGCTCTCGGTCAAGGACCAATCCGACCTGAATTCAAGCCTTGACGAAGCGGAGCAGAGGGATATTGCACGGTTCTTTAGCAGTATTAGAAAGTTCGCCTTTTATGACGATTTGACCTCGACCATTGCGAAGGACGGACGGGGTATCACGACCCTGATCGCAAAAGGTCAGTACGGCGAGGTTCTCCAATATCTACTAACGGACAAGGGACTCAACTATGGCAACCTACCAAAGGGCCTTATTAAGTTTCACGCATACAAAGATCACTGCCGCACTGCCTTCGAAGAGCATTTAGCCGAGTCTGCGGCTTACGCACGGGACAAAAATGGGCTGGCTCGTATCCATTTTACGATTTCTCTTGAACACCGAGAAGCCATAGATGAGCACCTTGAGGAAGTCGGGAGTCGTTACGAGGAGTCGGGGACTAAATTTGAGATTACCCTCTCCGTGCAAAAACCTTCCACCGATACCCTGGCAGTGGATCTGGAAGGTCACCCATATCGCGATTCAATGAAAAGTCTCCTCTTTCGGCCTGGAGGACATGGCGCCCTGCTGAAAAACCTAGGCGAGCTGGACGGCGATATCGTCTTTATAAAAAATATCGACAACATCGCACCGGACCGATTGAAAGGAGACACGTACACCTACAAGAAGGCCCTGGGGGGTCTCTTGATAGAACTACAGAACCAAATATTTGGATATCTCAGGGAGCTTTCCAAAAAACAAATTACCGAACAAGTCCTGGAGGAGATATTTGAATTCGTCAGGCGCAAATTTTCGGTTGTTCCCCCTGATCTGCTCCGGAAAGGCTCCGGGAAGGAAAAGGTTAGCTTTCTCTTTGATAAACTAAACAGACCCTTGAGGGTTTGCGGCATGGTGCCGTCTACAGGTGAGCTTGGGGGCGGACCTTTCTGGGTGGGGCAGGACAATAAAACCGCAACCCCTCAGATCGTCGAGTCCTCGCAGGTCAACTTGCAATCGGAAGAGCAGCGAGCCATCTGGGAATCCTCAACCCACTTCAACCCCGTCGATATCGTCTGCGGAGTCAAAGACTTTCTCGGCAACCCCTTTGACTTAAAACGCTTTAGTGATCCCAGTGCATGCTTTATCTCCGTCAAGTCGATGGATGGGAAACAGCTGAAGGCATTGGAACTCCCCGGTCTGTGGAACGGTGCAATGTCCAACTGGAATACCGTCTTTGTTGAAGTCCCCCTTGCCACCTTCAACCCGGTAAAGACCGTCTTTGATCTCCTGGAAGATGCCCACCAAGCCTCTTGATCCATCGTAGGGCTTCTAGCTCCGTAAGCGGGGTTGACTATTCAGACCTTAGGAGTCTATATTATCCTGATGCGGGGTTTTTTCAATAAGTTTGCCCGAAAGGAAAGAAAGATGTCCACGTTAACCAATGAGCTGGTCCTGGAGGCGCTGAAGAGTGTTCAGGACCCGGAAATCCACAAGGATATTGTGAGCTTGGGAATGGTGAAAGATCTCGGAGTGAATAACGGAACCGTCTCGTTCACCGTCGAGCTTACAACACCGGCATGTCCTCTTAAGGATCGGATCCAAGATGACTGCAAAAAGGCCCTCGCTCACCTGGAAGGGGTAACCAACCTTGATATTTCGTTTGGTTCCCAGGTGCGTGGCAGCAAGGTCGGAGCAGGTTCCACAGACCTCCTTCCTACCGTGAAAAACATCATCCTTATAGCCTCGGGTAAGGGTGGAGTCGGTAAATCGACGGTGGCCGCTAATCTGGCCGTCGCCCTGAGTCGGCACGGAGCTGCCACCGGACTCTTGGATGCAGACATCTACGGGCCTTCCATCCCGATCCTTATGGGGATCAAGGAAGGCCCTAAGAAAATCACCGTCAACGGCGCCGTGAAGCTTAGCCCGCCCATCGCTCACGGTTTACCGATTATGTCCATCGGATTTTTTCTCGAGCCGGACCAAGCAGTCATATGGCGTGGACCCATGCTAGGCAAGGCATTGCACCAATTGATGGGCGATGCTCACTGGGGGGATCTTGACTACCTGGTCGTGGACATGCCCCCGGGGACCGGAGACGTACAGATCACCTTTTCCCAACAGCTCAAAGTCAGCGGGGCTGTCCTTGTAGCCACCCCCCAAGAGGTGGCGCTTGCCGATGTGGTTCGGGCCAAGAGCATGTTTGACAAGGTTATGATTCCCATCGTGGGACTGATTGAAAACATGAGCTACTTCATCTGCGACGGCTGCAACAAGGAACATGACATCTTCTCCCGGGGTGGGGCCGAAAAGGCTGCTGCCGGATTCAAGATCCCCTTTCTGGGCGCGGTGCCCATCACCCCTTCCATCAGGGCAGGAGGTGATGCGGGGGTTCCCATACTGATCCAGGATCCCGACTCCGAGATCGGAAAGGTCTTTCTGGACATCGCCGCAAAACTCGCCGGACAACTCTCCGTGGCTTCCGAGGCCGGGCAGCAAACCGAATCACTTAAAATCGTTTCAAGCTAGTTTCCACAATGAACAAACCGGTTCCAATTGAGATCAACCATATCCAAGCCGAGGAGCAAATCCGAATCACGTGGAATGATGGCCACATCTGGGAATACCCCCAGACGTATCTTCGTGGCTATTGCCCTTGCGCACAGTGCCAAGGCCATGGAGCCAGTGATGAGAAGAAGTTCACCCCGGTCAAGGAGGCAAAGCTCGAAGAGATACGCGCCATCGGTAATTACGCTATCGAGTTCCGGTGGGCAGACGGACACAACACGGGCATCTATACCTTCGACTACCTGCGTTCCCTCTGCCAATGCCTCCAGTGCGAACCGAGCCATGCCGGGTCTACGTAGATAAAATCGAAAGGAGTCAACAAAATGGTAACAAAGGAGCAAGTATTCGAGGTACTGCATACCTGTTATGACCCGGAGATCCCGGTGAATATCGTGGATTTAGGCCTAATCTATGATGTCGATGTGACCGACGACAAGGTCAACGTTAAGATGACCCTGACAGCCGCCGGTTGCGGCATGGGGCCGATGATAGCCTCGGAAGCGCAGCAGAAGATTCTTGAACTACCCGGAGTTAGCGAAGCTAACGTTGACATTGTATGGGACCCACCCTGGGATCCAAGCAGGATCAGCGATGAGGCCAAGGGGAAACTGGGGATCGGATAATAAGCGGGAATAAGCAAGGTCCGTCCCCAACGCACTCCTTGTCCCGCAGGCTTCATAGCCCGCCCCGGCAAGCCAGGAGCTCGAAACAATTAAGAAAATTCATGGACGATCTCCCGGGACCCCCGTGGCGAGACTACTGAGATATTGACTACTCTGGAGCATATGATAGAGATTGCTGCTTAGCTTATGGATCGGAACAACGAACCATTAAGACTCGAGGAGGCCAGGCTGCAAAAGCTCAAGGGGATCACCAACCTCACAGTTGCCCTTCTGTCTCAGGCCAACCTCACGCTGGGCGACGCCCAGAAGCTCATTGCCCAGACCAGGGCCAAGGCCTTGAAGCTCTTTCCCGAAAATGCAGATACTTTTGACCTGATCTATGGCTCCCGCTTTCGCCGCATCCTGGTGGAACGATACCGCCTCCAATAGACGGCATCCTTCGTCGTGGTTCCAATCCGATTCGTGTCCCGTGGGTTGGTGATATGAAACAGGATTGGATCCAGATTCGGGGGGCCAAACAAAACAACCTCCAAAACATCGACCTGAACATACCCCTGGGTGCGCTCACCGTCGTCACCGGTGTGAGCGGCTCGGGAAAATCCAGCCTCGCCTTCAACGTCCTCTACGCCGAGGGCCAGCGGCGCTACGTCGAAAGCTTTTCCGCGTACGCGCGCCAATTCCTCGACCGCATGGAAAAACCTAATGTCGAAAGCATCGAAGGGATCCCCCCAACGATCGCTATCGACCAAAGCCGACCCGTCAAGACCTCCCGCTCCACCGTGGGGACGATGACGGAGCTGCACGATCACTTCAAGCTACTGTTTGCCAAGGCCTCGGTGCTCCACTGCAAGGGTTGCGATCGGGTGGTGCTGAAGGATTCGGCAATTTCGGTCTTCAAGACACTAACCCAGCTTCCTCCAGGCTCCGCTGTGGTATTGACATTTCCCCTGGCCGCTCCCGCCTCTCTCTCCTGGAGCGACGTCAAAGGGGGGCTCCAGCAGGCTGGTTTCCACCGTGTCTTGCAGAACCGCTCCATTCGCGAGTTGGACGAACTCAAAAAAGCTCCCAAGGGCACCCTTGAGGTCGTGGTTGACCGTTTCGCCTATCGCCCGGACGCGAAGAAGAGGATCACTGACTCGCTGGAGCAGGCCTTTCACTTCGGCAAGGGGAAACTGAGCCTATATAGGGTCGAGGAGGACTGGCATCGGGAACCCTTCAGCAGCCATCTCCACTGCCCCCATTGCGACCTCTCCTACAGCGATCCGCTCACCAACCTCTTCTCCTTTAACAGCCCTCTGGGTGCCTGCGAGGAGTGTCGCGGTTTTGGGCGAATCATCGATATCGATACGGATCTAGTCATCCCGGACCCCGTTAAATCGTTGAGCCAGGGGACCATCAAGCCATGGGCGACAAAGGCACGGCGAATGCGCCGGTTCTTAGACGTCTGCAAGCGCAAGCGCATCCCCACCGACAAGCCTTTTCACCTGCTGACGGATAAGCAAAAGCAGATCATTCTCTGCGGCGACGGCACGTTTCAAGGGGTACGGGGTTGGTTCAAGCGCATGGAGCGGAGAAGCTATCGGATGCACGTACGGGTTTTTCTCGCCCGCTACCGCACCTATCTCCTGTGTCCCCAATGCAACGGTAGCCGCTTGAAACCCGAGCCCCTCTATTACCGTATCAACAACAAGAACATTGCCGACGTCAATCGAATGAACGTGGCCGAAGCCCTGCGCTTTTTCGAAAACCTAAAACTCACGGCTGAGCAAGACCAGGTGGCCGCTTTGGTGCTGGACGAGATCCGCAGCCGACTCCAATATCTGGGCGATGTGGGGGTCGGGTATCTGACCCTGGACCGTCAATCCCGCACCCTTTCCGGGGGTGAACTGGAACGGGTGGATCTCACCACTGCCCTCGGATCCGCTCTGGTCAATACCCTCTATGTATTGGACGAACCCTCCATCGGACTGCACCCGCGCGATAGCCATCGCCTCGTGGAGATCCTTCACCACCTGCGCTCCAATAACAACACCGTCGTCGTGGTCGAGCACGATCCGGAGATCATCAAAGAGAGCGACTACGTCGTCGACCTGGGACCACGAGCCGGCGAAGAGGGAGGCCAGATCCTCTATACGGGCCCCTACGAGGGTTTATTGCAGAGCCGGGACTCGTTGACCGCAGCCTATCTCACCGGGCGACAATCCATACCCTTCCCTTCCCGCCATCGCCGACGGATTGCCGGCCGAGCTATCAAGATTATCGGTGCCGCCGCCAACAATTTGAAAAAGATCGATATTGAGATACCCCTCGGACTGCTAGTCTGCGTCACCGGTGTTTCCGGCTCGGGAAAATCGACCCTGGTGAATGACGTACTGGTTCGTAACCTAAAAAAGCTCAAGACCTCCTCCCTCGCTTCAGTCGTTGGCTGTGATCGCATTGACGGCGTAGACAAGGTCTCCGACGTGATCATGGTGGATCAATCGCCTCTCGGCACGACTCCCCGCTCCAATCCGGCTACCTACATGAAGGCGTTCGACGGCATCCGTCGTCTGTTTGCGGGAGCCGAGCTCTCCCGGCTCAGGGGCTACACGCCCTCGACCTTTTCTTTCAACGTCGAAGGTGGGCGATGCGAAACCTGCCAGGGTGAAGGATTCGAAAAGGTCGAAATGCAGTTTCTATCAGATGTCTACACCCCTTGTTCCGAATGCTCGGGGGCCCGTTTCCGGAAGGAGATCCTGGAGGTTCGTTTTCGTAGCCGCAATATCCACGACGTCCTGAATATGACCGTAGCTGAAACCGTAGAGCTTTTTAGTGACTGTTCGGATGTCAAAAACCATCTCCGCCCGCTACAACTAGTCGGTCTCGGCTACCTCCGACTGGGTCAGCCCTTGACCACCCTTTCAGGGGGCGAGTGCCAACGGTTGAAGCTCGCCGCCCACATGGCCCGGGCAAAGAAGGCCGCCACCCTTTTTGTCTTCGACGAGCCCACGACCGGCCTGCACTTCTACGATATCGAGAAGCTACTCATGGCCTTTAGCGAATTGCTAGACCAGGGCCATTCCATTGTGGTGATCGAGCACAACATGGAGGTAATCAAGGGGGCTGACACGATTATCGATCTCGGGCCGGAGGGAGGAGACGACGGTGGCGAGATTGTCGCCCTGGGACCTCCGGAAGAGATCGTTAAAACGGAACGCTCCCATACGGGCCGTTACCTGAAACCCTACTTACAAACCAAGACGTCATCGCCGTTCACCCCCGTGCTTGAGAAGAGGGCGGCAAAGCAACGAAATGGGACCGGCCAACAGGACGGCGTTATTAGCATCGTTGGAGCGAAGGAACACAACCTCAAGAACATCAGTCTGGACATTGCTCGAGATCGATTTGTCGTAATCACGGGACTCAGCGGATCGGGCAAATCTTCACTGGCCTTTGACATCATCTACGCCGAAGGCCAGCGCCGCTACATCGACAGTCTCTCGACCTATGCGCGCCAATTTCTCAAGATTATGGCGCGACCCAATGTGGACCTCCTCTCGGGAATTCCTCCTACCGTGGCCATTGAGCAGCGAATGAGCCAGGGAGGCAAGAATTCCACCGTCGCCACGGTGACCGAGATCTATCACTATCTACGGCTGCTATACGCAAAGGTGGGAAAGCAGCACTGCGTGCAGTGCGCCCGTCCCATCACCGCGCTGACCAAAAGCCAGATCCTGGACCGTATCTCCCGCACCCACCGGGGGAAAGAGATCACTATTCTCAGTCCCATCATTCGGGGGCGCAAAGGGTTCCACAAAGAAATCTTGGCCAGCGCCAAGAGGCTCAAGTACCGGGGCTTACGGATCGACGGCATTATGGTGGATCTCAAATCGCCCAGGCTGCTCGAAGGATTGGAGCGATACCAGGAACACGACGTCGATATCGTCATCGGCACGGGAAAGGCCGGTGGTCGAGGAGTCGAGATCCTTCTGGAGCACGGCCTGCGCCTTGGCAACGGTGTCGTTCACATTCTGTCCCAGGCGGGCGAGCAGATCTATAATCAGCGACATTTCTGTCTCCATTGCGGCATTGGCTACGAAACCCTGGATCCCAGACTGTTTTCCTTCAACAGCCGCCATGGCTGGTGTCTCCAGTGCAACGGCCTGGGCTACGATTGGAATTTTGATCCGGACTTGATCCTGGCCGATCCGCGAAAGTCTATAGCGCAAATTTTCACGTCCCTCTGGTCGTCCTCGGCACAGGGCAAGAAGCTGCAAAACGGACTGTCCCGCCTGCTCCGGGAGCTCAAACAGAAGCACCGAGTGGACATGGATAAGCCCTTCCCACGCCTGCCGAAGAAGGACCGGGAGACGGTCCTGAACGGGAAGACCGGGGCTTCTCCCTTCATCGGCCTGATGCCCTATCTCGAGCGACTCTTGAAGCAAGGCGACGAGGGGTTGATGACGGAGATTCCCCAATTTATGAGCGAGTCCCCCTGTGCCGCCTGTAACGGCACGAGGCTGAATCGACGCGCGCAAGCCGTCAAGTTCAACGGCAAGTCCATTTCGCAGGTAACGGCCCTTTCGGTCGGAGAAGGGATAGACTACTTCCACTCCTTGGATGGTGCGGCCAATGGGACGAAACAGCGTTCCGATCGGGATCAGGCCGTTACTGAAAAAGTCCTTGGGGAGATCCATCATCGGCTCAAGTTTCTCCACGAAGTGGGTCTCACCTATCTGACGCTGAATCGCCGCTCAGACACGCTTTCAGGGGGAGAAGCGCAGCGTGTCCGCCTCGCCGCCCAGTTGGGATCCAATCTGCGTGGTGTTTGCTATATCCTCGACGAACCCACTATCGGGCTCCATGCCCACGACAACGGTAAGCTACTCACCACCCTGAAACGGCTGGTGCAGGTAGGAAATACGGTCCTGGTCGTTGAGCACGACGAGGACACCATCCGTTCAGCAGAACTCGTCGTCGATTTAGGACCCGGCGCAGGGATCCATGGGGGCACGGTCGTAGCTATGGGAACGCCAGCGGAGATCATGGACAATCCGGACTCATTGACCGGCTCGTTCCTCAAATCGGTAAAGAAGCGGCACTGGCCCGAGCGGCTTACCAACGGGGACCCCACCCTTACCGTTCATGGGGCCAAGGCCAACAACTTGAAGAACATCGATGTCCCCTTTCCCCTTGGGGCCTGGAGTTGTGTAACAGGGGTTTCGGGCTCGGGCAAGAGTACCCTGATCAAGGAGGTCTTATACAAAGGCCTCAAGTGGAACCTAGGCCAACTCGCCGGCCGGCCGGGCCAACACCGCAAGATCACCGGATGGGAACAACTGCAACGAGTGGTTGAAGTCGATCAGAGCCCCATCGGAAAAACCCCTCGCTCAGTCCCGGCTTCATACGTGGGCTGCCTCGACGAAATTCGAAAGATATTTTCTCTCACTCCCGAGGCCCGGGTCCGCGGCTATACCACTAGCCGATTCTCCTTCAACGTCCGCGGCGGGAGGTGTGAGGAATGCGCCGGCCAGGGTAAGATCAAAAAGGAGATGAGCTTTCTTCCGGACGTCTTTATCGAGTGTGAGACCTGCGGGGGAAACCGCTTCAATGAGGAGACCCTTGCGGTCCAATTCAACGGGAGGAACATCGCTCAGGTCTTCGACATGACCGTGGAAGAGGCCGTCGAGTTCTTTCCCGCCTTCCCCCGCATCCACCGTCCCCTCCAGGTATTGCAAGAGGTCGGGATGGGATACATGACCCTCGGCCAGGCAAGCAATACGCTGTCCGGCGGCGAGGCCCAGCGAATCAAACTCGCCTACGAACTCGGTAAGAATTCCCACGGAAAAACCCTCTACGTTTTGGACGAACCCACCACCGGGCTTCATTTCGTGGATGTGGAAAAGCTCATCGAGATCCTGCACCGGCTAGTGGAAGCAGGCAACACGGTCATCACCATCGAGCATAACCTAGAGATCATCAAGGAAGCTGACCACCTGGTGGACTTGGGTCCTGAGGGGGGAAAAGGCGGCGGCAACGTGGTTGCCTGCGGGTCCCCCTTGAAGGTAGCCAAGGACGGCAATCTGTCCCACACGGCCCGTTATTTGGGGGAATATCTCAAGGGCAACTCCCAGCGTATCACTGGGGATGATACGGCCGCCCCCTAGTCTGCTTGAAACCCACATCAGTGAATAGCCCCCCCATAGTTCTCAAGGAGCTTAGTTCAACGGGAATCAAGCTGCCCGAAATCGGACTCGGGACATGGCAATACGGCGGCGGTACGGAACCGTTAAGAAAAGGCATATCCCTCGGGGCCTGTTTCATCGACACGGCGGAGATGTACGGCACCGAGGGATGGGTCGGCAAGGCGGTGAAGGGACAGCGTGATACGGTCTTTATCGCCACCAAGGTCTCCGGAAACAACCTTCGACGCAACGACGTCATAAAGGCCGCAGAAAAGAGCCTCAAGCGGCTGGAGACTGATACCATCGACCTCTATCAACTCCACTGGCCCAATCCCAGGATTCCCATTGGCGAGACCATGGGGGCTATGGAGGCACTCGTCGATCAGGGCAAGGTGAGGTTCATCGGGGTTAGCAATTTTTCCGTCGAAGAGTTACGAGAGGCTCAGCACTCCATGGATCGATATTCAATCGCCGCCAATCAGGTCGAGTACAGCCTGCTGGACCGGGAGATCAAAGAAGACTTAATACCCTACTGCGAGCAAAACCGCATCACCGTCATTGCGTACAGCCCACTGGCCCGTGGGCGGCTCGCAACGAAGCCAATGATCAAGAACAGACGAGCCATGGGCGAGCTTCAGAAGATTGCCAAGGATACCGGAAAGACCATGGCCCAGGTGGCCTTGAACTGGTGCAACGCACGTCCTTCGGTTGTTTCCATTCCCAAATCCGACCGAGTCGAGCGTGTGGTGGAAAACTGCCACGCATCCGGCTGGAGGCTACCGGGCGACCTGATGGAAAGCTTAAACCAAGTCTTTCGTTAAAATAAATCCGAAGTAGCGACTTTACCGTCTCGAAATCTGTTATTGCTCCTCTAACAATTGACGGACAAACGCCCTGGGCTCCGGAGTGTCCCAATCCTGATAACCGATAACCAGTCCGACCTTTCCCCCTCTCTTATTGACAATAACCGTGACCGGCAGGGCCCAGGCCATGTAGAGACTGGAGACCGTCCCTCTGGGTTCCAAAAGGTTTCTGAAAATAAGTTTATGAGACTCAACAAAAGCTTTGACGTTCTTGACGCCTTCGCGATAATTGACCGCCAGAATAACCAGGCCCTTGCTATGGAATTCCCGATTGACCATTCCCATCTGGGGCATCTCGATAACACAGGGCGGACACCAAGTCGCCCAAAAATTGATAAAGACGACCTTACCTTTAAACTCTCCAAGCGTCACAGGCTTCCCATCAATACCCTTCAAGGTGAAATCCGGCGAGGCCACACGAGTCGCTTCCTTTACGATCTTTAGCCGCTCAAAAAGATCCTCACCGGAGGTCACAGGTGGCCCATGTTAATCGGAGAAGACCTTTGTAATGGTAAGCAGACACAGGACCGCTGCGGTCAATAATCCCACGACGCGACCTTTAAGATAGGTCCTAATCTTGAGGGAATATTCGTCCTACCTAAACTAAGCGTCGAACGTGTAAACCCCTTATTGTTTTTTTCGATAAACGATTTTTATTCGGTCTTGCTCCCTCAAGGGAAGGGTCCCAAACAAATCTGATCGCTCGTCCTTTACGAGCATCTCGAGAACATGATCACCGTCAACACAGTACTCAAAGACGCACTCACGCGTCAACGTCTTACCCCAAATAGCAAAGAAATCCGCCAGCACAAATTGGTGCGGCACAGGTGACCCCGCGTGAACCACGCCATCCGGGTGATGGGCATGGATGACCCGCAAACCTCTATTTGATATTCCGATATTGGCCGGGATAACCCGTTTTTCACTGAGAATCGCAATCTCCAGAGTAGGGTGAATGTGTAGCGCGAGACTGAAATGGTTCAGGAAGTTTATTTTCAGAATGTTATTCTTAGTGCTACACGAAACGATGCAGAATAAAAATAGCACAGGGATAAGGCCCCACCTGGATCGGATTTTATTAATTCGCACTGTCGATAGCGAGCCAACGGGCACTTCATTAAACATGGGCATCGCCATGTAAGAGCGAACCTATCAGCTGGGCGTTTGAGATCTTCTTGCAAGTTTTGTCTTCCGAAAGCTCAGGGGTTTAGTCGACAGATTTTGGGGCAGCAAGCTAATGAGCAACCGCCACAAGGTCCGACGACCCCTAATGGTGCGTTTCCGACATGTTCCTCATGGCCGATGACTGCTCCACAGGCCCAGTGTCCGTTGCCTATTTCCGGGGGGCCGCACGGAGCAGTTCCTCAAAGACTTCCTTAAAAGTAGAATGGGGCAAGGATCCTTCCAATGCCTTGAGAACCACCAGAGTCGAATCGTTCGGCTTCGTGAGCCCTAAGGAAGAGGGAGGGGTCGCCTTACCCCCGGCCGCTTCCCCATCCTCGATGTCTTTATGGATTTCAGCAGCCCCTCGTCCTCTATCGACGCATTGCTTGAAGGTAAGAAAGTCTAACCCAATTGCTGCAGCGTGCCCCAATAAATCATTGCATTGGGGAGCGGTCAAGCCCTTTTTAGTGTAGATTCGATTGTGCCTTTCCCGGTATTTCATCTGCTCGCCCGCGCAATTGGCAGCCTCATGGGCTTTAAAGGCATCCTTGTGAAATGCCAGCGGAAAGTCCATCCCAATGTATTTAACCTTCCCATTCCTAACGTAGTCCTTCTCGATCCGTGGCCATGTCTCACGGACATGGCGGGTACAAAACGGTCACCCATAGTCAGAGAACTCGATGATCGTTACCTTAGCCTCTTTATTTCCCTTAACGCGATCATCTCTATAATTCAGGACAACCGCGTCAGAACTTCTTATCTCTTGTCGTAACGTTTCGTGATCCTGCCCGAGTGTAGTCTGGCCTCCTTTGAGCGCTTCGATTTCTTTTCGGATGATTTCTCACTCCTTTTGCACTTCTTTGAATTCATCACTGTTTTGCGTGAAGCCAACTCGGGGGGAATGGATTACCAGAAAGAATGTTACTGAAATGAACCAAAATATCCGAAGAGACGTCTTCTGCATGGGCCGGATGCTTCTTCCTTCTCAACATTCAGGCTCGTAGATCAATGAATTCACCTGGGATATATCTCAAGCATCGGGTCCTATAACGGTTAAAGGCCAACAACCCTACCATGGTGAGCCAGGATGGAGGGGACGGGGAACCTGTTGTAAGGCTCGCCATCCCCTAAGGCTACCACAAGGTCGCTACTTTAATTCACGATCAATTCTTGTCGATTGCGCTGTCGAGGTCACTGACCCAGTCATCGAGCGCCCTAACTTCGCTTTCAAGCGATTGAACCCACTGCCTCACTTGCTTCTGCTGCTCAGGCTTCAATTTAGGCATCGCAGACATCACTTTCGCTATGGTATTGCCAAGCATTGCGTTGCAAGCGGTAAGTGCCGCCTGAGTTTTTCGTAACTCATTCGACGCATGTTGGGCTACGATGACTTGAGTAGGGACCGTAAGAACCGCTAACAGAACTAAAGACCCCAAAACTTTATTTTTCATAGAAACCCTCCTTAAAATTGACTACGACTTATGGGACCTCATATGACCTTCAGAATAACTAAACAGCGCCCAGGGGAGAAAGGTTCCCACCGTCACATTTTTTATGGGCTCCCCCTTTGACTGTCCTATCGTATCATTAAAGTTAGGGGTCCAGACCTAAGCGAGATATAAACAGGCGAAGGGCTGTTTCACGGCTTAGTGGGCATTTTCAACGGGCACCTGTGGAGTCAACCGTACCTCGTCAGTAAGGAGCTTACTCTGGCTGACTTTTCCGATGCGAAGCTATGGAAAATCTCGATTTACGAACAAAGGCACCATCCCATCCAATGGGTCCACAGTAGGGTGAGCGAGGCTAAGCGGCAAATGGTCGACAAAAAGAGTTACCCCCTTTTTATTCCGCAAGCCAGTTGATCATTGGGTTCATCGGTGACGAACCCGTCTCAGTGGCAGAACAGCAACGAAGAGCAATAGGTCAGAGGAACCTTCGCTAAATCGGCTAACAGTTCCAATGCCGCGAAGGTAGGAGATTGAATGATAGTAGGAATGGTATTGTGTGTAGGTATTCCCTTTCGTTCCATCTCAATGTAAACCTAAATCGACCCGAACAGAGATAGACGATTGGTTGATACAGTCCGGTTATACTGGATATATGAGCAACTTGAACACGACCCCCACCTCCAAAATTCAGCAGCCCCTCTGGACCTCAGCGCTTTTACAGATCCTGGCCACTGATTTCGTAGTCTTCGCCAGCTCTCAGATGCTGAGACCGGTCATTTCTCTATACGTAGCTTCCGTAGGCGGTAACAAATCCATGGTAGGAATCGTGGCTAGCGTGTTCGTGTTCACTGCCATTATCCTGCGGCCCCTGTCGGGCCTGGCGATGGATACACTCGGCCGCAAAACTGTCCTCATAACTTCCATCGCCCTGTTTGCAGTGGGTGGAGCCGTCCTGCCGGTGGGTCTGACTATTTCAGCACTAATTGGCGTCCGAATTCTGCAGGGTATTGGATGGAGTGGGCTACCCCCTGCAACCGACACGATTACGTCGGAACTGATCCCGGCGTCCCGTCGTGGCGAGGGTCTAGGGTATTCGAGCACGATCCGTAACCTTGGAATCGCCATCGGGCCAGCCATGGGGCTCTACCTTGCAGAGGATATCGGATTTGGGGCCTCCTTTGGCCTATCTACGGTACTGGCCCTCGCAGGGTTAGCCGTCGCCTCAAGGGTGCAGAGTCCTTATGTGCCTACGGCAGGAGCCCGGACCTGGTCGGTCAGGGGACTCATCGAACCCCGTGCCCTTGTTCCCGCTTGCATCAGTGCACTGATGAATTTCGTCGTGAGCGGTATGATCACCTTCGTTCCCATCGACGCGAAAGAGCGCAATATTGGCAGTGCCATCGTTTTCTTCGTCGCCATTGCATTGATGCTCATGATCATGCGCCCTGTCATGGGTCGTCTAAGCGACCGGCTGCCGCGACGCGGTATGCTTTTAATTCCCGGTCTCATCGCTGTTACGTTGGCTGCGCTGACCCTCGCTTTCACTGAGAGTATATGGACACTGCCGCTGGCAGCGTTTTTTTGGGCGGTCGGATTCGGTACGGCACAACCGGCCATACGCGCCATGATCCTCGACCGTGTGCCGCGCAACCGTTGGGGTTCCGCCAACGCCACCAACCTGGTCCTCTACGACCTCGGGCACGCCACGGGTCCGCTGGTGTTGGGCTTTATCGCCCAGAGGTTCAGCCTACCCACGACCTTCGGGTTTTCGGCGTTGTCACCGCTCATCGCCATCCTGGTAATACTCACAACCGGTTTGCACCGAGAGAAGCCCCCACGGAATGCTGACAACTAGTTCAGCCGTCCAGCTAAGATGTCACTTGACTTCCTCAAGGGCGACATCGAGAAAGAGTGCCGCGGTCCATGAAGAGTTATCGGTACCGTAGCCTGAACCTTTATAGGGGTCGAAGTACTCGGGAAACCCGCAGCGTTCGATTAGCGTGATCATGTCGCGGCGCACGCTTTCCGCCTTCTCGTGAAATCCATATCGGCGTAAGCCTTGCAACAACAAGCAATTGGTGTTGATCCAAACCGGCCCCCTCCAATAATTGGAGGTGTCCAGGGAATCGCCGTCCAGGTTATAGTTGGGAATTGAAAAACAGCGGTGATCATCCATACGGCAAAAGGCCCGGGACTCAATATATTTGTACATGACCTTGGCCTGTGCAGCACTGGGGCCCCCGCAAAGCAGGGGCATAAATCCAGCTGCAGTCAATGTCCCGATGGGCTCCCCGGCGCGTAGATCAAAAACGTCAGACCCTCCATGGTCAGCGTGCCAGAGCTTACCCCGCAGGGGCTTCGTTGTCTGATCATACCATTCCTGGATCTGGCCAGTATCTTTTCCCAAGGTCTTCCCAATCTCGGTTAGGTTCTCGTTGCTCTTGCAGAGAATGCTGTTCAGCAGCGGGTCTTGTATCAGGAATGGGGACTTCTCGTAGATGGCCGCTTCGTCGTAGTTCAACCTTCTGGAAAGATCTACCAGGAACACATACCGGTCGTAGTCGTCATCCGATGGTCGTTGGGATTTTGGAATGCCCTTATTTAAGTCCTACCACTGGTAAGGCGGTAGTGCCTTTTGTCGACCTTCATGGCACTCAAGGGAGGGTCACAGGTCGGGGCGTTGTCCAAGCCCGACTCCCACGGGTGACGAATACAAACGAGACCTTCTCTGTCTGGATCTCGATCCCGGTAAAAATACTCGTGCAATTTCAAAATGTTGGGGTAAAGATTTTTCAACCATTCTCAAGCACCATTTTCGTCAGTTGCATGATACAAGACGCGAAGAGCAGCCATGGCATGGACCGGAGGCATGGTAATCCCCGAGGTGAGCACGTTTTTGGGATAATGAACGGAACGCTCCCCTTGCCAGAAGTCGGGCTCGGGGAAATAGCCCTCTAGGGCTTCCGAGTTGAAAACAATTTGAGGAAGCATCCCATTGCCCCATTGAGCGGCAAAGAGCGAGGAGAGCTCCTGCTGTGCGCGGCCCTGATCGTAGCGCGCGTATCCAATGGCGATGAACCCTGTATCCCAATTCCACTGATGGGGATAGAGGTGTGGCGACGGCTTGGTCGATTGACCTAGCCAATTCCCTTCCAAAACCGAATTGGCCCGCACAATCAGTTGATCCAATGTCTCAGACATCTCTCTTTCTCCTTCCATGTCGCCGTGCCTTCATCATAACCATGACCCGCGTTGAACGAAAAAAAGCAGTAGCAGACCCCGATTCTCTCATCTCACAAAGGTTGAAAGCCACACGGGGTCGATACTTGTTCCAAGACATTGAACTGCGTATAAATAGAAGTCTTAGGAGCATTTAAAGAAAAATAACGAAAAGAATCAATAAAAAGTTCCTAAAAGTACATTCCCTTATCAATTTATCGAAACAAAAGCTAATTATGGTGAAGATGGATTTTGCAAAAACCAGCGCGGGATTGGAAAAGAAATAACATATGAGTAAGGTACGAGTACTGGTTGGGACACGGAAGGGCGCGTTTATCCTGACGTCGGATGGAATTAGTAAACAGTGGGAGGTCAGTGGACCGCATTCTTCCGGCTGGGAGATCTACCATGTGAAATTGGGGTCAGACATTACAATCTTATCAATGTTTCGGAGTTTGCTTCGCCACCCTCTCAGCCCACCGTGACAACGTAAGGCTAACGTTTGCCTGATCACGGCTTTACAACTTTGCGACTTCAGTTACCTTGTAACCATACTCTCGGACCAATAGGGCAATCGCCGATGCCCGTTTTCTAGTAACTGTCCATCGGCGGTCCCGACCTATCAATTCCACTGACGTCGTCCCTAATTGCTTCGCCAATTCTCTAATCGCCTGCTCAAACGGCGCCTTTTTACCTCCTTCTTGTTGCTCCTCAATTCCCCGGCTTAGCTCCTCCACAAATCCTTCTTCTCCCAAAACCCTTTGGTCCTCGACTGACCATCGCCAGGATAGGACTCCCTCCTTCTGCGATAAGAACCTCTCCCTCCGTGACCTTTGCATCCTGTACCCAGAGGTTTCCCGTCTGGGATAAATCACGACCGTAGTGCCGTTTCAAATTCGGTAGATCGGCCACTTCCTTGAGTCCGACCACCCGGATCGGCAGGAGTGCCGCGAGAGACGCCTCCTGATAGAGAGCGTAATGCAGGCCTCCGAGGACCACGAATCCGCCGCCACTGTAGATCCAACTCTCAAGGGCCCGACGTTGGAGATCGGAAAGACCTAGCAAAGACTGCTCGTAGAGAACAACGGCCCATACCTCTTGATAGGCCCTAGTGTCTGAAGGCAGCTCATCAGCAGACAGAGTAACGACAGGGGCCTGCGACTTACCGGCCAACGGTACGGCCAGGAGTGTGGAACTGCTGATCGCTAACAAGATTAACGGTGAAGGGGGAAAATGCCCCCGCAAATCGAACTCCCGGGTCACCTCCACGTCAAGCCCAGTGAAGGTAACCTTCAGGTGGCGAGCCATAGAGTCAGGATGAACAGTGAACGGTATTTTTCTCTGAGAGCGGGCGGCGAGAAAGATCTCTTTCCGATGAAAAAATGGGTACGGAGCCATCACTTTGGCAGCGCCCCCTTTCCATATCTCTACCTGGAGCTCTCCCTCGAGCGGGCTTCCAGGATTGGTAATAACAACCGACAGAGGAAAGGGATGCCCCAGCTTGAAAAGGCGATGAAAGCCAAACTCGACGTCCAGTGTTACGTCTGCTCGGGCCAGGGATACAGTAAGAAACAGGGATGAGAGAGTTATGACATCCCTTCTGATCTTCAGAGACATGATTCTCTTATAGAAGAGCGGCGGGATGGGGAAAAAAGTCTAGCCCCGATCGTATGTGACAAATCTGCCTAGTGGGCTGAATACACACTCCATAGCACGCAATCTTCCCCGCACGGCTTTCTACCCGAATAACCCCTATAGTGCCTTAAGGGCGTAGAGTCAAACATCGTACCCGGCAATACTGGCAATAAGGATGGTTTGTTGGAAGGTTTTTGGATATCGACTGGTCTTGGATCGGAATCAGTCTTTAAAATCTACGTCAAGGATTTCGAAATTGCGGACTCCCGAGGGTGTTCGGACCTCAACCTCGTCGCCTACCGATTTTCTGATAAGTGACCGGGCAATAGGCGAACTGACGGAAATCTTACCGTTTTTCGGTTCCGACTCACGATCGCCAACGATCTGATAGACCACCTCTTCCCCCGAATCCCCATCTGCGAGCCTAACCGTAGCCCCAAAGACCACCTTGTCCCCGGAGAGCTTAGAGACGTCGATCACCTCGGCCCGCGATAACATGTCTTCTATGTCGTTGATTTGCGCTCCCAAAAGGGATTGTTTTTCTTTGGCGGCGTGAAATTCGGCGTTTTCGGAGAGATCCCCGTGTTCTCGGGCCTCCTCAATTTCCTGGACGACCTTGGGCCTCTCAATGGACTTCAAACGGCGTAGCTCATCTATGAGGCGTTGCTTGCCCTTGGGGGTCATGGGTGCACGAGCGGAGAGATCTGCCATCGATTCGTTTCCTCCTTAGTAATGGTTACAATTGCGGGAAAAGACTCTAAGGAACTTAAATTTTACCACCTGGCGCAAGTAAATCAACCTTGTGGCGAGGCTACCGGGACAGCAAATGGACCGCTGCGAACTATCCCTTGCCTTTGCTCGGGCCGAATACATGGCAGGCCACACTTTGGCCGTTAGCATCGGATTCGAGTTGCGGCTCGATCTCCGTACAGATCCTCTCCCGGAAGGGACACCGAGGGTGAAAACTGCACCCTGAAGGGGGATTCAGAGGGCTGGGAACATCGCCCTCGAGAACTATCCTATCTTTTTTTTGCGCCTTATCGGTTACGGGCACAGCGGAGAGAAGGGCCCGGGTATAGGGGTGCTTGGCCTCCCGGTAGATGGTTTCTGTCGGTGCCACCTCAACCAGCTTTCCCAGGTACATGATCGCAACCCGGTGACTAACCTGTTCGACCATCCTCAGATCGTGGGAAATAAACAGGTAGGTGAGGTGCAGGGTCTCCTGCAGTTCCTGCAAGAGGTTGATGATTTGAGCCTGAATCGATACGTCCAGCGAGGATACGGGCTCATCGGCAACAATAAACTTGGGATGGACTGCCAGGGCGCGAGCAATACCGATTCGCTGACGTTGCCCGCCGCTAAACTCATGCGGGTACCGGTCGTAGTGCTCTGCCCTGAGACCCACCTGGCGCAAAATCTCTATGACACGATCCGTCTTGGCCCTTCCCCGGGCGATTCCATAGATCTCCAGGCCCTCTCCCACGACGTCCCCGACCCGCATGCGCGGGTTTAAAGAACTATAGGGGTCCTGAAAGATTATCTGCATCTGCTTGCGCATGTCGCGCATCTCGCTTGGGGACAAGCGCAGGATTTCCCGGCCATCGAAAACAACCTCGCCTTCGGTTGGTTCGATGAGGCGAAGGATGCTGCGCCCCAGGGTCGACTTGCCGCATCCCGATTCACCGACCAAACCCAGCGTCTCTCCTTCCTCGATGTCAAGGCTCACGCCATCGACAGCCTTGACGTCATCCACACGCCGGGATAGCCACCCTCTACCCAGGGGGAAATACTTTTTTAGATTTTTGATCTCGAGGAGACTCATGATGAAACCCAACTATTAGATACTTACCGATAGAACGATCAACAGAAGGACTTCAACAGAGTTTATCGCGCCAAGGCGCAAAGGGAAATATTTTCCGGATTTCTCCAAACTTGGCGTGCTTTGCGTATTCACGCGATTCATCTTGTTCCCAATCCCGTGATTCAAAAGTTAACCGAGATTCTCAGATATCTTCGGCTAGTTTTAACCCGTCAGTATTCCGTTCCGAACAGAAGTACTCGATTCTGGCTAATGGCTGACAGCTAATAGCTGATAGCCTTTATGCCATAAAACAGGCCACAGTGCGGCCCTTATCCTTTTCCACCAGTTCGGGCTCCCCCTCGGCACAAACGTCTGCTGCCCTGGGGCATCGATCACGGAACCGGCATCCTCCAGGCAACTCCAACAGGTTAGGAACTACACCGGGAATCGCCTCCAACCGTTTTTTCTTCTCTCCGCTAATCCCCGGAACCGAGTTCAACAAGCCCAAGGTGTAGGGATGAAGGGGTTGGGAGAAGATCACGTCTGGACGAGCCTGTTCTACTATCTTACCGGCATACATGATGGCCACTTCATCGGCCTGTTCGGCCACGACCCCCAGGTCATGGGTAATGAGCAACAGGGCCATGCCCAGTCTTTCTTGCAGCTCTTTCATGAGGTCGAGAATCTGGGCCTGGATGGTCACATCCAGGGCCGTGGTAGGTTCGTCGGCAATGAGGAGTTTGGGGTTACAGGAAAGGGCCATGGCGATCATCACCCTCTGGCGCATCCCTCCGCTCAGTTGATGCGGGTAGACATCCACCCGGGCTTCGGGATCGGCGATTTTGACCAGCCGGAGCATTTCAACCGCCCGAACCCGAGCCTCTTGCTTGCCCAAGCCCTGGTGCAAACGTATGGCCTCTATGATCTGGTTACCAACGGTGAACACCGGATTCAACGAGGTCATGGGTTCCTGAAAGACCATGGAAATATCGTTGCCCCGGACCCGGCGCATCTCCTCACTGCTCAAGCCAAGCAAATCGCGGTCGCGAAATATCACCTCTCCACCAACCACCCTACCGGGAGGCGAAGGGATGAGACGCAAGATGGAAAGGGCGGTAACACTCTTGCCGCAGCCAGACTCCCCCACCAGGCCCAGGGTCCTGCCTTCTTCGATTTCGAAACTCACATCGTCCACGGCGCAGACTTCGCCTTCCGGTGTGAAAAACGACGTACGAAGGTTCTTGACTTGGATCAAAGCTGCCATAACTCCCAGCGATCAATTATCAGCAATCAGAAATCTCGCCCATTCTCAATTCCAACACAATCCCCGACGCAATCCTCACAAACCCCGCAATTTCGGGTCTAGGGCGTCGCGCAATCCCTCGCCGACCAGATAATAGGCTAAAACGGTTATAAAGATTGCCACCCCCGGAAAGACCGCCAGCCACCACGCAAAGGAGTTACTGCGCGCCTCATTGAGGATCGAGCCCCAGGTAACCAGATCGGCGGGCACACCGATACCGAGGAAGCTCAGACTCGACTCAACCAGGATAGCCGCTGCGACGCCCAGGACCACAGACACCATGACGGGGGCCAGAGCATTGGGCAAAATGTGACGGAACATGACCTGGCGGTTAGAGACCCCCAGTGCAATAGCCGCCGTAACATAATCCAAACCACGAATTCTTAAGAACTCGTTTCGTGTAAACCGCGCAATACCCACCCAACTCGTCAACCCGATAACCGTCATAGTCAGAAAGATGCTGGGCGGCAACAGGGCCGCAATAGTAATAAGGAGAAAAAAAGTAGGTATCGCCATCATGAGCTCGAATAACCTGGAAATCGCCAGATCCACCCAAGAACCAAAAAACCCTGCCAGGGCCCCGAGGACGATACCGATAAACATAGAAATCCCCACGGCCACGAAACCGATGAATAGGGAAACCCGAGACCCGTGAATAATTCCGGCCATCACATCACGCCCCAGTTTATCCGTCCCGAGCCAGTGCTCCCCCGAAGGATTGCTAAAAGGGGACTTCAGGTCGATGTTCGTCGATCGATAGGAAATGGGAGGGAATAGACTCCAATCACTCCCGAGTTGTTTGAAATTCACATTGAGGAGTTCGGGCTGCCACTTGGCGACACCGATATCGACAAGATAACTGCGAAGAATCGGGAAATAGCTCCGGCCCTGGTAGCGCATATAGTAAGGCTTATCGTTGGCCAAAAAATCGGCGAAAAGGGCCACCACGAAGAGTCCCATCACTACGTACAGCCCCACGGCGGCAAGACGGTTTCTCATGAACTGCCGCCAGACAATGGCCCAATATCCCTCGCCAAACCTGACGACTCCTGGTTCCGAAGCCAACGCTCAACCCTCCCGTCGCCCAAAGGCGATACGCGGATCAACGACCGTAAGAAGGATATCCGAAAGGAGAATACCAAAGAGGGCCAGCATGGAGCTCACCGTAAAGAGAGCCATGACCGTCGGATAGTCTCTGGCCAGCACCGCCTGGTATCCGAGCTGGCCCAATCCGGGGATCGAAAAGATCGTCTCGATAATGATGCTACCGCCGATCAAGCCGGGCAAGATCGAGGCCAGAATTGTCACCATAGGGATGAGCGAGTTTCGCAAGACATGTTTGAATATGACCACGCGCTCGGCCAACCCTTTGGCCCTAGCCGTGCGGACAAAGTCCTGACCCAAAACCTCACGCATGCCAGTGCGCATGTAACGGGACAAGCCAGCAAAGCCCGAATAGGACAGCAAGACCACGGGCATAAAGAGATGCCAGACTCGATCCTTGACCCTCAACCAAAGGGGCCAGTCCGGTGAATAGTCTATAGCCGTCAGCCCTGCAGGTGGGAAGATATAAAAGAAATCTCCGCCGCATAGAAAAACGAGGGCCATGGTACCGGCCCAGACGACGGGTAAGGAGAACAGGATGAAGGCGGCCAGTGTGGTAAGCTGGTCCCCCAACGAATACGAATGGGTAGCCGAATAGATCCCCAACGGGATGGCAATCAGGTAAACCAGAAATATCGAAAGGACGTTTAGCGTGATCGTTATCGGGAGCCGGTCACGTATCTTACCTACGACCGGCTGATTGTCTTTGAACGAATCGCCGAATTCGAGCGTGAACAGGTTCTTAAGCCAAATGCCGTATTGAACATGGAGTGATCGATCCAGACCGTACTGGGCACGCCACTGGGCCAGCGCCTGATCGACGGTACCTTTCTTTTCGAGTGAAATTCCCGCGCCGCCTGCTGCCTCCAGCCCACCCCCTGCCAACAGTTCGGCCGGATCTCCGGGTGCGAGACGCATGATTAGAAAACCAATGAGCGTAATACCCAAAAAGGTAGGGATAAAGAGGAACAAGCGCTGAATTATATAGCGCCACATGGTCGGCCCCCGCTAGGGTGTCGGATGACTCCGGTATTTCTGGTCCTCAGGACGGACCCACCATTCGATAAGCTTGAGTCCCCCGGCGGGCAGGACTTCCACATTTTGAAAGCGCCTGTGGACCGCGGATATGGACTTGCCGATAAAGAGAAAGGTATAGGGCTGCTCCGCATGTAGAATTTGCTGGAACTCGCGGTATAATTCGATCCTTTTGACGGGATCAAATTCCTGCCGGTACTCTTCCAGGATCTGGTCAACCCGTTGGTTCTTGAAGCTGATCATGTTGGAGCCTTTGTTAGCGGCCTGAGACGAGTGCCATACCTGGAAGGCGTCGGGCTCGTTGACGCTCATGGCCCAGCCCAGGATCATAGCATCGAATTTGTGGTGCCTCACATCGTCCAAAAATATTGTCCAGTCCAATTGACGCACGGTTACAGCGATCCCGTGCTTTTTGAGCTCGTCCTGGAGGGCCAACGCCACACTTCTTCGGATCGAGTTGCCAGAGTTAAACTTGAGCTCAAAGCGAAAGGGCACGCGCTCGCCATCGATTATCTTATCCAGGATTCCATCGCCGTCAGTGTCCTTCCATCCGGCTTCCGTCAATAGGGCCAGGGCCTTTGGCGGATCGAAGGGATAACTTT
The DNA here is from genome assembly GCA_963664015.2 of Binatia bacterium. GTDB lineage: Bacteria > Desulfobacterota > Binatia > UBA9968 > CAXXLF01 > JACZQL01. The sequence continues at coordinate 2,096,140 of CAXXLF010000002.1, read as the reverse complement.
TAAGACTCTTATCATATTCGGGTCGAAAATAATAAATCGGGCTATCCACAACCTGTCCGAGACCGGATAGCACTGTCTCAACCAACTGTACCCGGTTGGTCAGATAGGTCATGGCTTGGCGCACCCGCCGGTCCCGGAACAGGAAATGCTTGTTGTTCCAACCGATGTAGGTAAAGCCAGGAGCAAAGTAAATGAACTTTTCATATTCGCTCTGAAAACGCTTGCTCGTCGTCTGCTTCAGGTGCTGGAGCGGCTGCAGGCTCATCAAATCCAACCTCCCGCTCTTCAGGCTAACCAGCGCGCCATCCGTATTGTTGATGACCTGGAATCTCAAAAGATAGATATGGGGCTGGTCGGTTCCTTCTTTGCCCTTGCCCCAATAGGCGTCGTTCCTTTCGAGAATAACCTCTTGTCCGGTTTTCCACTTGAAAAACTTGTACGGGCCACTCCCCATGGGGTTGCGGCTATAGTTCTTATTGAACTGGTCGGCGAACCGCTTGATGGGTTCGGGCAGTGATTTTGGATCGGCCCCTAGCTGCTTGATCGTTACGTCCTTGAGCAAATCATCGGGGTCGTAGAAATGGCGCGGCAGGACGGATATTCCTCCGAGCACGCTCTCGTTGAGAAAGTAAGGTTCTTTGGTATCGAACTGGATAGTATAGGGATCGATGAGCTTCGCGTCGATCACCGAATCATAGTAGACGCGGGCAAAGGGTGCATTGACCAGCGGACACTTGATGGCCTTTAGGCTGAACAGGACGTCCGCTCCGGTCATAGGGCGACCATCCTGGAAGGTAACGTCATGGCGAATCTTGAAGGTATAGCGAAGCTTGTCTTCGGAAATTACGGGACGGGATGCGGCAAGTAACGGCTTGAGCTGCAGGGTCCTCGGATCCCGGGTCAGCAGACTTTCAATTACATAGCCTAGAATGGCACTGGCTCCGGCGTCGTTACTGGTCAGGGGATTGAGCTGTTCCGGGTCGCTCAGTATATGGGCCAACAGCCAATCGCCCATAACCTCACTGGCCGGTCGCTGTTTTTGCGTGTCGCACCCCGAATGCAGGGTGGCGCTCAAAATAAGCAGGATCAGGAGTTTCTTCCAAACCATGATTTTTAGGAGGGGGAGACTATCCCAACTGCCCAACTGCCCAACCGCCTAACCACCAAAGGACTCAAGGGGAACTTCCCTGACGCTCTTCGGCCTCTGTTGGACAAACAGGGGGAGCGGTATCTCCACATTCAAGTCCGGCTCTTGGTAGCGGATCTCCCATGACCTTCCCTGGGAAGGATACTGCAGTGAAATCTTCGACGGGAAAGAACCCATGGGGGTGTCAATAAACTCGGAGAAAAAGGCCGTGAGCTCGTTCTTTCCACTGGCCAAGAAGCGATCCCACCTGAGGGGCAGCCCGAGTCCCGAGTCGAAATCGATACGCTCACGCCCGCCCCGTGGCAACCGACGCTGCAGTGCGGACCCGTCTCTCTCCCAGGTCCCTTGCAACTCCACTGGGGGCAATCCGAGCAAAATGGAAGTCAATTCTTTCAATTCCAACGGGATCCGGGTAAAACGCAATAAATTTTCCTTGGTGCTCTTACCGCGAGAGAAAACCTTCTCCCTTGGGAGAAAGACCGCAACCTGATCACCGTCGGCCGTTAAAACCAAAATAGCTCCCACTAGTGAGAGGGTCTCCAGACGAAGACGGTCAGGTCGATGGACCAAAATTGCCCCGTGGAATCCGCCTTTCTCCTTTTGCCCTTTATAGGAGACGCGGTAGGGGCTGCGCAGAGACTGCATCTGTTCCATTCGTAGTGCCAGTCCCGAAAGCAGCTCATCGGTTGTAAGGCTCTTCGTGAGGGCAGGGTCAGGACGGGTGGCGGTTCGCTGCAGGGCGGCGCAGCCTCCCAGTACCAAAGATACAGTGAGCAAAGCTGATGCGCACCGTAATTGGATGCATCGCCCCAACCGCTGGGACAGTCTCAAATGCCTTTCTCCAGGCGGCGGATCTTCCGTTGTAATCTTTGCACCTGATCTTCTTCCTTGGATGCCTTAAGGCTATCCCGATAACGTTTGAGGGCATGTTCCGGTTTTCCAACCTTCTCGTAGGCGTCCCCCAGGTGTTCGATTATCGTCGGATCATCAATGACTAGATCCACTGCCCGCTCCAATTGTTCCACCGCGCGCCCGTAGTCGCCTTTCTGGTAATAGACCCAACCGAGGCTATCAATGTAAAAACCATCGTTAGGTTCGATTTTCAGCGCCTTGACGACCAACTCTTCTGCCTGGTCCAGATGGATCCCCAATTCGGCATAGGTGTATCCCAGATAGTTCAAGGCCGCCGCGTTCTTCGGCTGGAGTTCGATAGCCTTCTTCATATATTCAATAGTCTTGTCTTTATCCTTGCTCTCGTCATATAGAGCGCCTAGCCGGAAATGGGCCTGATCGTTACGCGGATCCAGGTCAATCACTTCCTTCACGGTTTCGATGGCCTTCGGATAGTCCTTGGCCTTGTGATAAAGGGAGGCCAAGAGGTTGAGAAGCTCTTTACGGTTTTTATCCTTCTGCTTGTCCAGCGCAGCTTGCACGGCCTCCACGGCATTCTTGACCTGCCCACGCTTGTCGTAAATAGACGCCAGCTGAATTCGCGACTCCGTAAAGAACTCACTTTTTTCCGGGATGCGGGAGAATTCCTCGATGGCCCTCTCATCCTCATTCATCTGGGCGTAGCTGGCACCCAGGTAATAGCGGACCCTATGGTTTGCAGGGTTACCTGCCAGAACGAGGTTGAATTCACTGGCAGCCTTGTTAAAATCGTGCCGGCCGTAATAGATCAAACCAATCTTAGTTCGGGTTTCGCTCGGATCGGCTTCGAGGCCCTGTAGTTTCTGGAAATGTTCCAGTGCCGTATCCAGATTGTTCTGGCCCAGATTGATCTCGGCCAGTCGTTTTCGCGCCCATTCATGGGAGGGATTAGCTTCCAGCAGGCTCTTGTAATGTCGCGTGGCCTGCTCGGTTTTACCCTGGAGTTCGTATACTAGCGCCAGGTCAGCCAGAATCGCTTGTGATCTTGGATTTAATTCCAGCGCTTTCAGATAGGTTCCCTCCGCCTCTTGAAAGCGGCTCTGCTCCGCCTGGACTCTTCCCAAATAAGAAGAGGCCAGGATGGATCTGGGTTTTAGCACAAGGAGCCGATCGAGATTCTTAGTGGCGGCTTGATAGTCTTTCGCCTTGAGGTAAAGCGCCCCTAAAAACAAGAGGGCCTCTTGATTATCGCCGTCGAGTTCAAGGACCTTCTGATACTCTTGGATGCCCTCAGGGTCCTTTCCAATGGCCGTATAAAGCCCGGCCAGAAGCTGACGGGCCAATAGCAGCTTGGGCCGAAGACGTGCGGCCTCCTCAGCTTCTTTCAGGGCTTCCGGGAGATTGCCGTTGCGGAGGTAAAGAGTAGCAAGTTTAAGTCTTAAATAGGGATCCGATTGGTCAAACTTAACTGCTGAATCGTATTGCTCGATGGCCTCTTTGAGCTCTCCATCTACCAGGTGGAGTTGCCCCATGATAAAATGCGCCTGTGCTTTAGCTTCCGACGAGACTTCAGGCTGCGACTGACCGAAGAATGCGCTCTGAGATTGGGAACTTAAATTTTTTGTCCTATCGGGCGAACCGGGCACCGTGCAACCGCTAGATAGTGCGAGCCCCAAGAATACAATCAGGATCAGAAAACCCATACTTTTTAATAGGTAACATACTGCCCTAAGACGGTCAACGCTTCTAGTCAAAGCCGTCGCCTCCCTTTCCTTAAAGCCACCTGTATGATTAGCGGATGAAGCGGTTACGGCGTGGTTTTTTGGCACGTTCTTCAGAAGGACAGCCCTTGGAACGCCCTATGGGAATCAACGCACAAACCCGAGACATCATTCTGGACAACCTCTCCGGCTCTCAAGAGATTACCGGCAAAACGGCGGCTGTAATTTGTCAGCTTGTTCGGGGAAAGCCTTACCTCGCCCCCAGAGAGCTCAGGAGAGTCATTCGTGAAACCGCTGGAACTATCATTCAGGCGCAGCCAGCGATGGCCTCGCTCTATCATCTGTTCGCACGGATTCTAGCCCAACTGGATCAAGCTTCCTCCGGTACGCAAGCTACCGTGGGAATCCGTCAAGCGTGCCGGTCTTTCGTCCGGGACATGGAAGAGCACAATCAGCGCATCTCAGAGCAGCTCTTCAAACTCATCAAACGCAACGATACCGTGGTTACCCACTCGGCGAGCCGTTCGGTGCGCGAAGCCCTACTGTACTGTTGGGCGAGGAGGAAGCGCTTCTCCGTGATCTGCGACGAGTCCCGTCCCGTCTATTAAGGCGTCCAACTGGCACGGATTTTGACCCGACGAGGGATTCCGACCACCTTGACAACGGACTCGATTGCCCCATCCCTCTTGGCAACCCCTGAAACGCCCAAGAAAAGAGTGGCCATGGTTCTGGTCGGTGCTGACGCTATCTCATTATCGGGACTGGCCATCGTAGCCAGGCAATATGCCATTCCCTTTTACGCCTTGCCTGGGTCGGAAAAATTTCTCCCTGGCGGTGTCCCGCTGGATTAGGGCTTCCTGGAAAAATCACCGGCAGAGATTCTCCCTCGCCCCCCCCAAAGGACTGAAAGTCGTCAATCAGTATTTCGATATCACTCCCCTTTCCCAGCTAACCGCAGTGGTTACCGAAAAGGGTCCGCTTCACACCCGGTGACTCCGATTGGAGCTGAAAAAGCTAGGCGCCCACCCGGGCCTCATTCCCTTGATCCAGGACATTCACAACCATAAATAATTCGCTTGATGCCCTTATCCGCTGATGCTCATCCTAATGACCACTATTAGAATATGATTTCATCTACTTGACCGTTTATGCTAGTTTTTCCTTAATTGTTGAACTCCCTGCATTCAGATTGCTCACCGTCGTTTCTACCGCTGACGGTTGATAGCTGAGAGCCCTAAGATGTCAATCACGTTATCCCCCGAACAGGCTAAGCAAGAGATCCTTAGGCTCTTCCAGGAAGTCGTAAAGCATAACTACCATTACCACGTCCTGGATACCCCTATCATCAGTGACGCCGAATACGATCAGCTTTTCCGTCAGTTGCTGGACCTGGAAAAGGCCTATCCCCAATTCGCATCGCCGGATTCTCCCACCCAAAAGGTCGGCGGGCCGCCGCTGGAGAAATTTTCTACCGTCCACCACCGTACGCCCATGCTTTCCCTCACCAACGCCAACAATCAGGAAGAGATGGAGGAATTCGAAGAAAAAACCCAGCGTTTTCTCAAGAGCTCGGAACCCATCGAATACGTGGCAGAACCCAAGATTGACGGTGTTGCCGTCGAGTTGGTATATGAAAATGGGTGTCTTACTGTCGGCTCCACACGGGGAGACGGAATAAATGGAGAAGATATCTTGTTGAACTTGAAAACCATCGGCTCAATTCCACTGACCCTGCGCAGGAACGGCCGGGAGGTTCCCCAGCGGCTGGAGATTCGGGGCGAGGTATTCCTGCCCCTTGACGCCTTCCAAAGGCTCAATAGGCAGAGAGAAGAAGAGGGACAAGCGGTCTTTGCCAACCCACGCAATGTGACCGCCGGATCCCTCAAGCAATTGGACTCCAGGGTCACCGCCAAGCGCTCCCTGGACATCTTCTGCCATGGGATGGGAGAAGTGGTCGGGGCATCCTTTTCCAGTCACCTGGAGTATCTCCAGGCACTCAAGGGTTGGGGGCTCAAACCCATTCCCTCCACCCGTCTATGCCGCAGCACACAAGAGATCATCGCCTACCACCAGGAGATGGAAAGACAGCGCAACGAACTTCCGTTCGAGATCGACGGACTGGTCATCAAGATCAACGATCTGGAACTTCAGCGGCGTCTGGGCCAGATTGCCCGTTCACCGCGGTGGGCCATCGCCTATAAGTTCAAGCCCCGACAAGCGTCCACCCGTATCCTGGAGATTCAAGCGCAAGTGGGCCGTACAGGCACACTGACACCAGTGGCCAGCCTGGATCCGGTGTCAGTAGGCGGCGTCACGGTCAAGAGCGCCTCCTTGCACAATATGGATGAAGTGGAGCGCAAGGATATTCGTATCGGCGACACAGTGGTCGTCGAAAGGGCCGGTGACGTAATTCCTTACGTGCTTCGGGTGGAACCGGAAAAACGCTCCGGGAGCGAAAAGAAATTCGAGATGCCCGCCCAGTGCCCCGTGTGCGGGGCCGCCGTTTACCGAGAAGAGGGAGAAGTCGCTTACCGTTGCGTTGGGTTTGCTTGCCCCGCCAAGTTAAAAGAGAGTCTAAAGTTCTTCGGTTCCCGAGGAGCCATGGACATCGAGGGGCTGGGTGAAAAGCTCATCGATCAACTGGTGAAACAGGAGTCGGTCAAAGACGTAGCCGACCTGTACGGCCTGAACAAACAAGACCTGGCTTCCTTAGAGCGAATGGGCGAGAAATCGGCTCAAAATCTGGTCGACGCCCTCGGCCGGAGCAAGGGGGCGACCCTGCCCCGTTTTCTCACCGCCCTGGGCATTCGTCATGTGGGCGGTGCGACGGCGAAGCTACTGTCCGAACATTTTTCCACCCTGGAAAACATCATGAATGCCTCAGAAGAGGAGCTTCAAGAGGTTCGAGAGATCGGGCCGGAAGCCGGTCAAAGCATCAAGCTCTTTTTCACCCAGCAAGAAAACCGTACGGTCATCGAAAAGCTTCTCAAGGCAGGGATTCGGCCGGCCCCTGTGACCAAACCCGAGGGCAGGTTAGAGGGCAAGACCTTTGTCCTCACGGGAGCATTGGAGTCAATCTCCCGTATGGAGGCGCAAAAAAGGATCGAGCGTCTTGGCGGTAAACTTTCCTCCAACGTGAGTCGTAAAACGGATTACGTGGTAGAGGGGACCGACGCCGGATCGAAGCTTCGCAAGGCCAAGGAGGTCGGGATAACGCTGCTGGACGAAAAGGCCTTCCTCGAACTCATCGAACCCTGATGGATCACTCGGATCTCCCCCCAACAAACCCGGATACGGGACATTCCTCAACCCCCTTAATCCACCGGATCGACCGCCTCAACGGCTTCGTGGGGCGAGCCACCGCTTGGCTGACGTTCCTCCTGGTGGTCGTCACGGTTACCGACGTGACTCTACGCTACGTTTTTAGCGTCAGTTTAGTTGTCATCCAGGAGCTTGAGTGGCATCTGTTCGCTGTCATCTTCCTGATGGCGGCAGGATACACTCACCTCAAGGGCGGGCATGTCCGAGTCGATATCGTTTATTCCCGGTTGTCAGCGCGCAAACAGGCATGGGTGAATTTGATCTTCACCCTCCTTTTTCTCTTCCCCACCTGTTTCCTCGTGATCGAGGCCTCGCTTCCCTTCGTCATCCACTCCTGGTAAGTCTTGGAAGGATCTCCGAATCCCGGAGGGATGCCTGCTCGTTTTCTATTGAATGCCGTGATCCCGGTGGGATTTGTTCTCATAGGGCTCCAGGGAATATCCGAGACCATCAAGAACGGCACCTTACTCTTCTACAAACCACCGTCCACGGCGGGTAGGGATTGGTGACCGAACTCCTTCCCGCTTTGATGTTCCTGGCCTTCACCCTGCTGATCCTGGCCAGCTATCCCATCGCCTTTACCATTGGCGGGACCGCCCTCGGCTTCGGTCTGGCCGCCTTTGGATTCGGTTTTTTCGACCTGCTTCCGCTACGCATCTGGGGTCTTATGACCAACTTCACCCTCATAACCGTTCCCCTGTTCATCTTCATGGGGGCCACCCTGGAGCGTTCCGGACTGGCCCAGTATCTCCTTGAGACCATGGGACTGATCTCACTGCCGACCATGCTCCATCGGGGTTACCATAGAGAAGTGGCTGCCGGAGTCATTTGTCGTCCAGCTCACTGGGGCAGCCCCCCCCCCAGCATCGTGCTGGTCCTGGTGGGAGACATCCTGGGCGTTTCCGTGGGCGACCTTTTTCTTGCAGCCCTAATCCCCGGTATGAGTTTGGCCGGCATGTATCTCCTCTACCTGCTGTACCTGTCCCTATTATTCCCACACAAGATGCCGCCCATTCCTCTCAAGGAGCGAGCAGCCATCGGGTCGCGGGCCCTTGGTTTGAAGCTGCTCACCTCTCTCCCCCCCGTGCTCATCCTCATGATTGTCGTACTTGGATCTATCTTTCTTGGCATTGCAGCGCCTACCGAGGCCGCTGCCGTAAGCGCCTCAGGGACAGTTCTGCTCACGATCTTGAAGCATCGCTTCAACCTCAAGATGCTTCGAGAGGTCATGAAAAGTACGCCCGGGTCACCAGTATGGTTTTCATCATCCTGGTGGGCGCGACGGCCTTCGGTCTAGCATTCCGGGGAATGGGTGGGGATGATTGGGAACGCCACTTCGTCGCCGATTTGGCGTTCCCTCCTTGGGCTGTATTTGTAGTCATTATGGCCATCGTTTTCATCCTGGGTTTCTTTCTGGACTTTATCGAGATCGCCTTTATCCACCTGTCTATCATTGCCCCCATTTTGAGCGCTATGGGTTTCGACCCCCTATGGTACGGTATTCTTTTAGGGATCAACCTCCAGACCTCGTTTCTCACGCCTCCTCTCGGTTTTGCCCTCTTTTACTTAAGGGGAATGGCGCCCGCCGAGCTGACCACAGGGCATATCTATCGAGGGGTGATCCCATTCGTGATTATCCGAATCGTGGGCCTTACCCTGGTCGCCTGTTTCCCTAATCTGGCCATCTGGCTCCCCAGGCTCTTGCCCCAATAAGGCACCCACGAAGAATGGTGAAGAGCAACGCGCAAAGCGCCTATAGCTATTAACCGCAGATTATCACCCCTTAAAGATTCGTACAGCTCACCGCAGAGACGTCCCTCGACTGAGCTCGGGACCCGTTCGGGTGAGGCTCAGGGTCGAACCCTGAGCCTCTCAATGGGTCGAAGGGTAGAACACCACAAGTTTAAATTACAGATTCGAATTTCGAAATCCGAAATTCGAAACAAATCCAAATAACCAAAAGGCCGAACAAAAGCGTCAGCTTGTTTCATCTTTTGAGCATTGGGGATTTGAGACTTTGGGATTGTTTAGGATTTCGTGCTTCGGATTTAGGATTTTAACGTGAGGGTGTTTTACCGCTTTGCTGTTAGCATGAGCTTGCAGAAACGGATTCGCTAAGGTAGGGGGCTCTGATGAGCGAAGAAAAGACAGAAAACACGGCCTGCGCCCGTCTTATGATTCGAGGGCGCGTCCAAGGAGTCTTCTTCCGTGCCTCTACGGTCGAACTTGCCGTTCGCCTAGAACTCGGGGGATGGGTGAGAAATTGTCGTGATGGTTCCGTCGAGGTGGTAGCGGAAGGGCAGGAGCAAAAGGTCCAGGAGTTGATCCAATGGTGCCACCAGGGCCCCATGGGGGCTCAAGTCCAAAAAGTTGAACTCCAGTGGGAGGACTGCCAAGGGCCATTCGAAACCTTTTCGATAAAGAGATAGCGACCCCTGTGCCGCACCGACCGACAGCGTAAGTTCTCCACCCTATCGTTTCGGCGATCCTAAGCCACGACTCTCCACGAGGAAGCGGGCTACTTTTTCTACACCATTCCCTTCTTTAATATTAGTAAAGACGAAGGGCCGAGTACCGCGCATCTTTCTTGCATCCCGGTCCATGACCTCGAGGCTGGCTCCCACATGGGGGGCCAAATCAATCTTGTTGATGACAAGAAGGTCCGAGCGGGCAATACCGGGCCCTCCCTTGCGTGGAATCTTATCCCCTGCTGCGACGTCAATAACATAAATTGTGATGTCGGCAAGTTCCGGACTAAAGGTGGCAGTCAGATTATCCCCCCCAGACTCGATGAAGACCAATTCGAGTTCCGGAAAGAGCTTGCTCATCTCACCGACGGCGGCCAAATTCATGGATGCGTCCTCACGGATTGCCGTGTGTGGGCAGCCGCCCGTCTCCACGCCAACGATCCTTTCAGCAGCGAGCGCCCCCGATTGCACCAAGAACTCGGCGTCCTCCCTCGTGTAAATGTCGTTGGTGACCACCGCAATTTCATAGCGGCTGCGCATGGACTTGCAAAGGGCGTCGACCAAAGCCGTCTTCCCGGATCCCACGGGTCCCCCGACGCCGACACGGAGGGGGCTATGGATGGTTCGAGTCATGAGCGAAACAACCTCGTGTACTGGGTTTCATGTTTCATCGAGGCCCATTCGATCATCGGTGTGGCAGTGCCGAGGGCGTCCAGGGAAGTCTCCAGGGCCCTTTCAGACGAGATAATCACATACGGTTCGAGGGCCAAGATGCCACGCTGGCCGTCGGCGTGACCCAAAGGGATCAACCGAACCCCAGCAGAAATAAGATTCGCCCCAATGGCATGCAGGTAAGCCTGCAAACCCGCATCGAGAGGAATTGCAACCGCCGCGCAGGCCACCCCCACAGCCACGGGGTAGACGACGCCACGTTGTTCTTCAGCCAGCTGCGAAAGCATGGGCACTTTTTCAGTCGCTTGCACTATCACCGAGAAGGCCTCACCCTGGGCCGTGCTTTCCAGGGCTAGTTCTCCCGTGCCGCGAAAAGCCGAGGCAAATTCTGCTACGTTCCTAAGCCCCGCTGCGTCTCCGACACTGGCCGCACGCCAGGCCGCTGAGAACAACGCGCCGTCGACCAGGCCGCTCCCATGCATCAGGAGAGCGCCTATCCAGCCGGTCAAACTTTCCCGGTCCTTCACGAGGCCTTCAGCCACGGTGAACTCAAGGCCATGGCTATAGGAGTAGGCACCCACCGGGTAGGACGGCGAAAACCACGTGAGCAACCGGTAGAGCGCAGCACTATCTATACCGTTTTCCACCCACACCCTCAGAACAAAAAATAGCGTTGCGCCAAGGGGAGCACCTCGGCGGGTTCACAGGTCAACAGCTCACCGTTTGCCCGCACCTCATAGGTTTCCGGGTCAACCTCGATCCGCGGGGTGAGATCGTTGTGGACCATACTGGCTTTACCGATGCGCCCGCGGGTGTTCGAAACGGGGAGTAGAGTCCGCTTGAGACCCAAGCTCTTGGCAAGTCCGGCGTCCAACGATGCCCGGCTCACGAAACTCACAGAGCTTTGCTCGCATGAGCGGCCGAAGGCTCCGAACATGGGACGGTAGTGCACGGGCTGAGGCGTCGGAATCGAGGCGTTGGGATCCCCCATGGGGGCGGCAGCAATAGTGCCGCATTTGATTACCATATCCGGCTTAACGCCAAAGAATGCGGGCGACCAGAGCACCAGGTCTGCAAGTTTCCCGGTCTCCACTGAGCCGACATAATCGGTGATCCCCTGGGCGATGGCCGGGTTGATGGTATACTTTGCGATGTAGCGTTTGACCCGGAGGTTGTCGTTATCCCCCTTCTCTTCCGGCAGCCGGCCTCGCTGCTGCTTCATCTTATGGGCTGTCTGCCAGGTTCGAATGATGACTTCGCCCACCCGGCCCATGGCCTGGCTATCCGAAGAAATCATGCTGAAAGCTCCCATGTCATGCAGGATATCCTCCGCTGCAATCGTCTCCTTTCGGATTCGGCTTTCCGCAAAGGCGACATCCTCGGGGATCTTGGCATCCAGGTGATGGCAGACCATGAGCATATCCAGGTGCTCTTCCACCGTATTGACCGTAAAGGGCCGCGTCGGGTTGGTGGACGAGGGTAAGACGTTGGACTCCCCACAGACCTTGATGATATCCGGGGCATGGCCGCCTCCGGCGCCCTCGGTGTGAAAGGTATGGATGGTGCGGCCCTTGAAGGCGCGCACCGTATTTTCCACAAACCCGGATTCATTCAGCGTGTCCGTGTGAATCAGCACCTGCACGTCATAATCATCCGCCACCGATAGACACCGATCGATCGCCGCCGGAGTGGTCCCCCAATCTTCGTGGAGCTTGAGCGCGCAGGCCCCCCCCATCACCTGCTCTACGAGTGCGCTGGGCAGGCTAGCGTTCCCCTTGCCGAAGAATCCGAGGTTCATAGGGAATGCCTCCGCCGCCTGCAGCATGCGTCCCATGTGCCACGCCCCCGGCGTACATGTGGTCGCGTTGGTTCCCGCCGCCGGCCCCGTGCCACCCCCCATCATGGTCGTTATTCCGCTGAAGAGGGCCTCTTCTATCAGCTGTGGGCAGATGAAGTGAATATGGACATCGAGCCCGCCCGCGGTCACGATCTTTCCCTCCCCGGCGATGGCCTCCGTCCCCGGACCGATGACGATATCGACGCCGGGCTGGACGTCCGGATTGCCGGCCTTACCGATGCCGGAGATCCTTCCGTCGCGGATGCCGATATCGGCTTTAACGATCCCCCAATGATCGATAATCAGGGCGTTGGTAATCACTGTGTCCACAGCGCCGTCAGCACGCGACACCTGACTTTGCCCCATCCCGTCGCGGATCACCTTGCCGCCCCCGAACTTGACCTCCTCGCCGTAAATGGTCCGGTCATCCTCGACCTCAACGAGGAGGTCGGTATCGGCAAGACGCACCCTGTCCCCTACCGTGGGTCCGAACATACTGGCATAAGCGGCGCGCTCGATCTTACTGGCCATTTCCCTTACCTCCTAGCGTCCTGCTGAAGACGCGCATCACAAAGGAATTTTTCATCGCTCTACTAAAGCGGACCGTTGACCTTGCCATTGAAGCCATGAACCACTCGCTTCCCCCCATAGGCCACGAGCGTTACCGTCCGCGTCTGCCCCGGTTCGAACCTGACGGCGGTCCCGGCGGGGATATCGAGGCGAAAGCCGCGCGTCTTTTCCCGATCGAAGCGCAAGGACTCGTTGGTTTCATAGAAGTGGTAATGAGAACCCACCTGGATCGGCCGGTCACCGCTATTGGATACATCCATGAGCAGTGTCTCTCGCCCCTCGTTGAGGGTGATTTCACCGGCCTGAGGCAATATTTCTCCCGGAATCATTTCCTGAGTCCTCCTATTTAAGATTAACGGATAGGACTGTGAACAGTCACAAGCTTGGTGCCATCGGGAAAGGTAGCCTCGACTTGAATCTCCTCAATCATCTCGGCCACCCCATCCATGACCTGGTCACGGATCAGCACTATGGCGCCGTCGCGCATGAGATCCGGAACGCTTTTCCCGTCACGCGCCCCTTCCACGACAAAGTCCGTGATCAGCGCCACCGCCTCGGGGTGGTTGAGTTTGACGCCGCGATCCAACCTACGGCGCGCAACCGTCGCCGCCATGGCGACCAGAAGTTTATCCTTTTCACGTGGCATCAGATTCATCGCTCTCTCCTCCGTTTCCCTACGTCATCCATGCCAGACTCGAGGCAGGCACTCGGGCAAACCGCGAACTCGCTGGCGAAACCCTGCCCAGAAATCTCCGAAGGCGACGCGCAGGACCCGTGGCTCCGATGAAAGAAACCGGGCCACCAGGACCCCGTTGACGCTGGTCACTCCACATCGGACTTGACAGCCTTCCAGCAGATCACGGGCAATTCTCAAATGGCGGACAGCGTCGTCGGCAACGTATACGAACGTGGCAACGGAGACCGCCCCCGCAAACCCGGCTGGATCGTCCAATAGCAGCGTCACGTGGCCATCCAATCGTAGGGCGTCCCTCCATATCAGGCGTCCGTTCCAGGAGACCTTCCAGGAGTCGTGCAGGAAACCGCTCTTTATAACTTCACCGTGGGCCAGGCGGCCGAACACCAGGATATCCCCGGCCATAATCATTGCCCCGGACCACCCGTCGATCGCCGTCGACCGCCACATCCTCCCTCGGTCAAAGAATATCGTCTCCTGCGGCAGCCATTCCAGCCAGGTGTCCGTCTCCCCCCTGACATGGATATCAACGATACAGTCGTCACCCAGTGATCGGTAAACCTTTTCCGCCGCTTGAGTGGTGACCACCGCAGCCGCCCCTTCTCCGGCGGCCAGGTCGATTCTAAGCCGGTCCCCCCCCGTAATGCCACCCGACGTGGTTGCAATCACCCCAGTGGCTAAATCGCCCGGAACCGATTTGGGAAACAGTGCCCGGCAGGGTCCCTTCTGGTAAAGGTGCTTCAGCCTTGTCGACCCTGTCGCCGCGGAAAAGGCGATCTCCGCTACCCCATCCCCTCTCTGGAGACGCGGGGTGGAGGACCCTCGGGGCCGCCCAAGGACGGCCTCAGACGATAAGGTGACGGCGGACATCGGCCTCATCCATCTCCCCTCTCTCACCCTCCATGACGGTCTCACCGCGATTCAAAACGTAGAACCGATCGGCGAGATTCCGGGCGAATTCGAAGTACTGCTCGACCAGCAGGATCGCCATATCTCCCTGGGCTGCCAACCTCTCGATCACGTTTTTGATATCCTTGATGATCGAGGGCTGAATCCCTTCCGTTGGTTCGTCGAGAACGAGAAGCCGTGGCCGTGTAACCAACGCCCGCGCGATCGTGAGCTGTTGCTGCTGGCCTCCCGATAGATCGCCGCCCCGGCGGGTCAGCATGTTCTTAAGCACGGGAAAAAGTTGAAAGACATGTTCCGGGATGGTTCGAAGGGCCTTGGGAAGTTGGGCAAAGCCCGTGCGCAGGTTCTCTTCCACCGTAAGGCGCGGGAAGATCTCCCGGCCTTGCGGGACATTGGCCAGTCCGAGCCGGGCACGCTGGTGCGGGTACATGCGGGTGATGTCCTTATCTTCCCATAGGATTCGGCCTTCGCCGACGGACTGAAGCCCAAGGATCGCACGCATGAGGGATGTTTTCCCCACGCCGTTCCGACCCAGGATACACGTCACCTGCCCTTTTTCCGCGCGAAGGTTTACCCCTCGAAGGATGTGGCTTGCGCCGTAAAACAGATGAAGGTTTTCCACACGAAGCATGGTTAACGTCCCAGATAGACTTCGACGACTCGTGGATTGTTCTGGATGGCGTCGATGGACCCCTCTGCAAGCACGTGCCCCTCGTGCAGCACGGTGACCCGCGCTCCGAGGGAGCGGACAAACCCCATATCGTGTTCGACGACGATAACCGTCCGGTCTTCGGCGATGCTCAAAATCAGCAATACGGTCTCCTCCGTCTCCTGATCCGTCATACCGGCCACAGGCTCGTCCAACAGGAGAAGCTCCTGGTCCTGGATCAGCAGCATCCCGATCTCAAGCCATTGTTTCTGGCCGTGGCTTAGTGTGCCGGCCAGTTCGAAGCGGTGGGACGTGAGACCTATCCTTTCAAGGGTGGATTCGATGCGTTGGGCATGCTCGCCCTTGGGCTTGAAAAACAGCGTGCTGAACAGGCGGCGATCGGTTTTGAGGGCCAATTCAAGATTGTCCAGCACCAAGAGGTTTTCAAAAACGGTAGGTTTCTGAAATTTACGGCAGATTCCGAGGTTGGCAATAGCCGCCTCGTCCAGTTTCGTTAGGTCACAATCACCGTTAAACAGGACTCTCCCCTGATCGGGCCGAGACCTGCCGGTTATAACATCGAGCATCGTTGTCTTGCCTGCCCCATTGGGGCCGATGATCGTTCGTAGCTCGCCTTTATCGACGACGAGGGAGAGTTCGTTCAGGGCCTTGAAGCCATCGAAGCTGACAGTCACCCCGTCGAGGTATAGCAGTGTCTTGGGTGCCGGATGGGCTCCCGTCTCGATGGCATTCACGGGTTTGTACAAGGTCATGGTTTCAGCCACTGTTTTGCATCCCAACCGAATGGAGTCTCTCGGATTCGCCTCGCCGCGGTTTAAACCACCCCACGATGCCCTTCGGGAAGAACAAGGTGACAAGGATAAACAAGGCGCCTAAGAAGAACAACCAAATATCGGGGACAGCGCCTGTGAGATAGGTCTTCATCACATTGACCAGGAGGGCCCCGAGGATCGGACCATAGAGAGTGCCGCGTCCACCAACAGCGACCCACACGGCAATCTCAATGGAGTTGGCAGGGGAAAACTCGCTCGGGTTGATAATTCCCACTTGCGGCACATACAAGGCCCCTGCCAGCCCTGCGAGTATCCCCGATACGACAAAGACAAAGAGTTTGCAATGGGCGACCGAATAGCCCAGGAACCGAACCCGACTCTCGGCATCCCGGATGGCAGGCAGCAGCCGCCCAAGCTTGGAGGTTATGATGAAACGACAGATCAAATAGCCCCCCCCAAGGCCTACAACGGACATCATATAGAGTCCCACACGCGTTTCCCGCGCCTGTAGATCAAAACCGAGGAGATCTTTGAAGTCGGTCAGACCGTTATTTCCGCCGAGCCCCATTTCGTTGCGGAAAAAGGCAAGCATGAGCGCGAAGGTCATGGCCTGGGTAATAATAGACAGGTAGACGCCGGTGATTCTGGATCGGAAAGCAAACCACCCGAAGACAAACGCGAGAATTCCGGGCACCGCCAAGGCCATGATGCCCGCCAGGACAAAGTGATCAAAGCCGTACCAATACCAGGGCAGCTCCTTCCAGTTCAAGAAAACCATAAAATCGGGCAACAGAGCATTGCCATAGACCCCACGGTCGCCGATGGAGCGCATCAGGTACATACCGAAGGCGTAGCCCCCGAGCGCGAAAAACGCGCCGTGGCCGAGACTGAGGATACCGACATATCCCCACACCAGGTCCAGACTTAGGGCGAGCAATGCATAACAGAGGTACTTGCCGAACAGCGGAATTAGATAATCTGGAACATGGAGTAGGGAGCCCGCCCCTGCCACGAGATTGAGGACGGGAACCGGGACCAGGAGCAGGAATCCGACAAGGGCAAAATAGATCCAGCCCCGGGGAGAGAGGAGGGATGTGCGGTTGCCAGCGTAATCCATGTCGCCCTCAGCTTCCCGCCGCCCGGCCGCGCAGGGCGAAGAGACCCTGGGGCCGTCGCTGGATAAAAAGGATGATCATGACCAGTACGACGACCTTTCCGAGCACCGCCCCCGATATGGGTTCGAGGAATTTGTTGATGACCCCTAGCGTCATGGCACCTAGCAACGTACCGGTAAGATTACCGACACCGCCGAAAACAACCACCATAAACGAATCCACGATATAGAGTTGGCCCAAGTTTGGGCTGACGTTCCCGATCTGGCTCAGGGCGACACCGGCCATCCCCGCGATGCCCGATCCAAGACCGAAGGTCAGGGTGTCCACCCATGCCGTGGGGATCCCCATGGTAGAAGCCATCTCCCGATTTTGTGTAACGGCACGCATGTTCAATCCGAAAACGGACTTGCGTATCACGAAGGCAATGGCTCCGAGCACGAGGAAACAGAAAAAAATGATATAAAAGCGGTTATAGGTAAAAACCATTCCTCCTCCGATTTCGAATCCACCGGTCATCCACGCAGGATTGGCCACCTCCTTATTGGGCGCACCGAATATGGAGCGGACGAGCTGCTGCAGGATCAAGCTGATTCCCCAGGTAGCCAGCAGGGTCTCCAGCGGCCGGCTGTAAAGCCTTCTGATGACCAGACGTTCAAGCACCATGCCGACACCGCCTGATACCATGAAGGCGACGGGGATAGCGGCGATCAGGTAGAGGTCCAGGAGCGATGCAGGGAGAAAATTTCGAAAGGCTTCTTGGACCACAAAGGTCGCGTAGGCCCCCAGCATAATCATCTCGCCGTGGGCCATGTTGATGACCCCCATCAGACCGAATGTGACGGCGAGGCCGATGGCGGCCAACAGGAGGACCGATCCCAAGCTGACGCCCTGGAACAGTCTGAGTCCGAGTTCCAGGAAGAACAGCTTACCCTCCATTCCCCTGATCGCCGTCTCTGCGGCCGACCGGACCTTTCCGTCCACTTTGGTATCGGCGGCCACTTGACCCAAAATCACGCGTACCTTTGGATCCGTCGAGTGGGACAGCGCTTCTACGGCGATCAGGCGCTCCGACGTCGTTCCGGTCTTCACCTCGGTGGCCCGGAGGGCAAACTCCAAGGCGGCTCGGACCTCCCCGTCGTTTTCCTGCTCCAGAGCCTTGCCCAAGAGTACCGTCCTCTCTGAGGAGCTATAGCCGATTGCCGCTTGGGCCGCTGCCAGACGCCTGTCTCGGCTCGGGCTCAACAATTCTAGGCGACTGAGCGCGGCCTTGATAGCTCGCCTAATTCGGTTATTCACCCGGATCTTCTTCACCTCGCTGCGACCCGCCACTCCCAAGGCATGCCCCGTGACGGCGTTGGTAAGCTTAAACCCCGACCCTGCCTTCTCGACGACCACCAGAGACTGATCTGACTTGCGCAAGTAGAGACGCCCTGCGCCCATGGCCTCGAACAAAGGGATCGCCCTGGCATCACCCAATTGAGCCAGCGCAGTGATCGCTGCCGCCTTTGCCCTGAAGCCTTTTGCTTTCAGCGCGGCGGCACCATCGGCAAAACTCTCGGCCCACACGGCACCGGCTGAGAGAAAAGCTGTCCCCATTAACCAAAGGGAAAGAGCGAAAAAACGTGGGTGCTGTGAAAGCTTCACCGCAAGTAAGATCCTATGATCAAGTTATATCGAACACGGGGTTTGAATCCCCGTGTTCGACCAAAGGGAAGAGCTGCCGCTTCTCCCCTTTGGCACCCCCATCGGCTTAGCGCCCGCCTCAAGAAGCGAGGGCTCCATTCAATTAAATCGATGAGGGTGAGTCCCGTGTCGTACCCCGCGCCGGTCCCATGGAGCAGGCGCGGGGTTCATCGGTTGCCTACTGGTCAAACCTGGGTTTCTTGCAGTTTCCGCAGACCCACGGATAGGCCCAATTCGCCGTCAGCTTCGCACTCTCAGGAAGGTAAGGGCTCCAGGCATCGGCCTTGATCGGCTTACTGGTCTGCCAGACGATTTCGAACTGACCATCGGGCTGGATCTCGCCGATCATGACCGGCTTCGACAGGTGATGGTTGGTATTCATCACAATATCGAATCCGCTCGGCGACTTGACCTTCTGTCCGTACATCGCCTGACGGACCGCGTCCACCTGCGTCGTCCCCGCCTGTTGCACCGCCTGAACCCACATCTTGAAGCCGATGAAAGTCGCCTCCATGGGGTCGTTGGTCACACGCTTCGGGTTCTTAATAAAGGCATGCCACTTCTTGATGAAGGGCTTGTTCGTAGACGAGTCTACCGATTGAAAATAATTCCAGGCGGCGAGGTGGCCAACCAGGTTTTTCGTGTCGATACCGGCAAGCTCCTCCTCACCAACGGAAAAGGCCACAACCGGGATATCCTCCGCCTTGATTCCCTGATTGGCCAGTTCCTTGTAGAAGGGCACGTTGGCATCGCCGTTGATCGTGGAGATGACGGCCGTTTTTTTGCCGGCGGAAGCGAACTTCTTGATATCCGCCACGATGGTCTGCCAGTCGGAGTGGCCGAAGGGTGTGTAGTTGATCATAATGTCTTTGGACTTCACACCCTTCGATTTGAGAAAGGCTTCGAGGATTTTATTCGTGGTGCGTGGGTAAACATAGTCGGTACCGACCAGCACCCAGCGTTTCGCATTCCCGCCGTCTTCGCCCATCAGGTATTGCACCGCCGGGATGGCTTGCTGGTTCGGCGCCGCACCGGTGTAAAAGACGTTACGTGAGCTCTCCTCGCCTTCATACTGGACGGGATAGAACAACAGGCCGTTTAGCTCTTCGAATACGGGCAGCACAGACTTGCGCGATACCGAAGTCCAGCAGCCGAAAACAACATCAACTTTTTCCTTCGAAATGAGTCCTCTCGCCTTTTCGGCGAACAGTGGCCAGTTCGAGGCCGGGTCTACAACTACCGCCTCAACCTTTTTACCGAGGAGACCGCCGCGCTTATTCAGGTCATCGACCATCATCAGGACCGTGTCCTTCAATGTCGTTTCGCTGATCGCCATGGTACCGGATAGCGAATGGAGCACACCCACCTTGATGGTCTCTGCCGCCTGAGCGTTTAAGACCCAAAGACCCAAAACGGCCGCAACGGCTGCAACCCCAAAAACATGTTTTACTAAGTCTTTCATCATCGGAACCTCCAAAGTACAAAATTTCCCCTGAGCTATCGTATAGAAGCAAACCGCATGCCATTGATTTGACAGTTATCGAATCTTCGGATCTCCCTGAAGTAGCAAGGGGTTTGACGACCACCCACCACGAAGACGAAGGGCCGGATTCCCGAACGCCTATAATCTAATCATCCCGTGCCCTTTTATTGGGCAGGGCCACCCATTTTTGCGGGTGTGAAAATTCTTTGTAAATCGTCGGATAGACGATTGTTGCCTCGAATACAAGCTGAAGGACTGGATACCGAATCCTGGAACTGCGATCTAATCACGGGAGGCGAAAGGAATAGAAAGGGTTACCGCTTGGAAAGGGCCTGGCGAAAGGCATCTCTAAGCTTCACGCTATAGAGGCGCCTGAAATCTTCAGGATACCGTTCGCCGGGCTCGACCTTCAGGTCGACAAGGACAGGACCCTCATCATGTAAAATCTGCTCCAGTCCACGATCCCTATCTTCCAGGTTGTCGAATTCATAAGCCCGAGAGTAACCCGCTTCCCGGGCCATCCCGGCAAAGCTGAGCCTCCCAACTCCCGGGATAGACACACTGCCATTGGTTTCAGTAGGTGCCATTTTCACAAACACAATGAATCAGGTTACGGGGGGCTGCGTTGGCAATAGTGACCAATGAGCCCGGGTTCATCAGCAAGCTGCCGTCCCCATCCAGGATAATGACACGCATGTCGGGGCGGCCGAAAGCCAATCCCAGGCCATGAGAGGATCCCTGCCCCATGGCCCCGGTAAAAGTGTAGTTGAGTTCGTTTGGAGAGATGTGAACCCACTCTTGAGCCGCCGAATAGACCGCCACAACGATTTCATCGCTCCTATGCTGCGCGAAAACCTTCAGGCACTCGTCCCGTTTCATCATCGCTAATGGGGCTCCCTTCCTATGAGCATCACCACCGGCATGGCCAGGTCGTATGCACGTTTCACGGCCGGCACGATCTTACTTGTGTCCTCGGGTGTCTCAATCATGTGGTGCTCGATCTCCATGGCATCGAGTACCGGCTCCACGATCCTAAGTCCGTAGCGTCCCGACTGGGTAGGCGGCAGACCCGGTTCCTTGCCCAGCAGGCCCGTATATTGAATTAAAAGTAGGGCGCGGTGTCCACAACAGTAAATCCCGCTGCAGATGGAGATACCTTCGTCTTCCTTGCACACCTTCACGAGCCGTAGGGCAGAATCCTGGGAGAGGCCTTTCAACAAGTGGTGGCTGGTCGTGCGGTCCGGAAGGGCAACGACGAACCGGATTTCCGCCCGTTTGATCTCTTCAATAATACCGGTGGCCCTTAACTCTTCATTTGCTTCCGTCAAGCCATTCCTCCTGAAAGCGTCGACCCAATCCATGAACGAACCGTAGCCGACCGGCGCTGGCTCTTTCACCGGCAAGGATCACCAAAGTTAACCTCGAAACCTCTTACATCAGTGAGAAGGGGCTTCCCACCTTGTTCTTAAGGGCCCAACCGTATGCCCACGCCGCCGCTGCGGTGTCCCACATGGGGACACCTGGCATTTCGAATATGACGACCTCGCTGTCATCCCGTCGCCCGGTTACATGCCCGGCAATCACTTCACCGAGTTCACCGACGATCTGATCCGCCGACCACACCTGGTCGGCGATCATGGCCTTGTAAGGTTCACGGGGCGGCTTACCTTCCAGGACCTCTTTCTTCCAGGAGGCCAGGACCCGTGAGCGCAAAACGAGTTCCGGAGGGATCTGCCCGCTGGCAATGGTAATGATAAGTGCACCATGAGAAATCCATTGAGATTCCAGTACCGGGTTTCTCGATTTGGTTGCCACGTCGATGATATCGGCTCCTTCGACGGCGGCCCGTGCGTCCCCAACCGGTTCGACCTCGACCTCTAGCCAAGCGCTCATTTCTTTTGCGAAACGTGTGCGATGTTCCTCTGTAGGGCTGAAGACTCGGACCTGTTCCAGAGAGGGCATGGCTCTACAAATCGCGAGGAGTTGTCCTCTTGCCTGGCGTCCGCTTCCCAGAAGGCCAACCCTCTTTGCATTTTTCCGCCCAAGGAAACGGCAAGCGACTCCTGCCGGGGCCCCCGTACGCCAGACGTTTATTTCGCCGCCCGCAACCAAGGCCTGGAAGCTACCAGTGGCACCGTCAAAGAGGAGAATGAAATTGGCATCTTGTGCCCCGGGAAATAGTGGCCACGCGCGCATCCCAACCCCACACCCTGGGGCCGTCGCCGAAAGAAAGCGAAGTGTTCGCTTATGATCTTCCAATGTGAGACGAAGGTCGGGGTGGTTAACACCTTCCCCCGCCTGAAGGTTTCCCATGACCGCCGTGATGCCCTCAAGAAGGGCATCCATGGAGGAAGGAGTTTCGAACAAGGGACGAAGGTCGCTGGCTTTGAGGAGCAGGGCCATGGCCCTTTTATCTATTCCAGCGGTCCTGAATTTGCAAGTTCTTAGCTGGGAACAGGGGCGTTTTTTGCATCGCCTTACAGAATCGAAAAAGAGATGACTCGCCCTGTGGAATAGTGCTTCGGACGAACAAGTCAACCTCGGTGGAGTCGGTATTCCACGGGGCGAGCTGCAAAGACGCAAAGCACGCCAAGCTTGGAAAAAATAAGGGAATATTTTTCTTTGCGGCCTTGGCGTCTTGGCGCGAAAAACTTTGTTGAAGTAATTTCCTTGAACTCTTGTAAAGGTTAAAATTTAACCCCTGGTAATTAGATGAACGGCAGGGGCTTTGACTAACGCCATAAGCCTTGCGCCCGGTCGTATTCTCAGATCCTCGCAGGCGGGACGAGTCACTAAAGCCGTCAGGGAAAACCCCGCGTCCAGAGAAACCCGATTCATTGGACCGGCGGAAGTCACGGCCTCGACTCGTGCCTCCAGGCAATTGCGCGCACTGGCAGCCGGGATATCCCCGCACTGAAGGATGACATCTTCGGCACGAATGCATACCTCAACTTCACTACCGACCTTTATGGTAGAGACGGCGGTCAGTTCGCATTCTGAGATGGCCACGCTGACAAGACCGTCCTCGGCCTTAACTACTTTCCCTGGGACAACGGTCTCCATACCGACGATTCTCGCCACCGACGTATCCGCCGGTCGATTAAAAACCTCATGAACCGCTCCCGTCTGCCGAATCTGTCCCCCATCGACGATGGCCACTCGATCAGCCAGGGAAATGACTTCCGAGCGTTCGTGGGTTACCAGCAAAACTGGAACGGCAAAACGGGCCAGGATTCGTCTAAGCTCCGGACGGATCTCCTCCCTGAGCGTCGCGTCCAATGCTGAAAAGGGTTCATCTAATAGCAGAAGGCGGGGACGGCGCACCAGGACTCTCGCCAGTGCGACCCGCTGCTGCTGGCCACCGGATATTTGATGGGGATACCGCTGCTCCATGCCGGTGAGTCCAAAGATATCGAGCATTTCAGCCACTTTGCGCCGCCGCTCCACTTTGGGAATTTCGGTCAGGCCATAGCCCACATTGGCCTCCACACGCATATGGGGGAACAGGGCGTATTCTTGAAACAGAAATCCGATATCGCGTTTTTGCGGAGACAAAGATACCCCGGTTGCCCCGTCGAACCATGTCTGGCCCTCGAACTGGATTACTCCTTCATCGGGACGTTCCAACCCGGCCAGGCACCTGAGGACCGTAGACTTCCCCCCCCCCGAGGGGCCGAAGAGCACGGTAATGGAAAAACCTCGGGCAGGCTGCCGCAGCATGGCCTGGATTTCGGCACCTTTGGGAAACTGCTTCTTGAACTCGGCGACAAGCCCGTCGTTCATATGGACCATCTCCGCCGGCCCAGACTGTAGGTAACGGACAGGGCAACGAATGAGAAGACGACCAACCACAAGGCCGTACGCGCAGCCCCGTCATAATCGAGGGCCTGTACGTCGTCGTAAATGGCAACGGAGAGAGTCCGTGTTACACCGGGAATGTTACCGCCCACCATGAGCACGACACCAAATTCACCAATGGTGTGAGTAAAGGAGAGAATGAATCCGGTCAGGATTCCCGCCCAGGACAGGGGGATGACAACCCGGAAGAAAGTACCTAGGCGTGAGACACCCAGGCACCATGAGGCCTCCACCAGTGTGCGGTTCACTGCCCCCATCGCCGACGTGAAGGGCCTAACCGCAAAGGGCAAATTAAACAGGACCGAGGCGAACAGGATTCCCTCAAAGGTAAAGGGCAGCAGACCGCCGGTCAGGGTTTGATAGCCTTGTCCAAGCAAGGTATCGGGCCCGGCGGCTAAAAGGAAGTAAAAGCCTGCAACCGTAGGCGGCAAGACCGTGGGTAAGGCAACCAGGGTCTCAACGACAGGAGCCGCCTTGCTTCGAGTCGTCGCCAGCCAATAGGCCAAAGGCAGGCCAACTACAAGTAGAATGGCAGTTGTTCCCACGGCCAACTTCAAGGTCAACCAAAGCGCTGTCCAATCCAACGAATTACTCTCCCGGTAGCATATAACCGTACTTTTTGAAGACCGTCCTACCCTCGGTCCCCAAAACAAAACGACGAAACCGCTCTGCGGGGTCCGGATTTTTAGCCCAGTGAAGGATCACCCCGCTGTGTTCGATTGGTGGATAGGTATCGGAAGGCAGCTCCCAATAACGGCCCTTCTTAGCCAAGGGGGGGGCAAGGGCGAGAGATAGGGCAATCATACCGATATCGGCAGACCCCGTCTTGACGAAGTGTGTCGCCTGGGCGACGTTTTCTCCGTAGACCAATTTTGATTGTACCTCTTTATAGACACCCAGGCTTTTCAGGGCCGACCGGGCTGCCCTACCGTAAGGCGCATGCCTGGGATTGGCGATGGCGATCTTTCGGATCGATGGGACAAGCAAAGAGTGAATTCCAAGCGACTCCACCGACACCGGCGAATCCGCCCGTACCCAGATCACGGCACGGCCTATTGCATAGAGGAAGGGCGCCCCCTGAATGGCATACTCTTTCACAACCAGCCGACCGGGATAGTCGATATCCGCCGAGAAAAAGATGTCGAACGGCGCCCGCTGTGATAGCATGGCGAAGAAATGGCCGCTGGATCCGTAGGTGACCTTGACCCGGACATCCGCATTCCGGTGCTCGAAGCGATCCACCAGATGGGCCATAGCGAATCTAAGGCTGGCCGCAGCCGCAACCGACAGTTCCTGGACTTGATTCGTAGCGGCCCTTGAGGTCATGCCCGTTCCAAGCAGCATGGCTGCGAAGGCCACGATCACAAATGAAGCCACAACGAGCTTACTCCCATGGTTTACTGGGGAGGCGGACAACGCCACCTTCATCCGCCCGAATTCATCATTAAAGGTATGGTGAAAACATTTTCGTTGTTCCATGGTCCGATTATCCGCTGGGGAGTTTAGGCTACGGGCCCGACCCGGTCATCATCTTGGCTGATTAACTTTGGATTCATTATCCTTCTTTTTTCCTTCCGGTTTCCAGGGCCAAGCAGCAAACCTCTCTCTTGGTACCCCCCTGGTCGCTCTCGCGCATACCAACACTTGCAAACTTTCATATCTGGCTATCCTCAGGGGAAAGTCAATACTTGATTGGGCACGGCGAGTGATGCACAAGGCGGGGCATTGAACCGACCGTCACGTTTAGCTTTAAGGAGGATGCGGGCGGTCTTCAAGCGCTGCGACGGTATCGTTGAAAAGGATTTGGAAATTATCATGGCTTTTGCATAACGAATATAACTTTTCGTAAAAACCGCCAAATCCTCCTTCGCTCGGCTACCAGGATTAGGCCTCTACTTTTTCCGGAAGCATTAACCCCTTCAAAATATCCGAAAGGGTATTGGCACTTATTCTTTTATCAATCGTTGATCGATTGATTCCCGTACTTGCCCAATCAGAATGTATACCTTCAGGATCCCAGCGGAGGAATTTCCCCGTGTACGCCTCATAAGGAGGCAGCGTACAGCGTTCCCCCACATTTCGAATGAATGTAATCACGGAATGAGTCTTTGTCGATGATTCTTCTATATTTCAAAAGATCCTAAGCGCATTTTATTGAGGTCCGAATAGACAGCTTCCGTAGGTCTTTCGATTGCTGCGGCCACTCGAAACACCTCTTTAAAAAAATAGACCTTTGCTGAGCGCCTGATACGCAGCGCATCGCCTTTTATAATTTCATTGATACAATTCATAACAATGGGATCACCCGTATGGAACCGTTTGGGCCCGGTATCGAATATTTGCCCATCATGATTGTGGCTCTTGACTACCCCCCCCCCAACTCGCGGATCACGCTCCAGGACAAGGACTTTTCGCTGCTTCTGTAATAATTTATTGGCTAATGTCAGCCCACTTGGGCCTGCTCCGACGACACGATAGCCATAATGGGGATGTTCCATTGTTTGGCTTGATTTACATTAGATGGCTAACGGTACCTCACTACCGCGCGATGTCCGTTGCGAACACTGAAGATCAACAGGCGTGGCTTCCTTAGACTATGATCTTATTATCTCCGTCTTTAGTCAATTCACAAACGGCTCTGATCTTTTAAATCAAAGGCCACCTAGAATTGGAAAAATCAGATCCTTATTGTAGAAGATTGAGTTTTCCCCCGCGGCAATTTCCATAAGAAACGCAAGACCTGAAATAGCTACAATAATCGCAAAAAGCTTGTTTCGAGCGAAAATCGTCCCGCTAAGCCTGAGACCACGAATGGCTTCGGCCATAAGTAAGGGAAATAAGGTTATTGTTGCTGGAGTGATTAGGATTACGTAACGAATCACTTTTGAGTACCCGATAATGCCTAATCAAATTTTGTCAATTTACCCTTCGTCATTGCCGCGACCAGCTAATTACCTTCTTTTTGTCCTTCGCCTTCCAAAGCCAGCCGATAAACTTCCCTCTTCGGAACGGAAAATTTATCCCCTAGCAGTTCAGCAATCTCTTTCACGTGCCTTCCCTCACCTCTGAGTCTCTGAATCTCCAACCTCAATTCTCTGTCCCTGTCTCTATCACTGCCTTCGTGCCTATCCCTTTTGTCGGCACCAATTAGCAGAGTGATCTCACCACGCCAATCTCTGCATTCGGTCTCAGCCATGATTTCGCTTACACGGCCTCGAAGGAGCTCTTCGTGAATTTTGGTAACCTCTCTTCCGAGCACGATTTCCCGATCACCCAGGATATCCCAGAGGTCTTGCAGCGACGCCCGCAGGCGGTGTGGGACTTCGTAGAAGATCCGTGTCCACGTCTCATCCCGATGCTGCAGCAATTTTTCTCGTCGAGCGGCCTTCTTGGCGGGGAGAAAGCCTTCGAATGAAAAGGAATCCGTAGTAAGTCCGCCGGCACTCAGGACCGCGGTCAAGGCCGACGGTCCCGGTATGGGGACCACCCGGACGCCGGCACCGTTCGCCTCCTGGACCAGGCGAAACCCGGGATCCGCCAGCAGCGGAGTCCCCGCGTCGGAGACAAGCGCAACGGAGTTCCCTTCCTGGAGACGGCGGATCAGTGGTTTGGCCTTGGTTCTCTCATTGTGCTCGTGGTAGCTCGTTAAAGGCGTGTGAATTCCATAATGGGCGAGAAGCTTTTTCGTGTGGCGGGTATCTTCTGCGGCAATGAGGTCCACCTCCTTGAGGATCCGCAGCGCCCGTAAGGTGATATCTTCCAGATTTCCGATGGGAGTCGCAACTATGTAGAGAGTACCGGACATATAGTCATAACCCAATAGTGAAGTCAGAGATCTAAGCCTGAGGCTGATCAGCCCCCTCCTAACGCGGGCCCGTCTCAGGAGGATTCGGCTGAAGCGGTCAAAGATCCCAAATCAGCAGTCTGCTCCCCACTCTGATCTCTGACCTCCGACCTCTGACTTCTGGCCCTGCCTATTTTCCCCAATCCCGAGCGTAGCGGAAGTCATGGTCGATGGTGCGATGCGAGATCTTGGCAATGACCGGCAAGCGACGTTTGAACTGGGAATTCATAATGCGTCGGGTCACTTCATCGACGAAGCCTTCCGAATAATCCGCGTCGATCAGCTCCTGGCGCGAGTAACGCTCATCGACCATGAGAAACAGAAGGCCGTCCACCTCCGAATAACTAAAGCCCAATTCGGCTTCGTCGGTTTGCCCTACCCATAGATCCGCGGAGGGTTTCTTTTGGACAATGACGTCGGGAACCCCGACGTACTGGGCCAGGGCCCAGACCTGAGCCTTATAGAGGTCTCCCAGAGGATTGATGGCGGAGGCCATGTCGCCGTAGAGGGTCCCGTAGCCCAAGAGCAATTCGGTCTTGTTGCTCGTACCGAGGACCAGGGCGTTCCAACGTGCCGAGTGATCATAAAGGATTGTCATTCGCTCACGGGCCATTTTGTTGCCCCGCCGCCTGGGATCCGCGTCCGTAACCAAGTCAAAGTAAGCGTCGACCTGAGGTGTAATATCGACCACGACCGACTCAATGCCGCTTTTCTCGACAACCAACTCGGCATGAGCCCGGCTTTCCTCGTTGGAGCTCTTGTAGGGCATCATAACGCCCAGGACATGATCGGCCCCCAGGGCCTCGGCCGCTAACATGGCGCTCAGACTGGAGTCGACACCTCCCGATAAGCCAACGACAACCCGATGGAGCCCAACTTTTTTCACTTCGTTACGGATAAACAAGGTGAGTATCCGTTTGAGCAGTTCTACATTGTTTGGAATCTGAAGCATAAAGAACCGGAAGTCAGATATCAGAATGCAGAGATCAGAATAAAAGATCTCCGTAGAAAACCGTTACCCTAACTCTGCCAGGTTACATAATTGGACGTTTGCACTTGATTCTGAATAGTTAATGTTCATTGCGGTCCAGCGAACACGCCATTCTGTTCCCTATACTGACCTCTGCCCTCCGGTTCTCTACTTTTTCTTATTGGTCTTTTTTTTCTGTTTTTTTAGCGCGGTAACCTTTTTGTTTGCGGCTGGTGTAGCCGGTTTGCTGGGAACCGGGTTGGCGCTCGCGTATGCGCATGAGCTCGTTGATGGTCAGGTCCAGGTCCTCATCCCTGAGGAGTGGTGACATGGTTCTCTTCCGGCGGACCGATTCCAGCCCCACGTCAGAGGCAATCATATCCTCTTCATAGTACTTGCCCTTAGCTAAACTGTGACCGAATGGATCCAGGATCTCGGACCCACCCCAAAAACCCACCCCATCCTCGAATCCCACCCGATTGCCATAGATCATATAGAGGCTGAAGGTCTCGGTGTAATTCCGGTTGATGAGTTCCCAGTAGCGAGCGGTGTCATCCTGGGGCTGGCCCTCCGTGATCCCCCGGAGCGGGCTGGCCGAGGGACAGATTATGGCCATGGCGCCGTCCAGGGCCGCCAGGTAGACCGTCGAAGGGTGCCAGAGGTCTTCACAGATCAGCAGGCTCAGTCGTCCGAATTTTGAATCGAAGGCACGGACCCGGTCGCCGCGAGCAAAATACCGTTGTTCATCGAACATACCATAAGTCGGCAGGTAGACCTTGCGGTGAACATGCCGTATCTCACCGTTTTCAAAATAGACCGCTGAATTATAAAAACGAAAGTCCGGTCCTTCCTCGACAATACCCGCGACGAAAGCAAAACGCCTGCTCAATGCCTTGAGATGCTGGATTTTCCTGGAGGCGAGATTCAAGGCCACGTTGGGCACCATGTCGCGCAAGAAGTAGCCTGTCAGTGACAACTCGGGAAATACAAGGAAGTCGACACCATCCCCCTGTGCTTGACGGATCTTTCCCTCGTAAAGGGCCATATTGGCCTCGACCTCCCCCAGTTTGGGGTTGATCTGTGCGATGCCGACATTGAAGCTCATGATTTTTACTTGATGAGAAGTAACATACACGGCATCTCCGTGCAATTTACTTCAGACCTAGGGTCCAAAGAAGACCTCAACGGGACAGTGTCAATGGCCTTGCAGAGCACCTGATTTCATAAGTCGCAGGGCCTCTTCAAAATATGGGATCGCCTCGTCCTTCCGCCCTGTTTGGGTGAGAAGCCGACCAAGCTTTTCATGGAATTCCACGACTCCCGGGTTGACCTTTAGTGCTTTCCTATAGAGTTCAATCGCCTTCTCCCACTCACCGCGGCTGGCATAGATGCCTGCCAAATTGTCATAGACCGAAATATTGGCAGGGTCGATTCGGAGCGCTTCTCGGAAATGGTCAACTGCCTCATATATCACTCCTTGCATTGCTAGCGCGATCCCCAGGTTGTTGTGCGCCAAAAAATCACCAGGATTGATCCGAAGCGCTTCTCGGAAATGCCCCATCGCCTCATTCATACGCCCCAACTGTAATAGTGTGAGCCCCAGGTTGTTGTGCACGGTCGAATTGGCGGCATTGATCCGTAAGGCCTCTCGGTAGTGCCCTATCGCTTCTTCTGTTTGACCCTGGTCTCTCAAGGCACTCCCCAAACCGTTGTGCGCCACATAATCCGCAGCATTGATCCGTAAAGACTGCCGGTAATGTCCCATCGCCTCTTCCAACCGATCCCGACTGGTGAGTAAAACTCCTAGGTTAGTGTGCGCCATCCAGGAATCAGGATTCTTGCGAATCGTGTCCCGCCATATGGTTTCATGGTTTTTGTAGATGTAACTTTGTCGCCAGGTTAAGGTCCCCAGTGTCGCCAAGACAATGACTAACGCACCCCATCCGCCAGTCCTTCCCCATCCTCCAAGCCGATTAGCGGCCAGGCAACCGACCGAAGCGAATATGGTGATCAATCCGATGCTGGCATGGTACTGGAAGTGATCCGCTACAAAAGAGTACCGCATGGGAAAGACGTCAAAGAACCCGAGGGCGGGCATCAAGGTACCAGCGAAAAAGAGAACTGCCGCCAGCGGCCCCCGCCCGATACGGGACCTGGCCAGCCACAGAGCCACCATGACGGCCAGTGCACCGGCAGGATACAGATACTGCTGCCAGGCTCCCCCGTCAATCTGCCAGCGGGGATAGTTAAATATCAGCGGGCTGGGCCAAAGAAGTTTGCCCGCATAAAACCATAGCGCGCGCCCAGCGATCAACAACCGCTCGACCAACGACAGATTCCACGCTTCCCCCACGGCACCCACGTGATGCTTTTCCATCCATAGAGTCAAAAGCCCAAAACCAATACCCACAAAAAAGAACGGCACCATGGCACGGACGTCCGCCCATTGGATGCGACCCCGTTTCCACCATAGTAAAAGAAGCAACGCCGCAGGAAGTGTGGAAGTCACTGTTTTACTCAATAAGGCGCACAGAAAGAGCACCAACGACAATGCGTAGAATTTCCCAGACCCCGTATGGGCTTCTTTATCGTTCGCTCCCAGAGCGTAGCGGAGGTAGGCCAGCGCCGCGCTGAGATAGAACAAACAGGACAAGACGTTTTTTCGCTCTGTAATCCACGCAACCGACTCCACGTGCACAGGGTGCAGGGCAAACACCACTGCCGCTACCCACGCTCCAGGTATATGAAGAGCCGCCAACACACGCCATAGGAGCACCGCATTCACCGCATGCAAAAGAATATTGACAGTGTGGTAACCGCTGGGAATCAGGCCCCACAACCGATACTCTAGCCAATAGGTCGAGTGCACCATGGGGTAGTATTGCGGCGTGGCACCGATCTGGAACCAGATCTGTCGAAGCCCATCCAAGGAGAGCAGTGTTTGGTTTTTCAGGACGTAATCATCGTCGTCCCAGATGTAGCCGCCCTGCATGGCCGGGATATAGACGATAAACGCTACGATAACGAGAGCCCATCCCATAATGGCTTTCCACCGCCATCGGGGCCAACCGAGCGGTCGTTGGGTCAAGAGAACCCGACCGGCTTCGGACGGAGAACCACCGCCTAACGGTTTGCCATGACTTCGGCGCTTTTCCCGAGTGGGCTCCATCAGCTTTATTTCACCTTTGACTTGGGATACGGCAGGGGGTTCCAGGGAAAACGGATCACTTTCCGATTCCTTATCCCATAGTTTTATCTACCTGACCATTAGTGCTGGTGGGGGAGCCTGACTTCAAAATCCGAACGGCCTCTTCGAGGTGTTTTATGGCTTCCTCTCGCCGTCCGTCCTGTATGAGGAGCCGGCCCAGCCGCTCATGGGCATCTGCCAATCCCGGTTCCACCTCAACCGCCCGGCGGTAGTATTCGATCGCCCTGGCCCAATCTCCCCGACTCGCTTCGATATCACCCATATTGGCGTAGATCAACACATTGGCTGGATTCATCCGCAGAGCGTGACGCAATTGGTCTATCGTATCGTCGAGGCGTCCTTGCCTGGCAGCGCAAGCCCCCGATTATTATACGCTATAGAATTGGTTGGGTCTATCATCAAGACACGTTGGTAGTGCCCAATGGCCTCATCGAACTTTCCCTGGTTCCTTAACACATTACCAGATTGATACGTCCTTCCACGTCGTCAGGATCGATCCGTACAACCTCACGGTAGTGCCGAACCGCCTCGTCCAGCCTGCCCTCTCTTTCTAGCAAAATCCCCAAATTGTAATGGGCAGTCCTCGACTCCGGGGTCACGGAAACAACATGTCTGAATAGACTACCTGTATTGTGCCACACCTGAACCTGTTTCCAGGTCAATCCCCACAACCCAACCAAAATCATTCCGGTTACCCCTGCGATAACAAAGAAAGACAACCGTTTAAGGCGCCGGTCGACCCAAGCTCGCCAGAAGGTAATGACGCCCGCCCCTACCAGTAACACCCATCCCAGACACAAGAGGTAACTGTAACGATCAGCTACAAGCTGCGGCCCGCTTTGAGCCATTCCCAGGGATTGAGATAAGGCGGTATTTCATAGAGTGGAGAGAGTCCAAAAGGCATGACTGTTTTCCATAAGTAGAAGACCAAGCCAAAGAAGACCTGGGCGATACGGGACAAGACACTGTACCCTTCAATAGGCTCTAATGCTCCGACCCTGTATTGAGCCAGTAAAGCGGTAACCGCAGCTCCCGAAGCCAAGATCAAGAATAGAATTTTCTCCAACCGCACGCCGCGGGAGGTTCGCCCGAACCACATGCTCGCTTCCCCTCCGAGCCGTCTAAGCGGATACACGTCAAGGACGAGGAAAACGATAGGGAGGGTCATGCCACCAGCCCGGGAAAGCAATGACCAGCCATCAAGGATAAGGGCACCAGAAAAACACCATAGTCAGGTTCGGCGCGACGGCACCTTCACTGTAGACCGCAGGTAATAGAGGAGGGTTACCAGGAAGAACAGGGCAGCGATAACATCGCGCCGCTTAGGGTCCAGCGGTGCCGGCTGAGGCGAGAACCTCTCCACAAGTCGACGGTAAAAGTCGCATCCTGCAAGGATTACGGCACAGCCCCCTGAACCAAAGGCCCAGATGGCAAAGGCGCTAAAGAGGACTCGACTGGCCATGGGATAGCGCTCATGGAAATCCCAACCGAAAAAGATGTGCCCTGCAACGGGGGAAATGGTAATGATAAAGAAAGATGCTACCAAGCCGCAAATGAGAGCCCTTGTCCCCTCATGCTGAAGACGATCGTTCAGGTAGTCTCTGAAACGCAGAAACAGGAAGATCTGCAGCAGGACGTAAAAGAAGAAAAAGAACGAAAGTACGAGTATTCCTTTAGGAAAATCTACTAACTAAACAATTATACGCTGACGATTCTGACTGCATAACCTATGGTTTAATCGCGTGAAAAAGGACCTAAAAAGACTCGTTTCGAACAAAATCCAGGACTGTCTTGGGAATCAGGCCCGTCTAAAGTCCCTGGTCCCCCTGGCAGGCGATGCCTCAACCAGACGGTACTTTCGGGCATCGCTGTCCGGGAAAGGCCTTCCTTCCTCAGTGATCGTCATGAATTTCAGCGGTGGCGGGCTGCCCCTTTCGTCCGAGGAACTGGCCGTATTCAAGGAGCCTCCTCGCGAACTCCCGTTTCTCAGCCTCCATCGCTTCCTGACCAAGCTCCAGGTTCGAATCCCCGCTCTCTACGGACACTGGGTCGATGATGGAATCCTCCTTTTGGAAGACCTTGGGGACCGCTCCCTTTGGGATTCGGTGCAAGGCCTCTCACCCGAAGGGATCTCCCATTGGTACGAAAAGGCCCTCGATCAGCTTCTCATCCTCCAGATCCGCGGGACTCGGGCCCGGGACGACTCTTTTATCGCATTCCAACAACGTTTCGACCTGCGCCTCTATATGTGGGAGTTGGAACACTTCATCGAGTATGGAATCGAAAACGGCAAAAAAGGGACGATGGACAAGATGGAAAGACGGCTCTTGATGGAAGCCTTCAGCGACGTCTCGCGCCAGCTGGAGCGCCAACCTCCCTATCTCAACCACCGGGACTTTCATAGCTGGAACCTGATGGTATCCGGGGATGAACTGGTCATGATCGACTTTCAAGACGCACTCCTGGCGCCACCTCAATACGATCTGGCCTCGCTACTGAACGATCGTGATACGGACCGTTTGATTGGGCCAGTCCTGGAGGAGCACCTCATAGACTATTACCTCCGACGGCGGGAGGAGATGGGCGAGCGGGAGGTGAAGCGCGACGAGTTTTTGGA
The DNA here is from genome assembly GCA_963664015.2 of Binatia bacterium. GTDB lineage: Bacteria > Desulfobacterota > Binatia > UBA9968 > CAXXLF01 > JACZQL01. The sequence goes on along the minus strand of CAXXLF010000002.1, from coordinate 2,061,710 downwards.
AAACTATCTCCTTTCGGCTGTGCAGCGGGACTTTAAAGTAGTCGGCAGGTTCATCTACTTGGACCTGATCAAGGGAAAACCCCAGTACCGACAGTACCTCCCCGCTACCATCAAACGTCTCGAGAGAAATCTCATGAAGCACCCCCGTTTGAAAAATCTCCTTCCTATCCTGGCACCTTATTTCGAGGTTATCCGATGAAGGCCATGGTGTTCGCGGCCGGTTACGGCCAACGACTTCGCCCGATGACGGACACGCTTCCCAAGGCACTCATCCCACTCTGGGGACGGCCCATGATCGAGTATCCCCTTCGCCTTCTGGGACGGTCGGGGATCACGGAGATAATCATCAACCTCCACCACCTGGGAAGCAAGATTGAGGCTGCGCTGGGGGATGGCAACGGACTGGGCCTTCAGATTCGCTACATGAAAGAAGAGACGCTGCTGGACACTGGGGGAGGACTATTCAGGGCCAGGGAGTTATTTCGGGACGGGACCTTTCTCGTTATCAACAGCGATGTTCTCATCGATCTCCCGCTAAGAGAGCTGGTCGCTACCCATCAGCAGAACCAGGCTACCGCGACCCTCGTACTTCGCGCAGATGAGAACGCAGAACAGTTCGGCATCATTGAAACGTCATCCGACGGCAGGATTCACCGGTTCCTTGGCCAAGCAGCTCCCGGGCCTATTCCCAATCCCCTCGACCGACTGATGTTCACCGGAGTTCAGATCCTGGAACCGACGGTCTTTGACTTCATGGAGGAGGAGCGGCCCTTCAGTCTCACACGCGTCACCTACCCAAAGATGCTGCTTCACGGTGAGCCCCTTTACGGCCTGAATTTCAAGGGATACTGGCAAGACCTGGGAACCCCGGAAAGATTGAAGGAAGCGGAAGAGAAGCTGGCACGTGGAGAGGTGAAGCTGCACTTTTTAGAATAGAAGAAACCCGATGTCAGAGATCTCAGCCTGAGGCTGATCAGCCTTCTGCTGAAGATGTTAGAATTCAGGAATCGGAGTCCTGTCCGCATTCCAACCTCTGACTTCTGGCCACTCTATTTAAGTCGCACCCCTAAATAATTTTTTCCTGGCACGACCTTTCCCAAGATAACGGGATGCCCGGCCCCGGTCACCCTGGGAAGGTTGCCTCGCACCCCCTCAACGGTCTCGTTGGCCATGACGGCAAAGGCCTGGGCCTCAAGGGCGTCTCCATCCACACCCAGATCCTCCACAACCCCAACCTTGGCAAAGTCGAGACCGTTTCGTAGTAGCTTCATCAGAGTTCGGTTTTTCCGCCCTCCACCGGCAAAGTAGATCTCGTCGACCTTTCCCAATCGCCCCAGGACACATTCCGCATACGCTTTGACAATGGTCGATGCGCTCAGGGCGGTAGCCGTAGCCAATAAGTCCAAAGGACGAATTCCCTGCTTTTTTGCCCTTTGCTGGAGCGATGCGACAAAAGATGCACCGAATGCTTCCCGACCGGTGGATTTAGGCGGCAGGAGAGAGTAAAAGGGATGGCGCATCAGTGCCCTTAACAATCCGCCGTTGACATCCCCCTCTTTCGCCATCGCCCCGCCCCGGTCGGAGCTCATCTTTCCACGGGTCATGATTCTTACCAATCCGTCGATGATCATGTTGCCGGGTCCCGTATCGAAGGCCACAACGTTTCTAGGAGCCGCCCGCGCCGGGATATAGGTCAGGTTGGAGATCCCGCCCAGGTTGTGGATCGCACGGGATTTTTTGCGATCCCGAAACAACAGGTAATGAACATAAGGCGTTAATGGCGCCCCTTCCCCACCTGCGGCCACATCCGCGGTGCGAAAATCCGCTACCGTGGTGACCCCTGTCCGCTCGGCGATGACGGCCGGCTCTCCCAGTTGAAGCGTGGACTTCTCCCTGCCCTTGGGGTTATGGAATACGGTCTGGCCATGGGAACCGATCAGGTCCACACTGCGTAGCGATCGACCGCTTCTAGCCACAACACGTATCGCGGCCTGGGCAAAGAGTTCACCAATTTTGAAATTGAGCGCGGAGATCTCGGCCGTGCCGTTTCGATGACCGCTTTCACGGTCGATCTCCAGTAGATCTCTCTTGACGTCCTTTGGGTAGGGTGTGGTTACAAAGCCCCGGCTTTTGACACGAGATCGCTCGCCCCGGCCCGTGATCTCTACCAGTGCAGCGTCAATACCGTCCATGGAGGTCCCGGACATGAGTCCCACGACGAGTCGCTCCATTTCAGCCTTTCAGATTCTCACCGATAGAATGTTCAACAGAACGATATCAATAAAGTTTTTCGCGCCAAAATGCCCTCAAGTTAAAATCCAAAATTCGAAGCACGAAACCCTAAACAATTCCAAAATCTCAAATAATTAATGCTCAAATCACGCAACGAGCTGATGGAATTGTATTGCATGTTAGTTATTTGGATTTGTTTCGAATTTCGGATTTGGAGTTTCAGAAGTGACCGCATGGGGCGAGTTTCCTCGCCCATAGCCGCTTCCACTAACCTCGTTCGTCTTATTCGTAACGAAGCGCTTCGATGGGATTGAGTGTAGCGGCTTTCTCTGCCGGATGGTAGCCGAAAAAGATGCCGATGGCCCCAGAAAAACCACAGGCGAGTAGGACCGCACCGGGGGAGACCAGGGTCTCCCAACCGCCGAAATAGGAAATCACATAGGAGGTACCGATACCGAGTAGGATTCCAATGATGCCTCCCAAAATACTGAGCACCATGGTCTCGGTCAAGAACTGCCGCCGGATATCCCGTCTTCTTGCCCCCACAGCCAGTCGAACACCGATCTCACGGGTGCGTTCCGTGACTGAGACTAGCATGATGTTCATGATCCCGATGCCGCCGACGACCAAAGCCACAGAGGCAATCCCCGCCAAAAGATAGGAGAGGGTGTTGGTTGCCTCGTTGGCCGCTTCAATAATCTCTGCGCGATTTCGGATCCGGAAATCATCACGCTTACCGGGCGTGATCTTGTGACGCTGACGCAGCAACTCGGCCATATCCTTTTCCGCCTGATAGGTTGCCTGCTGGTTCGTCGCCGCAACCTCAATCCTCTGCACGTGATGGATGCCGAGGAGCTTTCGCTGCGCGGTACGAATCGGCAAAAACACGATATCGTCCAAATCCCTGCCGCTCCCGGATGTCCCCCGTGCTTGCAGGATGCCCACTACTTCAAAAGGAATATGCTTGAGCCTGACGATCTGGCCGATGGGGTACTGGACGCCGAAGAGCTCCTTGGCCACGGTCTTGCCTAGAAGGAGCACTTTTCTGTTGAGGAGGATATCCTCCTCGCTAAAATTTGCCCCCATCTCCACGCCCCAATTTCTTATGGCGAGGTACTCGGGTGTGGTACCGCTATATCGTGGCTGCCAATTCTTGTTTCCATATACGATCTGGGCGGATCCCCGGACCATGGGCGCTGCCATACTGACACCCGGGACCTCGTCCACCAGGGCCTTGGCGTCCGCCGCGGTGAGCGTTGTAATGGTTCCGCCCGCGGAACTTCGACCGAAGCGCCTCGATGTACCCGAGTAAACCGTCAGGCGGCTGCTGCCGAGCCGTTCCATCTGCCTGGAGATCTTGGCCTTGGTGCCCTGGCCGATGGCGACCATGGCGATCACGGCCGCCACACCGATCACCACGCCCAGCATGGTCAGGGAAGAACGCATCTTGTTGGCCCGCAGAGACTTGAAGGCGGTACGAATATTTTCCACCATATCGGATGCAAAGCCTTTAGTCTCCGTGGGTGACGGATCTTCGTCCTGAACGGCGGCAACGGTTGGGGACGAACTCACCCGTTCCTCTCCTTCAATCAAACCGTCCTTAAAATGGATGACGCGGTGGCACTGGGAGGCTATCGAAGAGTCGTGGGTGACCAGGACTAGAGTGATCCCCTTCTCACGGTTGAGTTGTTTGAAAAGATCGATGATCTCATCACCGGTCTTGGTGTCCAGGTTTCCTGTGGGCTCGTCGGCCAGGATGATCTGTGGTCCATTCAACAGGGCCCGCGCGATAGCAACCCGCTGTTGCTGCCCCCCTGAGAGCTGGGTTGGCTGGTGGTTTCCCCGGTCCCCCAGACCCACCGACGCCAGCATCTCTATAGCCCGTTCGCGGCGGACCCGGGGCGACACGCCGCTATAGAGCATAGGTAGCTCCACATTTTCCCGGGCATTGGTCCTCGCCATCAGGTTATAGCTTTGAAAGACGAACCCGAGCTCGTGGTTGCGCACATGGGCCTTTTCATCGGCGGACAGATGACCCACTTCCATACCCCCGCAACCAGTATTGCCCCGATGTAGGCTGGTCCAGACAGCCCAGGATATTCATCAAGGTCGATTTGCCGGAGCCCGATGGACCCATCAGGGCGACGATCTCGCCCGGGAAGATCTCCAGTGAGACACCTCTCAAGGCCTCGACCTTTTGCTCGCCGAGGTCATAGACCTTGGTGATGTCCTTGATCGCAATAATCGGTGTGTCGCTCATAACCTGGCCCCGATTCCAAGCCCACACGACCGGTTTGCCACGGCGAAAATTGATAATTTCAGCCTATCCGAAATTTTCATTTTTTCGATCCACTGTCTTTGAAGCGGAACCCCAGGGCAGACTTATTCCTATCGAAGGGGGATTGCTAAAAGCCGCCCAGGATACGCCGCCGAACCCAAGAGGCCCTTCTGCTTCGTGGTTGCCCCTGCGCTAGCACTGCATCGACCCGGATCCCCACGATCACCTGATCCCCTTCGTTCAAACCTTCCGTGACCTCCATATTCTTGGCATCCCTGGCACCGATACGAATACGGGCCCGCTCCGGTTTACCGTCGCGGTAGACCCAGACGCTTCCTCGGTCCTGGCGCCGTCGTCCCCCACTGCCGGTTCGTCTGCCTTTACGTCCCTTTCGGCCCCCGCGGTTGCCTTCCCCGATCTCCGGATAGACCTTTTGAAGATCGCGCCGGCGGATGCGCAGTGCTGCATGGGGAACCAGTGGGACATCGTCTTTTCGAACCAGTATAATTGTCACGTTCGCTGTCATGCCAGGCTTCAAAGCCAGATCTTCGTTATCCACGTGGATCTCGGTATCGTAGGTTACCACGTTGCTCAGTACCTGCGGCGTCGGATAGACTTTGACTACTTCGCCCTCAAAGATTCGGCCAGGGTAGGAATCCACCTGGAACTGGACTTCTTGCCCGACCCGGATGCTCCCGATGTCCGACTCATCCACCCAGGCGTCCACCTTCATTTTGCTGAGATCGGCGATCGTGACGAACGGGGGAGACTGGAGGCTCGCCGCCACCGTTTGCCCTGCTTCTACGTTCTTTTCGATGATCATGCCCGTGACCGGGGCGCGAATCACGCTGCGTTTAAAACTTGACCTCGGTGAGTTCCAGCTCCGCCTCGGCGATCTTCACCTTGGCCCGTGCGGACATGATTGCGGACTGTTTGACCTTGGTCTCGTCGATGCGGGCAGAGCTATCTTTGAGGCGGGAGGCGGCCATCTCCCATTCGGCCTTGACACTGTCGAACTCGTACCTGGAGATCAAATCACGTTTAAAGAGTTTCTTGGACCGTTTGTACTCTTCCCCTAGTTTCCCAAAGGAGGCTTGGCTCTCGTCAATGGCGGCTGCAATCCGGTCTTTTTGCATCTGGACCCCGGCCCTTTCCTTGGCCAGGTTGGCGTGGGCATCAGCAAGTTTGGCCTCGGCTTGAAGGACCTCGGCGCGGAATAGATCCTGGTCCAGCTTTGCGATGATCTCACCTTTCTTCACTTGCATGTTGACGTCAACGCGGAGCTCTCGGATCGTCCCCGACTCCTGGGTACTGACCGTTACCGAAAGGACCGGGTTTACCGAGCCCGTGGTGCTTACCCGGGAATAGATCTCCCCTTTTTTGACCTCAGCCAATTGAAAGGGAATCTGCCCGGGCTCTTTGACGGCAAATAGCTGCGATCGTACCCAGAAGGAACCTACGATGAGGACCAAGAGGCAGCCCATAATTATTATGTAACGTTTTTTCTTCATGGGTTTCGGATCTCCCGGCAGGGGCGGTATTGTGTCACCTTTCCCCATCGGTTGGCAACAGCTCAAATGGTATTGCCTAACGCCCCAGACTATGATAGAAATCGCTCGCTTACAACAACGAAATATCGACTATTTATTAGACCCTTAGGGGTTCCCGTGGGGAACTTGAAAACACCGCTATCCGTTATCGTATAAGAAACTTTGTCGAAAATGGTTCGAAGGAGGTCGTTATGGCAGAAGATGTTAAAGAGCTGGTCGCCCAGTATCACAGGGGCGCCATCGACCGCAGGGAATTCATACGCCGCGCTGTGTTTCTCACCGGCAGCCTGGCAGTGGCTGGCAGTCTAATCGAATCCCTGGTCCCATCGTCGCTGGCTGCAGCGATAACAGACCCCAATGATCCCGCCCTTGTCTCCGAAGAGGTCAAGTACACGGGGAAGGCGGGAACTGTTTTTGGCTACGTGAGCCGGCCCAAAGAGGGTGGACCTCATCCCGCCGTTGTTATCATATCAGGGAACCGTGGTTTGACTCCTCATATTCAGGACATTGCCCGCCGGTATGCCAAGGAGGGATACGTCGCCCTCGCCCCGGATGTTCTCTCACGTCATGGTGGTACGAAGAAGGCAAACCCCGAAGGAAAAGGTCTGCGAAACATCAGGGAATTGGCACCCCTCGACGTCGTGATGGAAGATACAGAGTCGGGTTTCACCTATCTCCGTAGTCTCTCTTCGGTACGGGACGACCGGTTGGGGGTCACGGGTTTCTGCTGGGGAGGCGGAATGGCCTTTAACAGCGCAGCCCGAATTCGTGGCCTCAAGGCTGCGGTGGTATTTTACGGTCGTAGCCCCAAGCCCATTGATCTCATCCAGAACATCGAGGCCCCGGTCATGGCCCACTACGGCGGCGAGGACAAGAGGGTCAACAAGGGTATCGACGAGACCGTCGCGGCCATGAAGAAGTTTAACAAGTCGTTCGACTATAAGATCTATCCGGGGGCAAAGCACGCCTTCATGAGCGACAACAGAAAGTCACGCTACAACCCAGAGGCGGCCAAGGAGGCCTGGAGTCGTAGCCTAGAGTTTTTTGGCAAGCACCTGAATGGGTAAGGGAATGGCCAGCCCAAGGCTTACCCTGGCCCTGTCCCATTATGACCGTCATATCCCCTTGTTCGACGGGTCGGTCCAGGCCGAAGGAGTAGATCTTGAAGTCCTCCAGGTAGGACAGAGCCACCCCCTGAGGCATGGGGCGGACCGCCACGCTCGCATGCTGCAAAAGGGGGAGTTCGACATCTGCGAGCTCTCCCTCTCTTCCTACCTGATGGCACGGACACGGGGGATGCCGTTTACGGCAATCCCGGTTTTCCCACGGCGCCTCTTCAGTCAGTCGCAGATGTGGGTCAATATCGTTTGCGGGATCAGGTCTCCCAAAGACCTGATCGGGCGCAAGGTGGGTCTCAGCACCTTCCAAACCACCCTTTCGGTTCTCGCCAAGGGGGACTTGCAGTCCGAATACGGGGTTCCGTGGCGCGAGATCCACTGGCACGTGGCTAACCCAGAGACGGTTGACTTTAAGGTAGAGGACGGAGTGTCCATTGAGCGTATCCCGGAGGGGAAAAAGATAGGGGCCATGCTACGGGACGGCGAGATCGACGCCTTGATGGTACCCCATCCCTCGCGCGAAGTCGTCGCCAACCCGGACAAGATCCAGCGTCTCTTCTCCGACCCCAAGGCGGCGGAACTCTCCTATTTCCGTAATAACGGTTTTTTCCCGATCATGCACGTGTTGGCTTTCAAGGACGAAGTGCTTAAAGAATTTCCCGGGGCCGCTACGAGCCTTATGAACGCCTTTGAAAGGGCCAAAGAGGAAACCGACGTATACTACCAGGACCCCAACTGGTCGCGCCTGGCATGGAGCCGGCACCTGTATGAAGAGGAACGCCGCCTCCTGGGCCCGGATCCATGGCCCCTGGGAGTCAAAAGCAACCGGGACAACTTGGAGCGCTTTATGGGCTACTCCCACGACCAGGGATTGATCGACAGGAAGCTTCCGGTGGAGGAGCTCTTTGCCGACTCGACTATTGATACGTAAGACACTGGCAGCAAAGCGCATAGGGCAGAGCGCTAAGCGTAGGCCGATCTACCAGCTTCGGGCAGACGCCATGCGCTATGCAGTACTGGCTCTGCCCTTTGCCATTATTTGTCTGCGATAATCGGTGAAAATCTGCGGTAAATAACTCTTTGCTAGCTTGGCGTCGTTCGATTATCTTCGACCCTGATCCTTCGACGATGCTCAGGATCATAGTGAGGAACTCGAACTATGAGGCTCAGACCCGAAGGGAGCTCCCGACGAAGTCTTGAAGTGAGAAACTTTGCTTAACTCATTCTTTACCATTGACCATTGATCGAGCTGGAGGATCTCCCATGGCCATCAACGCAGTAACCGAAGGCAGTTCATTGGAACAGTATACGGTGGCGGTCCGTTCCATTTGGGGGGACGGCAAGGACCCTCAGCTCCCCTATCGGGTCAAGGGTCAGCTGGAGAAACTCCTCACCTCCACCAGCCAGGAGGAACCCTGGATGGCACAACTCATCTAAAACGCCCATCCGGGCAGGGAACTGTACCGTGATCCCGACCATGGGTTTATTCAAATGGGACACGGGCACTTGAAGATTCGATACGAATACCCCTCACGATCACGGGCCCTGCTGGGTCCTCTACGGCGTCTACCGGGGGGGAATTGAGATCACGACCTGCCGACGTACCGACGATGGGGGTCAACCGGGGAAGGCCAGGCTGGAGATCAAGGAGCTGCACCACCTGGCACCCGGTGCAGTATACCTCTACCTTTCTGGCAAGATTCATTCCACGAGGGCGGTGGAAGCTCCGGCGATGGTTTTCGGATTTCTTAGCTACGATCTGACCCAGATCAAAAGATCCCGATATAATCTGAAAAAGGGAACCGTCAGCCTGGTCTAAGTCCTCGCTACGCTCGCAATGATTCGTTATACGAAGAAATTGACCACTTTTAGATTTTACTAAGCAGTCATAGTGAGGGGGTATGTCCCCTCCCCTATACGCTCAAGGTTGGTAACTAATCTCTCAGTATTTAAAGTTTCCTTACCCTGTGCCCCCTACGATAAAGAAACGGCAAAGCCAGAGTCCCCTATCCTAAACTGACGACCTTAGCGCTATCCGCTCATGTCCATTTGATCCTTCATACTCTTGTCGCCAGCCTGGTAAACTTCTTCTTCGTCAATACGATACAGAATAAATTCCCCAGCCCTTATCAGACTTTTTGGGCTAACCGAATCCCCTTTCTTGACCTGAAATATGGCCCTGCGAATAGAAGCCATCACGAGATTGTTCAGGTCGTAATTCTCGTACCCACGGTACCCGTCCTTGGCTAACTTGCTCAACAAGGCAACTCCCCCCTTGTAACTCTCCCGCCCCGCCTGGTTGTCGCCCAATCTAAGCTGAACCATACCGATGGTAAGCCAGGCAATCTCATCTTCCTTATTAACCAGAATGGCCCGCCGCATAACCTGCAGGGCAGCTGGGTACCGTTTCTGTCTATAATAGGCCCGCCCTAGATAGGTCAGGGCATCCCTATAGAAAGGGTCTTCCGTGGCGAGTGCTTCGAGAAGCCGCACGGCGTCATTCACTGCCGCTCGCCCACCTTCCAACAATAGATTCTTGGCTGAGACGTACTTTCCCACTTTTCCCAATGCGGGGAGCCTAAAGTTCATGTATCCGCAACTCGAGACTAGCACCGTGACGATAAGCCCGAGGGTTATAAAGCTACGGGTTTTCGTCGCGGCTGTTACTTTCGTTGTTACGATCCATGTCCTCATCTTACTTAACCTCACCAATTTGCTCATCGAAATTCGCTCCAATCTATACAACGTTGTCTCTAACCGTCTACCATTTCACCTCGACCTCCTGCAGCATCGCAAGGATTTCTCCAATCCTCTTGGGTATAATATTTTCCGGGTCCCAGTATTGATCCAGATGGCAATAGCCTCGGACAGCCTCAAGCCAGGCCTGCAATCCTTTCAGTCCCCCTTCCAACTCAGTTCTCCTGTTTTTACCCCCGCTATCCGTGGACATCAACAACCCCACGTGAATCCGGGTAAAATGGTCATTGGTATCTCAATCGCTTGCTTTCCCAGGCTTGCCAGCGCCATGTCTTCCTCCCCGGCCTCGGAGTAGCTTCTTCCGCTGTAGATCCAAGGGACTATGTTCGCAAGGGTGAAATCCGTTAGATAGTCGGGATTGAGCCGGGCCACCGTTTAGAAATGGCTCGTCGCGGCTTTAGGATGCCCCGTTCGTAAGGCGAAAAGGGCACCGTGAACCTCCCATGCCAGGTTCGAAACCGTACACCCACTCACAAGGACACCGAATATCAATCCAGGAATAGGAATCCAGGCACGGGGAAAACCCATATTGCCACCCGTAAAACAATCTTCCCGCCCTTTTCATATGCTAACCAATTACCAGGGTAGAAGAAAATCCGGGAAACGAACGAAATCAATTGACCTGCAACGAATATGAGGATGTGAATTGAATACCGTGAAATAAGCCGTCCTATCGGCTCCAACTATAAAAATACTTAATCTCCATTTCACGGGATAAGGAGAACAAAAAAAGGGCGCCATATTGGCGCCCCTTTTTCTCCCTTTTTAGCTAAAGGATTAAGAACTTATATTAGAACGACCATACCGTGTTTATCGTCACGATTTGGTAGGTTCCACCGTCTACTCCAACACCAAGATCTCTTCTTGCGTTTGCAGCATCACCGCTACCCCGCATCTGGTTGATATTGTTGATCTGATACTCGAGTGCGTAGCTAATGTTGGGCTTATGGAACCATCTCAACATGAAGATGTTCTCATTGTAATTCCATGCCTTCATATCATCGAAATCGGCATCGTTATCAGTAACTACGCCATGGTCGAACGAATTACGGGCATGGGTGTATGTTAACCTTAAACCGCCTTTTTTACTGCCGGTCATAAAGCCCTTTGGCCCCCAAATGTAGGCGCCGCCACCCACGATGATGCTGCTAACCCTGACATCCGGGTCGTTAACATCATTGGTCCCGAGGTTATTCCTGTCGCCGTCCATCTGGTCGTAGGAGGCGGACAAAGATAATGGCCCCTGTTTCCATTCAAGCCACGGATTCATATAAGTCATACGTCCGTTGAGTTTGGCAGCGAATATGTCGACCTCGTTGATTCGGCCCCTGGTCGAAATTCCAATCTGCCCGCGACTGTCACGAGCTAATTCTTCATGGGTGTTAAGGTATGAGAAACCCCCTGATAAGCCTTTTAGTATCCCCATTCCCTTGGCCTTGCTGAAAGGAGCGGCGGAAAATCCGATCATGACGCCCTTCTGGTCCGTTGGGTCCCGGGCGATTTTATTATTCCACGACTGGTTACCAGTGAGGAGGTTAAGGGTCATATTAGCCGTTCCGTTGGCAAAGGGTACCTTGCTCCATTGAAGGCCCAGTCCCTTACTTGAGCCAGTAGTCAGTATACCGTTAAAGACCGGTGCCCTTTCCATGGCGTAGCCAGAGCCGGAGCTTACCCGACCTTGAGGCGAGTATGTATTTGGACTAAGCGCCAAGATCCTAACGTCCGGATAGTACGGGCTGAACTTGCTAAGGTTAATTATTACCTTCTCGGTTTTGGTCTGGGATGACCGCGATGTATCCCCGCGAAAGGTAAATCCCATTTCATAAAGGCCATCGTGGACCTTGAAATACTGGGGTATCTCTAGGTGCCGGAAAATCATCGACGCCTGGGCGGGTCCTTTATCATCCTCGGTTTGTGAATTCGTGAGCTTACTATCCGGGAAGAAAGACATTACAGCTTGGGTCTTGAAGCCGATCCTGTATTCCCCGCTGCCTTTGCCCCCCCATTTGAACGTAGCACCGCGTCCCTGCCGGTGGCTGGCACTGAATTTCCCTTTTTTTGCCATTGCCGCCAGCGCATCGTCCTGCATTTGCAATTGGCCCTGCTTAACTTCCTGCTGATCGACCTTGAGCTGGTTAAGCTCCTCTTCCAATGCCTTGATCCTCGCATCCGTATTTGCCGCCTGCGTTGGAGCTGCAGCAATTACGAAAAGTCCGATCAAAAACAGTACACTTAAAATGCTTAGTCGCTTTATCATCTTCTTCCCTCCCTGAAATTTGATTTATTCGCTATTTCCTACAATTTCCCTGTTTTTGCTTTTGTTTTTCGGCTTTCGGTTTTCCTGTTTCGTAAATCGTTAAAAGTCACTTCTGCAACAATCTTTGGCTTTTTAACCAAAATCGGTCCCCTTGTCAAGCATAAAAATTATTAAATTCATGGGGGTGGGGCAGACGATCTGGCTGATGGGCTGCTTTTGACATGAGCCCAGAACCCAGAGGAACCCAAGGATTCCAGCCTGGCAAGCCATACGCGATCCAAATTGGCGAAGCCTCCATAAACTTATCTATTTCCATCCATAAATTAGCTGCGGTCTCGTTCCTCTATTTTCGGTCAACCCGCAGCCCAGGTCAACAGCCTTGGATATCCCGCTCTGGCCGTTTTTGCCCTGATGGCAGGATCTAACTTAGCAACAAGCAAGAGGGTCTGCAACCATTTTTTGCAGAAAGATATAGGGCAGAGTACGCATTTCCGTTTTTAAGGGTAGCGTTAAAGAGAACGAGGAGGTTCTCATCCCTTGGCCTGCTTGACTTACTATGGGTGGGTCGTATAGCATGAGCTTGTTTTGAAGCCTCGGCATATTCCCTTTGAAGATTATATTATCAAGGGGGCTGCTTAACCCGGTTAAAACGGGTGGTCCATCTGGGTATGGTGATGAACAGTTCTAATTCTTACCCCCTCCTTTTCCTTCTGCTTTCGTTTTGGCTCATCGCCGGTTGCTCCTTGCCCTGGGCGAAGTCGACACCCGAATCCAATCCCACCGCGGCAACCCTGCTCAAAGAGGGTAACGAAGCCGTGAAGAAGAAGAGCTATAAAAAAGCCCTAGTTAAGTATGCGACGATTCGAAGCGATTACCCCTTCAGCGCCGAGGCGCGAAAGATCGACCTCAGAGTTGCGGAGACCTACCACCTGAACAAGCAGTACGCCGAAGCCATTGAGACATACAAAGAATTTCTCGGGTTTCAACCGACCAACGAAAAGGCCCCCTACGTCCTGTATCAACTGGGCGAGATCAATCTCGAACAATTCAAAAGCATCGATCGGGATGAAAAGATTATAGAGACGGCCAAGTCCTACTATGAGACCCTAATTAAGAAGCACCCCAAATCCCCCTACGTCCCCAAGGCGAAGGAGAAGATCGCCCGATGCCGGCTTTACCTTGCACAACGTGAGTATTACATTGGAGACTTCTACCTAAAGCAAAAGAAGTACAGAGCCGCGAAAGAACGGTTTGCATCCGTTGTACGGAACTATCTGGACACGCCTGTAGCGGTCAAGGCCCTATACCTATTAGGAAAGGCCTACCGGCTGGAGAAAAACGGCGTCAAGGCGACCTTGGCCTATGAGTCCATCATCAGGCACTACCCCGACAATCCCCTCGCAAAGCAGGCCCGCGTCCAACTGAGCAAGCTGGAAAACCTGGATCGCGACCCGCTGGCACAGCTCCTTATGCGCGACGGCAACCCCCCACCTGGGATCCCTTCACAGCCGGCGACGCTCTATGGCGCGGGGCAACCGCAGGGCCAGGACAATCCGAAGCTGGTGAAAAAGAAGGCAGTCGATTACGAAGATGGAAACAACGGAGATCAGGGGTTTTTCGCCGATCTCGTAGCGTCCATCAACCCCTTCGACTCCTCCGATGACGAGTCAAGCAAACAACCCAAACAACCGATGGAGGAGCAGAAGAAGGAGACGGCTGCCACAAACAGGGCGAGCAATGGGACGGCCCAAAGCCAAGTAGAGCCAGAAAAGGGGTTTTTCAGTCGATTGGCCGACACCATCAATCCATTCGCCTCCGACGACAAGAATAACCATGAGGCTCAAAGCAACAGTCAGCTGGCGACCTACCCTAGCAGCTCGGGAACTCAGGGAGGGGGCTCCAAGGGTGCGGTAATTGATTCCATCGACCAGTCCTTGCAGCAGAGGGGAATTCAGAAGACAGACGAGAAAGCAGTCTTTCACTCCCCGGTCCCAGAACTATCCCAAATCCCGAAAGAGCCGCCGCCGACGGACACCAAGGAGATTTTAGGTGCGATCGACACGGGACTGAAGAAACAAGGATCGGAAAGTATGTCATTGCCTCCACCTCCGGAGGCCTCGTCCAAGCTTTTCGCGAACCGTAAAAAGAAGAAAGAAATCGCTTCTCAAACCAAGGCCTCTACGACAGCGGTCCTGGGGGCAATCGACAAAGGGCTGAACCAAAAGGGCGTTGAGGTTCCAGAAGAAAAGCAGACTCCTACGGATAGCACGGGATCGAAGACGGGAGCGCCTCCGAGCGTTCAGGCATCTGCCCCGCCAGTAAAGGAGACACAGGAGCTCAGACCCAGGATGGGCACGTCAGACTCACCTCTCTTGCTCGATGCGGGACAGTTCCAGTGGGAAGCAAAACCGGCCCCCACAGAAGAGAAGAATCGGGAAACGGTCAAATCGGCGAACCAGCCGGCGAATTCCGATAAACTCTCCGATGCCGTCCTGATTGATCCCTGGAACACCCCACCCAATAAGAAAGAGACAAAAACGGCCAAATCCTCCAAAAAGAACCCAGCCAACGAAGATGCCCCGCAAGGGGTGGCGGAGAGTATAGAGAGGATCATTAACCCGTTCGGGTTCTAGTAGATGCTAGCAAATAGTGAATAGACCCCCCGCGATTCCACGGATACTTCCTAGTTCTGATCGCCGTATTTTCCACTTGCCATTCGCCAACGCCTTCTTGCCTGTTGACCAATAACTATTGACCATTCACTATTAGCCGAAGGCTATTTCCTCGACAAACGGCTATTAGCTAAACCCATACGATCCAGTACCCCCTGCTTGGCTCCAGCATGTTGTCGCTCCTTGACCGTGCAGAAGAGTACTGGGATTAGGATCAGGGTAATTAAGCTTGAGGTCGCAAGGCCACCGATGACCACCCGGGCCAGTGGTGCCTGGACCTCACCCCCATCACCCAGACCGATGGCCAGCGGGACCATCGCCAGCATAGTGGTGAGGGTGGTCATGAGAATGGGCCGCAGACGAGTCCTCCCACCCAGGATGATCGCCTCCCTCACCGCCAACCCCTCTTCACGAATCTTGAGATTGATGTAATCAACCAGAACGATGGCGTTGTTCACCACGATCCCCGTGAGCATGATGATGCCGATGAAGGAGTTGACGTTGAGCGTCGTGCCGGTGAAGAGCAGAATAAGAATAATTCCGATGACCGCAAAGGGAACGGCAAACATGATCACGAGGGGGTCAAGAAACTTCTCAAACAACGCCGCCATGACCATGTAGACCAGTACCAGCGCCAGCAGCAGTCCCCAGCGCAGCTCCCGGAAAGCCTCCTGCTGCTCCAGGAAGTCCCCTCCCAGGGTAAGCGAGAACCCGGGCGGCAGTTCGAGTCCCCTTATACCCTCCCTGAGCTCCTCCATCACCACTCCCATGTCGCGACCCGAGACCTCTCCCGTAATACTCACGACCCTCTCCTGGTTCATCCGATGGACCTCCATGGGACCGCGTCGCTCTTCCAGGCGGACCAGGCTCCTGAGCGGCACCCCGCGGCCCGACCTCGTCGGGATCACCAGATCCGGCAGTCCTTCGAGAGTGCGCCGATCGCGTTCGGCCAGGCGCACGACAATGTCATATTCATCCCCGCCTTCCCTGTACAGCGTGGCCCGGGTACCGCCAATACTCGACTGCACGGCCTGGGCAAGAGTCGCCACGGAGATTCCCAGGTTGGCGGCCTTATCCCGGTCAATGTGAAGTCCCATCTCCGGCTGCCCGCCCTGCCGGTTGACCCGCACACCGACGATGCCGCTTACCCGCTCCATACGGGCCTTGATCTGGCCGGCAAGGAGTTGAGCCGCCCCCAGGTCGTGGCCGCGAATATTTACCTCCAGGTTGTCGTTGTCGGACAGGCCCAAACGGCGAAAAATATACAGCCCAGATCGTGTGCGCACCCGGGTCATGACTCCAGGGACCGCCCGCGCCTCGCGTCTGAGCACTAGGGCTATCTCCTCATCGGAACGCTTCCGCGCGCTTCTCGGAGCGAGCCAGATATGAACATGTCCCTGGTTCTTGCCGCGCGCCCGAAAGCCGAACTGGCCGAAGTGGCTAAAGACGTTCTCTGTCTCCGGTACCTCCGATCGAACCACAGACTCGAAGGTCGAAGAGGAAACCTCCATCTCCTCGATCCTGGCCCCTTCCTCCATATTGGCATAGATAGTAATGGCACCCTCGTCGACCTTGGGCATAAACTCCCGGCCTATTTTAGGCACCAGTGTCAAGCTCCCTGCCAGCAGGGCAAAGACCGAGACAAGAACACGAATACGATGACTCAGGGACCAAATAAGCAAAGCCTGATAACGATCGTCCATATAGGTGAGGGAGCGTTCTCCCAGGGCAAAGAATCTACCCAGAAAACCGCGCCCTGTGGTCTTGTGAACCTGGCTCAAGAGCTGGTAGGCCAGGACCGGCACCAGGGTCAGGGCGACCAGCAACGAAGCGGCCAGCGAGAAAAAGACGACCCAGGCAAGTTGCTTGAAGATAATGCCCGCCGACCCCGGGACAAAGAGAAGGGGTAGGAAAACCACCAGCGTGGTCAGCGTGGAGGCAGTAATCGCCCCGGCAACTTCCCAGGTTCCCTTCAGGACAGCATCCGTTCTCTCCGCTCCATTTTCCCTGTGACGAAAGATGTTTTCCAGGACGACGATGGAGTTGTCCACGAGCAGACCGATGCCAAGTGCCAGGCCGCCGAAGGACATGATGTTGATGGAAAAGCCCTGAAAATACATCAGGGAAAATGTGGCAATAACAGAAACCGGGACGGCCGTGGCGATGATGAACGTACTGCGCAGGTTGCGCAAGAAAAAGAGCAGGATAACGATGGCCAAAACAGCGCCCCACAGGGCGGCGATCCTGACGTTGGAGATGGCGTCCCTGATATAGCGAGCGTTATCTCTAAGGGCCGTCACAGTAACCTCAGGGAAGTCCCGGTTGATGCTGCGGATCTCTGCCTTGGCACGTTCGACCACATCTACGGTGTTGGCCAGCGGTTGGCGTAAGAGGGACATCATCACGGCGCTCTTACCGTTGATCTTCACCACATGATCGATCTCCTTAAAGGAGTCCTCGACGGTTGCCACTTCCTCCAGACGGACCGGGATACCGCCTCTGTATACGAGGACCGTTTTACGTACCTGATCGAGGTTGGTGAACTCCCCCAAAGTGCGAACGGCCACCTCCAGGTGGGCACGGTCGACATTGCCGGCAGGGAGGGTGACGTTTCCCGCCCTCAAGGCGCGGATGATGTCGGCCGGTGAAAGCTTGAGTGCCTTCAATTTATGGCGGGAGAGGTCAACGTGGATTTCACGCTCGAGCCCGCCACGGATATCGGCAGAGGCTACGCCACGCAGGCGCTCGAGCCGGTACTGGATATCTTTTTCCACAAACTGGCGCAGGGCCACAGGGGGCATATCCCCCGATATGCCAATGAACATGATGGGGGAGGAATTGGCGTCGAATTTCGAGATGACCGGCGCGTCGGCATCCCGCGGCAGGTTGTCTCTCAATCGATCGAGTTTTTCACGGACGTCGCTTACCGCTTCGTCCAGGTCCGTCTCCCAACCGAAGCCGACCCGTACCTGGCTGCGCCCTTCGACTGAGACCGACGTCACATCCTCCACCCCGGAAACGGAACTCACGGCCTTTTCAATGGGCACGGTAATGAGCGTTTCCACCTCTTGAGGGCCCACGTTCTCGTATCGTGTATTGATGGTTACCCGGGGGAAGGTCACTTCGGGCATGAGATCGACGGGTATCTTGAGAAAGGAGATGACCCCCAGGATCAGGATGATCAAAACCACCATATAGGTTGCGACCGGCCTGCGCACCGATACGGCTGTTAAGCTCATGTTTGTCCTTCCTCTTTCTTCTGCGTCCCCTTGCGACCCTTTTTGCCCTTCTTTTTCATCTTGTTCTCCGTGGCGCCTCTCCCACTATCCCCATCAATGATTGTCACGCTCTGGCCGTCACTAAGGAGGTTGCTCCCCACGGTTACAATCCGTTCTCCCGTTTGCAGCGCTCCCTCTACCTCAACCCATCCACCCTGGCTCAACCCAGGTTTGATCGGCACCAACCGGACCTTGGAACTATCCTCTAGGACCTTAAATACCCCGTAGCCCTCAGGCATCTTGACCTGAGCCCCCTTGGGGACCAGCAGGACGCCACGACGCCGTTCGGCAACAATCTCGGCCCTAGCAAACATCCCCGGTTTCAGGTCCCCCCCCGGGTTGGGGAGCTCGATCTCCACCTGGCCCGTACGGGTCTCCAGATCGAGGACGGGGGCCATCCGTACCACCCTCCCTTCAAAACGTCTGCCCGGATAGGCATCCGCCGTGATTCTCGCCACCTGCCCAGGGGAAACCTTGCGATAGTCGCCTTCGACGACTGCGATCCTCACCTTGACTCTGCTGATATCTACGATTGTGACCAGAGGTGTATTGGAATTGACCATGGCGCCCCGATCGATGAAGCGCCTGCCCACGTATCCGGCAAATGGAGAGAGCACCCGCGTCGATTTTAGGTGGAGACGGACATTGTCGAGCCTAGCCTTCATCTGTGCCTTCTGAGCCTGGGTGAGTTCAACCTGCGCGTTGGCGGATAGGACCTGAGTCTCCAGTGTGTCGACCTGTTCACGGGATATCAAGTTCTTTTCGATCAGTACCTTGGAACGGTCCAGCTTCCGCATAAGGTCTTTGAGTTCCGCCTCTTTTCCCTTCAAGGTCGCTTCGACAACGTTTAGCGAAGCGCGGGCCTCGTTGACCTCCTCGGTAAGCTCATCCTTTTCCAGTGTGACGAGGGGCTGTCCTTCCTTGACCCGATCACCGACGTCTACGAAAAGCCTCTCGGCTCGTCCGGCAATCTTAGCCGCAACCGTAACCGATGCCTTGGCTTCAAGACTGCCCACATAGTTCAACCTCTCCTCCACGTCACCGACCTTGACCTCGGCCACTCGGACGCTTACGGCCCTGCGGCCGCCCTTGCGCAATTTCTTCTGCTGCTGTCCGGTGGCGGCACCTTCGTTAAAGGGCCCGATCCCCAGACCGTAGAGTACGCCTCCGACAATGAACACGAAGATGATTACAACGGAAAGCTTCTTCAACGGGCGACTCCCTGCCCCATAGCCTTGGCAAGATCAGCCTCGAATATCTTGTGATCGGTAATGGCCTGGATGTGATTGGTCTGGGCTTGCGTGTTGATAACCTGAGCCTCGGTGATCTCGATGATGGAGCCCACCCCAACACGATAACGTCCGTTAGAGAGATCGAGGTTTTCCTTGGCCGAGCGCACGGCCGACTCGGTGGCCTTGATCCGTTCCCCGGCCCCAATAAGGTTAAGATAACTCCGCTCTACATCCAACGCAATTTGTTGCCGCGTCTGGTCCTCAAGGGCCTTGATTTCACCATAGTTTCCCATGGCTTCTTTTACCTGATAGCTCGTTTCGAAGCCATTGAAGATGGGCACGTTCACGTTGAAGCCCACCGCCCAGTTGACATCCATCGGGAAGGTATCGTTGCTCCCTCTGCTATTCCCTCGTCTCCCATAGGAAGAATTAAAGAGAATATCGGGAAGGTGACCTCTGCGGGCCGTGGCAATGGCCGAATCCTGGGCCTTGCGCTGGGCGTCGAAGTCCTTGAGTTCGGGACGCAGGGAGTACGCGGTTTCGCGCGCGTCCTTGAGGGAGAAGACCGGCTTACGTATGGCGAGTTCTCTAGCCAGGGTTTCGATGGGTTTGTTCAGTAGCGCCTCCTCGGCCAGGGGCCGCACGGAAAAGTTCTGCAATCCCATAGTGTTTCTTAGCTCTGCCCAAGCGATCCTCATACTGTTTTGCGCCTCGATCAGGTCGGCCTGGGCAGCAAAGAGGTTGGTCTCCGCTCGGGCCACGTCGATCCTTGGCCTCGTCCCCACCTCAAAAAATCCCCTGGCCTGGCGCACCAGGGCCTCACGGTGCTTGACCGTATCCTCCCTGACCCGGACCAGTACCTTTCCCTGAAGGTACCTGTAATAGGCCGTCTTGACGTTGAGTACGACCTCTTCAACGGTGGTCTGTTCGGCAAATTGGCGGGCCACGAGGGTGTCCTTCTGTTTCTGAACGCTGCCTTCACGCTTGCCAAAGTCATAAACGGTCCAATTCAGATTGGTCGCGCTCGTGACACTGTCGAAGGCGCTTTGGGAAGTACTAGTAGTGCCGGACTGAGTCGTGCTCCGATAGGAACTGTTTAATGAGATCGTTGGATAATACGCGGACTTGGCCTGCCCCAGGACTGAACCCTGGGCCTTGACCCGTTCCTGGGCCCTCCTGATGGCGGGCTGGTTCGTCAGGGCAATCACCACGGCATCCCCAAGGGTAAGCACCTTGGGCCCATTCGCCTCGGCCGCGCTGCCTTGAGCCGGGGCAGTGGGCGCTGCAGACTGTTCTTGGGACCGCCCCTGCATGGGAAACAAGAAAAGGACCAGGGCCAAGGTCACGACAGTGGCATGGTTTTGCTTGTGCCAATAGATCATGGTTTTCTCCCCTACCTATTTGGTTAGTCGATTCAATACTTAGCCTACGGTTCGCCTGAGCGACTCGACCTGGGCTCGTCGCGGGTTGCCGAAGCCGGGGTGTGGCTCGTTCAGGGTCGACGATGAGCAACATACTATCAATCAACCCAATCCCGTACCGAACACAGGAAATGAGTCGAAGTGAAAAAAATTGTCCGGAGTATATTGCTTTCCATCGGTTAAAGCAAAAGCGAAAGGATGGAACCTAGCGCTGTTACGGTAGCCGATTCGGGCAAGACGAGTCACGCGGGGCTTGTGTGACCAAACTCTCCTAATATACATATAGTATCCTGGCTACCCGTAGATAGACTGGTCCGTATATATAGGACGATTGAAGGTTCCGTCGTTGTTAGGTTTAGGCTGTGAATAGCCTTAAAGGCAAGACTGGGTAAGAATGCGCAAGACTTCGCTGGTAACGGGGGAAAGCCTGGGAGTCGGCGAATCCATCGCCTTGGCCTTGGCCCATCAGTGAGCTGCCGTTGCGTATGTCAGGCCCAGTAAAGGGCCCTTGAAGCTAGATTGCAGGCCGAGGGCAGTTAACGAATGAGTGAAAGGAAAGACCCCATGACCGATTTTGATTTCGTCTATGAGGCGGCCGAAGGGATTGCCACGGTTCGCCTCAACTACCCGGAAAGGCTCAACGCGTTGACCTTCAAGACCTATGAAGACCTGACCCGGCTGACAAGCGAGATGGCTCATGACGATGGGGTCCAGGTCGTTGTCATAACCGGCACGGGCAAGGGCTTTTGCTCCGGCGGCGATGTTCAGGGAATTATCGGTGAGCTGTTGAGTCGAGACGCCGATGCCCACTATCGCTTTACCAGGCTAAGCTGCGATCTGATTCAAAACATGCGTAATCTGAACAAACCGATCCTGGGTGCCGTGAACGGAATCGCTGCGGGTGGCGGGGCCATGGTCGCGCTGGGTTGCGATATGCGTATCCTGTCGGACAGGGCCGGTTTTGCCTTTCTCTTCGTCAAGATGGGTCTGGCGGGATCGGACATGGGAGCCCTCTACCTCCTTCCCAGGATTGTCGGCCAGGGAAGGGCAGCGGAACTGTTGCTCCTGGGTGACACTATCGATGCCCAGGAGGCCCACCGCATCGGTCTCGCCAACCGGGTCGTATCCCATGAGAAGCTCCTCGAGGAAACCTTCGAGCTGGCGTGCCGTCTTAGGGACGGTCCTCGATACGCCACGGGGGTAACCAAGGAACTGCTCAGACGAGAAGCCGATCTGGACCTGGCGGCAGCGTTGGAACTGGAAGCGACGTCCCAGGCCCGATGTATGCAAACACCGGACTTTAAAGAAGGTTACCTGGCCTTCATGGAAAAAAGAGAGCCCCGATTTAATCGATAGATTTTTACCGATAAAATGTTTAACCATACGATTTCAACAAAAGTTTTCGCGACAAGACGCCTCCAAATTAAAATCCGAATTCCAAAGCTCGGAATCTCAAACAAACGGAAATACTCAAATCCAAAAATCGTAATCCAATACGAGATTGTACGGAAGGTTTTTAAACTTTTTTGATTAGCAATTAATCCGCCAGATCAACATTATGGATCCCTTTTTCGAAGCAAGCCACCTCCAACTCCGGGCTGAAGCCCGCGCCTGGGTAGAGGAGAACCTACTTTCGGGCAGTCCCAAGAAACTTGCCCTGGAAGACGAAGCGCGGGCATTGGTCGAGCAACTGGGTCACGCCGGACTCCTTGCCTATATAGCTCCCAAGGCATACGGCGGAGTTCGGGACACCGTTCAGGCCCGTGATCTTTGCATCCTGCGTGAGGAGTTGGCACGGGGCTCTTCCCTGGCCGATGTCATGTTCGCCGTTCAGGCCCTGGGAAGCTACCCTATTATTTTTTCGGGTAACAAACAGCAGAAGAACCTCTACATTCCCCCCCTGGCTCAGGGCAAGTCCATCGCGGCCTTTGCACTCACGGAGCCCGAGGCTGGATCGGACATTTCATCCATAGCCACCCGGGCCGTACGGCGCGGCAAGGAATACATTCTAAACGGCGTCAAGCATCTGGTCTCGAATGCGGGTCTGGCCCAGACCTATGTGATTTTTGCCGTGACTGCTCCGAGGAACAGAAAAAAACAGATCAGCGTCTTCGTGGTCGAAGCCGATACCCCGGGCCTCGTCTTCAAGGAGCGTCTCTCCTTGATATCTCCCCACCCCATCGGAACCATTGCCCTTGAGGACTGCAGGGTTTCAGAGAAACAGCTGCTTGCGGGCGAAGGGGAAGGCTTCAGGATCGCTCTCACTACGCTGAACACTCTCCGATGCACCGTGGGTGCCGCGGCCGTAGGACTGGCCCAAAGGGCCATGGAGGAAGCGATCCGCTTCAGTTTAAGTCGGCGCCAGTTTGGCCAGTCTCTGTCCCGATTCCAGGGGATACAATTCAAACTCGCTGACATGGTTACCGAGCTGGAAGCATCACGCCTGATTGTCAATTGGGCCGCCTGGAGTAAGGACCAGGGGGAAGGGGATATTACCCAGCGGGCCTCTATGGCCAAGCTCTTTGCCACTGAGGCTGCACAGAGAATCGTCGACCAGGCGCTGCAGATCCACGGCGGTAGAGGCCTGGTGTCAGGGACCCCCGTAGAGCAGCTCTATCGTGATGTGCGCGCCTTGCGAATCTATGAAGGGACCTCAGAGATTCAAAAGATCATCATCGCGAGAACGCTTTTGGGAAAGAGCAAATAGTGAATAGCAATTGGCGAATAGGACACTCCCCCGCTTCAAAAATTAAACAACAAATAAATCTCATACTGGGTGGGGTGCGAATTCGATCAACTATTTGCTATTTGCCATTACCTATTCGCTAACATTGGAGGATTCCATGGATTTCGACCTGTCCGATGACCAGCTAGAGGTAAAGAAACTAGCCTGCGATTTTGCCGAAAAAGAGATTGCGCCTCATACGGCCCAGGATGACCGGGAGCACCGGTTTCGCAGAGAACTGGTCACCCAGATGGGGGAACTGGGCTTTTTCGGCTGCGTGATCCCGGAAAAGTACGGTGGCAGTGAGCTTGGCTTCATGGCGCTGGTGCTCATCACGGAAGAGATTGCCCGCGTCCATAGCGCCGTGCGGGTCCACATCAATATGCAGATCGGCCCCGCCCTCGCCCTGCTCCAGTTCGGGTCTGAGGAGCAAAAAAGACGATGGATACCTTCGCTTGTCCAGGGCGAGACCCTGGGCTGCTTTGCTATTACCGAGCCCAACGCCGGATCCGACGTGGCCGCTATGACCACCACCGCATCGAAGAAGGGGAAACAATACAAACTGAGCGGAACCAAGACATGGATTTCCAATGCCCCGATTGCGGATCTAGCCTTGGTTTATGCCTATACGGACAAATCCAAAAAGCACCGTGGTATTTCTGCCTTTATCGTCGACCTCGGACAAGGGAATGTGACCCGTAGGACACTGGAAAAGCTCGGCGCCCACGCCTCACCAACGGGGGAACTCACCTTTGACGGGTTTTCGGTGCCCGAGGATCATCGCCTCGGCCAGGAGGGAGAAGGATTTAAGATATGCATGGCGCAGCTCAACCAGACACGACTCAACTGCGCCGCCGGCGCCCTGGGCGTCGCACGGGCCGCCCGGGAGGCGGCCGTGAGTTATGCCAACCAGAGGGAGCAGTTCGGTCAGAAGATCGGCCAGTTTCAGATGACGCAGGATATGATTGCCCAGATGGTCATCGACGAAGAAGCCGCCCGGATGCTGGTTTACCGAGCGGCCACTTTGGCGGATCAGAAGAGGTCCAATAATCTCGAGGTCTCAATGGCCAAGTACGCCGCAGCCGAGGCGGCAGCCCACGCCGCGGACGCCGCCCTCAGGATCCTTGGCGCCTATGGCTACTCGACCGAATACCCCGTCGAACGATATCTCAGAGACGCCAAGTCTTACCAGATAGTTGAGGGATCGTCGGCCATCCAGAAACTCATCATTGCCCAGGACGCATTGGGCTACCGAAAAGCAAACCGCTGAGACCCCGAGCTAACGAGCACACGCGAGAACCTGGCCGATCCGTTGAGACGATGGACGAAGGGGCAACCCCACATGACCAGCGGGACTTGATGAATTTAAAGTCACGCCAAAATCCACTGACTCTGCAGTGACTTCAGCAACCTTCAGACCTTGATCCGGATTTTTTATAGACATTTTAGGGCTGAGAAGTTAAGATATGAATCTTGTATATGATGGTATTGAACGGCATCTCGGGATTCGCTCTCTTCTTTCTCCAGCATCTCCTCTGGCTTCCCGCTCCGATCCAATCCTTAAACGTGACCTCTCCTATAACGGTCGCCAATGAGGTTACGGGAGCAAACGGGGAAAAGACCGCTGAAGAAAAAAACAGCGACCCGCTCTTGGGCTTGGAACGCATCACCCACCGAATAAGGCCTGGTGACACGCTGGGTAAACTGTTCAAACCCTTCGGCTTGACCGGCCAGGAAAAGATACTATGGGTACGCTCCATTCGAAAGCATTTTTCTCCTAAAAGACTCCGCCCCGGTAGGGGAATCTATTTCTATCTCGATGACAAAGAACCCGTTCAACAGGAGGACAACGTTAAAAAGCAGCTCAAGGCCCTAAGGGTGGAACAGGACGACGACTGGTGGTTGACCTGGGTGCTGGGCGAGCTCGAGATCAGCTTCAAAAAAGACGAACGGCCCTATGAAATCGAGACCCAGGCCATCGGGGGACCCATCACGGATTCGCTCTATGAGAGCGGTACGCGGTTGGGACTGTCTCCCAAGATCGTCTCACAGTTTGCCGACATCTATGGCTGGGATGTAAACTTTCAGACCGATATCAGATCCGGAGATTCCTTCAGGGTGTTGTTCGAAAGAAGGTATCGGACCGAAGGGAAGAAGAAGAAACTCTTTCGCATCCTGGCCACCGAGTTGACAATGGGCAACGAGAAGCACTTTGCCTTTTACTTTGAGGGGGGAGACGGCAAGGGTGACTATTACGACCTCGAAGGAAAGTCCCTAACCCGTACCTTCTTGCGTTTTCCGGTCGAGTTCAGTCGTATAAGCTCCACCTACTCTCACCGGCGCTTGCATCCCATCTTGAAGGTGCGCCGGGCCCATCGCGGGGTGGATTTCGTTGCCCCACGTAAAACGCCGGTCAGGGCAATTGGTGACGGCAAGGTGGTTTATGCCGGGTGGAAACGCGGCGGATACGGACGCTTTATCCAGATTCAGCATACTTCTATATACACGAGCCGTTATGCCCATCTAAACGGTTACGCACCTGGACTACGCAGGGGCAAACGAGTCAAGAAGGGTCAAATCATAGGTTACGTGGGGTGTTCAGGCAGGTGCACCGGATCCCATCTGCATTTCGAGATGCACAAGAATCAACGTTACGTCAATCCCCTGAAGATACAACTCCCCCGCGAGGACAGTATAAAGCCGCCGCTACGGGAGGTCTTCGAAAACGCCAAGCAGCTCGTTCTGACCCAGCTCGTCTCCGGCAGCCCGTCGAGAAATCCTAACTGACCCAAATACTCCCCCTGGCGTTAGAACGCACCCCTTAATCTTTAACCCTTTAACAGGCCTTTTTGCCTGTTGCGTCCTATTTCACTCTCCGACTTCGCCCGAATCACCACGTGAAGGCGGCCTTGCACAAATGCCAGAGGTGGACAGGACAGCAACTTTCATCGATAGGGACTTTTTCGCTATGATGGCGGGATCACGACGCGAGAGATAGTATTTTGTAACGTCTCTCAGGTAAGAACAGGTAAGAAATGGGACCAAAGGACACCACGACCTTCAAACTCTCCGGCTTGACGGAGTCCGAGCTAGATGACATATTGAAGCCGATTCATCTTCCTGAAGGTGGAGAGATTGCTGTTCAAGCCCACGAGTTCGATCTCTCCCTGCATTTAACGCTCCGGGAAAGCAAGCGGGACACTCCTGGCTTCCAGGAGATGAAGGCTCGTATCGGGAAACTTCTTAAGCACTACATTTATACCGAGGGAGATGAGACCCTGGAGGAGATCGTCGGGCAGCTGTTGCGGAAACGAAAGTGGACTCTCGCACTGGCGGAGTCATGCACCGGCGGGTATCTCAGTCATCGGGTCACCCGCGTGCCGGGGAGTTCCGACTATTTTATCACCTCCGCTATTACGTATTCGGACGCTGCTAAGCAAATTTTCCTGGGGGTCCAAAAATCCACACTGGAACAGCATGGGGCGGTGAGCCGGGAGACGGCTCTCGAGATGGCCCAGGGGATCAAAGAGCAGGTCGGGGCCAGTATCACACTCAGCACGACTGGAATCGCGGGGCCCACGGGTGGAAGCACCGCTAGACCGGTGGGAACGGTCTGGATGGCCATGGCCCGCGGGGGCGGATGCCAGGCTCGCTGTTTTCACTTCGATGGAGACCGAGAGACTATCATTAGACGCGCCTCTCAGACGGCCCTCCTCTGGCTCAGGGAAGCCCTGCTCTAGTCGAGATCCGTTCACGGTGGATTAATATCATGATCCGAAGGTTTCAGTCTCGGTCGAGGAGCTATTCCACGGGGTAAACCGTGATTCGCGCTTTTATTGGAGTCCCCATTGATCCAGCCATGACCCAGAAAATCGCCGAGGTCCAATCCCACCTGAAGCAAAGCCTTTCGGGTATTCGATGGGTCGAAAAGGAAACCCTTCACTTCACCCTCAAATTTCTCGGTTCCGTAGAGGAGGAAAAAGCCGGTCCCATCGTCCAAACTCTTGAAAGGGCCTTACACCATGTGCGAACCTTCTCTATGCAAGGCCTAGGGTTGGGCGTATTTCCAAACTTGAAGAAGGCAAGGGTCCTATGGATTGGATTGCAGGGTGAAGAGCTACCCGGGCTCGCGCGGCAAGTGGAACGTTCCCTTGAACCGATAGGATTTGCTCCTCAGATGCGGACCTTCGAGCCTCACCTGACCATCGGAAGGTGGCGCCACTCGGCCACCACCGCAGAACAGATCAAGCAAGAGATGGATCGATGGGCGGACTTCGAATTCGGGCAATCCCGTGTGGAAGAGGTGGTTCTTTTTCAAAGCGTTCTTCAACCAAGCGGTCCGGTCTACTCCACCCTTGGGACCGTCCCATTGAAAACGAACGGGGAGCCGGTAGAAACAAACGAAAAACGGGAAACCGACAAAAGCTGGAGATAACCCAATCAGCAAAATGGGCATGGTTTCATTACTGTAAAATCTTTCTAGTCAAACGTGAAAATTCATATATTTAAGGAGATAACCCATGGACCTCGAACGCACAAAGGCCATCGACCTGGCGGTCAGTCAAATTGAGAAACAGTTCGGCAAAGGCGCCATCATGAAACTCGGTGAGGGGGGGGTGATCAACGACATTGCCGTCATCTCGACCGGATCCATCGGTCTCGATATGGCTGTCGGAATCGGGGGTGTCCCCAGGGGTAGGGTCGTCGAGATTTACGGACCTGAATCCTCGGGGAAAACGACCCTGGCCCTGCACATTGTTGCCGAGGCCCAGAAACAGGGCGGCATGGGGGCCTACATCGACGCGGAGCACGCCATGGACCTCGCCTATGCGAAGAAACTAGGAGTCAATCCCGATGAACTGCTGATTTCTCAGCCCGATCATGGGGAGCAGGCCCTGGAGATCGCCGATACCCTGGTTCGCAGCGGAGCCATCGACGTTCTGGTCATCGACTCGGTCGCGGCCCTGGTCCCCAGGGCGGAGATCGAAGGCGAGATGGGGGATTCCCACATGGGTCTTCAGGCCCGCCTCATGTCTCAAGCGCTGCGGAAACTCACGGGCACGATTGCACGTTCCCACGCGGTGGTGGTTTTTATCAACCAAATCCGGATGAAGATTGGAGTCATGTTCGGAAATCCGGAGACGACCACCGGAGGCAATGCCCTCAAATTTTACGCATCCCAGCGATTCGATATCC
The DNA here is from genome assembly GCA_963664015.2 of Binatia bacterium. Taxonomy (GTDB): domain Bacteria; phylum Desulfobacterota; class Binatia; order UBA9968; family CAXXLF01; genus JACZQL01. Next base: position 2,032,994 of record CAXXLF010000002.1, on the reverse strand, counting down.
GGCGTATTGGCGCGATTAAGGATGGGGACTCAATCGTGGGCGGACGGACTCGCGTTAAAGTCGTTAAGAACAAACTCGCCCCTCCCTTCAAGGAGGCCGAATTCGACATCCTTTACGGTACCGGTATTTCACGGGAAGGCGAAATCGTGGATCTGGGGGCCTCCCACGAGATCGTGGAAAAGAGCGGCGCCTGGTACTCCTTCAACAACGAGAGGATTGGACAGGGACGCGAGAGCGCAAAGGAATTCCTGAGGCAACACCCGGAGACAATGAGAGAGGTGTCCGACCGTATCATGGAAAAGGTGGGGCTCAAACGGGCCCCCGTGGAACCGCAGGCTCAGGAGAAAAAGGAAAAGCCCAAAGGGAAATGAGCGGTGGGACTCCAGAGGAAGCACTGCAGCGTGCCCTAAAATTTCTAGGGTTCCGTGCCCGGAGCGAGCAAGAAGTCCGAGTCAAGCTCGCCCAATTAGGGTTTCCCCAAAGGACCGTCGAGACCACTCTAGAACGTCTCCTTACCCTCAACCTGCTAAACGACGAGCAGTTTGCCCGTGCCTGGGCCCTGACAAGAGTCGAGAGGCAGGGCTTTGGTCCATTGCGAGTTGAAAAGGAATTGCGCACCAAGGGGGTTTCCCAATCCCTGATTGATCGGATCGTCGGCGAGGCCATTGGCCCCAAGCAGGGCAAGAAACGGGCGCAGGTGTTTTTAGAAAAACGATTCGGAAATAAAGACCTTCGAGATCCCCAGGTTCGCCGCCGGGCAGTAGGTCTTTTGCAGCGCCGTGGTTACCGGGACTCGGTGATTGCCGAGGTGTTGCAAACTACTCCCGATGATGAGTGAAATAAGTCTTAAGGGAATTTATTGACCCCCTGCACTTTGGTACTATGAAAATGGCTCGATGATCAGCAGTAAAGAAATACGAACGAGCTTTCTCAGCCACTTTGAAAAGCGCGGCCATACGGTCGTCAGAAGCTCTTCCCTGGTTCCGGAAAAAGACCCCACGTTGCTTTTCACCAATGCGGGGATGGTCCAGTTCAAAAACGTCTTCCTCGGCGCTGAGCGACTCCCCTACGTGCGGGCCGCCAGCGCCCAGAAATGCCTGCGCATCAGCGGCAAACACAACGACTTGGAGGCTGTTGGCCAGGACACCTACCACCATACCTTTTTTGAAATGTTGGGAAATTGGTCCTTCGGCGACTACTATAAGGAAGACGCGATCCTTTGGGCCTGGGAACTCCTCACCGATGAGTGGAAACTTCCCAAAGATAAGCTGTGGGCAACCGTATTTCGAGACGATGATGAGGCGGAAAAACTCTGGTATAAGATCACTGGACTTCCCAAATCCCGTGTACTGCGTTTCGATGAGGACGACAATTTCTGGGAAATGGGGGAGACCGGTCCTTGCGGCCCCTGCAGCGAAATCCATATCGATCGGGGGCCCGAGGCCTGTGACCACCAAAAGGAGAAGGGCCATCGCTGTCGGGTGAACGGCGGTTGCGCCCGCTACATCGAGCTATGGAACCTGGTCTTCATCCAGAACAACAGGAGCGAGGACCGGAGCCTGTCGGACCTCCCAGCCAGACATGTGGACACGGGCATGGGACTGGAGCGAATCGCTGCCGTCCTTCAGGGCGTCCTCTCCAACTACGATGTCGACCTACTGCGAAACCTGATCGGCGCAACGGAAGAAATAGCGGGTAAAAATTACGGTCGCAAGACGGAGGAAGATGTATCCTTCCGCGTGATTGCCGATCACGCTCGTGCCATTAGTTTTTTAATTGCCGACGGAGTGCTTCCCAGCAACGATGGTCGAGGCTATGTATTGCGGCGGTTGCTTCGCCGGGCGAGCCGTCATGGCAGGCTCCTCGGGCTTAAGGATGCCTTTCTCCATCGCCTAACCGGGACGGTCTCCGGGATCATGGGAGAAGCCTACCCTGAGATCCCCGGTGAGCAAAACCGCATCCGGGCCGTAATCCTCAGCGAAGAGGAACGTTTCACCGAGACCCTGGACAAGGGGTTGGTCCACCTGGAAGATGCCCTCAAGAAGATCCGACAGGAGAAGAAAAAAGTCCTGCCCGGTGACGTCGCTTTTCGTCTCTACGACACCTACGGGTTCCCCCTCGATCTCACCGAGGACATCTTGCGCGGCCGAAAAGTGTCGGTCGATCACGCCGGATTCAAAAAACTCATGGGGGAACAGAAGAGCCGGGGGCGGGAGGCAAGGGAGACTCCGACGAGTACGGCAAGCATCCAGCTCGATCAAGAGACCCGCTTCGTCGGTTATGACCGGCTGGACCTAGAATCCAAAGTCTTGGCACTCTATCGTGAGGGACAAGGAATGGATGAGGCCGGGGAAGGCACAACCGTTGATCTCATCGCCGCAGAGACGACCTTTTACGGGGAATCCGGAGGACAGGTCGGTGATCGGGGTAGCATTAAGACCACCCGGGGGGATCAGATGACGGTCCTGGACACCCAGCACCTGACACCTCAGATCATCGTGCATAGAGGGAAGGTCACCAGGGGGCGGATTCAGGTCGGAGACACAATCGAACTCGGGGTGGACCCCAGGCACCGTCAGCGCACCACCCTGAATCACTCGGCAACTCATATCCTTCACGCCATGCTGCGCCGTGAGCTCGGCGATCAAGTACGTCAAGCGGGGTCGCTGGTAGAACCGGATCGACTCCGCTTCGATTTTAGCCACAATGGTGTCGTTCCACCGGACAAGCTGGTAAAGATTGAAAAGATGGTCAACGAACGAATTCGCTGGGACGCCGAGGTGCGCACGGAAGAGTCCAGCTACGAAGATGCCATCGGCCGGGGAGCCCTGGCGTTTTTTGGCGATAAGTACGGGGATCGTGTACGCGTGGTCAGAATGGGGGACTTCTCCGAAGAGCTCTGCGGCGGGACCCACATCCACCGCTCAGGAGAGATCGGATTATTTAAACTCCACGGCGAGAGCGGTGTCTCCGCCGGCGTGCGACGAATTGACGCCTTTACCGGAGAAGGGGCGCTGGATCTCATTCACCGATATGAGTCGATGCTACAACAAATCGCCGAACTCCTCCGGTCAAGCACCGACGAAACCGTCGACAAAACAAAAAAGTTGGTCGAACAGCAAAGGAGTCTCGAAAAAGAGATGGCGCGGCTGCGCGGTCAATTGGGTAAGGACCGGATCCCCGACCTGCTGGCAAGAAAGAAAATCATCGACGGCACCTCTGTCCTCATTGCAGAGGTCGAAAAGGTCGATGCCAAGCAGCTCAGGGAGGTGGCTGACCAGCTAAAAGACCAGATGGGGGCCAGCGTTGTGATTCTACTCAGTCCTGGAGAGAACAACGTTCAACTGGTTTCCTCTGTGAGTAAAGAGCTGACCCATCGGTTTCACGCGGGGGAAATCATCAAGCAATTGGCCGCTGTAGTCGGTGGCGGTGGCGGCGGGCGTCCCGACTTCGCCCAGGCCGGAGGAAAGGATCCGTCCAAAGTCCACGATGCCCTGAAAAAGGCGGAGGAGATTATCCGGCAGACCCCATGAAGCCGTTGCTGACGGTGAAAATTCGAACCAGCAGATTCGAGGTGGAAACCCAAGGTATGTGCGGCATCTGTGACATCCTTAACCCTTTTTCGGAGAAAACGTGTGAAATCTGGAAAAACTAAACAGACTTCGTCGGAAGAGAGTACCCCTATCCATTTGGCCTTTTCCGACCAGCGAATCTTCCGAGACCTGCTAGGCGAACACGACGAACACGTCAAGATAGTTCAGCAAAGCCTGGGGGTACATATCCAAGCCCGGGGATGCGAGATGGACATCACGGGTAATCCCCTGGAGGCCGAACTTGCCGCTAAAGTCATGCAACAGCTGTATGGACTATTGGAAAAGGGCTATCCGGTTTACGGCAGCGATGTAGACTACAGCATTCGCATTCTGAGTGGCAACGGGCGAGCTTATCTGCAGGATATTTTTCTTGATACCATCTACATCTCATCACACAAGCGTACCATAACCCCAAAGAGCGTTGCCCAGAAGGTTTATATCGACACCATTCGCCGTTTCGATATCGTCTTCGGCATCGGGCCTGCGGGGACAGGAAAAACCTATCTGGCCATGGCCATGGCAGTGGCCGAGTTGATGAAGAACAACTACGTGCGGATCATCCTGACTCGCCCGGCTGTCGAGGCGGGAGAAAAACTGGGCTTTTTACCAGGCGACTTGGCAGAGAAAGTGAATCCTTACCTCCGTCCGCTCTACGATGCCTTGCATGACATGGTGGACTTCGACAAGGCCCATCGTCTCGTGGAGCGTGGCACCATCGAGGTAGCCCCCCTTGCCTTTATGCGCGGGCGCACCCTTAACGACTCCTTCGTGATCCTCGACGAGGCCCAAAACACGACACCGGAGCAGATGAAGATGTTTTTAACCCGCCTCGGCCGCGGCTCCAAGGCAGTGATTACGGGAGACGTTACCCAGATCGATTTGCCTGCGGGAAAACCATCAGGGCTTAAAGAGGCCTGGCGGATCCTGAATGGGGTCGAGGGCATCAAGTTCGTTACTTTTACTGAACAGGACGTGGCTCGCCACCGTTTGGTCCAGGCTATTATTTCCGCCTACGAGTCCGATGGGAACCGGACAACCGCAAAAGAGAATGACCCTGAAAAGCCCGAACCCTGAGCCCGATCCATCCCTATTCACCCCGTACTCGGAAAGTCTTTTAAGAATATTCACCGCAGAGACACAGAGTACGCTGAAAGGATTCGTTTTGCCCAATCGGGAGACGACGATTGGGCAAAAGTCTTGGCCTTCAGGAAAGAAACGTTTTTGTTTGTCGTCGTCTCCCGACAAACAAAAAAGACCATAACTCTGCGATCTCTGCGGTGAGATGGCCGGATCCGCGTTAAACTGCGAAAATCTGCGGTTAAGTATTTCTTAATAATTTTAACTAATGAGCGTTGATATTGTAACCCAGGGCAAGGGGCGACCGACCACCGCGCGCAGGCTCAAGGGTAAGGCGGTACGAATATTGAGGGTCCTCCGCCAGGATCAAGCCGAATTGAGTCTTGCCCTGGTAGGGAACCGTGAGATCCGTAAACTCAACCGACGTTATCGCCATAAGGACGAACCGACGGATGTCTTATCATTCCCCACCGGAGCCGACCTCCCCCAGAGGGAGCCGGTCCTGGGCGACGTGATCATATCCATCGAAAAGGCCCAGAGCCAGGCGCGAGAGCACCATAAAACTCTTGATGGGGAACTCGAAACCCTGCTGATCCATGGGATTCTCCATCTGCTGGGTTACGACCATGAGGTCTCGGCCCTGGAGGCCCGCCGCATGCAACGCATAGAAAAGAAGGTCCAGCGGGCACTTTGTGAGTCCGGCAAGTAACAGCTATAATAAAGCCTCCACGGGTTTAGGACCGTGGTATATGGTATAGTTCCTTGCCTTCGGCGGAACACGCTGAAGCACCCCCATTCGCTCTTGGAACTGCGGCCCGTCGCCCGAAGGCTTTGGGCCGCAGGGCGGAGGGTCCGTCCATCGCATTCATCCATGGGCAACAGCCTATGGTCTTTTGCGAAGGCGGATAAAGCTAATCAAAAATTCGAACCGTATCTATAAGGATCATGAGGAAGAGTCATGTTGGACGAAACCAAGGAACAGCTAGACCAATTGGAAGAGAGGCTTGATCTCATCGGGAGGCGTCTTTGACCTCGATACGAAGCAGAAAAGGCTCGATGAGCTTAACCAGATAATTTCCCGCCCCGAATTCTGGAACGATACAGAAAAAGCCCAGGCCCATTTAAAAGAACAGGCTACGATCCAAGAGGCCGTGGCAAGCTGGCAAAAGCAGAAGTCGGCTCTCGACGAGGCACGCATCTATATCGAGTTGGCGGTACCGGGAGATAGCGACGCGGCATTGAACGAGGCGGCGGCCAAAGTGGCCGAGGTCGCATCCGAACTACCCAAGATAGAACTCAAACAAATCCTGGGCGGCCCCGATGATCAGAGGAGCGCCATCGTCAGCCTGCATCCTGGAGCGGGCGGCACTGAAGCTCAGGACTGGGCTGAAATGCTGCTGCGCATGTATCTTCGTTGGGCTGACCGCAGACATTACAAGACCGAGATCCTAGAATACCAGCCCGGCGAGGAGGCCGGGGCAAAAAGTGTGACGTTTACGGTCGAGGGCGAATACGCCTACGGCTACCTCAAGGCGGAAGCCGGAATCCACCGTTTGGTACGCATCTCCCCCTTCGATACCAATGCCCGCCGCCACACTTCCTTTGCCTCGGTTTTTGTCTATCCCGAGATCGACGAAACGATCAACGTAGAAATCGACGAAGCCGAATTAAGGATCGATACCTACCGTTCCAGTGGTGCCGGCGGCCAACATGTCAACAAGACCGATTCGGCGGTGCGTCTCACCCATCTAGAAACGGGCATTGTTGTCGCTTGCCAGAACGAGCGCTCTCAGCACAAGAACAAAGCCATGGCCATGAAAATTCTTCGATCCCGTCTCTACGAGCTGGAGCTGGAAAAGCAGAAGGAAAAGATGGAGTCCTTTCACAAAACCAAGAAGGATATTGCGTGGGGGAGCCAGATTCGCTCTTATACTCTCCACCCATACAGGATGGTCAAGGACCACCGCACCAATTTGGAAGTGGGAAACGCCGACGGCGTCCTGGACGGCGATATTGATCGCTTCATTGAAGCCTATCTGCTGGCCCAGTAAGGCACCCACCTATGGCGACCCGGATGATTAAGGACTCGATACCAAACACCATGGCAGCTCACGTTGAGGAGACATCACCAGGACGAACCTTGGGGCTCGTGGCTATCGTGGGAAGACCCAATGTGGGAAAGTCCACCCTATTCAACCGCCTTACGGGAGGAAAGAACGCCATCGTGCACAACCTGCCGGGAGTAACGCGGGACCGCAATTACGGGGAGGCCAACTGGCACGGCAAGAGTTTTCTCTTGATCGATACCGGGGGTTTTGAATCGGATCCGGACACGGACCTGAAAAAACAAATTCAGGAGCAGAGCCGTCTAGCCATTGACGAAGCCGATGTCATTGTGTTCCTTTTTGATGGCCGGGCAGGTTTGAATCCGCTGGATTGGGAAGCCGTGAAGTTGCTCAGACAGGTCAAAAAACCGGTTTTCTTTGCCGTCAACAAGATCGACACCAAAACAAAGGAACCCCTTCTTTACGATTTTTTCAATTTGGGCTTGGCTGAGCTCTTCCCCGTTTCCGCAGAACATGGTATCGGTCTCGGCGAGTTAATGGATCGGACAATGGGAGCCCTCTCCAACCTGGATGAGCAACGGGGAACCGATGGGGCAGATTCCACGACACTGCGCCTGGCCGTCGTGGGACGGCCCAACGTGGGAAAGTCGACTCTGGTCAATCGGTTGCTGGGCGTCCACCGAGCCGTGGTAGATGACCAACCGGGAACGACTCGCGATGCCCTGGACAGTCCTTTCACCTGGGGTAGCGACCACTATACGCTGGTGGACACGGCGGGAATCAGACGCAAGGCAAGGATCATCGACCGTGTCGAGCGAACGAGCGTGCTTCGATCACTACGGTCTGTGGACCGGGGCGATGTGATTGTTCACCTGTTAGACGGCCCTGAGGGTATTACGACCCAGGACGCCCACATCATGTCCTATGCGGTGGAGCGTGGCAAGGGGTTGGTGGTGGCCGTAAACAAATGGGACCTACTATCCGAAGAAGCCAAGTCGGCACTAACCCTTGGGGAGACGGACTCGGACAAGCCCGCCTTCTTGGACTTTGCCCCTTTCGTAAGCACTTCAGCTTTGACCGGACACGGCTTGCCCATTCTGATGGATGCAGTCAAGCGGGTCGCATCAGCCCAACAGCGCTGGGTCCGGACTTCAGCACTGAATCAAATGCTGGGTGAGATCGTACGGCGGCACCCTCCCCCCTCCTATCGCGGCCGGGAGGTCAAGTTTTACTACGCCACGCAGACCGGTATTTGTCCGCCGACCTTTACTCTTTTTGTTAATTCTGCCAGCGGTGTCCCGGTTCATTACGAGCGGTATCTCATCCATCAGCTGCGCGAGTCTCTGGGTCTTGAGAATTCTCCCATTCGAACCCAATTTAAGAACCGGCGAGAAAGTAGAAAGGGAAAATAAAAATGAAATCCAAGGGACAAGAGACCCCACGGATGTTTGTTTCTGGAACCCAAGACGGCCTCATAGGCGTGCGCCGAATTCACAAAGGAGATGGCTGGCAAGAAAGGCAAGACCCGGGTCATCCCCTTGCACGGCAATGGAAGGCCAGAGGCGAGAAGGAACTGGGTGATTATCTGCGCGGCCGTGTCCGTTCATTTTCCATACCCTACGATCTTCGGGGCCTGACCCCTTTTACCCACGCTGTACTCCGGGCGGCCAGTCAGATCCCCTACGGCGAGGTGAGAAGTTATCGCTGGATCGCCAAGCGCATCGGAAGGCCCAGGGCGACACGGGCCGTTGGCAACGCGCTGGCCCGTAATCCCGTGCCTATTCTCATTCCCTGTCATCGAGTGGTTTGTAGCGATGGCACCCTGGGAGGCTACGCCCTTGGGCTCCAGTTGAAACGAAAGCTGCTGGAGATGGAAAAAAGCAACTTATTAAGTGTAATGACGTAAAAGCGTCATCGAGAAGAGCACTTGGAATCGGATATGGTGGGGACTTTCCCTTTTGCAGCGACTCTGATAAGCAGCTAAGATCAAAATTCCAGGTATTGGGTAAAACTACGAAGGGTTAACATGGTTGCAGGGATGGGATGCAAAGAGAATTGCCGGCACTAACTTCCGATGAGGGGAAAAATCTTCCCTGGCTGGCGCTCAAGCACGTCAAAGGGTTGGGATGCGTAAGTTTCAAGAGAATCGTCGATCATTTGGGGAATCCACGGAGAGTTTTTAGCATACCCGACGAAGACCTTGCCCGGATTCCCGGTCTCGAAGCCCGGGTGATCGAGGGGCTGCGAAGTTTTTCCGATTGGGATCGGATGAGAACCGAGATGGACCAGCTCGCCGAGCTTGGGGCCACCATGATTTCCTACGACCATGAAAACTCCCCCCCGGCTCTCGCTCCGGATGCCAGACCGGAAGCAAAGACGGTTTTCGAACTGGTCAAGCAATCCCCTCTCCAGATAGACGAGGTGATCGAGGCCACGGGGTTATCTTCCGCCCAGGTATCAGAGATCCTTTAGGATCTGGAGCTTAAAGGAATGCTTAGACAGTTGCCTGGCAAAAGGTTTATTGTACACTAGTGGGACCTGACCCGTCATAGAACAAAGGTAAAAACTCTTTATGGCAGCAAAAAATCTAGTCATCGTTGAGTCGCCGGCCAAGGCCAAAACTCTGGAGAAATACCTGGGCCGAAATTATACGGTCAAGGCATCGGTCGGCCATATTATGGACCTACCGAAGAGTAAGCTGGGAGTCGACATCGAAGGCAGCTTTACTCCCGACTTCCACGTCATCAAGGGGAAAAAGAAAATCATCGACGAGCTCAAACGGAGCTCCAAAGGTAAGGAAAATATTTACCTGGCCTCCGATCCAGATCGCGAAGGTGAGGCCATCGCCTGGCACCTCGCCGATCAATTGGGCCAGAACGGCAGCCAAATCCATCGTCTCTTGATCAATGAGATCACTCGTAAGGCAGTGCAAGAGGCCATTGCCCACCCTCAGAAACTGGACCGTAAAAAATTCGAAGCGCAAATCGCTCGGCGTGTCCTGGACCGGTTGGTGGGCTACCAAATCAGCCCCATCCTGTGGAAGAAAGTGCGCCGTGGGCTCAGCGCGGGTCGGGTCCAATCGGTGGCCCTGAGACTGGTCTGTGAACGGGAAAAAGAGATTCGCGCCTTCGTGGCTGTGGAGTACTGGTCTCTCACCGCTCTGTTGCAGGGTGATGTGGGCGACCAATTCGAGGCAAAACTCCTCCAGTGGCAGGGGAACAAGATCGACAACAAAAAGGTTCGTATCGAGAACGAATCGCAGGTTAGCGAGATCGCTCAGGCGGTGCAGAATTTACCCTGGGCGATCCAGAAGGTGGAAAAAAAAGAACGCCGCCGCTTTCCCACTCCACCGTTCATTACCAGTAAACTCCAGCAGGAGGCCTCCCGGAAGTTGGGATTCCAACCCCGGCGTACGATGCAAAACGCGCAAAAGCTCTACGAAGGAGTCGAGTTGGGGACAGAAGGGGCCGTCGGTTTGATTACCTATATGCGAACCGACTCTACCCGCATCTCTCCCGATGCCGTCCAGGACGTGCGCCGATTAATTCAGAAACAATACGGGAAAAACTATTTACCGGAAAAACCGGTCCAGTACCGTTCTAAGAAAGGCGCTCAGGACGCTCACGAGGCAATTCGTCCGACCTCCATGGACTATCCCCCGGATCGGGTGCGCAGTTTTCTACCCCGGGAGGTCTATGCGCTTTACAAACTGATCTGGGATCGCTTCGTCGCCAGTCAAATGTTGGCCGCTATCTTCGATCAGACGGCATTCGATATTCATGTCGGCGAGAGTGTTTTTCGGGCTAATGGCCAGCAGCTCAAGTTCGATGGATTCATGAAGGTGTACAGCGAAGGGAAAGACGATGAGGAGGAAGAGAAGGAGGCCACGCTTCCCGATCTCAAGGCCGGCGACCCACTTAAGCTGCACTCCCTCGAACCCGGCCAACACTTTACCCAGCCACCACCCCGTTTTTCCCAGGCAACCCTGATCAAGGAACTGGATGAAAAGGGAATCGGGCGTCCCTCGACCTACGCCACAATCGTTTCCAATATTTTGAGCCGAGAGTATGTTTCCCAGGACGAGCGAAGAACCCTAATCCCATCGGAACTGGGGATGCTCATCACCGATCTCTTGGTAGAAAGTTTTTCCGACATTCTCAATGTAGAGTTCACGGCAGGGATGGAAGTTATCTTAGATAAGATCGAAGCGGGGAAGGAAGACTGGACCAAGGCCATGAAGCGCTTTTACAAGTCCTTCAAGAAGGACCTGGTAAAGGCCGAGACCGAGATGCGGGACGTCAAGCGCGAAGAGACCCCCACGGAGATCGCCTGCGAGAAATGCAATGCCATGATGGTCATCAAATGGGGCCGCAACGGCGAATTCCTCGCCTGCCCCAGCTATCCCGAATGTAAGAACACCAAGAACTTTACCCGCGGTGAGCGGGGAAAAATCACAGTGGAAGACGAAAAGACGGGCGAGATCTGCGAGAAGTGCGGGCGCCCTCTGAAAATCCGTTGGGGTAAATACGGCCGATTCTTGGGCTGCAGCGGCTATCCCGAGTGCAAGAATTTGCGCCCGCTGGTAAAGCCCACCGCGCTGGACATCAAATGTCCCGATTGTAAGGAAGGGAACCTCCAGGAAAAAAAGTCTCGGCGCGGAAAGATATTTTACGCATGCGATCGTTATCCCGATTGCCATTGTGCATCGTGGGAGAAGCCTGTGGGGAAGCCATGTCCCAAGTGCTCCGAACCCATTCTCCTCGAGAAAGTTACCAAGAAGGTCGGTAAGGTCCACCGTTGCCGTAAGGAAGAGTGTGATTATTCGATCCAGGCCGTCGAGGATTGACCCTTGGAACCGCGGGTGCAAATCATCGGTGGGGGCTTAGCCGGTTCAGAAGCGGCCTGGCAACTGGCCCAACGAGGCGTGTCCGTGGACCTCTACGAGATGCGCCCCCAGAAAAAGACCGAGGCCCATGCCTCCGACTCTCTGGCCGAACTCGTCTGCAGCAACTCTTTTCGTTCCCTCTCCTTGACCACCGGCGCCGGACTCTTGAAGGAGGAGATGCGCCGTCTCGGTTCACTGATCATCCGTATCGGCGAGGAGAATCGGGTACCGGCGGGTTCCGCCTTGGCCGTGGACCGAGACCAGTTTGCCGCCGCCGTCACTGATGAGCTAAGTCGCTTACCGCAAGTACGGGTCATTCGGGAGGAAGTCGAAACCGTTCCACCGGGTCCTGTCATCTTGGCGACAGGACCCCTTACTTCACCCAGCCTTTCGGCCCACTTGAGTAGTCTCCTGGGATCCCAGCATCTTTATTTTTATGATGCGATTTCGCCCATCGTAACGGCCGAATCTATCGATATGGACGTGGCCTTCAGGGCATCCCGTTACGACAGCGGCACGGGAGACTACCTGAACTTACCGCTCAACCGTGAAGAATACTACGACCTGGTGGATTGCATCCTAAACGCAGACAAAATACCCACTCGAAGCTTTGAACGCTTCATTGTTTTCGAGGGATGCCAACCCATTGAAGAGATTGCCCGTAGAGGACACGATTCCCTTGCCTTCGGTCCCATGAAACCCACGGGGCTCATGGATCCGCGTACAGGGAAGCGACCCTTTGCCGTAATCCAACTGAGGCAGGAGAATCGGGAACAAACGCTTTATAACATGGTCGGTTTCCAGACCAAAATGACCTATCCGGAGCAGAAACGGGTTTTTTCCAGGATCCCAGGACTTGGAGGGGCCGAGTTCGTACGTCTCGGCAGCCTGCATCGAAATACCTTCATCGACTCACCGCGCCATCTCCATCCCACCCTTCAATGGAAGCACCGGTCCGACTGTTTTTTTGCCGGCCAAATCACCGGTGTGGAGGGCTACATTGAATCGGCCGCTACAGGGTTGCTCGCAGGGTTGAACGGCGCCAGGTTAGTTTTGGGAATGGCACCGGTCGTCCCCCCTGCCACTACGGCCTTGGGCTCTCTCCTGCGATACGTTTCCGATGACTCCCGTAAGAACTTTCAACCCATGAATTCCAACTTCGGGATTCTCCCCCAACTGTCCAGTCCTGCCCGGGGCAAGGTTAAGAAGGAGTTGATGTCCGAGCGCGCCTTGAAGGATCTCGAAGTCTGGAAGTCCACGGTCTTGGGGGTGCCAGCCCCCAGACAGGCCGGGCTGGCGTAGCGATGGATGCGTGGCGCCTGGCCACCATTGATGTTGGCTCCAACACCGTCCTCCTCCTCGTTACTGAAATTTTAGGCAACCGAGTTCATCGCGTTCTGGAAGACCACGCCCAGATTACCCGTTTGGGAGAAAGCGTGGGCCATAGAGGCCGCCTAACACCACAGGCGCAGCAACGGACCCTGGACGTGCTTGGGGGCTATTCGGAAAGGTGCAAGGAGCTTGGCGTCAGAGAGATCAAAGTCGCAGGCACCAGTGCCCTGCGGGAAGCGAAAAATGCGCGGGATTTTATCGACCGTGTCCAGCAAGAGCTGGGTCTGGAGCTTCGCGTATTAACTTCTCAAGAGGAAGCCCAACTTTCCTATCAGGCCGTTGGCATGGGGCTGAGCCTGCAGGTAAGGGATCTACTTGTGGTCGACGTTGGTGGCGGAAGCACTGAGTTTATCTGGGGCAGGCAAGGTGAACTCTATCGGTGGGTGAGCCTACCCGTGGGTACGGTCAGACTGACAGAGCGCTTTCTCCACACCGATCCGTCGCAAGAAAACGAAACCAACCAACTGGTGAAAGCAATTGATCAAGAACTGGGCCGCACCTTCCGGGACTGGTGCACTGAGGCCGCTTTCGACACGATGGTGGGCGTTGCGGGGACCTTCACGACCTTCGGAGCCGTTAAAAAAGCGCTGCTCGAATACCGCTCCGAACAGATCCACGGATATGATCTGGAGCGGGCCGAGGTCCAACGGCAGATCCAGCTCTACAAGGGACTGACCCTCGAGGAACGTAAAGCGATTCCTGGCTTGGAACCCAAGAGAGCCGACGTTATTCTGGCCGGGGCCGTGCTCGTCGATAGGATTATGGACCACTTTCAGCAGACCCGGGTCACCCTTAGCGATCAGGGAATCCGTTACGGGCTCCTTTACGAACGACTGGGAGGGGTCTGAAGATAGCTCTACGGGCGTCTTGCTATCGGAGCCCATAATTGATAGCGTCGCATGGTTTTCTTTCCCGTTTGCCGGAACTATTCGCTCACGACCTCAACATCTTTAACCTATTATAATTTAGGATGTGGGCCCAGGCAGTCTTGACCGGGATGTCTAGTGCTGCGGCCCAAGGAATATGAAATTCGAAAAACCTTCTTCTATCCGCCTGGTTCTTTTCGGCAGCGCCGCCTTCTGGAACGTGTCCATCGGGATGACCCATGTGATGATCCCCCTGTACGCACTCTCCTTGGGGTTTTCCATCCTCAGAATCGCAGCCGTCGTCGCCATCCCGGTGCTGGCCACGCTAGGAGTCCGCTTCATGGGAGGTGCCCTGTCCGACCGCTTCGGCGAGCGAAGGATTCTCCAGAGCTGTTATCTGCTCAACACCGTCTCGGCGATCGTTTTGCTTCAGGCCGACGGGTTGGTCTCCTTGCTCGTGGCCGTGACCGTGTCCAATATGTCGCGGAGTTTCTTCTGGACCCCGGCCCAATCCATGGCGAGTCAAATACCCGGGGCGACCGCAGGAAAGAGTCTGGGACAGCTCTCCGCGTGCAATGCGGCAGGGAGTATGACGGGGATGGCAACCGGCGGGGCCCTGGTGGCCCTCCTGGGTTACTCGGGCGCCTTCCAGGTCCTGGCGGTGACGACCCTCGGGGCTAGTATCCTCGGATTCTTTTTGCCCCCTGTAGAGGAAAAACCGCGCGGGCGCTCCGTATGGAAGAACCTTGTTGGCATTGGAACCTTTCTCTGTTACCGCAGAACGTGGCTCGTCATATCGGCGTCCTTTGCTGCGGGTTTGACCCCGGCCCTCTGCCTGTCCATCTACCCCGTTTACCTCGCCCAATTGGGCCATGGTGAGGAATGGATCGGGGTTACTCTTTCGATGCGAGGATTGGGTCCCATAATCAATGGCTTGCTCATTGCCTCTTTCATCACACCGTCTCGCCAGGCCGTGTTCTATGCCGTGGGACTCACGATCCTGGGACTGTTTCTACTGGGTACGGGTTCCCTAAGCCAACTCGTCTTACTGGCGCTCTGTATTGCGGGCTTGGGGATCGGCGGCGGATTGATGGACGTTTGGTACCAGGTTCAAGCAACAGACCTGAGTACATCCAGCAACCGTTCGGCGGCCATGGCCAGTATGGGACTGGGGTGGAACTTTGCCTATATAGTCACCCCCCTCACTGTCGGGTGGCTTGTGGAACTCGGAGGGTTCCGTTTCGGCCTATTAACGACGGGTGCTTTCTTCCTTCTCATCGCTACTGGAACTCGATTGTGGTACCGCCTTCTGGCGCCGCCTGGATCGGGTCTACAAGTGCCTTCAACTCAAATAGACGTAGGGGTGACGGAAACCACGAAAGGGCAATGACTTAAAGTGGTTGCACCGCCTAAAACCCTGACGAACATTGAAAGACCCTAGACGCCTATCCTTGGCAGTGGTATCCTTAAAATATTCCCACTCTGGTCCGCTTACGGGTACCTTATCCCCTTTTCTAACATTAACAGAAAAGATAATTGAGATATCGGGCAAAACTTGGGTTAGCCAATCGGAAAAAAGAAATCGGATAAGAAAGATCCCGCGCAAAGGGGCAAAGGACGCTAAGCTTGAAGATAATGAAAAATTTTTCGGCTTTGGCGCAAAACAATTTCCTAAAGTTGTTTTGTTACACATTTTTTCGATAAGGATCTCACTATGAGCCTAGTTAAAGGATTAAAGGGGATGCATCATCTAGCGCTAAAGGTCAAGGGCCTCAAACGCTCCAAGGCCTTCTACCAGGAGATGTTCGGGATGCATGTGGTCTGGGAACCGGACGAACAGAGCGTGTATCTTTCTTCCGGATCGGATAACCTGGCGCTACATGAACAACCATCGGGGGCCGAGTTAACCCATGAATCCCAGACCCTGGATCACCTGGGTTTTATCATAGACAGCATCGAAAGGGTCAAGGAGCTGGAACAGGGATTTCGCACGCGGGGGGTGACCATCGTCAAGCCCTTCAAGAACCATCGAGACGGCAGCGCTTCTTTCTATTGTGCGGATCCCGACGGGATCGTTATTCAGGTCCTTTACGAACCCCATTTAAGTAACTAGCAGGCTGGCGCAAGCAGAAGACGAGGCGCAAAGAGATTACGGACTTCAGGACAGGAGAAAGACAGCAAGCAGTTTGCAGCATGCAGGGAAAAGCCCGGATCTGAAAACTGACAGCTGGTTTCTCGCCCCCTATAGACTCGCCACTTAACACTTTCCAAAAACTCAGTACTCAGCACTCCTCACTCAGTACTGATTCGCTGATAGCTAATTTCGCTATGCGCTTTGTTTTCTTCTTGGCTGACCTCCGACCTCTTCAGCCAAAGGATGATCAGCCTCAGGATGAGATCTCTGTCATCTGTCCCTATCTCTGTCTGTTCGTAGTCCTGTAGTCAGTAGTCCCATATTAACGCTCTGCGCTATGTCCTTTGCTATTACGCCTCTGCGTAAATCTGCGGCTAACATATCTTCTCCGAACTTGGCGCCAAGGGCGCCTTTGCGCGAGACTTCTTTTTCCCCTTAACGCTTTGCCCCATGCGCTATGCGCCTTGCCCCGGGCCTCAGGACGCAAGCAGCACTTCCGCCGCCTCTTCACCGCTACGGACACAATCGGCGATCCCGACACCTCCATAGGCATTGCCTGCCAGCCGAAGACCCCTTAGCGGGGTTAAGTGCCCCTTGATTCTTTGAACACGATCGAGATGTCCGATATGATACTGAGGCATAGAGCGCGGGTGACGATAGACCCTACATAGAACCGGGGCGGCTTCGATCCCGAGAAGCGAGGCCAACTCCTCCCGCACACAATGCTCCATGGCATGGTCATCCTGTTCAAAGAGAGAAGGCGCGAGTGCACCACCGACAAAGGCTCGCAACAACTCATATCCTTCCGGCGCGCGACCTGGATACTTAATACTGCTAAAGGTGCAGGCGATGATCTTACGCCGCTCCCGAGCCGGAACGATAAAGCCAAAAGCGTCCAGGGCCTTGGGGATGTCCGAGCACCGATAGGCCAAACTCACCGTTGCCGTGGATGTGTAAGGGATCGCCTGAAGCTCCCAGGTGAGTTCGGTCGCCACCGGTGAAAGGATCTGAGCTGCGCCATACGCCGGTAGGGCAAGGATCACGCCGTCTGCGCTGAATTCGTCACCTCGATCGGTCGTCAGGTGCCAGGTGCTATCAGCCTCGCAGCGTGTTAAACCAACAACTTGAGTTTCCAACCGGACGCTCCCCTCGGGAAGTTTGGCCGCCAAGGCATCCACGAGCTGCTGCATCCCACCGGCCAAGGTGACAAAGAGACTCCAGCGCGCACCACTGGTCGCCCCTTGGAGCCGGACTCGCTTCTTTTGTTCGACTCGGGTCGCCCATATGACACTACGCCGCATCCGCTCCATTTCCAGAAAGCGGGGCATAGTGGCAAGCAGGCTCAACTCCTCAGGGTCGGCCCCGTACACCCCGCCGATCAGGGGCTGAGCCACTCGCTCGAGCACTTCCTGACCCAACCGGCGGCGGACAAAGGAGGCCAAGCTCTCGTCACCACCCCCCTTACCTTTCGGTAAGACGAGGTCCATGGCCATTCGGAATTTACCCGGCCAGGAAAAAAGCTTTGTGCGTATCAATGGAGAGAGTTGGGTCAGGGCCATGAGAATAAACCCCTGAGGCAGAGGGACCAGCGATCCCTCGTAAACGACATAGAGGCTCTGACGTATCGGCTGTACGGAGCGCAGCGCGGATGAAAGGCCCAGGCGCTCGCAGAGTCGAATCCCCCAAGGTTTTTCGGAAATCAGAGAATCGGGGCCGCCTTCTATCAGAAATCCGTCTTTTCGCTCGGAACCGATAGCCCCGCCGAGCCGCGGACCAGCCTCAAGCAGCGTGACCTCTATGGAACGTGACGTTTGGTGGGCAAGTTCCAACAGGCGGTGGGCAGCCGCCAGACCAGAAATACCGCCACCTACGACTATCGCCCGATAGCTCATTGAAGTTTATTGGAAAAGCTGTGCGCTGAGGACGTATCGTCAACGCAAGCTGAGCTCATGTACGGCCTCCACCATGGCAATCACATGCTCTACCGGGGTTTCAGGATGAACGCCGTGACCCAGGTTAAAGATATGCCCTGGCCTTCCACCGGCACGTTTCAGGATCTCTCCTACACGGCTGCGAATCTCCGTGGGTGAAGAAAAGAGTAGGGCCGGATCCAGGTTTCCCTGGACTCCGACATCGTATCCAATGCGCCCCCACGCCTCATCCAGATTTACGCGCCAATCAAGACCCAGTACATCCCCCCCGGCTTCACGCATAATCTCCAGTAGCCCGCAGGTCCCGGTTCCGAAATGAATTACGGGGACTCCAGGGGTCAAGGCAGCGATCAGTTTCTTCATGTGGGGAAGAACGTACCTGCGGTATTCTTCCGGAGCCATACAACCCACCCAGCTGTCGAAGAGCTGTACCGCACCAACCCCCGCTGCAATCTGTTCGTTGAGATACTGAACCAATGCTCGACACAAGTGATCCATCAGCGCATGCCACGCCTCAGCATCGGCGAAAAGAAACCGTTTGGTGCGAAGGTAGTCACGTGACGCCCCTCCCTCAATGAGATAGGCCGCCAGGGTAAAAGGTGCACCGGCAAATCCGACCAACGGGACCCGTCCGTCGAGGGCGGCAACCACCTTGCGGATCGATTCGAACACAAAGGGGAGGGACTGCAACGAATCGACTTCAATCAAATTCTCCACATCCTTTGGCGTACGGATGGGACGGTGGATCAGGGGCCCATCGTTCTTGGCGTATTCCAGGCCTACACCCATGGGTTCCAGTAACAAAAGAATATCACTAAAAAGAATGGCTGCGTCGACACCCAATCGATTGACCGGCATCAAGGTGACCTCGGCAGCCAGTTCGGGGGTTTTGCAAAGGTCGAGAAAAGCGACCCTTGCCCGTAGCTCTCGATACTCCTTCATATAGCGACCGGCTTGCCGCATTACCCAAACAGGTGTGTAAGGCGTTTTTTTACGACGGCAGGTCGCGAGAAAGGTCGTGTTGGAATTTGGCATGGTTAAGTTAGCTTCTTCCCTGTCAAATGTTCGACAGAACGACGTCAAGAAAGTTTCGCCATTCGCCAAGGCTTCGGGAGATCCTCCGAAGCCGTAGCGCAGGAGGATTTCGCGCTAAGACTCCGCCAGAGGACGGATCAGCTTCTGGGTGAACCAAGCCCGCAAAGAAAAGAATTTTGTTTTTCTCCGCCCTTGGCGTCCTTTGCGTATTTGTGGCTCACCCCGTGGAATATCCCTTCCACAGACGCGTTATCTTTTCATTCACCGTGTTATTCCACGAGGCGAGATAGGTTAAGCATCCTGACAAAAAATGTCATCAGCCCGAAATTTTAAATATCTTTGGCATGTTTTCGGTTAAACCTCAACGATCCGTGTCGCGGGTTTTAGCAGATCCGACCACTTCATCTCCGTACTTTCGCCGCAGTTGGTCAATGCCATGGTAGAGGTTGTCTAAAGAGTTGCGTTTTTCATAGTCGAACATGGATTCCTGCCACCCGGATTTCTGCAAGCCGCTCATGCTGACGCCCAAGAGGCGCACGGGTCTTCCGTGGGCAAGGTTCTTTCCAAGAAGGTCACGGGCCACGGCATAGATCTCTCGGTCGAAACGTGTTGGGGGCGTGACGGTCCGGGAGCGGGTCAGGGTAGCGAAGTTGGCGTAGCGGATCTTGACCGTGATACAGCGGGCGTAGCTTTCCTGCCGGCGCAATCTGGCACCAACCTCCTCCACCAATTTCCACAGCACCTCTTCCATCTTCTCCCGGTCACGCAACGGTTGATCCAGCGTCGTTTCGCTTCCAATGGAATGATCATGGGAATGCTCTGCCCTCTTGGCTCCATCGAGGTCGAGGAACCGGTCTTCAAGCTCTTGGTCTTTCAAAAGGTCGCCGATGGTCTCGATACCCCGATCCAGCAGGACTTTGTAGGTCTTGGGGCCGACTCCAGGAATGGCGCGTACAGAAAGAGGCCCGAGAAAAACCCTCTCCTGACCGGGAGAGACATAGATCAGTCCGTGGGGTTTGGCATAGGTAGCCGCGATCTTGGCCAGGGTTTTGCTGGTCGAGAGGCCGCCTGAACTAGGGAGACCCAACTCCAATTTTAGTCGGGCAATCAATCCATGAGCCGTCTTCAACGGGGGGCCGAAAAGCCTTTCCGTACCGGTAAGCTCCACCCTCCCTTCATCAATGGAAAGTGCTTGAACGGAAGGTGAATACTCATTCAGAATCGCAAAGACCTTTTTGGAATAATTACTATAGACCCGTCGCCTGCCGGGCAAGAAGATACCCTGAGGACAGAGCCGCCGAGCCTGGTAACCAGGCATCGCCGAGTGGACTCCGTATTTTCTCGCTTCGTAAGATGCGGAGGTCACCACGCCACGTCCACTGGCACCGCCCACCATCACCGGTTTGTCATTCAATTCAGGGTTGAACACCCGCTCGACGGAGACAAAAAAGGCGTCCATGTCGATATGAAAATACCAGCGCATATTCGTTCTTGAGGTTAGGCGAGGATGGGGGTGATGTCAAATTCGGACCGTAGAACCGTTTCGTGTTGACAGTCGCCGAACCGGACTGGCCCCGAGGCCCACGGCCTTACCTGGAATCGGCACTGGCATCAAGATGGCTGCGGGACAATCCGGAAGGCAAAGAGTTTTTTACCTTTTCGATCTTTCTCCCAAGGCATAACTTTCTCGGCCGCCACCGGCTTATCGATTTTTACGCTTGGCACCGCTTGTTGCAGATCCGCTAGCCAGGCTTTTTGAACGACGACGATCTTGGGACCACTACTGCGAGTCAACGTGCGGCGTAAATCGTCAGAATTTCGCGGGTTCGCCACCGGCTGCGGTTGATTGAGGTAGAACAGTATTTCGGCATGCACAAAGGGCATAAAGAGAACGAGATCCTCGGGACGTTGCACGAGGGTTCGGAGTTGAACCACAAAGCTTTTCTTTGTCCGATAAACCTCCATACCGGGACGTTGCACGGCAAACACTCCACCCAAAACGACCATAAAAGCGACAACCAGCCAGGCCAGACTACGATCGGTTCCCGTATACCGAGCCAGAAACTGAGGCCGAACCCAATGGACGGTCAAAACCGCTAGTGATAGGATACCAACCACAATCGTTCCATAACGCAACACGTCAACGGGAACGAACCCGCGTTCTTCCACCAGAGGCCACAAGAGGGGTGAGACGAGAAATAGTACCGTCGCCGGAAAGAATCCCGCTCCAGTGATCCACAGACAGGCACGCTTAGTCCGCTGCCAGCCTGGTTCGGTTAGAAACACTCCAATGAGAATTATACAGAAGGGCACGATGGGCAGAATGTAGTACCAGCGTCTCGAGCCGGAGGCGGAGAAAAACAAAAAGATGACGGCGATGGCCTCTACGAGCCAGCGCGTGTGGCGGTCGAGGCCCTTGAAAGATTTCAATTTGGCTCCTAAGGCTCCGACAAAGAGAAGGGACCAAGGCAATAGGCAGCGGGGTAGCTCGTAGAAGTAGAGATACCAGGGGCCGGCATGATCGAACGGGCTGAAAAAGCGGGTGATGTTCTCGCGAATGACAAGTTCCACCCCCCCCAACCCTTCGCGTTGGAGGCTGTAACCCTCTGGCAGTGGCTGGTGCGCGGACCACAAGAACGGTGCTAAATAAAGCCCGGCGCCGACCCCTATGGCGATACCGTGGGAAGCCTTGAGATGGTTCTTCCAGCGCCCTTCACGCAGAAGCCAGGGGAGAAGAGCCAGGGCCGGTACTACCATTGCCAGGAGCCCTTTCATCTGGCCTCCAAGGGCCAGGATCAGATAAAATACCAAGTAGGTTGAGATACCCTGCTTGTGCTCACGTGCAAAGAACCAAGCGGCAGCGATCATGATGGCCGCAAGATTCCCCATATCCGACGCCGCCGTTCTCGACCATAGGAGAAAGCTGTAATTGGTCAGCAGCAGCCATCCGGCGATCTGAGCCACATCCTCCGACCACAGCCTACGGGCCACCGATCGAGTGGCCGCGAGCGCAGCGAGGCCCGCCAGAGCGCACGAAATCCTGATGGCGAGTTCGGAAGCTCCGCCGGTAAGTACGGTGCTCGCCGCCATCAACCAATAGGACAGCAGCGGCTTGTCAAAGTAGACCTCATCGTTGATAAAGGGGTGAAAATAGTCCCCCGTGAGGAGCATGTTCCGGACAATCTCCGCCCAACGTCCCTCGGAGCCCCACAACCCGTGATCACCGAGGCGTATGAACAGGACGGCCACAGCAACTGTCCAAAATACAATGCGTGCGATTGTGTTATCCGAAGATTGGTCAGTCGTGGTCAAAATGTCCACCGCTTAGAGGTCGACCTTACCTTGCATCAAAGCCTATCAGCCTATCCTTTGTCGGTCCCCTGACAGGCGACGAGTCCCGCGCGACCGGGGATTTCTTTTTGGACAATATCGTTGGCCGGTGCCGTTGAGCCCTCGCGCTGGGCAACCTCGGTCAGCAACTGGAATCGGTCGCCGTCCCGTTGCGATCTCGAAAGGAATTCATGCAGCCACTTCATGGATCCGAGCCCCTCGAGCTCTGCATGCAATCCCAAAACATTAACACTGTCTTCTATAAGTTTGCTGCGATAATAATCGGCAAGGTTCTCTACCGTAATACCCACCGTTCCCAACACCTCATCGGATGTAGGCAGCGTTGTCGGGACCTGCAGGGTTCCCAGTACGGTTCCGTCGACAAGCGGGTAGAAGGGTCGCCGCCCGCGGCAGTCACTGGCAAACTTGAAGCCAAACTCTTCTTGAATTCGTAAGCTCGCCGCGGTGACCTGCCAACCGGGTACACCCGAATAGTTGGGGGCACTCTCCAGGCTTTGGTCGAACAGTCGTGAGGCATGAGTCAACGAACCGTGTACCTGGGCATCGGTCATCCGAGTAAGCCCGTCATGCCAACCGACGTGATCCCAACCATGGAGACCGATTTCATGTCCCCCATCTCGGACCTGCCTGAGCAGTTGAGGCAACGCCTCACCCACCGGGGGAGCGGGGAGCAGCGTACCATAAAACAAGGTCTTTACCCCGTAGGTCATGGGCGCTCGGGTGCGAAGCATCTTTTTAATAAATCCCCGTCGAAATAGTCGACGTATTGCCTTTCCCGAATTGTCCGGCCCAAAGGCCACAAAGAAAGAGGCCCGAACGTCAAACTCTTTTAGCAAGCGGAGAATCCCAGGAATCCCTTGCTCCAGGGCCCTCCGGTTGCATACGTCTACCTTGAGGGAGATTTCAACAGACACCTTGAGCTAACCGATTTCAGGGTAAGCTTTTCGAAACCACTCGATGGTCAGACGGAGACCTTCGCGGAGTCCGACCACCGGAACGGTGCCGAGTATTTCCTTCATGAGCGTATTGTCGGGCACCCGCCGTGGGACGTCTTCATAGCTATTGCCGTAAACGGACTCCTGAGTAACGAAACGGATCTGGGACGGCGATCCTGTCTCCTCGATTAGGATGCGAGCGAAATCGAGCATACGGGTTTCTTCGTCGGTACCGATATTGAAGATTCCTCCGATCGCTTCGGCCTTCAGCCCGGCTTGGACCGTGGCTTGAATGGCGTCGCTGACATAGGTAAAACACCGCGTCTGGGCCCCATCGCCCACCACGGTAACGTCTTTTCCGCGAAGAACCTGGCCCATGAAGATGCTCACCACGCGTCCCAGATCGATTGCGTCCAGCCGGGGGCCGTAGATGTTGAAGTAGCGAACGATCGTAACGGGAAGTCCCTTTTTATGATAGGCAAAACAAAAGTGCTCCCCCACCGCCTTCGATGTCGAGTAACACCACCGGTCGATACTCGTCGAGCCGAGCACGCGATCATCGTCTTCTTTGAAGGGAACCTTTGGGTTGCGCCCATAGACCTCCGAGGTCGAGCTGAACACCACGCGGCATCCGTGGCGCATGGCTGACGCAAGCACATTTTGTGTGCCATTGACGTTGACGTTAAGGACCTTGAGGGGATCCGAAACGTAATGCTCGACACCGACCACCGCCCCAAGGTGATAAACCAGTTCGATCCCATGGAACAATTGATCCGTGATCTCAGGATTCAGAATTGAGGCGGCATGGTATTCCAGTCGCTTGTTGTCCATGAGGTGTTGGATCTTGGCGGGCCCGGCTGTGTCCATAATCACCACATGGTCCCCTCGTTCGATGAACGCCTCTGCTAGATGGGACCCCAAAAATCCCGCCCCTCCAGTAATCAAAATTTTCACATTGTCTCCCTAATCTGATCCGAACCTGCATCCCGGCATGGGGGCCAGCAAATCCTTCAGTCTACTTCCATCCACCCATGGTCCGGGCGGAACCTGCGCCTGCAATATTTCGACAAATCCGGACCCACAGGCCACCAGCACTCCCTGATCGGTGGCGCTAACGATATCCCCGGGCTTCCCCAGGGTCACAGGTGTGGGCCCAACGTAGCGGCGGGTTCGCCAGATGATACACTTTTGACCGCGCCGTACGGAGAACCCTCCCGGCCACGGATAGGTGACGGCACGAACTAAATTGTGAATGGACTCGGCGCTCTGCTTCCAATCGATGGCCCCGTCCTCGGGACGGCGTCCGCCGAATTTCGTTGCCAATCGTTCATCCTGCGGCGTCCCAATGGCCTGGCCAGAGACCACCTGAGGATAGACCTCAGTCAATAAGGCTCGAGTCGCTTCGACCTGCTTCATGAGCACCGTACGGACCTCGTCTACTTCTCCGATATCGACTTCCATCTGTCCTACGATATCCCCCGTGTCGGCCCTGGGCACCATCCGGTGAAGCGTTACACCTGTTTTTTTTTCGCCCATGAGAATGGCCCAGTTGGTGGGACTGCGACCACGGAAGCGTGGCAGGAGGGATCCATGCAAGTTATAGCATCCATGGAGCGGAACTGCGAGGATTTCGGAAGAGACAATCTTTCGATAATAGAATGAAAAAAGGAGATCCGGTTCGCAGTTACGAATCACTTCTACCCATTGGGCATCGTTAATCCGCTCGGGGGCGTAGACCTTCAATCCGTAGCGCGAGGCAAGCTGCGCAACAGAGCTGAACCAAACGTTTTCGCCGGGATCGTCGTCATGAGTAAATACAGCTCTGACATCAGCTCCAGCCTCCACGAGAAACTCGAGGCCAGCGCATCCAACTTCGTGGTAGGCAAGGACGACCGTACTCATACGGTCCGAACAACCTTCCCCTCCGGCACACCCCCCGTCTCTTCGTGCACCACGAACTGGGGTCGCCCTCGAACCTCGTTGTAAATCCGGCCAATGTACTCACCCAGGGTCCCGAAGGCGAGGAACTGAGCACCCACGAAAAAGAACAAGACAGCAAACAGGGTGAACACCCCGCCAACAGCCCATTCGGGTCCATAGATAAGACGCAGCCCTAGCAACAACAGACCAAAGGCCATGCCGCAACCGGCGAGCACCAACCCGACGACAGAAAGCGTCCGGAGCGGCATCATAGAAAACCCGGTTAGCAGGTCCAAGAGCAACCCGATAAGCTTGGAGAAGGAGTAACGGGATTTGCCCTCGTTGCGTTCTGCATGCTCAACCGGTATCTCCACCGATCGGTGGGTATAGCACTGGGCCAGAGCGGGGATGAAACTGGAGATTTCACCCGAGTTGCTCATGAGTCGAACCACATCCATGCTGTAGAGCCGCAGCATGCAGCCGTAGTCATGCAACGACACCCCCGTCGCAAATGAAACAATCCGGTTCATAAAAAACGAGGAGGCCCGGCGCAAAGAACTGTCCTCGCGCGTGCGGCGCCACCCTCCAACCGCATCGTACCCTTCGTTGAACTTGGCAACCAGCTTGGGAATTTCTGCCGGTGGGTTCTGGAGATCGGCGTCCAATGTGACCACCGCATCGGCGTCGCAACGGGAGAAGCCGGCGAAGATCGCAGCGTGCTGACCGTAGTTACGACTCAGACGCAACCCGTAGAAATGAGGGTCCCGTTTCACGGTTTCGGTAATCAGCTCCCAGGATCGATCGCGGCTGCCATCGTCGACAAGGATAACGCGCCAATTGCATGGCAACGAGGCAAGGTCCTCCGTGAGGCGTCCAAACAACAGAGGCAGATTGGCCTCTTCATTGTATACGGGAATGACTAAGTCTATTTTATTTGCCCGGGGCATAGGTAAAATTTTTGGCTTTGGTCAGCTCGAGGCACTGGGCACAAAGGGCTTAAAAAGTAAGCGAAATAATACTGAAGGATATATGACTCGGTATCGTTCCGGCATCCAAGACCTGCCAGTGAGAGCGTTTAGACCCATATCAAAAAACCAATAGAATAACAAATACAGTAAGCCGGCATGGTCGCAGCCTTTACCTGCGGACCAACCCGTCAGAATCTACTCGGCGGCACTGAAACGACGGGTTCATGGATTGTTTTGTTGACCCCCAAGGGCAATAATTCGCATGACACGAGTATTACCCGTCACCTGCTCGGTTAGCACTCTATGGGAGATACCAGCCTCGACGATGGAACCGTAGTTTTGATCCCTTTTCTTCCGATCTCGCACGATCAGCAAGCTAGTTGTGCCCCCACCGGCCAGGGCCTTCAACTCCGCAAGGTCAACAACCTTCATTTTTCGCCCCGTATAAAAACCTACCAGCCCCAGCGTTGTCTCGTCTAGGGGGTACGTGTATAGCGGCGTTGCCGGATCGCTCTGCTTCTCAAGCTCTCGAACGAAGGGAACATAGCTCTTGTAGCGGTCTAAGAATGGTTTGCCCGCCATCAACAGGAGGCCTGCAGCTACGGTGCAAAGCAGTGCCGCCCGCAGAAGTCGTGCGTCGCGCGCTAGTGTAGCAAAGCCTTTAGATGAACACCAAAAAACCATGAAGCTTACCAATACTCCGAGCCCATAGGGCCAGATACGCGGCGCCAAAAAAAGAGTGGCAGGCGACAGAGCGGCCAAGGCGATGAGGCATAACAACCACCAGCGCTCGACTTTATCCTCCCAGGGATGGCGGACCCCATGGGCGGTGGCCCAGCAGCCCACCAGCAACGCAATCAAAGGATAGATTGGCAGCAGGTAGACCCCCCGTTTGGTTCCGGCCAGAGATAGGACAATCAACACGGGAAGCGTTCCCGAAAGGCAGAATCGTAGCCCGTCCAGTTGGACGGGTGGGATCTGACGCCAGTTGCGCCACCCCCAAAGACCCGCGAGAAACACAAAGGGGGTCCATGGGAGTAGATGGGCCGGGGTACTGACAAGGTAGTACCAGATTGGTTGCCCATGACCTTCCTGAAAGACTCCTTGTTGAGGGAAAAAACGCTGCGGCTGGTTGTAACTGAAAAAAGTCTCCAGCGGGGCACCGCCGCCCTCCCGCCACAATGCCCAGAGCCAAAGCCCAACCCCGGTGGCAAAGAGCGCTCCACCTACAACCAAGTGCCCACCAAGAAACCGCCGGAAGCGCTTGTTCCATAATAGATAGACGCCCATGCCCAGAACGGGGATACCGAGGCCAAAGACCCCCTTGGTTAAAAAGGCCATGGCGAGAAAGACAACCATACCGAGTAGAAAAATAAGCCGCCGGGCTCCACTCTGGTCTTCCCCATAAACAAACAGGGTCCATGCACCTACAGTCATGCACACCAAGGCACTGTCTACGGCAATCCAGTGGGTCGTAAAGGTAAATAGGGCCATGGTAGCCAAGACCAGGCCCGCCATCAGACAAGTCCCCTTGGGGAAAAATCGTCGGCCGAGGGCGTAGGTGAAAAGCAGCGTGGCAAAGCCAAACACCGCCGATGGGAGACGGGCCAGGGTGGGAGTGGCGTAACCGAACAGGGCAAAGACCGCCGCTTGAGCCCACCAATAGAGAGGGAGCAATTCTGGAAACAGCACACCGTTCAATTGGGGAGTAACCCACGATCCGGACTCCCACATGGCCCTACCGATGGCCGCGACGCGGGGCTCGTCCGGAGTCCACAGCTCGTTGGAGATTCCGGTAAAAGAGACAAGGGCACCTATCAGGCACAAGGTGAGTAAGGGCCGTGACCGGACTTGAGAGGTGACGGCATCTACCACGCGGTCAGCGAGCACAAACACTGTCATGAAGCCTCCACAGGTTTACGCCCATTGCCTACTGGGAGAGCGGATAAACGATTCATTCAATGGGCGGCCAATCCTGCAACCCGTTTGCGCCGGAATCGTTTGACTCAGTCCTTTCAACAGGGAATAATCGAGCCTCATTAAATCCCGAGGAGAAGAAACCAATGGCGGCAACCATTCCTGACACACTCAAAGACTTGTTCACCAAAAAGGTCTTTGCCCACTTGGCCACCTTAATGGCCGACGGAAGTCCTCAGGTCACACCGGTCTGGTGTGACTACGACGGTACCCATATCCTGGTTAACACGGCAAAGGAGCGGGTCAAAGACAAAAACATGCGGCGCAATAAGAAAGTGGCCCTGGACATACTGGACCCGGACAATCCCTACCGATATCTGGCCATACGAGGAGAGGTCGTGGAGATTACCGAACAAGGGGCTGACGATCACATCGACAAGTTGGCAAAAAAATACCTGGATAAGGACCGCTACCCCTTCCGCAAATCCGGAGAGATCCGGGTCCTCTATAAAATCCGACCCGACCGGGTTTCCACTATGATCTAGACGCCGCGGCAACCAAAGGAGTCGGCACCACGACAGAGCGGGCTTCGTCTATAGCCTTTCCGATTTCCGCTTTCACCTCCGCAGGGACCTCCGGGCTGGGCCAACGGGGGTACTCTTTCACGTCAAAACCAATATGGCGAAGTCCTTCCGTATAAACTTTTCGTCCAAAGCGGATGGACAGTTGCAGGATGGTACCATGCAAATCGATGACCACCTCCTGCAAGCGGGCCGCTTCGACGTCGTTGCCAGCTTCAACGGCTTTTACCAACGCCACTCCTGGTTCCACGGCCACAGCCAAGGGCGGGCTGACAGTCCCCGTAACGCCACAGCGCAGACCCGGATATAGCCCGCTGGCAAGGACAAAACACTTAAAGGCTTTTCCTAACGTCGCCTGGTATATTAACGCGTCGTCGACGGACCCCATGGCCAGCTTCGCCCCAAAGAGCCGAGGCGCCGCTTCCCGCATCTTCAACATCAAGGCCGGTCCCACCGCATACCCTTGGTAGCGCGGATTATTATAGAAGAACAGCGGCATTTTGAGCGCTGCGTCGAGGAACTTGATGTGTTCCACCAATTCGGTCTCGCTCCGATCCGCATAGTAATAGGGTCCGACCGTTCCCACCGCATCGGCACCCTGTGCCCGGGCGTGGAGTCCCAGATCCCTTGAGGTATAAGGATCTACCGCACCGATATGGACGACCACCGGAACCTTCCCTTGAACTTGTTTCATGACGATCTCGAGTCCCCGTTTGCGTTGATCCACGGACATGGCGGGTCCCATTCCAAAGGACCCAAAGGGAAACAGCGCGTCCACCCCCTGTTCTACGTAATAACGGGTCAACTCGGCCAGCAAACCTTCGTCCAACTCGCCATTGCCGTCAAACGGAGTCGGCAACGGAAGAAGCATGCCTTTTACTTTTTCAATTCCCATGTGTCTCGTCCCCCTTCCCAGGTCAGTACCATTTTTGTTATCTCTTCCAGCAAAGAGTCCATCGTTAATTGTCGCTTATGATTTTCAAACCCGGCCATCCTTGGAAATCGAGGAATGGTGGTTGTCAATTTTCTTAATGGGGCGATCGTACCAGGGCCGGGACCGAATACCAAACCCATTCTGGACGAGCCCATTACAATCCCGTGGTTCAAATCTCCCTGGCATGGTGCCTGGATCAAAAATTTATCCACTGCTGAAAGGCGCCCACAGGCCAGTTGGTGTGAATGATTCGATCAAAGAGGATATACTGGAAAACGCCTAGCCCCAGCGTCATCGCCGCGACCACCCGCCATCCCTCACGGGCCTGAAAATATAGGTACAGAAAGGTAAACAAAGGGACCGCGATAGTAAAGCTAAATGCCCAGATCGCAATGGCCAGTCCGAAAATCCAGGCGAAGGACCGGCCCGCCCTGCTAACCACTTCGGAAAAGGGTACGTCCCGATCCACGGGCAGGTCCGCGCGACGAGCCGTATCCCCGGATTGGGCTCCCCCCTTCCCCCGAACGGTATCCTTTACCAACTGGCACAGCGCCAATAGAAGGGCGGGAATACCGATGGCCAGAGGAAAAAGGCCGGCCTGAACGGTCCAGTCCTTGGCCGTATAGAGCCCCAGGCCAAAGACAGCCACAACGAGAAGGGAGGGGATCGCCGTCCATTTAAATGTCATCAAAAGACTGCCCTCCTCCCAGCCGTTCTTTTCGCTTTAAAAAGCCCAGGCTATAGGCCATGCTCAGCACCAGCACCGCGCCGATGACCAGGACCATTGGGTGCAAGAGCCAACCCAAATCATACCGGCGCATAGCAATGTACAGGTTGTTCTCGACAATGGGGCTGAGGACAAAGCCCAGAACCAAAGGAGGCCTCGGCCAACCGAACCGCTTCATGAACCAACCCAGCGTGGTAAAGAACAGAAGGGCCACAACATCCCCCAGAGTGCCGGAGGACTGGAAGACAGCCAGGAAGACCACTACGATCACCAGGGGGGCAAGAATGTGAATCCTGACGGTCGCCAGCTTCGCCAGCTGGTTGGTCAAGAGCAACAGTATTGCCGTACCAAATATATTGGCAAGGGCCAAGCTCCAGATCAGTGTAAAGGTTACATCGAGGTTGGTGGTTAACATATCCGGCCCTGGAGTCAGGCCATGGATCATAAAGGCCCCCAGGAGCAAGGCCATGGAGACGCTCCCGGGAACCCCGAAGGCAATGGTTGGAATCAAGGCGCCGCCCTCCTTGGCGTTGTTGGCGCTCTCCGGTGCAATCACGCCGCGCACGTCGCCCTTGCCAAAGGTCTCCTTGGCCCCCTTTTCCGTTTGTAGGGCATGGCCGTAGGCGAACCAGTCCACCAGCGCACCACCCAAGCCGGGAAGAAACCCGATCCAGACACCCAGTGCACTACAGCGGAGGACCAGAAACCAGGACCTGAAGACATCCCGGATCCCCTGTCCGACGCCCGTGATGGCCCCCGTAGGCACATCGGCGATTCGAGTCCCCTTGATCGTAAGGTCGATAATTTCAGGAATAGCAAAGATTCCAAGCCCCAGCGGTATCAGAGGAACCCCGTCCAACAGATAGACCAAGTCAAAAGTCCAGCGCAGCTCGCTGGATTGGGGATTCATACCAATAACCCCGAACCACAGGCCCATGGCAGCGGCCAGGATTCCCTTGATCGGCTCTTGCCCGCTCAGGGCCGCAACCATGGAAAGGCCCAACAGGGCGAGCATAAAAAATTCGGGGGCCCCGAAGGCCAGGACCAAGGGACGAAGGATCGGTATGGACAGGGTCAATACCAAGGCCCCGAACAGGCCTCCGATCAAGGAGGCCATATAGGCGGCTCCAAAGGCCCTACCCGCCTCTCCATTCTTCGCCATGGGATGCCCGTCCAAAATAGTCGCCTGGGACGCCACGCTTCCCGGCACGGCGAAAAGAACGGAGGGGATGGTATCGGAGCTGCTGACGACGGAGGTCAGACCGATCATCATGGCAAAGGCGGCATACTGATCCATATTGAAAGTGAGCGGCAAAAGAATAGCCAGACCGACCAGCCCCCCGAGCCCGGGAATCGCCCCCAGTGACAAGCCCATGAGAACGCCGGCGATGAGAAAACCCATCCGTTCCAGATCCATCAGGTTTTGAAAGGCTGTGGCGGCAGCTTCTAACATGGGTTGCTCGATTCAGTGACTAAAGCGTATGAAACGTTCATTGACTGTCAAACCTTACCGCAGTCGGTGACCGGTCAACGCCGATTCAAAATTCTTTCCCAGGCTGTGATGACAATGCGTTCCCCGAATTTTCATTCGCGATATTTTTCCGAACCAGGCTAATTTGGCTAATTTCCAGAGGGTTCCTTCTGGACCATTTCTACTTCCAACAGAGAAAAACAACCGGGACAATAATACTCTCGAACCCGAAATTCCGGACTTGAGAGGTAGGGACCCGTCTCCTCGCATCCCAGTTCCGCCCAGGGACAAACCTGCGTATAGTCCTCATCGGCACGACATAGAATCTGTCCGCAATGGCACTGGTAAGCGTCACTATCGCCCTGGGGGACCAGGGTTAGCGCCATGGTGCCCCGGGTCGAGTCTGTCCTTTGCTCTTTGGCAAGTGACGGTTGCTGAATTCGGGACTTTTTCTCTGGCGGTCGGGATCGACGTTTTCTTTCCTCCCTTATGGCGCGGCGACGATTTTCTGTAGCCTCACCATCCACGCCCTCCATCGCCGGCCCGGGGACGACCCCGTAAATCTCTTCTGCCCATTCTCGAGAAACTAACCCGTGGCGAATATCTTGAAGCACCCGGTTGGGCTCTCGCTCGGCGGGATCCCCGTAACCTCCTCCGCCACAGCTAATGCCGTGATAGACATCATCGCCATTTAAAAAGGATCGGCTCACCAGTTCCGGCACCTCGACCTCACCGCTAATCTCGTCTATGTCCGAAGGTAGCGTCCCCTGCTCAAACAACTTCAGGATATTGGAATGGCGCTTCACTACGACGTGATTCATACCGCCATAGGACCCGCCGTACAGTCCGGAGGCTGTCGGGCAGGTCAACCCATGGCCGTGGAAGGTCACATTCGGGATACCCTGGGCGCCATAGGGAATAAACGCCGCGGCCAGGCCGACTCCACCTCGATTCCTTCCCGGACCACCGGTGTCGGCCTGCTGGCGCCGATAAAGGTAGAGCATGGGGTAGCGAAACTCATTGGTCTCTACATTAGGGATGCCAACGGCCGGATCCATTCCGCCCCCCGTGTCGATTCCGTCCTTTGTGCTCATGGCACCGTTGCCCTGAGCCAAACTACCGTCCACAAAGACAGTGCCAAAGATGTGATGCCGTTGATCCTTTCCCATGAGTTCCATCATATGCATATGACCTTTGAAAGGGGCTACGGTTCTCCCCGAGGTATCACCGCTCGAAGCCAGCATCCTGCTGAGACAAGAGGCAGTGGAGGCCATAATACTGTAGGTAGCGGAGGTCGTTCCTTTACAAACCCCTGCCGGCCAGGAGCAGTTGACCACAGTCCCCGGCTCGGCTTCGATCTCTATCGAGCGCAAGACAGCCCCGGGGCACAAACCGATGCTGTAACCAAAGATGGCCATGACCATACGGACCACCGATGACTGCAAGGCAGTAAAAGTCGCATTGATCACCGCTGGGGCTTGTGGAGAAGAGCCACGAAAGTCAAAGAGCAGCTTATCGCCCTGTTTGGTAAGTTTCAGGCGACAGAGGTATAGGTCCGTGCGTCCTTGATCGAAATAATCCAGATAGGACGTGTGTGACCAGGATCCGTCGGGGATTTTCTTCAAGATGGCGCGCAGCCGCTGCTCGGAAAATTCAATTACTTCCTCAGCCGCTGTCTTGACCGTATCTACCCCGTACCGCTCGATCAAACCCAGGATACGATTGTTGATGGTGTTATTGGCAGCGATCTTAGCTCGCAGGTCAATGGCGTTTTGGATCCGGGTTCGAGAACGAATGAGGTATTCCTGCTCAATGTCTTTTCTAAGGATGCCTCCTTCTACGATTTTTATGGGAGGAATGGGCTGGGGTTCCTCCCAGATGGATTGGGCCCCGACAGAGACTTGTCCGGGTACCGGCCCCCCCATATCCGCCACATGGATTCCGGCCCCCGACCATGCTACGACATCACCTTCCCAGTAAATGGGCGCGACCAGAGCGATACAGGTTTGATGAGGAGTACTGATATAAGGGTGATTGCTCAGAAACATATCGCCCTTTTTAATTCCAGGATTTTCACCGTATTCCTGAAGTACGTAACGAGCGGTATGCATACACGAAAGGGCGTGTGACACGATATTGGGACCGATTACAACCCCCTCCCCTTCGTGGGTCAGGAGAGCGACATTGCAGTCGTGGGAATGGGCAACGCTCGGCGAGCCTGAAACGTTTTTCAAAACGAGCGCCCCCTCCTCCACTAGAGTGGTGAAGCGGTGTCGGAGAATTTCAAAGGTTATCGGGTCGATGGCCGTTTCCCTCCCTTCATCTAAATCATCACAAATCGATCACCACGTTTAAGTAGGGATCCAACCGGGCCCGCTGCTCGGGATGGATAAGAATATTCGTATTGGGAGCCTCTATTACCGCGGGCCCGTTGATTTGGTTGCCTGCGGCGAGGCGACCCTGATCAAAGATCGGGGTATCCATAAAGGCATCGTCCCAGAATACGGATCGAGCCCCCTTCAGGGCGTGGCCGGGGTCAGAGCCACCCTCTGGATATTTTTTTAAGGCAGCGGCCTTGGCCTTGACGATGGAAACAACGTGGAAGGTAAGAACTTCAACCCCAGCCTCTCTGAGAGCCGTACCTTGACCGAAGGTCTGTTCATAAAGGGCAATGAAGTCCTCCACCAGGGCGCTGATGCCTTGGGAGGATGAGACTTCAGCTGACTCGGCTGATATGGGCACCCGAATTTCGTGGACCTGGTAGCGAAAGCGCATGTCGACGAACCGGTTGAGCGTCACCCCCTGGTCCATCTCCACCCGGCTCTGAAGCAGGTCGTCCCTGGCCCGACCTTCCAGTTCGGTAAAGACCCGCGTCATCTGCCCTGGATCAAAGGGCTGTTGCATGGGCTCGGACCGGCTGTAGTGACGGGCCATGTCAGAAGAGGCAATCCCCAGGGCGGAAAAGACGGGGGCGTAGGGACTGACTATTGCCTGCTTGAGTCCGATCTCCCGGCCATAGGCACCCACGTGCACCGGCCCTGCCCCTCCATAGGCAAACATAACAAAGTCGCGCGGATCCAAACCTCGCTCGACGGTCAGCTTGCGAATAAGATCGGCCATGCGCGCATCGACGATGTCGAGAATCCCCTTTGCCGCACGAAAAGTGTCGTAACCGAGGGGTTTCGCAATTCGTTCCTCAATCGCCTTCTGTGCCGCTTCTCGGTTAAGGGTGTGTCTTCCACCATGAAAGCTTTCGGGCGAAACCCGATTCAGGACGACGTCGGCATCGGTCACCGTCGGCTCCGTTCCTCCGCGTTGATAACAAACGGGCCCGGGATCCGACCCTGCGCTACCGGGCCCCACCAGAAGCCTCTTGGTTAGCGGATCGATGGTGGCAATGCTACCACCCCCAGCACCAATGGAGACCACCTCGACAGTGGGCACGAAGGTCCGGAAGCGATCGTAGATAGCCGTATGCACCAGATGCGGACGACCACCGACAACGATACCCACATCGAAACTGGTCCCGCCCATATCCGTAGCAATGACATTAGAATGGCCAAGCAATTTCCCTATAGAAGCAGATTCATTGACGCCTCCCACAGGACCGGAAGCCAAGATATTCACCGGCCACTTGGGGACTTCCTCGTCCCAGATCACACCTCCATTGGATTGCATGACGAGAAAATGGCGCTTAAATCCCTTCTCGGCAAAGACCTCCTGCATGCCATGAATTTCACGGGCCGCCGCCGGCCCCAGGTGGGCGTTCATAAGCGTCGTGAGCGCACGTTCATATTCCCCAAGAACGGGAGCGACTTCGCTGCTCAACGTCACAAACAAACGAGGGTAGGTCTCGTTGAGGATTTGCTTCACGCGCCGCTCATGATTCGAATTCATAAAGGACCACAAAAAGCAGACGGCGATGGTCTCAACTCCCTGCTTTATCAATTCGGCGGCTACCCGTCGGACCTCAGCTTCATCAAGAGGTACGACAACGGAACCTTTATAATCGACGCGCTCCGTTACTCCCTTAATAAAGGGGCGTGACGCCATAGGTGTCGGTTTGCCCCAGGCCAGAATATCCAATTTCTCGTTATCGGGGAGTCCTTCTGTTTTTGCAAGAACGCGACCGATCAGGGTGGTGTCCTCGAACCCCTTGGTCGTCAAGAGCCCGGCTTTAGCACCTCGTCGGGTAATGAGTAGATTGGTCAGCGTGGTTGTCCCCAAGGCCAAGGTCACAGTCTCGGGAAGGAGCTGTTCAACGGGCATCCCCATAGACCGGGACGCATTTTCGATCGCTTGGATCATGCCCAGGGCCGTGTTCTGTGGAGTGGTAAAGGCCTTATCCACAAACATTTCCCCCTGGTCGGTAACCACCACGCAATCGGTAAAAGTCCCACCCACATCCAGGCCGATCACAAAAGCCATTTTTGCTACACCTTCTCCTAAATATTCCCTAATTTATCCGTCGCCAAGATTATGAAAATTATTATGTTGATGATGGGTTCGTCGAGCGGGCGGTCAAACCGGTACAGGAAAAATCCGCAACCCCTTGAGCTGGCCCCGATAGGAATCCACTGCATTGGTATCGAGGGCAGAATACTCAATTTTCATTCGGTTACCCTCTTCGCCTTTCCTAGCCTAACTAGCCTATCTTGCCAACCGACTTTTGAGAGCGGGAAGGATCTTTTTCGTAATGAGCTTTAACGCCTCGGTCACGTTGGGGCCAAGGGGAACCCCCATGACCAGGTGATCGAATCCCAACCCTTCAAGGTGGTCTAAAATCTCTTCATAGCCGGCAATGCATTCCTCCGGCGTGCCCGCCGTGACAAACCCGAGTTGCCCGGCCAATCGATCGGAAACGCGGCCCGACGCTTCTTCTATGCCCAGACCCTGGACATAGGCCAATCGAATACTCTCGATCTCGTCAGCATCACAGCCCAACTCCTTCAGGGCTTTCGGATAGGTGGCGGCTCCGTAGGATATCTGCCTTTTGGCCCACTGTTTTGCTGCTTGGCCGTCCTGAGACACTGATATCTTGGCCGAGTATATCCTCTTGATGCGGCGTCCGCCTCCGGAAGCCTTCAGCGTCGACTCGATCGTGTCGATCGCCTGCCGGAATCGTCCAGCGCGCATACCCGCCAGCGATGTCCACGGATTGATCTGGGTCAAGATAACCCCATCGGCTTCCTGGGCGGCAAGTTGAAACATCCTGGGCCCACCGGCGGCAAGATAGACGGGCAACAATCCCTGTGGGGGGAAATAGAGCCGGGCCTTTGCATCCAGGTTGTAGTTGAAGCGGGAGGCCAGTAGAGGGAATTGGCCCAATTCCACGCTCTGTCCGGCGAATAGCTGGCGCAGAAAGGAGACGGTTTCTTTTACCACCGAAACCTTTTCCGGGCTTGTCCCCTCGGCCAAGACTGATTCCTGGAGTCGTCCACCGGATCCCAGGCCGGCAACCACCTGCCGTCCCTCGGGCATGAGGTGGGAGATACTGGAAAACCTCTGGGCCAGCTCCATGGGATTCCTTCTCGGGAAGGTCACCATAGTGCCCAAAGAGGCATCGATGTTCATGGCCATGGCCGTCAGGGCCGTAAAGGCATCCTCGTACTGCATGGCATCCACAAGCCAGATATGATCAAAGTGGTACTCTCGGCGCGCCGCTTGGGCATAGTCCATCAACTCCTTTATGGAATGCCAGGGCCACAGGTGAAGTCCGATTTCCATATATGTTCCTAATGCAACCCCATGTCGCGGAAGGCCCTCCCTGCTGGGTCCCGCCTATGGGAAGAGATGGGGGAGGACCTCTTTTCCCAACAGGCGCAGGGCCTCGGGAATTTCCGGGCCCAGAGGGACCCCTATCACAAGCTGATCAAAATCCAAGTCCGCCAGGTGCCCCTTTAACTCCAAGCATTGCTCGGTGCATTCCTCCGGAGTTCCGGCAATAACAAAGCCGGCCTTTTTGACCAGGTCGTCCGACACCCTCTTGGCCGCCTCATCCACGCCAAGCCCTTGGAGATAGGCCTCAGCCACAAAACCGACCTCTTTCCGATCGAGTCCCAGGGTGTCCAGTACCTCCGGGTATCGAATGGAGGTCCCGGACAATCCGTAGGAGCTGTTTCTTTTCGCCCAATCAAGGGCGCGTTTTCCATCTCTCGAGACAGAAATGTGAATGTTATAAATTTTCTTAAAGGGACGATTGGCGTCGTCCGACCGGTTGCGCGCCGCGTCCACCGCCTCAACCGCCTGCTTCAGCAGCCCCTTTTGAACCCCACGCAACGAAGTGCGACCCACCAGTTGAGAGTAGATCACGCCGTCGGCGTGTCCACCGGCCACCTCGTACATCTTGGGCCCCCCCGCAGCCAGGTAGACGGGAACACGCTCAGGGGGAGGGAAATAAAGACGTGCGCTGGTCTTTGTGTTGTAGCGAAACCGGTTTGCCAGTTGCGGAAAACGGGACAGCTCGACCGACTCTCCCGCCAGGAGCCCCCGCATCAATTGAACGCTTTCCCGCATCACGGACACGGGATTACGCTTTTCAGCGGTCACCTGCACCTGGACAGCTCCACCCACGCCAAGACCGATGGAAACTCCCCTCCCGGGACGCGCCAATTTTGCGATGGAGGCGTACCGCTGGGCCAAGTCCAGAGGATTGCGCCAGGGGAATGTCACCATGGGACCCACCGATACGTCCAGGTTCATGGCCATGGCGGCCAGGATGGTACTGCAGTCTTCATACTGGAATTCGTCACACATCCAGATGAAGTCAAAAGGGTATTCCTGAAGGGCCTTTTTACCGTAGGTCACGAGGCTCTTAATGGAATCCCAAGGCCAGAATTGAGCCCCCACTTCTATGGCCATAACACTTCCTTCCTCAACTTCCTTCTATTCCCGGGTGGCGGGACCCTCGGTGGAGTCACGGACCATAACTCCACGGAGGACATTGGCTCAAAGTTTTGGAAGTGAGTCCGTTTACGGGGTTTACTTTGCTGCCTTCTTTGCCAGAGCAAAGATCTTTTCTTGTTCTTCCTTTGGCAAATTGAAGAGATTTCTAACAACCTGCAAAGCCTCCCCAGGAGCGATATAGGTAGGAATGAATCCCACACGCTTCGCCCGATTATTGAACTCGGGATCTTCCACGACCTTTTTCAGCGCATCCCGAAGAAATTTCAACCGGTCTTTGGGGAGTCCCGGAGGACCAATCAAAAAATAACCGGCCTTTCCGGTCGCCACCAGAAGACTTTTATAAACCCCTTTCACATTCCCCACCTCGAATATGGTAGGGACATCAGGTAATCTTGGATCTCGGACAGCACCCAGGTGAACGGCGGCGAATAGGTTCCCCGCTTTGATTTCGCCCTCTGATCCCGCGTAATCGCGGGCAAATGCATCGATTTCTCCACGGAGTACCGCCGTCCTTATCTGTCCTGTTCCACGATAACCTGTGACCAACTTATAATTAACACCCAGGGCGTTTAACCCCACCATGCCCTGCTGGCTATCCACCGATTGGCTTGCACCCCCACCCAAGAAGAACGTCTTGGCCTTTCTGATGTCGTCTATAGACTTAAACTTCTTTCCGTTCACTATCAGAGTATTGCGCAACGGCGTAACCAC
Organism: Binatia bacterium; assembly: GCA_963664015.2. Lineage (GTDB taxonomy): Bacteria > Desulfobacterota > Binatia > UBA9968 > CAXXLF01 > JACZQL01. Next base: position 1,993,594 of record CAXXLF010000002.1, on the reverse strand, counting down.
GCCGATCCAATCCATTGTCCTGAGGTCATAATCCACTCCGACGCCGTACATCTGATAGATGGTCGCCGCGGCGCCGATATGCCAGCCGAGGGCCAGGCCGTTACGTTTGGCTTTTTTGACGAGAAAATTCATGGTGGCCCGGCCGCCCCCACCCAACGGTCCGTTGGTGGCAATGATGTTAGCACCCGTGTATTTCCCCAATGATTGAGCCACCGTCCGAGCCGTGATATCCACGGATCCCCCCGGAGAGCTGCCTATATGAATGGTAATCTCCTTTCCCTTGTAAAACGACCTGGCCGACTCAGCCGAAGCGATCGTATTGAACACGAACAGTATTGCCACAATTAAAAATAGACCTTGTCCAATGGGCATCAAACGAGATTTCATTTTGATTCTGTCTCCTTTTAGCTTCATCTCAGAATGGCACGTAAAATAATAACAAATTCCCAAATAAAAACTGATTCCAATAACGCCCGTCACCATCGGTGTCAATTGGACTCGCAGTCTTGGTTCCCGACCCAAGACTCAAATGTCACCACAGAAATTGACTAACCTCTTTTCTTATATGCCTCCAAGGCCGACTGGAGCATTTGCGCGTGAAGGTCCACCGAAGTCTGGGAACAGTAGGCCAATCCGTACCCGGGCCGTTCCTCTGCCATCCCGTCTTCCAAGAGACGCTGAAGCATGGCCCGATTGAACGATCCATGGGCCATGACCCCGTCCTCATGCTCGGCCAAGTCGGCCTCCTCGTGTGTACCAAAGTAGGTCGCCTCCTGATCACTGAAGCCGTATTTTTTCGTGAGTGCGGCTCGAAAATCCCTAGACCAGTAGCCGATCATCTCTTCGGTTGTAATGGAGGACCACCATTCAGCGACGGACCCTTCGTAGAGTAGGCCCCGAATAAAATCGATTTTACCGCGGAACATGGGCAGGAGAGGCTGCATGAACACTTCATCTTCGGTGATCCCTAGCGCCTTGGCGGTCTGCAGCATAACCAGAAAGTGGCCCGGAGGCTTGGGATGCATAAACTCATCTGCGATCTTCTCTCCCATAGGCGCCATCAGATCCCGGTGCTTTTTAAAAAACGTGAGGTGTTTCTGATACGTCGAGGCCACAATGGTATTGATCTCGATGGTGTAAGCTCCCCAGTTACGGAAGAACAATTTAATAGCCTCTCGAGGAAGCTCTCCAGTAGAAAGAGACGTCATAAACTCGCCCTGGGTAACCACCTGTTGCCATCGATCGGCAACCTTACTGTAAAGATCATCGACCGCCGCCTTGGCCGCATCGGTTGAAAGCTTCTGACCCATTGTAAATCCTCCCTTTACTCCCTTAAAAAGCCAACACGCTCAATCAGCAAGCTCACCTTGTTGCGTAATCATGAGTCCGATGTTCTCCATGGCGGGACGACCCGTATGAACCAGGAAACGGGCCGGTTCCTTACCCGTGCTGAAGTGCTGGTGCCATGAGAACACGGGGATCGCCAAACTATCCCCTTTTTTCCATTGATAGCGCTTGTCTTCGATAATGCTGTAGCCTTCGCCGGATAGGATATGATTGACCTCTTCATAGTAATGCCGATGGGCGCCAGATTTTTTTTCAGGCTCGATCTCGGCCACGAGGGTCGACATTACCTTGACGTGAAAGCCCAGCTTGGGGTCCACCACCGGGGCAACCCAACCCATAGGGGTCTTTTCAAACTTGAGGTCCTTGCCCTTCACCAGAACCTTGCCCTTTCTCCTTCTTTCCTCCTCCTCTTCGGCGAACTGAAGCTGATCAAAGTAGATTTTGGCCGCCGTCGAATTGTCGAACTGGGCCAGATCCATCCCCGACGGTATGCCCCTTTGAGCATCGGGGATCTCGGTGGCCCCGGGGACCAGACTCTGTCGTGCTTCTTCGTCCTTCTGGGCAAAGACCCAATACTCGGGGTAGCGCTCGTCCTCATAAACGGCGACACCAATACCCATCGAGAGCGGGCCCGTCGTCGAGGCTACGTAGACCATGTCCTCGTCCGAAAGATTGACATGGCGATGCCACGCGAAGACCGGGACACATATGATGTCGCCGGCCTCCCAGTCGTACCGCACGCCATCGATAATGCTGTAGCCGAAGCCCTTGACCACGTAGATGACCGCCTCCACCGTGTGGCGATGGCCCATGGTTTTCCAATAATTATTTTCCGCCCCTGGAGGGAAGCCGTTGATCCAAAATCGAATGATCTTGGAGTTGAAACCTATCCTCGGGTCCACAATGAGAACCCAGTTGTGACCGTTGAACTCCCGATCAAGCTTCTCCCGGGGTATATGAACCGGAGCCTTGGCTCTCCGCTCCAACTCCTCCTTGGCGAAGCTCACTTGCTCCATGTACATTTTCAGATACTCGTCATCAGTCGATCCAGCCACCTGTCGCCCTCCTCAATCCAGTTTGAAATCAGCCCGAGTGGCATTGGCAAGATTCCACCAACACAATTAAAGAATGGTAGTGGATGCCTCCCGCAGCCTCAGTATCTAAGCACAGGCCGTTACAGCAGGTCAAGTATTTAATAGCCATGGGAAAGAGGTCTCATGGCTCGAGGTTTTCCCATAATGGCGCGATCCTAAATAATTCTTTCGCTACCAAGTCGGGGATAAGCTAACCAAAGCCTCGATAATAAAAGACGCGGGCTGGCCGAATGGACTTGCCCCCTTGAATTTGCATTCCCGGATCGCAGGAGAAAAGATGGTCTAGATGACTGCATCACGGAAAGGAGTCGTTTTTCAAACATGCCAGCGTTCTTTTAGCCATTCTATGCGATGATGTCAGGGATGAGATGAGAGGAAAGTTCAGCCTGATGGGGATCTTCAGCCAATTTATGGTGTCCGATTTTTCGAAGCCCCTCCCACGTTTCAGACTCTTTGCAAAAATAGGTTTTGAGAATGAGGGGGGCCATCCCTTTACAGTGAGGCTCAGGACCAGCCAAGGCCAGAATATTTTTGAATTCCGCGGGGTGGCCAATGGTAGACAAGAAGACGAAGTAACCAGCTGGTTTGTGGCCAACTTAAATCTTACCTTTGACGATCTAAAGTTCCCTCGGCCAGGGATGTATGAGTTGGTCTTGGCCCATAACGAACAGATCTTGCACGTTGTTCCACTCCAGGTAGTGATACTCAAGCCTACCATGGTCCAGTAGATCAGAGGCGCCTCACCACCCCTACGGGGATGGACATTCACTTCGTTTGGGGATAGTTAGTCCTTCCCGTGGAAGAGCAAGTCAGCTTTCTCTCCGATAGTCTAAATTTAAGCGGCGTGGTCGCCAAGCCCGAACACCTTGGCTTGGGCGAACGTCGCCCTGCGTTCCTTGTCCTCCATGGCTTCGGCGGGAACAAAGAAGGCTCGGGGCAGACCGCCATCGCCAATCAACTGATCCGCTGGGGCTATGTAACGATGCGATTCGACTTCCGCGGCTGTGGCGATAGCGGAGGTGAATCCGGTCGCATTCTTTGCCTCGATCAGGTGTCGGACACCTCCAGTGCGCTGACTTACCTGGCCAGCCGAACCGACGTGGACGCTGCACGTATCGCCTTAGTGGGTAGCAGCTTTGGTGCCGCGGTAGCTATTTATACGGCCGGTGCAGATGAACGTGTAGCGGCAGTGATCTCGTGCGGTGGGTGGGGCGACGGTGAACGCAAGTTTCGACGCCAGCATCCAACTCCCGAGGCCTGGTCTCGTTGCACCCACATGCTAGAGGAAGGACGACGCCATCGGAAACAGACCGGCAAGTCTCTAATGGTCCCGCGCTTTGACATCGTTCCCATTCCGGAACACCTCCGAAACCGCATGAGCAAGAGATCGATTATGTAGTTCCCGGCGGAAACGGCACAAAGCATGTTCGACTTTGCCACAGCTGTTACCAGCATGGGGGAACTTCATAACAAATTCTCAATAGGAGAACCGATTCCGCAAGGGTTTATGCTCGACGGCTATGGCGAACCCACGACAGAATACAGTTCATTCATTGGCGCACCCAGGGGTTCGATCCTCCCCTTTGGCGGGTACAAAGGTTCAGGGTTGAATCTAGTTAGCGAGATTCTTGGAGGAATTCTCTCGGGAACCGGACTGGGCAGGGGATGGTGGGACAAGGGAGGGGCAGCAACCAACGGGGTGTTTCTACAGACCTTCGATGTGGAAGAATTTCTGCCCCTGGACAATTTTTTCAAAAAAGTGGACGAGCTGGCGACTTTCACCAAATCGAAAAAGCCTGCCCCAGGTTTTAACGAAATTCTCCTATCCAGGCGAGATGTCGAGAAGGAGAGCGGAACTCCACCTCAGGGAAGGGATAGGAATCGACGGGTCCGATTGGGACAAACTACTGAAGTGTGGGGCCGAGCTCGGAGTCAAAGACTCACCGAAGCCTCATCAGTAGATAGAAATGATACCCCAACAGCACGTTTAGGTGGCAGTCCTCCCGTTGTCGCGGATTTTGTCCCTTTCTTCGACCGAAAGCTCGTTGAGGTCTTTGCGCGTATCGTAGTTGATGTGCTTGTTATCCTCGGACCTGCCGGTGCGGTGCCCGATCAGGTACATGGGGCCATCTCCCGTATTTTCCAACTGATAGAAGTCCCCGCCGTGGATGAGCGCGATCATTCCGGGCGTCATCACCTCCGCCCTACCGTCGGGCAAGTGCATGGTGCATTCCCCCTCTAAACAAAAGAAGGTCTGATCGCCGGGGTGACAGTGCATGTCGTCCTTATCGCCGGGTTTGGGGTAGGTGTGGAGCCAGGTGTGAATTCTCGGGGTATTATGGATGACCTCCCTCTTCTTTGTCTCATGAAGCCTGTTCAGGGCATGTAGAACTCGGATAGCCATGGGAACCTCCTTGTTCGCAGTTATGTCTCCCTACCTCTAATGGCCCGGACGATACCACAGCCTCCTGGGAATCCGCAACTGGTGGAAGGATGGCTCTCCGGTTGCGAAGGTCGGGAAAAGGAGATAATTATCTTGGTAATTGGCACGCTATGCCGGAGTGGTGAAACTGGTAGACGCGCTGGACTCAAAATCCAGTAGGGGCAACCCTGTGGGGGTTCGACTCCCCCCTCCGGCACCACCTAATTTCAATAACTTATACAGTGCACCTATCATTTCCACCCTCAGCTTCTTTAACCAAACTTTAACCAATGGACTCCCGGCCCATTTTAGCGATCACCGGTAGCACCCACAAACCCAAGGCCCTGCCCCAAGGTCAGGAAAAATCAAAGGAGAAAAACCGATGGAGGATTCAACTTATCAGGAGCTGATTCAAACCCGTGGAGAGGGAGACGACTCGGGAGTGGACCTCATCCGGCGCTATGACCCCCAATGTCTCGCCGGTCTCAAGGCGTTCTATGCTGACGCGGTCCTGGCACGATCCGACGGTGCGATCTCCCGTGGAACCAAAGAGATGGTGATCATGGTTTCCGCCGCTTCCCAACGGAGCTGGGGCGGCATGGTACGACACCTGGGCAAGGCGCTGGATTACGGCGCAAGGCCGCGGGAGATTCTCGAATTCTTTGAGGCTGCCGCCATCAACGCCGGGATCCCCGTGTTATGGCGCGGGAGTCAAGCCTTAGCCCAGGAGCTCGAGAAACGGCGACTCCCGTTCGAATAAGTCGTACAGAAAACAAATGCACCGGTCGTGATCGGCGTGGCTGAAGACTCACGTAAAACAGATTGAAAGCACGATGGATCTCTGAGAAACCCTTACGTGGCTGACAGAGGGGCACCCCCCAGAACACCTTCCGTTGGAAGTCACGGCATCCTTCCCGACAACGATGAGAACAATGGGCCGCGATTTGCGGCCCAGATGGACTTACGCCCATGGCCTTCTTCGTAGGCCTATTACCCTGGGTGCGGTTTCCCCCTTTCTCCTACCAAGCTTATTTTGATTCTTTGCCTAAACCCTGAGCAGTGCGTGCAAGTTTCGCGGGTATTTCAATTCGACGATCCAATCGCCCAGGTTTCGATTGCCGCCCTCTCACAATCGCACCCTGACTATACGTACGTATTTATAATAGGGAATCACCTTAAACAAATCTAAGACAGAGCGCCTGCCAGACCATGGAACACTGGAGGGACCCATATGAAAATGGTTGAGGCCATTATCAAACCGTTTAAACTTGACGAGGTCAAAGTCGCTCTGATGGCAGCTGCCATTCAAGGCATGACGGTGAGCGAAGTAAAAGGGTTCGGGCGACAGAAGGGCCACTCGGAGCTTTATCGGGGCGCTGAATACACAGTGGACTTTCTCCCCAAGGTCAAGATACAGGTTCTCGTAACCGATGAGAACGCTGCAACGGTACTGAACGTTATAGCGGATGCCGCCCGTACGGGGAAGATCGGAGACTGGAAGATTCTAATTTCCGAGGTAGAAGATGTTATTCGCATCCGCACCGGGGAGAAGGGGCCAGCGCTATCTGAAGTAGGTTTCATCCCTTTCCATTGGGGCCGGCAATACGGATTTTTTAAGGCAGCCAACAACCTGACCGTCACCGCGCGGGATCCGGTATCACTCCAACCGGAGTTCAAGGCCTGTGCCGTGCGGGTAAGAAAGGTTTTAGATTCTCCTCAGGAAAATAACTGAAGCCAAGAACGTTCCCTACGGACCCGGCTTCGATGGAGCTAAAAAGGATAGGAGTTAGCCGAAGGAAGGGTTTTTCGGTAAGGTTGCCAATGAAATTAGAATGGGCCATCCGCCGCTACTTGTCTTTGTCTGTTTTCCAGTCGGGAGAGTTTTCGACTTGCTCGAACATGTTCCCCAACACCTCGGTGAAGGGATAATACTGAAAGGCCATCCATTTGGCAGCTTGCCCTGGATATCTGTTGAAGTGTTCGTGTTCACAACCGTTGGGCTTTACTGGAAGGATAATAAGGTCCCACTTCTCCCATTCCACCGTTTCTCCATCCACCAAAGTAGATCCCTCGCCTTCCAGCACGAATAACTGAATTCCACCCTGGTGGCGGTGTTTTCCCGAGTGAACCTTCACGTCGTGAATGAAGCAGGTCCAGTTCCGTGCGGCCGTGTCATCGATACCGTGGGCGGAGAGAAACATCTTGACTAGTGACTGCCTGTTCTGCTGCCACGGTCTCTCCTTCCCCTTGATGACAATCTTGCCTGCCTTGGCTCGATCCCTAATAGCGGCGTTGCGCTGCAAAACCAATTCGTATTGAGGGTCTTTGTCCCGCTGGGTTGCCTCGGCTTGTTTTAGCTTTTCCCTTTCCATTGCTTCCCCCTTGATGATAAATCGAGTGCCGCAGACATTATCCGGGAACGAGCTTAGTCCGACTTCGGCTGCGTATTAACCCTTCTACTTGCTCCCGGTTTTAGTAGCCGTCCCCTCTAGGATCGTCCGCAGTGCGGTGTTTTCATCGATACCGTGTAAGGGGGAATGAACAATCTTTTCCATCGCTCAACCTGGTACAGGATAAGTCAGGATGGCACCGTTCGCAAGTCCTACGGATGGGAGAAATCCCCTTGATTTCCCAGCATCAAGTGAGACAAGAGAGGTAGCGATTCAGGGATAAAATCGAAAATTACGAAGCCCATACACCGTCGGAAAAATTAAAATCGTACTTGTGGAAGGAGGCTATTGATGTACGCAAGATTCGTTTGGGGCAAGCTCCAGCCAGGGATGTGGGAAGAGTACGAGCGAGATTATGATAAGATCGTTGTGCCTAAAAGCCAGCAGATCAAAGGATCCCGTGGGCAACGGCTGCTACGCGGGGTTGAGGATCCCAACGAAGGTATCTCCATCAGCCTCTGGGAAACCAAGGAGAACATGGAGAACTATGCCAAAAGCCCTGAGCAGAAAGATAGGGCGAAAGAGGCGGAAAAGCTCTATACGGCCGACTACTGGGTAAAGCACTTTGGAATAAAGGTCTCTACCGTTTAATTTTTCTGTTAATCTAGACCACCCATACGAGGGAACCTCGGAGGTTGTAGAACACTGGGACTTAGCTAAGGCGGGGTTAGGGTATGGATGGCACTTAACGACCGGTTAGCCCGACGCCGGCCGAGAGGGCAACCGGCTCCCTTTTCTCACGCATCTTTACGGTCAACCAGTTCCACTGGTCCGGATAGCTACGAATCACCTGCTCCAGGTGTACCATGGTGTTGTCCGTATTACGGACGATATCTTCTAATAATTTGCCTTCTCGTTCCATGGGAATTTCAGCCTCGATCACGAGTTCCAGATTACCCTCATAATTCCGAATGAGGTGGACGGGGAGAACCGCTGCTTCGGACCGAAGCGCCAGGCTTACGGGACCGCGGGGTGTGAGGACCCGTCGTCCGAAAATAGAGGTCTCAATTTTCCCTTTTTTAAGGTTGTCCGCAAGGATAAAAACAATCTCGTTTTGCTCCAGTGCGGCGAGGACCCTTTTTACAGCAGCCCTCCTGGGGCGTGCCGAAATGATCCGTTGATGGAAAAGCACAGGAAGTGTTTCAATGAGAGCCTTAAAGCCCGGATCCTTTGGAAGCTTGAAAAGGGTATGAAATGGGTAGCCCAGGCGGCCGAGCTTTGCGCCAACAAGAGCAAAATTGCCAATATGAGCGCCGAGGGCAATGACTCCTTTGCCCTTGGCATGAGCTGCTTCGAGATGCTCTAGTCCCGAGATTCTGACCCGATCGTGAACAAATTCAGGCTGCAACCATTGGAGGACGCAGTCCTGAATACTCCTTGAAAAATTGGACTGAACCCCTTTGGCAATTCCCGCTTTGGTAGCTGGGGAATAGGCCTCCCCAAAGGCACGATTGAGGTTCCTGATGACTCGCCTACGTGGCAGGAGAAAACGCATAAGGCCGCCTAGCACGGAACCTGACAGGATTTTAAATAGACTCGGCATCCGTTGGAAGGTCTTCCTGAAAAGCGCCATCATACTCTTGGTAAAACAACAGAGGCACCAAAGGGAGGCATTCTTGATAAACTTCTTTGCCGTTTTGAAGGGTTTATTATTCATTGCCTTTCTAAAGTTCGGATCTACCATCCCAGGGGTAGGGGGCCCAAGAAATGATTGTTAACATATTAACTATTTAGCCACATACAGTCAAAGCCTTTGGCCGGTTTTATTTAAAATCAGATATTTACTGTGCTTTCTAGGACCTTTCGCTAGTCGAAAGGTTTTGAATTTAGAGTTGTCCTGCCTAACGAATTCCCTTATATTCACGCGTTGATTAGGATAGACAACGATCCAGCTATTGAGATGGATCCCAGATGCTTCTCGACTGTCGCAAACACGACCACCATGGAGCCTGAAAAAGGATTTACTGTTTGGATCATAGGGTTGGCAAGCTCGGGTAAGAGCACGCTGGCTGAGTTGGTCAAAAAACGGCTGCTTGAACTAGGCTACCCAGCCGTTCTCCTGGAGCCGAGCAGCGGAAAAGAATTGAAGTCGAGGCTGATGCCGGATCTAGGCTTTAACCGAGAGGGTAAGAATCAAATTACGCGCCGGCTCGGTTATATTGCCCGATTGATCACCCAGTGCGGCGGTGTTGCCGTCGTGCCTTGGATCACACCAGAGCGACTTCCTCTCGAAGAAATACGCAAAGAGATTGGTCGATTTGTTGAGATCTTTGTCGACTGTCCTATCGAGGTCTGTAAAGGAAGGGACGACAGGGGGATCTACGTAAAGGCTATTACAGAAGGCCACCCTGTCCCAGGGGTCACAGAACCGTGGGAACCGCCCACGAACGCCGACGTAACAGTCGACTCTACCAAGCAGAGTCCCGACCAGGAGGTCTCACTCGTCATGGATCGACTCCTGGGCCTGGGATATTTGAAGAGCTAATGCCTGTGAATGTCTCTCAGCGCTGGAACCACTTGAACCACTCGGCAGGCATCTCTTGTCCGATGCCACGCTTCTTCGCGCGGTCGTAGATCAATGCCACCGTCGCCGCATACTGTACCCCGGTACCATTGTTAATATAATAGTTTTTCTCGTCCCGACTCTCCCGGCCTGGGGCCTTGCCCGACAGTACGTCGGCTAGAGTATGGTGGTTGGGGATCACACTGAATACATCCAGCATCTCTGGTGTCGTCGCTGTTCTCAGCGGGCTATGTTCGGGCTCGGTAAAGTGATGGCTCGAGGCACTGTCGAAGCTGGTAACCAATCGATGGAATAGCTTAATTCCATCCAGCTCCAGCTCCATGGAACCTTCGCCCGTCTGAACCCCGGTAAAATGCACTCCCGGTTCCAGCCATTCCTTTTTCACGAGGGGCTCGAATCGGCTTGCAGTGCACGCGGCGACAATAGCGGAACCCCGGACAACCTCCTCGGCGTTGTCCATGGTCTTGACCTCGACACCGGTTTTCAAATTGAGCCATTCGGAGAAGGTATTGCGATGCTCGAGGCTTGGGCTGTAGACCTTAAACAACTTCAGTGGGCGCACACAGGCATAGGCCAGCGCATGGGCGCGGGCCGTACTGCCGGAACCAAGAATCCCTACCACCTCGGCATCGGGCTGGGACATCTCCCGGGCGGCCAGCCCCGCGCTACCCGCATGGCGGTACCACGATATATCGCCATTGCTCATCATGGCGAGCAACTCGCCGGTCTCGCCGCTAAACAGCATAGACATAAAGGTCCCTTGGGGGCCGCGTAGTTTATGGATATCCCGATTTTCGCTCGTGGCCTGTAGCATGGAACGGATATTGAGAACCACCACCGGGGGATTGCGAAGCCCGCCCAAACTGGTAACGTGCGTCATGGCATAACCGTGATTCCCCCCCACATAAACCGTTGCCTTGGGCCGATAGGAGGCAGCACCCATAGCCTCCTGTTTATAGGCACTCTCCAACGCCTCCAGGTTCTCCTCCATGGTCAATACCGAGCGAACATCATTTTCACTGATTAGCAGCGGTGGCATAAGTTTCTCCTTCGGCCTTATGAATTATTTTCCAGACTATGTGGTTTTGCATCGGTCATCGGGTGCAGGTTCTAACCTCTGACGCTGAGGTGTCCTCCCAGTAAACGCACAATCAGGGACAGAACTACGACTATCAAGACCGTTATAGCCGCCACCACAGTGGCCCTTTCCAGTTCAGATCCGGCAGCGAAGTCCAGCATCAGTAGGGAGAGGGTCCGCGTCTCTCCGGTGGCCAGCAGGACGACCGTGCTGATATTCCGCGCCGCGCGGATAAAATCCAGCAGACCCACGACCGTGAGAGCGGGTAAGAGCAAGGGCAGCAAGATGCGACGATAAGTGGAGAACCACGACGCCCCGGCGACCCTCGAGGCCTCTTCAAACTCATCGCTCAGTTGCAGGAAAAAACTTTTGATCACCTGAACGCTCAGAGGCAAGCCGGCGATGGTCATAGCGATAGCCAAGGCAAAGACTGTCCCGTAGATTGGAAAAATCTTATGGACCAAGAGGAGACTCCATAACAGAGCCATTCCCAGAAGGATCCCCGGAATGGACCAGGGCAACCAGGTGAGGAAATCGAGCAATCCGCGAGCGGCAAAACGTGACTTGACGATCACATAAGCCACTAGTGTACTCAACCCGACGTTTAATCCGGCGGTCAAAAAACCCAGCCACAAGGTGTTTTTTACAGAACGCCAAATGATCGGGTCCGCAAGCACATGACGCCAGTTGTCCAGGGTCCAGGGGTCATTGATATGAAAGAAGCCGAAGAGCTTCATAAATGTGCCGAGAAACAAAAAGAAGGTCGGAACAACCGTGATGGTCAGCACTACGATTACCATCAAGACAAAAGCCGGTGTCCGCCACCGTCCCAAGGCCATCGGCCTGGCACTGAAGCTCCTACCCGTGACCGTAGTATAGCTCTTACGACGTAGATAGAGTTGCTGCATGGCAACCATGAGGAGCAAAAAGACAAGGAACATGGTTGCCAGCGCCGTCGCGGGAGGGAACTGAGGTGGCTCATGGGTCACGAAGCTGTGGATCTGAGTAGAAAATACTTGAAGCCCGATGGGAACACCCAAGATCAGCTCGATTTCGAATGCCTCCAGGGAGCGAATAAAACCCAAGATAGTGGCCACTAGGATGGCCGGCATCATAACAGGGAGAATGATTCGCCACAGCGTCTGGAGGGTTCCAGCACCCAGCACCCGCGAACTTTCCTCCAGAGAGGCATCCAGGTTGCGGAACGCTGGGGTGAGCAACATCACCTTGACCCCGATGGTCGTCGCGGTGAGGTGAACCCAGACAATCCCCCAAAAAGTGTAGATATCAAAAGGAGGATTTTGGATAAAGGGAAGTTTTAAGAGCAATTCGTTGACTAAGCCGTATTTAGGGTCCAGCAGGAGAATCCATCCCAACGTGACCGGTAGCGCGGGAAGGAAGAAAGAAAGCCAAAACATGAACTCTAACCAACCGCGCCGCGGAATATCGGTACGGGCGAGGAGCCAGGCAAAGAAGATACCCAACACAGTCGCTATGCCCTGACGGGCAAAGGAAAGGGTGAAGGTATTGTATATGGCCTGGCGAATTCCTGGGCTCGTAAAGGCCTCGCGCCACCCGTCTAAGCCGTAAGTCACCTCCTCACCCGGTCTGCTGATCTGAAAGCTATTGAAGAACAGCAAGAAGAGTGGGGTAAGAACCAAAACAGCGACTAATCCCAACAATAGGGTCAAGAGCAATGTTTGACCGTTTACGTGGCTTCGGATGCTTGGAATTCGGTCAGCCGTCGCGATTTGCTCGTTCATCTCACTCTCCAAAACCAGTAGATCCAACTCTCCTCAATAGGAGTGCATGGACCTCAATGGACGGCACACGGGCAGCACATTCGTTGTGCTAGGGGATCAGGGAACGGACCCGCGACTATAGGATGAGAGTCCGTAAAACGGGAATGCAGAGGCCTCACCGCTGTATGCCACTTGGTTCGTTATCTAGGTTACTTGACAATCTTACGCGCGAACTTGGCTGCGGGCTTTCTTACGTTGACCACCTTATCTTCTAGATGGTTCCGCATCTTGTTGTACTCCTCAACTGTCAAGAAGTCCTTTACCGCTTTTCTCCCAACGGCCGCCATCCACTTGGTATCCACGTCCACACGGCGGGTCGCCTGGCGCATGGCTTTGCTATACAGTTCCTGACCCTCGCGGCTTAACATCCAGTTGATAAAGACGGTCGCGGCGTTCGGACGGGAACCGTCCTTGAGAATCCCCACGATCCCATGGCCGTTACTCGACGGCCAGCCCTACTTGGGCGTCGGGAGCTCTTTGACCGGAAGCCCCGCCTCGATATAGCGCGCGTAATCCACGTAACTGGCACCCAAGGTCAAGGCCAGCTTCCCCTTGGCCAGAGTATCTGCCAACTGTCGGATGTTATGGGTGATGAACAGATCCTGTTTCGCCATCTGCCTGAGGTATTCCTCGCCTTTGACCTCCCAGAGCCAGGACCAGATCGATCGGCCTGATCCGCCAATGCGGGATCGCTCCAGCCGATCTGCCCTTCCATTTCGGTTTGAGATAGTCATCAAAGGAGCGAATCTCTTTGGGATTGACCATAACCGTATTATAAAAGAGCCCACCGGTTTCTGCGTCGGCTACAAACGAGTACAGATATTTATTTGTCGTAACGTTGTCGTTCCACGCATGCCCCGCAAACCACTGCTTGGGCTCCTTCATCTCGGGGAGGATCAGCCGAGGAGGCAACGGAGCCAAGAAGCCCTCGTCGTATACAGCCATGATCGAGCTTGTCCCACCGTTGATGACCTCCACATTTTTGACGCCCGATTTGTTTTCGGTTACGACCCTCTTGATCAGTCACGAGCCCCTGCCCACGATTAGCTCCAATTAGATACCATATCTGTTTTTAACTATCTCTGTCCAAGTGTTGCGCAGGTCAGCGCTCGGAACAGCCGTCGCAATTACGACCTTTCCTTCTTTTCTAGCGGCTGCCAGGGTCTGATCCCAATCGGCGGCGAGCCCACTGGACGGCAAGGCCAAAATGGCCACCATCACTGCAACTGCACCTAACGCTCGGGAAACCGTCTTAACCGTTTCTTTATATAACATGGGCCGATTCCCTCCTCCTCTATTTCATCAGCGTCGGTCCCCTTATAACACTAGGAATTGGGGAGAACCACGGCGACCATGGCTTCCAATGTCTCATGGGATTTAAAGGCGTTGTTCACGTCGTTCAATGAAAATCGGTGGGTGATCAGTTTCTCTACGGGGTACTTGACCACCTGATCCATCATCTGCACTGTACGAATGATATGGTGGGGCTTGGAAGAGATCACTCCGTTTAGACGGAGTACTTTTCTTGTGATCAGGGACGGATCGATGGGCGGCGGCTGGGGCCCATGGCCTCTCAACTGACCGACCACCAGAAACTTCCCGGCGGTACGAACCATCTCTAGGCCCTCTTGGAAAGCCGTATTCGCGCCCGAACACTCGATTACGACGTCGGGTCCCCGCCCGTCGGTCAACTCACGCACCTTGGCAACCCGCTGTTTGGGTTCACGGTACTCACCGATATCGATCGTCTCATCGGCGCCTATCTCCCGAGCCAGATCGAGCCGCGAGGCTGGGGCACCGATGACAATAATTTTACTGGCCCCGGCAACCCTGGCCTGTGTCAGCGCTCCCATACCGATGGGCCCGGCCCCTTGCACGACCACAGTGTCCGACAGGCTGATCCCCCCGATTCTCTCGATACCGTTCAATACCGTATGATTGCCGACCACACTCATGAGCGCCCGGTCATTGGACATCCGGTCCGGGATGCGCAAGAGCCAGGGCGTAGGGTCGAGGTAGAGATACTGGCCGAAACCTCCTCTCAAGTGGGGTGGTTTATCACAAGGGATGAAGCCATAGTTTTTGACGACCTGACAGTTTTCTCCGATGGAGCAATTGAAACAGCGACCACAGGGGGTGGAACGAAAGATCACTCGATCCCCCTCCTTGAGGAGATGACCCAGGGCATCCCGATCGATACCCTTTCCCAAACGGTCGATCACTCCGATGTTTTCGTGCCCGAAGATCATGGGGTGTGGCCACGAGGCACTGTGGCGGTTGTGGACATCGGTGGCGCAGACAGCGGCCATATCCATTTTGATCAGCACGGCACCAGTTTCCAATTCAGGAATAGGGAACTCCTGGATCTCCAGGGGTTTCCCTGCCTCCACAAATACAGCTGCTTTGCATGTAGCCATGATCAGTCCTCCACGGAATAACCCTAAAATTTCTTTGCGTTCTGTCTCAGAATACCCTGTTTGGCCTCATCGTCGAGTCCATCACATTCCTGGATCATCAGATGCCTCCCGGCAGCAGTCTTCGGGACCCACCTCATGGGGGTAATCAGAGGCAAATACAAAAGCCTGACTTCCCACCCGATCCACCTGGTAGGGAAGGCCCGTCTCGTTTTCCTCGCAACCGATTAAGATCCTACCGCTCTTCAAGTATTCACTGGGATTTATTTCAGAAGTTGGATAGCCATGGGTCCCTCTCGGATCGATCTCATAATGGTATTGATTCAACCGGTCCATCCGGTCCATCCAGAAGGTTGCCCCGCCCACCCCTCCTTCCAGGAAACCAAGCCGGAGTCGAGGGAATTTATCCAAGACACCGTTAAAGATAAACCCTGGAAGCGCGATCATGAGAAAGACCGCATGCCCCAATCCCGCGATAGGTGCATAGACGGTAAAAGAATCGAAACCCATACCGCTATGGCTGCCACCGTGAACCGCGAGGGCACAGTCTAGCCGCTGGGCTTCTTCGTAGACAGGCCAATACTCCTCAGCACCCAGGTGCTTGGCGAGTCCCCGAGATGGCAGCATCGCACCAAGCATACCCAGTTCGGTAACGGCTCTACGGAGCTCTTCCACCGCAGCCGACACGTCCTGCATAGGGAGCAGGGCCATGCCTCTCAACCGTGGGCTTCTTGTTTGATAGTTATCGTGCAGCCAGTTATTATAAGCTCGACCAACCGCGACGGCCCATCCCGGTGAACTGATCAACCCCATACCCAACCCAGCCGTTGGATACAGACCCTGTACTCGATCTCGGCCTCGTCCTGAAAGTTCACCCACTCATCCGGCCCTACGGCCTTAGCTCCACCAAAGGCCCCTGGACTCCTTAAGCCATGGCCATAGTGATGCCCGTCCAAGGTAGGCCATAAGCGAGCTAACCCGCCTTTAAAGTTACTCCGGCTTCGATAGGGCTCTTCGATGTAGTCCGTGATGGTCGCATCTTCGAAAACGTGCCCATCGGCATCGACGACTCGATTCATGGACGGTCCCCCATTCGTGATTCTTAATGGAAACAGGGGCATCTTAGATTTCCCACCCTTACCTGTCAAGCGCTGAAATATTGCAATAGGCAACCGAATTACATATCCTGAATCTTTAAATTCTCGACCTAAAAGGCGGAGTCATCCATGCTTGATTTTTTGCGAAAGAGGAAACGGTCCTGGGTAATCCTCATTATGATGGGCGTCATCGTATTGGTTTTTGCCTTCTACCTCGGTTCCAGCAGTCTTCAGCAGGACCCCACATTAGGCGGCAAGGTTGCGGTGGTCAACGGGGATCCAATCAGCGCCAAGGAGCTGGAACTTCGATTCCTGAGACTCAAGCAGGCTTACCGGAACCGATCTCAGGGCATCGATAGACCGAACCTGCGCATGGCCATTCTAGACAACCTGATTCAAACGCGTTTACTGCTTCAGGAGGCAGAACGGCTGGGTTTGCGGGTCACCGACCAGGAACTGAGCGACCGTATCGCTGAGATTGCAGTCTTTCAAACTAACGACCGTTTCAATAAAGACCTCTATCTCCGCGTGTTGCGTTCTCAACGGTCCACCCCCGAACAATTTGAGCAGGAACAGAGACAAGACATACTGGTTCAAAAACTCTTTGACATCATCCGGGACTCGGTCCAGGTCACAGAGGCAGAGGTGCGGGAAAGATACCGTGTGGAAAACGAAAAGATTAACTTGAACTTTATCCGACTCTCAAGAAAAGACTATGTGTTGAAGGCGGAGGTGCCCCCAGAAGAGCTGAAAAGCTACTACGACCAAAACCAGCAAACGCTCAGAGAGCCCACAAAAGTCCGTGTGAAATACATCCCATACTCTTACGGCAGTTTTGCCTCCCAAATCAAAGTGACGCCGAAGGCAATCGAAGACTATTACAACCTGCACCGAGATAGAAAATTTCACCAATCCCACGCCGTTAGACTACGCCATATATTTTTCCGCATCCCTCCGGGAAAAGACCCAAAGGAAAAAGAGACCATCCGGGCCAAGGCAGAACAAGTCCTGGGTCAGGCCCAGGCTGGAAAAGATTTTGCCGAATTGGCTAAGAACAATTCCGATGACTTCAGCGCTTCCAGTGGCGGGGACACAGGGTTCTTATCACGCGGGCAGATTCTCCCTATGCTGGAGGAAGCTGCCTTTGCCTTAAAAAAGGAAGAGATCAGCACCCTATTGGAGAGCCCTAGCGGACTGCACATAATCAAGGTAGTTGAATTCAGGGAAGAAAAAACCGAGACCCTGAAGGAAGCGGAAACCAAGATCATTCAGACCCTTCAAGCCGAGGGTGGATGGGAAGAAGCCTTCAAGGCCGCCGAAGTGGACCGGCAGAAGGCGGTGGACGGAACGAGTTTCAATGCCCTGGCGAAAGAGAGAAAACTAACCGTAAAGGTTACTCCTTTCTTTCGTAGCGACGAGGGAATCAAAAACGTCGGACCGGTGGATGCGTTTTACACGACTTCCTTCAACCTCACAGGCCAGGAGATCAGTCCCGTGGTCGAGGGCCCCAAGGTCGCCTACCTGATCCAATTACAGGAGCGAAAAGAATCCCATCTACCCGCTTTAGAGGCCCTTCGTGGCGATGTCACTAGAATGGTAAAGGAGAAGAAGGCCATGGAAATGACCAATGAGAAGGGCGCCGAACTCCTGGCAGAACTCAAAGAAACCAAGGACATCCAAAAGGTTGCCAAAAATCACGGCCTGACATTGGAGGAAACTGGGCCCTCTCCCCGCAGCAACTCTCGAATCCCCAAGATCGGCGTCCTGGACGATATGCAACAGGCCGGAATTCCGCTCTTTTCAGGGCAACCCATAGCCGATCAGCTCTATCATCAGAAGGACGCCATTTACCTGTTCGCCTTTAAGGGAAGCCAAGAGGCGGATATGAAGGAATTCGATGAGCAAAAAGACGTTCGCCTGGAAATCGCCTTGGAAGAGCGAAAGCAAAGGGCCCTGACCAAGTTTGTGGAAGGACTCAGGGCGCGGGCGAAGATCGAGGTCGAAACCGAATCGCTCCTGGCGAGCTAGGTCGCTCTCGCTTGGGAGAGGCCCTCCTGGACCTGCATCATGCAACTACTTCTCTTGCGTCACGGAGAGACCCACTGGAACCGCGAACGACGCTGCCAGGGAATCACGGATATTCACCTCAATGAAACTGGGCGACAACAGGCCAAGCAGATGGCCGTCACTCTCCGTATAGAGAAGATTGACGCGGTCTATTCCAGTCACTTGCAAAGAGCCGTTCAAACAGCCCGTGCAATCAGCGAACCTCACGGGCTGGAAGTTACAACCAATAGAGATTTTCGTGAACTGAACCACGGGGAGCTTGAAGGTTTCACCTTCGCGGAAATCCGCGCCTCCTACGGAGCGTTCATTGAAGATTGGCAGAAGCGGCCGGCCGAGCTCCTGATTCCAGGAGGAGAACGTCTCACCGATGTCGAC
Source organism: Binatia bacterium (assembly GCA_963664015.2). Classification (GTDB taxonomy): domain Bacteria; phylum Desulfobacterota; class Binatia; order UBA9968; family CAXXLF01; genus JACZQL01. The sequence goes on along the minus strand of CAXXLF010000002.1, from coordinate 1,974,924 downwards.
AAGAGGGCGTGGCGGGGTTTGGAGCAGATCGTCCGCAGCCATAGGCCCGATGATCAGGTAGTCGTGGTGAGCCACCACTTCCCGTTAGTTAGCATCCTGTGCCGTGTCACGGGGACCCCACTCAATCAGTATCGCTCCTTCCACCTGGCCCCCTGTGGCCTGGTACGCATCAGCCACGATAATGCACAGGGCTGGCGGTTCTTGGAGAGTAACGATCCGGCCAAAAATAAGACCGAAACCCCGTAACCGAGCGGTCGGCTTAGGGCCAATTTTGCACATGAATGCACAAATCAGTCTTTGGTAGAACAGTTGAGCCCGAAAGATTCCCTCTTAGAAAAATACGGGCGTGAAACTAAAAGTATCTCAATCGATTTGGAGCAAAGGCAGCCAACCTGGAAATCCAGCTACGGGAGGAGGGAACCTCACTGAGTGAACAAGAATCCATTGCAAAACAACTGGGAGAAGGCTTAAGCAGAAAAGTCAGCGACTTGGAGTTACAACTGAGAGAGAAAGAAGATTTGTTAGGAAAATTGCGACGGTAGGGATTCGAGCAGCAGCAGATCATGGGCGAGTTGGAAGGGCTCAGGGCCGAACTGGAAGAGTGCAATTCCGCCCTCCAAGCCAAAGAGATGGATGTGCGCATGATCAAAGAGGGGATACCTGGAAAAGTTAAAGAGTTGGAACAGAATTCGGCGGAGCGGGGAGAACGTAAGTCCCGTCTTCGATCTTTTCTTGCCGGCTTGGAAAAGGAAAAATAGCAAACCGTCCGGTCAGCCTTAGTGCTAGAATTCTACAAGTTCCTGTTCTGTCATCGTTTCGCGCGATCACAGTTTAGCAATTGACTGAATCGAGCCATTTATCGCCGTGCGCAGGCGCCGCGCCTCTGGTTTTCAACAAGTTTTAAGCAACAAATGTGCATTTCTCTCCTCGCAGGTGGAATGATCCGGTGGCGCGACCGCATCGCCCGAGTTGGAATTTTTTCGACCGCGGAGCAACCCACGTGGCAAAATTTTCGACTTATTTTAAAAATCTTGCTGTTTCAAGTACCCGCGGGTTAAGCTCATTGCAAAATTATTCATACAGGAGGCTCCCATGAGAATGCTCCATACCATGATACGCGTGAACAACCTGAACGATTCGATAGATTTTTACTGCAACGTTTTGAAGATGAAACTCCTGCGGAAAAAAGAATACCCCTCGGGACGCTTCACCCTGGCATTTGTTGGTTATGGTTCCGAATCAGAACAGAGCGTTATCGAATTGACATACAATTGGGATCCCCGTCTGTATAGTCTGGGTGATGCCTTTGGGCATATCGCCATTGGGGTCGACGATATATACCAAACCTGTGCTCAAATTCGGGGCCAAGGTGGTAACGTGGTGCGCGAACCGGGGCCGATGAAACATGGCGGGACCGAGATCGCCTTTATCGAAGATCCTAATGGTTACAGGATAGAGCTAATTCAAGTTAATTCAAAGCCTTAGCAACTCACATTCGGGCCTCAGGAACGGCCCCAATCTAGGCGTACGGCAACTCTATTATAACCAGTTGACAGGATTCTGCGGTAACGTGCCCTTTTAATTATGGACGGAAAAAAGACGATTCTAGTAGTGGATGACGAACCTGACATAGTCAGTATCGTTACGATGATGTTGGAAAAAGAAGGATATAACGTCCTTGCCGCAAATAACGGCGTGGAGGCTATGGAATGTGTTAAGGGAACCAAGCCCGATGTGATATTTCTGGATCGCAACATGCCAGAGATAGGTGGCGATGAGACGATGACCGGGCTGAAGGAATCGCCAGAAACCTCATATATTCCAATCATTTGACTGACATCCCTAGACAAATATGAAGACGTTTCAGGGAGTTACGGAATGGGCGTCGATGGCTATATTACTAAGCCATTTACCCATAGCCAAATTAGCAATGGCATTCGGCTCGTCCTGACTCTCCGGCCCAGCCTTCCCGAGGACGCCCTGGAGACTAATGCCTTTAAATTTCTCAAGGCCTACCAGCAACTCAGCAACCATGCCCAGGAGCTAGCAGGGCAATGCGCCGCTCAAGAGGGCCGTCGGTGAGTCAATCGCTGTATCAGGGGTTGGAGATTCGCTTAAAAAAAGAGCAAAACCACTTTGGGAACCTCAAAAAGGCACCGGAATGGCTCTATGTCTTCCGCGGATGGGGTGTCGACTTTTACAATTCGAGATCTGGCGAACAGTTAAGCTTGGCTATTGGACCCGACGGGTGCTCAGACAGTTTCGACGAGTGGCGTATCCAGAAATACATCGAAACGGAAACCCAATGGCGCGGCCAATTGTCCGATCTCAATTCTCTGATCAAAAACCACAGCGATACCGCCGAAAAGTTTGTTGATTACCTCGGCTCCAAGGGGTGGCTAGAACGCGCCAAGGCCAATGAGAACGGGAACTCGGACAACCTGATGGAGGCCCAACTCGAGGATCGCTGGATCGTGACCCCCCAGGGTACCCAAGCCCTCTCTCAGGCCTAGCGTCCCAAGGTACCCTAGGTACCTTGGCATTGACTCTCTATTTCTCAGATTCCCGTTACCTTCAGACTGGCGTGTTTGGACTTGTATTTACGGTTGAGATGGATCAGTACGCCGGTCATGCCTTCGATGATATAGGCATGGCGCGCCGGGCCGGCATCGAGAGCTCGCGCACCTACCGTTTCGATTACTTCTGTCGCTGTTTGCTTGGCCTTGTCGTCGTCGCCGCAAATCAACACGTCCCCCAATGAGGCTTTCGAGGATTGCAGATCCACAGCGGAAACATGATGGAAGGCACCCACAAGATGGGCCGTCGCGCCGATAATCTCCTGCGCCTCTAGCAGGGCAGAGCCCGCCGGCGGGACAAAGGCGCGCCCCTTTTTGAGCGGGACAACGGCGTCGATCACGACTTTTCCTGCGACGGCCTCCTTGATATCCATGAGCGTACGGGTGTGGCCATCGTATGGGACGGCGATAACAACAATCTCCGAATCCCACACCGCGCCTAGGTTGTCCTTTCCCTCCAACTTACCCTCTTTGATTGTCTCCCGAAGAGAGGTTACCACCGCCGTAGCCTTGGCCTCGTCACGGGAACCGATGATCAGTCGGATTCCTGGTTTGGCCAGCCTATAGGCCAAAGCGGTGCCCAGATTCCCCGTCCCACCCACTAAGGCTATGGTGATTTCTCTGTCCAATAACTCATCCTCATAGTCCACGAAAGAGGTCGTGCGCTTTAGGGCGCAACAGTCCTTGCCCCGACCCTGAACCCTGACCGACGTCACAGCCGCGGATCAGTACCACAGGGATTTGATTCTTTTTACCCATGGCCAGGCTAGCAGCCGAAGCCACCTCGTCTCCTAAAGCCGTCAGGGACGCTCGGAGCTCATAACCGTAAGGATCGGTCTCGCCCCGATAATCCTTCAACGGCTCTATTCCGGCAACCCCTAACGCTACATCAGTCGTTCCCAGCCGCCAGGGTCGTCCGAAGGAGTCACTGATGACTACTCCAGGGGCGACTCCGCAAAGCACCCTGATTTCTTCTCTAACTCGTGCCGCCGATCGGTCCGGGTCACGAGGCAACAGCGCGACGAGCCCCACCCCGACATTGGAAAGATCCACCCCGGCGTTGGCACAGATAAAGCCGTGATGGGTCTCCACAATAATGGTTCCTCTACCGGTCTTGACAACACGACGACTCTCGCTAAGGATCAGCTCGACCAAACGTGGATCCTTGGCCAACTCACGGGAGAGTTCCTCGGCACGGGGCGAGGGATGGATGTCCTCCAATCGAACCACTTGTCCTTCGGCTTTAGAAACGACTTTCTGGGCGATCACCACGATGTCTCCGGCCGCTAGGTCGATACCGAGACGGAGACAGCTGTCGTGAATCAACCTGCCAATTGAGTTACCCCGCTCGACCTCGCCGATCCCGTCGAGGCCCATAATTTCCAGTCGTTTCATACTCTAGATGTTGGTTAGAATCTGCCCGCAGCAGCGACCGCCATCAATGCCTGATTGCCGAACATGTTTGAGATCGTTGGGTTCATCAATGTCTAAGGCAATCCGTCGGTTCTCGACAATTTTAAAGGGAACCCCCTTGGAAGCAATCTGAGCCAAATGAGCACAGAAACTGTCGCAACCGAATCGGGGATGGATCACATGGGGCGGCGAGAGCAAAAGGGCATTGGTCCCCATCCGATCCCACGAAGGAACCAATAAGGCGAAGGGAGAATCCGGTGTTCCCTTTGGGAGCTGATTCAGGATCGTTTCAACGTCAACGGAGTGTAATAACGGAAGATCACCGGGAAGGACCAAAACAGCTCGGAACCCTTTTTGGACTAGTGCGCCAAGAGCAAAACTCACCGCATAAGACTCGCCCCTTTCCTGGTGTTCTGAAATCACCTGAGCCCCTAACGAGTGGGCCAATCCCTCCACTTCTCCATCTCGAGTCACAACAAAGGTCGCGTCAACTCCCCTCGCCCATCCCACTTGTTGCAGCACCCGGCGAAACATTGACTCGGCCAAGTCCCTGCGTTGCCACTGGCTAAGGACGGGGGCTAGTCTCCTCTTTGCTTTGGCGAACCCCTTGGCTGGAACCAATACGGCTGTCTTCATAATGTAGCCTCCACGGGCTTACGCCCGTGGTATCCATCATTTCTTCGGCGGAATCCGCCGAAGCACCCTCCTTCACTGATTTAGCTTCGGAGGGTCCGACCCTCGCATTCATCCATGGGCTTACGCCCATGGTCTTCTGCGAAGGCGGATCAAAGCAAGGTCAGTAATTCCTGTGCCAGGCGTTTTTTGTCTTCTGTTTTTTCCATGCCAATCAACGTAGCTCTGGCTTGAATTCCCAATGTCCCGATCCTTTCTATCAATTCGCTGTCCTCCTTGGCAATGACCATTAGATCCAGGAAGTCCCTGTAGGCATGAGCGACTCCAAAGGAAGACACTTCCATACCGAGGTGCGCCATCAACTTATGCGCCGGGCCGCTAAAAGGCCTCTGCTGCACTATGGGACTCACGGCAACGATGGGGGCCTGGACCTCCCTGAGGGCCTCCCGAATCCCGGGAACCGCCAGAATCGGGCCAATGCTGGTAGCTGGATTGCTCGGGCAGAGGATAACCCCATTGGCGTTCCCGATTGCTTCCAAAATACCCGGTGCAGGCCGGCTCCGTTCGACTCCAACCAAGGCCAGCCCTTCTACCGAATCTCCCCAACCGTCCCTGACAAAATACTCCTGAAAGGAGATCTCTCCCTTGTGTGTCTTCACTCGGGTCTCTACCCGATCATTGGACATAGGGAGAATTTGGGCTCCGATACCCAACATCTTGGTGAACCGGGCCGTCACCTGAGCCAGGGTTTGCCCCTGATTCAAGAGGCGGTTGCGGACCAGATGGGTCGCCAGGTCTTGGTCCCCCAGTCGGAACCAGGTTTCCTCTCCAAGTTGGCCGAGGCGCTGCAACGTGGTGAAGGTCTCTGACTGGATTCCCCAACCCTTGGCCCGATCCACGATCCCCGCCAAGGTATACACCACAGTGTCCAGGTCGGGAGCCACATAGAGACCGTGGACCTCGAGGTCATCGGCCGTATTGCAAATGACCAGGAGATCATTGGGATCGAGCTCAAGATACAAACCCTCAACGAGTTTGGCCCCCCCGGTCCCTCCCGTAAGGACAACAATCATTCTCTAAAGCCCGCACAACTCGCGGTCCAAGTCTGGAGCTTCGAACTCCCGTGGCGACTCAACGCCTGCGGGTTGGGGCTTCTCCCCCCAACTGTGCACGATGGCATATGTGGTGGACCGTTGCGCGGGAATCCGGTCTATCTCCCAGGTCAGGTTTCGAAACTCATAGGGCCACATCATCTGTCCCTCTTCCGATCCCGCCAGTCGTGAGATGCTCTCTTCCATTAGCGTACCGCCGAAGTCATTGGCCCCTGAGCGCAAACACAACTGGGACATCCTCCGTCCTATCTTCACCCATGAGACCTGTAGGTTGGGAATCCAGTCGTTCAACAAAATCCGTGCGAGGGCATGGACACGGATGTGCTCGGCTGTTGTGGGCCCGGGCCGAGCCAGCCCCTGCTGGTACAGGGCAGTATTTTGATGAACAAACCCCAATGGAACAAACTCGGTAAAACCCCCGGTCTCCTTCTGAATCTCCCTGAGCAGCAGTATGTGCCGGACCCAGTGTTCACCGGTTTCCCTGTGGCCATACATCATGGTTGCAGTGGTCGGGATCCCCAGCCGATGGGCCGTGGTAATCACCTTGACCCATTGGGCCACACTGACCTTGTTTTTTGAAAGGACCATACGCACGTTATCGTCCAGGATCTCTGCCGCCGTTCCGGGTAGACTGCCCAGGCCCGCCTCACGAAGATCCTTGAGGTACTCTTCCATAGATAGGCCCGTTAGCTCGACGCCGTAGGTTACTTCCATAGGCGAATAGGCATGGATGTGAAGACGCGGGACGCGGGTTTTTATCGCGCTGAGGAGATCCCGGTAATATCCGGGGGCCATACCTCGAGGTAAGCCTCCCTGCATACAGACCTCGGTAGCTCCTCTGTTCCAGGCCTCCTCCGCCCGACGCCCCACTTCCTCTAAGGGATAATTCCAGGCATCGGCCCCGTAGGGCCCGGTGCTAAAAGCGCAGAACTTGCAACCGACATAGCAGACGTTAGTAAAGTTGATGTTACGGCAGACCACATAGGTCACCCGATCCCCAACCTTTCGCCGGCGCAAAAGGTCGGCCGTCGCGGCCAAGGCCGCCAGTTCGTGCCCCTCCACTCGGCATAGGACAAGCCCTTCCCGTTCTCCAATTTCATAGCCTTGAAGAGCCCGGTCCAAGATCCGCCTGAGGGCTGGTTGCACCCGGGGAAGGAGCTGCTCGACTCTATGTTCAGGATCAGCCGTATCAAAGGGCGCCAGCAACTGATGCATAGTTTTCCTCTCCTTTTACCAAGCCGTCGGCACCGCAAAGGCGCTCCACGTAGGGCCAGAGACCCGGTGCGATGAACTCTTGCCGTGCACGAATAAACTCGGGATACACGGGGAGCCGCGCACGTAACACAAACCCAGCCTGGGATGATTTCCGGTATAACGTCTCGAGGGTCGGCCACGGCGCCTCCGGATTGATGTGATCCACCGTTACCGGAGAAACCCCACCCCAGTCATTGATCCCAGCCGCAAGATAGGTCTCGTAGCTATTTGGGTTGAGGTTCGGCGGCGCTTGGATGTTCATCTCCCCACCCAGGATCAAACGCGCCAAAGCGATGGTCTTGACCACCTCATCCATGGCAGGTTCCGGCCAATCCCCCATGGGTGTCGCTGGCTTGGGACGAAAATTTTGGACAATGATCTCCTGAACATGACCGTAATGCCTATGCAGCTCCCGGATCTTCAAGAGGGAATCGATCCGCTCGGCCCAATTCTCGCCGATCCCAATCAGGAGACCGGTCGTGAATGGGATTCGGAGCTTTCCGGCTTCTTCGATGGTCTTGACCCGTAGTGACGGCTTCTTATCCGGAGCGTTGAAATGGGGTCCCCAGGGTTGGGACAGACGCTGGCTGATATTTTCCAACATGAGACCCAGACTGACATTGACGTCACGCAGGCTGGCGAGGTCTTTGCGTCCAATAAGGCCTGCGTTGGAATGAGGCAGGAGTCCAGTTTCCTCAAGCACGGTCTTGCAGGCTTCAAAGAGGTAGTCCAGGGTCCGACGGTATCCTTTCTCGGCCAAAAACTCCCGCATCTCAGCGTAGATGGCCTCGGGTCTGTCCCCGAGACTGAAAAGAACCTCAGTGCAACCCATGATCCTTCCCTGCTGGGCAATCTTCAGCACTTCGTCGAGAGTCAGGGTGTGCGCCCCGGGTTCATCGGGAGCCCTCCGAAAGGTACAGTAACCGCAAAAATCACGGCATAGATTGGTCAGCGGAATAAAGACCTTGGGAGAGAAAGTAGCGACCTTGCCTTTATGACAGTCGCGCAACACAGCAGCCACCTCAAGCAGTAAAGAGAACTCCTCTCCTTTTACAGAGGAAAGCAGGAGGGCCTCAGCCTTTTCGAGAGGCTTACCCTGACGACACTCGGCTAAGATAGAACGAATCATCCCTGCTTGAATAACTGATCGTAAGTCCCAGGTCAACCGATGGTGAGCGATGGACCGTTGCCGATTCAATCGGCGATAAGCCCTTAAAGAAAAGACGGGTCCCGCGGTAAGTAGCTCGTTGTTTTTACCCGCCCTTGGCCAAGGATCCCCAACGCAAAATGGACTGACCAGTCTGCCATCGCGGGCTCCCTTTCCGAAATTCACTCACTCAGGCTGGACAGAAACTACCATTCCTTGGTATGGACTGAGACCATGAAATTTGCCCATTTTTCCCATGTCTGGAACAAGCCAGGTATGGTGCCATCCGAGCGCTACGATCAACTCTGGCGTGAACTCAAGCTCTGCGATGATTTGGGATTCGATTTCGGCTTCTCCGTCGAGCACCACTTTAACCCCCATGAAAGTTGGATGACCTCGCCTCCCATATACTGTACAGGGGCGGCAGCTCATACCCGCCGGCTTCGCTTGGGTCCTATGGGTTACACGGTACCTCTGTATGATCCCATTCGCATCGTCGAAGAAGCCGCCATGCTGGATCACATTCTGCACGGGCGTCTGGAACTCGGTTTGGTATCGGGTATCGTCCCTGATTTTTTTCAACCCTACAAGGCCGATTTCCAGAATCGTAGGGCCCTAACCCACGAAGGTCTGGATCTGGTAAAAACCGCTTTTACCTCGGGCGGGAAATTTAGCTTCCACGGGCCTTTCCATCAGTATCGAGATATTCAACTTTCCGTAAAGCCCATCCAAAAGCCGCACCCTCCACTATGGATGCAGTCGCGCGACCGGGAAACCCTCCAGGTGCTAGCTCGAGAGGGAGTCCATACGGGATACCTTCTCTTCATGCCTCGTGAAGACGTGGTCCCACGCTACCGCGACTATCTCAGCCTGTGGCAGCAATCCAACCACAAGGGCAAGCCCAACATCGGCTACTGGACACTGGTCTATGTGGATGAGACGGACCAACGGGCAAAGGACACTCTAACCTCCCACTTGCTTCACTGTTTCACCAAGGTCTTCGGTACGCGCGGTACCGACACGATGCCTCCATACCTAAAACTGGCTGAGAACTATGAGAAACGGGGGGAGCTGGGGGCGGCCGAGATCGCCCGGAATTTGACCAACATAGATTACCTACTGGAGCGAAACCTGATCTTTGTGGGGGCCCCGGATACGGTGGCCCAAAGGCTATCCGCGGCCGCCCGGGATGGGTTATTCAACACGATCCTTTGTGAGTTCAATGTCGGTGCCATGCTCGAAGCAGATTTGATGCGATCGATCACCCTGTTCGGCAGAGAGGTAATCCCGGCATTGAGAAACTTCGAACCCTATTGAACCGAGCTAGGGCGATTCTCATTCTGCCCTACTTGTCAGATATGCCCTCACGACCCGGCGCTGATAGGCCGGCGAAGGGCGTATCGAAACAAAGTATTTTTCATGAATCGTTTTCGGTCAAACGGGGTGTCCCCGGCAAGAAGAAACAACTCTTTTAGCTTATGCTCAGCTTTTCATCGAGTCCGGTAAATCGACCTTCGACTCGAGCATTCCGGATGGCCATCCATAGGGCCTTCTTGCTCCCAACAAGCACCACCAGTTGCTTGCCCCGCGTCACTGCGGTGTAGAGAATACTTCGGTGCAGCATGGGGTAGTGGGTCGTATGGAGGGGAATTACGACCCCCGGGTACTCGCTTCCCTGACTCTTATGGACAGAGGTTGCGTAGGCGAGTCCCAGTTGGTCAAGTTCATCGAAACCGTAACGAATCTTAGCTCCGTCAAATTCGACGGCAACCTCGTCTACTTCCCTGTGAACGTGCGTAATCCATCCCAGGTCACCGTTGAAAACTCCTTTTTCGTAGTTGTTACGTAACTGCATCACCTTATCCCCCAGTCGGAACAGCCCCCCACTACGGTAAACGGGCTGCCCCTTCGGGTTCAAAAGGTCCTGGAGTTCCTGGTTGAGATGGATAGTGCCTAAGAGGCCCCGGTTCATTGGACTTAAAACTTGAACGGCCTGGTTCGGTGCCACCGGGAACAGGCGCGGGATACGTTCCTTGATCAACTCTTTCAACGTTTCAAGTATCTCTTCCTGACTTTCCCGCGGAAGAAAAACAAAATCAGGATTGTTCTTTTCATTCTCCAGCAAGAGGGGCTCCCCCTTGAGGATCCTATGAGCATTGACAACGATCGAGCTCTCACCGGCCTGGCGAAAGATACGGCTGAGCACGACCATGGGGACAACCCCGGATTCAATCATATCCCTCAGCACCTGGCCGGGGCCAACCGAACGGAGCTGGTCTACATCACCGATGAGAATTAGATGACTCTGAGGTCTGATCGCCCTAAGCAAATGATCCATGAGGACCAAATCCACCATAGAGGCCTCATCAATAATAACCACATCGACGTCCAAAGGCTCCTTTGCCCGACGCTGGAACCCCCCGCCGTGGGGATGGTATTCGAGCAGCCGATGGATCGTCTTGGCCTGCTCTCCGGTCATCTCACCCATTCGCTTGGCCGCCCTCCCGGTAGGTGCGGCAAGGGCAAAGGATACCTTGCAGTCGCGGAATTGGCCCAGGAGATGAATCAAGAGGGTTGTCTTACCTGTTCCCGGTCCCCCCGTGATAATCGAGACCTTTTGGTTAATGGCCTGCCTAATCGCCTCCAGCTGTTTCTCGTCGAGCAAGAGATCTTTGGAGGTGTAACCCCGTTCCAGGGCCCGTGCCTGTCCGGGCGAGAGGCAAGAGCCGGTGGCAAGCAGCTTGCGGATGGACTCGGCTATGCCGACCTCCGTCTGATGCAGTAGGCGCGGGTACACCCGTTCAACGTTTTCCGTAGGAGATCGTTCCAAGACAATTCGGTCGGCGGCGGTGAGCGCTTGGACAGCCTCGGCCACGCTCTGCTCTTCTATTTCTGCACCTAAAAGAGCGATGGCATTTGATTTGAGCGATTCCAGAGGGACAAAGCAATGGCCTTGCTCGGAGAACTTTTGCAGCACGTGCAGAACCCCGGCCTGGATTCTCAGCGGGGCGTCGCGAGCAATTCCCAATCCATCAGCAATTCGGTCCGCCATAAGAAATCCGATGCCATGAACTTCATAGGCCAGGCAGTAAGGGTCGGTTCTCACCTTGGAAATGGTCTCGCTGCCAAGAGCCCGATAGATCCTGATGGCAAAAGCGCTGCTGACCCCGTGGCCCTGGAGAAAAACCATGACCTCTTGTGTGCCTTTTTCTTTCTCCCATGCCTGAAGAATTTTATTCCAGCGGCCCCTGCCGATGCCTTCCACTTCGAGCAAGCGGCGGGGCTCTTGGGAGATAACCCTCAAGGTGTCGAGGCCGAAACGAGAAACGAGGCGTCGCGCGAATGTCGGCCCCAGCCCTTTGATCAAACCCGAACCCAGGTACTTTTCCATTCCCTCTAAGGTCGCGGGTTCGAGCTTCTGCCACTGCTCCACCTGAAATTGAAGACCGTAGCGGGGATGGACCTTCCAAAGACCGCTGGCAAGGATCTCTTCCCCTTCACTGACGGGAGAGAGACCGCCTACAACGGTGACACCCTGGACGCCATCACCCTCAAGGCGGGCAACCGTATAGGAGCCCTGGGGGTTCTGGTAGGTGATTCTGGCAATCGTCCCGCGCACGGTTGTTCGCTCTCCGGAAATGGGGGAGCGGTTTTTCTCAACCGGAAAAAGCCCTTTGTTGGCGCCACCTTTGGGGTCCATCGGACTATCATACTTCCTTCAAGTCCATAGGGCCAGAATAAAGGACTTGTTTTTCCCCCTCTAGAGACATAGATTTTAATATATAGGTGAGTGGAGCCACCCTAGCTGTTCCACACAGACCTCACGTGGACCCCAATCAATCTTCAAGCCCCGATTTTCTACCCAAACAACAGGAGACCTTTCTATGTTCCTAGAGAGCTTTTGGCTCGTAGCGATGCTAATCTTTGGCCTGATTTTGGCCAATGGCTTTTTTGCGGCTTCCGAGATCGCAATCATTGCAACCCGTAAAACACGGATTGATGCGCTACTGGAAAAGGGAGTCGGTTCCGCAGCCGTAGTTGCTCGGCTGAAGGACGACCCGGATCGCTTCCTGGCCACGGTTCAGATCGGTATCACGATCGTTGGGACGCTGGCCTCTGCCATCGGTGGTGCTGCTGCAGTGGAATTTCTTACACCCATAATCACATCCTTGGATCTGCCATGGCTTGCCGATTCGGCGAAATCCATCTCCATTATGACCGTCGTGATTCCCATCGCATACTTTTCCCTGGTCTTAGGTGAATTAGTCCCCAAGTCGCTGGCCCTGCGATTCTCAGAGCAGATCGCCTTCTTCGTGGCTCGGCCCATCGACCTCCTCGCCAGAATGACCTCTTTTCTCGTCAGTACGCTTACCGGTTCGAGCAACCTGGTGCTCTGGCTCTTTGGTGGTGGCAAAGATGGCACCGGAACCAGCTTTGTCTCGGAAGAGGAGGTGAAGTCCTTGATCCGGGAGGGCGCCGCTACGGGAATCTTCGACGAAACCGAAAAGGAGCTTATTCATAGCGTCTTTGAATTCGTCGACACTCCGGTCAAGGCGGTCATGGTTCCCAGGACCGAGATCCACGCCCTCGATATCAAGACACCTCCCGATGATGTGCTCAAGAGCTTCGTGGAAAGTGGCTTCTCTCGCATTCCGGTTTACGATGAGACGATGGACCACATTCTCGGCATCCTGTACCACAAAGATCTCTTCCGCGCGCTGCAAGAAAAGGAGACTTTCGAGATACAGGATCACCTGCACCCGCCCTTTTTTATCCCCGGATCTCTCCCCATTAGTCAGTTTCTAAAAGACCTGCAGCGCAAAAGAATCGCGATGGCCATTGTAGTTAATGAATTCGGTGAGGTCGAAGGACTGGCCACCATCGAGGACCTGTTAGAAGAGATTGTAGGCGAAATCCGCGACGAGTATGACGCCGAAGAGCGGGGCCCGGTGGACCGCCTGCCCGACGGCTCCCTGGTCATTCAAGGTTCGGCCCTGCTCAAGGACCTGCGCTCCGATTACGGGATTCCCTTCGAAGAATCCCCCGAGTACCACACCCTGGCCGGTTTCGTGCTGGGCAAGTTGAAGCGGATCCCCCGGGGCGGGGAACGAGTGGAGCACGACAACTACAGGCTCACCATCGTGGATATGGAGGGGCAACGAATTGTTAAGATAAGGTTCGAAGAGGCTAGAAAACCATAAAGCCTTAGGCGTCCATTATTTCTTCCCCGTTGGGTGGAGGAACGCCACCGGGTCGATGGTTACGGTTTTAAGAGGGTTGACATCTCCCGAATCAGGCTCGATATCTCCTTCGGCGTTCCCACACTGATTCTCAGTGCGTCGCGAAGGCCCGGTACATCAAAGTAACGCACTAGGATCCCCCGTTTTTTCAATTCCTGAAAGATCCCTTTTAACTCGGTGCCAGATTCTCGAGCCATGACAAAATTGGCTTGAGAGGGATGTACGGTTAAGCCGAGCCTTTTCAAAGCCGCGGTGAGCCGTTTACGCGTAGATTGAATCTTTGCCACATTCCGTTGCATCCAGGGAAAATCTTCCAGCGCTGCCATCGCCGACACCAGGCTGAGACGACTCATATTGTAGGAGTCTTTAACCTTGAGCATGCCTCGGATTACATCCTCCGCGGCAAAGGCGAGTCCAATCCGCATCCCCGCCAGGGAGAACGATTTGGAGAAGGTTCTCAAAACAACGAGATTGGGATACCGATTGATCAACGGGAGGGCCGAATGACCTTCCCCATCGGCAAAATCGATGTAGGCCTCATCCACCACTAGTAGGCCCGCGACAGACTGCGCCAATCGCTCCACCTGGTCCAGGGGGGTTAGGGTACCCGACGGGGAATTGGGATTGCACAAAAGTGTCAGGGCACCCTTCTGAGAGTAAAGCGCTTCGGGCAGCGAAAAATCATCAGGATACGGAATCGCGACCCTTTCGCCTTCCTGAATGGCCACTAAAGTGTCATAGAGGCTATAGGTTGGAACCGAATAGACCACGCGGTCTCCCTGGCCGACCACACATCGTGCAATAATGGTCAAAAGCTCGTCGGATCCGTTCCCAGCGAGCACATTTATTGGATTAACCCGATAAATAGCGGCCACCTTAGCCCTCAGACTGTCCGCCAGCGGTTCCGGGTAGAGCCGCAAGGAATGATTCGCTGCCTTACGTAACGCCGTCAGGACCCGGGGCGACGGAGGGTATGGATTCTCGTTAGTATTAAGTTTAATAATATTAGCATCTTGTGGTTGTTCGCCCGGACTGTACCCATCAAGAGCAGCGATGTTTCTTCTTAGAAAAAATGCCATTTGGCACGATTTTAGCCTCTGTAAGGCCTTGTTTCAAATAGAAACTTTCCAGCCTCGGCTAAAATTGGTAATATATTATTTAAATGGGGGGGGGAACGGATTTCCACAGGTATCCCTGGTCTTGATCCCTTGCTCGGGGGAGGACTGCCTGCTTGCAAATCATACCTCGTTACGGGCGAGCCCGGGATCGGGAAAAGTATATTTTGTATGCAGTTTACGCTCAACGGGCTCATGCTGGGCCCAAATGGCCTCGCCTCCGGTTTTTGCTTCATTCCGAACCTAATTACCCTCAGCCAATTCCCTGTTGTCGACCCGTGGCAGGGCAACGGCACCTGGGAAATACCACCCGTTGATAAACCCCATAGCCTATACTAATTAGTTATGATGCTCGCGAAATTTATCGCTCAGGAGCTGGCGGATATTAGGCGTCAGGGGCTTTACCGACGGCTCAGGCAAGTGGAGGGGGAACAGGGTCCATCCATCCTCCTCGAAGGCCAAGAGGTATTGAATCTTTCCTCGAACAATTATCTGGGACTGGCCAACCACCCGGCACTGGCAGCAGCGGCCAGGCAGGCTATAGATAAATACGGTTGTGGCTCCGGCGCTTCGCGTCTCATTTCCGGCAACACGGTCCTGCACGGGGAACTGGAGGAGAGCCTGGCCCATTGGAAAGGGACCGAGGCCGCCCTGGTCTTCAATTCAGGGTATCAGGCCAATATTGGCATCCTTTCCTCTTTGGTTGGCCCAGGGGATACCATCTTCAGCGACGCCCTGAACCACGCTAGCATCATCGATGGTTGCCGACTTTCACGAGCGAAAGTTATCGTCTATCGCCATTTGGACCTGAACCATTTGGAATCGGCACTCAAGGCATCCTCTGAGAGTGGCCAAAGGTTGATTGTCACGGAGACGGTATTTAGTATGGACGGAGACACGGCCCCGCTCAAAAACATCGTGAGCCTAGCAGAAGCCCACGGCGCCATGGTCATGGTTGATGAAGCCCACGCCACAGGCATATTCGGTCCTAGTGGCGCAGGGGTGGTGGAAGAGTCCGGGTTAAATGGCCGGATCTCAGTGCAGATGGGAACCCTCGGCAAGGCCCTGGGTGGATTTGGCGCCTATGTGGCCGGGAGTCGGGATCTGGTCGATCTACTCATTAATCGATGCCGTAGTTTTATCTTTAGCACTTCGCTCCCCCCAGCGATTATCGCCATGGCCATCAGCGCCATCGGCCTCGTGAGCACTGAACCTCATAGACGGAAGACCCTATGGCGCAACTGTCAAATTCTTAAAGACGGGCTTCAGTCTCTAGGTCTCTCATTGGGTCAAACTTCCAGCCAGATCCTCCCGCTCATGATCGGAAAGACCCAGCAGTGCATGGGCTTTGCACAAGACCTTTTGAACCTTGGAGTCTATGCACAGGGTATCCGCCCCCCAACGGTGCCCTCCGGCACCTCTCGGCTGCGCATCACCCCTATGGCCACGCATACTCAGGAACAATTGGACCGGGCACTCGCGGCCTTCAAGGACGTCAAGATAAAACATGAACGACAATTATAATGAACTCAAGAAACTAGACCACACCTATCTCTGGCATCCCTTTACCCAGATGCAGGAATGGATGGAAGAGGAACCATGCATCATCGAAAGGGGGGAGGGAAGCATACTGGTGGACCTGCAGGGGAGGAAATTCATCGATGGGGTGTCCTCCCTGTGGTGTAATCTCCACGGCCACCGCCGGCAAGAACTCGATGATGCCCTTAAGCACCAGTTAGACCGCATCGCTCACTCCACCTTCCTCGGGCTCAGTCATGCCCCGGGTATCCGGCTCGCGCAAAGACTCATTGAAGTGGCACCCCCAGGACTCCAACGGGTCTTTTATTCGGATAACGGAGCCACTGCAGTGGAGGTGGCGCTGCGGATGGCTTTCCAATACTGGCAACTCAAAGGAGAAACGAAACGCACCCGGTTCGTCTCCCTGGCGGAAGCCTACCACGGGGATACAATGGGTGCCGTGAGCTTAGGTTATTCCGAGACCCTGCACCGTTTCTATCGCCCACTTCTCTTCCCTACCCTGCGTATCAATCCCCCTCATGTGTTTCGTTACTTCCACAGGATGGATGAACAGGAAGCCTTAAAGGCAGCTATCCAGGAAGCTGAGGAAAATATTTCAAAAGAGCGGGATTCACTGGCGGCCCTCATCGTGGAACCGCTGATGCAGGGTGCAGCCGGTATGTGGTCGCAACCGGCTGGCTACCTCCGTGCCTTACGTGAGATCTGCCGGGATCACAAAATCCTACTCATCGTCGATGAAGTGGCTACGGGTTTTGGACGCACCGGCCGGTTATTCGCCTGCGAACATGAAGGGGTCACGCCGGATCTCCTGTGTCTTGCCAAGGGACTGTCCGGCGGCTATCTACCACTGGCAGCCACTCTGGCTACTGAGGAGGTTTTCTCGGCCTTTCTCGGGGAATATGGAGAATTCAAAAGCTTTTTTCACGGCCACACCTACACCGGGAATTCGCTGGGATGCGCCCTTGGCCTGGCTAACCTCGATATTTTTCAAACCGATAAGACCCTGGAAATGATGCAGTCCAAGATCCTCTACCTTCAACGTAGACTCGAAGATGATTTTCGTCCCCTGGCCCATGTAGGAGACGTACGCCAGTGGGGCTTTATGGTTGGTATCGAATTGGTCGAGGACAAGTCTACCCTGACCGCATATTCCTCAGAAGAACGTATGGGCCATAAGGTGGTCCTAGAGGCCAGACGAAGAGGCGTGATTGTAAGACCCCTGGGAGACGTCATCGTGTTGATGCCACCGCTGGCTATCTCGGAAGACGAGATAAAGCTCCTGACCGACGTCATATATCAATCCATCAAGACTGTAACAGAGGGATAATGGGCAGAGGGGTTCTGATTACCGGCACCGACACCGGCGTGGGAAAAACGCTGGTTGCCTGTGGCCTTGCCTACGCACTGCGGGACCTGGGTTACAGAATCGGGGTCATGAAACCCGCCGAGACTGGTTGTGAAAAGAGGGACGGTGCTCTCTTTCCCATGGACGCCTTTTACCTCCAACAGGCCTCGGGCCGCGACCAACTGCTTGACAGGATCTGTCCCTATCGTTTTTCAGATCCCCTTGCCCCCGGTGTCGCAGCCCAACGAAACGGGGCGGCGATTGAACTGTCACTTCTCTCCCGACTTTACGGTGAGATCAGCCATTCTTATGATGTCACGATCGTCGAGGGGGCCGGTGGACTCCTGGTGCCGCTCAACAGTCGATTCACCTATGCGGATCTTGCCCGCCATCTGGAACTGCCTATCGTTGTGGTCGTCGGCAATCGGTTGGGTGCGCTGAACCACTGCCTCCTCACCTTAGAACACGCCTCTTGCCTTGGACTAAAAATCCTGGGGTACATCCTCAACGATTTGGAGGGCCGGTCATCTCTTGCAGCCCAGAATAACCTGCCAACACTTCGTGAATTAGCTCAAGCCCCCTGCATTGGAGAGATCCCTTACATAGAACAGTCAACACCGCAAGCCGTCATCCCACTACTGAACGGCCCTCTGCTCAGCAAGCTATTTCAAGAGAAAATCGGATTGGACACTCTAGTGAATTTGATAAGGAAGGCCTAAGGGACAGTCTAGCCCCGCATCTATTTTTTAAAGTTCTTCACGACTTCATCGTATAGGGTCTTGAGAGGGACTTTTTTTATGCGGGCGATCTTTTTGAGATCTTCGTACTCGGGGGTCGCCCGTTTTCCACCGTCGGGCTCTTCTACGACTTTTACCCCAATGGTTCCATACCGGGTCTTGACCTCAAGGGACACCCGTTTAAGAACCAGACGCTGCACTGGGTAATAACGCAGTCCGATAGCCGAACTCTCATGTAAAACGATCTTCGCAAGTCGATCCTTGGACGACGGCTCAGCAATAATCCGGAGTAAGGTCCCCGGCCGATTTTTCTTCATCTGGATCGGTGAGAAAGAGACGTCACGGGCCCCATTGGCAATCAGACGGTCCAAGAGATAGTCGTAGATCTCAGGGTTCATGTCGTCGATGTTTGTCTCCATGACCAGCATCTCGTCTTGGCCCCAGGCCCCGATTCTTTCACCCAAGAGAACCCGCACCAGGTTCGGTCGGTCTGGGAACTCTCTTTCTCCTGCCCCATAACCGACCTTTTCAATGGTCATCTGCGGACACTCTCCAACATGAGAGGCCAGGGCGCGAACGATAGCGGCGCCTGTTGGGGTGATGGTTTCCCCCTCGAGTTGGGTCCATTGAACAGGAATCCCTTTCAAAAGTTCGAGCGTGGCGGGCGCCGGTAAAGGTAACGGGCCATGTCTGGATCGCGTCAGGCCTCGGCCAAGGGGAATACGAGAGAATACAAAGGAATCGATCTTCAGATAATGGGTGCCTATGGCGACGGCCATAATATCTACGATTGAATCAACAGCCCCCACTTCATGAAAATGGACTTTATCAGGTTGGACACCGTGGATTTTTCCTTCCACATCTGCCAGCTTGGCAAAGATATACAGCCCCCGCTCCTTAACCTCGGACTTGAGAGAGCTCGCCTGGATCAGCCGTTGGATCTGCTTCCAGCTCCGCTCCTGACTTTCATCTGCGACCGTGACCCGAAAGCGAGTCGCTTGAATCCCATGGACAGGCTTCTTACTGACCGCAAGGCGATATTTCAGACCCCGCAGCTTGCCGAGTTCCTGGGCCAGTTTTTGACGAGGGAGTCCCAGATGGAGCAGGGCACCCACGGTCATGTCTCCGCTCAACCCCGATATCAGATCAAAATATGCAATTTTCATAGAGCCCAATGGTATACGGGAACAGACCCGATCGCTTTACCTGTGTAATTTGGGAATCTACGGACGATGGTCAGTAGCAGCGGTCATGTTTTCCAACTGAGGCATCACCTCTTTCTTGAACAGATCGAGAGAGGACAGGACCTTTTGGTGACTTAGGTTACCGATATGAAACATTCCCATAAAATGATCGGCCCCCACTTGACCCATCTGACCGTTGAGTTTTCGTGCCACAGTGTCAGGATTGCCCGCAATCACAAACCCCGCTTCGTCGAGCTCGTCCCAGCTGAGTTTCGAGAAGTCGATTCGCTCGCGATTACCTTCCCGGAAATAGCTGAAGGAACGATCTGTGTAAAGCTCTGCCCTAATCTGCTGCCGCGGGTCAGGCTCTTGGCTTGCACCTTCGTTAAAACCACGATTCAGCAGAGTAAAAAAGTAGCGTAGTGCAGGTTCGGCTAGCTGACGGGCCTTCTCATTTGTTTCATCAACGTAAATGTGACGAGTCAATATAAACTGTTCGGGGCTAACCTCCCAATCTCCGGCCAGGGCCACCTTCCGATAATAGTTAAAGGTGTCCTCGATCTGGCCTGTTGTCTGGTAGACCTGAGCTACCGGCCTACGCTGTTTGACACACCACTCGATAGACTCCGAGCTACGCGCCGCAATCCAAACCGGCGGATGGGGCTGCTGGACGGGCCGTGGCCAGATGGCACAGTTTTCGAGTTGAAAATACTTGCCATGGTAACTCCAAACGGGCTGGCTCCACGCGGTCATGATTAGCTCATAAGCCTCTTCAAATCGTCCTCGAGACTCCTTCGGGTCAATATGGTACCAGAGATATTCCGCAGGAATTCCCCGAACAAACCCGGCGATCAGCCGCCCTTCGGTCAGACAGTCGAGCATGGCGTACTCTTCAGCCACACGCACCGGGTGATGACGTAGCGGAAGGACATTACCCAAAATCCCGATCTTGATCCGACTGGTTTTCCGACTGAGCGCCGCAGCAATCAAGTTGGGCGATGGCATCATACCGTAACCGCTGTAGTGATGCTCATTGAAAACGACACCTTCGAACCCGAGCTCTTCACAGTACTCCATCTCATCGAGATGCTCCTGATAGTTTTGAACGCCTACAGAAGGCTCAAAGTAACTGTTGGGAACCGGGGTACCAGGGGCTTCGGTTGGAACCTTCGGATAGGCGAGGAGGTCGAAGTTATAGATTTTCATAATCGTTACTGGTGGGAATGACGTTATCGAGACCGATACTAGAATCGGGCCATCCGGATTGTCAAGAAGGCGCACACCGCCTTCCCCTTCATCCCTTGGAGGACTTGACGTTGGGAGCGGGTTTTTCCTCTTGTTTCTTTTTCTTACGGTCACCCTCGGGAATGATGAGCAATCGGCGGTATGTCCCGTTACCGAGGCTACTGGTCGTAAGCCAGGGGTCGTCCTCCAAGGCGAGGTGGACAATACGCCGGTCCCGAGCACTTAGTGAATCGACGGTAACGGTCGTTCTTTTTCTTTTTGCCTTCTCTCCCAACCTCAGGGCCATATCCTCCAGGGTCTTTTTCCTCCGCTCCAGGTAGTTCTCCGTATCAACTACCAGTTGGACACCGTCTATACCCTGTTTTTCGCAAACCACCCTTGCCAGGATGTACTGCAGGGCCTCCAAGGTCTGGCCCCTGCGCCCGATCAAGAGGCCCCCGTTGTCCCCGTGAATATCCAGGAGAATTTCCTCGGGTGTGTCACCCGGTTTTGCCTCAATCGTGGCCTGGACCCCTATGAGACGCACGATTTCTCCCAAGATCTCCTTGCCCTTCTCCCGGACGGCCGCTACCTCTTTCTCCGGCAACGCTTTCTTGGGGACCGGTTCTATTGGGTCGTCCGGCTCCTCCATCATTACGGCATTGCGCAGGGATGCGCGTACTCGAGCCTTTCGTCCTCCGATTCCGAAGACGCCTTTTCTGGCCTCCGCGAGGATCTCTACCGTGACTCGATCGCGTGTTGTCCCAAGTTTCTTAAGGGCATCTTCTATGGCCTGATCAATCGTTTCGCCTTCGGCTTCCATACGCTCCATGAATGATCTCCCTCCAACAGAACCCGCTATTTGGTCATTCGGTTGATGAGGTACTGTTGGCCAATGGTCAGAATATTGTTTACCAGCCAGTAGACGGTCAAGCCGGCAGGAAAGGTTACGAACAAGGCCGTAAAAACCACCGGCATCATCATCATCATACGTCTCTGATTGGGATCGCCTGCGGACGGCGTCATCCACTGCTGCACAAACATGCTAGCCCCCATGAGCAAGACCAGGATCGGAATCCCCAGGTGATAGTCCCCTACGGTAAAGGGCAGCGATTCATAGTCGGGCCGGGATAGGTCCTCGATCCACATGAACGACGCGTGGCGCAGTTCGATTGGAGTTCGCAGCGCGTTGTAGAGGCCGATGAAGACCGGGAACTGCAGCAACATGGGAAGGCACCCCCCCAGGGGGTTCACCTTGTTGCGTCGATAGAGATCCATGATCTCCTTATTCATCTTTTCTTTATCGTCTTTGAATTTTTCCTTGATCCGCTGCATCTGGGGCTGCAGCTTCGACATATTCTTCATGGAAACGAAGCTCTTATGGGTCAGAGGCGCAAGGAGTAGCTTGATCAGGATGGTCAGCAGGATAATGTCTATACCGTAGCTCCCCGTATATTTGTGGAAAAACCGTAAAATGTGGAGGAGCGGCGCCGAGACAAAGGTAAAGTATCCGAAATCAATGGACCGCTCCAACCCCCTCCCGAGGGTATTCAACAGATCGAGATCCTTGGGACCCATAAACAGCGTGTATCGCGCTCGTTGAGGGTCCACTGTGTTATCCGCGCCCGAGAGCGATAGAAGAAATCCCGGCCCTACTTTTCCTACCTCCAGTTTTCGATCGCCTATTCCTTCCGGTAAAACGCCAAAGAAAAAGTAGGTAAAGCCAAATCCAGCCCAGGGAATTTCTCCACTCAGCTTCTTGCCTTCGCTCAGGGCCTTCCCGTCTTCCCGTTTGAGCTTTCCGCCCACTAAAGTAATGAGACCTTCGAACGGAGCGTCCTTTTGCTGGTCGTCACTGTTTCTTCCTGTGGTCAGCTGGAGAGTGGGCTGCCAGTCGCTCCTGCCCCCTCGAACTGCAACCTCCAGCTCAACAGTGTAAGCAGAACCAGTAAAGAGGAACCTTTTACTGAGTGACCCTCCTCCGGGTATTCTGCCCGTAAAGGTCAAAGTCCCTCGTGCATGACCGGTCAGGTTTAGGTTCCCCACCTCAGTTTCATAGACCAAATTCTCGTCGGTAAAAGGGCTCCTACCGCCCAACTGTACACCAAGGGGGTAAGGAACTCCTGATTTAGCCGTAATCATCTCAAAGGGCGGGCTGTCCTTCGCCACCAACGTACGGTAATCCTTCAACTGCCAACTCTTGAGTCGGGCACCCCTGGTGGTCATCACAGCAATATAGTGGTCGGTCTCGATCCTGACTTCCTTGGCCGCTCGCACCACAATTTCGGGTTCCCGAATATGAGGTTTTGGTAGTGGAGACATAGCCTTGCGCCGCTCGGGTTCCCGGGCTGGGGGGGCGCTCTGAAACGTGCCGCTCTCCTTATTTGGCGACTCCATAGGGGGGGGGTAGAAGCGCCCTGACCACTCCTGGTAGAGCACAAGGATTAGAACGGAAAGGACAATCGCGATGAGGGCACGTTTTTCCATAGGAATTATCTAAGGAACCGGATCGACTCCACCACGATTGAATGGATGACAGCGAAGCAGGCGGTTCAAGCCTAGCCCAAGACCCTTTAAGCAACCGTGCCGGACTACGGCCTCAAGCGTATAGGCGGAACAACTTGGGAAGAATCGACAGGACGGCGGTAAAGCGGGAGACAGGTAACAGCGATATGTTGAAAGTAAAAGGATAACTCCCCTCTTGCCCCAATCGGTCATGCTCGCTAACTCCACGGGCGGACGAAAGCTTTCTCCAGCTCACGGGTTACCTCAACCTGGGACAGCTCTCCGGCCCCCTTTCGGGCGATGATGAGGAGATCCCGATGGACCAACAGGGAGTTTTGTCGGGTGCGAAAAAACTCACGTAGGAGTCTCTTGATCCGATTGCGGACGACCGCCCCCCCTACCCTTGCACTGACCGTAACACCAAGCCTATTGGCGTCACTATCGTTGGGGTTGCTGATAACAATAAAGTGGGGGCTGGTAACTTTTCTCCCCTGACGCGAGATGCTAAGGAACTCGGAACGTTTCTTAATGCGGGCCCTCTTGGGGAACTTTGCCCGGCCCTGCAACAAGGTGGCGCTCCGCTCTATGAACGAGCCCGTTTTGGTGGAACCGTAACACTAAGTCGCTTACGGCCCTTTGCCCTTCTCTGCTTCAGAACCTTCTTTCCACCGGGTGTGGCCATTCGTGCCCGGAACCCGTGGCTCCTCTTCCGTCTGATATTGCTTGGCTGATAGGTCCGCTTCATGTCAATTCCTCAATCAATTTTAATAAACAGAACTCTATTTCAACCATAGAGTTTTACCCTTGTCAATTTTGTTCTCTCTGGGATAGTTTCCAGGGAACCAATGGATCAGGGGAGTTCGGCCTTGAGCGAGCGCTGCATAAGGTCGCGCACTGCGGTCATAGGGTCTTTCCCTTCGTATAGCACGAAACACATTTGCTCAACAATGGGCATCTCAACGCCGTGCTTTTGAGCCAACTCACGCACGGACCGGGTATTGCGGACCCCCTCGGCGACCATCTTCATCCCCGAAAGAATGTCTTTAATTTTCCGCCCCTTGGCGATTTCCAACCCTATTTTACGATTGCGACTCAAGTCTCCGGTACAGGTCAGAATCAGGTCTCCCAAGCCGGGCAGCC
Organism: Binatia bacterium; assembly: GCA_963664015.2. GTDB lineage: Bacteria > Desulfobacterota > Binatia > UBA9968 > CAXXLF01 > JACZQL01. The sequence continues at coordinate 1,950,760 of CAXXLF010000002.1, read as the reverse complement.
CGGAAAGTGTCAACGGGTCCGCACCCATCCGTGTGGCCAGGCGGGTCATTTCGGCCAACCCCCGTGTCATCAAGGCAGCCCGAGCATTACCGCCCAACTTTAACCCATCACTAATTCCAGCGGCGATGGCGATGATATTCTTGACCACCCCTCCCATCTGCACCCCTATGACGTCCAAGGATGTATAGACCCTGAAGCTCTGCGTACTCAGAATTCCCTGCGCCCCCTTGACCACTTCTCCATGATAGGCCGCCAGGGTTATGGCGGCTGGGAGCCCCTGTCCCACCTCCTCGGCAAAACTGGGGCCCGAAAGAAAGGCAAGGTCTTTTTTAATTTTTTTACCGTAGAGATCTAAAAAGACCTCGCCCATGGTTAGGAGACTTCCCTCCTCGATACCCTTCGTCGCGCAAACCAGAGTCGTCCTAGGAGCCAAGTGTTTTTGCGTCCCTTGCAAGACTTCACGCACCCAGTGGGAAGGGATGACAAAGAGCAACAGATCCTTTCCGGATAGACCCTCCTCCAGGTTCCGGGTGACCTTAAGTTGTTGGGGTAGCTGGATGCCGGCCAGGTAGGTGACGTTCTCCGATTGGCTACGAATTTGCCGGAAGGTCTCTTCTCCGTGACACCAAAGGGTGACGTCGTGATCCCCCTTTCCACAGAGCAGTTTGGCTAGCGCCGTTCCCCAGCCACCGGCACCAATAATTCCTATGGCCCCCGCCATGATTCTCCTCTGGGGCGGTTGGTTAATCGTAGATCCACCAGCCGGCCTCCGCCGACGTTAAGCAAGTCAAGAGCACAGGAACGATCACGCGCCACTGAGATTACCGACAAACCTACTGTTCCACCTCACTGTCTTCTTCCTGCTCCGCGAGGCGTGCGACAGAGACCACCCGCTCATCCCCTTCCACATCAATGAGACGGACCCCCTGGGTGTTACGCCCAATGACATTGATGTCTTTCATTCTGAGGCGAATAATCTTGCCCTTGTTCGACACCATCATCAGCTCATCATCGTTGGTGACCTGCTGCACCCCGATAACCTGACCCGTACGGTCGGTGGTCTTCATGGTAATAATGCCCTTACCTCCACGGGTCTGCAGCCGATACTCGGCGACCTCGGTACGTTTACCATAGCCTTTCTCGGCCACGGTCAGGATACTGGCTTCCTGGCTAAGGATCTCAATGCTCACCACCCGGTCCTCCTTATCCAGATTGATCCCCGCCACACCGTAGGTCCCCCGCCCCGTGGCCCGGACCTGCTCTTCTTTGAAGCGAATGGACTGACCGTTCAGGGACGAGAGCAGAACTTCCTGTTGGCCATCGGTCAAACGTACCCCCATGACTTCATCGTCGTCGTCCAGGGCAATGGCTCGAATCCCAGTAGCACGGGGATGGGAATAGGCTAATAGTTCGGTTTTTTTAACGGCTCCTTTTTTCGTCGCAAATACGATAAAGCGATCCGGTTGGAACTCGCGGACAGGCAGAAAGGCGGAAATTTTTTCTCCTTCCTGAAGCTGAAGGACGTTGACAATGGCCCGCCCCCGCGCCGCACGACCCGCCTGAGGCAGTTCGTGCACCTTGATCCAGTAGACCTTGCCCACGGTAGTGAAAAATAGGATTTGGGAATGGGTAGAGCCAACGAACAGATGTTCGACGAAGTCCTCTTCTCGCGTCGTGGTACCCACTTTCCCCTTACCCCCCCGTCGCTGTGCCCGGTAGAGGGTCACCGGATTGCGCTTAATGTAGCCTTCGTGAGAAATAGTGACCACCATTTCCTCATCAACGATCAAGTCTTCAACAGAGATATCTTCCGATCGCTCCACGATCTCGGTCCTACGAGCGTCCCCGTATTTCTCTTTCACTTCCAATAACTCTTCAACGACAATCCGATACACTTCTTTCTCATCGTCCAGGATCCCGCGCAGCTTGGCGATAAGCTGGGTGACCTCCTCATGTTCTTTGATTACCTTTTCCCTTTCCAGCCCGGTTAACCTCTGCAGCCGCATATCAAGGATCGCCTGGGCCTGGATCTCTGACAATCCGAATTGGGTCATCAAGCCCGCCTTGGCTTCCCTAGGATCCTGGGACTGACGTATGAGCGTAATGACTTCATCCAGATGGTCCAGGGCAATCTTCATACCCTCCAGGATGTGGAGGCGTTCCTCAGCCTTACGTAGCTCATAGGCGGTACGCCGCGTTACCACCTCTTTACGGAAATCCAAAAAGTGCTTGAGGGCGTCTCTCAGATTGAGCAGTTTGGGCCGCCCGTCGACAATGGCAAGCATGTTCGCCCCGAACGAATCCTGCAGGGCAGTGTGCTTATAGAGTTGATTGATGATCACCTCTGCAACGGCGTCCCGCTTGAGTTCAATGACCACCCGCATCCCTTCACGGTCGGACTCGTCGCGCAGATCGGAAATGCCTTCAATCTTCTTTTCTTGCACGAGGTGCGCAATCTGTTCGATCAGACGGGCCTTATTCACCATGAAGGGAATCTCACGAACGACGATCTGCTCTTTACCGGTCCGCTTGACGGTTTCGGTAAAGAGTTTGGCGCGCATCTGAATCGCGCCACGCCCCTCTCTGTAGGCCTGGCGAATCGTTTTCGCGGCCGTGAATGAAAGCGCCGGTGGGGAAGTCGGGCCCGGGAATATGTTTCATGAGCTCGTCGACGGTGATGTCCGGTTCCCCCACCATTGCAATCAAGCCGTCTATAACCTCGGAAAGATTGTGTGGGGGGATATTGGTCGCCATGCCAACGGCGATCCCGGATGACCCATTGACCAAAAGGTTGGGTATGCGGGAGGGGAGAGCGGAGGGTTCTCCCAGCGAATCGTCGTAATTGGGAACGAAATCGACGGTGTCATTATCGAGATCGGCCAGGATCTCCTCGGCCAATCGGGTCATGCGAATTTCCGTATACCGCATGGCAGCCGGCGGATCCCCGTCCACGGAGCCGAAATTCCCCTGCCCATCTACCAGCAGGTAGCGCAGGGAAAAGTCCTGGGCCATGCGTACGATGGTATCGTAAACTGCCACGTCCCCGTGGGGATGATACTTACCGATGACATCGCCGACGACACGAGCAGACTTTTTATAGGGTTTGTCCCAGTTGTTGCTCATATCGTACATGGCGTACAGAACCCGGCGGTGGACCGGTTTAAGTCCGTCCCGCACATCGGGCAATGCTCGTCCGACAATGACGCTCATGGCGTAGTCCATATAGGACTGGCGCATCTCGTCTTCTATGTAAACGGGGACTTTCTGCTGTTTCAGGGTGGCTTCCATATGCACTACATATAAAGGGCTACTGGCTCAAATCGCATTGAACTTATTGAACGCCTTGAACCGTTTAAACAGTTTTTCAGATTTAGATATCTAGGTTTTTTACCGTGAGGGCATACTCTTCAATAAACTTCCGCCGCGGCTCCACTTCATCGCCCATTAATGTAGAGAAGACACTATCGGCCTCCACCGCGTCCTCAATACGCACCTGCAGGAGAATACGGGTTTCGGGGTTCATTGTGGTCTCCCATAGCTGGGACGGGTTCATCTCACCCAACCCCTTGTATCGCTGTATGTACTGTCCCTTCTTGCCGCGTTCGATGATGTATCTCAAAAGCGCCTTCAAAGTTTGAACCTCTGCCTTGTCGTCACCATTTTCGATCCGGTAGGGGGGGGTACCCGCGGTGATCAAGTCGTCGTAGAGACGTCTGAGCTCTTTGTACTCTGGGCTCAGAAGGAAAATCATGGTCAATGACCGTCCGTAAGCCCGTGCCGTTATTTTTGGTAGAGCAAACCAGCTGAAAACAGTTGTGCTCCGGGTCCTCCTCCAGGCTAGAGGAAAGGGGAGCATGGTCGGGAGCCAGAAGGTTGATATAGGATGCTAGGCGGACCGTGATTTTGTCGAGTTTTTTGGACTCTTTGAGTGTTTCCTCGTTAAAGCCCTCTTCGAGAAGGAGCGCCTCGATAACCGCACGATCCTTCCGCTTACGAGCAACGAGGTCAAGAAGCTTATCCCAACGCATGACCTTCTTTACGAACCCTTGCAAGGGCGGGCCCGTAAGGCCACTACCGTCACCATTGGAATGAACCCGGATATTCTCCGTCCCTACCTCGATCAGGTAGTCCTCCAGGTTGGTTTCATCTTTGAGGTAACGCTCCTGCTTGCCGCGCTTTACCTTGTACAACGGCGGTTGCGCAATAAAGAGATGTCCCTGCTCCAACAAGACCGGCATCTGGCGGTAAAAGAAGGTCAACAGCAGAGTGCGAATATGGGAACCGTCCACATCGGCATCGGTCATGATGATGATGGAATGGTAGCGGAGCTTGGCCGGGTCAAAATCGTCTTTGACACCGGTGCCCAAGGCCGTAATCATCAGCCGGATTTCTTGAGAGGAGAGCATCTTGTCGACACGGGCTTTTTCGACGTTCAAGATCTTTCCCTTGAGGGGCAGGATAGCCTGATTACGCCGGTCCCTTCCCTGTTTCGCCGATCCCCCGGCCGAATCCCCCTCGACAAGGTAAATCTCGCTCAAGGCCGGGTCTCGCTCCTGGCAGTCCGCCAGCTTACCCGGAAGAGAACCCGAGTCCAGGGCCCCTTTGCGGCGGGCTAGTTCCTTGGCTTTACGAGTCGCCTCACGGACGCGAGCGGCTTCGACACCCTTCATGATAATTTTTTTGGTATCGCCAGGATGTTCGGCGAAATAAGTTGCTAGTTTATCGTTGATCAACGCTTCGACGATTCCTTTGATCTCGCTATTGCCGAGTCGGGTCTTGGTCTGCCCTTCGAACTGGGGCTCGGGAACCTTGACACTAATAACGGTAGTCAACCCCTCCCGGACGTCTTCTCCCTGAAGATTGCTCTCGTCTTTCTTGAGCAGGGTTTTCTCCGTTGCAAAGCTGTTGATCGTTCGGGTCAGAGCAGACTTGAAACCAATGAGGTGGCTGCCCCCTTCGATCGTGTTAATATTATTGGCGAAGGAAAAGACGTTCTCCGAATAGCCGCTGTTCCACTGCATGGCGATCTCAATTCCGACCCCGTCACGCTCGCCCTCCAAGTAGATCACCTTGGGATGGATCGGACTCTTGGCCCGGTTTAAGTGATCCACGAAGGATACGATGCCTCCTTTATACTGGAGTTCGTGTTTCTTCTGAGACCTCTCATCCTCAATAGTAATTTTGATTCCCTTGTTGAGAAAAGCGAGCTCTCTGAGCCTTTGGGAAAGGAGGTCAAAACTGAAGTCTATGGTCTCGAAGATCTCCTTGTCGGGACGAAAGGTGACGCGAGTCCCCCTCTCCTTGGATGTCCCTACTTCTTTCAGGTCCATCTGCGGGTCCCCACGCTTGTAGCGCTGCTGGTAAACTTTTCCGTCTCGCTTGATTTCGACTTCCAGCTCTTCGGACAGTGCATTAACGACCGATAACCCGACCCCATGAAGCCCACCGGAGACCTTGTAGGACGCTTTATCGAATTTTCCACCTGCGTGTAATTTGGTGAGCACCACCTCAACCGCCGGCTTATTCTCTCCCTTATGAAGATCGACGGGGATTCCCCTGCCGTTGTCGATAACCGTCACACTGTTATCGATATGGATCGTGACCTGGATATTATCGCAGTGCCCCGCCATCGATTCGTCGATGGAGTTGTCTACGACTTCATAGACCAGATGATGAAGACCCCTCTCGGAGGTATCCCCGATATACATGCCAGGCCGTTTTTTTACCGCTTCGAGTCCCTCAAGGACGCGGATTTTATCTGCCTTATATTCGGACTGTAAGGAGGAGTCTACTTGTGCCATAATGTTTTGCTGTGGTGCTAATTTTCCTTTTTGAGTCTTGCAGTTAGGCTGTTATGAGAGCGAATTAATTATAGCGGGATTGAGGATGATAGTAAAGGAAATAAAGCACGGGATCCCCTTCAACCACATTAAAAGTGCCTGGAAGGCAGAAGATGGCCAGAGACGGCAATTGGCGGCAAAAAAGACGTAGAAAAAACAGGCTGCTACTGAGTTATTAAAACATTGTTTGATGAGTTTTCGGAAAATGCAGTGATTGACCGCCCAAATTGGCAACATCAACCACACCCCCTTCTAACCTTCCGTCATCGTGTATTGCTATAAAAGCGCTTAAGGTCGGCTGGAGAAATGCTGCTCAAAAACAGAACTCTAATCCACCACATTTTGATGATAGTGCGCCAGGCCCCCCTCCTGTTCCCATCGGTGGGACGAGGTGACCACCTGGACTTCGAAGGCAGGCGACTCGGCCCTTTTCCTTTAGCAGCCGGGAGAAGGCGATCTCCTCCATCAACGGGACATCGGGGAAACCGCCTATGGTCTTGTGCAAAGGCGGATAAACACGACGAGCAATCTAATCTAAGAAAGGAGAATCGGTTAAGGTGTAGGGTGAACTGAGATTATGTACCTGGCAAGCGGGTCAAGGGGGTTGGCTATGGCCTATGAACGTTATCGGTCGGATCAAATACGGTTGTCTCGACGTCTTCATCATGCCACTGGAAGGCGCTGGCAATAGAGACGCTAGCGACTAGTGTCACGATCAGGAAAAAACCGGCTAAGATTGCACCTGGGGTTCTCATAAGTCCTACTTTCTATGGTCCTTAAGCTTGTAAACAAAAATGGCGGCAGAGAAAGTTCCCACCGGGACCAGTTTATGAGTCTTGGCCGAAGTTCATGGCCATTAAGCCACCGGGGCTTTAGGAATTCCACGTATCGACAACAAGTCACGTGACCTCTGTTATCGCTGGGATAGCCAACAATTATGGGGATATCAGGCCGACCTGGGTCCAGGGGGAGCCCATTTAAAGGAAGGCAGCGCTGCTACCACTGACGCTACTAGACGGTTTCAAGAGCGATTAGTTGAGATAGCTACCGATGGTGATTTCCTTGCAAACCTGCAGGATCTCCCAATGGATTGGACCGCAGGACGGGCATGTGCTCATGGGTCGCATGACCGACGAGGGAACGGTGATTCCGCCCAGGGCGAGCTTTTCCGAGTGCTCGCCACAAATGGTATAGTCAAAAGTTATTTCGTCTGACATTGCCGCTTCACCTTTCCCTTTCCCTGGTTTCACAGGTTCAGGTTATAGAGTTCCCATACCACAAGGAAGACCGCGAGTGAGCCTATGACAGAAAAAACAAAAAGTAAATCCATAAAAAGGCCTATGATTCCAGTGCCTTTTCACCGGCCCTTTTCCCTCGGTTGACCCATTAACATCCCGGTGCCGCAAAAAAGTTCCGTAATTAGCCGATGCCCCCGCTGTTTTCAAGGCCCTGCCGCGATAACCCTCCACTAAATCTTGTCTCGGTGGAACCGGAACGGCCTGCGTTTCTACACTAGCCCCCTAATTAGGCGATCGGCTAATAGGCTAGCCCAGGGAACCAAGCACGAAACTCGGTGCCACCAACACTATTGGGGGGGGGGACGGAATACGCTTGGAGATGGCTTCCGATACCGAAATTTTGAACTTGAACAGAGGAGATTACGAATTTTGTCGCAACGGATGGAAGGGCTCGATGGTTAAAAGGTTCGACCCTACACTATTCGGAATGGCCCGAAGGCAAATAAAATCAATGAATTTAGTAGCTTGGGCACACGCCCGGCGTGTTCTGGGTGTAATATAGATGGTTTTTATGAGATCCCGCCAGAAATTTGCTTGTCGCGTGCGTTCAGCAGGCAATTTGCAGCCCGAGAGACAGGAGACTCAATTTAGTCACGGAGTCTCAAACCTGACCAACAAGGAATTTTTGGGCCTTGCAGGGCAGTTGGCTCCCACGAGCTAAGGGACTCGATGGAACATTATTGGCCAAAGACCGAAACTGTTTAACAGTGCCACCGCTGCCTAAGCGGCATTTTCTTCAGGCATCTGCTCGTTGAAAAAGTCCTGCTCCGTCAGGTTTACAATATCCTGAGCGGATGACTTCAACTCGCGTAGCAACTGTTGCCGTCTGTACCCAATTTGCCGCGCCAATTGAGGATCACTGCACCAGGCATTGTCATAGCCATTGACCCTATAAACCTTTACCCCGCGCCCTTTAATATCTACTTTCCTCTCCATGGAACTATTCCTCCTTTGAAATTTCGAACTCAGTTAATGCTTTGGAGGTGCCAAGAAATATGCCTAATGGGTGATTATTATCCTCAATTGTTTTTGGTGAGCGAACATCTTGGGCTTATGGTGTCTCACGCTCGAACCTCCCGTGGCTGGGCCATGGGCCCCTTGAGACAGGTCCCCAGCTTATTTGAAACCGGTAAAGGAATTTGCTGTGTTTGGATCAATTTCGTTGCAGTGCTCGCCAAGCCTGCGTAAATATAGAAATGAGTGAAAACATCAGAGGTAACCTATGAAACATGAGAAGGACGTGGGAGAAGCGTTCGCCGATCTGGTTCAAATTATGGCTCGACTTCGCGGCGAGAACGGCTGCCCCTGGGACAGGGAACAAAGCCACCGGTCTCTCAAGCCGTTTCTTGTTGAAGAGGCCTATGAACTCCTCGAGGCTATTGACGGAGAAGACCCGAAAGAGATGGAAGAAGAGCTGGGGGACGTGTTGCTGCAAATCCTCTTCCACTGCCAGATCGCTTCGGAACAGGATCGCTTCGACGTAGTAAACGTTCTGACCCATCTTCGGGAAAAACTGATTCGACGACACCCGCATGTCTTTTCCGACAGTTATCTACCAGACTCCCAGTCCGTGTTGCGGAATTGGGTCAAGGCAAAGGCCCAGGAAAGGAAAGACAAAGAGAACTCCTCCCCCTTGGGAAAACTACCCAAAGAAATGCCTGCCCTTATGCGAGCCCAACGCGTAGGCGAACGGGCAGCCCACCTGGGGTTTGATTGGACCGAGACAAAACATGTATGGGATAAGGTTGAAGAAGAATTGGGCGAACTGCGCATGGCCATCGCCTCACGGCGCAAAGACCGGGTGATGTCAGAGCTAGGTGACGTCCTCCTTACCCTGGTCAGTCTATCTCGTTTCCTCAAGTTTGAGGCCGAAGAGGCATTGACACAGAGTCTGGATCGATTCGTTGAACGTTTTCACTATCTGGAAAAGGATATCCGCAACCGCGGCAAGACCATATTGGAAAGCTCCGCCGATGATTTAGACGCTCTATGGAAAGTCGCTAAGAAAAACCGCTCGACCATGGGAAAAAAGCCTCTTTCGAGTCCGAGCACCGCGTCGAAGCGAAAAAGGAGCGTCAAAAAAGGCCGATCCAGGCCTTGATGCCGATCAACATCGCGCATCCGATTAAAACAATTCCAGAGAAACGATGGAGATACGGCACCCAACGGGGAGAGAGAAGTTGTCTGCCCCTTGCCGAGACAAAGACGACTAAAAGGTTGAGGGTCCCGGCGCCGGACCAAAAACCCAGGGGAAAAAGTAACGCGCTCGGCACCCCGCCTTCTTCCATACCCTGCCGCACAAAGATCACCCCTACGGTACCCCAGTAGATATAGGGGTAGGGGTTGGTCAAATGGGCCAATATACCTTTTAAGAAAGAATGGATTTCTCGGCGTCTCCATGCCCATGTTGGCTTGGTGGGCTTGGGGCCACCGCCGGTCTGCTCCCCATTCCCCCCCATAGATTGCAGGCCCAACCACACCAGTAAAGCGGCACCGATCAACCCCAGCACACCCCATCCGCTCCCCTGGACCAACGGTACCTGCAGGAATAACACTGCGGGCAGAATAACAAGGGCGTCAACGAGGAGTGGTGCCGTCAGGGTCAGGATGCCGGAGACGGGTCCTTTGCGCAGTGTTTCGGAAGCGATCAAGACGAGGATCGGACCCGGTAGCGAGGCCACAGCGAAACCCATGATAAACGCCAGCGGAAAGGTCATGCAAAAAAGCTAATGGCTTTTCGTCACTGGGTCAATGATCTTCATAAAGGACGGAGCTGGACAGGATCGACGACGTTGCATTAAGATTCGGTGAGGGACTTATAACATGAATCCAACCCGACCACGTCTGGTCTTTTTAGACGCCGCCACCTTCGGAGATACCTCCTTGGACCGCTTCAAGACCCATTGGGATTGCACTATCCACAGGCTTTCCTCTCCAGATGAAGTGGCCAAACGGTTAAAGGGATGTCGAGCCATCGTCATTAATAAGATTGCTCTAGACCGATCACTCCTCCAACTGCCCGAGACCCGGGAGCTCAAGCTGATTGCGGTGGCGGCAACCGGAACGGACAGGGTGGACCTCAAGATGTCTAAGAGCCGGGGCATCGGAGTCTGCAACGTCCCGGGATACGCGACTCACGCCGTGGCCCAATTCACCATGGCGTTGATCCTCGAGATGGCCACTCATACGGGCAAATACGGGCAAATCGTTCGTCAAGGCCTGTGGCAGAAGAGCCCTATGTTCACGCGACTGGATTTTCGGTCTGTGGAACTCCACGGCAAAACAATTGGTATTATCGGATACGGCAATATCGGCATGGCCGTTGCCCGCATGGCCCGGGGGATGGGGATGCGCGTACGTGTGTGTCAGAGGCCGGGTACTGGGAACTCCATCTCTGGAAACCGGCTTCCCTTAAAGGACCTCTTGGCGATATCGGACATCGTAACGCTCCACTGCCCTTTGACGGCGCATACACGGAATCTCATGAACAACCGGACGCTCGCCCTTATGAAGCCAACCGCTTTACTCGTCAATACGGCTCGAGGCGCACTGGTCGATGAAACTGCCCTCATCCAGTGGTTGAGAAGAGAAAGAGGCGCCGGCGCCGCCCTGGATGTTATCGCTGAAGAACCCCCCTCAGATGAGAACCCGCTCCTCAGGGCTGCCCGGGAGTTGGACAATCTATGGGTAACACCCCACTGCGCATGGACTGCCGCTGAGGCCCGCGAGCGTCTCATCAAGGAAGTGGCCGCGAATCTGCGAGCCTTCCTCCGAGGCAAATTTAGAAATCGAGTGGTGTAGCGGGGACCCCGAGGAGGTCTCTCCGCAGCCTGAGTCCGCCAGGAAGCACCCAGCGGATCGATTAGGGAAGGACTATGATAGTTTAGAAGGGGATATCATCATCAAAGGGTGGCGCGTCACCAGCCATGGGAGACTCCTGCGGCGCCGCTTCCGACTGCGAGGCCTTTTCTGCCTCCGGCGCTATACGCGCTCCCCCACCCCCACCCAGGAAACGAACCCTCTGCGCCACGATCTCGGTCATGTACCGCTTGACACCACTTTTGTCGTCATAGGAGTGGCTACGTATGCTTCCCTCGACGAATACCTGCCTTCCCTTGGCCAGGTATTGCCCACAGGTCTCTCCCTGCTTGCCCCAGACAACAATGTTGTGCCATTCGGTCCTCTCCTGGCGTACCCCCTCCGCATCGACCCATACTTCCGAGGTCGCAACGGGAAAACGGGCTACCGCCCGCCCATTGGAAGTAAAACGAACATCCGGGTCTTTACCCAGATTACCGATGAGCATAACCTTATTTACCGACATGGCGTTCTCCTGTTCCTTTTCACTTGACGGAAAGGTGACATTAGTCCCGGGCCCTCCCCCTAGTCAATAAAAAAATTGGGTTTTATTGCTTTTCTCCGGGCAATAGATTAAAGTATCTTGCCACAATTGCTTAAAACTTTAAACTAATCCTTAGCCCTTCAATGCCCTATAGCCTCAAGCTATCGCTTATAGGCCTGCTCAGTACCGCCACAGGAATTGTGCTCATTGCATTGGGCCCTTTCGACCGCACTGGAAGGCTTGCCAACCGGGTTGTCACTTACTGGGCCTGGGGAATACTCAAGATCGGGGGGATTCGTCTAAGCGCGCATGGTCTGGAGCGACTGGATCCCCATCGTCAATATATCTTCATCGCCAATCATCAGAGCTATATCGATATTCCGACAATGATTCAAGCCCTTCCAGGTTTTCAACTGCGATGGATTGCCAAGAAAGAGTTGCTTCGGATTCCTATCTTTGGCTGGGCTATGTGGAGTGCCAAACATATCGTCGTGGATCGATTTAATCTCGCCAAGGCTAGAGCCAGCCTAAGGAAGGCCCAGAAGAGGATCAAGGAAGGGGTTTCGGTGGTGATCTTCCCCGAAGGGACCCGCAGCTCTCATGGAGAACTGCTACCGTTCAAAAAAGGCGGATTCGTGCTTGCCCTGAAGACACAAGTTCCGGTAGTCCCGGTCACCATTATCGGTTCTGCCGACATCTGGCCCCGGAGCGATTGGCGAGTCCAAAAGGGAAAGATTGACGTGATCGTGGGTGAGCCAAAGTCTATGAACCAGTATCGCGTGGGCAACATACAAGAACTGATGGAAAGCGTGCGCACAGAGATAGAGAGCCAAAGGCAAAGCCCTTTGCCCTTTCCCGGCGATAGCACAACCGACGCACAGGCCGGGGTCACCGTATCCCCGTTGACTAAGGAGTGAAGCACCCGTGGATCCACTGAGAATCATCCCTATGGGAGGGCTAGGTGAGTTTGGCAACAACATGATGCTTCTGGAGTACGGGGAGGCCGTCATCGCCATCGACTGCGGCCTGATGTTCCCCGGCACGGATCTCCTGGGCATTGACCTCGTGATTCCCGACATAAGCTACCTGACGGAAAGAAAAAAAGAGCTTAAGGGCATTGTCTTAACCCATGCCCACGAAGATCACTTCGGCGCCCTGCCCTACTTGTTAAGCCAGCTTCCGGTCCCCATATACGGTACCCGTCTCACCCTGGCCCTCTTACGTCACAAACTTCGAGAGCATGGCCTGGAAAAGAGCACCGAGTTCCGTGAGATCACTCCGGGCAAACGGTGGGACCTGGGGCCGTTTCAGCTGCAAGGAATCTCCGTAACCCATAGCCTTCTCCAATGCATTGCCCTAGCCATTGAAACTCCCGTCGGTGTGGTTATTCACACCGGTGACTTCAAGATCGACAAGACCCCCATGGAGGGGGAGCAGTTCGACTTCGATAGTTTTTCCGCCTATGGGGACAAAGGGGTTCTCTTGCTCCTCTCCGACTCCACCAATGTGGAACGCAGCGGACACACGCGCTCCGAGCGGGAAGTGGGGCGCAACCTCAATGACGTCTTTGAGGGCTGTAAGGGGAGAATTTTCGTTGCGACGTTTTCCTCCCATTTCCCCCGCATTCAACAGGTGGCCGATGTGACCGAAGATTCCGGCCGAACACTCGTGCTCAGCGGTCGAAGCATGCTGAACAACTCGCGGATCGCCTCGGATCTGGGCTGCCTCCGATTGCCCTCCGATGTCATGACCGAAAGCGAACAGTGGCAAGACCTTCCCGCCGACCAGGTGGTTTTTCTAACCACTGGGAGTCAAGGAGAGCCAATGTCGGTCCTTCACCGGGTAGCCTTGGACGATCACAAGTGGATCAAAATTGAGCCCGGGGACACGGTCATCCTGTCAGCAAAATTTATTCCTGGCAACGAGAAGACCATTGCAAACCTGATCAACCACCTCTACCGACGGGGCGCTGAGGTGCATTACGAGACGGTTTCCGACGTGCATGTTTCGGGGCACGCGAGCCAAGACGAATTGAAAACCATGTTACAATTAACGCGCCCAAAATACTTTATCCCCATTCATGGCGAATACCGTCAAATGATCAAACATCTACAGCTAGCCCAGGGGACAGGAATCCCCCAAGACAACTGTTTCCTCCTGGAAAACGGCTCCGTGCTGGAGATAACACCCAATGAAGCCCACCGCTCCGACCCTGTCCCGGTGGGGAAGGTCTTTGTGGACGGCAATGGAATCGGTGATGTGGAAGATGTGGTCATTCGGGATCGCCGTCACCTGTCGGAGGATGGAATGGTCCTTGCTGTTATGGCGATTCATCAACAAACCGGAGAACTGGTGGCAGGGCCCGATCTGATCTCCCGTGGATTCATACGGGCCGAGGAAGGGGACGAAATCATGGAACAGGCCAAGTTCCTCGTGCGAAAGTCCCTTAACGGTCTGAGCCAGGAGACCCGAACCGATCCGACCAAACTCAAGGAAAAGGTGCGAAAAGTGCTACGCCGTTATTTTAATAAAACTATACGTCGACGACCGATGGTCGTTCCACTGATCATGGAGATGTAAGCGAGGGGCACGCCCTTTGGTCGTGCTGCTCCTAATTGCCGATGGCAGCAAGAGAAAGTCATATGGGAGACGGATCCAGGCTGATTCGAGAAATCTGGGGAGTGGTCATTGGAGTCCTCGCTCTCCTGCTTATCCTGAGTCTGATCTCTTATAATGCAGGCGACCGGTCCTTCAACACCCCCTCAGGCGTCGTGCGCACGGCCAATTGGGGCGGTGTCGTTGGGGCCTATCTGGCGGATTTGTTACTTCAGGGATTCGGACTGGCCTCCTATCTCCTACCGCCGTTCCTTATTCTGGGCTCGTTTCAAATCTTTCGAGAGAGCCGGGGCGGGCTGCGGTTTTCCAAGTTCGTCGGCTATGGATTTCTGCTTTGGAGCGGTGCGATCTTTTTGAGCCTGTTTCGCAAGGCAGACGTCGCCAGTGACGCAGGGGGCATTGTGGGCGGTTTCTCCCAGCAAATCTTGAATTCCCTATTCGGCCAAGGTGGCACGTATTTGATTGCCGCTTCTTTACTACTACTGGCGGGGATGTTGGCATCACAGATCTCCCTGGTCAATGCCCTGGAAACAACCGTAGAAAAGATCCGTGACGGTATCGGGATGACATGTCAAGGGATCCAAACGTTAGTCCAAAGGGCAGCCCAAATTCTACGCGACCGAAGAGAAAAACAGAACACAGAAAACAAGAAGAAGGAACGGCAGGAATTCAAATTTCCACCGATCCTTGTCAAAAATGAACCCGAAGTTGAAGAGCCTCCTGGAAAAGCGAAGAAGAGACCCCCCAAAGTACAAGAGCAGTTCGAGCTTCCCGAATTAACGCAGGGGTACACACTGCCCTCGTTGGGATTTCTAGACATTCCTGACGGTAGGCAAGTCAAGGTCGATCGGGAGACCCTGGAATCAAACTCGCTAATCCTACAAAAAAAACTGACAGATTTCGGAGTGGAAGGCGAAGTTGTTGCGGTACGCCCCGGTCCGGTCATTACCATGTACGAGTTCAAACCCGCACCCTCGGTCAAGGTCAGGCGCATCGTAACACTGGCCGATGACCTCTCCATGGTGCTGCGGGCGATGAGCGTTCGGATCCTTGCCCCCATACCCGGCGAGTCCGTGGTGGGGATAGAAATCCCCAACCCCAAGCGGGAGAAGGTGTTCCTCAAGCAGCTGCTCGACGATAAAAGCTATAGAAACGCCGAGTCAAAGCTGACACTGGCAATCGGCAAAGACACCGCCGGCTCTCCCTTCGTAACCGACCTCGCGCGCATGCCCCACCTCCTGGTCGCCGGGGCTACCGGATCCGGGAAATCAGTAGCCATCAATGCCATGATCCTCAGTGTCCTTTACAAAGCAACCCCTCAAGACGTCCAGTTCATCATGATCGATCCAAAGATGCTGGAACTCTCAATTTATGATGGTCTCCCCCACTTGCTCGTTCCCGTGCTGGTCGACCCTAAAAAGGCTACAGCGGCACTGTTTTGGGCCATCCAGGAGATGGATCGGCGCTATCGACTCTTACGCGACAAGGGGGCTAGAGACCTCGAACAATACAACCGTATTCTCGCGCGGGAATCCGCCAAAGAAAATTTCATAGAACTAGAAGACGTCGAAGAGGACGAAGACAAGAAGGAGGAGGAAACGCCCGGCGGCAACTTGGAAGAGCAAGCCCCCTTGGTTCACGAACGGCTACCTCGGATCGTGATCGTCGCTGACGAACTGGCTGACTTGATGATGACCGGGGGAAGGGACGTTGAAGAGCATATCACCCGTCTGGCCCAGAAGGCCCGGGCCGCCGGCATTCACATGATCCTGGCAACGCAGCGGCCATCGGTCGACGTCATTACGGGCTTGATCAAAGCCAATTTCCCCGCTCGTATCTCTTTTCAGACAACCTCTCGCGTCGACTCGCGCACCATCCTGGACAGCATCGGTGCCGAGCGGCTTCTTGGGGGCGGAGATATGCTGCTCCTCCCTCCCGGTGTAGCCCGGCCGATTCGAATTCATGGTGCCTATGTCTCCGATCGGGAGATTGGAAAGGTCGTCCAATTCATCAAACATCAAGCCCAGCCTCGGTACCGCAAGGAGATCCTCGAAGCCAAAAATGACACCGAGGCAGCCAATGGAGAGGAAAACTACGATGAGATGTACGATACCGCCGTGGAGCTGGTCTGCGAGTCCCAACAAGCCTCAATCTCCATGATTCAGAGGAGACTACGGGTAGGGTACAATCGGGCGGCCCGAATAATCGAGCAAATGGAAAAGGACGGCGTGATAGGCCCGGCGGACGGAGTCAAGCCGAGAGAGGTCCATGCACAGAAAATTGAAAAGTAGAGAAACTGTAACCTTCGCCGTTTTTGTGTTTATTTTGGCCTATATTGCCTATGCCCCGCCAACACCGGCCAGTGGAGGGGAAGGCGAAAATAACGCTGAGGCTGTTCTTGTCGGCCTCCAGAAGAGATACGAGGCAACCCCTGATTTCGAGGCTAATTTTACGCAGGAAACCGAGATAAAAACGCTCAACCGGAAAATTCAGGCGGCAGGACGGGTCTACTTCAAGAAACCGGGCAGAATGCTATGGCGTTACGATAACCCGGAAGGACAAGTGGTCCTTGCGGACGGCAAATTTCTCTATTTTTATCAGCCGGATCAGAAACAGGTCCTAAAAACCCAGCTGAGCAAGGCGTTCCTTTCGAATTCCCCCCTTGCCTTCCTCCTTGGAATCGGCGATTTGAAAAGGGATTTTAAAGGTAAACTAATCAATTCCGAAGGGGCCCTGTACATCCTTCGACTCACCCCCAAGGTTGATCTGGGGGACCTCGGCGGGCTGTCCCTTGGGATGGACAAGGGTGCGCTGGATATCCGGTGGGCCCGGATCGAGGATGCCGTGGGGAACATCACCACGGTTATATTTGAAAAAATGCGGAGGGACGTGGGTTTAAAGGAATCTTTGTTTCGACTCCAGGTTCCCAGCGATGTGGACACCGTGGAGTTAGGAAAGCCTTGACTCGGACCCATAGAACCTGAGATACTATGGGATTGAACAATTTTTTTCTTGGAGAGTTCTAAATCATGAGAAAAGATTTTCTCAAGAAGACAAAAGAATCGCTAACCGAGATGAAGAAGCAGCTTCTCCGAGAAATCCGGATAGGCTTTAAAGAGGAAAGCGAGGGGTTGAAGGACGAAGGCCGGGACACCTACGACCTGGCCAGCGACGAGAGGGATCGTGAAATCAGTATGATCCTCAATGATCGGGACAGAGATAAACTGGTCGCCATCGACGATGCCTTACAAAGGATCGAGGATAAGAGCTACGGGATCTGTGAATGCGAAGGCGACAACTGCGAGGGTGAAATTGGCATCGAACGGCTCAAAGTGCTTCCATTCACTCGTCTCTGTGTCCGATGCCAAGAAGAAACGGAAAAGGAATCCAAGCTCCTTAGAAAACCCGACGAGGAAAGAACCTACCGGCGGCTCGCAGCAACGGACGTGGAAGACGAGAGCACTTGACCGGTCAGGCCCCATTATCCCCCCCCAAAGAGCTGAATGGGCTCTAGAGAAGAGGGTGGCGAATCCTTCCTTCTCCCAGTACAAAGAATACGATTGCCGTAGTGACCAGTATCGCCGAGAGTGTTGCAATGGCGGACTTGGTTGGATCCAAGTGGTGCACTCGCTGCGTGCCAAGGAATATTAGATAGAAACTATAAAGGTAGCCGAAAATACCTACCGTAGGTATCCACGCAAGCACCAGAGTGGCGCCCCCATAGGCGCAAACCCTCAAGGTTCCCTCATAGTCCCCTTCCCCCTCGAAGAGATACTGGCAGGTCAACATCAGAATGCCCGGCCCAAAAATATAGGCTAGACTTACCAGGAAGAGCGCATTGATGGCTCCCGCCAGGCCAACCACAATGACTTTCAGTCCAAAGTAAAGGGCAGCGCATAGGCCCAAAAACACCAGAGGATTTTCGAACCCCCCGTGGGACGGAAAGTTGCGATAGAATTCCCGGGGCTCCAGCATGATCTTTCGCCAGACCCGGATCAATTCCTTGGGACCTTCTTTCAATACGAACTCGCCGTCGCTACCGCTATCGCTCATAGGGCCTCCGCCTATACCCAGCTATCCAGCTAGCTATTTAGCTAGCCTGGGAATGTCCAACACCAATACTATTGAAATGATCCCGCGTAAGCAAGGTTTGCAATTGGCCGGAGAATGAGAAAACCCAACCTTGCCTTTCGAATCCATTCATGGAATCCTCGCCGATCATGGCCAACGATCAAGCTGATTCGTTAAGGGAGGGATAAATGCTACCTGAGAAGATTGGGGTAATTGGAGCGGGAAAGATAGGCACGGCCCTGATACGTGGGATGCTGAACGCGGCCGTTGTGAAAAAGGATCAAATCATGGCCAGCGCGCCCCGAGCAACGGCACGGGAAAGCCTGGCACAGGAGATTGGCATCGCGGTCACTTCCGAAAACTCAGAGGCGTGCGACTTTGCGGATATTGTGATTCTCGCGGTTAAACCCGCTCTGGTCCCTTCGGTCCTGAAGGGAGTGACAAAGCATCTAGGCAAATCCAAGCTCTTGATCTCCGTTGCCGCTGGAGTCCCCATCAGCAAGATTGAAAACGATCTAGAGAAAAGTGCCCATGTGGTCCGGGTCATGACCAACACCCCCTGTGTCGTGGGTGAAGCCGCGTCCGCATACGCGTTGGGAACCCATGCCACACCTAAGGATCAAGAACGTGTCCGTGGCATTCTCGAAAGTGTCGGAAGCGCCCTAGTCTTGGAGGAAAAGCATCTGGACGCTGTGACTGCTTTGAGTGGGAGCGGTCCTGCCTATGTACTCCTGTTCATCGAATCGCTAGCCGACGGTGGCGTCCAGGTGGGTCTCAGCCGCGAAGTCGCGCTTCAGTTGGCCCTTCAGACGGTGTATGGTTCGGCCAAGCTGGCGCGGGAGCGAAAGAGTCACTTGGCCCAATTACGGGATGAAATCACCTCTCCCGGTGGAACCACCATTGCGGGTCTCTACGCCCTCGAAAAGGGATGCTTG
Organism: Binatia bacterium; assembly: GCA_963664015.2. GTDB lineage: Bacteria > Desulfobacterota > Binatia > UBA9968 > CAXXLF01 > JACZQL01. The sequence goes on along the minus strand of CAXXLF010000002.1, from coordinate 1,931,658 downwards.
AAAGGAATCGTGATGGAAGCCATCACCCAGGCAACGGAGCGGTCCAGGGCGCTGGGAAAAGGAGATTCGTAATCCAATCGAGCACTGTCCCTTCCCTCTAATCTCCCGATTTTTGCCGTTTTCGCCGAAGCGCCAAAACAAGCAGCACGCTAAGACCTCCCCAAACGAGGGCCAACACGAGGAACATCGTAACCAGGCTCTCCGTACTCATAGTTCCCCCAAGGTCTTGCGAGCGATCCCGCGATTCAGGACAATTAAGACTAATAGCACCGTACCCCATTGGAACAAACAGGTGCCGACGGACTCGACATGGAAGGGCTTCCACCAGCCATCGGGGTCGGCTAGAATCACCGCCCAAAACCACCAACCGATGAGGGCGACGATCTCCATGGGGATCAGGTATTTGACCAGCGGTACATACCACCGTCCCACGACCAAATCACTGTCCTCCGAGTTAACGTAAGCCTCCCGAAACCGTCCCACCCCGAAGCGTAAGACCGCGAAGGTGGAAAAGGCACCACTGATCACGAGGCCGACACCCCAAACCCAATCCTGATGCAAAAAAAACGATGCGTTCAGCGCAGAGGAACACCCATGGCAAAGCCCACAGCTCCAACCAGGATAATGGCCCGTTCACGCTTCACTCCAGCGTCATTGAGCAACCGCACCGCAAGCTCGATCATAGCAATCAGAGAACTCATGGAGGCAAGAAGCAAGGCAAAGAAAAACAAGACTGAGAACAGCGATACAGCGGGGAGCCGAGTGAAGAGCTGTGGAATCTAGATGAAGGCCAGTCCTGTGTTCATGGGGCCTGGCTCCGTCATCACCTCACGGGCCTGGAGCGGAATTAGGGCATAAACCGTGGCAAAGACGAGAATTCCGAAGATGAGGGAAATGGAGTGATTGGCGAAGGCGGTAATGATCGAATTGAGTACCGTATCCTCCCGTCTCCCCATGTAGACCACGTAGATCAAAATGAGTCCCCAGCCCGCTCCCGTGCTCCAGGCGTTCTGGGTCAAGGCGTCCAACCAACTTCGGTAATCGAGCAGCAGCTCCCAGCGGATCGTGAAGAAGGTCTCGATCCCCTGGTGGGCCCCCGGCAGCGTCACGGCGCGGACGAGCAGGATCAGTAACAGGACTAACAGTGTCGGAACAAGAAGGCGATTAGCCCTTTCAATACCCTTAACAACGCCCCGATACAGAATTCAGGTCCCTATGCTCATGGACAGGAGATGAAATAGCACTGGCTGATAACCTTGGATAAAATCGTTCGATAGTCCTTGTGCCCGTGTCGCCGTCGACACGAACCCGACGAAGGCCCCCATCCAAGCGAACTGAGGGCCGATGAGCTTACCGAACGAACCGATCACTCCCTTGCGTGCTTTCCCCCCCATGGAGTATTCCATTAGGATGATAGGGATGGACCAGAGGAAGAGAAAAACTAGCCAGGGGATCAGAAAGGCTCCCCCTTCGTATTTGGCCGCAATCCGGGGAAAGCGCCAGATATTACCGGTGCCAACCGCTAGGCCCACCATGGAGAGGAGCAAGGTCCAGCGGGAACTATAGTGTTCCACCTTTTGGCTATCGATTTGCATGGTACCCCAAGCTGCCCCCTTCCTCTGGTGAATGTCATTTCACCCTGAAACTCCAGTCATCCATTCTCCAATGCCTCGGGACCTTGCCTTGCACTGTTTATCCGTTGGACCTATTGAAATTATAGGAGTATGTTAAATTTCTTTGCATCTTAAGGGACAGTCGGTTTTGAATAAACCTTAGACGCTTCTTCTAACAAAACACGATTCAGATTGAATTATGTTTGGCATGTCACCGCTGCGAACTGCTCCAGTCTTTCTGTTTTTTGTGACTGTGCTCCTGACTACCGCAGGCCTTGCTGTCGAAGACGACGGCCCTGCCAAGCTGCTTACCGAGGCCCGCGCTGCAGCCAGAAGGGGCAGCTACCCTGAAGCCCTGGAAAAGCTCGAAGAGGCGCTGGAACTGGCTCGGGAGAATGATGATTCTTTGATACAGGCCCTCACGCTCGACAATATGGCCGAAGTCCACCGCCTCCAGAAAAATACCCGTGAGGCGCGCAATCGTTACACCCAAGCCTTAAAGATTTATCAGGATATTAACCATCGGCTGGGCGTCCAAGCCACGCAAAAAAAGCTCGCCGCCCTCTCAGACCAGCGGCCGAGCACCGTGGAGCCACCGCCCCCTCCAGAACCGGTCGACGCTGCAGCACCAGCACCTGAACCTGGACTCCCGCCCCAAACCCGAGGGAAGCTCATCAATAACGCCATTGATCGAATCCGTAACCGGGTCAAAGGGCAGGAAGCGAATAAGGGAACCGACGAGACAGCGGCCATCCCCCAAGACCCCGTCATAGAACCGCAGGACAACCTGGAATCTGCCCAAGATACGAAGGACACGAAAGATACTGAGAAATCGGCAGCATACTCAACATACCGGCAGACGGTAAAAGAAAGTATCGTCCGCGCTTGGAAATACCCCGAGGGGGCAATTGAGGGTAAAGAACAAGGCAAAGTCGATGTGGAGTTCACCATCCAAAAAAACGGCAACCTGCAGGATGTACAGATCCTGCGCTCCTCAGGTTTTTCCGACCTTGATCGTGAGGCGATCAGAGCCGTCGACGCAGCTTCTCCCTTCAACCCCATTCCCGATCAGATCGAGCTTGACCAGTTGAGTATCCGCTTCACCTTCAACTATACCCTAGAGACAAGTCAAAACTCTCGCTAGCAGAGAGGTCGATCCACTTTCCTAAAAGCTCTTTTCCGTATCGTTATTGATTTGGGTCAAGGCCTCAAAGGCGCTCTGGTTATTGGGATCCAATTTTAATGCACTGGCGTAGCTGGCATCCGCCTGCTCCAGAGCACCTTGAACCTGAAAATTCTTTCCCTTCAGTACATAGACGCGAGCCAACCAGTAGGGCTCCCGGCTCAAAAGGGACTCAGCGACATCCAGAAAGTTTGCCGATGCTTGGTGATTGGCCATTTGAAAATGAACCAGACCCAGATAGTAGTAGCTGTAGGGATTGGTAGAGTCGATGGCAATGGTTTTTTCGAGCTGCTGGAGGGCCTTTCGATACTCCCCCGAATCCACCAACTGCCGGCCTTCCTCAGTCAAACGCAATGAGGCTGCGCGTCTGGGAGTTGTCTCGGGTTTGATCTTAGCGATAAGAGAACCGGGGTCGTCTGCGTCCGGCGGCGCTTCCGTATCCACGACTTCGGAGGCTTCCGAACCTTCCCGCTCTTGGGCCCCCTCTTGGGGCCGGGGCTCAATGTCAATTTTGAGTTCTATGGGCTGGCCACCCTCTCTCCTTGGCTGTTCAAGAGTAATCGATCCCGGCTCCCCGGGGAGAGAAGTCCTCAAGGGAGAAACCCCGGAGGGATCATCGGTTAGGTCCTCCTCTTTAATTTCACGCCGCTGCAAAAAGGGGCGCTCGGGGCTGGCGAAAGGGGGCTGCGCAGGTTCCTCTATGACTGGACCATCAAATATGGGGGCATCGGCGGTCAACGGCTGTGCAGACAAGTGTCCACAGTAGACCGTTAGAGAAAAAACAAACAATAAAGACAATCGGATAGTGAGTGGCACTTAAATTTTTCCCTATAGGCGAAAGGTCGATTCTAGAACCTCTTATAAATATCAAGATTATCCGAATGGCAGTGACAGTGTCAATCTACACCTCGAACGATTACGATTTAATATCAAATTTTAAAGCCGGCACCTTTCGAATTCGTTCCGGCAGGGTGGGCCCGGGGCATGAAAATAATCAAACTGGCTTTGACCTTCCGCAAGAATAAGCACGGAGGATGAAACTGTTCCGTAATCACCTCCATGGACACAGATCGTTTGCCGAGGATTGGTAGAGCCTTTGCTCAACTGATGATCGCTCAAGACGCCTCGAAACAACTCCACCAATGAAGCGATGCCCGCGGCCCCGTCGGGTTCCACGTCAGGCACCCTGGGAGAGCCGTAAGCTATTCGCTCACGAGCAGCCGAGAACAGCCCCGAGGCGTGATTGGTCTTTACAGCCGAACGATCGTAAATGGAGACATTTCCGACCACATGGACCCCAGGGTCCAAGCTGATGCATTCTATTCTTTCCCCTGCGTTATGAGCCACGTAGGACTCCGTCGCGCTGGCAAAGACCAGATTGAAAGGGTTATAGACCTTGGCGTCCTGCCGCATCAATGCCTGCTTGGCCTCGGCAGGGTCCCCAGTTTTGAGCAGATCCAAACAAAGCAAGCCCCTTGATCTCGTGCCCATCTTTTTTTCCCCGGAGCTACGGTTCAGGATCCCAACGAACATGCCATGACCGTTGACGCCCAACCAGGTCCCTCCAGCCTGTAAGTCCTTACCACCAAAGACCCAGGGGGTCTCAAGCAAAACCCCGGGGGACGCCGACGGCCGGTCGAGATGCTCATCCCGATTGGCCGCAACGAGTAGCGGATAGTCATCAATCGCTCGAAAAAAAAGGGCTAGTGTACACATGGTGGGGGGGGGTATCCTAGAACTAGACTCGGCCTCGCCTCGGACTTCTATAGGGATCTGATTTGATACGATCTCTGCACCTTCCATCCATTTGGACAGGTTTGAACTTATAAATTAATTGTGGTTTATTTTCAATAGCTTATCTGTTTAGAAACAGGTGCGATCGACGATGAAATCCATTCTCACCGACAAGATGGGGTATACCCTGGTTGAACTGATGGTCAACCTCGGTATCATCGCTATCCTGGCGGCGATCTCCGTTCCCACCTATCTAACTTACAGAGAAACGGCAAAGATTGGCCGTGCCAGAGCGGAGCTCAAAAACATTCATCTCGCCGTAGAGGCACTGGCAGCGGATACCGAGAAGTGGCCCGGTCCCAACACTATTGGCCAGACGGCCAATCAGGAGATCTGGGATCTCACCTCATCCGCCACTGGCTTGATTTCGGCCACCAGCGCCTTCAAAAACCGGCAGGCCCCTATATTCAGTCCATCCCCCTAGACCCCTGGGGCAACAATTACTTTTTTGACCCGGACTAAGAAATACCAAAGAACGGGCCAAAATTTTCCGTCCTAGGCTCCTTCGGGCCGAATGGGCAAGGAAAAAATCAATACGACTCGGATGATGTTTATCTGGTTCTCCCCCGGTAGTGCCGGGCCGGCCAAGCCAATCTCACGTCCCCACTATCGTTGCCGATGACACCGATTGGGCACCATAGCTCGTCCGAAGCTCCCCTTCATTCAAAGCGCACGGTAAGCCAATTCCACTGATCCGGATAGCGCCGGACCAACTTCTCGATAATAGCGGTCATACGCTGGGTATTGGTGACAATATCAGACGACAAGTCGCCGTTCCGTCCAATTGGGATCTCGGGGTCGATTCGGAGTTCCATTTCCCCTTGATCGTTCCTGATCAGATAGGTCGGCAGGACCGCAGCGCCAGAGCGTAAGGCAAGGCTGACGGGCCCCCGGGAAGAGCGAATAGGTTGCCCGAAGAATTGGGCATGCACTCGTCCCCGTTTAAAGTTGTCGCCAAGGATAAAAACAATCTCATTTTTCCTAAGCACCTCCAGGATTTTCTCCACGGCAGCTCTCCGCGGCATGGAGGGAAGGAGGTGCTGATAATAGGCAGCCACATGCTTTTCAAGGAAGGACTTGGTTTTGGGGTCTTCGGGAAAGCGGATCAGGGTATGGAAGGGGTAACCCTCAATCCCCAGCCGTGCCCCCACCAGGATAAAATTGCCCAGATGGGCACCCAGGGCGATCACCCCTTTCCCCTTGGAAAGTGCGGACTGAAGGTGTTCCACACCCTGGATCCCTACCGACATCCGAACCTTTTCCGGATCCAGCCATTGAAAGAGACAGTCCCGGATGCCCTGTTCCAGATTGGCCTGCACCCCTCTGGCCATTCCCCGCTTGGCAGGCCATGAAAAGGTATGCCCAAAGCCCAGGTGCAGGTTCTTAACGATACGTTTACGAGAATACAGAGAAAGAACCAGGACGCGAATCAATAGTATGGAGATAAGATTAAATAGACCAACGGGCAGGGCTCGATACAACCCGCGGTAAGAGATCGCGATACCCATGCAAGCACGGTAGAGAAGCCAACGACGCGCTCGTTTGAAACTCAGCAAGTCTGCACTCCAGGCGCCTAGGGTCGACGGTCCGCCATCATACCCCAGCATTGGCCCATTAGCCTAGACATCGAATCCCTACCCGTCAATAACCGACGCCTTGCGGTTAACACCGAGCCGTACACCCGTGGTTCTAGTCGTTGAGCCATTCTTTAGGCAACCGGTCAGTTCTCATACCGCAGGACCTCTAAAGGGGGCCGGTCACAGATTCTCCGGCTGTTCAGCATACCGATGAGAAGGGTCAAACCGATTACCGCAACTACAGCAATCAAGACCCCTTCTCCTCGGGGCACATAAACGACCTCAAAAACGAAATGGGCCAGTCCCCAACTCGCACCAAGGGCAAGAAGCGACCCAGCCAGAGAGGCCACTCCTCCCAGGAACAGGTATTCGATCAACATTATGTTTCTTACCTGAGCCCGAGTGGCCCCCAGCGTCCGTAGCAGGACACTTTCCCTAAAGCGCTGGTATCGGCTGGTTAGAACGGAACTGGCCAAGACCAGGAGCCCTGTTATAATGCTGAAGAGCGCTACGAATCGGATTGCGAAATAAACCCGCTTCAACACTGCGTCGACCGTCGTGAGGACCAGGGACAGATCGATAGCAGAAACATTGGGGAAGTTTTGTACCACCGCTCGTTGCAGACCGGCAGACGCTTCACCGTTGGCGATCCGGGTCACCTGCACGAAAAACTGCGGGGCTTTTTCCAATAACCCTTCGGCAAAGACGATGAAAAAATTGGGTTGAAACCGCTGCCAGTTCACCTGCCGAATGCTGCCCACTCGGGTCCGCAAGGGCACTCCGGAAATGTCGAATACCAACTCATCACCGACGCCGACCATGAGATCTTCGGCAATGCCCTTCTCCAGGGAGACCCAGTTGGGGGAGCCTTCGAGATTCGGACTCCCATTCAAGGAACCGGCAATCAGCCTTTCGGTCTCCACCAAGTGGTTCCGATAGGTCGATCGGTACTCCCTTCTCAGGACCCACCGGGGTATATCAGATTTTGGATCGCTTCTAATCTCCTGGGTACTACGCCCATTCACAGACAACAAACGCATGGTGACAATGGGGATCTCCTGAAGCAGGGGCACCTTATGACTGGCAAGCAAATCAGCCAGGCCCTTTCTCTGCTGCGGTTGGACATCGAACAGGACCATATTGGGGCGCCCCCCCCCGGCAGTCCAAACCACCTGGTCCAACAACATACGTTGCGAGAAGTGCAGCGTCATTATCAAGAAGGTACCCAGGCCAAGTGATAGCATGAGCACACTGGTCTGATTGTTGGGACGGTAGAGATTGGCCAGGCCCTGACGCCAGACATAGGGCCACGACTGGGGGAAAAACTTTCTGGCGACGAGTATCAACACCCGAGCCAAACCGATCAAGAGTCCGGCGGCCAGAACCAGCCCGGCAGTAAATCCTAGCCCCTGATTCCAGTTCTGTGTCTGGAACACGGCAAATGCGCCAATGCCAATGGCAATCAACAACAGGACGATTATCCGAGGAGGATCCATGAACGACGGCAGCGAGTTTTCAAATGAGGATCGAAGTGTGAGTAGGGGCGAGACCCGTTTCAGGGATATCAGGGGAAGCAGGGCAAAGAGCAAGGCAACGGCCAGCCCGACGGCCAGACCCATGAGCACAGCGGACCACGAAACGGTCACGACAATTTCCATAGGGAGGAAATCCGCCAGGACCCTAGGCAGCCACCTCTGCACCCCAACTCCAGCTAAAACCCCAAGGATGCTCCCGAGCAGTCCCATGACCATGGACTGAACAAGATAAACGGCAAAGATGCGTCCTGCCTTTGCACCTACACAGCGCAGGACCGCCACCGTAGTGATCTTCTGTCTGACGTAGACATGGATGGCACTGGCCACCCCGACGCCGCCAAGCAGCAGGGCAAGAAATCCCACCAGGTTCAGGAAGCGCGGCAGATTTTCCATGATCCGACCCAGACGCCGCTTTCGCTGCTGGACCGTCGTGGCCCTGAGACCGTATTCGCGCAACTGGGGCTTGATGGATTGGATGAGCGCCTCCACATCCCGTCCATCATCGAACTTGAAAAAGGCACGGTACGTTACGATGCTTCCCTTGCGAACCAACTTGGTCGCGCCCAAGGAACCCATGGGAATGTAGACCCTGGGTTGAAGTAGCCCGATGGCCACGGACTCACCGGGGATCTTCTTGATCTTTCCCGTGATACGAAAGGTGTGGGCACCGATCTTGATGGGATCGCCCACGTGGACATCGAATTGAAGCATGAGGCTTTCGTCGACAATCGCTCCGGATCCGCTGCGAAAGCTCTCCGCCCCTTCTTCGGGATCGGTCTCCAGATCACCGTAGAAAGGGAAATCTCCTTCCAAGGCACGAATCCTTGCAAGGCGCGTCGATCCGCTCTTGGGGAAGTAGACCATAGAGGCAAAGCTGGCCTGGCGCGCCCGTTCTCCGCCAATAGAGGTCAATAGAACTTCCGATTCATTCCGAAAGGGCCGTCGGCTCCTGATTACCAGGTCGGCCCCCAGCAGGATTTTCGATTGTTGATCTATGGTCTGTTGCAGGTTTTCGCTAAATGAGGTGATGGCGACCAAGGCGGCAACGCCAAAGGTGATGCATGCCATGGACAGAAAAAGCCGCTTGCGGCTGAACCGGCTATCACGCCAGGCCATCTTCCAAACCCAAGAGTCAAAGAGGTTCAAGCCTATCATTGGGCAAGACTCTCAATGGAGATTTATCGGCTCTTCCCAGTCATCCTGAAGATGCCTCCTCAAGGGCTGGTTGAGAGGGTTCCTTGGTAATATCGGAAACGATTTGACCACCCTTGATCTGGATGACACGGGCGGTATGCTGGGAGAGGGCCGTATCATGAGTGGCCAAAATCAGCGTGGTTCCCGCCAGTGCGTTCAGCTCAAAGAGCAGGGTGACGATCTTCTTTCCCGTCTCAGCGTCCAGGTTGCCGGTGGGTTCATCGGCAAACAACACTCTGGGGCGGTTGATAAAACTGCGGGCAATGGCCACACGCTGCTGTTCGCCTCCCGAGAGTTGCACCGGATAGTGATGGGTTCGGTCGCCCAAACCGACACACTCCAGCAGCTCCATGGCGTGGCTCCTGGCATCGGGCTCGCCGCGAAGCTCCGCCGGGACCATGACGTTCTCCAACGCGGTGAGGGTGGAAATCAATTGGAAGGTCTGAAATATAAACCCCGTATGCTTGTTCCTGAACTCGGACAGCTGGTCCTCACTCAGGCTGCCTAATTCGATGCCGTTGAGGACCACGGAGCCGGAGCTGGGACGATCGAGCCCCGCACACAGCCCCAGAAGCGTTGTCTTGCCGCTACCGGAGGGTCCCACCAGGGCGCACGTCGATCCCTTGGTGAGTGTAAAGGCGATGCTCTTTAAAACCACCAGGGTCCCATCCCCGCTCTTGTAGGACTTGCTTAAACTCTGGACATCTAATATCGTTGATTCCTTCATAGGCTCAATGGGACGTTTAACCTGAAAAGATCCAACCGCAGGATTAACCACTCTTTGAATTTCTAACGCGGCTCGGCAGGAACGCGTGTTACTCTATTAGAATCATGAATCGGTTGAAGATGAAAGGAGCCGGCTCACTTCTTCTCTGGTTCCTCTTGATTTTGAGCCCTTACCTAGGGACCGTCATGGCCGATAACAATAAACCGCGGACCATTGTCTTTCTCGGCGACAGCCTGACCGCCGGTTACGGCGTAGAGCCCAACGAAGCCTATTCCTCGTTGATCCAGCAACGGATCAACTCTTTGGGCTGGAACTATCGGACCGTAAATGCAGGACAGAGCGGAGATACGACATCCGGCGGATTGCAGCGCCTCGACTGGTTGATGCGTCTTGAGATCGACATCCTGGTCCTTGAACTGGGCATTAACGACGCACTCAGAGGACTTCCCGTAGAGCTGATCCGGGAGAACCTCCAATCCATCATCAACCAAACCAAGAGCCGATACCCAGGCGTTCAAATCGTTCTTGCCGGCATGCAGGCCCCTCCCAACATGGGGCAACCCTATGCCGCACACTTCGCTGCCATCTACCCTGCCCTGGCAAAAGCCAACGGGGTCGAGCTCATTCGTTTCTTGCTCGACGGCGTCGGGGGGAACCCGGAACTCAATATGCCCGATGGGATACATCCCACTGCAGAGGGATATAAAATCGTGGCTCAAAATGTATGGAAGGTAATGGAGCCCCTTTTGAGATCAATGAAAGGAAGCCTCCGCGGGCTTACGCCCGCGGTCTCCCGCGAAGGCGGATAATAGTACAGAGCTAGCCCATTGCCCTGCATAAAAGATCGTATTAGGATCGCCCCGTTACAATTGCTGATGGAGGAATTCAAAGGAGGTAAAGGATACTTTCCTTAGAAGAAAACGAGCTTCTCACGAAAACAGGTCCGAGCACTCCCATGGGGGAGATGATGAGACGGTATTGGATACCTGCCCTGCTATCCGAGGAAATACCTGATCCGGACTGCAATCCAAAGCCTGTAAGGCTACTGGGAGAGGACCTGGTGGCCTTTCGAGGCACCCATGGAAGGATCGGGTTACTGGAAAGTACTGTCCACACCGAGGAGTTTCCCTCGCCTACGGCCGTAACGAAGCGGGAGGCCTACGCTGCATCTACCATGGCTGGAAAATGGACGAGGAGGGTAATGTGCTGGAGCCCCCCGCAGAGCCACCGGGCAGCAATTTCAAAGACCTTATCAAACAAAGGGCCTACACCACTCGAGAAGTCGCCGGTGGTGTGTGGACCTACATGGGCCCCCCGGACAAGATGCCAGCTTTCCCCGAATTCGAGTGGACCCGGGCACCCAAACCTCAACGCAGTCTTTGCTAAGTACTTTCTGACTGTAACTACCTGCAGGGGGTTAAGAGCAGCATCGATTCCTCTCATTGGAATTACCTCTATTCCTCCGAATTCACCACCCGATCCCGAGACCGCGGGCCTCAAGGTCCTGGGGCTCTTGTCGTCGACCACCGAGTTGAGGGATCGACTGGAGGCCAATGCCCGTACCTTCAGACAGAGGATGCAAAGGGCAGGCTTCGAAATCAAGCCCGGTCACCACCCCATCGTCCCTATAATGCTCTACGACGCCAAGCTGGCCCAACCCATGGCCGACGAGCTCTTAAAAGAAGGCGTCTACGTCATCGCTTTCCCCTACCCGGTCGTCCCCAAAGGGGAAGCCCGTATTCGGGTCCAACTGTCCGCCGCCCACGAGCAGAAACATATGGACGCCACAGTCGCCGCTTTCTCCAAGGTAGGGGAAAAGCTCGGTGTCATCAATTAACTCAAACGCCTCTTTTCTTCCCTCCATTGACAGCCTATCTGCCGTTTGATAGCTAAACTTCACAGTCGCTTCGAACCGTTTAGGAATTCGGTAGCTCATCATCTGGGAAGGAACATGAAGATGGCCGGTTTGGCATTAGGAGAAATCTTTCCGATCGCACGCCTCCAAGACATTGATGGTAACTGGGTGGAGTTCCCCCAGATATTTTCACACGCGCCTGCCAGCGTCGCTTTTTTTACCGAGGCCGCTTCTGACCCTGGTGCCGGGCCCAGGTGACGGCCTTTGTCTACGAAGCAGACCAATACCGACCCGAGGGAATCCAAATTCTGGGCATCAGTGTGCAGGCCGCCGATGAGGGGATGAAACTACGCGCACGTGTCATCGCCGATAGTTTCGAGGATCGACCGGGAATGCCCGTGGAACCCTTTCCCGTTCGCCTCATCTGTGACCCTATAGGAGAGCTGATTCGCAAGGCGGGCGCAGTCAGGGAGAGTGATAAACGGGGCTTTATCGCCAGGCCCATGAGCATGGTCGTCAACCGCGTTGGTGAAATCCAGTGGCTCTATACGGGCGACGGCAGCCCGGCCGACCGCCCTGGACCATCCAGGCTGGCCAAGGTCGCCATGACCGTTGGCCATGGCAAGGAACTGCCGGAACCGAGCCCTAGCAACTCCTGGGGCGGATAGAGTCGGACGAGTTCTTCATGCCGTATTGCTGAGACCGGAATTAATCTTTGATCAGCTTTTCCCCAGAACGCCCCCGCAGTTCGATCACATTGCGATCCGGATCCCGTACGAATACCGACAGATTCCCTTTACCGAGTTCGACAGGTCCCTCCGTAATGGGGATCTTGTGTTCCTCTAGAAATTTGATGCTTGCCGCCACCGAGGTCACCCTTAAGGCCGCATGGGTGTAACCGGGGTACTTCTCGGGCACGTCCATGAGGACATTCTTGCATCCGTGATCGTCTGTGCCGTTGTGGATGAGATTGATCTCGACCCCGTTCCTGTTTCTGATAATCGTGACATCATCATCGGGGACCTTGAAGGGTTCTCCAAATCCAAGCAGCGCATAGAACGTCAGGGCCCGATCCACGTTCATCACCCGGATGCCCAAGTGATCCAGACTTTCGATCTCAATCATAGCCTCGCCTCCTGCGCCCCGGAGCCCGGCACAGACGGGATGGTTCAGCGAGGATTTCTATCACAGCCCAACCTTCGCGCATAGCACAAAGCAGGGAGAAGATATATTCACCACAGAGACGCAGAGGGCGCAGAGAAAAACACAGAGAAGACTTCACCGGCGTTTTTTGCCGATTAACGCAGATTCCGGATTGACTGCGGAGGAGTGGAGGACGGGGAGAAGTTACTTTTTGGCCATTCGGGAGATACCGATTGGCCAAAAGAGCCTGCCCATGGAGTACCGGGCATCAACTCCACGGGCGAGCCTTTTTGTTTGACGTCATCTCCCGCCAAACAAAAATAATTGCCTGCTGCTCTTAGCAAAGATCCTGCTGTGCACTGCTTACTGTATTTCTGACCCCTGACTGCTGACGTCTGACCTCCGGCTCTCAGCGTACTCTGCACCTCTACGGTTATATTCTTGATTTTTATCGGCGAATATCTACGTAAATCTGCGGTTAACGTATCTTCTCCGAACTTGGCGCCCTTTGCGCCTTTGCGCGAGTTATCTTTTTCCGTAAATCTGCGCCTAAGTATTCTTAACCCTTTGCTTCTGTTTCCTTCGTCCAAGATTTTTGCCTTTTTCCTTTTAACTTGCGCTCGGCCGCCCCTCCGCTTGACACCTAAAACACTCCACGGATAGGATCAAACCGTTCGAATTTTCAGGGAACCGCAATCAACAAACTAACTTGCTAACTTGCGGCGTCCCATAGGAGGAGGGATCAATTTATGGCCACCGAATCATCTGTTATCGCCGATAAATACGTAGAGCTGAGTCACGGCAAGACACGCTATCTGGAGGCAGGGGCTGGTTATCCGACCATCCTCATCCACGGCGTGGGCTTCGGTGGCGGCGCGGATAACTGGTGCTTTAATATCGGACCCCTTTCCAAGAAAGTCCGGGTCCTGGCCGTCGACTGCCTGGGTTGGGAGAAGGGAGACCGATTCGATCGCGAATACTCCTTTGCCTATCTCGTCGATCACATACGTGAGTTTCAAGACGCACTGGGCTTGGAGAAGACCAACATCGTCGGCCACTCCATGGGGGGATGGATTGCCTCGATCTTTGCCTATGAGAGTCCGAACCGGGTACACAAGCTGGTTCTCGCGGCCCCCGGTGGGGCGACGCCCCGGACCCTTGCCAGCATGACCCAGTTCAAGCCGCCCACCAAGGAAACAATCAAAAAGCATATGACCTAGCGCACGCATCCGTCATACCACGGGAATCTGGACAAGCGGGTGGAGGAGGACTACGCCAAGGCCCAAATTCCCGGGGCCGTCGAGGCCCACCAAAAGATCATGACCCACATGAACGACAACCTGCATCCGGTACGATACAATACCATTCGCAGGCTGGCGCAGATCACCCTTCCAACGTTAATCCTCTGGGAAAAGAACGATCAGACCAATGCCTTGGAAATGGGTGAGGAAATCCACAGCCTCATCAAAGGGTCCAAGACGGTGCTCTATGACGCGGGACATTACTTGCCCACCCTGGTTCCTGATCAGTTCAACCAAGACGTGCTGGAGTTTTTGTAATACCCTTGGTGCCGAGATGGCAGAAGCCATTCCCTGAGGTCGAAGAGTTGCGTATGACACCGGCTAGCCGGATCCCGTTTGGAGGTCTGAAAGAAGCCCCATAAAGAGGAACCATGCTCAGCGCACAAGAGAACGAAGAGTTGACCCGGGTAGGTCCCGGCACCCCAATGGGGGAACTGCTGCGCCGCTACTGGTTTCCCGTGGCCGCCTGCCAGGAGATCCAACAAAACCCGATCAGGGCCGTCCGTGCGCCTCCTCGGCGAGTCCCTCACCCTGTTCAAAGACCGCCAAGGCCGCCTTGGCCTCATCTCCCAACGTTGCGCCCACCGAAGCGTCGACTTGAAGCACGGCATCCCGGAAAACGAGGGACTGCGCTGCCCCTATCACGGCTGGATGTACGACACCACCGGGCAGTGTATCGATCAGCCCGCAGAAACCCCTGAGACCACCTTCAAACAGAGAGTGAAGCTCAAGTCGTACCCCGCCGAGGAGATGGGGGGCCTGATCTGGAGTTGCCTGGATCCCAATCCCCAGCCGCTGCTGCCGCGCTGGGACCTGTTCGTGGTAGATAACGTCTTCCGACAGATCGGTACCACCGTCGTCCCATGCAACTGGCTCCAGTGCCAGGAGAACTCGGTGGACACCGTGCACACCTCCTATGCCCATGGCCGATTCGGCCTGTACGCGGTCGAGCGGTTGGGGATCACGGACCCTCGCAAGGTCCGCCAGTTTGAACATATCAGCCGTCCCCACAAGAAGATCGCCTTTGAACGAGTCGATGTGGGGATCTAGAAACGGCGGCTCGTGGAAGGCCAATCGGAAGAGTCCGAGTCATGGACGACCGGACACCCGCTTGTCTTTCCCAACTACGTGCGCATTGGACAACTGGGATACGCCGAGTTCCAGATCCGCGTCTCCATGGAGGACACCCACACCTGGCACCTGGGCTACCACGTCCACTTCCCTGGACCCGAGGTGGATGTGCCGCGACAGGACCCCGTCCCATCCTTCGAGATCCCTATTCAGGAGCTTCCCGACTTCATCTTGGGACAGGACCTGGTCGTTTGGGCGGCGCAGGGGGATATCGTCGATCGGTCGAATGAGAGATTGGCGGAGATTGACAAGGGGCTCGTCATGTTCCGCCAGATGCTAAAAGAACAGATCGATATCGTTCAGGCAGGCGGGGACCCCATCAATACCTTCCGGGACCCGGAAAAGAACCAGTGTATCAACCCGTCCATGGAGGACTATAACAGCATCCGTAACTACCAGAAGGGCGGGGTCCGTTATGGGAACCAGGGAACCTTTAGCCCGGTGCTGGACCAGTTGGACGAGTTGATGACCAAGGAGGCAGAGGCCGCCAGGCGTACCGGTCGGGGCTAGCTCGCCAACAGCGCCTCATAGGAAAACGACTTATCGAGCCACTGGGCCTCGTCGCCCAGACCGTGCTCCATATTCCACAGCATAGCGTCGAACATCCTCCCGGTGACTCCACTGGCGTCTTGCGAAGCCAGGTAGCAGGCTAGTGGAACCACGTGTTCGGGGACAACGGGTTGGCGTCCGCCTTTCGCCCCCTGGACCATGCGCGCGCGGTTCTGTTCATCGAATCCGGTGGTCCGCGTGTGCCCGGGGATAATGATATTGACGGCTACGTTTTTATCCTTCACCTCATCGGCTAAATAAAAGCTCAGCGTTGCCAGAGCCGCTTTCGACGACATGTAGGGCATCTCGCGGCTGTTTGGCCGCAGCGCCATGTAAGCCCCTCCATGGGAATGATGGAGAATGCCGCTGCTGACGACGTTGATGATGCTCCCACGGCACTTCTCTATCATGGGCTGGATAAAACGCCTGATAACCTTCAGGACACCAAATACGTTCACGCCGAAGGACTTCTCCCAGTCCGAGTCTTTGGTCCCCAGGGCGGTGGTCTTCCCCGTCGGTGGGAACAGGTCCCTCTGGCGCATGGCCGCATTGTTGACCAGGATATCGACGGTGCCGAACTTCTTGAGCGCCGCTTCATAGGCGCTGTCCATATGGGCATCATCGGTCACGTCCATTTCAACCGTGAGCACTTTGTCTTCGTGCTTCTTTAACTCTTCTTTGAAATCATCGGCTCCGTCCCACGATCGGTCCGTAGCCACCACCTTGGCCCCCTGGGCCAGGAAGCCACCCACATAGGCGCGTCCCATCCCCCTCGCACCGCCGGTCACAACGGCAACACGGTCGTGCAGATCCACTTTGACATTGGATTCCATGGTGTTCTCCTCCGGTAAAATTAAGATTCGATAGTTGTTTCCCGTCGATCCCCACGACCCTATTCGCCGAGCAGCTGTTTATTGTAACGCCAGAAAAAGGGTTCCTTAGTCATTTTGCCCTCTCGTAGATTATAGATCCAGCACCGAGCGAATGGCCTCGGTAATGCGCGATTCTGATGGACTGATATATTCTTCCAATGGCTCACTGTAAGGGACGAGCACATCGAGGGTGTTAATCCGCCGGATCCCTGCCTTGAGCTTGTCGAAACCCGTCTCCACGATCCTTGCCGAGAGTTCTGCCGCCACACCACAACTCTGATGACACTCGTCTACAATCACTACCAGCCCAGTCTTTTCAACCGACGCCATCATGATTTTAAAATCCAACGGCACCAGTGTGCGCGGGTCGACTACCTCCACATCAATGCCTTCACGGGCAAGCCCCTCAGCCATCTGTAGGGAGCGCTTGACCATATAAGAGGTGGCGATGACCGTAACGTCTTTCCCCACGCGTTGTACATCCGCTTGAACGAAGGGTATCGCGCCATTTTCCTCGGGGACATGCCCACGAATAGAGCTTAGGGCCCGGTGATCGATGAAGACTGTCGGGTTAGCCGAGTTCACGGCGGATTTGAGCAGTCCCCCAACATTCCGTGGCGACGCAGGTAGGACAATCTCCAGGCCGGGAGTATTCCATAACATAGCCTGCGGGCTGTGTGAATGCTGGGACGCACCTCCGCCCCGCAGACCATTAGACATGTGGAAGACCACCGGAGTCCGCGTCTGTCCGCCTGACATGTAAAGGGCGTTGGCCGCCTCGTTGACTATTTGAGACCAAGCCTCGAAAACAAAGCTACCATTACCAACGTCCACAATAGGCCGGAGCCCGGCCATAGCCGCCCCGATGGCGAGACCGCAGGCGCCCAGCTCCGAGATGGGCATGGAGCTGACCCTGTCAGGATACTGTTGCTGGATCTCCCGATAGGATCGCAGCCCCCGGGCCATCAGGTGAACTTTGTCCTTGGCGGCAAAGATCTGGCGCAGGGATTCTAACTTCGCCTCACTGCATGTTAGCTCACGCATGGATTAGCCATTCTAAGTTATCAAATGTTTAATAGACCGACTTCAACAACGTGTATCGAGTCAAGACGCCCCCAAGTTAAAATCCTAAATCCAAAGCACGGAATCATAAACAAACCAAAACATCCAAATCTAAAACGAGATCGTTTGGAGTTTATTGGTTTTTTATCATTTGAATTTGTTTTGAATTTCGGATTTCGAGATTCGAATTTGTAATTCCATTTATACTTGGCGTGCCTTGCGTCTTTGCGCGAGTCATCTTTCCCCCGTTTCCGTATTTAAAATTCAATTGCGGTTTCCACAACATCTTTGCCCTGGAATTAGACAAAGACATCCTCCAACGCCACTTCAGATTTGGGGTGGGGGCTAGCCAGGGCAAACTTAACCGCCTGATCAATGGCTGCCCGCGCGTTAATTTCCAATTGAACGATTTCTTCTTTTGTCGCCTGCTTCGCCTCCACGAGCTCACGGATGAAGATCAAAAGCGGATCTTCGTCGCGGTACTAATCCCGTTCGGCCTCCGGGACCGGGGCCAAATCTCAAGCCAAGGACGCATCCGTAGGGACGGGAACCCGAGGTGAGTTCGTTGCGCTCCCTGGAAAGCGAATGGTTTGGGCCTCGATAAGTTGGGCCCCTCTCCAGCGCGGATTTTCTTGATGGCTTCCGATGCCAGGTTGTGGACGGCGCCAAAATCCTTACCGTCCACCTGCACGGAGGGGATTCCATAGGCCGACGATATGTTGGTCAGGGGATGGGGCGCCATGCTCGCCGACGCTCGTGGTTTGCTTCGGCTTAGCATTCCGTTGTTCTCGCATAGGTAGAGGACCGGAAGCTTCTGAAGAGAGGCCAGGTTAAAGGCCTCCACGGCCGCGCCCGCCGCCAATGGGATCATTCCCGCTACGATAGCAGAGGGGTGGGGAACTCCGAGGGAAGCCACAGCCGTATGGAAGGTCCCGCCTTTCCCCTTGTTGTAACCGTCAAGGCGTCCAAGGATCTCCGCCAGCAGGCGCCCCGGCTCTGCCCCTCGTGCCAGGAGATGACCATGGTTGCGGTGGGTGCTGAACACATAGCCCCGTCCCTCCAGACAGGAGAGCACCGGGACCCCTATGGCCTCCTGGCCAATATAGAGGTGGTACTCGCCGCTGAATCGCCCCTCTCCATAGAGGCCCACGAGGGCCTCCTCAAAATGGCGGATGAGAAACATCCTGCGGCAAAGATCGATCAAACACTCTCGTGGAAGTTTCGATAACATCTTTCGCGATCTCCGGCGCCTATCTGATAGCCTTCATACCCTCTTGTCAAGAGCTTTGAACTCTTGGGACTGGAGACACCGCCGTCGCCCAAACGTCGACATGCTTCCCCCGATTGAATAGTCTCTGGGCGAAACTCCGTTGAGTGAGTCAACAAAGGGATCCCTGTCCATCCTTGCCGACCGGGAGGGACTTTGATGCTGACCGCTGAACAGAACGATCGTTACACACAGGTAGGTCCGGGCACGCCCAGGGGCGAGGTGATGCGGCGCTACTGGCACCCCATCGCTGCCAGCGGGGAATTGAACGAAGAAGAGCCCACCAAAGAGATACGGCTCCTTAGCGAGGACCTCGTCCTTTACCGCGATCTGACGGGTAAGGTCGGATGTATCGAGCCCTCATGTGCGCACCGAAAGGCAAACCTCTCCTACGGCATCCCCGAGGATAACGGCCTTCGCTGCGCCTACCACGGGTGGGTATACAATGAGACCGGTGCCTGCGTTGACCAACCGTCGGAACCCGCCGACAAATGCTTCAAGGATAAGATCCGCCTGAAAGCCTACCCGGTCGAAGAGCTGGGTGGCATGATATTCGTATACATGAGTCCGCAGCCCACGCCGCTCCTACCACGCTGGGACATATTGGTTTGGGGAAACGTCACGAGGGAAATTAAAAAGGTCATGCTCCCCGCCAACTGGCTTCAATGCATGGACAACTCGCTCGACCCTGTCCACTTCCAGTGGCTCCACCGCTACTGGGGAACCTGGGCCATCGGCCGCAAGAAGCCCGCGGAAGAGCGCTAACGGTTTGACCGCGCCACCCTGAAACGCGGGCGGGATCATATCAAGGTAGGGTTTGACCGTTTTGAGTACGGGATCATCAAGCGCCGGCTCATAGAAGGCGAGACTGAAGATGACGAGTGGTGGCGCATTGGGCACCCCATTCTCTTCCCTAACATCCTGCGAGTATCCCAGGGGAATTGGCACATGTTCCAATGCCGGATTCCGGTAGACGATACCCATACCTTGCACCTGCGTTACAGGGTCCAGGTCCCAAGCCAGGCGAGACGGCACCACACCAAGGCCAGGTTCCCTACATGGGATATTCCCCTTACGACGAGAAGGGTCGCCTGAACAACACCCTCGTGCCCGCCCAGGACGAGGCCGCGTGGATCATGCAAGGGCCCATCACTGATCGCACCGATGAGCACATCGGCGTGACCGACGTCGGGATCATCATGTTCCGCAAGATGATGGAAGAGCAAATCAAGATCGTGGAGACCGGCGGTGACCCGATTAATGTGCACCGCGACCCCGAAAAGAACCAATGCATTACGTTGGCGACGGAACACACCTACTACCCGGGTTACACGCGCACCGGTGGACCGTTCGCGGCCAAGCCGTTGCTCCCACCCGAGTTGGAAGCGAGCCTTAAGTAGCAAGTACCGTCGACCCAAATAACCCTACAAATCATACCCAGGAGCCGGCGGCCCCTGGGCAGGCAAGAAAGAATCCACGGCCCGTGCAACAGGCATGAGCCTGCGCCCACCTAAACACGGTTCACAGTTTTCAGCTCGGAAATACCAGGGACTTGATGATCACCGGGACGGCACCCGACGACGGAATGAAGTTTCCGATATCGATGTAGTCGAACTCGCTCAAGCGGATACCGTCGATGGAGATGATGGGATTGGGGACCTGGAGCTCTTTTTTCATGTGGATGCCAAGCAGGCCGCCGATATCGCCGTCGGAGACCAGGACGACGGGATTCCCCCGTTCCAGGTTCCGGTTCAGGCCGTCGACGAGTCCGCGGCACAGACCGTTCAGTCGATTAAAAGTGGCGGAGCCCTCCCACTCCAACATCAGGGCGACAGGGGTTTCCGCCTCGTGCAGATCGAAGCGTTGCAGAGAGCGCCCGACCGCAGCTTGCACCGCCGCTGGATCGATCTCCTCGGCGAACGTAATCTCGGGGCGAACCACCGGCATGTTGCGGACCGGCACCGCGTCCAGGGACGAGATGTAGATGGTGCTGCCACTGACCTGGACCGTGTACTGGGAGGCCCCGATGACGGTCGCGCGAATCCCGGCGCGCGGCTCCAGAACCTCGACCCCTAGTTTGGGAAGCTCTTTACGCACCGCGGCCGCCAGCAGCTGCCCCAGATCGCCGAAGTTCTTTTCCCTTTCGTGGTAAATGAATTCAGAAACGCCACCCGAGAAGACCACCCCGTCGATCTTGACCTGCTTGCCCTGGAAATCCAATGGGGGAGTACGAAAGAGCTGCAGCGTAGCGGGTGAGAGCGGTTCCAGACGAATAATCTCCATGAGCCGTTCGACCATATGGGCTGCCATCCCCTCCAACTGGGCGCTCGTTACCGTTTCTCCCAGTTTCAGCTCGATGCCTAGCCCCTTGGCAATGCGCCTACCGGCCTCCTCGAGTCCAGCCACCCTTCCACTATCATCCGTCACGACAAAGCGTGCGCCGATATCGACGGCCGCTGTTTGGCTAATCTGCCCGTCCTGGCAGACTGCGAACTTCACCGTACCGCCTCCCATGTCGACGTTCAAGATGACCCGTTGGCCTTCGGCGGAGAGCGCCGCCGCGCCCGACCCATGGGCCGCCATGATCGCCTCCAGGTTATCGCCGGCGCTGACAGCGACAAAGCGACCGGCCTCTAACGCGAACAGCTCGGCTATGGCACGGGCATTTTCTCTCTCAAGCGCCACACCGGTCAGAATGAGAGCGCCGGTGTCGACTTCCTCCCGCTGCAACCCCGCCAGGTCGTACTGGAAGGCGATGAAGCGACCCAAGACCGCGCCATCGATGGTAGTCCCGGCGATGTACGGGGTAAGAAGGATGTCCGACTCGAAATGGACGCGCCGACTCACGGTCACGTAACGGCTCTCCACCCGCTCCAGTTCAAGACGCGAGAAGATCAGATGGCTGGTGGCCGAACCGATATCGACACCAACGCTGGTCAGCTCGATACGATCCTCTTCCGCCAACTCCCTATGAGGCGCGGTAAATCCAATGGACTCAGCCATGCAAGTTAGACCTCAGGCTGCCCGTGGCTCGTAAAGCGACTCGGACATTTGAAACTCGATCTTTACCTTGGCCAGCTCCTGCTCGAAAGTACTCCGCACATGAGAGTCTTCGATATCATAGCCGATGGTGAGCCCCCCGTCCCGGATATCGGCGTTGGGGCTGACCGTAGTCCCCTGGTCTTTGCCAGCGCCGCGTCGGCGCTGTTCTCCGAATACATTGGGGCCCAGAAGGGCCAGGAAACGCATGGGCTCCTTTCCCACCCCGTAATGGGCATGGAAAAACCCCGCCCCGAGGGGCGAGGAGCAGACCATTCCACCCGGGACATAGTCCTGACGCAGGACCTTGTCACCGTGGCCATCCTCCCAGGGGTGGATGCCCAGTTCGTGGGGCCAAGTGAACGTGTATCCCTGGCCGCGCAGGCAGAGCAGGACCGCCGCCGTGCCCCCTGAACCCTCGCCGCGGTGGGCCTTGGCGTAACGACCCTGGGCATGCTCACCGACAAAGCAGTTGAGCGCCTCGTTCCCCGCCATGTGGGGTTCGATGCGCCGATAGCCGGGGCTTCGCTGGTTGTCCAGCGGGAGCTCGCACTTAGCGACGTCCGGGATGATATTACTCTCGACCACCGCCCGGCCAGTCACCGGGTGGGGCACCACCTCCAGATTGGGCTTGAAGAAGGCCTCGCCTTCGTCGTAGCGGTCGGTGAAATCGAAGGGGCTGTCGAAGATGAATCGCAGGTTGTTGAACTGGTTGATCAGGGTCGGGGCGCTAGTAACGGCAATAAGGAGCGCCCGGCTTGAGGTCGCGTTCACCAGCCGGTGCGAAGTATTGACCGGGATGGAAAAGAGGCTCCCCGGCTGCCACTCAAAAGCCTGCTTCTTGCCGCTTCCCTCGCGCCAGACCTCCGTACTGCCCCTGCCTTCGACGACGTAGAACATCTCTTCGTAGATGTGATGCTCAGCGTTCAGGGCCCCGGCAGATGGCACCTCGACCACGTACATGCCGCGACCGATCGGTCCCAGGAGGTAGATAAAGGAGCCACGACCACCCATGCGTTTCCAAGGCCCAAGCGTCAGGTCACGGACGTCACGCGCACCGATAGTGTTACTATAGATCGGAATCCCCTCTTCCTGCATGAACTTTTCATAGGGAGAGGTAATCCGCTGGTAACGAAGTTGCCCGGCAACCTCCTCGTCGTTTTGTGGCTCGTGAAAACCCGCCATGGCTATCTCCTTTCAGTTTTCAGGGCTGTCTTTCTGAAAGGAGATTAGACTTGAAAGGGTGGTTTAGTCAACAACTCGCCAAGAGGTGAGTGAGGGACTCGGAACGGTATCGGGTACAGGCGAGTTTTCCGTAAGGTCATATTCCCGTATCTTCAGTTACTCCAGTTTCATTAACTTTTCGAGATTCGCAGCAATCTTCTCGAGGGCACCTGTTTTTTTATCCAGGCTATTGGAATCCTGGAATTGCTTGACGGCCCTCCGGTGAGAGTCGATTGCCTCCATCAGTGTGCGCTTTGCAGCCTCCAAAGTTGTGTCCGCGTTGAATTGAGCCATATGCGCCTTATCGAGATCACCTGCCGTTTCGTATTCCGTCGCCGCCTTAGCCCAATTATCACTTGCCAACTTGTAAGTACTAGACGCTAGTGCCTTTTCGTCTCCGGCACCGTCCAGGGCCACGCCAACTCCCTCCTCTTGGGAACCTTCCCGATTCTCAGCCTTGGACTCATGACCCCGAGCAGCCTCTTGATCCCTGGGCTCCGCTGCATTGCTAACCAAGCTAATGAAAGGGGAGACAACAATTAGAATGAGTCCAGGGGCAATTTTCTGGAAGAGAGCGTCGTTGGATTGTTGGGAGTGGCTATTGAAATTCCTAGCTTTCATCTATAAATTTCCAGCGGTTCTTACGTCACTCTGACCCGTCCATCAGATCGGGCAAAACGGCCCGATCACATCCTTGTCTTCTATTTTCAGCTAGGTCAAGGGGCCCTATAACCACCTGGTTATTACGTGTCAACAGGACCGTTTGGTAAGAGGGAGAAGGATATTGGAATATGCAATCCTCGCTGAGTGTTGCAAGATTAGAGTTCGTGAAGTGGAGAAATGATTAGGTCAGCCTTCGATCAAATCTCGGTAGTTTTTTAAACTCGGTATTGAAAGTTAGGTTAAGTAAGGGAGGGACGGATTCGCGGACTAGCCTACTTGGCCTCGGAGAAGAGAGAACAACCGGCGGCGGCCATGGGGGCGTAAGCCAAACCGGATTCTTCAGGTTCCTCGTTGGTAATGGGAATAACATCGACCGGAGCTCCCGTCGTCTTGATCTCGCAGGTCAATATTGCCCCTTCATCGACCACCAGGACCGGCGTCGAGATACTCCCGCCGGCGCGAGCCGTCGAGCGTAGCTCCATTCGCTCTCTTGCGCTGGCGTCTCCCTGAAGCCGACCTTCCAATACAATTTCCTTGACCTCGCAATCGGCCTCCAGCACGCCGGATTCGGCAACG
This sequence comes from Binatia bacterium, assembly GCA_963664015.2. Taxonomy (GTDB): domain Bacteria; phylum Desulfobacterota; class Binatia; order UBA9968; family CAXXLF01; genus JACZQL01. The sequence goes on along the minus strand of CAXXLF010000002.1, from coordinate 1,907,353 downwards.
ACGAGGGTATCATCGTAGACCGTCTTGCCTTTAAGTTTTCCTTTGATAACAAGCGCCCCGTGAGACCGAAATTTTTCTTGCAGCTCACATTCGCGATCGACCACGGAGACGGTGTTCGGATCAGGGATTAGAATGTTCTGTTTATTTATGCGCCACATAGAAACCTTATCCTTCTCTTGGCTCAGGACCGTACAACGGGTGATACATCATTGTACCGTCGCATTCCCTCATGTTCGTTTCCTTAACTTCTCCATTGAATGAAAGCATAGAGTATGCCAAGCGGGAAAAGTCCCCCAAAATAGGCAACGCTTGGGTCTGCCACCGAGTGCATCAGTCAGTCAATATAGATACTAGCGTTCAGAATAGGTCGCACCGGATCTGATGAAACAATGGAACCGTCATATCCTAGGCGTAATGAAAAAGGACTTGACGGTGAAGAGCACCAGAAAGTGGGACGTCGAGGTAGACGGCACAGTGCGCGCCCGAGTGCCAGCAACAAGTGCAAGAAATCGAAGTAGAAGTGCGCCTAAGCCCCAAAAACTCGAAAACCATAAGGTGGGAATGTGGCCAGGGACGGAATCGAACCGCCGACACGAGGATTTTCAGTCCTCTGCTCTACCGACTGAGCTACCTGGCCATACATAAGGATTTAATTTACTAGCATTTAACCTCGACCTACGTCAAATATTTAGCTCAGGGAAAAAATTTTACGACTCTCCTTGCCGTAATGGCGATGGAACCATATTTTAGGCAAAAAAGAGCGGCGGCCCATGTGGACCGCCGCTCTTGATATCAAAGGCTGATAGCTAGTGTTGCGCGGCTTTTTTCTCGATGAAGTCAATAATCTGGGTTTCCAGTTGGACTTTGTCGAGGGTGTTGATCTCTTGGACGCAGGTGGGGCTGGTGACGTTGACCTCGGTGAGATAATCGCCGATGACGTCGAGTCCGACAAAGTAAAGGCCAAGCTTTTTCAAAGGCTCGGAAAGGACCCGGCAGATCTCCCGGTCCCGGGGCGTGATCTCGCCCTTGACGGAGGAACCGCCCACATGGAGGTTGGCCCGGTTCTCATTCTCGGTCGGTACGCGGAGCAGCGCGCCGATGGGCTCGCCGTCCAGTACGAGGACCCGTTTGTCTCCCTGGCGAATCTCCGGCAGATAGCGCTGGCCCATGACCGGGATCTTCCCATCCAATGTTGCCAGCTCCAGGACGGCGCTCAGGTTGCGGTCCTTCAGGGTGAGGTAAAAGACCCCGTGGCCGCCGCAGCCTTCGAGCGGCTTTACGATCATCTCACCGTCCTGCTTTTCCATGAATGTCTTCAGGCGCGCAACGTCGTTAGTAACGATGGAGGGTGGGATGACGCTGGGAAAATTCAGGGCGTAGAGCTTCTCCGTAGCTTCCCTAAGGCCGTGGGGATCGTTGACCACGACGCACTGGCACGGGTCCACGAGGCTCAGCAGATGGGTCATGAAGTAGTACTGGAGGTCGAAGGGAGGGTCCTTCCGCATGAGGACGACGTCGAACCAATTCAGGGGATGAATCACCGCCTCCTTCAGTGTGAAGTGGGGCTTTCCCCGCTTGACACTGAGCGGACGAGAGGAGGCATGGGGCACCGTGTCGCGGATAAAGAGGTCCCCCATCTCCATATAATGGAGCTCATGTCCCCGCTTTTCAGCCTCGAGCATCATGACAAAGGTCGTGTCCTTGTCAATATCGATCTTTTCGATGGGGTCGATGATTATTCCAAACTTCAGACTACTCATAAGCGTACTTTCGTAGGACTTAGTTTACAACAATCAGTTTACAGATACGGATTTTTTCACCGCCGATTTTCGCCGATAAAATTCAAGAATATCACGGCAAAGCGCAAAGAGCATGGTGCAAAGCGTCCGGATTCTGCCTACTGCCAGCTGTATTTCTCTGATCCGATAACTCAGTACTGACTGACGCTCCCCTACCCCCTGACAACCCAAGTCCGGGCGAGGAGGTCGTGCCATGCCCTTTTCTCCCGGCTAACCATAATCCAGAGAAACCCCAGGCCCAACGGGGCCGATATGGCATACCCTAGCCAGCGGAGCATCGCCTGTGGGTATGAGATGGGTGCACGGTTTGCCGCTACGATCTTCAATCCCAGAAGCCATTTACCCACGGTCATACCGCTCATTGCAGGAAGCATCACAAAGTAACTTGCCACCAGGCCCAACCAGGCGAGCACAAAGATATGAATCAATAAGAACAAGTGATCCACCGTCATGGTTTGTCCGTGCGCCGACATGCCGACCTGGAAGCCAACGTTGATCAGATAAAAGAGCAAGCTGGAGAGCATGGACAGGACCATAAGGTCGATAGAAAAGGCAGAGGAACGCCGGAAGAATCCACCCCACCGCGGGGGCCCTCCTCCCACCTCCCGCGCTCGTAAGGTCTCATAGAGCCGGTCGAACTCACGATCGAGGGCAACGGCCGCTGCGCCTCGCTCCAATATCGGGCCGGGTTCCGCGTGTGGCTCCGCAGCAGGAACCTCTTCGGGCTCAGCCATCAAACCTTCCAAACCCCTCAAAGCCTCCGAAGTCTCAGCCTCGGGCTTCGTCTCCGTCTCTATAGATGCCGAAATTTTAGCGGATAAGCCCTCGGCCTCCCGGCTAGCCCGTTCCTGGGACCCGGTTTCGATCTGCGCACGCTCTTTGACCCAGTCAGCCCCGCACCGCTTGCAGCGCTCGAGATCGTTAGCGCTAAGGAATCCACACTTGGGACATTTCATAACTGGGTACCTTTCATCTATGCTAGGGCTGTGGGTGAGGAATTGCAATCGTTCGGTTACCTCTTGGCCATCAGCTATCAGCCTTCAGCTTCAAACCCATTAACCGCAGATTTACGCTGATGATCGCCGATTAAATTCAAAAATACTACGGCAGAGCACGCAGAGAATAAAGAGCCAGAGATCGGAAGTTAGAGGTCACAGCCTGAGGCTGATCAGCCTTCGGCTGAAGAAGTCAGAAAAACAGCAAGGCGTTGGCTGTAACAACAGCATCAAGGGACAGGAGCAGAGACTTTATTTTTTGTTTGTCGGGTGACGACGACAAACAAAAAGGAGCTCTTTTTGCCCAATCGTCGCCGCCCGATTGGGCAAAAAGTATTTCCTCCCCCTCCGTTCCTCCTCGGTGAATCCTAAATCGGCGTTAATCTACGAAAATCCGCGGTTAAATCTCTTCTGTCTTTTCTCTGCGTCTCTGCCGTGAATAAATCCTACTATCTTTTTCTCTTGTCTGTCTTCTGACCTCCGGTTTGTCGCGCTTCGCGCGCCTACCCCAGGTCCCCCCACAGGAGTTGCAGGATGGTGAGGGCGCTGACGGCGGCGGTCTCGGTTCGAAGTATCCTGCGGCCCAGGTGGACAATCTTAAATCCCTCACGCTCGGCCTGAAGGACTTCGTCGGAGGTGAGGCCGCCCTCCGGACCTATGACAAGCAACACGGATGCGATTTGTGGATGCTTTTCTTTAATACGGTTCATACGGACGTTAAAGTCTCCCGGACAGAGAAGGAGTTTCAAGTCACAGGACCAGTCTTTTCGAACCAGATCCTGGAATTCGCACACGTCGAGTAGGGTCGGGATCCGGGTGCGGCCCGACTGCTTTACGGCGCTCAAGGCGATCTTTTCCCAGCGCGACCGCCGCTTGTCCGCCCGTTTCGAATCGAGACGGGGCACCGTATAGGAAGAGAAAAAGGGGACGATAGTGTGGACGCCCAACTCGGTGGCCTTCTCGACCACCCAGTCCATCTTCTCCCCTTTACCCACCGCCTGTGCCAATGTGATCGCCAGAGGGGACTCGCGGGCCGGTTGGTACGACTTCAAGATCTCCAGTTCCGCGCTGCGATCGCCGTAGGACTGGATCCTGGCCTCGTGCTCCCAGCCCTCATCGTCGAACAGGAAGACGCTCTGTCCCGGCTTGAGGCGCAGGACCGTCTTTATGTGACCGAGCTCGGTGCCCTCCAGGGTCGCCTTGTTGTTTTCTATCTTGTCTCTAGTGAAAAAAAAGCGGGACATGATCAGGCCTCTTTCATTAACGCCAGTGTGGACCAACCCTCGCTACTCTTTTTCCGCAGCAGGGTAAAGGGGTTTTTGAAATGGGCCAGGACCTCTCGCTCCTGGGAATCGAGGATGCCGGCAAGGATGAGGGTCCCGCCCCGCGCCACGTTCTTTTTCAAGAGCGGCGCGACATCTATGATGGTTTCGGCGGTCAAGTTGGCCACCACAACGTTGAATGGACCCTTGTAGCGTTGGAGTTCGGTGCTCGACAAGACGACCGACTTTGCCACCCGGTTACGTTTGACATTGGAGCGGGCGACTTTTAGAGCGACGGGATCGTTATCCAGGGCCACCACCCGACGCACGCCCATCTTGGCCAGGGCAATGGCCAGAATGCCGGACCCAGTTCCCACGTCCAGGGCGATCAGACCTTTCAGACCTTGCGGTTGCCTGCGGACGACCTCTTCCAGATACTCCAAACAACCCCGCGTCGTCGCATGAGTGCCCGTCCCAAAAGCCATGCCGGGCTCAATCTCGATCACCTTTCTTTTTTCTGCCTTTGCCGGCTTACGCCACGGCGGCGTGATCAAGATGGTCTTGGCGATCTTTTGCGGAGTGAAAAACCGACGCCAGTAACTGTTCCAATTCCGGTCTTTCAGGACCGTCCAGCGCAGCGCTCTTCGCTTTACCTTAGACTTTACTTCAGGGTAGATCTCGCTGATGCCCTTCAGGAAGCGACGGATGTCCCGCTTGAGTGTCAGCGCCCTCCCCACCGTAGGGAACCAGGCGCGCACCTCGGCCTCTTTGAGCATAACACCGGGCGATCCCCGCTCGATCAAAAAGTTAGCAATGGTATCCAGGGCAGCCGGATTGGCTTTGACGGAGAGTTGTAACCATGAAGCCGGCACAGGAATTATATAGCGCACGGGGAACCAGAAAGACAGATGGCAGAGGTCGGAGGTCCAAAATCAGCCAGAAAGAAGAGACTACCGACGGAAGTAAGACAGTAGGCAGTATGCAGTGGGCAGCAAGGGGGAAAGAGTTAAGACATTTAACCGCAGATTAACGCAGATGGACGCCGACGGCGGAACTGCAAAGAGCAGAGGGCATAGAGAAAAGCGTTATGAACAACTAACCGCTGATAGACACGGATGGGAATTCGGAAATTGACCGCAGAGGCGCAGAGTACGCAGAGGCAAAAGACCTCGGTTTCTTACCGGAATACTTTTCTCGCACCAAAACTCCGCCAGAGGGCGGATCAGCCTTTGACTGAGCCAAGGCGCAAAGGAAGGATATTTTATATCTTCTCCTAACTTGGCGCGCTTTGCGTCTTTGCGCGAGTGATTTTTCTCCGGCTTCTTATCTCAAGCTGCCAGCTGCCTCCTATCTTTCTTCTGTCAGTTGTCAGAAGTCTCTTAACGAATTGCTGCCCCCTGCTCACTGTCTTACTTCCGCGCCATACGCTTTGCGAGCTGGCTATTTAGCCAGCTCCTTTTCTTCCATGGGCGTTGGCAATTGCATCGCAAGGAGTGCCGGGGTGCCGTTTCGCACTTCCTTCATCCCCCGCTGCAGCGCCGAAGCCACCTGGTCGGGATCGCTCACCGTCTCACCGTAACAATTGGCCGCCTCGGCCAGCTTGGCAAAATCCGGCGGCGGGTCGAAGACTCCGCCCTCGTAGTTGCCGGCCTTGACCACCGCGCCTTCCGGATAGGTACGGGAGACGTTGCTCGTACCCGTTGAGTAAGAGCGGTTGACAAACACGACCGTCAAAAAAGGCACCTTGTAATGGGCCCCGCACCAGAAGGCCGAGAGTGGGCTACCGAACATCAGATACCCGTCTCCCGTAGCTAGGACCACATCGCTGTCCGGCTTTCCTAATTTCGCACCAAATGCAGCACCGCTGCCCCAGCCGCCGGAAGAGCCGCCGCTCTTGAAATAGGTTCCCGGTTTGGTGCGTCCATGGTAGGTCTGCACATTTCGCGAGTTGCTCAACGAGTCGTCTAACACGATGGCGTTGGGGTCCAGGATCTTACCCATCTGGTACCCGACCCAGCGGGGGTGAAGAGGCCTTCTCTTTCCCGCCTCCATGGCCAGCTTTTCCGCCTTTGCGGTTTGCTCCCGTTTTTGCTCCTCAAATCGGGCGCGACGCTCTGCGATCCGGGTCATATCGGACTGGGTTAGCATCCCGGTTGCAGCCTCGTGGATCGCCCGGACCGCTGACGTCGCAGTCACCGGAAGCCACATGTCGGCCTGGGTATCCAGGGTCTTGTAGCGGGACATCACAGGATCCACGTCGACCCACACGACCTTGGTCCCCGGCCGGGGGTTTCCCGTCGGAGGGATATAGGGGACCGGAGTTTCCATGATCAAGAGCATGTCGGCGTCCTGGGGATTGGGTCCGACCCCGTACAGGGGATGGGTCGTGGGAAAGTTCAGTTGATCGGCCGACCGACCCACCTCCTGAACCGGCAGCGCCAAGAGCTCAGCGAGCCGTACTAGCTCTTCTACCGAGTCCGGATTTCGACCCGAACTCGCGGTAAGAACGCAGGGGTTGTCCGCCTTGATCAGCCACTGGGCGACCTTGCGCGCATCACTCGGGTCGGGCCACGCCGGACGCGCGATTCCAAGCTCGTCACGGGTCGGGAACCGGGTCGTCCCGGGAAAGCGCAGCATGGCCGACTCCCGCGGGAGCGACAGGTAGACCGGGCCCCGTGGCTCACTCATGGCCACCTGCAACAAGCGGCTGATCATGAAACCGGGATTGTCCTCGTGTTCCAGGCGGTGGTCCATCTTCGTGTACTGCCTGAGGATCTCTCCCTGATCCCGCGGCTCCTGAATCCATTGCACCGCATTGTTGCGAGCGCCGGCCATGGAGCCCGGATAAGCGCGGGGCCCGTTTCCGGCCGTCATCATGACCGGATACGACCCACGCCAGGCGTTATGGATCGCCCCGCCGTAGTTGAAGGTCCCCACGTCCACGTGCACCGACGTGGCCGCCGGCTTGCCCGTGACCATGGCGTTTCCCAGCGCGGCGTTCAACGCAACGCTCTCATGCAGCACCGTGACCAGCCGGGGGGCCGGCCGCCCGAGCTGCTCGGCCTTAGCGATGCTCTCCTGAAAAAAGGCCGTCTCCGATCCGGAGACAAAGAACAGGTTGTCGATGCCTCCCAGCTTCATCGATGTGACAATAGCATCGGCCCACTCATCCGCCTGATAGGTACCCCACCGTTGATCAAAAGCTTCACTGCTTCCATTCGCCATATTCATTTTTCCTTATACAGACCGCTGAAAAAAGTCCCATCTGCGTCGTTGCACTTAATCGCCTCGCTCCAACGTACCGCATGAGTACGCCTCCGCTCGTCGACTTCTTGCGCGCCTCGCACCTGGAACCTTTTTCAGCAGTCTAAAGTCTGGTTTCCCTTACGATTTGCGGTTCCTACCCCCTACACCCAACATCTTTCACCCTCTTTCATGTTCCCCTCAGTAATCAGTTTCGAGCTCCGGATTATTTCACCGCAGATACGAGAGTATTTGCCCAATCGCTGTCTCCCGATAAACAAAAAATCGGATTTCTCCCCTATCTGCGTTAATCTACGAAAATCTGCGATTAATTAACTTTCTCCGAACTTGGGGCCCTTTGTGTCTTTGCGAAAGACATTTTTATCCAGCTTCTTTTGTCTGTCTGCCCCCTGCATACTGCCTACTGTCTTACCTCCGCGCTCTGCCCCTACGCTCCGTTGAGCTTATAAAGCCTCTTTGCCGTCTCGGCGAAGAGCCACTTTTTATCTTCATCAGTTAGATCCTTGCGCTGCGCCATGTCGTCGATGTTTTTAGGGAACTCGCTATCCCAATGGGGCCAGTCAGAGGCGTAGTAGATAACCTCGGGGCTGAGGTACTCGGCCGTGGGTCCGATGAGCGGCTCGTAGTCCTCGGCGTGGAAAAAGATTCGATCACTCTTAATGTACTCGCTGGGTTTTTTCTTACACAACGGAGCTTCCACTTTACCCCGGATCCCCCATTCTTCGTCCATCCTCCCGGCCCAGTAAGGCACCCACGAGCAACCGGCCTCCATAAAGGCGATACGGAGGCTCGGGTATTTCTCCAGGACACCGCGCATGACCATGCTGGTCATCTGCATCATCTGGGCAAAAGGGTGAGATAGGGTATGGACGTCAATGAATTGATCGAAGATGTCCGCGCCGAAGTAGTGAGCGCCCCGGACGGTGGCATGGACCCCCACCATAACATCCAGCTTCTCCGCCTCCTCGTAGATGGGCCAGTAGTCGGAGTGTCCCAAGGGCTTTCTGAGTCCGATAGCGGGAAGCATCACTCCGACGAAACCGAGCTCCTGAACGGCGCGACGCATCTCCTTCACCCCTTCGGGCACGTCCTGCAGCGGGACCAGGGCAACGCCCTTGAGGCGTGGGCTTACTTTTTGAAACTCCTCCGAGAGCAGGTTGTTGTAGGCTCGGGCCACGGCCACAGCGAAGTCCGGATCGCGCAGCCAACCGAAGCCAAGACCGGAGGTAGGGAACAGGACCGAGGTCGATACTTCCGCTCCGTCCAGGGCGTCGAGCCAGCTCTTGGCGTCAGGCGCCCTGGTCCCTAGTGTGCCCCCCAGGGAACGGTCCCAATTGTCGCTCGGATAGATTGAAACGCGCCGATCCCGGTAAGGGGCCTCCATGTACTCCTTGACCTTACCATCTGTGTCGGTGATATGACCATCCGCATCAATCACCTCAAAAGACCTTGCCATGGGGACCTCCTTCCACCATTAACGAGTTACGAGTACTGAGAAAATACTGCTGTCAGCCTTCAACTCCGGAATTATTAACCTAAGTTCAGTATTTGGCGAAGCGCGTAACGCCCGCCCATTTCCTTACGCCAAGTGTGCGCGGGTGTCAATCCATCCGGCCAGAGGTCGGAGAACGGTAATAACTATCAGGTGTCAGTCATCAGTAGTCAGCCAAGCAAAAGAAAGCATGGATTATTCACCGTAAAGGCGCAGAGTACGCAGAGAAAAGATTTAAAAAATATAGCCGCCGATTAGCGCAGACTTAGGACTGACCACGGAGGAGTGGAGGGGGAGTCCTTTTGTTTGTCGTCATCTCCCGACAAACAAAAAATAAAGATATCTTTTTTTTGCGGCCTTGGCGACTTGGCGTAATAATAGCTCTTCTCTGGTTATCTGCGTAAATCTGCGGTAAAAAATCCGGATCCGAATACTGAGAACTGAAGACTGATTACTGAAAACTAAAGACTGACATTAATTCGAAGCTGACCTCTGATCGCTGATCTCTGACTTCAGGCTCCTAGCGCTTTGCAGCTTACACCGAGGCCTGCAGAGCGTCGAACAGGTCGGGGTATTTAAAGGTGTAACCCAGTTTTTTAGCCTTTTCTGGCAATACTCGCTGGCCGGTGATAATCACATCGGCCATCTCTCCTGTTAATAGGCGAAGCATAAAGGAAGGGACCGGTGCCCAAGAAGGCCTACCCAATACCTTTCCCAGTGTCCGGCAGAACTCCTTCATGGTGACCGGGTTTGGCGCGGTGGCATTGACTGCTCCGGTTGCATTCCCTTTTTGCAGTAAGTGAACAATGAGCCCGACCTCGTCTTCCATATGAATCCATGAAAACCACTGCCGTCCCGTCCCCAGTGGCCCTCCTATAAATAGCTTGAAAGGGAGGAGCATCTTGGCCAAGGCACCCCCTCCCTGCCCGAGGACGATACCGGTACGGAGCAAAACTACACGGACGCCATATTCCTCCGCCTTCTTTGCCTCCGCTTCCCACTGGATACAGACCTGGGAAACAAAGCCGCCACCCGGCTCGGTATCCTCTACGACCGTTTCGTCACCACAGGGACCGTAATATCCAATGGCCGATGCATTGAGTAGAATCTCGGGTTTCATTTTGGCCTTGCCAATGGCCGCGACCAGCGCCCGGGTCGTGTTGACGCGACTGGCCCGGATCTTTTCCTTTTGCGACGGGGTCCACCGCTTGGCGGGAATGGGCTCTCCTGCGAGGTTGATCACGGCGTGTGCACCCTCCAGGGCCTGTTCCCAGGGACCGGATTCACCAGGAATCCACGTGATCCATTGCCTGTTAGATGCGCCGTGATGGGGTGTGGGCCGTTGCGAAAGCAAGACAGGCGAATACCCAATCTCCGTTAATCGATCACATAGGGTCGAACCAATAAAACCTGTTCCACCAGCAACGATAACTTTCATAACCTTTATAACCTCGCCTCCTTACCTGGCCTCCTTGTTGCGCGCAGGTTCACACATGATGTCGTAGCATCAACTCCTTAAGATGAGGCTGTAGATAGCTCTGTCCCCAGAGATCGGCGGCATCATATTTTCCAGCGTAATGACGAATCAGGGTCAGGGGTACCACTAGAGGCACGAGGCCTCGGTGATAGTCTCGAACCACACCAAGCAGCTCTTGGCGCTCGTCAGGCGTAAGCGCCTTGGAGATGTAGCCTAACATGTGCTCCAAGACTTTGGTGTGCTGGCGGGCCGTGGTCCGATGAGCCAGGGCCGCCATGTAGAGGCTCCCGTACTCTTCTATAACGGCTCCCAAAGGTTTTGCTTTACCTTGGGCTACGATCAGTCCGAGGCGGCGCATATGGGCTTCACTGTGGGCGAGAATCAGGAGTTTCTCCTGGCTGTGAAACTCCCTTAGCCGGCCCAATGACTTGTGCCCTGCGACAATCGACTGCCATCGGTGGTACGCGAAGACGCGCTCCATGAAGTTCTCCCTAAGATGTGGGGCGACCAGACGACCCTCTTCTTCCACGGGCAGAAGTGGAAGCTTTGTTATGAGGGACCGGGCGAAGAGCCCACGACCCTGCCGGTTGGGCCTACCGCTCGGACTGTAGACCTGAACCCCTTCCATACCGCAACTGGGAGAATTCTTCTTCAGGATATAGCCGGAGATACCCATCTCTTTGAGCCGTTTGATGCGCATACGGGCGAAGTCTTGCATCTGTCTTGTCCAATCTCTTCCCGACCGTTCGGCAATCATGCGCGGGTTCGCTGGACTACCCACTAGCCGCACCGTCTCCCGCGGGATCCCCATGCCGACCTCGAATTCGGGACAGACGGGGACCCACTCCACATAGGCCCCCAGGGTATTCGTGATATATAGGTCCCGCTTGTGCCCACCGTCGTGGCGTACCTTGTTTCCCAGCAGACAGCTGCTGATCCCTATGAGAGGTTTGGAACGGATCGTCTTATCCATTTTCAATTGAGAACTTCCGACCCTGGCATTATAACGTGAATATCTCCTGACGGAACCCCAAAATTTACTAGTTTCAAAACGGTACGAAATACGATAAACAGGGATTGGGCCTCGATTGATCCGGAGACCCATTGAGGAGTCGAGGTGAATAGGGAAACCAACGGCAACCAGGTTCGACGGCGCAGGGTGGTCGTTACCGGCATAGGGGTCTTGAGCCCCAACGGGAACGGGGCAAAGGCCTTCTGGCAGGCCACCAAACAGGGCGTCAGCGGTGTGGATAAGATCAGCCGTTTCGACCCCTCGGGTCTCACCTGCCAGATCGCCGGGGAGGTCAAGGATTTTCACCCGGAGGCCTTCCTCTCCCCTAAAGACCTAAAGCGCCTGGGTCGTTCCGCTATGCTTGCGATCGCTGCTGTTAGCGAAGCACTCCAATCGGCGCGGGTCGATACCGGGGGCATGACACTGGATGAGCAGCGCTCCTGGGGAGTGGTCCTCGGCAGTGGTGGCGGGGCGGCTGACTTCACCGAGGAGCAGTACCGACTCTACTTTTCCGACCAGGTGCGAAAAACCAGTGCCTACAATATCTCGAGTTCGACCCTGGGCGCCCTTTCAAGCGAGATCTCGCTCAACTTTAATTTGAAGGGCCCGAGCCATGTCATCTCTACCGGATGCACCAGCTCGACGGATGCTATGGGGTATGCTTTCAATCTGATCCGCTTCGGCCTCGTCGATCACCTTGTTACCGGTGGCGTCGACGCGACGATTACTCCGGCTATCGTCAATGGATTTACGATCATGCGCGCTGTATCTTCCTCTCACAACCAGAGTCCCCATATGGCCTCCCGTCCCTTCGACCGTGGACGGGACGGCTTTGTCCTCGGCGAAGGAGCCTGGATACTGATCCTCGAAGAAAGGGACCGGGCCATGGAACGGGGCGCACCCATCCTGGCTAAGATCCTTGGCTACAGTTCTACCTGTGACGCCTATCATGCAGTTCGGCTGGATCCCAACGGGGAGGAGCCTTCGCGGGCCATGACCCAAGCCATTCAAGACGCCGGGCTTGCCAAGGACGAGGTGGGTTACATCGCTCTCCACGGCACTTCTACCGTTTTGAACGACAAGACCGAGTCCCAGGCGGCACGGCTATGTTTCAGTCGCAGGGCCTACGACATACCCATGAGTTCCATCAAGTCGATGGTGGGACACCCCCAAGGGGCGTCCGGGGCCGCCGGTGTTACGGCAGCGATCCTCGGCATGAACCACGGTTTTCTCCCGCCCACTATCAACTACGACGAACCGGATCCCGAATGCGACCTGAACTACATTCCCAACCATGGACTGGCTCGGGAAGTCGACATTGCGCTTTGCAATTGCATCGGCTTCGGGTCGAAAAACTCGGCGTTGGTGGTCGGCAGGGGGAATGGCATTGAAGCGCAGCTTTGATCAAGAGATGATGGATATGGCCGGGGTCGCCCCATTTCGCTTGGAAGAGGACCTTCGTCATCTCCGGACCATCAACCGCACCCTCGGGGCCTACCGGGGTCTACTGCGCTGCCTCGCTAGGTGGGCAAAAGACAACAAGGTCAGATCCTTCTCCATTCTCGATGTCGGGACCGGTTCGGGCGACATCCCGGTAACCCTGGTGCGGTGGGCCAGGCGAAGGGGGATCCCGGTGCGCGTCGTGGGGCTTGAACCCAACCCGGTCACCGCACGGTTGGCCCGGGCCGAGACCAAAGAGTTTCCAGAGATCTCCATTGTGATCGGAGATGCCTTTTATCCTCCGCTTTCTCCCTCCTCATTCGATTTTGTTTTCACCTCTCAGGTCCTACACCACTTCTCCGACGAAGAGATCATCGTACTCTTGAGGACATGGAAGACCCTGGCTCGGAGAGGAATTATAGTCAGCGACCTGATCCGCCATCCCTTGGCCTACATGGGCATCCTGATCTTTACGCGGCTACTCACCCGCAATCCGCTGACCCGCAATGACGGCCCCCTATCGGTTCGACGGGCGTTGACCTTAGGGGAGTGGAAGGATCTCTTCAACCGCGCAGCGGTAGCTCCATTCGACCTGAGACACCTCTTTCCCTTCCGCGTTTTTGCCCGGTTCGAGTTAGGAAAATGACGGCCCATCGCTTTGACATAGGTATCATCGGTGCCGGTCCGGCGGGCTCATCGGCCGCCACCCTGCTGGCAGCAAGAGGGTATTCGGTGTGCCTCGTGGACAAATGCACCTTCCCGCGGCACAAGCTCTGCGGCGACTTCTTGAATCCCATTAACTGGCCCCTCCTCGAGCGGCTAGGCGTTGCCGACGAGCTATTCGCCCTGGGACATCAGAGGGTCGCCACGTTCCGCATCTCAGCGGATAGCGGCGGGTCAGCGATGTTTCCATTTCCCGTGCAGCAGGGGCAACCCTCCTTCGGACTTGGCGTCAGCCGCTACCATCTGGACTATCTCCTGCTAAAACGAGCAATCCAAGCTGGGGTAACGATCTTCCAGGGGAACAAAGTGAAAGCGCTAAAGCAGGCCGAAGACCATTGGTCCGTTGAACTCATCGATTCGTCAGGCCAGAGAACGTTGCGACCGACCTTTCTCATCGGTGCCGACGGCAGACATTCACGGGTAGCTCAGCTTCTGGGATTGGCAAAAGCCCATCAACGGGGGAGGCGATATGCGGGCTTCCAACTTCACCTTCAAGGGGTAAAACAACTGGACGGTGAGGTCCAGATCCACCTCTTTCCCGGCGGCTACGGCGGTCTCGTGGAAATCGGCGGCGGTATGGCCAATCTCTGCCTTACCCTAGAGACACTCAAGCTTAAAAATCCTTTGCCCGTGGAAGAGGTGATCAATGAGTGTCTAATCCACAACCCGCGTTTAAAAGAGGCCCTGAAGGGAAGCCACCGCGTCGGTGGCATTCGCTCTGTATATCCCGTGCATGCTTCCCGGCGCAGGTCTTTTGGACAGGGGTTTGTCCTCGTGGGAGATGCGGCCTACGCGCCTGAGCCTATCACCGGCGAGGGAATCTACTTCGCTCTCAAGAGCGGGGCAATCGCCGCCCAAGTGATCCACCAAGGGTTCGTTAAAGGCGATCGCTCGGCCAATCAGGCGGCTCGTTACGAGGCTGCTTGGCAACGATCTCTATCGTGGCGGCGAAAAACAAACACGGTCATTCGCACGCTGGTGACCCACCCTGCCCTGCTTCGCCCGCTCATCCGGATCTCTTCTAAATGCCCATTCCCGACTCGCCCGTTGATCCATTCTGTGCTAAGAAATAATGCTCAATCAACTTATATCGAACATGGGGTTTGAATCCCCGTGTTTGACCCAAGGGGATAGCTACCGCTTCTCCCCTTGGGAAACCCCATCGGCTTTGTGCCCGCCTCAAGAGGCGAAGTTAACTTCGAAACTTAAGTAATATTTTTTCGCCAAATGCAGCATAAATCGTTTGAGTCTAAAAAAAACTATCAACTAAGATGAGTGAAACTTTCACCGAGGCCGAACGAAAGAGCCTCGCTCCATTTTTTACTAACATCGAGAGCCCGGTCTTTGGTCTCAAGCTACCGCAGGAGGTCGCCGGTGCACTCTTCTCCCGCTACAGCCGCTCCAACAAAAGCCTCCGACGCACTTTTCTAGATGAGTTCCTCGGTGATCCGGAGCTCGCCCTCAGTGATCTCCTGGGAAGCCAATCAGCCGGTGGCGAAGGGAACACGGCCCTCAAGAAGGCACGGGCGTTTTACGATAGGGTCCTGGTCGGTTATGGCGATGACTCGGTAGCCCAACTGGGTGGAGCCCATATTGCCTGCGAGCGAATCTCTAACGTCGCCGTAAAGTTCCTCGAGGATGCCCGCATCGGCATCGCTCCCCTCGAGAAGTCCACCCGCTATGTCCGCTTCGACCAGAAGGACGAACGTGGCGATTACCTGTTCTACCGCGAGCCAAAGATCATGGCCTCACCCCATGGGGAGAGCTATGTCGAGTTGATGAAGCTACTCTTCGAAACCTATTCGCGCCAGATCGATCCCATCATCGAATTTGTCAAGAAAACCCTTCCCATAGAGAAGGTCGAATTGCGAAACCCTCAGTCCGGTGGAACTATCACTTATAAGGAAGCGCAAAAAGACGACAAACTTAGAAAATGGGCCGAGACGGCGTACCGCTCAACCATCCGGGCCCACGCCTGCGACGTGTTGCGCTCTTACCTACCAGCGGCCACATTGACCAATGTGGGGTTTTTCGGTGTGGGCCAGGCCTTCGAGTATTTGCTCACCAAGCTCTATTCCAACGAGTTAACCGAGTACACGGAGCTGGCCGCTGGGATCCACGGGGAGCTGAACCAGCTCATACCTTCGTTCGTCAAACGGGCGAAGTCGAGCGAGTTCATGGCTCAGACCTACGCGAAGACTCGCGCACTCACGCAGAAGATCGTCAAGGCTCCTCCCGCGAAGACAAAGGAGGCGGTGGTCTTGGTGGACTATGACCAGAAGGCCGAAGAGAAGATTATTGCGGCGATACTATATCCCCATTCTCAGCATTCACTCGAGCAGCTCAAACAGCTGGTGAGAAAGATGACCGCGCGGCAACGTAAAGCGGTCCTCGATGAGTATATCAAAAGACGCCGTCACCGAAGGGACAAGCCGGGGCGGGCCCTCGAGCAGGTCTACTACACCTTCGACATCCTGGGAAACCTGGGCGCCTATCGGGACCTCCAGCGCCATCGAATCCTCACCCAGGAACGGCAGGACTTCACGACGGTCCACGGTTACGATACGCCTCCTGAGATCAAGGAGTCGGGCTTTCAGCCGGATTTCGATCACTGCATGGAAAAGGCCGCTCGGCTATACGAGAAGATACACCGGGACCTGCCGTACGAGGCTCAGTATGTCGTACCCTTCGCCTATAAGATCCGATGGACCATGAAAATGAACCTGCGTGAGGCGATCTTCATCTGCGAGCTTCGCACTATGCCGCAGGGCCATCCGGATTACCGGTTGATCGCGCAGCAGATGTGGCGGAAGATCCGTGAGGTCCACCCGAGCCTGTACCATACGGCAAGGTTTATTGACTGGAAGACCTACCGCCTTGGCCGCCTGGCTTCCGAGCTGAAGACCGAATACAAAAAGTCTTCATTGGAGTAAGCGACATGAATCTTGTTCACACAGTTTTTCAACCTAAAGGAGAGGGGCCCCATCCCACGATCCTGGCCATGCACGGCCGGGGCGCCAATGCCCTGGATCTCATGGGAATCGCGCCTTACCTCTGCAACGGCCGGTTTCTTATGATCTGTCCTCAAGCCACTCTGGAAGTCCCCCCTGGAGCGGCGACCATGGGGTACGCCTGGTTTTCCTCCTCCAGGCAGGGACAGGCCGACGTGGGCCCCATCCTATCGGCACGTGATCAACTGAAAGAATTCATCGATGCCTGTATGGAGCGTTACCCTATTGATCCGGCCAAATTTGTCGTTTTAGGTTTCAGCCAGGGCGGGGTGATGGCCTACAGCCTGGCCCTCGAAGAGCCCCAGCGGTTTGCCGCGCTAGTCGCCATGAGCAGTCGACTGGCCCCCGAGTTACTCGAGAAACTGTCTGGCGCCTCGTCAGCCCAGAGCTTACCCACGCTGATCCAACACGGTTCCAACGACAGCATGATCCCGGTTGATAGAGCTCGCGAGGCAACCGCAGCGCTACAGCGCTTGGGCATCCCGGTGACCTACCACGAATACCCCATGGGCCATGAAATCAGCGGCCCTACTCTCAACGACCTGTCCAACTGGCTCGCCGAGAAAGTCCTCTAGGCAATTCGCCGAAAAGTATCGAGCAGAGCACGAGTAGGTTGCTGAAAAACTATGTTGGCAGACTGCTCAAAAAGATCTCAGAGGCGAGGCTTGGGCGCGAGCTCAGCCGAGCGGCGCGCGAAACATCGGTGAGCAGAGGCGTACTTGCGTGGTACGTTGGAACGAGACGATTGAGCGCAACGAAGCATATGCGGCTTTTTCAGTAGCCTGCTGTGGGAAGTTCTTACCGACCCTTACCGGCTACCTTACCGGCTACCTTACCCTGGGGTAGGGAGATCTCGCCTTCATTCGCAGCATTGGATTGCTTTAGATAAGTACTTCCGTCCAGGAGGTCGGCAAGTGCGAGTCGAAGCTTTTCATCGCCTGCAGAAGTCGCAGCGTTATTAAGGCCTGCGGCAACGATCTTGGGAAGCGACTTGCCGTCCCGGGTGGGCAGCTCACCGTTAAATCCCCATTCAGTAAGGATCTCACGACAGGTCTGGGGTTGGCTCAATTCGAGTATCTTGAAGCCCTCTTTTTCATCGGCTTCGACCACAACCTCTGCCGGATTGCCAAAGAGGTTATGAGTACTACCGAGGGCCTCTTGGTAGGCACCGACAAACAAAACGGCCAGGGCATAGGAATCGGACCAGGGTTCCGAATGGAGCTCAATGGTGGATTTGACCTCACGGGGGTGGGCAAATTTATCGATCACGCCGTCCGAGTCGCAGGTCAGATCTGCGATGATGGCCTTGATCGTAGGAACCTCTTTGAGTCTGGATACGGGCATAATGGGGAACAGCTGGTCGAGAATCCAGGCGTCGGGCATGGACTTGAACAGAGAAAAGTTGAACGCGTACATCTTGGATGCGATACGCTCCAGTGCAACCTGTTCCGACTTGTCGAATTTCCCGGTTTTTGCGTACCGGCTCGCAAGTTCGACAACCCGGGTAAAGGCAGACTCGGCCTGCGCCCGCTGCTCCAGTGAGAGAAAGCCCAGAGAGAAGGCGGAGAGCATCTCGTCCTTTTTCTGATAGGCGTCATGCAGGTACTCGCGCCAATTCTTGCTGTTGATTTCGACCGCTAAGTCCTCCAACTCGTTGACCGCATCCACGTTGGAGGTACGTCCCTTGGCCCGGTGCGGCTTCTGACTTCGCTCTGGCAGCTCCAACGGATCGATCAAGAGCGCCACATGATGCGCCACCAGGAAGCGACCTGTCTCGGTGATGATATTCGGCTCTTGAATACGCGACTTCTCGGCCACTTCCTTACTCGTGTAGATGATGTCGTTGGCGTACTCTTGAACGTTGTAGTTGACGCTGGAGTCTGACGAGCTGTTGCTCCCGTCGTAGTCGATGCCCAGTCCGCCGCCAACGTCGAGGCTGTGCAGTGGAACTCCCAGCTTCTTAAGCTCGACATAGAACCGGAGGGCCTCCTGCAGAGCCTGTTTGAACTTTCGGATGTTGGTGATCTGAGAACCCAGGTGAAAGTGCAATACCTTCAGCGCGCTGAGGAGTTTACTATCACGGAGCCCACGGGTCACCTCGAACAGCTCGGAGGCGGTCAACCCAAACTTGGAAAGATAACCGGAAGAGTCCTCCCAGCGGCCGGTTCCACTGGCGTGGAGCTTGACCCGGGCGCCCAGTACGGGGCAGGTAAAACCTCGGGCGGTGATATCGCAGATGAGTTCGAACTCACGGATCCGTTCCAACAATACGACGACGGTGTAACCGGCGGCGGCGGCCGTCGAGGCCAATTCCAGATAGGCGACGTCCTTGAATCCGTTGCAGAGGATTGGGCCTTGACCTTTCTTGAGCAGCGACAGGGCGGCACAGAGTTCGGCTTTGGTCCCGACTTCGAGTCCCAAACCGTACTGGCTACCGGTTCGGCAAATCCGTGACAGCGTGGCCGGGCTATGGTTGACCTTAAGCGGGTAGACAGACGTATAGGAAGAATTGTAGTTGAAGGTCTGCATGGCGCCACGGAAAGCGTCTTGCAGTTTGCTCATCTGGGAGTCAATGATCTGCGGGAAGCGCACGAGCATGGGTAAGCTCATGGATTGCTTGTGCAACTCGCTGACGAGCTCGGAGAGATCCACCCTACCGGCACCACTGGACGTCGGCAGAATCTCCAGGTGACCGGAGTCATTGACATTGACGTAGTCCTGCCCCCAGGAACGCCACGTGGAGAGATCGCTGTTGTCGAACGGCTCAATGTTCATGGCTATCTTAAAAAACAGAATAATCTCTATAGGTTAAGCTGTCAAGGCAAATTTGATCTTCGGTCTCCTTTCGCGACGTTTTTTTCCGTCAATTGACTCAGACATTAGAGATAGATTTTTAGGTTGCTCCTGATTTATCATAGATAGAGGAAGGTCCGGAACGGCCCCAAGAGCTCCTGACAAAACAAACGAGTCCTTTCGACATTCATGACAGCCCTATCCAACACCATAACCCCGGTGAGCCTCAGTGCGGGCACCAGCACCGAAGGGGGCCTCACTCTCACCATTGAGGGGAGCCTTGATTCCAAGACTACCGGCAAGATCTGGCGTGAGGCCATACTCATTATAGAGCGGGCGGCGCCTCGGACAGTTTTAGAAATGGAATTTTTTCTCCTCCAGGATCTGTCTACTCGCAGCAAGATCATCTTTCGCAAGGAGTACGCTGAGCAGGTTCCCCTCAAGGAAGGTTCTCCCGAATCCCTGGTCCAGGGGTGGAACGATGGGCTACGTCAAATCTTGACCGCTCTAGAAAACGACCTCAAGGGCATCGACTTCACAACCAAGAGTTCCGACACTCCGCCACTTTAGCTCCGCCGACCCATAGCGACAAGAGTTTCCAGATCGTAGGCCAGTAGACCACCAATTTTATCAATCGTCAGATCCGCCGGCGGATGCTCGGTCATCACTTGCGGATCCAGTGCGTAGTGACCCTGGCGAGTAAAGACAGTGGTCACCCGTTCCCCCCAAACCTTTTTGACAGCTTCCAGAATTCGTAGCTTGTCATCCACTAGGAGGTACCGCTTCGCCGGGTAACGGCGTTCGACGTCTTCGAGTTCGAGTTCTTTGTGGATGTAGATCAGGACCCTTTTCCCCACGGCATCAAACAACCCGGAACGTTCGATCTTGCGAGACTGGAAAACGACGTCGCCATCGGAAAGGATGACGGGTGTTCCCCACTGCTTGAGTCGATCGATCACATCGAGGGAGTTAGGAAACAGGCGATTGGAAAATGGATAATTGGTGAGAAAGGATGAAACCGCCATGATGCGGAGATCACGGGGATACTCTATCCGGTAGCGCTGCAGCGCTCCCAGATAGTCCGCATAGCCGAGTTCTTCACGAAGTTGCTCGAAGATGACCCAGTATCGTTCGTGACAGCTACGGCCCACCTGCTGGTCCAGATGGTCCATCAAATCCGAGATGACGCGGTCATTGTCGAGAAGCGTGTTATCTACGTCGACGAGGATTACCACCTCTTTTGGATCCACGACGAGCCACCCCCTTGAATCCCGAAATCTATTCAGGTAAAGTCTTGAGCCTCTAACCTCTTTATTTTATATTTAGACTCTTAACAACCTCTTCACCGGGAGCCAGTAAAAGTTTTATTAAAACTAGTAAATATACTAGTTGCCTGAGCCTATTCCAAGGATTAACGTATCCCTAACAAGGACTGAGACCATAGACATAACCTATCAATGTGGAATCTGCGGCCAGCAGTACCGTCAACTCCCGTTGAGCGGTATGAACGACTCGGCCTCGATGGCCTTCCCCCTAAAGGGTATGCCCCGATTGCGGACCGCACCGGTCGGAAGCCATGGAGATCTGCCGCGAGCTGACCATCGGGAGCCTCCTCAACTGAGCCTCCATCCACGGATGGGCGCCCGGCTTTCAGCTGTCAGCCCGCAAAGAGTATAGCGCAGAGAGTCCGGATTCTAGCTATCAGACATCGGCTCAGAATTTTTACAACCGCAGATAGACGCCGGCAAGAATCTCTTTAATAACCTAACTGGAGATTTACATAGAATTTTACAGATGAGAAACATTTATTTCTGGCCAGATTGGCCAGAAAATGTTCCGCGTTAATCAGCGCAAATCTGCCGTGAATTGCTCTAAATGTTTTCCTCCTGTCGCTGAGCGCTCTGCGCCTTGCGCTATGCTGCTCCCTGGATATTGCGTACTGTTTTTCTCTCCTGCCTCGCTAACAGCTAATCTTACTCAGTGTTAAATTAAATTTCTTGCCCCTAAAAGAAAACTTCTATAGAATTATGTATGTTCGTACAATGAGAATGGATTTTCACAAACAAATTTTCTTGGGGAGAAAATCGTATGGCACAAAAGCGTAGGAGTCAGAGTTCCAAATTCGTCAATCAAGTCGAGGTTACAGCTAAACGCTTGCAGGCGGAACTGAAGAAGACAGCAAGGGCGGCGGGACTGGAAAAGAAACTCAAGTTGGCAGCCGGGAAACTCGAGAGACTAGCCAAGAGCGCGGTGGGTCATGTCAGAAAGCATGCGGAAATCATCAGGAAAGAGGCTGCAAGGACAGTAAAGACTGCAAGAAAGCGAGTCCGAAGGACCGCTCTAAAGAGAAAACGGTAGCGCACAGACCCACCCCCCCCCGTTTTGGGCGATTCTCTTCTCTTCGGTAGAGCACAATCTGCGATCATTGGTGTGAATCTGCGGTTAAGTATCCCCTTCCATCTTTCTATCTTCGATCCTCTATTTTCGATTTTGATAACTCAGTACTAAACGCTCGCCACTCAGTACTAATTGCCTCTTCGTAGTCCTGTCGTCCGGAGTCTCTTAACTCATTGCTGCTTACTGCCATCTGTCTTACTTCCGCGCCTGGCGCTCTGCCCTTTGCGGTTTGGTGGCTCTTGACTGAAGCTCAAAATCGATTTACAAGAACACGTACGGTCAAGGCAAGGCGAATGGTGTATTCTAGAGTTTTGTAGCACCTGTCACGCCGGAGCAACGAAGGACCTGTTCATTTTCACGACATTACAAACTGTTGGATTGTTTGACATTTGATGCCGTTCGACGAGGGCAACATGAAGATTCGCATCACAGTCGGGATTTATTTGTTGATGGTTCTCGTTCTACTAACCCCATTGCGGTCCGAGGCCGAGGGGCCAACGGAACTAGTAAGTGATGTGATTGAAAAGGCAATTCAGATCCTGAACGACCCCAAACTAGGGGGAAACCACAGGAAGGGAGAACGCCTGAGTCTGCTGAGGGAAGCAGTCTATTCAGTGTTTGATTTCCCGGAGATGGCTCGCCGTTCACTCGGCCTACACTGGCGTCAGCGCACACCGGAGGAACGCGAAGAGTTCGTTACTATTTTTACTAAGTTGTTGGAACAGACCTACGCCAACAAGATCGAATCCTACGACGACGAAAAGGTAGTCTACACTCGAGAGGCGATTGATCAGGGTTATGCCAAAGTAGGCTCGAACATCGTCAATAAGCAAGGAGAGGCGTTTTCGGTCATCTACAAATTGCATCTCACGGAGAAGAGCTGGAAAATTTACGACGTCTCAGTAGAAAACATCAGTGTCGTTAACAACTACCGGTCACAATTCAATAGGGTAATTACCAAAGAATCCTTTCCAGAGCTCATCGGAAAGATGAAAAAAAAGGTCAAGCAATTTGATAAGACAGGTGGCAAGCCCAAATTTTGATTCCAGAGCTACCGGCTCTGCGGTCTTTCCTCAACACTCATTGCTTAACACTTAATACTATTCCGGCTGCCTTCTGTCTCCCTATGTGGCCTGGCTGACAGCTAGATTTCCTCACGACTCATCCCTCATTCCTGCTCCCTGCCATCTGCTAATTGTCTTACTTCTGCGTCGGGCCCACCACGCCTCAGTGGTTAAGACTGGCCAAGGGCATGGGGCAGAGTGCATAGAGTAGAGAGCAAGGCAATAGATAATGGCCGTCGGGGGTTTTCCGAACGCTATGTGCCCTCCGCTATGCCATTATTTGCCTGTACCAATCTGCGGCATAAAATCTTTTAAATTCAATTACCCGCCGATTTGGGTAGCTGATCGAAGATAAGGAATCGGTCGGTTCGGAGATTTCGAGGGGACATTGCAGCCGTAATCGGATATTATAAGGAGTGAGAGGATTCCTGTCTCGGTCACGATTAATCTCCAATCGCGGGGGCCAGGATGCAATGACCTTTAACCTGAGAGGTTTAGCGAATGCCCGACACGGAAAGTGACACCACCCGTACTATATTAAAGGTCCTGTTTGTTTTGATCCTTGTTGTGTCGTTCCTCTGGGTTCTGGGGCCGTTTCTCGGCGCGATCGTATGGGCAACAACCATCGTGGTCGCAACCTGGCCGTTCTTGGCAGCAGCCGAGGCTCGGCTAAAGTTCAATCGTTCTGTCACGGTGGCGTTGATGACACTCGTTCTGCTCTGTGTTCTAGTCATTCCATTGATATTGACCGTCGGAACGATTACCTCCAACGCAGAGCATATCGCGACATGGATCAGGTCGCTCGCGAATTTTAAGATGGGTTCCCCACCTGAAACGTTGGCAAATCTGCCGCTGGCTGGAGAGAAGTTAGTTGAGGCCTGGGAGAGTATTGCTGCCTTGGGAATCGAGGGAATTGTTGCTAAGACCGTCCCTTACGCCTCCGGGATATTCAAGTGGGTGTTGGCTCAGCTCGGAAATTTCGGATTTTTGCTGGTACAGTTCCTGCTGACGGTCATTCTCGCTGCAGCCCTTTACGCCAATGGGGAATTCGTGACCGATCAAGTCCTGAAGTTCGGATACCGTCTCGGGGGAGCCAGTGGTGAAAGGATGGTTCACCTTGCCGGCCAAACCATCCGGGGTGTCGCCTTGGGCGTCGTGGTCACGGCACTCGCCCAGTCGATTTTGGGCGGGATCGCCCTGGCGCTGGCGGGTGTCCCGTTCGCCGCCGTTTTATCAGCTGTTATGCTCCTCCTCTGCATCGCACAGATCGGACCCGTCCTGATCCTTTTACCCGCAGTGATCTGGCTCTATTGGAGCGGCAGCTCGGGATGGG
The DNA here is from genome assembly GCA_963664015.2 of Binatia bacterium. Taxonomy (GTDB): domain Bacteria; phylum Desulfobacterota; class Binatia; order UBA9968; family CAXXLF01; genus JACZQL01. The sequence continues at coordinate 1,883,291 of CAXXLF010000002.1, read as the reverse complement.
GAACGTTTCTACTGGTCATGACCGTCATCGTCGGAACCATGGATAATTTTCTGCGCCCTTTCCTCATTAAGAAAGGTGGCAAACTCCCGCTGTTTCTCATCATTGCCGGCGTCATCGGCGGTCTGCTAGCCTTCGGCCTCATCGGCATCTTTGTCGGACCCGTAATCCTCACGGTCGCCAACGCGCTTCTCGGGGCATGGATAGACGAAGGCCCGGGAGGAAAGGAAACAGAACCAAGAACTGAACCGGCAGGGAAATAACCGATCCCCAACAAAAATATCGTAGTACCCATGCTCTAATTCGAAGGTCGTGGCTGTTATTGTCTGACATAGGGGTTCGACGCGATGCCGGATTGGCGGGTGATTAACATTAACCTTCCGGTGACGCAGGTCATCTGCAATCATTGTTTGTAAAATCATGCCATATGCTGCTTAACGATCCAGCAAAGCTATCATTGACCTAAACCCACAAGGAAGATATGAATAATCTCAATACCAAATGCAGGTGAAAGACGGGGGGGGGTCCAATGCGCCTTATCAAAGAAACAAATTATCGGGGGCTGTTATTAACCTCAGTATTCAGCATGCTAGTGATGGGCCTTGTCGCTTCAGGTCCGGCGTTGGCGGCAAGTGCAAGTGAGATCGATCACAAAGTCACGGACGTTCTTAAGAGACTTTACGATACGACACCGGGATCCAAGATATTGGGGGACAAGGCCAAGGGTATCCTGGTCTTTCCCAAGATCGTGAAGGCGGGCTTCCTCATCGGTGGCCATATGGGAGACGGGGCGCTACTCAAACAAGGCAAGACCGTTGCCTATTACCGATCTATTGCAGCCTCTTTTGGTCTTCAAGCCGGACTTCAGGCCTTTGACTATGTATTGATGTTCATGGACGATGCGTCGCTGGAGTATATGGACAAGAGCCGCGGGTGGGAGTTGGGCACAGGAACCAGTCTCGTGGTCTTGGACAAAGGTGTTGCGGGGTCGCTATCAAGTACGACACTACGGAAAGGTGTGTACGCCTTCATCTTCGACCAGAAAGGTGTCATGGCCGGCATCGGACTCGAGGGCACAAATATAATCAAGATCACCCCGGCTCCCTAGTCCCACCTATCGGACCGAAAACAGTCAAAGCGCTCAAACGGTTTCGACCTCCTTGGAGCTCTATTCGCCCTTCGATGTTCCACAGATCGATGTGCGGGACCGAAAGGTTCCCTTGGAGGCAGATCTGAGCGCGCCCCTGGCCTCTTCACTGGAAGAGTCCGTTCTCTGGAAGTTTGCAACGGCCGCCTTCCTTACCAGCGAATAGAAGATGGCTGAAGACGGGGCTTTACTTGATTCAGCCGTACCTGGTGGGCAAGATCACCGTTGTCATTGTTCACGGCACGGCCTCCAGCCCAGCCACATGGGCCAAGATGTTTAACGGCCTGCAGGGAAATCACGAGATACGCAAACGGTTCCAGTTCTGGTTCTTTATCTATACCACTGGGAACCCTATTGCTTATTCCGTATCCCTACTCCGTGACTCTTTACGAGAGGCGGTAAGCTCATTCAACCCTGAGGATTCCGACTCCGCGCTGAAACAAACGGTAGTGATCGGCCACAGCCAGGGTGACCTCCTGACCAAGATGATGGTTGCAATAAGCGACGACAAATTTTGGCGGAACATCAGTGACAAAAACTTCGACGAGATGTCCTCCACCGAGAAGCAAAGCGCGATTCTACAGCGCAGTCTTTTCTTCGAACCTCTCCCATTCGCCCGGCGCGTAATCTTTATTTCAACTCCTCAAAGAGGCAGCTTCATCACCGGCAATTGGATCGGCAAACTGAGCTCTATGCTAGTGACGATGCCGATAAATATCATAAAACTCGGCACAGGGATATTTTCAAAAATGACGTTTCCACCTGAATTCCACGGGTATATCCCGACCAGCGTCGATAATATGTCTCCCGACCACCCGTTCATAAAGACCATAGCTTCCATTCCGGTGGCACCAGAGGGGAAAGACCACTCCATCATCTCGGTCAACGGAGAAGGGGATCCCACCCAAGGGGACGATGGCGTTGTCGTCTACAAGAACGCTCACCTGGACGACGCCGAATCGGAGCTCGTGGTTCAGTCGGGGCACTCGGTTCTAGGGCACCCACTCGCCATCAGCGAAATGGGAAGGATCCTGCTCCAGCACCTACTCGAGGTCCGCTTGCCACGCAAGTAACTAAATTCATTCACGCTTTTTATCTAAGGCGGGTCGACCCTCAATTTCGGATGTGATCGTCTTGAGCCTATTGTAAATTCTCAGAACTCTGCCACATTATTTGCAAAGGTACCGGTGTTAGTTTGACCCCGAATATGTGCAAAAAGAAGAAAAAATCCCTGTGGTTGACGGGGGCGCTGCTTGTCTTTCTTGTAGTATTTTCCATTGTCTTTCCTTACATCGCGCCGAAGTTTTTCAACTCCCAGGCCATCAAAACCAAGCTAGAGACAACGATCTCTGAGCAGATAGGGGGGAGGGTCCAATTTGAGAGCATGGGTTTCTCGGTTTTCCCACTGCCTCATGTCGTGATCCACCAAGGAATCGTGTCCATCCCCAATACCGCCACAGGAAGCGTGAACTCTTTGGCCGCTTATCCTGAACTTATTCCTCTCTTGTGGGCCCAAGTACGGATTAACGAGCTTCACCTGGAAGCACCTGAAATATTTATAAAGCTTCCCTTCCCAACAGATACACCGATCGATTTTGACGGAATAAAGCAAAAGGTTCTTACCGCCGTTAGAGCTTTAGCCACAAATGTAACGGACCTCGATATCGAGATAGATGAAGGACGACTGACTCTAACAGCAACAGATGGGTCCTTGCTTTCCTTTGATGACGTGGATGCTGTTTTTGAGCTCAGCCCCAAACAATTCAAAATTGATTTGGACAGCAAGTCCAATCTCTCAGAAAGCGTCGCCATTCACGCCACTTTGGAACCCGGGCCATTGATTGCTAAGGGGACCGTTGAGCTGGAAGGCTTCCACCCTCTGATATTGAGTCGCTACGTACCTGCCCTGGCTGATTATCGCATTATTGAGCCTATTCGGTCTTTTAAAATAAATTTTCTAACGAAAGGCCTCACGGATTTACTAGCGAAGTTAAGAAGCTCAAAGCTAATTCTTACCGCATTCAAACGAAGTAAACAGACCACGGTCATCGTCAAAAGCCTGAAGAGTTCCATTGAATTGAACGAGCGTACCAGGTCCGTCACCATTGACACACTGGAACTCGAGTCTCCGCGGCTTTCTCTCTCTGGCACCCTGAAAGCACAAAGGGACACTTCCATTATCGATCTCAAACTAAAAGTGAACGATTTCGATCTCCTTTCAACCCGCGCGGTTGCCCTTACCCTTGCAGGTGACGATCCGGACGTACAGGACATCTTCCAATTCGTGCGAGGGGGAACCATCCCTTCGATGACCATCACCAGCCAGGCGAAATCATGGAAAGGCCTGGACAGTAAGGAGGCCTTGGTTATTCGCGGGAAGCTGTCCAATGGAAATATCTATATTCCAGCCGTTGATTTGAATTTCGAAGACGTCGATGGCGATGTCGTCATTTCCCAAGGAGTTCTGGAGGGTTCTAACGTTGCAGCGAGACTGCTCAAGACCCGGGGTGAAAATGGGAAAATAAGAGTCGGACTCACGGGCCCCAATCCCCTGCTGAATGTTGAAATAGAGGTCACGACCGACCTGAGTGAGGTTCCACCATTGATCACACGTCTGATCAATGATGATGCCATCAAAAATGAATTGCAGAAAATAAACGATGCCAAAGGTGAGGTTCAAGGCAAGCTCATCCTGGGAGACCGAGTCGGCTCGTTGAATGTCCGAGTAGATCTTTCGAAGGTCAATGTATCGGCGAGTTATCGACCACTGCCATTTCCGCTCCAAATAAAGGGTGGGCAGATCTCGTATAATGAGACAGGTGTCAATGTCGACCAACTACGCGGCCAAATGGGACGCTCAACTTTTTCCAATCTGAAAGGTTCTCTCAACCTCAAAAGGGAATCTTTCTTGACCATTGAATCGGGACGCACCTCTTTCGTTTTGGAAGACATTTACCCCTGGCTTCTCTCCTTCAAAAACCTCGCACCTGAGCTGGATGCAGTTACTTCTGCCAAAGGTGCCATATTATTGTCTAGCATCGATTTAAAAGGTCCCATTCTCAGCCTAGAAAAGTGGCGTTACAACCTGAACGGGGAATTGGATGACCTCGTCATTGAATCGAAATTGCTGCCCGGCCCGATGAAAATAACGAGCGGGTTTTTCAAGGCAAGCCCAGAAGAGATTGTCGTCAATAACATCAATGCTCAAATGGCGGATGCCCGCATAAAGGTGTCCGGCATTCTCCCTTCCCCCATACGCAGGCTAGAGAAGGCCGAGGTGACCTTGAGCGGCGATTTGGGAGCGGAAGCGACGGCATGGCTTTCCGACTTGATGAACCTACCACCCCAACTCCACGTCCGTTCCCCGATGTCATTCTCTCCATCCCAGTTGCAGTGGCAAAAAGGCAAACAGATCTCTTTCAAAGGGGACCTCACGATTAACAACGGCCCGCAGCTTTCGCTGGATATCGAGGCGTCCCCCCAGGAACTGACCATTAAAAATCTGACGGTCCGTGATGATGAATCCAACGCTTCACTTGGAATGCGACGGTCCGAGAATGAATACGCTTTCAACTTTAACGGGACCCTCACACAAGGGACGACGGGAAAGATACTGGTAAACACCCCACAACAAAACGAATGGCTGCGGGGCAACTTTCGTGCACATATCTTTCTTGACTATCCGGCGAACTCCAGGATTCACGGAACCCTTGAAGGGAAAGGCCTTGGTTTTCTAAAACAGTTCAATGTCCCTCTGATCATTAATGACATGGCGGTCAGTGCAAATGGCAAAAGGCTTGATTTTAAGTCGATGGCCCTTACTTCGGAACAGCATAAAGGGAATCTCCAGGGATCCATCAGCGCGGCAGAAGACGCCTTTGTCTTGAATCTGGACCTTACCCTCAACCAACTGAATTGGGGAAAGCTGAAAGAGCGTTTTCCTTCTAAGAGTCAGAGCAATAACGGTCGAGAGAAAAGCAAATTCTGGGATTTGCCCGTTCGTGGTACGGTTCGGTTAAAATCCGACTCGTTCCTTTTTGGCGACTTGACCTGGAGTCCGTTGCATGCGGACATCTCTCGGCTTCAAGATTCCATAAGCATAGCAGTGAACAAGGCGGCTCTCTGCGGAATTTCCTCGACCGGGACCTTAACAATAGACCCCGATGACTTGTCATGGGACTTTTCGCTGCTGGCCAAGGACGAGGATTACGAAAAGACGACCCGGTGCCTGGGATATGAACAGCGGCGTGGAACAGGAACTTTTGACTTCGATGCAAAATTCAAGGCTCAGGGAAAGAGCAATGAATTGATCAAGACTGCCACGGGAAAACTCGAATTCATTTCAAAAAAGGGACGCATTTACGAGTTTAGCATGCTGGCCAAGGCATTAGCCTTAGTAAACCTTACAGAATTATTCAGAGGGAAAGTCCCTGATTTAAGAAAAGAAGGATTCTCATTCGATTCTATTATAGCCAAAGGAGATTTGAAGGATGGTAAGATCGATGTCACCGAATTCCTCATCGATGGGTCGTCCATGGATATCATAGGGACGGGAGAGGTAGATCTCATGAGCCGAAAGTTGAATTTCAAGCTTTTTATCGCACCCTTTAAGACCATAAACGCTCTCACGCAAAGAACGCCTATCATTAGAAATATTCTGGGCGGCAACATTCTTTCCGTCCCTATTACGGTCAAGGGCGATTTGGGGAATCCGGAGGTCGCCGCGGCTCCGTCAAAGCCATAGAAGTATGGAACGCACCGCAACCGGGACATTTTGTGCTTGACTTGACTGTTCAGGAGAAAATTCAAAGCCTGGCTATAGATTCTTGCGCCAATGTACCGGAACAAGGTAGCCTCCTGAACGTCATCAGTTAGAAGGTCATAAATATTGACCGGGTCTTTCGCAACAAGCGAGGGGAAAGCCCGGTGTTATAGTGGCACTCTTCAATTGCATTAAAAGAAGTCCATCATGAAATCAATTGGGAGCAACCTACTCATATTGACACGGCTAGCAGGCGGCCGCCGATGGACGAAACGAAGCGGATACGGGATCTCGTTAGCATTGTCGTTGGCCCTTTTGGGGAGCCCTGTCACGGCCATGGCTCCCCAATACGAAGTGCCAGCGACGCTCAGCCCGTCCAACTCTTTCCGCGCGAGCAAACCTTGATCGTCGGGGCCCTGGACGAGATGAAGCCGGCGGCGAACCGGAGCGCCTTTATCAAGTATTCCATACCAGCCAATGACCCTGTGATCACTCATCTCCGCCAGTTTCAGGCTGAGATGTACGCGGGTTATAACCGAACCATAGAACCGGTAAAGAGTTTCGTTCCCCTGGGGCAATTCGTCTCCGCTAGCACGGGCGGGGGTAAGTTGGTTCTCAACGTCCCCCTGGATTATCTGGTTTGGACCGAGAACATCGCCAAGTTCATCGATGCAGCAAACTTTGCAATCAGCAAGAAGCCAGGAGTCACAGAAAAGCACCTATGGGTGACCGGTTCGGTAAGCCCGGTTGCACGTTATCAGTTGATCCAAAGGGGCTAGCAGGTTAACGAACACAACGAAGGTCAACTGCTGGGAACCGTTAAGTCGTATCCCAACTACGAGAAAACAACGAGGGTTCCCTCTGGCACGATCGACGTTCAGAGCACGTCGGTGGCTCTCGGGGTCGGTGTCGCTTGGGGCGATGGAAAACTCCGATTCAAGGGTAAGGAATACGTCTTTTCCATTGAGGGTCTCAGCCTGGTCGACCTGGGATATTCAAAGGTGAGCGCCAAGGGCGAGGTCTATGACTTGAACAGGGCCTCTAATCTTGCCGGTACCTATGTGGCGGGTTCGGCGACATTTGCCGTAGCCGGTGGCATCGGAGAAGTCAGCATGAAAAATCAAAAGGGGGTCGTCATCTTAGCGCGGTCCGAACAGAAGCGCACCAAACTGAGCCTCGCCCAGAAGCGGTATCAAGATCAAGGTAAAATAATTATGATTTGGGCGGCTCCTATGCCAACGCCTGCTCTATGGCCTTACCCAGCGTGGCCAAACCGGCGTTAACGTCTTTGCCAAGGTGAACACGCAACGCGCGACGGTCGCGCTCAGCCAGCACCTCGAAGTCACCTCGTGCCTGCGCGGCTTTAACGATGCCGAAGGTGTACTTCTGGCCGGGAACCTTTAGATCCACCGCGTCATCGCAGGTAATCTGTATAAAGACGCCTGAATTAGGCCCACCCTTATAGGCCTGACCGGTCGAGTGTAAAAAACGCGGGCCGAAGCCCAGGCATGTCGCCACCTGTTTCTTATCCCTGACAGCATGCCGCATTGCCTGTAATTGCTCTTGGTGTACCGTGTTGAACTCGATATAGGCTAGCAGGGCAAGGTAATCTCCGGTTGAAATGCGACTGAGATGGGCTTTGAGATATCCGATCAGGGTTTGATCCTGTCCCACCGCCTGCTTCAGTGCCGCGGTGTTCTTCTCGTCGGTGAAGAGTTTGATACCCTTTTGATTTAGAATCGGAGTCTCCCGGGGTAGTGTCCCCTTCTTTTCGTACTCGGTCGTCAATTTCCAAGTGGCAACCTTGCTGGCCTCCACATCCGGTTGGTTAAAAGGATTGATCCCGATGATAGCTCCCGCCACCGCTGTTGCGATTTCCCAGCGAAAAATTTCCTGGCCGATATCATAAATGTCCAATACGGCAATGCGAATTACGGGTTGGCCAGCGCGCTCGAGGGCGTCGACGGCTTTATCCTGGTGTGCGTCAGGGGCCGTTTCCAATCTCATGTAGACAAAGATCCGGTCATTGCCATACGCTTCCAGGGGACCCACTTCCTCCAAGTCGACGGGAATGAGCCCTTTCCCTTCTTTCCCCGTCGACTCTGCCAGGAGCTGTTCCAACCACGCGCCGAGATCGAATATCCCCGGCGAGGTGATAAGTGTGACCTTGTCCCGTCCGTGATTGACCAGAACCCCCAATAGGGTCCCCAGGACTACACCGGGATTCTCTTCCACCGGGACACAAGAGGAACAGGCCTGCACCATCTCGTCGGTACGGTCAAGGAAGCGTGGAACGTCGATGCCCATGATCGCCGCAGGCACCATGCCGAAGTCCGATAGCGCCGAGTACCTTCCACCGATGCTGGGTAGCCCAAAGAGCACACGGCGGAACCCATCGCTCTCGGCAACCTGTTGCATCTTGGAACCGGGATCCGTGATGGCAATAAACCGGCTTCCCGCTTTTTGCGCACCGACAACCTGTTGAACCCGTTTAAAGAAATACTGCTTGAATATGTTAGGCTCCAAGGTCCCACCGGATTTGCTCGACACGATGAAGAGGGAACGGGCCACATTGATCTTTTCCTCGAACGCCTTGACCTGGGCTGGATCCGTTGAATCCAGGACATGAAACTCCGGGTGGCCAGCCTGTTTGCCAAAGGTCCTTTGCATCACCTCGGGACAAAGGCTCGATCCTCCCATGCCCAGGAGCAGGACGTGAGAGAACTTTGCTTTCTTGACCTCAGCGGCGATGTCCGTGAAATGCGTCGCCCGCTCGAGTTGTTCTTCGGTTATACCCAACCAGCTGAGCCAATTGGCCTCGTCGGTGCCCGTCCACAGAGTGGCATCCCGGGCCCACAACCGAGGGACCTTGCCATCCGCACGCCATTCTTCCAACGAGGCTTTCACTGCTGATAACAGAGGCTCCGGTATCGAATAGCTCTGCTGGTTGATCTTTGCTGTGACAGATTTCTGACAGGTTTTTCCCACTGCCGCCAGGAGCTTGTCAAAGGGCTCAACGAATAACCGGACCCCGTTATGCAGCAGTTTGTCGGTCACTTCTTTCATCGAGATCCCGACCTTGGCGAGGGTTTCCATGGTATCGTGCGCCTCTTCCAACCCTTCAGTCAGGCTCATGCGAACCCGGCCGTGGTCCCGGAAGGCATCATAGGTTGCTGGTGGAATCGTATTGACGGTATCAGGCCCGATCAGCTCCTCCACATAGACCACATCACGATAGCTCGGGTTTTTAGCGCTCGTACTGGCCCAGAGGACCCGTTGGGTTTGTGCCCCTGTTTTTGCCAGGGCCTGCCACCCTTCGCCACGAAAAAGCTCCTGGTAACTCTGATAGGTCAGCCTGGCATTGGCAATGGCGACCTTGCCCATGAGGCTTTGCAGCAGGGCTCGCTCGCTGGCCCGTTTGGCAGTCTTGATGCTAGCCTCGAGCCGCATATCCACAGCCGTGTCTATGCGGCTGATAAAGAAACTCGCCACACTGGCGACCCGGCTCACATCACCACCCTGGCTCGCAAACTTTTGAAGTCCCGCAAGGTAAGCCTTTGCGACTTTCTCGTAAATGGCTTGAGAGAAGAGAAGGGTCACATTGACATTGATCCCATCGCTAATCAGTTGCTCGATGGCAGGGATCCCTGCCCGTGTCGCCGGCACCTTGATCATTAGATTGTCACGTCCCACGGCCTTCCAAAGCCGCTGGGCCTCTTCCAGAGTGCCCTTGGTATCACGGGCCAAGTGGGGGGATACCTCCAGGCTGACGTATCCGTCACGCCGCTTGGTCTCCATATAGACCGATTGCATCACATCCGCAGCGTCCTGAATATCCCCAATGGCTACCTGCTCGTACAACGCCTTGGCGTCGCCGTGCTGCGACGCCAGATCCTTGAGCATCTCTGTGTAATCGGTGCTGCCCGTAATCGCCTTCTCAAAGATCGCCGGATTCGAGGTCACGCCACGGAGACTGTCCTGCTGGACAAGACGGGCGAGCTCGCCGCTGGTCAGGAGGCTGCGCCGGATAAAATCCAACCAGACCGATTGCCCATAATCGTTCAGTGCCTGTAAAGGGTTCATGTTCTCTCTCCTATGAACAGATGAAAGGATTGATGAGTTCCCATTCGCCCCAACTTAGCATTAGACTGAGCCAACACTCGGATTACATAGATACGGATTGGATCGTGGTCGACTTGGGGTTCCCCGATTAGCTGTTCGAAACCGTTGTTAAAGCACGTGATACTTACCACCGAGGCATTTGGGGGTCAATCAGGGGTCTTGGCCGAATGAAGAGTAGACCCATAATCGGAACTAACGTCGAAACTTCACAATTTCACGTCTTTTGATATATGGGTGGTCGGACTATTATACGTGGGACTGGAGTCAAGGAGGAGCGTCGTGGCTGACCCGAAGCGAATTGTAGCCGATGTGGCCATTGTCGGTACTGGAGGAGCCGGGTTGGCGGCCGCCATCGAGGCCCGTGGTACCGGTGCCAAGGTTGCCATGGTGGAAAGGGCGGAGACCATGGGAGGTGCGTCCATTGTCTCCGGAGGCGGTTGCTGTATGGCCGGGACCCCACTCCAGTCATCCAAAGGGATACATGACACCCCCGATCAGGCCTTTGAGGACTGGGTCGCGTGGGGCGGAGGTGCAGCCGATGAGCCGTGGGCCAGGTTTTACCTCGAGCATTCGTTGCACGAACTCTATCTGTGGGCAGAACAATTGGGGGTCCACTGGCAGGACCTTAACCAGCCCGAAGGCAACCGGGTTCCCCGCTGGCATCGCCCTGCCGAGGGGGGCTTCGGGATTACGTCGGCCTTGATCGAAGCGGTCAAGGCGTGCGGGGTTTACGAAATCCACACCGCAACCGAAGTTACCCGGATTCTCACACGAGATGGCAGGGCCTGCGGTCTGAGCGGGGTGAATACGAAGAGCGGTGACCCATTGGAGATTAGCAGTAAAACCGTCGTTATTGCCGCCGGAGGATTCAACTCCAACCTGGATATGATCTTGGAGGCAAGACCAGATCTCAAGAGGTACAGAATTATGGCGGGAGCCGGTCTAGGAGCCACAGGGGCGGGTCACAAACTCGCCAGTGAAGTAGGTGCTTATCTTACCCACATGGATCATATCTGGTTTTATGTTTTCCCCACTCCGGATCACCGCGACCCCACGGGGAAGCGGGGCATCGCCTTTCGGGGTACCCCCGGATTCGTCTGGGTGAACCAACAGGGACGACGCTTCCACAATGAATCTCTCACCAGAGGCGCTTCGGCCACGCTGGCACTCATGGCGTAGGATCCGCCACACGCGAGGGCGATACTGGATGGGACCATGGCGATGGAAATGGCGGTTTCCGATCTCTTTGGCCAAGCAGACAACAAGACCGTACGCGAGAAGATCCAGGCGCTGCTGGATAACTCGCGCCATATCCATAAGGCCGAATCCATTGCCGAGTTGGGGCGGAAGACGGAGGTGGACCTTCCCATCTTTTGTTCCACCATGGAGCGGTACAACCAGGCATGCGAGAGCGGCCTGGAACAAGAACCCGAATGGGGCAAACCCCTCAAGCAGTCGAAAAAATTCGGCACGCCCCCTTTTTATGCCATTCACCTCTTTCCCGTGGCGCGAAAGAACTTCGGCGGCATCAAGTCCGACCTCAGATGTCATGTGCTGGACTGTCACTTCGAGCCCATCTCGGGCCTTTACGCCACGGGAGAGGTGTCCGGGATGGCTGGAGGACATATCAACGGGCACGCGGGACTGGAAGGAACCATGCTTGGCCCCTCCATATTCAGCGGGCGCGTGGCAGGGGCTTGGGCCGCTCAAGCGGCCGGATTCGGCCCTGGGTTCGTGGGCAAGTCCAATCGCCCTTGAGCCCTTTCTTTATCTAATTCATTCCCCTGAAAACTCACTCGATGGATCCGTCACATAGAGAAATCCAAAGCGAGAACCGAATGAGCGCTAGTACTACCGTGTTATTGTTATCGGATATAGTCCCCCCTAGTCCCAGCGAAGTATTTGACTTCCAAAGGGAAAATCCCTAAAGTTGCGTCCGACAAAAAGGCACCCTGAAAGGGGGACCTCTAGCGTTGACATTGCCCCTTCCAAGCTATAAATTCTAACGATCGTTCGAACTAACTGAAGGGATCCCCAGAGGAGAAGAAAATGGGAAAAATCACGACATTTGATGATTGGATCGACTGTTTCCACGAATGGCATAAGGATATCGGCTACGATGCTTTTCTTTTTGGTGACTATAAATTCGAGACCAAACTTGGGGAACTCCATTCTCCCGAGATCGAATTCGGCGATTTCAAGGGGCAACCGAAATGGCAAAGAGTGACCCAGATCCCCAATCAAACCATCCGTGACGCGCTTTTGAACCTGATCGTATATCAGGGGGATACGGAATTTGCCTCTGTGGAACAACAGAAAAACCTTCTGGACAACGCACCTACGGATTATGATCGTCAGGCGCTCATCCGCGTCAACAGCGAAGAGATGCGCCATGGCTGGCAGATGTGCTATCTTCTGGTGAATTACTTTGGCTATTCTGGAAAATTGGAAGCGGAGAAGCTTCTGCAGCGTCGAGCGGGGCAGGGCAATCGCCTTTTGGGCTCTTTCAATCAGCCGGTGACCAACTGGCTCGATTTTTTTACCTACACCGAATTCGTCGACAGAGACGGGAAATACCAGCTCACCATGCTGAGTCATTCGGCATTTGCCCCCTTGGCCCAGAGCGTAACCGCGATGCTCAAGGAGGAGTCTTTCCATATGTTCACCGGCAACACGGGACTCACTCGTGTCGTCAAGGCGCGAAAGATTCCCGTATCCATCGTACAGAAATACTTTAACAAGTGGTTATCCACGGCCTATGACCTCTTTGGAACCACTCAATCTTCTTCCGCCCAGTGGGCTTATGTCTGGGGTCTCAAAGGCCGCTACAATGAGCACGAGGCCAAGGAAGAGGCAGACAAGACCAGACTCAACGAGCTGGCCTTAGAGCACTATTGTATCGAGGCCCATAGTCTGGTGGAGGCCCTCAATCAGAATATCCCCGACGGGGAGATCAAACTGACCAGTCCCGATTTAAAGTTTAACCGTTCCATCGGAGAGCACACGGGGAAGCCTTACAGCGTCGATGGCCAACTGCTCACACAAAAGGAGCATAAGAGGCATCTGACCCAGGTGCTTCCCACAGAAGAGGATGAACGTATCCTGAGTGAAATCTTCAAGAAAAAAGACTGGGTCCTACAGATGAACTGATCCCAGTTCACTCGCAAGTCTTGTCATCAATGGGAAGGAGAGTTAAGTGAAGTGTATCTGTCTTGTCTGTCAGAACATCGATTGTAAAAGTCGAGGGTCTGAAGAGATTATGAAAGAACTTGAGAAGCAGGTGGGTGAAAAGGATTTAAAGGATGTGGAGGTCAAGTCATACATGTGTTTTGGCGCCTGCCAGGAGGGGCCCAACATCGTTCTCTACCCACAGAAAAGCTGGTACGCTGGCGTCAAGAAGGAAGATGTCAATGATATTGTAGCGCACCTTTCCGGAGGACCTGACGTCAAACGGCTTGATAAGATCGACAGCTCACTCAAAGATCTCATCTATCAGCTCCTCGATACCGGAGTCTTTTAGGGGGCCTTATGGATGGGATCATCTTTCCTAGTGGCGTCGTGGCGAGCAAACAGGGTCTGAAAGAGTACTTAGCCCATGGGGGCTACGGAGCTCTGGAGAAGGCTCTTAAAGGCTCTCCCGAGGCCGTTCTCAAAGAGGTTAGCGATTCCGGCCTGCGCGGCCACGGAGGGGCGGGATTTCCCACGGGAAAGAAGATGGCCATCACGGCCGAGTGCACAGAGCAGCCTCATTACGTGGTCTTAAACGGTGGCGAGGACGAACCGGGTAGTAAAAAAGACCGGCTCCTCATGGAGAACGCCCCTCACTTGGTCCTCGAAGGAGTTATCCTTGCTGCCTATGCGGTTCAGGCACCCAAGGCCTATCTCTACATAAACCAAAATTATAAGGCCGCAACCGAAAGCATGCTGGGAGCCATGGCCGAGGCCAAGAAGGCCGACTACTGGGGCGAGAAAGTCCTAGGCAGTAAATTTAATCTAGAAATCCTGCACCAACCCGCACCACCTAACTACGTGGCGGGAGAGGACACTGCTGCGCTGGAGGTCCTGGAGGGGAAAGAACCCAAACCGAGGGAGAAACCTCCTTTTCCAGCTACCGCTGGGCTTTCTGGCAAGCCCACGGCCGTCAACAATGTGGAAACCCTGGCAAATCTACCGCAAATTGTGACCAAAGGGGCCCAGTGGTATCGTGGCTTTGGTACGGCGGACAGCCCGGGAACCATGATATTCTCACTCAATGAAGATGTAGAGCGTCCGGGAATATATGAGCTTCCCTTCGGCGTGCCGCTTCGTACCCTTCTGGAAGAATGCGGTGGGGGCATTAAGGGCCAAAAATCCCTCAAGGCAATTCAGCCTGGAGGCCCATCGTCGGCCTTTCTCCTCCCCGAAAAGCTCGACCTACCCTTGGATCACCAGAGTGTACGCGAGGCTGGTTCTTCTATTGGTTGTGGCGTCGTCCGCTTCCTGACCGACGGCCAGTGCATCGTTGAAGAAACCCTCAAAATCGCCGAGTTCTTCTCTCGTGAGTCCTGCGATCAATGTCCGGCCTGCCGGATGGAGACCAACATGCTGGTCACCATCCTAAAAAAGGTCCAGCAAGGCGGAGGGCAAGAGGCCCTCTTGGATCAATTGAGTAAGGTTATTGCTTTCAATAAGGGGAAGGGGTTCTGTAATCTGATCAATATGCCGGGCCCGCCTATCGAAAGTGCCTTCAAGCTCTTCCCGGATGATTTCCAGGCTCACCTCACCACCGGCCGCTGTCCAACAGCTTAACTCACTAACCCCGATCAGAATTCATCCCGGAAGTGCACCGAGAGCTGTGGGCCCTACGCCAATGGGGCCTGATTATTGTTCCATGAATAGGCCATTGCTCTCGCTCCAAGAGCCCTTGAGGGTCGGGAAACGCATGGCTTCCTCAAGCCGGTTCAGAAATTCAGGGCGGGGTATCTCCTTGGCCCCCAGGCTTATCAGGTGGCGCGTCGTCACCTGGGCATCAACCAGGTGAAAGCCCCAGTCTTTGAGTCGCTCTACTAGAGTTGCGAAGGCAACTTTTGATGCATCGGTTTCGAGAAAAAACATCGATTCGCCGAAAAAACACCGTCCCAGGGAAACTCCATAAAGGCCGCCTACCAATTCCCCGTCGCGCCAACTCTCCACAGAGTGGGCGTACCCCAGTTTATGGAGCCCCTTGTATCCCTCTTGCATTTCTTGCGTGATCCACGTCCCCTGCTGCCCCTTTCGAGGGACCTGGCTACATGCCCCGATCACCTCATCAAACGACTGATCGAAGGTAACCTGGAATGGACCCTTCGTAAGTGTCTGGCGCAGTGCTTTGGAAAGTCGAAAGTCCTTGGGGTCAAGGACCAAACGCGGATCCGGCGACCACCACAGAATGGGCTGTCCTTCCGAATACCACGGAAAGATACCTAACTGGTAAGCCATGAGGAGCCGCTTGGCACTCAGGTCTCCCCCTACGGCCAGCAGTCCGTCCAGTTGAGCATCCTCAGGCGGGGGAAAGACGATCTCATCAATCAATCGATAAATAGGCATAAGCCGTACCGCTCACCACTACCAATTTTACCCCTTGCACGCAACCGACCTGAGAGGGCTCATCCAATCACGGCCACTGCTATTTCCGTTTGCAACCGTGAATTCTATTCCACCCTTCACCGGAGCGCTACCGTAGACGCTTTTGCAAACCACCAGCGCGAAAGTGTATGCTAATTCATAGAAGGATGAGCCGTGCCAGGGGTTGGAATCCATGTATAAACGAATTGACCATATGGCCTTACATGTGAAAGATCTGGACCGTTCGGTTGAATTTTACGAACGACACTTCGGTTTCAAAACATATTTCCAAAACCAACCGCGCGCGGGACTTCAAATCGCCTATCTCAAATTGGGAGATACGGTCTTGGAGCTGACACATCGGTCCGAGGGCTCCATGATTGGCTTTCACTTCTGTCTTGAAACGGAAAACTTCGACCAATCGGTGTCCGACTTGGAACGAGATGGAGTGGAGG
This sequence comes from Binatia bacterium, assembly GCA_963664015.2. Classification (GTDB taxonomy): domain Bacteria; phylum Desulfobacterota; class Binatia; order UBA9968; family CAXXLF01; genus JACZQL01. Next base: position 1,867,225 of record CAXXLF010000002.1, on the reverse strand, counting down.
TCGTGCAGCCACCCCACCCTACGGCGGCACGGGAACCCCGGGAGGCGGGCTGGCGTAGGGTAGTGTTTAAAGGTCCCGATGGTGAGCATATCGAACTCAGGGGAAACAATGCCCAATAGGAGGGTCCATCATGTCCGATAACAATGCCTCGACAATTCAAGTCACTTGTCCTTGCTGCGGGTCCATTCTCACAGTCGATACCCCACTGGCCACGGTCTTAAGTCATAAAGAACCGGCACGCCCGCAACCCGTCGCCCATATGAAGGACGCCAACAGTTTCCTCAAGGAAGAGGCCACCCGTCGGGACGAGAAGGTTCACAACATCGTAGAAGCGGAAAAGAGCAAGGGAAAGGTCTTCGAAAACAAATTCCAGGAACTCCTCAAAAAAGCCAAGGAGGAGCCACTGACAAAGCCCTTAAAGGATATCGATCTTGATTAGCTATCAGCCAGAGGTCGGAAAACAGAGGTCAGAAAAACAGCAAGCAAATGGCAGGGAGCAGCAAGAATAGTAATGAGTCAAAAGTGCTGAGGGCTGAGTTATTGGGGCCAAGAAAGACAGCCGGCAGATATTAAAGAGAGTGAGAAATTCGAATAACGAAATTCTAAATCCGAAATAAATGCAAATGACAAAATACCTAATTTCAAAACTACTGAATTAAATAGTTTAGAGTTTCGGATTTTAGATTTTTTATTTAGTCTGCGTCCATCTGCGGTTGAGGAGTTCGGACACTCTGCTCTTTGCTTTCTTGCTGCCCACTGCAAACTGCCTACTGTCTTACTCTTCCCCTTAGCCCTATGCCATAATGAATCGAGGTAGCAAAACGCCTGAAAAATACGATGCGGATGATGCTCCCATTGAGGATACCGTTGTCCTACCTATTGAAGATTATATCGACCTCCACGTATTTCCCCCCAGAGACATTCCCAGCGTGGGGGGAGGAGTATCTCGAGCAGTGCCGCCAGGCTGGCTTCCACGAGGTCCGGCTAATTCATGGGCGCGGTAAGGGGATTCAACGATAGGTGGTTCAATCCCTGCTCGAAAAACATCCATGGATCGTCTCTTTCAAAGACGCACAACCGGAGCGTGGTGGCTGGGGAGCTACGGTCGTCCAACTGAAACGGGGTTGACCCCCAATACCCTGCCCGCTTCCTAAAATCTCCTCCAGCCCCAGGACACCGATAACGCTCCACCGGTTTTAAACAAACGGCAACCAACCTTGGACGGGCGCTTCTGAATGAAGCCTCCCCGGGCTTACGCCCGTGGTATCCTTTGGCTTCTTTTTGCATGCCAGCTGGTGTATCTGATCTTCCAGCCAGCGGATGTAATATCGATAGGCCTTCCGTTTTTCTATGGCGGCTATGCAGAGGGAGCGGACGGCTCCCGCATAGGGTGACCAATTCTCCCTGATTTCGTGCGGCAATTTAAGATAAGTCGGGGCGTCGTCACAAAAGAGATCGCTTCGGGCCAGGGTCCAGATATCGCATTGTTTCTCCCCGCCGGGGATCCTTAGCCCTTCTGTCGCAGCTTTTTCCTCGGTCATTTGGGACAACCACTGCACCAGATGGGTCAATTCGTGGCCGACGGTGTTGTAGACCAAGTTACGTACTTTTAGACGAATGCCCATGGACCCACCGGAGCCATCCATGGGCATGTAGGCTACACCCAGGGCGCCCCGGGTGTAACCCACCGTAATGGATTGCCCTTGCAGCTCGGGGAAGCAGCGCAGCGAATCCTCCAGTATTCCGCGCACCCGGGGGGTCATACGCTTTGCCATGGGTGCAGTGAAAATGAGCGCCATGGACGTCGTCTTTCAATCATTGAATGGGCCCGAATAGGACCGTTAGATTACATCTGCCTGTTGCGTTACAGGGACTAAAGAATTTACACTCTTGGAATCCCTCGGGCAAGGAAGTTTCATGAATCATCTGTTTCACCCCCTCGTCTGGCAGTGGTTCGCTGAGCGCTTTGGCAAGGCTACCGCAGCTCAAGAAGCTGGCTTGGAATCTATCGCTCAGGGTAATGACACCCTAATCGCAGCGCCCACCGGATCAGGCAAAACGCTTGCGGCTTTTTTCTGGTCCATCGACCGGCTCATACGGCGAGCCGTTGAAGGGCGCCTCGAGGACAAGACCAGCGTTGTCTATGTTTCCCCCCTCAAGGCGTTGGAAAACGATATTCAAAAAAACCTCCAGGAACCCCTGTCAGGAATTTTGAGCTTGATGGGCCATCAGGGGGAACTCCACCCCGATATCCGAGTGGCGGTGAGGTCCGGAGATACTCCCAATCGGAAGCGCCAGTTGATGCTGCGCCCCCCCCCCACATCCTCATTACGACACCCGAATCCCTGTATATCCTCCTCACCGCCCACCACAGCCGTCAGATCCTCAAGGCTGCCGAGACGATTATCATCGATGAGATTCATGCGGTCGCCGGTGACAAGCGCGGGGCCCATCTCAGCCTTTCCATGGAGCGACTCGACGCCCTCACGGGCCGTCGCCTGCAGCGTATTGGTCTGAGCGCGACCCAGAAGCCCATAGAAGAGGTGGCACGGCTACTGGTCGGCAACGATCGCATCAAAAATGATGGAGCGCCCCAGTGTACTATCGTGGATGTCGGTCACAAGCGCGATCTCGATCTGACTATATACCTGCCGGAACAAGCACTCGGACCCATCGCCAGCCACGAGCTCTGGGCGGAGGTCTATGATCGAATTGTCGGTCAGATCAACGCCCAGCGAACCACGTTGGTCTTCGTCAATACGCGCCGTTTGGTCGAACGTGTCTCGCATCAATTGAGCGCGCGCCTGGGAGAAGACAAGGTTCGGGCCCACCACGGAAGCCTCTCCCGCAAGATACGCCTCGAAGCCGAGCAAAAGCTCAAGAACGCCCAGGTCCCTGTAGTCGTAGCAACGGCTTCACTCGAACTCGGCATCGACATCGGTCATGTGGACCTGGTGTGTCATCTGGGGGCACCGCGGTCGTTGGAAAGCCTGCTCCAATGGGTGGGGCGATCGGGCCACTGGCTCGGAGCGGTTTCCAAGGGGATTCTCTATCCACTGACCCGCGACGAGCTGCTTCAATCGGCTGCGGCCATTCGCGCCGTTCGGATGGGCGAGCTCGACCGTCTCGAGATCCCGCAAAAGCCACTGGATATCCTGGCTCAGCAGATGGTCGCCACCGTAGCCAGCCTGATGCCGCTCCAACAACCACAGTGGAGTCTCCCCCTCGATGGAAGAAGAAGGCCTCACCTCGGGTATCGGCGAGAAGGAGCTGTGGTCCATGGTTCGCCGAGCCTATCCCTACCGGCACCTGAGCCGGAGGGAATTCGAGGAGATCCTCACCATTCTCTCTGAGGGAGTTGCCGCCCGCACGGGACGAAGGAGCGCTTACCTGCACCGCGACCAGGTACATGGCAGGTTGCGTGCGCGTCGAGGAGCTCGCCTCACGGCTATCACCGGTGGTGGTGCTATTCCGGATACGGCCGACTACGATGTCATCGAGGCCCCCCAGGAAACCTTCGTTGGCAAGGTCAATGAGGACTTCGCTATTGAAAGTTTGTCCGAGGATATTTTTCTTCTGGGCAATCAGTCATGGCGTATCCATCGGGTCGCTTCGGGAAAGGTTTGGGTCGAGGACGCCCAAGGTGCTCCTCCCACTATCCCCTTCTGGCTCGGTGAGGCGCCTGGCCGTACCCGCGAGCTATCCCAAGCGATCTCCGATCTACGACATGAAGTGGATCAACTGAGTCATGACACAGTCGCTGCCGTAAACTGGCTGATGAACGAGACGGGGGTATGTCACCCGGGAGCGGAGCAGATCGCTGCCTATATCCGAGCGATTCTAGCCGTGCTCGGGTGCGTTCCTACAGGCGAAGGCATTGTTGCCGAGTGGTTTTTTGACGAATCCGGCGGCATGCAACTCGTCCTGCACACGCCCTTCGGTGGACACATCAACCGCGCCTGGGGCCTGGCACTGCGCAAACGCTTTTACGTCGCCTTTAATTTTGAACTGCAGGCCGCAGCCACAGATGACGGTATCGTTATTTCGCTGGGAAAGCATCACTCCTTATCCAATGGAGAGTATCTTTTCCTATGTTCTGCCGACGACGGCAGAGAAGGATCTGACTCAGGCCTTACTGGCCGCGCCGATCTTTACCACTCGATGGCGGTGGAATGCTACACGGGCATTGGCCATCCAGCGTTTCTGCGGTGGTAAAAAGGTCCCCATGGCGATCCAGCGCATGGGCGCTGAAGACATTCTGGCCTCGGTCTTTCCGGCCCAGGTCATGTGTCAGGATAACCGTGTCGGCCCGATTGAGCTTCCCGACCACCCTCTGGTGAATGAAACGGTTGGCAACTGCCTTCATGAGGCTATGGATCTGGACGGTCTATACAAGATCCTCACACGAATCGAGCAAAGGCAGCTAGCAACCGTGGCAGTGGACACACCCTCACCTTCCCCCATGGCCCACGAGATTCTCAATCCCAACCCGTAGGCCTTTCTAGATGAGGCACCTTTCGAGGAACGCCGCGCGCGAGCGGTGGCCCTTCGAAGGACCGATCCCGATCTGGCCCGCGGTATCGGTTTACTCAGCAGTGCAGCCATCGAGCAGGTGCGCTCGGAGGCGTGGCCAGATATACGCGACGCCGATGAGCTGCATGATTTTCTCTTAGGTACGGAAATCGTGCCCTTGGAAGAAGCCCGGCACTGGATCGTATGGTCGGAAGAACTCATGGCAACGGGCCGAACCGTTCTCGTCCGGTGGAACCCTGGAGACGGGTCCGCCCAGCGCTCCGGCTACGCTGCCACGGAGCCCCTGGATCGGGTTCGTAGCGTCTTCCCTGATCTGGAAATAGAGGCCCCGACTGGTTTACCATCAGGGATTCGTCATAGGGACGAGAACTCTCCGGCGGAGCACGCCATCGGATTGATCGTACAAGAATGGATGGAGGTGGTCGGCCCGGTAACGGCAACCACCCTTGCCAGGCGCATCGGACTCCCCACCCAAATAGCTAAAGAGGCCCTCTTTGCCCTGGAAGCCTCCGGCAATGTCCTGCAAGGACACTTCACTCCCGGTGGTCTTCCGGATACCGAAGTGGAGTGGTGTGACCGGCGACTCCTCGCACGCAGCCACCGCCTTACCCTGGCCAACTACGGCGTAAGATTGAACCGGTCACCGCAGCGGACTTCCTCCGCTTCTTGCTCCGTTGGCAACATGTAGAGCCAAATACGCAGCTCCACGGTCGTGAAAAGGTGTCGCAAGTCATCAAGCAGCTTCAAGGGCTCGAGCTCCCGACCCCGGCCTGGGAGGAACCGGTGCTACCGGCACGGATCGCCCAATACGACCCCGCAGATCTGGAGAGTCTCTGTCTTGCAGGCGCCCTGGCGTGGGGAAGATTAAAACCGGGAGTGGCATCGAATGGGACCAAAGCGGCGGAGACGGCGCCCGCGGAAGAGGCCCTGTGGGAACTCGTCGCCCGTGGATATGTTAGCGGGGACGGTGTTGCCGGGCTTCGGACTCTGCTCTTACCCGAGTCAAAACGGAAAACCAAGAGGCATCGACTGAGGGGCTCTTTGAAACGTACGCTGCCGCCACGGCTCATGCCTACGGGCCGCTGGTCCCTTTGGAGGAAGGGTAATCCTTCCAAACCGTCCCTTGAGCCCGAGCGGATCCACGAGGCCATAGCCCTACAGTTGCTTCATCGCTACGGACTGGTGTTTCGCGACCTGTTGGTACGGGAGACCACGGTGCCACCATGGTGGATCCTGCTTCGGGTTTACCGCCCGCTTGAGGCGCGCGGTGAAATTCGCGGTGGCCGATTCGTAAGCGGCTTTGTGGGGGAGCAGTACGCCTTGCCCGAAGCCGTCGAAGGTCTGAGAAGTATGCGCCGAGCCGCCCCCGACCACGAGGGAGTGGTGATCTCGTGCACCGACCCGTTAAACCTTGTTGGTATCCTGACTCCCAACCCGCGGGTTTCACCGACTTCCGGTATGGCCATCGCCTATAAAAACGGCTTACCCGAGGAGATTGGTCCTTTGGGTACCCTCCGCGCACGGATGTGCCGGAGCCCTAAGGCCACGCAACAAGCGTAAACCCTCAAACTCACAAAGGTTAGTAAATCCAAAGAGGGCCACCCACCACCGTAACCGCCAGGCAACTAGGGAACTATGGTGGGGGAAAAGACTGATCGGAAATCGTTTCTAGAAAATTGTCAGGGAATCAACTAGAGCTAGCCGGTTTCGTTTCCGGTTCAGGTTTAGCCTCAGCCGCTGGTGCCGCCTTTTCTTCGGGGGGGGAAGCGCTTTCTGGTACCGTTGCTTCCTTCGGCGTAGCCTCACCTTCGGGTGCGGCGCTAACTTCCGGGGTTGTTGCTTACTCCCCTGTGGGTCCGACTTCAACCGCGGCTTCTCCTGCAGGTGCTGGACTCTCCGCGGGAGCCGACTCAGCAGCCGCTTTGGCTTCAGCTTCTGCAGCGGCTGCGGCGGCTTTAACCTTAGCTTCTGCCGCTTTAGTCTTAGCTTCAGCCGCTGCAGCGGCTGCTACTGTCTGAGCCTGTTGGACAGCCTTTTGACGTGCAGCCTCATTCGCTATCAGACGGGTTTGACGCTTGAGCTTTCTGATCCGCTTTCTCAATCGGGCTCCATTGGACCGATCCGGGGGTGATGTCTGTAGATCTGCCTTCTTTTTTTGTAGTGTGCGAACCTGTTCCTTGATCGAGCGAATTGTCCCCAGATCCTTGGTACCGGCCTCAAGGGCAAAGCCCTCAGCCTTGGCGATGGCGCCGATCAGCTCATCCTTTTTCATTCCTCCCACACCCTGGAGATCGGGGATCTCCTTGGCGCGCTCCTTGAGCTTGGGGACAGTCATTTTTCTAAGCTCGTGTAAATCCAAAAATCCCCTCCTTTGATTGTCTTGCCTACTGGTACCATATTCGATATGAAAACGAAAATGGCCACACCAAGGACAAAACACCCCAAGCCCTTGTCGGATGAGAAAAACGTGACAAAGATTCTCACCGTGCTCGATCGCATCCACCCGGATGCAAAACTGGACCTCAATTTTTCAACCCCCTTGGAGCTTCTCGTTGCCCTCATTCTGGCGGCCCAGGCCCGGGATACAGGGGTGAATCAAGTGACAGTGGGACTCTTTTCCAGGTTTCGAAAGGCCGATGACTATGCCAAGTGCCCGCCGGCAAAGCTCGAAGAGGAAATTCAGAAGATCAACTTCTATCGCAACAAGGCACGACTCATTCAAAATTGCTGCCGTGATATCGTTGAGCACTTTGCCGGTAAGGTCCCGGACAATCTTGACGATCTGACGTCCCTACCCGGGGTCGGGAGGAAGACAGCCAATATCCTGCTGGGCAATGTCTTTAACAAGGAGGCCATCGGGGTGGATACCCATGTAATGCGGCTTTCTCAAAGGCTGGGCTTTAGCCCCAATACGCAACCGGACAAAATCGAGTTTGATCTAATGGATCTTGTTCCCGCCAAACGGCGGGTCAGATTTTGTCATCTGCTCCAGTATCACGGCCGCAGGGTGTGCCTGGCCAAGCGACCGCGCTGTCCCGAATGCAAGATCAGTTCTCTGTGCCCGTATCCGGATAAGACGGCCACGAATCAACAGGGTAAACCGGGTTCGGGTGCGTGAGGACCAGGACCTCTGTGGAGGCCGGAAGCGCAGCTCGGCTGAGAACCAGCCGGGAATCGGCTTTTTGACGAACCTGGTAACAATCTCGAACAAAACCACCGAAGAGCTCCACCTGGGCCGGATCATCCTAGTGCATGGGAATCACCACCGACGGCTTGACCTGATTGATGACTCGAACTAGATCTTCAAATCCCAGGTTCAACCTGGCATCGACAGGCGTCATCATGACATCGACCCGGCGCATGAGACGTTCCTGCTTAGGCGTCAGGAGATGGCCGATGTTGCTCAGATGAGCAATGCACAGGCTCCCCATCTCGTAAATGAAGATCGAGTTGGCGACCTGGCCATAATCGGAGCTCCTCATGCTCGGTAGATTGACGATGAGGATGTACTTCACCCGGGTTTCAATCGGATTCCAGGTCTGTTCCAGGGTGATTCCCCTCAGGATGAGCGGATCCCCGCCCACTGCACCCACATTGTTGTGGGTGAAATGATCGTTGCTCACGGTCACCGCATCGGCTTCGATTCCAGGGGTGACATTGAAATTGGGGTCCGTTACGATCTTGACCCTCGCCTCCGGATTGATGAGAAAACTTGAATGGCCGAACCATTCGATAAAGTAACGAGTTGAGGTGCCTCGGCTGCCACTGCGAATTTGGACCCGCCTCGGCCCGCGCACGGACAGCAAGAACGATCCCACCAGCAAACTGATGAATCCACGTCGCTTCATGGCTCCTCCTCTATGACCACAGTCGTAAAGCACGACGTCCGCGTGCCAGGGGACCTCCAGGCCTCCTGGTTGAGCTTGGCCTTGAGACAAACCTGGCCGAGGAATGTTTCCATGTCCCACCCATATTCGGTGGCCACCTGCGGCAGGAGCACTCCCCTCTTTTCCCCGCAACTCACATGTAGGCCATGGACACCGACTTTTAGCGAATGAATCTCAGTCACAGGTTCGAGGGTCGAGAGTATAGAGATTTCGAGACGGATCTGACTAATTTCGTCGGATGTGATGGGAGAGAAGCGCTTGTCCTGAGTGGCCGCAGCCTGTGTCATCTCAATGACTGTTTCATATAGGGGACCCGTGGAATCACAGGTGCCGATGCAGCCTCTGAGCTCGGCGTCCTTGTGCAGAGAGACAAAGGAACCATAGCGGGAACTCAATAGATAAGGGTATTCCCGCCCTGATCGGGCGGCCCCTCCACCCCGCAAACGATATGCTCCAGGACCTGACGAGAAAGCCTCAGGAGTTTTTTCTGGGAATCGGAGGGAAGATCGGTGGCTTCCATCTAGCTCCCTTTTACACGAAAGAATCGTCTATTCAATTCACCTGGTATTCCAATAGCGCGTGCCGGGAACACCCATTCCATTGGACTCAGCCCCTCAGATTCACGAGCACGATTGACACGTGCCATACCAAGACGACTGACGGGAGGTCACGGTGAACCCTTTGGGGGATGGACAGGATGGCCGGGCCTCCTGCTCGCCATCAGCAAAGACATCGTAGACCCGCCAGCAGCTCTTGCAGATGAAATGGTGGTGCCGATCCACGAGGGGATCGAAATGCTGAGTCCGATCGAGGGTCAGGACCTGGAGCTGTCCCTCGGCCTCCAGTTTCTGGAGATTGCGATAGACCGTTCCCAGGCTAATATTGGGGATTTTTTTCTTTACCCTCTCGTATATTTGGTCTGCCGTCGGATGCGAGGTATCGTGGGAGATTTCGTTCCAAATTAAATCGAGCTGCTTGGTATGCCTGCGGATATTCTTGGCCATGGATTCCTCTAGACCATGAGGTCTTCTGCCAAGGATTGCTGGGATTCGGGAGTCAGAGTCGTCTCCGCTTTGTAATGGGGATGATCAATAAACAATCGTGTGCGGTCTTTCTTCTCGACCATGGCCTGAATGAGGCCGGGATCGAGAGAAAACCTCACATACTGCACCGCACTGATCTTGTCCTCCTTGCTGTGCCCCTCCTCAAAGCGCGCACGAATAGGCGGTCCAACACCCACCTGGATAAAGACAGCCTCATCGAGACCCAGGAATTTTAGCAGCTCCTCTCTAATGTGGGTTTGGTCTTCGATTTCCAGCAGTAGGGTTGCGCTGAGTTCACCCCCATCGGGGATGAGACCGTTATATACCTCAACTTCTTCTCGAATCTTGTCTAGGTCCTTAATCCGTTCCGCTCGGAGCATCTCCTGGATCTGAAAAATGACGGTCTTACGATTTTCGAAAACCAGTGTAACCTGTGCTCCCACCGCAACCCGTCGCTTTTTCTTGAGCTCAATGATCTCCCGGCGGAACTCCTCACGGATATTCTCGTAAGCGGCCAGACCCTGAATGTCATCCAGTCCAATCTTTTTCATACTTGCTCACCCATCAAGGCCATAGGCCTTGGCCAGGACCCGGACCGGGTGCAGCGACTTTCTCCCCGTTCCCTGCTCGATCTGGAGTCCCGCCAGGGGACAGTCGGAAACCGTGAGATCGGGCCGCTTCTCCTGAATCTCGTCCAACAGCGACTTGGCAACCTTCAATGAGAGATCAAAGTACTGTTGTTTCAGACCCCAGGTGCCATCAATGGCCGCACACTTCTCCATCAAGTGGACTTGGGTGTCGGGGATCAGCTCCATCAGGTCACGAGATTTATAACCCATGTTTTGCGCCCGGAGATGACAAGGCATCTGGTAGGCCAGTTGTCCCATACCCTTGGTGAATCCGGTGTCGAGCTTTCCCTCACCGTGTAGACTCATGAGGTACTCGCAGACATCGAAGGTCCTCTCTGCGACCTTTCGGGATTCTTCCCCGGGAAAAAGCAGAGGATATTCTTGCTTGATCGTAAAACTACAGGTCGGGCCGGGAACAACAATGTCGTAGCCCTCCCGAACCAGGGCGTGGAGGGAAGCGACGTTGGCGCGGGCACTGGTCTTGGCTGCCTCCACATCCCCGCCGTCGAGAAAAGGCATGCCGCAGCACTGTTGCTGGGGACAGGCTACCTGACATCGATTCCTTTCCAACACCTGGACGCAGGCCTTTCCGGTTTCTGGCTCATTGTAATTCACGCTGCAAGTATAAAATAGGGCAACCTTCTTCCCATCACCTGATCCGGTTGTGACCTTTCGCCGGTCAAACCAGCGGCGAAAGGTCTCGCTGGCGTAGGCAGGGAGCAACCTCTTGCGGTGCAGCCCCAGAAGTTTTTCCATGAGCCAACGGTTGACAGGGTTCTTCAGGGCCCAATTGGCTATGGGAGCAAAGAAGCTGCCGAGGCGCCCAACGCGGTCAACCTGACCGAGAAAGGCGTCCTGGAACGATTGCCCGTCTCGCTTGACCTGTCCGGCCTTTGAACGCAACATGAGGCGCGGGAAATCGATCTCCCATCGGTGGGGAGGAGTATAAGGGCAGTGGTTATAGCACAGCTTGCACTGATAGCAGAAGTCGGTAACGCTTCTAAGGTCTGGGCTCTCAAGCTTGTCTGCCTCGCCATCGACCGACTCACTGTCCAGGCGTTCGAACAGATCGTTAAAGGACGGGCAGAGATTGTAACAACGCCGGCACCCGTTGCAGAGATCGAAGACCCGGCGCAGCTCATCTTCGGTTTTTGCTTGATTCCAGTACTGTTCGCTGTCCAACCCATCTGCCATAGCTCTTTGCCTCGATCTTCACACGTCGGGGTGAGCTTCCTGCTCATGTCGACGCTTCGTGCAGGTCATCACCGTACGTCGCTGGACAGGAGACCTATCCATCGAGAGCGGGGTGAACCCCGCCCTCGACAACGGGATTTTCAGTGGACTGATCGAACTTAAACGGCGTCCGCTGGATCTTTGCCAGCAATGAGCTGTTTGCCTTTGGTAAACCGGCCGGCGTGGGACTTCTCCGCCTTTGCCAGTGTCTCAAACCACTCGGCCAACTCATCGAGTCCCTCCTGGCGCGCCGTCTTGGCAAATCCAGGATACATCTCGGTGTACTCGTAGGTCTCCCCATCGATGGCCGACTGGAGATTCTTCTCCGTATTGCCAATGGGGGCGTTGGTGCACGGATCGCCCACCTCTTTCAAGAAGTCCAGGTGACCGAAGGCATGACCGGTTTCGGCCTCTGCCGTGTCGCGGAACAGACCACCCACGTCCGGGTAACCCTCGATATCGGCCGTCCGGGAAAAATAGAGGTAACGTCTGTTCGCCTGTGACTCACCGGCGAAGGCGCCTTTGAGATTTTCCAAACTCTTTGTTCCTTTAATACTCTTTGCCATTGAAGTCCTCCTTTGCTTATTAAGAATGGTTATTGTTTTTATCCGGGCTTCTTGGACTTGTCAATGGGAGCTACACTTTTTTATCCGCCTTCGCAGAAAACCATGGCTAGCCGTGATCTCCCAGTCGAATGGGCGTGAACCCGTAGAGCTTCAAGTGGGAGGTGTCCTTCAGGACACGTTGGTATTCTGCTATGGTGGCGGCAACTCTTACTTACCGAGGATAGATATGATCACTATCGACGATTTTCGAAATATAGAACTCCGGGTCGCTACTATTCAGCATGCGGAGCCCCATCCCAATGCGGACAGGCCTATGGTCGTCAAAATTGACCTGGTCTCCGAGGAACGCCAGCTGGTTGCTGGGATCAGGGGACACTATACCCCGGAGGAATTGATCGGGAAGCAAGTCGTGGTGGTAGCCAATTTGCAAACGGCAAAACTCAGGGGCTTGGAAAGTGAGGGAATGCTCTTGGCTGCCTCCGATGGGGAGAATACCGTGATCTTAACACCGGAGAAAAGAGTGAGCCCCGGATCCAGGGTTTCGTGACTCGAGAGTCATGATTGAATAGATTCACGGCTTCCCTCGAACTATCTCTCGTTCCAACCGTAACCGACCACTATCAGACCAAATCTCGATCAAACGATCCGTGGCTCAGAACTGGCGCCTGCGAGTTCTCTCTTTAGAACCAGGCGAGGATCGCCTCCTCCATCTGCGGGAAAAGGGCCTCGGGCCAGGGAACGGTCAAGACCAGGTGGAAAACTCCGATCATGAAGGCCATGATTCCCAACGTGTAAGCTAATGTAACCCGCCACTTCTCCCCGGCCTGCAGGGTGAGATAGAGAACAATGAACACCGGTACGATGACGATAAATCCTACAAGCCAAATACCGATAAAAAGCCCCATCATCCAACCGAAAATATTCGTGGCCCTACGGATCACGACCGAGACAGGTACGCTTCGATCTACTGGTAGATCCATAAAGCCGCTCTTGCCGACCTCCATGGGCCGAAAGAGGTCCGAAAAAAGCTGGGCTAGGCAGAGAATCACCGCAGGGATCCCAATGGACCAAGGAAAGACTCGAGCAGCCGGAAACTGCCATTGCCATGCCGAATAGATGGCAGTTCCAAAAATCCCTAGCATAACCAGGGTGAAAAGAGAACTAACCTGGAAGCGGAATTTCACCGGACTTCTGGGTGGGGCTTCTGCGCCATCCGTTGCCGGGCGGCGCTGCATTCGAACACCGAAATACAAACTCGCGATAATGACCAGGATAATCACGATGAATATGGGTCGAGAGAACATCCCCAGACCATAACGAGCCACTGAAATATGCAGGCTGTTTTCCAGGATAGTACTCAGGACTAAACCGAGAATGATCGGCGGCCTGGGCCAGCCAAATCGTTTCATAAACCAACCGAGCAGGGCAAAGGTCAATAGCGACCACATATCTCCATAGTGGCGGCTGGCCTGGTAGGCCGCCAGAAAGACCATGGCAGTGACAAGCGGGACCAGTAAATGGATCCGAACCAAAGAGAGCTTCGCCAGAAGATTGGTCGAGAACAGGCATAAGACGGTCCCAAAAATATTGGCGATTGCGATGCTCCAAACTAGGGTGAAGGTGACGTCGAGATGCGTAGTCAGCATAGCGGGGCCCGGTGTTAACCCCTGGATCATCATTGCTCCGAGGAGCAACGCCATGGAAGCACTTCCCGGAACCCCGAAAGCGATGGTCGGGATCAACGCCCCACCCTCTTTGGCATTATTGGCTGACTCGGGGGCTATCACACCACGAACGTCGCCTTTCCCGAACGACTCGGACGCGCCTTTTTCACTCTGCATGGCGTGACCGTAGGCAAACCAGTCCACAACCGCAGCTCCAAGGCCCGGGATCATACCTATCCAAACGCCCAATGCGCTGCAGCGAAGGACAAGGCCCCAGTTCCGCAGCGCATCTCGAATACCTGCCCGGACTCCCTTCAGAGCGTCACTGGGAACATCGGCAATCCGGGTTCCCCGGATGAAAAGGTCCACTACTTCCGGAATCGCAAAGATACCAAGGGATACGGGGACCAAAGGCAATCCATCCAATAAGTAAAGCTCGCCAAAGACCCAGCGGTGCACCCCGCTCTGCGGATCCATCCCCACCATCCCCACCATGAGGCCCATGGCTCCCGCAACCAGCCCTTTGATGGGAGCACTACCGCTTAAAACCGCGACCATCGAAACCCCAAGGATGCCCATCATAAAGAATTCTGGGGCACCAAAGGACATAACGATCGGTCTTATGACGGGAATCATCATGGCCAGAACGATGGCTCCAAAGAGACCGCCAATTAGTGAGGCCATGTAGGCTGCGCCCAATGCCCGACCGGCCTCTCCCTTCTTGGCCATAGGGTGACCGTCCATAATAGTAGCCTGAGACGCCGCGGTCCCGGGGACGCCAAACAGCACTGAAGGAATCGTGTCCGAAGTGCTCGTAATCGAGAGCAGCCCGATCATGATGGCGAATGCCATGGCGGGATCCATGTCGAAGGTAAAGGGGAGAAGGATGGCCAACCCGACCAATCCGCCGAGACCTGGAATGGCGCCTAGCACCAACCCCATGAGAACGCCAATTAATAGAAAGAGGAGACGTATGGGAACCAGAAGTTCCTGTAAAGCGGAAAGGGCTGCGTCAATCATGGAGGGCCCCTGCGGAACTAAGATCAGGAAATCGCATCAAATAAATACAAACTCCGTCAAGACAAACAGCGGGTTCGCCCCGATGGAATAGTTTTGGACCGGTGAGGCCCAAATTGACAAACTGAAGAATTCAGCGACTCCCAACAGCAACTCTGTAATTGGAAACGTCCGGCACAGCTTGTGGCATGCACTGTGCCGGACGTTTCCGAGTTGCCTTTTAGTTTTTTAGACCGAGAAGCTTCCGATACCCCTTGACGACTTCCGGTGGAGCTTCCGCTAGGCCCTTGATGTCCGCTACGATGTCCTGCCAGGGAGCCGGAGCAATGATCATCCGCTGTTTTTTGGCCTCTTTGAGAAATTTCTCGTCCGTAAGCGTCGCCCGGAACGCGTCACGGAGCATTTTAACCCTATCCGGGGGTGTCCCTGGGGGCAGTGCAAACATACGCAGACGGCTCCATGTTCGCGTTAAAAACTTGGCCATCCTCTTCTGCTTGGGGTCGAGCTTCAGGTCGTCGAGGGTGGCTACACCGGGAAAAGGTTTGAGCCTCGAGTCGCTGCCCATAGCTAGAATCGGCCGAATGATATCATCATCGAGAAAGCGCTTGTATCTTGTGATGGCGCTTTCCTGTGACGTAACCCGTCCATCGACCTCACCGCGCTCTATAGCTGCAAAGGTATCCGCCGACCCCCCGTAACCAAGAATATTCGTGAGCGGAACACCAACACTCTTGAGAAATTCGGTGGCTACGGCTGACCCCGTTCCTCTACCGGTTTCACCCATGGCGAAAGGTTTCTTGGAATTCATTAAGTCCTCAAGCGTACGGATACCCAGACTGCTTCTGAGAAAGACCACCCGAGGAAGAGTCCCAATGGTAGGCTCGTCAAACCAGATGTACTTCAGCGGGTCAAACTTGACCGTTGGGTCGCCCATGAGCGCTTGCGTGACAAAGGAATAATGAAACATCGCGATGGTGCGCCCGTCCCCGGGCTGTTTTCCGTAAACCCAGTTGGCCGTGATAAGCCCTCCTGCGCCGGGCTTGTTCTGCACAATGAATCGGGGCTTCCCCTCTATAAAACGTGGCATGTGACGGGCAAAGAGTCGCGCCATGATATCGAATCCACCTCCGGCCCCGTATCCGACAACGATGGTTATTGTTTTGCCCTTAAAGTACGGAGCAGCGGTGGCTTCCTTTGGACCTGCAATTAAAGCCATTGCAAACATAAAGCAGGATAGTGCCAGAATGGCCTTGGCTGTTTTGTGAACTTTTCTGTGCTTCATACATCCTCCAATCAATAGTTTTGGTATATGACTATCTATCGCGAGCGAAACTCTCTTTTTTGGAATGCTCTTCCAACGAACACCTGGCTTTACGAGACCTCTCGATACCCCATGTGAAACCACACTGGCCTATGTGACCACCTAAGTTTCTTATCAAGGCACAGAGACTATCCGAATTCAACGTGTGAAGTCAACTCGAAACAGCCGTGGTCTATACCGTAAAATAACAGGAGGAACTCCACTTTTCTGACCCCACATTGAAGCGTGGTCACGGGTCCTTCACCACTTGAGACAGTATCCATGGAATGTCTTCAGGACTTTTTTGCTACGACGGCCGCGCCCTGGGCCAGGCACTGGAACTGGGCCCATACCACCGGGAGACGAAAGGGTACAATTGGCCGATTGAATTCCATGCGTCCTTTACAACCGGATTGAGATTTGTTATCCGGTTATCTGGTGATTGAACCGGTCTCCCACCCTCTTTCACCTATTTCAAATGAGTGTTTTTCCTAAAGGCCGCCCGACCTACTGTCTGGTGGATCTGAATGCCATTCGCTGGAACTTCCGCCAGGTCAAAAAGAAAATCGCCTCCCACGTCAAGATCCTATCCGTTGTCAAGGCGGATGCCTATGGCCATGGGGCCCCACAAGTGGCAAGGGCTTTGGAACAATCAGGGTGCGACTTTTTTGGTACGGCAACGGTCGAGGAAGGAATCGAGCTTAGAAAGGCTGGGGTCAAGTCTTCTGTTCTCGTTCTTACGGGAGTCCGCCCCGATCAGGCGGGTGATCTCGTACGGTATCGCTTGACACCGGTAATTGGGGATTCCATGACTCTCAAGAGTCTTGAGAGGCTAGCCCAACGACGCCGGATCCATTTGAACTTTCATCTGAAGGTCGATACGGGGATGGGGCGCATCGGATTCCCTGCGGAGCAAATGGATTCCATGTTGCGGGACTTGGGAAGGCTGAAGCGACTCAGGTTCGAGGGGCTCATGTCTCATTTTTCAAAAGCCGAAAGCGTCCTGCAAGACTACACCCTCAAACAGCTAGAGTCTTTTAAAGCTATCCTTCATAGGCTTCAAAACCAGGGACACAGTCCATCACTCGCCCACCTGGCAAACAGCGCCGGGGTCATGACCCTTCGCCCGGCCCATTTCAATATGGTGCGGCCGGGACTAATGCTCTACGGCTATTATCCCTCCCAACCCATGGTAAAGGAGGCCTCCCTCAAACCTGCATTGACATGGAAGACACATATCCAGCAAGTCAAACGGGTACCTCAAGGTACGAGTATCAGCTATGGACAGACCTTCACGACCCGGAGGGAGACCCTCGTGGCGACACTCCCGGTGGGCTACGCTGACGGTTACAAACGCCTGCTTTCGAACTGCGGTGCCGTATTGGTTCGTGGTCAACGGGCACCGGTGATCGGCAGGGTATGCATGGATTTGACAATGGTGGATGTTACCGATATAGGCGGAGTGAAACAGGGAGACGAGGTGGTCCTCCTCGGGAAGCAGAAGGAGGCGGTCATTTCAGCGGAAGAGATGGCCGGCTGGGCGAACACCATTTCCTACGAGATTCTGACATCCATCACCTCAAGAGTTCCTCGTTTTCATAAAACCTAAAGGGGAAAACGTAGACCGTGGGTAAGATTCAACGGGCTCTTATTAGTGTGTCCGACAAAACCGGGATTATCGAATTGGCTCGCAACCTATCGGGACTCGGCATCGAGATCCTATCTACCGGCGGAACGGCAGAGCTACTCAGAAAAAATCAGATCCAAGTCAAGGAAGTCTCCGAATTGACCGGGTTTCCTGAAATTATGGATGGCCGCGTCAAGACGCTTCAGCCCAGGATCCACGGAGGGATACTCGCCGTCAGGGACAACCCGACACACCAGGCCCAGATGAAGGAGCACGGTATTGTTCCCATCGATTTGGTCGTAGTTAACCTCTATCCTTTCGAAGCTACGGTAGCGCGAAAGGCTCCATTCGATGAGATTGTAGAAAATATCGACATCGGAGGCCCGTCCATGCTCCGGGCAGCGGCGAAAAACCATGCCCATGTCGCCGTGATTGTCGACCCGACGGACTACGAATCCGTATCCGCTGAACTGAAAGAGCACAATGGAGAACTCTCCCCCCAGACCAAGTTCCGCCTGGCGTGCACGGCGTTTCAATACACCGCCCACTACGATGGCGCCATATCTAATTACTTGAGTTCCCTGGACAGTAACCGGGAACCCACTCCCTGGAGTCAAAACTTGAATCTCCAGTTCACCAAGATCCAAGACCTGCGCTACGGTGAGAATCCGCACCAGCAGGCCGTTTTCTATAGCTCACCGGGAGACAACGCTCCTTCCATCGCTCGGGCCAAACAGATTCAGGGGAAGGAGCTTTCCTTCAACAATATCCTGGATGCCGATGCGGCACTGAGCTGCGTACTTGAGTTTACCGAGACGACAGCGGTGGCCATCAAGCATACCAACCCCTGCGGGCTTGCGCTGTCCAAAAATTCCTTGGCCGACGCATTTCGCAAGGCCAAAGCATCTGATCCGGTCTCGATCTTTGGAGGCGTGATCGCACTCAACCGGCCGGTGGACGAGGAAACCGCCAATGAACTCAAGGAGATTTTTCTCGAGATCGTCAT
This sequence comes from Binatia bacterium, assembly GCA_963664015.2. GTDB lineage: Bacteria > Desulfobacterota > Binatia > UBA9968 > CAXXLF01 > JACZQL01. The sequence goes on along the minus strand of CAXXLF010000002.1, from coordinate 1,848,720 downwards.
CGCGCCCACGTTCACTCCCGAGGCCAAGGCCATTCTCTCTTCGGCAAAGCGCTTGCTGAACATCCGTCTCCTGGAGATGGATATGACTCCAAAAAAAGAGACCAGTTATGATCTCAGACGAGTGCACGGCGGCCTGCTGGTACAGAATTGGGACGAGGCGCCACTGGACGTTAGAAATTGCAAGGTGCCCACCGAGCGCAAGCCCACGGAGGAAGAGTATGATGCCCTGAATTTCGCCTGGCGCGTTTGCCATCACGTAAAGTCCAACGCCATTGTTTTTACCGCACGGGATCAGCTGTTAGGGGTCGGCGCGGGGCAGATGAGCCGAGTCGATTCATCCAAGCTCGCAGTCATGCGCGCTCATGGCAACGGCCTCGATCTAAGAGGATCGGCGGTGGGCTCCGACGCCTTTTATCCCTTCCGTGACGGGGTAGACGAAGCCGCCAAAGCCGGAGCTAAGGCTATCATTCAACCAGGCGGCTCGATTAAGGATCAAGACATCATCGCGGCAGCCAATGAACATGGGATCGCCATGATTTTTACCGGTATCCGACATTTCAGACACTAATTGGCTACTGAAAAAGAGCTCACAGGCTTCGTTGCGCTTGTTAATCGATCACGTGACTCGCGTCTGAGATTTTTTTGAGCAGCTTGGGAACAAACTATTTCAGCGACCGGCGAGGGACAGGTCGATTCAAGCGCCATATGTCGACGAAGTGATGAGTGAAAGACAAAACGATCCAAGATCGGAATCCAGAAATGTTGTCCGGTCTCTATACGTCGCGGCCTCTCAACCTTCTGGCTCATAAACTATGAAAATACTGCTCATCGGCAGCGGAGGAAGGGAACACGCGCTGGGATGGAAACTCAGGCAAAGCCCGAGGACGGACAAGCTCTATTGCGCCCCGGGCAATGGGGGCATCGGCCAGTTGGCAGAGTTGGTCCCGATTCAGGCCGGCGAGATCGACAAGCTGGTTGAATTTGCCGTAACGAAACAAATCGACCTGACCGTGGTCGGGCCTGAGATCCCATTGACTTTAGGAATTACAAATCAATTTGAAGCTCGTGGACTCAGAGTCTTTGGCCCAAATCTCGAAGCCGCCCAGTTGGAGGGGAGTAAGGGCTTTGCCAAGGAGATCATGGCCGAAAACGGCATCCCTACGGCCGCCTTCGCCACCTTTATCGATCCCAAGGCCGCACAGGCGTATGCCGCCGAGACACACCCCTGCGTGGTCAAGGCCGACGGCCTGGCCGCTGGTAAGGGAGTCCGCTTGTGCTTCACTGCCCAGGAAGCGGAAAAGGCCGTCGACGAAATCATGGTCGAACAGGCCTTTGGGCCAGCAGGGCAACGAGTGGTCATCGAAGAATTTTTAACCGGCGAAGAGACCTCTTTCATGGCCCTGACCGACGGCGAACATTTTCTTTCCCTGGCCTCCTCCCAAGACCACAAGGCGGTTTTCGACGGGGATGGAGGCCCCAATACGGGCGGGATGGGTGCTTATTCTCCTGCCCCCGTGGTCAGTCCGCAGATGCAGCGGGAAATCGAGGAGACCATTCTCATACCCGTCCTCGCGGGTCTGAAAAAAAGAGGGGTCTGTTATCGAGGGGTGCTTTACCTGGGCCTCATGATTACCAGCGATGGGCCCAAGGTACTAGAATTCAATGCCAGGTTCGGCGATCCCGAATGCCAGCCGCTGATGATGCGCCTCAAGGGAGACCTGCTACCTCTACTCGAAGCCACCATTGATGGGGGACTCGACCGGGTCAAACCTGAGTGGCATGAAGGCTCCTCCGTCTGCGTTGTCCTCTGTGCTCAGGGATATCCGGGCCCTTATGACAAGGGAAGAGAAATCCGGGGGTTGGAAAGCTTGAGCAGTTGGGATAAAGGGTTTGTCTTCCACTCGGGAACGGAGAAAAAGGAAGGTCGCTGGTTGACCTCAGGCGGCAGGGTACTGGGAGTGACCGCCCTGGGAGGCAGTATCGAACAGGCTGTCAAAGAGGTTTATCGTGCCGTGGGTAAGATCAGTTGGCAAGGCGTCCACTACCGCAGGGATATCGCCTATCGAGCCCTATCCCCTGCGTCATAAAGGAGGATCGGTCAAGTGAACGGAAACACCTCAACGAAACCTAAGGTGGGGATTTTAATGGGTAGCGACTCCGATTACCCGGTCATGCGTGAGGCGGAGAATAGGCTAGACAAATTTGCGATACCCTACGAGACCCGAATTCTTTCGGCGCACCGGTCTCCTGTGCAAACCATGGAGTACTCGGGATCAGCGGAACAGAGGGGTCTGGAAGTGATCATCGTTGGCGCCGGGGCCGCAGCTCACCTGGCTGGGGTGGTGGCCGCGAAGACTACGCTTCCCGTGATTGGTGTCCCCATCGACTCCTCCGCTTTAAAGGGAATGGATGCCTTACTGGCCACCGTTCAGATGCCGGCCGGTGTACCGGTGGCAACCATGGCCATCGGCAAGGCCGGAGCCGCCAACGCGGGGATCTTCGCAGCACAGATCGTGGCCCGTAAGGATCCTGAAATCGCTGCCAAGTTGGCTCAACTGAAAGAGGAGTTGGCCGCGAGTGTCGAGGAAAAAAATCGCAAGCTCCAAAGCCAGAGAAGAAAATAACGGTCCCCACTTGGCCCGTGCCCTGGAGGCATTGCGTACCGGTGAGGTGGTTGTTTTTCCCACGGAGACTTTCTATGGACTGGCCGCCGATGCCTTGAATGAATCCGCGGTTCAACGTGTCGCCTCCCTAAAAGGGCGAGATCACAATCAACCCATCGCGTTGATTGTTGCCGATAGTACCATGCTCAAACAGGTTGTGAGCGAAGTCCCTCCGCGGGCTAAAAAACTGATCCGGCGTTTTTGGCCGGGACCCTTGACTCTCGTCTTGACTGCCAATAAGGGGCTGACCCGGCTGCTCTGCAACCCCGAGGGGGGAGTGGGAATCAGGGTTTCCAGCCATCCGGTAGCGGCCGCTTTGGTTCAAGGCTTGGGATCTCCCATAACCGCCACCAGCGCCAATCCCTCCGGAGCCGAATCGGCCAAAACGGTGGCACAGGCCCGCGGTTATTTTGGGGCAGCAATCAAATACTTCCTCGACGGTGGGGAGCTCAAAGGTCCAAAAGGTTCCACGGTACTGGACATGCAACAGGACCGCTTCAAGATTATCCGGGAAGGTGAAATCAGCTCAGAGGAGTTGGACAAGTTCATAGCAAGCCAGTAAAATTATAAATTCGAAACAAAAAGGGAAAACTCAAAATACTAATTTCAAAACATTTAAAAACGTAGGAGAAACTCTCATTGGAAGGGTTTGGATTTTGAGAATTGAGATTTTGAAACTGTTTCCTATTTCGATATTAGGATTTCGGATTTTTTCCCAGATCGTTTTGGAATTTGATTTTTGGATTTGAGGTTTTTGGTTTGTTTCAGATTCTGAGCTTCGGAATTCGGATTTTAATTCGCAGTCGCCTTGACGCGAAGGACTTTGTTGAAGTATTTTTGTTGAACGTTCTATCGGTAAGGATCTAAAATGGTACGCATCGCCCCGTTTCGTAGCATTGTTTATAACCCCAAAAAGGTACGTGACTTTTCCAAGGTCGTCGCACCGCCCTACGACGTGATCTCGCCGGAGGAACAAGACCGGCTCTATCGAAAATCCCCTCAGAACGTCGTGCGGTTGATCCTCAACCGGGAACCCAACCCCTACGAAGAGGCCGCCCGCATCTTCGAGCAGTGGCAGGCCGATGGAATCTTGGTCCGTAGCGATCGACCGGCGATTTATTTATTGAGTCAACGTTTCAAATTGAAGACCGGAGAGGAAAAAGAGCGACTGGGCTTCATGGCACTTGTCCGTATAGAAGATTCTTCCGCAGGGGGTGTCCTTCCCCATGAAAAGACCCACAAGGCTCCGCTGGATGACCGCATCAAAGTCCTGCAAGCCTGTGGAGCCCACTTGAGCCCTATCTTTTCCCTTTATTCCCAGCCCAAGCAGACTATTAGCCAGTTGCTGAAAGAACACGTTCAGGGCATCCCGACGACGATTCAGGTCAAGGACGAAGGCAAGGGCTCCACCTCAATGTGGGAGATCACAGACGAGGAGTTGATCGGTCTGATCCAACGGCAAATGGCGGACCAACCTCTGCTCATCGCCGATGGCCACCACCGCTACGAGGCGGCCACGAGTTATCGTGACCACCTGCGTGGTGAGCGTCCTCATGGGACCGGTCGGGAAGCCTTTAACTATGTCATGATGTATTTTTCAAACATGACCGAAGAGGGTCTGGTCATTTTCCCGACCCACCGGATGTTGCGGGAATTTCCACGCATTCCGTTCTTACAGCTCGAGGAAAAACTTCACGCGCACTTCAACATGGAACAGTACCCCAAGACTAGGGAAGGCAGGCGCTCGTTCCTCAAAGACTTCCACAAGGAAGGGAAAAAACGCCAACTCATCGGCGCTTCCTTTAAAAACGACCCCCGTTATCTGATTCTTCGATTGAAAAATAAAAGGAGCATGCAGCGCTTGGGAAAGGATATGAGTGCATCCCTTCTGGAACTCGACGTATCCGTCCTGCACCACCTATTCATCGAGAATATCCTGGGCGTTAGCCCCGAGGCTCAGCTTCAAGACGGTAACCTCACTTATAATCAAGACGCGGAGGACGCCCTGAACGCTGTGGAAAAGGGAGCTGTCCAGGCCGCCTTTGTCTTGAACCCACCCCGGCCGGAACAGGTCCTGACCGTGGCCATGGGTGGCGAGAAGATGCCGCAGAAGTCGACTTACTTCTATCCCAAACTCCTGAGCGGCCTCGTCATCAATAAGATTGACCCTGACGAGGAAATCGAGGAAAAGCCGGGAAGGCAATAGTCCTTAGTCGCCCCTTGTTTGATATTTTGATAGTTCGACTGTAAGGGAGCGCAAATTACAACCCGAGTTCAATCCAAACAAATTTCGGAATAGGCAGGAACAGCCCTATGCCCTATGTTATTGACGAACACCATACGAGAAAGCTAATCGATATGGCAAGCGCCCTGAGAGTCGTAGAGCGCATTTTTCGCGACCGGGCGGCGGGCAAAGTGCGGAGCCTTCCCCGTAGACGGCTCAGCGCTCGCGCTCGACAGCTCAATATCATGGCCGCGTGGCAACAGGACCGGGATATAATCTGCCTGAGAGCATACATGGGCGGGGCAAATACGATTACCCTTTACAACGGGCGGACCGGAGAAATCAGCCTGGTGCTCAACGCGCGGTACCTGAGTAGCCTGCGTACCGGTGCGGCAAGCGGCGTGGCGGCCCGGTATCTCGCACCAAGGGGCGCGTCAGTATTGGGCCTCATCGGAACCGGTAAACAGGCCGCATACCAATTAGAGGCTATTGTACGAACCTGCCGAATAAAACAAGTGCTTGTTTTTGGTCGCCATAGAAAAAGGCTCAAAGAATTCATCTCGCGCATGAGTCAAAACCTGGCAGTGGAGCTTAGGGAATGCCCTTCCATCGATAAGATTGAAAAGGAGTCGGACATCGTCGCATTGGCTACGAATTCGACCACTCCTGTGATAGGGGGAGCTCGTTTGAAAGAAGAAGCGCTTGTTATTACGATCGGAGCAAACAGTGACCTGCGCCACGAGGTTTCTACGAAGCTGATACGGCGGATGGATCTCGTGGTCACTGACGATGTTCCCACCGCAAAGGGGGGTAGCGGTGACCTGATTGCCGCTTGCAATGCTGGGGCCCTCAAATGGGAAAAGGTTGTTCCTCTGGAAAGGATCGTCAGCAGGCCTAAGGCCCCACGACGTTCCCAAAGAATCCTGTTTCAGTCCAACGGTATTGCAGACGAGGACTTGGCCGTAGCCCGTTATGTAATGGACCAAGTGCGCAGAAAACGAATCAAACTGAAAAGTATCCCGGGCCTCTAACTGCCGGACCGACGGCACAGTGGTCACCTCACCCATGGGGGCCGCGTTTGGTCCTCACGGTAACGACTGCCAGCATCCGTGGGAACGGGGCAGGTCTTGTCCCCTAGCGTGGAAATTTCAATTCTGCTATTTTGCCCAATGGAGGCAACCAATGGCTAAGCGAAAAGTACCTGGCAACACACACGTTGATAAAAAGAGTGAGGAGTTTTACAAGGAGCTCGACAGAAAGCACCTGGTGGCGCTGTGGAATGTCACCGGCCGCCTCCTCCCTCCCGAACCCCAAACCAAGGTTCAACCCCATCTTTGGAAAGGATCCGAGTTGCGCGATTTGGCTTATCGTGCTGCAGACCTGGTTCCCATCGAGCGCGGTGGGGAGAGGAGGGTTCTGGCGCTGGTCAATCCAGGTCTTGGGGGTAAATGCGCTGCGACCCAGACTCTATGGGCCGCCGTCCAGATCGTACAACCCGGAGAGATTGCCCCATGTCACCGCCATACACCCTCGGCGATTCGGTTTATCATCGAAGGGGAGCGCACTTATACCAACGTCAACGGTGATAAATGTATGATGAGCCGGGGGGACCTGGTTTTGACCCCCAACTGGACGTGGCATGATCACGGATGCGAGTCGGACCAGCCAACCATTTGGATGGACGGTCTGGACCTTCCTCTGGTCGGAGATCTGGACGCTGTTTTCTTCGAGCCCTATCCAGAGCACCGGTTTCCCGTTACAACAGTCAATGACTCGGAAACGAAATTTTGCGGACCTTATCTACGCCCCACCTGGGAGAACCAGGAAACAGACGACTCTCCCCTGCTCAACTACAAATGGGAGCCTACCTATGAAGCCTTGAAGCGGATTGGGGAGGGCCCTGCAAGCCCTTACGACGATATCTGTTTCGAGTATTTGAACCCTAACACCGGGGGACCTGTCTTTCCGACTATGGGCTGTACGATTCAACTCATTCGAGCCGGAGTCCACACCAAGACCCATCGGCAGGTAAACAGCACCGTCTATCACGTATTTGAAGGGAGCGGTAGCACTATTATCAACGGCCAGCGCCTAAACTGGGAGCCGGGCGACTTTTTCGTTATTCCTCCCTGGGCCTGGCATGAACACGCCAACGATAGTGGCGCAGATACCATCCTTTTTTCCATCCAGGATATCCCCGTAATGAAAGCCCTGGGCTTGTACCGTGAGGAGCCCTACAGGGAAAACGGTGGGCACCAAACCGTCACGAGTACATTGGAAATCAAACACTAGGAGAACCAATCAGATGGCGCGATACCTTCAGTGCAGTGAGTGCGGCAAACTTGCCTTTTACTACGATGAGTATGTGGGAACCGAAAAGCCCTTTTATTTGCGGTTCATGAGGAATCCGGACGGGACCAAACCCGAATCCCCCAGATGCTCTAGCTGCGGCGCCATCCCCCGATTGGTCCACACTTTTATCAAGGAAGAAAAACCAGGGGCCAAATAGAACTGGTGGAACTGAAGAATCAACTGCCTCAGGCCTGGTCCCTGATGCTCCAGCTCGCCCCACCGCCTCGCCTACCCCGAGAAGTAGATCGATGGGACCTGGGGAACGACAATATTTCCGATAATTCGGTTGCGCTTTAAAAAGTCGGCCGCCTGTAACGGGTATTCGGACGGACTTACGGTGAGCTGAAAACGATTCGTCCAGTGAATCCTGCCCAACCACACCAGCTGCACAGTGGCGACAACCAGGATACCCGCAACGAAGACCCCCTGTGCTGGAAGTGACAGTTTGGTTTGTTTCCCTTTTGCGAGAACCGTCCCGACGGCTCGAATGATCGTCTCCAACCCCTGAGCCAGGAAAGGCGCCGCTGCAAGGGCAAAAAGCGGCGTGCGACGCTGATGACGAAAGGCCAGAAATACGGTGAACAGGGTTAAGACAAAATCCCATTTGATCCAGGAGATTTTTCTGATCGAGGAAAGAACAACCAGAAAGGCTATCTGGATTTCGAGGAACGATAGGTTCCAGCGCGGGACTGGATCCCACTCGGTGATAGGACGGTCAATACGAAGGTCTCGCCATAAGAAGCGCAACAGCTCCAATCCATAGGGATTGACCACCAAAGCGAGAAGACAAAGGGCACCGGAGATCCACAAAACACGCGCACCGGGTCCTTTTTCTTTGCACCGATGAAAAACGTAGAGAAAAACGGTGAATAGGAAATAAGTGAAAATTTGCGGGCGGATGTGAAACCCGGGAGAGAGAAGCGCCATGACCCATACCAGCGTGAAGGCTCGGCCCCAAATTGAAGGGGTCCCGCTTTACGATGATTCCATTCAGCATGCAAACAATGCTACTGCCGATGAGAACCTTGAGCAGAATCAGACCGGGGGACCCTAGGGTAGAATAAACTCCATGAAAGATAACCGCCGCTAACCATTCGTGGTTCACCCAAGGATGATCGGGAGTCGTGTGCGAATAAAGGTTGATTAAGGGGAGGGTCCCTCTTTAAACGATCTCACGCCCAAAAAAGAGATGGCCCCAAAGATCATTGTCCACTCCAGGAGAAGAAAAACAATAGAGGAGCGATGAGGCAACGAATATCCCGAGTACAGGTTTAAAGATAGATTTCACTTAGCAATAGTAGGGGATCAGAGTTTCCCCGGTTCAGAGCGCCTGGGTGGATTTTCTTAGGCGCTTGACCCCTTCTAGCCCGGCCTGTGCAATCTTGTTTTGTGGGTCCAGTGGCAATGCCCTCTCATAGGCTTGCTCCGCCTCCTAAAAGGCCGCCAGGCGGGCATGGGCAAAGCCAACGTTGACATATGCTGTCGCCTCCCCTGGCAGGAGTTCGAGGACCCGCTTAAACTCTTCCAGGGCCCGTTTAGTCTGACCCTCTTTTAGGTAGAGAATCCCAAAGTTGTTATGGACATTTTCTTTGATGTCGTAGACAAAAATCGAGTAACCGATCCGCGTGACGGGTTCCTGCTTCAATATCCAATCGTAGGATGCCTTATTGGGGAGATAGACCGATTGAAGATGGGTCGCGCTGATGGCGAGGAATCTCGCGAGTTTATCATTGGACCGTCCACAATGGTTGAACGAGCCAGGTAAGTCAATCGAGTGAATTCCATAGTAACAGGGCTCGGCGGTGCCAAAGTAGTGCAGATAGATCTGATCCAGCTCTTTTTCATCTATAAATTGCTTGAGCCTCTTGAGGTCCTGCCCCCCATCCAGGTTGAAATCCACGAGATACCGATACCCCTTTTCCGGCCCAATAAACTCGTTAAAATAAGCCAGATAGCTTGGGAAGATAGAGACGGTTGAGACAACGCACCAGAGTCCCAACCCAGCGAAACTGGAAGCAAAGACACGTGGGCGACTATTTCGGATTGTTGTAATACTGCTGGCCATCACAATTAGCAATGGACAATATGGGTAGAACGTGCTTGATCCCTACATTAATGTGCCTCAGCAGAGCGGACGCCATTATCACACCCACAGGCAGTAAGAGAAAATACCCCGCTTGTTTTTTTGGCAAAGCTATAAAAGAAAAGAGCCATCAATTCAGAGACTAACAAAGGGATGAGAATTTTTAGTAGAACCGCCATAGGGAAATAATACCACCATCCTGTTACCGAATACTGGCCCATTAGAAATGCCGGATGGCCAATCTGAAAATGCCCCATCGTGTCGCGAAACCCTCTCAGATATTCGGTCCATTGGGGTCCTCTTTCTTCGTAGAGATGAATAATGACTTCTGAATCTGAGCTGGATTTAAATCGGTGGCCTCTCTGCTCCAATTCTGTCCTAAGCTCCTTGAAGTTGTAGATTTCACCATTAAAAACAAGCCAGATACTATCATCTTCGTTGGTCATGGGCTGACTGGCTGCCGGGGAGAGGTCGATAATGCTGAGTCTTTCGTGGCCTAAACCCACCGATAGGTCTCCCGACCGAAAACTCTTTTGACCGTGGTTGTCGGAACCGTGATGTTCCAGAGCCTCGCCCATACGGGCTAGGACGTTTTCTTCCACCGGTTGTTTAAGAGAAGTCTATCCGTAGATACCACACATTTATCTTATTTCTCCGGACGATCTCGAATAACGATAATGATAGAAAAGAAACCCAAGCAGGGTCCCAACAAAGGTTATCAGGGATATGGCTAAGCCGATGGTGAACGAAAGAGGCTGATAGCGAAACTCCACCAAGTGTTCGCCCGTTGGAAGGGAAACAGCTCGAAAGAAAAGGTTCGCTCGAAGAACTTCCTTTTCCATCCCATCCACATAGACTCGCCAACCTGGATAAAAGAAATTCGCCAGCACCAGAAACCCCGCACCATTGAGAGAGGCCTTGAGGGTCACAGATTGATTTGAGTAGTGAACGATCTCGGGTTGAGAGCGGGAGTCCCCATGGGTCGGGATCAGAAAAGACCGCTCAAGGATGACCTCTCGTAGCGGTTCAAAATCCGGGCTCGACAACCGCTTCAAAACTGTTACCGCGTCTGTTTCTGCAGTCGCCTTGGTTACTACATAGGCTCTTGGAACCTCATCGTTTATTCTGTAGAGCCATGCCGGAAATTCGGGAATGTGACGGACAAGAGAAATATTGCCTGGAGGTAATGAATTGGGGCCGATGACGTACTTCACATTCAACGTACCCAGTAAACGGAACAGAGCGGCAGGGGGGAGTTGGTCGGCTACGTACAAGAAAACGACATAGGGCCAAGTCCTAAGGGGATCCAACACTTGCATATAATCGAATCCATGAAAGATATCGGTGTATGGCACGAGTTTTTTGTAACTGAGAAAATTGAGCTCGGCAAAGGACTGCCCTTCATAGGTAACATACTCAGATGGATGAAGGCTGGAAGTGCCGGGATAAAAAAAGATACGGTGAGGTTCAGGGTCCCGGGAGGAGATGGTCTTCTCGCCGTGGAAAACGAAACTAGGGTCCAAAAGATATCGGTACGACCGGTTGGCTGAGCTAAGATCGAGGAACACCAGAGCGACGATGAGGGGCTGGAACAAGACACTCCGGAGTTTCCCTTTTTTCCATAGAACGAGCAGGAGCAGAATCCCCATTACGAGAAACATTTGTCTCTCTAGATAAAAGAGGAAACCGGATGCGCTCTTACCCCCAGCTGGAAAAGCCAGTGAGGACTGAGTGGCCGATACAATCAAACGGGTGAAAAACGACGTCTCTAGATTGATGAATAGATACAGCAGGGGTAATAGGAGAAAGAGCGAGCAGGTCACGAACATGGAACCTCTGGGGGGAGGATGATCTTCTCTGAGCAATCCATTTAGCCCTCGCAGGGTCACGAAAACGAGAACAGCGTGCGTCAAAAAGAAAAATTTCTCCGGATACCGAAACACGCTAAAAAAGGGAACCAAACGATACAGGAAGGGATAAACTGGGGTATGATCGCCCAGCGCCAAGATTATTGATAATCCAAGGATTCCGAAAAGAAGGCTTTTCTCCTTGACCGAGCAATAATAAAACGAAAGATAGAGGCCAAAGAGGGAAATGGCCCCCATGTAGTGAGAAACGAGAAAGGGGATATCGGAGCTAAAGAACAAGCGCGTCCCACTGACAAGGCTTGGGTCGACTTCCCCATAAGGGAAAAAGATATTGAATAAACTCATGGGACGAAGAGACCATAATGAGGCAATGGAGTAAGGAACAGAAACACTTCCCCGCGACTCCTGAAAAAGTTCAACTGTAGGTAGAATCTGAACCATGGCCAGACCCACGGTCAGGACATTGGCTGCTACGAGAATTAAGAGTGTTTTCTGGTGAGGAAGATTTCCTTCCACCGCCTTGATCGTCAGCCCATCTACTAAAAGTAGCCCCATGCTCATAGCGTAGAGTTCGGGCGATCCTGCAAGGAATTGCACCAGCAATGCAACGGTAAGTCCAACGAAACTCTTCCAGGAGGCGGTGCGAATAGCTCGTTCCCCCATGTAAATTACCCAGGGGAGCCATACGGCTGTTTGAAAGTGATTCAACAGGTTGCTCAGGGAAACAACAGTCCCGCCTAGAGTGAAGAGGAGGGAACCTAAAATGGCGAGATAGGGAGGGTATTTCCACTGGCGAATAAGCAGGTAGCACCCAGTGGCAGCAATGAGGTAGTGCAATAAAAAAAGGGATCTTACGGCCGTGAAGAAAGGTAAGATGAGATATATAAGGTTAGGCGGATAAAAGACCCCCGATTGAAAATTTGCCAGTAAGGGAAAGCCCATTCCCATATGCCGATCCCAGAGAGGAAGCTCACCTGCCTTGAAACTCTCCGCCAGGCTGAACCGCATAGGGTAAAACATTGGGCCCAAGTCACGAAAAAATGGGACTAGGTTCGTGCTTATCATTTCGCGGTCAAACCAGATGACCGAGGCGAGAAGAAGCAGAAAAGCTAAGTAGTCTGGTCTGGCAATAGGATTTTTGCCGTTCATGGAGCAGTGGTGAAAAGTAGAATGTGGGGAAGTGTTCCCGGAAATTTGCTAGGTCAATGAAAGAAGAGGCGGGAGGGCGAAAGCCCTCCCCCTGTTGGGTTTGAAGATGAAACCCAATTGTCAATCAGGGTAGATTAATCGCACGGTGTGCCGGCAATTATTCCCGTTGCGCTACTGATACTCCAGTTACCTCCACTACTGCAACCTGTAGTAACGGCACCTGTAATGATAAACGTCGTGGCAGACGAGGCCCCTGACATGGTGACATTGGAACTCTGGTGGTACCCTGGCAAAGCGGCAGGGGTGATCGTACTCGTATAGGTATCGTTATTAACAAAATAGGCCTCTTCAGCTTTAGCGGCGTTCTCCAGGTTAGACTTGACGTCAGCGTCATAGCCCCTTCTCCTATGAGCCGCAATTTCCGGGATAGCGATAGCCGCCAGAATAACGATAATCGCGATAACGACCAGTACCTCGATGAGGGAAAATCCACCCTCTGATTGCATCTTTCCTAGTTTATCCATGACTATTTCTCCTTTTTTTGGTTTTTGTTCAATTTTTACCTCTCTTGGCCCTAAACGGAACGCTATAGAATGCTCACCTCCTACTCTCCGCTTGATGTAGGCGCCCTTTGGGGCGTGCTTTGGGTTATCGCAAATTTTGGGCCATGCCATTTTGTGGGAGGTACAAATATTTTGAACTGGGGGAATCCCGTATAACCAACGAAATCAGTCACTTGCCCCATAACATAAAGTGGTGCAATAATTTGTAACCGACAAAATGCGGCATATCAATATGACGGTGACAAATTAGGTGTACGCCTAATGTGACAGGACATGTTATCAGGCCGAGCCTTCTTATTCGGTCAGACCGTGGCTTTTTAAGCTCAAAAGCCCATATTTTGCAAGCCTGTACCGAAAGGAGCAGTAATTAATGCCGAAAAGTTCGGCAGCCTTATTCTGAACCCCGTTTGTCTTCTTGAGTGCCCCTAAAAGTAGGCATTTTTCATGGGTGGCCAGCTCGTCATCAAGGGATATTTTCTTGCTGAAAAAGGCCTCCCCCCCCTGGCGTGATCTTCTCCATGAGTTTGACCTCATCTGGAAGGGATATTCCTCGGAACTGCGCCTTATCCATAAAGCCCTTTTATTTACGGTTCATGAGGAATCCGGACGGGACCAAGCCCGAATCCCCCAGGTGCTCTAGCTGCGGCGCCATCCCCCGATTGGTCCACACTTTTATTAAGGAAGAAAAACCAGGGGCCAAATAGAACTGGTGGATCGGTTGCGACGGCGTTATTGCCTATTTGTATTTGGCTTTCTGGAATTTTTAGATCTATTCAGGGTCGACGGTTGGGATGATCTCATCTTTCCTATAGAATCTGCATAATTGACAGATATGGTTACCGATGTTGTTCGCGGAGAAATGAGTTTTATGCCTTCGAGAAACGACATTCGATTTATTTCTACTGTTGCAACGCGAGAATCTTTATGAAATACGAGAAAAATACGTTCAGATACAGTAGATGCTTTCATTTCCCAGCCAGCAGCAGTGACGACTTGGTCATAATACTTCAGAATCTCTGGAGGACTTTTTTGATCAAGGTACCGCACTTTTCCAGACCACCGTTCACCTGATCCTAAAATCACCGTTTCTTTTTCTATGATATAGGCAGTTGGAGGGAACGGAAAATCGTATAATGCGTATTCAATTAATAATTTTGTATCGGCTTGCAGCCGAGAGCTGAAAGAAGAGCAACTTGTTAATAGCCCGATAAGGGAAAATGTCAGAAAAATATTTCGTAGGAAAAGAATCATTTAAATAAACCTCCTTATCGAACTATAACTTTTGTGATTGTACCATAAACTAAATTAAAACACTCTTCTTATTCGGGGAGACGAACAGCAATCACGCCCTGGAGCAGAAAAATCAGCAGCGTCGGTGCATCGCTTCGGGACATGCAATCGCTTGCTCGGCATTCATCTCTTCAGCAGACGCAGAAATATATTGAAGTCAGCGAGGACGCTTGCAAAAGAGTCGTCGGGTAACGTGAATCACGATGGACTGACAATTCTCGTTAGATATTCTACAAGTGATCTGGGCAGTGAAAATACGGGTTTGGTGTAGCAATTAGAATTTTAAGAAAACATAATGAAACCAAGTACTTCGGATAATAATGGCAATTTTGGATGAACTGGGGCGGGACAAGGCTGAAAACTGAAATGTGGATATCGATTTCTTCGACATCGACCCTCTCGATAACAAATTGATCGGCGAGAAGATCGGTGACCTGGTCCTCGCTCGTGTAGCCGAGACGAACGAACTCCTGAAACAGGCTCGAACCGTTTTTCTTATAACCGTTCAGCCCCTCGTTGAACTGTTAGCGGCTAATGATCCCACCACGGACCAGAATTTCCTTTTTTTTTGGGCTCGAAAAATTACCGAAATTACATATTAATTAACCTAGAATTGCCCCTTTTGTGTAAATTCTAAGTTGTTGTGTTTACTCCAAATTTGAATTTTCAGTGCGTAATGGGGCCGGTCTGTTGCCGTTATTCGGCAACGGATTTTAGTCAGATCATTTGGCAGATGAGAGTAGGTAGCCGAAGTATCAGTTCTTTTTGGGCAGTGCAGCCTGAGCAGCAGCCAATTTAGCGATTGGAATACGATAGGGCGAGCAACTCACATAGTCCAGACCTATTTCATGACAGAAGGTGACGGAGCTGGGGTCCCCTCCATGTTCACCACAAAGACCTAACTCTAGTGTTTTTCGAGACTTACGCCCATTTTCAATAGCGATCCGCATGAGCGCTCCAACCCCCTCCCGATCAATGCTAATGAAGGGATTTTGCGCCATGATGCCGTGTTCCAAGTAGTAGGGTAGGAATTTGCCTGCATCGTCTCTGGAAATTCCCAGGGTAGTCTGGGTTAAGTCATTGGTTCCAAAGGAAAAAAACTCTGCGACCTGAGCGATACGATCGGCTACGACACAGGCGCGGGGGAGTTCAATCATGGTTCCGATCAGGTAGCGGACCTTCACACCATAGCTCTTCATGGTCTCTTGGGCTATGTGTTCGACAATATCTCGCTGCGAAATGAGTTCCTCCTGGCTGCCTACCAGTGGAATCATCACCTCGGGGAAGGGGTCCTTTCCTTCCTGGCGCAGTTCGCAGGCCGCTTGAAACAGGGCCCTTACCTGCATCTCCGTGATCTCCGGGAACGAGATACCCAGTCGGCAGCCCCTGTGGCCGAGCATGGGGTTGACCTCGTGAAGAGCCGCTATCTTTTTATGGAGTACTGCCGCCGGAACCGAAATGGACCGAGCAAGCTCTTCAACTTCCTCATCGGTCTTCGGTAGAAACTCGTGGAGCGGTGGATCAAGGGTCCGTACTGTAACCGGAAGCTTCCCCATGACACTAAGGATCCCTTTGAAGTCCTCTTTTTGCATGGGCAAGAGTTTTTCTAACGCTCTTTGCCGCCCCCCCTCGTCAGGTGCCAGGATCATCTCACGCACCGAATTGATACGATCACCGGCAAAGAACATGTGTTCCGTACGGCACAGTCCTATTCCTTCAGCGCCAAATGCCTTGGCGACTGCTGCCTGGTTCGGCTGATCTGCGTTCGTCCTAACTCCAAGCCGGCGCACCTCATCGGCCCATTTCATGAGCTTGGAAAATTGCTGGAAGACGCGACTCGCCTTGGGATCCAGACTTTGATCGATCAGGACTCTGGCGATCTCCGACGGGAGCGTGTCCAGCTCGCCTCGGATCACTTCCCCCGCGCTACCATCTACGGAAACCCAATCGCCTTCACGAAGCCGTGTCTCTCCAACCTTTATCTCGCGGGAGACAAGATCCACGTTCAATGTCACGCACCCAACCACGCAGACCTTTCCCATCTGGCGCGCCACCAGGGCCGCGTGAGAGGTCATCCCTCCCCGGGCCGTAACGATAGCCTGAGCTGCCTCAAAGCCGCGAATATCCTCCGGGCTGGTCTCAACACGGAAGAGAATGACCTTCTCGCCCCGTTTCTTCCATTCCTGGGCATCCTCCGCATTGAATACCAACCGTCCCGAGGCCGCTCCCGGACCGGCGGGAAGCCCTTTTGCCACGATTTGCCCCTCGCGGGCGGCTTTTTCCTTAGCCTCGTGATCGAAAATGGGTCGTAGAAGCTGGTTCAGTTGGGCCGGTTCGATGCGCAGTAGCGCCTGATGCTTGGAAATGATGCCTTCCCCAACCATATCCACCGCAATCCGAACCGCAGCAAAGCCTGTCCGCTTCGCCGTTCGGGTCTGAAGCGTCCAGAGCTTGTTATTCTCGATGGTGAATTCGATGTCCTGCATTTCCTGATAGCGCTTCTCCAGAACTTTGCACAAGCGCACCAACTGACTGTAGCCCTTCGGCATGACTTCTTTTAACTCGGCAATGGGCCTCGGGGTACGAATGCCGGCAACTACATCTTCGCCTTGAGCATTGACCAGAAACTCGCCGTAGAGTTGTTTCTCACCGGTTGCTGGATTGCGTGTGAAGGCCACCCCCGTAGCGCATCGCTCGCCCAGGTTGCCAAAGACCATGGCCTGCACGTTCACTGCCGTGCCCCAGGAGTGGGGAATATGGTAAAGGTCTCTGTAGGCAATGGCGCGGTCGTTGTTCCAGGAGCCAAAGACGGCCCCGATGGCCCCCCATAACTGCACATAAGGATCCTCGGGAAAGTCCTGGTTGAGTCTACTCTTGATCTCAGCCTTAAATTCGGCAACGAGTTCCTGCAAGTCTGCTGCCGTCAGCTCGGTGTCGAAGCGGACCCCACGCTTTTCTTTCATGGCTTGGAGAATAACTTCAAAGGGATCCCGCTCGTCTTTTTGGGTTGATTTTAGACCCATCACCACATCACCGTACATCTGGACAAAACGGCGGTACGAATCATAAGCGAATCGGGGATTCCGCGTTCGGGCAATGAGCCCCTGGACTGTTTGATCGTTGAGGCCCAGGTTCAACACCGTGTCCATCATCCCTGGCATCGACTCCCGCGCCCCCGAGCGAACGGAGACCAACAGTGGATGGGTGGAGTCCCCGAAACGTTTTTCCATGTGCCTTTCGACGCGAAGCAGCGCTTCAGTAACTTCCTTGTCCAGTCCTTTCGGATAGCAGCCTCGTTGCCCTTGAAAAGCAACGCACACGTTTGTTCCGATGGTAAAGCCGGCAGGCACCGGGACTCCCATGCGAGTCATCTCGTGAAGTCCGGCCCCCTTGCCCCCAAGGATTTCGCGCATGCTCGCCTTACCATCGGCCTTACCCCCGCCAAACAGGTATACCCTCTTTTTCACCCTACCCATCGCTTCTCTCCCGAACAGGTCCATCCACGCGGTTTCTTATCTCCTCCACGATACCGGCTATCGGAACTCGGACCTGGGTCATGAGGTCCCGGTCCCTCAAGGTTACCGTCTCGTCCTTCATCGTCTGGTGATCTACGGTGATACCATAGGGCGTGCCAACCTCGTCTTGCCTACGATAACGACGGCCAATGGACCCCGCTTGATCGTAAGCAACCGAAAAGTGATGCTTGAGGCGATCTCTGACCTCTTGGGCCTTTTCCGGCTGCCCATCTTTGCGTAACAAGGGGAAGATACCGGCTTTAATCGGTGCCAGTTTCGGATGTAACCGTAAGACAATTCTCTTTTCCCCTTCCGCTTCATCCTCATCATAGGCATCGACCAGAAAGGCCAACAGCGAGCGGTCCACGCCGGCAGAGGGCTCGATGACGAAAGGAACGATGCGGCTCTTGGATTCCTCCTCGTAGAAGGAAAGGTCTTTGCCGCTAAACTCTATGTGCTTGTTCAGGTCAAAGCTGGAACGGTTGGCCACCCCTTCGAGTTCCGACCATCCAAAGGGGAACTCATATTCAATGTCAACGCACCCTTTAGCATAATGGGCGAGCTCGTCGCTTTCGTGGACGCGGATCCGCAAGTTGTCCTTTCGGATACCATTGTCCTGGTACCAATGGAATCGTTCTCCCTGCCAGTACTCGAACCATCGGTCGTCGTCGCCCTCTTTGGCAAAGAACTCAATTTCCATCTGCTCAAACTCACGGGTCCGAAAGATAAAGTTCCCCGGTGTGATCTCATTACGAAAGCTCTTTCCGATCTGCGCAATCCCAAAGGGGAGTTTCTGCCTTGAGGTCTGAACGACGTTGGCAAAGTTGACAAAGATACCCTGAGCCGTCTCGGGACGCAGATAGACCGTATTGGCCGAATCCTCAACGGGGCCCATAAAAGTCTTGAACATCAAGTTGAATTGACGGGGCGGCGTGAGTTCAGATCCGCAGGCCGGGCAGTTAGTCCCTTCGATGTGGTCTTCCCGAAAACGCTGGTGGCAGGACTTGCATTCTACCAAGGGATCGGAAAACCCGGTCAGGTGACCCGATGCCTCCCAAACACGGGGATGCATGAGGATGGCGCTGTCCATGCCGACCACATCTTCCCGTGAGGTCACGACGGCCTTCCACCAGGCGTCTTTGATGTTCCTCTTAAGGTCGGCTCCCAAGGGCCCATAATCCCAACAACTCCCCAGACCACCGTAGATTTCACTGGAAGGAAAGATAAACCCCCTACGTTTGCAGAGGTTGACCACCTTTTCCATGCTGGCCTTAGAGTTCATGAAACAGACCTCGCCTATTGGCCATCGGAAGCGCCTCCATGACAATCATTAACTGATCCGGATTTCTGTGAAGCATCGACCATAACATCAGAACGCACAGAAAGACTCTAAAAACCGTGCTGATTTTAACTCTTTGTTGATTTGGAACTGAATAAAACGGGGCAGGATGAACCGAGTTTCTTTGAGAGCCAAGGGCGACAGCTTGGGAAGGCTGGAAAAGTTTTGCTCCTCTTCCTGGAGTCGAGCCAACGCGTGGATAGATTCCAGTGACAGAGGTAAGGTCTCTCTGCGAAAGGGGAGGCAGGAGCGGCACAAAATCCCCCCATCCCGTGGACTAAAAGACCACAGGGACCGGTAGGTGCCGGCATCTTCCGGTTCTTTGACCTGGAACGGCGCCCCCACTTCTGGTCTCTTCTTGCCGCATCTACGACAGCACTCGAGCATAGGCTGATAACCTGAGAGCCTGAGGAGCTGCATTTCAAAAAAGACCAAAAACACCGGTGACGAGCCCTGTTCTTCGAGAAATATCAGCCCCTGTTTTAGATGTTCAAAAACCGCGCGGCTTTCTTCGCGCTCCCTTATGAGTTCATCGGTGATCTCAATCATATACGAAGCCATGGTGATACGCTGCAAGTCAGTGGTTAGATTTTTAAAGACCTGCAGCCAGTCGCAGGCTTGAATAAAAACAAGAGAACTCTGCGAGCGCTCTTGGAAGCGAAGGGTCACCAGTGAGAACGGCTCCAGGGTGTTGACGAACCTCTTGCGCGACCGCTTCGCGCCCTTAGCAATTCCCGTAACCTTACCGAAATCTCGTGAGAGAAGAGAGACTATCTTGTCGGATTCTCCGAAGGACCTGGCCCGTAACACTATTGCGGGACTCACTGAGAGCACGGGCATGTCTTAACCATCGCCTCCTCTATCCTTATAACATTTCCTGCAGAATGGCGCAAACTCTCCGTAAAATCAAGAGGTTCTAGCTGACGCTTTACCTTGACAAGCAGGAATATGATGATTAAATAATGCCTAATTTGGTACTTAAAGACATAAACGCAAGATGGACGAGAAAGAACCCAAAGCCACCGAGCAGCCTGTAGAGGACGAAGAGGCATCCAGTGTCGAAAACGCATCGACCGAGGATCCCCTTCAATCAGAATTGGAAAAGCTGCGCCAGAGCCTCGACGCTAAGGACGCCGAGGTCAAAAAAAATTACGAACTGTATCTGCGTAACGTCGCGGAAACGGAGAATTTCAAGAAGCGGACTGTGCGGGAGAAGACAGAGGCTATCCGCTTCAGCAATGAAACTCTCGTCAAAGACCTGCTTCCGGTTCTGGATAACCTGGAAAGGGCCGTTGATCATGCCCAAGGAGAAGGCAACGGAAAATCGATCCTGGAGGGAATTGAACTGGTTCTTAAAGGCTTTCTCGAAGTCCTCGAAAAGCATGGGGTCAAGCAGATCGGTGCCATCGGGGAGCGCTTTGACCCGCAAAAGCATGAGGCTTTTGCTCAGGTGGAAAGTAAAGACCACGAACCCAATACCGTGGTCGACGAACTGCATAAAGGCTATACCATGGTCGACCGGCTCCTTCGCCCTGCGCTGGTTAGCGTCGCTAAGCTGCTAGAAACAAAGGAAGAAGTTAGCGACCGGGAAAAGGTTGAAAACGGCTCGGGGGATGATTAAATAAACCTTGTGACTGCACCGCAGTCTTTTTCTTCTTAGGAGAGCAAAACATGGCAAAAGTGATAGGCATTGATCTGGGGACAACTAACTCGTGCGTGGCATTAATGGAGGGCGGTGATCCTAACGTTCTTGCCAATGCCGAGGGAACCCGTACCACCCCATCGGTAGCAGCCTTTTCCGACAGCGGCGAGCGCTTGGTTGGCCAGATTGCCAAGAGGCAAGCGATCACCAATCCGGAAAACACCATCTATTCGGTTAAGAGATTGATTGGAAGGCGATTTGAAGATCCCCTGGTCCAAAAGGCCATGAAGATTCTCCCCTACAAAATTGTCCGCTCAGACAACGGCGATGCCTGGGTCGAGATCAGGGGAAAACAGTACAGCCCGGCCGAAGTCTCAGCCTTTATACTACAGAAGATGAAGCAAACGGCTGAGGATTACCTGGGGGAAAAAGTTACTGAAGCTGTGGTCACCGTACCCGCGTACTTTAGTGACAGCCAAAGGCAAGCCACCAAGGACGCCTGTAAGATTGCCGGGCTAAACCTTTTACGAATCATAAATGAGCCTACGGCCGCCTCCCTGGCTTACGGACTGGACAAGAAGAAGGACGAAAAAGTCGCCGTCTTTGATCTCGGCGGAGGGACCTTTGATATTTCCATCCTGGAACTGGGTGACAGCGTTTTCGAAGTCAAGGCAACCAACGGAGATACCTTTCTAGGCGGTGAAGACTTTGATGAAAAGATTATCGAATATCTAGCCGACGAGTTTAAAAAAGATCAAGGCATTGATTTGCGTAAGGATCGTATGGCATTGCAGCGGTTGAAAGAAGGCGCTGAAAAGGCCAAGTGCGAGCTTTCCACAACCATGGAAACCGATATCAACTTGCCCTTTATTACGGCGGACCAAAGTGGCCCTAAGCACTTGAACATTAAGCTTTCGCGCTCCAAGCTGGAGGCCCTTTGCTCGGACCTGATCAACAGAACCGAAGGCCCCTGCCGCCAGGCCCTCGAGGACGCGGGCTTGAGCACCGGTGACATTGATGAAGTGATTCTGGTTGGCGGGATGACCCGCATGCCTGCAGTTCAAGAGCGAGTCCAAAAGATCTTTGGCAAGGAGCCCCATAGAGGTGTGAACCCGGACGAGGTGGTCGCGGTAGGCGCGGCAATTCAAGCGGCGGTTCTTACGGGGGAGGTCAAGGATGTTTTGCTATTGGACGTGACACCGCTATCTCTCGGGATTGAAACCCTGGGAGGCGTTTTCACCAAGTTGATTGAGAAAAATACCACTATTCCTACCAAGAAGAGCCAGGTTTTTTCAACTGCTGCAGACAGCCAGACAGCGGTGACGATTCGTGTTCATCAGGGCGAGCGTGAGATGGCGACTTATAACAAGCTGCTCGGCCAGTTCGATCTGATCGGCCTCCCGCCGGCGCCGCGAGGAGTTCCACAGGTTGAGGTCACATTTGACATTGACGCTAACGGCATCGTACACGTCAACGCCAAGGACCTTGGAACTAATAAAGAACAATCGATCCGCATCACGGCTTCCAGCGGCCTCAGCGAGGATGAGATCAACCAAATGGTCAAAGACGCTGAAGCCCATGCGGCAGAGGACAAGGAACATAAAGAGACCGTGGAGGCCAGAAATCATTTGGACTCGTTGATCTACAACACAGATAAGTCCGTGACCGATTACGGCGCCGACTTGGACCCCGCGGTCAAGGCGGAGATCGATAGCGCATTGGAAAAGGCAAAGAAGGCCCTTGAGGGTCAGGATCTCGCAACCATTCGCTCTGCCGCCGAGGAGCTGGAACGCTCCTCCCACAAGCTTGCGGAAGCCATGTATGCCAAGGCCTCGCAACAGCAACCCCCACCCGGAGGGCAGGAAGGTCCCGGCACGCAGGAAGGCCCACAGGGGAAGAAGGAGGACGTTGTGGACGCCGATTTCGAGGAGGTGAAGGACTAGAGAGGACAGTCAGCCACCGTCATGTAAAGTTCAAAGCCCCTACTCCCCCGTATTTCAGGATAGGGGCTTTTTTATAATTCTGCTGAAAAAGTCCTATTTCAATAATCAGGAAAAAACATTTCGCTCACAAACCTACGATAACGCACGATCGGAGCTTGGTTAATTATTTTTGTCATCCCGAAATTTCGTGAATAAGAGGTTTTTCAGCGGAATCTTTTTGTTAGATATGACCCTATGAGAGGATTCGATCATTGAACGGTAAAAAGGACTACTACGAGCTTTTAGGGATAGGACGTGACGCCAGCGAAGAACAACTCAAAAAGGCCTACCGCAAACTTGCCTTAAAGTACCACCCGGACCGTAATCCTGGTGATAAGCAGTCCGAGGATAATTTTAAGGAGGTCTCGGAGGCTTACCAAGTCCTAACGGATCCCGAAAAGAAGGCACAATACGATCAGTACGGCCATGCGGCCTTTGACGGCAGGAGTCCCTTCGGTACTGGTTTCGATTTCACCTCCGGCTTTGAAGATGTATTCGGAGACGTTTTCGGAGATCTATTCGGCGGGACTACCGGACGTCACCGCACGCGGGCCCAACGGGGCGAGGACCTACGCTACAATCTGGATATCAACTTTGAGGAGGCCGCCTTCGGGACCGAGAAGAAAATCAAGGTCCCTCGTCACGGCAACTGCGAGACGTGTAGCGGGAGCGGTGCCAAGTCCGGATCCCCACCCCGAACTTGCACGACTTGCCGCGGCCGGGGGCAGGTCAATTTCCAGCAAAGTTTTTTCAGTGTCGCAAGGACCTGCGGCCAATGCCAGGGCCGTGGAACGATCATACCAGACCCATGTGGGACGTGTTCTGGCTCGGGAAGGGTCCGGCAGTTACACACTCTAGAAATCAAAATTCCGGCCGGGGTCGATACCGGATCGCTCCTCAAGTTAAGGGGCAAAGGAGAAAGCGGCGCGTCGAGTGGGCCTTCCGGGGACCTCTATGTCGCTATCCAGGTTCGCGATCATCCAATCTTTATTCGCGAAGGGTCGGAGATCATCTGCGAAGTACCGATCAGGTTCCACCAGGCAGCACTAGGCGCTGAGATTCAAGTTCCCACCCTCGAAGGGAAAGTCAGATTGAAGATCCCCGCGGGGACCCAGTCGGGAAAAATCTTTCGACTCAAGGGTAAAGGCGTCAAGGACGTTCACAGTTATCATCAGGGAGACCAGCATGTAAGGGTCATTGTAGAAACGCCCACGCACCTTACGGCGAAGCAAAAGGAACTGCTGAAAGAATTCGACACCGCGGGGGGGGAAAACATCAATCCTCTCGCCAAAGGATTCTTCGATAAAGTTAAGCAAATTTTTGGCTAAAACTCTCTGCCTAGCCCCACGATCGGACTTTCGTCGGTTATCCCGATCGTACTCAATGAGATATTTTCTTGACGGGATTGCAGGTGCAGGTTAAAGTGTTTGAAGGGGAAATATGAGCGAAATAGAAGAGCCTCTAGACAATCAGGACTGGAAAGATCCTCCCACGGAAATTCCGGATACCATTCCGCTCCTGCCCATCCGGGATATCGTCATCTATCCTTACATGATGTTGCCGCTTTTCGTCGGACGTAATGTCTCTATCCGTGCCGTCGAAGAGTCCCTTGAGCGGGATCGTTTGATCTTTCTCGTTGCGCAGAAAAGCTCGTCCGAAGACAACCCTCTCCCGCAAGATATCTACGAGGTGGGAACCGTTGCCTCGATCCTGCGCATGCTGAAATTAGCCGACGGCCGGGTCAAGATACTGGTCCAGGGATTGGCCAAAGGGCAGGTCCAGAGTTTCGTAAAAGAGAATCCCTTTTTTGAGGTCACGATTCGCAAAGTCATCGAGCCCGTTATACAGGAGGTCTCTATTGAGATCGAGGCCTTGATGCGGAACGTGAAGGAAAAAATCGAGCAGATCTTGAACCTCAAAAGCCTTCCTCCCGAAATCACCATGGTTACGGACAACGTGAGTGATCCCGGTGTTCTGGCAGACCTGGTAGCTTCCAACCTGCGCCTCAAGATCGAGGAAAGCCAGGGCATCTTGCAAATACTCGAACCTATCGAACGATTGAAAAAGGTCAACGAGCTACTCAGCCGAGAGCTGGAACTTTCAACCATGCAGGCCCAGATCCAAAATCAGGCCAAAGAGGAAATGAGCAAGACCCAGCGAGAGTATTTTCTAAGGGAACAGCTCAAGCAAATCCATCAGGAACTGGGCGAGGGGGACGAGCGCACGGAAGAGGTCAATGAGCTCAAGAATCAGATCGAAAAGGGCAAGATGCCCTCGGAGATTAAAAAAGAAGCCGAGAAGCAGCTCAAACGTTTGGAACAAATGCATCCCGAGTCCTCAGAGGCCTCTCTCGTGCGAACCTATCTCGATTGGATCGTGGATCTCCCGTGGAGCAAGCAGACCAAAGACAATCTGGACATTCAGACGGCTAAGGACGTGCTCAATCAGGATCATTACGACTTGGAAAAGATCAAGGAGCGTATCCTGGAATATCTCGCCGTCCACAAGCTCAAGAAAAAGATCAAGGGACCGGTTCTCTGTTTTGTGGGGCCCCCGGGGGTGGGAAAAACCTCCCTGGGACGGTCTATCGCCCGTGCCTTAGGAAGGAAGTTCACTCGCGTATCTCTTGGAGGCATCCGCGACGAGGCGGAGATTCGGGGGCATCGACGTACGTATGTAGGAGCTCTACCGGGTCGAATTATCCAGGGAATCAAACAAGCAGGCTCCAAAAACCCTGTTTTCATGCTTGATGAGATTGATAAGATCGGCGCGGACTTTCGTGGTGACCCATCGGCGGCACTTTTAGAGGTCTTGGATCCCGAACAGAACTACGCCTTCAGCGACCATTATCTGAATCTCCCCTTTGACCTATCGAATGTTCTGATGATCTGTACGGCCAACCTTCTCGATTCCATCCCACACACCCTTCGGGATCGTATGGAGGTCATTCACATCTCCGGTTATACCAACGAGGAAAAACTGGAGATTGCACTCAAGTACCTTGTCCCCAAGCAATGGGAAGAGAACGGAATTTCCACTAGCCATCTCGAGATTTCCGATGACGCGATCCTTCGCATTATCGCCCAGTATACCAAGGAGGCGGGACTACGAAATCTAGATAGGGAGATCGCTGCCGTTTGCCGTAAGGTGGCGCGCAAGGTTGCCGAAGGGAAAAAAGAACTCACTCGAGTGACACGGGCCAACCTGCACCTTTTTCTTGGCCCACCGAAGTTTCTCCCGGAGCTGGAAGTGGAACAGAACGAAATCGGCGTCGCCACTGGCCTTGCCTGGACCATTGCCGGGGGGGAACTCCTCTACATAGAAGCCTCTCTATCCAAGGGACAAGGACGCCTGACCCTGACCGGGCAGCTTGGAGACGTGATGAAGGAGTCGGCCCAGGCAGCGGTGAGCTACGCCCGCTCACAGGCAAAGGAACTGGGAATCGAGCAGGATTTCTATCAAAAGTTGGACATCCATATTCACGTGCCCGCCGGTGCTATTCCCAAGGATGGACCCTCAGCGGGAATTACTATGGCCGCCGCCTTGATCTCCGCATTGACCAAACGAGCGCTGAACCGGGACACGGCTATGACCGGTGAAATCACCTTGCGAGGGCGGGTATTGCCGGTAGGCGGCCTCAAAGAAAAATGTCTGGCAGCCTATCGGGCTGGGATCAAGACCATCATTGTTCCTGACCGCAATAAAAACGATTTGGATGAGATACCCAAGCCGCTGCGACGCCGGCTCAATTTTGTCTTCGCGCGAACCATGTCAGATGTACTGGACAAAGCGCTCCTGCCCAAGAGACACCGCACCTCCCGCTCTACTGCGAAGGCAAAGAAGGCAACGCCAAGCAGAGGAAAAAAGTTAAAAAAGGGGGGGAAGATCCCAGCCAAGGTGCAGCGCGAGAGGTATGCTCCCCTCAGACCCTAGATGCGACTGAAACAACTGGGGGAATTCGCCCTTATAGACAAAATCCAAAAGGCCACCTCAACGGGCCAAGGAGTCTATTTGGGCATTGGAGACGATGCCGCGTGGACGAGAGCAAAGGGGAATTTGCTCCTCACCTCAGACCTCCTAATTGACAAGGTACACTTTGATCGTCGTTGGGCGTCCTTTTACGGGCTCGGCTACAAGACTCTTGCCGTCAACCTGAGCGACGTGGCCGCTATGGGAGGAACACCCGAATACCTATTGTTGTCCCTGGGACTACCGGTTGACTTTAAGGTAAAAGACATAGAAGAATTTTATCGTGGAATCGGCCAGCTGGCCTCTCAGACCGGTGTCAGCCTGGTGGGCGGAGATACTTGCGCTTCGAAGTGCTTTTTTACCAGCGCCTTCCTGGTTGGGCATGCACCTTATGGTCCCGTTAAACGGAGCGGCGCGAGAGTCGGGGACGATCTATATGTGACTGGAACCCTAGGGGACTCTTTCTTGGGACTGAATCTTTTGAAGAAGCGAAAAAGAATAGGTACAAGTAAGGAAGTTGCCTATTTAACTTCCCGCCATCTCTTTCCTCAAGCCCGCTTGAAGGCAGGGTCCATCCTGGCAAAGGAAAAACTCGCTAAGGCAATGATCGACATCAGCGACGGCCTGGTGCAGGACCTGGGTCACCTCTGCAAATCGAGTGGAACGGGCGCGGAAATCTGGCAAGAGGCGATCCCTTTGTCACCGCCCTACCGGCGCCTGGCTGGAGTAAATCGCGCTCACTATTCGCTAGCAGGTGGGGAAGACTATGAACTACTTTTTTCCGTCCGTGCCCGCGATCATAAGCGTCTAAAAAAAATCCAGAACCGATTGGGGGTTCCGATTACCCACATCGGTAAATGCCTCCCGGCCCGCCACGGCATTACCGTAACCACTAGTCAAGGAACCTCTCTATCTCTTTCCCAAATGGGTTACGACCATTTCAAGGGCCTCCCGTTGCGGCGGGCTCCTTTGAATTCTCGCTCGATCAAAGCCTAATGCCCCATTGATAATCACCGTGTTGGCACTGCCCTAAGGATACCGACGGGAAGATAGAAAATGGACACTGAAAAACTCTCGAAACTCCTTGACGGCGTACGTAAGGGCAAGGTAACGGTAGCTAGCGCACTCAACCGATTAAACCACTTGCCATACGAGGATCTCGGATTTGCTAAGGTCGACCATCACCGGGCGTTACGACAAGGGGTTCCCGAGGTGATCATGGGTCAGTCAAAGACGGCAGAGTCCCTCGCCGCGATTACGCGATCCCTTAAAAAACAGGGCTCCAACGTACTCATTACCCGCTTATCGCCCGAAAAGATGAATGCCTTACGC
Organism: Binatia bacterium; assembly: GCA_963664015.2. GTDB lineage: Bacteria > Desulfobacterota > Binatia > UBA9968 > CAXXLF01 > JACZQL01. The sequence continues at coordinate 1,820,749 of CAXXLF010000002.1, read as the reverse complement.
AAGCAAATCAAGGGTCTCCGATATCATCGCAACGCCCGTGCGGCAACGTGGGTTGGGAAGCCGATTCCGATCAAGGGAAAAGGAAAGATCCTTGTGATTTCAGCGGGGACCTCGGATATTCCCGTCGCTGAAGAGGCTTCCCTCACAGGTGAGATGATGGGCAACCGCGTAGAGCACCTGTTCGACGTCGGGGTCGCGGGCATTCACCGTCTTTTGGAGAACCGGGAAAAGCTCTTGGCCGCATCTGTGCTGATCGTCGTTGCCGGTATGGAAGGCGCCCTACCCAGTGTTGTTGGCGGACTTGTCGATAAACCGGTGATCGCGGTTCCAACCAGTATCGGCTATGGGGCGAGTTTTCACGGTCTTTCAGCCCTATTGGGAATGTTGAATTCTTGTGCTGCCGGAGTGATGGTGGTCAACATCGATAACGGTTTCGGTGCCGGTTTTGCTGCGAGTCTGATTAATCGCACAAATTAGCAAAACACGTTACCAATCATTTCGGCTGAGAGGGTACCACGATGAACCGTCCGACTTACAAGACCGTAGAACGTTCTTCCGACTTGGCCGTTAAAGTTTCCGGTAAAACACAATCGGAGGTCCTCATCAATTCAGCCTTCGCCCTCTTTGACCTGATGACGGACTTGGACAAAGTTGAAGTCAAAGAAAAGATCTCCGTCGAGGTTGAAGGAGTTGATGACGAATTGATGGCCAACTGGATCAGGGAACTGCTCTATCTTTTCCAGAGAAGCGGATACATCCTCAAGGAATTCGAAGTACAAGAAACCCATGGCTCTGTCGTTCGGGCCGAGGGAAGTGGAGAAACTTTCGATCCGGACCGGCATGAAATCCGACGTGAATTCATTGGCGTCCTCATTCACCAGTGCCGCTTGGGAAAGACCGGAGATCAATGGACAGGACAGGCAACATTCGAGATCTAAGGAAGTCTGATTCTGGTCTGGATCAGAAGTATGAGGAAACAGCCCTCTTCGCTGACCCAATCCATCGTTATATCCAGTTTACGGTACCGCAAAAAAAAGGCGAGACTACAGAAAAACAGATCATTGATTCTCCCTGGGTACAAAGGCTCCGTGGTATCAACCAGTTGCAAAGCGCCCGCTGGGTTTATCCCTCGGCTGAGCATAGCCGGTTCCAGCATTCTCTGGGAGCGATGCACCTGGCAGGAGAGTTCGCCAAAAGTCTCTACCCCTCGCTCAAAGGCCTCCTTGGAGACGAGTGCCCTTCGGCTCCATTCATAGAGGAATATCTTCGCATCACGGGGCTTCTACACGACGTCGGCCATGGTCCCTTTGGCCATTTCTTCGATCACAATTTTCTCGAAGACTTCCATATTATTCACGAGGATATCAGCCAGGCGATTATCCGGGACAAGCTTGGTGACCTCATAGGTGAACTGCGCCGTAGTCCCAGCGGCCCCTTTGCTCCTGGGGAACAACTCAACCCCGAGGAGATCGCCTTCCCGATCAAAAAAAGCGGTAAGGAGGATAAAACCAAACCCAGGTGGCTCCGACTCCTCGAACCTCTCACCAACGGTATTTATACCTTCGACAACCTTGATTATGTTTTCCGCGATTCATACATGTGCGGGATCGCCGTGGGGCCCATTGACCGCGAGCGACTGATTCATTACACCTTCCTGTCTCCCAAAGGGTTCACCCTCCACCGGGCAGGCAACGCCGCCCTGACGATGTTTCTGAACGCTCGGCTCTATCTTTACACCAATGTCTACTACCACCGAACCACCCGTGCCATCGATCTCCACCTGCGAGAGATCTTCTCGGAAACGATCCACAAGATTTTTCCCGGGAATCCGTTGGAACACATGAACCAATACCTCTTCCTTACCGATTGGTCCTTGTTAGAAGAGGTCTCCCGCTGGCGCAGGGATAACAGCAGCCGTAGGGAGTTGGCTCTAGAATGGGGGAGAATCCTGGACCGTGACGTCAAATGGAAGATGGCCTTTGAACGGACCTTATCGCTGAACGAACTCGGTGGTGAATCGAGCCTTGTGGAACAAACCGACTGGACTCAACTCATTCGTGACGCCCTCCCGGATACCCTCCGGGATCTCGTCTTCCGCGTCGACTTGGCAACACAGGACCCAAGACCCGAAAGTCCCTTTGCCATGGGAAAGAAGCAGATTTACATCTTCGACCCCACCACCCGAGAAATCGCCAAAGAATCCCTTGCTGACCTGTTCGAATTTATTCCATCGAAAGTGGTTCAGTTCCGGGTTTTCGCCCTCGACCACGAGAACGACCTGGTACTCTCCGAAACAGCCGAGAGGACCTTAAAAGAAAGGACGAGCGGTCAAGCCGCTCAATAACGGTAGCTATCCGTCTCCGCTGCAACCTTCATGACAACATCTAACGAGTCCTCGCATAGAGTTCCTTTTTTAGATCTCCGCGCACAATACGAAAGAATCGGGGCGGAAATCAGGCAAGCCGTGACGGAGGTCTTGGACCACCAGGCCTTTATTCTTGGCCCCGTGGTTCAACGTTTTGAGAAAGCGGTCACCGACTACTTGAAATGCGACGCTGCCGTTGGCGTCGCCTCTGGAACCGATGCCCTCCTGCTGTCTCTCATGGCCCTCGGCGTCGGACCCGGGGACGGAGTCATAGTTCCCCCCTTCACCTTTTTCTCCTCTGTGGCCTGCGCCACCCGAGTGGGGGCCGTTCCCATCTTTGCGGACATCGAATTCGAGAACGGATTGATCGATACACATGAGGTCGAGGCTCTGCTAGAAGCCCCCGACCGGCGACGGTCCAAGACAAGAAGGCCGAGCCCGAGTAAACGAACCCATATCAAGGTCATCTTGCCCGTTCATCTCTTCGGTCAAAGCTGCACCATGGCACCACTGCTCTCCCTTGCCAAGAGTCACGAAATCCACGTAGTGGAGGATGTAGCCCAGGCTCTTGGAAGCCATGTGCAACTCGATGGCGATGGAGTGCAATGGGCAGGGACCGTGGGAGACCTAGGTTGCTTTTCTTTCTTTCCGACCAAGATGCTGGGCGGCATCGGCGACGGCGGGCTCGTGGCGACGAATCACCCCGCCTTAGCTGAAAGGATTAGAATGCTCCGGGTGCATGGACAGGGAAGCAAATACCACCATGAAACAATCGGAATCAACTCGCGACTGGACGTCGTCCAGGCAGCGGTGTTAACGGTCAAGCTACGCTACTTGGAGCAATGGTGTGATGAGAGAATCCAACGGGCCGACCTCTATCATCGTCTCTTGACAGCAACTGACCTCGTGAAGAACCGCATGGTGATCCCACCTCCCCCCAGCTCGGGGCGGTCCCATGTTTTCAATTACTACGTTATCCGCGCGGAGCAGCGAGACGATTTGAAGGCTCACCTTGATAAACACGGGATACAGACTCTAATCTACTATCCCCTACCGTTACACCTCCAGCCATGCTTCGCCGATCTGGGTTACCGAAAGGGGGATTTCCCCAATGCCGAGCTACTGTGCACACAGGCCCTGGCTATCCCCATGTATCCGGAACTCACTGCAGACCAGCAAGGAATTGTAGTTCAAAGAATTGCTGAGTTTTACCGGGAATAGGTGGTCCTCAAAACCGGTACACCTACCACGGGGTTTCGTCCGGACCGAACCGAATTTTCGTTTTTTTAACGAACCAACGTAGACATAACCTTTATTCCCGAATTCACATTCAAAATAGTTCCGTAACGCCAATTACTCCAGGGTGTTCTATTTACAGTGCGATCGTTTCAATCTGTTGGATTTCCTCGCTGGAGAGTGTGTACTGGTCCACTAGTAGGTCTTCTTTCATATGTTGTGGGCTCGTGGTTCCGGTCAACGGGAGCATCCCAATCTGCATGGCAAACTGAAAGATGATCTGTGGGGAACCCGTATCTAATCGTTTGGCGATTGTTTGAATTTTTGGATCAGCAAGGACTTCTCTATTGGCAGTTAACAGCGAAAAGCCTTGATAGATGATGCCATGGGCTTGGCAAATATCCCTAACCTCTTTGTCCCATCCGAGTGCAGCAAAACACCTGTTTTGCGCAACCATGGGTTTATGGTTGGCGTGTTCACACAGCTGTCTGAGTTGTCCAGCCGTGAGATTGCTGATGCCAATCATTTTGGTTTTCCCTGATTGATAGAGCCCTTCCATAGCCGCCCACACCTCCCAATCCGCTTCCCCCAACCCTCCCCGCGAAAGGGGCGAGTGTAAAACATAGGAGTCCACATACTCGGTACATAGGTGCGTCAACGAGCTATCAAAAGACTGTCTAATTTGGGTGGTGAGGTCAGCCGAGGCATTGTAGGGTGGTTGATGCCCTTGGCCTCCGACCGGGGTAAACTTGGTTTGGAGAAACAGGGTATTTCGCTTAATTCCTTTCTTTTCAAGTAACTGTAAGGCTTCGCCTACCAGCGCTTCCTGGTAATGGATCGGTTGATTGGCCGTGTCGATGGCCGTGAAGCCTGACTCTACTGCTAATTGCACCAGTTCAGTAGTCGCCTCTTCTTTCCAAGCCGTGCCATACATAAAAGAAGGAATAGGAACGTGATTATAGGTGATCAAGGTCATGTTGTTTCCTCCAAGTCGATTAAACCTACCCAGTTCTTCAGCTCTCTGTCCAGTCACCCTTCCCATGTATCCCGAATTAACCCCCGGGCAACAAGAGACCGTCATTCAACGGATCGCCGAATTTTACTGAAAATACCTTGGTCCTTGAGCTTATTGTGTCCTACCGCCAGGATAATCCGCGACTAATGAGGGTAAACATTCCTCACCACCGGGGGAATCCCCATGTGGCAGGACGGACGAAGACAACCATTTGTTTCTGCACAGCTTAGTGGCCGCGCAAAAAGTCCAAGACAATTCGGTTCCAGGCCTCCGGTTGCTCCCAAAAGGCAGCGTGCCCGGCCTCCGGTAGGGTTGCAAACTGGCAACCGGGAATCCGGTCCACTAGATGTCGCATTCGCGGCGGGGGTGCCAAGAGGTCGGCCTCACCGGCAACGAGGAGTGTGGGAACCCGCAAGGTCTCAAGCAGCGGGAAGGTGACCTGGTTTCGCATCCGCTGCTCGACCCGGGGCTCCTGCCGGCTTTCGTGCTCGATGTCGATCCAGCGGCGGGAACCGTCGGGGCTTACCGCCCGGTAAGAGGGGCTCACCTCACGCTGTTCCGCTGGCAACTCTTGAAAGTTTGGGGGACGGTTTCTTCGCGTCGTTTCCTGGTACTCTGCGTCCTGGATCCCCCCACCGCTACAAGCAACCACCAGGCACCTGAGCCTTGCCGGGTAAGTGAGAGCGTAATCGATACTGCCATAGGCACCGCCTGCAGTCCCAACCAAATGGAACCTAGGCAGTCCCAAATACTCTACGATACCCTGCAGGTCGTCAGTGATATAGCCCGGCTGTTCTCCGTTGGGATCAAGCTCCGTACGACCCCACCCCCTGCGGTCGTACGTGACGCAGCGGTAACCTGCTCCAACAAATTCGGGCAGCTGGTGCTCCCAGCTCTCGCTGTTTCCCGTAAACGCGTGCATGAACACCACGGGAGCGCCGCTGCCACCCGTGTCGTTATACCAGAGACGTACCCCGGGAAGTTCCGAAAAGGGCATGGGGTTACAATAGCACCGCGGACCGCTTGGGAAAAGAAAGGTCGGAAAACAATGACCCTGCCCCTATCTCCGGGCAACGATGGGTTGAATCCAGGGAATGAAGTGAATATGCTAACGGCCGACGTCAGAGGCAACGGCTAGGAAGCCGCATAATGGATCATGAACCCGGCCCCGAGAGCGACTTGTTGGAAGAAACCCGGAAGTGGCTGGGGCGAGAGTCGAACTATGAGGGAGTTGACGAGGTTAGCTGGAACGACATCCGGCGCAAGCTCGAGGTGTACTGCTTCGACTGTCCGCTGCACTATGACGAGGCCGTGGCCCGGGCCCACGGGTACCGCACCATCATCGCTCCGGCGGCCATGACGCCACTGTGGGCCATGCCTCCGTATTGGTCCCCCGGTGAGCCCTCGATCTTCGCCCCAAACCTACGCGAGAAAAACGGCAGCTTCCGGCTGGACATCCCGACACCTTTTTCCAAGGGATTCAACGGTGCCGCCGAGGTGGAGCACTTCGAGCCACTCTATCCGGGCGACCGGTTGCGCGGCACGGCGAAGCTCGTCGAGATTAATCCCAAGCGGACCCGCCTGGGTGACGGGGTATTTTTGACCTCTGAGACCAGATTGACCAAACAGACCGGTGAGTTGGTATCCACCCAACGCAATACAGGATACCGGTACAATCCACACCCCAAGGGCCCCGACGCTCGCAAATCGGCGGCGCAAGAGCAGGGGACACACAACGAGCTGGGATCGGAGAAAAACAACGCACCCGTCGATTGGGACCGGCAAATCACCTTTCAAGACGTGAACGTCGGGGATCAGGTCCCACCCTACAGCATCTGGTTTAACTACCAGCGGATCGTGATGAGCGTCGCCGTTGATCGCATGTGGGGCTCCAACCATCACAACCGCGACGCCGCCCGTGCCGGCGGCCTTGATGATATTATTTTCAACACCCGGGGCTATGAAATGGTTTTGGAAATTACACTGCGCCGGTGGATTGGGCTGGACGGGCGGCTCAGAAAGCTCGGCCCCTTTCGCATGGTGAAGAGTAGCCACCCGGGAGACACATTGACCTGCAGCGCCAGGGTGGTGAACAAAGAGGTGGTCGACAACCAAGGTCGGGTCCACCTGGAGATTTCGGTCCAGAATCCTCGCGCGGAAGCCGCACACGGCCAGGCTATGGTTTCCCTCCCGATGGGCTCGTAGCCCTGCAGAGATAGGGAAAAAATCTAAATACGCACAAACTGGATTTAACCTTGGGAACTCAAATCCCCTGAAGCTGAGAATAGCAGTGGTCCTTCACCCCCGGGAGGTGGGAATTTTCCACTCTTCGCCCAAGGTCGATTCATGAAACAGATCATCCACCGATAGTTCTCGTGAGATGATACCCTGTCCATAGCCATACCGAATCATAGTTCCGACGACCTTCCGATTGGCGTCATTGACGCCGTAGGCCCAGGGATCGGGCCCCATGAGCTCCTCCTGTCTTTCCTGTGTATACTGAAACCAGGCCAGAGGAACTCTGCGGGGATTCCTCATATTTCTATAGGCAACCGTCTTGGCCCGCTCAAATGCCACCAACAAGCTCAGTGGAACCCACGGATACTTTTTTACAATCTCCTCCTTAATCACCATGATATGCATGATGGGAAAGATCTCGGTTCGCCGGTAATAATCGACCTCCAACTCCTGATAGTTCTCGAAAAGGCGTTTGACCCTCGGGTCCTTATGGACATAAGGCGCGACGGGATTAGGAGCAATGACGGCGTCCAGCTCACCCTCGGCAAGCATGAATTCCACGTTTTTGCCCCCAGGTGTTCTCTGGAGGTCTAGATCCTGGGGCGGTGTGAAAGGCAGTTCCTCCTCGTTTTGCACTTTCCAGTGGATCTTCTTATGCGGGACCTGGAACTCGTCTTCCAGGATTCCCCGGATCCAGAGGAGCGCGGAGCTCTGATAGGTACCGAGCCCGATCTTCCGCCCGATCAGGTCCGTGGGCTTCTTGATCCCCTTGTTTGAGTTGATAAAGATAAACCCGTGGCGAAAACGCCGGTGGAGGAACACGGGGATCGCAACCAAGTCGTAGCCGCGGTCCTTTGCCATCAGCGTCGAAGAACCGGACAGCTCGCAAATATCAAATTCCCGGTTGCGCACCATCCGGTCATGCCGCGTCCCCGAGTCCATGTCAGTGAGGTGGGTCAACTGGATGCCGTCAGGCTCAACACTCCCTTCTTTGACGGCGCGAACGATCTCATAGTCGCCTGTTGCTAAAGTGAGGCGGAGTTTCTCGGACATAAAACCTCTCCCCCTGTGTGCGTGAGCATCTTAGACCACCAACCCATGGGTCGAAGCATGAAAAGTTTCCGAAAAGTGTTCGCCAGAAACGTGGCGCCTGATCTTATCCCCGCCCCACGGGAAGCTTCCACTCCTCGCCCCAAGTGGTTTTGTCGAACAATTCATCCACCGAGTATTCTCTGGAGATCATCCCCTGGTGATGGGAGTACCGAATCAGCGCACCAAGGTTTTTCCGATTAGTTTCGCCAAGACCATAAATCCAGGGGTCTTTGCCCAGGGCAGCTTCCTGCTCTTCTTGGGCCTCCCGAAACCAGGCCAGGGGCACTTTTCGAGGATTCTCCATTTGCCCATAAGCGATTTGCTTGGAACGCTCAAAGGCCACCTGAAGGTTCATGGGAACCCATGGGTAACGATCGACGATCTCCTGTTTAATCACTGTCGTGTGCATGATGGGAAAGAAACCGGTCTTCCGGTAATAGGCCATCTCGAGTTCTTTATGATTTCCAAACAGGCGCCTGACCCTGGGGTCCCCGTCTAGAATCGGACCGATAATATCCGGATGGATGACGGCATCCAACTCACCCTCGGCCAGCATATTTTCGACTCTCTTCCCTACTGGGATACGCTCGAGACTCAAACCTGGAGGCGATGTAAAGGGCACGTCTTCCTCCCTTTCCGCCTTCCAAAAAATCTTTCTGTGCGGTACATCGTATTCGTCTTCCAAGATTCCTCGAATCCAGACCAGGGCCGTCGCTTGGAAATTCTTTAGCCCCACATTCCGGCCGATCAAATCGGTGGGTTGTTGGATTCCTTTTTGCGAGTTGATATAGACAAACCCGTGGCGGAATCTCCGATGGAGAAACACCGGGATCGCTGTCAGGTCGGCTGTTCTCTCTCTGCCCAAGAGAAAGATGGAGAAGGAAAATTCACAGATATCAAATTCACGGTTCCGCGCCATACGCCAATGGCGCGTGGGTGAGTCCATTCCAGTGAGGACCGTGAGTTCAATCCCATCGGGCTGAACAACTCCCTCTTTGAGGGCCCGGACAATTTCGTAGTCACCCGTGGCCAAGGTTAGTTGGAGCTTTTTAGCCATTGAATCTTCCAACCGGACGGTGATTAGCTTATCCGCTACGAATCAGTCCTTCGTTAATTTCTTCGCCCGCCGGACGAAATAGTCCCACATGGACGTCAGACGGTGCGGAGTATAGATCTGTTCGTATTTCAACTTGGCCTCTTCGTCGCTGCTCCAAGAGGGATCGCCCGAAGCCATGGCCAGGAGCTGGAGGCGTGCAGCCTTTTCTAGAAATACCGCATAGAGCGTAGCGACCTCTACCGATTCCCCCACCACCGTAGATCCATGGTTCTTCATCAGAACCCCCCGATGGTTTCCCAAATACTCGGCTACTTTAACACCCAGTTCCGGGGTCCGAATCAACGCTGTCGTATAGTCGAACAGGGGCAGGCCATCGCAAAAGACGGAGCCTTCGTGGCCGATGGGTCGTAGCGGCGTGCGTAGAGATCCAAAGGCAACAGCGTAAGGGGGGTGGCTGTGAACCACCGCACCTACGTCGGGTCGGGCCCGGTAGATCTCCGAGTGGATAAAAATCTCCGAGTGGCGCTCATTTTCCCCCCTGATCTTCACCCCGTCAAAGTTGCAAACGATCAGATGCTGAGGCCTAATCTCCTCGAAACCAAAACTATGAGGCTTCATTAAGAAGGCCTCTTCCCCCGTTATTCGAGCGGAAACGTGGCCCAGGATGTTGTCCCAATGGCCCTCCAGGGCCAGGATATTGCACGCGCTGGCAACTTTTTCTCTTAACTCTTCAGTCTCCATTCGTTTCCCCTCTGTTTCAATCTGTGGTTTAGTTTTCGGCTTTCTGTCTGAGTTTGAAGCGCTGGATCTTCCCCGTCGCGGTCTTCGGAAGTTCCTCTACGAACTCCACCCAGCGCGGATACTTGTTAGGAATCAGCTTGTCTCTGACGAAGGTTTGGAGCTCTTGTTTCAACGGTTCCCCCGCCGTGTATTCGCCTTTTAACACCACAAAGGCCTTGGGCTTGATCAGTCCGTCCCCGTCCAGGTGCCCCGTCACCGCGGCCTCCAGGACCGACGGATGTTCCATGAGCGTATTCTCGACTTCGATGGGAGAGACCCACATCCCTCCCACTTTCAGCATGTCGTCGGAACGCCCGCAATACCAGAAATAACCTTCCTCATCCTGGTAATAGGTATCACCGGTTTTCAGCCATTCTCCCAGCATGGTCCTCTTGGTCTGCTCGCTCTTGTTCGAGTAGTATGGGGCGTTGGCGTCCCCCTTGACCATGAGGTGACCGACCTCTCCCACCGGCACCTCCCGCCACTCGTCATCAACAACCTTGGCTTCGAAGGCCGGAGTCACCTGACCGCTGCTCCCAGGCTTCGCCTTGCCCGGCCGGTTGGCAAGAAAATCATGGGTGGCTTCCGTCGAGCCCACCACGTCCAACAATTCCTGTCCGAACTTTTCCTTCCATTGGTTAAAAAGCGTCGGCGGAAGGGGCTCCCCCGATGATAGGCATATCCTGAGCGACTTGAGGTCGTAGTTCTTCTCCACGCGCAGGAGGCGGTTGAAGAGCGTGGGAACGGAAAAGAAAAAGGTCGGACGGTACCGATCGATGACCTGGAGGATCTTCTCCGGGTCGGGGGGCTCCGGCCACAGGACGGTGGAGGCACCGAAGCGAAAAGGAAAATAAAGGGAGTTCCCCAACCCATAGGCAAAAAAGAGTTTAGAGGCCGAAAAGCAGATGTCGTCTTCACCCATTCCAAGCACGGGTTTGACGAACAGGTCCGTGATGGTGATCATGTCACGATGGAGATGGACGGCCCCCTTGGGAAAGCCTGTGCTGCCCGAGGTATAGAGCCACATGGCGACGTCTTCCGGCTGGGTTGGCTCGGCATCTAGCTCCTTCGCAGCCTGGGAAACCACCGTGTCAAAGGATTTTGCACGACCCACGGGTTTTCCTACCACCAGCACGTGTCTTAAGTGACGTGCCCGGTCCCATATCTTTTGCATCTCGGGGACGACGGATTCGTGAAGGATCAACACCCTCGCCTTGCTATCAGTCAGCAAGTACTCATAATCTTTTGCCGCCATCCAGGGATTGATGGGAATGGGCACGGCCCCGATTTTCATGGCCCCGAAGAATGCGAAGGCAAAGTCGGGGCTATCGGGTAAAACCAAAAGCACCCTCTGCTCGATGTCCAGACCAAGGGACTTGAGAGCGTTACCGGTCCGATTGACCCGCTCGAAAAGGTCCTGATAGGTGATCCGTTGATCCTGGTAATAGATAGCGGTTTTGCCGCCCCGGCCCGCCTTTATATTCTCATCGACAAAAGTGGTGGCGGCGTTATAGATATCTGGCAACTCAACTCTCATTGGTCTCTCCGGGTTTCTATTCTCCCCCTACCTCCTCGGTCTGCACGTCCGTGGCGATCACGACCGATTTGGTCTCGGTGTAAAAGTCGATGGCCTCACTCCCGTGCTCCTTGCCGAGTCCACTTTGCTTGACCCCGCCAAAGGGCAATTCGTCATATATGATCTGTGCCGAGTTGACCCAGGTGTAACCGGCCTCGAGATGTTCCGCGGCTCGCATGGCCTTGTTGATATCTTTGGTCCAAACGGATGAACCGAGACCAAAGATCGAACGATTAGCCTGAGTGAGGGCCTCGTCAAGATTACGCACTCGCACGATTGGCAGAGCCGGTCCAAAACACTCCTCGACAAGGATACGGGAGTCCAGATCCACGTTCGTCAAAAGGGCGGGAAGGAGATAATTGCCCTGATTAAACTCATCACCTTTGGGACGCACTCCCCCATGGACCAGCTTGGCGCCTCGCTTGACAGCGTCCTCGACCATCTCTTCGACTTCCTCACGCTGCGCCGCCGTGTGAAGCGGACCGATAAGGGTATCGGACTTGATTCCATTTCCAATGCGTAGCTTTTTGACCTTTTCGATGATCCTCTCTATGAAGGTGTCCGCGATCTTGTCAAAGACGTAAACTCTCTTGACGGCCAAACAGGCCTGCCCGCAATTGAAAAAACGGCCCACCGATGCTGCGCTTACGGCCCGGTCGAGGTCAGCATCGTCGCACACAATCATGGGGTCGCTGCCGCCTAGTTCCAACGTGACATGCTTGACCTCTTTGGAAGCGACTTCCATGACATGCTTCCCTGTTCCGGTTTCACCTGTGAACCCGACCTTCCTAACTTTGGAGTGTTGGAGAATTTCCTCTCCGACCACGCTGCCCGGTCCGGTGATGATATTAATGACACCCTTGGGCAGTCCCGCCTGGTGGATGAGTTCTACGCAGCGAACGCCCGTTAAAGGGGTTGTCCCCGCGGGTTTGATTACCATGGGGTTACCCGCCAGAAGTGCGGGTCCGATCTTGTTTCCCATAAGAGCAACGGGAAAGTTCCACGGCACAATGGCCCCGCACAACCCAACGGGTTTCCTCATAATCAGCCCGTAACGCCCGTCATCCAGTCCCACGAAACCGCCCCTCAGGCACTTGGCCATCCCCGCATAGTGCTCCAGGGTGTGTACCAATCGGCGGATTTCCAGGACCGACTCGCGAATAGGTTTTCCCTGTTCCTGAGTCAGCAAGGTCGCCAGTTCCTTTTCCTTGGACTTAATGAGGTGAGCGGCCTCAAACAGCAGGGCGCCCCGCTTGGCTGTCGAGATCTTAGCCCAACCTTTAGCCGAATCATGGGCCATATCGATGGCTTCCCGAACGTCTTCAACGGTTCCCTTGGGAACCGTATCGACCACTTCCCCCGTGGCAGGGTTTCGGATTTCCGTCACCGCACCGCTCTTAGAATCTCGTTGCTCGCCGCCGAAAAACATTTTAACCATAATACGCACCGTCCTTAGATAAGATTAGGTTTTTATCCATTCGAATTGACCATCCGTCCACCGATTTCATTTCTCCAATAATTTCTTTAAACCTTCCCAGTCCGTAACAGGGGCCGAACAGGTAAAATTCTGGCACACATAGGCCGTTGGTTTTCCGTCAATTTGAGACTTGCCTCGTAGCCAAGGTGCGCTCTGCAGCAGATCCACTCCGGACTCCGCGCACTGCAGCGTCACGTCCGGAAGGTACAAAGATCTAAGTCCGGTCAACATGTCATGCACAGCAGGGTCCTGGCGCTCCCCCACGATGACAATCTCCTTGGACCCTTCGAGATAGAGATCCAGTGCAGCAATCATCTCGGTCAATCCAAAGGGGTGTTGTTCCATGGCGTCGTAGTACAATCGTAGGATCCGCTCCCCTCGGTGCAGGTAATGTTCTTCCCCTGTGTAGTGATAGAGTTTTAAAAGCACTTGGCATGCTACCGCGTTACCCGAGGGAACGGAACCATCAAAGGCCGGTTTACTTCGGCTGATGAGCCGATCGTGTGCAGTTCCCGTGGTGAAGAATCCCCCATGTTGATCATCCCAAAAATCAGCGATCATTCTGTCCGCAAGCCACCGGGCTTTTTCATAGAAGCTGGTCTCCAATGTCACCTCATAGAGATCCAGAAGTCCCGCACTCACGAAACAGTAGTCATCTAAAAACCCTGGAATTTTGCCCTTTCCATCTTTGTAGGTATGAAGAATCAGATCCCCTTGCACCATCTTTGTGAAAAGGAACTCGACGGTCCGTTCTGCCGTTTTTCGCAGAGCCGGCTGATCGCTGATCTTCAAGGCCGCACCCATGGCCGACAACATGAGGCCGTTCCACGAGGCTAGAATCTTTTCATCCCGGAAAGGCTTGCCCCTCGTTTCCCTCTTCTCTAACAGCATTGCTTTGGATCGATTGATCACTGCGTCGATTTCGGCCGGCTCCTTTTTGAAATACCTTGCCGCCTGATCAAGAGTCAGAATGGGATGGAGAATGTTTTTTCCTTCAAAATTACCCACATCGCTGACATCATAGAACCGCCCGAAGATATCGCCGGTTTCTTCACCCAGCAGGCTCATCACCTCAGCACGATCCCACACATAGTATTTTCCTTCGTCTCCTTCGCTATCCGCATCCTGGGTGGAGTAAAATCCTCCCTCTGGATGCACCATCTCGCGCAACAGATATTCGATGTTATCCTCTACAACTTGCTTGAATCGAGGCTCCCCCGTGACACGATAGAGGTCTGCGTAGATCCGCGTCAGCTGAGCATTGTCGTAAATCATTTTTTCAAAGTGAGGGACCATCCATTTCTCATCGACCGAATAACGGTGGAACCCGCCCCCCAAATGATCATAGATGCCACCGTCGGCCATCCGCTTGAGCGTATGGGTGATCATATCCAGGTAGCGACCTTCACCGGTGCGCCAGTAAACGCGGAGAAAAAGGGCTAGCACTCCCACATTGGGAAATTTCGGTGCACGCCCCAATCCACCATTTTCGTGATCGTAGGCATCGGCGAGCTGTTCGGCAGCCCCTCTAACCGTATTCGAAGAAAGGATACTATCGCTCTCGGTGACCGCCCCCAGCCGATTCAGTCCGTCAACCAGCTTGTCCACGGTGGTCGCTACCTGATCGGGCTTCTCGCGATAGACCTGGGCCACGGCCGTGAGGATACTGGGAAAGCCCTGGACCCCGTATCGGTCTTCCGGTGGAAAGTAGGTGCCGCCAAAAAAAGGTTTCCCCTCTGGCGTCAGAAACAGGGTCATAGGCCAACCACCGCGGCCCGTCAGCATTTGAACGGCATTCATGTAGATCTCATCCAGGTCCGGCCGCTCCTCCCTATCCACCTTGATATTGACGAAATGTTCATTCATCAGAGCGGCGATTTCCTCGTTTTCAAACGACTCATGCTCCATGACGTGACACCAATGACAAGCAGAATAACCGATGCTGAGAAGAATCGGCCTTTTCTCCCTTTGGGCCCGATCTAGTGCCTCATCCCCCCAGGGATACCAATTGACGGGATTATGGGCGTGCTGCAGCAGATAGGGACTGGTTTCTCCAATGAGGTAGTTCGTATGCACAGTCCAACATCCTATAGAACGCCATCCTGCGATGGCCTCAGAAAAAAACAGACCGATGGGAGGCCCGGTTAAGGAGGTAAGTGAGGAATTGACCTAGAAATATGGGGAGGTGTTACAGTCCCTTGACCTCCGGGGCATCTTCGATCTGCTCCAGGTCATGAAAACCCATGTCTTTGTAGATCCGATTCATTCCAGAGAGCAACCGCGCCGGCTTTTCCGGGTCCGAGTTGAAGTGCTGATGAACCGTGTTGACGGGAACAAAGATCACGTCTCCCGCCTCCCATTCGTACCGTTTGGGCTCTTTCTCAACCTCCCAGGTGTACTTATCCCCGATTCGCGCATTAACGTCCCAGTGGAGATCGTATCCCCTTCCCTCAAGAACAAAGAGAAACTCTTCTGCCATGTGCCGGTGTTTGCCAGAACAACCTCCTTGTGGAATTTCTTGAATATACATATCCACGGTCTTCACTCTGGCCTTCGTTTTTTCATTCACAATATGCTTCAGCCGCCCGTGACGAGAGTCCTCCCACGGCATATCTTTGGCCTTAACGACTTCCTGGAGCTTTGTGTCCGCTTTTTTATTTTTTTGGACTTCTTCGATGCTCGCGTCGTAATAGCGCGCCTTTTTCTTACCAATTTGGAATTTCTTTGCCTCTTCGTGTTTCATGGAAAGTTCCTCGCCTCGAGTTTGATCTCGTTAAAAATCTTCCGCGTCCCACCCCTCGAACCCCGGGGGGGACCCCCCAGGCGCTTTTTCCACTACCGTTTGAAAGAGCAGATTCATAAACAAATACATTGGCTTACTCTTGACAACCAATGCCTTTAGAGGTTTTTTGGAGTCCGAGTTGAAGTGTTGGTGTACACAGCCGTTGCGCACCACAACGATGTCACCCGCCTCATAGTCGTAACGTTCGCCGTCGTGTATATCGTACCCCTTGCCATCCAGGATGTAGAAAACCGCCTCGTTCATGTGACCGTGTTTCTGGGAACGCCCCCCTGGGGCCAGATCCACCATGTGGGACTGGATGCTCTGCATCTTTCCCATGGCAGGTTCCATGAGCCATCGGTTAAAGTATTGGGGACCCGTTACATCGCGGGGGGGCAGATCTTTAGCCTTGATCACACGGGGGAGATCCCGCATCTGTTGCATGACCTCCATCAAGCTATAGTTGATATTCTGAAGGCCCCTAAAGTAGATTCGCTCTTTACTTTCTGCTTTTTCTCCGGCCATAAACACCTCGCGGCTATTGTTTCACAATCCCTTAGCATCTGACCCTGCAATTGTAAACCCCGGTCCTTGGACGTATCCCTTTGTTTTTACGGTGTTAGTCTGCAGAGTGCCTTATCAATCCAACCCCTCCACTTGTATACGGGAAATCCGGTGGTAAGGGGAAAAGTTCGCACACCCCTAATACTTACGGATCACGGCCACCACAACTCCCCGGACTTCCACGCGATCCTCAGGCGCCCAGATGGGCTCCAGGTATTCGTTGGCCGGTTGTAGGCGAATCTGACCGCCGGCTTCCCGATAGAACTTCTTTACCGTCGAACCCCCGTCGACTAAGGCAACAACCGTCTCCCCGTTTTCCGCGCTAGATCGGGCCTGTACAAGGATCAGGTCTCCGTCGAGGATCTGTTCGTCAATCATCGAATCGCCCTTGACCTGGAGAACAAAAACATTTTTATCCCGCACCAATTCCTCAGGAACGGCCAGGCTGTCGTTTATCTCCACGGCCTCAATAGGAGACCCCGCTGCCACCATACCCAAGAGGGGGACTTCCACGGCAGCTCTTCTCTTCCTTAGATTTTGAACCACCTCAAGGGCCCGGCTTCGGTTTCGCTGCCTTCGAATTAGCCTTTTTTCCTCCAAATTGGTGAGGTGCTTATGCACCGTGGCCAAAGAGGTCAGACCGAAGTGAAGGCCGATTTCAGCAAGGGTTGGGGCGTATCCCTGCTGTGCCGTATACCCCTGTACGTAATCAAGAATCTCTTTCTGTCGTTTAGTCAGGATCATTAGATCCAGCCGATTTCTGGACTTTTCATCTTAGGCAAAGAAAAAGCGCATGGCAAGTTCCGACCCCCTATGATTTCAGTACCTTTTCCGGTTTTCCACCTCACTGGTTGAGTCCTTTGAGACTGGCCACAATTTCCTTGACCTGTAGCGTGTCCACGTCATTTTCCCCAAAGTGTCCCTGGACGAGTTTTAGCACCTTATCCAGTACGGTCGCATAATCCTCTGCGATATGGCGACCGACCTCCGTAGGCAGCTCTTTGAACTCACGGTCTATATTATGCAGCCATCCGGCCAGATACTTTTTCTCTACTTTCGCCGCGCCATAGAGGTAGCCTTCCAACGAGCCCAACCTCGCCCCCAAGTTAAACAGCTCTAACAGCCCATGATGCTCTGATTTTTCCATCGTCTTGTTCCTTTTGATCCAATGCCAGCAGCCCACGTTTCAATCGTGACATCACCCCTCTGCCCGGTGGACTGGAAAGAGTATACGGCAACACGGCAGCGTCTTCAAAGGCATCTGTTCCTATAATCGTGAGGCCCTAAAGCCCCCTCCAGGAGCCCCACTGACGCAGCAAGACTTCGATCAATAAAAGGAGCATCGCCCCAATCATGGGCCAGCTTTGCTAATAGCGGAGTATTGAGATGATTAAAGGGAGTTTCGACCCCGGGATCATAGAGAAGCGTATAGCCGACAGGTGGGAATGGGAAATTCGACTTGGCTCGCTCCTCGACCAGTTCTATGGGAGAGTCACCAGGGGTGGAAATGGACAGTGCCGTCCGATAATCGCCCACCGCCAACTGGCTCAGAAGGTGTCGAGAACGTACAGGAACAGCCGCCTTCTTCCATAGGCCCGCCACTGCGAGCCAGATCTTCCACCTTGATCTTCTCCGGATTGAATTTGGCGGCGGCTTTCATCATTCGTTCCAGGGCGTCATCAAAGCCCAATGGTGCCCATTGGGTGTCCAGTACTTAACATTCGACTCGGTTGCCCCCTGGGCCCGCACCACCACAATGGGGTCGAAAAAGCACCCCAGCCTGCCAATAGCGGTCTCGAGCTTACGTACGTGGGCTTCCGAAAGATTGCGTTGGAAAGGCGTCGGCTCGACCTGGTCGATGGGCAAGGCCGCTATGGCCACCCAAGAGCCACCGTACGGTTCCCGATAAATACCCAGGACCTTTCCCCCGTCCTCTTCCACTGCCCGCTGTAAATCGGACACCTCAATGGGTGGGACCACCCC
This sequence comes from Binatia bacterium, assembly GCA_963664015.2. GTDB lineage: Bacteria > Desulfobacterota > Binatia > UBA9968 > CAXXLF01 > JACZQL01. The sequence continues at coordinate 1,802,584 of CAXXLF010000002.1, read as the reverse complement.
CTGCGTTTCACTTTTTTCACCGTTTTGGCTTTTTCAGACTTCTTCTAAGCCATCATTACTCCGTAATCACCAACGCTATCGGCAGATTATCATTCTTTTCAATTGGGGCACCCGAATCATGGACCCGGGACCTTTTTCAACAAGGCTTCAAGAATCTGATCGTCACCATGGATTGTCGCTAGGTTCACAAAACGACTTTGACCTTGGACCCTGGTGTCTATCAACCAAGCGGTATCATGGGTTCGGTCAGCCCCTGCTCTGCGATGCAACAAAAGCTCCAAGGTCAAACCTATCATCTCACCAATCAGTGTCCGTTAACGCGGCGACGCTGATAACGGTTGACTGCCTGGTTATGTTCGCCGATGGTTTCGGAAAAGAAGTGGGTCCCGTCATTCTTGGAAACGAAGTAGAGGTAGGAAACGTCGGCCGGATAGAGCGCGGCCCAAAGGGAGGCTAGACCCGGGTTGCTGATGGGGCCAGGCGGAAGGCCCCGAATGACGTAGGTATTGTAAGGAGTCGGCGTGCGCAAGTGCTTGCGCGTCAAATCCCCATTAAAGCTTTTCAAACCATAGATGACCGTCGGGTCGCTCTGAAGCGGAATCCGGTCCCTCAGTCGGTTGTGAAAGACCGCCGAGACTATGGACCGCTCGTTATCGACCCCGCTTTCCTTTTCAATGAGAGAGGCCAGGGTAACCACTTGGTGCCGGTTGAGACCGACTCTCCTGGCTTGTTCTTCCATGGCCGGCGTAAACCTCTCATCGAAGTAATCCATTATCATCTTGATGATATCCCGCTCGCTGGCCGAAAGGGAGAAATGATAGGTGTCCGGAAAAAGATAGCCTTCCGCTCCTACGTCCTGCAGACCAACCCGGGCAAGAATTTCTGGATTGCGCGCCTCCTCGAGGAACCGTTCGCTGCTGCCCAATCCTTCTCGCTCCACAAGAGCCGCGATCTCAACTAACGTCAATCCTTCGGCAATGGTCAGGCGACGGAAGTGGCCCTTCCCCAGCACCATTCGGTCCAGGACCTTGATGGGCGCCAAAGGCAACACAAAGCGGTAAAGCCCCCATTGAATCTTTTTGTCCAGTGCCCACAATCGGGCCCAAAGCGTGAAGATCCTTTCATGGGAAATCACGCCCACCCTTTCGAGCCGGTCGACCACTGAAGAGAAAGACTCCCCCCGATCGACGGCGAACTCTACCGCACCGGGGTTACCCCGGGAGGGGGTGGAAAGAAATGCAAACAGGAAGCCGATAAACAAGAGCAAGGAAAACGAGAGGAACAATGCCCCAAGGACCAATTTCTTCACAACCGGGTTCCGAACCTTGTAATGGTTAAATCTTGCTAACCACGGACCGCCCTAAAAAGTAGTACGGCCTTCGGATGGGTGCAACCGTAGAGATATGGAAGACACTAATTCTCGGAGACGTTCAGTTTCATCCAGCCTTCGATCTGCTTCAAAAAACCCTTGAAGGGATCTTCGCCCGGTTCATGGGCAAAATAGGCCTTGCGCATATAGTCGAGGGCTCCCGAATAGTATTCAAATTGGTTCGACAGCTCTTGAAAGAGAAGGAATCCGGTCCGATAAACGGAGAAATCCAGCTCGGATACGGTCCAGTAGGACCGACTTCTTTCCTCAAGATAGGCGTTCAAAGATCCTCCGTGTTCCACATGGGATCGTAACATACCACTCATGAACAGGTTGTAATCGCCCAGATATTTGCGAAGCTCTCGCTCCTTTAACAGGGTTGGACTACCCGTGGTCGCATCCGGCGCGGGGTCTGGCTCCTTTGCCGTCAACACTTCTACGACGGTCACCAATTTTTTCTCCGGTTGGGCGGGGAACCCATACAAGTTGTCCATACGGGAAAAGTCCGTCAGGACATCCGCCACGTATTCTGCAACCGAATCATCGTTGATACCTAGCTCCCAGAAGCTCTGGCGGGTTAACTTAAGGAAAAAGGTATTCATCCGATCGCCGATGATCTGCTTTTCCATTATCTATAATCATACCAAAATCTACCCCCACTATAAAAGAATACATGGTTAATTCAACCACCCGGAATCTCTGGTCCTTTTCTTAATAGGTCGATATAATCAAAATATCGGGAGCCAAAATAGGGAATAGGAGGCGCCTGTGGCAAGGAATCTCAAAGAGGAGTTTTTTCGCTTAGATGGAGCCTGGGCATCGTTCGAACTCATGTCGATCCATAAACCCGAGAATTATCTCAAACCTTTCCGTGTGAGCCACTGCAAAATCGACGACCAGGTAGATTTCGGCAGCCCTGAACCGATGACTGGCCTGACGGAGGCTTCGGTGCTGGTGGACATCTTCGGAACAGAGGAGCATGAGGTAGGCCATGGGCGAGGCCCCGTTCATGCCTTGGATCATGCCATGCGCAAGGTGCTCGAAAAGCATTGCCCCCAGCTCTCGGAGGTCCATTTACTGGAGTGCGATCTCCGCCTGTTACACCATGGCGATGCTGAGGACGAAGAAGACATGGCCGGTGCACCGGTCCGGGTCCTGGCTATATTCACCGATGGCCAGGAGAGCTGGGGCACGGTTGGAGTGGCGGAGGATATTCTGAGGGCCAGTGTGGAGTGCATTATCGACGGCCTTGAGTGGAAGCTGAGAGGGGAGCACCAACACTAGATAACCGTTTCCGCGCTACCGGTTCTTCTCTCTATGCGGACATTCAAAATGGCGCGGTGGCGGAAACCGAGGCTCTTCACCGTTGGAAAAATGTCATCACCTCTTGTCCTTAGTATTCGCCGATTGCTGCTCCCTGGCCTCTTCCTCCTCTGGGGTTGTGAAATGGAAACGGGCTTTATTTTTCATCCTACCGCCGAGATCGTACAGACTCCCAAAGAGTTTGATCTTACCTACGAGGACATCTATTTCACCACGGCGGATGGAGTCCGGCTAAACGGCTGGTATATCCCTTCGGCGGTGGAAGGACCTACGTTGCTCTGGTTCCACGGCAACGCCGGAAACATCAGCCACCGGCTTCATAACCTCAGACTCGTCCATGAGAAGCTAAAAACCCATATCTTTATCGTTGATTACCGCGGTTACGGAAAAAGTGAGGGCCAGGCATCGGAGAACGGTACCTACCAAGATGCTCAAGCAGCCCTCCAGTATTTGCAGAGGCAAAAAAACATAGATTTAAAATACTTGGTAATTTTTGGTCGCTCCTTAGGAGCCGCAGTAGCCGCTCACCTTGCCGCGCAGGAGAACGCCGCAGCCGTAATTTTAGAAACCCCGTTTGCTTCTATCGCCGAGATGGCCAAGGTGGCTTTCCCCTTCCTACCCCTCGGCCCCTTTCTCAAGACACGATACGATGTACTTAAAATCATTCCGCTAGCCAAATCACCGGTGCTGGTCATCCATGGTGACCAAGATGACATCGTCCCTTACGCCCAAGGAAGAAAGGTTTTCGAGGCCGCCCATGAGCCCAAAGAGTTCTATACGATTCAGGGCGCGAGCCACAATGACACTTATCTGGTCGGCGGTGAGCCCTATTTTTCAGTTCTAAGGAATTTTATCCGGCGTCGCACAGCCCAGTCTCCCCGCAACTAGCCCGGGCCATGCCACATCTTGATCTGGCTGCGTCGAATCCCAATCGAACGCTGGCCCTTTTCCTGACCCTATTCTACGCCAATCTTACGGGCGTCGTGGATCTCCAAAGTGTTACCGTCAGGGTCGTGAAAGTAGGCGGATCTCCCCTGGAAAGTCCCTTCCTGCCGGTCCTCAATGTCAAGAATCTCGATCCATTTTTCTTTCAGGAATTGTGTGGAGCGATCGAAGTCTTCCGGCGCCACCTTGAAGGCGTGGTGAATGGATGTTTCACCTTCCACGTTGAGTTGGATGGGCGTCTTGCTCGTGCCGAGGACTAAATAATCGTTACCGCATTTCATAAAGGCCATCCGCGGTGTCTTGCGCAAAAGACGGATTCCTAGAAGCTCCTGATAAAATTTTGCACTACGATCCAGATCCGTTACAGGGATCGTAAAATGCACCAACCCCAGCGTTTGTATCATAAGACCTCCTTCTAAATGGATTTTAATAGAAATTTGGTAAGCTGTTCGAACCACGTATAAGGTAAACGACCAATCCAAGTCAATACGGAATGGGGCATCGGTGGTCATCGATCATTTCTTAAAAATCCCCCGGGATGGTCAGGGCGCTCTCGACCTTTGGTGCTATGAAGGTTAATATAGGGGCCAATGAATCCCGTTTACAAGGCCCTGACCATTGCCGGCTCGGACTCGGGAGCGGGGGCTGGAATCCAGGCGGATCTCAAGACGTTTGCCGCATTCGGCGTTTACGGCACATCGGTCATCACCGCGATTACTGCGCAAAATACAAGGCGTGTCGCCAAGGTGTTGCATTTACCTCCGTCCATGGTGGCTGCCCAGATCGATTCCGTGATCCAAGACATCGGGAGTCAGGCCCTCAAAACCGGTATGCTGGCAAACATTGACATTATTTACGTCGTGGCACACAAGGTCCGAGAACATGGACTTGCCAATCTGGTCGTGGATCCGGTTATGATTGCCAAGGGAGGAGAGCCCTTGCTGCGCCGCAACGCCATTGCCGCGCTTCGGTCTCACTTGATCCCCTTGGCCACACTGGTGACCCCCAACCTGCCCGAGGCAGAAGCACTTACGGGTATCCCGGGGAGACGCGCATCTGCCATTCGGGATGCGGCAAAAAAGATCATCGATATGGGCGCACGGTGCGTTGTGATCAAAGGCGGCCATCGCCGAGGCCCTGCCACAGACCTCTTTTATGACGGGCGTCAATTTCGCGAGTTTAGAGCTGCCAGGATAGCCAGTGCCAATACCCATGGCACGGGCTGTACTTACTCTGCAGCCATTGTTGCAGGCCTAGCGAAGGGTCAGACCTTGGAAAGGGCTGTGGCTGAAGCCAAGCGGTTTATTACCCAGGCAATCGCCAATGGCTTTTCCGTAGGTTCGGGCCACAGCCCTGTGCATCACTTCTTTCGATTCTGGAAATAGAATCACCCCGGGCCCTATGAGAGCAGGCAAGATCGGTAACGAAAAAACGAGTCACAGTGAACCCGGTAAACCCCGCATGGTACGGCGCACGGGACCTGTGCTATGGATTATATGTGTTTTATAAAAGTCTCCTTCGGCCGATTCTTTTTTTAAAAGACCCTGAAACGACTCATGAGCAGACCCTTTCCCTATTAGCCCACCTGAACTTTTTGGAAAGGGTCCTAGCCAAACTCCTTTGCGTGCAAGATCCGCGCCTTCAGGTCCGGCTCGGTCCCTTGACCTTTGCCAACCCTGTGGGCCTGTCAGCAGGCTTCGATAAAAATGGCAAAGCGCTCTCCCTATGGCCGGCCTTTGGTTTTGGCTTTTACGAGATAGGCGCCGTGACGGCGGTTCGGCAGCCGGGTAATCCCAAGCCGCGACTCTTTCGCCTGCCCAAAGACGGTGCTTTGATCAATCGCCTCGGGTTTAACAATGACGGGGCAGAGAAGATCGGGCAAAGGCTAGAGCGGTGGCAGCAGCTTCAGTCGTACCGGAGCGTACCTATGGGTATCAACATCGGCAGGAGCCGACACGTGGAAAACAGCGACGCGGTGGCGGATTATCTCTTTACCTTCGAGAGGCTCTTTCCTTACGGTGACTACTTCACCATCAATGTCAGCTCGCCGAACACACCCAACCTCAGGGAGCTCCAGGAAAAAGAGCGCTTGGGAGAACTGCTTGGGGCCATCACGGCGAAGAACCATGAGCTGGCAAAAGCACCCAGCCAGAGCCCGAAACCAATCCTGGTCAAGATTGCTCCGGACCTGGACCTTGCCCACTTGGACCAGATCGTCGAAGTGGTCCGCTCCCACGAAGTTGCAGCCATTATCGCCACCAACGCTACGGCCTTCCTAAGGGAAACCCTTCGCACTCGCATTGATGAGCCCGGTGGACTCAGCGGCCGGCCACTCAAAGCCCTAGCCATGACTTTTATCCGCCATATTTACCAGGCCACTGAGGGGAGGCTTCCCATCATTGGTTCCGGCGGGGTCTTCAACGCCGATGATGCCTACGAAATGATTTGCGCAGGTGCAACGGCCGTTCAGATATATACGAGTTTCGTCTATGAGGGCCCCACTGTCGTTAAAAACATTAACCGGGGCCTCCTCGCACTGATTCACCGCGATGGTTTTACCAATGTTTCCGACGCTGTTGGGTCAACCATCTCCCGATCTTGAAAACTTCCAAATAAAAAGGTTTGAGAGGGAAAGAGAATATTGATCTAGTACCCGCCTGATGCGGGCGCCTTATCTAAAAGGAATGGTATGGGTGTTATTACTGCTCTTCTCCCTATGGCATTCCAGCATCGGTGAGACACAAGAGGTCGTTACAGACGAGAACCCTCTCTCTGCTGACGATTCAGAGACCAACGCCGATAACCCCTCCCGAAAGACGGCTAAAGAGGCGAGCTTGGGCATCAGTTCGGTCCTTGCCAGCATCCTCTACAGTCCTTTAAAGGTAACCTACGCTGCGCTGGGTGTCGTTACCGGCGGGCTCGGTTATGTGGTCAGCGGCGGAAGGTCCGACGTTGCCAAGAGCATCATCCATCCAGCAGTGGGTGGAACTTACGTGATCACCCCCGATCACCTTCAGGGAAAAGATCGTGTGATTTTCGTGGGACCGCCGCCTCCGATGACGGGTCCACCTCAGCCCGTAGCTACAGCGGATTCAGCAACGCCCGGTTAACCTCCCAAACAGACTCCCCGTTCGGAAGATTTGATAAAATCCAGGAGCGCAGCTACTTCACCAGAGGGTTGCGTCTTTTGGATGAGTTCTTGAACAGCCAGGGAGAGATTGCGCCCTTTACGAAAAAGGATTCGGTAGGCCGCCCTGATCTGACGGATGCGCTGGTCATCGTAACCGGCGCGCTTCAATCCTATTACGTTGACGCCACGTACCCTGTGCTGCCAGTCGATGATCGAGTACGGTGGAACGTCTCGACTGGTACCACTTAGACCTCGCATCATGGAAAGCTCGCCCACACGGATAAACTGGTGCACAACACAATGGGCCGAGATGAAGGCCTGGTCTCCCACCTCCACGTATCCTCCCAACACCGCCCCGTTGACCATGACGATCCGGTTGCCAAGCCGACAGTTGTGCGCCACGTGGGAAGTCGTCATAAAAAAATTGTCGTTACCAATAATGGTTGACGATCCGGGTTTCGTCCCGAGATGTATTTGAACAAACTCACGAATGATATTTCGGTCGCCAATCTTGAGGTAGCTCTCCTCCCCTTTGTAAGCCTGATCCTGTGGTGCGTCCCCAATCACCGCCCCCCCATGGATCTCGTTCTCCACTCCGATCTCGGTCCAACCCATAATGCTCGCATGCGCCATGACCCGCGTGGCACGCCCAATCTTGACCGACCCCTGGACAACCACGTAGGGTCCGATCTCCGCTGACCGATCAATCTCCGCACGTGGGTCTACAATGGCAGTAGGGTGAATACTCATGCTGTTTCAGCTATCTGTGAAGGCCGTCGCCGGGGTCCTGGTCCTCCCCCTCCGATTCGTCCTTCAGTTTTCCGCCGGGAATACAGTACCGCTCCTCTGTCCAGGCGCCTAGGTCGATGAGCCCGCATCGTTCAGAACAAAAGGGTCGATGGGGGTTACCCTCCCAAGTGACTTCTATCTTGCATTGGGGACACGGAACCACAAGAGGCATAATAACGACACTCCCCTTTCTTCTTTATCCGTTTTGCCCGCTGGCGTCCAGCGCAAACCAGAAGCCCAAGATCCCTTATCTATTATAGAAAATGATTATAGAATTCGCCGACTCGCATAAGGAGGCTTCCATGCTGACCATCAAAACAATTCTCGCTCCCACGGATTTCTCAGATCTGTTCCAGGCCGGTGTTCGCTACGCCGTCGACCTGGCGGAAAACCATGACGCTGAGGTCACCGTCTACCATGTCATTCGATATGAAGAGACCGGCATGTACGAGCCGGGCCCGGACGGTTGGATCGCAATGCCTCTCGAGTTCCGTCCCATCAATGAACTCGTTGAGGACCGGAAAAACGACATCGCTAATTTCATCAAGGAAAACCTTTTCAAGCTTCCTCCCAATGTCAAGATCAAACAGGATGTGGTTGTCGGAGTCCCCTATCGCAAAATCGTGGAGAAGGCCAAAGACGACGCGATAGACATGATCGTTTTGTCCACTCACGGGATTACGGGCATCCCTCACCTACTGATCGGCAGCGTCACCGAACAGGTTGTACGCCGGTGTGTCTGCCCGGTTCTTTGTATTCGGCCAGAAAGTAAAGAGTAAAAAAAGATAGAACCCTCTCTCATTTAGACCCCTATCTCGTCTTGCCTGAGGGGCTGATAACTTCCGCGTGGTTAGTGAAACGGCTCTGGTGGGCGGACACGAAGAAACCTTACACGACGCTGATGTTTTTGGGAAAGGAGCTCCCTTATGAAAGTAGAGAAAGTCTATCACACGGGAATCCCAGTTAATGACCTCGACCGGGCACGGGACTTTTACACCGAGGTGCTGTGGTTACAATACCTCGGCCGAGTGGGAGGAGACGACTGGCCTCGCAAGAGCCCCGAGATCCATGGCAAGCGTGCACGCTTGGACCGGTTCAAGTGTGGTGACGACGAGGTGGTTCTTTTCGAACGACCCCAACCCCTTGATAGGGACGTCATCTCGGAAGACGGCATTGCGCATCAGGCCTTCGAAATGAATTGGGAAGCGTACGATGAAGCCCTAAATACCGTAAAGCAATCCGGGAAATTTCACCGCTGCGTCGACCGCAAAAGCGGCAGGACCATCTACCTGTTCGATACGGAAGGAAACAATCTGGAACTTCACTTTGGCACTCCCAAGTCATCCACCGGTGTGGAACCATGACACCTCCGGGACTCATTCGTATTGCCACATCCAGTTACCATGTGGGGCACAGCACCGCAGCCACGATAGCCTTGGAAAAGGGAATCTTCAGGGAAGAAGGCCTCATTCCTCCGCAAGTGGAAAAACCGGCCCTTTTCGCCGCCATGAAGCAAAGAGGCATTTACATCGTGTTGAGGGCGAAGGCCAGTTCGGTAATCTATCTCAACAGCCGGGGGGCCGACCTGGCGATTGTTGGCGGCTAGCGCTTCGCACCCAACGCAAATTAGTACGCAAGGCCGGGAATTAAGAATAATCGGTGATCTCCGCGGTACGAAAATCGACCTGAGGGAAACCGAGGGCATCCGTTACGCCATCATCGGCGAGGAGTTGCGCAAGGCGGGCCTCGAACCAAAGTCGGATGTCGAGTGGGTACTGGATCGGATCTTTGCCTACCACGACAACCCCGCTCACGTAGAGGCTATGCGTGACGGGAAGGTAGATTGTACGGCCTCTAACCCACCTTTTTCATCGGATCTCGAAAAAATGGGATGCACCCTTCTCCTCAGCACGGAGAAGCTGTTTCCCCGGGGTAGGCCGGAGCGTGTGATTGCCGCGACGACCCTGTTCGCTGAACAGAATAGAGACGATCTCAAGAGGTTCATGAAGGCCATCCTACGCGCCTTCTGGTTCGAGCGAAACCCGGACAACTACGAATATTTAGTCGATATGGAAAAGAGGCTCAGGCCGGCAAGCCCCAGCTAAGATGAGCGCTTCCTCCGAAAAGTGCCCCCCCCACGGGCTTCGAGGGTCGATCCCTTCCCGTGGACGGCCGCATTCCCCTCCACGGACTCAGGCAAATTGCCGAAGAGATGAAGCAGACCGGTGAGATCTATTCGAACTACTCCGTCGAGAGAACCCTCAAAGACGAGATCGTCAAGGAGGCCTCCAACGACCTTCTGGCCCGCAAGGAACTCGAAGCCCAGTGGCAACGAGTAAGTGCAATAGTCGCCAAGTGTGGTCACTAGGCGGTTCACGTTTCTCGCCTAAAGTCGCGGCCAAGAACCTGTCCGCCGGTATGTTAGCCCGTCCCCATATGGGACAACCACAAATGGGGAAATTTCCAAACACCGGGCGAAAGAATCAGCGCACCGAATTCCCGCCATCCACGACCAATAACTGACCTGTAATGTAGCTGGCCTCGTCAGAAGCAAGGAAGAGCGCGCAGTAGGCCGTATCCTCCGGCCGCGTGAACCGTTTAAGGGGAATTCCCTCAGGAGAGCGCTCGCCGCTTTGGGAAGCCACCCGACGCTGCCCCGGGGCGTAAACCAGATAGCCCGGTGCGATGGCGTTGCAGCGAATACCCCGGGGTCCGTATTGGACGGCCATTTGACGGGTTAATCCGACAATTCCTGCCTTGGTGGCTGCGTGGGACGCGTGGTTGGGAACACCCCGGACTCCTCCAGAACCGGACGAGATGTTGACGATACTGCCGGAGCCGGTCTTCAGCATGGCGAGCACGGCGTGCTTGCATCCGAGAAAGGTAATGGTCAGTTCGTGTTCGAGGGTAAAGTGCCAGTTTTCGAGACTGGTTTCGTGGAGTGGACCCATCCTCACGAGACCTGCTCCATTATATAAGACATCGACCCTCCCGTGGCGATTTACCGCCCCTGCAACCATATCTCGGTTGGCCTCTTCCTGCGTGAGGTCCCCCATGAATAACTGGGGATCTCCGCCGCCCTTGCGTACATTAGCCGCAACCTCCTCCAACCCCTCCGTATCCATATCGGCCAAGACCATTTGAGCGCCTTCCCGGGCAAAGAGTTCCGCCGCCACCCGTCCCTGACCGCTTGCAGCCCCCGTAACAATTGCCACCTTGTCAGTAAGTCGTCCCGTCATTGCGCAGCTCTCCTTCCTTATTTACGTCATGGCGACACAAACGTTACTCAAAGACCGTACAGCCGGGCAGCATTGTCGCAGAGAAGTTTCCGAAGCTGGCTTTCAGAGAGGTCGCCCCGTTGGCGAAACACCTCTTCCGGGCGATCGTGATGAAAGTCATCGGCATGGGGCAGGTCGCTCGCCACCACGAGCCAATCCTCCCCAAACTCGTTCATCAGATAAGGCAGGTTCTCATCGGGCTCACAGGATGCAAATAAGCGCCCTTCCTCGAAGTGCTTTCGGATCTGGCGGTTATCCGAACGTTCCACAATTCTGACCGCCGGGACCATCCACTCGGAGCCTGCCTCAAGAAATACCCAACGGAGTTTAGGGAACTCTTCCATTAGACCCGCAGTGATAATCCCGTTGAAGGCGTACTGGATCAGCAGGCCACTAACGAGTAGCCGGCCTCTGGGGGGTATAAAAGGCCTCTCATCTGGCAGGCCGGCGAGACCTTCAAACATCCGACTGATAGCTGGACTGCCAAATCCAATGTGCACAGCTATGGCCAGATTCTGGCGTTCCGCTTCCTCATAAATCGGGAAGAAGGAAGGGTGATTGACCGGCATGTCCCACTCCATTCCCCGGACAAAGATGCTCACGGCCCCTCCCATTTTCCGTACATTGCGAATCTCATCGACGGCCGTTTGAGGTTGCCGAAAGGGCAGTACCGCCGCGTACATGAGTCTCCCTCCGGACTGGGTACATTGGGTGGACATGAATTCGTTGTAGCTTTTAGCGAGGGCCGCTTCCAACTCTACGTCCTCGGCCAGACATCCAAGCCAAGCAGAGGGATAAATAACCTGCTTTTCTATGCCAAATAAGTCCAGATCACCGAGCCGCGCCGGTACACTCGTGAGTTCTTGAGACGGGACTGAGATCCCTTTGCTCTGTGCCAACTCCATCGTTGTTGGATTGGCCGCTGCCTGGCGCACTTTCTTGTCTATGAGCCATACCGCGTTCCACTTCCCCCAGCTCGTGTCCTGCGGCAATGTTACTGGAATGGGTCTCCTGGGATAGAATTGTGGCTCGAGATACTGCCAAGTTGCGACGGATTCTTCGACGTGCGCATCGGCGTCGATGACTTTCATGACGGTTCTCCTGGGATCATCTGTGTAGACGGACCAACCCTGGAAGTAGCCTACGGGCTCTGTCATGTCAATATGGTGATATGGAAAGACGGCGGGACCCCCATCCCTCGAGAAGGAAGGCAATGTTAACCGGTAATCGTGAGTATAACACTCAAGCCGGTGACGGAACGACCGAAACTCTCGATCAACGAACGTCTGAGAAAGAAAATTTGGAGCGGGCGACCGGGATCGAACCGGCGACGTCCAGCTTGGGAAGCTGGCATTCTACCGCTGAATTACGCCCGCTCACAGGGAAGGTCATAACCCTAGCTATCCGAGTATCTAAAATACCCTTTCTGGCCCCCAATCTCAATCCCCGAGAGGCAAGCGGTCAAAAACTTCGCCCCCTTGCCCTAAAAAGCAGTGCTCGACTTTTGATCCTTAAGCCAATAAGGTAATGAGCATATCCCCAAAATCTGTTTGTTTTCAGACTAGGCAACTAAATGCTTCTTGGATTCTGGGCCTATTTAACGCTGCTCTTATTTCCCCCACTAGCGCTCTTTGCGGAGCAATCCGACGCCCATTACGCCCGATTGCGCCAGCGGATGGTGGCCAAGGACCTCAAAGGACATGGAATCATGGATCCGCGAGTTTTGGAAGCCATGGCGACTGTACCCCGTCACTTCTTTGTCCCCGAAAGGGACCGCTTCCTCGCCTATGGGGACCGGCCCCTACCCATAGGGGAGGGGCAGACTATCTCCCAACCCTACATCATCGCCTTGATGTCTCAACTCCTGGAACTTAAAGGTAAGGAAAGAGTCCTCGAGGTGGGCACAGGATCAGGTTATCAAGCCGCCGTTTTAAGTGGCCTGGTCGAGGAAGTCTACACCGTTGAAATTATACCCACCCTGGCCAACAGTGCCCGTGACATACTTCTCCGACTCGGCTACACGAACGTACATGTTAAAACCGGTGATGGGTTCTTTGGTTGGCAAGAACAGGGCCCTTTCGACGCCATTATCGTTACGGCATCGGTGGCGAAGATCCCCAACTCCTTGTGGAATCAGCTTCATGAGGGAGGACGGATCGTCCTCCCAATGGGCAAGACCTACACGACCCAGCAACTGGTACGGGCAAGGAAAGTTCAAGGGCAGGTGAAGTTGGAAACCATTACGGATGTTCGTTTCGTTCCCATGACAGGCGAGGCGATGGAGCCTGTCCCTTGACGGACTCGTCCCTGCTGCCCCTTGAGTCTTCCGAGGCAAATTGGTACACGATCTCTCCTGGGCCCACGAAGCGTAGGTCTTCCCGAGCTTTTTTTTCCAGGTAGCGGTCATTGTGGAGGAGGCTGTTAATTGTCGAGCGGAGGACTTCATTCTCCTGATGGAGACGAAAGCTTTTTTCACTTAACCGTTTTTTCTCTTCGGACAAACGCCAGAGTTGGAGCAAGCCCCGCTCCCCGAAGGCCGTAAAGAGCGAAAAGGCAAGAAGCACCAGAGCCAAGGCGGAAACAAGCCAGAATCGTGATACTTTGGAGCGAGACATGGTTCGATCAGTGAAGAATATAGCACATTTTAGGAATTCCTTGCTCACTCAAGGCAAAGATCATAGAGGTGGCGGATGAAAATCAAGAAAATACACGGTCGGGAGGTTTTAGATTCCCGCGGTCGGCCCACTGTAGAAGTGGATGTCTTGCTACAAAGAAACAACGCGTGGGGACGGGCTACCGTCCCGTCGGGAGCCTCCACCGGGGAACATGAGGCCGTCGAGCTGAGAGACGGTGGGGAGCGCTATGGGGGCCGAGGTGTACAACAAGCGGTAGCCAACGTCAATCGAAAACTCGCCGCCCGGTTGCAGGGAATGGACGCCAAAGACCAGCAGAAGATCGACCGCCTCCTTATCGACCTCGACGGCACAGCGGATAAAGGCAAACTCGGGGCAAACGCCATTCTCGGGGTCTCTCTCGCCGTGGCCCGGGCCGAAGCCCAAGCGCAAGGAATGCCCCTGTACCGTTACCTGGGAGGGCCCAGGGCTAAAGTCCTACCCGTACCCATGTTCAATGTTCTCAATGGCGGGGCTCACGCGGATAATAATATCGACGTTCAGGAATTTATGATTATCCCCATCGGTATGAAGAGCTATTCGGAAGCCCTCAGGGCCGGTGCCGAATCATTCGACTCCCTCAAAAGCGTCCTATCCCGCAAGGGGCACAATACCAGCGTCGGTGATGAGGGCGGGTTTGCGCCCCGCCTCAACAGCAGCACGGAAGCCATGGACCTACTCCTCGAAGCGATCACCAGAGCCGGCTATCAACCGGGGGTGCAGATTGCCTTAGGACTGGACGTGGCCGCGAGTGAATTCTACGAGAACGGTTCTTACGTATTCAAAAAATCCGACGGTTCTCGAAAGGACAAGGGGGAAATGGTGCGCCTCTATGAAGAGTGGGTCAAGCAATACCCTATCATTTCCATTGAGGATCCCTTGAGCGAAGACGACTGGGAGGGATGGAAAATTCTCACTGAAACACTCGGGGACAAAGTGCAGATCGTCGGCGACGATATCTTTGTTACCAACAAGAAGCGGCTGGAACAGGGCATCCAACAAGGAGTGGCCAACTCCATTCTCGTCAAGGTCAATCAAATCGGGACACTGACCGAAACACTGGATACCATTCGGCTGGCAAAAGAATCAGGTTACACAACTGTCATCTCCCACCGCTCCGGTGAAACCGAGGATACCACCATAGCCGACCTAGCGGTGGCAACGGGGGCGGGGCAGATCAAGGCCGGAGCCCCCTCCCGCGGTGAGCGTACAGCCAAATACAACCAGTTGCTGAGAATTGAAGAGGAACTCGGTCGCAGGGCTACCTATGCAGGGAAAGACGCCTACCGGATCGATCTAGCGGCGCCGCGTCCCTAAAGGCGCTTCAATAACCACTCAGGGGTAAGACTGATAGTGTAGGTATTTAGGTATGTGAGATAGTCGGTAAGCAACAGGATACCGATTATCAATAGGAGCACGCCGCCACCAACGTGAACGATCCGGATGTAGCGACGAAAGGCCTGAGAGAAATGGAAGAACGAATCCACAGCCAGGGCGCTAAGGAAAAAGGGAAGCCCCAGACCCGCCGCATAGGTCGCGAGAAGTAAAACCCCCTTGTCGACCTCTGCCGATGTTCCTGCCAACATGAGTACCGCGCCTAGAATCGGCCCCACGCAGGGTGTCCACGCTACGGCAAAGGTAATCCCAACGAGTAGAGAACCCATGTAGCCCGCGGGTTTTCCCTTGAGGTTGAACTGAACGTACCGATCGAGCGCCGGGATTTTGAATACTCCTATCAGATAGAGGCCGACTAGGGAGATCAAGCTGCCCCCCAATATCCGGATGAAGCTACGATAACCGATGAACAGGCCGCCGAGAAGACTGGCGGAAGCCCCCAGGGAGATAAAGACCAGAGAAAACCCCATGATAAAAGACAGCGAATTGAGAACCACCTGTCGGCGCACCTGGCTCTTGACCGTTTGGCCCCGCATATCTTCCAACGATACGCCGGATACGAACGAAAGATAGGAAGGGATAAGCGGCAACACACAAGGCGAGAGAAAAGACATCAACCCCGCCGTAAAGGCCACAAGAAAACTCAAATCGTTCATTTTTTAACCCGATGGTTTGCGCCTTTTAGGCCTTTCCTGTGGATAACGGCTGGGATTTGTCGGCAATCCGGCGGGCAGACTCCTCCATACTCCATAATAACATCTACCGATGCTGGGTGAAAGTGCCTGCTCATGGCCGCCCACTCCAAGAGGCCCCTCAGGAAGGGTTCAAAAGCACGGCCTCTCCGAGGCCCTGTATCAACCACCGGTGGGCGTCGTTGACGATCGCCTCCCATCCCTCCTCTTCCAGCAACCAGTGACCGTGGCCAGAATATTCCCGGCATTCGGCAGCCAAGCATTCGGCTGTCTGCCGTACGGACACCATCGGCGCCACTGGATCCTCGGTCCCTCCCATGACCAGCACTGGCCATCCCTGGGATGATTGCTCTATGATAAACGAAGGTTGAAATAGGAGCTTGATCAAATGGCTGGACTCGGGCACCAGGTTTCTCAGAACTTGCTCGTGACGCGCAACCGGTAGGCATGAAAGCCAGTAGCGAGAGAAGTCCCCTTCCCGGATGCGAACGGACCAACCGAGAGAAAGAGGTACTAGATACTTCAATCTCAGCAACCGAAGCGGACGCCCTGCCTCGTTGGGAACACTCCACGCATTCGGCGGCGAGATCAAAAGGAGCCCTGCTAGATCTTCCCCTTGGCTTGCCTTGAGCGTTGGCACCCATCCCATACCGTGGGCAACCATCACCGGGTCCGGTCCGGCCGCACGAATCACGTGCTTGAGTTCTTCCACACATTGGTCCAAGGTCAGCCCCGCCATAATCTCCACTGCGTTACCTGCAGTCCGATCCCCCAAGTTCACAGCCCAGCATTCCCATCCCAAGTTGGACAAACGGGTAGCCCATTGGACCCAGCATGCACTACTGTTCCACAGACCGTGTACTAAAATGATACGCGACTTAAATTTAGGATTTTCCGGGGGGTACAGATCAACAGAGATGTGAGCAATTCGTTTCTGCATTTACACTGAGACCAAAATGGACAAGGCCCTTCGGTCATTACAACCGAAGGGCCTTGTCCTTTGGGCAGCCAAAACAGCCGCCCTATCGCCTGAGATGAATGAGGGTACAAACCATCGCCACCACACCACAGCTACTCAAACTTAGTTATCTTTTTTTTTTAGCCTTCTTTTTTGCCTTTGCCTTCTTCTTCGCTGCCATAGGCACCTCCTTTCTAGATTACCGCAAATGGGTATCTACGAAAGAAAGAGGGAAAATTAATTGCTCAGGCGAAGATTCTATAACCTAAAAGACCCTCCTACATTTTGTAGACATTTTTATTATAGGGACACTATAAATTGTATGTCAAGAAAAAAATATTATTTTCCAAACATATTTAAAAAAATTAATTTCTCTTTTTTTCATTTTCATCTTTATTCATTCATCGGAATCAATGTTGGTGCAAAACTAAAATGCAGATCGTTTTAGGTTAGCGTTGCTCATTCATGATGAACCAACCGCTGGATCACCTCCTTAGCCGTTGCTATAACGATTCACCTGAGATACATTTTCCAAATCGATGTGGCGAGGTAAGTTATGCTTGAGTTCTTTGCAAAAGGGGGGATCTTTATGTACCCGATCCTCCTTTGTTCTATCATAGCCGTAGCCATTTTCACCGAGCGCCTATGGAATCTTAGATGGAACTGTGTCATTCCCTCAGGCTTCCTAAACGAGGCCGAAGTCCTGATTCGCAGTGAAAGGATTCCTGACGCAATCTCCCTTTGCCAACGTAGCCGTTCATCCATGGCGCGTATCCTCCTAGTTGGTATCAAGAACTTCGGACGGAAACGAGAAGTGATCAAGGAATACCTTGAAGAGGTCGGTCGACAAGAGAGCGCGTCACTGGAGCGGTTTGTCGAGGGATTGGGCACTATCTCCGGCGTGAGCACCCTGTTGGGGCTATTGGGAACGATCTCCGGCATGATTAAGATCTTCTCAGGGATCTCCGCCCAAACCGTGGTCAATCCCGGCTCCCTTGCCGGGGGCATTTCCGAGGCCCTGATTACAACCTATGCGGGTCTAAGTGTAGCGATCCCCACTCTGGTCATGTACAAGTACCTCCAGAGTAAGACCAATGCTCTGATCCTTCAAATGGAAGAGCACTCGATCCGCTTGATGGAATTGTTAAAGGAAAAGTGAGAGGGCGAAGAATATGCGCTTCCGCAACGCGCAAAGAAGCAAAAATAGCTTTATTGATCTGGCTCCTTTCCTGGACACGGTCTTCAATCTGCTCATCTTCTTCGCCCTCTCCCTCAACTTCATCTCAACACCAGGGATCCGTGTAAACCTACCCGAATCTACTGCGCAAGAAATCGTGCAACAGGAAAAAGACTTGCGGATCGTCATCAGTTCCAACCAGGAGCTTTTTCTCAACGAAAAGAAAGTTGACAGAAAAGATCTCGTGAGCCAATTGCTTGAGGCGGGACGATCCGGGTCAAAAACTCAAATTTTGATCCAGGCCGATGCACAGGTCTTCCACGGTACGGTAGTTTGGGTTATGGACCAGGCGCGCAGCGCAGGCTTGACCCGGCTGGCAATTATTACCCAACCCAAGGGTGAGTCAGAAAAACCGTAGAGCTCGACGCCCAGGGACCCATTAGACGGGCATGGTCCCGTGTTTTTTTTGCGGTCTCTCTTCTTTTTTCTCCTTGAGGATTTCTAACGCTTGAATTAACCGAACACGTGTTTCGGCGGGGCGAATGGCCGCGTGGGCAAACTGTTTGGAGAGGGCCTCGAAGGGACCGCTAAAGCGCTCTGCGTACTCCTCCATCTTTTCCCGCCTGGTTTGCTCCGGGTCCATGGAAGCTTCAATCTCCCGGCGATAGATCACGTTAACGGCTCCTCCTCCACCCATCACCGCAAGTTCAACGCCCGGCCATACAAAAAATTGATCCGCACCCATCTCACGGGTACACATGGCCTGTTTAGCCCCCCCGTAGCCTTTACGTAGGACAACCGTAATCTTCGGTACCGTGGCTTCCGCATAGGCGTATAGAAGTTTGGCTCCGTGACGTATAATCCCTTTTTCTTCCTGCTGCCTGCCGGGGAAAAACCCCGGTACATCCATGAGCGTCACGATAGGAATACTAAATGCATCGCAGAAGCGGATGAAGCGTGAAGCCTTATCGGAAGCGTCCACATCAAGGCTCCCGGCAAGAAACATGGGCTGATTGGCGACAATTCCCACCGGATGACCGTCCAAACGGCCTAATCCAATGACCAAGTTTCGAGCGAACTTCCCTTTGAGTTCCAAAAAATTACCATCATCCACCAGTGCCTTGATCACCTGAAGGACATTGTAGGCTTTACGCATGTCCTCGGGAACAAGCTTATCCATACCGTCCAGCAATCGCGCCGCATCACGGTGGGGACCTTTGGCAGGGGGACTCGACCGGAAATTGGAGGGCAAAAACCCTACAAGCTTGCGAATGAGAGTGAGACAGTCCTGATCGTTTTTGGCGACCAGGTCCGCCACTCCCGAAACCTCCGTATGAATTTTGGCCCCCCCCAATTCCTCCATGGTGACTTCCTCACCTAGAACCTCTTTGATGACCGACGGCCCCGTGATGAACATCTGGCTGCTTCCTTGAACCATGACTATAAAATCAGTCAACGCCGGCGAATACGAAGCTACACCTATACAGGGCCCCATTATGGCCGAGATCTGAGGGATCACGCCAGAGGTCACGCTGTTTTCAAAAAAGATCTTTCCGATGGAAGTCGTTACGCTGAGCCCTTCCTGAATCCTAGCACCGGCGGAGTCGTACAGACCGATCAGGGGCATACCTCGTTGGCGTGCGTTTTGTATCACGTAGGCGATTTTTTCCGCGTGGGCACTACCCACGGTACCTGCCAGAACCGTACGGTCTTGAGCGAAAACGTGGACGGGGCGCCCGTCGATTTTCCCGTAGCCGGTCACCACTCCATCGGTTGGCCGTTTTTTTTTCGCCATACCGAAATCGGTGACTTGGGTTTCCGCAAGCATAAACTCCTCAACGAAACTCCCTGGATCGAGTAACGCCTGGATTCTCTCCCGAGCAGTAAGCAGGCCTTGGCTGTGTTGTTTCTCTACTGCCTTGGGATCTCCCTCAAGCACACGGGATTCGGTATCCCGGAGTCGCTTCTCAATATCGCCTCTCCCTATAGCCGCCATGGTTACTTTACCTTTTAGCCTTGTCCTCTGGTCGCGAGCCGCTCATCATTCGACCAAGAGTCTCTCGAGTTGAAATCGGGTGAATGTTATCCGCCTTCGCAAAAGACCATGGACAAATGCCATGGACAGCCAACCCTGGTACGGGGTTTACACAATCCCCATTCCCGCCAAGACTGATAGCATTACCGCTGCCGCGACGATGGAGCCGATCTGTCCTCCCGCATTGGCGCTCATTGCGTGCATTAAGAGATAGTTCTTTTTGTTGTACCGCTGCCCTTCCGTTTGCGCCACGCGAGCAGCCATGGGAAAAGCGGAAATCCCCGCGGCGCCGATCAGAGGGTTGATCTTTCCACCGGTAAGCAGGCACATTAGTTTTCCGAAAAGCACGCCCATGACTGTATCCAGCCCGATAGCCACGAGCCCCAAGGCAAGGACAATAAGGGTCTCTGCACGTAAAAACTTCTCCGCCTCCATGGTGGCCCCGATGGACAGCCCGAGGAGAAGCGTTACAATATTCGCTATCTCGTTTTCCGAGGTATGCTTCAACCTTTCCACCACACCGGACTCCCGCATCAGGTTCCCCAGCATGAGCATACCGATGAGGGGAGTCCCCTTGGGCGCAAGGAGAGAAACGGCCACGGTCACGACGATAGGGAAGAGAATCTTGGTTGATTTGGAGACCGGCCGCTTTTCAACTCCCATGACGATTCTCTTTTCCCGCTCGGTGGTGAGCAGGCGCATAATCGGTGGCTGGATCAGTGGTACAAGCGACATATAGGAATAGGCCGCAACGGAAACTGCCCCAAGGAGATGGGGTGCATACTTAGAACTGACATAAATAGCGGTGGGACCATCGCACGCGCCAATAATAGAAATGGCCACTGCATCGAGCTTGTCGAAGCCAACGGCCAACGCCAGCAAAAGAGTTAAAAATATACCGAACTGGCCAGCGGCTCCCAGTAGGATGATCTTGGGATTTTCCAATAGCGGCTGAAAATCCGTCATCGCCCCGATCCCTAGAAAGATTAAGATCGGAAAGATCTCGGTCAAAACTCCCACTTCATAGAAGAAGCGCAGGAAGCCGCCTTCATCCATCAAACCCGCTTGCGGAATGTTTACCAGGATTGCTCCAAACCCTATGGGGAGTAAGAGCAACGGTTCAAACCCCTTTTTGATACCGAGGTAGATAAGGAAGGAGCCTAGAAGGATCAATGCGACTTGGCCCAACTGAAGGTTGGAAAGGCCGAGCAGGAGACCTTGTGTCCCAGCTGAAATTGCAGAGTCCACAGGTCTCTCCTAGCCTTTAGAGGGCTTCGATCCTCCGGCATTTTCAGGGAAGATCTTTTTGAGCAGAAGGATAAGAAGGCTGATAATCCAAAGGACCAGCATGGTCCCGGTCATCCCGATCAAGGCTACCGTCACACCAAAACTCCAAATTCCCATGTTGTTCTCAGAAATAAGAAAGGAAGCGCCGGCGGGCTATTCAATCTCAGCCAGCGTATCGCCAGCTTCGACTGCCTGCCCGACCGTGACCTTGATCTCCTTGACGTTCCCGGACACTGGGGCGACGACCGGGATCTCCATTTTCATGGCCTCCATCACGATCACCACATCGTTTTCCTCAACCGGACTCCCGGCCTCTCTCTCGATCTTAAGTATCTTTCCTACCATGGGCGCTTCAACGGAGGTTACCAACGGTTTATCTCCTCGTCAGGTCTTTTTTTTAGCGTGTAAGAGCGCTTACTCATTTAGTAAAGTTTCCCTGCATTGTCAACATGCTTTGCTTCTACCGCACCTTGCTTTTGGCCACTATCTGCGCTATGAGGTAAAGAAAATCAGCGCTGGAGGTTCCAATGGCCAAACCTGCCGAGCAGGTCGAAAATTTAATGGACAACATTCCCTATTATCAAAAATGGCAAAAAGCGGAAGGTATACCCGTCATTGAAACCTTCTTCATACCAGATTTGAAAGAAGTTCCGCTGGCACCATGGGGTCGTTCGGGCCAGCAAGCTGCGTTTATCAACATGGAAGGAGCTGGCCAAGCCACCGGCGCCTATGTCTGCGAGATCGCGCCGGGGAAAAGCACCAATCCGCAAAGGCATATCTTTGAGGAGCTTATCTACGTTGTTCGCGGTCGTGGCGCCACGACCCTATGGAATGACAAAGGCGCCAAACAGACCTTCGAATGGCAGGACGGCAGCCTCATTACACTACCCTTGAACACATGGTACCAGCACTTCAACGGCCAGGGTAGTGCTCCGGCGCGTTTGTTTTCCGTCAATAATATGCCGATTATATTCAATATTTTTCACAACCCGGATTTTATTTACAATACGCCCTACGATTTTACCGATCGCTTCAATGGTGAGCCCGAGTATTTCAGCGGTAATGGTAAATCCTTTCCAGGGAGGATCTGGGAAACCAATTTCGTCTCCGACGCTAGAAATTTCAACCTTCATGAATGGAACGAGCGGGGTGCGGCGGGGAAAAACGTCATGCTCGAGATGGCTGATGGAACCATGGCCGCCCATATCTCGGAGTTTCCTGTTGGTACCTACAAAAAGGCCCATCGGCACGGTCCGGGATTCAACGTCACGATCATCAAGGGAAAGGGCTACTCTCTGCTCTGGCAGGAAGGTGAGCCCGTGAAGAGATGCGATTGGCAGGAGGGAAGCGTCTTTGTTCCCCCTGAGATGTGGTTCCACCAACATTTCAATACCGGAGCAGAGCCTGCCCGATATCTTCCACTGCGTTTTGGCAGTATCAAACATAGCCTTGGCCCCGGGTTTGGGGACATCTCCAAGGTTGACAAAGACGTCAAGGCGGGTGGTGATCAGATTGAATACTGTGATCAGGATCCGTCCATCAGGGAAATGTTCGAGGCCGACCTGGCCAAGTCCGGAACCCAAAGCCAGATGGACCCCAAGTTTTACAACAAGAAGTCTTGAACTTTCGCCAGTCGTATGACGTTGCCTTAAAGTGGCTGCAGCCTGCATACACGCGAGTCTTGGCGTTATCACCATTACGCTTTTTCTTCTCGTCGCCCCGTTGGCCAGTGAAGAACAAACCCCGACAGGGAATCGCTTGGGGAGAATTTCAGGGGCAAGTCATATCAACCTGCGCTCCGGCCCGGGGATCAGCCATCCCCCTGTAACGATCATTAAGAACGGCGAAGCCGTCAATGTGGAAACCCTCGAGGGTAGCTGGTACCGCGTTTCCCTACCACAGGGACAAAAGGGTTATATCTACCAAGAGTTCCTCGAGTTCCCCAACGGTGAACCGGGTACTGCCGCCGAGGGCCTTCCCGGGCAACCGGTCGTTGAACCCTCCCAGGCAGAAACGTCCCCGGAGACCGCACCGGTCTTCTCTCAAGTAGCCAAGGTCCAAAGCCCAGCCGAGGCCGCAGAAAGCGTGCCCCCCATCGTGCCCAACGTCCAAGACACCGTCTACCCACCACGCCCATCCGAGTCCGAGCTCCCACCCCCCACTGCTATAATGGAGGATAAGATGCAAGTAACATTGCCGACCCCCAAACGACCTTCTCGAAAGTCCCTTTCCTGGATCAGCATGCAGTGGGTGGTGGCCCCCTTGTGTCTTTTCGCGCTGGGGTGGATCTTCGGTGGGAACTATTACCTCCGCCGCGACCGCATTGAAAGGAACAAGCTCCGCTTCTAGAGCTATCCATCACACCCATGCAGACCGTAGGGATATTGCTCTTCGCCTATCTCCTCGGCTCCATCCCGACTGGATTGGTACTCGGTACCCTTTCCGGGGTTGATGTCCGTCAGGGTGGAAGCGGGAATATCGGCACGACCAACGTGGTCAGGTTAGTGGGATGGAAGGCTGGCCTGCTCACTCTCCTAGCCGATATGGCCAAGGGGATTGTTCCTGTCTTAATTGCGATTTTATTGGATTTCGACCTGGCGGTTCAGGCTCAAGCGGGCCTGGCAGCTTTCATCGGTCACCTTTACCCGGTCTTTTTAAAATTTCGCGGCGGTAAAGGAGTGGCTACAGCCCTGGGCATTTTAGCTACCCTCACTCCGTGGGCAGTCCTCGTTCTAATAGTTGTTTTTGCTCTCGTTGCAGTTACCACACGGTGGGTTTCCCTTGCATCCATCTCGGCAGCAATCGTTACCCCCGCGCTGGTGTGGTCCCTATCATATGGAGCTCCTGTTTTCTGGGTCAGCCTAATCCTATCGACCTTGGTTATCCTGCGTCACAAGGAGAACATCCAACGCTTGTATTCGGGTACCGAACCCAGGTTTAACCTGCGCTCCTGCTAACCCGTCTGTCACCAGCAGCGGTACTTCTCGCTTCGTTTTTTCAAATTTGCATGGGCCCGATACTAGGCTAAACGTCGGTTCAATACTTTTGCCCCTAGAAAGAACATGGCCACGTCAAAACAAACGAGCACTAGGAGCATACGCAGCAAAGAAGGACCATCCCATCCAGACAGAATCAGTGCCCGCATTCCATCCACTGCGTAGGTCACCGGATTCACCCATGCCAATGCCCTCATCCAGCCTGCCATAACGTCCAGCGGCACAAAAGCACTGGAGAGAAATGTAAGCGGGAGTACGGTAATACCCATGACAGCAAAAAAATCACCATGATTCTTCAACACAAAGGCAAGGATCAGCGATATCACGGTCACGCCAAACCCGAGTAGAAGGCTTATTAAGAGAAGGACAAAGAACCCGCCTACTCCAGTCGCCAGGCGAATACCGAAAACAAACCCGAGGGCTAAAATGATCAGGCACTGAATCAATGTATTGATATTCACAGCGAGGAAGCGACTGACCAGAATCGAGGCCCGTGAAATGGGAGCACTCATCAATCGAACGAGAAAACCATTCTCCTTATCAAAAAGCAGGGCAATACCCCCCGCCATACTGTTACCGAAGGCCGTCAGAGCCAAGATCCCTGCCAGAATGTAGCTTCGGTAACTCTCCCCCATCGACGCTTGCGCCAACCCTTGAAAGGCCCCTCCCATAAAGATTAGGAGAATCACCGGATTGACAAGATTAAAAATCATACCGAAGGGTTCACGCTTTAGGTGAAGGATCCACCGAACTAATTGGGCCTTGGTCTCTTGAACGAACTCACGCATGGCTAATTCACACTCCAGGAGTGACCCGTATGGTGTAGAAAGACCTCATCGAGGCCCGGACGGCTTTGTGCGATAGACTGGATTGCTAGGTCCAACAATCTGGCAGCCTCGAGGATCTGAGGCAGCGCCGTTTCATTGCCGTCAACGTAAAGCCGCAGTTGGGGCCCGTCCTGCCGGGTCTCCCGGACCATAGGCAGGTCTCGCATGGCCTGTTCTAGATCACGTAACCGTTCCTCCGGATAGTGCTTGGTCGGATCCATTTCAACCACGACTACGTCTCTCTTGAGTTCCCCCTGCAGCCCCGACGGTGTTCCAAGAGCGACAATCTTACCGTGATCAATGATCGCCAGCTCATCACAGAGCCGTTGGGCCTCGTCCATATAGTTCGTGCTTAAAAGAATCGTGGTTCCCCGTTCCTTCAGCCCAAGAATATAATTCCAGACCTCGCGCCGTACCTGGACGTCCAGCCCAAGGGAGGGCTCGTCAAGGAAAAGGACCGGTGGTTGATGAATCAGTCCGCAGGCCAGGTCGAGCTTTTTCTTCATGCCGCCGGAGAAGGTTTTGACCCGCCGGTCCTCCGATCCTACCAACCCCAGCAGCAGCAAAAGTTCGCTCACTTTAGCGTCTCGCACCCCGGCGGACAAATGGTAGAGGTCCGCATAGTACTGCAAATGCTCCCGGGCGGTCAGATAGGGGTCCACGGTGAGCTCTTGCGGAACATAACCGATGAGGCTTCTAACCTTGATCGGATCCGTAAAAACATCGGCATCGGAGACACGGGCGGTGCCGCTATCAGGCGCTACTAGCGTTGTTAGGATCTTGATTATGGTTGTCTTTCCCGCGCCGTTGGGGCCCAGGAGGCCGAAGATTTGGCCTTCCATGACTTCGAAGGAAATGTCATCCAGCGCTATCACGGATCCGAAGCGCTTTCGCAGACCTTCTATTTGAACGACGATCTTGGACATAAGTTCGTGAAATATATTACGGTATCCGCTGGAAGTCCAACGGCTTACTAATGGGCTCCCTTTGGGTTGTCACCGGCCCTCCACTCGGTGTAAAATGATTTCCTGTTATGAGGATTCTAGGACTACTGCTAGCCTTATTTTTTATCATGGTAACAGACGTCGGTGGACAAGAACCGGTGAACCCCACCATTCGCGCCGAGTTCTCTATGACCGTATTGAAGAAGGCACACCAACTCTGGTTATACAAGGGCAATCAACCGATCAAGATGTATCGGATCTTTCTGGGCAGTTCCCCCAAGGGGGATAAAATAAAACGTGGTGATAATCGTACCCCGGAAGGCAACTACCGGGTGATCGAGAAGAACGCCAACAGCAAATTTCACCGCTTCATCACCATCGATTACCCCAATGTCAAAGATGCGGACCGCGCATACCATGAAGGTCGCCTGACTGCTTCCCAATGGGTAGACATCCTCTACACAAGCAGGAAAGGGATGAAGCCACCTTGGAACACTTCCCTCGGGGGTTTTCTTGGTATCCACGGTATCGGCGATAATGAAAACTTTAAACTCAGGCTAATCGGTGATATGGATTGGACCAACGGGTGTGTTGCGTTAACCAACCGGGATGTCGATGAGCTCTTTCGCCGTGTACCCCTTGGAACCCTGGTGCGTATTCGCAAGTAGACCCATGTTTCATAGACTTAGGTCGTTGACTTTGGCCGTAAGCTCCCGGTAGGAAATCAATAACTCTCATCCCGAACCAACTCACGGAGCTATCAAGAGTACGGGTGGAAAGGCCCCCATGGAAAAGCGTCCAGATATCCCGGCAACCACTGCTGCGACTGGGACCCCTGAGAACTG
Organism: Binatia bacterium; assembly: GCA_963664015.2. Lineage (GTDB taxonomy): Bacteria > Desulfobacterota > Binatia > UBA9968 > CAXXLF01 > JACZQL01. The sequence goes on along the minus strand of CAXXLF010000002.1, from coordinate 1,775,922 downwards.
GTGGGAATTCTGCCCTGTGTGCGGCTCAAAGCTCATGAACCACAAGTGCCGGTTGGTCTGCCCCAGGGTCCAGTGCGGTTATTTTCAGAGCTGCAGCGAGTTCGATACCTGATCCACCACTCCATACACCGCATCCCCCAATGCCTGACTCTCAGGAAATCTTCTGGTATAGTGTGTAGAACTCCAAGGAGACGGGACCGTTTCCATGTCCAAGACGGCTGGTATCATCATCATCGGTAACGAAATGCTCTCTGGGAAAACCCAGGATATCAACTCGCATTTTCTCTGCCAAGAGCTCAGAGCTCTTGGCGTAGATGTCCAGAGAATCTCGGTCATTCCCGACGACGTGGAACTCATCGGTCGCGAGGCGACCTTGTTTTCCCGCCAGTGGGATCTGGTGTTCACCACTGGCGGTGTCGGGCCAACCCATGACGATGTCACCATGGAGGGTATCGCCCATGGATTTCAGGTTCAAGTCGTCCGCCACCCGGATCTCGAGCAGCGACTCCGTGACCGCCATGGCGAGCAGATTAACAGCGCCCGCCTTCGAATGGCGGAGGTTCCTGACGGCACGGAACTGATCGCTGAAGACTCGCTCTTTGCCCCCGTTACCAAGTTTCGTAACGTTTACATCTTCCCCGGTATTCCCAAGATCCTCCAGGATCGTTTTCATGCCATCAAGGATAGATTCCGCGATACCCCATTTTTCCTTAAGATCGTCTATGTCAAGGAGGGCGAGGGCGTTCTCGCTGCCAAGCTCAACGACCTGATAGCCAGTTTCCCCGAGCTCTCCCTCGGCTCCTACCCTGTGATCGGTAATCCCCATTTTCGGGTCAAGGTGACCCTCGAATCAAAACAGGAGAGCTATTTAAAACAGGCCTTTGATCAGTTTCTCTGCTCCTTGCCCCCGGATTCCATTCACCGTATTGAGGAAACCTGATCCGATGGCGACCCGCACACCCTAGGGGACTTTCCCGCAATACAGGAAGGCCTCGTTTCCTGTATGGCCCGGACTATTCACTGCCCTTGGACCGGGCATCATATTCATGGCCCTGGCCCAGGGTAGCGGGGAACTTACCTGGTGGCCCTATATCGTTGCTAAGTATGGGCTCACTTTTCTCTTTCTCCTTCTACCGGCCTGTTTACTCCAATTCCCGATTATCTACGAGATCGGCCGCTACACCATGCTCACGGGGGAAAGCGTCTGCCAGGGTTTTATTCGACTCAATCGGTTTTTCGCGTTGATTCTTTGGATACTCATCACAGTATCTTTTCTTTGGTTCGGAGCCTTTGCGGCCGCTGGCGGCACCTCCCTTGCAGCGTTGACCGATTTTCCAGCCGGCTGGAGCTAACGAGCGTAGACCCTTTTCTGGGCCTATTGCTCGATGTTCGTGTTTTTAACCGCTATCCTTCTCAGCCGGGTTGTTTACTGCCTGGCCGAAACCTTCATGTGGGGAGTGGCCCTAGTTACCCTGTTCGGCTTGTTTTGGGCCAGCTCTCATCCCGACGCCCGGGCCGCTCTTCCATCGTTCCTGAGCGGTTTGTTTGTTCCCCATTTGCCCATGCCACGACCGTGGGATCCCGATGATGCCACCAAACTGTTAACCGCCATCACGTTCGCCGGATGGGGTGGGTTCTGGACCCTTCTGTACTCCTACTGGATCCGAGACAAGGGCATCGGAATGGCCCACTATATTGGGCGCATTACGGGTCCTGTTTCCGGCAAGCCGGAGGCCATACCCACATCCGGTTTCATGCCCCAGCCTGATCCCTCGCTGCGCCAGTTTCCCCACTGGCAAAGATTCTTACTCTGCGACATCGATATTGGTGTGGGTGGTAATATTCTCACGACTCTGCTAACCTGTCTCCTCGCCTACGCCCTGCTCTGCCCCACGGGATTGATCCCCGAGCATTACGAGTTGGCCGTTGTGCAGAGCCGTTTTTTGGAGGTCAGCTGGGGCGCATGGAGACGTATGCTCTTCCTGGTCGTGGCTGCAGTCTTTCTATCGGATACCTGGCTAGCTACAGTAAATGGGGTGAGCCGAATCCATACAGACTTTGTCTACGGGTTTTTTCCCGCGGCACGAGTGATTCCCGCACGTTCTTGGTACCTCCTCTTCGTGCTCCTTCTCACTGTCGTGACCGCTGTCACCATCCTTTTGGACGCACCCGGTCCGCTTATTCTCTTATCTGTTGTGATCGGCTTGCTCGGTACGGTACTCTTCTCGGTGGCGTTGATTTTTCTGAACCACGTCGTGCGGCCTCGTTACCTACCACCAGAGACCCGACCCGGTCATGTCAGTCTATTTTTCTTGTCCGTATCCTGTTTGGCCTACTTGGCACTGGCTGTAGCTTACCTCTTAAGCCAAACCGGAGTTCTTTAACGGGAGGTTTTGATGGGAGAAATTCTCAATTGGATCATGGAATCTATTCGCTCATATGGTGGCTGGAGCGTTTTCGTGGGTGTGATCATCGAGTCGGTGATCGTTCCTATTCCGTCCCCTTTAGTGATCATGGGGGCGGGCTTTATCCTAATCAGTCCTGATCTGAATTTCACCGGTGCCTTCATACCCATCGTGCTTCTGATAGTGCTCCCTGGAGCCTTAGGCTCAACGCTGGGTGCCTACATTGGATATGGTATCGGATTCTGGGGCGGGAAGCCGCTGGTCGAGCGCTGGAAGGGATTCCTAGGTCTCGATTGGAGCGATGTCGACGCCTTTCAGCAACGGCTGCGCGGTAGCCATATCAAGGCTACCATTTTCTTCCTTCGTGCATTACCCATTTTTCCTCTGTCATTGATTTCCGCCGCCGCGGGCTTTGTCCGGCTCCCACCAGTGACTTTTACCCTGTGGACCTTATACGGTAGCATCCCCCGTTGCCTCCTCCTAGGGTACCTGGGATGGGGACTGGGTGACACGTACCACCGTCTCGCCCATGGAATTGACCGTACCGAGACCCTGATCTCAATGTGTATTATTCTCCTGTTGATCGGCGCTATCGTGTGGCTTCGTGGGAGGGTAAGGAAAAAAGTTCTTAAGGGAGGAGGGTCAACCTAACTACAGTTCGTTAACCTGACCTGGCTATTTTCGTGATGGTGGGGAGAAGGCTTGGCCACTTTGTGTGCCAATCCATACCTCACCCCCTTCAAATACTTCTTTCTTCCAGATCGGTACTCTTTTCTTGATCTCTTCAATGGCGAACCGACAAGCTGCGAACGCATCCTGCCGATGTCCAGAGGAGACTGCAATCACCACACTGGCCTCTCCTATATGCACCGGCCCTACACGGTGGACAATCGCCATGCGGCATAGATCCCATTGTCCCATCGCCTCTTGCCCCAACCGACGCAACTCCTGTTCCGCCATTTCCGGGTAGGCCTCGTATTCTAGCAACGTAACGTTTCTGCCTTCGTTATAATTACGGGCCGTGCCGATAAAGGTAGCGATAGCTCCCGCTTCAGGGCCGCCCACGAAAGTAATCAACTCCTGTAGATTCAACGCTTCGGAAGTAACTCTAAACACCCGTTAGCCCCCGCTCACCGGCGGAACAAAAACCACCTCGTCCTGATCTTGAAGGACGTGATCTCTGGTCACATAGTTTCTGTTGACGGCATAAAGCAAGCTCCCTTTCATGTCCGGAAGCTGTGGAGATTCTTCGCGGAGAAAATCCCAAAGTTGCTCTACCGTGCTCCCTTCCTCGATTTCCTTAGAAAGCTCCCCACTTCCTACTTGCTGCCTCAGGGCAGCAAACAATTTCACCGTCACTTTCATTGTCCCTTTACCTGGCTAACCAAATGCCCAAGCTCTGGTAGAACTAGCTGACGCATCGCCAAATCGACAGCCCCCGGCGATCCAGGAAGCGATATGATCACTTTCCCTTGCGCTACGCCTGCCACTGCACGGCTCATAATGGCGGCCGAACCGATCTCCTGAAAACTCAGATAGCGAAAGATTTCACCAAATCCCTCCAAGCGTTTTTCCAGGATCCGATTAACTACCTCATATGTCCCGTCTCGTGGTGAGATACCCGTACCACCATTAAGGAGAATGACATCCAAGTCCCTCCGTACCAGCGCCCCACGAATCAAGGACTCAATTTCCTCCGGTTCATCGCGCACAATACGATAGTCAACAAATCGGCGCTGAAGCGACATTAAATGCTGTTTGATTAATTGACCGCTGTGGTCCGTTGACTCGGTACGACTATCACTAATGGTAATAACAAATAGACCAAGTGTATTAGGGGCCTTTTCCTTATGCTCATGCACCGCCATGGGAACGTCCTCCACCGGGTCTCTCCTACTTTAATTAACGTTTCTTAGCAAACCTCTCTCCCCTAGAGCTTCATCGGCATCACCACATACATGTAGCCCTCATCCCCACCCTGCCTAAACAGACCGGGACTCAGTTCGTCCTTCAGTTCGATGTCAACCTCACTGTCATCTTTCAAGACACTAAGTACATCGATCAGGTAACGAGCGTTAAACCCGACGGAGATGGCCTTTCCTTCATACTCGACATCAAGTTCTTCAACGGCCTCACCCAAATCCGGGTTATTCACAGATATCGCCATAGCCGTCGGTTTAAGGTCAATTTTTATCCCCTTATACCGCTCGCTCGACAGTATGGACACACGTCGCAAAGCCTGTAAAAACCCATGCTGCTCAATCTTCACGTTGTACGGATTGCCCTTTGGTATGACCTTACTATAATCTGGAAAATCAGCCTCGGCCAATCGCATAAAGAGTTCCACTTTTCCTTTGACGACCAGAGCCATACTCTCTTTGAATCCCAGTTGAGCCACCCCTTCATCCGCCTCCTCTAATAATTTACGCAATTCAGCCAACCCTTTTCTTGGAAGAATCACCCCCTTAGTAATTCCCAAAGCCCCAACCTGCCTTTCCACCATTGCCAATCGATGACCATCGGTAGCCACCATTCGCACATTTCCCCCTTCCCCCGCCTCCAAAAATGCCCCGTTAAGATTAGACCGTGTCTCATCCGTAGAGACAGAGAAAATCGTTTTATCGATCATCTCCTTCATAACCTTGGCCGGGATAGGAAAAAGAGTATCCGCGTTAAACTCGGGGAACGTCGGATAGTCTTTCGGGTCCAACCCCACCATCTTGAATACGGACTTCCCGCTCTTGATTTCCACCCAATCATTTTCCAAGCGTTTCAGGTTAATGATATCTCCCGAAGACTCTCGGACAATCTCATATAGCTTCTTTGCATTCAGGGTTATAGCTCCCTCTTCAACCACTTCCGCTTCGAGTTTGGCCCTGACCCCTATTTCCAGATCCGTTGCTGTGACTCGAGTATCCCCTTGGCGGAATTCAATTAATACATTGGCAAGAATCGGCATGGTAGTTCTTCGTTCTACCGTACTCTGGGTCCAATGCAGGGCTTCCAAAAACTCTAGTCGTTTTGCCTTGAGTTCCATTCAAATGGCTCCTTTTACTAACTGGCGAGGTTAAACCCTATTACTCTTATCTTATCTATTTAAATCAGTAGTAGTAGTAGGTACTGTGGATTATGGGGATAACCTCAAGAACAAATTGATATGTCACGGTGTTTACTGTTCATAGCTATCTCTGAAATTGACTCTTGTATCAAGTCGCATTGTCCATCATAACGTTCGGGCGGTCCCTTATTCACACTCGTGCAGGTAGGCCCCACAGGTTCTCCCCAGCAGAATGCTAGTAATTCTTTTGATTCTCTCTAGCAGCTTCTATGTAGTATAACTAACTGTTTTATAAGAAACAAAATAGGAGGCTTATAAACAGCTTTATCCACAGCTGTGGATAACTTATATCCGGAGATTCTTTTTTAGCTGTCATTACAAGGTCTTATAGGCTTCTTACGATGTCATTTATAGTGAGTAGAAAGCATATAAAAAAGAAGGTTCTGGGAGTTGGCATCGGACAATTATGATAGCTTCGGCATAAAGGGTCTTTTATCTCTTTTACGGTATGAAGAGTATCATCTACAAAAAGTGTGGTGGGTGCAATTTATTAATCGTTTTTATTATCCTTTGCAAGGGAAAAATAGGAGTATTTGTCTAATGAACTAGGTGTCAGATTGACCGAATATCTTAGGGGTGTTACGAGGATTTCTATATATGGCAAATAACTCGATGAAAAATATTTTTGCCCGGGCGCAGGCACGCATACCCGGTGGTGTTAACAGTCCTGTCAGGTCGTGGAAGATGGTCGGCGGAGACCCCAAGATAATCGCTCATGGCCAAGGCGCGTATATCCTGGATTGGGAAGGTCATAGATATATTGACTATGTGGGGTCCTGGGGGCCGCTTATATTAGGTCATGCCCAAGCTCAAGTCGTGGCGGCGGCAAAGCAGGCGATCGAGGGAGGGATGTCGTTTGGGGCGCCAACGGAGGCGGAGGTAGAACTTGCTGAGCTTGTTCATGACTATTTTCCAGCGATCGAAAAACTGCGATTGGTCAGTTCCGGGACTGAGGCTACAATGAGCGCCATTCGACTTGCCCGTGCCTATACCAGACGATCCAAGATCGTTAAATTTGACGGCTGCTACCATGGGCATGTGGATTCACTTTTGGTACGTGCTGGCTCTGGCCTGGCGACTCTGGCCTTACCAGACACACCAGGCGTTCCGGAGAATTTCACAAAGGATACTTTGGTGATTCCCTATAATGATGTGGCGCAACTGGAATCCCTCATGAGCACCCATTCAGAGACCATCGCGGCGGTTATCATCGAGCCCGTTTGTGGCAATATGGGTGTTATCCCGCCTAGACTAGACTACCTCGCGGCGGTTCGTAAGGTAACAGCAAAGCACGGTGCGGTCCTGATATTCGATGAGGTCATCACGGGTTTTCGTGTCGCCCGAGGGGGAGCCCAGGAACTTTACGGTGTAACACCGGACCTGACGTGTCTAGGAAAGGTCTTGGGAGGCGGGTTACCGGTGGGTGCCTTTGGAGGGCAGCAAGTGATCATGGATCTACTTGCGCCCCTGGGACCCGTATATCAGGCCGGGACACTATCGGGCAATCCCGTTACAGTAGCTGCGGGACTGGCCACTCTGAAGGTATTGGGTAGCGATGGGGTGTATGAGGATCTAGAGGCCAAGGGACAATACTTGGAAGAGGCCCTGATCCAAGTCCTGAAACGGTGGCGACTCCGCGGTACGGTGAACCGAGTCGGGTCTATGCTGACACTCTTTTTTGGCGTTGATAGCGTCACCCATGCGGAGGAGGCCCGGCGGTGCGATCAACAGAGATTTGCCAGGTTCTTTCATCGCATGATAGCATGCGGAATCTACTACCCGCCGTCGCCGTTTGAGGCTGCTTTTATTTCACTGGCCCACAGCCAGGCCGATCTCGAGCAAACCGTTCACTGCTTTGAAGAATGGGCCCAATCCGAATGCGACGGTTGACCGTCTAGGATGGCCCATGCTAAGGAAATAGGTAAGTGAGTTCTAGCGGTACGGATCGCCGAAAGACCGGTCCGGAGGACAAGACTCCTGCCTTTGTCAAAATCAGCCAATACCTAGCGATTGGTGTAGAATTTCCAAGTACCGTCCTGGGAGGGCTCATCCTAGGCTATTTGCTGGACAGGCACTTCGACACGTCTCCGTGGTACGTAGCGAGCCTAACCCTCTTGGCCCTCTTTGGAGCCTTTGTTCGATTAGTGCTTGTGCTACGGCGACTGTCAAACGATAAAAAATGAGAATCGCAGGATTAAGTTCACCGATCATTCAAGTCGAACTTTGGCACGGGGTGATAGTTTTATCCCTGTTTTCTATACTGGTACCCATGGGAATACTCGAACCCTATAGCCTGATAGCCGGTGCCGTGTTTATGGGGGCCAACTTCCTTCTTTTGGGGTACAGTATTCGCTGGGTGCTGACACCTTTCGCCGGTAAGGGAAGGGTTCGATCAGGGGTTTTTCTCCTGGTGCTCAAGTTGGTGCTTTTGTTGGGATTGATTTCGGTCTTTTTCTTCCGTATTGGGTTGGACGCCATGTCGTTTGCGCTAGGGGTTTCCTGCCTCCTGGTTGCGGCGGTGGCCCATGGGTTGTGGTATGGGCGGGACTACTCCATAGAGGTGCAGAATTAAGTGGAGCATCCGTTCGCATGGAATATGTTGGTTCCCTTTTTACCCCAGCATGTCTTCTTCGCCGTTGTTCTTGTTGTTGGGCTTGCGGTGGTGGGATTCGGGGCCAGGCGCGCCCTGCTAGCGGCAACGGACCCGGTCGTTCCTAACGAAGGTCTGGGACTCCGTAATCTGATGGAGCTGCTGATCTCGTTGATCATCACATTGAGCGATGGGATTATCGGCAAAGCAGGTAGGAAATATGTTCCCCTGTTCGCTAGCTTTTTTATATTTATTCTATTTTCCAACCTCTCGGGATTGGTACCGGGATTTTCACCGCCAACGAGCAATCTGAACACCACACTGGGATTGGGACTGACCTCGTTTGTTGCCTACAATTTCATTGGCTTCAAAGAAAATGGGATTGGCTACCTCAAGCAGTTCATGGGGCCGGTGTTGTTTCTGGCTCCCTTCTTTGTGATTTTGGAGCTTGTTTCTCACCTGGTGCGTCCTCTTTCACTCGGGCTCCGTTTGTTCGGCAATATCTTTGGGGACCACCTAGTGATTGAGATTTTTACCAGCTTGACCAAGGTAGGTATTCCGGTTGCCTTTTACCTGCTGGGAACTCTCGTGTCGGTGATTCAGGCTTCGGTCTTTACCATATTGAGTATTATCTATGTTGCCATGGCTATGAGCCATGAGCATTAAGCGGATGGAAATGAGCAAGGAAGAGGAGAGAAGAGAGGAGTGGCGCTCAGAATTCCGCTGGAAAGGAGGAAGGGATGAAAAGATTACTATCGTTCTTCACGGCCGTGGTCCTGTGGTTGGTTTATTTTAGTTCCACAGCGATGGCCGCGGAAGCTACCGGTGAAACTGACTCAGCGGCGAAGGTAGCCATTGCGTTGGCCTCGGGATTCGCTATTGCCATCGCCGCCTTTGGGGCGGCACTGGGGCAGGGCAAGCTGGCTGCCACCGCAATGGAGAGCATCGGCAGGAATCCGAATGCAGCGGAAAAGCTATTTACTCCTCTGCTTCTCGGGTTGGCCTTCATCGAGGCCCTTGCCATTTATGCTCTATTGATAGCCTTTCTGCTTCAGCTTAAGATCTAAGCAGAATCGGTTGTGGGTAGAAAAAAAGGGCGGGGATGCTTCCCTGCCCTTTTTTTTCCGCCTTCGCAGCCGAAGCGGCTGCTTCGGCGGAGTAGGCAAGGAGGGTGTGACCGCGGATTCCGCCAAAGATAAAGAAGGTTACCACGGAGGTAAGCACGTGGAGGCTTCATTTCGGCGGTAATTCCACCTGTTCCATCTGAACCCGCGTGTTACGCAGGATCTCTTCCAGGGTATGGATCTTATAAGGCTTCTCGTAGAAAACACTGCGAATGCCGGTGTTGACCAGGACTTTCAGGCAGTGGATGCAGGGGGTGTGGGTGACGTAGATGGACGTGTCTTTAATGTTGGATCCATTTTTGGCAGCCTGGGCGATGGCGTTGATCTCCGCATGGATGGTACGAAAGCAGTTCTGCTCGATGTCTCCGTTGGGTGTCTTGGACTCGTAAATTAGGCAACCGGCATCAGTACAATGGGGCATGCCAGCGGGGGCCCCGTTATAGCCCGTGGCTAAGATGTTTCGGTCCCGTACAATGACGGCCCCGACTTTGGCTCTTTGACAGGTGGAACGTTCCGCTACCTGTTGGGTAATCGTCATAAAGTATTGGTCCCAGGTCAGACGTTGGTTCATGTGAAGCTCCAAAGATGGCGGCATCAATCCTTGTTAGGTTTGTGAAACGACTACTCGGGCTCCGAGGGAGATTCGGCATAGTTCCCGTGCGGATCCGTTCCGCACGGCGATCTCCAGGTACCTCCAACTGTTGATCAAGGCAACAAGCTTCCCCTCGCTTACGGCGGTGTAGCGGGTCGAAAGGCCACGTATTTTTCTCCCGCCTATGCTAACGGAAAGAGACTCCTTTGGGAAGAGCGTAAGGTCTTCCGCCTGAATGTTGGTGATCAGGTTACCAAAGTGGTCTGCGTAGACGATCTCCCCGTGGAGTTTTTGCTTCTTGTGAATAACCTCGGGCCGGGGCAATCTCGTGATAGCGTCGGTAGGGATTCCCAGTTCTTGTATGGGTACGCCGAGGGAAAGGTGTGCCGCCACGGGAGCAAAGATATCCCTGCCATGAAAGGTCGCGCTGGTTGGCTTCAAATGATAAGAGTCGTTAGTCAGTTGGATAACCCGCTGAACCTCCAATCCTCGCAGTGCCAAACTAAAAAGCCCGTTATCGGGTCCCACAAAATAGAATCCCCCAGCCTCGATAAGTAAAGGGCGTCTCTCGCTGCCCACGCCGGGATCAACAACGCCCACATGAATGGTGCCTGGAGGAAAAAAAGGGACCGATCCGCTCAGAATCAAGGCCCCTGCTAAAATTCTCTGCGGCGGGACTCCATGACTGATATCCACGATACGGAGGGTGGGGTTAAGTCCGAGGAGAACCCCTTTCAAAATCCCTACAAAGGGGTCTTGGTAACCAAAGTCCGTGGTCAGGGTTACGATCCTTGGTTCTGCCATGGGAACGAATCTAACTAAAAAGCTGCCTAGGGTAAACCCCGTTCTGCACCTTTTCGCCGTTAGAGAGCGGGGGTACGGCCGAACCGAGGCCTTAAAGGACCGTGCCTGTGGAGTTGCGGTAATGACTTCGAAGGGCGAGGACAATGAGGCAAATAGGCAGGATTATTGGACACGTCGTATTATGCGCGTTTGTGGGAATAGCTTAATTCCGGGATGGGGGATTGCCGGGACACACAGGAGTGCACCCGTTGCCAGGGGACCATCGACCGATAAGATTAAGGGGTCGGGCCATTAACGGATACCCGCGCCGATGAAATGACACAGAAGGAGTAATGGCATTGCAGCGACTATAAGAATTTTTGCCGGCGTACGCGGTGATTGACGACTTCCTGGGCCCACTTCCAGAAGCGTTCCTCTTGCTCGATGACTGGACACTTGTCCCTTTGCTCGTGCCAGCCTCGCATAATGACGGCCTCGACGGGCCAGATCCTGACTCGTTGCCGAGGGATAGTTCGCTCCCACTTCTGGGCGACCGTAGGATTCGGGTATAGAACCCGGATGGGCACGTTTCGGGCGAGGTATTCCAGGGGGGAAAGGTCTATCTTGTCGTAGAGTCCCTCAACGATCCTCCGGCCGTTATCAACTGCAACATCAGGAACTCCATCACTGGCGACAACGATGGTCAGAGGAGCCAGTGCTAGGCCCTGTTCCCGTACGGTTTCGGAGACGCGCAAGAAAAAGGCGTTGAAGTCGGTCATGAAGTTTCCCTGAATATTGTAGAGCTTCGTCAGTTTCTCCCCGATTTGCTTGGCGCTCTTTCGCTCAAATTCCTGTATAGGGTGGAAGGCTTTGGGCTCGTTGGGAGAATCCCTGCCTATGGACCTGACAAATAGGGCCCTCGGTTTTTCCAGGCTGCCAATACCATGGAGGTGACCGTAAATGTAATAGGAAAGAAAACGAAGGGAGTCCCTAAATTTTTTCGATTTGGTGAAGGAGCCACTGACATCGACACCAATAAAAAGGGAAAGGCGCGGGTTCTCTTTCTTAGGTTTGAAGAAATCACAACCGGATGTAAAGAGTATAAAGACGATCAGCAGTATTGGAAATCGGTAAATTTTGGGGGTATCTTTCCAAGGATCTAAGATTTTGAGCTACTCTTACTGGTGGAGCCTTCTGCTGGCATCTTGGCAAGCTTCATGAGCTCTCCGGTTTTCATGAACGCATGAAGCAATTTCAGTGGTAACCGGAACAGATGATGGCCGGTAAAAAAGACCATTAGCAAATTGATCGTTGCAGCTATGAGCTGAAGCGGCGGCAGGACGTAGGCTTCCAGCAGCTCCTTGCCGGTATTTCGAAACCATCCGATCTCGGCCTTGACATGACCGATCATCTCTTTGGTCCAGGGAAAGATTTAAGCCTCCTGGTCTTTTGGTGAAGTTTGCGATTCTGTAAGACCTCGGCCCGGGATGATGGCGAGAAGAGTTGGCGTTCCATACTTTCCGAAGAGAAACCAGGTCATTCCCCGTATCCCGGTCCAGGCGACCGCTGAGATCATAAGTACTCCGAAGAAACCGATTCAGACTTCGCCACCGCTTTGTTGGGCCAGCGCGGGAGTAATGGCATCGGCGAGCTCGCGGTAGAGGGAGACAACCTCGACAAACATGACGAAAATCTCGACCATGGCCATCTGAACGGTGTCCTTGTAATTTTTTGTTTGAATCGACTCCACCATGACTTGCATATAGGGCAAACTACCGGCGATGAGCATAAAGAGTATGAAAAACAGTGCCGGCTGCAGTAAGACATTGTTGCTGCGGACTCCACCGAGGTCAGCGGCTATCTCGGATACAGTCGGGAGCAGTGTAAAGCTAAACAGACTCGCTTCCAGGATGATCCAGAGCATGGTCATCCCGATGGCAATCCACGGGATACCAGGCATTAAGGAGCTACGGGTCGCGCGTTTAACGATGGACAGGGGAAGCATGAGCACCTTGACGACGGCGAGATAAATCCCCCCGGTAACGAACCGGATGAACCCCCAAATCCAACCTAGAGTAGGGAAAGCAGCCCTGATGAATCCCAACCAGTAAAGGGCAATAGTTCGGCCGGAGTTCCACCAGGCAGTGATCAGCGCTACGATAAATGGGCCCCGGCCGGAACGAAAGGGGATCGTGTAGATGGCCAGCATGGTCACGCACAGGGTGACAATTAGGTGTAGGGCCGGAAGCAGGAACACCACTGATTTTACCGTTGCATCCATCGGATTGGAGAAGTCCCAAAGATAACGCAGGATACTCGTATGAACCGCAGGGATCCAGGATACGGGTAGCGTTAGAACGTATATGAAGAGCTGCAGGGAGAAAGTAAATTCCGCGTTTGGGGTCATGTAAATTCCTCCAGTCGGCCTACGAGCGTTTGAGCTGATTCATGATTACATGGCACAAGGAAACCGGAGAACGGGCTTTGGGACCATCAAGCGAATTGCACGACTCCCCAAATCATTGGTCTTCTAATCTTCTCGACCGTTTCTCCATCCTGTTCTATGCCCTTAAGATTAAGTAAAAGGTGTTCCAAGGGGTGCCAATGCCGAAGGCGTTGCTCCCTTGAGCATGGGGCAAGGGAGGTTTGGGTTAAGGCGCTGAGAACGTGGGGTAATTGTTCTGAACGGAGTAGTCCACGAAGACGAGATCCCTTTTATTAACAAGGATCTCTAGTGCGCAATGGTCAGTAGCCAGTGATCAAAATGGTTCGCCAACCCGACCCTGGGACTAGATCACCCAACCAACGGTGAATTCTGCCTATGAAACCCGTAGGATCCAACCGGTGCACCAGGGAACAATTGGGCCAATAGCACGAAGGAGGTCATTAATAAGGGCATCGAAGGCAGCTAAGTGGGCAGACCTCGCACCGGGGACGCGACCGGCAAAAATCCTTGCCCTTGTGGACGAGCATGGCATGGTACTGATTGTCTAGGGGGGCATCTGGTGGAAGCGCCATCATGAACAGCCTCTGGTATTCTTCGTAGTTTCCCTCGTAGCGAATCAAACCGTGGCATGAGAACATTCTCTTAGTGTAGATATCAATAACAAAGATAGGCATCTGGAGGGCGTAGAGAAGAATCGAGTCGGCGGTTTCGGGTCCAATCCCATTGACCGAGAGCAGGGCTTCACGCAAGTCCGCCGTGGGCTCATGGACCATATGTTGCAAGTTGCCCTGGTAACGGGTCCGCAAAAACGAGATGAAGTGCTTCAGGCGTCGGGCCTTTACATTGAAATACCCGAGGGCTTGATGTGGCGTGCAAAATCGCTGTGGGATAAGCGGCCCAGTGCTTTGACCGAAAGCAGCCGTTCTTGCTTCAATAACTCTATGGCTTTTTCCACATTGGACCAGGCGGTATTTTAGGTAAGGATGGCACCGACGGATACCTCCAGAGGGCCGGCACCGGGCCACCAGTGCAGGTCCCCGTAGTATCGGTAGAGACGTTGGTACACGTCCATCAACTCCTGACCCAAGAGTTCCATGTGTAAAGACCTTCGCCGTTACAAATATTTGTTTTTAGAGTTCTTCCAACACCGAAGCAAAGAGCAATGGAGCCATGATCTCGAGGTGTCCGATCAGGTTGTATCCTTTACCGCTTCCCAGCGTGGGACGGTGAACCACATTGGTGAGGGGACGGTAATGGGAAAGGAAATCCAGGTTGACTGTGGTCAGGTTGGTGACGGGATGCCCCAGATTGCGAGCCAGGTTCAAGGCCTTTAAAAACACCTCGGGAAGAATGACCGCAGAGCCGAAATTGAGAAAAACCCCGTCCTTGAGTGTCGTCACGACCGAGGTCAGAGTATGAAAATCCGCCAGGCTACCGGCACCCAGTGCCTTTCCATTGGCCTTGGGGTGCATGTGGATGATATCGGTCCCCATGGCCACATGGACGGTAACCGGTATACCCAGCCTCGCCGCTGCCGCAAGGATGCTCAAATGCGCATGCGGCAATCGTTTCTTGAGCATAGCGCTGCCCACGGCCTGACCGATTCCAAATCCGTGTTCATGTCCTTCTGTAATCGCGTCGTTTAAGAAGGCACCGGTTTCCCGTGCCATTCCAAAGCTTCCATCCTTGAGGCTAGACCCCACCTCTTCGGAGGTTTGACCCATGAAGGCGAGTTCGAAATCGTGGATGATCCCGGCACCATTCATGGCTACGGCGCTCAATATGCCGCGCCGCATGAGGTCGATGATCAAGGGGCTCAGGCCGACCTTGATGGAGTGGGCACCCATCCCCAGAAGCACGGTCTTATGGCGACTATGGGCGTGGGCAATGCTTCGGCTAATTTCCTTGAGGCTTTTAGCAGCAAGGATGTGTGGCAAGGAGTCGAGGAAAGTCGCGAGCCGCATCCCTTTGCGCAGCCGCTTACCCAGGAGGTTTTGCTTCACCTTGCTAAAACGTTTCTTGGCTGGATAGGTTTTGACCTTTGAAAGGTCGATGGGTTTGAAGGTGTTTTTAAGCATGGGGCAAAGCGGTAAATATCAAGACGGGAAGAGTATTTGGTCTACCATTTCACAGATTACATGGGCGATGAGAATATGGGTCTCCTGAATTCGGGCTGTGCTTTTGCTTTCGGAAACGCAAAGAAGATGGTCGGCTTTTTTTACCATTTTTCCGCCGGTGCCTCCAGTAAGGCCTACGGTCTTTATCTTGAGTTTCTTGCAGGCGTCGATGGCGGCAAGGACATTGGCCGCGTTGCCGCTGGTGGATATGGCCATGGCCAGGTCGCCCTCCTTGCCCAAAGCGCGAACCTGCTTGGCGAAGACTTCCTTGTAGTCGTAGTCGTTAGCAATACTGGTTAGGGCCGAGGTGTCGGTGGTGAGAGCCAGGGCCGGTAATGGGGGCCGCTCGATCCGGAAGCGATTGACGAACTCGGCGGCGATATGTTGGGCATCGGCGGCGCTTCCCCCGTTGCCGAAGATCAGGAGCTTGTGACCTTTGGAAAAGGTTTGAGCGATAAGTTCGATTACAGCTACCAGGGGGTCCAGGTTGTTTTTGAGAAACGATTGTTTCGTCGCGATGCTTTCCTCGAAAACCTTGATGATGATGTCGTTCATATTCAGCTCGTTTAAAGGAGTCGTATCCTAACCGGTTGCAAGGGGGAGTGTCAAGAAACGAGACTTCCTCTTAGGTTCCACATGAAAGCAGGTACGAATCGTATGGTCTGAGGGAGTTACAGCTCATCCGTGTAACCGGTTAGCCTCGCTAGTTCTTTCAGGCTCAACATTCCCGTATGGGGTCGGCCTTTAATGATCCAAGTTGGATAACTCCGGATACTCATAACCGTGCAGATGGTCGCCGGCTGAGCATTGCGTCCATTGGGGCTGCATTCGACATAGGGCAAGCGATGGGTCGAGGTGCCAAAGAGCGCTTTTTGTGCTTGGCAGGCAGGACACCAGTAAGCCCCATAGAATTTGGCGTCTTCCTTAGACAGGTAATCCGCTAGGGCACGTAACTTAGTGTCTTCCGGCACATCAGCGGTCTTGACGTCGGCTCCGGCATAGTGAAGGTGGAGTGCGGCGACGAGAATCAATCCGCTGGGTACGGTATAAAGGGACCAGCGGGGCCAGGAGAAATGAGGCAGATTTCGCGGCCATTGGTAAGACACGGTTCCTAGGATAGCCAGCAGGAGGGATAACGAAGTGAGGCAGTAGTGACAGGCGGCTTCCAGCTGGGTAAAGGAGATATAGGTCAGGTAGAGGCTGTATAGAACTCCAAATATGGCAACGGACCAGGCCAGTTTGGCGTGGAGGTCAGAGCGTTTGATAAAAGATATGGCAGCAAGTGTGCTATAGGCGAGGAAACCCCAGAGCGAAGTGGGTACGTCAAACAGCGTTGCCCAGCGGCTACCCAGTACGACGTCACAATCGCTGCCCGCGGTGCAACCGACAACGTCTTTTGCTAGCCAGGTGGATGCGGTGAGATAGCTGGTAAGCCCCATTCCAATGAGTGCGAGTCCAAGCAACAACCAGTTGGGGTTGGCTCTCATGGGAATCACCTGCGGGGCGCCTTTCGCCTGGTTTCTTCGTTGGGATTTTTTAGCCATGGGCATCACTCCGATTCAGTAATAGTTTTACATCGTGCACGAGCTGTCGCAAGGCCTCGGTATCATTGCTTGGATAATAGCCGCGGATCTTGGCTGCTCCGTCCACCAAGACCAGTCTCGAACTGTGTATAAATTCCGTGGTTTGCGTTTGGTTGTTCTCAACAACCGGAACGGCACTGAGTCGAAAACCATTCCCGGCGAGCTGAGAAATCATGTCCTTGGGGCCGGTTAAAAATAGCCAGCGGTCACCGTTGGCTCCAAAACGCTGCGCGTAACGAGATAAGATCGCCAGAGTATCTCGTTTCGGGTCGAGAGTGATCGAAATCAGCTTAACTTTTGCGGTGGGATCCAGCTGGGATTGGAGCGCGGCCATGGCGGCACTTTGGAGTGGGCACGTCTCAGTACAAGCTGTATAGATAAAGTTGACGATCCAAATATAGCCGCCCAGGTCCTGCAAGCGAAGGGGGTTTCCACTGCGCTCGGTCAATGTAAACTCCGGTACCTGACCGAAATCGCTCAGGCCCTGTAAAGGGGATCGGTCGGACGTGCCCATTGGCGTCCCAGGACGGGTCCCCCCCCGGATGTTCCACAAGGCCACGGTACCCAACCAGAGAAGTGCCAGGCCGATCAGTGCCCAGACAAGGGTCCGATAGCCGAGTTTTATTGCACCCATCATCGTTGCCATTTGCGCTCAACCATAAAACCCTTTACGCCGGGGGAACTCGATCGATCAATCGGCCGCCTTCATAGAGCTCGTAGCCTTTAATATGGAGTTCATACCCTCGGGGTGGATGGTCGCTGATGTCTAAGACGACGAGATCCAGTACGATCGCGGAATCCATGCGGGGGCCGATAGAGAAAGGTATTCGTATCGGCCCGATGCGGTTCTCGATCGGGATGGGGCGAAAAGTCTTTTTAAGTATCCCATGGGCTCGTGAGAGGTCCAAATGAATCGCCTCAAAAGTGCCCGGTTCCAACTCACCACGGAAAACCTGTAACCTTCTCGTACCAGTCAGCTGGGTCAGATCCAATGAGGTTACCTGGGGTATAAGATCATTCCAATTGGTTTCCCGGGAGTTTACACCAGCCTGGGAACCGATGCGAATCTTTTTTATTTCCAACTCGAGTTTGGCGAAATCGTCGATAGCTTCGCGGTGGTCTTTGATGTGAATCTCGAGTGTTCCAAGGTCTCGACCCCAAGGCAAAAGCCATAGGCCGGCAGCCGTGATGATAGTTATCCCAAGCAGCGCCCAGGCGGTGGTGACCCATGGAAACCGCTTTCGAGTTGTCAGTTCGGACATCTAAATTTCCTAACTTGTCTAACTCGCCGGAAACTTGTCGAGGGGGTAGAACTCGTAGGTGACCCGGAACTCCCGGGGCTCCGCTGGAGCGTCCCAGTGAATCCTGAATACAAGCGGTAGTTCTTTCTCTTCCCCCGGCGCCAGCGTTTGCTGAATGAAACAAAAACATTGAACGATCTCAAGGTGCTTTGCCGCGAGTTCTTTGGGTTCATCCAAGTGGCGTGCCTTGGCGGTGATAGTTTGGGTGGAGACGTTCTTTACCCTGTAGAGGGCCTGAAGGGTTTCACCGGATTTGGCTGCGACGTAACCCTGCACTGGCTCGAATTCCCATGGGAGCCCGTCCATTACCCTCGCCTCAAACCAGACTGTCGTGGCACCTGTCCAGTTGAGATAGACACGCCAGCCGTCGGCCTCTTTGATGAGTTGCCATTGTTCTTCCCCTTCCAACATGGGGAGTTTGCCCTCTTGGTCGAGGGCCCGGATTTGCTGCTCGATTTCCTGACTCTCCAGAGCTGAGAGGTGATTGAGGAGGTCGAGGTCGAATTCCATAAAGATCCTTTGCAGGATGGGGTCGCTGGCATCGGGGAGTTTAACCTTAAATTCAAGGGTCGCTCGATCACCGGTGACCTTCTCTCGGATATTGATGAACTCTATCTTTTCGGCCAGCCCGTGGATCAAGCGCAGAACGGAACCCGAAAACGACGGATTTTCCCTGAGGTATTCTTCCTGACTCTTGACGATGCGGTCCTCAGCCGACACCCATTGGTACGCCGTGCTGAAGTCGCGAGCATAGACGGCCGCGAGATACTGTTTGAGTACATGCTCGGGGCGGGGCGACGGATGAGGAGCGGGGGTAGACGGCGTTGTGGGGGCGCGTAAAAACCATGACACGGCCAGAATACTGCAGATTAGAATAGTTATACTGACGTAAGCGAGCCGTTTCATCTCTTCATTCTTATCAGGAATGGGCAGAGTATATAAATGGCAACGGCTGTAGCTAATGATACGCTCGTTACGGGATGCCAGATCACGGGTGCCTAGGGATTGATTCCCAGCCAGGCAACCAGAGGGGCAAGGATGCTGCGGCTATGGGCCAGGTGAACCTCCCAGGGGCAATATCAATAACAAAGACTTCGAAACCGCTGACGGACACGAGGAGATTCCCGCCTTCCAGCGTGAGGTTGCGACTCGACCATAAAATGGATAGTCGCGGTGGCGTCCAGCTCGGTCTGGTGATCATCCGCCACTACCCGGACTTCCAGGACATGAGGGCCAGGTTGAATCCCCGTTAACGTTCCATACTTGCTCTTGAACATGCCCATCAACTCGCCGTCTACGTACGCATGAATGTGGTCGCCTCTCTTTCCTTTCATTAGTTTAAATATGAGGGGCACCTCATCGCCTTTGATGGTCTGCCCGCCCTTGGGCGAGAGGATGGTCACCAAGGCCCCTTCCGCGGGATGGAGTTTTACAGCGGGGGACTTTCCGTGTGCCGAGTGATCCATGGGGAGGCTGTGGCCCTTGGAATGATCCATGGAGTGTCCCATAGAACCCATTGGGGCGGGCTTCATTTGGTCTTGAGCCCAAATGACGTTGGGGTTGATAAGACTGATGATGGTCAATGCCATGATTGCAAGTCCAGTGTTGCCCATTTTGTTCTCCTTTTGAATGTTCGCCTAATCTTTTGACCCATTCGTGGCGGCGTTCTGACGGGCAGCTATGATCCGGTGGGACGAGCCCGTGTTTCGGACCAGGGTGAAACCCGAGGCCGACTCAACGATTCCGCGGGTTCCGTCAATAGGCCAGGCGACCCCTGCTTAGAATATTTTACCTGGTGCCCGAGGAAACAGGAGAAAGCAGAAGGGGCCGTCAGCTAACGGGTTGTTTAGAGAACGGAGAATTGGCTCGGTGGAGGGGCTCTGTTGGAAATCGGTGTGAGTTGGAAAAGCGAGACCCAGGGATCAGCAAAGGGTGTGACTTGAAATGAAATGAGCTGGATCGCGGGGATGGTAATTGAAACGGTCGGATCCGCTGGGTAATCTTTGGTAAACAAGAAGGCGAGGCAAGAGGGTTGATCTTCCTCAAAGGTATGGTGAACGCGGTGCGGCGCGGCGTGCACGATAAAGAAGGCGAAAGAGAGCGCGGCTGCTAGGTAACAGATGCGGAGACTGACAGTTCTTGAACTCATGGGTGACGGATCCACCTTACCCAAGGTATCCTACGCCAAGAATCGGGTGAATTCCAACGGCGTCGGAGTTTCAGTGGGCCGGGTCTTTTTTCTAGGAAGTGAGGCATTTACGGAAGAAGAGTGCGGCCTCAACGACTAGAAAGAGAGCGGCAGCGGTCAGCACAATCATGGAGGCGGCAGAAATATCAAGGTAAAAACTGAGAACCATTCCCGTTCCTCCACAAAGGGCACCGATGATGGGGGAAAGGATAAGTAGAGAATGGAAACTCCGAGTCAAATACCTGGCGATGACTGGAGGGATAACGAGAGCGGCGGCAACCAGGGTGACACCCAGGATCTGGGCAGAAGCGAGGACCGTGACTGCTAGTAAAATAATGAAATAGAAATCCGTCCAGCCGGTGGAAATCCCATAGGCTGCGGCGACCTCCGGGTCAAAGGTGGAAAATAGAAGCTGACGGCGAATGACCAATAGTGCCACAATTACAAAAATAGAAATGGCGGTGATAACGAGAAGGTCTGCGTCAGTGATCCCGAGGACGTTGCCGAACAAGGCGGCCTCGATGTTTCGTGTAAAACGACGGTACGAGGAGACGATGGCAACGCCAATTGCAAAACTGGAAGTGGTTACAACGCCGATGGCGGCGTCCGCACCCACCAGTCTACGGTGGGCGATAAGGTGAATAAGGGCAGCAGCAATGAGAGCCCAGATCCCAGCACCAATAAAAAAATTGATGTGAACCACATAGCTTAAGACAGCACCGCCAAAGATGGCGTGGGCCAGGCCATGACCAATGTAACTCATGCGCCTGAGCACTACATAGACTCCCATCAGACCGCACAGGGCTCCTACCATCATGGCCGCCGTAAATCCATGGCGAAAGAACTCATACTCAAATGGGTTGGCTGTCATATGGATTTAGTTGGCAGGAAAATGGGGGCGTTCCCCAATCATGACCATGCCGTCATGATGAAAAACGACAATCTCGCCACGGTAGGTTTGCTGAAGGACCTGGGGGTTCAAGACCTGTTGGGGCGGCCCCTCGGCGACAATACGGCGGTTTAAGCAAATGACCCACGGTAGGTGAGCAGCGACCCAATTGAGGTCGTGGGCGGTGAGCATGATGGCAACGCCCTTGTGGTTGATCTCGTGCAGGAAGTGAATGACGTTGTCCCGAGATCGGATATCGAGGCCTGCCGTAGGCTCATCGAGCAACACGAGGTCCGGGTCCCCCATGAGCGCCCGACCGAGAAAAGCGGCCTGCTGCTGGCCTCCGGAGAGCTCCCGGATATGCCGTTTGCCAAGGCCCGAAAGGTTGAGCCGGTCCATCATTTCATGAAGTCGCGCCTGCTCGTTCTGGGTGATCCGTTTCAACCAGTGGTTTTTACGGTACAGTCCCATCAGGATTAGCTCTTCCACAGAAATCGGAAAGTTCCAATCAATGGCTGCGAGCTGAGGAACGTACGCGATCCTTGCTAGGCTCATTTTGTGTAGGCGATTCCCTCTGAAGTTAAGCCTTCCTTCATGGGGGCGTATCGTTCCCAGGATGGTTTTGAGCAGCGTGGTCTTACCTCCTCCATTGGGACCCACCACGGCTACGAACTGGCCAGGCCAGAGCTTCAGTGAGACCTCCTCCAAGGCTTGAACCTCTCCATATCGGCTGGTCACCTGGTCCAGTTCCAGCAAGGGAATCTCCTCGTGGGAGTGGATGCCAGGGACCTCAGCGGGCCCATGGGGGTGGAGGCTGCCCTGAGTCGATTCCGACGCACTATCTTTGTGAGATTTGTCTTTCATCGTTATCACTGGGTCGCTCTGTAATCGGCATGAGAGCCGACTACAGGCGCCGGATCGATTCCCAGCAAGGCCTCCGTCGAACCACCCAGGGCTTCGATCATAATGCGGATATTGTATAGCATCATGCCGGTGTAGGAATGCTGGGGATCACCGCTAGATCCTGGCAGTTCGTCATCGCGGAGCTTGTCGATATACATGGTCTTCGCCTCTTTGGCAATCTGTCTGAGGACCGGGCTTGGAAAGACCTCGGAGCCAAACACTGCAGGGACCTTTTCGATACGGATCTGATCAATAAGGCGAGCGACCTCTCGGGGGCTGGGATCGGAAAAGTCCGAAGGCTGGACTGCACCGATGATCCGAAAACCGTAACGGCGCGCGAAATAAGGCCATGAGTCGTGATAGGTTAGCAGCCGGCGGTTCTCTTTAGGAATGGTCTTTACGGCTGTTTCGATTGCCTGATCGAGAGCTTGCAGTTGCACGAGGTATGCTGCCAAATTTTTTTCGTAGGTGTCTCGATTGTCAGGATCCAGACGGACCAATTCGTCCCGGATCACACGCGCATAGCGCATCACGTATTGGGGGTTGAGCCACAAATGGGGATTGGGGTGTCCCTTGTCTGCTGGAAAGCTGAAATCAAAGAGATAGTCTTTTTCCGTAGTAATCTTATTGCCGAGGAGGACAATCGATGTTCCCGATTTCTTGTTGGCCTTGGCGAGCCTCAGGGTTGGGATCTCAAGGTCGAGTCCGTTGAGCAGGATTAGATCAGCCATGGTCAGGAGTTTGGTGTCCGACGGGATGGGTTCAAACGTATGCGAGTTCATCCCTTCGGGTACGATTCCGGTTACGCGAACCCTATCCCCGGCGATGTTCTCTGCCATACTGGTGATCGGCGCCACGGTCGTAACAACGTTGAGCACGGCGGGCCCTTGTGTGAGGGTCTGTCTCTCTCTTCTGTCACAGGCACTCAGGGAAAAAAGTAAGACAAAGGATACAGCGACAGATACTGCGTGCAGTGCTTCGTTCCCTATTGCCAGAAGGATTTTCTCTAGGATACACAGTCGTGTCATGGGAAAAAACTTTGACTCGATTGGGTCTAAGTGTTATTACTTTTGAATTCGTGTTACATAGTGGGGAACAAATATCGCCCGCTTTCTAGGCCACGGTGGTTACGAGCTTGCCGTTCTCTACCCCTTTAGTGGCAATTAGCCGACCCGCTACACCATGGACCTTTTGACTTTCGCCCCGGATGACAATCACCTCGAGACACTTATGCTCGTCCAGGTGCACGTGCAGGCTGGCGTTGATCCTTACCTCGGCCCGGTGCTGCATGTCGGCAAGCAGATCCCCTAACCGATGGGTTCTATGGTCGTAAAGAAGCGTGACAACGCCAACGATTTCCTCTTGGGATTGGTTGGTTCGCTGCTGGATCAGATGATCGCGGATCAGGTCCCGGATGGCCTCCGAACGGTTGGCGTAGCCGGCGTCAACGATGTTACGGTCGAAGACCTGCAGAAGATCCTGTTCTAGGGATACCCCAAAGCGAGAGACGGTAGACATAAGGCGCGGCATGAACATACTGACTCAAGGGTACTTTGTCAATTGACACCGGACGCACTGCATAGCACATAGTTTGGATTCGTAACATTACCTAGTCCTGCCTCAAATGGTTAATCGACTGTTATTCCTGAGTATTTTTACTTTTGGGCTCTTGGTCTACGGTCCAAATATAACCGTGGAAGGGACGGAGCTTGGTAGTGAGGAGTCGAGGTTAGAAACGCAAAATTCTGTACCGGCTAAGAATGCCCTAGCCTGGTTCATCCCGCCGTGGGGAAAGCACCGGGGCCGGCTGGAGCAAGCCGGACTTCGTTTCTGAGTCGACTACACGGCGGACAGCCTGGGCAATCTCTCTGGGGGTCGGGTGACGGCCTTTCGCTATGCCAGCGGTTTGGAAATCGGGCTGGCCTTGGACCTCGGGAAGCTGATGAACGCGCGGGGGCTCGTGTTTACCGTGTCCGGAGACTATCGTGCCGGGAGGGATCTCTCACAAGATATTGGCAGTACTCTGGTACCGGCGCAAATCTTTGCCGGGGATGCCATGCGCCTATACCAATTGTCCCTGGAACAGTCGCTGTTGGATGAGCGGTTGAGCGTTCTGGCCTGCCGCATAGGTCTGGGGGACGATTTCTTCGCGTCGGCTATCTATCAGAACTATGTTCAGGCCGCCTTTAATAACAACCACGGAAGTCTTGGTTTGAATGTCCCGTCGTTCTCCGTAGGCCCGGTTACGACCTGGGGCTGGCGCACCCGGTACGAATATGAATCGGCGTACGTCATGAGCGGGATCTATTACGCTGACGATACCATCGGAGCTGATAAGAAACAGGGCCTTGACTTCAGTATCCGGAGCAATAAAGGATTCATCTTTGCGCTGCAAATTGGGTACAAACACAATCAGGGGAAGAGCGCCCAGGGGTTGCCCGGAAACTTTGCTGTCGGGTCATACTACGACAGCAAAGAGTATGCGGATCTCGGCGACTCAAGCGATGGGAGATACGGCAATTATGGAATCTACTTTCATGTGGACCAGATGCTCTACGCTGAACCGCATACCACCCGACAGCAGGGGGTGACCGCTTTTTTGGCTGCAACCGTTGCGCCCCGTAACGATATGAAGACCTTTCCCTATTTTTATGTGGGCGGTATGGTCTATGGGGGACTCTTTCCCGGGCGTGACCGTGACACGACCGCCCTTGGGGTTGCCTACAGTCAGTTCAGTGGCCAACTGGAGGGGACTTACGAGACCGCGTTTGAAATAAACCATAAGTGTCAAATTACACCCTGGCTAAGCCTCCAACCGGACTTTCAGTATATCTTGAGACCCGGGGGAACCGGGGCAATCTCCGATGCCATAGTGCTCGGATTTGAGTTGGCGATCTCCCTTTGACTATAGGGTCCTTGTGTAGGAAAGAAATTTACTGGGCGTTGAGGGACCTTGGCGCGGTCTTTGAAGCCCAAGATCAAACTCCAACTCTTTTTGAAAAACGTGCGAATGTTTAATCGGAGCTGTTAAGGAGGAATCTATGCCACTAGTTCAGGTCTATATGTTCGAGGGACGTACCGTAGAGCAAAAGCGCAAGATAGTCGCGGGGATCACCCAGGCCATGGTTGACGGTGCCGGGACCGAAGCCGATGAGGTCCACGTGCTCCTGCATGATATGGCCAATTCGGATTGGTCTAATGGCGGTGTCCTCTATTCGGAGAACCCCGCCTATCTGGAGAACCGCAAGCAATGGCAAGCTACGTGACGCGGAAAAAATATTCCCTACCGGGAGAAATCCACCGGTAACGGTGTACGGGGCAAGGCTAGGACTTGAGGGGTTTCACCGCGCTCCTTGGGCTCGCAGGTCTGAGAATGGCGCACGCTGGATTCGTTGATACCCATCGTGGGTGGCTATTTTCCAGGGGAGGAGTCTGGTACAGTCGCGGACGTCTGATGGTCGGTCCCGTGGCCTCGGCCAGGCCTGGGGGAGCACGAGGGAAAGGGGTGGCGCACCAACGCGCCGAATTCGTTGTTACTGTGTCAACCTGGGTCAAATACCTGCTCTTTCAAGTACCCGGCTGGCTCATTGCAGTCGTTGTTCTACTGGTCTTGCGAGTTTGGATCGATCTACCCGTTAAAATCGCGGTTATCCTTTTTATTCTATGGGTCGTTAAAGATCTGTTGTTCTATCCACTGCTTCGTATTGCCTACCAATCGGGGCCTAAGACCGTGGTTGAACAACTCATCGGGATAAAGGGAGTGGTCCGGGAGCCGTTGGACCCTGACGGCACCGTTTTTGTACGGGGGGAGTTGTGGCGTGCGAAGACCGAAATCAAGGCTGGGCCGATCACAGCCGGAAGCGACGTTCGGGTTGTCAGGGCTGAAGGGATGACCTTGATCGTAGCTGCGGAGAATGGTCCTGCAACGGTCATTGGGGATCGTCACGGAACTTAGAGTTCTTGTGTAATCCTGGTAAAACTCTCTTTGAGCTTAGGCACCGTATCGTAGCTTTCCATTTTTTCAGGCGATATCCACTTCATTTCTGTATGTTCCCAGTCAAGGGTTATCGGAGGTCGTTCTTTCAGATCCAACAGCACGGGATGGACGAACCAACTTTTCTCGGTTTCGGGATCGTAGAATTCGTAGGGTTGACCTAATGTGACACGAGCTACGGCTCGCTGCGATATACCCAGTTCTTCTTCGACCTCTATCAGGGCCTTTTGGCGGATCGTCTTGGGCTCGTCGAGGTATCCGGCAACCGTATTCCATTTTCCCTGATAGGTACCGACCCGGTTGTTTCGTTTGATCAGGAGGATTTTTCCCTGAGACTGCACGAAGCAGGTGACGACCGGGGCCCTGGCCGAGTGGGAGTAATCGATTCTCCCATCGGGAAATAGGGGTAACTTGGCAAATTCCGCCAGGATCTTACGGACATTTGGTTTAGAATCTTTCTTCGTCATAGAATTAAATCAGCCGGCCTATTGGGTTGGCACGGTCGGCCAATCGTGGTAAGGATCTCCCAGTTGTGGGTGGTTATGGTATTTTACCGATACCTAAAAGGCAAATACAGTCCTTTTTTTCTAGTGGGAGTTTTTCTTATGCTTGCCCTTCCCATTGAGGGTTCCCTCGATCCGCGCGAAGTGATCAACAAAGAATACCAACGGTTCATTCAAACAACTGGCCATCACCAACCCGAGCATTGGAACCATAATCGTTATCCAGAGGGAAACGGGAATGATCCGGTTGTGCTGGTTACATGGCACGATGCGGTGAAGTACTGTCAATGGGCTGGAAACAAACGGCTACCCTCGGTGGAGGATTGGCTGGGTGCCTGTGAAGCAGGCAACCTAGGGAAAATAGGCGATGTATGGGAATGGACCTCCATCCAGGTTACCGGTGAGGGCGGAAACTTCATAGCCTTGTGTGGACCCATGAATACCTGTGATTGCTCCCATCGCTATCGTCCCCATTGGGAAAACGTCGTGAAAGGGTTCCGCTGCATGGGAGGGAACCAACAGATGACCTCCGTGGCGGCACCGGATAAAAATTTTATACAATAGAAAAGCTGATGGGTAGCGACTTCAGTGCTGGTGGGTATTGGAGGGGAACATTAAGGATTTGACGGTTACGGGCATCACTTCCGAGACGCCCATAGGACAACCGATATCGATATAGTCCAGGTCTCCCACATCGATCCCATCTACGGCAATAACTTCCTGCTCCACGTGTAGTTCCTCTTTGAGCACCCCGCCCAACGATTTGGCGACGTCTATGTCGAGGGTTATAAAAAGCGGGGTCTTGAAAGGGGGTGATTTTTTGAGGACCGCTGCAATGCCCTCGGCAAGATTTCGAATCAGCGGATAATCCGGTTGTTCCTTGAGCGACACTGCCAGCGCCAATCCTGGAGTAAATTCGGTTAAATCAAACTTGGCAAGAGCCTTCTGTATCGCATTGGCGACCGAGTTCTGAGGATTCAAGAAAGGTCGAACCACCTTGAGTCCAAAAACTGGCAGGACCTGCGAACTAGAAATATAACTGGTATTACCGCTGGCCTGAATCGTATATTCACCGGCACCAATAACGGTGGCACGGATACCCTCCGCCGACTCTTTGAGAAAATCCTTCTTGGAGATTTTGTTCAGATGATCCCGGATGCTCTTGGCCAACAGCGGTCCCATGTCTCCGTAGGCCTTGTGGTCATGTTCGTAGATGTGTTCGGAGACTCCACCGGAAAAGATGATATGGTCCAATTGCTGGATGCCGTTATAGTCACTGAGGGCCTCGGTTATCATAAGTTGTTTGGTCAATGCCGAGGCGGGGCCGCCGTTGATCACTTCGAAGGTGACCTTGGCCATCAGTGCGGCAAAAGGCTCTTTGGCCTCGGCGGCCAAGGGTTTTCCCAGCTCGACCGAATGGCCCAGCTCGTTGAGGATTATCTTTGCCGGATCTTCCACCCGCGTGACAATTCCCGAGGGATCGAAAGCTACAAGGCGTGCCCCCACACTGACAGCCGCCGTCTGCGCGACGACTCCGTCCTGGATCAGGGAGAACTTGGTGGTCCCACCACCCATATCGACATTTAAAACCGTTGCACTGTTCTTTTTCGAGAGCTCGACCGCACCACAGCCGTAGGCTGCCAGTAAGGCCTCGTGGTTGGGACCTGCGGACGCGCAAATGAATTTGCCCGAGTCCTTGGCGAAAAACTCGACGATCGGTTTGGCGTTCTCTTTTTTCAACGCCTCACCGGTGATCACGACGGCGCCCGTATCGATATCCGCCGCAGTGAAGCCCGCTTCGTGATAGCCGTCGTGGATAAACGTTTTGACTTTGTCGGTATCAATGGATATCCCCGACGTGTACGGGGTCAGCATGATCTTGGAACGATAGAGAATCTCCCGGTCGGTCACCCTGAAACGGGCCGAGAGCGCCGCCCCCTCACGACGCAGGGTCAGTCGGGAAAAGATGAGATGAGAAGTCGACGAACCGATGTCGATGCCTACGCTTGTAAGGTGGAACATCTCAAGGCCTTCTATCTCCTCGGATAGACTTCCAGGCTCACCATGAAAATGTTCTGGAAACTCGTCGTCATCATGCATCATGGAGATGTTCTCCCGTGGGGTCAGGTTTAGGAGCTGACCTGAATCAGGGACCACTCATAGGTCTTATCCTGATAAGCCTGTTCTGGCATTAATGTGTTCTGGCCTGCTTTTGCGAGTTCGCTTTCGAACCTTTCGCGAATCCAGGACTCTTCGTCGGTGTATTCGATTTGGTCCTTGGCACGGTCTTCGACCTTTTCCGCGTGACCATGGAACTGCATGGGGGGATGCATGGCCAGGTACCTCGCCGGGGTGTTTCCCAAATTGAAATGTTGGTGAAACCATCGATTGGGTGGAACAAAAACGCTCCCCTCATGCCATGGAACGATATTTTTTTCTTTTCCTTCTTCCCATAGGATCGAATAACCTTCACCGGCCGGTATGACGATCACACGGCCGGGACCGTGGCGGTGGGCCTTTTTGTAAGTCCGCGATGAAAAAATTGACATATGGCAAGACATCTCAGAGTTTGGAAACCGGATGTAAACGCTTCGCCCTCCAGCCCCCCGTCTCTTGTTTGCGTCCAGCTTGTCCCAGGCCCTCATGTCAGGGAAAAAATTACCGTACCAGTAGACCCGACCCCACATGTCCTCGTTGGGATTTAGGACTTTTGCCTCGGAATAGAAATCTCCGTTGCCGCCTGAGATCAGGTCCCGGCCCTCATAGGGGTTTTTAAAAAAGAAATCGGGCTCCTGTACGGCGGACAATGCCAGGGGAAAGTAGCTGTAACGAAGCAAACGTACAGGGCTGTCCCCCTGCATGTTGTTTAGCTGGTGGTACGTATTATGGGGGAGCAGAAACATGCTGTGTTTTTGCCACTCAAAGGATTTTTTCGTCCCTCCCTCTTTACCCCAAACGGTGGTCAAGCCACGCCCGTCGGCCACGTAGACGACTTCGTCTAACGCAAACCTTTGCGGCGGCAGGGTTTGACCCGGGGGTATCTCCATGATGATAGCCGAGGTAACGCCCTCTTGACCCATGAGTTGCATGAAGGCCGCGTTGCACTGCCTTTCCTCCCACCAATGCAGTTCCACAGTCTTTAGATCCTCAATATAGAAACCTCGATGAATGGGTATCCCGACAGACTCCATCCAGTGGTCATAGGTAAAAGGGGTATTGGCCATGGAAGTGTTTCCTCCTTAATATGTCACTTGTCCCTGTGAATATAGCGACCGGTTGCTGCCACCGTCAAGTCATAATGATTCCGCCACTTTCTGGCCCGTTGGACTTTGAAACACCCCGGAGACGAGTCCCAGAGAGTGATTTAAAGGTACCAGAGATGGACGCCATTGGAAGGAAATTTTCTATATCTTCTGGTAGAATGATACAATATATAGTAGTTCAATCCAGTTGGCCTACTATATACGGTGCGGTATACCGATTGCGTGAGTTTAAACCGGGGTCCTATAACGTCAAAACCATAGGAAATATCTGAGAAATATGGAACCCGGGGCTACTTACGAAATCGCCAGCATATCGCTTTTGCATCCCTGCATGGCAGATAGGCATTTATATCGGTCTTAGCAGCATTTTCATGCTGTTACAGGAGCGCAAGCTGTGTCTGGTGACGACTTATCTATTTACCTTTTACTGGGGGTTTTACGTCTACGGCGATGAGTTTATGATTGCCGCCGGTGGTTCGAACCTCGCCTTGTCCTTATATATAGGTTGCGGTATTCTCCTGGTCGTATTCAGCTTATACGCCTTTTTTCAGGAAAAAGATTAAAAAGTCCTTTCAACCCTCCCCTAAGGTTTCCATTCCGCGCCCATCCTAGCTCGTCGCCAGTTTTTTAGCTTTCTCACGGGCCTGCTCAATGGTTCCGACCAAGTAAAAGGACTGTTCTGGGAGGTCATCGTGATTGCCTGCCAATATTTCTTGGAATCCTTTGATGGTGTCCTTGAGCTCTACATACTCTCCAGGGGTGCCGGTGAAGACCTCGGCCACGTGGAAGGGCTGAGACAGAAACCGTTGGATCTTTCTGGCCCTGAAAACCACGAGTTTATCTTCCTCGGAAAGCTCATCCATGCCGAGAATGGCAATGATGTCCTGGAGATCCTTGTAACGTTGGAGAATAAGCTGAACCTGGCGCGCCACCGCGTAGTGTTCGTCACCAAGAACGCGGGGATCGAGGATTCGGGAGGTGGAGTCCAATGGATCCACCGCAGGATAGATCCCGAGCTCGGCAATCTGGCGTGACAAAACCGTTGTTGCGTCCAGGTGGGCGAAGGTTGTTGCAGGAGCGGGATCCGTCAGGTCGTCGGCGGGGACATAAATAGCTTGGACCGAAGTGATCGAACCCTTGCGGGTCGACGTGATCCGCTCCTGCAGCTCTCCCAGGTCGGTGGAAAGCGTCGGCTGGTAGCCAACAGCGGAGGGCATACGACCTAGGAGGGTGGAGACCTCCGAGTTCGCCTGGGTGAATCGAAAGATGTTGTCGATGAAGAGTAAAACGTCCTTTCCCTCTTCGTCACGGAAATATTCTGCCACCGTGAGCGCCGCCAGGGCAACCCGTGCCCTGGCACCTGGGGGTTCGTTCATCTGGCCGTAAACCAATGCGGCCTTGCCGATAACCCCCGATTCCTTCATTTCCAGATAGAGATCATTTCCTTCACGGGTCCTTTCCCCCACCCCTCCGAACACCGAATATCCACCGTGTTTCATAGCAACGTTATGGATGAGCTCCATGAGGATAACGGTCTTACCAACTCCAGCGCCGCCGAACAGACCAATCTTACCGCCCCGAGAATAGGGGGCGAGCAGATCGACCACTTTGATACCAGTCTCAAAGGCCTGGACCTCGGTTTCCTGTTCCGAGAATTCCGGCGCCGGGCGGTGAATAGGAAGCCGTTTCTCGGCATTGATAGGAGGACCGTCATCAACGGGCTCGCCGATCACGTTGATGATCCGGCCTAGGGTCTTCTCTCCAACCGGTACCGTGATCCCTTCTCCCGTATCGACGGCTTCCATGCCACGAACCAGCCCGTCGGTGCCGTCCATGGCGATACAGCGAACCGTATTCTCCCCTAGGTGTAGGGCCACTTCGACAATCAGGTTGCCCTCCTGGTCATTGATCGCCGGGTTGGTAATCTTGAGTGCGTTGAAAATTGGGGGTAAAGACCCATCGGCAAATTCAACATCCAGCACGGCCCCCGTTATCTGCGTGATCTTACCCAGGCTCATAAATTCGATTCCTCCCTTTCAGTCCTCACTTCAATGCTTCGGCGGTCGATACCACTTCCAATAGCTCAGTAGTGATTGCCGCCTGACGGGCACGGTTCATTTGTAAAGCGAGATGGTTGATCATTTTACCGGCGTTGGTCGTGGCCGAATCCATGGCAGTCATACGCGCGCCATGTTCACTGGCAGTAGCCTCTAACAGGGCCCGGTAGATGGCGACTTCGACCACCTTGGGCAAAAGGCTGGACAGCAAGGACTCCACGTTGGGCTCTAATAGGTATTCGACGGGCTGTTCTTCCCCGACATTTTCACCGGTAGTCACGGGAAGAAGCTTTTCAACTGTCGGAACCTGAACCAATGCGGATTGAAAACGGCTATAAACGAGGTAGCTCCCATCGGATTCACCGTCAAGCAACCGTCCGATGGCTTTCGCGGCGATCTGGCCGGCCAGATCTTCCGGTGTTGAGCTCAAGATATTGAGGTACCGTTCGGCGATATCTGCATTGCGACGGCGAAAATAATCGGCGCCTCTGCGTCCGACGACGATCAGGTTTACTTTCCCCGGGGAGGGGTGGTCTCGCATAAAGGCTTCCGCAGCCCGGATCAGGTTGCCGTTGTAGCCTCCGCACAATCCGCGGTCCGAAGTCAGCAAAATCAAGTCGAATTTTTGTTCCTCTCGACCCTTGAGGAGCGGATGGGATTCAGCCGCAACGCGGGACGAGAGATTGTTCAGCAGGGCAGCCATTTTGTCGGCGTAAGGGCGCGCTTCGATCACGGTCTCCTGCGCACGGCGCAACTTTGCCGCCGAGACCATTTTCATTGCCCGGGTGATCTGCTGCGTATTGCGGACCGAGGTAATCCG
Source organism: Binatia bacterium (assembly GCA_963664015.2). GTDB lineage: Bacteria > Desulfobacterota > Binatia > UBA9968 > CAXXLF01 > JACZQL01. The sequence continues at coordinate 1,743,246 of CAXXLF010000002.1, read as the reverse complement.
TGTCCGTATTGCTTTTAGGGTTGCCATTAAGCCTTATAGGTTGCCTTGAAATCCTCGAAGACCTTATTGATCTTGGCCTTTAGCTCATTGTCCAGTTCGCGCTTCGTCAGAATCTCACTATAGAGTTCAGGAGTCTTGTCCTCGACAAAAGCGAAAAGCTCCTGCTCGTACTTATGTAACGATTCTATGGGTAGATCATCCATGAACCCATTGGTTCCGGCGTAGATGATAAGAATTTGTTTTTCTACTGGTAGAGGTTCGTATTGCCCCTGCTTGAGAATCTCCACCAAGCGGCTGCCTCGAGCGAGCTGCCGTTGGGTCGCCTGGTCCAAGTCGGAACCGAACTGGGCAAAGGCGGCTAGCTCCCGGTATTGAGCCAGATCGAGACGCAAGGTGCCGGCGACTTGTTTCATGGCCTTGATTTGTGCGGCTCCTCCCACCCGGGAGACCGACAGCCCCACGTTGATGGCGGGCCGTACGCCGGAATAAAACAGGTCGGTCTCAAGATAGATCTGCCCGTCGGTGATCGAGATGACATTGGTCGGAATATAGGCAGAGACATCTCCCGCTTGGGTTTCGATGATCGGGAGGGCGGTGAGAGAACCTCCACCGAGGGCATCGTTGAGTTTTGCAGCTCGCTCGAGTAGACGCGAATGCAGGTAAAAGACGTCTCCAGGAAAGGCCTCCCGGCCCGGTGGGCGGCGCAAAAGCAGAGAGAGCTGTCGATAGGCGACCGCATGCTTGGAGAGATCGTCGTAAACAACCAGGGCATGGCCTCCCGTGTCCCGAATCTGTTCACCGATCGTGCAGCCACTGTACGGGGCAATATACTGGAGGGGAGCCGATTCGGATGCGGTAGCCGCGACAACCACGGTGTAGTCCATAGCGCCATTTTGCCTGAGGCGTTCTACGACCTGAGCCACTGTTGATCGCTTCTGGCCTATGGCCACGTAAATACAAGTTACGCCGCTGCCCTTTTGATTGATAATGGCGTCTACCACCACTGCGGTCTTTCCCGTTTGGCGGTCGCCAATGATCAACTCCCGTTGACCCCGTCCGATAGGGATCATGGCATCAATGGCCTTAATGCCCGTTTGCAAGGGTTCTTTCACCGGTTGACGCGCTACAATCCCAGGGGCCTTAAGCTCGATTCTTCTCCGTTCGGTGGCCTCGATGGGGCCGCGCCCGTCAATGGGTTCGCCCAGGGGATTGATGACCCTGCCCACCAATGGCTTGCCCACGGCGATCTCGGCAATCCTACCCGTGCGCTTGACCGTGTCTCCCTCTTTGATCAGATGGGTTTCGCCAAAGAGCGAGACCCCGACATTGTCCTCCTCCAGATTGAGCACCATACCGTGGACCCCATGGGGGAAGGAGAGGAGCTCTCCCGCGGCGGCCTTTTCGAGGCCGTAGACCCGGGCGATGCCATCGCCGGTTGAGATGACGGTACCGACCTCGTCAATTTGAACGCCGTTATCGTAGTCCTGGATCTGCTGCTTGATGATGCGGCTGATCTCTGCGGTTCCTATATCCATTTCACTCCTCCGACCTCTCAATCAGTACCTTAGGCCCTTACCCATAGAATCTTCAACAGAACAACTTCAACAATGGTTTTCCCTTCGCCAAGGCTTCGGGGGATCCTCCTAAGCTTTAGCGTAGGAGGATCTTGCGCCAAGACCCCCATAAATAAAAAACCGACTTCGGAAGCTCAAAATCTCAATTCTCAAAATCCAAAACCTTCCAATGAGAACTTCTCCTGCGATTTTAAATGTCTTGAAATTAGTATTTTGAGTCTCCCTTTTTTGTATCGAGTTTTGCATTTCGTGCTTCGAATTTTGCTTTACTAATTATCCTTGTTCGATCTTGTCTGTCAGGCTCTGAAGCTGGGTGCTTATGGTGCCGTCGTAGACCTTGCCCTCGAGTTCAATCAAGAGTCCACCGATCAACTCGGGACGGATCTCCTCGTGAAGGATTACTTCCTTATTACAAATCCCCTTCAGGACTTGGCACAGGTTATCCTTCTTGTCTTCGCCGAGGGGCGCAGGTGTTACGACCCGGGCCTGCGCTCTACCTTTGGCGTCGTCGAGCAGCTGATGGTACTGCAGGGTAATGGAAGGCAGAATGGAAAAACGGTCGCGGTCGATAAGGTAGGACAAAAAACTCACGACCAGGGTGGCGGCCTCCAGAAGGTTGGCGATCCGGAGCGCCAGGCTCTTTCGTTTGGCTACGCCGAATGCGGGATTGTTCAGCACCTTGTGAAGGTTGGAACCGTTGTAAGCGTCTACGAAACGATTGAGATCTGAGGCAACCGCCTCTTCCCGGTTTCCCTCGCGGGCCAGGTTAAAGAGAGCCTTGGCATAGCGCCGACTCAACCTGCCCTCGATCATCGGATTGCCTCAATTTGCTGCAAGAACCGATCGACTAAAAGGTCCTGATCGGTAGTTTTAAGGTTGGCTTGAATCGTCCGCTGGGCGGCATCCCGTGCCAAGCGTGCGATATCCATACGTAGCTGTTGTTTGGCGATCTTTTGCTCCTGCTCAGTGAGAAATTGGACATCAGCTCGGAGCTTGTCGCCGAGTTCTCGTGCATCGCGCATCAGCTTATCCTTTTCTCTCTCGGCTTCGGTCCGTAACCCGTCGCGGATCTCCCGTGTGGTATCCTCCAACTGATCCATACGTTCGCGGTAGTCGTGTACCAAGGCCACGGCCTTTGCCTTTTCCTCTGCGGCCGATTGGATGGCACCTAGGATTTTGGCCCTGCGATCACTCACATGAATCCGAAGCCGGGGCACGACGAGACGCTTGATGATATAAAGGAAAATAAGGAAGTTGATCAGTGGAAAGGTGAGATTAAAGATGTCCACATCGTGCGCTCCACCACCGGCGGCGCCGGCCGCCCAGGCCTCGGTGATAGTGAAAAGTGTGACCGCATTCATGAAATCTTCCTCGCGAGGATCTTCTCCGCCATTTGCTGGGCGATGGCTTCGGCCTCTATGACCGCGGTTGCCCTTCCCTTTTCTAGCTCCACTTGGATTTCCGTCCTGGCGGTCTGGAGAAAGTGTGCGGTTTCTTGCCGGGCTTGTGCTAAGAGCTGCTCTCTTGTTTGAGCGGCCTCATGGCGAATAGACTCTTTGATCGCGTTTCCTTCTTCCGTCGCTTTCGCTATCGCTTGTTCGTAACTCGCCTTTAACTGTTCCGCCTCTTCAGCAAGGTTCTGTGCATCGTTCAGGGTTCCATCGGTTCTTTGCTCCCGTTGTTCAAGCATCCGCAGAAAGGGACGAAACACGAAACGCGAAAGAAATACCCACAGCAGAAGGAATAGGCCTATTTGTATGAAGAGGCTATAATCTAATTCAATCATAATTCATGTGTTCTTCTACAGAAAAGTCAGGCTCGGAGAAATAAGCCTGCTCCGACTCAACGGTGGTTGAGCCTATTAGTGGAAGATCCGCAGAAGAGGATTTACCTGTCTGGGGTCCTACGCGTAACAGGTCCTGAGATTAAGAATTCACCCCAGTCAAGGGCCCTTTCTTAACATCATGCAGGCGTATTGTCAAAAGATGGTTGGGTCAAAGTTGCCTCAATGATTAGGTTTTGAGGCGTTTTGGGACTGATGGAGACCCGGACCGTGATCGGCAGTGTGGCCTGACTGACTGTCTGTTAGCTTGCGGATAATTCGGTCAAAATCCTCCGTTGAGTAGTACTCGATCTCTATCTTGCCTTTACCCGATCTGGCCCGGTGCAGAAGGCGGACTTTGGTCCCAAGCCAACGCTGCACCCCTTCTATAAGTGAAGCCAAATTGGGGTCCGTGTCCCCAGCCGGGGTTCTCCGGCCCCTGGGTGTCCTTAGCCGGCGTACCAAGCGCTCCGCTTCACGTGTAGAAAGGCCCTTGCTCAGGACCTCCCGTGCTGCAGCGATGATAAGAGGGGCCCGCTCCAGCCCAAGGAGGGCACGGGCCTGACCGGCGGGCAGTTTTCCGGCGGCGACTTCTCGTTGGACTTCTGGGGGAAGTAAGGCCAGACGCAGGGAGTTAGCTACCGCTGGCCGGCTTTTGCCGACCTTGGTAGCGATCTCTTCCTGGCTCAAGGCGAATTCTTCCTGGAGGCGTTTGTACGCGAGGTACTCGTCGATGGGATTAAGATCCTCCCGTTGCAGGTTCTCGATCAGGGCCAACTCCAACGTCTCCGTGTCTGTGGCCTCGATAATGGTAACCGGTACCTGTCGGATGCCAGCCTTGATCGATGCGCGCAAGCGGCGCTCGCCGGCGATGAGTTCGTAGCCCTGGCCGTTACGGCGTACTAAAAGGGGTTGTATCACCCCTTTTTCTCTAATGGATGATGACAGCTCGTCAATCTGGTCCTCGTTAAATACACGACGGGGTTGTCGCGGGTTGGAGGCAATTTGATCGACCTCCACGAGGTTGGATGAACTTGTGTTAGGCTTGTCGACATCGGGAATAAGGGCGCTTAGACCTTTACCCAGTCCCTTCTTCTGCATTTGGTTTCTCCTCTTCACGTCTCATGATTTCTTTTGCCAACTGTAAATAACTTTGCGCCCCTGTCGAGCGCACGTCATACAAAAGCACCGGCTTGCCATGGCTTGGACTTTCACTGAGACGGACGTTGCGATGGATGACGGTTTGAAACAAACGATCGGGAAAATGCTGCCTCACCTCTTCGGCCACCTGTTCGGATAGACGGCTGCGGCCGTCGAACATGGTTAGCAAAATACCCTCGAGATAGAGGCTTGTGTTGATACCTTTTTGGACGACTTTAAGTGTTTCCAGGAGCGAGGTTAATCCTTCGAGGGCGTAGTATTCACATTGCAGCGGCACAATGAGCGAATCCGCAGCCGTCAGTGCATTGAGGGTGAGAATGCCCAAAGAGGGTGGACAATCAAGCAGGATATAATCGAACTCCTCCTGGACAGGCTGCAGCGCCTGCTTGAGACGCTGCTCCCGACTCTGCTCGGTCACCAGCTCAATTTCAGCCCCAATCAAATCTCTAGTTGCGGGGGCTACCCTTAGAAAGGGCAGCTCGGTCTGACAGAGCACGGTTAGCAGGGGGCGGCTGCCGATAAGAACCTCATAGATGCTTTGGGTAAGCTTGGAACGGTCGATCCCGAGGCCTGTTGTGCTGTTTCCCTGCGGATCGATATCGATCAGTAGGGTCCGTTTCTCAGCAACAGCTAGTGAGGCGCCAAGGTTAACCGTCGTGGTTGTCTTTCCGACACCACCCTTCTGATTAGCTATAGCTATGACCCTTGCCAACGATAATCCTTTTAAATCAATAACCTATAATATAAGTAAGGATCATTTTTAGCACGTTGATGGGGAAAATGGAAGGAAAGAATGTTTCACGTGAAACAACTTATTGGCCTTCACAAAAGAATATGAGCATTAGCCCATGGGAGGGTTATTTCTTTGTGAAGCTCAAAAGGGTTCTGGTTTCTGTTCCAAGGGGCAATCGGTACTCTTCTAGACGACTCGAAGTGAAGCCAAGTTTAATGGCTGCGCTGCGAACTCCCTCAGCGGTGAATTTCTGAAATCCTGATGGGCCACCCATAATTAAACAACTTCCACCTGGTGATAAGAGGGCGCTGATATTTTAATAAGGTTCACGATCGGACCTGATGCTCGAGTTACAACCTCATTGAAGGAACCAATTTCTTGGAGATTAAGCTTTTCTGCCCTTTCCCCAACCACTCGAATCGCTTTGATTCCAAGTTTGCGGCTTACCTCGCGTAAAAAATTGGCCTTCTTGTTATGCGCCTCAACCAGGACAACCTGCTTGTCCGGGTAGAAGATCTTAATGGGAATACCAGGGAGACCTGCGCCGCTACCGAGGTCCATTAGGCGTTTCTCAGGATCAAGAAAGTGGGCAAGAGCGAGAGAATCCAGAAAGTGAAGTCGAATAATAGTTTCCGGTTTTCTAATCGAGGTCAGATTGAAGCGGGAATTCCAGAGTGTAATGAGGTCGAGATAGGTAAAAAAGGCGTCTACCTGCTCTTGCGATAAGCGGAGTCCAAGCGAATCTGACCCGGCTTTCAAAAGGTCACACCCGGTCAAGGGCGGTTTACCGTTGGAATTGTTACGCACGCTTTCTCTTCTTAATATAGATCGATAGGAGAGACATTGCAGCGGGGGTGATTCCAGGAATTCTATGGGCTTGGCCGAGAGAGCGCGGACGGATCTTGGTAAGCTTTTCACAAACCTCTCGAGAAAGGCCCACTACCGTCGAATAGTCGATATTCTCTGGTAAAACCACATCTTCCATTCGTTGAAATCGGCTGACGCCCTCGAGTTGGCGTTGAATATAGCCCTTATATTTGACTTCAAGCTCAATTTGAATTCTAATCTCTTGGGACAGATCAGCCAAGTCAGATGCAAATGCTGAAAGGTCTGAAAAGGAAATCTCAGGACGACGGAGCAGTTGCGCCCATCGATATGGGGGAGCGTAATGGGGCTGATCCTAAAACCACCAATTGACTATTGGTTGCTCCTGATGGGTTCACACGCCTGGTGTTCAATTGAGCAATGGTCTCTTCAACAATTCGCTTCTTCTCTAGGGTACGATGGTAATTTTCGCCTGACTGGAGACCAACCTGAAAGCCTATCTCAGTCAAGCGCAAGTCCGCATTGTCCTCTCTCAAGAGTAGACGGTATTCAGCACGGGAAGTAAACATGCGGTAGGGCTCTCCATCCGTACCTTTAGTCACTAAATCATCAATTAAAACCCCTATATAGGATTGGTCCCGTGATAGGACCAGAGCGTCCTGACCTCTCAAACTGAGGACTGCGTTGATGGCCGCCATGATCCCCTGGCTTGCCGCTTCTTCGTACCCTGTTGTACCATTGATCTGACCAGCGTGATAAAGTCCCCTTACCAGTTTTGTCTCCAAGGTAGGATAGAGTTGGGTCGGTTCCACGTAGTCATACTCGATCGCATAACCTGATCTCATAATTTCAGCATTTTCCAGGCCTTCAATAGAACGTACCATTTCAACCTGTATATCCAGGGGCAGACTGGTGGAAAGACCGTTCGGGTAGACCTCAACCGTATCGTAACCCTCCGGCTCCAGAAAGATTTGATGCCTTTCCTTATCGGCAAAACGGACGATTTTATCTTCAATGGATGGGCAATATCGAGGCCCGCGGCTGGTGATCACACCCGAATACATGGGGGAGCGGTTTAAGGCCGAACGAATGATTTCATGGGTTCGGCTGTTGGTGTAGGTAATATAACAGGGCAGCTGCTTCTGAGTGATCCCCTTGGAAGAAAAAGAGAAGGGAATCGGGTGGGGATCCCCATGTTGCAGCTTCAAAGCGGTCTTTGTTGATCGTCCTTCCGTCAAGCCTTGGACAGGTGCCGGTCTTGAGCCTACCGATTTCAAACCCCAACTCCTTTAGCGACACACTCAACCCCTGGGCGGCAGAATCACCCGCCCTCCCACCGGAATAGTTTTTATCACCTATATGGATTAGCCCCTTTAAAAAGGTACCTGTCGTCAGGATAATCTTCTGACCTAAAAAGATCTCGCCAATTTGGGTTTCCACACCTATGGCTCGGCCTTGTTCAACGATGATTCGCTCAACGCTTCCCTGACGTAAGGCTAGCTGGTCGCAGTTCTCGATGACTCGTTTCATTCGTGATCGATACATTGCCTTGTCCGCCTGGGCCCTAGAAGCACGGACGGCCGGTCCTTTTCTAGTATTGAGGACTCGGAACTGGATTCCCGTTTCATCGATGGCCTTCGCCATCTCGCCGCCAAGTGCGTCAATTTCCTTTACAAGATGACCCTTTCCGATCCCTCCAATGGCAGGATTGCATGACATCTGACCAATATGGTCAAGATTCAACGTAAGCATGAGGGTCTTGCTCCCCATGCGTGCGGCTGCAAGCGCAGCCTCGATCCCAGCGTGCCCAGCACCCACTACTATGACGTCGTATATCTTTTCCTGTTTAGCCATATTGTTTCACGTGGAACATGTTTTAATATTTGAGATACTGTTTTATCTATCTTCGAAATGAACCGTTGGTGTAGGCCACGGATGAATGCGATTGACAGACCCTCCAACTTCCGTTGGCCATAGCCGACTACGGTCGGCGATGGCTGGAGTTCCAAGCGTACTCTTCGCAGCCAAAGCGGCTGCTTCGGCGGATTCCGCCGAAGATAAGGAAGGTTGCCACGGGCGGAAGCCCGCGGTAGCTTCATTTACCGATACAAAACTGACTAAATATCTCCCCTAAAATGTCGTCATTTGTAACGATTCCAATCACTTCTTCAAGATAGTACCTCGTCTCTTGAAGGTCCACTGCCACCATTTCTGGAGGGATCCCAGACTCAAGTCCCTGAAGAGCCTCAGTCAGGCTATGCTGGGCTTTTTCCAAAGCCGTTTTATGGCGGAGGTTGGTTACAACAACTTCAGATTCTGGTTCCTCACCTATTAATAGGGTGCGCATGCGAAACTTCAATTCATCGATACCGCTTCCCGCCTTCGCAGAGATAGAGATTACTTCTTTATCTGGTGCCATCGTATGGATCTGCTTTAAATCAAGTACCTGGGTAAGGTCTGATTTATTAATGACTATCATGCCTTTTCTGTCTAAAACCTGTCCGAATAAGAAACGGTCTTCTGGGGTGAGGGGCTCGGAGCCGTCAAGTAACACAATAATTCCATGGGCCTCTTTGATCCTCTCCAGAGAGATCTGAATACCCATCTTTTCAGCCTCATTCTCGCCTTCACGAATGCCAGCCGTGTCCCAGAGGGCTAGGGGGAGCCCGTCAAGATTTAAGGATTCCTCGATGAAATCCCTGGTTGTCCCGGGAGTAGACGTAACAATTACCCTTTTTTCACCAAGCAGGGCATTCAGAAGACTCGATTTTCCCACGTTGGGGCGACCCGCAATGCATACCTTAGCGCCATCGCGAAACAGCCTCCCCCACTCGTATGTCCCTGTAATTGTTCTTATTCTATCTCTCAGCGCCTCTGCCTTTCCTGCCAATGCCTGACGCGCTAGCAGCTCGATTTCCTCTTCGGGGAAGTCGATGGCCGCTTCTATTTGAACAAGTATTTCAACTAGTTCTGCACGTAGAGCAGCGACCCATTTGGATATTCCTCCCTGAACTTGCCCGGCGGCTAGCCGCACCGCCTTGTCAGTACGTGCTCGAATCAGGTCAGCGACGGCCTCCGCCTGCGTGAGATCCAAACGCCCGTTCAAAAAGGCCCTCTTGGTGAACTCCCCAGCTTCGGCGTGGCGTATGCCACAGGACAGCACCAGCTCCAGGATTCGACGGGCTAAAAATGGGCCACCGTGGCAGTGAACCTCAACAACATCCTCGCCCGTATAGCTCCTTGGCCGTCGCATCATGGTGGTCAATACCTCGTCGAGGACCTCACTGCTGATCGGGTCACGAATGGTCCCATGATGCAGGCGATGCGATTCGAACCCCCCATTCTTGCCACTGCTGGGATGGAAAATGGTCTTGGCAACCTGTTCAGCCTCAGGACCACTAATCCTTACGATAGCAACACCGCCTTCACCGGGAGGGGTTGCTACTGCAGCGATGGTATCTTCCTTGTACATGAAAGCGATCTTAACAAGTTGTGATTGGAACACAATATGATCTTGGTTCATTGAAAATGCAACGCTAGCCGTGGAAAATAAATTGACAGATTACGGGTCTGGTTCCTATAATGCGGAAGTGTTTCCTGTAACATCCCTACGCTTTCTCTTTCTATTCCTTATTTCCTTTCCTATCGGCATATGGGCCGCGGAATCTTCGTTCCTTTTAGAGAAAAACCACTGGGCAGTGACCGAGCAGAAGTTTGAGCTCGCCATGGAAAGGATTCGGCTAAAGGAACCGCGCCAGCGCACCCCAGTCGTGCTGAGTCACGGGTTTCTGGTCAACAGCCGGTTTATGAACCTGACCGATGAGACTAGTTTGGCCAAGTATCTCGCGCGAGAAGGTTTCGACGTATGGAACCTTTCGCTCCGGGGTACGGGCCGGAGCCTGAACCCCTTGGGGGCAGGATCCAAGCGATGGAATCTGGATGATATTATCCGCGACGATATAGCAGCGGTAATCGCCTATGTGCAAAAGAACAGCGGGAGCCCCAGGGTCAACTGGGTCGGATTTGAAATGGGGGGACTTCTCCTTTACGGCTTCGCGCAAAAATACCCAAGCAAGTTAGGCCTTGGAGCCCTGGTCACCATTGGTGCCCCGGTAACCTTCAACCACGCTGAACAGGAGCCTATGAAACGCCTAATAGATCTCCAGAAGAGCCCTAATTGGCGGAAACTGTTACTCTATCTGGATGGCCCCTTTGTCGGGCGGACGCTCATCCCTATGATTCCCAAGGTCGAGGAATTTTTCCTAAACCCGGAAAACATAGATCCGAAGGTGAAAGAACGACTGTTGGAGTTGGCGCTTGCCCCTGTCAATGCCGGAGTCCTGGACCATGTTACGACAATTATCCGCAAGGGTGAGTTTGTCTCGCACGATGGGGAATACAATTATCGGAAAAACCTTGCCAAGCTGCGTGTCCCGATCCTCCTTATTGGAGGTGAAAAAGATGCCGTGGCCCATCCGAGCTCTCTGCGGGCGACTTACCGTGCCATCAAATCTAAGGACCGGGCCCGTAGGATCTTCGGTTCCCGCCCCAAAGATACCGCGGCCTACGGTCACTACGACCTAATCCTGGGTAAAACGGCAAAGGAGGAGGTCTTCCCGCTGATCGCGAGTTGGCTCAAGCGCAGAGACCGGTAGAGGTCATGCCACCCGAACGTTTCTCCCTTCTCCTGTACCGGACCTGTCTCCTGGGCTGTTTCTTGGGTCTGGTCGCAACGCTCTATTATCTTGCAGGATTAAGCGGGTATCTTTCGCATCCCCTGCTTAATGGCACGAACGTCGCTGCCTCACTCCTGGCCGCCTTCGTCTTCCTCTATTTTTTTGGGACTCAATTACGTGAGAGGTCCCGTTTGGGAACGCTCCTATGGCTTTTGATTTTGGTACTCCTGGTTACCGAAGTGGTGTTAGGTCTGGTTCCCCCGTGGAGCCGCGATGCTCTCAATCATCACCTGGCCATCCCCAAGCTCTACGTGGAGGCTGGAAAAATCTACGAGATTCCCTTTGTCCCCTATTCCTATTACCCCATGCTCCTCGACATGCTCTATACGCCTTTTGCCACGACCCCATGGGATTTTACCCCCAAACTTATTCATGGACTGTTTGGTGCCCTGACCGGCGTGCTGCTCTTTGCATATCTTGCACGGCGGCTCAGCCCCATCTACGGCCTACTCGGTTTTTTCTTCTTCGTCTCGACACCGGCCATCCTCCGCCTGATGAACTGGGCTTACGTAGACCTCGGATTGACGTTTTATGGGTTGGCCGCCCTTCTTTGTCTGCTCCGGTGGAATGAGTCCAGGGAGATTCGCTGGATGATTATGGCCGGTCTTTGTACCGGCTTCACGCTTGCAACTCAACCCAATGGCATGTTGATCGCCTTCGTGCTCGGTTTCGTACTCCTCTTCATGCTCGCACGGAACCAGCAGGACGAGAGGACTAAGATGTTGGGATGGACGGCACTGTTTACCTTCCTGGCCCTCGTGCCCTTTGCGCCCTGGGCGATCAAGAACCTGGTTGAAACGGGCAATCCGTTGTTTCCCGCCTTTCAAGGTTTGTTTGGTGCAGCCGGTGGTGGCGGAGGCAGTGGTGGTGGAGCGATCACCATCTGGACGAAGCGCGGGTTGCTATACGGAGAGAGCTGGTGGCAAATGGCGGCTTTGCCGCTCCGGATATTTTTTTTCGGCCGCGACAACAGCCCCCAGTATTTTGATGGTGTTTTGAACCCGATGCTTGTCTTGTTTCTGCCCTGGGCGTTCAAGGGCAAGTGGGCCGAGGAAAAGTGGCTGTTTTTCGCCTTCTCGCTTTTTTACCTCCTTTATGCCGTTTTTTTGGTGGAGATGCGTATCCGCTATCTCCTCCCCATCATTGCCCCGTTGGTGATTCTACTCGTCTATGGGGTCCATAATCTCTACTTGAGGATTGGTCGTCTCTGGATCCTGGTTGCAGGGATCCTCTTGTTGGTGGCCTGGAACGGGGTCTACTTGGCGAAATACTATCAATCGGTGTCGCCACTGGACTATCTCAGTGGCAAGGAGACGCGAGAGGGTTTCTTAACGCGCATGGTGCCAGGCCATCGGGCTATCAGTTATATAAATCAAAATCTCTCCTCCACGGCCAGGGTCTATTTTATTTTTACAGGCAGAAGAGTATATTATAGTGAGAGGGGGAGGGTACCACTTGTTTAACGGGATCAATCTCCTCCTGGGGGAGGCAAGAGAGTAGATCGGCAGACTCTGCATTTCGTGCTGATTCTCCTCCTCCCCCCCCATTCGTTCGCTCGCGACTGTTCATGTCCATTCGGTTTCAATGATTCAATTAATTTCATTTGAGGGTGGTGACGGCTCGGGAAAAACCACCCAGTTGAAGTTGCTTCAGGCCCATCTGGCCAGCCAAGGCAAGTCCAGTGTGATCACCCATGAACCCGGCGGAACTGAGCTGGGAAAAACCATCCGCCGGGTACTTATAGAAGGAATCCGAGAGGAGATCGCAATGCAAACCGAGCTCTTTCTCTACCTGGCTGACCGGGCCCAGCATGTTCGTGAGGTCCTTGCGCCGGCGCGGGAAAAAGGGCAGCTTATCCTATGCGACCGCTTCACCGACTCAACCCTCGCTTACCAGGGCTATGGGCGCGGAGTGGATCTGGAGTTGCTCCGCCGCATGAACCACCTAGCCAGCGGAGGCATCGAACCGGACCTGACCTTCTTGCTGGACTGTATGCCGGAGATCTCTCTGGGGCGAGCCCATAAAAGAAGCGCCGCAGAGAACTCGGGGGTCGTAGCCAAAGACCGTTTCGAGAGTGAGAGTCTGGAATTTCATAAAAGGGTGCGGCGCGGCTTTTTGGAGCTGGCACGCCTCGAGCCGGGGCGTATCGTGGTGCTCGATTCATCGGCTCCGAAAGAAGTCGTGCATGAGCAGATCAAGAAGGTTGTGGACGAAATACTCGGCTAGCGAATGGCAAATAGTAAATAGCAAATGGTAAACTCTGTATGTGGGTGGAAACGGAGCCCGTTCGCCATTGGCAATTTACTATTAGCCTTTTAGAACCATGGTTTTCTCGGATATCATCGCACATCAAAAACAGATTATGACCCTGAAAAGGGCGTTGGAACGGGACCGTCTGCACCACGCCTATCTTTTTCTCGGCCCCGACGGGGTTGGAAAAAACACCGTCGCCCTAGCACTGGCGGCAGCACTCCATTGCTCCCGGATGGAAGGGGATACCTGCGGGCAGTGCGATGAGTGCCTGCGCATTGGCGATGGCACTCACCCTGATGTGCGCGTTGTCAGCCCGGAAAAGGGCAAGCGGGAAATCACCATCGTGCAAATAAGAAATCTGCAGCGGATGATGGAGCTTCGTTCCTTTTCGGGTAAGAAAAAAGTCGCGATTATCGATCCTGCCCGGCTCATGAACTACCACGCCCAGAACTCTCTATTGAAGACCCTCGAGGATCCCCCTGGCGATGCCCTCATCGTTCTCATCGACCATAGCACCGGTAACCTTTTGTCCACTGTGCTTTCGCGCTGCCTGCGTCTCTATTTCCCTTTACTCCCGGTGGAGCAGGCGGCCCGTATCCTAATCCAACGACACGGATTGTCCGAAGAGCAGGCCAACGTCATGGCCGCGGTGACCGGAGGAAGTGTGGGTGAGGCCCTGGCAGCGGATCCTGGGGAGCTCTTGGGCCGACGCAGGGAATGGATCATGCGATTCTCTTCGCTGTCCGGGGGCGACCTGCGAGGGGCTATGGTGCTAGCCGAGGAAGTGGCGCGGGACCGGGAAAAGGCCGTACGGTTTCTACAATGGGTGAAAGATTGGTACCGGGATATCCTAGTTCAGCAGTCTGGCGGCACTGAAGCCATGATCAAGAACAGGGACATGGTAGACAGAATCCGAGAGGTGGCCCTCACGCTTTCGTTGAATCATACCCTTGGTGTTTTGTCGCGGTTAGAAGGGGTCGCGCGGAATCTACAGCGAAACTACAACCGCCGTCTGATCCTGGAGGATTTGTTTATCAACCTGGTGACTCACTCGCCTCACGGGAACTAGCCTACGTGGAGAATCGATCATGAGTCATTTCTTCCTGACCACACCTCTTTTCTACGTGAACGCTGAGCCCCACCTGGGTCACACTTACACGACGGTCATTGCCGATACCCTGAAGCGGTATTACAGTAGCCGCGGTGTGGAAACCTTTTTCCTCACCGGAACCGATGAGCACGGCGATAAGATTGCTGAGGCGGCCAAAGAGCATGGTATGGAACCCAAGGCGTATGCGGATCGGATCAGCGAACTCTTCCGCTCTACCTGGGACGCTTGCGGTATCTCGTACGATCATTTTATTCGAACTACGGACCCCTACCATCAGAAAACGGTACAGAGGCTCCTGCAAAAAATATACGATACGGGCGATATCTATTTCGGTGAGTACGGAGGATTTTACTGCTTTGGGTGCGAGCGCTTTTATACGGAAAAAGAGCTGGTCGATGGCAAGTGTCCGGACCATCAGAAGAAACCTGAATATATTCAGGAAAAGAATTACTTCTTCCGTATGGGCAAATACCAGCAGCAGCTCCTCGACCATATCCAATCCCATCCGGATTTCATCCGTCCGGAGCATTATCGGACGGAAGTCCTGGCGTTCCTGCGGGAACCCCTGGGGGATCTGTGCATCTCACGCCCCAGGACACGTTTGGAGTGGGGCATCCCCATTCCCTTTGACACGGACTACGTGACCTATGTCTGGTTCGACGCCCTGATCAACTATGTGAGCGCCCTGGAATACAAGGGCGAGCGGGTTTTTCAAACCTACTGGCCCAAGGCCAATCACTTGATCGCCAAGGATATCTTAAAGCCCCATGCGATTTACTGGCCGACCATGCTGATGGCGGCGGGCCTCCCCTGCTACGAACACCTCGATGTCCATGGATACTGGATCATGGAATCAGGAAAGATGTCCAAGAGCCTGGGTAATGTGGTACGTCCGCTGGAGATGAAAGAGCGCTTCGGTATGGATGCCTTCAGGTACTTCTTACTGCGCGATATGGTCTTTGGTCAGGATGCGGCCTTTTCCTTCGACGCTTTTATTACCCGGGTCAACGCGGACCTGGCCAATAATCTCGGTAACTTGGTCAGTCGAGTCCTAGCCATGCAGAAGAAGTACTTCAGTAGCAAGGTTCAGCCGTTGAGCGGCTCATGGGCCGCGGAAGATCTCAAACTCCGGGATTGCTTTTTACAGGTCGGTCGGGATATCCAGCGACATATGGGGGGCCTCTATTTTCACCGGGCCTTGGAATCGATCTGGGGGGCCTTGGACCGGACCAATCAGTATGTCGTCCAGACCTCACCTTTTGTCCTGATGAAGGATCCGGAAAAGCACAAAAGGGTCGGTGAGATCCTGCACCATCTCCTGGAATCGCTGCGCATGACGTCCGATTTCCTGACCCCCTTTCTCCCCGAGACGGCCAGTGAGATTCGTTCCCTGCTGGCACTTCCCGAGAACAAGGCCACTGCTGATATCCCTTGGGGTTCCCTCTTCCAACCCGACCATCAGGTCAATCCGCCCAAGGTCCTCTTTCCGAGGATCGAGACAAGCTAGTCTATCTTGTCTATGGGCTCGTTTGGTCTATTTCGTTGAGTTTAAAAACCCAATGACAGGGCATGACCCAATAGACCCAGCAGACGAAATGAATAAAATGGACAACCCAGACGAACCGAGGGCTTCTCTGATTGACACCCATTGCCATATTCAATCTGAAGAGTTCATGGAGGATGTGGATCAGGTCATCCAACGGGCGAAAAGCGCCGGGGTAGAAAAAATTATCGTCGTTGGCGGTGCCGGTCCGCTATCTACTAATGAGACCGGTTTGGAGCTGTGTGGGCGTTACCCGGGGCTCTTTGCCACTGTCGGGATGCATCCCCACGACGCCCGCGACGTTAGCCCGGATGACCTGGATCGCTTGAAGAGGCTAACGGAGGATTCCAAGGTCGTGGCCGTGGGAGAAACCGGCTTGGACTTCTATTACGACCATTCTCCCCATGACGTTCAAGAGAGGGTTTTCATCGAGTTTATTCATATGGCCCGCGGCGTGGATCTCCCCCTTGTTGTGCACGTCCGCGATGCCCATCGGAAGGCTGCCGCTTTGATCCGTAACGAAGGGGAGGGTCGTCTCAGGGGTGTAATTCACTGCTTTACCGGCGATTGGGATGCGGCCCAGACCTTTTTGGATCTAGGCTTCTACCTCTCCTTTACTGGTATCATTACCTTCAAGAACGCCGCGCCGTTGCGAGAGGTGGTCCAAAGGGTCCCCATGGACCGAATTCTGGTGGAGACAGACTCTCCTTACCTTGCCCCCGTTCCCCATCGTGGCAAACGCAACGAACCTGCCTTTGTGCGCCAGGTGGCGGAAGTGATTGCCACCGTCAAGGGGCTAGCAACCGACGAGATTGCCACGGCCAGCAGCCACAACGCCCACGCCCTGTTTGGCATCTAATGCAAAGCGCTGAGGGGAAGAGTAAGACACCAGGCAGTTTGCAGTAGGCAGCAAGAAAGCAAAGCGCAAAGAGGATGGCGCATAGCGTCCGGACTATAGTTCTCAGAATTCGGATTCTTTAACTGCAGATAGACATCAAATCCAAAATCCGAATTCCGAAACTTTAATCAATACCCAAATTTAAATTACCAAAGTCCCAAACTATTCAATTCTCTAGTTTGGAAATTAGGCATTTTGCCATTTGAATTTATTTCGGATTTAGGTTTTCGTTATTCGAGTTTTTGATCTCTTTTGCGCCTATTTAGCTATTAGTTGATAGCTTCATGTTCGCTCCACCCTTGGCACTTACCACTCTGTCCTGATTTGTTGCTCACTGCCTAGTATCATTCTGACCTTTGACCTCTGACTTATAATCACCGGGTCAATTTGTTAAACCTGTCACAATATCTATAATAAGATAATAATATCAATAACTTATAGATTTATTCACTTAAGTTTTTCTGGTCTATAAAAAGTATACGCAGGTATACGCTATTAAAGGTCGTCGACAGGTTTGGTATTTTTTGGTATATCGTGTTGGCGTTTGTGGGCTGGTAGCTCAGTTGGTAGAGCAGCTGACTTCTGATCTCCGGCTCTGAGCGCTTTGCGGACCTACTCAGCTCTTGTTCCTCTTTGTGGGTCTGAATCAGCGGAGCGAGGCGATGGAGATTCGACTGAGCTCCAATGGGAAATCCGGCGCTACGCCTAGCCAGAGGATGCCAAGGGCCGTGATTGCGATGGCCGTGTAGAGGTAGGGGGAGCGGCGAAAGGGTTTCGCTTCTCCCCGTCCTTCCTGCATATACATCATCACGATGACCCGTAGATAATAGGCCACGGACAATACGCTGTTCAAAACAGCGATGACGGAAAGGACCGTGTGGCCGGATTCAACGGCCGAGCGAAATAGGTAAAACTTTCCGGTAAACCCTCCAAAAGGGGGAAACCCGGCCAATGAGAGCATGAAGATCGACATGGCCAGGGCTAAGAAGCGGTGCTTGAAACCGATACCCGCAAAGGCCTGATACGAGTCGTTGTCCTTGCCCGCTTGCTGAAGGGCCATCAGGACACCGAAGGCCCCCAGGGTCATGAGGGTGTAAACCAGCATATAAAAGAGTACAGCCGAACCTCCCATGTCGTTTCCTGCGATAACCCCAATGAGGAGATACCCCGCATGAGCGATGCTCGAATAGGCAAGCATTCGTTTGACACTGGACTGGGTCAGGGCCAGGAGGTTACCGACCGTCATCGTAAGGATCGCGATAGCCCAGAGGATAAAGGACAATTGGTCTTCCAGGGGACTCAGTTGATGCATTACGATGCGGATCCAACCAGCAAAGGCGGCGGCCTTGACCGCTACGGCCATGAACCCGGTGACTGGAGTCGGCGCACCCTCATAAACGTCCGGAGCCCAGAAATGGAAGGGGACTGCGGCTACCTTGAAGGCGAGGCCAATCAATAGAAGCACGGCACCGGTAATTAAAAGAAAGTTCCCCTGTAAGGGGTTTTGGGAAAGATAATCTCCGATACGCTCCAGGTTGGTGGATCCGGTTGCCCCATAGATCAAGGCGATACCGTAGAGGAGAAAACCGGAGGCGAAGGCGCCGTTCAAGAAATATTTCATGGCGGCCTCTCCCGCCGCGCTTCGCTGGTGCCACATGCCGGTGAGGACATAGACACCGATGGACATGGTCTCGAGTGCGAGAAAAAACAGGATCAGGTCGTTGGCCATAGCCATGAGGATCATACCAAAGGTGCTGAAGAGAATCAGGGCGTGGAACTCGCCCTTCTGAATGTTTGTCTCTTTCAGGTAATGGACCGAGGACAGCAATGTCAGTATGGCCGCAGCGAGAAGGAGATTGGTAAAAAATAGGCTGAAGCCGTCGATGCGAAGGCTATTGAAAAGGATGCCTTCGCCACTTGGCCAGAGGACCAGGGACATGGCTCCGGCAGTGGCCAGGCCCAGGACGCTGATCCAAGTCAGGGCTCCCTTGTCCTCATCCTTTAAAAAGAGGTCCAAGAGAAGCACCGTCAAGGCAGCGATCAGAATCTCGATGACCGGACCGGCCAGCCAAAGCTCCGCGAGGGAGGGAAGGGTGTCCGGATTAACCAGATTAACCTGATTAATTTGCATGCCTAGCCCCCTCTTTCTCTGCTGTTCGTCGTTCCTCTAGCGTTTGGCGGGACAGGGTAGTGGGCCGCTCCATTCGGGCAATGATCTTCTCCACCGACGGCGATATGCGATTCAAAATGGGCTTGGGATAAATCCCCATAAAGACGATCAGTACAAGGATAGGAACGAGCACCACGATCTCTCGTGTCCCCACATCTTTAAGGGTTTGGTTCTCTGGGGAGATGGGGCCGAAGAACACCCGGCGGTACATCCAGAGCATATAGATGGCGGCCAGGACGATCCCGCTGGCGGCAACGACGGCCCATGGGGTCATGTTCTTGAAGGCGCCGAGGAGAATCAAAAACTCGCCGACGAACCCGTTGAGCCCGGGAAGGCCGATGGAAGAGAGCGTGATGACAAGAAAGATGACGGAGAAGAGGGGGATCACTTTCCACAAGCCACCAAAGTCGGCTATCATCCGTGAATGGCGTCTCTCGTAGATCATCCCGACGGCCAGGAAAAGGGCGGCAGTGGACAAGCCGTGGTTGATCATCTGATAGACGGCCCCTTGTACTCCCTGCAGATTGAGGGCGAAGAGCCCCAGCATGACCAGACCCAGATGGCTCACAGACGAATAGGCCACAAGTTTTTTGAGATCACTCTGCATCATTGCGACAAGAGCCCCGTACACGACGCCAATGACGGCAAGGGTCGAGATGAACGGAGCGGCCGCACGGGCGGCGTCGGGAAAAAGCGGGATCGCAAAGCGCAGAAAACCATAAGTGCCCATCTTTAACATGACCCCCGCCAGGATCACGGAACCGGCTGTAGGTGCCTCAACGTGGGCATCGGGAAGCCAGGTGTGAAAAGGAAAAAGGGGAACCTTGATAGCAAAGGAGAGGGAGAATGCCAGGAAAAGCCACATCTGCTGTTCAAAGGAAAGCCGTAGGTCGTAAAGCCGCAGCAGGTCGAAACTGGTAGTCTGGTTGAGTTGGCTCGCCGTCGTTACCAGTGCGATGATCCCAATTAGCATGATCAGGCTCCCACTCATGGTGTAGATAACGAACTTGAGGGCCGCATAGATGCGGCGAGGCCCGCCCCATACCCCGATAATGAAATACATGGGGATGAGCATGGCCTCCCAAAAAACGTAAAAGAGAAAGAGGTCCAGGGCTAGCAGGGTTCCCAGCATACTGGTTTGAAGGATGAGCATGAACAGGAGGAACTCTTTGACCTTCTCCTCGATGCTCCAGGATGCCAGGATGGCGATGGGACCGAGAAGAGTAGTGAGCAAAATGAGGAAGAGGCTGAGACCGTCAATCCCGATGAAATACTCGACCCCGTAACTCGGAATCCAGGCAACCCGCTCCACGAACTGCATTTCCCCCAGCGTGGAATTGAACCGGGAAAGAATGTTGAGTGACCAGAGCAAATCCAAAACGGTAAAGAACAGAGCGCACCCAAACAGGCTTCCCTTGCTGTTCCGGGGGATGAAACCCATCACCACGGCGCCAAGCAGCGGGATGCCGAGGAGTAGGGTTAGTATTCCTGGAAACGATTCTGTCATAGAGCGACCATCACAAACCTTGAGAGAGTATTCATAAAAAAGGATTCGGTAATCAGGTCTCAGTCGTCAGTAGTCTTCCATCCCGTTGCCGGCCGCGTACCGGTTGCTCTGTGCCGAATATTCCGCCCTTCGCGAGTTGTCCATTATCCTGAAACAACGTTAACAACCCAACTTAAAAGAGATAATATCCCAGTACGAAAAGCGTCCCGGCTAGGAAATACAACAGGTAGTGCTGAACGTTCCCGGTCTGAAGGCGGCGCCAAAAAAAACTACTCGCCTGCACACGGGCAGCCAGACCGTTAACGAACCGATCCACGACAGCCATGTCGAAGATCTGGGCAAACCAATCAGCCAATCTAGTCATGGGGCGAACGAACAATGAGTCGTAAACCTCATCTACGTAGTATTTGTTCAGCGCAAGGCGGTAGGGAAGTCCGCCGACCCATGGCGGTGAGTATGCGCGATATGCGAGATAGATGGCGCCTGCGGCTAACCCGACCGTGAGCAGCATCAACAGGATCTCTATAAGCACTCCCCCGTGGCCATTTACTTGAGTGCCAAAAACCGGTTCTAGCCAATGATCCCAAGCGCTGCCGAACAGATACTCGGGCAGTCCCAACCATCCGGTGACGATAGATCCGAGAGCTAGAATCATGAGCGGCGCTGTCATCACGGTGGGCGACTCGTGGATGTGAGCGCGGAGGTGATCGTTCACCTTGCACTCGCCGTGAAAGACCATGAAGAACTGGCGAAACATGTAAAAGGCTGTAAGCCCGGCAGTCCCCCAGGCTACGAACCAGAGCAAGACCGAACCGTGACTAAAGGTCTGCCACAGGATCTGGTCCTTTGAGAAAAAGCCGGCGGTTAACGGCGCACCGGATAGGGCCAATCCCGCAATGAGATAGGTCCAGTAGGTCTTTGGAAAATAGCTTTTGAGTCCCCCCATTTTCCTCATGTCCTGCTCCCCCTGGAGTCCGTGAATCACGCTGCCGGCGCTTAGAAACAGGCATGCCTTGAAGAAGGCATGGGTAAAGAGGTGAAATACAGCCGCCGAATATGCCCCCACCCCAACGGCGAGGAACATGTAGCCGAGCTGGCTAATGGTGGAATAGGCTAGGACCCGTTTGATATCGTTCTGCGCCGTAGCGATAGTGGCGGCGAACAGGGCGGTGAGGACCCCGATCACGGCAATCACAGCCAGGGTGGCAGGCGCCAGGGCAAACAGGAAATGGAGTCGTGCGGTCATATAGATGCCTGCGGTCACCATGGTGGCCGCGTGGATGAGTGCGCTTACCGGTGTTGGACCCTGCATGGCATCCGGCAACCAGACAAAGAGGGGGATCTGGGCCGACTTACCCGTCGCCCCGGCAAACAGAAGCAGGGTGATCAGGGTAATCCTGCCCGTCGATAGGAGGTGGACGTGGGATTTGAGCTCGACAAAGTCCAAGGTCCAGATCCCCTTGAGTCCCAGCTCCCAAAAGAGCAGGAAGAGGCCCAGGAGGAAACAGACATCACCGATGCGGTTGACGATAAAGGCCTTATTGGCGGCGATCGTGTTGGTATGGTCCTGATACCAGAACCCGATGAGGAGGTACGAACACAACCCCACGCCTTCCCAACCGACGAAGAGGAGCAGTAGATTGTCGGCGAGGACCAGGAGAAGCATAAAGAAGATAAAGAGGTTGAGGTACGCGAAGTAACGTACCCCGCCCTCGTCCTTACCCATATAGCCCAAGGAGTAGATATGGATCATTAACCCAACGCCGGTGATGACCAGAAGCATAATGAGGGTCAGCCGATCGACCAACAGGGACATCTTCACTTTGAAGGGCGGAGATTCGATCCAGGTGAACAGTGTATCGTTCAAGACGGTACCGGAGGAAAGCCCAAACCAGATCCACAGGGACAGGCCGAAAGAAACCGCGAGAGCGATGGAAGCCAGCCACCCCGCCGTTTTTCGGTCCCTGTAGGAAGTGAAGATCATATTGATTACCGCCCCAAGTAGCGGGACCAGGAGGATCCAGCGTAGCAGGGATGAGCTTTCCATGACGGCTGAAGATTCCATGTTATCCTTTTAAAAGCTGCATCTCCTGGGGGTCGAGGGTCTGACGCTGGCGGAACACGGTAATGACGATGGCCAGCCCCACTACGGCCTCAGCCGCCGCAACTGCCATAACAAAGACCACTATGGTTTGCCCATCCATGGAGCCGTGGCTACGGGCCAAGGCCACAAAGGCCAGATTAACCGCATTGAGCATGAGCTCTATGGACATCATGATGATGATCAGGTTACGCCGGATAATGACGCCCATCACACCAATGGCAAAGATCAGAGCACTCAGTGCAAGATAGTAGTTGAGTGACAGCATAGCTCTTATCAGGCCTCCCTTTTGGCCAGAACGACGATTCCGATAAGGGCGACCAGGAGCAGAACGGACGCGACCTCGAAGGGCAGCATGAAATCGGTAAAGAGGCTCTCGGCGAGTTTCTTGGGACTGCCGAAGTCTGGGCCTACGGCACCACCGCCGGACCACACCTTCGCGCCCCTAGGGATAACCAACGCAATCAGCTCGAGGGCGAGGATGCCGGCCGCCAGCGAGCCAAAACCCCACCACAGGAACCGCCTGGGCTCACGAGCGTCAGGATTGAGCAGCATAATGACAAAGAGAAAAATAACCATAATGGCGCCCGCATAGATGAGGATCTGCAGGATAGCGAGCATCGGTGCCTGCAGCGTTAGAAAGAGAACGGCAACAAAAAAGAGTGCCGCAACGAGGGAGAGCGCGCTGTAAATCGGATTTCTCTGGAAGATCACCGAGAGGGAAGACACGATGAGCAATGTCGCCAGGATATAAAAAGTGATCAATTCGGCGTTCATGGATCGGTTACTCTAAAAGTCCCATACGACGATGACCACGGCGGTTACTACCAGGTTGACCAACGACAGGGGGAGGAGCATCTTCCAACCAAGGCGCATGACCTGATCATAGCGGAATCGGGGAACTGTCCAACGCAGTAAAATAAACAACCACGAGAAGAAAAAGACCTTGGTGATGAAGGCCGCGACCTGAAGAACCACCACAGTGAGGTGTGGCAGAGGCAGAGTCGAGCCCCAGGGAAAGTGAAAGCCGTCGCCCATGAGGTAAGGAACCTGCCAACCACCAAAAAATAATGTCGTGATGAGGGCGGCGGCGGTGACCATCTCGGCAAACTCGGCGGTAAAGAACATGAGAAATTTACCGCCCGAATACTCCGTATGAAACCCGGCGGCGAGTTCGGATTCGCCCTCGGGAAGGTCAAAGGGAATTCTCTTGGCCTCCGCTACGGCGGCAGTAAAAAAGAGAAAGAAAGCCACCGGCTGAAGGACAATTCCCCATGCGGGGAGCCATCCCCATAGAAGGGCCCCCTGGCCGCGCACGATCTGCTGCGGCTCCAGAGTCTGGTAAATCATCAGGATGCCCATGATCGATAACCCAAGGGGGATTTCATAGGAGATCATCTGGGCCGATCCTCGGATTCCTCCCAACAGGGAAAATTTGTTATTCGAGGCCCAGGCGCCAATAACGATGCCGTAGACTCCAAGGGAACCGAAGGCGAAAAGGTAGAGGATCCCCACGTTGATATTGGCCACTTGCAGATTGATCGTACGCTCGCCTATGATCAGCACGTCACCAAAGGGGATGACCGCAAAGGTGACTAGAGCCGGGAAGAGGGCCAGGCAGGGTGCCAATGTGTGCAGCAGCCTATCGCCCCTGGGAGGAATGAAGTCCTCCTTGGTTAAAAACTTGATGGGATCGGCCAGCAGGGTATTGACCAGTCCGAGACCGGCAAATCCGAATACGGAGGCGCGATTGGCACCAATGCGATCCTGAATCAGAGCGCTCCCTTTTCTCTCAACCCAGCCCATGATGCCCGCCAGGTTCAATACCATGAACAGAACGAGAGCGACCTTGGCTCCTATGATCATTAGATCCACCATGGCTAATGATGCGATTCAATCGGGCTGCACACCGGACTCTCCAAGGCTGTCATAATCCACGCCCTGGTATCGGGGTACCTCAGATGCGATTTTTCCGAAGATTTCCTTGGGACTCTGACCGGGCGATGGAATTCGGGCGGCGAGCAGCAAGCGGTTAAAGATCTCGTGATCTGGTAGAGCTCCTGTCGGTGCGATCAAAGCGGGACGAAGCCTCTGAATCCTCCCCTGTCGGTTGGTATAGGTGCCGTCCTTTTCACCGAAATGGATTGCAGGCAACACGACGTGGGCCAACTGGGCGGTTTCAGTCATCCGGATGTCCTGGACCACCAAAAAGGCGAGGCCTTTGAGTGCCCGTTGGGTTCGGT
Source organism: Binatia bacterium (assembly GCA_963664015.2). Lineage (GTDB taxonomy): Bacteria > Desulfobacterota > Binatia > UBA9968 > CAXXLF01 > JACZQL01. The sequence goes on along the minus strand of CAXXLF010000002.1, from coordinate 1,718,569 downwards.
CCCCGTCGCGAACCTGCGAAGCCAAGTCCTCGCCGATCAGATAGAGGCTGCGGAACTCGCCCTGAAGGAGTTTCTCGACCCAACCTTCGAGACCAAGATCAGACCCCGCACCCATCTCCCTGGCACCGCGGAAATTCGGGCTCCGGTCGGGACTCTTGAGCTTTCGTTCCACGGCTGTCAGTTCCCGTTCCTGATAGGCGACCTCGAGAGCGGCTTGCGGTGTCATGCCGCTCATGAGTTTGGTAAAAAGAAAAGCCTCCTCATTGGTGCTTCTCCCGGAAATCAGACCCGCGTTGCTTCCCGAGGCCTTCATCCCACCCAGGACCGCATGGAGGGCCGTTTCCCAATCCGTCGGAATCAGGGTCCCACCCTCTTGGCGTACCCATGGGGAGGTGAGACGCTCTCCTTCCGTTAGGTCATTAAAACAATAACGGCCCTCGTCGCAGATCCAGTGGTTATTGACCGATTCGTTGACCCGGGGTTTGAAGCGAGCGATACGGTTCTGGTAGGTCTCGACATTGATGTTACATCCGGTACTGCATCCGGGGCAGATTGAAGGTGTGGACTTGAGGTACCAAATACGCACCTTGAAGCGGAAGTCTCGATCGGTCAGTGCCCCCACAGGACAGATGTCATTCACGTTGGCCGAGAAGGGGTTGTCGAGAGTCTTGCCGGGGAACAGAGCGATGGTCGAGTCGTCACCCCGGTTCATGACGGTAAGCTCATGGGTTTCGGTGATTTCGTCTAAGAACCGCACACAACGGGTACACTTTATGCATCGCTCGGAATCGAAAACCACATGGGGGCCAAAGGGCTGGCGTTTGCGTTCCGGCTCCTTCCTTTCGCTGAACCGGCTGCCCTCCATGGAGTACTCCATATAATAATTCTGCAACCAGCACTCGCCGGCCTGGTCGCAAATGGGACAGTCCAGAGGATGATTGATCAGGAGAAATTCCAGGACTCCCCGGCGTGCCTCTATGACCTGGGGGCTCTGGGATTTGACGACCATCCCGTCCCGCACCAGGGTGTTGCAGGCGATCTGAAGCTTAGGAATTTTCTCGATCTCCACCAGACACATGCGGCAGTTGCCCGCAATGGAAAGCTTGGGGTGATAGCAGTAGTGGGGAATGTCGATCCCCGCTTCCGAAGCCGCTTGGATGACCGTTCGGTCTTTTCCGGCCTGGAGTTCCTGCCCGTCGATGGTGATGGTTACCGTTTCCATAGTGTTGGTTAAAATTGTCTAGGAATTTTCCTTCTCCCACTCAATGAGCGACCACGTTGTCGCCATGCCCGGCCATGGGACACTTGCGCTGTTTGATGTGCTGCTCGAACTCATCCCGGAATTTCTTGACGAAGTTAGTAGCGGGCATGGCCGCCGCATCGCCTAGTGGGCAGATGGTATTTCCCGAGATGTTGCGGGTTACGCTCAATACCAGATCCAGGTCTTCCTTGGCCCCACGGCCGGTTTCGATGCGGCCGAATATTTTTTCAAGCCAGTGGCAACCCTCACGGCAGGGTGAGCACTGGCCGCACGATTCATGGGCGTAAAAACGGGCGATATTCCAGGCCGCTTGGACCATGCAGGTGGTGTCGTCCATGACGATCACACCCCCGGATCCCAGCATACTCCCCGCTGCTGCAATGGATTCGTAATCCATTAGGACTCCGTCAATCTCATTCTTGCGCAAGACGGGTACTGAAGAACCGCCGGGAACGACCGCCTTCAGCTCCCTTCCTTCGCGCATGCCGCCGCAGGTTTCCTCTAGAAATGACTTGAGCGGATACCCGAGCTCCACTTCGTAAACACCAGGTTTGCGGATATGTCCGGAAACGCTGAATAGCTTTGTCCCTTTACTCTTTTCGCTTCCCAGGGCTGCGTATCGGGCGGCCCCCTGATCGAGGATCCAGGGCAGCGCCGCTAGGGTCTCCACATTATTGACTACCGTCGGACAACCGAACAGACCGTGGGTTGCCGGGAATGGAGGCTTCAGCTTGGGCCAACCCTTTCCACCCTCTAGGGATGATAGCAGGGCGGTCTCTTCTCCGCAGATATAGGCGCCGGCTCCCCGGTGAAGGGTAAGCTCAAGGTCATATCCGGAGCCGAGAATATTTTTACCGAGATAACCCGCTTGGCGGGTTTCTTCGATGGCCTTTTCCAATACCCGGCTGCCGTACATAAACTCACCGCGGATGTAAATGAAGCCTTGATGGGACTGAATGGCATAAGCGGCGAGAATGGCGCCTTCGATGATGGCGTGGGGGTCTCTTTCAATCAAAAGCCGGTCTTTGAAGGTTCCCGGTTCGCTTTCGTCGGCGTTGCCGATGAGATATTTAGGTTTCGGGTTATCCTTGGGCACGAAACTCCACTTTTTCCCGGTCGGGAACCCTGCTCCTCCACGCCCCCGAAGTCCGGAAGCGCTCACTTCCTCGGTCACCTGTTCCGGGGTCATCTCTTTCAGAGCCTTTTCAAGAGCATTGTAGCCCCGATGGGACTTGTAGACCGAGAGCTTGTGGGAATCTGGAATCTCTATATTTCGCAGAAGGATCTTTTCCATGGCTTTGCCGGTTATTTTAGCAATTCCAAAATCTTTTCAATTTTTTCCGGGGACAGATTCTCATAGTACGTATCGTTGATCTGCATAACCGGCGCGGTGCCGCAAGAGGCGAGGCACTCCACCGCTGAAAACGTGAATTTGCCGTCGGGGGTCGTTTCGCCAAGGTCCACGGACAAGCGCTCTTTTAGAAACGCGATGATCTTTCCTGCTCCCTGTAGTGCGCAGGGCAGCGTACGGCAAACCTGGATATGGTGTTTTCCCACCGGCTGCATGTTCAGCATGGTGTAAAAACTGACGATGCCGTAGAGCCGGGCCGCAGGGATCTCCATCAGGTTGGCGACGTATTCGATGGCTTCCTGGCTAAGGTGGCCAAATTCCTCTTGGGCTAGGTACAGCACGGGCACCACCGCGGATTGCTTGTGGGGATAGCGGCCGATGACTTCGGAGACCTTCTGGAGTGCTTGCGGTGAGAATTCTAGAGCCATAGTGAAACTACTTCTTAGTCAATGGTCAATAGTAATTGGTGTGTCACCAAGGAATGCCAACCCTGACCCATTGATCGTTTACAATTGACTTTTGACCCATATCTATCTGTCGCACTCGCCACCGATCATATTAATCATGCCGAACGTCGGAATGATATCCGCTAGCATGTGTCCCTGAATCATCTCCTGGAAGGCCGACATGGCCATGAAGCAGGGTGGGCGCACCCGAATTCGATAAGGTTTTCCTCCCCCGTCGCTTACGATAAAGAAACCGAGTTCGCCGTTGCCCCCTTCCACGGCTTGGTAGACCTCGCCCGGTGGAACATGAATGCCCTCCATGATGATCTTGAAGTGATGCATGAGCCCTTCGATGCTGTTGTAAACCTTCTCCTTCGGTGGCAAGACGAGACGGGCATCGTCGACAGATATGGCGCCCATGGGTATGTTCTTGAGCGCCTGTTCGACCATGCTCATGCTCTGTTCGATTTCCTGGATACGGCAGACAAAGCGATCGTAATTATCCCCTCTGGTTCCCAGAGGAACTTCAAAATCAACTTGGTCATAAACCAGGTACGGGTGGGCCTTTCGGACATCGTACGATACTCCGGTGGAGCGGAGGATAGGGCCCGTCAAACCATAGGAGATAGCGTCTTCCTTTGAGATAATTCCGATCCCTGACATACGATCGATGAAGATCCGGTTGCGGGAGATTAAATGATCGCAGTCGGTCAGTATCCGGCGGGTGAACTGGAAAGCCTGGGTGACGCGCTCGGTAAAGTTGCTGGGTAAATCGTGCTTCACTCCTCCGATGCGGGCGTATGTAACGGTCAGTCGGGCACCAGTGACGTCTTCGATGATTCTCATGATGTGCTCGCGGGCTTCCATCATATAGAACCCTGCGGTAATGGCTCCCAATTCAGAAGATGCCATGGCGCAGCAGGTCAGGTGGTCATGGATGCGTGAGAGTTCGCTCATGATCAGCCGGATAAACTGGCAGCGGGGTGGGGTTTTGACGCCAATCAGTTTTTCCACCGCCAGGGCGTAGCCCACGTTATTGATGAATGGTGAGGCATAGTTCAAGCGGTCCGTGTAGGGGAAAACCTGGGTCCAGGTGGCCTGCTCGCAGCTTTTGGCAAAACCACGGTGCAGATAACCGACTTCGGTATCGCAACTTATGATTTTTTCCCCCTCCAGCCTGAGGTTGAACTTGATGGTTCCATGGGTGGCTGGGTGGGAAGGACCCATCTGAAGATCCATGGATTCGGTCAGGATGTCGGAAGTATTTGCTTTCATTGCTGCAACGTCCCGTTGGTCCAACGATCAAGTCTTGTTGCCGAACTTCTGCTGCAATTGCATGAGCCTATTTTTTGAAGCGTGATCGACGAAGGTCCCGTCGACTTCCCGCTCGGGTACCAGGGGCTGGCACTGGTTGACGGGATAGTCCTTGCGTAACGGATACCCTTGGAATTCCTCGTAGAGCAAGATTCTTCTCAAATCGGGATGTCCGACGAATCGAATACCGAACATATCCCAGGCCTCTCGTTCCAACCAGTTGGCCGTTTTCCACAAGGGGGTGAGAGAGGTCACCTGTGGGTTTTCTTCCGGTACGGGGACCTTAACCCGCAAACGGTGGTTGAGTCCAAGGGAATAGAGTTGGTAGACGACTTGAAAACGAGGGCTCTTCGAACCGAGGTAATCCACTACGGTCAGGTCCATCAAAAAATCAAAGGCAAGCTCCGGATCTTCTTTAAGCATGCGGAAGGATTCGAGCAGGCCGTCCAAAGATAGGGTGACGACATGGTCGCCCTGAAAGGACTCCACTTCCAACACCTTCCCCTCAAGCTTGGTTTGGAGGTTGAACTTGTCTTCGGCCATGGTCTCTAACTCCAATCCAGGGCGCCCTTCTTCCAGGCATAGATGAAACCGATAACTACAATGAACAAGAAGATACCCATCTCCACGAGTCCGAAGACCCCGAGACTACGGAAGTGAATGGCCCAGGGATAGAGGAAGACAACTTCGATATCGAAAATAAGAAAGAGCATGGCCACAAGGTAGAACTTCACGGAGAAGCGGATGCGCGCGTCCCCCCTGGGCGGATTCCCCGATTCAAAAGGCTCCCCTTTAACGAGGCTCAGGCTTTTAGGACCTAGGATCTGAGAGATCAGGAGAAGGGCAACTACAATTATCCCTGCGAACAAAAAAATAATCAGTACAGGGAAATATGGGTTGGTCATTATGGGCATTCATGACACGGGAAACGGGCCTGTGTAAAAAAATCCGACCCCCATTGTTTGAGAGGTCCGGCCAAGACTCTAGCTGGCGAAAGTGAAAATTTTTTAGTGAAAAAACGGCTTAAAGTCAAGGCGGCCCGTCGCCCTATAGAATAGGGATATGGGGCGAAGAGAACTCCTGTGGGGGCCGTTCTCTTCGCCCCATCAAACTTGAGGAAAACTCCCCTTTAGAAGTCTTCTCCGTCGTGAGAGTGATGAGCCCCTTCTTTCTTCTTCTCCGGCATATCGGCCACCATAACTTCGGTGGTGATAAGCAGCCCCGCTACGGAGGCGGCATTCTGGAGGGCGATACGAACCACCTTGGTGGGGTCTACGATACCGGCCTTCATCAGATCCTCGTACACCTCGGAAGCGGCGTTGAAACCAAATGCGCCACTGCCGTTTTTAATTTTGTCTAACACGACAGACCCATCGACACCGGCATTGTCCGCGATCCAGCGCGACGGCTCTTCAAGGGCCCGTTGGATGATACGCACCCCAAACTTCTCTTCCTCTCCAACCTGGAGGGACTCTAAAGACTTGGATGCTCGAATCAGGGCCACGCCGCCTCCCGGTACGATTCCCTCCTCCACGGCCGCTCGGGTCGCGTGAAGGGCGTCTTCCACCCGGGCCTTGCGCTCCTTCATCTCAACCTCGGTTGCGGCGCCAACCTTGATCACGGCCACGCCACCGGCCAGCTTGGCCAGTCGCTCCTGGAGCTTCTCACGGTCATAATCGGACGTCGTCTCCTCGATCTGCGCCCGGATCTGCTTGATACGTCCCTCGATGTTTGCCTTGGTGTCTGTTCCCTCAATGATGGTCGTATTGTCCTTGTCGACGATGATTCGCTTGGCTTGACCGAGGTCGTTCAGCGTCACGTTCTCGAGCTTGAGGCCCAACTCCTCGGCGATCATCTTCCCGCCGGTCAGGATAGCGATGTCTTCCAACATGGCCTTTCGCCGGTCGCCGAAGCCTGGGGCCTTGACCGCGATACACTTGAGAATTCCGCGGATCTTATTGACCACCAGCGTTGCCAGGGCCTCCCCGTCGATATCCTCAGCAATCAGCAGCAATGGTTTGCCGCTCTTGGCTACGTTCTCCAGAACCGGTAGGATGTCCTTCATCGACGAGATTTTTTTCTCATGCATCAAGATGTAGGCATCCTCCAAGACGGCCTCCATCCGTTCCGGGTCGGTGACGAAGTAGGGAGACAGATAGCCCCGGTCAAAACGCATCCCTTCGACCAGGTCCAGGGTTGTCTCCAGCCCTTTCGCCTCCTCAACGGTAATCACTCCATCTTTGCCGACCTTATCCATGGAGTCGGCAAGGATGTCACCGATAGTCTTGTCGTTATTGGCAGAGATAGTGGCTACCTGGGATATTTCAGCCCGATCCCGAGTCGCCTTGGAAAGGCCTTTGAGTTCTTCAGTGACCTTGGCCACGGCCTTGGCAATACCCCGCTTGATTGCCATGGGGTCGTGCCCCGCCGCGACCATCTTCAGGCCTTCACCAAAAATCGCTCGCGCCAATACCGTAGCTGTGGTGGTGCCGTCGCCGGCCACGTCGGAGGTCTTGCTGGCTACCTCCTTGACCATCTGAGCGCCCATGTTCTCGAATTTGTCTTCCAGTTCAATCTCTTTGGCGACGCTAACGCCGTCCTTGGTGATGGTTGGTGCACCCCAGGATTTATCAAGCACCACGTTGCGCCCCTTTGGACCTAGGGTCACCACGACCGTGTCGGCCAAGATGTTGACACCGCGCAAGACCTTAGCCCGCGCTTCCTCGCTAAACTTAACTTCCTTTGCAGCCATATCTAATCCTCCTCCTTACTCGATGATTCCAAGAATATCGTCTTCCCGCATGATGAGGTGTTCCACATCATCGAGCTTGATCTCTGTGCCGGCATATTTACTAAACAGGATCCGGTCCCCAGCCTTTACGTCAAGGGCAATAACCTTGCCGTCTTCATGTCTTCCCGCGCCGACGGAAACCACTTGCCCTTCTTGGGGTTTTTCCTTGGCAGTATCGGGAATGATGATACCGCCTTTTGATTTCTCCTCTTCTTCAGTCCTTTTAACAATGACTCGGTCGTGTAAAGGACGAACAGATGTAGCCATAATATCTCCTGTAAAACAATGTTATGCAAATTGGGGTCGTTATAAATCTTGGTAGGAATTTAAGACGGGTTTTTTAAACGTCAAGGGGGGGAGAAAATTTAGTTCTGTTAGGGAGTTGACGGATAGATGCAGGATAAACGGGGGATGCCAAACAGCCGGAAAAGGGCTACCGAATGGAGTTAGAAGGCGGAGAACTCCTCCCCTTCCCGGCTGCGGGTCTCCAACTGGATGGTCGTGTGCTGGATAGAATATCTACTGTCCAGAATCCGCTCCATTTCACTCAATACCTGATGAATATCCCTGTGGCCATTGATGACGGCATGAGCGCTCAGGGTAAAGACCCCGGAGGTCACGGCCCACACGTGCAGGTCATGGATCTTAACGACGCCCTCAACCCCTTCAAGGATTCGTTGCACTTCTTCCAGGCTAATGCCTCGGGGGACCGATTGCATTAGTATGTCCGCCGATTCCTTGATGAGCCCCCATGATGTGTAGAGGATCAGACCGCCAATGAAAAAACTCACGACCGGATCGGCCAGGTACCAACCGGTCTGGAGCATAATCAAACCGGCAACGATGGTGCCTGCGGAGCCCAGGGCATCCCCGATGACGTGGATAAAGGCCCCGTGGACGTTCAAATTGTCATGGTGTGACCGATAGAGGATAAAGCCGGCGGCGATGTTGACCGCTAGACCCATGATGGCGATTACGATCATCCCAAAGCTTTGGACCTCCGGCGGGTTGAAAAAGCGCTGGACGGCCGCATGGAAAATGATCCCGACCATGAGCCAGAGGAGAAGACCGTTGGCTAGCGATGCCAGAATCTCTACGCGATAGTAACCGTAGGTCCTCTTGGAAGTGGCCGGACGTCTCGAAATCTGAAAGGCAAACCAACTCAACCCCAGGGCCGCGATATCGGAAAACATGTGCCCCGCGTCTGAGAGGAGGGCCAGACTGTTGGTCTTGATCCCCCCGACGACCTCGACTACAAAGTAGACCGAAGTAATGGCGAGGGCGAGGGCCAACGGGCGACCGCGTCTATTGGTTACCTCATGTGCCAATATGGTTCCTTATGGCTCCAGTTCCGGTACAGCTCGAACCGGGGATTTGCGCACCACTGTCCCACTGAGGTTGTGGCCGAGTCACCCCTAATGGTTAGTATTATGAACTTTCGCCGGAGAAATAAACAGCAGAAGAGTTCTGAGAGTTAGAGGGGAATCCCTCCCCCTTCGCTTCCGTGGAGCAAGGAGGGAGGAAAGAATAGGTTACTTAGAAGGTGTCAATGGCTTACATGGCGAAAGTGGTTTGGTTCTTATCAGATCCCGTATTGCCCTTTTGGAACATCTGCGTATTTGCCAGGTCTTGACGCAGTTCCACCCGGCCGAGCAGCATCTCCGTGAATTTAAAGGCCCCGGTCAGAGTAAACTTCCCTATGCTGACGTCCATTTGGGTGCCTCGAAGATTGCCGCCGAATCGAGCCCCATCGGCGTCACGAAAGTACTCGCCACGTACAGCCGTGTTGAACCGCTCAGTCCAATTGTAAGATACATACCCGGCCACGCCTTGCCATGTGGCATTGCGGCTGCTGGCGGTGACGTTTTCTTCACGCCCATAGGTGTATTCGACGGTAAGCGTCATGTCATCCAGAGGGGCGTAGCTGGCCACATTGGCCCAGGCTAGCCTCTTGTCGCTGTTGTTGTGGTGCACATCTGGGCCGATGATAAAACTACTGACTAAGGAAAAGTTCTTGAACGGCATCAGGGTCATGGCGCTGAAAAACGAGGGTTGACTGTTGTTGTCTCTCGGATTGTGCCAGCCGGTGACGGGACCAGCGGAGATGCTGACCATCTCGTGGATGGGGTAGCTGATAAGCATTCCCACGTGACGAAATGGGATAGAGAACCCAAAGAGATAAGAGCGTGAGATATTATCGTTATAGGCGCCCGGGTTGGGAATAATCTCGGTGCCCAGGGCTGTCACAAACAGTCCACCCTGAATGCCTATTCCGTTTCCGACGGGAATCGTAGTGGTCAAAAAGGCCTCCCTGATCTCCGCCGAGGGTTCCGATGTTGTTTGACTACCCCAGAGCGTTGCCTCCCTCAACAATTCCGCCGTACGACCAAAATCACCGACCAGCTTGGCTCCAATACCTCACCCCTTCTCCGGCTCGGGTCTTTCCAGTATCAGGTTGAAATCGTTGAAAACAATCTGATTGTTATCTATATCGAAGACCCTTTGGCTGATGTTGTTGCTGCTGCCGGAGCCCGGGTGGTTCCCACTGACGGTATAGCTCGTGTCGAGAAAATCGCTGATCTTTACGCCGAAGGTGTATTCCTCTACCGTAGACTTCCCTTTCTGAATGGCGCTATCCAGTTTGCCTACGGTGCTGTCCAGGCTCGACCACCCTGGATCGAGCTCCCCGGATCCCTGGGCCGAGACAGAGTTGCAACCCGCCCAGGAAAAGGCCAGGAAAAACAACATTGCCCCTGCGCTCTGCTTTTTCATTTTAAATCCCTCCCTATATAGACAATAAACTTAAGTGACAAGCAAGCTGCGATTTGTCAATAAAAACAACAGCATACTCTGTCCCTTGTGAAGCTCAGGACTGCTTGCGCTTGGTAGCAAGACTGGCCTGCGTCAGGGAAACGCTTTCCCTAGCCGGATTCACCGCCGGATAGCTATCCCCAGGTGCCTGAAATTCTGGATAGGCCATGATCCCGTGCTCGCCAATGTCGAGACCGGCAAACTCTTCTTCCGCAGAAACCCGAATGCCAATAATCGCCTTGAGCAACTTCCAACCGAGAAACGAGGCCCAAAAGACAAAGGCGCCCACGGTTACAACACCAGCCAGTTGTGCCATGAAGAGCTCGAAGCCTCCGCCAAAGAGGAGGCCATTCCCCGTTGTGCCCAGGGCCAATTGCTACTGAGCAAAGAGTCCCACGGCCAGGGTGCCCCATATTCCCCAGGTGAGGTGGGCGGAAATGGCCCCGACGGGATCGTCGATTCGAATGCGGTCGAAGAAAAGAACCGAGGCAACTACCAAAATTCCACCGACTAAACCGATTATGATTGCACTACCGACACTGACAAACACGCATGGAGCTGTGATCACTACGAGGCCCGCGCCACCGCCGTTAAGGGGCATGGTCAAGTCCGGTTTACCGAACAGGATCCAGGCGAAAAGAGTTGCGGCGACGGCCCCGGCGGCCGCTGCCGTGTTGGTAGTCAGGGCGATATGGCCGATCGCTCCCCAATCCGCAGCCATGGTACTCCCCGCATCGAATCCGAACCATAGGACAAAGACTCCAATGGCAGCTGAGGTCATGCTGTGACCGGTGATGGGGGTCACCTTGCCATCCTTTGTATTCTTGCCGATTCGAGGCCCTATGATGATAGCGCCCGCCAGTGCCGCCCAGCCGCCTACCGAATGAACGACTGTCGATCCAGCAAATCCCACATGCCGAGGCTACCCGGCCAGCCTCCACCCCAGATCCAGTGACCCGTGAGGGGATAGAGAAGAGCACCCATGAGGATGGAGAATAGGAAGAAGGCACTGAACTTAATTCTCTCTGCGACTGCTCCCGACACAATGGTAGCAGCGGTGGCGGCGAAGACGACCTGAAACAGGAACTTCACCTCCAGCGGGACCCCGGTCCAGGAGATGGCCTTGTATACGCCCGTGGAAGCGTCTCCGGTCGCGGGGCTATTATCGGCGCCACTGAGCATCCAGAAGCCGCTGGTACCAAACAACCCGTTTCCATCTCCGAACATGAACCCCCAGCCCACTAGAAGAAAGGACAGGGAGGTCAGAGTAAAGACGATAAAGTTCTTGGACAGGATATTGACCGTATCTTTAGAGCGGCAGAAGCCGGTCTTGAGCATGGCAAACCCTAGACCCATGAACATGACCAGAAAGGCAGCGATGAGGGTCCAGGTAGTGTCCAGAGCGATCTTGATGCTGCCCAGTTGGTCCAACCGCTCCTGGGTAAACGGAACGAGGTTTTTAACCTCTTCTTTCTACTTTGGCCCCTGCTGCCTGTACGGGCGCGTCTTGGGCAATAGCCGGGGGCACCCAAAATATTTCCATCACCAGTAATAGGAGTAACCAGAGGTTAACTCTTCGCCGATCAATGTTCTCCATTTGATCCTCCTCAAAGTATTTTGCTCAGACTGTTGAATTGTATACCCTCATCGCGTTAGGCATGGCGATTGGGAACAAGGACGCTGGGTGTTGAACCTGGGAAACCTGTTTCGTAAGGTTCGTACCACCACCCTCGGGTCTCTCGTTGCCCTGAATTCTCACGGTTTTTTCCCCAGGAGGGGAGAAAGTTGCAGTCAACTGCCTCTGTCTTAATCTCTCGGCGCTCGATTATTGGGCATGGGCTTATGGCATGGAACGGTTTAAAGGCGGGCCGGTCAGGCTGGAGGACCGGTTGAGTTTGTGTTACATTTACGCTAAGTAAGATCCCTACTCCCTGGAGGTGAATCCCTTGCTGCGGACACTTGGCCTTGGGGGTTACCTTCCATGGAGGTCGGAACGTTCATCCCGTGGAATAGGCGGAATAGGATAGACGGTCATGGTTCGATCTTCTTTACCATGACCCTGAGGGTCTCGAAGAGTCAAAGTGTTCCAACTTGACGGCGACGTTCCTTAACAGTTACAAGGAGAAGGGCATGAATGAAGTGGCTCCTGGAGACATTCTTCCGGCACGTGACGCTATCGCTTCTATCGACTCGGTGGACCTGGCTCCCCCCATCGAAGTTCCCGAGGTTCCAGCGGATGCGAATCCCGACAACATTTCCGATGGGGAACGGCAGTGGCTGCACGAGGAAATCCGCCGGCTGAAAAAAGAGCGCAACGCCTTCATCCTGGCCCATAACTATATGCCCCGGGATGTCCAGGATGCGGCTGACGCTGTGGGTGATTCGCTCTACCTTGCCCAGTTGGGGGCCCAATCGGATGCCGATATTCTGTTGGAGGCAGCGGTGCTTTTCATGAACCAGATCCTGGCCATCATGAAGAAACCCCACCAGCGGGTTCTGGCCCCGGATCTTGGCGCCCTTTGCTCGCTAGCAGCCCATGCGGACGTGGACAAGATAAGGGCTTGGAAGCGCGAGCACCCCAGGGGTGTGGTCGTGAGTTATGTAAACACTTATCTGGAGGTCAAAGCAGAGAGCGATTATTGTTGCGCTTCGGCGAATGCCGCTAAAGTCATCCTGCACGTCCTGGAGCATTCCCACTCTGACCAACCTATCCTTTTTCTTCCGGACGTTTACCTGGGATACTATGCGGCGCGGCTCCTGGAAGAACAGGGCGCGTCTTTAGACCGGCTCTGGCTAATGATGGGCGCCTGTCACGTTCACGATCGAATACGTCCCTACCATGTGCAAAGACAACAACAGCTTTATCCCGGCGCGGCTGCGGTGATCCACCCCGAATGCGGTTGCACAAGTGCTTGCATGCGCCAGGTCAGCCAAGGTTCCGTGGCCGCCGGAATGATGGAGTTCCGTTCGACTCAGGGGATGATGGAATTTGTGCGCGAGACACCGCAGCAGGTCATCATCGTGGCCACAGAGGTGGGGAACCTGTACCCCCTGTCCAAAGCGGCACCGGAAAAGACTCTGATCGCGGCAAGTCCCACCGCGGTTTGTTCCTATATGAAGCAAAATACCCTCCGCAAGGTCTACGAGTCGCTGCGTGACGGAATCCATGAAATTACCGTGGATGCAGAGCTAGCCGCCCGAGCCCGTGTCCCCATTGAGAGAATGCTGAGCATCGTATAGACGGCGGTCCGGTTGCTCGGAGGGTGGTAAGCTGTTTCGTGGCGGCCAAATGCCGAAATCGAGTTCTCAAGTCGTCAGGATGAAACACGACCCGTTGGGCTGCAAGCCCGGCGCAGGGTCTCGATAGCTGAGAAAGCGGCAAGGCTGCTGGTTCCGGGATTGTCCGGATGCGGTGTGTTTTTAACCGTGATGGTCGCGACTCCGAAATCACCCCGAATCTCGATCTCGTGGACGTTAACCTTAAGATCGGGATCCGCCACAATCTCTACCTGCGTTGCCTTCCCACTGATACCTGCAATGCTGAGTGCCGCGGCCACGTTGACGTTGGCGGGAAAGAGCTTAACCGCTTCTTTGGCCGGGCCCTCGAACAGCGTGATCCGGGTGCCAATATCCTTAGGCGAGGTCCCGTGCTTGAGAAAATAAGGCGCGTTGAGAAATGCGGCGGGAGGCTTACTCGTCTTTAGGCTCACAGATTCGATCTTCCCTTCGGATGCTGCTCGCAGAAGGTCCAGCCCGCCGATAGCGCCCGAGGGACAGTGGATCTCCTTGCCTTTATGGATCGCAGTTTCCTGAAGTCTCTTTCGAAAGGCATCGTCCATGAGGGCGCCAATACTCAGGATGAGGAGCTCTTTGCCGGAGTCGAGGGCCCGCTGGGCGTATTTTTTCACCGCGACCTGGGAGGCGCATTCGACGAGGAGACCGAATGGAAGTTTCAGGAATTCCTCGAAGGACGAGGCCACTGTCAGATCGGTCTTCACCCGCTCTCCCAGCTCCTTGGCCTTGCTTAAATCCTTATCATAGATACCGATTAACTTCGCATTCAAAGAGGCATCCTTCAATACCGCCTTGGCGATGGTAGAGCCAATGCTGCCGCATCCCATTATTCCAATCTTTGTAACGGACCCCGCCATAGATAGACCTCGACCTTCAGGGGCGGGACTTTAGCATGCTGGCGGGCTGCAACCAAATGCCGGTCCGGGTGGCCCAGGTAAGAGCAAAGGGCAAAGCGCTGAGGGGAAGAGAAAGACAGTAGGCAGTATGCAGCAAGATAGCTCTCAGCTATCAGCCAGAGAAGAGAGGAAGACAGTAAGCAGGCTGAACGCTATGCGCTAGGAGAAAAACAGTTTCAAAACTCGGCATCCTAATTTCAAAACTACAGAATCAAATAGTTTAGGCCTTTAGTGATTTGGATTTTGATATTGTTTAGAGTTTCGGATTGTGGACTGATTATTTAGTCTGCGTCCCCCTGCGGTTAAAGAGTTTGGAACTGATCACTGAGAATCTAACACTCAACACTTCTTAGCTGACAGCTGAAGTCCGAACGCTTTGAGCTTTGCGTTTTGCTCTATGCGCCTTGCAGTAAGAACGGTTTTCGATGGGATAATGAGGGCAGCTCTTTGCGAACTTTTGCCAGGTAGTCGAGGTCGATCTCAGCGTGAATGACGCCAGCGGAGTCTTTGGCCTCTGCCAGGATCCTTCCCCATGGGTCGACGATCATACTGTGGCCGTGTGTGGCGATGGCATGGGGGGCTTGCCCAAACTGGTCTGGAGCAATGATGTAGACTTGATTCTCAATGGCTCGTGCACGGAGCAGTGGCTCCCAGTGCGCCTTTCCGGTCACGGAGGTGAAAGCAGCCGGAAGGAATACAACTTGGGCTCCGCGTTCCACCAGGTTGCGAAAGAGTTCGGGGAAGCGAAGATCATAACAGATGGTCAAACCCATGGGGCAAAATTCAGTCCGGGCGACGACCACTTCTTCCCCCGGTATTCTCGTATCAGATTCGAATACGTTGACCTCATCGTTAACTTGAACATCGAAGAGGTGGATCTTTCGGTACTTGGCCAGGAGCTTGCCTTCAGGGCTGAAGAAGAGACTTGTGTTGTACACCTTCTTCTCGTTGGGTACGGTCTCGAGGATGGAACCGGCTAGGAAATTGATACCGAGGTCAGTGGCAAGGTCGGCCATCCACCTCGAAGTGGGTCCGGGGATGGCTTCTGCGGATACGCTCTCTTGTGGGCCTCTGAAGTTGAAGACTTCGGGGAGAACCACCAGCTTGGCCCCGTTGGATGAGGCCTGGCGGACCCATCGTTCAGCCTCCTTTAGATTTGCCCCCTTGTCGGCGTTGGGGAGCATCTGGACCGCGGCGGCAAGGAATTTCATCGCTTGAGGAAAATCGGGCAGGGACTGTTTCTGAACACATACTCGGTGGTTCCTCCCAGTAGCAGCTCGATTATGCGCTGGTGTCCGTAGGCACCGATAAAGACACGATCGTAATCAAGGTTGCGCAAGTACTTCACGATCTTTTGTTCCGGAAAACCCTTGGCCACCTCGTACTGGACCTCCACATCATAGGATCCAAGGTAGGACCTGGCCTCCTGGAAAACCTTCTCCTCCATGCCTTCCTCTTTGGGTACGTATAGAACCGTCATCGGAAGGCCCAGTTGGGTACAGAACTCGGCTGCGGATTCCATGGCGGAGCTGGACCGCTGACTCCCGTCATCGGCAAGAAGCGGTTTTTTAATAGGCTTAAAGGTTTGTGTTGTGATGAAAACGGGGCGGGGACACTTGCGCGTCACGCTTTCGGAAGCGCTCCCGAGCAAGCCGGCGGAGAACTCTTCATTGATACCCCGATGGCCAAGGACCACGAGGTCCGCTACCTTCGCTCTTTCGCCAATCTCGTTAGGTACGATGCCCATGTCGAGAAAGGTGTCGTTGCGGGTACCCTTGTTCCGGCAACGTTTGCTGAATTCTTCCAGTAGACCATTGCCTCTTTCTTCCAAGACTTTCCGCATCTTGCTGGAGAAGTCCAGGTAGGGCCCAAAGCCAAGGGAACCCGAGATGTCATGAAAATAGGTCCCTTCGAGAGAGGCCGTATCGATCACGTGTTGCCCAAAAAGCGAGCCGTAAAGATTTCGGCTAACCATAAGCTGTAATCGAGTGCGGCCTTGCCATGTTAGGAACCGTCAATCGGGACAAGAATACTTTTGATCATGGATCGACCTCCCGGAAGAAATTCTTACGGGCACCCTTGGGCGTCACGGACAAGATTCGGACGCTAAAATCAGTATACCATGGAAAGCTCGCACGATAGAATGGTCCTCTTCCTCTTTTTGGGTTTACACATCCATCAACATTCGCCATAATAGGTCCAACGCGAACATGCAAGCAAAAGAGAAAAAACCTCGGACTCAAACCAAGTCGCAGATAAGGCTGGACGAGTTAATCCGTTGCGCCGAACTGATGCAAATCGACGTTCGCACCGAAAAGCTGCTGCGCGAGGTAGGTTATCGTGTAGCGAGCGGTAGCTGCCGCCTCAATGAAAAGAAGATCATCATCCTCGATCGAGATCTCTCGGTGCGGGACCAGGTGGACTTCTTGGCCGGTGAAATCAAACGCTCGGTGCCGGATCCCGGTGCGGTGCCTTCCGAATTCAGAGAGCTTCTACAAGTGTAAGCAGTCATGGCCTGGGAGGCGGGCCGGCCAGTTCGAAGCTGGAATCCCGGCCTCACTGGACACGAAGCTTTTTGGCTGCTTCGATCCCGAGCGTAAATTCATCTTTTCCCACGCGGAGGTTCATAATTCCCAGTGAGGGTGCAACGTCGAGCACGTGAATCCTGGCACTGGGAACCAGCTTGTGCTCGAGTAGAAAACTGAGCAGCCGAGGGTCTCTTTCCCCCATCTCACTGATGGATAGAAGTTCCACTTCTTGGCCCGGGTCGATAGAACTGAGGGGGATCCATTTGCCTACTTTGGGTGCCCTTCCCTCATTAGGGATAGGGTTTCCATGGGGACAGGTCGTCGGATGGTGTAAAATCTCCGCCAACCGCTCCTCGACGACCGGGGAGATGGCGTGTTCTAAATGATGGGCCTCTCGATGCGCCATGACCCAATCAAGACCCAAAAGGTCAGTGAGGAGCCGTTCGGTAAGGAAATGGCGCCTCAGGATCGTTTCGGCGACCTTTCGCCCCTTGGCCGTCAAGTGAATCTCCTTACGACTCTCGACCTTGGCCAAACCGTCTTTCTCCAACCGGCGCAGGGCACTGAACATCGTCGACGGGGAAACGCCGATCTCCTCGGCCACGCGGGCAGCAATGACTGGTTTGCCCTCTTCCGCGAGAACGTAAATTCCCTTCAGATAATCTTGGGTAACCGAAGTGATATTGTTAAGGTCCATGCCTATTGACAAATGTTTCTAATTCGCCTAGTCGAAGATATTAGATTCCCTTAGTGAACACAACTAGTTCAGTTTGGGGTAATAAATCCAAAGAACGAGGACATGTTATTGCAGGACCCTCGAAAGATCAAGGTGAGGCTGGTGCAATTAACGGGCCCCCATTGGCGTGTTACTACCAACCGGTTGTTATTGTTGCTTTTTGGGCTGACCTTGCTATGGGTCACCCCTGCACCTGCTAGTGAAGTTCGTCGCTTCCTTCTCCTGGTGGATTATATCGGCAGGGACTACTCGGTAGCCGTTCGCGACGGAAAGGTCGTTGTCCCGGAGGAGTATCAAGAGATGCTGGCCTTCAGTACCGACGCCCTGGCGCTGTACACGTCCCTACCCGCGCCTTCCAGGCCGCAGGATTCAGTTCCTATTCAACAAGGGCTTCAACGACTCAAGGAGTTAATTGACGGTAAGGGCGATCCTGCAGAGGTGGCTAGCCTGAGCAAACAGATCAAGGATCGTACGGTATCCGTCTACGGTGTGACGACGTTCCCTTTGCAATCCCCGTCAGGGGAACGGGGGAATCAGCTTTATCAGGAGACCTGCGCCACTTGCCATGGTGCTGACGGCAAGGCGGATACTGCCGAGGCTCGGAAATTGAAACCGCCGCCGAGCAAGTTTAACAATGCCTCTGTTATGGAGGGACTTTCACCCTTTAAGGCCTTCAACGTCTTGTCATTCGGCATTACCGGTACGGGCATGGCCTCTTTCGATGCCTTCAGCGAACAGGATCGATGGCACCTCGCCTTTTATGTTTTTTCTTTACGCTTTTCGACGGCTGAGGTCGAAGCAGGCAAGTCTCTGTGGAATCCCCTGCTAAAACAGGAGTTGGGCGACTTGAGAACCCTCGCATTCCTGACCGATGGAGAGCTATCGGCGCGTTTGGCCGACAAAGGGATGGTTAAGCCGGATGAGAAAAAGGCGATCCTGGCCTATTTGAGGTCCGACTTTGCCGGGCAGGCGGGATTGGATCCGTTACCTTACGCCCTGGCACTGGTCGAGCAAAGCCTGACCCTGGTTAAAGAAGGCAAGGCAAATGAAGCCTACGCCACCGTGTTGGAGGGTTATCTGGAGGGGTTCGAGCTCGCAGAGCCGCAACTTCAGGCCGTTCGACCTGACCGCATTCAGGACATCGAGAAGTTGTTCCTTGCCACCAGGAGGACCCTGAAGGCGGCTGATCTGACACAGAGCTCGGTCCTCCTCAACAAGCTGCGAGACGAACTCTTGACGGTACAGGCTGAGTTGGCCGAAGGGCCGTCGAGCCCGTACTTTGCCTTTCTAAATTCAATGACGATCATCTTGAGGGAAGGACTCGAGGCTGCCTTGATTGTGGCGGCCATACTCGCCTTTCTTCGATCCTCAGGGCAGCATGGAGCCGCCTATTATGTCCATTTAGGCTGGATCGGTGCCATGGTGGCGACTCTCATTTCCTGGTTCATCGCCGCATTCTTGATCAAAGTGAGCGGCTCCAATCGCGAGCTCATTGAGGGGATCGCCTCGTTACTGGCGGCCTTGGTGCTTTTCTATGTGAGTTACTGGCTGCTTGCCAAGTTGGAAGCGCAACGGTGGATGGACTTTATTAAAACCAAGATCCAAGCTGCCTTGTCCACAGGGCACGTCATGGCCTTGGCCGGGGTTGCCTTCCTTGCGGTGTACCGGGAAGGATTGGAAACAGTTTTGTTCTACCAGGCCCTGCTCCTACAAGGGACTGCTTCCCCGAGTCACGTCCTGCTGGGGTTTTTCCTGGGATTGGGTCTGCTCATGCTGGTCATCTTGGCGATCTTTAAGGCGGGTCTCAAAATCCCCTTGCGTTACTTTTTTGGCTTGACCAGTGGTCTTCTCTATATGCTGGCTACCATATTCGCAGGCGAGGGGATCTACCGTTTGCAGCAGGTGGATCTTTTGAGCAAGACCCCTTTGAATTTCACCCCCGTCCCTACCCTAGGAATCTATCCTAACGCCGAGGGGTTCTTGATCCAAGTAGGTATGTTGGTTCTATTCCTAGGTTCTCTGCTCTGGTTCTTCGTGCTAGCCCCCAAAAAGGCCCTGTCGCACAGCGGTTCTTAGCCCGCTCCCACAACCTGGCGGCCACCTCAGCGGATGATTCGCTTCTAGGATGTAGAAACCAACCGGTGACCCACACCACCATTCCCCCTGATGAACTCAGGTCTGACTAAGCCTTTTTAAAGATCTGCTGGGCGAGGTAGTTTTCATAGCCCGTTTCCTGGATCAAATGGAGCTGGGTTTCGATCCAATCGACGTGATGCTCATCATCCTGAATGATGTGCTCCAGGAGTTCCCGGCTCGTATCGTCCGACAGCTCGAGACAGGTTGAAATGCCTGACTTGAGCACCGGGATTGCCCCCAGCTCCAGGCCAAGGGCGATTTCCAGCTGCTCCTTCACCGTCTGGCCGGTGATAATCTTGTCGTAGCCGGTGACGTTGGGAATCCCCTCGAGAAAAAGGATGCGCTCAATGACCTTAGTGACTTTCTGCAAAAGCGGATCCTAACCCTTCCCTTCATCGCATTGCTCCTCTTCCCGATTTTAAGGGTCCATGCAGCTCACGCCGAGTCATACCAACGCTACCGCGAGGTCCCCTACGTGATGGGTACCCTGCTTCGACCTCACCCTGTATCATCACGACGGGCGGGCGGCGCGCAGGACACTCAATAAGGCATTCTCTTTAGCGGAGAGACTGGATGGACTTTTGAGTAATTACAAACCCGAGAGCGAAGTCAGCCGGCTGAATCGAAAAGGAGACACCGGTAAGACCCAAGTCTCTCCAGAATTATACGAGTTGCTGGTGCTGGCCAAGGACCTTAGTATCAAAACCGCTGGGGTATTCGATGTGACGGTCGGTCCTCTTGTGGATCTTTGGCAATCCGCTGGAATGAGAAAGAAGCTCCATCGGCGCGAGCACTGACGAGAGTCCGGAGCCTGGTCGGTATGAATCAAGTTGTTCTCTACCCCGACCGTGGGGTCGAGCTCCAAAGGGATGGAGTCAGGATCGATACCGGGGGTATCGGTAAAGGGTATGCGGTTGATCTCATCGCACAACTCTTCAAAAGCAACGGCATTAAAGCCGCATTCATCAATTTTGGCCAGAGCAGCGTCATTGCCATTGGCTCCCCCCCCGACGCCCAGGTATGGACACTGCTGTTACAGTTCCCGGACCATGACCCGGTCGGACTCGTGGAGTTAAGGGATCAGGCATTTCCCGCGTCCGACAGTCTGGGCCGATGGTTTGAGATCGCCGGGCAGAGATACGGGCATCTCATCGATCCACGGAGCGGGAAACCGGTGACCGAACGGGTTCAGGCCGTAGTGCTTGCCCCCTCGGGCACTGAAGCGGAGGCATTGAGCAAGGTTGTGATCCTTAAAGGCTGTAGCCGAGATGGGGTGCCGGGCACGATGGCACAGATCCAGGCTGTCCGCATAAGAGCTGCGAGGCGAACCTCATGTAACGATGGCTTTCCCCTTCTGCCTCTGCATGCGATGGGTCAATGAAGAGGGGCTGCTACTTGATAAAAAAGCTCAGCGACTGGTTCGTGTAGCGGAACAGGGGTTCCCAGAAGATGCCGAGGACCACCGTGGGAACGGTGAGGAGAAGCAGCAAGGGCAGAATTCTGACAGCCACAGTTACCTGGCCGTCTTCGGTAGGTGTATCGAGAAACATGGTCTTCACGATTCGGGCGTAATAGTAGAGGGAGATCACACTGTTGAGAATGCCTACCACGGCCAGGACATAAAACTGTCCTTTGATCACCGCCGCAAAGAGCAGCAGCTTCCCGACGAAGCCGGCCAGCGGGGGTAACCCGGTCAGTGAGAATAAAAAGATCGCCATACAAACCGCAGGGAATGCTGCGCCGCGCCAGGCGAGACCTCGATATCCATCCAGGTCCTCTCTCCCCGTGGCATTGGAAATCATCATGACGACCAAAAAGGCTCCCAGGTTCATGATCAGATAAACCACGATATAGAAAAGTATGGCACTCAAACCGTCGTTATTCAGGACGACGAGTCCCATGAGAAGGTACCCGGCGTGGGCAATCCCCGAGTAAGCCAGCAACCGTTTGAGGTTCTGCTGATTGAGCGCGCACAGGTTCCCGACAGTCATGGTCACCGCGCTAACGATCCAGAGAAGCTGGGGCCACTCGACGCCAGGGATGGAGATCCATTCGCCGCCTGCCCCCATACGAGAGACGGCTGGAAAAAAGAAGCGAATCATTATGGCGAGGCCGGCGGCGTTGGAGCCCACCGAGAGAAACGCGGTAATGGGGATTGGGGCGCCCTGATACACGTCGGGGGACCACATGTGGAACGGGACGATGACGATCTTGTAACCGAATCCCGCTATGATCAAGACAAAGGCGATAAAAAGGGCCATTGGGCTTGCTGCGCCTGCGAGGAGAATCTCATTGATGCGGGCGTAATCAAGGCTACCCGTAATGCCAAAGACCCAGCTCATTCCAAAGATCATGCATCCGGATGCAACACCACCGTAGATCAGGTATTTCAAGGCGGCTTCGCTGGAACGTCGGTTGTGGGGCAACGTGCCGGTCAGGATGTAGGACGTGAGGCTTACGAGCTCAAGGGAAAGATAGGCCATGAGAAGATTGCTCGAAGATGCCATGAAGAACATGCCCAGGGCGGCCGTCAGCAAAACCGTGTAGAATTCGCCTTGGTGGACCTGTCGCACTTCATGAGATTCCATGGACATCCAGATAGCCAACAGGACCGCCAGTAACGAGACGACTTTAAAAAAGAGACTGAAGTTGTCCAGGACGATCATGCGGTAGAAGAGCGAACCTCCCGGTGTCCCCGTAAGGTCCCATACCGCCCAAAGTGAGAGAAGCGCTCCCGCCGCTGCCAGTAGGGGCAATGACTTCTTGTTATTAATGAAGAGGTCAAGAAAGGTCAGGACGAGGATCGTCCCGGCCAAAATCAACTCGGGCGAAAAGAATCTTAGGCTCTCTAGATTGGCAAGGTTCATGGTTTTTACGACAGATGTGGAATCACCATGGCATTGAGTTGATTCAAAGAAGCGCTCAAAAGGTCCAGAACAGCGTGAGGATAGACTCCAAGGATAATGACGATTATTCCGAGGGGGATTAGAGTAAACAATTCTCGTCCATTGATTTCCGCTATGCCCTGATATTTCTCATTGGGCTGGCCCAGAAAGACCCGCTGTATCGTCCATAGGAGGTACCCCGCCGTCAGGATCACGCCGCTCGCCCCCAGAATGGCGAGAATCGGATAATTTTGCCAGGCCCCCAATAGAACGAGAACCTCGGAGATGAATCCGGACAAACCGGGAAGCCCCATGGAGGCAAAAAAGGCAAGTGCGGTAACCCCCGTGTACAACGGCATGGAGGCTGCCAGTCCGCCGAAACCGTCGATATCCCTGTGATGAGCCCGATCGTAGATCACACCCACGAGGAGGAAGAGCATGGCGGTGATGGTTCCGTGATTGAACATCTGCAGGACCGCACCATTGATCCCGTGAGACGTGAAACTCGCCATCCCGAGCATTACGTAGCCCATGTGACTGACGCTGGAATAGGCGATGAGTTTCTTCAAGTCCTTCTGTGCCATGGCGCACAGGGCTCCATAGATAATGTTCCATACACCCAGCGCGCCGAGGAAATAAAAAGCCAGATCCGCCGTGGCCGCGGGAAGCATGGGGAAGTTAATCCGCAGGATTCCGTAGGCACCCATTTTAAGGAGAACGCCGGCCAAGATTACGGAAATGGCAGTCGGTGCCTCGACGTGGGCGTCTGGAAGCCAGGTATGAAAAGGGAAAGCGGGAATCTTGATGGCAAAACCGATGAAGAGCGCCATCCAAACGAGATGTTGGAAGCTCCAGCCCCACAGATTGAACGGCCAGATTGAGAGAACAGTCAGGCTGTATTTGTCGTTCTGGGCAATTAGTTGAGTCATGTCGAAGGTGTGGGGGTCGCTGGTGAAGTAGAGGGCTAAAATCGCCAGTAGCATGAGGACACTACCGAACAAGGTGTATAGAAAGAACTTGATGGCGGCATATTCTCGCCTCGGCCCACCCCAGATCCCGATGAGGAAATACATGGGCAGCAGCATCACTTCCCAAAAGATGTAGAAAAGAAAGAAGTCCAGGGAGACAAAAACCCCCATCATCCCCATGTCCAGTAGTAGGAAAAGGGCAAAATAGCCTTTGACGGCCTTATCGATACCCCAGGAGGCAAAGATGCAAATAAAAGAGATCAGCGCGGTCAGGAGCACCATAGAAATGCTGATCCCGTCAACGCCAACAAAGTATTCAATATTATAAGCAGGGATCCAGGAAGCTTTTTCAACGAACTGTATGCCCGGGACCGTGCGGTCAAAGTTTGCGAAAAGCCACCCGGCTAGTAATAAGGGCGGTACCGTTGCGGCAGCGGCGACCCACCGAATCAGGTTGGGGCGGCTGGACGGCAAAAAAAGAATCACCACGGCTCCCAACAAGGGGAAGAAAACCATTTGGGAGAGAACATTGTCTGTCATCTTTCAAAATCTCCTATGCAACTTAGCTCCAGTAACGCCATTTGACGTACATGGCAAGCACCACGGTACCGAGAATGACGTAGAGGTAGCTATTGATGTTCCCCGTCTGAATCCTTCGAAACCGATCCCCGAATGCAAAAGTACCATTGGCGATCACATTGACGATACCGTCGATGATATAGTGGTCGAATAGACCGTTGATCCAGGCAATAAAGGCCGTGGTTTTGGCGATACCGTCGACGATGAAGTCGATGATGGCCCGGTCAAACCAGGCTCCCATACGGGCCAACAGCAGGGCCCCTTTGATAAAGACAAAGGAGTAGAGCTCATCGACGTAGTATTTGTTGAGGAGCACCCGGTGGGGAAGACCCCAGGCGAACGAGGAAAAACGCTCGGGATCGATTTTGTGCCGGTAATAGAGGATATAGGCGAGGAAAACCCCCGTCGCGGCGACGGCTACAGAAAAGAGCATCAATCCCCATTCCAGGGCCGCGGAACCGTGATGATCGTCACCGTGACCGCCGGTTACGGGCTCGAGCCAGTGCTCGAAAAGGCTGCCGCCAAAGATGGCGGGGAGACCTATCCAACCCACAAGCAGGGCCCCAATGGCCAGGATGACCAATGGCACGGTCATGACCTTGGGGGATTCGTGAAGGTGCGCCCGGGCCTGGAGATCCACACGACACTCGCCGAAAAAGACCAAAAACAACTGGCGAAACATATAGAAGGCTGTGAGTCCGGCGGTAACGATGCCGACACCCCAAAGGAATATGGATCCATGGGAGCTGGTGAAGGCGCGCCATAGGATCTCGTCTTTGGAAAAGAAACCGGCGGTTAGAGGCGCGCCACTGATGGCAAGAACAGATACGGCAAAAGTCCAGAAAGTGGTTGGCATGTAGGTTCTGAGCCCGCCCATTTTTCTCATATCCTGCTCGCCACCGAGGGAGTGAATCACGCTGCCTGAACCTAAAAAGAGACAGGCCTTAAAAAAGGCGTGAGTCATCAGGTGAAACACGGCGGCGCCATAAGCACCCACACCGGCGGCCAGAAACATGTATCCGAGCTGGCTGATGGTGGAATAGGCCAGGACCCGTTTGATGTCGTGTTGGGTGACCGCAATCGTGGCGGCAAACAGGGCCGTGGCGGCACCAATCCCGGCCACCACTGTCAGGGTAAATGGAGCCATGGAAAACAGGACGTTGAGTCGGGCGATCATATAGACGCCGGCGGTGACCATGGTCGCGGCGTGGATTAAAGCACTGACCGGGGTGGGCCCTTGCATGGCATCGGGGAGCCAGACGAATAGGGGGATCTGTGCGGACTTTCCTGTGGCCCCGACAAAGAGAAACAAGGTGGCGAGGGTCACAACGCCGATGCCCCAAATCTCTTTCTGCTCGAGCAGGGGGGCGAACTTCACGATTTCTCGGAAGATCACGGTACCGTGGCCGGCATCCGACAGGGACCAAAAGATCAGAAAGATCCCAAGCAGAAAGCCGAAATCCCCCACCCGGTTAACAATGAAGGCCTTGTTGCCAGCCGACGTGTTGGCATGGTCGCGGTACCAGAAACCGATCAGGGCATAGGAGCAAAGTCCCACCCCTTCCCAACCGATAAACATTAATAGGAGGTTGTCGCCCAGCACTAGCAGGAGCATGGAAAAGGTAAAGAGATTCAAAAAGGCAAAGTAGCGCCAGTACGAATCGTCGTCATGCATGTAGCCGATGGAGTAGAAGTGGATGAGCCCACCGATTCCCGTAACCACAAGGATCATGACGGCAGATAAGGGGTCCAGCCAAAAGGCCACGTCCACTTTCAGCGCGTCCAGCGAGATCCAGGTGTAGAGCTTGTCGATGAGAAAGCGCTTCTCCGGTTCCAGGCTGGCGAGGTGGACAAAGGCCCAAAGCGACACAAGGAAGGAGAGGCAGACGGGTGTACAGGCGATAAAACTGATGACGCCTTTACCCATGTGCTTTTGTAGTTTGGCCCCGGCCAATCCATTGATGGCGGCTCCCAACAACGGGAAAAGCACAATCCAATAAAGGTATCCTACAGCTGTGGGATGTTCCATAGCGCTTCTAGATTCTTGCTAATGGTATGTTCAACAGAACAACTTGTGAAAATTTCATATCTCTTTGCCTAGAATTTAGGTGTTTGATTTTAGATTTTGGATTGAGGATCTTATAATTTTGGAATTTGTCATGTTTGTTTCGGATTCTAAGTTTCGAATTTTGTAATATTACTAAACCTTGGTGTTCTTTGCTCAGCCCGGTCCTGCTGAGGCGGACCCGCCTAAGGCGGGGGGTGATCCGTCCTCTGACGGAGTCTTTGCGCGAATCGTTCTTGTTGGCCTAGTCCCTAACCATGTTCTCCTAATCTTTGAGTGTTTGGGCCGCCCTCACATCAATGGAATGGAAAAGCTGGTAGATGGCTAAGACAATGGCCAACCCCACGGCAGCTTCTGCCGCCGCCAACATGATCACAAAAAGTGCATAGATCTGGCCGTCGAGCCGACCGCTGCTGAAGTGGGAAAACGCGACGTAATTGACATTGGCTGAATTCAAAATCAACTCGACCCCCATGAGCACACTGATGGCATTGCGCCGGGTCAGGACCGTGAAGAGGCCCAGGCTAAAGAGGATGGCGCCAATCACGAGATAATGGGTCAGTCCAATAGCCATGGATTTTCCCCTACTCTTTAATCTCTTTCCTGGCGATGACAACGGCTCCAATCAAAGCAACCAGCAGTACAATCGATGCCAGCTCAAAGGGAAGGAGATACTGTTGCAGGAAGAGGTCTCCGATCCGGGAGGTGGTCGGCTCATGGGATGGTTTCGCGGCAGTGAGCCATGGAGTTTCCCGGATAGTCGTAACGAGTAAGGCGAGCAGGCCCCCGCATAGGATGAAAGCGGGGATTCTTCCCACGGCACGGTTGCTGATCTCGATCTCACTGATCCTGTGAGTTAACATGACTGCGAAGAGGATTAGAACCAAAATCCCGCCGACATAAATCAAGATTTGGACGCCGGCGACGAAATCGGCTCCCAGAAAGACGTATAGGGTGGCCACACCGCCGAAAGTTCCGACCAGGGAGAAGGCCGAGTGCACAATGTTGGATGAAAAGGCCACACCCGCCGCAGAAACTATCGTAACGAAGGCGACCAAATAAAAAATGGCCGTGCTGATTGAAATATCCATAGAGCTTCTCTCACTTTTCGGGGGACCCCAAGGACTGCAAGTCCGTAGGTCCGTAGGGTCGACGATGGGAGGATGCGTTAAGGAACTACGGTACGACGGACCGGTATAGAACCCGCAGTGCCGGTTGTCACCTACCTCTCCTCGGAGCCTTTCCCCCCCGCATCCGGAGTGGCTAGCTCGTCCATATACATTTTCCCAGTCTCTACCTTTGCGATCATCTTGGGTTCGGTCTCTCCGCCCTTCTTGGGCTTGTACAGAGAGACCGGCTCGGTCACGAAGCGACGCACCAACCCCGCCGGGTTATGACTTGCCCCTTCGAATTCCTGGCTGTGGCGTATGGCTCCCGTCGGACAGGACTCGGAGCACAGTCCGCAGTACATGCACTTACACATGTCGATATCAAATTGGCTGAAGCTCCGTTGCCGGGTCTCCTTGTCCATATCAATGCCGATAGCGATGCAGGTGATCGGGCATATCCGTTCGCAGGCTAGACATCCCGTACAAATATCCATGTCGACCTCCAGGATGCCCCGGTATCTTAAAGGCAGGGTGTCCTGGATTTGCTGGGGAATACGGTCCGGATACTGAATCGTCGAGGGACGGCGGACAAGGTGCGAAAAGGTGATGGACATCCCTTCAAAAACCGATGTGATTGTTTCGGCGATATTGTTGACGTATGCAGTCAGTGTACTCATAACCTACGACCTCGACCCTATATCTTAAATGAACGGATTAAAATAGAGATCCGGCCGGGCGTGGCGAATCTGGAATCTTACGCGCCAGCAAAAGCGCGCCAGGATTAGGAGTCCCAGAACGAACATGAGCATGCTGATCCAGCGGTTTCCCGCGGGCCAAATCACTAAGAAGGTCGCGGTTCCAAATAGGCAAATAAAAGACAACGGCACCATGTATTTCCAGCACATAGACATGAGCTGATCAACCCGCACCCGTGGCAGAGTTCCTCGAATCCACATGGCGACGAAAACCCACAGATAAGCCTTGAGGAAAAAGACAACGAACTCCAGCAGCCCATTTATAAAAACGTTCTCGAATAAGGGTGGAATTTGCCACCCGCCAAGGAAGAGAGTGGTGGCCACGGCGCCGATCACGTAGAGATTCCCCCATTCGGCAAAGAAGAAGAAGAGAAATCGCATCCCGCTGTATTCGGTCACGTACCCCGCAACCAACTCGGACTCGGCCTCCGGGATATCAAAGGGCGTACGGTTGCCCTCGGCCAGGGCTGCGGTAAAGAAGAGGAAAAAGGCTATGAAGGTAAAGGGGCTGTAGAAGAGAAACCAATCCCAGGGGGCCCAGCCCTGTCGGCCAATGATGCCCTGCATGCTGAGAGTCCCGGTAATAAAGATTATGGTCAAAACCGAAAGACCGGCGGGAATCTCGTAGCTGACAATCTGCGCAGCGGAGCGCATGCCTCCAAGGAGCGACCACTTGTTGTTAGATGACCAGCCGGCCATAAGTATCCCGACAACGACGAGCGACGTGACGGCCAATATGTAAAGGATACCAATGTTCAGGTCCGCAACGATCAGTTGGCTACCGAAGGGGATAACCACGAAGGTGGCAAAGAATCCCATAAAGACCACGTAGGGAGCGAGGGCAAAGAGTTTTCGATCCGCCGCCGCGGGAATCAGGTCCTCTTTCAGCAGATTTTTGATCCCGTCGGCAAGCCATTGGAGTATACCCTGGGGGCCCACCCGGTTGGGACCGATGCGGGATTGGATCCTGGCCCAAACCCTTCGTTCCAACCAGCTGGTCACTCCAGCGAGGGGGGCGACAAAAACGGAGAGCACGGAGATAGCGACAAGAAGTATGACCGCGGCGTAAACGAATTCGCGCGATATTCCCGGGAGGTATCCGGCTTCGAATAATTGGTCCGCAAGGGATTGCATGGTCTGGTGTCTCTAACGATCGATCTCCGGCGCATCCACGTCCAGGCTGGCGATCAGGGCGATCAGGTCAGCCAGCATGATCCCGCGACTGAGTTTGCCGATGAGTCCCATAGAGGTAAAGGAGCCGGTCCGGATGCGTACTCGATAAGGATACTCGGTTCCGTCGCTGGTCACATAGAAACCCATATCACCCCGGGGCGCCTCGACCCGGCTATAGGCCTCCCCTGCAGGCGGCCTGAACCGGATTGGAACTTTTGAGATGACTGGACCCTTGGGTAGCATCTTCAGACACTGCTTTAGGATCTTGCAGCTTTCGATCATCTCCAAGATGCGCACCATATAGCGGTCGAAACAGTCCCCTAATGTGCCCTTCTCACCGGTACCCACGGGAACGTCAAATTCAAGCTCAGGGTATACGGAATAAGGAATGTCCCGTCGGATATCCCATTGGATACCGCAGGCGCGCAGGTTAGGCCCGACGATGTTGTACTGCATGGCGTCCTCACGGGTAATCACTGCCACGTTGACCAGCCGCTCGACGAAGATCTTATTGTTTGAGAGCAGGCGGTTGTACTCGTCGACGATGGGTACGAAGTGGTCGATAAATGCGGTGATGCGATCGCAGGTCTCGGGCTTGATGTCGTATCCCACCCCACCGATTCTCAGGTAATTATAGGTGAGTCTGGCGCCGCAAATCTCCTCCATCAAATTGTTGATGCTTTCTCGCTCGCGGAGGGCGTGGATGAAGGGCGTAATGGCGCCAATATCCTGACCAAAGGTGCCTACGGCGATAAGATGGCTGGCGATACGATTGAGTTCACATGCGATAACCCGACAGAACTCGCCGCGCCTGACGACCTGGACGTTTCCCAGCCGCTCCGCCGCCATGCAAAAGCCTTGATTGGCGAACATGGCCGCAAGGTAATCGGCCCGGTCCGTATAAGGGACGTACCCATGCCAGGTTACCTTCTCACCGATCTTTTCTATGGATCGGTGCAAGTAGCCCACATCGGGTGTCGCCTCGCGAATAACCTCACCGTCGGTCCTGACCACAAAGCGGAGAACGCCATGAGTGCTGGGGTGCTGGGGGCCCACATTGATGATCATATCCTCGGTTTGAAAGGATTCCGGCTCAATTTGCTTGGTATCGTCCATTACGTGACGTTTCCTCTCTAGCGCAAAACCCCTGGGACCAAAGGCTCCCGTTGGGTGCTGATCCCATCGTACTCTTCCTGCTCCACGTAGTCTTTGCGCAGCGGATGTCCGACCCAATCCTCGGGGAGCATGATCCTCCTGAGATCACTGTGGCCCTCGAAAAAAATGCCAAACAGATCAAAAACCTCACGTTCCAGCCAATTGGCGGCCTTCCACACCCCTTCAACGGTTACGATACGGGCCTCTTCTCTGGGAAGGTCGACCTTGAGAACGCTCTGATGATGGTGCGGATAGGAATAGAGGTGATAGACAACCTGGAATTTGTTTTCCTTGGGCAGGTCCAAGGCCGTGAGGTCGGACAGGACCTCGAAATTCAAGTCGGATTCGTCCCGTAAATAGGTGCAAACCGTCACAATGGACGAGGCCTTTACGCTAAAATACGGGTCCAGGGCCTCGCCGTTGAAATCGGAAACATCTCCTGCAAATTGCTGTGTTAAGCGTTGGTAGATATCACTGGCATCCATGGAATCGCCCTGGCCCTCAAGTACTCAGCTTTCTCACCCATTCCAGATCTCCTTTTCTCCACGCATAAACGAGTCCCAGGAGAAGGATGAATACGAATAGGAAAACATGGACTAAGGCGTAAATTCCGTGACCGTTTTCAATCCATTGTCTGAAGACAGTAGCAACGGGAAAGATAAAGGCAATCTCAACTTCAAAGATAATGAAAATCAGGGCGATGATGTAAAAACGAGCGTTGAAATTCATCCACGCGCTTCCCGCCGCGGGTTCGCCGCACTCATAGGTTGATAGCTTGCGGGGTTGGGGATTGGATGGCCGTAAAATACGCCCGATGAGCAGATTGATGCCGACGAAGCCGGCGGCAATCACCAAAAAGACTAATACGTTGGCAAATTTGAATAACATCGCGGAGATCCGTAAATTTAAAGAAGGCAGTATACACACAAAAAAACGCTGGGGTCAACTAAACCGGTAGCTTGGGTCGGTTCCACCACGGTGAGAAAGTTGCATCGGGAAAATCCATAGAGTAGATTTCAATCTAAATGAAAAAAACATCTAGTCTGCAACATCGACTTTCCACCGCCCCACGAACAGGCTCCCGTGATCCGTCGGGAACCATTGGGCGTAACCTGGAGGCCTTCCTGCTCTTGGAATTGCTGCGCGAACCCTCCTATGGGTACGACCTCATGAAGACGCTTGCCGACTATGGTTTTAAGCGAGCCACGGAGCCGGGGGTGGTCTACAAGGTCCTCCGATCGATGGAGGAATCGGGTGCTATTCGCTCCAAGTGGTCAACCCAGAAGTCGGGGCCGGCGCGACGTTACTACAAGATCACCGACCCTGGCCGCGAGCTCCTTCAACGTCGGGCCTACCATCTGAAAAGACAGATGATTCGCACCCAGCGTTTACTCAACGACTACGCCGGTCTGACCGGCGATTCCCTCCCAGTGGACCCACGGGCCGACGAAGGTGAGGAACGCTCGGCAGTTGGGGGGCGATCCCGCCAACGTCGCTAGACAGCTATGGGTACGATTCTTCGAATTCTGGGTTACTTTCGCAAGTACTGGCTTGCGACACTGGCAGCTTATATCTGTCTGCTTGTGGTTGCGTCGGTGGAACTCTCCATACCCTACATGATTCGCCAGATCATTGATTGTGGGCTCAGGGTGGGGGTGGGAGCCCGTGGTGTCCCCGCCCATTGCGCTGCTGGGGTGGACTCCATGAGCCTCATCGCGTGGCATGTTTCCCTCATCGTCGGTCTCACCGTGGTCAAGGGTTTCTTCCATTTCGGGCAGGGCTATTTGGGGGCCTACAGTGCCCAGGGGATCGCTTATGATCTTCGCAGCCAGATCTCTCGCCACCTCCAACGACTCTCCTTTAGCTGGCATGACCGGGCACAAACCGGCCAGCTCATGTCGCGAGCCACTAGCGATGTGGACCAACTTCGCCACTTCACCAGTCGGGCACTCATTCAAATGGCCCATTTTGTGTTCATAGGGTTGGGCATAGGTATTGTGCTCTTTAGCATGAACTGGAAATTGGCCGCGGCATCTCTCGTAACGCTCCCCTTTTTGTCCCACGCTGCCTCCCAGTATGGTCACAGGGTTCGCCCCCTCTTTCGCAAGGCACAGGAGGAACTGGCCGTTCTGGCGACCATTGTCCAGGAGAACCTGGCCGGTGCCAGGGTCGTCAAAGCCTTTGCCCGTGAAGAGGACCAGATTGAAAAGTTTGAACATCAAAACGAGCTGCTACTCGGGCAGTACCTGGCGGCGGCAAAGGTTCAGTCCTATTCCAATCCCTTGATGGACGTGTTTGCCAACCTGAGTACGTTGGTCGTGCTCTGGTTTGGAGGAACTCTGGTTATCGGTGGGGAACTCTCCGTGGGACAGCTCGTGGCGTTTAATACCTACCTTCTGCTGATGGTCCGGCCTGTGCGCCGCCTTGGATTTCTTATCGGACAGACTTCACGGGCAATTGCAGCAGGAGAGAGGGTCTTTGAGGTCTTGGATGCACCGGTGGACGTGGAAGACAAACCAAATGCCTCTCCTTTGCCTGCTATCAAGGAGATGGTGGAGTTCCAAAAGGTATCCTGCACGTATTACCCGGGTGTGCCGGTGCTTCGAGACGTGAGCTTCAAAGTGAGTCCCGGTGAGATCGTGGCCCTGTTGGGGACCACGGGGTCCGGTAAATCCACCATTGTCAACCTCATCCCCCGATTCTACGACGTGACAGAGGGTCGTGTACTCGTCGACGGTCACGATGTCCGAGACCTTCAACTCCTCTCGCTCAGGCGCCAGATAGGCATTGTAATGCAAGACACCACCCTTTTCACGGGCACGATCCGCGAGAACATCGCCTTTGGAGTTCCCGAGGCCACTCAAGACGAGATCATCAGCATGGCAAAGGCGGCTCGGGCCCATGAGTTCATCTGCGGGTTCCCCGAAGGATACGACACCACTGTGGGTGAGCGAGGAGTCACGCTGTCCGGCGGTCAAAAACAGCGCATTTCCATTGCGCGAGCACTTCTGCTGGATCCTCGAGTCCTCATTCTTGATGACTTTACCTCTGCGGTGGATACCGAAACGGAAGCCCTGATCCGCGACGCCATGGACATCCTTATGAAAGATCGGACGACCTTTATAATCGCTCAGCGTGTTAGCACGGTTCAGCACGCTCATAAGATCATCGTCCTGGATCGTGGGGAGATAATGGGCCAGGGGACCCACGCCGAGTTGCTAGAGCATAACAGCATCTACAACGAAATTGTCCAGATTCAGCTCCTGGACAGGTCGGGCTTGGGCCTACCGGCCTATGAGCAGCCGCGGATAGGGGGGCAGAGTTAAATGGTCGCGCAAGGAGGCGGAGGGTGGATGTGGCATTCCAACGGTACCGGAAGACGGACCAGAGGAAGAGCCTTCAACCCCCAGGTGGTCAAGCGACTGCTCGAATATCTAAAACCATACCGGATTAACGTGATTGGGGCCATGATCCTGGTCAGCATTACCGCCGGCATGCACCTCATTGGTCCTTACCTGCTGAAAGTCGCCATTGATGACTATTTGGTGGCACAGCAAGACATGGCCGGCCTTTCCATGGTCTGCATCGGTTTCTTGCTAACCTTGCTCATCGCTTGGGGCTCGCAGGCAGGTGAATCCTACACCATGGCCTCGGTCACTCAACGGGTGTTGAAGCGGATACGCGACCAGCTATTCCAGAAGATCAACCGGCTCCCCTTGGGCTATCACGACCGGCACAAATCGGGTGTGACCATGTCGCGAATTATCAACGACGTGACGGTATTGCAGGAGTTGATGACCCATGGGTTCGTCGACCTGGTGGCTGACCTTTTGGTTATTGTAGGCATCGTCGTGATCATGCTCACCATGAGCCCCAAGCTTGCGCTTTACACCTTTGCACTCTCACCGGTCATGGTGATTGTGACCCTGGTCTTTGCCCATCGTGTGCGAGGGGCTTATCTGCGTACCAGGGAGACCATTGCTCAGGTGGCGGCGAGTCTTCAGGAGAGCATTTCCGGTGTCCGGGTGGTCCAGGCCTTTGCCCGTGAACAGGTGAGTCAGAATCGGTTCGACCAGGTTAACCTTGCGAACCTTCAAGCAAATCTGTGGGCTGTGACCTTATCCAGCGCCTTCCCGCCGGTGGTGGAGGTAATCGCCATGCTGGCAACGGCAACGGTGCTTTGGTTTGGTGCCGCTTCCGTGCTTGCTGGTGAGATCACCGTAGGCGTTGTGGTGGCGTTTCTAACCTACGTGACACGGTTTTTTCAACCCATACGGGAACTCAGCACGATCTACACTCTCTTCCAGCAGTCCATGGCAGCAGGTGAGAAGATCTTTGAGTTGCTGGACACGCCGGTGGAGGTGGATGACCGTCCCGATGCCAGGCCCATGTCCCAAATCAAAGGCAAGGTTGAGTTCGATCAGGTCAATTTCAGTTATCGCAATGGGGTGCCGGTTCTTCAAGATATTTCCTTTACAGTGGAACCGGGGCAAACGATCGCATTGGTAGGGCCCACGGGTGCCGGTAAGACTTCCATCTCCAGTTTGATCAGCCGGTTTTACGATGTGAGTGAGGGACGGATACTGATCGATGGCACCGACATCCGGGAGGTGACCCAATCATCCCTGCGGTGCCAGATTGGCGTCGTCCCACAGGACCCATTTTTATTTACCGGCACTATCGCAGACAACATTCGTTTTGGCCGCTTGGATGCGACCGATGAAGAGGTGATGGAGGCTGCTAGGCAGGCAAGCGCACATGATTTCATCTTCCCTTTGCCGGAGCGATACGCTACCCGGGTGTTCGAACGTGGGCAGAATTTCTCCCAGGGTCAGCGGCAACTCATGGCCCTGGCACGGGTCGTCTTGGCAAACCCGCGTATCCTCGTCCTGGATGAGGCCACGGCTAGCATCGATACCCGAACGGAGGCACTCATTCAGGCCGTGTTAAAACGCCTCTTGAGCGGGCGAACCTCCTTTGTCATTGCGCATCGTCTCTCGACCATACGGAATGCGGACAGGCTGTTTGTCGTCGAACGCGGGCAGGTTGTGCAGCAGGGAACCCATAATGAGTTGGTGGGGCAGGAGGGGTTGTATCGAGAGCTATATTTGATGCAGTTTCACCGCGGGTCGCAGCAGCTCGGCTAACCGCTGCAAAGCGCTGAGGGGAAGAGTAAGACAGTAGGCAGCAAGGGGCAAAGAGTGAAGACATTTAACCTCAGATTTATGCAGATATCCGCAGACTAAATAATAAATTCTAAATCCAAAGCACCAAATCCCAAATCCGAAACTCTAAGCAATATCAAAATTAAAATTACCAAAGCCCTACCCTATTTAATTCTGTAGTTTTGAGATTAGGTATTCTGTTATTTAAATTTATTTCGGATTTAGGGTTTTGAGTTTTGAAACTGCCTTACTCTTAGCGCATAGCTTTCTTACTGCCTACTGCAAACTGTCTTCCTTCTGTCAGTTGTCCCGCAGTAATAGCCCTGTCTTAGCGCTTTGCTGTGTTCCCGTCTGCGATAATCAGCGAAAATCTGCGGTTAGGTTCCTAAGGAGGTATTTGTCTGCTTTGATCTTAGGTTCTAATTGATCTCGTTGACGATGGGTGGGATGGACTTCAGGTAATCGGCAATGGCTAAAGCATCCTGGCGGTTCATGTCCTTGTAGCCGAGAGGCGTTCCCCAGATGACCTCGTCCATGAGGCCCTGAACTTCATCCCCGTCCGGTTTGGTTCCCTTGATGAGAAGGTCGGCGATCTGGTCACGGCTCCAGTCTTTAATGCCGGTATTTTCGTCGGGTGTAATGTTGGGTACGTCTTCTCCCAGAGGACCCGACTCGGCGCCTGCGAGGTAGAGGGAACGGTTCGGTACCCCCAAGGATTTTCGAGGTGTATGGCAGTCGCCGCAAAGGGCCACGTGATCGACCAGGTACTTGCCCCTTTTGATTCCGCTTTTGGGCGCTTGCTTAGGGGGTGTCGAGAAGTGGGCGAAGAGTTTGAGCCACATGGGGGTCATCAAAGAGCGTATGAATGGGACCTGAAACTTCGCTGGCGGTGATTTTTTGCGCACCGGCTTTAGCGTCTTCATATAGGCGATCAGGGCCCTCAGGTCCTCTTCCGCCATACCCGAGTAGGCCTCGTAGGGCATCAAGGGCAGCACCCTCTGCCCGTTGGGGCGGATCCCCTTGACCATAGCGTTAAGAATTTCCTCATCCGACCAGTTGCCAAGCCCGGTCTCTTTGTCCTGAGTTATGTTGGTGGAGTAGGCTGTCCCCAGGGGAACGGGAAACTTTCGTCCCCCCGCATGCGGGGTCTTTTCAGGCATCGTGTGGCAGGCGCAGCCGCCGGCCAGGGCAAAAATATACTGGCCTCGCTTCACCCTATCTTCTTTTACCCCTTGGGCGAGAACGATAGTGGGGATAATGAACAGGGAAAATACCAAGCCGAGTAATGTATAGAATCCCGTCGGCTTCATGATTATTTCACTGGTCCGTGCCTCAATGGTCCGTATTGGCGGCCTGTACCATTTCCGCGACGATCTCTCTGGATGCCGCCAGCGGATCTTTCGCCTCCGTGATGGGACGGCCGACGACGATATAATCTGCACCGGTGCGAATGGCCTCTCCTGGCGTCATCACCCTTTTTTGATCGGCCTGCGCCTTGCCTTGAGGGCGAATGCCGGGGCAAACGATCGTGAAGCG
Organism: Binatia bacterium; assembly: GCA_963664015.2. Classification (GTDB taxonomy): domain Bacteria; phylum Desulfobacterota; class Binatia; order UBA9968; family CAXXLF01; genus JACZQL01. The sequence goes on along the minus strand of CAXXLF010000002.1, from coordinate 1,681,615 downwards.
AGGGCCGCAGGCGGAGCGGATCAAACTGACCTCTCGGGGCGATGCCACTACGCCGTCCATCCCCGCTTCCTGGCATAGGGTCGCCAGTCGCACGACTTGATCGGTAACCTTTGCCGTTACGCCTATCCGGGTGAGGTCCTCCTGGTCGAGACTGGTTAGAACGGTTACTCCTAAGAGGATGGGACGACGGAGCTTTGCCTTGCTGCCGATATCATGCACGGCCTCAACGGTCTGGCGCATCATCTCCAGACCGCCCGAGGCGTGGAGATTAAACATCCTCACGCCGAGGCGGGTGGCCTCGACGGCGGCCTTGGACACGGTGTTGGGAATATCGTGAAATTTGAGATCCAGGAAGACTTCGCCGCCCTGGTCACGGATGAGCTTGACTACAGACGGGCCGGCATGGACGAATAGCTGCTTGCCGATCTTGAACAACTCTACCTGGCCGGATAGTAAGCCGACGAGCCGTTTGACCGGTTCCAGATCGTCGACGTCCAAGGCCAGGATCAGTTTTTCCTTCATTGAAACAGGCAACACGACGGCATCTGGGTTCGAGGCCATCGCGTCAGCTCTTCAGGCCTTCGGCAACCATGGATTGAATCTGGGCCACGGTTTCGGCCAGGGCAACGTCGGTCGTTTCTCCAACGGACCGACGGCGTACCTCGACACTTCCCTTCTGCAGCCCTTTGGCCCCTATGGTAACGCGTAGGGGGATTCCGATGAGATCGGCGTCCTTGAATTTGACTCCAGGGCGCTCGTCACGGTCATCCAGCAGAACCTCGATCCCTTTTTCAAGCAATTCGTTGTATAGGGTATCCGCGGCCTCCTGGATGGCCTTGTCTTTGTAGTTAATCGGAAGCAGGATAACTTGAAACGGAGCCAGGGGCATGGACCAGATGATCCCGTTCTCATCGTGGTTCTGCTCAATGGCTGCGGCCATGAGACGGGTAATGCCGATCCCGTAGCAGCCCATTTCGATAGGCCGTTCTTTTCCCTCGGCGTCGAGAAACTTGGCCTTCATGACCTCGCTGTATTTGGTCCCCAGGTAAAAGATCTGCCCGACTTCGATTCCCCGGTAGCGTTCGAGCTTACCGCTGTCGCACCGGGGACAGGCGTCGCCGGGCATGGCGGTTCTGAGATCTGCATAGGCCGATACCGTAAAGTCCCTTGCCTGATCGACCTCGACGAGATGGTGATCGGCCTGGTTGGCACCGGTGACTGCCCCTTGCATCCCCTCAACTGCATGGTCGGCTACGATTTTTAGTTTAAGACCGACTGGACCCAGGAAACCCGGAACCAGTCCGGTCTTTGACTGGACCTCGCCTTCGTCTGCGAGTGACACTTCATCGCACGCGAGGAACTTCTGTAATTTGAGTTCGTTCATCTCATGGTCGCCGCGCAGCAAAACGGCCACCAGTTCCTTCCCGTCGACTTTGTAGATCAGGGTCTTGATGAATCGGTCGGTGGGGAGCTTGAGAAACCGAGCAACGTCGGGAACGCTCTTCTTTCTCGGCGTACTTACCTTTTTAATAGGCGTCGTCTTTTCCTGTCCCCGTGTCGCCGGCTGAAGGTGCCGGTTCTCCGCTGTTTGAACGTTAGCCGCATAATTGCAACTCTGGCACGTCACCAGGGCGTCTTCTCCGGATTCGGCCAGGACCTGAAATTCATGGGAAAGGGTTCCGCCGATGGCCCCCGTATCCGCCTCTACGGGGCGAAATTTTAAACCACACCGGCTAAAGATCCGGTTGTAGGTTTCGAACATATTCTGATACTCGCGGCGGCAGTCGTCCATATCCGCGTGGAAGCTGTAGGCGTCCTTCATGATGAACTCGCGACCCCGCATGAGGCCGAAGCGCGGGCGCACTTCGTCGCGAAACTTGGTCTGGAGCTGATACAGGTTAAACGGGAGCTCCCGGTAGGAGCGCACCTCTCGGCGGATCAGGTCCGTAATGACCTCCTCATGAGTCGGTGCGAGGCAGAAGTCCCTTTCATGGCGGTCTTTGAGCCGAAGCAGCTCCTTACCGTAGACGTCCCAGCGACCGCTCTCACGCCACAGTTCGGCAGGCGAGGTAAAAGGCAGCAGGAGCTCCTGGGCCCCAGCCCGATTCATTTCCTCTCGTACGATCGCCTCCGTCTTGCGAATGACCCTGAGGCCCAGGGGCAGATAGTCGTACACGCCGCGGGTTACCTGACGGATCATTCCGGCACGGACCAGGAGCTTGTGGCTGACGACTTCGGCATCCGCCGGGTCCTCTTTAAGGGTAGGGATAAAAGTTGTGTTCCAGCGCACGGGATCTATTTTGCCGGGGGCTTGAGTGAGTCAATGAAGCAGCTAATCCTGGTCAACCGCTTGGCCTACGGCCTCCTTCTCGGCCACCAAATTTTCCACCTCTTCCATCAGGGTTTCCACAATTTGCGCTTCAGGGACCTTCCGAATGATTTGACCTTTTTTAAAGATCAAACCAATACCTTTTCCGCCGGCCACGCCGATATCCGCGCCCCGGGCCTCCCCCGGTCCGTTCACTTCACAGCCCATGACGGCCACGTGGATATCCTTATTGCTATAGGGCAACATACGCTGCTCCACTTCCTTGGCCAGGGCTACCAGGTCGATATCGGCGCGGCCACAGGAGGGGCAGGCAACAAAGGTATACCCGTGTTTACGCAGGCCCAGGGCCTTGAGGATCTCAATGCCGACACGGATCTCCTCAACCGGGTCCGCTGCCAGAGAAACCCGAATGGTATCCCCGATTCCTTCCGCCAAAAGCGTTCCGATCCCCACGGTGGACTTGATGGTCCCCATGCTGGGGGTGCCGGCCTCGGTCACGCCAAGGTGAAACGGATATTCGGTTTTGTCTGCGAGCATGCGATAAGCCTGGATCATCATCATGGGATCCGAGGCCTTCAGAGAGACCTTGATCTCGTTGTAGCCAACGTCTTCCAATATCCTAATATGCCGCAAGGCACTCTCGACCATTCCCTCAGCCGTAGGGCCGCCATACTTGTTTAGAAGATCCTTCTCGAGGGAACCGCCGTTAACACCGATGCGGATTGGGACCCTGCGCTCGGAGGCGAGCTTGACGACCTCTTCGATCAGATGGCGGGCACCAATGTTTCCTGGATTGAGCCTCAAGCCGTCGACTCCTTGCTCCAGCGCGATGAGGGCCAGCTTGTAATTGAAATGAATATCGGCGATCAGGGGGATGCGGATTTTTTGTTTGATTTCGGCAAGCTGCTCGGCCGCCTCACGTACGGGAACCGCGACTCTGATCAGCTCACAACCGGCGGCCTCCAGGGCCCAGATCTGATGCACGGTCGCCTGCACATCGCGAGTGTCCGTCTTCGTCATCGACTGGACCGGAATCGGCGCGGCACCGCCGATTTTTACCTTCCCGATTTCAAGCGGGCGAGTTATTCTCCGTTCGAACACCCCTCAACTATAGTAGAGCGCACCCACAGGGTCAACTGACACCGACCATGTGCAAAGCGCATTGCGCGGAAATTAAGATAGTGGGCAGTAGGCAGGAGGCAGCAATTCAAAAGACAGTAAGCAGTATGCAATGGGCAGCAGGAACAGTGCTAAGAACAGAACACAAATATTATTTGTTTGTCGGGAGACGACGACAAACAAAAAGATACTGCTTTTGAAAGCGAGGCCTTTTGCCCAATCGTCGTCTCCCGATTGGGCAAAAACTCTTCCCTCAGTCCCGTGCACAGTCGAAAAACGTCTCTGCGGTGAGATATCCGAATCTGCATCTGCGATAATCAGCGAAAATCTGCGGTTAATTGCTCTAAAGGCTCTCCTCCTAGCACTTAGCTTTCTTACTGCCTACTGCAAACGGCCTACTGTCTTACTCTCCCCCCCCAGGCGTTGTTGACGTACCGGGGTGGCGTGGTAAAGTGAACTCCCATGGCAATAGTGACTATCGAAGAGGCTATCGAAGATATCCGCGAGGGCCGGATGGTCGTCCTGATGGACGACAAAAACCGTGAAAACGAAGGGGATCTATGCATGGCAGCGGAGAAAGTGACCCCTGATGCCATCAACTTTATGGCCCGCTATGGCCGGGGTCTCATCTGCTTGCCCATGATCGAGGAAGATATAGCCAAGCTCGGCTTGTCCATGATGGTTGCCGATAATACCTCCCCCTATGGTACGGCCTTTACCATTACCATCGATGCCGCGGAAAACATCACCACAGGGATATCAGCGGCGGATCGGGCCTATACCATTCTCGCCGCCATTGGCGATGCCGCGGACGCAGGTAAGATCGTTACCCCGGGGCATATCTTCCCGCTCCAGGCAAAGAAAGGCGGTGTCCTCGTCCGTGCCGGTCAAACCGAGGGGTCCGTGGACCTGGCACGTTTGGCTGGTTTGAAGCCGTCCGGGGTGATCTGCGAGGTCATGAAGGATGACGGTACGATGGCGCGGCTCCCCGATCTCGAGGCCTTTTCCGAGGAACATGGGTTGAAGTTGTGTACGGTGCCCGATCTGATTCAGTACCGGCTCAAGTGCGACAGTCTTGTTTACCGGGCCGCATCCGCTAAGCTTCCCACTCGATCCGGAGGAGTGGTCGACGCGGTGGTTTATAACACCCATGTGGATGGCAGCGAGCACCTGGCCCTGGTCAAGGGTGAGCTGTCTCCCGATGAGGAAACCCTGGTGCGGGTGCAGTCCAAATACGTGGCCGGGGACGTTTTTGAGGTAAGCCTTGCCTCTCCTGGTTCTCCGTCCCCCGATTCTCGCTGGGTCATCCACCGCTCCATGGAGATCATTGCCAAAGAGGGCAAGGGGGTAATCCTGTATCTACAGGTTGAGGGTAAAGAAATGGGGCCCCTGGATCGGAGGAAAGGGGATGATAGGGATTTCATGGAATATGGGATCGGCGCTCAGATCCTGAGAGACCTGGGGGTGCGAAAGATGCGTCTGCTCACCAACAATCCCAAGAATCTCGTTGCCCTTTCGGGGTACGGTATGGAAGTCACCGCATCGGTGCCGTTGGGTTCCAAGGATGACCGACGTTCCGAAACGCGGGAACAGCAGGCTTAAACTTTCGTCTAATTATACCCAATAGCTAATACTGATCTTCTGGGGGAGTCTCCAGGTAGCGGTTCAATAACGGCCGCAGTTTTCTCAAGGCCTGATCCAGGCCGGAAAAGAGCTGTTCTTCCACAAGTTCGCCTTTGATCCAGTAATCCATGGAAGGGTGCGGGGTGAAGTTGAGATCGAGGACCCTCTCGCCGATGGGGTCGCCGGTGATGAGGATCCTCACCGAAAAAGCAGCATCGATGACCAGGGCCCTGGCGTTGGGAGGTAGCTTGAGCACTTCTTTGATCTTGGCCAGCCGGCCCGGGTGGAATTTGCCAATATCGAGGGACTGGTAACCCCATTCGCCGGGCGCTACCGATAGGTCCTTGAAAATCCGCTGATTGATGCCGGCAACGCTCTTGAGGGCCTGCTCCTGGCTGTAGTCCTTAAGGAGTTCATAAGCCCACTTTTCGATAATCCCGCCGAGGGGCTCGTTCTTTTTCTCTCTCTCCCTGACGGGACCGCGCTCAATCCACCACTTGATTTCCTCGGGGGTGTTTTCTTTATTTTCTGCCATTTTTACCTAAATTGTTGAATCCAATGAACTGTCGCCTGACCCGAATTAAGGGTCTGGCGATCACTCGGCGATCAAATCTTGAAATCCTCAAGGGTATTGGGGGCAAACAATTCGCCTACCTCCAGCCGCTTCTTGATCAGGCCCTGTTCATGGGCATACTGGACAAGGGTTTCCAAGACATGCCGGTTGGGTTCCAGCCCATAGGTCCATGCATCTTCCCCCATGAGTTCCCTTTCCTCCTCCATCTGAGCGATGGACCAGGCCATCATATACTTTAGAGCGGAGAACTCGTACATGGATGCTTGGCACAGCTGCATGGATTCGACAAATGCCTTGACCAGGCTCTGCGCCACCCAGGGGTTTTTCTCGTAGAACTCTTCGCGTAGTGCCACCGTGTGCATGATCGGGAAGATGCCGGTTTTGCGGAAGTAGTCGGCCTCGACCTGGCGATAGTTGGGAATCAGCCGGCCTACCTTCGGCGACCGCCGTACGAAAGGGGAAGGTATGTGGGCTGAAATCATGGCATCGATCTCTCCCCGTTCCAACATGGATGAGAGAGTCTGTTCCGGGCTAATCGCACAAATGTCGATGTTCTTCGGTAAATCCGGTCTGAGCTTTTCCACCCGGCCGGGCTGCTCCTCGCCGCCGGTGAACCACTTCATTTGTTCCGGTTTAACCCCGTACTCATGCTCTAGAATCCCCCGCGCCCAGATCGCCATCGTGATTTGATACTCGGGCACGCCAACGCGCTTTCCCACGAGGTCTTTCGGATCATGGATGCCCGATCCCGTATTGATATAGATGCAGGAATGGCGAAAGGCCCGCGACGGAAACACGGGAATGGCAATCAGTCGGGGATGTCCTTTATCCCGGGCCATTAGATAAGACCCCATAGATAACTCGGCGGCGTCAAAATCCTGATAGCGCAGCATGCGCCAAAAGGTCTCTTCGACCCGCAGGGGTAAGTAGGTTAGATCAACCCCTTCGACGGGGGCCCTTCCCTCTTGTAGGGGACGGGTTCGATCGTAGTCCCAGCACGCTAGTGTCAGATGAACTTGTCCCATGGTTTCCTCGTCTTTCAGACCTTAGTTTTTCACCGCTTCGAGAAACTCTGCGGCGTGAACGACAAACTGTTTGCCTTCACCCTGCAAGACCACGGCGGGCTCGCCGGAGGCGAGGGTGGTCTTGCTCCAAATGGTGCAGGTCTTGCCCCCAAACCTGATCTTGTCCCCCGGGGCGAAGCGGGCGAGCGCCACGTGATCTTTTAGGGGTTCGATTTTATCCATCTTGCCCATCATACACAATCCTGTGGGGAGCTCAAATCTCCCCACGTTGTCAGCCCTGAGGGGAAGAGAAAGACAGTGGGCAGTTTGCAGTAGGCAGCCTGGACCGCAGGCCGCATAGCGTCCGGATTGTTAGTTCTCAGTATTCGGATCCGGATTCTTTAACCGCAGATACACGCAGATATCCACAGATAACCAAAGAAAAGCTATTTTCGCGCCAAGACGCCAAGCTCGTAAAGATAAGGATATTTGCCCAATCGGGAGACGACCATTGGGCAAAAGTGCTCACCTTTTTGTTTGTCGTCGTCTCCCGACAAACAAAACAATAATTGCATTCTGTCCTTAGCAATGTTTCTGCTGCATACTGCTTACAGTATTTCTGACTTCTGATCTCTTACCTCCGGCTCTCTGCGATCTCTGCGGTGAAATATCCGAATCCGTATCTGCGATAATCAGCGAAAATCTGCCGTTAATTGTCATGACGCTTTGCGCAAAGCGCCATGCGGTTTGCGCTTTTATGCAGGCTGCTTGGCCGTGCCGGTTGATTTAGGAGCTGGTGGGGGTGGGGGGGGGCCCGAGGTGGACCAACAGGGGTTTCAAACGGTGAGCCAGGTCGTCCAATATGGCGTAGAGACAGGGGATGAGAATGAGTGTTATGACGGTCGCGAAGGAGAGGCCCCAAACCACGGAGATAGCCATGGGGGAGAGAAACTTGGCCTGCCCGGTGGAGAAAAATGCCAGTGGGATGAGTCCCCCCACGGTTGTAACCGTCGTGAGTAGGATCGGTCTCAGACGGGCGATCCCGGAAGTTAAAATCGCCTGGTCTCTAGGCATCCCTTCGCTCCGGGAGCGGTTAATGAAGTCCACCAGTATCAGCGAATCATTGACAACCACCCCTGCCAGGGCGATCAAGCCCATGATGGAGAGAAAACTTAGCGGCTCTCCCATGATGAGATGGCCGATGACCACGCCGTCCACGGCAAAAGGTATTGCGGCCATTACGATCAGCGGCTGAACGAAGGATTTGAAGAGAGACCCAAGGATAAAATATATTAAAAACAGGGCTATTAGCGAGATATGCGGCAATGAAGCGATTGACTCCTCGAACTCTTGCCTCTCCCCCTTGACGATCACACGGTAGCCGGGAAACTGCGCCTCGATGTCCCGGAACCTCTTTTTCAGTCGCTCGGTAACCTGAAAGACAGTGGTCTTTCGATTGTCCACGTCGGCGAGGACCGTAATGGCCCGCTTCTGATCGTCCCTGCGGATTTTACTGGCGCCGACTGCGGAATCCAAAATTGCAACATCGCGAAGAAAGACGCGTTGCCCCGAGGCCAGGGTGAGCTTCATGTTGGCTACGGTCTCTAGACTACTTCGTGCTGCCTCGGAAAAACGGATCAGGATGGGCACATCCTCGTCACGTCGCTGTATGGTGGAGGCTTCCACGCCGAGAAATCCCTGCTGCACCTGACGGGCGATCTCGCCCAAGTCAAGCCCCAGCACCCGTGCCTCGGGCCGAAGGGTGATCTGTAGCTCTTCCTTTCCCTCGGTGTAATCATCGCGTACGTCACGGACGCCCGCAGTCCTTTCCAGGAAGCTCTTTAGAATCTCCGATATCTTGCGCAGTACACTCATCTCTTCGCCGACAACACGGGTCTCAATGGCGGGACCGACGGGACCGCCCTGGAGCTTGAGGAATTGGATCTTCGTAATCCCCGGGATCTTGGCCAGGCCTTCGCGGAGTTCGGCAATAACTTCTTCCGTGGTGCGTTGCCGCTCGTCTTCCAACTCTACCACTAGCTGAGCTTGATTGGGCCCCCGTTCAGCCCGATGTACGTCAAGAAAGGTGACCCCGACGTTGGTTGCCAGCGATTTCAGTTCACTACGCGGTAACCGGAGCACGACTTGTTCCGCCTTCTTGGCCACCTCCAGGGTATCCTCGATTTTTGCCGCAGTGGAGGTTTCGAAATTGATGAAAAACTGCGGGGATTCGAACTCGCGGAACAGGACAAAAGGAATCCGGTGAAAGGCTGTGGCGATCAAGGCTATAGTGATACAGAGCAGAAGGACCGTTGTTACATAACGCCACCGTAGTGCCCGCGCAAGAATGGAACCATAGGTCTTACGCATCCATGTCAACCAGGCCTGTTCCTTGAGCCGGACCTTGCGGGCGTAGCCCGATGTGATCAGATCGCTCAGGTGCGAGGGTAGGATCAGAAGGACCTCAAACAGGGAGGCTATCAAGGCAAAGCTCACGACCAGAGGAATAGGGCCCAGAAAGACCCCCATAGTACCGGGGAGAAGCGCCAGTGGGATAAAGGCGGAGACCGTAGTGAGCACGGTGGCCACTACCGGCCATGTCACTTCCGATGTTCCGCGGATAGCGGCTTGGTGCGGGTCCATCCCGTCCTCCACGTAACGATAGACGTTCTCGGTCACGATGACGGCGTCGTCCACCAGTAGGCCGAGGACTAGAATGAGACTAAAGAGGGATATCATGTTGATGCTGATCCCATAGAGGGACATTAAGAGGATGGCTCCCAGCATGGCGAAGGGAATTCCTAGGCCAGTTAACAAGGCAATTCGCGTGCGCACAAAAATCCAGAGGGTTGCTAGTACGATAAGCAGTCCGATCACGCCACTCCAGCGCAGGGTATTGATCCGGTTTCGGATAAAGATCGAAAAATCGTTGTAGACGCCGAGGGTCACGGTCTCCGGCAAGCGTGGACGAAGTTCCTCGACTAGGTTTCGAACCCGTGCGGATATATCAATGGCATCGCCCTGCCGCTCCTTGACTACAACCAGGTTGATGGCCGGCTGACCTTTAAATCGGCCCATGGTTGTGGCGTCCTGGAAAGTTTCCCGAACCCTTGCTACATCCCCGACGGTAAGGGGATAACCGGTCGCTTGGGTCCTTAGGATTACCCTCTCGACGTCGCGGACTCCCTCGGCCTCGCCTAAAGTTCTCAGGATGATTTCTCCGCGGGCGGTCTTCAGCGTGCCTCCCGGTACGTTTCGGTTGTGGCTGGCAATGGCCACCCTGAGATCCTCCAGGCTCAATCCATACTGATCTAAACGCTGCGGATCGACCTCAACCCACATCTGCCGCTCGCGGATTCCCAGCATACGCACGGCACCTACCCCGGGAAGCCGTCGCAGGTCGTCTCGTAGGTCCTTGGCAAGGTCCCTTAGGGTCGCTTCGTCGATGTCTCCTGCCAGAGAGACGGTCATCACTGGGAAACTGGATTTGACCTCACCGACCCGGGGTTTCTCGGCCTCGTCTGGTAGCTCGGTGACGTTGTCGAGGGCGCCACGGACGTCACTCAAGGCCTGGCTCATTGCCGTATCCGGTTGAAACTTAACCAGGATCTCGGAACGGCCTTCTTGGGAAACCGACAGTAACTCCTCCAGGTGGTCGATCTGCGCGACTTCTTCTTCGATCTTGGCAGTAATGAGTTGCTCCATCTCCTCTGGAGAGGCACCTCTGTATTCGGTAACGATTCGAACAGCCTGCCGGGAAAACTCGGGAAACATCTCGCGAGGCATCCTGAAATAGGCCAATGTCCCCGCGCCAATGACAAGCAGGGTCAGCAGATTCACGATGACCCGGTTATTAACTGAGAATTCGGCCAGTCCCTTCATGGTTGTTGGAGTTCTCTCTCACCCACGATACGGATCGCCGCCTTATTCCGGAGTAGGGGGTGCCCGCTCACTACGAGCAGATCTCCGGTTTTAAGGCCGTCTGTGACCAGGTGCCGCGAACCAAAGGTCCGGCCAATGGTGATGGGTTTGTGTAGCGCTATCCTGCGATCGGCATCCACGACATAAACGATCGGATCACCGCTGGGAGTCAGGACGCTGGCTCTAGGAACCAGAATGGCTTCCGGGTAGGTATGCACGGGCATACTGGCCCGTCCGAACATCCCCGGTAGAAGCTGCACGGGTCCCTGATTCTCGATCAGGATCTCCACCGGGAAACTTCTGGTCTTATCGTCCGCCCTGGGACCGATGTAGGCGACCTTCCCATTGAACGGCTTGGAGGACCCATCGACGCGGACTTCAGCTGTCATGTCATTACGTAGAAAGTCGATGTCGTTCGGAGGGACTCGTATCAGGAGTTTCACCACGCTCAGGTCGGCCAATCGTATGAGGACTTTGCCGGGGGAGACCTGCTCTCCCAGTCTCAGCAGCTTTTCCGAGATCACGCCTGCAAAGGGGGCTCTTACCTGGGTGTGTTCTAGAGAATTCTTTGCCCGTGCCAACTCGGCTTCAGCCGATGCCAGCTCGGCCTGGGCAACGGTGAGCTGGACCTTGGCCTCCTGGAGCCCACTTTCCGTGCGGTTCAGCACCTCTTCTATCCTGTGCATCGCAAGTTCGGTTCGTTCGAGATCCTGCTGTGCAATCAATTCTCTTTTGAGTAGATCCTTCAAACGATTCTGCTCTGCCTGAGCAAGGCGGAGCATCTCAAGGTTGATGGGGATCAGGGACCTCTGGCGGGCGATCTCGATTTCACGCGCATGCACCCCGGCCTTGGCCCTGGCGACCTGCGCTTCCCGGTAGGTGACTTCGATACGAAACGGGGTCGGATCAATCTCTGCCAGTACCTCCCCTTGCTTCACCGCGGCACCTAATTCCACATTCGCTGGAACTTGTATTATCGGACCGCTAATTTGCGAACTGACCTCAGCCTCACGTAGAGGGGCAAGGCTTCCCAATGCTTCCAGGTTGTAGGTGAAAGGCGTAGGCTTGATGGCGGCGACCTCCACCGGCACCGGCACCGGTACGGATTCGGGCTGGGTAGGTTCGGACACCGCCTGGATGAAATAGACGATCAGCGTTGTGCTGAAGACCAGTCCCATAATGATGTAAAGGGAGATTCTACGCGGGCTCATGGACGTAAACTCCTCAGGACACTGGTCGTCAGCTCATCTCGCATCCGATCCAGATCAAAGGCCTGTCGGTCGCAGAGCCATTGGACGACCAATCCGTCCAGACAGGCCAGAATACGGGACGAGGTAAGCAGAGGGTCAACCGGCCGGAAGGACCCAGCGGTGACTCCGGCCGAAATTATGGTGGCAACTTCTTCGCGGGAAAGCGAGTAGGCCTGCTTGAGACGTGTCTGGAAGAGTTCCTGATGCTCACCCCGGCCCCCTTGTGACCAAAAATCAAAAAAGATGAGGAAGAAAGGTTCCCAGAGGCGGAAGGTTTCGAAGGCAACCTTGATGAAACGCTCCAATAGAAGATCCGGCTCCCGGACTTCTGCGAGTTCCTTTAGGTAGAAGCCTTTCAGTTCGGAGACCATGTGTTCGTGCAGGTCCAGAAAGAGATCGGTCTTGCTACGAAAGTATTCGTAGACAGTTCCTTTACCGATACCCGCCTCCTTGGCGACCTCCTCTATCCTGGCCCGGTGGTATCCGTCCCGGGAAAAAACCACCATCGCCGCTTTTAGGATAGCCACCCGTTTCTTTGTTTTATCAACGATAATAGACATATATACCCATTCTTTAGTGGTATTCTAATAATGACCGACTGACCGGTCATTGTCTATTTTAGTCTTTGGAGGGCGCATGTCAAGCCACCGTGCTTGCTGGACAGCGATAACTAATTTCTTCGAATCCTATAGGCAGCCGAATCGACTTCAGGTCGCTTTGGATAGATAGCCGGCGGTCAGAGCAGCCACCAAGGGAAAGATGAGGCTCGAGACGATGCGGATGGTAAATAGCCGTGGGCCCAGTATGGCAAGCTCATAAAATACGATCCCCCCACCCCACAATGCCCAAGAGGTGATGTAGGCTGTTACCGTTGCCACGCTTGCGCCCCCTGAATAGAGCGACGCGGCGAGGGGGAAACTTATAAAGGGTCCACCAAAGGTCAGTGCCCCGGCAATATAACCGACGAAGATACCCTTGAATCCCGCCTCCTTACCCAACCAATTCTGAATTACAGTCTCGGGTAACAGAACACGCATGAATCCGGCAATCAGGAAGGCGCATAGCAATGCGGGGAGTATGGAAACAAACATTTTAGCTGCTGCGGCGAAGCCTGCTTCGAGTCGATTCCCTCCCTGGAAATAAGCGGTTGCTACCAGCGCGAGGGCTAAACTCATGACAAAGATGTTGATGGCTTTCACCTGGTGCCTCCTATGGACTGAACAGGATTCGGTCACGATCTAGATAAGCGCGAGTTGCCCATGTGGCACATCTCCAGCTGACCGGAGGTACGAGTATACCCCGATCCAAAATAAACATACCAGGAAAAATAATCCCCTGTGTCCTTTGGGATGATCCCCATGGATATTCTTAAGGCAACTGGCCACTAGATCTATCTATTGGAAGTAATCAACGATTGAGGAAATTAACCGACTTGCCCACTTGGAGGATTGTCGTCTTGGAAGCGGCAGGCGCTCACCCGGTAAGTTCAATTCGCCGGGCGCTTTGAGGGTAGCGTTTCACGCGACGCAAAGGCCAGAAACCCGGCAGCGAGGAATAGCATGGGAGAATAGATAAGGAAGGTCATACCTGGGTTCAGTTTATTGGCGATAATCCCACCCAGCATAGGTCCGGTGATACCCCCCAACTCGCCGATGGTCCGTCTAAGACCCTGAAAATGGCCCCGTTTACCCTCCGGAATAATGTCATAAGTCGAGGTGGCAACGGAGCCGAGAGAAAGCCCATTCGCCGCCCCGATCAAAGCGGCGAGTAACGCCAGGGGGAACATGCTTTCGACAAAGGGAAAGGCGGCAAAAGCCAGCGCAGGGAGGGCTGTGCTTGGAACACTGGCCGCCTTTCGCCCGATGGTATCGGTGATGATCCCTGCGGGAATGATCATGATCAGAACAAAGATCCCGGCGACGCCGAAGAGCGTTCCCACCTGCGTGGTGGAATAACCTAGATGGGTTCCAACATAAAGGGGCAGCATGCTGTTTAGAGTCGTACGGTAAAGCATCATGCAAAAGGTCGCGAAGACTAGCACCAAATACGTCCTGCGGTAATACGGATCAATTTCGTTTATCTTGCCGAACTGGAATACGGAAGCCTTTGGAGATCGATGGATGGTTTCTTTTTTGGCGGTCGCCGCAGACACAAGGAGCACGATGAGTGCCATGGAGGCGTATGCAAAGAATACGACCCGAAAATCGAACCAGTCGGTCAGGACGCCGCCTGCGACGGGGCCAATGGCGTTACCCGCTGAGGAGATGCCCATGAAACCGCTCATGACGCGACCGCGCTGGTCCGACCGCGTCAGCTCGATGCCCGACACCTCTCGGCCGATCATCCAGATACTGTCACCGGCACCGGCTAAGAACTGGGCCAGCAGGAGCAGGCTGAAGTAGGGAGTGACAGCGGTGATGGAGGCACCGACGGTGACAAGGGCCGGCCCAAGAATCATTGCGAACCGCCTGCCCAGACGATCTACGATGATCCCACCGGGAAGTAGAGAAAACGCCCTTCCCAATGCCTGTGCAGTGACAAATTGTGCTGCAAGCCCGGGAGAAACATCAAAGGACTGTGCCAGTGCCGGGATGGTCGGAAAGACCATTCCAACCCCGAAGCTCATGACAAGCGAAAGTGCATAGAGACGAACCAGATTTAGAGTTTCCCGGCTCATTCGAGTGCCCATGGGGACTTCCCTATTGGGTCTTCTTTCTCATCTTGGCAATGAGATCTAAAAAAGAGGAATTGGCGATGACGCGATGAAATTGAGAGCGGTAGTTATTCACCAGACTTATATTTTCTACGACGACGTCGTAAATCTTCCAACTGTCGCCATCTCGACGCGAGAGCTTGTAACCGACTGTGAATTTCTCATTTTTCGGATTTATAATCTTAGATTCGACCATGGCGTAATCATTGTCGACATCTTCGCGGGTAAACGTCACCGTCTGACCGTTATACTGATCGATTCGATCCGCATAGCTGATTTCCAAGAGATTGGTGAAGAGGCTTACAAACTCCCGCTTCTCCTCCGGCGTACGCCGGCGCCAGTGGGAACCCAGGGAGCGCTTGGCCATATCGGTAAAGTCGAAAAGCGGATAAACGATCTTCCTAAGCTGCTCGACGGTTTCCTGCCTCCCAACTCTGCCTCCGTTGTTGGACCGTTTGAGAACTTGAATCCCCTCGTGGATAGCGACACGAATTCTCTCCGTGGGTCCTCCGGCGTGTACCGTATAGGGTAGTGAAAGGAACAGAAAAATGGTGAGTGAAATCCAATCAGTTGTTAGAAGCTTCACAGATGGGCGTATATCAGCGAAGTTCATACGTGTCAACCTGAGTTCGAAGGTACCAATCGAATTGAAGGAAATTAAAGTAACCACCGACGACCCGTTTTTCCGCCTTCGCATAAGACTATAGATGAATGCGATGGACGAACCCTCCGACTGTAGTCGGCAGCTTCGGCGCATTCCGCCGAAGAAGAAAAGAATACTACGGGCGTAAACCCATGAAAACTTTATTCTACCATAAAAATCCCGGTACGGTAGGACCGGCCAGGCAAATCATGGGTCGTCATCATAGTCAAAGAACGAGTTAAGATTGATATGGCGGACCGCTGAGGTCCCCCTTTCTCTGGATATGCGGCCCAGGTGAAATTTAGCAAAATAATACATTATCTTGATCAAATAGGCCAAATCTGGTATTTTCGCTCTGCCGAGATGTCTGTTATGAAAATAGGAGTGTAAAGATGTTTCTCAATTCCCTTTTGGGCCTTTTCTCAAACGACCTTGCCATTGATCTCGGCACCGCCAATACCCTGATTTACGTCAAAAACGAAGGGATCGTCTCTAACGAGCCTTCAGTGGTTGCAGTGCAGAAAAACGATCGAGGGGGGAAGCGGGTCCTGGCCGTCGGCGCTGAAGCCAAGAGAATGCTCGGAAGGACCCCGGGGAGTATCGTCGCGATCCGTCCTCTCAAGGATGGTGTCATTGCCGATTTTGAAATTACAGAGGCAATGCTTCGCTACTTTATCCATAAGGTTCATAATCGCAATACGCTGGTACGGCCTCGCATTATTATTGGTGTACCCTTCGGCATCACAGAGGTGGAAAAACGTGCCGTGAGAGAGTCGGCCGAGTCTGCTGGGGCGAGAGAGGTCTACCTCATCGAGCAGCCCATGGCGGCTGCCATTGGTGCGGGGCTTCCCATCACGGAACCCACCGGAAATATGATTGTCGACATCGGTGGCGGTACTACAGAAGTTGCCGTCATCTCACTCTCGGGAATTGTATTTTCCAGATCCGTTCGTGTGGGCGGTGATAAGATGGACGAGGCCATTTCCCAGTTTATTAAACGAAAACACAACCTACTGATCGGTGAGAGAACAGCCGAATTGATTAAAATGACCATTGGTTCCGCTTACCCGGGCGACGAGATCCAGACCATGGAGATCAAAGGGCGGGATCTGGTCGCCGGGATTCCCAAGACCGTTATGATTACAGATGACGAAATCCGTGATTCGCTGCTCGACCCGATCAATCAAATCGTGGAGGCCGTGCGGGTCTCTCTGGAGCGGACGCCTCCCGAGTTGGCATCCGATATTGTAGACCGGGGCATTATTCTTGCCGGAGGGGGGGCGCTATTGAGAAGCCTTGATACGTTGCTTCGGGAGGAGACCGGACTACCGGTGGTTATGGCCGATGATCCCTTGACTTCGGTGGTCATGGGAGCGGGTAAAGCCCTGGATGAAATCTCTTTACTGAGAGAGGTCACCGTCCACTAGCCCCGAACTGGCGCCAGTGGTCCACATTAGAAAAATTAGAACTATCCGTGATCGCATTCTTTCGCAGTCATCAGGTTGTCTTTAGTTCGTTCTTTTGCCTGTTGGTCTCCGTCTCTATCGTCGGTTCCGTGGCTACTGGCTACTTAAAGAGAGATCCCATTGGCCCTCTTCTCCTGGAGTCGATGCGGCCTTTCCAGAGGGCTCTGACATCTGTGGCCAATGGGGTGCAGGATATCCAGCATGGCTTTAGGACTTTAGACAGCCTTTGGCTCGAAAACCAACAGCTCAAAGACCAAATCCAGGAGCTACATCAGGAAATGGAAGGCCTTCGGGAAGCCAAAGCGACAAACTTTCGACTGAAAAGTTTACTCAACGTCCAGGGGCGCGGCTTCCGAAAGGCCATTGCAGCTGCCGTTATCGGTAACAGCGCTAGCACCTGGTCTCGAAGCTTAACGATCAACAAGGGATCTGATTCAGGAGTTCGTAAAGGAATGGCCGTTGTCTCTGCCGGTGGCATCGTGGGGCAGGTCCTGGCTGTGTCATCTAGTAGTGCGAAAGTTTTACTTTTGACGGACCACAATAGCGGCGTCGATGTGATCGTGCAGCGAACTCGGGCCCGGGGAATCGTTTCTGGTTCTCTGGAGCAAGACCCGGTCATGAAGTACATCACAAGGAATGAGGAAATTCATGAAGGTGATCGATTGGTAACCTCAGGATTGGATGGGATATTCCCCAAGGGGCTGCTGGTCGGCCAGGTCAGCAGGGTACAAAAGAAAAATTACGGCCTCTTCCAGGATGTCGGGGTGCAACTGGCCATCGATCCCTCACGAATCGAAGAGGTCCTGGTGGTATCCGCGAAGTATGATTCCACAAAAGGTTAACAGGATCTCAGGTCCGGTTTCTGCTTTCATTGAGCCTTAGATGAAACTGTTCGTACTGTTTTTGTTTGTTGCTTTTCTCAGTGTACTTCTGCAAACCACGCTCCTGCACCTCCTGCCTTTAGGTCCCGTTGTGCCCGATTTGACACTGGTCATCTGCGTTTATTGGGCGCTCAGTCGGCCCTCCGTCAGCACTGCAATCGGAGCCTTTTTCATGGGCTACACGGTTGATGTTTTTTCCAGTCCCATTCTTGGGGTGAACGCATTCGCCCTGTCCCTGGTGTTTCTCTCTGTGCATCTGAGCTCGCGCCATATCTGGATCCGTAGCCCATTGTTTACCGCTACTCTCGTCTTTTTAGCTTCCTGGGTCAAAGTGAGTGCTATCGTCATCCTTTGGAGTATTTTCCTGACCACGCAAAACGCGTGGTCAGGCGCCTTGAGATATATCTTTCTTGAGGCCCTATCGGTAGCCTTTTTGGCTCCCGTTATATTTTTTCTCCTAAGCTGGGCCGAGAATCGATTGGCGCCGCTTCGAAATGTCTCCTAGGTGAAGCAATGAACTTCCCTCCTTCGCCCAGGGCAGACATAGACCCGATTTTTCGTTTGCGTACCCGTCGGCTCATGCTTGGGGTCGTGGCTGTATTCTTTCTCATTGCGGTGCGCCTTTGGGTGCTGCAGATTCTCGAGGGAGAGCGATTTACAGACTTGTCCAAAAACAACCGGATTCGAATCAAAACAATCCCAGGGATTCGGGGAATGATTTTTGACCAACAAGGAAGGCTTCTAGTGGATAGCAGGCCCTCCTTCGACCTCCTGTTCGTGCCCGAGGATGCGAAAAAGCCGCGAGAGACCCTGACTTACTTGGCCGGTCTGCTCAAAGTGCCCAAACAAAAATTCCTCGCCGAATTGGGAAGAAATAGCCGTCGCCGGCCGTTCAGAGAGGTGACACTGAAGCAGGACATCGATTGGCGCTCGGTTGTGCTGGTGGAAACCCATGAGATGGATCTCCCAGGGGTGTCGCTAAGAATTCGTCCCAGGCGTAACTATTTGAGCCAATCGGTAACGGCCCATCTCCTTGGATACCTGGGTGAAATCGGCCCCGTACAGCTGAAAACTCTGCGCGACGAGGGATATAAGATGGGCGACGAAATCGGGCAGTTCGGTCTCGAAAAGACATGGGAGGAGTACCTTCGCGGACGGAACGGAGGGCAGCAGATTGAGGTCGATGCCCAGGGGCGTAAGATTAGAATTATTGATCAAAGAAAAGACATCCCTGGCCACAGCATATTCCTCACGATCGACCAGGAACTGCAGGGCAGTGCTTATCAGGCCCTTAAGGGAAAAGCAGGGGCAGTGGTCATCCTGGATGCCCAAACCAGTGCCATCCGCGCGCTCGTCAGTACTCCATCCTTCAACCCCAACGCCTTCGCCCGAGGCATCACCACCGCCGAATGGAACCGTCTCATTCGGGATAAGGCAAAACCGCTCCACAATAAGGCCATTCAGGGAGTCTATCCCCCCGGCTCGATTTTCAAGATTGTCTTGGCTTTCGCCGCCCTGGAGGAAAAAGTGGTTGGACCCGAATCCACTATTCCCTGCCATGGCTCCCTAGACGTTGGGGGCCGAGTCTTTCGTGATTGGAAAGCCGCCGGCCATGGCGAGGTCAATCTACACAAGGCACTGGTCGAGTCCTGCGATGTCTATTTCTATCAAATCGGACAGCAGCTCGGAGTCGACCGTATAGCCCGGTATGCGCGCATGCTGGGACTGGGTAAAAAAACCGGTGTTGCCTTGGAAGGTGAAAAGGCCGGTCTCATCCCCGACTCCCGTTGGAAGAAGAGACGGTTTGGAGAGCCCTGGTACCCCGGGGAAACCCCCTCGGTAGCCATCGGGCAGGGCTACGTTTCGGTGACACCAGTCCAAATCGCCAACCTGATGGCAGCCATCGCCAACAAGGGAACCCTCAATCAGCCCTGGTTTGTACGTAAGATCGAATCTCTCGACGGCAGGCTGATCCGAGAGTACGGGCCCGAGAAAATCGGCACTCTGGCAATTCAGAAGAAGACGTTGTCGGTTTTGAATCGAGCACTGAGAGATGTGGTTCATAGTGACGAGGGAACAGGAATCAAGGCACAATCGTCGCTGATCCAGATTGCGGGAAAAACCGGGACGGCCCAGGTTGCAGCAATGTTAGGAGCAGTCGTCAAGAGCGAGGACCTCCCCTATTCCGTTCGGGACCATGCCTGGTTTGTTGGTTATGCCCCGGTGGGGCGACCGGAGATCGTGGTTGTTGTCTTACTGGAGCATGGTGGGCACGGATCGGATGCTGCGCCGGTGGCGAAGGCGCTGATCGAGAAATACTGGGCATTGAAGGGCCAGCAAGTCCGGCCGACCTATGAGGCGGCCAAGGTGGGTTGAGAAGAGACTGAACATGCATATTGATCGGCGCGTCATTTCACACTTCGACTGGTCCATTTTCGGTCTGTCTATTGGATTGGCTCTGATCGGCATCCTCACCGTAAACAGCGCTACCAGTGACCTTTCGGGCAATGGGCTTGGCCACCTGGCGATAAAGCAACTCTACTGGTTAATAATCGGTTTGATCGCCATGGTCGTGAGCTTTTCTGTCGACTATCACCGGATAGAACGTTTCTCATATGTGTTTTATGGCATTGTCGTTTTTTCCCTTCTCTTGGTTCCCTTGGTCGGGTTTAGAAGCGGAGGGTCTGTGCGCTGGCTCAGTTTCGGAATTGTCTCCTTCCAGCCGTCGGAGTTGGCAAAACTGGTGGTTGTATTTCTCTTGGCAAAGAGACTGCAGTACGATGAGCCCCCAGCGGGCTACCGCCTGCGTGACCTCTGGTTGCCAACCTTAATGGCGGTGCCTCTGTTGGTAATGATCCTGATGCAGCCGGATCTGGGGACAGCAGTGATTTACCTGTTAATTTTTTTTACCATTATCTTTATAACCGTGCGCCGGGTCGGTCCTCTACTCCTGCTGGGTGCAGTGGGTGTGGCGCTGCTACCTATTGGGTGGCAGTTCTTAAAACCATATCAGATGGCGCGTATTCGTAGCTTCCTTACGCCGGATATTGACCCTCTCGGAGCAGGCTACCACGCGATCCAGTCTAAAATTGCTATCGGCTCTGGTCGTTGGTTTGGCCAGGGGTATCTCCAAGGGTCGCAAAATCGCCTGGACTTCTTGCCGGCACAGCATACGGATTTTATCTTTTCTGTCTTTGCTGAGGAATGGGGCTTCTTCGGATGCTTGGTCCTATTGGGGCTTTATCTGGCTCTTATTGTTTTTAGTTTTCGAGTTGTTGCGCGGGCGAGGGATCGACTGGGAACCTTGCTGGCCTTTGGCGCCACAATCATTTTATGTTGGCAGGTAATCATCAATATAGTCATGGTCATCGGGTTTCTCCCTGTGGTAGGGATTCCACTCCCCTTCTTGACCTACGGAGGGTCTTCTCTGGTCACGACAATGATCGCAGTCGGCTTGTTGATCAACGTCAATATGAGGCGGTTTATGTTCTAGGTAAGCGCCTTGTCAATAGCGTCGCGGAGCTTGCTGCTGGATACGGCACCCACGATCTGTTCCTTCTTGTTGCCGTCCTTGAAAATCATTACGGTGGGCAGTGCCCGGACCTCGTAGCGCGATGCTGCAACCGTATTATCATCCACATTGAGCTTGGTAAATTTCAGCTTGCCCTGGTATTCATCGGCCAGCGATTCAATCACGGGAGCGAGAGCGCGGCAGGGTGCGCACCAGGGTGCCCAGAAATCCACTAGTACCGGAAGGGGCGAATGGACAACCTCGGCGTCGAAGTTTGCGTCTTCAATCTGTGTTATTTCAGCCATAAATCCTCTCCTTCTCCAATATTTTTCCCGAAACGGTCCTCAAAGGGTTGATAGGAAATGGAGAAGCGTTAGGACTCCAAAACCCGTACCACCTCTGGAAGTGAGGGTGGTTTCCTTGTCCGAAAAGGCAGGCCCAGCAATATCCAAGTGGGCCCAGGGGCGGCGCGCGACGAATTCCTGTAGGAACAGGGCTGCAGTGATGGCGCCCCCATAGGAACCGCCCACGTTCTTGATGTCCGCTACACTGCTCTTGATGTCTTCTCGATACTCCTTCACCAGGGGTAGCTGCCAGAGCTTTTCTCCGCCGTCCCGTCCCGCATGAATCAGCTTGTCCACTAGCAATTGATCGTTGCCAAATATCCCCGCCACTTCATTCCCCAGGGCGACCATACAGGCACCTGTAAGGGTGGCTAGATTGACCATGCAATCAGGATTCTCCCTGGCCGCAAGGGCTAGGGCGTCGGCAAGGATCAATCTACCTTCGGCATCGGTATTGAGAACTTCAACGGTTTTACCATTGAGGTAATGGATAACATCGCCTGGTTTTTGAGCTGTCCCACTGGGTAGATTGTCGGTGGTTGGGATATATCCTGTAACTTGAACCTGAGGGTCCAGATCTCTTATAACACTCATGGCTCCGATGACGGCAGCTGCACCGGCCATGTCCAGCTTCATCGTCTCCATCGCTTTGGAGGATTTCAAGGAAAGGCCCCCGGAATCAAAAGTGATCCCCTTCCCGATCAGGGCCACTTTCTTTCTGGCTTTCCCCCTGGGTTGATAATGAATAATGATAAATCGGGGTTCCTCTATGCTTCCCTGGTTGACTGCCAAGAGCCCGGCCAATCCCATCGATTGGATCTTTTTCTTGTTCCAGACTTCCACCTTGATGCGGGGTCCACGGCAGTGCTTTACTGCCTGCTTTGCAAGATAACTTGCAGTGGTCCTGGAGGGCGGTTCATTCACGAGATCGCGGGCGAGAAATACGCCTTTTATGAGTTGATGAGCTAGACGCACCTGTCGTTCCATCTGTGAGGTCTTGCGAAGGCCCGGCTTGACCAGATTAAAAGAACGTAGGGGTAGAGAGCGTCTGTCATCGGATCGATATTTGTTGAAATGGTATGAGGACATCAGGGCCCCTTGGGCAATGGGTCCTACGATCCTTTGAGTATCGCCAAAAGAGGGCAGAAGGAAATCAACCTCCTCGGCCCAGATCGTTTCCGCTTCTTTTGCGGCGCGGGCAGCAGCCCTTCGCCATGTATGGTTTTCCTGATCACGCTCCTTCCCCATGCCCAGGAGGAGAACGTGGGTGGCCGGGAGTTGGCCTCCCGTGGGTTGAAGCAACGCGCTTCCCTCGGTTCCTGTGAATTTACAGCGGGTAATTTGCTTGGAAAGGCTTTTTTTCAAGTGGCGGTCCAAGCGCAAGAGGAGCGGATCCTTCAAACCCTGCTCCTGCACGGGGAGTGCCAAGAGGTGAGTTTTAAGCTTTTCCGGACCTTGATCCTTGAAACGAATTTCCATGGAATAGAAGGTTAGGTGCTTCGACGGATGAGGTTCATAAATTCGGCCCGTGTGTCCTGGTGAGTTCTGAAGACTCCCAAAAGGGTGCTGGTTATCATCATTGAATTCTGTTTTTCCACCCCCCGCATTCGCATGCAGAGATGTTCAGCCTCGACAACGACCCCAGCGCCAAGGGGGTTGAGCTTCTCCATAATCGTCGTCGCGATCTGGTTGGTGAGGCGTTCCTGGACCTGAAGCCTGCGAGCGTAGTAGTCGACCAGGCGTGCCAGCTTGGAAATACCAACGATCTTGTGCTGTGGGATATAGGCCACGTGCGCTCTGCCAAAAAAAGGAAGCAGGTGATGTTCACACAGCGAAAAAAAATCGATGTCCCGCTGCACAATCATCTCTTCATAGTCTTCCGTGAACATGGCATCGTTGAACACCTTGTCCAGATTCTGTTGATATCCCCGGGTGAGGAACCGAAGTGACTCGGCGACCCTGAAGGGAGTCTTCAGTAGACCCTCTCGATCGGGGTCCTCACCGATGGATTTTAGGAGGGACCGGATTTCTTCTTCCATAGTGACTTCAAATGGTACAATGGGCGGCGACTGAAGTCAGATTGTTAGCATTTACCCTCTGGGAGGTCAAACCGGCCACGGAGGCCTGCTCCCTTGGGCCCATTGAATTTTGCCGATTGATTCGCATACAATACATTCCTAATGTCGAAGATGAATAAAATCACAAGTCGGACGGCTCCCCATCTGGAGACCCTTGAGCATATTAGTTCCCTAATCAGTCACTCGGAGGATCTGCAGGAAACGCTAGGAAGTATTGTTGGAATCATTATCCAGCGCATGGAGACGGAGGTCTGTTCCATCTATCTATTGGAAGAACAGGGGACTCGACTAACTCTCTGTGCAACCACGGGCCTGGAGCAGAAGTCCGTGGGGAAGGTCTCCATGGGGATTCATGAGGGGTTGACGGGTCTGGTGATCGAGCAAATGGCTCCCTTTGCCGTAGCGGACGCCTTGACGCACCCCCGTTACAAGTACTTCCCTGAAACCGGCGAAGAACGCTTCCATTCCTTTCTAGGAGGTCCTCTCATTGACAAGGGGGCTATTATTGGCGTCCTGGTCGTTCAGACTTCGCGTCGGCGTGAGTTCTTGCCCGATGAGGTACGTTTGCTTAAGGCCATTGCCAGTCAGGTCTCGAGCATTATTATACAAGCGCGGCTAGCCGAATCACTGGAAGACAAGGATCGGGAACGTAGGGACTACCGCAAACGTATGGTAAACGCCCTGAAGAGGCTTCGGACCTATGAGGGGAAGAGACGCCGGGAAAAGAGTGGACGGGGAGGAAGACAAAAGTGGCGCGCCCGACTAACCGGCCTTGCGGCGGCACCGGGTTTTGGTTATGGGATCGTTCATGTCATGCCGGCGCGCAATGAGTTGAGTCTGGTCAAACGGGTTCGAATACGGAACGTTCAGAAAGAAATCGAGCGGTTTCGGGAGGGGGTTAAACATGCCATTGATCAGGTCATCAGGCTCAGATACCAGATGAACGACCTGATTTGTGAAGAGGCCGGAGCCATCTTCGAAGTTCACCGATTGATCCTCGATGATCCTGCGTTACATGGTCAGATCGAAGCTCGAATCCGTAAGGGCCACTGTAATGCCGAATACGCCGTGACACAGGTATTCCTCAAGCACCTTGAAACCATTACCCAAATTGGCGACCGCTACTTGAAGGAGCGGGGGGCGGATGTGCGGGACGCGGCGCAACGGGTATTGGATAATCTGTCTGGGGCCAAGGGGAGACCGCTCATTTTACCCAAGGATGCAATTCTGGTGGCGGAAGATCTATCACCGGCGGACGTCACGCTCATTCAGGGAAATCACCTGCGTGGTATTGTACTGTCCACCGGTGGCGTGACCTCCCATGCCTCGCTTTTGGCCAAGTCCTTTGAGATCCCGACGGTCGTCGGAGTGACCGGACTACTGGAAAACGTGCGACCGGGCACCTCCCTGATCGTGGACGGCAATTCGGGTGTTGTCTTTGTCAACCCGAGTACGGAGGTCCTGCAAGAGTACGAGCGTCTGGAAGGGGATTATCTTGCCTTCAGCCGCAAGCTCGATGAGATTCGGAATCTTCCCGCCGAAACGGTGGACGGTCATCGGGTTTCCCTTTACGCCAATGTCGGTCTACTGACCGATATAACCTTTGCCCACCAGCATGGGGCCCAGGGGATCGGGCTCTATCGAACGGAAATCCCCTTTCTCGCCCAGTACGACTTTCCTAGCGAAGATCAACAGTACGCCCTTTACCGTCGAGTGGTGGAAGGGATGCGTGGCATGCCAGTCACGATCCGAACCCTTGACGTTGGTGCTGATAAGTATCCTCCCTATGTGCAAAAGGCGGTCGCGGAGCCGAACCCCTTCCTCGGTCTGCGCTCCATCCGGATTTCCCTTGAGCTATCGGGAATTTTCAAGACCCAGTTGCGGGCAATTCTAAAAGTGGGAGCCCTGGGTCCCGTACGTTTGCTCATCCCTATGGTCTCGGGTCTTGAGGAGATTTCAAAGGTGAAAGGAATCCTTACCGAGGTCAAGCAGGAACTGGATGTCGAAGGTGTCGCCTTTGACCGGAACATGGAATTAGGCATCATGCTTGAGGTTCCGGCTGCGGTTCAGTTGATCGGCAGGCTGGTCCGTGAGGTGGATTTCGTTAGCATTGGGACCAACGATCTCATTCAGTACCTATTGGCGGTAGACCGGGGCAATCGCAGGGTGGCGAGTCTCTATGAGTCTCTTCACCCCGCTGTCCTTTCGGCCCTGATGCAGGTCATTGAGGCGGCCAAGAAAGAAGGAAAGCCGATTGCCATGTGCGGTGAAATGGCGGGAGACCCTCTTGCGACGCTACTTCTGATAGGAATGGGCTTGGAGGAGTTCAGTATGGAGCCCCTGTATATCCCCGTAGCCAAGAAGGTCATCCGTTCCGTATCTTACCAGGCCGCTATGAAGATCGCCGGTGAGGCCCTGCGAATGGATACGGTGGATGAGATCAAACGTTATATCTTTAGCCAGATGCGCAACCTCGGTATGGTAGAGTTACTGGAACTCTACCACTGAGCCGTAACCCTATGTTACAGCGGGACTCGGGAGAGGAACACCGCCGACTGCGTGCCAAGTTGATAGGTTGCCTTGTTCTAATCCCTCTCGCGGATGGCTTGCATCTCGTCCTGAATCATCTGACGTTGAAGCGAAGAGGGGTCGTATTGCATGGAAGCCTTATCCAGGGCTTTAAGGGCCTCCCGATCTGCGTCCAGGGACAGGTGGTAGCGAGCCAGATAAGAATAAGAATCTCCCAAACGGTTCAGCTTGCGGTATACACCGCTCAGTCGTCGTGCGGGTTCGGCCCACAAGGGGAGTAAATCGAGTGCCCGGGAGTAGGCCCGTGCGGCGTCGCGCCATTGGGATTCCTTTTCAAAGAGTTCACCGAGGTAGAAGTAGTTTAAAGGCTCTCTCGGATCCTGGGTCAGGGCCCGATGAAAGGCTTCATGGGCGCGCGGATATTCCCCCAATTGGGTGTAGACCTGACCCAGGTCGCGGTCCAACCCCGGGCTCTCAGGCTCCAAATATCTGACCCTTTGATAGATCTCCTTCGCCTCGGCCCATTGGCCCTTGGTGAAGTGTTCTATCCCGCGCAGATGCAGATTCTCAGCACCTTGTGGCACTTCACTCCCCGGTTTTCTATTCTTGTCGCTCGCGCCGGATCCTTCAGCTGTATTGAGCCGGAGCAAAAGCTGAATTCGTTTGATGGGATCAGTTGAGTGTCGGC
The DNA here is from genome assembly GCA_963664015.2 of Binatia bacterium. Lineage (GTDB taxonomy): Bacteria > Desulfobacterota > Binatia > UBA9968 > CAXXLF01 > JACZQL01. The sequence continues at coordinate 1,654,942 of CAXXLF010000002.1, read as the reverse complement.
TCTTACGAAAGGGTCGAAGAGAGCGAATCATAGCCTCAACCGAACCGATTCGATTCGTGGACAAGGGGTGGGTTAGTAGGTAAGGAGGAATACCGGCAGGGTTCATTAGCCTTTCCTCGTCGAGGATCTTCAAAAAATTGAGGGAGCCGTTGGGGTCAAAGCCGGCTTCGGCCATGTACTTTACCCCCAAATTGTCAGCCTCCCTTTCCAGGGAACGGGTGTAGCTGAGCCGACTAGTTGTTGCGATGGCACTCCCTAGGGTTCCGGCGGCGCCTGCCTCAGGGCCCGCCGCCGTCAGAAAGACCCCCAGTAGTCCAATATATTTCATCGGATCGGGTTCGGAGAGACGAGCCATGTGGCGTCCCTTCACGTGAATGATCTCGTGTCCTACGACGTAGGCGAGTTCGTCGGTATTGCGAACCCGCTGGATAAGTCCCGAATGGATATAGATGGAACCCGCGGGGACGGCAAAGGCGTTCAATTGCGGATTCTCTACAACGAAAAAGCGGTACTCATAGGGCTGGGGTCCCATGAATGCGAGAATCCGCCGACCGATCTGATTAACGTAAACTTCGATCTCTGGCTGGTGTATAAACCGCAGGTGTTTCCTCGCATCCCGGCGAAATTGCCGGCCGATCTTTATCTCGTCTGCTATGGTGACGGACTTGAAGCCCGGTACGGCCTTGGACAGGGAAGAGCCGCATCCGGTGAATAAAAAGGCCAGCGCCACTATATAGAGCGATGATAGATACATGCAGATGGAATTATAGTTTGAGACCTGAAGACGTGCAATACAGGTCATGATCCAATGATTAGTATGAACGGTTGAGTCGGTTACCGCTTGAATTGGTTTTGAACCGGAGTTTTTACGAATTTAATCCATTCCCAACCAGGTAAAGAGCACGCCTGGAGGAAACGGGAGATGAAGCATGTAGTCGAAGATACCGTAGAAAAAGACCCAAGCAAAAAACGTTAGGACTACCGTGATCGGCCATTTCTCGCCCGCCCCGAATTTGAGGTAGGAAAAAGTGGCAACGAGACTGGCGGTGGTAAAACCCAAAAGCCAGATGAAAACGAAAAACCCCATGACCCAGCCGATGCCCATAACCATCCTCCGGCGAGCCACACTCGGTTCAACCGGTTCTCCTTCCTCAATCTGGACTACCCGATGGGTAAGGGTCAGCTCTTTTCCAAAGGCCACAAGAGACAGTGCCAATCCCGGGATTCCAATCATTATAGGGAAAAGGGCCGCTTGCTCGGTCTCGACGCCGAATCCGAAGAAGGCCTCAGCCAGTACATAGATGAAAACGAGGACCAAGGCGAAGGAAAAAACACTGAATATGGCACGACTTCCGGGAGTGACTTCCTCGGTTCTTTCAGTAGGTGCCACGGGGCCTTCATCGAGTGACTCCCCGTCTTGCTGATGCCTTTTCTGCCAGGCCTGAAACATTGGATATAGGAGGGCGGCAAGGATCAAAACGATAATGACTATGACCCCGGGGTGGGCGAGCCAGGAAGCACCGTAGATTTTGGTAGAAATAAAAAAGTTGCTTTCAGCAATGTGCCCTAACACCAGTCCTAGAAGCAGAGGGGGGCGTTGCCAGTCCAGGCGAACCATGCACCAGCCGAGTGCCCCGAATAACAGGACCATAATGATATCGCCAAAACTGTTTTTGGCATTTCACCGAACTGTAGGACGAAACGGCTGCTGTGGGAACTCGTAAAATTACTAGTTTTTCTGATGAAATATTCCGACTAATAGCCCGGACCAACCAGGCTTAATTTTAAGAACGGCATTCTAAAATTTAAATCCGGCAAGGTCAATACTCCCCCTTCCTCTTCGTAGTGGAGTCCTGGCCGTATTCGGATGGGCGTCCTGGGTAAATGGCTAATATTATGGATTGTTAGTGGTATATGGGAGAGCTGAGCAGAAATCTAGTCTTGGAATAAAATGTGTCGGGAGCCAAGATCAGGAGTGGAACTGCGCGTTTCTAGTCGATCACCTTACTTAGGCCAGACCGTCGAGCTCTCCCCGGGGGGATCTGAAGTCTGGATTAATTTTCAGTACCGTTTCAAGCTCTTCGATAGTGTCATTGACGTGTCCGGCGACGCCAAGGATCATTTTTTTAAAATTATCAATAACCCATTGCGGCGAGGAATTGAGTTAATGACTGAAACTGAAGATAGGGATTGGTCTTTTTCTGTTCCCCTATTGTGGATGCCTCCTGCTGGGCATAGTTGTGCCCCGGGAAGAGAACGGTTTCATCGGGCAGAGCCATCAACCTCTGGGTTAAACTAGTGTACATCTCCTCGGCATTTCCTCCGGGAAAGTCCACCCGGCCGCAGGAACCGATAAACAGAGTATCCCCAGAAACCAGGCGGTTTCCAATAAGAAAGCATTGGGAGCCAGGGGTGTGCCCGGGAGTGTGAAGGAGTTTAATACTGACTCCGCCGATGTCGATAACATCACCGCTCTCGACCTTGATGGTGTCCGTCGGCGTTAGAAAAGAAAGGAAATCGGCTTCCGCCTTGTGCACCACGACTTTGGATTTTACCTGCTCCAGTAACTCGGTGAGTCCTTGAATGTGAACGCCGGAGAATTCGCCGCCAATGTGGTCCGGGTGACAGTGGGTCACGAAGGCGTGGGTGATCTCCATCTCGTCTTCGGCGGCGATGCGGAGGATCTCGCCGATGTCCCATGCGGCGTCCACCACTGCGGTCTTGCGGGATTCGGTTGAGCCAAGCAGATAGACGAAATTCCGCATGGGCCCCATCTCGATTTGCTTGAAGTACAGAGGGGAGGTCACTTTGCCTTGGCGGTCAGGGACGCGTAACTCACGTTCTCTCCGTTGTCCTGGCTCACGGGTAGTCCCAGGCTGGACCAACCGGGGGCAATGATCTGCCCCGAAGGATCACGCATGCCGCCAAACCCTCCCCGGACGTTTGAGACATCTTGGAATCCTGTCTGTTCGAGTAGACGTGCCGCTGCGGTCGAACGAGGGCCCGCCTGGCACCCGACGAGGATCGTCATCTCCTTGGGGTAGTGGGCTTCTACCACTTGAGTGAATTGATCATTCATTGCCATGCCCCGGGCGGGATCGGGCAGGGCAATGGGGATATTGACCGCGCCTTCCGGATGACCGGCTTCGAACTCGGGTACCGTGCGAACGTCGATATAAACACAGCCGCTTCCTGACTTGAGCATCTCGAAAGCCGCCTGGGGGTCGATTTCTTTGATGGACATGGATGACTCCTTTCGCAAAACAGTAAGACAGCTTACAGTAGGCAGTATGCAGCAGGGCAACAGATTAAAAAAGACAGCAAGCTGGTAGCAGTAAGACAGGACTGAGGAAGTTTAGCTATGAGCACCTAGCTTATCAGCTCCGGGTTTCTGGCTGCTCACTGCCAACTGCTTACTGTCTTTCTTTGCTCGGCTGACAGCATTTCCGATCACATTCCCATAATGTTGTAACCGGCGTCCACATGGAGAACTTCTCCGGTCACGGCGCTTGCCATGTCGCTGAGTAAGTAGAGGGCCGTTCGTCCCACTTCCTCCTGATCGATGTTTCTCTTCAACGGAGCCCTCTCGCTGCTGTAGTGAAGCATCTCTTTGAATCCGCTGATCCCGGAAGCGGCAAGGGTTCGGACGGGGCCCGCCGAGATGGCATTGACTCGGGTCCCCTTGGGGCCCAGGTCATAGGCGAGATACTTTACACTGGCTTCGAGGGCGGCCTTGGCCACTCCCATCACATTGTAGTTGGGAATAACCTTTTCAGCACCCAAATAGGTCATCGTTAGAATAGCCCCCTTACGCCCCTCCATGAGTGGAGCCGCTTGGCGTGCCAAGGCGACTAGGGAGTAGCTGCTAATATCCAGCGCCAAATGAAAACCCGCACGGCTCGTGTTCACAAAGGGATTGGTGAGATCCTCCTTGTTGGCATAGGCGATGGCATGAACGAGAAAATCGAGACCCCCCCATTTTTCTTTGAGGGTCTTGAAAACCGGCTCGATCTCGTCGTCCTTGGTGACGTCGCAGGGAAGGACGATATTGGACCCTACCCCTGCGGCCAGGGGTCTGACGCGTTTCTCTAAGATTTCTCCGGCATAGGTGAAGGCCAATTCCGCCCCTTCCTCGTGCAGCATCTGCGCAATTCCCCACGCTATGCTTTTGTCGTTGGCAACGCCAAAGATAACGCCTTTCTTTCCCTTCAGACCTTCCATGGATGCCTCCCTGCTATTTTTCCCTCGTGGGTTTCTGCTCCAGACCTCTCTCCCACAGGTATTCTTTTTCCCCAAGATGCTTGCCCACCCAGCGGGAGAGCACGAAAAAGAGATCACTCAGTCGGTTGATATACTTGATGGCCCATTCACCTGTCTCCTCGATGCGCGACAATCGGAGGATCTCACGCTCGGCTCGGCGGCAGACCGTTCGACACTGGTGCAGATAGCCCGCGATCCTTCCGCCCCCCGGAAGGATAAACGAATTGAGCGGTTCAAGACCCTGCTGGCAATGATCAATGATCTCTTCGATTCGCTTGACCCGCTCCTCTCCCATACGGGGCATCCCCTCTCGGGCTGCCTCCGGTGGGGTTGCCAGTTCGCTGCCCAGGTCAAAAAGCTCCTGCTGGATGTCGCGCAGGACCTGATCGAGAAATCGGTGGGCCTCTCCCTCGGTGAGCCGCTCTTCGTTGAAGACCCGCGCCAGGCCGAGAACCGAGTTGAGCTCGTCGACCGTACCATAGGCCTCGATCCGGGCAGAGTCCTTGGGGACCCGCTTGCCTCCCACAAGGGCCGTCACGCCCTTGTCACCTGTTCGGGTATAAACGCGATTGATTCTGATCGCCATAGCGATTCGAGGGATTCAGTGGGAAGACAGATTTCAACTTTGATGTGTCGGAATCGAGAATAAAAACCCATGCCTCTTGAAACGTGTATCGTCGGGTTGTTCTTGGGAAAATCTGTCTTCTGAACTCTATATCCTGGATTCTAGTCAATTATTCATAACACTAAATGAGTTTACGGCCAATAGATGAGATGGGTCAAAGGCCCGAGGGCCGCTCGTGCCGTTGGGTTCGCGACCAGTAGATATAAGCGGGAATTCCAAGGAAAACGATACCGGCGCCCAGGAAAGACTCCATAGGTTTTTCCCAGAGGGTGGCGAGGGCAATTCCCAGATGGGCGAGAATGAATAGAGCGGGGACGTAGGGGTAGCCCCATATCTTGTATGGGCGCGTGAGTTCCGGTCTCCGGTAGCGCAAGACCAGAACCGAACCCACGGTGAGCGCGGAAAACAGGACGATGATAACGCTCACATAAGTTAACAGGGTCTCGAATGTCCCTGTGAGGACGAGGACCGAGGCCCAAAGGGCTTGTAGCGCGATGGCGCGGCTGGGGGTGTGAAACCGGGGGTGAACCCGCGCCAGGCTACGAAAAAAGAATCCATCACGCGCCATCGCATAGTAAATCCGCGGGCCGGTCATAATGATGGCATTCATGGCCCCCAGAATGGACAGGGCAATGATTGCCGTAATCCACGCGGAAGCCTGGTAACCAAATAGAGCTGTGGTTGCCACTTCGGCCACACGAACTACCCTGTGCATGTTTTCGGTCGGCACGGCGTATAGGTAGACTCCATTGACTGCCAGATAGAGGACGATCACCAAAAGGTTGGCCCAGAGGAGAGAGTGGGGTAAATCCTTGGACGGGGTTTTCACCTCGCCAGCCATATAGATCACCGCATTCCATCCCGCGTAGGTGAAGATAACGGGGATAAAGGCGGTGCCAAGGACCGTCCAACTATTGATCCGCGAGAATTCCAAGAACGGGGAAAAGTGGCTCAGGTTCCCCTTCCCCAAGCTGACTCCAAGAAAGACAATACAGAGAAGTGCTCCGATTTTTAATAGGGTTAAGAGATTTTGAACCCGACTTCCCTCTCGGATTCCTACGACCTGAATGACTGAGAGCAACAGGATCACTCCAATGGAAAAGATCGATGCCAGCGATAGCTGGTACAAAAATCCTAACATCTCGAAACTGGACAGTGATTTCCCGCGCTCCAGGGCGGGGAGAAAAAAGGCGATGTACTGGGTAAATCCGACAGCCAGGGAGGCTGCGGAACCCGAGAAGGTAACGAAAAAACTAGCCCACCCGGACAAGAAAGCAAGCGGCGAACCATACGCCTCTTTTAAGGTAGACGTAGTCGCCACCGGCGAAGGGCAGGCTAACGCCGAGTTCGGCACGGCTGAGTGCCCCGGCCAGGGCGAGGAGACCGCCGATAAGCCAGACTAAAAGGATGAGTCCAGGAGAAGAGACTTGCTGTGCAATTAATCCCGTGGTGACAAAAATACCAATCCCGATCATGCTCCCGGCGATCAGCATCATTGCGTCGAATCGTCCCAACTCCCTTTTGAGTTCCATCCTTTTTAATCGTCCTCTATTATCTTTGTACAGAAAGGGTTATCGGGACTTAAGGAAGCCGGCTGCCGATCCATTCGCGGAAGAAGGCGTCCGCAATCCGGTACTCTCCATCAACCTTGAAAACGATTTGCTCCTTGAGCAACTGTCGAAGAGATGTCTGCGTGGAGGAGTGGGAGCCCAGCCGGTGTGCCGTCAGAAATTCGCTGGCGAAGACATTGCGGCCTCCGGCCCGGGTAATGGCCTGAAGGACCTGGCGCTGATGCAGTGAGAGTCCGTCCCATATGGCGCTGAAGTACGATGTGTCCTGCGCAACAATGGCGGCGAGTGCGACGCCGATGTCTTTTTCTATAACTCGTTTGGCGCTTCCGGCCTTATCGGACCATAGCTGGTGACATAGCCGCTGCACATTATAAGGAACATCGTCCGCGGCGGTCAGTACAGCTTCCAAAACCTCGGTGGTCACACTTAACCGCCCCCGCTTGAAGTGCAATTGGAGAAACGGCACAAACTCGTCCTGTGGAATGGGCCCAAGAGAGACCAGGCGGCCGAACTTATAAAATGGGCTACGCTCCCGCGTGGCCATCTCCCTTAGGGCGCTCTCTTTGGAACCGGCAAAGAGATAACTGACATGACGGTGCTGTTGAAAATGGGAACGCATCGCCTTTTCAAGGTTGCCGCCGGGAAAACGCTGGATCTCCTGGAACTCGTCGAAACAGAGGATGAGATGTTTTTTCCGCTTCTCAGCAAGCCGCTCAGGTAGACTCAGCACTTCCTCCTGCAGGGCGAGCAGGTTGCGTGGCGAAGTGCCGATGTCGAGAGTGAGCGTAGGGTTTTCCTCCGAGTCTGTTCCCACCTGCGGCCGAAGCCGACCCAAAAGATCCATGGCGAGGCGAAGCAGTCGCTCGGGCCTCGGCTCGGCCGCCCGAAGCAGGGTCTGAGCGGTCAACTCAAGAAGTTGCATCGGCGTCGCCGTCCTGAACACATCCAGATAGGCGACCAGCATACCACGGGAACGAAGCGTATCGAGCAACGTGAAGATCAGCGAGGTCTTACCGAAGCGCCGTGGCGAGAGCAAGAATAGGTTCTGTCCACTGGCGAGCTCCTTGGCCAGTTCCACCTGCTCACGCTTTCGGTCGGCAAAATCATTGCCTGTTACCACGGAACCGAATCTGAAAGGGTTTTGCATGGGCGTCTCCACGTTGACGTAAAATAGGATTATGTATAATTACATAATGCATTTAGGCATAATATAAGCGGGGGGGGGTGCTGTCAAGTGGCCTGTGTCTCGGTAAGGTTCTCGAGGTTTGAGGCGAGTAGCCATCGGAATAAATGTTGCGACGAAACGCGTTGGCAGAGTAGCGTTGCTACGCCTTCGTTCGTTGGGCTCGGCCGGAGAACAGTTGGGACCGGCGGAGGAGTGAATGGGCGGGGTGTTAGGTACAGGCCATAGCCGTAGGCGGGATCCGATTTGCAATTGATTTAGAAACCAATAAGGTCAAACCAGTGTGGAGGGGTGAGGCTGGCAAGGGTTTCGGGCGTGTGATAGGAGAGAAAAGAGCCATGTCCATATTCTTATCCCGGCTTTTGATCCTTTGCGCCGTATCATTTCTCGTCGCCGGATGTTTGCGCAAGGAAGAAATGCAGCTAACCTACGCCCAACGATGTTGGAGCTGCCATGGTCCGACCGGACGAGGGGACGGTCCGGTTGCCCATGCCTTACCAGTACGGGTTCCGGACTTCCGGCAAACCGTAGAGAAGAAAAACGTATTCCAAATCCGGGGGGTAATTCGTCAAGGCCGCGGGGTGATGCCCGCCTTCGGTCCGGCCCTTGAAAACTGGCAGATCCAAGACATGGTTCGTTTTGTACGCATCCTGAGCCTGGAAGGACGTGAAGTTGACTGGTGGGAAAAATTTGAGCCTCTCATTTGGGCTCACTGCAGTGTGCCCTGGCAGTACGTCTATGACTACGACCGGTCGGTCAACGGCGAGGGATCATGAACCGCGCTCAATGGATGACCATACTGGCCGTCACGGCATTGGCCGTTGGATACGCATTCCCTGCTTTTCAGCAGGCGGCAGCTCACCATTCGACCCAGAACTTGGGAAGTAAAGAGAACGTGCGACGGGTGGTTCGTATCCCCGTGCCCGAGTCCTCGCTCACGGACCACAACGGCAACGCCTTTCGTTTCGGTGGGCTGATGGGAAAGGTCGTCCTTGTGACCTTCATCTATACGACTTGCCCTGACCTTTGCCCGCTGATCACCACGGCCATGCAATCGGTCGGGGAAGACTTGGATACCTGGGAACGCGACGGGCTCTTTTTTCTGTCTATTACCACCGATCCCGAAGTCGATACACCACCCGTGCTGAAGTCCTATGGTGAACGGCATGGGGTCGATTTTTCCAGGTGGTCCTTTCTTACGGAAGACCGCACAAAGGTTGCTCCTGTGTGGAAGGCATTCGGTGTAAAAGTGGATAGAAAGGCCCGTGGCCTGGTGGATCACACGCTACTGACAGCGCTCGTGGATAAGAAAGGCGTCGTGCGGTTTGTCTATCACGGCGCCGTTCCTGACCCGGGTACGATCACTCGCGATCTGCGCAGTCTTCTCTCCGCTCGTTAAACAGCTCTTTCCCCGACGGTTTCGTTGCGTCTATTTCCGTGCGGCACTGTTAAACCCATGACCGCCGCCACCAAAGCAACGACGCCGCCGAAAATAAATGCCGGTTCGTAACTGCCAAAATATTGAAAGGCGTAGCCGGCTCCGGCTGCGGAAAGGGCAGCCCCGAGTTGGTGCGAGAAGAAGATCCAACCGTACATTTTACCGATGGACTGTCTGCCGAAGGCTTCGCCGGCGAGGGCAACGGTGGGGGGAACCGAAGCGAACCAATCGAGTCCGTATATCAGGGCGAAGATGAAAAGTCCTTGAAAGTTATCGACGTAGGGCAGAATAAACAAGGCGGTGCCTCGCAAAGCATAGACGAAAGCAAGAATCTTGCGCGGATCCATGCGGTCGGTCAGATACCCGGACAGAACCGTACCGACGAAATTCATACCTCCCATGACCCCCACCGTAGTTGCCGCTGTGACCTGGGAAATGCCGCGGTCGATAGCGTGTGGGATGAGGTGGGTTCCGATCAAGCCAGCCGAAGTGCCCCCGCAGATAAAGAAGCTGCCGCAGAGTGACCAGAGGATGGGACTTCTGACTGCCTCGAGTAGTGAGACGCCGGACGAACCCGACGAAACGCTCCTCACCGGGCCTCTTAGGGCCTCGGCTTTAGTTTTTGTTCCCAATCCGTAGGGTTGGAGACCGATATCAGAGGGATCATCGCTCATCCAGAGCCAGATCAATAGTAATAGGCCCGTGGAGATGGCGGCGAGGGCCAACAGGCTGGTACGCCAGCCCGAGTAGACAACCACAGACATCAAAATCGGCAAAAAGATCAGGTACCCGGTTGAGTGGGCGCTGTTTAGGATTCCAATGGTCAGGCCTCGTCGCGCGATGAACCAGCGGGTGGCTACTGCGGCTCCCAGGACACTGCCTGCGCCGCCAACACCAAGGCCGACGATAACCCCCCAGACAAGGATTAGCTGCCAGGGTTCTCGAACCAGAGTCGTAGTAGCGACTCCGCCGATGAGGAGAGTCAACGCGACGAACATGATCTTTCGCGGACCGAAGCGGTCGACCAACCAGCCTAAGAAGGGCGCTGCGGCACCCATCAAAAAGAGATTAATGGCACCGGCCGAGGCGATGGAGGCGCGGCTCCAACCAAACTCCTGCTCCAGCGGGTGGATCAATAGCGAGAGGGCTGCTCGGTTCCCTGCGCCGTTCAAGGTCGTCAGGAAGGTCAACGCCACTATGACCCAGCCGTAAAAGAAAGGGACGCGCAGGGGTAATCTTTCCGATGTCTTCAAAGGGACACGTTCTTCCATAGGTTGCTGTTTCGCGCGGTTAGGATAACATAAGTTTACACGATGTCTGAACTTTTTTAATGTGCCGTCGTTGGGGCGATCGTTGGATTGGAAGATGGCACCTTGAGAGAATCTCTGTCTAAGCGATAGCGTCTGCGCGGTAAAAGGGAAACTGCGTCGGGCGTCGATGGCTGTTGCAAAGTAGGATAAGGTAGAATATGGCTTCTCCGACAGAAGTAGAGCTTTTAAAGGTCCTCGCCTGTGTTGCCTGGGCCGATGAAGAGGTGACCCAGGGGGAAATCAACTTCATCAAGCAGTTTGTGCGGCGCTTTAAGCTGAGCGGGGACGACTGGGCTCAGGTGGAGATGTATCTAGTGGAGAAGGTGGGGGTGGAGGAGATGAAACGGATTATCCAACGCTTCCTTCAACGAGCCCGTCGGCCACGTCAAAGGGAGATGCTCGTTAAGGCCGTGGAGGATCTTCTCCAAGCGGATGACAACTTGTCCCCAAAAGAAAAAGAGTGGTTGCGGGATCTAAAGGGAGTTGTGTCAGAGAGCAAAGGTGCGTCTTTTTATCTAGATGGATTAAAGAGTCTTCTTAGGATCGGTGGCTCAAGTCATGACCCAGGCGACAGTGGCCGCGAGGCTGATCTCCATGACTTTATTAGTAACCGCGTTCTCTTTAGGTTGCGTCGTCGTCTGGGATCAGAGCGACTTGAAAAAGAGGGAACCCCGGCGAAACTGAAAAAACTGACGTTAAGTGCCGCCCTATTGGGTCGAGTGGGTTATGTGGACGAGGAATTCTTGCCTCAAGAAAAGGCGTTCATGCATAAAGTGCTCCATGAGATCTGGGGAGCCACTCAACCTATGGTCGAAGCCGTCTCCCACATTGCCTTGGAAACGGTCGAACAACGGGTAGACCTCCACCGTCTGGTTCAGGAGGTTAAAGCGACCATGAGCATGCCAGAACGCCAGCTATTGGTCGAAGGGATATTTGCTATGACGAATGCAGAGGGTAAGACTTCCCATGAAGAGATCGAAGAGGTTCGGAAGATCGCCTACATGCTGGATTTTTCCCACAAGCAGTTTATTAACACCAAGCTGAAGGTGTTAACCCCCAGCCGACATTAATCGGTCCAATAAATCAGCACTAGCAAGGATGAAACGTACAGTCGAGGAACGTCAAAGGCTGATCCCTATTGGTCCAATCGAGGTCAAAGGCATCGTTTTCAAGATGCATCCCTGTCGACCCTTTACGCGAATCGCTTCGTGATCTCCTGGTCGACGTGCCACATAGCGACGCAGTCGTCCTCATTGTATTGGATGACCTTGTCGATCTCGTTGTTTTCGTCACCGGTGAGATAATCCCAGTAGGCAGCCATGGATTCAAACGCGCCGAAGCCTTTCTGGCGCCAGTGAAACCCCAGCGCGGGAGCGACGGATTTGATCGAGAAGGTCGGCACCGGCAGGTAAACAGCAGCCTGAATCGAATCCTTGAGGTCGACGCAAGACGAGATTAACGGTTGCAGCACGCCTTCCAGGTTGGGCCAACGCTCCATGACTCCCAGCATCTGCCGAACTTCGAAATCGCTCCAGTGGTAAAGCCTGGAACTCTCTACGTCACCCACGTAATCAAAAAACTCGTTGAAGATCCTAGGTTCATCTTTAACGCCGCGGGCGAGGAACTTTACGAACTGGTCGCGCTCGGCGTCCCAGCACCCAATGAGGTAAACATGGGGAGGCTCTGTGGGGTGGACCTCATCGGAGGTCTCGAAATCAAAGTAGAGGTGCCGCCTGGAACGGGGGATGGCCAATTTTGATCCGGGCTTTGCTATGGGGCCACCTGTCTTGTAGGCCTGGGCGACATAGTAGGCGCACCTGCCATGGGCGTTGCCCAGGATTTCCGTGACCTCTTGGTGCTTCAGGTTCCAGAGCTGGTCCACCCGTTGGATTCCTGCATGATGTAGCTGCTCACGCTCCTTGCGACCGACACCGGCCAGTAGGACCAGGTCGTTTTTCGATTCAACCCATTTGTTTCCGTAGAGGCGCCAGGGCGAACTTGTGACATCAGGGGGCCTTTTGGGCTCGGGGATCCACTGGTTACCCCGCAGGGCTTTCCATTTTTCCAGGGTTTCGTCCAATTTTTTTTCGATGCCAGAAAAAGAGACCCTTTCTTCTGCGGTCTTCAGGACCACGGTTATTTCCGTGGGAGTGCGTCCCTGAATACGTCCCACCATTCGGTTGTAAAGGGCCGCTTGCATGACGTGGTAGTCACGCAGAGTCTTAGACCTTTTAATTTCAACCAGGCGGTAGTGATAGGAGCCGAGATCAGAGGATTGGGAATCGTTGCGTATGAGGAGGTCGGCCTTACCGTAGCTTTCTCCTGACAGGTCCCATAGCTGCGGCTGCGCAATGACTGGAGTCCCGGCCAGCATAGCCTGCATGGTGTTTCTCAACGCTTCGAATCCAAAAGGCGGCTCAATGGTTACTGCGTCAGGGTAATTGTTTTGGATCCATGAGTGTTCAAAGTCGACCCCCTGCTGCATACGCATTTTCTGGTAACGCGTGGTCTCGTCTGCGGCCTCCGAGCGCGGTGCGTGATACTCGCACCAGACCCAAAAGGGATCGTGGAGGACTTGGTAGGCCATGGAGGGTCTGAAGACGTTCCTGCGATCGAGCTTCAAGCCTCCGGTGGCTCGCTGGAGTAGCTCCTGAATGGTGGGCTTATTGCCGCTGGGGTTTTGAGTTAGGGGTAAATTCAGCTGAATGGGGTCTCTCCTTGAGAGGGATTGCTAGATGGCCACAGGGTCGTCTCAAACCCATCCGGTAACTTCCTATTATCTTGCCGGAATTCGGGGAGCATGGAAAGTTTAGGCCCGATCTGCCGTTTCCCTTTGGTATAGGTGATCGGTTTTTGCCGCCATGATGAAATCGTTATGGTGCAGGTCGCGGATTTTATGGGTCCACCAGGTGACGGTTACCTTGCCCCACTCGGTCACGATTCGGGGATGGTGGCCTTCGGATTCGGCCAGCTCACCAATCTTATTCGTAAAGGCCAGGGCCTTGAGGAAATTGGAGAAAGAAAAGGTCCGATCTAACTTGCGGATTCCATTCTCGCCAATGAGCTTCCACTCTGGTACCTGGGGTTTGAGCCGCTTTTCCTCTTTCTCGGTTACGCGAGGGGCATCGGCGCGGCAAGCAACACATGTTTCATTCGTCAGCTCGGCCATTGGTATCCTCCAAACAGTGCGTGGGGCATTGTCAGGATAGCCTAAACCGTAGTCTCGGGAAAGAGTTGGCACCGTTTGAGGATTGTCTCCGCAAGCCCGGATCTGCTAAAGGGTTCAGATCGCTTTGCAATCACAGGGCATGCTTTTGTCAGGAGGTTCCATGGCACAGAGTCAAAGCTCAAGATTCCGTGTGGTCGTGATGGATGACTACGAAGAGCTGGCCTCGCAGGCCCCTTCTCTGGAAAAACTGAAGGCGCGCGCCGATGTTATGGTATTGAAGGGACGACTGGCGACGGAAGAGGAACGGGTCCAACAACTAAAGGACGCTCATGCTGTTGTTCTTGTCCGTGAGCGAACTCGGTTCGGCGAAAGGGAGTTCTCTCTGCTTCCTTCACTCAAGTTCATTTCACAAACCGGTGGGGGTATTGCGCATATCGATCTTCCCTCCGCCACACGTCATAATATAGCGGTTTCCGTGACCCGGGGGAGCGCCTCGACTTCCACGGTTGAATTGACATTGGGGTTGATCTTGAGTGTCAATCGGAAGATCTCAGAGGTCGACCGGGGAATGCATCAGGGTGGCTGGCCGGCCATTGCCGGCAGAGTCCTGGAGGGGAAAACCGTGGGAGTTATAGGTTTAGGTAGGATTGGCAGGGAGGTCGCGCGGCTTGTAGCAGCCTTTGGCACCCGGATTGTTGCTACCGGCAAGACTCTGACCGATCAAAGGGCCCGCGAAGCCGGGGCGATGCGGGTTTCCCTTGACCAGCTCTTGCAAGAATCCGATGTCGTGACTGTACACGTGAGCCTTAGCCCCGAGACTCGCGGTTTGATTGGTGAACGGGAGATCTCGCTGGTCAATCCAGGCGCAGTTTTGATAAACACCTCCCGAGGTCCCATCGTGTCTCAGTCAGCGCTCATGCTCGCGCTCGAGACTGGTCGCCTCGCAGGCGCTGGTCTCGACGTGTACGATGAAGAGCCATTGCCGGCCGATCATCCCCTGCGTCGTTTTGACAACGTGGTGCTTTGCTCCCATAGGGGGTATGCGGCCTTTGAAACCCTATGCGAACGCTACGAAGCCGCTTACGCCAATATCCTGGCCTACCTCGATGGACAACCCATCAACCTGCTTAACCCGGATGTCATTTCGACACGGTAAATGCAAAGCGCGGACCGGCAGAGATCAGAGTTCAGAAAGACAGGGGGGAACGAAGCGGCAAAGCGCAAATCAGTAAGACAGTCGGCAGCAAGCAGTAGGCGGTAAGAAAGCTAAGCGCTAAGAGGAAAACCCTTAGAGCAATTAACCGCAGATTTTCGCCGATTAACGCGGATGTTTTCTGACCGGTCCGGTCAGATAGCAGCCTCTCTTATCTGCTAATATCTGCGTAAATTTGCGGTGAAAGAATCCGGATCCGAATGCTGAGAACTGATTACTTAACGCTCAACACTTCTTAGCTGAACGCTGACAGCTGAAAGCTAAAATCCGAACGCCATGCGCTTTGCCGCCGTAGCGCCAGCTCAGGAGTCGACGCTACGGCGCCGCTGGTTCGGGTAAGCCCGTGAGTAAAGATCGGAACGTTGCCAGGTCGTTTTTGGAATTCGCTTGCAGCGTGCACCAGCGGAAGGCCTCCGAGTAAACACGTACGGTTGGCTTAAAGCCGTGGATGCAGGGTAAAAGATCTCTCAACGTATCATACCAAGCGCGCCTTTCGTCCCGGTCCGGTGGATCGTCATCGACTGCTGCAATACTCTCGCAGAGGGCGATCCATTGGGGCACCGGGAAGCCCACAGGTACTTCTGGGCGGTAGTACTCCAGCGTGACTCGACGGGCTCGGGTAAAATGCTGACTCTCGTCGAACTCCACAATGAAGCTCCTCCGGGGACAATAAAAATCGCAGGGCGGCATCTGGGGCGCCTTGATAAAGTCGTGATAACCCCTCAGTCTTCCAAGGCCCTTGAAGACGACCTGGAGGATATCTCCGGCTGCATTTCCTCCATAGGCTTCAGGGCTCGAGGGCCACGGGAAGGCGAGGCCTACCTCACAGGCGCCGTAGAGCTCCGTAAGCAGCTCGTATACCCGAGCCTTACATTCCTGACACCTTTCGGAATGAATCGACATGGATTGAGTGGCCCCTGTCTCTTTTTGCTTTCTATGGCCTGAATTTATCCGCTGTCCGATGGCAATGGGGAACTATTTGGAGACTTATCACATTTATAGTTACTCTATGATGATTTCCAGGGGGCAAGGATTCCCGTGGACCCGCGGATGCTGGGCCGGGGCCCTGCCTTGAGTTTGAAAAACGGTTTGATTCAGGGCATGATGGGTGTATCGGTAACCGTGCACGGATCCATTCTATAGGGGGAGAATCTATGCTGATCAAGAGTCCTGCTGACATAAAGAGTAGTGAAATCACCGACAAGAGCCTTTATCTGAACCGGCGGCAGTTTATGCTCAATGCCTCCTTGACGGCTGGCGCGGTAGCCACGGGGCTCGTTGTGCCCGAAATAGGGATCCAGTCAGGGGTGGCGCATGCTGGGACCAAGTTGGAAGGCATTAGCAAGAGTCCCCTCAGTACGGATGAAAAACGGACCCCCGTAAAGGATATTACGACGTACAACAATTTCTATGAATTCGGTACGGACAAGTATTCACCAGCAAAAATGGCAAAGAGTCTGGTCACTCGACCCTGGACCGTGGTTGTAGACGGTGAGGTCAAGGGAGAAAAGGTTTATGACATTGATGATTTAATGAAATTAGCCCCTCTGGAGGAGCGCATCTACCGTTTGCGCTGTGTCGAGGCCTGGTCCATGGTGATCCCCTGGGTGGGGTTCCCACTCAATGCCCTGATCCGGCAGGTGGAGCCTACCTCCAAGGCCAAATTTGTCGAGTTGACTACCCTTCACGAGCCCGATCAAATGCCCGGGCAGAACCGCGGGGTTCTGGATTGGCCCTACGTGGAGGGTCTGCGAATGGATGAAGCGGTCCACCCTCTGGCCATCCTTGCGGTGGGACTCTACGGGGAAAGCATGCCCAACCAAAACGGGGCCCCCATCCGGTTGGTGGTCCCATGGAAATACGGCTTCAAAAGCGTCAAGTCCATTGTGAGCATCCGCTTCGTGGAAAAGCAGCCCAAGTCGGCTTGGATGAAGGCCAACCCTCGGGAGTATGGTTTCTATTCCAATGTAAATCCGGAAGTCAGCCATCCACGCTGGAGCCAGGTCCGTGAACGTCGCATCGGAGAATTCCGCAAACGCAAGACGCTACTCTTCAACGGTTACGCCGACCAAGTAGCCGGTCTCTATAAGGGCATGAACCTGGCAGCCTACTATTAAGAAGATTCCAGGGGAGCCCGCGTATTTGCTCACTACCGTCAAAGTTGCTGTTTTCCTCGTCAGTCTTTACCCGCTGATTCGGCTGGGCTGGCTCGCAACAACCGATGGCCTGGGTGCTAACCCCATTGAATTCATCACCCGCTCCACCGGGACGTGGACTCTAATTTTTCTTACGCTGACGCTGGGGATAACGCCGCTGCGTCGTATTTTTAGTTATCCGAATTTGATGAAGTTCAGGCGTATGCTGGGGCTGTTCGCCTTTTTCTATGTCTCCCTGCATTTTGTCACCTATATCTGGCTCGATCAGTTCTTTGATATCATAGCGATCCTCAAGGATATAGTGAAACGCCCTTTCATTACGGTGGGGTTTTTAAGCTTTGTCTTGCTTGTTCCGCTGGCCCTGACCTCTACTAGCGGCATGATCAGAAGACTTGGTGGCCGTTGCTGGCAGTGGCTGCATCGCTTGATTTACGTGGCCGCCCTGGGTGGGGTGGTCCATTATCTGTGGTTGGTCAAGGCCGATCTTCAAGAGCCCTTGATATACACGGCGGTCTTGGCCTTGCTGTTGGGTTATCGAATCGCTGTGGCAGCGGGTCGGCTACGCTCCCGTCTGTTGTCGAGCAAGAAGGCGATATCTGCCAAGGGCGCCTAAAAAAGAGCGGCACACGGACGAACAATTAAAAAACAGATGAGAGCTGCTGCTGCGAGCCAGATAAACCAGTCTCCAAAGCGAACGTAGAACGTTTCACCTTGCAGGAGTGGGACGGTAGCGGTGAGTACCCCTGAGGAGAAGGGGGGAAGGGTGTTCAGGATTTCCCCCTTGGGGCTGATGATAGAAGTGAGACCTGCGTTAGTTGCGCGAACCAGGGTGCGTCTTGTTTCAATGGCCCGCCACTTGGCCAGGTTGGCATGCTGCCAGGGAGCAACGCTGTCGCCGAACCACCCATCGTTGGTGAGGTTGATCAGCAGATTAGCCTGGTTGCCGGCCACAAACCGGCGCGCCAGCCCGGGCATCAGGTCCTCGTAGCAGATGAGGGAAGCCAGCTTGATGGTCGGGGACAGATCAAGTACACGGGGGCCCTTGCCGGGAGTGAACCCTTTGCCGATGGGAGGCATGCCTGGCAGTTTGGAAAGGACCGCACGAAGCGGGATGTATTCGCCGAAAGCGAGCAATACCTGTTTGTGGTAGTGGTTGATCACATTGCCCTCCTTGTCTACTAGAAAGGCGCTGTTGAAGAAGGTAGGAATTGGGGAGGCCGGGTTTTCACGCGTGCTGCGTGCACCAAAAAGGAAGAAAGGGTTACCGGGGGGTAGCGATGGCAGGATATTTTCCGGGAGCCGTCTCAGATTTTCCGGGAGCCAAGCTTCCACTGCAGATTCGGGCCAGATGATCAGATCCGCTGCTTTGATTTCTTCGGTTAGTTCCTTATATATTTTTAAATTGCTCTCCAGATAGGTGATCTTTCCTTTGACACGGATGTCGATGTCTCCCTGTACTGTTGCAATCGCCAACGAAGGGGCGGTCGCCATTTGCCGACCGACAATTCCCAGCTTGACGAACCCATAGACCAGAACGGCCGCGAGCAAGACTCCGACGGTAACCCATTCCGGTACGCTCACCTTTAAATCACGTTGGGAAGATTTGGATAGCGAGGACTGAGGCGAAAGTTTGGCGTGAACAACTTTAAATACAAGCGTATTAACCCAAACGAGCAGGAAGCTTGTTCCGTAGGGTCCAACGATATCCGCCCACTGAATCAATGGAAGAAAGGCGGACTGACTATTGGCCATGTGCCAGGGAAACAGCTGGGGAAACCAGAACTCAATGGTAACCCAGGCCAGAGCAGGAAACAGACCGAACACTCCCAGACCATAAAACCGAACGAGCAGCGCAAATAGGGCTATGGGAAGACCTGCGTAGGCGGCAAACCCCAAAAAAATTAGTTCACTCAGTCCGTGGGGAAATCCGCCGAACACCCCGATGGTGTGATTGAGCCAGTAAAAACCAAGGATGTTCGTTATCCCGCCAGTCAACCAGGCCAAGAGAAACGCCTGACGGAGATTCACCGGTTGAATCAACACGAACAAGGGAACCAAGGCAATCCAGGACAACGGGAATAGAATCGGAAAAAGGAATGGAACAGCGAGGAGGAGCGCGCATGCCAGGGAAAGCAGGAAAGTAATGGGATGACTCCTCAATTTAGTTTTGTCCCAGGTAAGGATTTACCTCGTTATTATTATCATAAAACCTCCAATGAAATAATAGAAACCCGGTGTTCCCGTCTAGACCCTCAGCCGGTCTTCACTCCCGTCCGATGGAATCCCAGCAGGTGTCGCGCCTCAGCAGGCAAGGCAAATTTGACACCCGCTGAACAGTCATGCATATTGATGCATGCCCTAGAGGAACGGTGGCTGGTAATTCACCATTATAACCGTACCTGCTGGGAAATAGGTCCCCAAGCGCCTTTGACAAGCCAGTTTAAGATCGAGTGTATTATTGACCCGCCCGCCGAAGGAAGTTCATTTTCGGAAGGAGACCGCCGTGAGTGAAAAAGCCAGCAACGTCGACCTCTATGGGCGTCTAGAAGAAACCTGGCGGGACAAAAAGGTGGCGTTGATCTCCCTTCACGCCATGCATCCTGTAACCCTCGGACTTTTCATGCGCGCTGTGGGAGACAAAGTTCAGGGGACTCGACTGCTTGACGCCGGCTGCGGTGGTGGGCTTCTCTCGGAAACCTTTTCGAGAGCAGGGGCGCTGGTCACGGGCATCGATGTCCGACCCGGTGCCATTGAAACCGCCAGGTAACACGCTACTCGAGTTGGGATTAATATCGATTGCCAAGTTGGCTCCCTGGAAAATCTTGGGTTCCCCGATGAATCCTTTGATGTGGTGGTTGCCTCGTTCGTATTGGAGCACGTCTCCGAACTGCATGTGGCCGCACGTAATATCGCCCGAATGCTTAAGCCGAACGGCATATTTCTATTTAGCGGTATCAATCGAACCCTGATGACCTTGTTTATCGTTAGCATCGGGTTTCAGAATATCCTGAGAAAGATTCCCCAGGGCACTCTGAGGTGGAATAAGTTCGTCCGGCCGGGCGAACTGGAGGCTGCGCTGAAGCAGGGGGGTACACTGTTGAAACCCAAGGTGTGGCTCGACGTTATCCCTATTGGGTCATGCTGTGAAACAACTTGCGGGTGAATTTATTCTGACCCCGAACATGGGCATGTGTTATGTAGGGCACGCCGCGAAAGGCGCACCGTCAATCACTTAATGTCTGACTAATAGCCATCAGCTGTCAGCCTTCAGCTAAGAAGTGTTAAGTATTTAGTTTTCAGTCTCCAGTTTACAGTATTCGAATCCGGATTCTTCAACCGCAGCTTTACGCAGATACTCGCAGATAAGAGGGGTTTCGATCTGGCCGGACCGGCCAGAAAAGATCCGTGTTAATCGGCGAAAATCTGCGGTTAGTATTTTTAACGCTTTGCTCTCTGCGCTATGCGGCTTCGTTTTAGACTTTGTGGTCATAGGCTAGTTCCAAGAATTGCTTGATCACTTTTGCCGTGGCGCCCCAGATGTCCCAGTGTTGATACTGGAAGTGGTAAATGGGCCGCCCGGCGCCGTACCGTTTCGTGTCTACGCTCATGATGTCGGCGTCCAGGAGAGCCGAAACGGGTACGGAAAAGACCTCCGTAGTCTCGCTAGGATTCAACGTGAAGTCGTAGGGAAAGGGAATTAGCCCGACAAAAGGTGTGACCAGGAAGCTGGAAGAGGCCGTGACCTGGTCCAACTGTCCAAGGACGCGGACATGCCGGGGGTCGATTCCCACCTCTTCCTGGCTCTCGCGGAGCGCCGCTGCTAGAGGACCCGCATCCGTGGGATCCAGTCGACCGCCGGGAAAGGCCACCTGCCCACCGTGGGAGTTGAGTCCTTCCGCCCTTCGGGTCAGTACGATGTGGTCACCGTCTTCCCGTTCCTGAATAGGAACCAGTACGGCGGCTGGTCTGAAGTGGTCGCCGCTCAGGTATTTGGGCTCACGTGACTGAAGAGCTGTCAATACTTTTTCGATCTTCATGGAGTTGTCAAAAAATGTTCCGCCTGGACCCGATCTGTGGTAGTTAAGAGTTTCTTAATCCAATCTATCGAATCACGACCGTAAAATCTACACTAGTGAAATCCCGGGAAATTCACCAAGCGATCCGTATCCTGAGACGGGAAGTCCCCCGGTGGGACACCCCCATCGTCACCCTCATGGCCGAATCCAGGCATAGCGCCTTTCACATCCTGATCTCTTGTATCTTGAGCCTCAGGACTCAAGACAACACAACCTCCCAGGCCTGCCGTCGGCTGTTTGCCTTGGCCGACACCGCGCAAAAGATGCAACACCTTTCTGCCAAGACCATTGAAAAAGCGATATTTCCGGTGGGCTTCTATCGGGTCAAAGCTTTGAACATCCGTGAGATCTGTCGGACTATAGTTGAAAAACATTCGGGGCAGGTGCCCAACGACATCGATCAGCTGCTAGAGTTCAAAGGGGTAGGGCGAAAGACCGCCAATCTGGTCGTTACGCTTGGTTTTGGCAAGCCCGGTATCTGCGTGGACACCCATGTGCATCGAATATCCAACCGCTGGGGCTACGTCATAACGAAAAATCCAGAGAAGACCGAATTCGCCTTGAGAGAAAAGCTGCCGAAAAAGTATTGGATCGAATACAACGACCTATTGGTTACCTTCGGGCAACACCTCTGTCGTCCCATCTCGCCAGTATGTTCTCAGTGTCCGGTCGCAAGTTATTGCGATCGGATCGGGGTCAAGTCATACCGCTAAACCCAGCGACGATCATTTGTTATCCGCCTTCGGAGTATGCCATGGCCCGCTCGGACCGTCCGAGGCTTGAAGAGCAAAGGAACACGCATCGGCGAAAGCCGGCAAAGATAAGGAGGGGTGCCACGGGTGTAGACCTGTGGAGGCTTCACTTCTGCTCGGGGCGAATCGAATCGGGAAAGTACCTGGAGGGGGCCCAGAGATGGGCGGTGAAGTTGTGGCAACCCAAGATCCTTAACTCTCGCATGATGCGAGTGTAATCCGGTGAATCGATAAAACTCCGCCAAGCAGCCATCGACTCGAACTCGATGCTGATCGCCACCTGGGGTGTTATTTCCAATGGATTGCGGAAATTGCGTATCTCCTGAACGCCCGGGTGCCCCAGGGTCATAGGCAGCCAGTCGTTTTTCGCCTTGTTGGCGTAAATCGTGAGATTGGCTTTCTGATTGGGAAGGTCCCACTGAAGGAAATAGAGTACCATAGTTCAGACCTCTAAAAAGTAGTTTTGACTAAGCCGCCGTCGATTTGAATAGTTGTTCCGGTGACATAACTGGCCCGTTCCGAGGCAAGGAAGACCACCAGGTCCCCAACCTCGGCTGGATCACCGTAGCGACCCAGGGGAACCTCCGCCTTCATCTGGTTGTTAACTTCATCCAGCGGGCGGTCCCAGCGCTTGGCTCGGTCTTCGTTTAGCTTGCGGTGCCGTTCGGTGTCAACTCTCCCCGGACAAACATTGTTAATCAAGATCTTGTCTTTAGCCAGTTCACTAGACAGGGTCTTGGCCATGCCGATGACCGCATTTCGTATCGCATTGGAGAGCACAAGACCAGGAATGGGCTCTTTCACCGCAAAGGAGCTGATATTGATGACCCTTCCACCACCGGCCTTGCGCAGGTGTGGGACGGATTCGCGCGTGAGCCGCATGGCACTTAAAAAACTTAGCTGAAAGGCGTTTTCCCAGTCGGTATCCGTAAATTTCATGAACTCACCGGGTGGGGGGCCCCCCGCATTGGTTACGACGATGTCGATGCGTCCAAATTGATTGGCCGTTTGGGACACGAATTTCTGAATGTCCTCTGAGCGGCTTACGTCGGCACTCAACGCCAGTACCTCGCCATTCCCTTCGCGGCGGATTGCGTCAGCGGTTTCTTCCAGGGCCGCTTCGCCCCGCGCGCAGATGCTGACTTTGGCTCCCTCACGAGCGAATCCAAGAGCAATGGCACGGCCAATCCCCTTGCTGGCCGCAGCGACCATTGCTACCTTACCCTTTAATCCAAGATCCATCTTTTTAATTCCTCCCCGATGCTTTTAGCATAATAGTGTTGAGTGGCTAGCCCTTTCTGCATAGCGTAAAGCGCTTAGCCCCCGGAGTTTAGCTCTCAGCCGTCAGCTGTCAGCGTTCAGCTCCGGATTGAGCTTATTGTTTAATTATCAGTTTTCAGTAAACGGTTCTCAGTATTCGGATTCGGCTCTCTTTCTGTATGCTGCTTGCTATTTTGTGGTCCTGTAGTTCAGTGGTCAGTAGTCTCATTGCGCATTGGGCTTTGCCCTCTGTGTCTTGCTCTTTTCGTTTCCCTGTCTCTATCTCTGTCTCTCTTCCTATTTCTGCGTCCAATAAGTATTCGTTTGAAACTCAGGGTCCAATTGCATAATCCAAAGGGCAAGCATGCCGTGTGCCCCCAGTTGCCTCACCCGCTTGGGGTCTCGGGCACTCAGTGCATCCTTTTCTTCGGGTGTGAGGTCGTATGGATCCATAGCCGCACTAAGATCAGTCCGTGCCTGCCTCAACGTGGCTTCGTTCATCTTCAGGTCGAAAAGGAATCGATTTAGATGGTAACTGCTCATAAGCGTCACCGACGAGGTTGTTAGTTATGGGGTCGATGGTCATGAGTCCGAAAGCTCAACTCCAAACTCACGATTGACTATTGACGAATAACGATTTGGTTCCTCATAGCCTCCAGCTGGCGAACCCCCAACCTGTTGCCACTTGGTCCGGCATGTAAAAAGTCGCGGAAGCCTTGGTTTCCCCGACGACTCCCAAAACAACCATCCAGTTAAGGAACTCGGAGTTTCCCGCCTGAAAGAAGTAATCAGAAGAGTGCGCCGTTAGGGTTCTGCCCTGGCCATCACGTATGATTTGTAAAAGCTTATGGTCGAATTCCGTATCGATCTCCCCGATCTTCGGGGAACCGGGAAAGTGTGATAGGCCACCGGTAGCCATGATGGCTACTCGTTCCCCACGCTCCTCGGCAACCTCCCGAATGACTTCTCCTAAGCGGTAGCAACGAAGGGGCGTGGGCAGTGGGCTTACCCATGTATTCACATAGATGGGAAGGATTGGAATTGTGGGTTCAGGCAGGAGAAAATAGAGTGGGACAACCTGTGTGTGTTGCAATTCCACGTAGCGACCAAAGGATAGGTCAATACCCTTTTCCAGCCCAGACTTGAGGATGGCTTGGCCCAGCTCTTTGTGGTTTTGGTAATGGAAATGGTGCCGAGTGAATTGCCCTTCCACTTCATCCGCTAAGGTCACATAAAAGGTTGGAATGTTGTTGTAGAAAAAATTAACAAACTGGTCATTGGCTACGACAATCAGCGCATCCGGACGGGAGGCGATTAACTCTGCCTGAAGCACGCTAAAAGCCTTTTCTGCATCGGCCCGGAGCTTCTTTTGGACTTCCAGAGAGGGTCCAGACCCCGAAGTATGCGGAGCCATACGGTAGTGGAGCTTCATGAAGTCCTCCCACTCCGCGCCCGGTTCCATAAGGATGTTGGGTGCATGGCTCGCAGCCAGTGCATTCACAAGAGGCATCGGTTCATTTCCCTCTCTCGCCTAGGGTTCGAATCCTATAACCCACCTGAGTAAAAATCAACCACTTGACTTGGGCCGAAGAGGTTCTATATAGAAGGAAAGGCTTGTTGATGCATTGGATAGGAAAAACAGTTGTCGTCCTCTTTTTCTTTTTGGCGTTCGGTACGTCCCGCACCGAAGCGCTACAAGAGAAACCAGAGATATGGCAACCCAATACAAAGGTATATCCATATGGCATTTCAGGCGATAAGGAAGATGCCGGTCAGAATGAGACCATCATCGGAGAGGCCGTGAGGCACAAAGTCCAGGGAGGTGAAACCCTTCTGGATATCGCTCGTTTCCATCACCTCGGTTATCAAGAATTGATACAGGCCAATCCAGGGGTCGATCCCTGGGTGCCGGCGGTCGGTGTAGAGATCGATATACCGTCCATGTGGATTCTTCCCAGGCAGCGCTCTCAAGGGTTTGTCCTGAACATTCCCGAAATGAGGCTCTACTATTACCTACCCGATTCCCAGGTGATGACCTTTCCGCTCGGTGTCGGTATGGAGGGATGGGATACCCCTGCGGGAAAGTTTTGGATCGGCGAAAAGCGGAAAAACCCCGTATGGTATGTACCCGCCGCAATCCAGAGAGAGATGGATGAACCACGGAAGGTCATTCCGCCGGGCCCGGATAATCCACTAGGCAGCTACTGGATGCGTCTATCGACAACGACCTACGGCATCCATGGAACAAACAATCCCTGGGCCGTAGGACGCCATGTCACCCACGGCTGTATCCGGCTGTATCCGGAAGACATCGCGTATCTATATCCCCAGGTACCTTCCAAGACACCCGTAGAGGTCATTTACCAGCGTACCAAGGTCGGGTTGAAGAATGGAAAAGCCTACTTTCAGATCTACCGTCAGCAGAGCACGGAGGACTGGGTCCTGTTGGCAGAACTTATCGAGCAGGTCCGAGATTTGGAGTTAGCGGTGGATCTTCGCGCCATGAGGGAGCTGCTCCGTACTGCGAAGAACGGTGCTTTGCTGCCCGTGCCATTAAAATCCAATAATAATAACTAGTTGCAGTGCCTCCTGCGGAGTGTCCTCATCCGGTTGGGCTCTTCCCTAGTTGTATACTGAGGGCCTAGCCTGCTAAAGAAGCTCCCCAAAATTGCTTAGTAAACCTGCTTAACATCTATTGACCTGTTACAGATTTACATCACCTAATATTCTTAGGCAATGTTCAAGTTTGACGAGCAAATCGCTTGACAGCTCTGAAAATGTGACATACAAACTAAGAAAAAACCTTAAACGGCTTAAATAAGATAACTATGTTGGACAGCATTGACACAAAAATTATATTTATCCTGCAACGTCATGGACGACGTCATCTGGCAGAGATAGCGAAGGAAGTGGATCTTTCATCTCCCGCCGTGATGGAACGGGTCAAAAAGCTTGAGTCCCGTGGCATTATCAAGGGATACCACGCCCTTGTTGATGCCAAGGCCGTGGGTAAGGATATTGTCGCTTTTGTCGGAGTTACAGTTGCCCATCAGAAGGATATTGCGGACTTCGCATCTCGTATGGTGCAAGAAAGCGACGTGCTTGAATGTCATCATGTGACTGGAGATAAGAGTTTTATCCTAAAAGTAAAAACCGCCAACACGGCCTCTTTGGAAAAGTTACTTGGAGAGATTCATTCCATGGAGGGCGTAACGCAAACGGTCACCCAAGTGGTCCTGTCCACTCCTAAAGAAACTCAAATCCTGGAGGTCGACCACGAAATGGATCCTGATCTGGCGTGTGAAGCCAAGAGGGGCGAAAACATTCAAGAGAGAAAGAGGGTCACAGAGACTTCCCGAGCAAAATAAAAAGTCATGTTTCCCACGATTAAAGATTCCCTGTACCGGTCCGAGTTCGAGCACGATGCCTGTGGTGTTGGATTTATAGCCGATATCGGCGGTAACAAGAGCCATGAGATTCTCGTCCAGGCTCTGTATTCGGTCATCAATCTGACCCATCGCGGCGCCGTGGATGCGGATGCGAAAACCGGGGATGGCGCGGGCGTACTTACCCAGATTCCTGTTCGACTCCTGGCCCGGGAGGTTGAACGGCTGGGGGCTCATCTCGATACGCCCGACGATCTCGGCGTGGGGATGATCTTTTTACCACGAAAGGACCTGGAGGCCCAGAAGCTTTCGCGCAAGATCATAGAAGAGTCCATCCAAAGGCAAGGGCTTGTCTTTCTTGGCTGGCGACAGGTCCCACTAAACATGGAAGCTCTGGGGGATAAGGCCAAGGATACCCGCCCCGAGATCGAGCAGGTCCTCATCGGCAAGCCCAAGGGCCTCGATGCCGACAGCTTCGAAAGAGCGCTCTACCTCACGCGAAAGATCGTTGAAAAGAATGCAAACAGCCAGGGGATTTCGGACCTTTATATTTCCTCATTCTCTCACCGTACCCTGGTATACAAGGCTCTGGTCGTGGCTCCCCAACTGGAGCGGTTTTACCTCGATCTGAAAAACCCTGATTATGAGACCGCCCTGAGCGTCTTTCATCAGCGCTACAGTACCAATACGTTCCCCACCTGGCCGTTAGCCCAGCCCATGCGCATGCTGGGGCACAATGGAGAGATCAACACCATTCGGGGTAACCGGAACTGGATGCGTGCCCGAGAGGCCGAGATGAGTTCGTCGATTTGGGGTGAAGAGCTTGAACACTTACAGCCCATCATTACCGGAGACGGCAGTGATTCCACGAGCCTGGACAATGCCATGGAGTTGCTTACTCAATCCGGGCGGAGCGTCTTGCAGTCCACCATGATGCTCATTCCCGAGGCCTTTGCCCGAATGCCGAATATGGACCCTGATCTACGCAACGCTTACGAGTACCTCGCCTGCATCACTGAGCCCTGGGATGGACCCGCGGCAGTTGCCTTTTCCGATGGAATCACCGTAGGCGCTGTCCTGGACCGCAACGGCTTGAGACCGGCGCGTTACAAGATTACCAAGGGCGGCTTGATTATTATGGCTTCGGAAGTCGGTGTTCTGGACACTCCTGATTCGGAGGTGGTTGAAAAAGGCAGGCTCGGCCCGGGTCAGATGATCGCAGTGGATACTGCCCGTGGTGAACTCCTGAGAAACACCGAAGCGAAAGAAAGAATCGCGCGGCAGCGGCCCTATGGCCAGTGGCTGAAGGAAAACCTATTTCGAGTGGATTCCCTTGGACTCAGCAACAAAGAGTACCACGCGACCTTGGAACCCGTGGATCTGGTTCGGCATCAACGGGCCTTCGGCTATTCGGAAGAAGAGTTGGAGGTGATCATTGCGCCCATGATCACCGAAGGTAAAGAACCGGTGGGTTCAATGGGCGACGATACCCCTCTGTCTATTCTGTCGAAGAGGCCACGACTTCTCTACAGCTATTTCAAACAGCTATTTGCCCAGGTGACCAATCCGCCCATCGATTCCCTGCGGGAAGAGCTGGTCATGTCATTTGCGACGGCTCTGGGTCGCCGGCGCAGCCTTCTGGAAGAGACCCCGGAACATGCAAGGGAGATCAAGTTCTCGAGTCCGGTCCTCAGCCAGGAGGAGATCGAATGGCTCAAGGGTCTGCCGGGAAGCCTCTCCAACGGCGGCTCCGCCCGATCCGAATTCGTATCAGTGGTTTTACCGGCGTTATTCCCCGCGGCGGGCGGCTCCAAGGGACTAGATGTGGCGTTGGAACATCTATGCCAGGAGGCAGCCCGATCGGTAGATGAGGGAAAGACCATCCTGATCCTCAGCGATCGCGGCATCAGCCCCACCTACGCCCCGATTCCAATGCTCCTGGCCGTTAGTGCGGTGCACCATCATCTGATCCGGCAAGGAAAGAGAATGAAGGCGAGCCTGGTGGCCGAGACCGGTGAGGCCAGGGAAGAACACCACTTCGCCTGTCTTCTAGGTTACGGCGCGAGCATGATCCATCCATACGTGACCTTTGAAACGATCACTCACCTGATGAAAAACGGCTACAAGAAAATCGAGTTGAATGGACTCGATCAAGCCACGGCCTTGGCGAATTTCCAGAAGGCCATCGAGCACGGCATCCTGAAGATCATGGCCAAGATGGGCATTTCCACCCTGGCGAGCTATCGGGGATCACAGGTTTTTGAGGCTATTGGGCTTAACCAGGATCTCATCAATCGCCATTTTAATGGTACCCCTTCGCGGATCGAGGGCGCCGGACTGGATGAAATCGGCCAAGAAATTTTGTGTTTTCACGCGGCCGCCTTTGGTACGGACCAACCCAAGCTTCAGCAAGAGGGAATTTACCGTTTCCGTAAGACCGGCGAGTATCATGCCTTCAACCCGGATGTGTTCAAGTCACTGCATAAGATGGTCAACAGCGGCGCCGCCAAGGACTACGAGACCTATGCCAAGGCCGTGAATGAGCGCCCGCCAACGGCTATCCGGGACCTTTTGCAATTCAAATCCGGTACCCCCGTTCCGTTGGAAAAGGTCGAACCGGTTAGAGATATTGTGCGGCGCTTTACGACGGGTTCCATGTCCTACGGCGCCCTGGGCCCCGAGGCCCACGAGACCCTCGCCATCGGTATGAACCGTCTGGGTGCAAAGAGCGGTAGCGGCGAAGGAGGTGAAGATCCTTCGCGCTATCACCGTAAGCCCAACGGGGATTGGGGCAACAGCGCCCTTAAGCAAGTGGCATCGGCCCGTTTTGGGGTGACGCCCGAGTATCTGGCCAACGCCCGCGAGCTGGAGATCAAGATGGCACAGGGCTCAAAGCCCGGTGAGGGGGGGCAGCTGCCAGGACACAAGGTCTCGGTTGAGATTGCTACGATCCGTCACTCGGTTCCAGGGGTTACGCTGATCTCGCCGCCGCCACATCATGACATTTACAGTATCGAAGACCTGGCACAGCTCATCTACGACCTGAAACAGTCCAACCCTCGAGCCAAGGTGGCCGTGAAACTAGTGGCTGAGGCCGGAGTGGGGACCATTGCTGCCGGCGTGGCCAAGGCCTACGCCGACGTGGTTCAGATCTCAGGACACGACGGGGGTACGGGGGCGTCGCCAATCGGGTCGGTAAAAAACGCTGGGATACCCTGGGAACTGGGTTTGGCAGAGACGCAGCAAGTCCTGGTCCTGAACGATCTGCGCGAGCGAGTGGTCCTACGAACCGACGGCGGATTGCGCACGGCCCGGGACGTGGTCATAGCAGCAATCCTCGGCGCCGAGGAGTACGGCTTCGGCACCGCAGCCATGGTCTCCATAGGCTGCGTAATGGCCCGGCAGTGTCACCTCAACACCTGTCCCGTAGGAATCGCTACACAAAAGCCTGAGCTCAGGGCCAAGTACACGGGAACCCCGGATATGGTCGTGAACTTTTTTACCCTGCTGGCCGAAGATGTGCGGACCATACTTGCCGAGCTAGGCTTTATGAAGATAGAAGAGATTGTCGGGCGTGTGGATCTTTTGGAACCAAAAATTGTGGAAGATCCATCCAAGGCCCGTATGGTGGATTTGAGCTGTATCCTTACACCCATTGATCCAACCTGGAAGCGTCCCCGGTTTCATACCTGGGCGCGCAATGATCGAAAAGATCATCCACTGGACGATAGAATCATTACGGATGCAAAGAAGGCTTTGGACGGAGATGGTTCAGTAGAACTTTTTTACCAGATCCGTAACATCAATCGTGCGGTAGGGACAGGCCTCGGAGGGGCCATAGCCCGTCGTTACGGCGATACGGGACTCCCGCCTGCCACCATCCAGTGCCACTTTGAGGGCACCGCAGGCCAAAGTTTCGGGGCTTTCTCTATACGCGGAGTCCGCCTGATTCTCAACGGTGAGGCTAACGATTATGTAGGGAAGGGGCTTTCAGGAGGAGAGATCATCATCCGACCGGGCCGGGGTGCAACTTACAAAACCCACGAAAACGCCATCGTCGGTAATACGGTCCTGTACGGGGCAACCGGCGGGTTTCTCTACGCTGCCGGCCGGGCCGGCGAGCGCTTCTGCGTGCGTAACAGCGGGGCCATCTCAGTCATCGAAGGAGTTGGGGACCATGGATGCGAGTACATGACCGGTGGTGTTACCGTCGTGTTGGGGTCAACCGGGCGTAACTTCGGAGCCGGCATGACCGGGGGGTTGGCCTATGTCCTCGATATGGCCGGTGACTTCGAGTTGAAGTACAATCCCCAGTTCATAGGCATGGTCCATTTGGAGGAGGCCGAGGACACCGAGTTACTTCGCAACCTCATTCTCACCCACTGGGAATTTACCCGGAGCCCCTGGGCTCAGGAGATCCTGAGGCAGTGGCATCAGTACCGCCCTCATTTCTGGAAGGTCGAGCCTACCTCGGAAATCGGCCGCGTCTCGATCGCGAACATCAACCGCCTCATGGAAGAGCCCTTCCAAGAAGTCAGCGCCACCTCTTAACTCTGAACTAGACGGTGACCGGAAATAAGGAGGGAGCACCCTCTTCACGTGTGGCAGGCTCGTTTGATAACAATGAGGCCACTACTGGTTTACGTCAGTGGTTTCTGGCTAGCGGGTGACTTTACCAATCTACCATGGGGATTTCCCCGTTGCCCACCGGTCGAGGCTTGAGAGATACTCACGAAAGAGGACGAGACGCATAGCCACCGCCCGGCGCGCCGCATTCTGCGATTCCGACGCCGTCGCATAATGTTTTAGAATATCCTGGGGAACACTCCCGTGACTCTCCTCATCGTCGGTAATCCGCCTATAGGGCTGCTTGATCCATTCGGGTGCCGACGCCTCCTGAAGACTCATTTGAGTCAGGTAGGTCGCAACGGCTTCCCCTGCCAGGGAAAACCTCGCAATACGCTGGCAGGTATCCATGAGCCCCTCCAGGGCGTTGAACATCGCCGTCTGTGCGGGAAGCGGGCGGTAATCGAAGGGTCATGCCCGAGTTTGGGAATCCGAGCGGCCAGGAGATCCGCATGGACCGTTTCCTCGTGGGCCGACTTTGCCATCAAGGCCTTGACTTCAAACTCACGTGTTGTCTTGAGCCAGGTCCCGTAGAGGTCCGATGCTCGGAGCTCGTTGAATAAACGACTCTTCATGACTCGAACCCGCTCTTCGTCCGTTTTCAGGGGAATATAGCTGTATGCAGGAGGTCGAGTATCCAGTGATCGGCAGAATCCGTTCACCGTATCCAGAAGCTCGTGTACGAACTGTTGGCTCTCCATAGTGCTCCTCCGAATTATAAGTTTTGGCGACGGCTAACTCACTATTTGAACTGGGCCGTAGGCCGTTGATTAAAAAAGGCTCGGGCGCTCGCCTGCTGCGCCCGCCGCAGCGCCGCGCACTGGTTGATGGTTTCCAATGTGGCAGCCAGGTCGCGGGGCCCGCCTGGCCGCGTGTTAATACTGGGTCCAAACAGCTGTTGAACCAAAACCGCCTCGTCTGAACTACAAAAAGAGGCCGTGACCCAAACCAAAGAGCCCCCGTGGTCCGATGGAATCTTGGTCAGGAGCTTCTCCAGATTCTCACGCAACCACTGGAGTCCCGATGCATGATTTTCGCTCAACCGTAAATGACGCCGTAGCAACCGAACCTTTTGATGGGTACGGCCGCTACCGCTCAAGATCAGGTTTCGTACTCGCTCGGCGAGCTCTGGTTCAGTCGCCTGTACCAGGCCGGCGCGTAGATGCCTGCGAACCACGGAATCGGTCTCGCTGTCTTTAAGATGCTTGACCATAGCATCAAGAAATTCGGCATCACCTTCTTGGACTGCAACACCGAGGGCCAAAGGGACCAGATCTGCATCGACTGCCTCCGGGTGAATCAATCCGTCTGTTTTGTAACCGATATAGGCGCACCCCGACCGCGCCAGTGCTCGACGCACCTCAGGGTGTCGGCCGACGCGTGCAAGGAACGCCAGCAGATCCCTCCGGAACAAGCGGGACTGGTTGGGTTCGCCGGCTTTCGGAGTTACCCCTAACCGTTTCAACGCGTCATCGTACAGTTCATTCGCGAACCTCTCGACGCTGCGCCGTTGGCCCTTACGGACCAAGCGGTTGCGCGTAAACCGGACGAGCTCCATCGGTACTGTCGCCACCTCCCGCTCGGGGTGTTGGGCAACCCAGGGTGCCAGCTCTAAAGCCGTAGCCGCTGAAACCGTGCCCTTTGTAAAGTCTGCCCAGAGGCTGTCTCCCACCGACAAGAGCTCGCGAGTTGATAGGGAATCCTTTGCAGTGGCGTTCAAACGGCGTAGCTCTTCTGCGGGCAGGGTCCAGCGATAGTATCCAGCGCCGTCGGCGTTTGGCAGGACCCAGTCGGGGCAACCGCTAGTAGATACCTGCATGACAGTCTCTTGTGCTCCGATGAGTTCGCCGGTCTCGAAGGCCTCACCCCCTATCCCATAGCGGAGGCAGACAGTACTTGCCAAATTCGATCCGACGGGGCATTGGATCCGAAGGGGATATAGCGTGATTGGCGCAGCAACACGCTAGCGGTGCCGTTGTTACAACTTGGTTGAAACTCCACGAGGGGGACACCCGGTTGAACTAAAAATGTCCGAAAGGAGTCGCTGATATCCTTTCCCGATCCAGAGGATAGGGCCGCGAGAAACTGTTCTGTGTCGGCCACTTGATAGCTAAACTTATTCAAGTAATGGCGGACCCCTTTTTGAAACTGCTCCGCGCCAAGGAAACGCTCGAACATCGAGATGACGCCACCACCTTTGCTATACGTGATTCCATCGAAAGCGTTGTCGATGTCGTGGGCGGTGACAATCGGCTGGCGGATCTCGCGTGTAGAAAGCAAGCTGTCCTCATCCATCGTCTCGAGGATGTCTTTCAGTTGACCCACCCTAGCCTTGGTGCTCGGGTCGAAGGCTTCAACGACTCGATATTCCAACCACGTTGCGAAAGCTTCGTTGAGCCAAAGATCGTCCCACCATGGCATGGTGACCGGATTACCGAACCACTGGTGGGCAAGTTCATGAGCCATATAGTAGGCGAAGGGTTGCTTCTGATTGACCGAAGCCGTCACCTCGTCGACCATGAGTATTCGATCTCTGAACGTGATGAGACCCACGTTTCCCATGGCTCCGCCGCCGAATTTCGGCACGGCGACAATGTCAAGCTTTTGAAAAGGATAGGCAATGCCGACGTATTCCTCTAGAATCTTCAGCAGGCGACCGGTGTGCTTAAGTGCGTATGCCAGGCGGGTGCCCTGGCCGCGAGCCGCAATTCCTCGCAGTGGCACCGGAACCTGCCTGACGGAGTTAAGGGGTATAGGCTCAGCCTCCACCACGTCGAGGGGGCCCACCGCAAGCGCTACCAGATAAGTTGGGATTTTCTTTGTAGTGGGGAATTGCACCCTCTTGGTATTCCCCGTGAGACGCTCCTCTCCCACCTGCGGCGTATTGGCCAGGGCCCTGTGCTCAGCCCGAACCGTTAAGGATACTGCAAAGGTCGCCTTGAAGGCCGGCTCATCGAAGGAGACAAAGCAATGGCGGGCTGCGATGGCTTCGAATTGAGTGAAAGCGTACCAGTCCTTCCCTTGCTGAACGCGGTATAGCCCCTCCAGGTCGGTTGTTATAAGAGGTGCGTCATATTCGAACAACAAACGGGCGTGTTGGGGCTCGACCCGCTCGGGGAGCTGCACCTGTGCGACACCGTCGTCATTGATCTGCTTATAACCACCAACCAGTTTTCGTCCGTTGGCCAGCGCCAGCGAGGCGGTAGTGACATTCAAACCATAGCCATGGAGCCAAATGAGTGTGGTCGGTTCCCGAATTTCAACGTCAATCGCAACGCGGCCCTGAAAGCGCTCTTGATCCGGGAAGACGGTGAGTGCCAGATCGTAGTGAGTGGGGATGACGGTCTTGGCCAGCTGACCCGAAGGAATATTGGTACGTCCCTGGGTTAAGCGTACAGTTTGACATGCCGGGGTGCAGGCTACCACAAGAAGCAGCAAAATGGCTTGAATATTGAATCGCATGAAGCCGTTGAGGTACGTTTCGCCTATGGATTACAAAATGAGAATCCCTGCATACAGAGCCTAATTCAGTTCAAAATGCAATTCAACAATACCTTAATAGTGTCTCGTGGACGCGGATAACCTTATTCTTACCTATTGAAGGTTCAACAGAACGACTTTAACAAAGAATTTCGCGCCAAGACGCCTACCGGACTCAGTACTGAGTAACGAGCGCTGAGGGTTGAGTGGGGAGGGATGAGAATCGAAAATAGAGGATTGAAGATCGATAAAGGGCTGAAAGAGAGATCCGAACGCTATGCACTTTACCAATTTTCGTCTGCGAAAATCTACGGTTAGCATGATTGCTCCAAACTTGGCGTCCTTTGCGTATTTACGCGAGTCATCTTCTTCCCAATTGGTAATCCGAAATTCCACGGGAACATTTCAAATAATTTTGGTTAAAATTTGACACCTGGCTTTCCACTGTTGATCGTTTCTTGTTCGTAGCCGTCGGCTACGCATGGGGATGGCCACTGATCGTTCTCGTGATTGGCGGCGGGTTGTTTCTTACCCTTTACTCCCGCTTTACACTGTTTCGTTACGCTCGTCATTCCTGGCAAATCTTGTGCGGTAAATGGGATGATCCAAACGATCCCGGTGAGATTGCGCATTTCCAGGCGCTCTCTACGGCTCTTTCCTCAACTGTCGGGATGGGTAATATTGCCGGCGTAGCGGTAGCCATCACCCAGGGGGGGGCCGGGAGCCGTGTTCTGGATGTGGGTTTCTACAACGGTGGGCATGGCCACCAGGTTCTTCACCTGCACCCTTGCCTGTATGTACCGGTTGAGGGACGAGTACGGAGTGGATCAAGGCGGGCCCATGTATTTTATCGAGGCAGGTCTGGGGCGGCTCTTTCGGCTCCTGGCAATTTTTGTTTTCCGTTTGCGGGCTGGTGGGTTGCCTGACTCTTTTTCAGGCCAATCAATTGGCAGAGGTTCTGGAGAGTTCCTACGGATTGAGCCGGGGCTGGACCGGAGTGGGCGGGATGCTGATCGTTGGCGGCGTGATTATGGGTGGGATTCAACGCATAGGAAGAGTCACGAGCCGCATCGTGCCCCTGATGTGCGGAGTCTATATTCTCGCCTGTCTTTATATACTCGGAACACATCTGGAGGAGATCCCGGGTCTGTTCGCCATGATCTTTCATGATGCCTTAAGCGGAACCGCCGCCGGTGGGGCGACGGGGATTGCCGTTTCCAAAGTCATAGCCACAGGCGTCAAACGGGCAGCCTTCTCCAACGAGGCGGGTATCGGGACGGCTGCGCTCGCCCATGGTGCGGCCAAAACCCGCCCGCCCGTGCGTGAAGGTCTCGTGGCAATGAATGGTCCCTTTATCGACACCATCGTGATTTGTACAATGACTTCGCTCGTGGTGCTGGTGGAGGGCAACTGGCAGGGCTTGGGTGTTCGGGGCGTCGACCTAACGTCTCAGGCCTTCGAATCCGCCATGGGCGGCCTGGGTCGGCTCCTGATCGTATTGTCTGTGGTCCTCTTTGCGGTTTCCACGATGGTGGAATACTCCTATTATGGTCGCAAGTGTTTCTCGTATCTCGTGGGTTGGGGGCACGGCCATTTCTACAATTATTTTTATTGTGCCATGATTGTGCTGGGTGCCCTCTGTACCACCGAGAGTGTTGTCAATTTGCTCGATACCGGCTTTGCCTTCATGGCGCTGCCAACGATGATGGCGGCGTTGCTGTTATCGCCACGCGTTATGGAGGCGTCCCAGGATTATTTCCGGCAGGTCCCGAAATAAAAAAATAAACATTGAAAGTCTCGTCGTTATGCTGCCGTGTCGCTCTAATCAGAGGGGGCAAGCGTCGTTGGCTGTAACAAAAGCATCCTGTTCTAAATTCCACAGTAGGCCTCAAGTGGTGATATGGCGCGGGGGGCTTCGTTGGGGTGGAAGACCCGAATCCAGTGGCAAATTATGAAGGGATTTGAACGGTGACCTCACCAAGGATCTGCGCCACGCAGCCAAGGCGGTCCTCTGAATCGGCATTTAACATGCTCAGTGTCAGGTCTTCGTTGTCGCTCTTTTCACTCAGGTTCTCGGCACCGGCCAGGACCTTGACCCGGTCGGTCCCGCAAATCGCCTCGGTACAGTCGTGCGGCAGGTGAAGACCGTTGTGAATAGCGGCAGCGAGAATGGTGGTTCCCATTTCAACCTCGAAACTTTGACCGGAAGGCATGAAGGTAATATTCGGCATAGACTGAATTCTTACGCGCGAGTCATTTTTTTCTTTATTCCGTAATCCAAAATTTAACCGAGCATTTCAAACGATTTCGCCAAGTGATTTTATCCGCTCTATGACCTCATCCACCATCCAGTCGGGGGTCTCATTGGCCCCGATTACCCCCACTTTTTCTTTTCCATAGAACCAATCGGCTTGGAGATGATCCACGTTCTCCAGCTTATAGACACTGGGGTTGAAGGCTCTTGCCACCTCGACCATTCGTGTCGTCATCCCCTCGGTCCACCCCACCACAACAACGGCATCCACCTGCTTGGCCAGTTTCTCCACCTCAGGGAGACGCTGGTAAGAGTCGATACAAGCTGTATTCCTGATCCGTACGTTGGAAAAGCGGTCGAGGATGCGCGCCATGATGGTCTTGTAGGACTCCATCCAGAAGGTTGTCTGAACGATAACGCCGATTGGCTCGAAGCGGGTGAGGTGGATCTGATCCACGTCTTTTTCCTTTTCTACGACGAAGACCTCTCGTCCCGCATCCCGTGCGATCCCCTCGAGACGCGGGATCCCGTGATGGGTGCGGCTGCTAAGAACCACCAGGTTGAAACCCTGCTGCAGTAACTCCACCTCGGCCTTCTCCTGCTCCAGTACGAAGGGGCAGGTGGCGTCTGCGAGCAACTGGAGCCCTCGTTCCTCGGCCTTGCGGCGAATCTCCGGAGGAGCTCCGCGCACCCCATAGATGAGCTTCTCCCCCTCTATGGACTCCATGTCGCTGGTGGCCCGGATCCCCTTTTCCCCCAATCCCTCCTTTTTAAAGGCGACAAAGTCCAGGTGGGGCCTGAGGGACCAGACCGTGATGCCGTCACCGTATTTTTTTAGCATATTTGTATGAATGGCCCCTGCCCGATGCACTCCGACGCACAGCCCGCTGGGCGGAATTCCCTTAACGTCCTGAAAACTAGCTTTGATTATTTCCATGAGGCCTCCACGAGTTCCACCCGATGTTTCCTGTAACAGGGGATGCCAAAGATGCTAGCACGATCGTTTAGAACTACACCACCATGCCGTCTTTGGCCGTTTCCAATGGGATGTCGTTTCTGTGAGCCAGCATCTCTCGACCCATGTGGGTCAGGACGATTTTCTTGCTCTCCAGGTGCGGCAGCTTGTCTCTAATCTGCTGGTAGGTCATATGGCTGGGGTCTTCCCCATCGAAGAAGGTGCACTCGCAAATAAAGAGGTCCACACCCCGGGCATGGGTGATCCCCGCTAATACCAATGAAGCGTCTGCTCCATGGACGGCTCGGGGCCGCCGGTTCAAAAGAAGGGCGTTTACGCTGCGCCGAAGAATCGTTTTTTATCGCTTGGGATCCGAGCCTCGTATTCATGCTCTAGTTTTGCGCTTGGTACGTAAAGCGAATCGATCCGCGTGCGGAGCTTCCAAACCTCTTTGCAGGCGTTAACCAGGTGCAATAGCTGCTCGGGGAACAGACCCTGAAAACCGTCGGATTTAGCAATGAGCGGGTTGGGATGGGCCTCGATCAGCACAAGGGAAGCTCCCGCCATGATACCGGCCAGGGTCATGGAATGAACCAGGTCCCGTATGCCGGTACCGTGGGAGGCGTCCACTCCGACGGGGAGGCACGAAAGCTGGTGGCGTAGGGCGGCGATGCCGCCAAGGTCCAGTGTGTTGCGGGTGTATTTGTTAGCGCTGAAGACGCCGCGTTCACAGAGAATGACATTCTCTTTGCCCGTAGCCATGATTCGCTCCACCCAGAGCAGATAAGCCTCGATATCCAGTGAGTTGCCTCGTTTGTGGATTACCGGGAGGGGCGTCTCGCGCAGCCGGTTAAGCAGCGCCTGGTTCTTCGAGTTGGGTTCACCGACCTGGATGCAATCGATTCCCATATCTTCGTAGATCGAGACGTCGGCTGGGTCGAGTACCTCAACTACCGTCGGGAGGCCAAATTCCCTGCCCGCTTGTGCGATGAGTTTCAAACCGTTGCGTAACGCTTCCCCTGAGGTCGAACCAATCCCTTCCCATCCGCTGTAAGGGCTCGAACGGTATTTGACAACTCCACCTCTAAGGGCCTGGGCCCCGGACTCTTTAACGATACGGGCCGCTTCCATCACCTGGGATTCGCTTTCCACGGAGCATGGGCCGGCCACTACGGTCAGGTCATCGCCACCGACGTCTAGGTTTCCGATGGTGACGGTTCGGTAGATGGGATTTCCCGGGGAACCCTTCTGGGCGGCCCGCTTGTAGGAGCGTGAGATCGGAATCAGCCTTTCAACGCCGCCCATCTCCCGAAGTTCCCCTTGCGGAAGTTGGGTGATATCCCCATAGGCCCCGATCAAGGTGATCTCCTCACCCTCCATCTTGCCGGTTTTATAGCCCCATTCGTGGAGTTTCTTCTCCACGGCTACTATCTGTTCGGGGGTGGCTCCTTGAGCCATCTTAACAAGCATGAACCGGGCCTCCGGGGTAAAATATAAAGTCGCAAAATACGAAATAAAAGCAAAGCCGGGCCAATTTGGCCTGGCTAGCCTCATCTGTAGCTTTTCTTCCCTCTGCTTGCAACCGGTAGATTGGGCAGCGTTAACCGAGCCGGTCGGGGACCCATTGGCGGCCCAGATTAAGAATCCGCTGCAGTAGGTCCTCATAGGGGATACCGTCTTGATGGGCTGACTCGGCGAAATCCTCGCCAAAGGCGACTTCAGGGTTCGGATTGGCTTCCAGGACATAGAACCTGCCATCCTTATCCATGCGCAGATCGATCCGGGCATACCCGCTCAAGTGCAGGGCGCGGTATATGCGTTTGGCCACATGTTGGATCTTTTCCGTTATCCCGTTGGGGAGATTTTCGGCTGGTCCCGAATAGATGTCGTATTTTTCCTGATATTTGAAGTTCCATTTTACCCGTGCGGTGGCGATGGGGCGTACTTCGTCGGGAAGTTTTTCACCGAATATAAGCTCCCAAACGGGAAACACCCGCAACCGCATATTTCCCATCACCCCCACGTAGAGTTCCCGTCCCTCGATATAGCGCTCAGCGATGGCGTCGGTGCCGATGCTGTTATGAATGAAGGCCACCCGCTCGCGCAGTTTGTCATCGTCGTCAACGATAGAGGCCTGGGAAATACCTAGAGATGCCTCCTGGGATACGGACTTTACGATGAGGGGATACTCAAGGCGCTTGTTTCTCCTGACCTGCCGCCCCATGGGGAAAAAGGCGAACTCGGGACACAGAATCCGGTGGTAGGTCAAGATCTGTTTGGACAAACCCTTGTCTCGAGCAAGCATCAGACCCCTGGGGTTGCAACCCGTATAGGGAAGGCCCAGCAGCTCCAGATACCCGATTACGTTTTGATCGTAAACGGCGACCCCATCGAACTCTTCGAGAAGATTAAAGGCGATGTGGGGTTTCCACTCGTTGACGGTCTTGTGAATGGTTTCCAGATCGCTGCGGACCCCAACGGGCAGCACCTCGTGCCCAATACGGCGCAGCGTCGACACCACGTTGTACTCGGTCTTCCACTCTACCGTGGTCAGATCCACTCCAGCAGCATCGTCAGGAGGCACCAGGTCCTCGTGCATCAACACCATGACGCGGAGCTTTTTCATAGCGCCATTCGATGCCTCCCGCTGTGGAGGTAGTTCATGGTCTGTATCGTCAGGAGCACCATAAAGTCCAGTTTCGTCTGTTCCTCGGTGCCTGTCAGGCGAAGTTCGAGCTCCCGCGAGCGGTCGATCATGTCGTGGAGGACCTGATCAATGGTGTACTGGTATTCACCGGTCCAGTTGGCTACCTTACGCCTGACCTCCCGGCGAATTCGTCCTAAAAAGGAAGCCGCTGTTATGTTGCCGCGGTACTCGGGGGCGGCTGAGAACAGCCTCCTCAGGTCACGGTCGTAAAAGTGTGGGTATTCCAGCCCGTAGTGCTCGCGTTTGTTCCGGTAGTGTCGGCGCAGGGTCTTGTGCAGCTGTGAGATGGGCTCCACGCGCCTCTTTGAGTTTACCCGGGGTTCTTGGTGAGCGATCTCCTGCATGAGACTGTGCATATACTCGAGTTTCTTGAGCGCGGGCCAATTGGCATAGCGCTCCCGCCACATGGATTCGGGATGAAGCCAAATAGCGAAGGTCTCCGCAAAGTCCTCGTCGGGGTGGCTCTGAGCATACCATGAATCGAGATGCAGGACGAAACTTTTACTGTAGGGCTTTGGGGTGTAGTAGTCCGGATAGTCCTCCGATGATTTTCCAAACAGCTGTTGCCGCCGACGTTGTCTACGCAACTGGTAGGCGTTTTCAATGGCATGTCCTGTCTCGTGGCGTAGGATCCGCATGCACCAATCGGAAGTTCCTCCCTCGACTTCAAACATCTGGCTCAGTTCCAGCCGTGTTAGCCGCGGGTGGGCCATGTAAAAGGGAATGGCAATTCCGGGGACACCGTCAGGACTGAACCATTCACTGGAAAGCCAGACGTGGGGGCGAAAGCCGAGTCCCTTGCCTTCCAGCTCACTATAGAGCTGATGGATTTGTTTCTCCACGTCGGTTCCCTCGATGTGAAGATCGAGATCGCACAGTCGCAAGTCGAGAAGTTTCTCGTCAGGCCAGTCCTCCCACTGAGATGCCGGGATGGGCTCGGTACGCTGGTTTTTAGTGTCGGAGGTTTCCATTTGTAAGATTGAATTCGTCCCTGCGGTTTCCCATAGGGGCTGCGAACCGATGGTCAGCGGCGCATATCGCGAGCTCACCATAGCAATGAAATGAGATCGCGATCAACCGGCGCCGGTTGGTTCACCGAAGGGCAAAAGACCACGACACGGCTAGAGCCACAATAGAGCTGAACCCGGCTGCCCATTGGATCATGGGTCTCGGAGGACGGGGTAGGAGAGGGGCTGTGGCGATTCCGACCAGGGATCCGGCTAGGAGACCGAAGAAGTGCCCCCAAAAGTCAATAGGGGGCCCGTTAGTGCCGAGCATGGCCAGGAGTGCCAGCGAAGCCCCCAAGGGTATCCAAAAACGATGGCGCCGCCGGCTCCCGGGATAGGAACCCGTGGCACGGATTCCTCCCAGTAGACCCACGGCGCCAAAGACAGCCGTGGAGGCACCTATGGAGAGATGATAGGGGCCATGAACCCAGGCGTTTGTCAGATTGCCGGTTACTCCCGCAATCAAGATCAACGCGCCAGCGATCCCAGGCCCCAACGAGCTGCACAGGCCGGTGAGGAACAGAGCCAGGGCTGCCGAATTAGCCAAGACATGGGCGATGTCACTGTGCAAGGTCAGAGCCGTGACTGAGCGCCATAGTTCACCGTGGAGAATTTGCCCCGCGTCGGAACTCCCCCCTTCAAACCAAGGATTGTCCAGTGCCGGTGGTCCAGTGATAAAAAAGAAAACCAAAAGTGCGCCTGCAACAACGATCCCGGTGATGGGATAAGAAATGCTTGCCGGGGCTATTTCTTGAGGAGGCTGAATCGGGTTTTCCCTCTCATAGGCAGAGAGCGACCCTTGGGCTCGTTCGACCTGGTCACTGGGCACACCAACGACAAAACCCTCCCCGTCGGGCCAAACCTTGGGTGAAAATCCCTCGGCGATGAGGACCAGTTCCCATTCCTCGGCGACCTCGCGTTCGGTTGCTCTTCGTAAGGGGATTTCCGACAATGGATTCATTGTTCGCTAATTGGGCCTCCATGGGAGATGTCTGTAGGCTACTCAAGTAACCGGTATTCGGAGCGGAGTTCTTTCCAGGAATCGAATTTGTCAAGGATCTCAAGCGAGGTGGTTGTAGGAGGGATGAGGGGAAACTCACCCCGGTTACAGGACTCGAGCGCCTGCTCAGGTGTGATCCAGACGCTATCGTCTACTTCTTCGGAAGAAGATAGAGGCGTTTGACCTGAGGGGAGCTGGGCGAGGTAAAAGCGGGTGTCGAATCGCATGGAGTAGATTTCGGGCGTAACGCGGTGATAGAAAAAGACTGCCTTTCCAGCGTCACAGTACAGTCCCTCGGACTCTAGCAACGACGGGAAGTCCAACTCCCCTTTCACCAGGGCCCGGCGTTTCTGGTCCAAACGCTCTTTCTCATCCCCCTGGCTCAGGTCCAGTAGCTCCCCTGTCTCCGTGACGGCGAGAAGGATCCCCGCTTCTTCAAACAGCTCGCGAATAGCAGCTACCCAATGGGCAAGTGAAATCTCCGGACTGAGTTGGTTTCCGAGGATATCCCGGGCCTGTTGGGGGGAAACGCCTCGGCAACGGTCGAACATGGCCTCCGAGTGATCACGCTTACGAAGGCTGCCGCCCGGGAAGACGTAGTATCCCCCAAGGAACTTCATCTTCGCAGGGCGCCGCGTCATAAGGACCTCAAATTTTCCATGATCCTGCGGGCGCAGCAGGACCACCGTTGATGCCTTATTAGGTTCGACAGGTTGCCACATGGCTCTTCAAAAGTTATAGGGCGGCGTGGGGCATTGCAATCCTTAAGTCTTAAGCGACTGTTTTAAAGACCCTTTGGGATCGAGGGAGGGCGTTCTTGGCTTTGTTTCAGATGGGGAGTACCTTGGATTCCTTTCGTTCGGAGAAGATGAGACCTGTACCCGTTTACGTCTTTGAGTTTTGGTGGATGTTCCCCGTGGCTTTCTGCGTTTGCTTGATGGCTACCAGTTCCAGCGTGGAAGGCGCGGATTTCTTTTCCCCCAATTTCATCCTTCTATTTCCTTTGATCGCCGATGTCACGATCTCACCTAATTGAAGCGGGTTTCCTCGCCCTAGCGATTGAAGTATTTGGCTTCGGTAGCGCACTGCTCGGCTATTTGCGCCGCAATTTAGTGGATCTCCAAATCGCCCAAAAGGTATTGCCGGTTTCAATTCCGGTGGCCATGGGGGTTGGATTACTAGCTCATAGGATCCCAGCGAACCTGATCCTGGGTTTATTAGGCTTGATGATGCTCCTGCTCTCGGCAACCGTCCTGGTAACCTTCCTGAAAGGTAAATCCAATCGGGAGGAAGGAGTTCCAGGCAAAGGATCACCGACCCGGGTTGACGCGCTAGGGCGGGGCTACTGGTATCGCTATGATCACGGTCCCTTCGGTATCCTCTGGTCCATAGCGGGTGGGGTTCTGGTTGGCTTTACCGGAATCGGCATCGGCGAGCTGACTACGACGAGCCTCATTGTGCGTCATCGATTGCCGGTCCGGGTCGCTGTGGGGACGGGGATCTTAATCGTCTTTGCAACCGTTCTACCGGCGCCCCTGGTCCATGCCTATGTCTTCTCTTCCGTGGAGGCGAGCGTCCATTGGAACGTACTCTTTATGACGATTCCCGCCGTCGTATTGTGAGGGCAGGTTTCTCCTTTCATCAACAACCGGGTGGATGGCGAGAAGATGAAGCTTTTTCTTTCGGTTGTATTTTTCTTTGTGGGTGCCATATTGCTCTCACGGGCCCTGGCCGGTTAACCAAGAACGGCGTCGAGCCCAAGATTTCACGACTTGACGTTTAAGTTGGAGCGCCGGGGAGGGGGATCAGTCTGATCAATCTTGAGTTTGTTTGAGTGCCCAGTAAATTTTTTCGGCCGTTAACGGCAGTTCGAATAGACGGACCCCAATCGCGTCGGCAATGGCCTTGTCTTTGAAGGGCGCGGCCCCGTGGGACTCTCGATCAGGACGGTGGTTAACTTGGGGACATCCATAAGAGGTGGGGATTTTGAATTCTCCCAGATTTGCGGTCGATATGTGACCGTCAACCATAGGGGTTTCCTCCATCAGTGCAAGGCCCAGACCCGTAATGACGCCGCCATCCACCTGCCCTTGGTACGTAAAGGATTGGCGCCAAATCGGCGCTCGATAGGACTGCGTGGACACCGG
The DNA here is from genome assembly GCA_963664015.2 of Binatia bacterium. Classification (GTDB taxonomy): domain Bacteria; phylum Desulfobacterota; class Binatia; order UBA9968; family CAXXLF01; genus JACZQL01. The sequence continues at coordinate 1,610,367 of CAXXLF010000002.1, read as the reverse complement.
GGGCGTTACTGGCCCGCGTGACGTTGACCTTGACTATTCGGCCGTGGGGGATAGGACTCCTAAGAACCTGAGCCCAGAGGACCTCCGGTCTGGTAAGATCGGCTGCGTAGAGAGTCTTACCCGCGACCTTGTCTTCAACTTCGATACGCGGCACCTCCCGACGAACTGACTTTGGATAGGGCCTGCAAATCATAGTCTTCGCATCGACTCAATTCAACCAGATTGGGATCAGAATGGGCTTGAATTCTTCATTGTGATGGAAGAGAAAGGGACATGCCTAAGGTACGAAGAGTTTCCCTGTTCTTTGTCTTCTGGATGGTTGTCGGGGCGTACAGCTTCGCCTTTACCCGGGCGGCGTCAGGGCAGGCTTCGTCGCCGAGCGGCCCATATGGAGGGATGGTCTTGATCCCCGCCGGACCCTTTAGCATGGGGCGGGATGGTGGTCCGCCGGACGAAGGTCCGGCGCACACGGTCTTCTTGCCTTCTTTTTACATCGATCAAAATCTTGTTACCGTAGGCGAATACGTTAAGCTCATCCGGGCCAAAGGGCCCCGGGGACCGCGCGGTGAGATGTACCTGGATGTGGAGGATGAAGATGCCCGGATTCATGAAAGCGAAGACGGTTGGCTACCCGATCCCGGCTTCGAAGCTTACCCGGCAGCGGAGCTGAGCTTGTATGGCGCGGCTGTCTATTGCCAGTCGGTAGGCAAACGACTGCCCAGTGAGGCCGAGTGGGAGAAGGCCGCTCGGGGGCAGGACCAACGGCTCTACCCCTGGGGGAATGATCCCCCAAGCCTGAACCTGGCTTTTATCGATGGCTATCGGGGTGAAACCGTGCCTGTAGGGCAATATCCGTCGGGGGCAAGTCCCTATGGAGTACTCGATATGGCGGGGCAGGTTTGGGAATGGACCCGGTCTCTCTTTCGACCCTATCCCTACGACCCCAAGGATGGCCGCGAGGAGCTTTCCACCGGGGGGTCTATCGTCGCCCGGGGGGGGGACGCGTCAAGCGAGGCCGACGGGCTTATGGCCACGGCAAGAGAGGTGGTTGACCCTTGGCGGGCCCAGTCGGGCCATGCCTACTTCGGGTTCCGTTGCGTAGCCACCGGGGAAGGACTCCTGTAGCGAGCAAGAGTTACACGATCCCTTATGGTTCTTAAAATTACATCCCTTATTTGCCTGCTGCTTGTGGCGTGGGTGGCGAACGGTCACGGTGCAGGCGGCCGAGATGCGAGTTCTGGTCCAATTGCGACTGCGACCTTTGGCGGCGGCTGCTTCTGGTGCATGGAGCACCCTTTGACGAACTGGACGGGGTGCTCTCGACGACCTCCGGTTATACCGGCGGTCATCAGAAAGTCCCCACGTATGAGGAGGTATCCAGGGGCGGTACTGGGCACACGGAGGCGGTTCAAGTCCGTTGCAACCCGAAAAAGATCGGCTACGCAAAACTGCTTGAGGTCTTCTGGATCAACATCGATCCGTTTACGGCAAACCGACAGTTCTGTGATGCTGGCAGTCAGTATCGCCCCGGTATTTTCTATAACGACGCAGAGCAGAAGGCCTTAGCTGAAAAGTCCAAAAAGGCGCTGCAGGGTTCGGGACGCTTCGACGTGCCCATCGTGGTTGAAATCGCTCAGGCCACCGAGTTCTACAAGGCAGAGGAGTATCACTAGGACTACTATCGGAAAACCCCCATTCGATACGCCATCTACCGCTACTCGTGCGGCCGCGATCGGCGCCTCAAGGAGATCCGGGGAGAACATCAAGGATAGGGCGGTGCTGTGAAGAGCTACAGGCAGGAACTTTAGTTTAACAAGCCCACGCGGTGTGCAGGATGGGCCGGTGCTCGTCAACGCGATGCATATTACCGTGTCGGTGTTTATCAACGACAATGAGTCAGGCCTGCATCAGGACTATGCCCGGTGCCTTGAGGAAATGGCGCCTCGTGAACCCATCGGCCAGTATCGGCACAACGACACCGGCGAAGACAACGCTGACGCCCATATGAAGCGCCAGGTCATGGGACGTGAAGTGGTCGTTGCGGCAACCGGAGGCCGGTTGGATTTCGGGCCCTGGGAACAGATCTTTTACGGGGAATTCGACGGCCGCCGGCGAAAGCGCGTCCTGGTGAAAATCATCGGCGAGTAGCTGTGTCGGCGAGCTCTTGATCACAGTCGCGACATAGGCGAGAGGAGTTTTAAGGAAGTAAGGAGACAAAAGATGGTTTATGAAGGGATGCTAGCGGAAAGTGTCGCCCTTGCGGGACACAATGGGGACAGGATCGAGGCTTATCTGGCCCGTCCCCTGGGCCAAGGGCCGTACCCTTCGGTTGTTGTCATCCATCACATGCCAGGGTGGGATGAATCCACCAAGGAAATTGCCCGCAAGTTGGCCTATCATGGCTACGCGGCAATCGTACCTAATCTTCACTATCGGGAAGGCAAGGGAAGTCCCGAAGCCAATGTCGCCAGTGTCCGGGCAGCGGGAGGTATGCCCGACGACCGCTCCATGGGGGACGTTGAAGGGTCCATCCGGCACATGCGATCGCTACCCTACGGTAAGGGAAAGGTCGGTGTTGTGGGGCACTGTTCCGGTGGCCGCCAAGCTTATCTTGCTGCATGCACCTTCGCTGACATCGACGCGACCGTTGTCTGCTACGGTGGAGGAATCGTAACCCCTACGGACAAACTCACTCCCCGCCACCCGGTAGCCCCGATTGATCTAACGTCGAATATGCATTCCCCCTTGTTGGGCCTCTTTGGCAAAGAAGACACCCATCCCTCTCCGGACGATGTGGCGACGATCGACGCGGAACTCAAGCGGCTTGGTAAGACCCATGAGTTTTATTCGTACGGAAACGCGGCCCACGGTTTCTTTTCCGTTGACCGTCCGGGCTACTGGCCGGATGCGGCGCTGGATGGATGGAACAGAGTCTTTAACTGGTTTGGTAAATATTTAACCTGATCAGGCGTGATTCTCCCGGCACATGTCTTTTTACTCCTAACCCTTCAGTTCGTCCTCAATCTTATCCGTATATTTATTCCAATTTGTCCCGCCGGGTACGACATCCGATATGACCACCAGTTGGGGAAACCGGTTGCGCTTAGGCTCTCTCGCCACATGGGGCGCTTCCCGTCCCTCCTAAACGTCCTGGAGGGCCTTGAGCAAAAGTTTTCGCTCAGCGATGATGGCCTTATCCGAGGAGACCAGGTGTTCCTGCTCACGGTTTGGTACGGGGCCTTGCCCCTCGATAATGCAGGTGTCCTGACTGGGTACATCCCTTCCCATGCCACTGTAGAATTTGGTTTTCATGGATTCCCTGTCTTGGCGGTACCGGTTGGACCTGGTGCGGTCCTCGGCGCGTTCCCTGCTAATGATCTCTTTTCTAAGGGGCCTCTCTCGACTGAAAACGAACATATATTTCCAGTGACGTGTATCGTCCATGGGGACATGCCAATTGACGTTGTACCCCTCGGCCCCCGTCTGCGCGGGAAAGGCGCTTAAATTGGGGTAAACAAAATTAGTGAATCGAAGGTAATGTTTGTTGTCTCCTGCGTCCCGGACGGTAAGAATTCGCAGGCCGACATCTGTAATTTCTACTTCAATTTGGGGAGCTGCGTCTTTTTCCCACAGAGTCAAAAACGAAGTATCCGTCCCCCGGACTCCCACATACTGATCCTCATCCCCGTCTTGTGCGATACGGTGTAGATACGATGTGTGCACCGGATCGATACCCCCTTCGTTCACCTGCAAATAGTTACAATCCTGGAAGACCTTAATAATCAACCGATGATCGTCGGGTACCTGTAGCAATTCATATGCGGGAAGGCACGGCGGCTCACCTGGACCCAAATAGGCGAAGATAACCCCTCCAGACTCCTGACAGGGGTAGGCCGTGTGTTGGATGGAGTTCCGGTGTTCTCCTCCACGGGGCTCTCCCGGTTGATCCAGGCAACGACCTTTGATGTCATAAAGCCAGGTGTGATAGATGCACCTCAATCCACCGTTCTCGACCCGGCCGTAACTCAGGTCGGCCCCTCGGTGCGCACAGTGAAGACCCAATAAGCCGGGTCGTCCCTCGTCGTCGCGAAAAAGGACGAGATCATCTCCTAGCAGCCGTACGGGCAAGGGGGTTCAGTTCCCTTGAGAGAGCCGCAGGCTGCCAGTAGCGCCGCATGAGTTCCCCGCAGGGTGTCCCTGCATCTGTTTGAGTGAGCAATTGGTATTCGGCTTGAGCCATAGGTGTCGAGCCTCCTTCCCAAGGGTTCTTTATCTGGCTATGTCAGTTGAGCGGTAACCTCCACCTCCACTAACTTTCCCTCTGATGAATAGCCATCCACAAGCGCATATTCGATTTGGGGAATCTTCACCAGTACATTCTTTGCAAAAAGTCCCTTGTAAGTCTCTAATCTCTGGGAACGGTGGAGAAAGGAATCAACCTTGACCACCTCATTCCATGAGGCACCGGCGTCGCCCAGGGAGCCCGTAATACGAGGGAGAATATCGCTTAGCTGATTGGCGAGTTCAGGTAGGACAACGGTAACCCCTGATAGGAAGACCCTGGATTCGTATGTGAGGTAGTGTAGGGGGACGATGGGTGGATATCGTATTCCTCCAGGGTTTTTTCACTCCATGGCGGTTCAGGCCTCATGGCAGGCAGATCCATGGCCACCCGGGCATCGCAGTCAAAATAGTTTGGAAAGATATAGCTGGAACTCGCTGACCTGGCCTTCCTTGGCAGTATTCTGAATCATTCGTTCCTTGCTAGATTCCGACTTTCACGATCCCTGGCGCAGAGGCGAGTACATACAGTATGCGCTAGTGATAGTGAGTCCCTATCCAGCTCCTCTTCGAAGTGAGCAAGGATACGGGCGGCGGCTGCACCGGGTGTTTCTTTGGAGTCCCCCTCGCAGGAGAGGACAACGAATTATCTACCGAGCCACTGGAATATTTTTTTTTCGCATGGGATCTCTCCACCTAGAATCAGGATATTTAGGTGGGAGCATAGGACCGTTAGCACGGCGAATGCAAGGGCACCAGTCGTACTGCCCACTGTCGATTGGGATCACGAGAGAGGGTTCCCCCTCGGTAACGGCTCCCCCCCCCCAGAAGTGCCTCTAGAGCGTTCCCCCTGAAAGTTGCAATTTTTCAAAAAAAAGCTGGTCAAAAGTAGTCTATTTGATGTAAAATTCATTTTAAGAATACTTTTACCGAGGGAGGGAAAATGGCAGCAAAGAAAAAGAAAGCGAAGAAGCGTGTGGTAAAGAAGGCTAAGGCGAAAAAGCGCGTCGTAAAAAAAAAGCGCGTCGTAAAGAAAAAGCGTGCTACTAAGAAGAAACGCAAACCCAATGCGGCCTTCATGAGACCGGTGAAGCCCAGCGCGATGCTCGCCGCCGTGATTGGTTCCACGCCTATGCCTAGGACGCAGGTAACCAAGAAGCTCTGGCAGTACATCAAGCGCAAAGGGCTACAGGATAAAAAGAAGAGAACCATGATCAATGCTGACGACAACCTAAGAGCCGTCTTTCGCGGCAAGAAGCAGGTCAGCATGTTTGAGATGACCAAGCTGGTCAGCAATCATCTCAAGTAGACGAGCAACTCAGAATCCTTGACTCGTCTCGGAAAATTCTTTCGACCTCAAACCCCGAGGCTGCTGATCCCCGGCTGTGACTCTGCAGGATTTTGCCCGTAAGATTAAAGAGACGGGCGACGTCGTGTGTTTCACCGGTGCGGGGATCAGCACCGAATCGGGCGTTCCGGATTTCCGGAGCCCGGGCGGCATCTGGACCCAATACGCCCCCGTTTACTTCTCAGAGTTCTTGAGCAGCGAAGAGGCACGGGTTCGCGTCTGGACCATGAAGCGTAAGACCCATGAACTCTACAAAGACGTCCGCCCTAATATTGGACACCTCTTTATTTGTTCTCTATGCGAGCGGGGAAAACTCCTCGGGCTGATCACACAGAACGTCGATGGGTTGCATAGTCTGGCAGGTCTCCCTGATGACAAGATCGTGGAGTTGCACGGGACCGATCGTATAGTCCATTGCCTGAGCTGCGGTAAAATTTTCGATCCCGATCAGGTCATGAAAGGGCTAGCCGGTGCCTTTACTTCGCCTCGTTGCGACGCATGCGGCGGCCTTCTCAAATCGGCCACGGCTTCATTCGGTCAATGTATGCCTCCCCAAGCCATGAGGAGGGCCCAGGAGCTCAGTGAGGTAGCCGGTATATTCATCGTTCTCGGCTCCTCGTTGCAGGTCCAGCCGGCCGCGTCATTCCCGGTCTTGGCAAAGCAAAACGGCGCTTTCCTAGCCATTGTTAATCGGGAAGCGACACCTCTGGATGAAATCGTGGACTTTCACTATCGGGGTCCCATAGGAGCATTTTGCACCCAGCTCGGCCCATGGCTCAGCGACTGTTGACGGGGATCGCCTCTACATTATTTTCCAGCCAATACCGAGCCAGACCTGCCGTTGTCACCGTCCAGACATCGGGAAACGACTGGCAGTAATGCAACATCCTCTCGAGAGTCCAGGAGTAAGCAGGTAAGCCGGACATATAGGCGTGGGCGCCGAACGCGAAACACAATGGTTCATACTGGGCGGCCCCTCTCAGGGTGTCCAGCTGATCTTTAAAAAACTCCAGAACATTTCTAAAGCTGATGGGGGGCCCTTCCCTTCAATTCCGAGGAATCTTCTCTCGTCGCAATTCAGGTATCGCTGGATAGGAATATCGAGGATGATTTTACCACCAACCTCGACCCCAGTTGGCAGGTCGGCCAAATCGTGGTTGTTGTGCCAAAGCACGCCCTCTTCCGCCAATATTCGAAGCGTGTCCTTTGTAATTGTCCTTCCCGTGGCTACCCAACCCTGGGGCCGGTACCCCGTAATCTGTTCAATGGTAGACAGGGTGCTCCTAACGATCTCCCTCTCTTCGTCAGGGCCCACCCGGTACTGGGGAACGGACTGATCGTAACCGTGCCCAGCCACATCATGTCCACGCCGCACGATCTCCCGGGCCAAATCGGGAAACAGCTCAGCCACGATTCCATTCATATGGCAGGTCCCTTTGATGCCTACCCGATCAAAAACGTCGAGCAACCTCCAGGCCCCAATCTTGACCCCGTACTCCCGGCGATAGTTTTGTAAGTAGTCCTTATCCTTTTGACTCCACTACTCCACCGGGAAATGGACCGATACGGAAAGGCGTTTGCCAGGGGGGGGCACGATTTTCTTTCGATGGTTCATCTGGGGGCTGAACATATCTGATGTCGAACTGCGGTGTCAATGCGAAGCTGCAAAGCGCAAGGCGCGGGAATAAGACAGTAGGCGGTATGCAGTGGGCAGCAAGAGAGTTAAGAGGGGAATTAACCGCAGATTTTTCGCTGATTAACGCAGATGAGGATTCGGATATCTCACCGCAGAGACGCAGAGTACACAGAGAATTGGTTTTTGTTTGTCGGGAGACGACGGCAAACAAAAAGCATTGTCTCTTTAAAGACGAGGCCCTCTGCCCAATCGCTGTCTCCCGATTGGGCAAAGATTCTTCCCTCAGCGTACTCTGTGGTTCGACCGATTCGAACCGCTCACCACCCTGAGTTTATCGAAGAGCGTCTCTTCGGTGATTTCTCATCTGCGTTTAAAGAATCGGGATCCAAATACTGATGACTGAACACTCGACACTTCTTACCTGAAAACTAAGGACTAACAATCCGAGCGCTATGCGCTCTGCTCTTTGCGTTAGGCACCACCATACGCCCGTTAGGTTAGTTGGAACCCGAGGGGGCAAGGCCCGGAAGGTCTGAGACCGCCCCCGGTCCGGGCACACTTATGTCAATTATTGGTAGTTTCGGGGAACAGCGGACGTTGCGGCCCTCCTGGAGCTGAGTTCCCCTACGTCTGAAGCAGCATAAGTCGTTAAAAATACGTTGGTCTTTAGGGCCCTCGGGGTCGCCCCATCCGCCAATCTACCAGGGGTGCTCCTACGGGGTGTTTGAGCCGACGCTGGAATGATCCTTGGTAAATCATAAATTGCGGATTCGAGAATAAAAGCCCGTAGGAGCGTGAATTGATATGCTAACTGAAATTTTACCATCCCTGACCGTTTTTCTCCTGATTGCCAACGTCGTGCTGTTGCTTGTCTTGATGTGGTTGTCGGGATCGGCATCGCAGTAAGCCGAGAAGGCCGTGCGCGAAGAACTACGCATCGCCCGCGGCGAAGCGGCCAGGACCGATCGCGACCTGAGGGAGGAGGTTAGCAGGGGCCTCAATTTGGTCAGCGACTCTATGGTACGGGTCATCAATGAAATTGGCAGCCAGCAATCGGTGCAACTGGAGTCGGTCAGCAAGCTACTCAACGAGATCACCGATACTCATGCGGCGCATATTGAAGAGCTCTGTGAAACGGCGGACACCCAACTGAGGGAGCTGCAAGACAACAATGAAAAAGGACTGGAAGATATGCGTATGACCGTGGATGATAAACTACACGGCACTATCGAGAAACGACTAGGCGAATCCTTCCAGCTTCTCAGCGACCGGCTTAATGCGGTTCACGATGGGCTGGGCGAGATGTAAAACCTGGCAACTGGAGTTGGTGATCTAAAGAAAGTTTTCACCGGCGTCAAGACACGGGGGAACTGGGGCGAGTTCCAACTCAACGCCCCGCTGGAGCAGTTGCTAACACCCAATCAGTACGACAAGAACATTAAAACGAAAGAGAAATTCAACGAAACCGTGGAATACGCGATTCGACTGCCGGGCCCGGGTAACCCAGAGGACAGTTGGGTCTGGCTACCCATAGACTCCAAGTTCCCCGCGGAGGAGTACCGCCAGCTGCAGGCAGCGGCAGAAACCGGTGATGCCGATACCGCTAAAAAAGCCGTCGATGAGTTGACCAAGGCCATACGCGGTCTAGCAAAAACCATGAAGGATAAATACCTAAACCCTCCCAAGACTACCGACTTCGGCATAATATTTATTCCCATTGAGGGCCTTTACGGAGAGCTCATGCGCCAGCCGGAGCTGGTTGACGACCTTCAACAGAACTATCGTGTCGTCGTTGCCGGCCCTACCACCCTGGCGGTTATCCTCAATAGCCTGCGCATAGGTTTCCGCACTCTCATGATCGAGGAGCGGGCGAAGGGAGTCTGGAAGGTGCTCGCTGCCGTCAAGACTGAGTTCGGAAAATTTGGTACCGACCTCGATAAACTCAAACAGCAACTGAGCAGTGCGACTACTGTCATCGAGGAAACCGGGGCCCGGACCCGCGCTATGGAGTGTCAGCTTGGAGACGTGGAAGAGCTCTCTGTGTCGCCTCGACCCGGCTTTCTCGGCTATCCCCTGAACCGAATGTATGTCTTCAGGATAGCTTGTAAAGGCGCCGCGCGTTGTTTTCCAAAATATCTTTTTTCGCTTCGGTGGAAAGGTCATTCCTTTGCCAGATCAACACCGCCGAATCCGGCCAACTCATATCCCAATGGGGGTAGTCGGAGGCATAGAGTAGGTTCTGCGACCCGATCTCTCCAACCACATACCCCATGGTTTTCTCTTTCGGCTCAACCCCATAATAGAACTGTTCATTAGTGAGGTATTCACTAGGTTTCTTTTTACAAAGCGGAGCCTCCACCTTCCCACGCTTCTCCCATTCCTCGTCCATACGATCCATCCAATAGGGCAGCCAACCGCAACCGATCTCCAGATAGGCCAGTTTGAGCTGTGGGAAGAGCTCGGGAATACCTCCGTAGACCATGCCCGTGAGCTGCCTCAGTACCGGAAAGGGGTGGCCTGTCGTGTGAATGCAGATAAACTGATCGAATATTTCACTTCCTGCTTCGTCGCCGCCAAAAGCATGCATGGCCAGGGGCACGCCCAACCTCTGGGCCTCTTCATAAAGGGGATAGAACTCCGGACTGCCCAGGTTCTTGTTATGGGCTTGAGCTGCAAGCATGGCTCCCACGAGACCTAATTCGGTCACCGCCCGATTCAATTCCCTAACCGCGTCGTCGGGGCTATTGACCGGCAGATTGGCTACCGCCTTGAGACGGGGAGAGGCCTTACAGTAATCGGTAATAAAATCGTTGTAAGCGCGGCACAGGGCGGACTGATAGGCTGCGTCCCGTACTCGCCCGATACCCAGACCACCCGTTGGATAGAGAACCGCCGTTTCGATCTCCTGCCGGTCCATGGCACTCAGCCGTTCCTCATGTTTGGCTCCCTGGTGCCCCAAGGTTCCCCCGAGGTTTCGGTCATAGGGCTCCCGCGGCATGAATACCGCCTTTCGACTCCGGTATGGCTCCGGCAAATAAGGTCTGAGGTTTTCATCCAGGTCCCGAGCATGAGCATCAGCGTCAACGATTTGGATCGCGTCCTTCATACTTTCCATAACAAGCTCCTTTGGGTTAAAGAACCCCAGCTAACAATTCATCTACCTATACCTATCAACCTTCACGTGGACAAGCATCGATTCGAGACCTGAATATCTTTTTCCAGGCTTCACTGTCAAGGGTGGCACCAGAGCCAAGAGGCATTCTTTCATTCCATTGCCGTTCCCGGGGCGCTTTACTCGCGGCTTAAAATGACGATAGAGTGGTTTATCCGCCTTCGCAGCCGAAGCGGATGCGAAGGCGGATTCCGCCGGAGAAAGAAATGATATCACCGGCGTATGCTCGTGGAGGCAGTTGGTCTATAGACGACGGGAACACGCAGGGACTTCCTAGAACCGTGAAACTTTCTCGCTCATTTTACCAGCAGGCTACACTCAAGGTTGCCCGGCAGCTACTGGGGAAGTATTTGGTTCGAAGAGATCCCCAAGGGGTGATGGTTGGAAAGATCGTGGAAACCGAGGCGTACATAGGTATTCGGGATAAGGCCTGCCACGCCTCCCGTGGGCGCACGGGGCGAACGGAAATCATGTTCGGCCGTGCAGGCGCTGCCTATGTTTATCTCGTCTACGGATTTTATCACTGTCTCAATGCGGTTACCGAACAGACCAATTTCCCAGCAGCGGTCTTGATTCGTGCACTGGAGCCGGTAAAGGGAATCCCCTTGATGCAGGCCCGTAGAAAAACGGATGAACTTAAAAACCTCACCACCGGTCCAGGCAAACTCTGCCAGGCTCTCGGTATCGACCGCTTCCTCAATGGGGTCGACCTTTGCGGGTCCCATCTCTACGTGGAGGATCGTCGAGAACCCTCGCCTCCCGTGTTACGGAGGCCGCGCATCGGTGTCGATTACGCTGGATCATGGAAAGACAAGCCATGGCGATTTATTGTGCGTGGAAGCCCCTTTGTCTCGAGGCCGTGAGTGGTTCTTGCCAACCAGCAAAGCGCAAAGAGTTAAGAATACTTAACCGCAGATTTACGTAGATTAACGCGAGTTGTTTCTGGCCGGTCCGGCCGGATCGAAGCCTCTCTTATCTGCGAATATCTGCGTAAATTTGCGGTAAAAGAATCCGGAGCTGAAAGCTCTTAATTTTAACTAGAGTCCGGACGCTATGCGCTTTGCGAACCCCGCGCCGCGCTTTGCCCTCCGCCTCCGGCAATTTCGTCCTGGTATCCCCCGGCCTCGGCCTCGTCCAGGACCGCCTGGATGCACTGGACCAGATGACGGGCTGACTCCAGGCTGATCTCGACGCCGACTCGTGCACTGGGACCCTCGGCCTCATTGACAAAATCGATGTTCAACGCGTGTTCGAGGCGAGAGTGATAGGGGTGGTCGTAAGATACGTTCACCCCGCTTACCTTGAACCAACCGTTGGCTCCCTTGCCGCTACCATCGATGATCGCTTGATTGACGATTGTCGTACACATGGTGGCACTCCTTGCTGGGGCTAAAGCAATGTCCCCATTAGCTTACGCTTTGAGATGTTTCTCGAGAAACGGGAAGATCTTCTTCCAGCCATCTACCGCCTGCTCCTGCCGGTAGGGAGTACGGTCATAGTAGAAGAAACCATGCCCCGCTCCATCGTATCGATGGAACTCATAATTCTTCCCGGCCTTTTTCAACTCTTCTTCGTGCAGGTTGACTTGATCCGGCGACGGATTCTTGTCGTCGTTTCCAAAGATCCCGATGATGGGACAACCGAGGTCTTTGGTATAGTCGATGGGCGCAACGGGCCTCTGCGGGGTCAGGGCATCCTTGGCCGCGACGACGCCACCACCCCAACATTCGACGAGGGCATCAAATCCCTTGGACCGGCAGGCCGTAAGAAAGGCATGACGCCCCCCGGAGCAGGTGCCGAAGACCCCGACCTTCCCATTGTTGTTGGGAAGCGAGCGTAGAAACTGCATCCCCCCGACAATATCACCGACCACTTGATCGTCCGCCAACCCTCCCGCGCCCCGTACCTTCGCCGTTACATCGTCCACAGTGCCATGCCCCGCGCGAAAATAGATATTAGGGCAGATGGTCGCGTAGCCGTGGTGGGCGAACTTGCGGGTGAACTCCCGATACAACTCGTCCCAACCGGGCATATGGTGAATCAAAACCATGCCTGGGAAAGGCCCCGCACCCATAGGGCGCGCAAAGTAGGCATTGATGGTGTCCCCATTGTGCCCCGGCATTGTTACCGTTTCCGCTATCATTCCTTCGTATTGGTCTGTCGTGTACATAGTCGCTTCCTCCTTAGCAATAGATTATTGATTAAAGACGAGTATGGTTATTTCCTCTGAGCAGGTGTCTTCGGAAGATGCGCCATCAAAGCAATCGGATCAGCGAATAATACCCGTTCCGGTTCGCCATCGAGCGAAGACTAGCCACCCGGGTGGCATTAGTCAACCCCGATCCAACAAAAAGAATAAGCGTGAAATCAAGGTGGGTCAACCCCACGAAACATCTCGGATCCGTGAGTTTCCCCAGTGGCGGCGTCCAATGGACTTGACGCCCCGGACCCTCCTGTGGGAGTATCCGGGAAACTCTGAGTCTTCTTCATACCCCGAAAAGGAAGTTAGGAAATATGCGTGTTATCCCGGAACTGGTAAAAAAGGTTAAAGGCGAGAGCCCCAAACGTCCCGGCGGCCGAATCGGGACGGTTCGGGTCGACGTGCAACACCAGGAGCAAAAAACCCTGGAAGCGGTCTACAAAACGGATGACAAGTCGTTCCAAATCTTGATGGACGAACCGGAGGTGCGGGGAGGGACCAATCGAGCCCCCACGCCACTGGGCACCTTTGTGGCCGGGGCCGCTGGCTGACTGACCATGCAATATACCAGTTTGGTAATTGCCAAAGATATCCCCATCGATCAATTGAAAGTCACCGCCAGGGCCCACCACTCGGGGGCGACCAGGTCCTTTCAGGATATGATTTTTCAAGTCTACCTGGAGGGCAACTGTCCGGTGGATCAGGCCGAAGCCCTGGCTCGTGATGCCAGCGCTCGTTGTTATGTGGAAAACACATTGAATAAATCGATCCCCGTAACCACCGAGATATCCCTCAACGGGAAAAAGATCCTCTCGACAACGAGTGGGCTGGAGGGAGGAAAAAGGGAATAGTTATCGGAGGAGTCCGTGGCGTACCCATGAGGCGGAGATGACGGACTCACCGGCTGTGTTGGATTCCCACTCTGAGCGGACACCGCTCCTTTTCAGTCCGTTCCAGGGGATGCTACTGCCTTGTTCCATCAGTCATGCAACCCGAGAAACCTCAGTCCAATGGCGAGCCACTGGATCAGCCAGCGCCCCGCCGCAACGCCCTAACCACTCTCCGGCATCGGGACTTTCGCTTGCTCTGGTTGGGTCAGTTCGTTTCGACGATCGGCGACCAGATGCAGAACGTGGCCATCGGCTGGCACATCTTTATCCTGACCGATTCGACGCTCCAGGTCGGTCTTGTGGGGCTCTCCCGCGTGGTCCCTTTTATGCTCCTATCTTTCGTCGGCGGGGCAATGGCCGATCGAGTCAGCCGCAAGCGGTTGATCCTGTCCACGCAAAGCGTATTGATGGCTACGACGGTGGCGCTTACTGTTGCCACCGTCACGGGAGTTGTGACTCCCGCGTTCATCTATGTCATCGCCGTGATCTCCGGGGCGGCAACGGCCTTTGACGCCCCGGCGCGCCAGTCGATTCTTCCCAATCTCGTTCCTCGCGCGGAGCTGGCCAACGCCCTAACTCTGCACTCGCTCATGCGCCAGACGGCGACGATAATCGGTCCCGGCCTCGGCGGGTTGGTCATCGGGTTGTTTGGTTTGGGGACAGCCTATGCCATCGACGTCGCCACCTTCCTGGCGGTGATATTCGCGCTGATCATGATGTCGGTGATCCCAGCGCCCAAGCGTGGACAGGGACGCAACTGGGACGCCGTTCTCGGCGGCTTTCGCTTTGTCCGTGACAATCCGATGGTCCTGATTTCCCTGTCCCTGGACTTTGTCGTAACCCTGATGCGTACCTATCGCGTCTTGCTGCCCGTTTTCGTGCGGGACATACTCCTTCTTGGGCCCGAGGCGCTGGGCCTGTTACACTCGGCCGGTTCCGTGGGGGCGGTGGTCGGGGGGTTGGTGCTCGGAAGCAGGGGCGATGTTCGCCACAAGATCCCACTCATGATCTCGACCTATGCTCTTCAAGGGGTATTCCTGATTGGTTTCGGTTTTTCCAGGACGCTTCCCGTAGCGTTCTTGATGCTGGCCGGATACGGTGTTGGCAACATCGTATCCGAAGTGATGCGGACGACATTCGTTCAACTGAGAACCCCAGATAATCTCCGCGGCCGGGTCACGGCGCTGAGTTCCATGTTCACCGGTGGCGGGCCCCAGCTCGGGCAGGTAAACCTGGGGGCCCTCGCTTCCTTATTTGGGCCCGTTGGAGCAGCGTTTATCGGTGGGAGTATGGTGATATTGATCTGTACGGGATTTGCATTGCTTCCGCCCATGCGCCGCGGTATGCGGGAAGAGAACGCCGCACTGGTTCAGCCGCCCACCTAAATCGACGGCTAATGATTCTACCCATGACGCTTTCTCTAGCCTCTAGGGCTCGCCAAAGAAGCGCACCGTATTGTCATAGAGGAACATTCGTTTTTGATCTACCGAGAGATCGTTTCGCTCGAGTATCTCTGCGGCCGCGTTTTGCCGGCCTTCGTTATGGGGGACATCGGATGCGTAAAGGATTTGACCTTTACCGATCAACTGGATTTCCTGGAGAAGCAGCCCGTCATCGGCTTCGGGGGCGATGAATAGTTTTCCGGATTTGACGTACTCCTCGATCCTCTTGCGGGGTAGGGTGTTCGTCCCCGGCATTTCCAATTCCTTGTCTAAGGGCAAATAATGGTCCATGCGCTGAACCATGTAGAGCAACCACTCGGCGCCAAACTCGAGAAAGGCTACTTTAAGATCGGGATAACGGTCGAGCATGCCCTGGCCTACGATCGCAACAAAGCCAAGTTGACCAGGGATTCCCATCCCGATGGCATGGGCGGTAAAAATGTTGTGACACAAATCTTCAAAGGCCGGATAGCTCATCCCCATGTGAACGCAGAGCGGGAGGCCGGTGCGGTGGAACTCGTCCCAGACCGGAGTGAAGCTCGAGTGGGACAGAGGGAGCTCGCCGACCGTGCCGAAAACCACCGCTGCCGATGCGCCCAGAGTTTGAAGCTCCTCCAGAGCTAACAGCGCCTGTTTCGTGTCTCTTAGGGGGAGAAGTCCCGCCCATTTGAGTCGTTTCCCTTCGAATTTGCACTGCCGTCCCATGTAGCGGTTATAGGAACGCCACAGAGCCGCCTCAAAACCCGGATCCTCGGTCATGCGGGTGTACAGCGTGCTCGGGAACAAGACCTGGTAGTCGATTCCTAGTCGGTCCATGTCGCGGAGACGTGACTGGGGATCGGAGAGGTCCCGGCTCCCGATGGGAAACTCATTGCGGTTAGGTGCCGCGCCGAATTCTTCCAGGATAGCCGACGGTGTGTTGGCCGGCTGGGCGCCCCGCCCTGTTGGACGTGGGATAATTCGGCCGTCGATCATCCAGCCGCTGCTGTAGCGGCCCGAGTCGGCGGCATCGCTTGCTTTGACCGGACGCGGTCGCCGTACCGCATACTCTGCCGCCAGGTCCTCCCACATGCGCGGGCTCAGGCTGACATGGGCGTCGGCGTCAAAAAGGCGGTAACCGTCTAACATCTTTTTCCTCCGTGAAACCGGTTTATTGTTGATCTCCGGCCTCTTTAGTCTATTCCCCACGACCTGTCAATCTTCGATCCCCTGTTGCTTTTTGAGCCTACCTGAACTAAGGAGGCCTATCATTACCTAACGTAGAGGAGGACGGGCACCATGGCGGAAGCAAACCTATCGGATGCGGTCGTCGAGTATTTGAGTTCGAGAGGGGTCCGGTACATCTTCGGAATTCTCGCGCATAGTTCTTTTGCCCTTGGCGATGCTATCGCGAAGCGTCCTAACCTTAAATTTGTCCAGGCTCAGCATGAGGGAGGCGCAGGTAATATGGCCCTCGGTTACGCCCGCGCGACCAAGCAGCCGGCGGTCTGCCTGGTCTCCGCAGGGGGAGGTGCCACCAATATCACAACAGCCGTAGCCCAGGCCCATAAAGAATCGGTCCCCCTATTCGTCATATCCTCGGAAATCGATTCGGCATCCAACGCGAAAGGGCCGTGGTCCTCGTGGCATGGGATGGACCATGCTGGACTGTTTCAACCCATTACTAAGCAGAGTTTCAAGCTCGAGCGCGCGGGAGAGGTTGGCACCGTGTTGGACCCGCTTTTCCGACTGACCACCCATGGCCGGCCGGGGCCGGTTTACTTGGGTATTCCAACGGACGTGCAGAGCGCTCCTGTGCCCGAGGCCTTACACCTGTCGCAACCCGCCGCCCCCGTATTTCCCTCCATCGACCCGCGGGCGGCCGAATCCGCCGCCGAGCTTTTGCTCGAGGCGAGCGCGCCCGTGGTCCTGGTCGGGACCGGGGTCGACTGGTCCGGTGCCGGGGAGGAGGTTCGAGAGCTGGCGGAGCACCTGTCGTTGCCGGTGGTGGCTAGTTATACGGCTAAGGGTGTCTTTCCAGAAGATCATCCCCTCGCCCTGGGATGCCCGGGGGTCGGTGGGAGGCCCTACGCGCAAAAATTTCTCATCGAGTCGGACCTCATTCTAGCTCTGGGAACAACTTTCAGTGAAGGAACCACCTTGCGCTTCGGCCACCGGATTATCCCTGAAAAAGTCAAGATCATCCAGGTCGACATCGACCCTCGTGAGCTTGGTCGCAATTTTCCTAGTCACCTTGCAATCCAGGCGGATGCCAAGGCCGCGCTGCGCGCGATCATTACCGAGGTTAAACGGAAAAAACCGGCTGCGCGGACTGACAAGAGGGCTTCCGAGATCCAGGAGGCGAAACGGGCTTGGCACAGCGATCTGAAAAAACAGATCGAGGGTCAGGGGCTGACCAAGGATTTTGCCCTGGCGACTCTGAACGAGCTGTTGACCGGCAAAGAGATCCTGGTCGCCTCGGGGCTGACCGGCGAAGTGATCCGCCATACTGACGCATCGAGGCCGCTCATTCATGCCGGGGAGTTCCGTGCCATCGGGACGGCTTTCGCGACATCTCTTGGAGTGAAACTGGGTCTTCCCGATACACGGGTGGTCTGCGTCACGGGGGACGGCTCGTTTATGATGGAACAACAAGAGCTCGCCACCGCCCGCCTGCACGGCATACCTGTTCTGGTCATCGTGCTCCGCAACAACGCCTACGGCGGTATGAAGCGCGACCAACTGAAGAACTACGGCGGACGAGTGATCGGTACGAACCTCTTCGTCCCCGACCTCGCACGTCTTGCGGAGCTTTATGACGCCAAGGGTGTTACTGTAACTCAACGGGAACAGGTGCGGCCAGTGCTCCAGGACGCGCTTGGGTCCGATGACTTCATTGTCGTGGACATTCATTTGGATTGAGAAAGAGTCCCCCTTCGTCCTGAACTCGATTCACCGCCCCGCCGGTCCTGGTCCTATGGCCCCAACGGGTTTCTCATGGCTCGGCCCAACAGGCCAGTTTGCAATAGGCCGCAGGCTTGGGTAGCTTCTGCTTCATGGTAGGGCAGCCGAACATTAACCGAAAAAACGGTTCCCGGGCCCGTGGGCGTTCCCGGTTGGATCCAACTCTCGTCGTGGGTGATGTTCGAAGATGACTCGGTACACGTTTCTCCCGACGGCGGGCATCCTTCCTTACGCCGTAACGATCTTTGTCTCGGCGTTTCTTCTCTTTCAGGTGCAACCCCTGATCGCCAAGTATGTCTTACCCTGGTTTGGCGGTGGGCCGTCGGTGTGGCCGACCTGCATTTTATTTTTTCAGGTCTTTCTTTTCGCGGGCTACGGATACGCTCATCTGAGTGTCCGCAAGTTCGGGCCTCGCGTGCAGGCAGCGCTGCACGGCGCCATCCTGTTGGCGGCCTTGCTCCAGCTACCCATCACACCGGACGGCGATTGGAAACCGCTCTCTTCGTCTACGCCCACGTCGGACATCCTATTACTGCTCGGCGTGTCCCTCGGCCTTCCTTACTTTGTTCTTGCCTCAACAACGCCGCTGATGCAGGCCTGGTTCAGCAGCGAACACCCAGGGGTTTCTCCCTACCGGCTCTACGCTCTGTCCAATACGGGTTCCCTGCTTGCTCTACTGAGCTATCCGTTCGTCTTCGAGCCGGTTTTTTCCAGGAGCGTCCAAGCGCATTTCTGGGGGATTGGTTTTGCAGTCTTTGCGTTGGCATCCATCATCTGTGCTTGGGGAATCTGGAGGCGCGGGGCGACAGAATCGACAGCGCAGGCGCGGCCCGATTCACCGGATGAGGTGTTCCAACGCCCGTCCGCCGGGACGGTCGCTCTCTGGCTGTTGCTCTCGGCCTGTGCGGCGGTGCTGCTCCTGGCGGTCACTAACCAGATTACCATGGACCTGGTCGTCGTCCCGTTCCTCTGGGTATTGCCCTTGTCCATTTATCTCTTGACCTTCATCCTGTGCTTCGAGGGGGAACGCTGGTATTCTCGCCGGGTCTTTGTCTCCGTACTTCTCCCGGCCTTGATGGCTGCCCTCGTTATGGTTTGGGGGCAGCACCACACCAGCGTCATATCCCAGCTGATAACCTATCTCCTGGTCCTTTTCGTTTGCTGTATGGTTTGCCATGGTGAACTCAGCCGCCTGAAACCCCATCCCAGATACCTGACCGGTTACTACCTGATGATCGCACTGGGAGGGGCCTTGGGCGGCGTGTTCGTAACGCTCGTCGCGCCGTTCCTTTTCGTCGATTATTTCGAACTCCATATCGGCTTGCTCGGCACCGGGGCGCTCTGCTTTGTTGCCCTTTACGCAGACAAACGCTCCTGGTTTCATCAAAGAGGCGTTTCGTGGGGGACGATTCCCCTGCTTGTCTCGTACGGGGTCATCGTAGCGTTGTTTATTGTTCAGGCCCGGGAACCGCTCCGATCGGCAATCATCCAGACCCGAAACTTCTACGGTATCTTGACCATTCTGAAGCTCTCCCCCGGTTTACCCGGGGAGCAACTCCACCTGCGCCACGGCCGGGTTCTCCACGGGGCGCAGTTCACGGCTTCTGATAAGCGCCATCTGGCGACAGGTTATTACACCGAGGAGAGCGGGGCTGGACTGGCCTTCCGATACCTCTCCCCCCAGCGCCAGCGGCGCATCGGTCTGGTAGGGTTGGGAGCGGGTACCCTCGTTACCTACGCCGGCGCGGAGGATACGGTGAGGGTCTACGAAATCAACCCGGAAATCCGGCGCCTGGCCGAGTCCTACTTTTCCTATCTAAAAGACTCCCCGGCGGATATCGAGATCGTTATGGGTGATGCCCGTTTGTCTTTAGAGCGGGAGCCGCCACAGGAGTTCGATATCCTCTTGCTCGATGCCTTCTCGGGCGACGCTATTCCTGTGCATCTGTTGACTGCAGAGGCCTTCGAGACCTACCTTCGCCATCTCAAGCCCGATGGGGTGCTCGCCCTGTTGATCGATACCTTTCATCTCGATTTCGAGCCTGTGATCAGGCGTCTGGCGGACCATTTCGACCTGGCAGCCATAAGAATTGACTCTAAAATGGGTCCCAATCAGAATTGGGGGGCCCACTGGATGATCCTGGCACGGGATGAGGAGGTCCTCGCGGGGCCACTGCTTCTGGCGGCGACGGAAAATACGGAGAAGTACGACCAAGTACGGCTTTGGACCGATGAATACACTAGCCTTCTGCCGTTACTGAATTGGGAGTGACCCGAGCACCTATGAAAAACATCGTTTCATTTGTAATTCCAGGCGCACTATTTTAGAGTCCGACACTGAGGGGTTTCGATGATATACGTCTTCACATTCATATTGGCTTTTTGCAGTATTGCCTACGAGCTTCTGCTGGGACAATCACTCTCTGCATTTCTAGGTAACACGGTATTGCGCTACAGCGTCACCATCGGGCTGTACATGCTTTCCATGGGGGTCGGTTGCTTAATGGCCGAAGGGAGATTCGTTAAACGTCCCGTCGTCACTCTGCTTACGGTCGAAGTATTGTTGACTGTGACCGGTGGCTTTTCCGTGATCTCCCTTCTTGTGCTGGACTCCATCGGTATGCCCTCGCTGGCGTTCTCAACACTGGCGCATTCCCTGATCATTATCATCGGGATCTTTACCGGGTTTGAAATCCCGCTACTCATTCAATTGAAAAATATCGAGACCGGCCAGTCTGAAAATTCGGTCTTGGGAATCGATTATCTGGGTGCGTTCTGTGGCACCGTGGTTTTTGCGTTCCTTTTCTATCCCATCGTGGGACTCATCCCCACGGCGTTTTTCGTGGCTTCCCTCAACGCTCTGGTAGGAGTGGCGTTATGGACTCAGTTGGGTAAAGTCCAACCGCAGGAAAAGAGGCTGGCGGGGGCGCTGATCGGTGTGCAGTCTGTTCTGCTGGTTATTATGGTCGTGTGCCTTGCATCGGGCAGTGACATCAACGAACTCTTTCTAAGGTACTACCTGGGAACCTGAGCGGAAATGGGTCCGAGGTCAAGTTGAACATTAGTAAGCCAACCTCGTTACTCGGCGTTCCGCCAAAGGCGTCCTTGGCAAGTGTGTGCGTCCTGTCGTTTATTCTCTCCGGGTGCAGTCTGCTGTACGAGTTACTTGTGGCGCAGACGTTGAGTCTGATGGCCGGGAACATGGTTGTCTGGTACAGCGTCACGATTGGTACCTATCTGGCCGCCATGGGCGTGGGTGCGATCCTCTGTGGACCGCCGACTGAATCTGAGGACTGGAGCCGCCTCTTTCGGGTCGAGATCCTGCTCAGCCTCGTTGGTGCATCCGCCGTTATCTTGTTGAATTTCGGCCATTTCTTTTACCTTTTTCAAACCACCCGGAACTCGTTGGTTCTGGGCAGTGTCGTCTTCTTCGGCATCTGGTTTGCGATTACATTTCTGATCGGAATTCTCACAGGCACGGAGTTGCCGCTCCTCATCCATCTCGGCAACAAGGCGGCCGCCGGAACGAAGGTAACCAATAGGGTGCTCGGTTGGGATTATATCGGAGCCCTGGCGGCAGGCATCACTTTTCCCATCTATCTGGTCCCGTTTCTGGATCTCCACACCATTGGCTTTGCCATCGCCGCTCTCAACCTGCTCATCGCAGCCTACATTCTGCTCCGATTTCTCTTCCAACGCCCCCGTACGATCCTAAAATTGGCCGGGTGTGGGGCCTTTGCCGCGGTGCTCGTGCTCGGTTGCTTGTCCGCAAGAAAGATCGAGCAGTATGCGTTGAAAAAGTACTACTACTACCAAGAGGCCTCTTTTAACTTGGCCTCTTTGATCGAACCGATGCCCGAATTACCGGATGTCTTTCGGGAGAGCTCCCCGTATCAAAAAATTGATATCGTCCGGGATCCCGATCCCTATGACGATTTCATTGAACACTACTCTTCCAAGTTTTTCGAAGACCCGCGGCAGCCGAAGAACCACTTTCTATTTCTCAACGGAGATTTCCAGTTCGCCTCTAATGTTGAAGAAGTTTATCACGAATGGTTTGCCCATGTCCCAATCATCATGGGCGGCAAGGTGCCGGAACGGGTTCTGGTCCTGGGGGGCGGTGACGGTCTTATTCATCGGGAACTTCTCAAATACAAGGAAATAAAAAGCATCGTTCACGTCGACATCGATCAAAAGCTGGTAGACCTGGCAAAGACCCATCCCATCCTCAGGACCATGAACCAGGGATCCTTTCACAACCCGCGGGTTCGCAGCATTTTTATGGATGGGTTCCAATACCTGCGCAACTATGCTGGTAAGAAATACGATGCCATTTACATGGACTTCCCGGACGTCATGGACTACAATCTTTCGAAGCTCTACAGCCGAGAATTCTACCATTTCGTCAGGAAGCGACTTGCCGACGACGGGTTCGCAGCGCTCGACGCTTCCGGCCTCTATGTGCTCTTTCAACGGGACGGAACGGGCCGCCCGATCCAGATCAAACATAGCGGCACCTGGCCTATCCATTCCAACACCATGCGATTGGCGGGATTCAAGACCGTTCTCCCGTTTTACTCGATCCTGGAAATCGATAACCGGTTTGCCTTTGACGCGCTTAGCGCCCAGGACACTCCGACGGATCTTGCAGAAGATGGCGGCGCTTGGAAAGACGAATTCCTGAGCGAATTCAGTGCTCAAAACGAGCACGGGTTTATTATGCTGCGCAAGGATAGGAAATCCAGACCGTTCAAATACGTCGACTTCGACGTCCATATGTATCTATTAAACGAGAAGCGATTCCAGCTTTCTTACCCCAAGCCGCCACAAAACTCGGATCCAATCGATCTCTCGAAAGTCAACTCTATCCTGCGACCGACCTTACCCAATGGGGGACTCTGGTATATCCGTTCCGCCTGGTAGGGGTGGTTGCGTTTCGATCTTGTCCTGTATCGCTTGGTTCTTAGGCCCAGAGAGCGATCATTCGGTCCAAATGCCAGGTTAATTATCTTACCGGACGAGTTACGATTAGCGGCTAACTCTCTTCCGTGTCCTCCAGATAGTAAACCTGCGGTTCCTGGAATTCAGGGAAGCTCCGTTCACGCTCCTTTACGGCTCGGCTCAAATTGACACCGGTACGGGTTTCGTACAATTTCCCGAAGGCGGCTCCCGGGGTGATGCGGTTGGAGCCCAGGGTGCCGCTCTGTTCCACGATCTCGTTGGCTGTGTTGAGGAAGGGCAAGGGGATATTCAAAGCCGATGCCACCTGGACGGCCTGACGGATGTCCTTCTCGATGTTGCTCAGGGTACCGCCGTAGCTCTTGTGCCTGCTCATAAACTCTTCGATGCGGTTGGCCGCAGCCCGGGATCCCGTGGTTTGTAGAAGCCGGAGAAAGGTCATGGGATCGATCCCTTGTGCCTGCAGCCAGGTGCAGATCTCGGTGGTGATGATGCTATCGGAGATGGCAAAAAGGATAACAGCGATCTTCATGGCCTTGGGCGAGGAGGCCTCGTTTACGCAAATGATCTTTTGTGCCAGGGCCTTCAGGACCTCCATGGACGAGGCGATTACCTCTTTTTTCCCGCCGATGGCGATGGAGAGGAGGCCCTTGGGAATGGTGACCGACGGCGCCCCGGCGGCGTGCAAAGTTCCGCCAAGGAACCCACCGCTTTTTGCTTCGATCCGTCGCTCCAGATCGCGGGCGCATTCGGGGTCGGTCCCGCTCAGGTCGATAAGGGTAAAGCCGGGTTGGATTCCGGCCAGGACTCCTCTTTCTCCCAGGACTGCTGCTCTCACCTCAACGGAAGAGGGTAGAATGGTAATGGTGACTTCCACGGTCGCGGCTTCGGGGGTCCCGGCCTTCTCAGCCCCGAGTTTGACCAAGGTCTCCACCGCCTGCGGGTTCAGGTCATATACCTTCAAGGGGAAACCCTTATTAAGCAGTCTCTCGCCGAGGGGTCCTCCCGCATTGCCCAAACCGATCAAACCGATATTTTTCACTTCCGCCTCCCGTTATTGCTCGCGCAATGGAACATTCTGTCTTTTTCTTATCTGGGCTCCGTCAGGAGCCCTTTTTGATTTTTACCTTTTTCCTTGAGCCTCTTCTCCCACCGGTGGCCTATCGCTTTATCTTGAGGATTGCAAGGAGTGATTCAATGGCCAAGGTAACGATATGGAAAGAATCGGATCAGGCTAACGGTTGGTAATGAGAATGACGCCACTAACGGTCAAGACTGCCCCTAGGACCACCCAACCGGTGATGGACTCCAGCCGCCTGATAAAAAAGAAACTGAGGAGGATAGAGAACAACGGGACCGTGCTGAGAAGGGGAACGACCACGGGAACGCTCCCTTTGTTGAGTGCTGCGAAGGTAAAAAGCTGTGCACCTACGGATACGAGGGCGGCTATTCCAAAGGAAGAAAAACTGTCGCGCTCAGGTCGACAGAATTTGATCTTGCCGCTGATCAGCAGATAAGCGCAGAACAGCGTCAGCGACGTCGTGGTGGTGATGGCTGCAGCTACAAAGGGGTTGGGCAGGATCAGTAAGCCGAACCTGCGTAAGTTGTGCGACACGGCAGCGAGAAGGGCTGCCCCGAGCGGAAAGAGGGCGTCGAAAAGTCTGAATCCGCCCTTTTCATCACGGCTGGACAAAATGACCCATGCCCCGCCAACGGTCAGGGCGGTTCCCAGATAGACGAGGTAGGTCGGTTGTTCCTGCAGAAAAATAACCGCAATCAAAACCGCGTACAGGGGGTCGGAGTTTCGGAGCGGGGCGGAGCGAGATACCCCAAGCCGTGCGACTCCTATGTAGGAGAGAATGCGGGTTATCAATGGTTGCATGAGTCCGCTGAGGACAAAATAAAGGGCGGCCTCGGACCGAACGAGATGGACGGATTGTGTGAGAAAGAGGTAGGACCACAGAAAGATCACCGTGGCAATAAAGCTCAACAGGGTCGCGGCGAATACATTCCCCGTACGGGACCCTTTACGGATAAATATTCCGTTAACGGCCCACCCGATGGCGGCAATCAAGGCGAAGAACTCAGCTTGCATGACGAATAGCCGAAACAGGACAAGCAAGCCGCGATTGACTCGAGGCCGTGGGGTAAGATGATTCTGGAGTCACGGTGGGTCGAATTTATCCGCCTTCGCATAAGACCATAGCCATAAGCCGATTGACGGATGCGATGGACGGACCAGCCGTAGCCTTGGCGAAGGCTGGTGCGTCGGCAGATTCCGCAGAAGGAAGGATACCATGGGCGTAAGTCCGTGGAGGCTTCATCCCAGGAGATTGTCGAGGCCGAAGGCAACGGAACCGCGCAGGATGAAGTAAACGGACAACAGGAGAAAAATCACGTTGGTCTGCCAACCCACCTCCGACGTGTGCACGGCGTGGCGCCCCAGTCGCTGGGCCTCGGCCATAGGACCGTCCTCCGGTATGGAGCTCAAGAGCTTTTTTAGCAATTGGGGATAGGTCTTTAGAAAATTGTACTGCACGACAAAGGTTGGAATGAGAAATAGGGCGATCATCAGCGCGGCGATTCGAGTCTGAAAACCCAGGGTCAACCCGGTGGCTCCCAGGACAAGGAAAGCCACGGCGATGAAGGCAAGGAGCGTCGCCCCTTTTGAAAACACGGACCGTGCGGCGCCAATGGCGCTCGGCCAACGCCGGACGTTGTCCACCCCACTGTAAAGAAAACGAAGCCCCAGGGCGATGCGCAGCAGGACTTCAACAACGGTAACCCATCCGGCTTCCATCAATCATTTCTCCCTTGTGAGTTCATTTTTCCCAAGAGTTTCTCCAGAGGCGTTTTGACCGGCGATGTAACCCTGGCAGGAGCATCGGCCCAGACCATGTTGATTGAATCCACCGGCGGACTCACCGCCACGGTAGAGGCCGGGTATGACCTGGCCGTTCATGTCCATCACCTGGCCCTTGCCGTTGATTCTTAGACCGGACCGTGTGTCGTGGAGCAACGGCGTAGCCCAGGCCGCGTAGAACGGCGGCGTTTGGATCTTGAATTGTGGTGAGGGCTTGTCAAAGTCCGAGTCGGTTCCGGAATCGACAAAGGAATTGTATCGCGTGACCATGGCTTGCAACGTCGCGGCGTTCATCGGAGCGTCCTGAAATGGGGTTCGGATAGCGGCAGCAAGGTCCGCGAGAGTTTGTGCGCTGAAGAAATAACCGTCTGGATCCACGTGAGGTGGGGTGGTTTTCCATTTCTCACGTTTTACGGCCTCCGCGTCGAAAATGGCCCAGACGGGCCCGGCCGGATAGTCCGGAGGAACCGAAGCCGCATTCATCGCTGTGGCGGCATTGAGGAAGTTGTACCGGCTCCATTCGTATTGGATCTGTCCCGGATTGCGGTGGCTGCGCGGCGTATAAGGGCTGAGATCGTTAAATTTGTTCCCCGCCGGGTAATCTCCCTGGGTCTCATCGTAGAATCGCTGCCCCGCCTGGTTGACCATGATGAGATTTTGCCAATCTTTGACGTTCAGCCCGGTAGCACGAACCAGGGGGAAAATAGGGCTGGCCAGTGCCCAGGTGAAATAATTGTACTGGCACCCAATCGCCTTCTGGGTCCTCATATGATCGCCGTTTTCGAGAGCTTGATTACCCAGTCCCCAGAGCGACGCGCCGATGGCCATGGCGGCAATCTCGCCACTCGCGTCCTGGAACGAATAGGGCTCGCCGGCGACCTGGTAGACCTCGGTCAACCTGGGGTCGAACATGCGGCGGAAGTTGACGTTGCCCGTGCTTCCCCCGGTGGCGACGATAACGGCCTTGGCCGCGTGGATACTGATGCTTGGCTTGGTACTCTCGATGTTTCCTTCGGAACGATAGCTTCCGAGCGGTGTAGTCGCTCCTGGGAGTAATCTAGGGGTGTACTGGGCGGTAATCCCCGTTACCCTTCCCGCCCCCATGCCCGACGTGGTTTCCCTGAAAAGGCCCGTCATTTTATGATTGAGGAGGAGCTTCACGCCTTTGGCCCGAGCGCTTGCCTCGAGGGGTCGGATGAGACCAGTCCCTTTTTTGGCGCCGGGACTGGCCAGACCTACCCCTTCAGTCCAATCCGTATGATTTTCTCTGGGAGCCGAATTGCCGGTGCAATGAGCACCCGAGTTGTCCGGGGCCTTGTCCGCAAACTCTACCCCGTTGGCTACCAGGAATTCGAAAGTCTCGACCGCGTGATCGGTATAGGCGCGAATGACGGCCCTGTCGTTATATCGATAATTGGGTGAGCCGTTGGGTTCCACGACGGACCAGTCGGTCAGATCAGAGAATACCAGGTCCGGTGAATCTTCAATACCGTATTTTCTCTGCAAAATGGTGCCGCCCCCCAGCGCCGTATTGCCGCCGCTCAGGATGGCGTGGCCCCCAATGTCGTAATTAGCGTTAACCACGAGCACTGACGCTCCGTTATCCCGTGCAGCGATGGATGCCGGCAAACCGGTGGCCCCTGCGCCGATCACAACGACGTCCGCCTCCATATCCCAATGGGTCGCTTGTCCCTCCACGGTCATTTACCTCCTATCCTTGCCTCTTTAGACCAGGACGCACCACAGTGTCAATTCCCACTTGAGCAATGGTAGACTATGGGGGCAACAAATCGATCCTTCAGGACACGACTCGGGTGACCAGGAGGATGCGGATTTTGCCTGGCACCGGTTACCCATGGAAGTGGTCAACTATGACAAATAGTCCCAATGAAAAAACCTGAGAGTTTGATGACTGGCTGAAAGTATTGGCACGTTCTGCTACATGGACGACCTGGACAATCCAACCCGGAAACCGATCATGGGAGCTACGATCGCTAAACCGATGGTCATGATTAGTATATTGGGATTTGACAGTGACGTCGGTTCTCCATAGACTGCACGGGTTCTCGATAGTACTACTAATTGAGGGGGTAATGAAGATGATTATTCGACTAAGGTTTTTGCTTATATTCTGCATGGTTCTAAGTTTTCTGCTGCTGTCGTTTTATAAGCCGGCACAAGCGGACTGGAAGGCCGATTGGGAAAAAACCCTGGCCGCGGCACGAGAAGAGGGGAGCTTCCGGCTCTATGGACCTCCGGGAATCCAGTACATCAACGCCATTGAGGCGTTTAAAAGCGTCTATCCTAAAATCAATATGGTTTATGTCCCCGGTTCGGGAAGCCAACACGGGAACCGGCTCGGCGCCGAACGCCGGGCTGGAAAATTTATCGCGGATATTTATGTGGGAGGTGGGGGAACCGGCGGCATCCTGGCGGAAAAAGGTTTCTTTGACCCTCTCCCACCCCGTTTGATCTTACCGGAAGCCACGGACCAGTCGGCCTGGTTCCGGAAGCAACATCATTACGGAGTTCCCAATAAGTCCCTCTTCCTTATGGAAGGGACCGTCACGTCCACCATCGCACTCTACAACACCAAGAGGCACAAGCCAGGAGAGCTCAAGACCTACAAAGATCTTCTCGATCCCAAATGGCACGGCAAGATGGTGACCGACGATCCGACGGCGCGTGGCAGGCTGGCCAACTGGAAGGGCCTCTACTACAACAAGGAAATGGGGCCAAAGTTCATCCAGCGATTGTTTAGCGAGACGGGCATCACGATAGCGAGAGGCATCGTGCAGATGATCGACTGGGTCGCCTCGGGAAGGTACGAGCTCTACGTTGCGGCCAGGGGTACCGAGGTGGCGACTGCCATGAAACAGGGCTTGCCCGTTGCCATCTACCGTGCACCTACCTCAGAGGCGTACCTGTCGGGGGGGTGGGGTCAGCTCGCGGTGGTGAACCGCGCCCCTAATCCCAATGCAGCCGCAGTTTTCGCAAACTGGATGATTTCCAAGGAGGGGCAACTTTCGTGGCAGAAGAATGCGGATCGCAACTCCATGCGCATGGATATCCCCAAGGGTATGATCACCGACCAGTTTATGGTCGCCAAATCGGGGGGCAAGTATATGATTTCCAACCTGTACGAATACAAGGACGTGAGCGGCCTTAAGAGAATCGTCGCCAAAGCGAGGGCTGATACGGGTAAAGCGGCTCGAAAAAGGAAATAACGTTTAGAATACGGGCTAGGGTAAGGTCAATAGGAAGAACTTTTAGAATCGAAGATTCTAAGATAAGGAGGTTGGTGTCATGCTAACGCCCGAGGTCAATGAGCTACTCACTTGTGTAGGTCCCGGTACACCAGCTGGGAACCTATTGCGCCGTTACTGGCAGCCGGTCTGCCTGGCCAGCGAGCTCACGGAAGCGGCGCCTAAAAAACGCGTCCAGATCATGGGTGAAGAACTGGTCGTCTTCCGCCTGCCTTCAAAACCAGGTGACAAAGAGATCCGTTACGGCTGCGTTGCAGAGCATTGCCCTCACCGGGGGACGTCTCTGTATTACGGTTTTGCGGAACCCGACGGTATTCGCTGCGCCTACCACGGATGGAAGTACGATGCCGAGGGGAAGTGTTTGGAACAACCTTTCGAAAGAAACCCCGAGTTCAAGGACAAGGTCACCCTTCGGAGCTACCCGGTTGAAAGGCTGACCGGCATTCTGTTCATCTATATGGGTCCGCCGGAGAAAAAGCCCCTTTTACCCCGTTGGGATGTGCTCGTCAGGACCGATGGGACGCGGACCCTCGAGGTCCACCCGGTGCTCAAGTGCAACTGGCTCCAGGCCATGGAGAACTCGGTCGATATCATCCATACCTATTACCTCCACGGTGAAGTCATGCAGCAATTGGGAAATAAGCTGGGGGACTTCTACCACCGGCCCGTAGAGGACTATGGCTGGGGTGTCAGCGAATGGGGGGTGACCAAGCGTTGTGTTTACGGAGGGGATCGGCCGGAGGAAGAGCACCGCCCCCCCCTGGTCTTTCCCAACATCCTTCGGATCCCCCAGAGTTATATCGAAGCTGTGCACTGGCGTGTCCCCATCGACGACACCCACACTCAGATCACGGTCATGGCCTTCAATCCCAAGGAGAGGCCCCAATCCACCAACGTGCCCGAAGAGCCAAAATTTCTTCCCATGGACTCCTTGATGACGCCAGAGGGCGAGCACCAGATGACTTCCTTTTCCAGTCAGGACAAGATGGCCTGGGAGACGCAAGGAGCCCTTTACGATCGGAGCGAGGAAAACCTCGGGTCGACGGATGAAGGGATCATCATGTATCGCAAGATGCTGCGCGAACAAATCGAGATCGTGCAGAACGGCGGCGAGCCCATGGCACTGGTGCGAGATCCGGAAAAGAACCGGATCATCGAGTTCGATTCGACCAAACCCGTATTGGATTAAGGTAGGGAGACTCTTAATGGCAGATTTGCTTGGAATGGGCCTGTCCCACGCGCCGATGTTTCAGTTCCCGGATGAAAATATGTCCGACATTCTGCGCCGGTTCATGAAGAGCCCACGGCTGCCAGAAAATATGAGAGAGGTACACCAGTGGCCTGAGCCCATGCAGGCAGAGTGGGGAGACGACGAAGGCCTCAATTCGGCCCGGAAACACCGGGAAATCGCCATCAACGGATTTCGCCGTTTACGCGCGGAAATTGACGCATTCAATCCGGATGTGGTTCTCATCTGGGGCGATGACCAGTACGAGAACTTTAAGGAAGATATCGTTCCACCCTTTTGTGTCTACATTTACGATCAGCTTGAATGCTTCCCTTATAAGAGTAGTGCCGTTATCAACTCCCCCGTCAATGTATGGGGGCAACCGGAGGACAAGGCCGTCTCTGTTCGCGGCCACCGTGAAGCAGCTCACCATCTGGCCCGTGAACTCACTCTAAACAACTTCGATGTCTGTTACTCCTATAAACCCCACCACCACCCCGGTTTGGCCCACGCCTTTATGCGTACCCTGGTTTACCTGGACTACGATCAGCGCGGTTTTGCCTACCCCATCATTCCTTTTCACGTCAATTGTTACGGGAGTGACCTCATCGCGAAACGGGCAATCACTAATTTTGCCGATGGGGAGCTAGCCCCGCCGGCCCCCACTCCCCAGCGTTGCTTCGACCTTGGGGTCGAGGTCGGTCGTATCCTGCAAGAGAGCCGGTGGCGGGCGGTTGTCATTGGGTCTTCATCCTGGTCCCACGCCTTTCTGACCCGGAAACACCACGGTCTCTATCCTGATGTTGTATCCGACCGCAAAAGGTTGAAGGAACTTGAGAGCGGACGACATAGTGAATGGCGCAACCTGGCCCCCGACACTTTGACCGACGCCGGACAGCACGAGTTTTTGAATTGGCTATGCCTGGCGGGGGCCATGGCCGATAGAAAAGCCGAAGTCGTTGCCTACGCCGAAACATACATTTTTAATTCCGACAAAATCTTTACTCTCTTTCAGCCATAGTGACTCCCCAAAGGATGAAAAACATGAATGTCGATCTCCACTCGCATTTTTTCGCCCTGGAAGCGTTTCAGAAGGCGCAGCAATTCCGCCAGCACGCCCCGGAAATTACGCTGACCGACGGCCAGTATTCGGTGTCCTGTCCCGGTGGAAGCCGTGGCAACCTGGGTGAGGGGGCCTACAACGTCGAGGCGCGGGTCCGCGAGCTGGACAAAATGCAAATCGATTTCCAGGCCATCTCGCCATCTCCCATCCTGTTGTTCTATTGGGACCTGGCCGATCCCGCAGCCTACTTCTCCCGTCTCCAGAACGAGGCGATCCAGCAGGCCGTCGAGTCCCGTCCCGACCGATTCGTCGGATTCGGGACCGTTCCCCTTCAGAGCATACCGGAGGCCATCGCCATTACTAAAGAGGCCCACCAGTTGGGATTGAAAGGCCTGGAAGTCGGGACCCATATCCAGGGGAAACCCCTGGACGACCCGAGTTTGGAGCCCTTTTACGCCGCAGCCCAAGAGCTCGACCTCCTTTTGTTTGTTCACCCCATTGAGGGAGGGGACCCGCCGGAGACGTTAACCTCTGGGATCCTGGGTAATGTCCTGGGCTTTCCCTACAAGACCACGCTGATGATCGAACGAATGATTCTCAAGGGGATTTTTGAAAGGTTCCCGAATCTCAGGCTCTGCCTGGCCCACGGCGGTGGATACCTGCCCTTTAATATCTGGCGTCTGGACCATGCCCATACGCTAAGAGGCGACCTCAGGAAACTGGCTCCACAGAAACCTTCCGCCTACTTGAAGAAAATGTATTATGATTCGATCGTCCACTCGGTTGTTGCCCTTCAGTTCCTCGTTCAAGTGGTCGGTGCAGACCGGGTCGTTATCGGAACGGACTTTCCTATGGGCATGGGAGACAAAGAGCCCGTCTCCAAGATCAAATCCATGAATACGGTTACATCAGAAGAGCAAGAGCAGATCCTGGGTGGTAACGCGCTCCGGGCATTGGGTATCGACGATAGACCAAAATAGTTATTGGGCCACCGGAAAAGTGTCCCTGCGCGAAGGAGGTAACCCTGGAGCAGCAAAAAAGAGACATGAGAGATAGATACCCGTACCAAACCTGGATGGAACAAGAAGGGATACCTATCTATGAAACCGTTGCCGGGACCGACGACCTGATCTACCTCCCAAGGAAGCCCTGGGCGCGAACCGGAGGCAACGGGACATTCGTCCAGATGATGGGGACCCAACAGGCCGAGCGAGGCATCTATGTGGGGGAAATCCCCGGGGGCAAGGCGCTGAACCCGGAAAGGCACCTCTACCAGGAGGCCATCGTGATCTTGAAGGGGCGTGGGGTTACGGAGGTGTGGCAAGAGGGAGGACCCAAGCGAACCTTTGAGTGGGGTGAGGGTAGCGTTTTTGCGCCGCCGCGCAACTGCTGGCATCGTCTCCTGAATGGAACGCGTGAGCCAGCAATCTTCCTCGCCGTGACCACCGCTCCCAAGGTGATGAGTGCTTTGGGTCCCCATGAATTCATCTTCAATTGCGATTACAACTTTACGGATCACTTCAAAGGGAACGCGAATTACTTTACCCCCACCGATGATCGTCAGAAAGAGGGCCGCTTCGCAACCATCTGGTATACCAACTTCATCCCCGACGCCAACGCCGCGTTCCTGGACAGTCTGGAGCAAAAGGTTGCCGGCGGGCAGCTCACTGGTTACAGGATGGCCGACGGATTTCCCTACGGGCATGTATCCGAATGGCCGGCGGGAAGGTATCACAAGGCACACTACCATGGCCCCGGCGCTATCCTGGTCGGCCTTGTGGGCGAAGGCTATGTCCTCGTGTGGCCTCGGGAGGTCGGTGTCCGACCCTACGCCGAGGGCGCCGGCGATAAGGTCTTAAAGATCAAGTGGGGTCCGCGCAGTATCTATACCCCGCCCGACGGTTGGTTTCACCAGCACCTCAATACAAATAAAGGCCCGGCCCGCCATCTGGCCATATATGGCAGCAACTCGGCGATCCCCGGGTACACACTTACGGTCGGTGAAGACTTTAGCGGCTACATCAGCATAAAAGACGGTGGCACGCTCATCGATTACGAGGACGAAGACCCCCAGGTGCGCAAAGAGTTTAACGAAGAGCTTAAGCAGAAAGACATTCCCTTGAACATGCCGCCCGTGATCTACCTTTAAGGGAAGGAGTCCACGGGGCGTAACCCCGTGGAGGCTTCATAGGGCGCTAGGAAGAGGGACCATCGGACGATGAGCGATGACCATCATCACCATCCGGGGAAATCTGAGGATTCATCAGAAAGCGGAGAGATCGATCCCTCCGCGACCTTTGCCCCCAATCCCGGGTGGCTCATCCTGAAAAGCGTAGGCATTGATGTCGGCTCCACCACCACCCACCTCACCCTTTCAAAGCTGTTTTTAGAGCGGCAAGGCATCGACCTCTCGAGCCGTTTTCGGGTGGTCCGGCGCGAAGTGCTGCACCGCACCCCTATCCTTCTGACGCCCTATGTGGACAGCGAGACTATCGACACCGACCGGCTTTCGACGTTTATCCTGGAGGGCTACCAAGACGCGGGCCTACGACCATCGCAAGTCGATACCGGCGCCGTCATTTGCACCGGTGAAGCCGTTAAAAAAAAGAACTCAGAGGCGATCACGCGCATGCTATCCGCCATGGGCGGAAACTTTGTCTGTGCCACTGCCGGGCCCCATCTGGAGGGTATCCTGTCGGCCCACGGGTCCGGTGCTGTTGCACGATCGGTCAACCACCGGACCGTACTCAACGTGGACGTTGGCGGTGGGACATGTAAATCCACTTTTGTTCGTGACGGTTCGGTGCTTGAGACGGCGGCGATCAATATCGGCGCCCGGCTCATTGCGTGGGACCTTCAGGGGCACCTCCAGCGTATCGAGGAGCCGGGACGCAGGGTCGCACACCATTTGGGACTCCATCCGGAACTTGGAATGAGGCTGTCCGCCGAGGAGAGACGCCGTCTGGCACAGGGCCTGGCGGACCTGCTCTTCGAATTCCTTCGCCGCGGACCATTGTCCCCTCTGGCGACGGCTCTTTTGCTGACCGATCCTTTGGCCTTTGAAGGTCCGATCGATGAGATCACCTTCTCGGGAGGCATAGCCGAGTACATCTACGGCTGCGATAATCGCGATTACGGTGACCTGGGGCCGCTCCTGGCAGAGGAGATCCAGGCACGGATAGCCAGTCTGGGCGTTCCCCTCGGGGAAGGGGATGAAAAGATCTGTGCCACCGTGATCGGGGCCTCCCAGTACACGGTGCAGGTTTCGAGTAGCACGATCTTCATCTCCGATCCCGGGGTTTTGCCGCTGAGAGATTTTCAAGTCGTAGTCCCCCAGGTTGATCCGGACCAGCTCAGCGCCGAAGGATTCGCTCGGGCGATCCGGCAGGCGATTGAGCGGCTTGATTTGGGTACGGAGAATCTTGATCATCCCATTGCAGTGTTTTTCCACTGGCCCTTTGATTTTTCTTATGATCTTGCTCTTGCCTTGGCCACAGGGATTAGCTCGGCTCTCGCGCCCAGAGGTAACGGTACCCCGTGGGTCCTGGTCTTCGATTCGGATATCGGTGGATTGTTAGGAACGCTGCTGAAGCATGAGTTAGAGGTAAAGTCCGATATTGTAATTGTGGACGAGATCGAATTGCGCGACCTGGATTTCATTGATATTGGCCAGGAACTGCTGAACCGGGGTGCCGTTCCCGTCGTCGTGAAGTCCCTGGTGTTCGGCTGACCGCTGTTCCATTGATCCAGGGCTGCAATGGAGAATCCCGGCCCTGACATTGACCCCGACGAAATTGCGGTCTAACCTTCCTGACCTATGGTGTGAAGATGGCAGATCGAACGGAAAAAGTGGACATTTCACTGGAAGATACCCGGAAATGGCTGGGGGTCGAGTCGAACTTCGAAGGCGTAGACGAGGTTACACGCAACGACATCCGCCGGAAAGTTGAAGTGTACTGTTTCGACTGCCCAGTGCACTACGACGAGGCTGTGGCCAGGGCTCATGGATACCGTACCCTCGTTGCGCCTGTGTCCATGACCCCGCTTTGGGCTATGCCTGCGTACTGGTCTCCCGGGGAACCGTCGATCTTTGCCCCGGGTCTCTCTGAAAAAAGCGGCACCGTTCGGGGCAACATCCCAGTCCCTTATTCGAAGGGCTTCAACAGCGCCAGTGAGGTAGAGCATTTTGAGCCGCTCTATCCAGGCGATCGGTTGCGTGGGACGTCGAAACTTGTAGAGATTACGCCCAAGCGAACTCGTCTCGGGGACGGCGTCTTTTTGACGTATGAGACTAGAATGTCGAAGCAGACCGGGGAGCTTGTGGCCATCCAGGGAAATACCGGCTATCGGTACGATCCGTTTCCCAAGCGCCCGGAAGCTGTTAAAGAAGCTCCCACTGAGCCGGGTCCGCCCTCTGAGGCAAGGTCGGAAGAGCAAAATCCTAAAGTGGACTGGGGTCAACAGCTCTCCTTCGAGAGCGTGAACATAGGGGACGACGTACCGCCGTACAGTGTATGGCTAAACTACCAGCGAATCGTGATGAGCGTGGCCGTCGATCGCATGTGGAGCTCCATCCATCACAACCGTGAGGCGGCCCGCGCCGCTGGCCTTGATGATATTATCTTCAACACCCGCGGCTATGAAATGGTATTCGAAATTACACTGCGCAGGTGGATGGGCCTGGATGGGCGGCTGCGGAAACTGGGTCCCTTCCGCATGGTGAAAAACAGCCATCCGGGGGACACGCTGACCTGCCGGGCCCGGATCGTGAACAAAGAGGTGGTCGATAACCTAGGCCGAGTTCACCTGGAGATTTCCGTCCACAACCCACGGGCGGAGGCCGCGCGAGGTCAGGCGATTGTTACGCTGCCGATGCGAACGTAGCCCTAAGCGCTGCATAGCGCATGGCGTAAAACAGTAAGACAGTAGGCAGCAATAAAGCTATCAGCGTTCAGCTCCGGATTGAACTTATTGTTTGGTTACCAGTTTTCAGTAAACAGTTCTCAGTATTCGGATCCGGATTCTTTAACCGCAGATATTCGCCGACGCGAGAAGAGTAAAGCGCATAGGGCAGAGCGCAAAGCGTCCGGATCTTGTCTTCTGTCTGTCTTTTGTCTGTGGTCAGTAGTCCTGTCGTCGCTAGTCTCTTAGCTAATTGCTGCCTACTGTCTTACTTTAGTCCGGTAACTCACTACTCAGCACTCGTTGCTCAGTACTAAATGCGTCTTTGTAGTCCCGTAGTCAGTAGTCCGTAAACTTATAACGCTTTGCTCCATGCGCTTTGCCCTTAGCGTTATGCATTTTGCGCTAGTCCGATCTCTGACCTCTGATCTCCGCCCTCTGGTTCTTTGCCCCTATGCTCTTTGCTCCTTTTTGTAGTACGTTGAGGATGCCCCGGGATCCCCCGGGGCCTTTCTCTAATAGAATTAGGTTTGAAAGTGAAAAGACAGGCACCGTGACACTGGGTCCGTTACGACATCGCAATTTCAGGCTCCTCTGGACAAGCTGGGCCGTCGCTGCCAGCGCCTCATGGGTTCATCAAGTAGCGACCATGTGGCTGATCTTCGAGCTGACGGACTCGCCATTTATGCTTGGGGTGATGGGTATCTTTTCGTCGATTCCCTTCCTCATTACATCCATGTATGGGGGTGCGCTCGCTGATCGCATGGACCGGCGAAAGATACTGCTCACCGCCCAGATCGTCAGCACAGTTCTGGCTTTGATTCCTGGTATCCTTACAGGCTTGGACCTGATCCAGGTCTGGCATCTCTACGCGCTCGGTTTTCTTAACGCGACCATTACCGGTTTCGATGGTCCCGCACGCCAATCCCTCGTTCCCAGCTTGGTTCCCCGTGAGGAACTCATGAGGGCGGTTGCCCTTACCTCGGCGGTTCGACGCAGTACCGCCCTGGTGGGCCCTATGATTGCCGGTCTCGGCATATCCCTGTTGGGAATCACGTGGACGTTCTTTGCTTATGCCCTGCTCCATGGAATGGTCCTGGTGGCCCTGTTCTTGATGAGAATTGCGGCGATGGAGGTCCCGACTCATAAGACATCGATGACTCGGTCCATCGTCGAAGGCTTCCGGACCGTACTGGACAACCGTTTCCTCTGGGGCCTCCTCAGTATAGAGGCTGTCCACACGTTCTTTGTGACCTACCGAGCCCTGTTGCCCGTTTTCGCCCGCGACATTCTCAACGTTGGTCCGACGGGACTCGGCCTGCTCTATGCCGCACCGGGGATAGGCGCGCTGATCGGTTCAGGGTTGGCCATCGCCATGGGTGATGTGAGAAAGAAGGGGCGCCTGTTCACCATCTCTTCCTTTGCCATGCCCGTGGTGCTCATGTTCTTTTCTTTTTCTAAATGGATGCCGGTTTCCCTGCTTTGGCTTGCCCTTGCAGGTGCGTTGGACATTATGGGAGGGACCGTTCGGAACACGATGCTTCAGCTCTCGATCACCGATCGGTTGCGCGGGCGGATCATGTCAATGAACATGATGGTCCACCGGGGGATTGGGCCTCTAGGTCACTTACAACTCGGCACCCTCGCCTCACTTGTAAGCGCCCCCTGGGCCATAACCGGGGCATGTGCGTTCTTTCTAATCTACGGTAGCTTTTTATTGCTCCGTCTCCCGGAGCTCTACCGGTACCCCCAGGGCACCACTCCACCGGAAAGTGAAGGACTGGAATGAGTGGATTGAGTAATCAGGTATTAGCCGTTACTGCATAGTGCACAGAACCGGAGGTCGGATGTCAGAGGTCAGAAAGATAGCAAGCAGTGGGCTGGGAGCAACAGGACAGGACTAGCTATCAGCCAAAGAGGGTAACAGTGGTTTCAGAACTCGAGATTCGAAATCCCAAATACGAAACAAATTCAAATGACAAAATATCCAATCTCCAAAACTATCGGATTGAGTAGTTTAGGGGTTCGGTATTGTTTAGAGCTTCGAAATTCGGATTTGTTTGATGTTTGGTGCTTGGGATTTAGAATTTGATCCCCCGTCTTCATCTATCTGCCGTAAAAGAAGTTTGACCTGATCACTGTTTACTTAACACTCAACACTTCTTTGCTAAATTCTGACAGCTGAAAGGTTGTCTGCTGTCTTCTACCTGTACAGGGCTATCGCGTTATCGTGCAGGAGCTTTTTCTTTGTCTCTGGGGAGAGGTCGTCTCGCGACCTGAGTCGATTCAGGTTCTCTTTGTATTCGTTATCCCAGTGGGGGATATCGGTGGCATACAGGAAGTGACTGTCGCCAACGTATCTGAGGGTCTCGGGCAACAGGGTCTCCTCTGCCTCGAGACTAAAGTAGATACCCCGCTCGCGCACGCACTCGCTTGGAGGACGTTTCAAATTTGGTGTTTCCACTGTGCCCCGTTTCTCCCAGTGCTCGTCCATCCGGTTCAGCCAGTAGGGCAGCCATGTGCAGCCGATTTCCAAGAAAGCCAAACGAAGATTGGGGTAACGCTCCGGCACGCCCTGATAGATCATGCTTGTAAATTGAGCCATGATACCTACGGGAAAGGAGACCGTGTGGACCTCGGTGAAGGTGTCGAATCCCCCACAGGCAACCTCCTCGCCGCCGTTGGTGCCGTGAACTGCGATGGCGCAGCCGAGACGACTCGCTTCCTCATAGATCGGATCGTAAAAACTATGTCCGAGAGGCAATCGCAAGCCGGTCGTTCGGACCACTCCGGCCCGGTAGCCAAGATCCGTTACCGCCCGCCGCAGC
The DNA here is from genome assembly GCA_963664015.2 of Binatia bacterium. GTDB lineage: Bacteria > Desulfobacterota > Binatia > UBA9968 > CAXXLF01 > JACZQL01. The sequence continues at coordinate 1,571,346 of CAXXLF010000002.1, read as the reverse complement.
TCCTTCGCCGCCCTGACCGGATCCTGCGGTGAAATCAGGGCAATGGGTTTCAGCCGATCCGAAACCTTGGCAAACTTGTCGTGGACGTAGTTGTTGTAGGCTGTGCTGAGGGCGACAGCGAAGTCCACCTCGCGCACCCGGGAGACGTTTCCCATGGAGGTCGGGTAGAGATACGCGTCGCTTATCTGGCTCCTATCCATCAAGCGAAGCCAATCCTCGGCGCTCGGAACCGACGGAAAATCGTCCTGATTCAAGGGAAGTTTGCCGTAGAGACTCCGGTCCCACGGTTCTGAGGGGGTCAGGGTTCCTCCGCGCTTATTGTAAGGCGGTTCCAGGTACTGACGGAGTTCTTCCCTGCGCTCGATAATATGGCCATCGGCGTCGATGGCGGGATAGTCTTCCACTAGAACCTCCTAACCTTTGCTGCCTGGCTACCCATCACCGAAGGCCGGTGATCGGCAGTCTGTAGTCCTGTGGTCAGTCGTCCTCGTCTCTGAACGACTAACTATCAGTTTTTAGATCTAAGTGTTTCCTGTATCCTGCTTACTGCAAGCTGTCTGGCTGTCTTCTCTAGCTGAACGCTGAGAGCTATCTTTCCTCAGCCCTGAGCGCGCTCTGCTCTTTTCGCTTACGTATCCCTCTCGCTCATCGGTCCGTCCTCACCGGTGCACCAGGGGATAAAGGCCTTCATCTTGCACGGCGCGCCGTGGGCCTTCAGGTCTTTTTCGAAGATCTCGTGGATCTCCCGGTCTTCGTCCTGGTACTCGATCTGGCCGCCGCCGTCCTTGATACTGACTTCGGTTGGCTGAATGGGGGCGGGCTTCGACGAGTTGAGACCCATATCGCCCGTCCTCAGCGCCAGGTAGCGGGCTCGGTTGGTCCCCGTGTTGAAGTGCTGATGAAAGCAGTCGTCGTTTTGGACGACGACCATGGAACCGAACTGCCAGTCGCACTTGATCATGTCGGAACGGTCCGGCTTGGTCCAGACCAGAGAATAGCCGCCGGTACCACTCAGCAGGACCAGGTGGGCTCCCGGACCATGTTGGTGGGCTTTCTTGTACGTGCCAATGGGAAACTCAGAAATGTGATTTTTCATATTGTTATTGGCCATCTCGAGGGCGGCGTGGATACCGCCGGCGCCCCGGTTGTCCCGCGAATAGAGCAGCATGTCCGGCGCATTGGCGATGAAGTTGGACTCCCACACCCGCTTTTTGAAAAGTTTGCCCTTACCACTGAAATAGTCCTCCTCGTCCGAATAGCGAGAGCGGAAATTGTAATCGCAGTTGAATATAAAGTTATTGTCGTTGTAGAGCCGCATCATGGGAGGGGCGTTGGTCACTGTGACGTAGCGGACAGGCTCGTCGCCGCTGCCGTTGAAATTCTGGTACCACGAGTTGAGCGGGATGGCAAAGAGGCTACCGGCGTGCCACTCGAAGGTCTGCTTGTGCTTCTCATCCTGCCAGATGGTCGTCGCACCGCGGCCCGAGACCACGTAGACCGTGCATTCGTACATGTGGTGCTCCGGCTCGGATTTGCCCCCGGGCTTGATCTCAACGACGTGGCAGTCATTGGGCATATGGCGGTTGTCGATGTGGATAACGGCGCCGCTTCCTCCCTTGCGCTCCCACGGCCCCAGCTCGATCTTTGCCAGGCTCGGAAAGTAGAACTCCTCGTAAACCTTTACGCCTTCCTGCTTCAGCCAGGTATCATAGGCGTCGGGCTCCCTCCACTCTTCAAGACCCTCCGTGGGGGTCGCTGCGACCTTCATGTCGGTACCGAGCATGACCATGATTGGAATCCTCCTTTAACGAGCTGGTTTAAGTTTTGAAGTGACTAGTTGACCGGCGGCATTCTAACCCCGGTAGGGCGAGCTTGTCAATTGCAGCACCCATGCCTCCTTAGCTCTACGATTTTAATGTTCAAATCACCTTTCCAAGCCATAAATTTAGTTTATTTGCCAACATTCCAATAGGATATCGGTGGGTTAGGTTTAGTCCGAACCTGGGAAGCAACTTGACAAGCCTCAATGGTTGAGGCGTGAGTAAGGCCAATTCCGAAATTGGGAGGCTAATTATGAAAAGAAAGAGGGAACCCATTCTCTGGACCAACGGAGCACGGCTCGCTATTACGCCATGGGTGGCCTTTGAGACCTGGCCCGCGGATTTGGGGGTAGGCGGATCGCTGCAGCAGGAAGCTCGCCGGGTGTTTCCCAAGAACGCAGTGACCAAGAAAAATCTTGGCTCCATTACGGACAGGGAATACGGCGAGCGCGTGGGTGTCTTTCGCATGCTGGAGCTATTCCACAAGGAGGGCGTTCAAACAACCTTTTCCCCTACGGGTATCACGATTCAGAACTATCCCGATGTTTTCAAGGAGATCGTCGCCCAGGGACACGAAGTCGGGACGGAGACTTGGATCCACGCTACAGCTACATAAAAAATAGGAACAAAGAGAAAAAGGATTTACAAAAGACAGTCAAGATCGTTGGGGAAGTGGTCGAAAACCGCCCCTAGGGTTATCTTTCTACCGGGGTGAGGCATTTGCCCCATATGGATCAAGGGAATAACTAGTCCTTCCTTGATTTGTGATGCGAAGAGAGTCGGAGGAAACGCGGTGACGTCGATCTCCCCACTCAGCAAGGCTTGGCGGACCGCCGGCGTTCCCGGGTACCCGGAAACAATTTGAACCTTGAGTCCCAGGACCTTCGCGAGCGTGGCCCCCATGAAGTGACTGTTACCTCCTGGTCGGGTCAGCCCCCAGCGCAAGGGACGCTCTGAGTTCCTTAATTCGTCCAGGGATTTGATTTTTTTCTTATTGGCAACAAAGGTATTGACTACAGTGGGAACCACGCCCACCCAGGACAGCTTTTCTATGTCAAATTGTATCCCCGGTCGACCGACGATCCTGCCAAGGAGCTGTGTGAAAGCAATATGCCAACCGCGGTCAGACCGTCCCGTTTGCCACGTTTGTTGAGGAAGTTGAAAATTGCGATCCCGCCTCCCCCGGGGCGGTTCTGAACGATGATCCGGGCGCCGGTATACTTCGCCCAGTATGGGGCTGCCAGCCGAGCCAGAAGACCCGTCGAAGCTCCCGGGGTGGAACCTATCTGCCAGGTTATTGTTTTTCCCTTAAAAACGCCTTTGCTTCCGCTGCTCCCTTATCCTGGCTTCGAGCACCCTGTGGAAAAAGCAAGAAGAGAGTAAATACTAATGAAGACTATACCCGCATCATATTTTTCTCCTCCCTCTATTTTTTGACTTATCACTGAGAGTTGCCGGCTTTCTCTTGCCCTACGGCTTTCGAAACTTCAGCGTCATGCGGTCGCTTTCGCCGATGGCGAGATATTTTTTTCTACCCTGTTTTTTTAAGCGTAGGCTCGGCGGTAACGTCCACACACCTTTTGGGTGGTCGGCGGTGTCTTTAGGGTTGGCATTGACTTCCGATTTCTCAGCCAATTTAAATCCTACGCTCTCGGCGATCTCGATCACCTTGGCCTCGGTCATATAACCGGATTCGATCATTTTTTCGACAGAGGTCCCGGGTTTTGCGCGGTGCTCAATCACGCCCAGGAAACCGCCCGGCTTGAGCGCGTCATACATGGCCTTAAAGTAGAGCCGGGGATCCTCCTTAAGCCAGTTATGCACGTTGCGAAAGGTAAGGACCAGGTCGGCCTTACCCGGCGGGGCTATCCTGGTATGATTGGGCGGCGTTAAAGAGGTGACCTCGACCGCACCGTATATTTGAGGATTTTCCGCGATCTTCTTGTTGTAGGCCCGCTGGCGCGGGTAGCGGTATTCTCGTTGGCCGGGCACGTCCAGTGCATTGCCGGCGGCATAGAACTTTCCCCGTTCAAGAAGCAGGGGCGCGATGATGTCCGTATACCAGCCACGGCCGGGGGCAACTTCGACCACCGTCATATTGTCGGCAAGGCCGAAGAAGGCGAGCGTTCCGGCGGGATGACGGTATCGATCCCTGGCTCGATCCTTGGCGCGCCGGTGTGATGCCGACAGGGTAGCCCGAATCTCTTCAACGGATAGGACCTTTGCTGTCACTGCTGGCGTCGGTATTGCAGCAACCATCAGTCCGGCTAGAACAAGCGATGTAAAAAGCATGCCCATAAACCGCTCCTCCCTATTATTCCCTTTGACCTTCTCTCCTACGCTTCGCGCTATGCGCGTTGCGCGATACCCAGTAATCAGCGCTGACTAGCGGGGTATAAGCCCCTCTACTTGTATAATCCGTCGATAAACCCCGAATTGTCCAGATCACGCAGGAAATGCAGATCCCAGAGTGCCAGGGGGCTCAATTCCTTGGCATCGTCGGTTTTCATGCAGCAAAGCTCATATGCATTGGCGATGGCTTGGATGTCCGGGTAGGGTTTGGCCAGGAGTTTCGCCACGCTATTGTAGTTCAACGATGCGGCTTCGGCATATTGCTTCTTTAGCTTTTCCAATATCTGTTCTGTCTCCGGCTTATGGGTTCGGGCATAATGAATTCCTAGTACAAGCGCCTTCACCAGCCGTTCGCCTAGCCGGTCCTTTCGTTGGAGGTTGTCCATTGTCGTTGTTAACGTGGGCCCATTGACCATGGGGAGTTGCCCGAGCGGCAGCACATGAAAACCGGCCTTTTCGAATTCCGCCGTCCCTCCCGTAACCATCGTGGCATCCGCTTTGTTGTCAATCATGGCCTGCAATTGGGCCTTTCGGGCTTCTTGTGAATTAATATTTGCCACCTCTACCCACTTGACGTCATCCAGGCTGAGACCCCCGCGCAGGATGTAGAGCATGTGGTTGCCGCGGATATGGTTGTATCCGCCCCCTGGGTCTGTGATCGTCGTGTCGGCGATGCTCTTGCCGCGTAACTCGGCAACCGACGCAACAGGCTGCCTTGTGACGAGTCTATCGTTCACACTGTTACTGGGCGAGGCGAGGGAAACAATCGGTTTCCCGCGAGCGACCAGGGCATATGGCGAGATGTGGTTTCCCGAGATAAAATCCACTCTCCCCTCGAACAGGGCCGCCTCGGCTTCGGATGAGCTGTCACAATAATCAAAACTCGCCTTGATGCCCATTTGCTCCCATATCCCGGTCTCTTCGACTATATACCAAACCGGCAGATGCGTATGGGATCGGAAGTATCCATGAATTTCTAAAGGTTCATAATTCGCCATAACATGTCTCCTTCTTGTTCTTATCTCGTTCTCTCGCCGTCAAGCGGCCGGGGAGGAAGACGGGTGACCGGTAATCTGTCATCAGTCAACTAGCTATCGGCTTTCAGCTCACAGCCTTCATCTCCGGACCGTTGACTGACAGCTTTCTCTTCCCTCAACACTTAACACTAATCCTGCTACCATCCGCCTGCTGCCTCACTACGTTCTCGCCTCTACGCTTAGCCTTCCCGAGCCGCCTCCATCCTATAACAAACGGCGCACAACAAAATCAAACCGACCGAAAGCAGTGTTGTTGGCTCGCTCTCTCGCTTCTTACGGCGCCACTTAACACTCAACGCTGTTTAGCTAAAGGTTGACCTCTGCTGGCTCTCTTCTACTGTCGCCCCCATCCTGTTGGCTTTATCTTTTCTAGTTCTGTCCCTATCTCTGTCTGTCCGTAGTCCTATCGTTAGTAATCCGTTGTTATTGACTGGCGGCCTACTGCCTACGGCGCTCTGTCCCCTTGTGCATTGGGACTTCTTCCCGAATTAAAATGCTACATCTTCGAAGCGTAAGCTATACGCAGGTCCAATCTAGGGCGAAATGAACCACTTGCCCGTTCGAATCCCGACCGATCGATGACCGTTTTCGAAACTTTCCAGTTCCTGGCGACTGAAATTTAAAATCAAGGTTCTATTCTTAATTCGCTCTCTAAAGAGAAAAGAGCTATGTTCCATAAATCGTTGTTTTATACCTCGTGTCTCATTTGTCTTTTCCTTTCATCGTGCGTAACGAAAGGGACGTATACGGACCTGGAAACGAATTCCAACTCACAGTTGAAAGAAAAGAACGATTCCCTATCGGACCTCCAGACACGCCACAATGAACTCCAAAGTGAAAACGCACGCCTCTCGGGCACCATAGAAGGTTTGAAGCGCAACCTGAGCCAGGCGCAATCTGCTATCCGGCAACAAGAGGATGCCATAGGTGAGTTGAAACTTGCCTTGGCGCAAACCCAACCCGTTGTTCAGCAAAAAGAAATGAAGATATCCGAATTGGATCGAACCCGTAGAGAAATAGGGCGCAGTCTAAAAGACTAGATTGCCGAAAAGGACGTCAAAATCGAAGAGATAGAAGGCAAGCTAAGGGTAACGTTTGTGGATAAGATTCTATTCGACTCGGGAAGCACGAAGATTAAGGACAGGGGCAGGAAGTCCTTTTGACCTTGGCGCAATCTTTTGAAGAGGATACCAGTAGGACTATTGTGGTGGAAGGACATACGGATAATCTTGATATCCGGTATTCATTGACGGAAAGGTTCCTGGCCAACTGGGAGCTATCCACTGCCAGATCAGCAGCTGTGGTGCGTTTGTTGCAGGAAAAAGGGAATATCCAGCCGGAAAAAATGACCGCTAGTGGGGTCAGTTATTACCGACCCATCGCCCCAAACAATTCAGAGGAAACACGAAGCCAAAATAGACGCATAGAAATCATACTCGTCCCCGTCCGATAGGCGGGACCACAAGACCAGAAAGCAAAACGCATAGAGCAGAGCACCGTGAGGAGTGGGCACTGGGCAGATGGCAGCTCCGGGCTCGTAACTATTCGGTCGTCAGTATTCAGTGATCAGTCCTCAGTATCCGGCACGGAGTCTCTCCCTAGCTACTGCCTGCTGTTTTACTTCTGTCAGTTGTCCTGTAGTCCGGATTGCCGCTCCCTGCCAGCTGTCTATTTAAAACGCTCCACAAACAAACCGACGATGTTCGTACCACCCTGGGCGATATAAAAATGCTTTGTGCCCGTTCGTCAATTAGGAAGAATTCGGTCTCCAACTGTTGAATCTTGGCACCTCTTTTGCACTAAAAAAGCAGGACCATGGCGAAGACAATCCTTTATATTGGAGAACAATCCGGATATCCTCATGATATTACGGGAGATTCTTAAGGCTTCCTATGAAACCATTGTAGCGGTGAACGGTAGGGAAGCAGTGGATATGGCCGCAATCCATCAGCCGGACCTTATTCTGATGGACATCTTGATGCCCGAAATGGACGGCCTTCAAGCCACCCGTTTGATTCGTCATAACCCGGGCACTATTTCCATCCCCATGCTGACCGTGACTGCAAGGGTTTCCTTCAAGGATAAAGAGAAAGTCCGGCAAAGCGGCTCGAACGACTTTCTCGCCAAGCCGTTTACATACGAACAGCTGATTGATCGTATTGAAAGGCTCCTGAATCCCCATGGGGATTCCCAAACCAAAAAACCTTCCTACCTGTCCCTCGTCTATTCCGCTGGAACAAACAAAATGAAGAAAAAAGCGTGAAGACTGTCGACCCTGCGCTACAACTACACCCCCTGCACCGCGACCTTAAGTCCATTGATCCCCTGAGGATCGAAGTCAGAACTGACAACCAGTCGTAACGATCTGATAGCTTCCCTGTTGCCCCCCCTCTTATCGCTTTGCGCCATGCTCGAACGTTTCACATTATCAAGGTGCCGGCGAGAATCAAAGCGCAACCGACCAACACCACAACCATGCTAGCCACTCCTGCGTAAAACCACGTCATCACCGTGCGGCTGTTTGCGGAGGGGAGATGAGCGTTATAGCTCGTGGGTTGTCACCACCAGCGAGGCTCCAGTATTCCTAAGGGCTCAAGGGTGCGGTAAAGAGCTAGGTGATAGCGGATCCCTACAGAAACACCAACGATAAGTCCCAAAGCTGCCGTGACGGTACCGATGATTAAAAGCCCGTGCCCATGCAAGAGCTGATCGCCGGCGGCAACCAAGACGAGCACCGTAAAGATGCCTACTGCTATCAAGATCTCGAACATCTAACTTCCGAGTGTTTGGGGAGATTGTCTTGCCTCTGCATTACGCTCTGTCAACGGTTACTGGGTATTCGTACTTCGATGTTTAGCTAATAGATAGGAGAACGGTCGAGCCGGTTTTCTATCTGTCAGGTCATGTAAATTCAGGCTACTAGACGTCAGTCCGAATGTTACGCCTACTCCAAATTAGCAAACCCGTTCTCGTTCGGAAAAAGGTATGACCGACCCCAGTGCTCAAGTTTATGTGGGAATGTCCTGCAAAAACATCTCTTTCGGCAGCTCTTTTCCCAAGCCCTTTTTACTTGCATTGTCATAGACCCGGCCGCTGACGCTCAAGCTTGCATAAAATCGCACAGTCGCTCGGCGATCATAATGGTCGTCAGGTTTGTGTTCGCATGGGGCACCGTAGGCATGATGGAGGCGTCAGCAATCCATAGGTTTTCTATGCCGTGGGCCTGGAGTTTTTCATTGACCACCGCCAGGGGGTCCGACGCAGGACCCATTTTGCACGTCCCGGAGGCATGCTGATAAGTCGTATAGGTGGAGCGGGCGAATCGGGCCCAATCCTCTTCTTCTGTGGGGCTAACGACCGGACCAAAAAACTCCTTCATGGGTCCCGTCCGGACGAGCTTGTGAATAAACTTCATGACTGTTGTCGCGGCCTCGATGTCCTGTGGGTCTGTCAGCATCTGCGAATCAATGTTCGGTAATTCATGAGGGTCCGCGCTCTTCAGCGTGAGGGACCCTCGGCTACGCTGCTCCAGAAGAAAGGCAGTGAAAGCAAGCAAGGTTTTGAGGCCGGGAATCACGGTGGGTTCACGCATAATGAGGTGAAAGTCCAAATGGTCCCGTTCCGGGCGGCTCTTGAAAAAGAGCCGTAAGCCATGATGCTTTTCGGGTTTCATATGCTCTTGAACCGCCTCGTAGGACATGGAGATTCCTGCATGGTCCTGATAGTTTTTCCCCACGCCCGGGAGTGGGAGCACGATACGGATGCCGTGACGTTCTAGCTCATCTGGTGATCCAATCCCGGAAAGCATTAGGATTTGCGGGCTGTGCAGAGCACCTGCCGTCAATCCGACCTGATTCCCCGATACCCTGTGTGTGGCTCCATCCCTCTCGTAGCGAACCCCTTGAACTTTGGTCCCTGCGAGTTCTAAGCCCACCGCCAAGGCGTTGGAGACAATTGTCAGGTTGGGTCGGGAGCGGGCCGGCTCCAGGTATGCAACGGATGTCGATTGGCGCAGTCCTTCTTTAATATTGAGGGCAGGCGGGCAGATTCCGTAGGGGTTAGGAATGTTTTGGTCCGGGCAAAGTGGCAATCCCAATTCGGAGGCCGCCTCGATCAATGCCTTGTACGGACCGGAAATGGACTCTCCAAATTTGAACTGGCGCTCCACGGTGATAGGCCCGTCTTTGCCATGAAGCGGGCTATCGGGATAGTCCTGGTCCGCTTCGAGCCGGCGGAGCACCGGCAGGACTTTCTCCCAGGACCAACTGGGATTTCCTTGTCGAGCCCATCTGACGAAGTCGGCCTCGATAGGACGCGTGGCCGACATCATATTGACCGAGGAGCCTCCTCCCAGGATTCTCCCTGACAAGAAATGCATCGGGCTGCCGTCCAGGTTTCTGCGCGCGGGATACATGTTCAGGTAGGGGCTCTGGAGAAGGGCCTGAACCGCCCGAGTTCCCTTCGCTACGATCTCGGGAAGGGGCCGTGGATCGGGCCCAGCTTCCAACAAAAGCACTTTTAGTTTCGGGTCCTCCGATAGCCGCGTAGCCGCCACACAACCCGCCGAGCCGCCCCCGACAATGATGACATCATAATGTTCTTCCATAGTGTTCCCCCGCGACCTATCCTACTCCTATTGGCACATGCATTCCTATGCTAGGTCTTCCCTGTCGTTCGATCCGTTGGCGTATCGGTCTTGGCAGCCACGCAGTCAAGTCGAAGAGGTGTAGTTTGGACTCCAGATAGGTGTGCGAAGCACTTTGTCAAAAAACGATTTGACGCCTTCTTCTTCGCTTCACACGTAACCTTTTATGTTCAGTCCCTCTTCCCACGGTTGTCAGTAGTCCTGTAGGCTGTGGTCCCTAGTGGCTGTCCACTTCCTAGCTTCTGCGCCAACGGGACCCGGCCACCCCAATGGTTTCACTCGGTCTTGAACCACCAGAGGCTGTCGGGGTCCTTATCAAGTATCAGTTCCTTATCGACCCGCCGCACGTAAAATCCTGAAAACTCCATGGGTGCTCCCGCCGCAAGCAAGTAAGTATCTCCAACTGATTCAGGGCCCGGCATACGGCTTCTCACATCATCGGGGGCCTCTTCCGTAGCGATGGCGCTACCTGGCCCCGCGATTACCACACAGACATTATGCTCGCGTACTTCCTCTGCTACGAACCTGGTGAATGAGCGCAGCGCGTCCTTGGTGACCAGGTAGGCGCAGGCTCCGATACGCTTGGCGCTGGCAGTTCCTCCGTAGACGTTGATGACATGTCCGGACTGCTGCTTGATCATGTGGGGAAGTACGTGCTTTGTACAGAGCATGGTCCCGGTGAGGTTTGTTTCGATGACCCGATCCCAGAAGCTCTTTCCCATCTCCACGATAGGGCCCCAGCTCCGCGTCCACGCCGGGTGAGTGACCAAGCCGGCATTGTTCAAGAGTACATCAATCCTTCCAAAGCGTTTCGCGACCTCTGTTGTCGCCCGTTGAATTTGGTCCTCGCTCCGAACGTCCACCTGTAACGGCAAGACCTCGACGCCTTTTGCCTTCAGCTCATTCGTGGTGTCGTCATTAAGGACAATATCCCAGATTGAAAGCTTGGCTCCAGCATCGGCGAAACCATATGCCGCGTAACGTCCAATACCCTTTGCACCACCGGTCACAATAACGACTTTTTCATTGAGCACAGTAGGCCTCCTATAGGGATCGCTGAGAGTCTTCTTGTGAGTCCAGCAACTTTTTCATGTGTAGCGGATGAGCCCTATTGCCCCTCTCATTAGGTCATAGGGGGTACGTCACGAAATAGGAGCGGACTTGACTCCTTTGTTTGAGATTAGCCGGCACCGAGCTGCTCCATGAACCAGTCGGCTATGTCAGTTTTGCGATCAAAGCGTTTTTCACCGTGACCGACACCGTTCAACATGCGCCGTTTTGAGTTCACGGCCTTCTGGTGGAGGCGAAGCGCTCCCCGTGGGTCCATAATTCGATCGTCTCTGCTGTAGCCGATCAGCATGGGACATTCGATACGCTCCGCCATACCTTCCAGCGTGAAGGCGCTTATTTTTCCCCGCGCCTCACGTAAGTCCTTAGCACCGATCAGCCAGCGCAATCGTTCCTGAATGGGCGGGTAATAATCGAAAATATCGTCACGCAGACTAAAGGCCCCACTCCAGACCGCCACAGCCTTGATCCGTTTCTTCGCCGTCGCGCATCGCGGTGCCGAGTACCAGCCCATGCTCGAACCATGAATGCCAATTCGGTTGCCGTCTACATCAGGACGGGTTTGTAGATAATCGATGACGGCCTTGGCTACCCTTTCCGAATCGGACGGCGCGTAGGGCCCATTCAAACGCAAGGCCCCTCCATGTCCAGGACCGTCAACATCTATAAAGGCCATGCCCCTCCTTACATACTGAGCGGCCCCCGCTCCCCCGTCGTTTCCCCTATGCAAGATGCCATTTGCTCCGCCGTAATTGTAGAATACCGGATGGCGTGCGCCCGGTTTTCCTCGAACGGGGTAAAAGAGCCCCTCGAGATTATGCCCTTCAAAGGGGACCTTGATCAGCTCGAAAGGTGGCGGGACCATCTCCCAGGCCTTGTCGAACATTTCCCTCAAGCTGTTATAGCCCGGGATCATGCGGGGTTCCGACTCCGGCATGAAAAGAACAGCCCGGCGGTAAAAATCCGCTGCGCGCCGGTAAAACTCATGGGCCGTGATCCGTCGACCCACGGTTTCAAATCCGACAGCCATGTTCTCATTTCTCTCAGCGACCGGCAGTCACTCCTCGTACCAGCTTTCGGGATCGCAAGGCTTCAATCGACTAGCAACCGCCGAGATGTCAGGGTCAGAATGATTTGCCGAAAGCTCCATGCGAATCTCTAGTTGCCCCCCACCTGGAAGCCCAGGATGGGTTAATAGATCTTTGGCCAACTCGTCTTCCTGAGGAATCGGTTCATCCTGTCCTGTTCGGTAGTCTGCTGTTATTTTCACTCGTTTAGGTGCGCAGTTTCTTGGCGATCTCAATCGTGTAGATTGGGTGGGACCACCGGCTTGAAATATCGGGAACGAAATCTCAAAACCATTCTTTCCCTAACGTTCGATGCGTTGCGAAGGAGCCATATGGCCCTGTATTAGATCCAACGGGGAACGTCAAGAGCCAGGAGCGGACTGGACCCCTTTGTCTTAGTTAATACCCGGCCTACCCTCAACTCTTAAATTCGCGAACAATTGATATGATCCGCCCTCTGTTCTAATTTCATTCTCAACCTAACGAGTTATAGGCACGTTATACAGGTGAGGTCATATTGGAGCGGGAGGTCCCATCATGAAACGAAATTTCTTTATGATGATTTTGATAGCAGCAACATTGGTCTTGGTGTCTGCGAAGCCCGCTTGGCAGCAAGAGTGGGAAGACGTTGTCAAAGCTGCCAGGCAGGAGGGCCAGGTGTCCGTCATCGGGCCTGCCGGTTCCGAGAGGCGCGATGCCCTTACCCGGCTTTTCGAGAAGAAGTATGGAGTCAGGGTTGAATACCGGGGGATGAGAAGTTCAAGTATTCCGCCGTTGGTGGGAGCTGAGCAACGAGCCGGCTACTACCTCTGGGATCTCTTTATCGGTGGCAGCGGCAGTGCGCAACGGGCATTAATCCCCATTGGGGCGTTTGCTCCCTTGGAGCCTGCCCTTGTTCGGCCCGAAGTCAAAGATCCCAAGCACTGGCGCGGGGGAGGTATGGAATTCCTCGGTCCCGGTCGCCAGCTACTCGTTATGTGTCTCTCGCAGCAGCCCATGCTTTTTATCAGTACTAATCTGGTCAAACTGGACGAGATCAAGTCATATAAGGACCTGCTGGAGCCCAAGTGGAAGGGTAAATTGGTCCTGGACGATCCCCGAACTCCAGGCGCGGGGCAGGCAACTCTACACTTTTTCTATCTTCATCCGGATCTGGGCCCCGACTTTATCCGGGCGCTGGCCCGTCAAAACCTCGTGGTCCTTAAGAATTACCGGCAGGAAATTGATATGATAGGCCAGGGTAAATTCCCCATTCTAATCGGCGGTTCCGACGCGGTTGCGGATTCGGTTATCAAGCAAGGGGTACCCATTGCTATTCTGGATCCCCGGCATCTGCGGGAGGGATCCGCTGTGAATCCTGCTGCTGGAACCACAGCCATGTTCAACCGAGCGCCCCATCCCAATGCGGCGAAGGTCTATTTCAACTGGCTTCTCTCTAAAGAGGGCCAAACCTCGTATACCCAGGTAACTGGATATATCAGTGCTCGATCGGATGTACGCATAGACCATGCTCCATTGAGAGTCCCAATCCCAGGTTCTATCAAGACCTATACGCCGGAAGCCATGAAGGCGAGAATTAAACTCGGCGGTCTGTTGCGAGAGGTCTTCAAGCGGTAAGAATTTGGGGCTGCCACATAGGCGCGTTCAGGTCCTGATCTTATCCGCCTTCGCAGAAGAGCATGAGCATAAGCCCATGGAGGCTCTATTCTTTTCAAATGTCCATTGGAACAATGCAATCCGAACGTCGTAGAATCCCCGGAGCAGAGAAGGCTAAACGATGGGAAAAGTTTTGAGATCAGACCAGGTTGGAAGCCTGTTACGCCCGAGGGAGCTGCTAGACGCACGTGCGAATTATGCAGATAGCAAGATAGGGCTCGAGGAACTTCGTAAGGTTGAGGACAAGGCAATCATGGCCGCCTTGGAGATGCAGCGAAACATTGGGATCGACGTTCTCGTCGATGGCGAGTTCCGACGTCGTGCCTTCTACTCGGGTCCCACCGACTGGCTCGAGGGGTTTACCTCGTCGAATGAGCCGCGTATTCAAGAGTGGTTTGGACCTGGGGGAGGCAAGCTCCCTAGCGCGTCCAGGGTCGTGGCCGCCAAGCTAAAACACCATCGATTCACAGCCCATGAAACCGAATTTCTGAGAGAGCACACACCGGGTCGGTTCAAACTCACTCTGCCAAGTGCGTCCCAGTTGTATGCCGGTACTTTTCTAAAAGGAGTCACCGACCAGTTTTACCCGACTCCGCAGGATCTATTGGCAGACATTGTTCAAATCCTACAGACTGAAATCAAGGCTGCGGTTGCTGACGGAGCAAGCTATATCCAGACGGACTCACCCAACTACTCGGACTATGTCAGTACGGCTCATCGGCAAAAGCTGACCGACGCGGGGGTTGATATAGAAAATCGGCTCGACGAATTGATCGCAGCGGACAATGTTTGTCTGGAAACCGCAAGACTCGAAGGAGCCGTTGTGGGGTTCCATGTCTGCAGGGGCAACAGTCGTAGCCGCTGGCAAAAAGAGGGCGGCTACGAACCGATTGCAGAAAAGGTGTTTGGGTCACTGGCAGCCGACAGGCTCCTGTTGGAGTATGACACCGACCGTGCCGGTGGGTTCGAGCCGCTCAGGTTCATCCCCGACGGCCCGATCGTGGTGCTGGGCCTGGTGAGTACCAAGGGGCCGCTCCTCGAACAGAAAGATCACCTGCTACGCCGCATCGAGGAAGCGTCTCGCTACGTGCCTGTGGAGCGGTTGGCGCTTAGCCCCCAGTGCGGCTTCGCGTCCACGCTAGCAGGTAATCTCCTCACTGAGGACGACCAATGGCGCAAACTGGAGCTGGTCGTTGAAACAGCACGTGAGGTGTGGGGCTAGCGTAGGATGCTGTGATTCAAACCCACTTTTCCCAACCCATGACTGTGGTAGTAAGATTCGGCCTAAATCATAGGCAGGATATCTATAGGCCATAGAACCTTCTCGGATTATCAGAAAGAATCTTTTCCGTAATGTAAGCTGGGATATCCTCTCGAGAGCGCATTGTCTTGACGAGCTCCCGCTCCTCCGACGGGTCTCTATGGCTATAGTCGGAGCCGATAATCATGTTGTCTTCGCCTATGTAACCCGCGAGATACCCGATGTCTTCATCCGCCTCACAGGCCACAAAGAGTCTGTATTTATTGAATAGATTCTCACTGGAAAACTCTTTTTCTCTGAGCAGGGATTGCCTCTTGAGAGCGTGGAGCACGTATGGCACCCATCCCGCGGAGGCCTCGATAAATCCAAACTTGAGAGTAGGGAACAGTTCGGGAATCCCATTGGCCACGATATTCCTGAAAGCGATGATTGGCGGGATTCGTCCATGGCCATAGGCCGAATGCCGCTCGACATTGAATAGGCTGGAAAGAATAGGCGAGCCGGGCCCCGTGTGGATGCAGATAGAGAGATCATGGTCCATAGCTGCCTTGTAGATGGGAAAGAAATAAGGATCGTCAAGGTTTAGGTCTTTTTCAATCCCACGGAAGAAAAGCCCTACGGCGCCGTGCTCTTTGGCCCAGCGGATCTCCTTAATGGATTCCTCGACGGACCGAAGCGGGGGAATCGCCACCCATCTCAATCGTTCTCCGCCTTTGGCGCAGGCCTCACTCATCCACCGGTTGTACGCCCGGCACAACGCCACTTCGAGGGCAACGTCGTCGGTTAGATAGACAAGGAATAGAGTGGGATAAACCACCTGGGTGTGAATATTTAAACGATCCATATCCCGCAATCGTACCTGGGGGTCGGTGAGTTCCCTGGATTCGATAGGGATGTCCGTTCGTGAGGCCTGTGATTTTGCCGCCGAAGGCGTAATCAATACGTTACCCGCTTTGCCTCCAGGCTTGGGTACGATATTTCCGTCGATCAGCCAGAATGCGTTGTGCCCACCGTATACGGTGTCGTCCGGGACCGACACGAGAACCGGCCGCTTCGGATACATTTCCTTTTCAAACAGTGACCACATGTGTTCCGACTCAGAAACGTGAGTGTCGGCATCGATGATGGGTCCCATGGCATCTCCTCCTTCTTCTTTTGCATGGCGGTAAGCGAGCCTTGCACATCTGGGAGTAGCCTCATCAATCCCCCTTGTCTTACGTTAAGAGACCAACGGACCTACCACCGTACGTGCTATTCGAACCACCCCCAAACAAAAGGCACCGGTGGCCTGTCGCCTTGTCCCGGTGCCTGAACCGGTTGCTATCTGGTCTTGTCATTCGGCGCCGTGGCCTATGCGCTTTGCTCAGTAGTAACGGGTCGTCTAGTCGCGGGCATTCTATGCCTGGTGGGGGAGCTTTGTCAATTGGGTTGATGGTAGTCAGGGAAGGGCGGGAGTTTTGAATAAAAATCTATAGTTGAGGCGAACTGTCAAAAAAGATTTGCCCGTGGGTTCCGTTAAGATATGGCACGGGATGCTAATCCAGTGAGAATCTTCTCAGGCGTAATCGGCGTCTCGAAAATCCGTACCCCTGTGGCGTCGTATACGGCATTGGCAATGGCCGGTGCGATGATGCTGATTCCCGCTTCCGCCACAGCCTTTGTCCCAAAGGGACCAGGCCCCTGATCGGCCTGGACCAGTGTCGTTGCTAGGCGAGGGATATCCTTGATCGTGGGGATCTTGTAGTCACCCAGATTCAAAGTCAGGATCCGCCCCTCGTCCACGGCCATCTCTTCCATTACGGTAAATCCCAAACCCTGGATAATCGCTCCTTCGATCTGGCCCTGGTGAATGATTGGATTGATGACTTGGGTTACATCATAGGCGAAGTAGAGTTTTTGCACATCAATCTCTCCCGTCTCACTGTCCACTTCCACATCAGCTACGATAGCCTGGAAGGAATAAACGTCCGGCTTTGTCTCAGCCTTGAAGTGGCCGAAACCGCAGATGGGTACGTCGCAGTTCCGGGCGATTCCTTTCAAGCCCATGGTTTTCCGAGACTTCCCTTTCGATAACCCAGCCTTTCCGTCCTTCCACTCCACCTTCTCAGGCCTCACTTTCCACAGGGAGGCGCTCTCTTCGCAAAGTCTCTTGATGAGGGCTTGGGCGGCCCGGAAAACCGCTTGGCCTTCGACATGGGTTCCCCTTGCCCCTCTCACTCCTTCGTCATAGGGGCCCGTGTCGGTACCCTTGATTTCGACCCGAATCAGATTCGGATTGATTCCAAGAACCTCGGCAGCAACCTGACGATGCATGGTGTAAGCGCCGACGCCCTGGTCCCTGACGGACGTCGTCAAGCAGAGAGTTCCGTCCTTCTCTAAAAACAATTCGCTGCTGGACTCTCCGTGCCCTACATGACGATCACCAAAGGCCCATCCACGGCCTGCCAGCTTTTGTCCATTTGTTTTGCCACGAACGTGTCCATTCCAGTGCGATGACTTGGCAACCTGCTGCAACGTTTCCTGAGCCCGGGGGTCAGAGATGGATTCTCCCGTGCTCCTGGTATCGCCTCCCTTGAGGGCGTTACGCAGGCGGAACTCTAAAGGATCGATCCCCATAGTTTCCGCTATCATGTCCATATGGGATTCGACCGCGAACAAGGTCTGCACCTCGCCGGGTGCACGGAAGTACCCGCAGGGAATCCGATTGGTATACACCGCGTACCCCTCCATCTTTGTATGGGGGATGGAGTAGGATCCGGCGAGCATGAAGGTCCCGTTCATGTTGGCTCTGGGGCTGGGCTTGCGCGCTGCGTAGGCGCCCCCGTCGTAATGGATTTTCCCGTCCCAGGCCCACAGCCGCCCATCGTTTTTTATCCCTGTCCTCAGAGTAATTACGGCAGCGTGGCGCGGCTCGCCGTCGATCAGCTCCTCCGTATAGGTGGAGACGACCTTTACCGGCCGGCCCGAGGCCTTGGCCAAATAATAGGTGCACAGAGCATCTTCATATCCCTCTTTCCCTCCGAAGGAACCTCCCAGATTTACCGGATGAACAACGATCCTTTCCTCGGCGATGCCGATGTGGGTGGCCAGCCAACTGCGCACTTTGAAACTCGATTGATGCCCGAACCAAACCATGATTCGTCCGTCTTTATCTATTTCCACGACACAGGCTCGAGGTTCGATAAAACCCTGGTGCACCATATGAGTTCTAAAAGTATTTTCAAAAATCCTGTCGGACGCAGCGAACCCCGCCGCGATGTCTCCCTTTGACGTGGAGATAACAGTCTGAACATTTCTCAATTGGGGTGCCATGTTGGGAGGACCAAGATACGACGCATATTTGGGGTGAAGCAGCGGGGCCTCGGGCTTCAACGCCTCCACAGGGTCGAAGACCGTCGGCAGTTCTTCGTAATTCACGTCAATAAGCGTGAGGGCCTCTTCCGCAATGTCTTTATCAATAGCCGCAACTCCCGCGACCTTCTCCCCAATGTAGCGTACTCGGTCCAAGGCAAATACAGGTTTGTCCTGTAGTGTATATCCTTCCAGTCGCGGTGAAATATCCTTTCCGGTGACAATCGCCTTTACTCCCGGAAGGCGAAGGGCCTGGCTCACATCGATACTCAGGATTCGCGCGTGGGGGAGGGGGCTCCGGAGAAATTTGCCCCAAAGCGCGGATGGCCTTATAACATCCGCCGTGTAAACACACGTCCCTTCTACTTTTGAGGCTCCTTCCACTCTGGGAAGCGCCCGGCCGATGGTATGCCACATCGTCGATAGTTACCTTTTCTAAGTGGGATGAAGGTCTTTTATTACTCTGGTTGAAACTCGCTCGATACCGAGGTAGGAGCCGGAGTTACACTGTTTCTCGCGCATTGATATCTTTACCTTTGCCATGTCCATGATTCACGCCCACGAACACGAAATGCAGTTTCGATTCTTTCCCTTGCGCCTGAGAGTGAACAGTTATCTTATGCCCGCCGGGGCGAGATTGTCAATTGGGGTGGTGGCGGGTAGGGAAGGGCAGGTTAACAGTCAATTAAAGATTCGACCCATTTGTCGGGGAGCAGGGCTACCGTACGATCGAGTCCCAGCACGGCAAAGACCAGCAGAATTACTATAACAATACGCTTCCACAGCTATGAAGCCAAAACGCTAACTCCTTGAAAAGACACCATTGTTCACCCTGACGGAACCATTTTCAGCTGCCGGTGCCACGCCCATGCGCCAGGCCATGAAACCTTCCAAAAAGTGAGTATCTATTAAGGTACCAGCTAAAGGGCGTACAAGGCTCTGGGATTCGCGTCGAGGATTTTTCCAACAGCGTCTCGAGACACGGGGCACTCATTACGTAGTGTTTGCAGGGCTTCTAAATCCGAGGAACTGTCCGAGTGTCCGTAATCCGTACCCAACACAATGTTGTCTTCGCCAGCATATTTCACCACATTTGGGAGATCATCGTCCATCTGACAAGCAACGTAAAGCCGGTTTTCCCGAAATAGCTCATAGGGGATCTCGCTCTTGCGCGAGTGCTCCCCTCGGGCGCGGCCGAAGGAGTGCATGAGGTAGGGGATCCACTGTGCACTGACCTCCACAAAGGCGAACCTGAGGTCGGGAAACCGGGCCGGGATTCCACCGGAAACGATAGTCTCAAAAGCACTGATCACGGGAAGCTTGAATTTCATGAAGCTTCCTCCACCGGGAGCCTTGTTGTAGAATTCGAGCAGCTCAGGGGAGCCGATGCCCGCATGGAAACAGACGGGCATATTCAAACGACTTGCCTCCTCATACAACGGGAAGAAGTAAGGATCGGAAGGATGCCGATTGCCCTCGAAGCCGCGGTGAAGTAGACCGCATGCGCCGTTGTCCTTTGCAATGTTCAATTCTTCGATCGCTTTGTCCATGCTCATGAGAGGCATCACAGCGACCCATCGCAGTCGCCCTTTTCCCTGTCGCCAAGCCTCACCGAGCCATCGGTTGTAGCTCCGGCATATTGCGAGCTCGAGTTCAGGATGGCTAAAGATAACACTGGTCCAAATCGACGGGTACAGTACCTGGATATCTGTTCCAAGTTCATCCATATGGCGCAGTCGTGCAGCGACGTCCGACAGTTCCCGGCACGTCTTCAAGGCATCACGGCCTACGTTGCCGCCCCTCGAACGCGCTTTCCCGTCAATAAGCCAAAACTCTTTGGGAGGGTCTGTCCGTGAGACGACGGAAAGAGGTTTATATTGGGTGTCGGGGCCTTCCATATACTGCCATGTGGCTTCCGTTTCGATCACATGACTGTCTGCATCAATAGTCGCCATGCTCTACCTCCTGATTCCTGTTTTGTCCTGTGTCCTGCGTTTGGTAATCGTCATTCTAATTTGGCTGATAGCTTTCTTGCTGCCTACTCTCTTTCTTTGGCCTAGAAGTCAGTAGTCGGTTGTCCATCGTCACGGAATTCCTGCCCATTGCCTTCTGCACGCTGTAAACTGTTGCCCTCTCTGATCGGCAGGTATTCTAGACCCAGAATGATGAGCTTGTCAATTGGGGTGTATGCCGAGTTAGGTCTTGCGATCAACCGGTTCTCTTTTTACTGCTAAGAAATCCAAAATGTACCGGCGGCGTGTTGCCTCGTCCCGGTGCTTTATCCTGTTGTCCATTGCATACTGCTCCCTGTCTTTCCTATCTGGCTGATGGCTGATAGCTCTCTTCTACTTGCTGCCCTCTGCCTGCTGCTGACTGTCATTCTTTGGCCTCGTAGCCCTGTCGGCCGTGGTCGGTTGTCCAATCTTAATGCTCTGCTATTTTATTTCGAGACGTTGGCTCACAATGGCCAACCACGGTTGCTCAGATCTTGGCTTACCGGAGGGACGATAGTAGTGTTTTATCACTTCAAAGTCTGCCTTCTCCAGGTAAGCCTTGCTTGCATCCAATTCCATATAATGGCCATAGCGTTGCCCGGACCAACCCTCGCCATCCCCTCGGGGATTGGATGAAAATAAAATTCCTCCGGGCCGTAAGGCCTCGTGTAATTCACCAAGAATCCGCGACAGTTCCTGTCTGGGAACGTGAAAAAGAGAGGCGTTAGCGAAGACGCCGTCGAAGGCCTGGTGCGGTAGCCGCAGGCTAAGAAACTTTTGATTAAGGATCTCGCAGTGAGTGTATCGGCGAGCCATATTGCAGAAGATGGCACTGCCATCCAAGCCCACCGGTCGGTGGCCTAGGTTTTGGAAATATTGGACATCTCTCCCGGGGCCGCACCCGAAGTCCAAGATGTCCAGGATTTTTCCCTCCGGGAACAGCGCTAAAAATTCCTTATAGTTTTGAGCCACATCGTGGTCTTTCGTCCCCTCCCAAAAGGAAGCGGCATTTTGATCGTAATGGCCGAGGGTAACGGCTTCGATTTTATCGAAATCTTCAGACGTTTTAAGCATAACCCAATCTCTTCGTCTCCAGGCTTACCAATCGTGGGAGGGCACGGCTTGTGCGAGTTGCGTATTCTTGAACCCGACCTTCTAAGGTATGTTACGGAACGGCGTCTCCCCCGTCATCGGAAATGAGTTCAATGGGCGGCGGCGTCAGAATCCTACCACCGGCGTAGGCGCGGGCCCGGTGGGAGAACTCTTCAATAGCAATGCCCATATAGATGGGTCCCTCACGGAGCGCTGCTCCAAGGTGAGTTAGTCCCTTTTCCGCCTGTCGCAGTGAATTTATTTTGTGGCCCATGTGTCGGTGGAGGTTTGCTGCCGCGATTTGAATGAGGCCCTGGATGAAGCGGCCCTGGATCCTGTCCCGCTGGGCGGCTTTCCAGAGAGATTCCAGGGACTCATGGGCCTCCCAAAAGTAGCCGTAGTTGTAAAGATCGATCCCATAGAGATATCGCTCCAGAGTTCGCCACTCTTGCGGACTCCAGGGTCGATGGACTTCCTCCCTTTTTCCGTAACTATGTCCTTCAGCATCCCGGTGCGGATGGGGGGGGATTCCCGGCACGTAGCGGTAAGACGGAAAGGGGATCCGGGTCCAACGGGCCCAGCTAGGATTGGGAGCGTGAGGCTCGTTCGATATGGCAGGTTTCAATTAACCTCCTCAATTGGATGCATTGCCGGACCCTTACCCTTTGCCATTTAGACACATGGTAGCAGATACCGCAAAAGTTCCCATGCAGCAGGGAGCCGAAATTCTGCCTTAAAAGTTTGACTCTACCCTGAAAAAGTAGATATCGTGTTCTTCCCTACTGTCGGAGAAGTAAGCCCGTGATTGAGAAACGGGGACTCCTGTCCGTATCTGCAATTTGTTTAGGAGGAACCAATGAAGAGATTACTTTTAGGTCATGTTGGATGGAGTATCCCACTACTCATATTCTTCATTGGGGCTCAAGCCAGTTGGGCCGAGTCTGGGTCAAAAGCCAAGTGGGAAGAAACAGTTGCGGTCGCCACAAAGAAGGGCGCGTCAGTATTTATGGTCAAGCGCGGTCTCCGTGGCGTGCTGCCATTAGGTCATTTGAGAAGGCATATCCTAAAATCAGGCTCGATTTTACCGGTGGAGGGGGAAGTCAATTGGGTCCGCGGATCATGGCCGAGCAAAGAGCCAACAAGCATCTGGTTGACATAGCCATCGCGGGATCAGGAACCCAGATGCAGGAATATTATAGAGCAGGCCATCTGGAGCCAATAAGCTCTGCTTTTATCCTAGCCGAGGTCAAAGATGTCTCTCTCTGGTGGCAGAAACGGCACCACTATGCGGATCCCGAAAAACGATATGTTTTTGCGATGCTGGGCGACGTTTCAGTCCTCATGGGGGCGTACAATACCCATCTCCTCCGGCCCGGTGAAGTCCGATCTTGGTGGGATCTACTGGATCCCAAGTGGAAAGGGAAAATCGTAATGACAGATCCAAAGGCAAGGGGCAACGTTGGGAACTGGAGAATTCTCTACTACAGTTCCGACCTCGGACCCAGATTCATCAAGCGATTCATTGAAGAAATGGATGTTAGATTTTCCGTTGACGAGCGTCAGAGGATGGATTGGCTAGGTTAAGGGAAGTATCCGATTCATATCATGGCCAAAACAACAAACATTGAGAAAGCTATGAAGCAGGGGCTTCCCGTTCGTCCACTCTATAGTCAAAAAAAGGCGGGTGCTATGTCGACACGTTCAGGCCACATAAGTTTTTTTAAAAATGCTCCGCACCCCAATGCGGCTCGTGCCTACATCAATTGGACTCTCTCCCGTGAGGGTCAGCTTGCCTGGCAGAAAATTGCCAAAGCTAACTCACTCCGCATAGATATACCCAAAGATATGATTCCAGCGGAGATTGTACCGAAGAAGGTAGCAAATTTTGAGTGAGCCAATCTCTGGGTGATAATATAGCTAGGGAAGCTTTCAATGAACTCGTAAAGATGGTCAAGATTTCCCGGCCTGACCCCTTATGTCCTCCGCAATATCCCCCTTGCTAAGGTGAGTCCAGTCCTATAGAGTTTCTTTGACATAATTTCTTCGTCCTAACGGCGCGTAAGAGGCAGAAGGCCAGGCCATAAGTTCAACGATTGCAAGACCTTTGGCTTTGGTTCCCCCCACGGATGTTTGGATCCTAGATCCTGACCCCCTCCCTCTTCCTAAATCCAAGGGCCTTCCAGAGCCCCTAACAAGGAGAGCATAATGAATCCATTTCTAGTGATCGGTATCCCATTGGTGTTGATAATCGTGGGGATGATACTGAACAGTCTCGGATCTAAAATTGAAGAACCGGTGAGTTCGGTGGAGGAAAGTCCTGCTAAGAAATTGGAAGCCGATAGAAAAACGTACCGCAAAGTTTTCGACCTACATAAATTTCGGTATATGAAAAAACAGCAGAGGGTTGGTCAGTATGCTTGGTTGCTGCTTTTCGCATTTATTGGGTCACACTTGTGGATGTACTTCGATACCGTGAACAGGACAACAGCCTGGACTCAAATTGCCTCACTGCAAACAGTGGCGACAGAAGAAGGCAAGCAAATGGCTCTCTCGGTAACTCTGAGCGACGGAAGCAATGAAAATTACGTCATCAAATTGACCAAGGCTGGCTCGTCGGATACCGCCACAACAAAAGGATATTCGAAAGAAAAGCTCTCGTCCTGGGAGTTGTCAGACGCAAGAACGGTTTTGAGCATCGGCGATAAACCAATATCTCTTGGTATCGCGCTTACGTTTCCAAAATGACGTGTGACCAAACCATTCGAATTCTATGCTAACATAAAAATGGGCACGCCGCAGACGCGACGTGCCCCGGCCAACCACAGGTTGGCTGTCCCAACGCCCCATTCATGCAGAGTCCGGGCTAGCCATAAAACAAATACCTTTCTTTTAAAATATAAAAAAAGAGCTCCGGCGGCGATTTACCTTGTCCCTGTGCTCCTCCCTAGCTTCGTACTATTTCTTTACTGATCGCTGAAAACTGACTACTGATAGCCATCATCCTGCCATCTGTTCACTGCCGACTGTCCCTCTTTCCCCCCTCGTCCCGTAGTCAGTCGTCCGTTGTCCCATCTTAACGCTTTGCGCTCTGCTCTTTGCGCTTTGCTTTATCCGTGGGGATCTCAGTATTTCCTCTCACGGATGCCAAATCGCAGTCCGAAGGCTCTTGCTACCAGCGCCATGCCTACCGCCATGAACAGGGAAATCAGGCTCACAATTCCTGCCGATTCACGTAAGCCGACTCCCGGGGCTGCAAACTCCAGGGCCAGGATCGACAGCGTCATAGTGCCCCGTGGTGCCAGCAGGATGATACTGCTTGTGGTCGTCGCAGCAAACATGAAGTTCATTACTGCCAACAATACCAGGGTCGGCATCATCAGGCGGAGCCAGATTTTGAAATAGGTAGCCCACCATCCTGCACCGGATACCCTGGCCTGTTCTTCCAGGTCTGCACCCATCTGGTAAAAGAAGGCCTTCGAGATCTGCACACCAGTCGTGTTGCCCTGAATGATAACAACGATGATCAAGGGGAGCAGCGTTCCGTACAGGGGGCGGAGGAACGCCGTTCCCACGAACATCCACAGCAGGCCGAGCCCAGCGAGCATGCCTGGGATAACCCCTGAGATCCAGATCAGGCTGTCAAGCACCTCGCGGCCAATCCACTTTGTCCGTACGATGATGTAAGCAAGCATGGAAAACAACAATGGGCTGAATACGGCCGCCGTTGTGGCGAGCCACAACGTATTCTTGAGTGAGTTCAAGAATACCGGGTCGGTCAGGACGAATTGCCAGTGGTGCAAGGTGTAGGTTGGCTTCAGGATGAAAATCCCCGCTCGACGCATGAAGCTTCCGAGGAGCAGGCTGAGAACCGGCGCGACAATGAGCAGCACCAATACGATGATAATTGAGCCGAAGATCACCCACCTCCAGGGGCCCAGGTCGATTCGCCCGGGCTTAAAACTCCCAGTAACGGTGGTATAGCGCCTTCTGGTAAGGAGCCATCGCTGGATGGGGATGATGAGTGCCACCAGGAGCAGCGTAATGCTGCCGAGTGCCGTCGCCGAGCCGAATTGGGGTGGAGTGTCACGAGCCAGCTCGAAGATTTTGGTTGCATAGACGAAAAAGCCGAATGGGACACCGAGTAGCTGCTCCGTCTCAAAGGACTCGAACATTCGCACCAGCCGCAACGTAAAAACTGCCACCATGGGCGGAATCATAACCGGTAGCGTAACTCGTAGCATCGTCCGAAGGCTCGATGAGCCGGAGACGCGAGCCGCTTCTTCTAATGCCGCGTCCATGTTTCTAAAGGCGGGGGTGAGCAGGATCACGCCTGAGGGAATAGTGCTCCCCACAATGTGGACCCAGATGATGCCCGGGACGCTGAAGATGTTGAAAGGTCCGCTGTCAAAGAAAGGAAGCCAGGTGACGGTCCGGTTGAGGAACCCAAGGACTGGATCCATGAGGAGCATCCAACCGATAGTAATGGATATAGTTGGAACGAGGTACGCCACCCAGAAGAGGAACTCCAGACCATAGGTGAAGGGCATACGCACTCGCGCAAGCGACCATGCAATAACGACAGCTATGGGAAAACCGATAGCCAGTTGAATGCCGAAGATGAGAAAGGTGTTGCCGACCGCTTTAAATAGGTCGGGCTGGCTGAATGCGCTGCGCCAGTTATCCAGCCCATAGGCAGGAGTTGCCAGAAGACTATTGGTCGTGTTGAAGCTGTTTAATCCAATCAGAAAGATAGGATACAAAAAATAGAAGCCCAAGGTGAGGAGGATCACCGCCATGACAAACGTGCCGATTGCCGGCACGTGGACAACCGGAAGATGTTGTTCCTGAGTTCGGGTTAGCATGGGTAATGGACTCGGCCCGGTATGTGTTCGGCTGCGCTTTGTCCCTACATCCGGACCCTATTAAGGGGGCCAATCTCAACTCTCAATCGATCCCTTCATCAAACGCCACGATTCTAGCACCCCTGTAGCTCTGGTCAACCCGGTGTAGCACGGGCGTCCCAGGGACTTGACATGGGCGCTCCGCGGTATATCCTTGCCAGGAATAGCCGGACAGGGAAGGACGCTGCGTGCAACGATCGTATTCTATTATTATTTTGGAGACGAGGCGGTTGCTGTGGCAAACCTGATATGCCGCGCTTTCGTATCTGAGTTTCAGCATGGAGGCAGGAAGAGAGACTGCTATCCGAACAAGAAAATATCCATGAGGAATGGAGGGAGCGAACATGGTAATTCACAGAGAGACCAGAGAAAGAACCGCCAGGCTGGAAGTGGGACGACGCTTCTGGGTGATGGTGGGTCTTGTTGCCCTATTGATGCTGCCGGCGGTAACGGTGCGAGCTCAGGCAACGGGAACAGGGGACTGGAAGAGCAGGTGGGAAGAGGCCGTTGCCGGAGCGAAGAAAGAGGGAAAGTTGTCCGTAGCTGGCGGTGGGGAGATCGGCCGCTCCTTCCGGAAGATATTCCCTATTTTTGGGAAAAAGTTCGGCATTAAGGCCACCCTCAGCGCCACCCGTGGCGGGCAGGAGGCCAACCGCATTCTTGCCGAGAAGGGCGCCGGCGTGAACAGTGTTGATACTTTCATGGGTGGGGTAACCAACGGTGAAGTTCTTCTCAGTCAGGGGGCGCTGGACCCTATGGCCGGGGATTTAATCTTGCCCGAGGTCAGGGACCAATCCCTGTGGTGGGACGGCAGGCATCACTACGGTGACCATGCGCGCCGTTATGTATTCCTCCACTCGGCAAGCCCTCGCGGCGCAGGGCTTCTGGTGAACACGAACCTGGTCAACCCTAAGGAAATCACCTCCCTGTGGGACCTGCTGGATCCCAAATACCACGGTAAGATCGTGAGTGGCTATCTCGGTAGAGAGGGCCAGGCTGGGAGCGTCTCCGAGTACTACGGGCACCCGAAGCTTGGGCCCAAGTGGATCAAGAGGCTCTTCCTGGAAACCGGGATTGCCATGATCGATGACAATAGAACTGCAAAGGACTGGGTCATAACCGGAAAAAAGGCGATCGCTATCTTCGTCGGTGCCACCGATGATATGTACGAAATGAAAGAAGCAGGGGCGCCGATCGAGATCATGGACTACCGGTTCACCATGAAGGAGGGGAACATCCTCGCCGGTGGCGGAAGCGCGAGCATGGTCATGCTCATATCCAACCCGCCGAACCCAAACGCCCGGAAGGTGTTCATCAACTGGTGGCTGTCCCGCGAGGGGCAGCTGGCGATCCACAACGGGTACGGCCAGCGCCAGTCCTTCCGGCTCGATATTCCCAACGACATGCTCCGGCCGGAGGCCAAGATTCATAAAGGAGTCGACTACATCTACCCGCAGAGCGACCCGCACTTTATGGCTGTCCGAACGAAGGCTCTGAAGTTCACGAGAGAGCTAACCAAACAGTGGAAGGCCTTGCAGCGGTAACAAGAGCAACCCGAGGAAAGAATAGGGC
This sequence comes from Binatia bacterium, assembly GCA_963664015.2. Classification (GTDB taxonomy): domain Bacteria; phylum Desulfobacterota; class Binatia; order UBA9968; family CAXXLF01; genus JACZQL01. The sequence goes on along the minus strand of CAXXLF010000002.1, from coordinate 1,543,530 downwards.
TTCTTTACTAAAGGCAATAACCAACCTGCGACTGGTGGTCTTGCAGTAATGTCGTTAATCGTACTTTCTTAACGCTTTGCTCTATGCCCGTTGCCGCGAATGATTGATCGTCCGCGATTAAGTATCCCTTGTTTGTCGTCATCTCCCGACAAACAAAAAGTGAATTCTCTGCGGCCTCTGCGTCTCTGTGGTGAACGGCCGGGGTTTAGTCTGCGTAAATCTGCGGCTAAGTTCTCTTAACGCTCTGCACTTTTCTTCTCTGCCGTCCTGTAGACTTGTAGCCTATGAATTGAGAACTTCTTGCAATAAAGATGAGTCAACGATATCCACGGCCGGCAACCATTGCATGCCGTGCACGCTGTGACTGATGTCAATTTCCTTCTGGATAGAGGCAACGCTAAGGTCAGTCGACCAGTTGGGGCAATTGAGATTATAAAGAGATGTCGCGGCTCCAGGTGACATCGAAAACTTCTCAACAAGATATTTAACGCACCCCTCTCTCGAGGTTTGCATTTCCTGGATTCCTTTTATAACCGCCCGGATTATCTTTTTGAGGTCTTCTCTTCGCTCCCGAATAAGGTCCGGAGTGGTTGCAATGACTGAACTGCAAACCTCCGGAATGACCTTATCAAAAGCAACGAGGATCTTGAAACCGTGCTCTTGAGCAATGAGGGCCTTTTCTGCTGATAGTAGGCCGGCATCAAATTCTCCTTTGATCAGACCTTCCAGCCTCTGTTCCTGCGTAACATAGCTGAACTTGGCTTGAATCCCACCCTCCACCCCGAGCTCTCGGAGCACATGCTTGAAATAAGTTCCACCACTCCAATCCGAACTTGGCGATTCGATACTCTTGCCCAGCAAATCGTTGATTGAAGTCAATCCTGGTTTGCCTACAATACTGAAACCGATTGTTTTTCTTAAACCTGAGATGCCCTTGAATCCTGTTGCCCCGTCTCGCATAGCTCTTCTGATCAACGGGCCCAGGGCGCAAGTTAGATCGACCTTCGTGGATAACAGGGCGGACGCACATGCGGGTCCGCCTTCCAACATGACCACTTCTATATCGACTCCCCGCTGCCGAAATAAACCTTTATCAGCAGCATAGTGTATCGGTGCAAACGCTGCACCGTGATCAGGAAGCGAGAGCTTGAGTTCTGATTGAGCCATAAGAGAATCCTTACGAGAAACGAAAAAAATCCGACAACCTGTTGCCTTGTCCCGGTGCCTGATCCCTGCTGGTTTGGCTGTTGCCGCTTTGCTTTCATCTTCGCTGAAAGCTGACGGCTTCAGCCGAAGGCTGATCAGCCTCAGGCTACGATCTCTGGCCTTCAGTACTCAGCGCTCGTTACTCAGCACTGGCTCGCAAGCTCCTGTCTCCCACACTTTGCGCGCGGGTCGGGTTGAAGAGGCTCTAAACAGGCAAAAGCAGATTGAAACTGTTCCCTTATCGCTGTTCGTTCATGCGCAGATCAAGCTGTTGATCAGCTGCAACCGTTGACGGTAATGTCTCCGAGGTTGTGACCAGGTGCTGAAAGGTGTTTCTTGTAGGATCCGTGACAATGTGTGGCAGTTCTTTTCCGTCCTGAAAAGACGTCACGGCCGTGATCAAGGATTTGCGCACCGTTATCACCATCGTGTCGCTTACCGCTAGATGCTCTCTGCTTCGATCAAAGATGGGGCCCATGGACTCGGTAGCGCACGAATCGTGTACGAAAAAAGAAGGCCCCGCGCCGATAAAGGTTTGAGTTCTCTGAGCTCCCCTGTCCTGGAGGTAATGGTTGTGGAGATTACGGAGCTTCTTGTAATCGGGACCCAAGTCATTCCCCAGGGTCCTCTCTTCCTTCCGTAGAGGCCGGTCCCGGTTGATAATCACGTACTATTTCCAGACGTGGGCATCGTCTATGGGGACGTAATAGTGGGTGGTCAGCCCCTCTCTTCCGCCTGGTATGAATCCTTGGCACGGCATGACAAAATTGGTAACGCGAAAAAGATTGGTGCTAGGTCCCGACTTTCTGAGCGAGACCATCCGTACTCCGAAGTCCGTCCCCACGGCTTCTAATTTAGGCGCACCGTCGTTTGCGTAGGCTTCATTCTCAAACTCCCTGGTTCCTGCCTTAAACGATTTGTGCAAATAGGATAGATGGGATGAGTCACAGTCTCCTTCGAGGCCTTGAAGATAGTTACACTTCAGAAAAACCTTGGTTACAAAGACCTGATCCTCAGATAAGCCGACCCACTCGTACGATGGAAACAACGGCTTTTTCTCAAGGGGGCCCATGTAAGCAAAAACAATTCCGGCTTCCTCCCTGCATGGATAGGTCCGGTGGTGGATCTTCGTTTTGAAATCGCTGCCTGACGGCGCTGCTGGCGTCTCCAGGACATTCCCGTCCATATCATACTTCCAGCCATGATAGATGCAACGCAGCCCGCACTCCTCGTTCCGGCCGTAATAAAGGGAAGTCCCTCGGTGGGAGCAGTGCTCGTCTAAGAGACCCACTCTTCCCTGGCTATCACGAAAGGCCACGAGCTCCTCACCCAGAAGCCTGACCTGAACCGGCGGACAGTCGGGCAGGGAGCCAGTAACGCCGGAACAGGCCTCCCATGGGGGTGTCGGGGCCGGTTTGGGTGAGAATCTCATTGTCCTTTTGCGGGAGCATGGAATGGTTCCTCCGGCATTTCTCTTCATTCGAATGCACCTGTTACGGTGCCGGATTTTCCTTGCTCTATTCCTATCTCTGTGTCTGCCTGTCCGTAGTCCTGTCGTCAATAGTCAGTTGTCCCATCTTAACGCTTTGTACTATTTCCTTAGTGATTCGCCTCCTGGTCTTGCGGCCCTGTTGTCCGTAGTCTGTAGTCCGTGACTTGCTGCCTACTTCCTCCGCACTTTGCCCCATGCCCTTTGCCTATCGGTTCACCGTGTTGACCAGTTGCTGATGCTGAACAGACATACGCAAACCAAACGCGCGGGCGAACACTGCCAACCCCACCGTGAGGGCCATGATGAGCAGGCTAATGATACTCGCCTCTTCGTACTGGCTGATGGCTGGGGAAGCAAATTCCAGAGCAAGCAATGAGAGTGCCATCGTGCCACGGGAGGCAGCAGGAGGACCGGCACGGTCAGATACATACCGACCGTCAACAAGATCGCCGCCATCACGAACAATGGAGCGCCTGGCGTTTTTAACTCGGTGGGCAGTATGGATGCAAGCGGCCGTGCCAACAGCATGGGCGTTCCTCCGGGTCGTTTCTACCGTCTTCTCTCAGCTTTTAAGCCGTACAGAAGAGATCCCAGTGGAGCATCGAGCTCTCGCACATGTAAAATACGCCCGTCTGCTGAAGCTAGGGCCTGCTCAACGTTTCTGGAGCATGCGAAAGATGCGCCGTGCCTTTGCCATGTATTCGTTTTTGTGTGACGCGAACTGGGGATCGGCCGTCAAGTAGAGATGCTTTACTCCGGGCTTGCGGCATTCGTTCGGGTCGACCTTCCCGGTACACGGAACGTCCTCTCGCAGAGTTGGGGTCCGGATTATCCTTGGAAATCGTGTGGCTGAGGGTCTGACCTTCTTTGCTCAGGAACCAATTGATAAAGAGCTTTGCGGCGTTGGGGTGAGGCGCGTTCTTGGCGCATTGGATGTTGTTTCCAGCGGCACCGCCGGACAGCGCCGGGGCTTTCTTGAACGGTTTGTACAGCCGCTTGGCGGGCACGCCTTGTCGGATCAATCTGTCCAGATCCCGCCCGCAAGAGCCTATGGAGACCCCGAAAGCGAAGTTCCCCTTCGCCATCCCGTCCACAATGAGCTTGCAGTTATCGGTAAAGGTCATTCCGTGTGCCGGGTTGAACCACTGGCTAACCCACTCTTCGCCTACGTCTGGGGTGAGCCATGTGACTGTAGTAACCCGCCACCTGCTCGCTGATCGGGGTGAGGGCTACCAGCTTGCCCTTCCACTTGGGATCCAGGTAGTCATACACAGAATTTATAGCGTCGATATCTGCCTGACTCACGACATTGGTGTTGTAACGCATAGCGAGAGTGAACGGAGAAGCATAGGCGCCGTGGTTTAGTACTTATTGGTTAGTAGCCGAATCAGCGAAAAACAGCTGGCCCCCAAACCAGTTTCTTCCGTTGAGGACATCAGGGTGAATCAAAAGTGGACGCAGTGGGGCAAGTCCCCCGGCTGGTACTAGCCGCAGGGCTCCCGAGTCGCCGATCTGGATCACGTCTGCGACATAAATACCGGCGCCGTTCTCCGCCAGAAGCCGGTTTACCTGGTCGGTTCCAGAGCCAGTGGACACAATCGACTTAATCCCAAACTTTTTGGTCGAACGCATTGATAATGGGGCGGTACTGCCTGCTTGCAGAGCCACCCAGGACATGGAGCATCTTTCCTTCCGTCTATGCGGCCTTGATGAGCTTCGTCCATTCGGCCTTAAACGACTCCGGTGCAGATGTCTGGGATCGTGCCGTCTGCGGGGCCAGGTTCCCTGTTCCGCCGTAGACCGCAACCAGTATCGCGATTGCGGCCATCAGGAAAATTACCTTTGTTTGCCTTTTCATCGTTCCTCCTATCCGCTCAGCTCTTGCCAAGCGTTGCGACGGGGATTCCCGGTGGTCGATGACCGGCGGTTCCTGATGTCTGACCTACCCCGTCCGTAGACTAATCGAACGTTCATTACCACGATTCCCCCGTTAAGGAGCTATCTTCGAAACACATCGTCTAATCGAGACCGTAGAGAGCCCGAGCATTGACGTCGACGATCTTCTGAACGATTACCGGGGGCAAACTGGAGTTTTCCTTGAACCTCCTGATGGCCGTCAGCTCGCTAGTGGTATCCGCGTGTCCATAGTCGGTGCCGATGACCAAGTTGTCCTCACCACCTGCGTACTGCAATACATAGGGGATGTCGTCGTTGGTTTGGCAAGCGACGTAGAACCGGTTTTCTTTCAGCAGATCGCCCGTCGGCCGGTCGTCGTCGTACCGGCTCTGGCGCCAGGCGAGGCGGCGAGCGATGTCACCGATCACGTAGGGCAGCCACTGACTGCTAACCTCGATGAAGCCCCAGCGAAGGTCGGGAAATTTGCTCGGGACGCGACCGATAATCAGTGAATGAAAGGCACCCAACACCGGCCACTTGAATCGGAGGAAGTTGCCCCCGCCAGCCGCCCGAGTCAAGAATTCGTCTATTTCCGCGTTGCCGATACCAGCATGGAAGCATATGGGAAGATTTAAATTACTCGCCTCCTGGTACAAGGGGAAGAAATGCGGGTCCGTTGCATGGTACTCTCCTTCAAACCCGCGCATAGTGACTCCACAGGCACCGTTTTCCTTGACAAAGCCCATTTCGTCGATCGCATGGTCGATACTCATAGCGGGCAACACCGCAATCCAGCGTAATCGGCCCTGGCCCTCGCGCCAGACATCGGCCATCCAGCGGTTGTAGCTTTTGCAAATGGCCCGCTCCATTTGGGGGCTGCTGAAAGTCAGACTCGTCCAGAGTGACGGGTACAGCACTTGAATATCCGTGCCGTATTTGTCCATATCGCGAAGTCGAGCCGGGATGTCCAGCATCTCCTGTGACGCGCGAGAGGTATCTTTTCCGGTATTCCCGCGCCGGTCGCGGATCTTGCCGTCTATGACCCAGTATTCTTTGGTGGGATCGTTGGGCTCTGTTACTCTGAAGGGTTTGTATTTTAGGTCGGCTTCGTCGAAATGTTCCCAGGTGCGGTCAGTCTCAATGACGTGAGCGTCAGCATCGATAATTGCCATCGCGGACACCTCCCAAAAGAAGGGCCACGCTAACATTTTGCCCTATTGCCGTCAACGCACCGATCTGCCTTCTTAGCCTCGTGTTTTTGTTATGAAAATGGTTATTCTGGAGCCTAAACCTGCCTTCTTTTCAGGCTGTTCGAAATTTAGGTTAGTCAGTAGTCTTGGTCCGGTGTCCTTATCGCTATGCGCTCTGCCCTTTGCTTTGTGAGTTTGTGGTCAGGCAGTCCGTAGTCCTTGATTTGCTGCCTAATGCTCCCTGGCTTTTTCTCTTCTTTGGCTGATAGCTTTCTCCTTACTGCCTACTGTTCCTCTTTTCCCCGTAGTCCCGTAGTTAATAGTCCCATCTAATCGATTTGCCCCTCACCCATGCCGGAGTTGACATTAGAGGTGGTTGTCGAATATTTTCCTTCTAGGTTGGGGGGAACTAATGAACCAGAATGATTCGGACACCACCAAGGTGGATTGGGACTATGCAGCGGATGTCGTTGTTGTTGGGACAGGGGCAGCGGGGCTTCCCGCCGCCGTTATGGCATGCGATCTCGGGGCCACCGTGATCGCTATCGAGGAAAATCACGACATTGGCGGCCACGCCATGCTGAGCGGTGGGAGACTTCCCCTTGGCGGTGGGACGAGTTTTCAAAAGAAATACGGGATCGAGGATTCCGTAGACCAGGTATTCCTGGACCATACGACATTCCTCAGCCGCCAGGCCAAGTACAGTGATAGAGACCTGGTAAGCGTCTGGGCGGAAGAAAATGTACCGACGTTTGAGTTCCTGGTCGAAAACGGCGTCAAGTTTATGGATAATCCCCCGATCGTCGCGCCGGACGAGACTGTTCCCCGACTCGCGGTCATCCGGCGGTTTTCAGATAACATCAACGAAACCATCAATGCACGGAATGGCTCCGGCCTCGTCAGGCATTTGGAGGCCAGTGCCAGGGCAAAGGGGGTGCGGTTTCTGCTGGGCCACAAGATGACGAGCATTATCAGAACAAGCCCGTTCTCGGGAAGAGTGCTTGGAATCAAAGCTGTGTCCGAGGGAAAAGACGTGAACATCCAGGCAAGACGAGGCGTCATTCTCGCCACAGGCGGTCACACCAGCAATGTGGAATTTCGTAGAATGTTTGACCCGCGGTTGACCGATGAGTACCAGACCGCAGGTGAACCCTGGTCCAACCAAAACGGTGACTCGGAGATCCTGGCCATGGCCATCGGGGCATCCTTGTGGGGGACCGCGAACCAGACTACAGAGGGCGGCCGAGCGGTTTCAAAAACGCAGCACATCGGGTGCCGTTACGGTTATGTCAGCCTGAAGTGGAGACCGGACAGCCCCACGTTCCATCTCGCCGGTGCTTCCGGCCTTACCGTAAAGGATTGGCATAACGTAATCCTCGTCAACCAGCAGGGCCTGAGATTCTGGGACGAGCTCGATAATACATATGACTTCATAAACGCGGCCCTGGGACTGAATGGGAGTGAAACCAACGGGGGCGGACCCATATGGGCGATCTTTGACGCAGAAGCCGTCAATCGAGAGGGATGGGAGCCTACACCGCCAAACGTGGATCCCAACGGATGGTTCTTCGCTGCCAACACGATCACCGAGTTGGCCCACAGGATCGTCAACCCTCACCAGAAACAACCCGTGCCGGCGCGTGCACTGGAGGAAACGGTAGCAAAGTACAATTCGTACGCGGACATGGGAGCGGACCCGGAGTTTGGGAAATCGACTCCCCTGTTTAAGCTCCAGACGCCGCCCTTCTACGCGGCATGGTCTACGCCTATACTCCACGATTCTTTGGCCGGACTGAGAGTTAACACCAAGTGCCAGGTGATAGACATGAAGGGAGCGGCCATACCGGGACTGTACTGCGCCGGAGAGTCGGCAGGCGGATTCGCCTTGCACGGCTTGCCGAGGTGCTGTGTTTTTGGTCGTATCGCTGGTAGGGAAGCCGCCCTCGCCGAAGCGGCGGTACAAGGGACCACTGCCAGATCTTAGGCTGAAGTTCTCATTCATATCTGTTCTCGAATCGCTATGGGCTTATCTTTGTAGTCCTGTCGTCAGTAGCCCGTAGTCATTGACTTGCTGCTGAAATCCATAGACCTGCCCCTGACCACATGATAATAAAATACCGTGGTTGGCTTCGGGAGAGGCCTCACACAGATAGACACTAAGGTCTTGGGTCTCGGGGTCCAAGGGTTCAAACTAAGGGGCTCAAGTTTGATGAAGGAGATTGATTCGTTGTGTACGCCGGAGTCGGAGGATTACATCTACGTCCAAGGACCCGCCGCGCTGGAAAGGCTGATCGGTTGCATCAAGGGGGACGGAAGGGCAGCGGTGGATACCGAGGCCGACAGTTTGCATAACTATTTTGAAAAGGTCTGTTTGCTCCAGCTCTCCCTAGGAGGGGAGCATTTTCTTGTCGACCCGCTTGCCGGATTGGACCTGACGGTTTTTGTCGAGGCGCTGGCCGAGAAGCCGCTGATCGTGCACGGTGGCGACTATGACCTGCGCATGATGCGTACCTGGATGGGCTTCAGGCCGCGCCGTGAAATCTTCGACACTATGATAGCGGCGCAATTACTCGGTATCGAACAGATCGGGCTGGCGGCCCTCATCGAAAGATTCTTGGAGTTTACGATTGGAAAGGGATCACAGAAGTCGGACTGGTCGCGCCGACCGCTTAGCGAAGAACAGCTGCACTACGCGGTCAACGACACGCGTTTCCTCGAGCAGCTCGCCGAACGCCTGCACGAGGAGCTGCACCAGCGGGGGCGGGTCGATTGGCATAGGGAAAGTTGCCGCGCGATGGTGGATTCCACCGAGCGTGAAAATTCACGCGATCCCGAGGAAGCCTGGCGAATCAAAGGAGCCGGGAGGCTGACCCGTCGCCAACTGGCCTATCTGAGGGAAATCTGGCTCTGGCGCGACATGCACGCCCGGCGCACCAACCGGCCGCCCTTTAAGGTCTTTGGAAACCAGCAAATACTGGACTTGCTCCAATGGGCAGAGTCTCATCCCGCCGCGACCTTGGACCAAGGACCTAAATTGCCGCGCAATATCGTCGGCTCGTGGCTAGGGACGCTCGAGGAGGCGATCATTCGAGCAGCCGGCCTGAAGCCGACGGAGTGGCCGGAACGTACAAGCCACGTGCGCTCTAACACGCCACGCATCGACTGCCAGGAGCAGATTAACGCGCTGCGCGGCGAGTGTGCCAAGATCGCCAAGGAACTGGAGATTGCTCCGTCGACTCTGGCACCCAGAGCCGCCCTCGAGGCCATAGCCGTGAGCCGGCCCCGGACCCTCGATGAGATTATGACGAGTGGGGGCCTATTGCGCTGGCAGGCGGAACTCATGCAAGCTGCGGTGGAGAAAACCTTCAAATCGGTGCCTTGACCGCTGATATCTGTTCTCTTTCCCTACCTCTTTTTTGCCTTTTTACTTTTCCGACTTGCCCAATCCCGAGTCGTGACATAAATGCTCCATCTCGGATACTGTCTGGGCCGAAATCGGGTTGCAATGAAAAACTCGTTTCGATTCTCACCGAGAGGGGGAGACCATGTCTGTTGAAAATAAAGTCGTCTTAGTAACCGGGGAAGCCCGGGGTATGGGCCGCGAGATGGTCCGCGTATTCCTCAAGGAGGGGGGCGAGGGTCGTCGCGACGGACCTGTCGTGGGTGCCTACGGGCGTGTCGAACGACGATTCCGATTTCCGCGAGGAGCTGAAAGGCAACCCTAACGTACTGATAGGGGTCATAGACATCACGCTCCAATCCCAGGTGAACGAGATGTACGAGGAGGCGATGGAGAAGTTCGGCACCATCGACGTGGTCATCAACAACGGGGGTACCCGCCAGGGTGACCCAATTCTTGATCTCAGAAGTGCCGGCACGGAACCGGACGTCGGGGTAGTCAGTGAGCTTTGCCATATCGTCGTTCTGCACGCTCTCCAGGATACGCGAGTCAAGCTCCTCCTCGATCACCTGGCGCACTGCCTGGCCTAACCGATAGCACCGCGTAGCGATCGGCACATTCGGTGGATAGTAGGTGTTCGCCATTACCGGCACGTGGGGGATCGTTTTGTTGTTCATTAACCTGCGATAGATGTAGTAGAAGGCGTGTCCGATCCCGGCATCGAGGCGTCCCCCGAGAGCATTGGTGCGTGTCACATCCAAGTCGTTGGCGGTCAGCGCCTCGATGAGGTGTTGTCCCAACCCGGCCTCTGCCGGATGGCTGAGGCGGTCCGGCGGAGCGTTATCGATGATCGGGTCACGGACAGCAGGCCGCCCCCGCTATACCCCCCCCCCGGCGTCCATTGGGTGCGTCGTCGACGGTTGCGCCGTGGTAAATAGCGATGGGCGGCATGTTGTCGTCGCCAAAGACCTCTTTCTGGTCGTCACCGAAAATGACGCAGGCGTCGGGGGCGATGCGACCCAGGGTTTCACGGAGATGGGCGATCCCCTTCTGACAAGATTCGAAGCGGGCCCGGAACTTCTCTTCAGTGCATTCCTTTTCGAAGTGGTCTTTCGCGCGGGCCTCGACAAGTTCCGGGAAGGAGTACGTTTTCCCTTCGAACCAGTGTTCCGGCTGAGTCCGCGCCCAATCACCGTATTCTCGCCAGTTCTCGGGAGGCATCGCGAGCTGCGGCGCATGAGATGAGCCAATACCCAGAGTAATTTTGGCCATGTGGTTTAACCTCCATCGGGCGTACGACCGCCCGGTTTGATGACCCTGTTCCCCTAGCTAAACTCTTGATCGGCAGGCATCATATGCCCGGTGAGGTGGCTTGTCAATTACGGGAGGGAAGTGGGGGAGAATGGTGAAAGTCTACAAGGACGTCGGGAGCTGTTTTTGCTGTTTTCTTCCTCGTAGTCCTGTTGTCAGAAGTCCGAGATCTTATCTGAATGCTTTGCCCTATGCCCTTCGCTCTTTCTTGTCCCTATCTCTGTCTGTCCGCTGGCCCTAGAAATTCGCTGAAAACTGATAGCCGACGGCTTATAACTAACTACGCCTTACCCTCTAACCCATGCAAGATTGCTGTCGTCTGACCCTAGGCAGAAGTTGTTTTTTTACTTTGATTCTGCTCTCATGCTAACACGGCCTCCAGTACGGAATAAGCCTAACATGTACATTCCTTCGCGGCAATTATCCAGGCACCGCCAGTCTATTGTCTCGTCCCGGTGCTTGATTTCTACTGGGGTACTTACTCGACTGTTCAATACCCCTATCCCTTTATCGGGGGCATCTTATGTCCGATGGGATGGGTTGTCAATTGGGGGAGGGGGGTAAGGGATGCCAGTGAAATTCCAGAGCAAAGTATGGTGTCCAAAATCCTAATGGGCTGATACCTACTTAGCCTTTGATGATTTGATCAGGTCGAAAACATGAAACCAAAGACCTGGCCATATTCACATATCGTTTTCGAGCCCTAATAGCGGAAGAGAGGTTCGCCTTCCGACGAACCTCTCTTCCATTTATCATTTCCCCGAAAGTAGAGGAACTAGATCGCTGTGTTCCTATCCGGTATCCAGTCCTCTCGCAGGAGAGTTGCTGGATCTCCATACCGCTCGGCGATACTTTGCACTTTGGGGTCGTCGAGCGCCATCAGGTGGCCGTCTTCGATCACTACACGGCCATCGGCGACGACTGTGGGGAACATCATGTCGAAGTGGCGGATGACCTTGTGGTTTGGAGAAGATAGTCCTGATCCTATACTGGCGTGCAGGAATCCGGAGCGCCGGTGCCCCAGGCACCATGAGTGGACTCGAGCCGAACCTCGGGTGCTCTCGTATGACGGCGAGCGACGGAACTTGGGGTTGGTGCACATGGCGAACGTGCTGATCCAATTGGATCCCGGGCCGGGCAGACCCGGATAAGTCTTATCCTTGAACTCCTCGAAGGAACGCCGGAGCGTATCGGCGAATGTGCCTCCCCCTTCGATCTTGGTCACCCTGCGCCCCTCGACCGTGAGGCGAGTCAAAGGCAAGGGGCCTCCAAAGGTAAGGCTCCGCAGCGCGATCTCGCCATCGAGTTTCAATCCCATCGGGAACGGAACAAATAGGTGGCCGGGTGTGTAGGGCCGTCCGCCGCTCTTTTCCTTGTCTTCCATTTCCAGCTTGGCCCAGTCCTCGGCAGTCAGGTCAAAGGTAAGGTTGGTGCCGTCCTCTTCGGTGATCTCGATCCGGCGCGCACCCCGAATCATGTCAAACGTCTTGTCATCAATGGCATCCCAGACGTCGAGCGGGTAGGTGAGCGAGGAATTGAGCAGCATGTCCGGAGGAAGCTCCCACTGCACTCCCCGAGCCTTGATGGCCGTGCCAGCCTTGCGTGCCTCTCGCCCGAAGGGAAGGGCGGGAGTATGCGGGAACTTGAAGAAGGCCAGGCAAAGTATAATGTCTGATTGTTTAGCGCCCTCCCAGACCCAATCGGGGTACCAGTTTGTGGTGTTTGGCCCATCGACCAGCTCTAGGGGGTCGTCCATGACCGGATAGCCTTCGAGATTGACCGTGTCGCAGTGGCCGCCGCTATCCCGGATGGCCTGTTCGAATGCCTCCGGTAAAATCGGATTGATGGTGCTGTCCGAGATCATAAATACTCGCTCGCCCGGCTTGAGACCGAGCCCCTCATAAAGGCCACGCTGGGACTTTCGGGTTACAACCGACTTCAGCGCCGGCAATATCTCTTTTGCCGATGTCGGCTCTTTAACTTCCGGCATACGTGGAATCATATATTTGGACGCCATAGGTTCCTCCTTTGGTGCGTTCGTAATTGGTGGAATTTGTTAACTTGTCGAAGGGTGTTGTCTTCCAGTGTACTGGATGATATTCCACCAATCTGGCTGTGTCAATGGCATGCTTTGAGCCAAGTATAATCTAAGCCAGGGGTGGGACGTTGCGGCATTAAGCCAAGGGCAGTCTTGACTCCTTATTCTTTCGTTTTTAGGAATAATTGAACGTGACAGGAAATCTGGAACTAGTGGAAAGACTTTAAGTCTCTGAGAATTAGCAATCGGTCTTATGTTCTTATCGGGGAGGGGGGTGTTGCCCCTCCCCTTGGCCGGTTAGTAAAAACTAAATATGATAAATTTCCTCGTACAACGAATCATTGATTCTCTCTTCACCAGCGTCTTCAACGACTTCCATAGCTGTTGCAGCTCCGGCACTGAGCATCAGGATTGTTCCCAAAACCGCCATTCTGACTAGTGTGTAGATACTTTTCATTTTGTTTTCTCCTTTCCGGCTAAGTTGTTTGCCTTTCCCCTACAAACCACCAGAGCCTCACGAAAAGTTCACAGGCGTTAAAAAAAGTGATTTTGGGCTTAGAATAAGGCCCGGCGAAACCCCCGGTGGCCAATAAGGCATTGATATCACAAGAAGCATAGCTGCTCCAGTAGGCTAATTTCGGAGCCTATGGTTTGACAGGCAACTGGGGTTGTTCGGGTTTGACGGACACTGAATAAGGGGACAAGATCCCCGCATCAGTAAGCACGGCGTATATGAGAATGCGGAGCGGATTGCCAAGGAACGAATGCTCGGGATCCAATTCCTACCAATTGATAAATATTTGCTAATGAGTCTGACCTTTTTACTTTCCCCTCTATGGCTCTCCGAAGCATCTCGTCGCGTTGTCCCACATCATTTTTCCCATGACCTCGCCGCCCAGAGATTGCCACGCCAGCACCTTGTTTGTGGACTCGGGAAACCGGGATTCCGCATGGGGGTAGTCGGACGAATACATCAAGACGCCATCGCCAAGGAAGTCGCTGACCATTCGGCCATCTTCTCGCCTTCGTGGATCACGAGGCTGGCGAAGAATCGTCCGCCGGTCATGTATTCGCTGGGCTTGCGCGCCAGATTGTCTTGCAGAGCGTAAGGCATGTAGACGGATTGATCATCCATGCGTGCCGCCAAGAACGGGAGCCAGGCAAAGCCGGACTCGAGAATGCAGTATCCAATATTAGGATAGCGCTCCATAATCCCAGCGCCGAAAAATGCCGTCACTGCTCTCATGGCGCCCCACGGGTGCGAGGCGGTCCGGCCGATGAACGGGTTGTCCCACAGATCGGGTACCCGGGATAGCCGGTAGTGACGCTGTGATGCGCCACACAGAGCCCAGCGTCCTTGGCGGCGGCCCAGATCGGCTTCAGGTCCGGATGGTCGATGGGAACGCCTTCAGCCAAGTTGGGATGGATCCCGGCGACCCATGGCGCACGGGACCATGCCTTGATTTCTTGCACCGATGCCTCTGCTGCTCACCACAAGGAGAGACTTCAGGCGGTGCGGGTGCTTGCTGCAGAAGTCGTTGGAAAAGCGATGGTTGGCCCGGATAAAACCGATCTCCACCTCGACGTCGTCATCAGCCGAGCCGGGCGTCAAAAAGCGGCTTCCCATGAATGTTGGGAAATGATGCTCGATTGGCTCCCTGGGACCGGCTTCCCCTAAAATACGCAGGCGCTCACGCCAGCCGGCCCTTTTCTTGAACTGGTAGCGGTGGCGGTAAGGCGGTTCGAGGATCTCGCCGGCCCAGCCGACGCGAAAGGGAACCTTGCAGCTCTCCCACTCGGGTAGCCGCTTGCGAATGGCGGCATCAAAGTAGGGGGCCAGGGTTTCGGCGTTTGGACTGAGGTGCGTGTCCGAATCAAAAATCTTAAACCCGTCGCGCATTCCGGCTCCTTCCTGGCAACCATAGTGATGCGTGCGAGGCCATCCATGACACAATCATCGCCTCTCGTGAACATGGGGTGTCCACCTCAGACGGTAGGATTATTAAAAAGCCGAGCAGTGTATAAAGAATGGCTACCCCTGGCAAATTCCCGTGTTGCAAGACCTAACCCGCGACCTTGACTTGATCTCGAATAAGGTGGTAAAAAAGGCAACCTTGAATAGGAGGTAAGTCATGAATACTATTGTTCGAAAATTTCCGGGATTGTTGTTGTGGCTCTGTCTCATTGCCGCGTATGCTTTCACTGGAGCCGAAAAGGCGCAGGCTTCCTGGGAGGCCGACTGGAAGAAAACAGTGGAAGCAGCAAAAAAAGAGGGGCAGGTTACGATCTACACCTCATCCAGGCAGAACAACCTGCTTCTAGAGTCGGGGGCTTTTCAGAAAAAGTTCCCAGAGATCAAACTCCTTGTCGCGCTTGGAAATCCGCTCCACCGTATCCTTACCGAGCGAAGAGTCCATAAATACCTCGCGGATGTCGCGTTTACCGGTCCCAGCAGTATTTGGCGACTCCATCAAGCCAAGGTCCTGGACCCAATTAGTGATACGTTTATCTTGCCCGAGGTCACTGATAAATCAAAGTGGCTTCAGGGAAAACACTACTACGTAGACAAAGAACAAAAATACATCTTTGCTGCGGTTGGAAACGTCGATCTGGGGGCTTTTTTCTATAACACCAAACAAATCAATCCTAAGGATTTTAAATCCTTCTGGGACTTTCTCCGGCCCGAATGGAAAGGGAAAATGTCCGCGCGAGATGTCCGAACCCCAGGCCCAGGCAGCGTTACCATGAGAATGTTCAATGCCATTCCTGAATTGGGCCCTAAATTCATCCGGCGTCTCTTCGGCGAAATGGATATCACCCTTTTTCGGAATCAACGGCAAGGAATCGATTGGCTTGCTACTGGCAAATACCCTATTTGCATTTTCTGTAACCACACTCGCATACAAACAGGCAAGACTCAGGGGCTTCCGGTAGAAGGTTTTGGATTGATGAAAGAAGGGGCAGGGTTGATTGTAAGTGGGGGCGCTATAAGTATTGTTAATAGGCCGCGTCACCCTAACGCGGCGAAGGTCTTCATTAACTGGTTCCTCTCCCGCGAGGGGCAGATAGCGCTGCAATCGGTAGGAGGCGGCTCCACAAACTCGCGTCGAATCGACATCCCGAAAGATAAAATTATGCCTTCACGGCTGCCTCAGAAGGGTGTCAGGTATATCAATACTGAAAACTGGCAACGGATCTCCATGCGCCCTGCGCTCAAAGCGTTCATCGCTGGTGTAAGAGATGCGGAAAAGAGAAAGAAAAAATAAGTGACCAACAGGTGAGGGCATCAAGCGAATAGGTCACGAGTCGCTGGAGTGAGATATTGCTGCTCGCTGAGTGCTAACTCTCCTCAGCACTCCTCACTCAGTACTGACTTGCTGCCTACTGCATACTGTCTTTTCCCTCTCTTACTCTGTCTCTGTCTCTCCGTAGTCCGTTGTCCCTGTATGGACAGGCCTCATATCCTATTGATAGGTTTCGTCAGGTTTTGAGATTATCTGCATTTAGACCCTATATTATATCAAATGTCAGGGGTGCGGAAGGAGCGGCGACGGGGATATGGCTGAAATCTTAGGACTGGGCCTGAGCCATTATCCCGGGTTTATGTACCCGGATAGTGATATGGCTATGCGTGTGGCTCAGACCATGAAGAGCAACAAGATTCCCGCTGAGCTGAAGGAAGTACGAAATTGGCCTGAGCCGATGCAGGCGGAGTGGGGCCAGGACGGAGGACTCACCTTTGCGAAGAAGCACCGGGAAGAGTTCGTCTCCGGGGTCCGTCGGCTACGCGCGGCGCTCGACGACTTCAAACCTGATGCCGTGGTTATCTTCGGCGATGACCAGTACGAGAACTTTCTTGAGGATGTGATCCCGTCATTTTGTGTTTTCATCTCTCAGGAGTTCAAAAGCCAACCCTTCTTGAAGGGCCGCGGCCGGGCTGAACCCCAACCCAACGTCTGGAATGAGCCCCCTGATAAAGTCATCCTAACCAAGGGCCAGGACCGTGTAGCCAAGTATCTAACGAGGGAGCTACTCCAGAACAACTTTGATGTTTCTTATGCCTATCGACCCCGCTACCCCCAAGGGCTCGGGCATGCCTTCATTCGCGCCGTTCTCTATCTGGACTATGATCGAAAGGGATGGGATTATCCAATCATCCCGTTCCATGTTAACGCCTATGGCTCCAGTATCATACGCAGCAAAGGTGGAACGGGGCACTTATATGGCCCAGACGAACAGGACCTGGATCCCCCTGCGCCTTCGCCTCGTCGCTGCTTCGAACTTGGTGAGGCCATCGCCCGGGCATTCAAGGCCAGCCCCTGGCGTATTGCCCTTATCGGATCCTCCAGTTGGTCTCACGCATTTCTTACTGAAAAGAACCACTGGTTATATCCCGATGTACCGTCTGACCGCCGGAGATTTGAGGAACTCAAAACGGGCAATTTTGCAGCGTGGCGGGATCTCCCGCGAGAAGAGATGGACGAGGCAGGGCAACACGAACTTCTCAACTGGGTCCCCATGATAGGAGCGATGCACCAGCTAGGGCAGACTCCCGAGTGGTGCCAGTTTATTGAAAGCTACCTGATGAACTCGTGCAAGTGTGCTGCTCTGTTCCCTCCCAGGGCGGGAGGCGGATTGTTACCATAGAGCGGGGCGCACCCTTGGCGAAAAAAGGTAACTGAGAGAAAACCATGAAAGAAGTTCTGCGAGAAGTCATTAGGGGACTTGGTAAAATTCGGGCGGGCTATCCGGGTGGCTGGAAGAAGTACGCTCGAGGCACGGACGGAATGCGTTGGGGACGAACCCCGCCCTTTGTCCAACCAACCTCCCGGGATGATGTGCGTAGTTTTATCCCACCGTTAGGACTTCGGGAATATTGGTATCCGGCCTTACCGGCCAAGGGCTTGGGTTGGAAAAAACCAGTAGCCCTTCGTTTGCTTGGGACCGACCTGGCTTTTTTTAAAGACACCAACGGGGAGGTGCAGGCACTCTGGGACACCTGTCCTCATCGTGGCGTAAATCTTTCCTGGGGAAAATGCTTCTGGAAGGGCTACCTAAGCTGCCCTTATCACGGTGCTACTTTCGATGGGAATGGCAGGTGTGTTGAGTTTATCACTGAAGGGCCGGACTCCAGGATGGTTGGCCGTCTCAAGGTGCGCAAGTACCCAACCCAGACCCTAAAAGGCATCGTATTCGTCTGGATGGGGGAAGAAAAACCCGTACCCATTGAGGAAGATGTGCCGCCCGAATTCTTCGAGGCGAATACATTGGTGCAGAGGGCGTGGCGATACTGGCAGGTTAACTGGATAATCGCGGTGGAAAATACCCACGATGCCCATAACTGTTTTTTCGTCCACCGGAATTCATTTCGCGTTTCGAAACGAAGTACGGGCGGCAGACCGAGGACTCCCATTGGGTATCGTGCCAAGATCATAAATAATAAAGTCGCACAGATGATCTGGGGCACGGAAAATTATTATGCCAAGGACGGTAAGATGCCCTTCCAGCTATACTACCCTCGAGTCGGTGCCTATTGGCCGCGGAGCCGCTGGCGCCTGTTGTGGAGCTGGTATTTTGAGTTCCTAGCCAAGCGTATGAGAAAGCGCGAGCCACGTTTTGAGGCCCCGCAGGAATGGGAAGGGCAACGACTGCCCGCCATGGTGCGGAATAATCATTGGAATCATATGTACACCCGCTGGTGCATCCCCGTGGATGAGAACCTCACCCGAGTTGTCTACCTACGCTCTTCTCGTCCTTCAAGCGTTTGGGCCAAGATCCGTGAGCGAATTCTCTGGCCATTGCACAACTGGGAGATCCACTTCAATTTTTCGGACCAGGACTACGATGCCATGCGCTCCGTTCAGTACCAACACCCCGAGTTCCTATCTTCCACGGACTCTTTCATGGTTGAGTTCCGAAGGCTGATCATCGAGCACGGCCGGGGTATGCAGCAGACCGTGGAGCTCGCACCGGAGACTACGGCGAAAAAGCTTGTCCGCCAGGCAGACCAGTCGCTTGGAGTCAAATGAAGTCTCCACTGGCTTACGCCCGTGGGTTCCCTTTACATTCCACATGAACTCGTACGTAGGCGGTAAAAACCCGGAGGTCCGGTCAAAAGGGGAAAGTGGCTCCCCCCCCGACAGGCAGAACCTGACCGGTGATGAATGAAGCGTCTTCCGAACTGAGGAATGCAATGGCCGCCGCCTGTTCTTCCGGTATGCCGGTCCTGTGCATTGGAATCTCACGCCACCGCCGTTCGTTTAGTTCCTTTTCCTTCGCGGCCTTTTGCTCGGGGCTTAGTGCTTGGTTTGGGTTTCTGGGTGTTACCCGGTCTTGGGCGACGGTAGCGTGAGGTGCGACGCAATTGACGCGAATGCCATATTGGGCGACCTCCTTCGACAGAGACGTGGTCAGAGCAATCACTCCACCTTTGGAAGCCGCGTAGGGGACCCGATCGGTACTCACGACAGCATGGGAACCCATGTTAACGATCGAACCCGATTTCTGCTCGATCATATACGGCAGCACGGCCCAGTTCAGCCATATGGGTGCCCAGAATGACTTGTTAACTTCGGCTTCAATCTGATCTGGATTGTAGTGATGGAATGGCTGTGCCCATATGGTGCCTCCCACAATGTTCACGAGGACGTCGATACGCCCGTAGGTCACCTTGGCATGTGCCATCAGGGCCAGGGCGGTCTCCCGCTTGGAGAGATCACCCACGAAGCTGACGGAAGAAGCACCGAACTCCTGAAGCTCCTTGTGAACTTTTTCAGCCGTCGCCTCTACGATATCAGCAACCACTACCGTTGCCCCCTCCTGTGCAAGGCGCCGAGCCGTTGCCCTTCCTATTCCTTGACCTGCACCGGCCACGACCGCGATTTTGTCAACAAAACGTCTTGCTCCTGACGCGCGCGAATCCAGAACTATACTTGTCGCCATATTGGTTTACCTCTTTGTAAGCTGATCGATGATGCCCTGACCCGTGAGTCATATCCCTGCACCCGTGGTCTTGTCAACAATGGGACAGTAGGGCAAAGCCATTGGGGTTTATGACGGTTGACAACCTTTGCCCCTGCTATCGCGCGAGCCTACAACGAATGGCTGTACGAGCTCTGTCAGGCCGATCCGCACCGCATGCTGGGCGCCGGCATGATCTCAGTGTACGACATCAACGACGCTGTCGAGGAGACGCACCGGGTGGTAAAAGACTTGGGTTTCAAGGCGGTCTTCCTGCGCTCCAATGTCATCAACGGCAAAGCCTGGCACGATTCCTATTACGAGCCCCTCTGGAATACCCTAGAACGTTTGCAAATCCCGCTCGGCTTTCATCAGGCTTCTGGGTCGAGCATCCCCCAACTATGCAAACCCTGGTTCGGCCAGCTCTCTGGTATCCAGCGGGCTTACGGCCAGCCCATCGGCCAGATGTTCGGTGTGGGCAGCTTCCTCTGCGGCGGTGTCCTCGAGCGGCACCCGACCCTCAAGGTTGCCTTTTTGGAGGCCAACTGCTCCTGGCTGCCGTGGCTGTTGTGGCGCTTGGATGAAGCCTACGAGTTAGAGGGCGACCTCGACATGCCTGAGCTTACCATGGTACCCAGCGAGTACTTCAAGCGCCAGTGTGTCGCCTCGGTGGAGCCGGACGAAACTCCGGCACGCTACACCATCGACTTCCTCGGTAACGATAACCTCGTGTACTCCACCGACTATCTCCACGGCGATTCTCGCTATCCGCAAGCCACGGAGAGTTTCCTGCAACTGCCGCTGTCTGAAGAGGACAAGCGGAAGATCCTGTGGGACAACTGCGCCCGTTTCTATGCAATTAGCGATTCGTCCTTAGCTGGCGCCGGCCGAAGCAACCAGGCAATAACAAGTTTAGAGTCATTTCGATAGGGAGGGTCCCGTAGTTATGGAAACTCGTGGCGAAAATGCACTTGAACGGTTCATTCGCAAAACGCGGTAGCTGTTCGCCGATGAGCCGGACCTGGATAAACGATGGGCGGCGCTGCCGCCCATCTTGAAGGAGCTTCTGGAAGATCCGGAGGTTCGTGAGGCCTCAAAGGGGTGGCCAGTCTCCGGTTTTGTTGTTAGTTCGGAAGAGCGTCGTGCCGGGAATCTGCTGTTCTACGAGGATCCGGACTATGGGTTTGTCATAAACGGTCAGGTCCATGAAGCGAGCCGGCCGCAGGGCGAGCCGAGACGTGCTCACGATCATGGCGCCATCTACACTGCCTACGGCTTGTTGGACGGGCACGAGCGGATCACGCTGTACAAGCGGACCGACGATGGGTCCAAGCCTGACCACGCCGAAGTGGAAAAGACCTCTGATTACCTGGCGGCGCCGGGGGATGTCACCTGGCCAGGCCACGGGACATCCATTTGGAGGTTAACATCGGCGAGCGAACAGCCGCTGTGATTATTCGAAGCGCAAAGGACGGCATATCAACCAATCTCCACGGCCGGTATGATCTGGAGACTAAAAAATACCAGGAGAGTATCGGTCCGCGCCAGATAACAGCCGAGATGCTGCCCAATTAAGGTGACTAGATCCGAATCGGTCCAGCACCTGGGAATGAGAATGGTGCTGGACCGGTGTCAAATTTGCTATTTTTGCCGTCCGACCCGGAGCCCACGGTATAAATCAAATCGCACTGACAAACTAAGCTATCAATTCTTCTGCCTTCATCGCCGCCTGAACGGACGGTCGCTCGGCCAAACGGGCTTGATACTGCTCCAGCACCGGCCAACGGTCTAAAGTCAGGCCGATACGTGTGCGCCAGTTTAGAATCGTAAAAAGATAGGCATCGGCTACCGTGAAGTTGTCGCCGACGAGGTAGGTCTTGCCCTCTAGGTGCTGCGCAATGTAGCCCAGGCGCTTGATGAGTGTCTCCTTTGCAATCGCCTTATATTCATCCGGCGTTGTCGGCCGCAACAGTGGGCTGAAACCCTTGTGGATCTCCGAAGTGACGAAATTGAGCCATTCTTGGACACGGTAGCGCTCCCATGTGCCCGCCGCCGGTACGAGCCCGGATTCGGGTATTTGGTCGCCGATATACTGCAGAATGGCTGGACCTTCGGTGAGCACTTCGCCGTTGTCGAGTCCCAACGCCGGCACGTAACCTTTTGGATTGATCGCAAGGTAGTCACGGTCCTTATCGGTCTTTTTGCTTTTTGTATCGACGGCCTCGCGCTCGAAGCTCAGTCCTGACTCGCGGAGCGCGATATGCGAGGCCAGGGAACATGCACCTGCCTTATAATAAAGTTTCATAATTGGGTTCCCTCCATATGGTCTGAGCGCGTCATCAACACCATTGCTTGGTGCGCGCTAGATTGTACTTCGATATCTTTTAGCATAGCCGTCAAGTGAAGCTCAACAGCTTCGAAGGGAAGAAGTGGAGGGAGCAAAAGATAGAGAAGAGGATGGGCCCAATCAAACGTAGACTTAACCCCCTATTCGCGACCTTGACTTGACCTCAAAAAAGCGGTAAACAGCCAACCTCGATAGGAGGGAAGCAATGAATACTACTATAGGCAAATTTCTAGGTTTTCTGTTGTTGTCCTGGCTCGTTGCCGCACCTGCTTTTACTGGAGCCGGGAAGGCGCATGCTAACTGGGAGGCCGAATGGAAGAAAACGGTGGAGGCCGCAAAAGAAGAAGGCCAGGTTACAATCTACACCTCGTCCAGGCAGAGCAATCTACTTCTAGAGTCGGGGGCTTTTCAGAAAAAGTACCCGGAGATCAAACTCCTTGTCGCGCTGGGAAACCCGCTCCACCGCATCCTCACCGAGCGAAGAGTGGAAAAATACCTCGCCGATGTTGCACTCACCGGACCTAGCACCCTCTGGCGGCTCTATCTGGCCAAGGTCCTGGATCCGGTAAGGGACGCTATGATTTTACCTGAGGTCATCGATGAGTCCAAGTGGTTCAGGGGGAAACACCAGTACGTAGACAAAGAAGAAAAATACATCTTTGTCGCTATTGGGAACCCGGACTCGGGAAATTTTTACTACAATACCAACTTGATTAAACCTAAAAAATTTCGTTCCATGTGGGATTTTCTCCGTCCTGAAATGAAGGGGAAGATGGCGGCCCGGGATATCCGATCCCCTGGTCCGGGTAGCGTGACCATCAAGTTCTACTATCACAATCCCGAACTCGGGGTTAAATTCATCAAGCGTCTGTTCGGTGAAATGGATCTCACGTTTTTCCGCAATCAACGGCAAGGAATCGATTGGCTTTCCACAGGCAAATTCCCCATCTGTCTTTTTTGCAACAGCTCGCGGATAGAAAACGCCAAGTTTCAGGGACTCCCGGTAGAAAAATTTGGGCTGATGAAAGAAGGCGCGGCGTTGAGTTCGGGAGGAGGCGGTCTCACCGTTGTCAACCGGGCGCCCCATCCTAATGCGGCGAAAGTCTTCATCAACTGGTATCTCTCCCGGGAGGGACAGATAGCGTTGCAAACATTAAAACGCGGTTTCTCAAATTCCCGCCGGATGGACATCCCAAGGGACAGTATCCCACCCAACCGGCGGCTCATGAAAGACGGCAAGTATATTGAAGTCGACGCTTGGGATCGGATATCAACGAGACCGGTGCTCAAGATAATCAACGCTGTTTTGGCGGAAGCGCATCAAAGGAAGAAAAAATAGGCGACCTATAAAAACGGGCGCCTCGTGTGAATAGAGCATGAGGCGCCCGTTTGAGATCTTGCTGCTCGCTGGAAGCTGATCGCTAACTAGGCTTTGCGCTCTGCCCTCCGCTCCTGTCTACTGTCTTTCTCTTCTCACGCACTGTCTCTGTCTCTATCTATTTGTTGTGTTTCCGCTTTGAATGGCCTGGCCTTTGTTTGCGATAATCGGCGTAAATCTGCGGTTAACTTATCTTTTCCGAGCTTGGCGCCCTTTGTGCCCGGCCTTCGCAGCCGACGCTGCTCCGGCGGAGTAGGCTCTTTGCGCGAGCATTTTGTCTCTGTGGTCTAACCTCCGACTTCTGACCTCTGTTCTCTGGCTTGTGTGGCGGACGGCTGACAGCTAACCTTTCCTGTCCCGTCGCCTATTTTTTCTTTCTTTTGTCTGCTTCCGCCAAAGCAGCTTTTAACACCTTGAGCACGGGTTCCATGGAGATCCGATCCCAAGTCTCAGTATCGATATACGTGACGCCCTTCTGTGGGCGCCGATTAGGCTGGACCATGTCTTTGGGGATGTCTATCCGGCGCGAATTGGCCGTGCCGCCACCTCCCAATTGCAGCGCTATCTGTCCCTCCCGGGAGAGATACCAGTTGATGAAAACTTTCGCCGCATTAGGATGAGGAGCCCCCTTCACAACGCTGATACTCCCCCCACTCACAATTAGCCCTGCGCCTTCTTTCATCAGTCCAAAACTGTCTACCGGGAGTCCCTGACGTTTGGCAAAATGTATACGCGAGTTGCTGCAGAACAAGCAGATAGGATACTTCCCGGTGGCAAGCCAATCGATTCCTTGCCGTTGATTACGGAAAAGGGTAATATCCATTTCGCTGAAGAGGCGATGGATGAACTTTGTCCCTAACTTGGGATTGTGATAGAACATTCTCATGGTAACGCTGCCCGGGCCCTGGCTTCGCACATCTCGGGAGATTATCTTCCCTTTTAATTCGGGACGGAATAAATCCCAGAAGGATTTAAAATCCTTGGGGTTGATGAGTTTGGTGTTATAGAAAATAGCTCCAAGGTCGACGTTCCCAACACCGGCAATAATGTATTTTCGTTCTTTGTCCACGTAGTAGTGTTTTCCATTAAACCACTTCGATTCATCGGCGACCTCAGGTAAAATAATGGTATCTCTAACCGGGTCCAGGACCTTGGCTAGATAGAGTTGCCAAAGACTGCCTGGACCGGTGAACGCGATATCCGCGACATATTTCTCAACTCTTCGTTCGGTCATGATGCGTTGGAGTGGACTTCCCAGCGCGAGAATCACCTTGATCTCCGGAAATTTCTTCTGAAAAGCCCCCGATTTTATAAGCAGGGTGTTCTGGTTAGAGGAGAGGTAGATCCTGACCTGGCCTTCTTCTTTTGCTGCCTCCACCGTTTTTTTCCATTCGGCCTCCCAGTTAGCATGCGCCTTCCCGGCTCCAGTAAAAACAGGTGCGGCAACGAGCCAGGAGAACAACAAAAAACCTAGAAACTTGCCTATAGTAGTATTCATTGCTTCCCTCCTATCGAGGTTGGCTGTTTACCGCTTTTTTGAGGTCAAGTCAACGGTAAAGGTGGCTGCTTAACTTTGCTCCGTGGCTAGGATTCTGGCGCGCTCATTGCCTTTTGTCTTGTCCATTTTTCCTGTCCCTGTCTATTCGTGTGTCTCTGCGATGAAATATCCGAATCCTTATCCGTGATAATCGGCGTAAATCTGCGGTTAAAAACTCTTAACGGTCGGCCTTTCATACATTTTATTTTTTCTGCCTGGCCCGTTCCAGCGCCAACGCGATAACCCCCCTGGGCTGGGGAGCGCGTTGGGGTTCGAGGGGGCGCCGGTTACGTGGGCCTCGTGCAACATCCGCACGGATTTCACTTGAGCGCGGCGTAACACCGCCCGTGTTTTCGATGAGCATGGTCAACGAGATGCGCTGGCGTTTCTCGTTGATGTCCATGACCTTCACTTTGATGATTTGACCGGGCTTGACGACTTCCTGGGGGTCTTTGACAAATTTGTTGGCCATCGCGGACACGTGAACCAGGCCGTCCTGGTGCACGCCGATGTCGACGAACGCGCCAAAGGCAGTAACGTTGGTCACAACGCCTTCGAGAATCATGTCCGGCTTCAGATCGGCGAGAGTCTCGATGCCATCCTTGAAGGTAGCGGCTTTGAATTCTGGGCGCGGGTCGCGGCCGGGCTTTTCCAGCTCCGCAAAGATGTCCTGAACCGTCGGTACACCGAATTTATCGTCGGTGAAGTCGGCGGGTGAAAGCCCTTTCAGTGCCGCCTGCCCCATCACTTCGCCGATGTCTTTGCCGACGCGAGCCAGAATTCGCTCGACCACAGGATAGGCTTCTGGGTGGACCGTTGAGCGGTCGAGGGGATTATCGCCGTCGTTGATCCGCAAAAATCCCGCTGCTTGCTCGAAGGTCTTGTCGCCCAGGCGTGGCACCTTGCGTATGGCTTTGCGATTTGGAAATGGGCCATTGGCATTACGAAATTCAACGATGTTTTTCACCATCAAACTGTTCAGTCCCGAAACGCGAGCGAGCAGCGGCTCCGACGCCGTGTTCACGTCCACGCCCACCGCGTTGACACAGTCCTCGACAGTGGCGTCGAGAGAACGCGCCAGCGCACGCTGGTTTACGTCGTGTTGATATTGGCCGACACCGATGGATTTAGGATCTATTTTTACTAGCTCGGCTAAAGGGTCTTGGAGGCGCCGTGCGATGGAAACGGCGCCCCGCAAGGTCACGTCCAACTGGGGAAATTCCGCAGCGGCAAATGCCGACGCCGAATAGACCGAAGCTCCGGCTTCACTCACGACGATCTTATCGATCTTCCTCTCCGGCATTTTGACGGCTAGAAACTTGATTAGCTCGGCGGCGAGCTTATAGGTCTCCCGGCTAGCGGTACCGTTGCCGATGGAGATCAGCTTCACGCCATGATGGACGATCAAGCGCGCCAGCGTCCCTAGCGATTCCTGCCAGTGGTTGCGTGGCTGGTGTGGGTAGATGGTTGCAGTTTCCAGCAGTTTTCCGGTGGCATCGATCACCGCCACTTTGCAGCCCGTGCGTATGCCGGGGTCGATGCCGAGCACGGCTTTGGCGCCTGCGGGTGCCGCCAGCATAAGCTCATGCAGATTACGTCCGAAGATTTTAATCGCCTCCGCTTCCGCCGCTTCGCGTAATTGCACGAGCAGCTCGGTGCTAATATGTAGATGGGCTTTGACCCGCCAGGCCCAGTTGCAAACATCGGCTAGCCACTCGTCGGCGGGACGCCCGCGTTCTTCGATGCCGAAGTGCGCCGCGATCATCCCAACACAAGGATGCGGCACGGCGGCTTCGAGTTCCTCGGGTAAAGTCAGATTGAGGGTCAGGACGTCCAGGCTGCGGCCGCGAAACAGTGCCAGCGCGCGATGGGAGGGAATATTCCATATGGGCTCGGAATAATTATAGTAGTCGCGGAACTTTTCTTCCGCGGTGGATTCCTTGCCTTTCATGACCTTGGAAGTGAGAAGGCCCTCGTTCCACATTCGCGCGCGCAGTTTAGACAGCAGTTCGGCTGTCTCGGCAAACCGCTCGGCAAGTATATCGCGGGCGCCTTCGAGCGCGGTTTTGATGTCGGGAACGCCGTTTTCAGTAGCAGGTCTGTCGTTCACATACTTCACTGCCTCCTGCTCCGGACTCAGCATGGGATAGGCGAGCAGGGTATCGGCAAGGGGCTCCAGCTCGGCCTCACGGGCAATCTGCGCCCGCGTGCGGCGCTTGGGCTTATAGGGCAGATACAGATCCTCCATAGTTTGCTTGGTGGCGGCCGACTCGATGGAGGCACGCAGTTCGTCGGTGAGTTTGCCCTGCTCGTCGATGGAGGCGAGGATTGTCGCGCGCCGCTCTTCGAGCTCGCGCAGATAAAACAGCCTCTCCTCCAAAGTGCGTAGCTGCGTGTCGTCGAGATTCTCGGTGGCCTCCTTGCGATAGCGCGCGATGAAAGGGACGGTCGAGCTTCCGTCGAGGAGGGCCACGGCGGCGGCGACCTGCCCTGGCCTCACCGCAAGTTCCGTAGCGATCAGTCGCACAATCTTCATCTGTGTGGTTTCTGAAATGCTTTGGGTCATAGGGGTACCTTCTGTGGATTCAACGGATTTATAGTCTGGAAGAAGCGTTGTCTCAGGCGCACATGTTTTTCATCACGGCATTAAAGCATACCAAAAGATCGGATCCAACGTCCACCTTTGAATTTAAATTGTCGCTGCGCCGGGGTTCCTTCTCACCCTCGAAAGATAACAGAGAGTATCCCTGTCCGTTCAGCACAATGACGTGGGCGCCGACACCGTGGCGATGCTTCTTCTTATACGTCCATGGGGGGAACTCGATGCAGTGAACCGCCATGGAGTTGAGGTTGTCAATTGGGGCTGATCATAAGACGAGAATCTCATGCAGGAGCGGCATTAGCCGATTCGAGGGCGTGTTTGCCGGCGAGACGGCCAAACACAAGCGCAATGCCCGCACCGCTGGTCGCACCCGCATGATAGCTGCCTTGATACGATGTAACGCCATTTATATCGTATGTCTGTCCATAGGCCCAGTTCGTAACAGTACCCGCCGCGTACAGCCCCGGAATCGGATTGCCTTCCAAGTTCATCACCTGGCAGTTTGCATTCATCACCAACCCGCCCAGCGTGTGGTTCAAAGCCGGTCGTACCGGATAGAAGCCATAGAAAGGTGGGGTGTCGATCTTGTAGGCGGACCCGGTTTTTGGCAGGTTGGGACCCGATGCCTCACCCTCTTTCACGTTAGCATTGAAGGAGGTGATGAGCCTGCTCAGCCCATCAGATGAAACCCCCATCTTGGTAGCGAGTTCCTCGATTGAGCCGGCCGCTTTGATTACCTGGTCCCGGCGAGGGTAGCTTTCGTATTCGCGCGGGTACTGCACCCTGGCTTTCTCATCGAAGACCAACCCGGCCTGATTTCCCGGTTGACGGGCGATGGCATTGGCAATGGTGTCACTGTCTGCCGCACCTTCGTCCACGAACCGTTCGAAGCGCTCGTTGAAGTAAACGCCCATGCGGTAGATGTTCAGCATGTGGCGAGACGGTCCCTGTCCGAAGAAGATGTCCGTTGTACGCACGTGACAGGTGCCGAGATGTCGGACCTGAGCTCCGAGGGCCTGGGCCATCAGATGACCATCCCCGGTGTTATCTGGGCTGCCGACCGTCTGAATACGCTGGGCGATATTCGGATCGACATACTTCGAGAGCATCTCCCGGTCACCTTGAAAGCCGCCCGTCGCCAAGACCACCGCGTTCCCTTCAATGTCCAGCAGAGCCTCCCCCTCCCGGGCAGCGTGCACGCCGTAGACCCTGCCCGTGTCGTCGACAAGCAAGCGTTCGGCCCTGCTGTTGAACATCATCTCCACGCCCCTGGCTTTAGCCTCCTGGTACAGGCAGCGATAGAGCCCAATACCCCTGCCCTTGACTGACCGACCGGCGTAGGGCAAGCCTAGCTCGTCTCTCAACCAGCAACAGTCTTCAAAGATGTGAGCGAAGTATGTCCTGAGCAGATCGGTGTCAACAGCATCCCAGCCCCACTTTTTGTGGCGCCGCAGCAGGATCTCGACCGGATCATCCCCAGCCAAGACCTCCTCGAGGCCGTGCTCCAGATGTTCCGCCAGGATCTTGGCGGAGAACCGTGCTAACCCGCCACCCCCTGCCCGGAAGGTGTCGTTGCCGGTCCCGCCGGGAAGCTGGGTTACGGCGTTCCACTCCTCGGGTGGGGGAAGTTTGTCGAGGATCAGCGCCGTTGCATTATGCGACCTCGCTTCGATCCCTGCCACCAGACCGGCCAATCCTGCGCCAACAATCACAAGGTCTGTTTTCATAGGACTTTCTCCTTAAATTCTCTCCTGACTGCTCTTCCGTGGTTTATTCTTATTAATCCTTTACTATTAGTTGATCGCTGACACCTATTTTCGCTCTGCTCTATGCGCTTTGCCTTGGAGTTGTCGTTAGTCTGTAGTTTCTGCTTTGCTGCCCCCTGCTTGCTGCTTACTGTCTTTCTCTTGCGATTGACTGATAGTTATTTGGGTGAAGTTAATACCAACAATAAACTTAATCCCGGCAGTTCATAAGATTTAAGAGCATCCTTGAGCCACTACTTTGCATGGTTGCTATCGGCTGTTTTGCTTACGGGCAAGTTCCACCGGGTCTACACCGAAGGCCTTATTAACGTCTTCGCGGGCTCCGGGGCCAGCCCGTTCAAATACCTGCTCGTGCACTTCGTAATTGCTCCGGACCGTCATGAGCTTTTCCGAGTAGACAACCCGAGACATCCGTTCGCTACTGGCTTTCAGGGCTTCGCTCCTGAGAAGCTCCGCGAGGAAGGACTTGAGGTCTCCGGGATTAAGCCAGGACGATTTGTACACCACGATACCGTTTTTATCGATGGCGTATACCGGGCTTGGCGAGACGCCGTAAGCGTGGTGTGCGTGGCCTTCCAGTGAATCGACCAAAACGGGGATGTCCACTTTTTCCTGATGCTTGAGGTCCTGTGCGTGTTTCAATTTTTGTTCGAAGGAGGTATGCGCCGGATAATGAGCTCCAGGATGAGCCTCCCGCGCATATATGATCAGAAACTGGACTCCCTGGTCTTTGAATTGCCGTTGCATCCGGTGGAGACTGCTCAGGTCGTTAATAAAGACCGGTGCGGTGATGCAACCGAATTCCACGACGAGATGCTTTTTGTCCCAATAGTCGGACAGCCGCATGGCTCGGCCGTCCAGATCCACCAGCGGGAAATCCACGGCTTCCATGCCAACGTGCAGGTTCGGTTGGAAGTCGGCCTTAGATCGGTCGCGGCCATGAAGGTCATCCCGGGTAAATGATGTCCGGTTGTATGTACTGGTTTGCGCGGTGCTGCCCATCGCGACTCCTTCCTGTCATCACGATTTCCCGGCACCTTTCACTTTTTTCTTTCGTTTGTCAAGTAGCCTGGAATCCTCCGGTGCTCGATCCCGGTGGTCGCAATCAGGCAACGATATCGTCAGGATCCGGTCCTGATTAGCTGAGAACTGATATTGGATACGACCCTGTCACCGGGCAAGGCGCTAAGAGGCAGGGCTAGCCCGCCAGGCGTGGGATGATTTCCCGCCCGAAGCTATCTATGATGTAAGACTGGTCGAATTCCAACCGTGACGGGTCTGGGGAGGAGAGAAAGGGGCGTATGATGATGTGGTCGAGGTCTTCGGCCGCAAGGGCCTTGACCTTACTGAGGCATTCCGCGGCGGTGCCTGCCACAAAGAATTGTTCCACCATTTCATCTGTGACAAAGTCTGACGCCTTAATAGCATTCTCCCACCGGCTGGAATGCATCAGATCATCCTGACTGGAATGCGCCTTTTGGAACTGGTTCATATCAATGTCAAAGCCGGCAAGTTGGAAAAGTTCAGGCTGAGTCACTCCCAGGTGGACGATTAGGGGTTTCACCAAGTTTTTTGCCGTTTGGGAATCTTCAGAAACGCAACAGTGAACCTCGCAACCTACTTTCAGCTGGTAGGACTCCTACCCGCTTCCTGGCTTGCTTTCCGGACCATTCCGACCTTTTTCCGAACAGCTAGTGGAAAAGCGGTGGCACTGATGATCACTCCGTCGGCCACCCTTGCCGCCATGGTCAGAACGCGCGGCCCTGAACCAGTGAAGTAGAGAGGAATCTGGCGGCAAGGAAAGCGAAAAGGGGGATTTGCAGTTGTCACCGGCTCACCGCGCCAGAATTTTCGGATCAGCCCAATAAACTCTTCGCACTCCTTGATCCTGGATGGTTCTGCACCGATGGCCCTGTTTGCGCTACCACCAACGCTGAACCCCAAGAGGGCGCGGCCTCGAGACACTTCATCGAGAGCAGCCATGGCTGCGGCTGTTACGGTCGGATGCCGTGTCCGGTTACTCGTGGCAATCGGCCCGATACTCAGACGACGGGTCCTGAGAGCCATCGCGGTCAAAGTGACGTAGAGCTCCTTGAAGATGGCATGTGAGTCGGCTGTCCAGAGCTGGTCAAACCCGGCCTCTTCGGCTCGCTGGGCGAGCTCAGCCATTCTGGTTATTGGCTCTATCCCACGGATAGAGAATCCGAATTTCACAGGCATCGGTGTCTTCTCCTCTCTGCTGTCGAGCTTTGTCCTCTCGCCCTCGTTTCGCTTATATCAGAAAAATTCCGGGATAAACAATTTCTTGCTATGGGACACTGATGACTTCTTGAGTGGGGGGGGCGGCGAACGACGCAAATCAAATCGAACTTGATAACTAAAAAGCCAAGAGCAGACTTGATCCCTTATTTGAGCGGACGAAACTTGGGCAGCGTGAACTCGGGTGTGACGTCGTCAAATACAACCGTTACCCTCATGCCGACCTGAACATTCTCCCAAGGGCAGTCAATGATGTTGGTGGTGATTCGCACTTCGTCGTCGGTGCCGTCGATCGTTACGTGGGCAATCACGTAGGGTACATCGTCTGCAAACTCTGGAACAGTAACGTGATGCACGACCACGTAGGAGTATACCGTCCCTGTCCCTTTCAAAGGCACCCACTGGAACTCCCATGATCGGCATTTGGGACACAGTCCTCGGGGCCGCCAACGATATGAACTACAGGAAGAGCATTTTTGAGCCTTAAGCTCGTGCTGCTTGCACGCCTCCCAAAAGGGCAGCGTGTCCTGGTCCGGGGTCGGCAACGGCTTTGTGTACTCCATGACCATGATCCCTCTCACCCTTTGCGCAGCAGAATAGCGCTCCCTGCTCCTTCACCACACACGAAGGCGATCTGCGGCTCTTTGACCTGGCGGCAGACGGATCGATCAAAGGTGTGAGGTCCGTCGCAAAGATCATCTACCACTCCCTCGGTGCGGAGCTGCTGAACCGCCTCAATAATATGATTGAGCCCGTGAATGTGGGCTTCCGAGAGCAGGCCACCGTGCGTGTTGACGGGAAGATCTCCGTCCAGGGCGTTGTGCCCCTCTCGGACCCACGGTCCTATCTCACCCTTGGGGACGAACCCGAAGTCCTCCAGGTGGGTCATACACATGAAGGTAAACGGGTCGTAGACCTCGGCTACGCTCACGTCCTTTGGCGTGATCTCCGCCATCTCGAAAAGCCGAGGCCCGCTGTAGACCCCGTAAGTCTGCCACAGGTCCGCCACGTAGGCGTTCCCTCCGATCCCCGCCATGATGTAGACGGGATTGTGCCGAAGGTCACGTGCACGCTCCGCCGATGACACCACGACGGCGACCGATCCATCGGTTTGTTGACAGCAGTCAAGCAATCGGAAGGGATAAACGATCCAGCGAGAATTCTGATGATCCTCAATGGTCATCGGCTTACGCATCTGGGCCTTCTTGTTCAACATGGCGTGCTTCCGCTCTGTAACGGCAAGATGGGCAAAGTCCAACGTGGTTGTTCCATATCTCGCCATGTGTGCTGTCGCGTATTGCCCGAAATTTGCGGCTGGATGATGCATGCCAAACGGAGTGGTGAACTGGTCCGCACCAGTCACCTCGTGGGCCCGCTTGGGAGCGGTCGCCCGTCCCTCGCTATAGGTATTTTTGGATCGATACACCAGGACGTTCTTGCAAAGGCCGGCGTGCACCAGCGCGGCGGCAGCGACAATGGAGCCCGCGTTCCAACTCCCGCCACCGTCGTGGAGCAGGTGGTAGTCTAATCGCGGTATGCCGAGGTAGTGTGCTAGCTCTTTAGGATCAACCGTGTCATTGTGCTTGTGGTAGTAGCTCACGACACCGTCGATGTCCTCAACCCGCAGGCCCGCGTCTTCAATCGCCATGAGGCTTGCCTGAGCCGCCAGCGCAGCCGTGGACGTACCCGACCGTCGGGTAAACGCCGTCCAACCGATCCCCACAACAGCCGTCTTGTCCTTGATGGGATTGTCTACCATCTCGTTTTCTAACGTGGGTGTCTACCCATACTTTGCGGGACCCGGTCCGAAACTTACTTCTCCAGCTAGTAAAAGCAAAAAGTCCCCTCGTCGTACATCGCTGCTGCAGACGAAGTCAAACCCCGCCTGTTCCGCAAGCCGCTTGTCGGCCATGGTATCTCCGATGTGGACGTACCGTGTGACCGGAAAATGTTCCTTTACTTGCGCGAGCCGATGCTTCAGCGAAGCGAATTCGACCTCGATCCCGGCATCATGCCACATCTCCGACTGCTCCACTATGGTACGACCCGACGCGCTTTCCACTATGAACCCGAGCTCCTTTACCTTCCGAACATCCTCCACCGTAATATCTCCGGGCGGGTCGCCGAACACCATCGTGCCATCGATGTCGAAACTAACCAACCTTCCCTTGCTCCTGCACATTGCTCCTGGCCAGTACCACCTGCGAATCCCGGCACATGTCGTTGCCAGTCATTCTGCGCGGACGCGCCAGGAGGTACCCTTCAAACCGCTGCCCTACACTAACGCTGTGGGGCGCTGGCGGCAACATTGCCAAAGAAGTTCTACTGAGTCAATCCCCAAAGCCGTCCTTGACTCGTGTAGCGGGGTGTAGTAGCCGACTCGCTGGCTGAAGACTCAAAAAAGTGTTTTGAAGTCATGGAGGTTAATTCTGATGGCTGGCAGCTAATTTCGTTTTACCTTTTTACTTTTGCCTTGCCCCCTGCCTCTTCCGTGGGCAGTCCAACCTCCCGCTCTAGTTTGGCCACGCAGGAGTACTAGGTCGCGCTCCCCCATGACCTCGATCATTTCCGCCGCCATCTCGAGATTCACAACGGTGGCAGCGCGCTCGTAAATCGGCACGCCATCCAGGATGATTCTAAGGAGTCCCGGGTTGTAACTGGCGAACACGGGAAGGAACTCTACGCCGGCTACGCCGCACAAGAGGGCAAACATGCAGTGTACGTGCACCACTGCATGCACGTCTGGCCGAGCGCGATAAATCTCTCCATGCAATGGAGTCTCATGGGGCGCCGCGTACCCGTCGCCAAGGCCAGTGCCCTCCCCATCGAAGTCCAGGCGACGGATGTGATGAACGTCAGTCGCGTCGAGGGCGGCCCCTCCGCGGCCACGACAACGCAGCAGCATCTCATCCGTTCTCGGTATTCGCGCACTCACGTGCCCGGCCGTTCGGCCGAGCGCCATCGGTAGGATTCTGCACGATAGGGCGACCTTACTTCGCAGTTCACCAATGGTCGCAACGTTCGTCGCCATGCTGGTTGCCCCCTGACCTCTCAACCGTGTGGCTGCTAACTGTCTTCCTATTATTTGTCTGTGTACCAGGTGGTATGGCGATCCACGGGCAGGCGCTTTGCCATAGTCTCCTGCTCCGAGTACCCCAAGAAAACGCACGCCACCGGTCGCTCTTTCTCTGTGAGTCCGAGGATTGGGCCAAGGAAGTTTTCGTCGATCCAGGTGCCCGTGCTGGGATAGCTGCCCAGGCCTCGCGCGGTCGCGGCGACCAGCAGGTTCTCAATAGCGCACCAGCAGGCCGCGAAGTTCTCCTGGTCCATGATTTTGTTCTCATCGCCCACCATAGAAACGATGATCACGACTGGGGACGAAAAACACTTAGCCCGAGCGAAGCCGAGAGCCTCTTCGGTCACCTGCTCACCCTTTTTCTCCGCGCCCCAACGTACTGCTGCTTGTCGGGCTTCGACCAATCGCTCGCGCCCCTCTCCGCAAAACACGTGGAAACGCCAGGGATGGGTCAATTTGTGGTTGGGTGCCCAATGGGCGGCGTCGAGCAGCTCCTCGATCCACTCCCGAGGAATTTCGGTGGGAAGGTATTCTTTCATCGCACGGCGTGTCCTGATTGCTGTGAGCGCATCGGCGAGAGGGCGCTCTGTTGTGGTTGCCATAATCTTACCTCCTGGTCTTGTGTCGATTGTATTTAACGGAAATTTAAATGGCCTTTTACTCTGTCGAAAGATATAGCGTCGAACCGGCGGGTCGTCAAGCCAACGTGTATTTGGTGAAAATCGCGGTTTTGCTTCGATGGATTCTGGCGATGCACCGGTTCGTCGACCTATTTGATTAAGTTAAAAACAAGATTCCATAGATCTGCCCCCATGACGTTTTTGCGTCGCCCGGACGCGTTAGTCAGGTGCCTCAGAAGGTTTGGTAGCGCGGTCGTCCGTCTGGCGCAGGTTGGGCAAAGGCGGCAAACTCCGGCTGATCGTCGAAAGGGTGCGATACGATATTTAGCAGTGTTGTAAAAGGCGCGTAATCGTCGCGTTCCGTTGCAGCACTCAAGGCCTCCTCAACTCGATGATTGCGCGGGATGAACGCGGGATTCACACGCCGCATCGCCTGCGCCCGCGCCAAAGGCGTCGCCGCCTCGCGGGCAAGCCGCGCCTGCCAGCGTCCGCTCCAGAGCTCATAGGCCGACGCATCGGTAAACAGGGAGCGAATCGGCTCCTCTTGGCCCAAGGCGGCATCAGCGAGGTAACGGAAAGCCAACGTGGTGTCAACTTTCTTGCCCTCAATTGCGGCGAGAAACCCCGTGGCGAGGTTGAGATCGGCCTCGTCCTCACTGACCAGTCCGAGCTTCGCGCGCATGCCTTTTAGCCACTGCAGTTCGTATTGTTCTGGAAAGGCATTGAGGACCTCAGTCGCGCGTGCCATGGCGCGGTTTTCATCAGCATCGATCAGGGGTACAAGCGTCTCCGCAAGCCGTGCAAGGTTCCACTGCGCGATCCTTGGCTGATTGGCGTAGGCATAGCGGCCCTGCGTATCGATGGAGCTGAAGACTGTCGCTGGATCATAATGATCCATAAAGGCGCACGGGCCGTAATCGATGGTTTCACCGGAGATCGTCATATTGTCGGTGTTCATCACGCCATGAATGAAGCCCACATGCATCCAGCTAGCAATGAGCGCCGCTTGTCTATCACACACGCGCTCAAGCAATCCCAGATAGGGGGTTGCGTGGCCCTTTAGCTCCCCGTAGTGTCGATCGATCACGTAATCGGCCAGGCGACGCACCTGGGCCTGTTCCCCGCGAGCGGCGAAGAACTGAAAGGTGCCAACACGAATGTGGCTGGCAGCAACGCGCGTCAAAACCGCGCCCGGCAGCCTGATCTCGCGATAGACAGGCTCACCTGTGACCACTGCGGCAAGCGCCCGTGTCGTCGGGATACCAAGCGCGTGCATCCCTTCACCGATTAAATATTCACGTAACACTGGTCCAAGCGCTGCCCGGCCGTCGCCGGAGCGCGAAAAGGGAGTGGGGCCAGAGCCTTTGAGCTGAATGTCACGGCGCCGGCCGTTGCGGTCGATCACCTCACCCAGGAGCAACGCCCGCCCGTCGCCAAGTTGGTGCGAGAAGCCGCCGAACTGGTGGCCGGCGTACACTTGAGCCAGCGGGACCGCTCCCTCGGGTGTCTCATTGCCCACAAAGATTTTCGCGCCTTCCTCTGAATCGAGAGCATCGGCATCCAGCTTCAATTCTTCAGCCAGCTCACGGTTGAGCTGAACCACCCTCGGCTGCGCCGCATGCGCCGCCTTGCAGGTTATGTAAAAGCCCTCAAGTTCACGCGCATACGTATTGTCGAAAGCGAATCGCGCGGCGGCAGCGTTGTTAGGGACGTACGTCATCGTGTGTCTTTCTTGGTCAGGGGGATTAGTGAATCCTTGGCTCCATTATTCTCGATATCTATAGAAATATCTATATATCACCGTTTCGTAGGTCAATAGTGAACAGTCCGATCTCATCTTTGATGTTTGGAATCGTCACCCACCCTTTGATGTATTGATTAGGTCAAAAACAAGAATCCATAGACCTGACCCCCATCACTCCCTCCCCTAATGTCCTGCAATCTGCAAAATCCTATGGTAGGCTCCCATTACACGTCGCCCCCTTCACTGACGCCATTTTTCATCCGACCCTTTTTTATCGGGCTTTACATAACATCGCAACAATATGATACTTGGTTGTGGTCTGGGTTCTACAGCAATACGAGGATCCTAGAGGTTACCGCCCTGTTGAGAAGTTTATAGAATCTTTACCATTGGAGGGGCGTGCGGTATTAAAAGCCCAGCTGTATTATCTACAATAACGAGGGAACAGGCTAAGGGAACCCCATACAAAGAGCCTGGGTGGTGGCCTATTCGAGTTGCGTGTGCGGTCCTATAGGGTCTTCTTTTGTTTCCAGCCCGGCAACCGCATCATATTGCTACACGCCTTTAATAAGAAGAGTCGGGCCATCCCGCGCAAGGAGTTGGACCTGGCGAGAAGCAGACAGCGGGAAGTATAACATGAAGAAAAAAGGAAAAGCCATGCCATTGGATTTAAGACTCGGCAAAGAGTTGAAAACTCCGGCATTCAAGAGAGCGTTTCAAAGAGAATTCAGCTGGACATGCCTTGCTGACCAGATCACCAATTTGCGAGGAAAGTTTAGGGCTAACACAATCGGAGCTTGCTCGGAAGGTGGGTAAAACTCACTCAGGAATTGCGCGACGGGAGAACCCAAATTACACAAACTACTCTCTAACAACCCTGGAGAAGATCGCTCACGCCCTCGGGGTCAGGTTAGTGGTCGGTCTTGAAGACAATCGCCGTCACGTAGCCTAATCCAGGGCTGTTCCCCTGTTCCTACGCATCTTTTTGGATTGTTCTTCTGATTTTCTTGCTGAGAGCTCAAAGCTGTTTTTGTTGCCTTATGCCTCTCTAGGCTTGGCGCTATTCCCTTTGCGCCCTCCTGTTTCCGTAGCCAAGAGTCGATGTTGCTCAGGAGGCTTTTACCCTCTTGACGGCGTTTGTCATAGGCGACCGCTTTATCGTAACCGTGCAGGTAATGCAGTATGATAAGGTTGTTATGCCCGACCCCCATTGCATTGTAGACGTCTGGGGAGGTGCATAGTAGTAACTGAGAAGGGCAGCAAGCCGCTCTTCAAGCGTGGCTTCGGGATGGTGGCGATCGCGTAGCTCTCGACCCGTGATGGCGTCTGAACAAACCAGTGAGGTCGGAAGGCGGCGGTGAGGGTATACTCCGTATTTGCTCGGTACCATTCCAGCTTGCAGGAGGAGCATGATGCCTAGAGACAACACTAAAGAGGTGAAGATAGAGGCAGGGGACGTCGCAGTGTTAAACCCTGAAGAGTTTCAGTCCTTTCATCCCGACGGGCCCATGATCGTTGGGGTCTATCGAGATGGGATCGATATTCGACACATCACCATCAGGAATTTTGAGCCAGGGCAGGTTTCGGATCTCCACATCCATCCGGAAAACGCCCACTGCCTCTATGTCCTTGAGGGAAGCGGGGAGGTCTTGAGGGATGGAGCCCCGCCGCTACCCATCAAGGCCGGCCAGTTTCTCGTCGTTCCCCGCAACACGGGCGAAAGCAGGCTTTCCTACCTGGGCGTAAATACTGGAGCCGAGCCGGGACAATAACGGCCTACCCCTAATTCATGAATCTGCGAAAATCTGCGGTTATGGTATCTTCTCCAAACCTGGCGCCCTTTGTGCCTTTGCGCGAGTTATCTTTCTCTGTGTATCTGCGGTTAAGTATCTTTTGTTTGTTCTCGCATTAAGCTGATAGCTAATTTCGTTCTTCCTTTTTCCTTTCCCGTTTATCTTCTCTTTCTAGCCGCTTTGGCCGCGTCGGCTCTCGCTTTGCGGACGAGTTTCTTAAGGCCGCTAACATCCCTGTATTCGGGCAAACTGCTAACAAGATATCCGCCGCCTGCTTTGGCGATGGAATGCTTTTTGGTGAGCATGTCTTTGGGAATATCCATGCGCATGGAATTGTTGTCCGACTTGGTTTGCCAGACCGTTTGACCTTCCCTGGAAAGAATCCAGTTTGCGAATACCTTGGCTGCATTGGGGTGCGGTGCCCGGTTCATAACCGCTAGGTGGCCGTACCCTCCTGAGAGATACCCTTCTTCCGGCGGGGAGCGAAAGATGTCAATGGGCATCCCTTTTTTCATGGCGTCCGACACCTCGGTGGACCGGCCCTTAATAAAGAGTTCATATTTTCCCGAGGCGACCCAGT
This sequence comes from Binatia bacterium, assembly GCA_963664015.2. Lineage (GTDB taxonomy): Bacteria > Desulfobacterota > Binatia > UBA9968 > CAXXLF01 > JACZQL01. The sequence continues at coordinate 1,504,335 of CAXXLF010000002.1, read as the reverse complement.
CCACCGCCATCCTGAAGTCGCTCGCGATGATCACGTCCATCTCGCTGAACAACCGCTGGATGAACTTTGGCCCGAGGTTTTTGTTGTAGTAGACGCCTTTCCAGGACCCGAGCGCTCCCCGCCCCGATGGATCGAATGATACCATCTTGCCGCGCCACTTGGGGTCGAGAAGGTCCCGGTGGCTCTTGAGCTCACCGGGTTTGTGCTTGGCGGTGTTGTAGGCCGCAATGGTAGTGGTAACGTTCCCCTGTAAAATAAACAGGGTCTTTTTGAAATCCGCATAGAGGTGCTGTTTCTTGAACCAGGCCGACTGATCCGTGACGTCCGGTAAGATCAACCGGGGCGGCAGCGGTTCAAAGAAACCCTTCTCAGCCAATATCCCGCCTGTTCCGGAGCCTCCAATGTAGATATCCGCGAGGAATTTTCCCGCCCGGCGCTCGGCGCCGAGCCGGTTGGAGTGCTGGCTCCCCGTACCGGGGACATAGATCATTTTGATCTTGGGATAGACGCTTTTAAATGTCTCAATCGCATTAATGTACCCGATCCCCGGGGGGCCATAGACCCGGATACCCCCCTCTTTTCGTGCCGCGGCCTGGGCTTTTTTCCAGTCGGCCTTCCAGTCCGCTTGCGCCGGCACATGAAGAAACAGTGCCATAATAGTGATAAGGGTGCTCAAAACAGGCAATAATTTCACCCGATTAACCATATGGATACCTCCTTAGACTGCATGATGATCGAGAACCTGAGCAGTTTATGGAGAATGACCACCCCTGTCAAACACCCGAATTGAGTGGGGTATAATTTAGCAGAGGCAGGCTTCTGATGTTGTGATGTGTATCAGGTGGTAAGGAGCCGGCTGACCCCATGTTTCAAAAGTACGGGAGATTGCCCCCCAGCTTATTCTTACCAGTTATTTAATTGACGAGATCTGACAGCTCTTTCGCCTTTTTCCTTGCCCCCTTCACTAGTGGAGCCAGGAAGTCTCCGTTGCCCTGCGGAGCCTTCTGGTGTATCTGAGCGATCGTAACCTACGCGGTGGCGTGGGCGGCCTCTTCTTGAGTAGTGAGGTACTCTCGCCACATGTCGATGGTCTTGTCGGCCTCGCGGGCGGTCGGGCCACGGGATCCATTTTGGGCAGAAGCGCTGCTCCGTAGGGGGGTAATGCTGCTGGGATCCGTTCGGCCACCGCTCGTCCCCCCTTCCCACTCGACCGGGACTTCAATGTTGCGCGCCTTGTCCGGGTCCCGGATCACCGCAATGGGATCGCCCCCATTCTCAAGGATCTGGATCTGCTCGGCGAGCATCTTCTGCCACATGACGACGCCTTCGACTTCGCGACCCGGTTCGACAACCTCGCCTTTTGCTTTTCAGATTTCCACCCCCGGGAACACAACGGCAAGATCTACGATTTGGTGGTACCGCGCCTCGTGCCGGGCGGTTGGCTCGTCATCGACAACATAACTTCCCCACGGCACCAAACCGAGATCATCAAGCGGGCGGAAGACGACCCTCGGATAGACTGCACGCTTGTTTCATTTTTAAAAGGAGACCTCATCTGTCGGAAGTGCTAATGGCGGAGAGGCAGCTATGCTCCGTAGTCCGTTGTCCAATCTTAACGCTTTGCTGGTCTGCGAAATCTGCGGTAATATCAATTGTGAGGAAGTTAGCTCAGGTTATTGTCCGCAACAGCTAAGCTTTTGTTTGTCGCCGTCTTCCGGCAAACAAACACAACTATTGTCTGCAATAATCGGCGAAAATCTGCGGTTAAAAACTCTTAACCCTCAGATTCTCTTACCTTCGACAACGATTTTTACCTTTTTACTTTTCCCTTTTAACTTGCGCTCCGCCCTGCATCTCTGCGGTGAATTCTTAAAGGTTTCTTTGGTTTCTTAAAGCTTGGCGCCCTTTGCTTAGCCCAAGGCTGATCCGTCCTTTGGCGGAGTCTTTCCCTCGACTATGCTCGGGACCCTGAGCCTGTCGATGGGTCGAAGGGTGCGCGAGTATCGTGTCTCTGTCGTCTGACCTCAGACTTCTGACATCTGTTCTCTGGCTTGTGTGGTTGACAGTTGGTAGCTAAATTCGTTTTGCCTTTTTCCTTGCTGCTCTCTATCTCTGTCTACCCGATGTTGGCGAACCGTTCCTCCACTTCTTTGTCGTAGGCGAGCAGCTTTTTAACGCTCGGGCGCTCCAGCATGCGCTTGAAATGCTCGCCGACGTTGTGGAAGCCTGACAAGTCCACCCCCAACTGGGTGGCGCGGCGACAACACCAAAAAAAATGCGCATCCGGGGCGGTGAAATGGTCGAAGAAGTACTCATGCCCGGCGAGCTTCTCGTCGGCGATTCGGAAGCTCTCGAACAGGGTTTCAGTGGCGAACTTGACGATGCTGTCGGACGCGCCCGCTGCGTCGCAGACCTTGGGCGGATTGTTGATCCGGGCCAGGTAGGGGTGAATGCCGGTGGCATACCAGGCGTGCAGCGAGATCGCCTGCAACTCGTCCCACGGATCGGCGGGCAGGAGCTTTGCGTCGGGGAAGGTGCGATGGACCCATTGATGCATCGCGACGTTCTCGGTCAGTATCTTACCGTCGACCACGAGCGCTGGCACCTTGTGCTTGGGATTTATCTTCAGATACTCGGCCGAGAAATGCTGCCGCTTGCGGAAGTTGAGCGCATGCGCCTCGAAATCGGCACCCGCTTCGGTCAGCGTGATATAGGGAGCGAGTGCGCAGGTGTTGGGGGCGTAGTAAAGAGTGATTTCCATTCACGTCTCCTCGTGAGTTTGATTGAACCATTGCGAATCTAGTACCAGCGTGTGGTAAGTGCAAACCATCTAAGAGCCGCAACTAAAGGAGGCTGGAGGGGCGACTGTCGAAATTAGCTGTTAGCGGGAGCGGAGCGAAACGAGAGCAGATTCGACCCTTTTACGCTCTTTTCTATCGAGCTAACTGGGCAGCTTGTCTATGTCTTTGGGAAACGTAAAGTTGTCAAAACAGTTTTGTCCAATCCCAATACCGATAATGCCCGAATCGCCGAGCTTTAACTCCTCGCCCTCAACAATTTTTTCAAGAGAATCGTTTATGTACGAATGAAGAGAACTACCTTCGCCGATTATCGCAAGCTTGTTAGAGTTGTTCGCTACAAATAACTTTGACCTTCCAGTATAAACGACGTTGCAACCATCCTTATTTTTCTTATAAAAGTAGACCACCTCCTTGATTGGTAATGGTAAATGCGTAGTAATATGACCTTGACTTATCGAAGCGGTACAATAATCCACCAGCAGATATTGGTGTGCTATTCGAGAGATTCTTAGTTTTTACTTCGACTGAGGCAGGTGTGTTGTAAATGTCCCTTTCGCCTACCCCAGCGTAATGATACTGAGCGCTGTTTTTATCACTATTGCTGGAGTAGCAATAATTCCCGTCACTGGTCCAGCCTGTCCATTGAGCATCCCTAAAGGTTGGCGATGTGGACTTCATTCTTGGATCTGTGTATGCAACGTCGAAAGATTCAAGATAATCAGACTGAAGAGATTCCCACGTTAGCACGTCTGCGTTCTCAGGTTTTGCGGTGAAATACTCAATCCATGTGACGGCACCACCCCCTGCAGCTAGAACCGCAATGATAATACCAATAATCAATGGCATTGTGCTTTTCTCTCCCATACCACTTTCTCCTCAGATGGGGGGCTCCCGTAAGAGGCGTCCTGCCCTCTCCGCTATTTTTCATCGGCAAGATAATACTAAGGGAAGAGGGTCGAGTCTTGGAATCATAAATTCTTGCCTTTGCTTTCTATCCTCCATGACAAGACCTGACCTCCATGACAAACCGACCGAACTTGCTAGCTAAAGAGCCAAGAGCAGACTTGACTCCAAATCCTTAGTCATCGTCACCGTAATCCCACTCGAAATCCCTGTCTTCATAACATTTGTCGGGCATGAGACTCTTGAGCCCGTGTTTGACCAGTTCGGACGAAAACTTCGCGCGGATCCAGGGATCCTCGTCTGGATACTCGAACTAATGTCGATAGTTGGTTCCTCGGAATTGGGGCGCCAGGCTAAGAGCCAGGTAGCGCGCTTCCCCGCTGCCCACGTTGAAGTGCTGGTGGTGCCAGTTTTCTGGAGGGACAAAAATCGTGGCCTCATTCCAAGGACAGACGATCTTCTCGCCGCCTTCTGGCCACAGGACGGAGGACCCCTCCCCTTTAGGAATGACGATGACCCGGCCAGGACCGTGCTTGTGACCATTCTTGTACTTTTGGGAATTGAACACGGACATGTGGGCTCCCATTCCCGCACGTGGAAACTGAATACAAACCACTCGGCCTCCAGCGCCGCGCCCGTGGAAGGGGATGAGCTTGTTCCAGGTCTGCATGTCCGGAAAGAAATTGCCGATCCAGACCGCCCTGTCGCCACGCCAGCGGCCCCCTTCCTCGTCCGGGTCCACAAGCACTTTCGCCTCGGAGAAGGATTCTTCCAGGTCGACTAAGGGGCTCGCCACTGCAAAAGGGTTGTCGAAGAAGAATTCAGGCTCCGGAATAGCCGACATGGCCATCGGCAAGTAGTTGTAATTCAGAAGTCGTGCGGAGCGGTCGCCTCTCGCATTCGCTATTTGGTGGTGACAGTGGCGGGGAAGGCAGAAGAGGCTCCGTGGCTGCCACTCGAAAGTCCTCCGACCGCCGTGGTCGTCCCACACGGTCGTCATCCCGTGTCCGTTCAGCACGTACACCACCTCCGCAAAGGCGTACCTCTGTGCGGGCAGCGTCCCGGCTGGCGGAACCTCAGTGATCCGTGCCTCGCTCACCCCCTTCTGTCCCGCGAGGCTGATGATGGCCGCATTTCACCCACGTGACTCCCACCATCCAAGCTCCAAGGTAAGGGAAGCCTCTACGGAGTGCCCCCCGTAGATAGGGATTCCAAGGGTGTGTACCCAGGCATCATAAGGAAGTTGCCGGCCTCTTGATGGTGTTTCGGACTGAACGGTTGCCACGTTTCCCTCCATAAAAAACAAAACCCACCGGCGTCCTGTTACCTTGTCACGGTGCTAGATACCAGCTGATTCGCAAACGTACTACGTCTGCCCCTGAAACCGGAGTTATCTTATGCGGGTTAGGACTGCCTTGTCAATTTCACGTCCCCTCATTGTTACTCCTCGCTTTTTAGAACCTTCCGAATTCGCTTAACGCTTGACACTTTTCCAAGCACTCATTACTCAGCACGCTTACCGCTTTGCTTTTGTCTGTCTCTCTCCGTCTGTCCGTCGTCTTGTGGTCAGTAGTCCGTTGTCCCTGGTATTCTCCTGATAGCTGAATGCTGACGGCTGATAGCCAATCTCGTTTTGCCTTCTCCCCTGGTTTCTGACCTCTGATCTCCGACCTCTGCTCTCTGTCCCTGTCGCTCTCTCTGCCTTGCCACCCTTTTTACTTTCCCCTTGCCCCCTTCAATTGACATCCTACCCCGTCATCGGATATTGTCCGCTGCTAACATTCAAACGCGAATTCCATTATTTAAACGGAACCATAACCGGGAGGCAGTGATGATTGATCTCTATTTATGGAAAACTGACAACGGTTACAAGGCGCGCCAGGCGATCGAGGAAATCGGACTCGAGCACAGGCTCAAACCAGTGGAAATCCGCAAGCGCGAGCAGTTTTCGCTGGAGTTTATGAAAATCAGTCCGGGCCACAAAATTCCTGCGCTGGTGGACGACAACGGTCCGGGTGGAATGCGGGTGACGCTTTGTGAATCCGGCGCCATCCTCAAATACCTGGCGGAAAAATCGGGCAGTGAACTTTACCCCAAAGATCTGGTGCGGCGGGTCATCGTCGATCAATGGCTGTTCTACGGGTCCGCGACCTTCACCTCCCACGCTCAGCAACTAGGCCTGTTTATGAACCGCTTCGGCGAAGACGTACCACCGGCCAAGAAACATTACGCAGATCAGTATCGCGACATGTGCGGCATTCTCGACAAGCGGTTAGCCGGCAATGCGTATCTAGCAGGCGAATATTCCGTCGCTGATATCTCCTGCTACCCCGACGTGCACCTGCACGATTCATACGGCGTCGGTCTCGACGACTGGCCGAACCTGAGGCGCTGGCACGATGCCATCGCCGCGCGCCCCGCCGTCCAGCGGGCATGGGGCCCCTTTTAGAGCCAGGTCTGGGTGATCGATACGCTCAGTTGAGAGTTCTCGGGTATTAAGTCAGGCTATTGTCCGCAATGGAGATGCTTTTGTTTGTCGCCGTCTCTCGACAAACAAAATATGAGTTCTCTGCGCTCTCTGCCCTTCGACAGGCTCAGGGTCCCGAGCAGCCTCGAGGGACGGCTCTGCGGTGAATCTTTTTCTGCGTTAATCTGCGAAAATCTGCGGTTAAGTATTCTTAACCCTCTGCTCTTTGCTTTCTTTTTAGCTGATAGCTGACAGCTCATTCCGTGAGCCTATTTGTCAACAAAAGACTTGACCCCTTCAGACCCCTTCACTTCACAAGCGGTAGGCAGTGCGGCTTACACCGGCTCCAGCCACTCCTCGGTCAGGTCCACCAGGATCTTGTCCTTCGACGCCTTGCCGCTGATCTCGCTCACGTCGAACGCCACTGTGTACAGGTAGGGGTAGACCCCTCGGTGATCGTGCGGAGCGTACGTCGCCCCGTGGAGCTCCGCTATCATGCCCGTCTTGCCAAGTAAATATGTGGGCGTGCGCGGGTTGGCCCCCGTGCTGCTCATCCGCACTCGCACTCGCTCGCCCGCCTTGAACCGGTGTTCCAGACCCTCCTTCCTCGCGCCCGGCCCCGACCAGGGTGTGTTCTTGGGCTCGCTACTCATTCGCTTACTCACGTCTTATGACCGGCTTACTCACCCCGACCATACTCTCAATGGTTACCAGCTCCGCCAGTTCCTCCTCACTCCACCCCTCTGTCCCGGCCGGACGCTGCGGCAGAACTATCCAACGCAGATCCGCCGTGCTGTCGTGCACCTGGATCGTCACCTCCTCCGGAACCTTTAGCCCGAACATCTTCCCCAGCAATCCTCTCGGGTCCTGCACGATCTGCTGCTTGTAGCTGTCGTGCCGGTACCACCAAGGCGGGTCACCGGCCAGGGCGCGCGGGTAGCAGGAGCAGAGCGTGCACACCACCACGTTGTGCACCGAGTCGGTGTTCTCCGCTACCCCCAGCTTCGCCAGCAGGCCCGGCGGGATGTCCAGCTCCCGCATCGCCTCCCGACCGTTAGCTATCAGCCTCTCTTTGAAATCCGGATCAACCCACGCCCGCGCCACGACCCTCGCGCCGTTCTTGGCCCCGTTGTTCTCCTGCTGGGCGCGCCGCTTCGCTATCGTCTCCTCGGTGAGCAGCCCGTTCTCCATCAGGCAGCGGGTGAACGTCTCCAGCACCTGCATGTTCTGCTTGAGCTCTCGGTCGAGCTGTGCAATCCGCTCCTCCAAGGAGCCCCCGTGCGCGCGCTTGGTGAGCTTGAAGAAGGGGTCGTAGGCCCCGCTCTCTTTGCGCGAGTCGTCGATCACGAAGTCCACTTTGCCTGGGTCCGTGGCTGAGAGCGCGATAGCCCGCACGTAGTCGTCCAGCCGATCCTCTAGGCTTCGGATGCGCTCCTCGAGCTCCTCGTGCTTGTGGTCGTGTTCATGGTTGTGCTCCTCTTCGCCGGTTTTCCCGTCAGATCGGATGAAGATGGGCTTACCCGCTCCATCGGTCCCCATTCTCGCGGCCGTCGCGAACAGCGCGTGCAGCGGTAAGAAGTTGCGCCGCACGAAGTGCAGCACATGCGGCTCGCAGCGTTTCGCCCTCCAGTACTCCAAGTCCGCCTCGAGCGCCGTCACGTGAGCCTCGAAATCTTTCATCTGCGTGTCGGAACTCACCTGTTCAATCATGTTTAGCATGATTCCCCCTCTCAGCGTCTGCAGTGCATCCTCGCGGACTCATGCATCCGGATTTGAAATGATAGAAACTCGCTTTAAAGGGCCGCCTACTGAGAACTCAAGAACTCCCCCCTACCATCGCCTGCCAACATTGCTTTTAAGAGCCAGAAAGGGCGACCAGCTTCAGACCTCTATTTATGGGGGGCAGAGTATTCGATAACGGGATGTTATGTCAACCCGATGTACTAGATCAGTACCTAGTTCGCATAATCGTCAATTGGGTCAGCTCAGCCTGGCCCCGTTGCGGTGGGAGATATCTCTATATTGTCGTATTGCATGACCTGACCCCCAATCTGGTCGGTATTTTGGGATTTGACAGTGTCCCTCATTCTCAATAGGCTACGCCGGTCCTCAATAATGATCCTGTAATCTGAGGAGGTAATGAAAATGCTTAATCGTCTGAAATGTTAACTCATATTCTGCACTCTTTTAAGTCCCTTGTTGCTGTCGTTTAATAGGCCGGTACAAGCGGACTGGAAGGCCGACTGGGAAAAAACCCTGGCCGCGGCACGGTAAGAGGAAAACGTCAAGGTCTATGGACCGCCGGGGACCGAGTACATCAACGCCATCGAATCATTTAAACGCGTGTATCCCAAGATCAAGATGGTCTCTGTCGTGGGTACCGGGGGCCAACACGCCAACCGGCTCGGTGCCGAACCCCGCGCGGGAAAATTCATCGCGGATATTTTTATTAACGGTTCCGGAACGGGTGGCATCCTGGCCGGGAAGGGTTTCTTTGATCCGTTTCCACCGGTGTTGATCTTACCGGAGAACAGGGACCAGTCGGTCTGGTTCGGTAAAAAACACCTGTACGCGGATCCAACCCCCCCCCTGTTTAATATGGAATGGACCGTTACCTCCACGATCGCACTCTATAACACCAAGAGGCACAAGCCCGGTGAGCTTAAGACCATCAAAGACCTTCTCAATCCCAAGCGGCGCGGTAAGATGGTGGTCTTTGATCCCATGAGCCGAGGCCAGTTGGGGACGTGGAAGGGCATCTACTACAACAAGAGCCTTGGCCCGGAATTCATCCAGCGATTGTTCAGGGAGATGGACGTTACTGTTGGGAGAGACATCAGGCTGATGATCGACTGGATCGCCAAGGGTAGCTATGAGCTATACATTGGAGCCAGGAACGCGGAGGTTCAGACTGCCAAAAAACAGCGTTTGCCCGTTGACGTCTATCGTGCACCCAAGACCGAGGGGCATCTCTCCGGGGGGGAGGGGAGTACGTCGCGGTGATGAACCGGCGCCCCCATCCCAACGCGGCGAAGGTCTTCGCAAACTGGATGATATCCAAAGACGGTCAACTGGCATGGCAGAATAATTCGGAACACAACTCCATGCGCATGGATATTCCCAAGGATATGATCAGCGATCAGTGCCCTGTCGCCAACCCCGGGGGGGGTATTTGGTTGCCAGCCTACCCCAATACAGGGATGGGCGCGGGCTTAAGAAGCTCGTCACTAAAGGGAGAGCCGACGTAGCTAAAGCGGCTGGTAAAAAGAAATAGCGTTTAAATTTTCAGGACGTTGCTTTTGAGGGGTGGCCAGGCGGTTGCCGTCAGGCAAACGGACCACCCCTCATTCGTTTAAGGAGAACAATATCCAATTCCCGGAGGACATGCTCCGGCTCCCTTCCCTCCCCAAGATCGGCGGCCGCTTTGAGTAAGAGCTTTCGCGAGGCGATGATGGCCTGATCCGAGGAGACGAGGTGCTCCTCCGTGCGATCCTGGATTGGGCCCTGGCTTTCCGTCGCGTAGGCGTCGTGTACGGGAAAGACGGGTCCCATGCCGCTAAAGGTCTTTGTCTTCATTTCCTCCCGATCCTGAAGGTAACGGTTGGCGAGATTTTTTTTAAGGCGGAAATCGCCCGTGATCTGCGCGGCACTTAGCTTGGTAAAAACATCCTGGTCCACGGGCCCGCTCCGTCGGTAGGTCAGTATATATTTCCAATGGTGAGTGTCGTCGATGGGCACATGCCAATTCATGTTGTACCCGTCTCCTCCGGTCTCCCCGGGGACGGCGCAAAGGTTGGGCAGGATGAAATTGGTGACGCGAAGGTAAATCTGATCCGGACCGGCTTTCCGGATGGTATAGATTCGGACGCCGAAATCGGCGAGCTCGGTCTCGAGGGTCGGTGCCGTGTCCCGAGCGTAAAGAACGTCGGGGGTTGCGTCCGAGCCGCGGACGCCCGAGCCCTGCCTCTGGTCGGATCCCTCGTTCCCATCAAACTGGCGGTGGAGGAACGAGGGGTGAACCGGGTCGATGTTGCCTTCGTTCCCCTGGAGGTAGTTACACTCCTGATAGTATTTCCTGATCCCGATATGGTTCCGGGAAGCAGAAAGCGACTCATAGGCGGGGAGGAGGGGCGGATCGCCCGGTCCGAGGTAGCCGAAGATAAGACCGGCGGCTTCCACGCATGGGTAGGCGGGATGGCGGAAGGACTCACGGTTCGTCCCTCCCTCTGTCTCCCCGGGCTGGTCCAAGCAGCGGCCGTGAACGTCGTAGAGCCAGCCATGATAGATGCAGCGAAGCCCCCCGTCTTCGACTCTCCCGTAGCTCAAGTCCGTCCGGCGATGAGAGCAGTGGAGGCCCAGAAGACCCGGACGTCCGCGGTCGTCGCGGAAGAGGACGAGGTCCTCCCCCAAAACCTTGAAGGTCTTGGGCGCTGCGCCTGCCGCGAGCTCGTCGGTCTTAGCAATGGGCTGCCAGGAACGCCGCATCACCTTTCCCATGGGCGTGCCGGGACCGGTTTGGGTCAGGAGGTAGTTTTCGGATTTCGTTAGCATGAATAAAAGGGGACGCAGCTCTTTTTGCTCCCGCGTCCTTGTTCACTCCTTTCCTGCAAAACAAATTATATTCTTCTCAGAACGATTTTTTGCGAAAGCGTTGGCGCAGTTCCTCTACGTACGCTCGCGGGCCAGGCATGTGTGGGTTGACCTCAAGGGCCGCTTCGAAGGCCTTAAGTGCAGCCCCATCGTTACCGATGGCCAAAAAGATCAAACCCAGACCCGAGAGCGCCCCAAAATGGCGTGGCTCAAGGGTTAGAGTCCGTTCGATATCGCGCATTGAGGCTCTGTAATTTTCCATCAAATAATACACTGTCGCCCGCTTGTTCCAGCCTTCGGCGAATTCAGGGTCAATCTCCCCCATTTTGTTGAAGGCAGTCAAGGCTGCCTTGTAATTCCGGACTGACATCTCCTCGATGCCCTTGGACATGAGATCGTTGACGATGTCATTGTCGGACTGGAGCCAAATCTCCCAGATCAACTCGGCGAGGGCTGCGCCTTCAGCGTTGTTGTCGGTGGTCTTAATGCGATCGAAAATGGTATCCAGTCGCTCGTCAGTCTGGCTCGCCCCAGCAGGGGGTGCGACCCATAATAATGCAAGCAGGCTTATGGCGATGATAGCAGCGTAGCGTATAGCGCTGCGCAAGTTAAAAGGGAAAAGTAAAAAGGCAAAAGGCAAAGCGATTAGAATTCTTAATCGTAGAATTACGGAAAAAGATAGCTCGCGCAAAGACGCGAAGGGCGCCAAGTTCAGAGAAGATCTACTAACCGCCTAGGGCCGGGACACGGTGAAACACTTATTGGAGTTGAAGACGTGACTCTCCACATAGTCGATGACTTCGATCCGGTGGTTCAACTCGGTCATTGCCCCTGCCAGGCATACCCAATTCAATATCTCGTTTTGACCCGACGCTTCGATCTGTGAAAGACTGAGTCCCCGCCACGAGCTGTGGCCTCCGTCTCTCAGCTCCTCAAACCGCTTCCGATCTGCTTCCATGTCCGGATACAACCAGTGGTTCTTCTCAGTGAGGAAGGCATGAGACCAACTGGATGAGGCCATAAGGACTACCCGCCAGGGACTCTCTTTAAGCGCACGGCCAACCGCTCTCCCTATATCAAAGCACCTCCTGGGAGATGGGGCCGGGGGATCCGGCCCGTCTTTCCCTTCCGATGTCAGGGGCGCACCTCCACCTCGACTGCGTATGACCGAGCTTCCGTAGCAGTTCACGTGAAACGGGACCAAACAATAGTCGAAGCCCTGCCTGTCATAGTCCAAATAGAGAAGCGTTTGGCTGAAGGAATGGGCGAGTCCGCGAGCATAACGCAGAGTGTAGGCGTAGGGAAGATCAAAATCCTCTTCGAGCAGCCGGCTTACCAGGTATCGTCCGCCGGGGACATGGCCTCTTACGTTAAAGATCTTGTCGGGGGACTCATCCCATACATTCTGGGTCGTACGGGCCCACTTATCTATTCCGGCCAGGGGCGTGTACTGGGCCTGTTCGAATATATAGGCACAAAATGGCGGTATGATATCTTCACGAAAATTCTCATACTGGTCATCACCCCAGATGAGGATGAAATCGGGCTTGAACGCTTCGATTTCCGTGCGAATCTTTCGAAACGCACCGACGATTCGCTCTCGATGCTGACCCGCCGCTTGGGTCCCCCCGTCGTTGCCCCACTCCAACTGCATGGAACGCGGCCAGCTCTCCACTTTCTTCAGGTGATCAGGAACACGGGGGCTTTCCAGGGTGCGGCGCAAAAATGCAGCCATGTAGCTATCGGGAACTATTGGACCTGGATAGTGGCTGGTGCCAATTCCTAACATTTCTCCCATTTATTCCCTCCGATCCTTGGGGCCCAACGCCGAGGCTATAACCGTGCCCCTACGCTGTCAAGGCGCAGGGCGAATGGCAAGTTAAGCAAGTTAAAAGGGAAAAGTAAAAAGGTAAAAATCGTTGTCGGAGGTAAGAGAATCAGAGGGTTAAGAGTTTTTAACCGCAGATTTACGCCGGCTAACGCAGATAATCATTTGTTTACGGCGGAGCGCAGCGGGCAGAGGGTGGGGGGAGTCGGCGGATGGGGGCATTGACAAGGGGAGGGGCTTAAAGATAATAGGGGTGGTTGATCGGGGGGGGGGGTGCGGTGAGTCTAAAACTTTCGAGCCGAGGGAGATCCGGCGTTCTGAATTCGGAAAGGAAAGTTTTCCTATGAAAAACGGATATTTTATTATCGATGCGGACGGTCATGTCTGTGACGACGAGGCAGCGTTGAAACCCTATATGGCTCCGCAGCTTCGCAACCGGCCTCTCTTGCCCCGCAGTAACGTGGACAGGAGCCAGGGGGGAAAATACGGCAAGCACCACAAAGATCCTGCCATACAGATTGAGGATATGGACGTCGAGGGGATCGATATCATGACGCTTTACGGGACGGGAACGCTCGGAATGTGGAGGATCAAGGAACGCGAGCTGTGCGTCGAGCTTCATCGTGCCTACAACGATTGGCTGGCGGATTTTTGCCGTCACGATCCCAAACGATTGAAAGGGGTAGCGGCTTTGGCGATGATAGAGCCGGATAAGGCTGCACGGGAACTGGAGCGGGCGGTGACCCAACTGGGGTTTATCGGGGGCATGGCGCACACGACGGTTTACAATCACCACGTGGGCGAAACCTGTTACGACGAGCTCTATGCCTGTGCTCAGCAGTACAACGTGCCCATCGCATTTCATGCCTCGGGATCGGAACTCGATCGATTCGACACCTTATCTAGCGGAGCACACATAGGTCATACCCATGAGCAGATATGCTCGACCCTGATGGTTGTCTACTGCGGGGTGCTGGATAAATTCCCGCGCTTGAAGGTGGGGTTTCTCGAGGGCCTGGCAGGTTGGGTACCCTCCATGGCGGAACGGATGGATGAGGAGTACAAGAGGAGACCCCATGAGGCGCCACTGCTCACGAAGAAACCGACCGAGTATTTTCGCGAAGGGCGCATGTTCTTCGGGATCGAGTCGGGGGAGTGGATGTTGCCTGTCGTGATCAGGTATATGGGGACCGACGAGACTCTGATGTTTTCATCGGATTACCCCCACTGGGACGGCGAGTTCCCCAATGCTACGAAGACCATGGTGGAGCGAGACGATCTTACCGACCAGAACAAGCGCAACCTCCTTGGAGAAAATGCCCGGCGGTTTTATCCGGGGCTGGCCGAGGCGGAGACGGTTGTGGGGGTGGAAGCGCAGCAAAGGGGATAGAGCTGCGCAAGTTAAAAGGAAAAAGTAAAAAGGCAAAGCGTTAAGAGTTCCCAGCCGCAGATTCACGCCGATTATCGGAGATAATTAATTTTGCATCGAAGAACGCAGTGGGCAGGAAGATAGCTATCCGTTGTCGGTTCTCAGTTAAGAGCTAAGGGTCTATACACTTCAGGATTACAGATAATCAAAAAAATAGGGCGGGCCACTTTTTAACGATCGGGAGTGTGATGTCTCGAGACGCTGGGCGCAATCTGAGACCACCCCATGCCCGTGGTTACTCCTCCTTATTACGGTTGCCGTAGAGAAGTTTTTCGAGGGCTAGTAAATCCTCGGGAATTTCTGAAGTATCTTTTTCCTCTAAATCACTAATGGCGGCTGCCAGGCGGTCTTTTGTCGAATCCCACTTCTAGCCGAGCCTTGTCTGCTCGGGCATTTTTGTACGTGCCGGATCCTGGTCTGATAGATTTTTCTGACGTCCCATAAACAAATCTCCCTATGAATGGCGTTACTTCCGCTATCTGGAACATGAGAGGCAGGAAATATGCCAAGGTGGTAAGGGAGGTGGACTTTTGTTGGTGATTGAACTATGGATGGCGTGAAATTGGCCAACAAAAATGAGGAGGGTTCAATGGCTGTAAATGCTGGGAAAGCAATAGTACCCTTTCGCATCCTTGAGGCGACCATAGCGGATATCCATAGCGCCTATAAATCGGAGCGGCTCACAGCGCGCCAACTGGTCCAGATGTATCTGGATCGTATAGAGGAGTACAACAAGAAGGGCCCCGCCCTTAACGCGATTATCACGTTGAACTCCAAGGCCCTTGAGGAGGCCGATCGGCTCGATGCCGCATTCAAGACGAAGGGTCTGGTGGGTTCGCTGCATGGGATACCCGTCATCCTCAAGGATCAGTTCGACGCCAAGGGCATGCCAACGACCCTGGGCTCGGTCCTGTTCGAGGACTACTACCCGGATCGAGATTCTTTTGTAGCGGAGAAGCTGAAAGGGGCCGGGGCGATACTATTGGGAAAAGCCACGCTGGGAGAATTGGGTGGTGGGGACACTCATGGGTCCCTCTTCGGATCCACCCGGAACCCTTATGCACTGGATCGAACGGTCGGAGGTTCCTCCGGCGGTTCCGCGGCGAGTGTTGCAGCGAACTTTTCAACGGTAGCCGTTGGACAGGAGGGTATGGCATCCATCCGCAGGCCCTCGACCTGGAACTCCATCGTGGGGATGAGACCTACGGCCGGCTTGGTGAGCCGCGGCGGTGTCTACGCGGGCTGGCCGGATATCAACGGTTCGCTCGGCCCCATGGCCCGTACGGTCAGAGACCTGGCCTCTCTATTGGACGTCATGGTGGGCTACGATCCGGAAGACCCGTTAACCGCAAGGGGTGTGGGGCATATCCCCGAGAGCTACACAGAATATCTCGATAACAGCGGCTTGTCGGGAGCCCGTATCGGAGTTTTGCGCGAACCCATAGGGATCGGGTCCGAGCCGGATTCGGAAGACTTCAAAAAGATCACGGAGGTTTTCGATCACGCGCTAGACGAACTGAAGGCCGCCGGTGCCGAGCTCGTTGACCCCATCGTCATTCCAAGTATAAAAGAGGCGCTTACAAAACGGGCGGGAGGCCCTGGTGGGGGGAGGGAGTCCTTCGAGGTGTACTTCGGTAGGAGCAAGAATCCTCCATTCAAGTCCCAGGATGAGGTCATGCAGTCCCCGAAGTTCGAACAGGTGAACAAACGCTCACGGGATAGGTGGGCATCATCGTCAAATGAGACCAGGCACTACGAGTACCTGAAGGTACGAGAGGAATTGATGACCGATTTATTAAAGGTTATGGCGGATAATCGGCTGGACGCCATCGTACACAAGGCCGTGGAGCATCAGCCCACACTGATTAGCGAGGGGATCAATCCGCCTTACGTGGATACCAAGGGGGTGGCCCAGCTAAACACCTTCGTGGTATTCGTTCCCTCCATCGTTGTCCCAGCGGGATTCACGCGGGACCACCTTCCTGCCGGTTTATGCTTTCTCGGAAGGCCCTACGATGATGGAACTATGATCAAGTTGGCTTACTCTTACGAGCAGGCAACCCAGCACCGAAGACCCCCGGTGAGTACGATGGGGGTGTAGTAGTTGGCAAGGCGAAAGTAAAAAGTAAAAAGGAAAAAAACCCAAGAAGGCTGTTAGCCGTCATCTAAGATTAAAGGGATCTCGCCGTAACCCCTTACATTGTCACTACTCGATCCTTTAGTTTTCCTTTGCCTGATCGTTCCACTAGCTTGTCGATTCTACTCTGAACCTGATGTCCTATCTCCTCATTCCCGCATTCTTGGCAAGCGGTGCAGGGGACGTTGCGGATCTCAAGTAGGTCGGTTTGTATCGTGGTTCGACCCAGGTAGGTCCTCGATCCACATTGTGTGCATTTCCCGGGCATTCCTTTAATCCTTAAACGTTTTAATTTTCATTCCCCACCAATCTGCACCAACCTTGGAGCAGGTATAGGATTGTAGCATCAGGAAGCAATTCGAACTTTAATACTGAAAACTGATTACTGAGAACTAAACACTAGCTGGTGGTCGCCAGAGGCTCGGGGATGGACATATTGTACAGGCGGGCGACATTCTCGCGGACGAGCTTGGCGCGGGCCTCGGGAGGAAGGTGTCCCAGGTCCCGTGCGATCACCTCCCGCGAGTGGGGCCAGGTCGAATTAGCGTGGGGGTAGTCGTTGGACCACATGCAGTTGTCCACGCCCCACCAGGAGAAGAGATGGGCGCCGACCGAGTCGTTGAAGAAGGTCGCGAAGACCTGTCGGTTGAAGTACTCGCTGGGACGCTTGTCGATGGTCAAAGGCGCACTTGGACTGTGGCGGCCAAAGTAGTAGTCCCACTGCTCAAGGACATAGGGCAACCAGCCGATCTCGTTTTCTACCAGGACGACTTTGAGTCGCGGGTAGCGCTCCAGTACCCCGGAAAAGATCACGTCCATCAATGCGTTGGTGGCCTCTGCCAGTTTGAGGTTCACACTGGCCCGGTAGCGTTCGACGCCCTTCTCGCGGCCCTCACGGTTCCTCGCGTAGCCGAACCCGGACAGGATGTGGAGGTTCACCGGCATCTGAAGTTCCTGGGCCGCAGCCCAGAACCGCTCGTAGTGCTCGGTGGTAAAGGCGATCTCTTTGGGCGGGACCTGCCAGACCAGGGCGCCGCGGAGACCCGTCTTGGCGCACCGTTCGAGCTCTTTGACCGCATTGTCCATGTTGTAAGTCGAGATCATCGGGATGCCGACCAGTCGGCTCGTGTCGACCTGGCAGTACTCGATCAGCCAATCGTTGTACGCCCGGCAGCACTCCTCCTGGAGGGGGGCGTCATCCATGGCAAAGATACTCAGTGCATGGGTGGGGTAGAGGACCTCGGCGCTGACACCGTCGGTCGCCATCTCCTTGATGCGTAGCCGAGGGTCCGACCCGCCGGGGTGGGTCTGAAACCCCTCTCCAGTCTTCAGCTCGGGAAAGCGAGGAGCACGGTCCTGGAAGGCTTTGGCTACGCGGCTCTGTACGGCCTCCTGGGGCTCTATGACATGGGAGTCGGAGGAGAAGAGGACATTCTCCGTGGCTCCAACCGTAGTACCGCGAAAGGTCCGTTCGTATAAACCCGTGTCGATGGACATAACGGAGGTAGTCTAACACGGCGATGCTATGTGTCAACGGGGGGCTAGGAGCAGAGGGCAAGGGCCAGAGGTCGGAGGTCAGCAAAGAAAGAAGCAAAGCGCATAGAGCTAAGGGCAAAGAGCAATTAGCTGTCAGCCGTCAGCGATGCAAAGCAGGAAGAGACCACGGACTACCCACTACGGGACTACGAACGGACAGAGATAGAGATAGGGACAGAGCCAGAACATAGAAAGACAGCAGGTGGTATGCAGCAAGTCAGAGATCAGATATCAGGGGTCGGAAGTCAGAGATCATGGGTAAGAGTTCAGGTATCAGTGATCAGCAGGTCAGTACTGAGTAACGAGTGCTGAGTACTGAGGGAGTCTAGTTATCAGTTATCAGGGCGCAGTTCCCAGTTTTCGAGTCCCGAATTCTCTATTTGGCGTGCTTTGCGTGTTGCCCTTTGCAGTGTTTCCGACATCCGCCCTCTGCTCTCTGACTTCTGATCGCCGACCTCTGGCTCGGTCAGGCTGACAGCTAAGAGCCGATTGTATTTTACCGCTTCGGAAGGTCCATCTGGTCTGCCATCCAGTCTGCGGATTGCGTCCAGTGGCGATAGGTGCGGTTCATGGCCACGTGGTTGGCCCCCTCGATAAGTAGGAACTTGGCCGGACCCGACACCTCGCGTGATAGCCTCTCACCGTCCTGCCAGCGCGTGATCTTGTCTTCCTTGGCGGCGATAACCAGGATCGGGCAGGTGATATTCTTGGCCACTGCCTCGAGGCTAAAGGCCTTGATCTTTTCGCGTGCTTCTTCCACGGTCTTGGAGTGCGTGCGCAGCTTGTAAACGTCCTTCAGGGTCGGGGGTCGTGGATCGAAGTTCTCCAGGACGCTGAAGGCGCCGCTAGCAGCGATGCAGGCCTTGACCCGCTTTTCACAAGCCGCCACCCGCGCTGCGTAGTACCCGCCCATGCTGCCTCCCAGGACACCGATACGGCCGGCATCGAGGTCTTTTCTGGTTTCGATCCAGTCGAAGACCACGCCGGCGGGCACCTCGAAGTCGTGGCGTACCGGAAAGTCGTATTCGGCCTCGCCCTGGCCAGGTCCGTCAAAGGCGAAGGTCGCCATGCCGCGCTCGAGAAAGACCTGCTCTACGTTGTGGTGTTCTTCCTTGCACGAGTCCATACCGGAGATAATTACGACCACGGGCGGCTGTGGCTGGCCGGCGGGCCTGCGCAGGTTACCTGCAAGGAACTTGCCCTCGTACGGAATCTCTATGCGCTCACCCGGGGGATCGAGGTAGGGCATCGCCAGGGTGCGGCACTCTACGGCCTTTTTGTGGGCCGCGCGTAGCTGGTTCATATCGTCCACGAACATACACTTTGCGAAGTGATAGCAGAGCGCCGCTGTGGTCAGGTGGCGACCTGCGCTTAACTTGTACCCTTTGGCGAGGGCTTCGCGCCCGATCTTTTCATGGACGGCGCCGCGCTCGGACCAGGCCTTGCACCAATCGTCCCAGCGGTCAATGGATTGGGAGACCTCTTCGAAGTCCGCGCTGGGAATGCCGGCAGCATTGTAGCGTGGTCCCCAGCTTGCGCGCGCCACCTGGAGCTTCACATCGGGCTTTCCTTCGGTCTTCATGTCCTTTGCCATAGCGTCCTCCCATCGTACGATGAATCGGTTTGCTGAATTGGGCCGCAGTCTATTACCCCACCGATGGACTGTCAAATACCAGGACAGGTCATAGTGCTGAGGAATTTAGCTGTCAGCCGTCAGCTTTCAGCGATCAGGTAAGAAAAAGGAAAAGCGCAGAGCGCAAGGCGTGAAACGGATCTTGACAATCAAAGAGCCGGCGGGGTAAAGCCGGAGTGATAATAACGGGAAATCTACCGGTTGAAGCGTAACACTAAACACCGATCACTCAGAACTGAAGACTGATTACTATTCCAGGAGGAAAACAAATGGCTCAGGTTGTTGGACGATCCACACCGAAGATCGAGGGATTAGAAAAGGTTACCGGTAGCGCTGTCTATAGTGCGGACGTGGCATTGCCAGGGACCCTCTGGGGTAAGATCCTTCGCAGCCCGATTGCTTACGGTCGCATCAAGCGGATAGAGATCGGTGCGGCCCTCCAGGTCCCCGGTGTCAGGTGCGTTGTTACCGGTCAGGACGTGGCCGGGATGCGGATCGGCAGGCAGATCTACGACACGCCAATCCTGGCCGACGATGTAGTCCGATTTGTTGGCGACAAAGTGGCGGCGGTTGCCGCGGTTACGGAAGAGGCTGCGGAACAGGCGCTCGGTCTGATCGAGGTCGAATACGAAGAACTGGAACCGGTCCTGGATCCCGTCGCGGCGATGAGCCCGACGGCCCCGCTGATTCACCCCGACGTACTTTCCTATAAAGGTCTCCCGTCCAAGCTCGAGACCGCAAGCAATCTGTTCGCCTACTTCTGCTGGGGGAGCGGCGACATCGACGCTGGTTTTCAACAAGCCGAGTTGGTGGTCGAAAACACCTTCGAGACTCAGGTCGTGCACCAGTCCTACATCGAACCCCATGCTTGCGTGGTCAAGGCTGACCCTTCCGGAGGTGCAGAAATCTGGTCCTGCTCCAAGGCCCCGTTTGGCGTGCGCAAGCAGCTCTCCACTGCGGTGGGGATCCCTCCGGAGAAGATCGTCTGCCACCCGGTCCACATCGGTGGCGACTTTGGCGGTAAGGGTGGATTCATGAATATCCCCGTCGCCTATTTTCTCTCACTCAAGAGCGGCGCCCCGGTCAAAGTGGTCATGAACTACGAGGAGGAGTTGAGCGCTGCCAACCCGCGACACGCCTCGATCATCAAGGTGGAGACCGGAGTCAGGAAGGATGGAACCATTGTCGCCCACCACATGGAGTTTATCTTCGACAGCGGTGCCTTCGGCTCGATGAAACCCGCCGGCTACCTTCGCGGCGCCATGAGTTGCGCAGGGCCCTACCGGATCGCCAATACCCGAATTGAAGAAAAGATGGTTTATACAAATAAGGTCCCGTGCGGCCATATGCGTTCACCCGGTGATCCACAAGGGTTTTTCGCCAATGAGAGTCAGATGGATATCGTGGCACGCAAGCTGGGTATGGACCCCATCGCGTTCAAGCGGAAAAACTTGCTGCGAGACGGTGACGTTTCACCTATGGGTGAGACCATGGAGCATATCAAGGCGGTGGAGGCCCTGGATAAGGCCATTGTCCTGTCCGGGTACCATAAGCCGAAAGCAAAGAACGTGGGCCGGGGACTGGCCTTTGCCGAGTGGGGACCCGGTGGCGGTGAAGGGAACGTCTTCGTCAAGATCGATGAAAAGGGGACTATCACGGCAGCCTCTCCCGTGGTGGATCAAGGGGCCGGTACTTACACGGTCATCTGCGGGGTTATCGCCCAAGAGCTGAAAACCTCCACTCAGGCCATGAAGTTTGAACATCTGGACACGACGACCGTCGAGAGCGACGGCGGTGTGGGTGGCAGCAGGGCGACCCGGGTGTACGGCAACGCGGCCTTCGAGGCGGCCGTAAAAGCCAGGGAGGAGATCCTTGCGGTCGCCGCCGGGCATTTGAATGTCAAAAAAGAGGAGCTAACCCTGGCCGACGAATTTGTAGTCCATCGTCCGAGCAAAAGGCGTATGAGCTTTGCCGAGGTAGTGCGGACCAAAGGGTCGCCTATCGACGCGCGGGGATACTACAAGAGTTCTCAAAAGCCGCACGTTTCGACCGTGGCAGCACAGGTAGCCGAGGTCGAAGTGGATCCCGAGACGGGCCAGGTCAAGCTGCGGCAGCTGGTTTCCTCCCATACGACGGGAAAGGTTATTAACCCGCTTGCTCACCAGGGCCAGATCGAGGGAGGGATCGTCTTCGGGCTGGGGTATGCCTTGACGGAGCACCTGATGTTCGAAGACGGGAAGGTGATAACCACCAACTTTGGAGATTATAAAATCCCCTGCATACGCGATGTCCCGCCGCTCAAGACTTCGGTCCTTGAATCGGTAAGTGCTGCGCCGGGGCCGTACAACAGCATGCCTATAGGGGAAGTGGCCAATGTGCCCACGGCGGCGGCCATCGCCAACGCCATAGAGGACGCAGTGGGTTTGAGGGTTCTCTCGCTGCCCCTCAATGCTGAGAAGATCTTTACCGGGCTCAAGAGGTGAATTCATTCTAAAGCACGTCTGTGCGTATGCGAGATAGACGGTGAGACAACTGCCCCGTTTTGACCAACACCAGCTAGATAGCGAATTTCTGCGTTTCCTCTGTTGGGCAACCTGTTCCATCTTCTGGCCACGCATCAAACGCAGGCCCTCATTCACCATTGCATTTACGGATGTAGTCCCAGCATCCATATCCTTCACCTTGGTCACATCCATCGATAAGTCATAATCAATCCGTGCGGCATATCCGCGTATTTGGTTCATTGTCTGGCCCCCTTCTTTTTAATTTTTTGTAAAATCTTGGTGGATTTGTCTAATCCAAATCCAGTAGCAGCAGCGGTGAGGGCTGAGTCTATTGCTGCCGTATAACGCTGCCAAACCCCCAACCACGGGAAAATTGACTACCCCGGCAAATTTGGCATCGGTAATAACCCCGACTTTAGCTTGATCCTCGAACTCATCCTGGGTTATAAGATCACCATCCAATGCCATGACGACAACACAACTATCCTAACTTTATTTCATCAGGAGGGACTAGGGATGCCAAAGCAATTTGCGACCAGAATCATCGATGGCGACGGCCACATTCAGGAGGACAACAAGGGAATCATTGCCCATATGTCTTCCCCTTACCGGAAAATAGCAGAACGCAGAAACATGGTCTTTCCACCCCTGGATCACCTCCACGCCGGACGCGCGGTAGAGACACCCCCCGTGCGGGATGGCCGGCCCGGAGTCGGTCCTAAGGGCTGGCTCGAATTTCTCGATGACGTGGGTATCGATTGGACCGTCCTCTACCCAACTAAAGCCCTTGCCTACGGTAAAATCGTAAGTCTCGACTACGCGGTGGTGGCAGCTCGTGCTTACAACGATTGGCTTTTTCACACCTACGTGGAGTTTGACCCTCGCTTCAAGGGCATGGCAATCATCCCAATGCAGGATCCCGAGGAAGCCGTGAAGGAGCTGCGCCGCGCTGTGACCGAGCTGGGAATGCTGGGCGGGATGATGCCCTCCAACGGCCTGCCGTCACCCCTGGGCTCCAAAATGTATTGGCCTGTATACGCCGAGGCCGATCGGCTAGGATGCTGTCTGGCGGTCCACGGGGGGGCTCATGATCGCTTTGGCATGGATCACATGAACATGTACGTTCCGGTGCACGCCTTGGGCCACCCCTGGGGTCTAACCATCAGCTGCGCGAGCATCGTCTTTAACGGAATCTTCGACCGCTTCCCGCGCGTGCGCATCGCGTTTCTCGAGGGTGGGGTAGCCTGGTTGTTACTGTGTCTGGAGCGATTTCATGCGTCTCATGAAACCCATTTTCAACATATTCCCGAGGGCGAGTTCGGTATAAGGGAGGGAGAGCGTCCGAGCCAGTACATCATCGATAAGATTAAAGAGGGCCGTTTATATATCGGCTGTGAGACGGAGGAGCTGACCATGCCATTTGCTATCAAGGTAGTGGGCAACGAACCTTTTTTCTACTCTTCTGATTTTCCCCATGAGGTGACCAACGAGAGTTGTAAGCATGATATCTGGGAGTTACTGGAAAGTAACGACCTGACGCAGGAAGACAAGGAAGCCGTCCTCTATCGCAATGCTGAACGGTTCTATAAGCTGACGCTGTAAAGGAGAAATACCCATGAACGACTGTCGCGCCGCCGTCATCACGGCACATAACCAACCGCTGGAGATCCAACGGGTCCCGATCCCAAAGCTGGACCCGGGTTCCCTACTGGTGCGAATCGTGGCCTCGACGCTTTGTGGAACCGACGTCCACCGCTGGCATGGTCCCCTGACGGCTAAAGATTCACTGCCCATCATCACGGGGCATGAGCCGTGCGGGATCATCGAAGAGATCAACGGGGAGCGAACGGACATCTTGGGCAACCCGGTAAAACCGGGCGACCGGGTCGTGTGGAGTTACGTTAGCTGCGGACACTGCTACTACTGTACCGTTGCGGTGCAACCCTGCATCTGCCGTGGTCGTGCCTCGTGGGGGCATAACCGGAGCGATCGCCACCCGTACCTCCTGGGGAGCTGCGCCGAGTACATGTACGTCCCGCCCGAGTGCCAGATCGTGCGGGTACCCGAGGAGGTCTCTTCCGCATCGGCGGCGGCCGCCGCCTGCGCGTACCGTACGGTAATGCATGGTTACGACCGGCTGGGAGCGATCAAGAGCCACGAGACGGTGGTCATCCAGGGGAGCGGTCCCCTGGGCAACTTCGCGACTGCGGTGGCGCGAGACCACGGGGCTAAACAGGTGCTGGTGATCGGGGCACCGGCGGCGCGCCTGGAGGTGACAAAGCGTATGGGTGCGGACGAGGTTCTGAACCTGGAAGAGGTGACCGACGCAGCCGATCGGCAAATGTGGGTACACGACCACACCGCCGGGCGTGGGGCCGATGTCGTGATTCAGGTGGCGAACAACATGGCGGTGCCCGAGGGACTCACCCTTCTGCGCGCTGGCGGTAGGTACGTGTGCATCGGCGCCGGCGGAAAAGCCGAGATCGCCGTGAACCGGATTCCCGAAGAGATCACATTCCACACCATTCGGTCCGGGGAACCCCGTCACTGGCTGCAAGCAATCGACTTCCTGGCATCGCGTAAGGAGACCTTCCCCTTCGAGGAGATGATTACTGCCAGCTATTCTTTGGAACAGGTTAATGAGGCGCTGGAGGCCATGGCGAGCTACCGGGTGGTCAAGGCGGTGATTAATTTTCCGTAGAGGCAAGGCGGAAAGAGACAGAGGTCATGCAAGAATATAGCAAAGGGCAAAGAGCATGGCGCAGCACAAGTTAAAAGGGAAAAGTAAAAAGGCAAAAAACAAAGAAGGCTGTCAGCCATGCCAAGAAAAAAGACAGTTTCGAAAATCGAATAACGAAATCCTAAATCCGAAATAAAGTCAAATAACAGAATGCCTAATTTCGAAACTACAGCATTGGATAGTTTAGGGCTTTGGTAATTTGAATTTTGATATTGTTTAGAGTTCCGGATTTTGGCATTATTTGAAATTTGAGATCTCATCAGCGACTAACGACTAAGGACGGTAACTGAACACTAAACGCCAAAGACAAACATTATGCGCAATGCGCTTTGCGGGTGAGAATGACTGAGGCGGAGGCTTTGACAGCTTTGAAGGGCAAGGACCGTACGCTGGCGGCGACGGCGGAAGCCTTTCTCTGGAGTTGCTGGTGTCGGTCGAACAGCCCGGAAGCGGACAAGGTCTTTCGATCCGGCGTCGAGGCCCTACAGCGCCGCGAACTGGACGAGGCCGAAGAGCTGTTCACTCGTGTGATGGGTCTTGCCCCCGACTTTGCCGAAGGCTGGAACAAGCGCGCCACGGTACGTTTCATGGCAAAGAGGTATGCGGATTCTATCGACGATTGCCGAGAGACCGTAGTGCGCAATCCCAATCACTTTGCCGCTTACTCGGGTCAGGGGTTATGCCATATGTCCCTCGATCAGTTTGACGAGGCGGCGATCTGCTTTCGTAAGGCCCTCGAGATCAATCCCCATATGGGGGCCGTTCGCTCCAATCTCTCCTTCGCCCTGTCGCAGGGCTCCGGCGGTAGCGGCTATCTGCATTAAGTGTTTCGACGTGTCTCGTGCTCGTGAAACCGTCAATTGTTCTTCTGGGGGCCGACTCTTTCAATGGTGATCCGCATGGCGATGCGGTCTTCAGCCAGGGTCTTTTCTCGGATCGCACCCCAGTCGGTCGGCTCTCCCCGGATCTGGCGGTGCCAGTCGAGAACGAGATCCATGGCCTGGGGTTGGGGGACGACCTCTGCCTGGCCGTCGATCTGGATGTAGTTGGAACCGTGAAACTCATCGCCAAAGATTAGCAGTGAAATCTGCGGATTGCGTTTGATGTTTTTGACCTTGTAGGTCCCCCCCCGGCTAGTGATGATTACGTTCCCCGAGAAACCGAGTACGGGAGAAACCAGTGTCATTTGAAGCGAGCCATCCTTCTTCCGCGCTACCAGGACGCCGTGGTGTTTGTCTTTCAAAAACTCCTTGGCTTCCGCAATGGTCATAGATCTTTCCTCCCTGCCTCCTTGATTGCACTCATGGCCGTGTTCGACGTTCGTGGGCGTGCTTATCTTTCTTATCTTTGACCCGCTAGATCAGAACCCCGAGACCGTTCCTCCCACCCCCTTCACTCCGTCTTGGGGTTCGGCTTTTCTCGTAAGCGATCACGCACCTGGGTACCGAGAATAACGGCCGTGCTGAGCGCCATCACGCTGAGGAAGCCAAAGGCTGCCCAGTATCCCCTTGCAGCAGAGAGCAAAGCGAAAATGGATGTGCTGGTAGGAGCGCCGAAGGTCCCCACCGTAGTCCAAACTCCGAAGAATTTTCCCCGGGCCTTCTTGGGGGCGATGTCTGACCCCAGTGCCTGCATGTTGCTGCCGGTAATGGCGTTGCTGGTGAAGACACAGAGGTACGCGATCACAAAGATCTTGAAGGACGAGCTTGTGTAATCCGTAATACCGATAAAAATCAGTGCTACAGTCAGCAAGGAGAAACCGGGTACTAGAGTGGCCTTGCGCCCGTAGCGGTCCATAATGTAACCCGCGCCCAGCGTGATAGGGATGGCAATGGCCGTCACCGCAGTTGCGAGGATGCCGATGGTTTGCGGTCCCAGGTCATAGGCGTAGGCACCGTAAAAGTTGATCTGTCCGGAAAATATCGGGCCCCTTGTCAGTGAAGCCAAGAATTGGGCGACAAAGAATATAATCACCTGATACGTGAGCAGCGCCCTGAATCCCGCGTCCGGCCCTGAATCGGCTTGCTCACCCTTACTATCATTCGTCAGGTGGGGAGCCGTCTCTCGCACCAACTTGAAACTTGGGATAATGGCTGCGAGCGAGAGCAACCCATGGACAATAAACGGGGCGCGGATGTCCCAAATAACGGCGACAAACCCTCCGAGGGCTGGCGCGAAGAGCCGTCCGGCGTTCTCCATGGCGCTCATGGTCGTGATTTGGCGTCCCCGTTCCCGGTCAGCCCCCGTATCGGCGATCATTGTCAGTCGGCCGAGCTGCCACATCTGCTGTCCTACCCCGCCGATGAAGCGATAGAAGAGCAACTCTGGAAATGAGCGCGCTATAACGGTGAGGAACGATGAGAGAGAGAGCAGTATCGGGCCAGCCAGCACCACCTTCCGGCGTCCGATGCGGTCCAGAAGAAGACCGGTCGGGAGACTCGCCAGGGTTACCCCCAGCTGCTGCATGATAATGACGAGGGAGGCAACTTCAAAGGTAACCTGGAAGGATTTTGCGAAGATGGGGAGGACCGGGATGATGATCCCTGTCCCTACGGCCAGCGTCATTGCCGGGATGTAAATGGATAAAAAATTGTAGCGCGAGTAAATCCCACTTTTAGGCTTAGCGTTGCTCACAGGGCATTTCCTTTGTTCTCAGGACTATTTTAAATTCCTTGGTCTGGATGCGAGCATGAAACCCTTACAGCAAAGAGCCAAGAGCATAGCGTAAAGTATGGGGGAAAAGAAAGACAGTAAGCAGTAAGACGGAGATCATAGATCAGAGGTCGAAGGTCAGAAGTCAGAAAGACAGAAGACCGGGGGGGGCCGGAATAGTATTAAGTGATCAACGAAGAGAATTCATGGTCCAAATCTTGACACTCGTGAGTCCGGAGCTGAAAGCTGATAGCTGACAGCCTTCTTTGTTTTTTCCCTTTTTACCTTTCCCTTTTAACTTCTGCTGCGCCCTGCCCTATGTGCTTTGCATCTTGCAGCCCTCTGCATACTGCCTACGGTCTTACTGTCTAGTGCTTTGCTCTATGTCGTGAGTACTTGCTAAGGTTTGGAAGGTTGCATAGGTTATCTTTAAGTCTGGCGGGCCGGGAAAAAGGAGAGGTCGAATGGCGGAAACAGTGTTTCACGGAAGTTGTCTTTGCAAGTCGGTTCGGTATGAGGTGGATACCCCATTCCTCAGGTTCAGCCACTGCTACTGCCGGCGCTGCAGGAAGGCGACGGGTGGGGTGCGGGCGACGAATATAGCAGTGCCGATGGATCAGTTCCGTTGGACCGTGGGGGAGGAGCTTATATTTCGCTACGACCTGCCGGAGGCCCAGAGCTTTGCCACTTGCACCTGCAGACACTGCGGTTCCCCTGTGCCCCATGCGACGCGCAACGGCGAGCAGGTGATCATCCCCGCCGGGACGCTGGACGACGAACCGGCGACCCGGCCTACAGCTCACAAGCAGTGGGCCAGCCGGGTGAACTGGGCGGCAATTGACGAGTCCCATCTACCCATTCTGGATGGATCGTCTTGATTATTAGGGAGCCCCGCGGCTTGCCGCGGGCACATAATGGTTCGACCGATTCGACAAGCTCATGGCCCTGAGGCTCTCAAAGGGCACGCTCACCATCCTGAGCAGAGTCGAAGGACTGATGGGGCTTCCAAAGGGGAGAAGCGGTAGCTCTTTCCTTTTAAAGTTATATAGAACACGAGGATTTAAACCCCGTGGTTGATATAGTTTATTATAAATCGTGTAAGAACAGGTCGTCCCACGAATCACGCAGTGGGATTGACGTTAATCGCGGCAGTATGCTAACCGGGCCGTAGACAGGAGACCCATTATGGATCGATGCGCTATAGATATTCACCATCACTACGTCCCGCCGGGGTTGATCGAGGAGATGAGAAAAAGCGGCAAGTCCATCGGCGTAGAAGTCGGGGAGGGTAAAGCAGGGCAGCCCACATTCACTTTTGCCGGACGCAAATCCTTTGTCGTTATCCCCAGCCTCGTGGGGGTGGAACCCCGCTTGGAGGCCATGGACAAGGGGATGATCGCCATTGCCGCCCTCGAGCCCCATACGGCCTGTCTCAGCTACCAACTGGACGGTCCGGGGGGGGAGACCTGGTGCCGCCTCTATAATGAAGGGTTGGCCGAACTCGAGCGGCAGTATCCGGACCGTTTCGTTACCATGGCCGCCGTGCCGCTCCAGGACCCGGTGCGGGCCGCCAAGGTTCTCAAGCATGCCATGGTAGAGCTCAAGTGCCGCGGTGGTTATATCGGCACCAACGTGAACGGGAACTATTACAACAGCCAGGAGTTCGACCCCTTCTGGAAGAAGGCCGAGGAGCTGGATGCTCTGATCGTTATGCACCCCGAAGACGTGGCCGGAGCGGAGCGTATGGACCCTTATGGAATGCTCCAAATCTGCGGCAATCCGGCGGACAGCGCCCTTTCTCTCGGCCTGATGAGCTTTAGCGGCGTCTTCGATCGCTTCCCCAACTTGAAGCTCTGTTCCCTCCATGGCGGTGGTTTCTTTCCCTACCATCTGGGGCGCTTTGACCGGGGCCATAAGGTTCGTATGGGGGCACGGGGTGCAGATTCAGTCTCGGCGTCCAGCGTTTACCTCAAAAAGAACCTCTACTTCGATACGCTCGTCTATCGCGTAGATACTCTCGAATACCTGAAACGTATTGCCGGTTCGGACCGGCTCATGGTGGGGACCGATTATCCGTATACCCTGGGAGATTTTATGAACGTGGAAACGGTCCTGGGCCTTGATTGTCCCGAAGCGGAGAAGCGGGAGATCCTCGAGGGAAATGCCCGGCGGTTGCTAAAAATTTGACCCACTATCGAGTTTAAACTTTTAATTCCGGTGTAAATCAGGGGAGGTGTCGCATGGCCAACGAAGGATCCAACACGCAGGCTGAAGGGCAGAACTCGCCGGTGCGGGTCAGAAAGTAGGACATGTGGTTTTCAATGTCTCCGACGTAGAGCGGACCACCCGTTTCTGGACCGAGATCATGGGCTTTCACATCACGGACCGAAACGACCGGGGTATGGTCTTTTTACGCAATACCTCGGATCACCATACCATGGGCTTGGCCCCGGCTGTGGATTCGGGCAAGGTTCCTAATGCCGATGGGGTCAGGTTCAGCCACTGTGCCCTGGAGGTGAGCAGCGTCTCGGAGCTATATACAATTCGTGATTTCTTGCGAGCCAAGGGTTTGGTGATCCAGTTCGAAGGTCGCCGGGGACCGGGATGCAATGTGGGGGTGGAGTTTCAGGATTTTAACGGTTTCAATATCGAGATCTACGCAGCCATGGACCAGATCGGGTGGGATGGTAAGAGCCGGCCAGCCAACGAGCGGAGGCGGGCCAAGTCGATCGAGGGGGCCGTTAATAATTCCGTCCCCGGGGCCAAGCACTAGCCCGGATTCAGAAAATTGTAGATTTCCTCAACCCATCAGACACTTTATGAGCCAAACCCCAACCATGACCGCCCCTAACAGGAGCGCGCCCCATGCCTTGCCAGCTCAGGTGGGTCGATAGCCTTTTTCCTTACTAGCCATACTTATATCCTTATATATCGGTAGATATAACAATTGTCCGACGCCAAAGGTTCCCCGGGGGGGGGCCGCCGGAGATCAGAGGCCAGAGATCAGGAGTCAGAGGTCGGAAAGACAGTGAGCAGAAAGGCAGTATGCAGAACACAGCAAGAAATTCGAATTCGAATCCTATCAACCGAACACTAATTGCGGGCTAGTCCGGAACTAAAAGCTGAGTGCTGATAGCTAAGACCGGAACGCTTTGCGCTATGCTCCATGCGCTTTGCGGTCAAAGCTGAAATCTTAGCGCTGCCTTGCTGTATTTCTGGCCTCGCTGATCTCTGACTTCTGTCGCTTTGCGTCTTGCTGCCCCCTGCCTACTGTCTTACTGGTTTGCGCCTACAGTCGCTGAACGACGGACCGTTCGTATTCGGGGAAATAACGGCCGATCACGGGGAGGTCGAAGCTGGATAGAATCGACGTGTTGCTCTCGTGTTCAAGCAGGAATTCAAAGGATTTCTCAATGAGCGTTTCCGGCGTGACCTTGCCGCCGGCGAGCTTTTCATAGTATTCAGGTTCGAGGGTAACCGTGTGTGTGGTTGGAGTAGCTGCATTCACGGTGACCGTAAAGGTTTTAGAATCCTTCCGGGTAACCTCAATGGAATCAGGCATCAATTAAAAGTTACATAATTGACTTACCTCTGGCAAGTAGTGAGCTTGGGATGCTAATTATTAGGGTCAGGGTGGGGTGGCCATAGATCCGGTCAGTCCCACCAGAGTCATTACAATTCGTGTCAGAGGTTTAGGGAGGCTGTTGTGGAAAGATTGCAACGTGTGCTGTTGCCGGATGGTGTTCGTCCTGAAAAGTATCGGGTTACCCTAGCACCCGACCTTTCTCATTGCTCTTTTGAAGGCTGCACCGAGATCGAAATCCAGATTGAAAAGGCTACGTCCCTTATCGTGCTCCACGCCGCCGAGCTCGAATTTGAGTCGGTGGAGCTTCGGCAAAAAGGAGAGTCACACACACCCAAGGGGATTCAACTGGACGAAAAGGAAGAGACGGCTTCATTCGAGTTCGACCGGCCGCTTGACACGGGGCCGGCGACCCTCAAGGTGTTTTCTAAAGGTACCCTCAACGATCAGATGCGAGGTTTTTATCGCAGCGAATACCTCGTAGGCGGTGACAAGCGTAATATGGCGGTAACCCAGTTCGAGGCCACCGACGCCCGGCGCGCCTTCCCCTGCTGGGATGAGCCCGCCCGCAAGGCGACCTTCGAGGTTACACTGAAGGTCCCACCGGATCGCGTGGCGATCTCCAATATGCCCATTGTGGAGAGCTATACAGAGGACGGCGGGCGGAAGGTCGTCCGTTTCGGTGAATCGCCTATCATGTCGACGTACCTTCTCGCTTTCATCGTCGGGGAGTTGGACTATGTCGAGGAGAAGAGCCGTGAAGGTGTGTTGGTACGAGTCTATACGCCGCTGGGGAAAAAGGAGCAGGGGCGATTCGCATTAGAGGTCGCCAGTCGGACCCTGTCCTTCTTTGATGACTACTTCGGCCTCCCCTATCCGCTGCCAAAGATGGACCTGATCGCCATTGGAGATTTCGCTGCCGGTGCCATGGAGAACTGGGGCGCGGTGACCTACCGTGAGACGGCCATACTCGTGGACCCCGAGCAGTCTTCAGAAGCCACGCGCCAGCGCGTTGCCGTGGTCATAGCCCACGAGCTGGCCCATCAGTGGTTCGGTAATCTCGTTACCATGGAGTGGTGGACGCACCTCTGGCTCAACGAGGGCTTTGCCTCGTGGATCGAGTATCTGGCCGTGGATCACCTCTTCCCCGAGTGGCAGATATGGACTCAGTTTGTCTATAGCGATCTCAGCCGAGCGCTGGATCTGGACGGTCTAGAGAGCACCCATCCCATCGAGGTGGAGGTCAAGGATCCCAATGAGATCAGCGAGATCTTCGATGCCATTAGCTACAGCAAGGGATCATCGATTATTCGCATGCTGGCAGCCTTTCTGGGAGAAGACGACTTCCGCCGCGGGCTCCACGATTACCTGAAGCGGCATCAGTACAGCAACGCCACAACCGAGGACCTGTGGCAAGCCCTGGGCGAGGCCTCGGGCAAACCGGTCAAGGCAATCATGGATACGTGGACCAAGCAGGGCGGCTATCCGGTCCTCACGGTGGAGGGAGGAGACGGTTCGTTAAAACTTAGTCAAACGCGATTTTTTCAAAGTGGCATACCTCGGAAAGAAAAGGATACGGCCCAGTGGTCTGTTCCTGTCGGGGTGGCCGGTGCCGACCTGCCCCAGGCGACCGCTTCCCTTCTGGGGGATCGGTCCGGAGAGATCGACCTGGCAGGTCAAAAAAAGGGCTGGCTCAAAGTCAACAAGGGACAGACGGGGTTCTACCGGGTGAAGTATCCACCAACCATGATGACGGAGCTCAGTCGAGCGGTCGAGGCCATGGAGCTACCGGCGGAAGACCGCCTTGGTCTGGAAAACGATGCCTTTGCCCTGGCGCGAGCGGGGCAACTCTCCACCCAGCATGTCCTTAACCTGGCGGCGTATTACAAGAACGAATCCGATTACACCGTGTGGGCGGATCTCGCATCGGGACTGGATGAGCTGGAGGTCCTGTTATGGGGGGACCCTTGCTACGAGAACTTCGGGACATTTGCGCGCGATCTCTACCGCCCGGCGGCCGGTCGAGTCGGTTGGGAAAAACAAGCCGGTGAGTCCCATCTTACGACGCTTCTTCGCGGTCTGATGATTGGAGCGCTGGGTGGCTACGGGGATGCCAAGACCATCGATCAGGCCAAGGGACGTTTCACCGCCTTCCAGAAGGATCCAAAGAGTCTCTCTCCCGATCTTCGCTTCCCGGTCTACCGGTTGGTTGTCGAGAACGGGGACAAGGGCTCCTATGAAGCGATGCTCGATCTCTTTCGCAATGCCGATCTGCACGAAGAGCGGCTCCGGTGTCTACGGGCCTTGGGTTACAGCCGGAGTCAGGAATTACTCCAACGCACACTGGAACTCTCCTTTTCATCGGAGGTGCGCGCGCAGGACACCCCGTTACTCGTGGGAAGCGTTGCCGCTAACGGCCTGGGTCGGGAGCTAGCATGGAGTTTTCTCAAAGGTCAGTGGGCGGAGTTTAATCGTCGCTACGGCAAGGGAGGCTTCCTCCTGGGCCGCGTGATCTCGTCTACCACGGTCAACTTCCATTCTGAGGAGAAGGCCAAAGACGTGGAAGAATTTTTCCGTTCCAATCCGGTTCCGGCCGCTGCAAGGACCATTCGCCAGTCCCTGGAACGCATTCGCTCCAATACGCTGTGGCTCCAACGGGACCGCGAGTCCATCGGCAAGTGGTTAGGGAAGCAGACCGGATCTAAAAGTCAATGAGTCCCAGTCTAATTGGAATATAGGGTCAGGTCCCCATGCGAGTTGTTTTAGGTCCCTTCCATCCAGATTTAGAAAACGCCCTGGTAGAGGAGATCCTTGAACAGAGGCAAGTAAGCCTACTCACTCGGCTCCTGGTCGTGGTCCCATCGGACTCCCTCCTTCATCGCCTCAAGATCCTCCTAGGCCGCGAGCGCCAGTTGAATCTCCTGAACCTCCATATCCTGACCTTTCATCAGCTTTCCAGACGACTGTTGGAGGAAAGTGAGGACGCTTCCCAGTTAGAACTGCGCGACGATGCCTTCGCCGAGGAAGCCCTCAGGCACATGATTCAGACAAACTTTCAATGGGAATCAGTCTTTTCCGGCATCGAGGCGAAGGAAGGGGGGTGCGGCGCCCTGTGGCAGACGCTGCGTGACCTCAAAGACGCAAAGGTCGATCCTCAAACGAGCATGGACGCCCTGACGGAAGGCTATCTAAATGCGGTAGGGGAGAAAAAGCTTCAGGACCTGTTCCGACTCCATGGAGCGTTTTCCTCCCGCGTACGTCAGTGGGGTATTCGGGATTATACGGACCTGGATGCCCTGGCGACGGAGCAGGTCCCCTCTTCCAAGTTCCTCCAGCAGTTCGCCGGAGTTAACTATTACGGCTTCTACGATCTCACCCAGATACAGCTGGACCTTTTCCAGACGGTGGCGCGTTACGCTCCTACCACGTTGCTGTTTCCTCTGATGCCGGGCCATCCGGCCTGGGCTTTTGCCCAGCGTTTTTACGACCGCCATGTACAGGGGCTGGTAACGGGCACCCCGGAGCTTCGCTCGACCACTGAAAACCCTGGTTACCCCTTTGCCGGCATCCATCCACGGCTCTTTAGGGATGAATTGAGCGAGCCATTGAGCGCTCCTGAGGAGTTAAACAGGTCGTGCACCATCGTCAATTGTTCCGGTCAAAAGGACGAAGTCCTCACCGTAGCCAAGGAGATCCTGAGGCTCGTGTCCCGTGACCGGATTGGCTTTGATGAAATCGGTGTGGTGGTGCGCTCAATGGATTCTTACCTGCCCTGGTTCAAGGAGATCTTTCCCAGCCACGGTATCCCCATGTCGTCTTACGCGATGGGCTCGCTCATGGCGTTCCCTCTGGTCAAGGCGGTTGTTCTCCTCAGCGGATTGGTATCAAGAGACTATCTTCGCTCTCACATGGTGGATCTGGTTTCCTCTCCCTATTTTAATCTCGAGCCCTATTGTCCGGAAAAGGTTGGGCCACGATCGGACCTGTGGGATGCCATGACACGACGCTTAGGGATCACTAAGGGTTTCGAGGAGTGGCGGCGCCTCGAGCGCTATCTGGAACAAGGGGTGAAATTGCAGGGACACGGGGACGAAGATGAGAAGCCCCACGAGACCTCGGTCACCGCAGAACAGATAAAAATCCTCTGGTCGATTGTCACCGAGGTGCACAAGGACTTGGACGGTCTGCCGGAGGAGGCCCCCTGGACCGATTACGCCACACGTTGGCAGGCACTGTTACACAAATACCTCGGCATCGAGAGGCGTGAAGGCACGTCCCTCGCCTCGTCCCAGGAGGATCAGATAGGCGACGTGGTCCTGGACACATTGGACAATCTCTCGGCCCTGGACAGCCTCGGTTCCCATGTGAGCCAAGTGCATTTCCTTCGCACCTTTCAGCGCTGGCTGGAACGCGCCACTATTCCCTCGACCGATTGGAACCTCCCCGGAGTTGCCGTGTTGGATGCTATGTCTGCCCGCGGCATACCCTTTCGCGCCGTGTTTATCCTGGGTCTCAACGAAGGGATCTTTCCGCGGACGATCCGGGAAGACGCCTTCCTTAGAGATTCAACCCGTAGGGGACTGGAGACGGTGTTGGGTTATAAAATTAGCGAGAAGCTGGCGGCCTATGACGAAGAAAAACTGATCCTGGCCCTCCTGGTCGGCGCGGCGAGAGAACACCTCTATTGTTTTTACCGGCGCTCCGATGAAGGGGGGAGGCCGCTGGCGCCTTCCTGGTATCTGGGCGAGATCCGGCGCGCCGTGTGGGGGGCTCGAGGTCGCCTTGGCTCTTTCGATGGTCAGAAAGATCCAGCCGAGGAGAAGATAATCCCCCGCGGAATCGCGGAAAAGGAAAAGGTGTCTCCCTTCGATGAGGTCCAGTGGCTCACGGAGCGCGAGCTTGCGATCCGATTGGCTATGCATGGACGCGACCCTGCCCCGATCCTCGAGATGGCCTCCCAGTCAACCGAGATCTATCGTCGTGGGTTGAAGTCCATGAATCTTCTGGAGGATCCGCGCCGGTCACTGGATCGACTCGACGGAATGGTGGGGCCAGTACCTGATTACTGGCAGCACTTGCTTGAGCGGGGTATCGCACCAACCGCCTTGGAACGCTACGCCCGCTGCCCTTATCAGTATTTTGCCATGAACCTCCTGGAACTCCACGAACTGCAAAGGCCGGAAGAAGTCTCATCGGTCGGGCCCTCGGCTGTCGGGCAACTCTGTCATACCATACTCAACTCCCTCTACAGCGAACTTATGGATGAAGGTGCCTTTGGGGAAGACGTATCCAAGGTGACCGAGTCCAATTGGTCAGTTCGATTGGACCGGCTAGCCCACGAGGCGTACGCGAACTATTCGACAGAGAATCCTGTGGGCTATGCAGTAGCTTGGGAAACCCTCGGGGAAGAGCTGATTCGCGTGCTGCGGCAGGTCGTGGAACGTGACATCGCCGAGATGGCCGCCTCGGGTTTTCGTCCCGTGATCTTGGAGCCCCAGTGGCAGGGGCGCTTGGAAGAGAGCTGGCCCGATCCGTTGGGCAATCTCCTCGTTCTCGGAACACCCGACCGAATCGACTACGAGCCGGCCCAGTCCCATTACCGGGTCATCGATTACAAGCACAGAATGGGGAAGAATGAAAAACCGGAAGACCGCAACCTCCTTCAGTCGGCCCTCAGGGGCAAACGACTGCAGCTTCCCCTCTACGTCCTTCTGGCCGAGCAAAATGCGCCTGGTGCCATGATGGATGGCGCGATACCCAGGATCCATGGTGCGTTTTACCTGCTTGCACCCCGTTGGGTGGACGGCCCGCTGGTGGTCGAAAGATTTTCCGAAGAGGCATGGGAGGAGCCGCACAAGGGTAGGCTTCAGGAGACCCTGAGTTTTCTCTTGCGGGGGATCCATGGGGGACGATTCTTTATCTTGCCCGATGACCACTGCAGCAATTGCGACGTGGCGGCGGTTTGCCGCAAGAATCACCGGCCGTCCCGTTGGCGCGCCGAAAACGATTCGGCAGTGAAGTCCCACCGCGAGCTAAACGAACAGAAGGCCACGACTATACAGGGGAGGCCGAAGACATGACCACGGGTTTGGCTGATGGTCTGGAGCGCCTGCGGGCAGCGACCACATTCGATCAAAACGTGGTCGTTACCGCCGGTGCGGGTACGGGCAAGACGACCCTGCTGGTGAACCGCCTGGTCAATTTATTGATGCGCGAGCCCGACCCGGTAAAGGTGACCGAACTGGTGGCCCTGACTTTTACCAACAAGGCAGCCGATGAGATGAAGATCCGCCTGCGCCAGCGCCTCCAGGCCTATGGGGACGCAAGACTGGACCGGGCTCCTGCCGATGCCAGCGAGGCGGAAGTGCAGCAAGATGTCAAAGACTTCATCCAACGCTACCATCTGGGAAAGGAAGAGATCGATCTCCGCGCCATAGATGCGCTCCGCCATATAGAGCGGAGCGAGATCGGAACCATCCACAGCTTTGCCGCCAGTCTGCTTCGTCTCTATCCCATGGAGGCCGGGTTGGATCCCCAGTTCCGTGAAGATGATGGAAGGCAATTCGAGAGGCACTTCGACGAGAGCTGGGATCTCTGGCTGGACCGTGAGCTGTCTAGCGATGGGGTGCGCAAGGAATCGTGGAAAGAGGTGCTGCGCCGGCTCCCCCTCGAACGCATCCGGGAGCTGGCCTACGCACTGAGCCCCGAGTCCATAGACCTTTCACGACTCGCCCAACTGGTGCGAGGTGATGAGGAGATCGAATTGCATCAATCCGGGTTAAAAGCTCTGGAAGAAAAGGCCGCTCAACTCCTCGATCAACATCCGGAAAACCGAGCGATCGAACAGCATGTGAAGGCCTCGGGGCAGCTGTTCCGAGAATTTCTCCAACGGGGATCCATCGGGTCCGGTGTGCTGGAGGCGGAAAAGTCTCTACTGGTTTCTGGTAAATCCTTCACCGGGCCCAAGGGTTGGAATGGAAATGAAGTAGATGAGGCCAGGAGGCTGGTCCGGGTGGCGCGTCGTATCCTTGCCGTAGACCGGGAATTTACCGGGCACCTATGCGATCTCCTTATCCCTTTCGCCGAAGGCTGCCGTGAGAATTTTGTGAGGGCCGGTTTCATCTCCTTCGATGGCTTGCTGGTGCGGGCCAGGCAGCTCTTACGGCAGCATCCCGAGATAAGGGAAGAGCTCAAGAGGCGCTTTAAAGCGATCCTGGTGGACGAGTTCCAGGATACGGATCCCATCCAGTATGAGGTCCTGCTCTACCTTGCCGAAGAGAAGGGGCGGCAGGCCGAGGACTGGCGCAAGATCAAACTGCAACCGGGAAAGCTCTTTGTCGTGGGCGACCCAAAGCAGTCGATCTATGCCTTTCGGCGTGCTGATATAGAGGCCCATCTGCGTGTGGTTCATGACGTCATAGAAAAACAAAACGGCCTGGAGTTTACCCTCAAAACCAGTTTTCGAAGCCATGGGGGGATACTTAACGTTGTCAACGGACTCTTTTCCCAGCTCATTCAAGAGCGCCATGGGCTCCAACCGCCATATGCGCCTATACATCCCCTGGAGGAGAGGGCGGGAGAAGACGCCCTACCTTCACAGTTGTTGCATCAGGTGGAGATTCGTCGAGTCGAAGGCGACGAGGATCTCAATGCCGACGAAGCGCGGCGGCTGGAAGGCGAGTCACTTGCCCGCTGGCTTGCCGAGGAGGTCCTGCAGAAGGCTGCCATCCTCGATAAGAGTGGTTCCATGGTGCCGGTGTGCCCAGGCGATGTGGCTATCCTGATGCGCTCCCTGGTTCACGTGGATCAGGTTCTGGAACCGCTGCGCAGGCGCGGTATCCCCTATGTGGTGGAGGGAGGAAAACACTTTTATGCCACACAGGAAGTCATCGACATGGTGAACCTGCTCCGTGCTATCGAAAATCCCTATGACCGGCTAGCCCTGGCGGGAGTGCTTCGATCTCCCCTGGGGGGACTGGACGACCGGGAGCTCTACGATCTCCATCGACAGGGGTTCCTCGATTATCGTGCGGTGGCTTGGGTCAAAGGGGTCCCCAAGAAAGGTCCGGGGTCTCGGGTGCGGGAACTCTATTCCCTACTCGGTCGCCTTCACATAGAAACCCCTAAGCTCCCGGTGGGAGAGGCGGTGGGTGCGATCTTTGATTCGCTACCTGTGATGGCCTTGGCCGCAAGCTCCTATCATGGAGAGCAGCAGGTTGCGAATCTGGAAAAGGTTCGTTTCCTTGCCGAAGAGATGGGACGGGAGGGAGCGGGGACGTTGAAAGGCGTCATCGCGACCTTGGAAGAGCGAGTCACCGAAATGCAGGAAGAGGGAGAGAGCAGTCTTGCGGAGGAGGGATTGAACGCAGTCAAGATCCTCAGTGTCCACAAGGCCAAGGGATTGGAATTCCCCCTCGTGGTCTTGGCCGGTTGCCAGGCCGGGGTGAACCGCCAGGGAACGGATGCCGTGGAGGTTTATCATGACTGGTCCACTCACCTGGTGGGACTGCATGTGGATGATCTCTGGAATCTGTCAGGGATCTTCCTCGATGAGAAGAAGAAGGCTCGCGAAGAAGAAGAGGAGAAACGGGTATTCTACGTAGCTGCGACCCGCGCTCGCGAGCACCTGACCCTCTCTTGTGCCGCGGCCAAGAGACAGGCGAACGGGAGTTTCATGTCTCTGCTCCAAGAGGCCACGGGAGACTTGAGGTCGTTAACGGAATCCCAACCTGTAGCCGCCGGGGAGGGGACGATCCAATTGCAGGTCCTGCAAGAAGAGCTCGAGCCGCCTAGCTCTACGGCCAGCGGGTCCCAGATGCCCATCGTGGAAATCGATACGCAGGTCTATGGGAAGATAGTTCAGCGGCGGAAGGAAAGGTACGAAGAGACCCTGGTGACTCCGCTCTTTATCCATCCCACGTTGCTCAAGGAAAAAGAGACGAAACGAATAGGTCCAGTTGCTCATGGCCACGGTGGAAGCCGTCTGAACCCAGATGCCCTTTTCATCGGTGATCTGGCGCACAGGTTCTTGGAGCATTGGGACTTTGCCGGGGACCCTCTTACGTTTCGTGAGGGCCTCATGGCCTTTCTTGGCCGTAACCTGAATGGGCGTGATAAGGACGCTCAACTCGCCCTGGAACGAGAGCTAGAAGATATATTCCAGATCTTCTTCAATTCCCCGGCGTACGAAGAGCTCAAGAGCTCACACATCCTTGGGCGGGAGATTCCACTATTGATCCCCTGGGGGGAGCAGATCATGGAGGGGGTCATGGATGTGCTTTACGAAAAAGACGGCAAACTCTACGTGGCAGATTACAAAACCGACCGCGTCCAGGGTCGGGACCTCTCCCAGTTGGTCGAGGGGTACCATCACCAGGCCCGAATCTATTCTGACGCGGTACGGCTTTCCCTGAAACGGGAAGTAGCCGCGTTTAAGATAGTTTTATTGCGTTTGGGTCAAGCAGTGCCAATAGACATTGACCCGGCGTCTTCCATTGGGGTAGGACAAAAAGGAAAGGAGGGATTATGAAACTTTCGGTTAAGTCCTTGACTATGACGGCGGCGATCCTGTGGGGAGGATCGTGCTTGCTCGTTGCCTTGGCCAACCTCATTTGGCCAGATTACGGCCGGAGTTTTCTCGAGGTCATGAGTTCCATCTATCCGGGTTATAAGCTCACGGAGACTCTGGGTAGTGCTATCGTAGGGGCCCTGTATGGCGCGCTGGATGGTGCTGTGGGAGGCGCCCTGTTCGGCTGGATCTATAACTGTTGTACCCATTGTTTTGCCAGGGGAGACTAGCCACGGATCCCGCGGGCATGGGTGGATGGCGCTGCATAGAGCAAGGCGCATGGCGCCAAAAGCCAGAGATCGAAAGTCAGAGATCAGCGAAGCCAGCAATAAGCAGGCAGGGAGTAGCGCTCAGATTCCATCGTTGGCTGCAAAGCGGAAAGCGTACGGATTTTCAGTCGTAAGGTGTCAGTAATCAGTTATCAGTATTAGGTCTTAGTTTACAGCTGCTGTCTGCATGCTGCTAGCTGTCTTTCTAACCTCTGAAATCTGATCTCTTCCCTATTTCTGTTTCTGTCTGGTCGTAGTCCTGTCGTCCGTAGTCGAACCGTCCGTAGCGCTAGCTGATTCAGGGGGCGCGGAGCAGCTTACGCAAGAGGGCATAGAGTTGTCTCTGTTCAGCAGGTTCCAATAGAGAAAAGACACCGGCGACGCTCTTCTCGAAGGCAGAAATCGCCACCTTGTAGAGTTTGCTCCCCTTGCTGGTGAGTTGGACGTAAACCACGCGGCGGTCGCGCTTGTCCCGCTCCCTCTCCGCGAAGCCCTTTTCCTCGAGGCGATCCGCGATACCCGTGAGATTACTGACAGTCACCATCATCTTGGCGCCGATCTCGCTGAAGGAGAGCCGGCCCGAATAGCCAATGGTCGCCAGAAGGTAGTACTGGGGCGGAGTGAGGCCGATCTTTTCTAGGTCCTGCTGAAGCTTCTTTTTGGAAAATATGCTGAAGCGCAAGAAACGGATCCAGAGGCTGTTGCTATACCGGTTCAAAAAC
Source organism: Binatia bacterium (assembly GCA_963664015.2). Taxonomy (GTDB): domain Bacteria; phylum Desulfobacterota; class Binatia; order UBA9968; family CAXXLF01; genus JACZQL01. Next base: position 1,462,973 of record CAXXLF010000002.1, on the reverse strand, counting down.
GCCTTTGTCATCAAGGGGCGAGTTTAAACAAATGGCGGAGTAAAAGGCAACCAATCGTTTCAGTAGGTGGCCAGATGCGAGAGGTCGGAGGTCAGAAGTCGGAAGTCAGCGGCAAGCTAAGAAGAAAGCAAATGGCATAGGGCAAAGCGTAGAAAGTTAGTCGGCAGCAACTCACGGACTACTGACCACAGGACAACAACCAGATAGTAGTTCTCAGCACGTAGAAAAAATCTAAAATCTTATCCTAGTAGCCTGCCGTCTTCCTGGCTTTGCTGATCTCTGACTTTCGATCTCTGGCTTTTGGCGCCATGCGCTTTGCGTCTTACTGCCCCCTGCGTACTGCCTACTGTCTTACTATTTGGCGCTCGGTGCTCCCCGTTGCCGATTAGGCGAAGGGAGACCGGCTCTTCCCAATCTTGACAATTGATTAAAGGTCAAATATTTTATGTGTTATCCATTGGCCCATTATCTCAGGGAAATCCGATAACTAGCCCCCTTTAATGATAGGGGGCGTCAAACGCGGGTCTACTCCGCCCAGGGTTGTGCTCGACCAGAAGTCAATCTAGACAGGATACCGCCAACAATGCGTAAAGAACCTCACTTCACACCTAATAAACTACTATCGTTAATGGGGGTCAAAGCCGGTTCCCTGGGATCCATTGCCCTGATCTCCGGTCCCAAGGAGCGTTCCAAACTTCTGATCGACGCCCTCGAGAACCCGGAGAAGAGTTTTGCCTTCCTCGACTATGAGATGTATACGGGCACCAGCAATGGAAAGCGAGTGACCGTGGGCAACGGCGGGCGTTATGCCGCCGACACGGCCATCACTACGGAGCTGATCTGTGCCGGCGGGGTGGAATCCCTCATCCGTATCGGCAGCTGCGGTTCCTTGAGTCAGAAGGTCAAGATCGGTGATCTCGTGGTCGTCACGGGAGCGGTACGGGGTGAGGGGACGACCCCCTATTACGTTCCTAAAAGTTTTTCCACTGTAGCCGACACGGAAATCGTCGGTGCCCTGGCAAAAGCAGCCAAGAGTCTCAAGGCCCGGGTACACTTGGGCTGGGTATACACGACCGACGCCCTGTTTCGCGAGACCCCGGAACTCCTCGAAGAGCTCAACCAGCAGGGGATCTCGGGCATCGACATGGTCACTTCCGCCTTTCTCACCGTGGCTCAGGTGTGCAATAGGAAAGCCGGGGCGATCCTGGTCGTTTCCGATGAATGTCTCACCGGGAAATTTGGATTTCGCCACCCCCGATTTGTCGCCACCGAAAACAAGATGATTAAAATTGCGCTTAAGGCGCTCCAATATATGGGTTAATGCCATGGTCGAAGCCGCCAGTCCGCTGTTCGCACCGGTGATCTGGGAAGGAGACCGCTTCAGAATACTGGATGAAACCCGCCTTCCCTGGAAAACCGAATATATTACGGTAACCGAGGTGGGTGAGGCCATCGAGGCCGTAAGGGACATGAAGACCCGCGCCTTTGGGCAGGTGTTGACGCTGCTCTACTCGGCGGCCCTGTTGGCACGCTCCAGTGAAGCAAAGGATTCGGGGGAACTCACTAAGCAGCAGCATAATTTACCGATGCCTTTTCGGCGGCGCGACCGACCTTCAACTTCAAAAAATACGCCCAATTTTTCGACGATGCATTGAAGGAGTGCCCCCACCCGCATGGCCAATGTCACAGGGCCGCGAGGGAACGGGTAAACCTGACCGAAGAATTCCACCTCTGCTCCGGTGGACTTGAGTTCGTCAGCGAGGATGAGAACAATGCTATTGCCCCGTAGCGCCTTGATAATGCGCTGGGCAGCCACGCGGCGGGGCCGTGCCGAAATGGTTTTGATCCCTACCTGGAGCCGGTACTGGTCCATCAATTGGGCGAATCGAGTGTCTCGCGCTCCTTCTGGCTTGGAAACTCTTCAGTCATCACCGATGCTAGATTCGTTTCCATCCGTCGCCGGTATTTCCAAAGCCGATGGTAGGCGAGTCGAAACCCCGCCCGTGTGAGGGCGGATAAAAATTTCTCGGGTAGCCACGCCAGTACAGCGACGAATGCCCGTATAAAAATCTCCCCGGTCCGGTAGCGGATCCACTGCAGGGAGCGTTGGGTTCCGTTCCCTATTCTTATCTTTGGAGGAGGCTCCATGGTTTAGCGTTGAATCACTGTTAGAGGTGCCCTGTTATTGATATAAACTAAAAAAGCGGTGGACTGGCAAGGTCCACCGCTTTGAGACTCAATTACAGACGAATTACCGCTCCGCCGCTTTGGGATAACGGGGCTCTGAGCCATCGGAAATTACCGGGCGTTTCTTCTGTCCCCTTGGATTTTCCGACAGCTGATAGACCTTGGCCTGGGGCGGCTTGGTCAACGTTTTTTCCTTCCATTGACGCAAACCTCCCCGGATATACTTGGGATTCAGACCCAGGGACTCGCAGATGTTATCGAAGGAAAAAAGCCAGTCGCCTCCTTCTTCCCGGATCCACTCTTCCGCTTCGCCTAAGCGACTCTTGCTGCGCGCATCACGGGCCGTAGCGTATTTCTGAAAGCAGGCCACGGCGTCTTCCAGGACCGACAACATCAGCCTCTTTTCTGGTTCTAGATGTGTCTTCCTGCGTACCGTATCAAGGTACTGGGCAGGAAGAACGGTGTCTGGCTGGAATAAGGACTGGACCCTCTCTTCCATGGTCAGGCTCGATTCATATGTCATAGTGACCACCTCCCTCTCGGCTGCGGCCTGGTCCTCGATTGGAACAAGCCGCACTCGAAAGAGAAGCCGACTAAGGCTTCCCGTGATATGGTGGCTCCGCCTATACGGTCATTGAAATTATTTGTGTTATTCACAACTTTAATTTGTACCTCTGTTTCGGATGTCCATTTTCCGGCCCCGTGCCGTCATCCCGCCTTTCCCATAGCTGAAAGACCTTGTAGCCTCTGCACGATTCCAGGCATTTTCTCTGCGGCAAAGTCTACTTCTTGCTCTGTGTTGTAGCGGCCGAGACTGAACCGCAACGTGCCCTGGATCCAACTGGGCTCAACGCCCATAGCCCGAAGCACATGGGAGGGTTCGACCGATCCGGCCGTACAGGCAGAACCTGTTGAGGCGCAAATCCCGTACTCGTCAAGGAGGACCAGTATCGCCTCCCCTTCTAGAAATTCAAAGCTCACGTTCAAGGTATTGGGCAGTCTGTTCTCTCGGTCGCCGTTCACTCTGCACTCGAGATTTGATAACAGGGACTGTTCCAGTCGATCGCGGAGCTGGCTTAATCGTTTAGACTCTTTCACCATATGCTTTTTGGCTAGTTGAGCGGCTCTGCCCATGCCTATAATGCTGGCCACGTTCTCCGTCCCGGCCCTTCGATCACGTTCTTGATGCCCTCCCAGGATAAAGGGATGGAAGGTTATTCCCCGGCGCACATACAGGGCGCCGACGCCCTTGGGACCGTAGAGCTTGTGTCCCGATAAGGTGAGCAGGTCCACGGGCCAGTTCTTTACGTTGATGGGAGTCTTGCCAACCGCTTGAACCGCGTCCACATGAAAGGGTATACGTTTCCCCCGTACCCTCTTGCCGATCGCTTCAATAGGAAAGACGACTCCGGTTTCGTTGTTGGCCGCCATGACGGAAACCAGGGCGGTGTCGTCGCTCAGGGCCCCTTCGAGTTCATCCAAATCGAGCGTCCCGTCATGATTGACGGGAATCCAAGTCACCCGGTAGCCCTTCTTTTCCAGATTCTGGCAGAGTCCCCGGACCGCAGGGTGCTCCACCTGCGTGGTCACAATGTGACGCTTGTCGGGACGGGATTCGAGAATACTTCGAATAGCAGCGTTGTCTCCCTCGGTGCCGCAGCTGGTAAAGAGGACCTCGATGGGATCCGCCGCACCGATCAACTCGGCAACCTGCTCCCGTGCCTCCTGAATCTTTCTGGCGACCTGACTGCCAAAGCTATGGATGCTGGACGGGTTCCCATACAACTCGGTCAAATAGGGTTGCATGGCCTCGAAGGCCTCGGGCGCCAGACGGGTCGTCGCATTATTATCAAAATAAATTTCGGAACCCATAGGGTGTTTGCCACTCCCCTAAACTGCAAACGAGGAACCACAACCGCAGGTGCGCTTGACGTTGGGATTCTGAAAGATGAAACCCGATTGGATCAGGCTCTCCTGATACTCCAGTTCGGTCCCCGTGAGGTAGAGGAGGCTCTTCATATCGACGATGATCTTGGCGCCCTCATTCTCGAAGATGCGGTCTCCCGGTTTCGGGTCATCGAAGTCCAGCTTGTAATGCAACCCCGAGCATCCCCCGCCCACCACCTTGACGCGCAGTCCTTGGTTGGATTTGTTCTCCTCCGCCATTAACTGTCTGATCCTTTCGGCGGCCCGATCACTTATGGTTACACCTGTTGCCATGAATTCAAACGATCCTTCCTTCAACCTTAGACGGGTTTAAACGAGGTTGGGTTACCCGTTCCTTAGAAAATTCGGTTTTAGATGCGGCTGTGATCTGAGATCCCGCCTGCAGCCGCTTGACCTCTTGGACGACCCGCTTAACGGTGTAATCGACCTCTTCTTCCGTATTGGTCCGTCCTAGCCCGAAACGGATGGAGGCATTGGCAAGGTCCTCTTTTACGCCCAAAGCCTTTAATACATAAGAAGGTTTGAAAACCGCAGAAGTGCAGGTTGAACCCGATGAAACAGCTATCTCTTTGAGTCCCATCATTAAGGATTCTCCATCCACATGGGCAAAGCTCACATTCAGGTTACCGGGAATGCGGTTTACTGGGTCCCCATTTAAGTAAACACTGTCGAGGCCCGAAAAGATCCCGTCTTTCAGCCTTTCTCGTAAACGGGTGAGCCGTGTTGCCTCCTCGGACATTTGCTCCTGAGCGATTTGGCAGGCTCTCCCGAGTCCTATGATACCGGGAACATTGAGGGTTCCCGAACGGATCCCTTTTTCCTGACCGCCCCCTTCGATGATGGGTTTGAGCCGAATCTTTGGTTGCTTGGAGCGTACATAAAGGGCTCCGATTCCCTTGGGACCGTATAACTTGTGCCCTGATAGGGAGAGGAGATCGATTCCCATATCTTGTACATGGATGGGGATCTTGCCCACTCCTTGGGTTGCATCACAATGAAAGAGTGTTCCCTTTTGTTTCACGATACGCCCGATCTCACCGATAGGATGCAACGTCCCAATCTCGTTGTTGGCTGCCATAACGGATACGAGAATGGTCTCCTTGGAAATGACATCGCCTAACCTCTCGAGATCCAGTGCTCCAAACCGGTCCACGGGGAGAAATGTAACACGGTAACCTATCTTTTCCAGTGACTTGCAGCTATCCAGCACTGCCTTGTGCTCGGTCGCGCAGGTTACGATGTGATTGCCCTCATCCTTATATGCCTCAGCGACACCCTTGATGGCCAGATTGTCGGATTCTGTGGCGCCACTGGTAAAGATGATCTCTTGGGGAAGGGTGGCACCGATCAAGCGGGCGATCTGCTCTCGGGCGTCATCCACGCCTGCCTCAGCCTCCCAGCCAAACTGGTGGTTGCGGCTACCCGCATTACCGAATTTTTCACAAAAATAGGGCAGCATTTCCTGTAATACCTTCGGATCCACAGGCGTTGTCGCGTGATGATCCATGTATATGGGTATCTTCACTGTTTATTCACACTACGAATACAATAAGCCCAATCGTAACAATAACAATCTAGACTTAATGGGTCTTATATATAGGAAGCAAATATTGATGTCAAGGCATTTTGGGAAGGGGTTTGGTCGGAGGCTTATATAACATAGTTATAGTAATTACATAGGTCATAGTAAAGGCTTCAAAAAGTGCCCAGTATAGGACCATTGGATTGAAGATATCTCCTCGGGAGTCCCCTGAGCAAGGATTTGGCCGCCCAAATCCCCTCCTTCGGGTCCCAGATCGAGGACAAAGTCGGCGCATTTGATAACGTCCAGGTTGTGTTCGATGATGATGACCGTATTGCCAGCATCGGTAATCCTGTTTAATACGTCCAGGAGCCTACTGACATCGTCAAAGTGTAGGCCAGTGGTCGGTTCATCCAGAATGTAGAGGGTTTTGCCCGTAGATCTTTTGCTCAGCTCCCGGGAGAGCTTGATACGTTGCGCTTCTCCCCCCGAAAGAGTGGTAGCCGACTGTCCAAGATGGATGTAACCGAGCCCTACGTCCCGGAGGGTCTCGAGCTTTTGCCTTATTGGAGGGATGTTCCCCAAAAACTCGAGGGCCTGATTGACCGTCAGATCCAATACATCGGCTATGCCCCTACCTTTATATAAGATCTCTAATGTCTCTCGATTATAACGCCGCCCGCCACAAACCTCGCAGGTTACGAAAACATCGGGGAGAAAATGCATTTCAATCCGGAGAATTCCGTCTCCGGTACAGGCCTCACACCGTCCCCCTTTGACGTTGAAGGAAAAACGGCCCGGTCCGTAACCCCGCACCCGTGCAGCGGGGAGTTGAGAAAAGAGCTCGCGGATAGGGTCCATTAACCCGGTGAAGGTGGCGGGATTCGACCTTGGGGTGCGACCGATGGGATTCTGCGTGATGTTGATCGTCCTGTCGTAATGCTGCCAGCCCAGGATTTCATCGAATGTCCTTGTCCTGTCCTTCAATCGCGGAACTCGCGGTGCCAGGGTCTTGTATAGCGTGTCAACTACCAGGCTGCTCTTGCCCGATCCGGAAACCCCCGTGACACAGGTCATGGCACCGATAGGGAAGGCGACGGTGATCCCTTTCAGGTTGTTTTGCCTGGCCCCTTTGATAGTGAGGCTCGCACCGGTTCCCTGCCGTCGGTGGGGTGGGGTAGGAATCAATCTGCGCCCGGAAAGGTATTGTCCCGTCAGGGATTTCTCATTGGCCTTAATCTCTTCGGTTGTCCCGCATGCAACGACCTCACCGCCGTGGACCCCCGCCCCAGGACCCATGTCGATGACATAATCTGCCTCCTCCATGGTATCCCGGTCATGCTCCACGATCAGAACCGTGTTCCCCAGGTCGCGTAGGTTTTTAAGGATCGCCAGGAGTCGCCCATTGTCTCTTGGGTGAAGCCCAATGGTCGGCTCATCGAGGATATAGAGCACTCCGGCAAGTCCTGAACCAATCTGGGTGGCCAGCCGGATCCGTTGTCCTTCTCCCCCCGAAAGAGTAGCCGAGCCTCGGTCGAGGCTCAGGTAGTCCAAACCCACTTGAACCACGAAGTTCAACCGGGCGTTAATCTCCTTTAACACCCTGGTGGCAATGGTTTCTTCGTGAGGGCTCAGTCCCAGGCCAGTGAAAAACTCAAGGGCCTCATGGACGGGGAGAGAACAAACCTCTGCAATACTCTTCCCAGAGATTTTTACCTGAAGGCTTTCCCGCTTCAGGCGAGTGCCATTGCAGGATTTGCACGGACGAGCCTGGATAAACAGCGGGAGCCCTTGCTCGGGGCTTTCATTGGGTATCTCGGTTCCCAGGCCGTTGCACTTGGGACATGCGCCCACGGGGCTGTTAAAGGAAAACAATCGTGGGCTGATCTCAGGATATGAGAGTCCGCAATGAACACAGGCAAATTTCTGGCTATAGAGCATACTCTGGATTTTCGTCTCACTATTGCCAGGTGAGGCGTCTACCTTGATCACTTCTTTGCCATATCGGGAGGCAACCTCCAGGGAATCCGCCAGACGTTTCTCAATACCGGCCCTGACGACAAGCCGATCCACAACCAGATCCACGTCGTGGGGGACCTCCCGCTTCAGGACAATCTCTTGATCCAGCTCGTGGAGTTTCCCGTCCACCTTGACACGCGCGAATCCGGCCCGTGCCAGGTCCTGAAAATTCTGACGATACTCGCCCTTACGCTTGACGGCGATGGGGGCCAGGATAAGGAGCCGAGTTCCCGGTGGGAGAGAAACGATCTGATCTACGACCTGTTGAATGGTTTGAGCGGAGATCTCCCGGCGGCACCGGATGCACAGCGGTTTTCCGATGCGTGCGTAGAGCAGTCGCAAGTAATCGTAAATCTCGGTTGCGGTTCCTACCGTCGAGCGAGGGTTTTGACTGGCGTTTTTCTGTTCGATGGAAATAGCCGGTGAGAGGCCTTCGATGGAGTCGACATCGGGCCGGCTCATCTGTTCCAGAAACTGCCTCGCATAGGCGGAGAGAGATTCCACGTAGCGGCGCTGGCCTTCCGCGTACACCGTGTCGAAGGCCAGGGAGGACTTTCCGGATCCGGAAACGCCCGTGATCACAACGAGCCGGTCCCGGGGGATCTCCAGGTCGATGTCCTTTAAGTTGTGGACCCGTGCCCCCTTGATTACAATGTGATCCGGCATCTCCTATCTAGAGAACAGCATAGCGCAAAGTGCACGGCGCAAAGCGCTGCGCAAGTTAACAGGGAAAAGTAAAAAGGCAAAAGGCATAGCGGTAAGAATACTTAACCGTAGAGTTACGGAAAAAGATAGCTTGCCCTGTAGAATATATACTTCACCGCGCAGGTTATTCGCCCGAAGCGTTATACCACGGGGCGAGCAGCAAAGACGCGAAGGGCGCCAAGTTCGGAGAAAATATGCTAACCGCAGATCTACGCCGATAATCGCAGACGGGTAATCGCAAGGCGCATAGGGCAAGGTGTCCGGAATGTAAGTTTTCATTGTTTTGATTAGTTCTCAGCATTCAAATCCAAGATTCTCTCTTCTGTAAGCCTTCTTCTTGCTGACTTCTGACCTCCAACCTCTGGCTTTCTGCCCACTGTCTTTTTCTTTTCTTGCTCTGTCCCTATATCTGTCTGTTCGTAGTCCCGTAGTCAGTAGTCCGTGGTCCTATTATGAACGCTTTGCCCATTGGGCTTGGCGGTTTGCCTAGCCTTTTTGCAGCTCATGTAGCTTCTCTTCGACGATACTACGATACTCTTCGAGCTTCTCTTGGGTCTCGGCCTCGAACCGTAGGACCAGGGCCGGTTGGGTATTGGAAGCGCGAATGAGTCCCCAACCCTGCTCAAAGCGAATGCGCACGCCGTCCACGTCGACAATCTCGTAGTGCTGGCGGAAGTACTCCTTGGCACGCTCCGCGAGGGTAAATTTTATTTCGTCGGGGCAATCGACGCGCAGTTCGGGCGTTGACGGGAGCGTGGGAAGATCCGCCATAAGGGATGAGAGAGGGCGATTCTCTCGGGCCAGAATTTCGAGTAAACGTACGGAAGCGTAGATGGCGTCGTCGTAACCGAAATAGCGGTCGGCGAAAAACATGTGACCGCTCATCTCCCCGGCCAGGAGCGCACCGGTTTCTTTCATCTTGGCCTTGATCAGTGAGTGCCCCGCCTTCCACATGATGGGGACACCGCCCAGCCGCGCAATCTCGTCAAACAGCCTTTGGGAGCACTTGACCTCGGAAATGATCACTGCCCCTGGGTGGCGCGTAAGGACATCTCGGGAGAACAGGATCATGAGCTCGTCTCCCCAGACGATGTTTCCCTGTTCGTCGATCACTCCGATACGGTCCCCGTCTCCATCGTAGGCTATCCCCAGATCGGCCCCCTCTTCTTTGACCTTGCGAATCAGATCCTGGAGATTTTCAGGCATCGTCGGGTCCGGGTGGTGGAGGGGAAAGGTGCCATCGAGGTCGCAGGAGATTTCCCATACACGGCATCCGAGCTGACGGGTCACCTGAGGCGCCAAGGGGCCGGCAACCCCATTGCCCGCATCGATGACGACTCCCAGTGGCCGGGACAGTGCCGGAACGTCGCGGTGAATATGCTCCTGATAAGCGGTGTCCACGGGGCAACTCTCGACTTTTCCTCCCGGCTTCTCGATGAAGTCGCTGTGTTCCATCCGTTTTCTCAGCTCCTGGATCTGAGCGCCGTAAAGGGTTTCTTTCTGAAGGCAGACCTTGAACCCGTTATACTCGGACGGATTGTGGCTGGCGGTGATTTGAATGCCCCCGCTCAGATCGAGATGAAAGAGGGAAAAGTAGAGGAGTGGTGTCGGACAGATCCCCAAATCAAAAACATGCAATCCGCACGAGACAAGGCCTTCGATGACCGCCGACCCGTAGCGGTCCGAGCTGAGACGCGCATCGCGGCCGACAGCGACCCGACGACCACCCATCCGGAAGATGGTGGTCCCATGAACTTTGCCCAATCGGCGCGCAAAGGCTTTGTCAAAATCCTTGTCCGCCAAGCCCCGGATGTCGTACTCGCGAAAGATCTGAGGATTCATCGCCCGCCTCCCTTTTTCCGCCGTACCAATTGGGATGCCATTAAAATCGCCCCTTTCATGCTCGAACTGTCGGCCTTATCTTTGCCTGCAATATCATACGCCGTGCCATGGTCTACGGAGGTCCTGATGATGGGTAGACCGAGGGTTAGGCTCACACCATCGAAGAAGTGAAGCAGCTTGAGCGGGATCAATCCCTGATCATGGTACATACAGACGACCGCATCGTATTCGCCGGCCACGGCCTGGTGAAAAAGACCGTCGGCTGCAAAGGGGCCATAGGCCCGAATCCCTCGTTGCCTGGCCGCTTTGATTGCCGGTAGGATTATCCTCTTTTCTTCCAATCCGAAAATGCCGTCCTCGCCGGCGTGGGGATTTAAGCCCGTGACCGCCAGCCGAGGCCGTGACAGGCCAAAGGATTTGCGCAGGGCCCGCTCGGTCAGCTCCAGCGTGATTCGAACCTGCCTGGTACTCAGCGTTTCACTGACCTGGGCCAAGGGAAGATGCACGGTAACCAGAACCACTTTGAGTTGTTGGCCCAACATCATCATCCGACATTCTCGCGTGGCGGTTAGTTCGGCCAGCAATTCGGTATGCCCGGGATAGCGATGGCCGGCCAGATGGAGGATCCTTTTGTTAATGGGAGCGGTCGCCATGGCGTCGGCAGCCCCAGTTTGGATGAGCTTAACGGCGGCCGTGATGTAGTTATAAGCTGCATTACCGCACGCCTTGGACGGACGCCCCGGCCGGGAGTCTCTGGAGGAAAGACGGGAGAGAGCTAGGACGGGAACAGTGCGACTGCTATGGGGAAGAGGCTCGGCCACATCCCATGGGATTAGATTGATTCGCGAAGCCGGTCCCTTGGCTCGGGTGCGTTCTAATACACCGAGGTCGCCCAGAACCACCGGACGGCAAGCTTTGTATATCGCCGGTTCACTGAGGGCCTTGAGGATGACCTCGGGTCCCACGCCGGCTGGATCTCCTAGGGTGACAGCCACCACGGGTTTGGCCATCTCGGAATTCTCTCTTTCAGGTGATTATCCACATTATCTTGGTTCCCCGATGAAGAATCGGGAGATATGGTGTCATTAAAAGGGGTTGATGGAGCCCCAAAAACCCCGGGACTCCGAACCTTGTGACGTCTCTTCCGGATCTGCGAGATCCCCATCCACGTCATCGCCCCTTTCGGTGGTGAATAGGGGGAAACCAAAGAGCTTGACCTGCCTAAGATCCGGTACGACCTCCCCCGTTGGGCTCTTTACGGGTGACGTACTAAAGGGGTTGAGCCGGTTTAAAAGGGTTTTTTCCTCTTCGTAGTCGTCTGGTGATGATGAGACCATCAGGGAGTCCACGGTGCTTTCCTTGGTCTCTTCGGCACGAAATACAAAACCGGGTAGCTTTATGTCAACCCGATGCCTACGCCGTAAATCCGTCTTGAGCCATTGTTGGAAGCGCTCTTCCATCGCTTTGGCTAAGAGTTCTTTTCGAATCTGTTTTTCCACTTTTTCAAGGGGAATGGGCTCTCCTCGAAGGCGCGCTTCCACCTTGATGAGATGATATCCCAGGCTTGTCCGGACGGGAGCGCTTACCTGCCCGTCGGGGACGTCAAAGGCGGCGTCGGCAATCTCTTTCATCAGGTCATCTCGGATGAGCCAGCCCAGGTCCCCTCCATCAGAGGCACCGTCTCCTTGCGAATGCTTTTTAGCCAATTCGGTAAAGGGCTCCCCCTGCTGGGCCCGCTGGCGGATGGTGTTGGCGTTTTCTAACGTGGCCTTGACCTTCTCGGAGGGTGCCCGTTCAGAAAGTTGCAGCAAGATATGACGCAGGTGAATCTTCGGCCGGGTCGTAAACTTTCGTTCGTTGACGCGGTAGTAGCGCTGCACGTCTTCCTCGGTAATGTCGACTTTTCCTTCGACCTGTTGCTTGATCAGCTCCTGCTTCTGAATCTCGCTGCGAATGGACGCCCGGTAGCGTTGCAGGTCCATACCCTCTCGTCTCAATGCCTCGACGAGCTGTTCGTCATTGATCCTGCTCTTTTCCTTCACCATGTTGATGTAATGATCGACGTCTTGTTCACCGATCTTGATCCCTAGCCGGGTAACCTCAGCAGTGATCAGCTGATTCGTGATGAACTGCTCCAGGATTATCTTGTCTACTTCGTTTATGCTGGAAAGGTCCTTGCTGCTCAGCTCCTGCTTCATGCTGGTCCGGGCGTAGGTTTTAACGTCTGAAAGGGTATAGGGCTCACTGTCGATGGCGACGATAACCCGCTCTATGACCTTGGCTGCCGCGGAAAACGAGACAAGGTGCACTGCCGCCGCCGCCAGAATTAGGATAGTGGCAAGCTTGAATATGGCCGGTCTCATTAACAACAAATCCTCTCTGAACTCACCCAAATTGCTAACATACCTAGCGTAGCACTTGCAACAAGGTCATGACCTCTTGGAGGATGTTGCCCCAGCCTTTCCCTGAAGGGACAAAGGATAGGTGTCGATCCGGGGACAGACGGTAGCGCTCTCCATCCTGCTCGATCAACTCCAGGAGACGTTCCACTGAAATGGGCGACTGGGCGTGAAAGAGCAAGGAAACCTTGCCATGGTGGAAACTGATCTGCTCGATGAGGCTCTCCTTCAAAACCCGACGCAGGTCCATTACCTTAAAGAGGTTTTGAACCACCGGCGGGCACGGGCCATAGCGGTCTGCCAACTCCTCCTGGATCGCCTGAAATTCATCGCTGCTCCCCAGGCCGGCCAAGCGCTTGTAAAATAGCAGCCTCTGGTTGGTGTTGGGGATATAGCTGTCTGGGAAATAGGCAGGGATGGTCAAGCGTATCTCCGGTTCCATCCTCGGTGCCAGAGTTTCACCCTTCAGCTGCTGCACCGCCTCTTCCATCATCTGGGTATATAACTCCAGGCCCACTGCGGCGATGTGACCGGACTGTTGCCCGCCCAGCAGGTTCCCGGCTCCGCGAATCTCCAGATCTTGGAGGGCTAACCTAAAGCCGCCCCCTAACTCATCGATCTCCTGCAATGCGTGCAGCCTCTTTTGTGCGTCACGGGTGATGGTCCGTTCCCCCGGTATCAGCAGGTATGCGTAGGCCCTACGGTAGGATCGGCCGACGCGACCGCGCAGCTGATAGAGCTGGGCCAGCCCGAACCGGTCGGCCCGGTTGATGAAGATGGTGTTGGCGTTGGGAAAGTCGATTCCCGATTCGATAATGGCCGAGCAGACAAGAAGCTGAGTACGATTTTCAAGGAACGCGGCCATGGTTTTCTTCAGTTCGCGAGGGGACATTTGACCGTGGGCGATTCCGATTTCGACCTCGGGGAGGATATTGGAGAGTTTTTGTGCGATTCGGTAGATTGTTTCCACGCGGTTATGAAGAAAAAAGACCTGCCCCCCACGGTTAATTTCCCGTAAAACGGCCTCCCGAATCACTCCGTCTTCGAACCTCGTGATGTAGGTTAGGATCGCTTGGCGACCGGTCGGGGGACTCTCGATAATGCTCAAGTCGCGAATTCCCAGGAGCGACATATGGAGGGTGCGTGGGATGGGAGTGGCGGTGAGGCTGATGACGTCAACCAGTTGGCGCATCTTTTTGAGTCGTTCCTTGTGGCTCACTCCAAAACGGTGCTCTTCGTCGATCACCACTAGTCCCAGGTCCTTGAACTGGACGTCTTTTTGCAGCAGGCGATGGGTCCCGATAACGATATCAACGGCCCCCTTGGCGAGGTCCTTGAGGACCAGCTGGACATCCTTGGTGCTCGAGAAGCGGCTTAGTATCTCAATTCTCACCGGATAACCGGTGAACCGTTGGCGGAAGTTTTGTAGGTGCTGTTCTGCCAGGATCGTCGTCGGGGCCAGGACCGCTACCTGTTTCCCGTCCATCGCAGCGATAAAGGCGCCTCTCAGTGCCACCTCGGTCTTTCCGTAACCGACGTCGCCGCAGATCAAGCGATCCATGGGTTTGGTCCCCTGCATGTCGCTTAGAGTCTCATCGATGGCTCGCTGTTGATCCGGTGTTTCCTCGAATTCAAAGGACGCCTCAAACTCTCGGTAGAGTTGGTCCGGGCTGGAAAACGTTGGCCCTTCATGAACCTCGCGGACCGCGTAGATCTCTAAAAGCTCCTTGGCCATGGCGAGGATAGACTTGCGTGTCTTTGCCTTGATCTTCTCCCAGGAGGCTCCGCCAAGTCGATCCAGCGTAGGTTGTGCGCTATCGCCTCCCATGTATTTTTGGACAAGATTGATCCGATGGATGGGGAGGTAAAGTCGGTCTCCCCCATGATACTCCAGATGGAAGAATTCGCCTTCCGTTCCCCCGACCCTGAGAAACTTGAGCCCACGATAGACACCGACTCCATGGTCGAGGTGAACTACGAAATCGTCCTGCTTGAGTTCGCTTAAGCTGCTGATGAAGTGACTGGCGTGGAGTTTACTTTTGACGGGTTGGGACCTCCGCTTGGTCCCGAGGATCTCATCGACGGTAACGACGACAAGTCGATCTTCGGGCAAGCGAAATCCCTGGGACAGATTCCCGAGAAGTAGGGCCAGGGGCGGTCCATCCTGAGAGACAAGCTGAGGGAAGGGGATTTCCATTAGGGGAAGCTGGACCTCGTAATGGCCCAGGAGCCCTTGAATTCGAGTGCCCTCTCCTTCGTTGGGGGCAACCAATACGACCCGTTGTCCGTCCCAGTCCTTCAGGTGATTTAAGAACGGCACCAGAGAAGGTTCTTGGGTCTGGTGTGCGGAAATTTCCCGATGCAGGTCTGTGTTGGATTGGGATTTTACAGTGAGCACCGAATTCGAGTCTCCCTGGGTGCTTGAGAAGAGTGTCAGTGGATCACTCTGAATGGATGCGAAGGACTCGAGGCCGGCCTGCCATTCCTCCCTGCTTAGATAGAGGTCTGGCGGTCGTGGAATCAGGCGCCCTTCTTTGCCAGCCTTGGTTGCCCTCTCCTCAATGAGATGATCCCAGCGCTTGACTTCTTCTTCAATGGGGTCGGACTCGTCAAACCAGAAAAGCGTATCCGCGGGCAGATACGCAAAGAGTGGGTCCAGATTGGAATAAAACAAGGGTGAGAGAAATTCCATTCCGGAAAACGGTAGTCCGCTTCTCAATGCTTCCAATAGAGAGTTTTTTTCCTTGCGATTCAGGTCTAGATCTTCAGCCCTAGCCTCGATCTTGCCGAGGGCTGACTTATTCTGCTCGGTGTCGAAGTAGAACTCCTTCATGGGTAGGATAAGAAGTTCCTCAAGATGGGATCGGGAACGCTGGTTGGACGGGTCGAATTCCCGGATGGATTCCAATCGGTCGCCAATAAATTCTACTCGCAGGGGTCTTGAATAGGCAGGGGGATAAACATCCAGGATGGCGCCCCTCACGCTGAAGTCACCTCGCTCTTCCACCAACGGAACGTTCTGAAATCCCCAGCCAATGAGATGGGCCAGCAATGCTTCGCGGTCCAATTCCTCTCCAAGGCCATGGTACAGGAAAGACTTTTTCAAAGCATCTTTGGGTATGACCTTCTGCATCAAGGCGGTCGGTGTGGACACCAGCACCGGTGCCTGTCCCTCCATGAGGTGGTACAGCCCCTCGATTCTAGCGGCGCCAAGCTCCGGGTGGGGGGAAAGGCTGTCCAAGGGGAGAACGTCCCACGAGGGGAACAGGTGGAGCCGTTTGTCTACGGGAGAGCCCGCGACGGTTGAACCGAGAAAAAAGCCAAGGTCGTGAAAGAGAACTTCGGCTTGCTTCGGCGTCGCGGTCAATGCCAGGATGGGGTGTCGGGAGCAGGCGGCAAAAAGGGATATCAGGTAAGCCTTGGTTCCGCCGGAAAGACCTTGAAGTCTTTTAGCTCCCTTCCAGTCTCCCTGAAAAAGTTCCTCGACTTTGTCCCATAGTGGGCTCATAGGTTGAAGGCCCAGCGCGAGCGGATTTGGGGTGGTTTCCATTGGGACGGGGAGGCACCAGCCCCGTCGGACTCGATCCCATCGGCCCATTTCTCCAGGGCACCAATCAGCGTTTGGACTTGGATCCCTAGGTAGTGTGGCTGGTAGTTCTCCAGGCGGATAATCGCCTGGCGAATCATGCGGACGGGTCCTTGAACCTCGCCAAAGTCCGCATGGAGTCTGCAGGCTGCAGCGAGCTGTACCAGTCCTTCAAGAAAGGGTTTGTGCTCCTCTTCCGACTGTTGATAAAGCTTCTCCAATGACTCATGACATTCAAAGTAACGACCGGTATTGAACAGGCCAATGCCTTCTTGCAATCTGGAATCCATAATTAAAAACCGTAGCAACCTTGTGCCTAATGTAACAACTCTGTCTGTGGGGCTCAAGGGTGCACCGTGCCCAGTAAAGACCGTCTCGTTAGCCGATATGAAAGAATCTATTTTTGGAGCTGATGGCCGATAGCTAGCGAATTGGGTGAGAGTGTTTGCTTGAGGGCTCCCATACCCTGGAACGGACAAATTAGATTTTTTTATTGACATTTTCGATGGGAGATAATAGGAAATTCATCTCGGTTGTGGTGGTGATTCCCGTATTGGGACTTTGCAAAATTAAAAAACTTTACAAGAAACCCGCAGAAGGAGGTAAGGTTAGATGACTAAGGCTGAAATGATTGAGGCAGTGGCCAAGGCAGCCAAGCTCAGCAAGCGAGCCGGTGGAACTGCCGTGGATGCAACCTTCCAAAGTATCGCCCGTGCCATTAGGAAAGATAAGAGATTCCAGGTCCCAGGATTTGGTACGTTCTCAGTCCGTGCGCGAAAAGCGAGAAAGGGACGAAACCCTCAAACCGGCGCAGTTATCAATATAAAGGCTAGTCGCACCGTCGGATTCAAACCGGCACCGGCCTTGAAGAAGGGTTTGTAACACTCGACCCTAGTTTGCTCCGGCCACCATGGGGTGATCTTCATGGTGGCCTTTCTTTATCTCGAGTCCAGAAGGAGCTCCCCAAAGTGGGGCTATAGGGTTGAATTTTTAGGCCTCTCCATCTGGAGCCCTTGATGGAGGGAGTCGGGGGAAGTAGAATATCCTCATTAGCCTCAGGTGAGGCAGTGTCAGATCTTTCAGTGGAGAGGGACACGTGTCATCAAAAGGAAAAAAAATATGGATGGATGGGGACCTGGTCGATTGGGATAAAGCCACAGTCCATGTGCTCGTCCATTCCCTTCATTACGGAACCTCGTACTTCGAAGGCATTCGTTGTTATCTTCTGCAAAGCGGCCGCTCGGCGGTCTTCCGCTTAACCGACCACGTCCGGAGGTTTTTCGATTCTGGTCAAATTCTGGGATTTCCGTTCCCCTATAGCAAGGAAGAAATCGAACAGGCAATTTTACAAGTCATCAAGGCCAACAAGCTCAAGGAATGCTATATTCGCCCCCTGGCCTTTGTCGGGTTGGGAGAGATGGGGCTCCATGCACCGGAAAACCCGATCCACGTCATTATCGCGGTGTGGCCGTGGGGCGCCTATCTGGGTGAAGAGGGGATCAAGAACGGTATCCGAGTGAAGGTCTCGTCCTACACGCGCCACCACGTCAACGTCTCTATGACGAAAAGCAAGATCTCGGGGAATTACGTCAATTCGGTCATGGCTAAGAATGAGGTCAAACTGGCCGGATACGACGAAGCGGTCATGCTGGATACCGAGGGCTATGTGTCCGAAGGCAGCGGTGAAAATATCTTTATTGTTCGGCAAGGAAAGATTAAAACGACACCTCATACTTCGATCTTGCCGGGGATCACGAGGGACTCGGTGATTACCATCGCTCGAGACCAGGGAAGTCAGGTGACCGAAGACCGCTTCACCCGCGATGAACTTTACGTGGCCGACGAGGTCTTTCTCACAGGAACCGCGGCGGAGGTTACCCCGGTGCGTGAGGTGGACGACCGGAAGATTGGCGGAGGGGGAGCGGGCCCCATGACCCAGGAGCTGCAAAGACTCTTTTTCAACGTAACTCAGGGCAAGGAGAAAAAGTACTCTGGTTGGTTGACCGAGCTCTGACGCCTGGGAACCCAAAAGCCTTCCCCGCTCTGTAGCAGGAGGCAGCGGCAATTTGAAGAAAATCGATCCATGGCATCCGTCCGTAATCCCACCCTCAGGGTGACGCTACTTCCCCGGGACACCAACGCTGCAGGCACCATTTTTGGAGGGGTCATTTTGAGTCACATAGACTTGGCTGGTGTCATCGCAGCCCACCACAGCTTCCCCCGACGGTTTGTGACCAAGGCCATCCATGAAGTCGTGTTCATTGCCCCGGTCTACGTCGGAGATGTGGTCAGCTTCTATGCGGAGCCGGTCAAAGTGGGTCATACCTCCATTACGGTACGTGTTGAAGTAGAGGCGGAGCGGTGGGACCGGCCGGAAGAGCATGCCAAGGTGACCGAAGCGGAAGTTGTCTATGTGGCCGTCGACAGTGATGGAAGGCCGATTCCGATCCGGTAGTCAGTACCGTCAACAATCGGGCACGGGCCAATCCAGGTTATAACCATTAACGATCCTCTCCCATTGATTCTACCTTGAGGTTGTTGTAAGCATTTGAAAAAAATTAGTTCGTTTTCCTTCTTCAAGTCCTCGAAAAGCTAATGTTAGCGGACATTGAGCTGAAAAGATTTTTAGCCATAGCAAAGACGCCACCAGGACATGTATGATGAGTCGGAAAATTGGACACACAGGGATCCGGGCGTGGAATTCGAAGGAGAGGGCCCTGGCTGCTGCACCCGAGGTATCTTTAAATGACAAACGAAGACCGAGCAATGGCAGATCAGATGGGGTTGCATCAGATTGGTCCCTTAGTCATAATATAGCCAAATTAGAGAAGCATGAGGTGAACGAGGAGCTCCGTTGCCTTTGCGTCCACAGTAAAGGCGCGACGGGAGCCTCCCCCCCTGGTCACCGGTTGGTTCCAAAGGTTAACCGGCAGATTAGTCAGCCAGCACTTGTACCCGGAGACATGGGTCGCTATTCTTATTTCCTGGTGGGGACCCGAGCAGCGATGAAGGCCGTTTTCGCCAGACCTTGCCATGGAGCTGGACGGCTCATGAGCCGGGCTCAGTTCAAGAAGGTCAGTTGGAGTTTGAATATGGATCGGGAAATGGGGAAACGGGGTATCGTTGCTCGGAATCAGGGATAAGGAACCATCATTGTCATTTTTGGTTTAGATTTAAATTAGGAGGAAAAGTAGATGACGTATATCATTGTGGAGCCTTGCATCGATGTGAAGGATACAGCTTGCGTGGATGTCTGTCCGGTCGACTGTATTCATCCAACCAAGGATGAGCCGGAGGAGTACGATAAGGAAAAGCAGCTTTATATCGATCCGGAAGAATGCATTGATTGCGGTGCCTGTGAGCCGGTCTGTCCTGTGGAGGCGATCTTTGAGGAGGCGGCCACTCCCGAGAAGTGGAAAAACTTTCTCCAGGTCAACGCCGAGTGGTATGAAAAGAAAAAGGGATAAAGATTTCCGACCACCCCGCCTTTGGCGTTTTGTCTGTTAAAATAAAATCATGGCCTGGAGTCCCGTTTCCCTGCTAGTGGACGTGGCTCCAAGCGTGATAAGAACTGCGCACTAGCGGTCCTGATTCCACGTGACGAAATCCTAGATTTTCAGCCCCACTCTTGAGACTTTGAAACTCATGGGGGGCGAGATACCTTTCCACGGGTAGCTGATCCTTGGATGGCTGTAGGTATTGCCCTAGGGTAACGATGTCGCACTCGGCCTGCCTCAAGTCGTGCAGGGTTTTCATCACCTCTTCGGCGGTCTCACCGACACCCAGCATCAATCCTGACTTTGTGAGGACCTCGCCACGGATTTTCTTGGCGTTCTTAATAATATCTAGCGAGCGTTCGTAAAGAGCCCCGGGCCTGACTTTCCTGTAGAGCCGGGGGACCGTCTCCAGATTGTGATTCAGGACGTGGACTCCCGAGCGGACCACGGTTTCCAGGGCAACAGAGTCACCTTTGAAATCGGGAATCAGGACTTCCACTCGAATGTCGGGATTCAAACGCTTGATCCAGAAAACCGTTGCGGCAAAATGGCCTGATCCGCCGTCCGGTAGGTCATCTCGGTTTACCGAGGTAACGACAATGTGATCGAGGCCCAGTTTTTTAACGGCTCGCCCTACATTACGAGGCTCATCGGGATCCAAAGAGTTTGGCCGGCCCTTGCTAATGGCGCAGAATCGGCAGCCACGGGTGCAGGTATCCCCCGAAATTAAAAAAGTGGCGGTATTGTGTTCCCAGCACTCGCCCGCATTAGGGCAGCGGGCTTCTTCGCAAACCGTATGGAGGTTGTGCTGCCTCAGGATCCCCTTGAGTCGAAGGTAGTTGGGACCTCCAGGGGCTTTGACTTTGATCCAGTCGGGGTGTCTTCGTGGCATAGATGTTAAATCTGCGAGTAGCCGAATCGTTTCGTGAAGCAATCGACGAATACCTCTTTCACCCGGTCCAGGTCAACTTCGTATCCCAGTTCACGTTCGAGGGAGGTCACCTGAGCCCAGGGAAGGCCACAAGGAACGATTCGGTCGAAGTAGGTGAGATCCGCATTGATGTTGAGGGCCGCTCCATGGCAGGTAATTCCCCTGCGCACGGCAATGCCGATGGCGGCGATCTTCCTGGTCCCGATCCACACGCCGGTGCAGCGGGGGCGCCGCTCGGCTGAGATCCCGAAGGCCTCAAGGGTTTGAATCAATGTCTCCTCGAGGTTTTTGAGATAGCGATGAACGTCCCGTCGGAGTCTGGATTTGAGGTCGATGAGAGGATAGGCCACCATCTGGCCCGGGCCATGATAGGTGATGTCTCCTCCCCTGCCGATTCGGTGACATGGGACGGTGCCGGGTGCCAATAGGTTTTTTTCCGCGCCGCCCAGCCCGAGGGTGAAGACGTGGGGATGTTCTACGAGAAGTAACATATCCGGCTCCTTGCTTTGTTGCTTCTGTTGGACGAGTTCCTGTTGGCGAGAAAGGGCCGCCAGGTATTCCATCTGGCCCAGATCTCGTACGAGTAGGGTGTTCACAGGGGGAGTCTCAGGCCGACCTTGGGGAAGGCCTATGATAGCTGATTGACTGGATGACCGGTTACATCAATTCTCGGATCAGGGCCTGGGCGGTCTCGGAGGAGACCCCCAATGGGCGATGGGCCATAGGGCCGCCTTCTTCCAGCACCGGTTCCGACTGGTCCAGCGAGGGGAGGTCTTCCCGCTTCCAGAACAGACCGATAGGAATAGTTTCGCCCCACATATAGGCCTTCTCCATGGCAGCTTGGAAATTCGTTGGGTCGTGGCCCATATCCTCGAGCTTCGTGGTGCGCTGCTTGAAGAAGTCGTGGGTGTTGTCCAGATTGTAGGTGACGCAGGGACTGAAGGCATCGATCAGGGCAAACCCCCTGTGCTGGATAGCCCCCTTGATCAGTGCAGTCAGGTGCTTTACCTGACCCGTGTAACCCCGTGCAACGTAGGTGGCCCCTGCAGCGATGGCAAGGGGGATCGGGTTGATGGGGTTTTCCACGCTTCCGAAGGGCGTACTTTTCGTGGTCATCCCTTTGATGCTGGTTGGGGAGATCTGTCCTGTGGTCAGGCCGTATATCTGGTTATCCATGACAATGTAGGTCAGGTCGACATTCCGCCGCATGGTGTGGACGAAGTGGTTCCCTCCGATCCCGAACCCGTCGCCGTCTCCACCGGCGGCGATGATCTTGAGCGAGTGGTTGGCCATCTGTGCGCCCGTGGCCACGGCCAGGGCGCGGCCATGAAGGGTGTGCATCCCATTGGCATTGATGTAACCGGGTAGGTTGGACGAGCAGCCGATTCCACTGACCGTCATAACCTGATGGGGCTGCAGCTCCAGTTCCACAAGGGCCTGCTTGAGGGCGATGAGCAAACCGAAATCCCCACATCCTGGGCACCAATCGGGGTCTACTTTGCTCTTGAAATCCTTGACCGTCAGTTTCGGTAGCGGGTTTTGCCCGATACCCTTTGGGCCTTGGCCTCGAGTTGTGATCTCTTCCATTGGCGTGCTCATGTTTGTCTCCTCAAACCGTAATTTCGTGTACCGGTACGTACTGCTTGACTTGATTTTTAGTAGACAGAATCTTTTTGACACCCTGAACAATGTGATGGGGCATAAACGGCTCACCATCGTATTTCCGAATATGGCCGTCGGCGTCGAATCCGGACTCGGACCGGAGATATCGGCCAAATTGGCCGCTGTAGTTGTTCTCTACAATGATCACTTTCTTGCTCTTGGAAAGGATGGCCAAGATCGCCTTGGTGTGGAGCGGGACCAGCCATTTGATTTGTAGGTTGTTGGCAATGATCTGTTCCTCTTCAGCGAGTTTTTCCAACGCCTCGCGAATAACCCCTTCGGTGGAACCCCAACCGAGAAGCGTCACCTTTGCCTTGGTCGGGCCGAAGAGCCTGGGAGATTTGATCAACGGTAAGATCCCTTTCATTTTACGCATCCGTTTTTCATGGCTAAGCTGTCGCCTACGGGCGTTGGTGAATTCGTCACTGAGCAAGGTGCCGTCTTCGTCGTGTTCGTCGGTGGCCACCACGTGAACGTAGCCGGGGGCGCCTGGCAGAGCACGGGGAGATACGCCGCTTTTGGTAAGCGCGAAACGTTTGTATTCGCCGTTAGCCGGGGGAACATCACCGTTCAATCCGATCACTTCACCGCGGTCAATGGGGACATCGAAGTTCAGTTCGGCGGGGTCCACACTGGAGCGACCTTCTGAAAGGAGGAGGTCCGTCAAAATAATGCCGGGACATTGGAATTTATCCGCTAAATTAAACAGCTCGGGAACCGTCTTGAAGCAGTCCGTAATGGTGGTGGGCGCAACAATCACTCTCGGATAGTCTCCTTGCCCTGCTCCCAGGGCTTGCCAGAGGTCCCCCTGCTCGGTCTTGGTGGGTACGCCGGTGGCCGGTCCCGCCCGTTGGACGTCGATGCAAACTACGGGTATCTCCATCATGGACGCTGCACCGAGGGCCTCCGTCATGAGTGCAAAGCCGCCTCCCGAGGTGGCGCACATGGCCCGGCACCCCGTATGGGCGGCGCCGATGGCCATGTTGATCACGGCCAGCTCGTCTTCGACCTGACGCACCATAATTCCCATCTGACGTGCGTGGCGAGCCATCCAATGGAGGACACCGGTGGCGGGACTCATGGGATAGGCGCAGTAAAAGCGAACTCCCGCCGCCGCTCCTCCCATGGCCAGGGCCTGGTTGCCTTCTAAAAATGCCAGTTTCTTACCCGTGTCGGGCAGGGTAAAGGGGAACGGTCTGAAATGCTCGCCCGCATAATCGTATCCAGCACGGGCCACTCCCACGTTTTCTGCAACAACGGCGTCGCTTTTTCGCTTGAACTGCAAGGTCAAAATGCCTTTCAGGGTGTTGAACTCGACACCGATCAAACGAAGCACCGCCGCCAAGGCAACGGTATTTTGAACCAGATCTCCCCTGACCTTGGGGGCAAGTTCCTTAACCGAGAAGGGACAGAGCTGGACTCCCTTGGCCGCCGTGCCAGGATGGATTTTATCACTGTTGAACAGCACGACGGAGCCGGACTTCATCAACTTGAGATGCCGGTTCATGGTATCTTGATTCAAGGGTATCAAGACGTCGAGCTTATCACCGTAGGTGTGCACGACTTGTTCACTGGTGCGCAGCGTCAAGAAGATATGGCCACCACGAATGATGGACTGGTACGCGTTGTAAGCATTCAAATGGAGACCCCGGCGCACGAAGATACGGGCCAGGATGTCTCCCGGTGTCGCAATCCCCTGGCCGGCGGCACCGCCAATCGCTATGGCAAGATCAATTTTATTCATGATTTATCCTTAATGATTAAATCAAAAACTAAATTATGCTAAATACGAGATGCGCTGCAGGAAGGATACTAATCCCAGTATCCCATTGCATTTTTCGCCTGCTATTGAAAAGCGCATAATCAAGCGCCTTTTCCTATGTTTAGACCTCATCCGAATCATTTGCAAGGGCAAGCGCGCCTTTTCACACATTCACAGTAACCCAAATGTTTTTGATAGATTCCCAGTGACAGAGACAAGTGATTTCGCTGCAAGGGAACTCCTCGGTGAACAAGGCTCCGATCGGGGCGTGCTCTCCTTGATTCGGCTCGGTGCAGCGTTTACGGTGGAAGGCGACCCTGATCCTTGTTCCATTTTCATCCGCCTTCGCATCAGACCATGGGTGTGAGCTCCGTGACCTCATGGATAAATGCGATGGACGGACCCTCCGCCCTGCGGCCCAAAGCCTTCGGGCGACTGGCCGTATCTCGAAGAGCGCCCGGCCTTCGCAGCCGAGGCGGCCGCTTCGGCGGAGTAGGTAAGGAGGGTGCGTCGGCGGAATCCGCCACAGATAAGGAGGGATCCACCGGCGTAAGCCTGTGGAGGCTTCACTCTGACCCATGGGGCTATGCGTCTTGCCCCTTGCTGGCTTTGCCCTGTGCAGGCTTGACTTCGAAATTTCTTGGGATTATGAGATTTGAAACAAGTTTTGATGGAGAGAGAATCGACTAATGACGGGGGCAATTAAAAAGATAGTTCGTGAACGAAGATTCGGATTCATCACACCCGATGATGGTAGCGAGGATGTTTTTTTTCATCGGAGCAGTATGGCCCCGAGGGGGCAATTGGAGGATTTCAACGAGGGAGACACGGTGCAGTTCCAGGTTCGCAAGGGGGAAAAGGGGCCGGTGGCATTGGATTTAAAGATCCGATGAAAGATCAGACCAAATAAACGAAAATAACCAAGGAGGCACTGGATGGACGAAGCGGCGAAAAAAACAGCGTTGAGAATGATTCCTTACGGAATGTTTGTGCTCAGTACTAAGGAGAGCGGCGGCCAGGGTGCCAATGCGGCTACGATCAACTGGGCGACTCAGACCTCTTTCCAGCCCCCTCTTATCGCCGTGGGCGTCAAGGCGGATTCGGGGGTGCATCAGCAAATCAAGGACACCGGGGTCTTTGCCATCAATGTGATCGGTAAGGATCAAAAAGACATTGCCTTCACTTTTTTCAAACCCCAGCAACCTCAAAGCAATACCCTTGGGGGGGGAGAGTTTTGAATTGGGCAAGAACACGGGTTGTCCCCTCTTTCTCAATCTGCCCGCATGGTGGGAATGTAAGGTCGTCGGCGAGGTAGCCAAAGGGGATCACACCCTGTTTGTGGGCGAGGTCCTGGAGGCGGGTATTCGGCGGGAGGATCAGACCATCCTGATGCGGGACCACGGCCTGAATTACGGCGGGTAATCGGGTCAGCGGTCTGATGGCCAGTTGGGGCGTACCAAGTGCCACTGGGTGGGCGCTTGGCGTATAAGAATCTCGAGGGATTGGGCCAGTCGCTGGGTACGCAGGCGTAAGCGTTGCTCTAGGCTGCCGGTCGTCGTTGACGCGAGGGGTTTTTGAATCACTATACGGTGCCCTCCGCCGGGGAGGAAATAGTCCGCCACCGGAAAGATGGGTGCTCCCGTCAGTTCCGCCAGTGTCGCCGGCCCACCGGGCAATGTCGTTTGTTCGCCAAAGAAGACCACCGGCACACCGGTCCCCCTGAGATCACGATCGGTAATCAATACAATCGCGCCTCCGGTCCTTAGCCTTTTGGCGAGCGCCGATGCCGAGACACCATCGCGCCCAGCGTCCAGAACCTCCATCCCCAGTCCCCTTCGTAACTTCAAAAACCAATCTCGCATCCTGTGTTCAGGAAGACATTCGGCGACAACAGTGATCTCAATCTGTTCTTGACGTGCCAGGAATCCCAACACGTCCCAACTCCCCAGGTGGGGCATGGCCAGGATCATTCCCCGGCTGGCGGCCTTGGCCTTACGGAGCTCTTCGATCCCGTCCACGATCGTAGGGATGGAATTGACTTTGAGGCCGTGGGCCTGCAACCACAGCAGTTCCCCCCAATACTGACCGTAGTAACCAAACACCTCTCGTCCCGCCCTTCGCAGGTCCTCATCCGGGCCCAACACCCGACCCATGTGACGTTGGGCTTTATGGGTTCGCCGGCGGCATATATACGAGGCGTAAGTGCCGAGACTCCAGCCGAGGCGTTGGGCGGCCAGGTCAGGTAACAGGCCCACCAGGGCGGTTACGAGCCTGGAAATCTGTCGGTTCGTAAATCGGATCACTTCGTAACATTCCTACCATACAGAAATTGCCGAGTGTAATCCCGCCAAAACCCCATGTGGGCGGGCCGGGCAAAATGACTGATGCATCACAGGACAACTTGTTGACACTTGCCGGAACGAGCGGGTAACTTTCAGGCCAGGTTATGTAAGAGAAGTAAGAGAAGCAGGAGGACGACCATGAAGATGTTCATAGCAGGCGAATGGGTCGACAAGCCTAAAGGTATCGAGGTTCTCAATCCCTTCGATGGTTCGGTCATCGATACGGTCCCAAGGGGGGAAGTGGGCGATGTGGAACGCGCATTGGCCTTTGCCGAACGCGGAGCGAAGGTGATGGCCAAGCTTTCCGGCTACGAACGGTGGAAGATCCTTAGCAAGGCAGCCGACTTGATGGGGAAAGAGACGGAAAAACTAGGCCGCCTGATCTCGTCGGAAGAGGGCAAAATTATTTCCGAAGGACGCAGTGAAGCCGGCCGTGCAGTGGAAACCCTGCTGGGATCGGCGGAGGAGGCAAAGCGAATCCATGGCGAGACCGTACCTCTGGATGGAGATCCCGGCGGGGGCGGCAAGCTGGGCTTTACCCTGCGAGTACCCTGTGGTGTCGTGGCCGCCATCAGTCCGTTCAACTTTCCTCTGAACCTGGTTTGCCATAAGGTGGGCCCCGCGCTTGCCGCCGGCAATTCGGTCATCATCAAGCCGGCGACGGATACGCCCCTGTCGGCTCTCCATCTCACCCGGGTCCTTCTTGAGTCCGGTCTCCCGGCATAGGGGATCCAGTGCATCACCGGATCAGGGAGTGAGATTGGTGATCCATTGGTCGCGGATCGACGGGTCAGAAAGATAACCTTTACCGGCAGCCGGGACATCGGGGAGCGGATTTGCCGCCTTGCAGGGATCAAGAGGGTGACTATGGAACTGGGTTCCAATTCTCCCCTTATCGTCATGCCCGACGCCGATATTGAAAGGGTAGCGGAGGCCGTAGCCGCGACCGGTTATGCCAATGCCGGACAAGTGTGCATATCGGCTCAGAGGAGCCTCACTGCAGGAGAGGTCTACAGCGACTTTCTTAGTGTCCTCAATCCCAAGATTGCCGGCATGGTCACTGGCGATCAGCTCGAGGCAACAACTCAGGTTGGGCCCATGATACGGGAGGACGACGCCATTCGTGTTGAAAATGGGTGAATGAGGCCATAGACGGCGGGGCTCGCCTTGTGACCGGGGGGAGAGCGTCACGGGGCAGTCTACATCCCCTCGGTGGTGGCCGATGTCAAACCAGAGATGCGCATCTCATGTGAGGAATTATTCGGCCCCGCGGTAGCGGTTACCCCCTTTAAGAACATTGATGAAGCCATAGCGCTTGCCAACCAATCCATCTATCGGACTTGCGGCTGGGATTTTCACGAAGAATCTGGAATGGGCCAGGCGGTTTGCACGGGAAGTGGATTCGGGCAACCTTCATATCAATTGGGGACCTCAATGGCGCGCCGACCTTATGCCATACGGCGGTTTGAAAGAATCTGGTTTTGGTAAGGAGGGCCCCGTTACGCCGTTGAGGAGATGACCGAACTCAAGATGGTTGTTCTGCACCTTTAGGTGAAGTAAGGTTTATCCAAGAGACCGCCACAAAGAGTTGTCGGATCAGAAAGAAAGTCGCTGGCGGGATCGCGTCCAATTCAATAGCAATTTTCAAGCTGCACTACAGGCTGAAAGGCAACACATGCGGGAAGACGGTAGGAGAGAGAGAGAACTGAGAGGGATTACTATTACGCCGAGCTATATCAAGCACGCCGACGGTTCGGCATTTATCGAAATGGGCGGCACGCGGGTGATCTGCACGGCCAAACTGGAAGACAGGGTCCCTCCGTTCCTGCGCAACAGCGGCAAGGGTTGGATCACAGCGGAATATGGGATGCTACCCTCTTCGTCGCAGATCCGTATTCCCCGGGAAGCGACCAGAGGCAAGGTCGGAGGTCGGACCCATGAGATTCAGAGGCTCATTGGCCGCAGCCTTCGGGCCGTGGTGAATTTGGAAGCCCTAGGCGAGCGCACTTTCTGGATGGACTGTGATGTAATCCAGGCCGATGGCGGTACCCGTACGGCTTCTATTACGGGGGCGTATGTTGCGTTAGTCGAGGCCATACGCAGCGCCTCGCACAAGGGAATAACGGAAAAGGATCTGGTGAAAGATGCCGTGGCGGCCGTGAGCGTGGGGATCGTGGGTCGAAAGATCCTCCTGGATCTCAATGCGCCGGAAGACAGTCACGCCGAGGTGGATATGAACTTTGTCATGACAGGGTCAGGACACTTCGTCGAAATCCAAGGGACCGCGGAGCAAACACCTTTCAGCAAGGCACGGATGGACCGAATGGTCGAAGTGGCGCAAAAAGGGATTCGTGAGCTCCTCGAGATGCAAAAGAAGGCAATCGCAAGCTTTGCCTAAGCCTCGCCCGTGCAGCTCCTAGTGGCAACCACCCATAGGGGCAAGCTCGCCGAATTCAAGGGCGCCCTTGGAGAGCTTCCCCTCCAGCTCATTTCCCTGGAAGAGCTCATTGCCCCTCCCAAGGTTACGGAG
Source organism: Binatia bacterium (assembly GCA_963664015.2). Classification (GTDB taxonomy): domain Bacteria; phylum Desulfobacterota; class Binatia; order UBA9968; family CAXXLF01; genus JACZQL01. The sequence continues at coordinate 1,434,042 of CAXXLF010000002.1, read as the reverse complement.
GACGGAAAAACCTTCGAGGAAAATGCGCTAAAAAAGGCCCGAACGATGGCCGAATACTCGGGTAAGGTAACTCTAGCGGACGACTCTGGGCTCGAGGTCTACGCCTTGGGTGGCGCCCCCGGTATCCGTTCCGCACGGTACGGTGGGGGACAGGGAAACGACAAAAAAAACAATGAGCGTTTGCTACATGCCATGGCTGGTCTCTCTTGGTCTGAGCGAGGCGCGCGTTTTGTTTGCGTGATAGCCCTCTGTGAACCTTCGGACTCGGGCGGACGACAATGGTTGTTTAGGGGGGAATGCGAAGGGTCTATTGCCTTTGCACTGGCAGGAGATCAGGGGTTTGGCTACGATCCACTTTTTTTTTATCCTCCGTTGGGAAAAACCTTTGCCCAACTGGACCGGGAGACCAAAGGAGGGGTGAGCCACCGGGGTGGGGCCTTGAGAAAGCTCAAAGAGGAACTGCCGTTGCACTCCTCGCTCCGGGTCAAACCTTGAAATCATCTGCGCCGAGTGTACAATGACCCTGCTTGGTAATGACGGGGCGTAGCGCAGCTTGGTAGCGCACCTGCCTTGGGAGCAGGGGGTCGGCCGTTCAAATCGGCTCGCCCCGACCAGTAAAGCAAACGCAATCGTGCGTTTGCTTTAGAGCAATGGAGTGATTGAGCAATAGCGCAATAAAGCTGGCCAAACTGGCTCCATCGCGGCCAATTGCCAACAGTCAGTAGTCATCGGCTCTGTTCTAAATGGAGGCGGGATGGTAGGACTATTGACCATTAACTAAATTCTAACTACCGGCGCCAGTAGCTCAGGTGGATAGAGCAACGGCCTTCTAAGCCGTAGGTCAGGGGTTCAAATCCCTTCTGGCGCACCAATCGGGCCTGGGATGTGGTGAGTGTAGCTCAAATGGTTAGAGCACTGGTCTGTGGCACCAGGGGTTGAGGGTTCAAGTCCCTTCACTCACCCCAAATTTGCAAAATTGACAGATAGTTTATTCCTTCCCCCCCTGACTTTCCCTTGGCCGACGCCGAGGTCTTGAAGCCCCTTTGCCGCCTTCGCGGATATTTGGCAATGGCGTCATCGAGAACGGCAAATAATAGTCTAGGCTCTAAATCCAGAGACCAATTAATTCCCTGCGGATAGGAAGCCTCCCAACGGTGGGGCTTTCGACCGGGCTTGGAGACCCGACGTGTGAGCTGGAATTTGCGTAGCAATGCGCGTGTGTTTTTCAGCCCGGTCAAAGACCTCTGTCTGATGCTTTTCCCTTGCATTTTTCACCACGAGGTGGCCTTGTTTGGAACGGCCTAAGTGGGGCCGGGAGCCGTGCAGTTGGATCAACCCGTTCCCTTATATATATGATGGTACCATCTAAGAAGGAGGTGACCACCAGGCGCTGTATCACTTGGTCCCCGGCCCCCCCCTCTCTTGTCCTTTCTTCCAATTGGCTTGGAACCGTCTTCAGACTTTGCAAATAGCCGGCGGCATGCTACCCTAAAAAAATCTTCGCTCCCATATATCCCTTGCACCGAGCCCTCATTAGGCCCTTGTAATATTATGTTAGGTTAGGTTACTGAATGATGTGATGGGCCGCTAGCTCAGTTGGTAGAGCAGCTGATTCTTAATCAGCGGGTCCGGAGTTCGAGCCTCCGGCGGCCCATCAAAAATTTTGCGGTGCAAAATTTTAGAGCATTGGAGCACTAGACATTGGAACAATGAAAAATGCATAGATGCGTTCTAATCCTCTATTGTTCGACTGCTCACGTTTGCCTCTTCGTCTAACCGGTGCACTCAACAATGTGGACAATAATTCGGACTCAGTCCGTCACGGAGAATCTATATTGGGGATACGACCCCTCAATAATGCCCCCGGTCGGTGCTTGACATAACTTCCTGTTGTTTCATACTGTTCTTTCCAATAGTTATAAGGGAGGCCTTGGCCCTGTGGGGCGAGGCCGGGAGTTGCAGTGGGGCGTGGCTACGCATCTTGCGAAAGTGGGGGTGCGAGAGTGGCGGAATTGGCAGACGCACTAGACTTAGGATCTAGCGGGTAACCGTGGGGGTTCGAATCCCCCCTCTCGCACCATTGTTAATTAAATTGTATATTAAGAATCTTTCACAGTTCTGAATTGGGAAGCGAAATATGAAATTCGATATCGATGTCTTGAGCCCGGTCCAGCGCAAAATCCGAGTCCAGGTCCCCGGTGACACTGTCAAGGAGGAGTTCACCCGTGCCTATGGCAGTGTGAGCCAGCGGTCCCGCGTCAAGGGATTCCGAGCCGGGAAGGTCCCGCGCCAGGTTCTTCAAGGGATCTATGGTGACGAGGTGAAGAGTCGAACGCTGGCCAACTTGGTGGAGCAGTCTCTACGGCAGGTTGTCCAGGAAAAGGGTTTGCACGTGGTTTCCCGTCCGGAAGTGGAACCTGGGGATCTGGCCGATGGAAGCCCATTTACCTTCTCCGCCGTAATCGAAGTTAAGCCGGAAATTGATATCAAAAATTACTTGGGCCTGGAAATGGAAAGGCTCAAGCTGAAGGTTGAAGACAGCCAGATCGACGACGCGTTGAAGGGCCTCCAGGACGCCCATGCTCAGCTACAGCCGGTGGAGGATCGGGATGTCGTGCAGACGGAAGACTTTGTACAACTCGATTTTGTCGGTACCGTTGACGGCAAACCCTTCCCTGAAAATAAAGGGGAGAACTACCTTCTACAGGTAAATGGGGGGAGGGCGTTGCCCCAGTTTGAAGAGGCCCTCGTGGGATTGAAGACGGGGATTGACCATTCGATTACTTTGACCTTTCCCAACGAGGCTCCCAATAAGCAACTGGCGGGGAAAGAAGCCGTCTTCAGTATCCATGTCAAGGAGATCAAGACCAAGGTCGTGCCTTCCTTGGACGACGAATTTGCCAAGGACTACGGTGAATGCGATTCGGTGAAGGAGTTGAGGGAAAAGGTGCGGGGACGCTTGGAGTCGGAACTTGGGGAGATCCAAACTCGGGAATTAAAAGAGCAGCTTCTCAGCCATTTGATTGAATCCCATGACTTTGAAGTGCCCAGCGCCATGCTGGATCAGCAACTTCGTTATCTCATGGAACGCCAGCAACGGAGTCCCGATCCCGCCGGCTCCCCCGACGGAACTCAAGGCCGCTCCCTCGAAGAGCTGCGAAAGGAGCTCGAGCCCCAGGCTCGTCGACAGGTCCAGGGTACGCTCCTGGTGGAAACCATTGCGGATAAGGAAAAGATCAAGGTTAGCGACGATGATTTGCAGAAGCGAATCGATGAACTGGTGCGTTCGGTCAAAGATCAGGCCATCGCCTTGCGCGATTATTATAAAAGAGAAGATGCCCGGCAGGATCTTCGGTCGCAGCTTGTTTTTGAGCGGACTTTGGACTTCTTGTTAGAACACGCTAAGGTAGAAGAAATGGAATCGTTGAATACATCTAACCCATTATCAAAATCAAAGGTTGATGAGCGCAAGGAAAAGAGATAAAATATTATAGCGGGACAAGGAATAGGCCAAAGATGAATTTTATTCCAATGGTAGTTGAACAAACCGGGCGCGGTGAGCGAGCTTACGACATCTATTCCCGTTTACTAAAGGACCGGATCGTATTTTTGGGGAGCCCGATCAATGACGATGTGGCCAATGTGATCACGGCCCAGTTGCTCTTTCTGGAGTCGGAGGACCCCGAGCGGGATATTTTTTTCTATATCAATTCGCCCGGAGGATCGGTCACCTCCGGATTAGCCATCTACGATACCATGGAATACATCAAGCCCCAGGTCTCGACCGTATGTATGGGACAGGCGGCGAGTATGGGAGCGATCCTTTTGGCTGCCGGATCCAGTGGAAAACGAAACGCCTTGCCCCATTCACGCATTATGATTCATCAGCCCTTGGGCGGCTTCGAGGGGGTTGCGGCTGATATCGATATACATGCGCGGGAGATCCTCAGAATGCGCGAGGAGTTAAACAATATTCTGGTGAAGCACACGGGCCAAAGTATCAAAAAGATCGAGAAAGACACGGACCGTGATTTTTTTATGTCCGGCAAACAGGCGTTGGAATACGGTCTGGTGGATGAAGTGATCGCCAACCGTTGGGAAGTCGATCCAAAGAAGTAAGCTAAAAGCATTTAGAGGAACTCTGCTATGCCAAAGCACGGTGACGACCGATCAGGGAATCTGGTTTGCTCTTTCTGCGGCAAGAGCCAGGATGAGGTCCGCAAGCTCATTGCCGGACCAACGGTTTACATCTGCGATGAATGCATCGACCTATGTAACGATATTATTGCAGAGGAGTGCGATCACGAAGAGACCCTTTCGTCCTCCTCGGGTGTACCGAAGCCGATAGAGGTCAAGCGGGTATTGGATCAATACGTGGTGGGGCAAGAGCGGGCCAAAAAAATCCTTTCCGTGGCCGTCCACAACCACTACAAACGCATCGATACCCAGCTGGCATCGGGCGATGCAGAACTACAAAAGAGCAACATTCTTTTGCTTGGACCCACGGGCTCAGGCAAGACGTTGCTGGCCCAGACTCTGGCGCGTTTTCTTCATGTCCCTTTTACCATCGCCGATGCCACGAGCCTGACAGAGGCCGGATACGTAGGTGAGGACGTCGAGAATATCATCTTAAACCTTTTGCAGGCGGCCGATTATGATGTTGAAAAGGCCCAGCGCGGGATCGTCTACATTGATGAGATCGATAAGATATCGCGCAAATCGGAAAACCCTTCCATTACGCGGGACGTTTCCGGCGAAGGGGTGCAACAGGCGCTGCTAAAGATTATCGAGGGGACCATGGCCAGTGTGCCTCCCAAGGGGGGCCGGAAGCATCCACAGCAGGAGTTTTTGCAGGTGGATACGACCAATATCCTCTTTGTCTGTGGTGGGGCCTTTGTGGGGTTGGAAGATATTATCCGGCGCAGGACGGGACGCAAGAGAATGGGTTTCGGAGGAGAGATCGAACGGCAGGATGGGCGACAGGATATTGAACTGTTGCACGAGGTGCAACCGGAAGACCTTTTGAAATTTGGCTTGATTCCGGAATTTATCGGCCGGTTGCCGGTCATAGCAACTCTGGAGGAGCTCGATGAGGCTGCCCTGGTGCGGATCTTGAAGGAACCCAAAAATGCGTTGACCAAGCAGTACGTGAAGCTCTTCGAGATGGAAGGGGTTCATCTCAAATTTACCGAAGAGGCCCTCTGGGCTATTGCCGCAGAGGGCATGAAACGGAAATCCGGTGCCCGTGGACTTCGGGCAATCATGGAAAACTCAATGCTGGATGTGATGTATGAAATGCCCTCCCAACCGGACATTAAAGAGGTCATCATTTCCGATGAGGTGGTGACTCGCAACGGCCCGCCGATCGTTGTATATAGTAAGGCGGCAGAAAGCGCATAGGGAGAAAGCTTTTATGTTGTTTCGCAATGACGAGAAAGACGACAAAGAACAAGGCGATACTGAAATTCAGGTCCCACTTTTGCCCCTGAGGGACATCATTGTTTTTCCTCACATGGTGGTTCCTCTATTCGTGGGTCGGCAGAAGTCTATCCGCGCTCTGGAAGAAGCCACGCAGAAACAGGGGCCGATCCTTCTCTCTTCTCAAAAGGATGCTAAGACCAACGACCCCACGGAAAACGATATCTACCCCATCGGGACCCTGGGGACCGTCGTTGAGATGTTGAAGCTACCCGACGGGACCGTCAAGGTCCTGGTCGAAGGTAAAAAGCGGGCGAAGGTCGTTCGTCATTTGAGTCACCCTGATTTCTTTCTTGTGGGCGTTGAGGAGGTAGACGAGGTGGTGGATCGGACTCCGGAAGTGGAAGCCCTCGTGCGTGAAGTTCATACTACCTTTGAAAGCTACGTGAAGCTGAAGAAAAAGATTCCACCCGAGATGGTCATGTCCGTGTCCTCCATTGACGATCCCAGTCGGCTGGCCGATACCATCGTCGGTCACCTGGGGATCAAGTTGGAAGAGCGACAGCAGCTCCTGGAGCTGGTCAATGCGGCGGAGCGCCTGGAAAAGATTCTCGGTCACATGCGTGCCGGGATCGAAATTCTCGAGGTCGAGCGGCGAATCCGATCGCGGGTGAAAAAGCAGATGGAGCGGTCGCAAAAAGAGTACTACCTGAACGAGCAGATGCGCGCCATCCAGAAAGAATTAGGGGAAAAGGACGAGTTCAAAAACGAGATTCAAGAGATTGAAGAAAAGATCAAGGAAAAGAAGCTGTCGGCCGAGGCTCGAGAAAAGGTCGACAAGGAGCTGAAGAAGCTCAAGATGATGTCCCCCATGTCCGCTGAAGCGACAGTGGTGCGGACCTATATCGATTGGATCCTGAGCCTCCCCTGGAACGAGTTCACGGAAGAAAAACTCGACATTAAGGCATCCGAGAAAGTCCTCGATGAGGACCACTACGGCCTGGAAAAGGTCAAGCAGAGGATTTTGGAATACCTGGCCGTGCAGAGCCTGGTGGGAAAAATTCGAGGCCCCATCCTCTGCCTTGTGGGCCCACCGGGAGTTGGTAAAACCTCGCTGGGTCGCTCCGTTGCACGGGCCACCGGGAGGAAGTTTGTCCGGATATCCCTGGGAGGCGTCCGTGACGAGGCCGAGATCCGGGGTCATCGGCGCACCTACATTGGGTCACTACCGGGCAAGATCATCCAGAGCATGAAGAAGGCCGGCTCCAGTAATCCAGTCTTTCTCATGGATGAAATTGACAAGATGTCCATGGATTTTCGGGGTGACCCATCTTCGGCGCTTCTGGAAGTGTTGGACCCAGAACAGAACATAGCTTTCAACGACCATTACCTGGACCTGGACTATGATCTTTCCACGGTTCTGTTCATGACCACGGCAAACACCCTTGATACGATTCCTCGGCCCCTGCAGGATCGTATGGAGATCATCCGTATCGCGGGGTATACGGAAATGGAGAAGTTGAATATCGCCAAAAAGTACCTGATGGATAAACAGATAGAGGCCAACGGTCTCAAAGCCGAAAACATCGTCATGAGCGATAATACGCTCCTGAATTTAATCCGTCATTATACCAAGGAGGCGGGAGTCAGGAGTTTGGAGCGTGAGATTGCATCGGTTTGCCGTAAGGTCGCCGTTGAGGTGGTCAAGAAAGACCGAGATGCGAAGGTCACTGTGGGAGCCAAGAATCTTCACAAGTTTCTAGGAGCTGCCAAGTACCGCTATGGCCGCGCCGATGAAGAGCACAAAATTGGGGTGACCACGGGTTTGGCCTGGACCGAGCTTGGAGGGGAACTCCTAGGCACGGAAGTGACGATCATGCCAGGCAAGGGACAGTTGCTTACCACGGGCAAACTGGGTGACGTCATGCAGGAGTCGGCCCAGGCCGCCATGAGCTATGTGCGCTCCAGGGCGGAAGAACTTGGTCTGGAAAAGGATTTTTATCAGAAGATCGACGTCCATATTCATGTCCCCGAAGGCGCCATTCCCAAGGATGGGCCGTCGGCAGGGATTACTATGGCCACGTCTCTCGTTTCAGCTCTGTTGCAAGTGCCCGTAAGGTATGACCTCGCCATGACGGGCGAGATAACGTTGCGGGGGACCATTCTCCCCATCGGGGGATTGAAGGAGAAGGTTCTGGCTGCACACCGCGCTGGAATCAAAATGGTCCTCATACCTAGCGAAAACAAGAAAGACATTGAGGAGATCCCCCAGACCATCCTCAAGACCATTGAGTTGGTGCCGGTCGAGCATATGGACGAGGTTTTAAAAAGGGCCTTGGTCCTCAAGGACCCGGATAGTCAATTGAAAAAGAAGGGGGACCCTTCCGATCAACAGCCTTCCTTTGCAAGGAAAGGGCAAGACGAGCCCAGGCCCGATATCCTACCCCAATAGTCCACGCCTCCGGTTCAGGCTGAATGGGGTTTTGGTTGACATAGCTACGGATGTGCTGCTATAAGCCAACATTATACCGTTGGACTTCCTAATATAGAGAGGGACCGTTCATGACCAAAGCTGATCTAATTGAATCTGCAACCAACAAAGCGGGACTCCCCAAGCAGAGTGTTGAGGATATCATTAATGAGGTTTTCAACGGCATAACAGCTGCATTAAAAAGCGGAGAGAAGGTGAATATCTCCGGATTTGGAACATTTGCGATTTCCCAACGTAAGGCAAGGACTGGGAGAAATCCAAAAACTGGAGAATCGATTCAGATTACTGCTTCTCGTGCTGCAAAATTTAAGGCTGGTAAGGGTTTAAAAGAATCCCTCGCCTGATTCACTCTTATCGACTGGATACGGATAACCGGGGTAAATGAGAGTCGGTACCGGATCTGAGTTGGTACTCACGGGTCGAATCCGGAACCGCGAGGGGGCGGTTAGCTCAGTGGGAGAGCATCGGCCTTACAAGCCGAGGGTCACAGGTTCAAATCCTGTACCGCCCATACTGAGTGACATAAATAGACTGAGCTCAATTGATAAGTGATGGGGTCGTAGTTCAGTTGGTTAGAACGCCGGCCTGTCACGCCGGAGGTCGCGAGTTCGAGTCTCGTCGGCCCCGCCATTATTAATTAAGAGAGCTGATTCGCCAGGAGGCTGGAAGATATCTGGCCTTCTGGCCGAATGGATTGATTCCTGACATGGGAACCTTTCAGATGAATAAAAAAGACGCCTTGGCCCAACGCCAGTGGTATATCGTGGACGCGCAAGGGAAGGTTCTCGGCAGATTGGCAACGGCAGTAGCGAGGGTACTCAGAGGTAAGCACAAACCCATTTTCTCCCCCCACGTGGACGTTGGCGACTTCGTCATCGTGGTGAATGCCAAGCAAATAGCCCTGACAGGAAGGAAGTGGGAACAGAAAACCTACTACCGCCATTCCGAGTATCCCGGCGGAATTCGTGAGACTACAGCCGCCAAAATGCGTGAGAAAAAGCCCACTGCGATTGTGCAATTGGCTGTCAAAGGGATGTTGCCAAGGAATCGTTTAAGCAGGGAACTACTGCGGAAATTAAAAATCTACCCGGGTCCAGAGCATCCTCATGAGGCCCAAAACCCACAACCGCTGGTAATCGGCGGCTAAGGCTAAATTCATGGCAGAAGAAAGTTATTACGCAACCGGACGGCGGAAGACCTCAGTCGCCAGAGTTTTTCTAAAACACGGCAAAGGGGAGATCCGAGTCAACCATCGTTCCCTGAACGACTATTTCGGTCGTGAAACGGCCCGCCGTATTGTACAACAGCCTCTGGACTTAATTCACGGCGAAGGCAGTTACGATATCCAGGTCAATGTCTGTGGGGGGGGGATATCGGGTCAGGCGGGGGCTATTCGCCATGGGATCACCCGTGCCCTTATGCGACTCAATCCGGAATTTCGTGCACCGCTAAAAAAGGCGGGTTTTGTCACCCGAGACCCGCGCGCGGTAGAACGAAAGAAATACGGTCTCCACAAAGCGCGCAAGCGTCCCCAATACTCTAAACGTTGAAATCGTTGGCTAGGACTGCAAGCGGTCCCCTCAAGAACACGGCCCAACTCCGTGTGGCCGTGTTGGGTGCCACGGGTTATGCGGGGGTTGAGCTGTTGCGCCTCCTAGTCCAGCATCCGCGCGTCCAGTTGTCGGTGCTGACCTCCCAGCAATATACCGGAAAGAACATCTGTGAGATCTACCCGTCGTTGGCGGGTCGGTGTGACATGGTTTTGGAGGAGATCAACCTTGAAACAATTCTCCCCCGGTGCGACCTGGTTTTTACAGCCCTGCCCCATGAGACCTCGATGGATCTGGTCCCCGCCCTGTTCAAAGCAGGAAGACGGGTTATCGATCTGAGCGCCGATTTTCGACTTCACGACCCCAAAGTCTATGCTAAGTGGTACCGGCCTCACAAGGCCCCCCATCTCCTGTCCCGGGCCATTTACGGCTTGTCTGAGCTCAATCGAAAGCGGATCGTCCGAGCGGGGCTCGTGGCAAATCCGGGCTGTTACCCAACAGGTGCCCTGCTAGGGGCGGTTCCCCTGGTTGCCGCAAAGCTCGTTCGTGGTCCGGTCCTGGTCGATTCCAAATCCGGTGTAACCGGAGCCGGCAGAGCCGGTTCAGTTGAGCTTTCCTATAGCGAGGTCAACGAGAATTTCAAGGCCTATCAGGTGGGCACCCATCGCCACGCACCGGAGATTGAACAGGAACTTAGTTGGATTGCCAAAAAGACAGTTCCCGTAATATTCGTGCCTCATTTGGTCCCCATGAATCGAGGTATATTGTCCACACTGTATTTTGAGCTGGTGAAGCCGCTAGAGGAGGAAAGAATCACCGAGGTCTACCGGAACTATTATCGGGGTGAACCCTTCGTCCGTCTACTTCCTCCCGGCTGTTTTCCCGAGACCAAGGATGTCCGGGGCTCCAACGATTGTGCCATCGGACTGCGTATCGAACCTCGCTTGAAGCGTTTGGTGGTAATCACCGCCATTGACAACCTCGTCAAGGGGGCCGCAGGCCAGGCCGTGCAAAATATGAACCTGATGTGCGGATTCCCGGAGACAGAGGCGCTTCAGGGATCGGCCCTGGTCCCTTAGCGGCCTGTCGGGGACCGGTTACTCCTCACCGGTCATGTAATAGATCCCAACTAATGCCAATACGAAATTGGGTAACCATGCGGCCATCCATGGCTGCATGGCACCGCTATGGCCGAGAGAAACGCAAAAGGCCATGAGGGTCAGGTGGGCGAGCCCGATGAGCATGGTAAATCCAAAGGAGATCGCAACTCCCGCTCGGGTCCCCTGTTTGAGGGCAAAGGGGATAGCCAGTAGGACCATGAGGGAAGGGATCATTGGAAACGCAAGCTTGACCTGCAGATCGACTGCGTACTCGGTGGTATCAATCCCCTTATCGGTTAGATCTTTGATTTGCCGCTTGAGCTCGAAGAAGTTGAACTCTTCTGCCTTGCGGGCCAGGATCTTGAAGTCTTCCGGTTTCTCGGAGATGGGGAGAACCCTTACGGTTGCCTGCTGCTGGCTAAGCCGGCCGTCGGACAGCAAGGTCCATCCGGTACTCTCGCCGGTGCGCCAGCGTGACCCGTCCCAACGGGCCTCAGGGGACTCGATGAGTCCTTGAAGGGTAAATTCGGAGTTGATGAGGTAAATGGTGACCCCCTGGAGTATATTTTTCTTGGCGTCGAAGTAGTCCACACTGATAAAGGCCTCTTTGCCACGGATCCATATCCCCTGGGTCCCAATGAGGCTCTTGGGGGTCTGGTTTTTAACTTCGACCTTGTAGATGTATTGGGACTTACGGGTGAACAGCGGTACCAGGCTCTCGTTCCACATGAAGGATAGCATTCCAATGAGCATGGAAACGAAGAGCAAGGGTGCAGCAAGGCGGTGTAGACTCAGGCCCGATGCGCGCATTGCGGTGATTTCATAGGTTCGTGATAGCATCCCGATCGTTAAAAGGGTGGAAAAGAGGGTGGCAAAACCAAACACCCGTGAAATCAGCAGGGGAATCTTATACAGGAAGTATCTCGTGGCAGCCCCGGCGGAGGCTCCTGCCCTCATCAGATTATCAATGCGATCAAAGAACTCCACGGTGAAGTACACAAAACCTATTGCCATCAATGTGGGGACGAAGACCCGGTTAAAGCTGCGCACCAGGTAACGATCCAGGATGCTTCCGAAGGGGAGTGAGACGTTACGATCGGGGGCTTCCCAGGCGAGGGATTCTTTTAAACCCTTACCAGCCTTAAATTTTGCAGCACGAGAAGCAGTAATCTGAATCGATTCTCCAGTTTTGGGATTTCTCCCAGTCCTTGCCTTACGTTGGGAAATCGAAAACGTTCCAAATCCGGAGATATTCACCTTATCTCCGCTTTTTAATGCAGCTGTTATGCCGTTGAAAACATCATTAATGATATTCTCAACACTCTGCCTGGGGAGTCCCGATTTGTTGGTTGCAGATTCAATTAGATCAGCTTTGGTCATGAACGGTCCCTCTCCATATTATGGAGTCCATGGGCCATTTTAAAAACGCCTCCTTTACTGGGAGGTGAATCTCCGACTCCAAAAGGCTGAACCCTTTTGCCAAATTACCTCTAACAGGGGAGGAGATTCCCTCATTGCCTTTTGAAAAATATAAATGGCGATCAGGCCGATGACGATGTTGGGGAGCCACATGGCAAGGGATGGAGCCAGTATCTCTTTCTCCGCCAGGGCGCGCCCAGCGGAAAATAAAGTATAATAGAGAAGCAACCAGAATAGGCAGGAAACAAGACCCCAGAAACGCCCCCCACGGGATCCCGTTGGGATCATAACCAAAGCGACTCCAAGAATACAGAAAACCAGGGGGGCAAAAGGAAAAGAGAATCTCTGATGCAGTTCAATGAGTTCGGCAGTGGGTTTGAGCCCCTGAGCCTCCTTGCTCCGGATGGAACGTCCCAGTTGACGAAGGGACATCTCTTTGGGCTTTTCTCCCTTTTTCCGTACCAGATTGAAAGCTTGATCGAGTTCGAGCTTGAAGTGATAGGTGCTGAAATGGGTCTGGCTAAAGTCCGGCTGGTTTTTTTCTCTTTCGTGCAGGACGCCGTCAAAAATCTTCAAGCTCAGTGCCTCCGAATTATCATCAGACAAGAAAATCGCCATTTTGCCGAATATGATATTTTCCCGCACGGGATCGCGACGGTCTACAATGAGGACTCCTTGAGACGTGTTGCCGGGAGGAATCACCTCCTCCACGTAGATCAGCACCTTGGGGAAGTCATCGTTAAAGACCTTTTCTTTGAGTGCTGCTCCCACACGGGTCTTGGCTATGTTGTAGAGTTCCTTCTTGAGGGCAAGATTGGCGGCGGGGCCCACGTGTGTGCTGATCATTAAGGTAAACAGGGAAACGAACAGGGCCACGGTCCCGATGGGTAGCAGGATTTGAAGCGGGCTGACGCCGCATGCCTTGAAGGCGAGAATTTCCTGATCACTGGACAATGTAGACAATCCCATGAGGATACCGAGCAAGAGCGCCATGGGCAACGTCATCTCCAGGAAGGTGGGCAGGATGAGGGTGAAGAGCTTGCCGATCTGTAAAAACGGAACTCCCCGGGTGATCAAGAGCTCGACGAGTTTGAGGATCCGAGCCGTGAGTAGAACAAAGGTGAAGGCCATGAGACCCAGCAAGAAGGGGGTCAGGATCTCGGAGATCACGTAAAGGCTGAGGGTGCGTTTCACTGTGAACCCATGTTATCTGGTTTATCTGGTGAAAAAAAGTTTGTAATATACTTGGAATGAGTTCTGGCGAGTCATTGACACAAAAAGATGAAAAAACTTCCATCCTGTTCGGGATTCATCCCGTTCTGGAACGGCTCAACGAGTCTCATGAGGATGTATCTGAGATCCTAATGGCTCGAGGTGCCAGGGGGAAGGCCCTCAAGGCCGTTCAGGAAACCGCCCGGCGTTGGGGCGTCAGGGTGGACACCGTCGACGTCAGGGTCTTGAACCGTTTGGCCGGGGGCGAGAGGCACCAGGGAGTTGTCGCCAAGGTCGCCCAGGCCGACTATACGGATTTTGCCAAACTCTTATCGGGATTATCCCAGACCCCTGATCCCCAATGGATCTTGGCCCTGGATGGGATTACGGATCCGCAGAACTTTGGTAGCCTGATTCGAACCGCAGAGGGCATGGGGGTGCGGGACATTATTATTCTTAAGGACCGCTCCGTCGGTGTGACCCCGACGGTTATCAAAGCTTCGGCAGGGGCGGTAGCCTATGTGCGGATCTATCGGGTAACCAACCTGAGGCGCGCTCTGGCCGATCTCAAGGAGCGCGACTACTGGGTTGTGGGACTGGCCGCAGAGGAGGGGGAAGAGATCGGACGCAGAATCTATCCTGAAAAATTGGTCGTTGTCCTGGGAAGTGAAGGGGAAGGTATTCGCCCCCTGGTCCGTACCGAGTGCGATTTTATAGTTACCATCCCCATGAGTGGTAAAATCGCATCTCTAAATGTCTCCGTTTCCGGGGGGATGTTCATCTACGAATTGGTGCGGCAGAAAAAAAGTGGTGCAAACAGTTGACATTTTTTGGAATTAATGACTATTATAAAAGATTGCAAAGGTGGCACAAGGGGTAAGTACTCTTTATACTTGATCTTTCGTCATAGCGACTAAGGATACATCATTGTATAGTTGTGTTTAGCTTCGCCGTGGCCATTTTCTAGGCATGGTGGGGAAATTGTGCGGGTGTATTTTTTCCTCCGAAGCTGGCGTAGCTCAATGGGAGAGCAGCTGATTTGTAATCAGCAGGTTGTAGGTTCAATTCCTATCGCCAGCTCCAGATTGTTTTTAAAATGTTGGGTCGACGTTTGGCAGATTGAGGTAATTGGCTAACGCGGAGAGGTTCCCGAGTGGCCAAAGGGAGCAGACTGTAAATCTGCCGCCGTTAGGCTTCGAAGGTTCGAATCCTTCCCTCTCCACCATTTAAAGGGCGTAGGATACGAGCCGTTCGGACAGGGCTTTTTATATCATTTGGTTGGTTTGGTGAGTCTGGCGGGAATAGCTCAGCTGGCTAGAGCACGAGCCTTCCAAGCTCGGGGTCGCGGGTTCGAATCCCGTTTCCCGCTCCAGTCTTACCTTGGATCGTTCGTTGTGCCCAGGTAGCTCAGTTGGTAGAGCACGTCCTTGGTAAGGACGAGGTCGGCGGTTCAAGCCCGCTCCTGGGCTTTGACTTGAAGGACCCTTTTGACACGAGTGCCGAGTTGATAAGAAGTGAAACTTTTAGAACTGACGTGAGGGATTTTTGAAATGGGACGATTACCTTTAGGAGGATTAGGAGAAAAGGATGAGTAAACAGAAGTTTGAGAGGAAGAAGCCTCACCTCAATATTGGGACCATCGGTCACGTGGACCATGGAAAGACAACGCTCACCATGGCGATTACCAAAGTCCTTGAGAAAAAAGGATGGGCCCAAGGTTTGGCCTACGATCAGATCGACAAGGCTCCAGAGGAAAAGGAAAGAGGGCTGACCATCAACATCTCCCACGTGGAGTACGAGACCGAAAAGAGACACTACGCCCACGTGGACTGTCCCGGTCACGCAGACTACGTTAAAAACATGATCACCGGTGCGGCCCAGATGGATGGTGCCATTTTGGTTGTCTCGGCAGCTGACGGACCTATGCCCCAGACACGTGAACATATCCTATTGGCGCGCCAGGTTGGCGTTCCCTCCATCGTGGTCTTTCTCAACAAGGCCGATATGGTCGACGATTCGGAGCTGCTCGAGCTCGTCGAGTTGGAAGTTAGAGAGCTCCTGTCCAAATACAAATTCCCCGGCGATGATATCCCTATTGTAGTCGGCAGCGCACTGAAAGCCTCTGAAGGGGATGGAAGCGACATGGGAGAAGCCGCCGTCATGAAGTTGATGGACGCTGTGGACAGTTACATCCCCGAGCCCGTGCGCGTTATTGACAAGCCGTTCATAATGCCCGTGGAAGATGTCTTTACCATCAGCGGGCGTGGGACAGTGGTAACGGGAAGAATCGAAAGGGGCGTTGTCAAAGTCGGCGATGAGGTGGAAATCGTCGGATTCAAGGACACCGTAAAGACGATAGCGACAGGTGTTGAGATGTTTCGCAAGCTTCTCGACGAAGGCCGCGCCGGAGACAACGTCGGAGTCCTGCTCCGCGGTTTGAAGCGCGAGGATGTGGAACGCGGCCAGGTCCTGTCCAAACCCGGTAGTATTACCCCGCACACCCAGTTCAATGCGGAGTCCTACGTCCTGACCAAGGAAGAGGGAGGGCGGCACACCCCGTTTTTTAACGGATACCGGCCCCAGTTCTACATCCGAACCACCGACGTTACGGGTGTCGTGAAACTTCCCGAAGGGACCGAGATGATTATGCCCGGAGACAATGTGACCATGGAGATCAGTTTGATTAACCCCGTCGCCATGGAAGAAGGGCTCCGCTTCGCTATCCGCGAGGGCGGTCGGACCGTTGGGGCCGGAGTCGTGACTAAGATTATAGCGTAAGTTTACGGAGTAGAGAGGGGATTATGCGGGATCTCATTGGCTTTGCTTGTGACCAGTGCAAGGGGAAAAATTACACTGGATCGAAAAACAAGAAGAAGACTACAGACAAGTTGGCCTTTAAAAAATTCTGTCCTTCCTGTCGCGCCCATACGGTGCACAAAGAAATTAAAGTGTAGCAGTGAGGAGATTCCGGGTCAGTAGCTCCAATTGGTTAGAGCGCCGGACTCCAAATCCGGTTGTTGCAGGTTCGAGTCCTGCCTGACCCGCCATATTGTCGCGTTAGGTAGGTTGATGGGAGAAGGGATGGGGAAGGTCCAGGCTAGTATTCAGCCAGCCGTTACTTTTTTTAAGGAGGCTTGGCAGGAGCTCAAACGGGTCCACTGGCCGACGCGCAAGGAAACCTATGCAGCAACATCGGTGGTGGTGGTCTTTGTTTTACTGGTTGCTCTGTATCTAGCCGTGGTGGATTACGGCCTGACTCAGGCGGTGCAGGCGCTGCTCAGAAGTTAACCTTACTTAACGACGAATAGGTCCCCTAAAATGGCGAAGAAATGGTACGTGGTGCATACGTTTTCCGGCTTCGAGCACAAGGCCAAGGCGGCCTTGACGGAACGAATCAAGGCCCTGGGCCAACAGGATCAGTTCGGTGAAATACTGGTGCCAGTAGAGACGGTCGTCGAACTCGTCAAGGGAAAGAAGAAAACCTCATCGAGAAAGTTCTTTCCTGGTTACATCCTTGTGCAAATGGAGCTCACCGACGAGACGTGGCACGTGGTCAAGGGAACCCCCAAGGTCACCGGGTTCGTAGGCGGGGGGACGAACCCGCCGTCGGTAAGCGATGAGGGGATTCTAGAAATCACCCAGCAGATGGAAGAGGGGGCAGCGAAGCCCCGACCTCGGGTGATCTATTCGGTAGGGGAGAATGTCAAAGTGGTCGACGGCCCGTTTTCGGACTTCAACGGAGTGGTAGAGGACGTACGACCGGAAAAGGGCAAGCTTAGGGTTCTCATCAGCATCTTCGGACGGGCTACGCCGGTGGAGTTGGATTTTGTTCAAGTGGAACGAAGTTGAAGACGTCCCAGAGCTTGAACCCTTTACAAGGACTTAACGTTATACAGGGTTGATTTGAATTATGGCTAAGAAAGTTATTGGAGAAATAAAGTTACAGATCCCTGCGGGTCAGGCCAATCCGAGCCCCCCGGTGGGCCCTGCCCTGGGCCAGCGAGGGGTCAACATCATGGATTTCTGCAAGGCGTTCAATGCCGCCACCCAATCGCAGCAGGAAATGGTTACCCCCGTGGTGATCACGGTTTATGCGGACAAATCCTTTACCTTTATCACTAAGACTCCCCCGGCGTCGGTGCTGCTGAAGAAGGCCGCGGGAATCGAAAAGGGATCGAAGGAGCCAGGGAAGCAAACGGTGGGAAAGGTCACCCGAGCCCAGATCCGAGAAATTGGACAACTCAAATTGGCCGATCTTACCGCTCGGGATCTGGATGGGGCTGAGAAGTCGGTGGAGGGGACGGCAAAGAGTTTGGGTTTAGAAATCGTCGATTAGTGAGGAGTACTGTGAAAGCTGGAGCAAAATCATATCGTGCAGCAGTGGCCAAGGTCGATCGAACTCGAAAGTATACATTAGAGGAAGCCCTTCATCTGGTCCGGGACACGGCGCGGGTCAAGTTTGATGAGACGGTGGAGTTGGCCGTGAGACTCGGCGTAGATCCCCGGCAGGCGGATCAGAACATTCGTGGGACGGTGATGCTGCCCCATGGAATGGGCAAGCCGGTGCGGGTTCTGGCCTTTGCCAAGGGTGACAAGGAGAAAGAAGCCCAGGAGGCTGGTGCGGATTTTGTAGGCGGGGAGGACCTGGTCAAAAAGATCGGTGAGGGTTGGTTGGACTTTGATAAGACAGTAGCCACGCCCGACATGATGGCAGCGGTTGGAAGGATTGGAAAAATTCTGGGCCCTCGAGGCCTTATGCCCAATCCCAAGGCTGGCACCGTATCCATAGAAATAGGCAAGGCCGTACAGGAGCTCAAGGCCGGTAAGCTGGAGTTCAGAGTCGACAAGGCGGGCAACGTTCACCTACCTTTGGGAAAGGTCTCTTTTTCGGAGGAACAGCTCCTTGAAAACGTCAAGACAGTGCTTGCATCCCTGGTGCGGGCTAAGCCGGCGTCGTCAAAAGGTAGCTACATACGCGGGGTTGCTCTTTCAGCGACCATGGGGCCGGGCATTAAGGTTGATCCAGCATTGGTTCAGGGAATGTCCGCATAGCCCTGTTGAGTTCAGGAGGATACGCTTTTGAATCGAGAGCAAAAAAGTGAAAACGTCGCCGCTGTTAAGGGTAAGTTCGACGCTGCCAAGATGGCGATCTTGACCGAGTACCGGGGTTTAACCGTAGGGCAAATGGCCGAACTGCGCCGTGAAATGTATGGTGCCGACGGGGAGTACAAGGTCATCAAGAACACCCTGGTGCGGATCGCGATGAAGGATGGTGAGTTTGCCGTGTTGGAGCCTCTTCTCAAGGGCCCCAATGGGTGGGTCTTTTCCTATCAGGATCCAGTGAGTCTTTCCAAGGCCCTGGTCAAGTTCTCCGAACACCACGGGATGCTCAAAATCAAGGGCGGTGTCTTGGAAGGCGAGTTCTTGGAACCGGAGAAAGTGAAAGACTTGGCCAAGATGCCGAGTCGTGAGCAACTCCAGGCCAAGCTTCTAGCGCTTATGCAGGCACCAGCAACTCAACTCGTGCGGTTGATCCAGGAGCCGGGCGCAAGGGTGGTGCGTCTTCTGGATACGGTGCGCAAGAGTAAACCGGAACAGTAAGTCTATAGTTTGTCTTTATATCGGTTAAAGGGGGTACGCGTTTATGGAAGCAATGAGTCGTGACCAGGTCAAGGACTACATCAAGAATATGAGCCTGTTGGAGGCTGCGGCATTAGTCAAGGAGCTGGAAGATGAGTTGGGTGTCAGTGCGGCCGCTCCCATGGCCATGGCGGCAGCGCCGGTAGACGCCGCGGTGGCTGCTGAGGAGCAGACCGAATTCACCGTCATGTTAACTGACAGCGGTGAGAAAAAGATCCAGGTGATCAAGGTTGTCCGTGAGTTGACTAGCCTGGGATTGAAAGAGGCCAAGGATCTCGTTGATGGTGCGCCCAAGGCTCTCAAGGAAGGTGTTCCCAAAGATGAGGCCGAAGCCGTTAAGAAGAAGGTCGAAGAGGCGGGCGGTAAGGCGGAAATCAAATAGCCTAGACCGATCACTTTGTAGTGACGGAATATATCCGTTTGGTCTAACAATTTGATTCAACCCTTTTGAGAGGAGTGCCTATGGCTAGCCATGTGGCTAATAATTTAAGATTCCGCCGCAATTTTGGAAGAATAAAGAAAATTATCGATCTTCCGTACTTGATTGAAATCCAGAAGAATTCCTATGACCTTTTTCTGCAGAAAGATACTGAGCTCGATCACCGTCAAAATCTAGGGCTTCACGGCGTCTTCAAGTCCGTATTCCCGATTAAGGATTTTAACGATACAGCTTCCTTGGAGTTTGTTCACTACAACCTGGGCGAGCCCAAATACGACGTCGAGGAATGCCACCAGCGAGGAATGACCTTTGCTGCCCCGCTCAAGGTGACCGTGCAGATGGTTCTGTGGGACGTGGACCCCCAGTCCGGTGACTGCAGCATTCGGAACATCAAAGAGCAGGAAGTTTATTTCGGCGAAATCCCATTGATGACCAAAAACGGCACGTTTATGGTCAATGGGACAGAGCGGGTTATTGTCAGTCAGCTCCATCGTTCTCCCGGTGTCTTTTTTGAACACGATAAGGGAAAAACCCATTCAAGCGGCAAGCTGCTCTACTCGGCGCGCATTATTCCTTACCGTGGATCGTGGTTGGATTTTGAATTTGATCCCCGTGACATCCTCTACGTGCGCATCGACCGCAGGCGTAAATTCCCCGTGACCGTGTTGCTCCGTGCCTTGGGAATGACGACTGAAGATCTTCTCAATTATTATTACAAGACCGATACCATCGTTCTCGATGGACGCAAGTCCGCGTTGGTGTTTCAGCCGGACCATCTCATGGGAGTCAAGCCCGGGCGTGAGGTTCGCGATCCCAAGACCAACGAATTGATCGTAAAAGAGGGAAAGAAGCTCACCCGTGCTCTGATTCGCCAAATGGGAAGCGCGAAGATCAAACACTTTCCCATTGCCATTGAAGACGTGATCGGACGTGTGGCCGCCCACGATATCGTAGCACCCGATTCCAAAGAGATCCTGGTGGCGTGCAATGAGGAGATAACCGAGGAAAAGTTGGACCAACTCCGGGAACGGGGCATCTCGGAAATCGAAGTCCTCTACATGGAAGACTCTCATACGGGTCCTTACCTGCGGGACACCTTGGCGCAAGACAAGCTCCATACACCTCAGGAAGCGATTCTGGAGATCTACCGAAGGATGCGGCCCGGCGACCCGCCCACGGCGGAAACCGCGACGACCTTTTTCAATAATCTCTTTTTCAATGCCGACCGCTACGATCTTTCGAAGGTGGGACGCCTCAAACTGAACCATCGATTCAAGCTGAACGTACCTCTGGAACAGGGGACCCTGCGCAAAGAGGACATTTTAGAAGTGGTGCGCTACCTGATCGAGCTCAGGAACGGTAACGGTTACGTGGACGACATCGACCATCTAGGCAATCGCCGGGTCCGCCCGGTGGGAGAGTTGGTCGAGAATCACTTCCGTATGGGGCTGGTTCGCATGGAGCGGGCGATCAAAGAAAAAATGAGTCTGCAGGATATCGACGCCCTCATGCCCCAAGAGATAATCAATTACAAGCCGGTCTCTGCCGCCTTGAAAGAATTTTTCGGCTCCAGTCAGCTCTCTCAGTTTCTGGATCAGACCAATCCCCTTTCCGAGATCACTCACAAACGGCGGTTGTCGGCTCTAGGTCCTGGGGGATTGACCCGGGAACGGGCCGGGTTCGAAGTCCGCGACGTTCATCCGACCCACTATGGCCGGGTGTGTCCCATTGAGACGCCGGAGGGACCGAACATCGGCTTGATCGCGTCGCTTTCCACTTACGCCAGAGTCAATGAATTCGGATTCATCGAAACGCCATACCGGGAAGTAGAAAAGGGGCGCGTGAGTGACCGCATCCGTTATCTATCGGCCCTAGACGAGGAAGATCACGTGATCGCCCAGGCCAATGCCCCCATCGACAACCGAGGGAGCTTCACCTCGGAACTCGTATCCGCACGAAATGGGGGAGAGTTCGTCATGTCACAACCTGAAGGTGTGGACTACATGGACGTGTCCCCCAACCAGCTGGTGAGCGTCGCAGCGTCGTTGATTCCCTTCCTTGAAAATGACGACGCCAACCGGGCCCTGATGGGATCCAATATGCAGCGCCAAGCGGTTCCTCTGATGCGCACCGAGGCCCCCCTGGTCGGTACGGGGATGGAGAGTGTTGTGGCGCGGGACTCTGGGGCTACGGTGATTGCCAAGCGGGACGGTATTGTCGAGAGTGTGGACTCCACCCGGATTGTCGTCAAGGCCGATCGCCCCAATAGTTCCCATCGAGACACGGGCGTGGATATGTATGATCTGGTGAAGTTTCAACGTTCCAACCAGAATACCTGCATCAACCAGAGGCCCATCGTTGAGGTGGGAGACCACGTGAAGGCCGATGAGGTTATCGCTGACGGCCCCTCTACGGAGATGGGGGAGTTGGCCCTCGGACGCAATATCATGGTCGCCTTGATGCCGTGGGGTGGGTACAACTTTGAGGATTCGATTTTGATCAGCGAGAGGGTCGTCAAGGAGGATATCTTCACCTCGATACATATCGAGGAGTTCGAGTGTGTCTCCAGGGACACCAAGCTCGGGCCGGAAGAGATTACGCGGGACATCCCCAATGTGGGCGATGAGGTCCTCAAGGACCTCGACGAAAGCGGGATTATCCGCATTGGTGGGGAGGTCGGGCCGGGAGACATTCTGGTTGGCAAGATCACGCCCAAAGGTGAGAGCCAGCTATCGCCGGAGGAAAAGCTCTTGCGGGCGATCTTCGGAGAAAAGGCCGGTGAGGTCAGAGACACCGCGCTCCGGGTTCCCCCGGGAGTGGAAGGAACTGTAACTAGTGTGCGCATATTTTCCCGCAAAGGGATGGACAAGGATGAGCGCAGCCGGGTCATTGAGGACGAGGAGGTTGGGCGGCTCAAGAAGGATCAGCAGGACGAGATCCTAATCCTCCAGGATGGCGCCCTGAAGCGCCTGAAAAAGCTCCTCATCGGGAAGAGCCTCGCTGGGCGGATCTCCGACGACGATGGGAAGGTTCTGCTCAATAAAGGCAAGGAACTGACCGAGGAAAACTTGGACAGCCTGCCCAGATCCTACTGGGGCGAGCTTCGCGTGGCTCATGAGTCGACGGACAATGAGATCAAGCGGATCGTGGACAGTACGATAGAGCAGGTCGAGCTCATCCGGGTGGGGTTTCAAGACAAGATCAATCGGTTGAAGAGCGGTGACGAGCTTCCGCCCGGGGTGATCAAGATGGTCACGGTGCTGGTGGCCATTAAGCGCAAGCTCCAGGTCGGCGACAAGATGGCCGGACGGCACGGCAATAAAGGTGTCATTTCTCGTATTATGCCCGAAGCCGACATGCCCTACCTGGAGGATGGGACGCCGGTGGATATCGTGCTCAATCCCTTGGGCGTACCTTCCCGAATGAACGTGGGCCAGATCCTGGAGGCCCATTTGGGGTGGGCTAGCCATCAGCTGGGCAAGCAGATCGGTGAGTGGCTGGACAACCATGGAATAGCAGAAGTGGGAACTATGCGCCGGCGGCTGAAAGATTACTTGCCAAGCCGCGAGGTGGGTGAGTTTATCGACAAACTGAGTGATCAAGACATGCTTCGCCTGGCAGAAAAGTACCGTTTTGGGATTCCGTTGGCTTCACCCGTATTCGATGGCGCCACGGAACCCGAAATATTTGAGCTCCTGAAAAAGGCCGGGCTTCCCGAGACCGGACAAACGACGCTCTATGACGGGCGTAACGGGCAAGCATTCGATCGGCAGGTGACCGTGGGCATGATGTACATTATGAAGCTGCACCACCTGGTCGACGATAAGATCCATGCCAGGTCTACGGGACCTTATTCGTTGGTCACCCAGCAGCCCCTTGGCGGCAAGGCCCAGTTTGGTGGGCAGCGCCTCGGAGAGATGGAGGTGTGGGCCTTGGAGGCCTATGGTGCTGCCTACACGCTACAAGAGATGTTAACGGTGAAGTCCGACGACGTGGCCGGCCGCACGCGAATGTACGAGGGTATATTCAAGGGGGAGAATCTCCTGGAGCCGGGTCTGCCCGAATCGTTTAATGTTATGGTCAAAGAACTCCAGAGCCTGTGTTTAGACGTTGATCTGGTGGAAAATGATCAGGGTTAAGGTAGGAGGTTGATCGATGGAAGAACTCTTTAATCTTTTTGAAAAGCCAAAGAATCCGCTGAACTTTAACGCTATCAAGGTTGGTCTGGCCTCACCCGAGAAAATACGCTCCTGGTCCCATGGGGAGGTAAAAAAGTCGGAAACAATTAACTACCGGACCTTCAAGCCAGAGCGCGACGGTCTTTTTTGCGCCAAGATCTTTGGCCCAACTAAAGACTACGAGTGCAATTGTGGCAAGTACAAGAGAATGAGGCACCGGGGTGTGGTTTGTGAGAAGTGCGGTGTCGAAGTGATTCAATCCAAGGTCAGGCGCGAGCGAATGGGCCACATTGAACTGGCCACGCCGGTAGCCCATATCTGGTTTCTGAAAAGCCTGCCAAGTCGTATCGGGAACCTAATGGATATGACGCTCAAGGACCTGGAGAAGGTTCTCTATTTCGAGTCCTATGTGGTAACTGATCCCGGTTCTACCCCATTACAGAACCAGGAGTTGCTCACCGAGGCGCGCTACCGAAAGGCCATTGAAGAGTACGGCGCCAACTTTACTGCCGAGATGGGAGCCGGTGCCATTCGTAAGCTGCTGTCGGCCATCGATATCGACAAGCTGTCAGAAGAGCTTCGGCTCGAAATGCGTGATGCCAATTCGGAGGTTCGCCGTAAGAAAGTGGCCAAACGGCTGAAAGTTGTCAACGCTTTTAAAAACTCCAGCAATCGTCCCGAGTGGATGATCCTGGAGGCCGTGCCTGTCATCCCACCTGATTTGCGTCCCCTGGTACCGTTGGACGGCGGACGATTCGCCACCTCTGACTTGAACGACCTCTACCGCAGGGTGATTAACCGTAACAATCGCTTGAAGCGGCTGATGGAGCTGAGCGCCCCAGACATCATCGTCCGAAATGAGAAGAGGATGCTGCAGGAGGCCGTGGACGCCATGTTCGATAATGGTCGCAGAGGTCGGGCGATCACCGGCCCCAATCGCAGGCCATTAAAGTCGTTGAGCGACATGCTCAAGGGGAAGACCGGCCGTTTCCGGCAAAACCTTTTGGGCAAGCGGGTCGACTACTCCGGTCGTTCGGTTATCGTTGTCGGTCCCGAACTGCGGTTACACCAATGTGGACTGCCCAAGAAAATGGCACTGGAGCTCTTCAAGCCGTTCATCTACAACAAGCTCGAAGAGCGGGGGCTCGTCACGACCATCAAGAGCGCCAAAAAGGTGGTGGAGAAGGAGCGTCCGGAGGTCTGGGACATACTGGAGGAAGTTATTCGTGAGCATCCGATCCTGCTCAATCGTGCTCCGACCCTGCACCGTCTGGGCATCCAGGCTTTCGAGCCCATCTTGATTGAAGGTAAAGCAATCCAGCTCCATCCGCTGGTTTGTGCTGCGTTCAACGCGGATTTTGACGGCGATCAGATGGCCGTCCACGTCCCCCTTTCCGTAGAGGCACAGGTGGAAGCGCGGGCACTGATGATGTCCACCAACAACATTCTGTCACCTGCCAATGGAAAACCAATCATCGTTCCCACTCAGGACACCGTCCTGGGCTTGTATTACATGACCCGGGAGCTGCTGAAGGCCAAAGGGTCGGGTTCGGTCTTTTTCGGTCCTGAAGAGGTTCGTATCGCCTACGACCACGACGAGGTTTCACTCCAGGCGCCCATCACGGTCCGAATCAAGGGGGAAAGAATCAGCACCACGGTTGGTCGGGTCATTGTCTCCGAGGTCGTTCCTTCCGAGATCCCCTTCAGTGAGGTCAACCGGGTATTGAAAAAGAAGGAACTCGGAAATCTCATTGACTTGAGCTTCCGCTTGGCGGGCAGCAAGGCCACGGTCATTTTGGCCGACAAGCTGAAGGACATCGGCTACGAGCACGCGACCAAGGCGGGCATTTCCATTGCGCTCAAGGACATGATGATCCCCGAGAGCAAGCCAGAGCTGCTGAAGAGCGCTTATACGGATGTGAAGGAGATCGAAGATCAGTACAAGAACGGTCTCATCACCGATGGTGAGCGTTACAACAAGGTGGTGGATATCTGGGCGGAGGTAACCGATCGAATTGCCGACGAGATGCTGCACGATCTAGGCACCGAGGTCGTGACCGACGAAAACAACAAGAAGATCACCATCCCCAGTTTCAATTCCATCTTCATGATGGCCGACTCGGGGGCGAGGGGCAGTGCCCAGCAGATCCGTCAGCTCGCGGGCATGAGGGGTCTGATGGCAAAACCCTCGGGGGAGATTATCGAGACCCCTATTACGGCAAACTTTCGTGAAGGCCTGACCGTATTGCAGTACTTTATTTCTACCCACGGTGCCCGTAAGGGGTTGGCCGACACCGCGTTGAAGACCGCCAACTCGGGCTACCTTACCCGGCGGCTCGTGGATGTGGCGCAAGACTCAATAATCACCGAGGATAACTGCGGGACTTTCGATGGGATCGAAATCACCCCATTGATGGAAGGCGGCGAGATCATAGAGCCCCTGGGGGATCGTGTCCTGGGCAGGGTGGCCCTGGAGGACGTGAAGGATCCGTTCAGTGGCGATGTCATCGTCAAAGCCAACCAAGAGATCGATGAGGACCTGGTACGGAAGATCGAAGAGGCGGGCATGGAGCGCATCAAGATCCGGTCGGTATTAACTTGTCAGTCGAGGCGGGGTGTGTGCGTGATGTGCTACGGCCGTGACCTTGCCCGTGGCCACATGGTCAACCACGGGGAAGCCATCGGTGTGGTTGCGGCCCAGTCCATCGGAGAACCCGGGACCCAGCTCACCATGCGGACCTTTCACATCGGTGGCACTGCGAGCCGCAGGGCGGAGCAGACGACCCTTGATTCTCGTAATGATGGCTTCATTAAGTATATCAACCTCAACGTAGTTGCCGACAAGGCGGGTGATTTTGTAGTCATGACCCGGAACGGTGAAGTGGCGATCGTGGACTATCCGGAGGGTAAGGATAAGGGGAGAGAGCGTGAGCGCGAGCGCTACCCGGTGGTCTATGGTGCCAAATTGAAGAAAAAGGACGGCGGTAAAGTGAAGGTCGGTGAGTTGCTCGCCGAATGGGATCCTTTTTCGGTTCCCATCATCACCGAGATAAGCGGAGTGGTGAAGTTCGGAGATATTATCGAAGGTGCCACCATGGAGGAACGGGTGGATGAACGCACCGGGTTATCTACCAAGGTCGTCATCGACTTCAAGGACGTGGACAAGCGTCCCCGGATCTCCATCAAGGACAAACAAGGAAAGACCGGCCGTCTGTCCCAGAGCACCGAGGCCCGGTACCTTTTACCCGTGGGTGCCCATCTCCATGCCCATGACGGGCAGGAAATTGCAGCAGGAGACGTGGTGGCCAAGATCCCGCGGGAGACCACCAAGACCAAGGATATCACCGGTGGCTTGCCCCGGGTGGCAGAGCTCTTTGAGGCCCGCAAACCGAAAGAGTTTGCCGTTATCAGCGAGATCGATGGGGTGGTTTCGTTCGGAAAGGATACCAAGGGCAAGCGAAAGGTTGTGGTTACCCCCGATGTGGGCGAGCCCAGAGAATACCTGATCCAAAAAGGTAAGCATATCAGTGTTCACGAGGCGGACCGGGTGCGGGCTGGGGAAGCCCTCATGCAGGGATCGTCCAATCCCCATGACATTCTGAATATCCTGGGCGAAAAGGCCCTGGCCAAGTACCTCGTCGATGAGGTGCAGGAGATTTACCGGCTTCAGGGCGTAAGAATCAACGATAAACATATCGAGGTGATCGTTCGGCAGATGCTGCGCCGGGTGCGTATCAAGGAGGTCGGTGACACGGACTTTCTCATCGAAGAACAGGCGGAGAAGTGGTTTTTTGAAGAGGAAAACCAAAGGGTCATGGCAAAGCAGGGAAAGCCCGCTGTGGCTGAGCCTCTCCTCCTCGGTATCACCAAAGCCTCGCTTTCCACCGGTAGCTTTATCTCGGCGGCTTCCTTCCAGGAAACTACCAAGGTTCTGACCGAGGCAGCCATCCAGGGAAAAGTCGATCCCCTAATCGGTCTAAAAGAGAACGTTATCATGGGGAAATTGATTCCGGTGGGAACCGGCTTGGCCGAATATGCCAGCACAGAACTCGAGGTAGAGGAACCCGAATTAGAAGAAACGTTAATTACTGATTCTGAGGTGGCCTGACTTTGTTGACATTCCATAGGTTTTCCCTGTACATTGCGGGATTGCCTAGAAAGGGAGACAGCTAGACTGGTTGTAATTTTGCTATGCCTACGATAAACCAATTAATTCGTAAAGGACGCGTCCTTCAGAAGCGTAAGAACACGGCCCCAGCCTTACAGGGGTGCCCACAAAAAAGAGGCGTCTGCATTAGGGTTTACACATCCACCCCGAAAAAGCCCAATTCGGCCTTGAGGAAGGTAGCCCGTGTCCGTTTGACGAACGGGCTCGAAGTCACGTCCTACATCCCCGGTGTTGGACACAATCTGCAGGAGCACTCGATGGTCTTGGCGCGGGGTGGCAGGGTCAAGGACCTGCCAGGGGTGAG
This sequence comes from Binatia bacterium, assembly GCA_963664015.2. Lineage (GTDB taxonomy): Bacteria > Desulfobacterota > Binatia > UBA9968 > CAXXLF01 > JACZQL01. The sequence continues at coordinate 1,406,123 of CAXXLF010000002.1, read as the reverse complement.
ATATCATATCATCCGCGGGACCCTGGATTCGGTTGGAGTTAAGGATAGGCGACAGGGACGTTCCAAATACGGGGCGAAGAAACCAAAGTAGTAAAAATGCCACGCAAAGGTGAAATAAAAAAGAGAGATATTCTGCCAGATCCCAGGTATGGGGACAAGCTGGTGGCAAAGTTTATCAACACGATGATGTCAGAGGGTAAGAAGAGCGTCACGGAGGGCATATTTTACGGATCCCTTGACATTATTACGGCCAAGACCAAAGGGGATGCCCTGGCGGTTTTCAAACAGGCGGTGGACAATATTCGGCCCATGCTGGAAGTCCGCTCCCGCCGTGTGGGCGGCGCGACGTACCAGGTCCCCATAGAGGTCCGGACACAGCGCCGCCAGTCCTTGAGCATACGTTGGCTGATCGACGCAGCGCGGTCTCGCAGCGAGAGATCGATGAAAGAAAAGCTCGCGGGAGAATTTATGGATGCGGCAAACCAGCGAGGAAACGCTATCAAGAAGAAAGAAGATACCCATCGAATGGCGGAGGCCAATAGAGCATTCGCCCATTACCGTTGGTAGGAGACTCTAAGGATTTTGCGAAAGACAGGGGAAGACAAAGGAGGCGGTCGAACCGCCTCCTTTTTTTCCTCGATAAAGTGTTATGGCTAGGCAGGTCGCATTAGATAAAACCCGTAATATCGGGATTATGGCCCACATCGACGCTGGTAAAACCACGACGACGGAGCGGATCCTCTATTATACGGGGATCACGTACAAAATCGGTGAGGTCCACGACGGTACGGCCACCATGGACTGGATGCAGCAGGAACAGGAGCGCGGCATTACAATCACCTCCGCTGCAACGACCTGCATGTGGAACGAACATCGAGTTAACATCATCGATACCCCAGGCCATGTGGATTTTACTATTGAGGTGGAGAGATCGCTCAGGGTCCTGGATGGTGCCGTGGCCGTCTTTGATTCGGTGGCAGGGGTTGAGCCCCAGTCGGAAACCGTGTGGCGCCAGGCGGATAAGTATAAGGTTCCCCGGATCGCCTTTGTCAACAAAATGGATCGCGTCGGCGCCGATTACTACAGGGTGCTCCAGATGATGAAAGATCGCCTGGGAGCCAAGCCGCTGGCGCTGCAGATCCCTATAGGCGCCGAAGATGCATTTGTGGGGGTTATTGATCTGGTGCGGATGAAAGCCCTTGTATGGGACGAGGCTGAATTGGGAGCTAATTTTACGACCACCGAGATCCCCGATGACGCTAAAGCCCAGGCGGAGGAATACCGCGAAAAGCTGTTAGAGTCGGTGGCCGACTTCGATGAGCCCATCATGGAACGATATCTTGCGGGTGAGGAGATTGGCGAGGATGATCTGCGCCGGGCCATTCGTAAGTCCGGTCTCAAGCTGGAGCTTGTCCCGGTCGTATGCGGTGCGGCCTTTCGCAACAAGGGGGTGCAGCCCTTGTTGGATGCCGTGGTCGACTATCTGCCCTCTCCTTTGGACGTGCCGCCGGTGGAGGGAATTCATACTGTCTCTCGTGAGACCGAGCAACGTCCGGCTAGTGACGATGCGCCCTTTTCGGCTTTGGCATTTAAGATAATGACCGATCCATTTGTGGGGACCCTGGCCTTTTTCCGGGTTTACTCGGGCGTCCTGGCTGCAGGCTCCTATGTTTACAATTCGGGCAAGGACCGAACAGAGAGGGTCGGGCGTATCCTGAAGATGCACGCGAACAAGCGGGAGGAGATCAAGGAAGTCTACGCCGGCGATATCGCCGCTGCGGTAGGTCTCAAGACCGCAACCACGGGGGATACCCTCTGTGACGAATCCTCCCCTATTATTCTCGAAGCCATAGAGTTCCCCGATCCCGTCATCTCCATTGCTATTGAGCCCAAGAGTAAAATGGATCAGGAAAGGCTGGGGGGCTCATTGCAGAAACTCGCTAAGGAGGATCCCTCCTTCAGGGTCCGTACCGACGAGGAGACCGGACAGACCATTATCTCCGGAATGGGAGAGCTGCACCTCGAGATAATTGTGGACCGGCTACTTAGGGAGTTTAGTGTCGGTGCCAACGTCGGGCGGCCTCAGGTTGCTTATAAAGAGACCATCCGCAAGTCGGTGGAGCAGGAGCACAAGTTTATACGCCAGACTGGCGGCCGAGGTCAGTATGGGCATGTGGTGATCATAGTTGAGCCGAGAGCTCCGGGGGAAGGTTTCCTGTTTGTGGATGCCGTCAAGGGAGGGAACATTCCCAGGGAATATATCCCGGCTGTGGAGAAGGGTATCCGCGAGGCCATGGAGGTCGGTACCATGGCGGGCTATCCCATGGTTGATGTGGGCGTCAAGCTGATCGACGGCAGCTATCATGAGGTTGACTCTTCCGAAATCGCCTTTAAGATCGCCGGTTCGATGGCCTTTAAGGCGGCGACGCACAGGGCGCGACCCGTTTTGTTGGAGCCTGTTATGGCAGTGGAGGTGGTGGTTCCGCAGGAGTTTATGGGGGACGTGATTGGTGACATCAACTCACGCCGGGGCAAGGTCCTGGGGATGGAGCCTCGTTCCTCGGCCCAGGTGATCCAATCTCAAGTGCCCTTGTCGGAAATGTTTGGTTACGCTACGGATTTACGGTCCATGACCCAGGGGCGGGCGAACTACACGATGCAGTTCGTCCATTATGATCAGGTGCCTGCGGCCATCTCTGAGGAAATTAGTGCCAAAGCCGCCGGAGCTTAACGGCGGGTTACGATTGAGGATTTGCAGTGAACGAAAAGATACGAATTCGACTCAAAGCTTACGACTATCGGGTCCTAGACCAGTCCGTTGGAGAGATTGTTGAGACCGTGAGACGAACCGGTGGGAGGGTTGCGGGTCCTATCCCCCTGCCCACACGGATCGAACGCTTCACGGTTAACCGGTCTCCCCACGTAGACAAGAAGTCCAGGGAACAGTTCGAGATTCGCACCCATAAGCGACTCCTGGACATCCTGGAGCCGACTCAGCAGACCATCGATGCGCTAGGAAAGCTGGACTTGGCTGCGGGTGTGGATGTGGAAATAAAATTACAGTGAGAGAAACCTAAAATCTAAAATCAAAGATGCTTATATGACCGGTTTAATCGGAAAAAAAATTGGGATGACCCAAATCTTCAGAGCCGATGGCAGTCTTGTTCCCGTGACTGTCATTGAAGCTGGTCCCTGCGTTGTCATTCAGAAAAAGGCCGCCGATACAGACGGCTATGAGGCCTTGCAACTGGGTTACGGCCCCAAAAAGCCCCAGCGGGTTAACAAGCCCGAGCAGGGCCATGTGGGCAAAGCGGGTAAAGGCGCTTTTGGGATTTTGCGCGAGTTTCGCTTCGAGGATTCCGCATCTTACGAGGTCGGTCAGGAGATTAAGGTCTCTGACCTCTTCCAGACCGGAGACCTCATTGATGTGACCGGGACCTCTAAGGGTAGGGGCTTTTCCGGGGTGATGAAGCGTTGGAACTTCGCTGGATTCCCGGGCTCCCACGGGACCCACGAGTATTTTCGCCACGGGGGTTCCATCGGAAATCGCTCTTATCCGGGAAAGGTATTTAAAGGGAAAAAGATGGCAGGCCAATACGGCAATGAAAGAGTATCGGTTCAAAACCTTGAAGTCATTGACATCCGTGTGGACAACAATCTTTTGTTGGTCAGGGGCGCGGTCCCTGGCGCAAAGAGGGGCATCGTTCTGATTCGCCGGGCAGTGAAAGGAAAGTAGAGATGGAAGTCACGGTGGTACAGCCCCAGCTGCAGGAGAGTATCTTCGGTGTCAAGATCAGACCGTTTCTCTTGCATCAGGCCGTGCTCATGCAGCGTAACAGCCGCCGAGCAGGGACTGCGTCGACCAAAACACGAGGGATGGTCCAAGGCAGCGGAAGAAAACCCTGGCGTCAAAAAGGAACCGGCCGGGCCCGAGTTGGAAGCGTTCGTTCTCCAATCTGGACCGGTGGGGGAATCACGTTTGGCCCGCTGCCCCGGGATTACAGCTATCGACTGCCCAAGAAGGCACGTAGAGAAGCCTTGATGACGGCTTTGAGTCTCCGAGTCCACGAGGGGCATTGTATTGTTGTTGCCAAACTGGAACCCGAGGAAATCAAAACTAAGATTATGCACAAGGCCCTCCAGGATCTTGGGGTGGCCAGCGCTCTTATCGTCATTGAAGCGGCAAACGAAAAAATCGAGCGCTCGGCGCGTAACCTGCCGGCAGTCAAGGTGCTCCGCGTTGCAGGGTTGAATGTCTACGATATCCTTCGATACAAGCATTTGATCCTGACGGAAGGGGCGCTGAAAGCCATTGGGGAAAGGCTGGCCCCGAGCCAGGGAAAGGCTGAGGTCAAGGAGTAAACGATGGCGCTAGATGTGTGTTCTATAGTGCTGGGTTTGGCCCTGCGAGTAGATTCAGGTTTGAAGGTGACCCAATGAGGGAGTCAGTCGACATCATCCAAGCGCCTCTGATTACGGAGAAAGGCTCTCAGCTCGCCGAGTCATCCAATCAGGTGCTGTTCAAGGTGCGCCCTGACGCCAACAAGATCGAAATTAAAAAGGCCGTAGAGGAGCTATTCAAAGTTACGGTTCTTAAAGTACGAGTCAACCGGTATCTGGGTAAAATCCGACGTGTGGGCAAGAGCATGGGACGCTTACCCCAGTGGAAAAAGGCCTATGTCACCCTCAAAGAGGGAGACAAAATAGACTTCTTTGGAGGTGCCTAGAGCGTTTCAAGGAGTGACCCCGAATGTCTAAGGATGAAGAATAATGGGAATTAAAAGATACAAGCCGACAACTCCCGGCAGACGTCTCGCGACCGGATTCACCTTCGAAGAAATCACGAAGACGAAACCGGAGAAAGCGCTGATCGAGTCACTGGGGCGAAGTGGGGGTCGGAATAACAGGGGGAGGATGACCACCGCCCATCGAGGAGGTGGGCACAGGCGCCTATACCGGGTCATCGATTTCAGGCGTGACAAGTTCATCCCAGCACGGGTCGAGGCCGTCGAGTACGATCCCAACCGTTCGGCGCGGATCGCGCTGCTCTGCTACGCTGATGGTGAGAAACGCTACATCCTGGCGCCGGATAAACTTCAACGTGGAGATTCGATTATTACCGGGAACGAGGGAGTCGATATCAAACCGGGGAATTCCTTGCCGTTGAAATTTATCCCTGTGGGTACGGTGATCCACAATATCGAGCTGAAGATCGGCAAGGGGGGCCAACTGGTACGAAGTGCCGGCGGCGGTGCCCAGTTGATGGCCAAAGAAGGGTTCTATGCATTGCTGAAGCTGCCCTCCGGTGAACTTCGAAAAGTTCGGGTGGAATGCCGAGCCACTATCGGACAGGTGGGCAACCTGGAACACGAAAATGTCACCATAGGTAAAGCCGGAAGGGTCCGTTGGATGCAACGGCGGCCGGTGACCCGCGGTGTGGCTATGAATCCGGTCGACCACCCACACGGCGGAGGCGAGGGGCGTTCAAAGGGAAACCATCCGATGACCCCTTGGGGTAAACCGACCAAGGGTTTTAAGACGCGGAAGTCCCACGCATCGGACAAATATATTGTTAGAAGACGGGGAAAGGCCTGATCCATGCCACGTTCAGTTAAAAAAGGACCCTTCGTTGACGACCACTTGAGCAAGCGGATCGAGTCCATGAATAACAGTGGAAACCGAAAGGTGCTCAAGACCTGGTCGCGGCGGTCGACGGTGACGCCGGACATGATTGGCCACACCATCGCTGTGCATAATGGTAAGAAGTTTGTGCCCGTATATATTACCGAGAATATGGTCGGGCATAAACTAGGTGAGTTCTCCCCGACGCGAGTGCATTACGGGCATGCGGGAGACCGCAAGGGGAAATCAAAGGGGATGGGGTAGGGAGCCCGGTTATGGAGACACGAGCAAAGACCAGGTTCCAGCGGATTTCGCCCCAGAAGGTGCGGCTCGTGGTGGACCAGATCCGTGGTAAGGAAGTTGAAGTAGCGCTCAACATCCTTAAATTTACTCCCAAGCGTTCGGCGGCCCTTGTGGCCAAGCTGCTCCGATCGGCGATTGCCAATGCGGAGAACACGCAAAGCGTGGATGTGGACCGTCTCTACGTAAAGCAGGTCAAAGTAGACGAGGGCGGCATGTGGAAGCGCTTTATGCCACGGGCTCAGGGAAGAGCCACGCGTGTGAGGAAGCGCCTCAGCCACGTAACGGTGGTTATTGACGAGAGGATATAACGGGTATGGGCCAAAAAACACATCCAAAGCTTTTTCGTATCGGGGTGATCGATACGTGGGATTCCAAGTGGTACGCAGGCCGAGATTATGCGCGTCTGTTGCATGAGGATTTAAAGATCAAGAAGTTTTTGAAGCAACGGCTCTATCACGCTGGAATTTCCAAAATCGAGATCGAAAGGGCTACCAATAAGGCAAAGGTCAACATCCATACGGCGCGTCCGGGGATTGTTATCGGGAAGAAGGGCGCCGAGATTGAAAAACTGAAGGAAGAGCTCGGTCAGTTGGTGGGTGGAGAGATCTATATCAATATTCACGAGGTGCGCCGGCCCGATCTGGATGCCCAACTTGTGGCGGAAAACGTCGCCTTGCAGTTGCAGAGGCGTGTGGCTTTTCGTCGAGCCATGAAGGAAAGCGTATCCCGTGCGTTGCGCATGGGCGCGCAGGGGATACGGGTTCAATGCTCGGGGAGATTGGGTGGGGCAGAAATTGCTCGTACCAATTGGTATCGCGAAGGACGAGTCCCCCTGCATACTCTGCGTGCCGACATAAGCTACGGTTTGGCCGAGTCCCAGACCACCTACGGTGTCATTGGGGTCAAGGTATGGATCTTCCGTGGCGAGGTGCTTACGGAGGAGGAAGAGCAGCAGAAGGCTGCATTGGGAACATAGCCACCCAGTACTGAGTTACAAGTGCTGAGCGATGAGTCATGAGAGCGGAGACCCAGTCCTCAGGGTTCGGTACTCGGAGCTTTTAATATGTTAGAACCAAAGAAAGTTAAATACCGTAAAATGCAAAAGGGTCGCAGAGCCGGGATGGCCATGAGGGGCTCTTCTCTCTCTTTTGGCGATTTTGGTTTAAAGGCCATGGAGCGGGGTTGGATCAGTGCCCGGGAGATCGAGGCGGCTCGTGTGGCGTTGACCCGTTTTCTTAAACGCGGCGGTAAAGTCTGGTGTCGCGTGTTCCCTGACAAACCGCTGACAAAGAAGCCCGCCGAGACCCGTATGGGTAAAGGGAAGGGTGCTCTGGAGCTTTGGGTTGCCGTGATCAAGCCGGGGAAGATCCTATTTGAAATGGAAGGTGTGCAGGCGGAGGTGGCCCGTGAAGCTTTTCGCCTGGCCTCGCACAAGATTTCTGTAATCACGCATTTCGTGCACCGGGGAGTATGATCATGGATGCCAAGGAATTTCGTGAGATGAATGTGGATGAGTTGGCGGCGAAGCGGCGTGAACTCAAGGAGCAAAAATTCCATCTGCGGCTGAACCGGGCTGCGGGAAGGCTGGAAAACTCCATGAAGATGAGGCAGGCCAGACGCGACCTTGCGCGTTTGGAAACTATCTTGAGAGAAAAAACAATATCCGGTGTCGAGGCGAATTCGAAATGAATCAGGCAGGATTGAAAAAAGAACGTGAAGGTGTGGTGGCGAGCAATCGTATGCATAAGACCGTGGTGGTAACCATTGGTCGGATCGTCATTCACCCGAAATACAAAAAATACCTCAAACGCCGGACCACCGTTAAGGCACACGACGAGAAAAACGAATGTCATATCGGGGACCGCGTATTGATTGTGGAATGTCGACCCATGAGCCGTGACAAGCGTTGGCGCGTCCGTCGGGTCCTGGAGCGGGCTGTTGCCGTAGAGGCAGAGCCGGTGGCTACTCCTACCGTTTAAGCTATTTGTGATGAGGTGGAATGATGGTTCAAGTGAGCACAGTACTGGACGTTGCTGACAATTCGGGAGCCCGACGGGTCCAATGCATTCGAGTGCTGGGTGGGAGCAAACGTAGGTATGCTTCCATCGGTGACATCATCGTGGTTTCCATCAAGGAGGCCATTCCTAATTCAAAGGTTAAGAAGGGGGCTGTTATGAAAGCCGTGGTTGTTCGGACTGCCAAGGAGGTGGGTCGTCCCGAAGGAAGCTACATTCGGTTCGACAACAACTCGGCGGTGCTCATAGACAACCAGCGGGAGCCCGTGGGAACGCGTATCTTTGGGCCCGTGGCACGTGAGCTTCGAGCAAAGAAGTTTATGAAGATTATATCCCTGGCGCCTGAGGTGATTTAACATGGCTTTGCATATACGTAAAAATGACAGTGTCATGGTCATTGCTGGTAAGGAGCGGGGGTCCACGGGAAAGGTCTTGAAGGTTGTTCCGGAAAAGCATAGGGCTATCATCGAGAGGCTTAATATGGTCAAGCGGCACACGCGGCCGCGGGGGCCGCAGCAGCCGGGAGGAATCGTAGAGAAGGAAGCCTCCATTCATCTCTCGAACCTGATGATGATGTGTGACAAGTGCAACGCCCCGGTGCGTATGGGTCACAAGACACTGGCTGATGGTAAAAAAACTCGGATCTGTCGCCGCTGCAATGAGTCCCTCGATTAGGGTGTGGTGAACAGGGAGTTCTGGACGGTCCATGGACCGGGTTCGCTGCTTAAACTGGTTTAACAAGGGTTCGTAATGGCAGATTTAAAACAAAAGTATCAGGATGAAGTGGTTCCAGCCATGATGAAAGAGTTCGGCTACAAGAATTTTCACCAGGTGCCGAGACTCGAGAAAATTAGCCTGAATGTAAGCATGGGGGAGGCCCTTCAGAACAGCAAGCTCCTGGATACGGCGGTGGCCGAAATGCGTGCCATCAGTGGACAGAAACCGGTGGTGACCCGGGCCAAAAAAGATATCTCCAACTTCAAGCTGCGCAAGGGGAGTCCCATCGGCTGCATGGTCACGCTGAGAAGAGAGCGAATGTACGAGTTTTTAGATCGCCTGATCCATGTAGCTCTACCTCAGGTGCGTGACTTCCGGGGGCTCTCGAAGCGCTCCCTCGGTGGTAAGGGTAGCTTTTCATTGGGGATCCGGGAGCAAGTCATGTTTCCCGAGATCGGAGTGGACACGGTCGATAAAGTTCATGGGATGACGGTTTCTATCGTGACGACGGCTAAAACAGAGAACGAAGTGCAGGCGCTCTTGACCCATTTGGGTTTGCCCTTTGCTAAAGAGGAGATAAAGGAAAATCATGGCTAAGAAGTGTCTTCGGATCAAAGCCGAGGCAACACCCAAGTTTAAGGTCAGGGGGTATAACCGATGCCCCCTTTGTGGTCGCCCGCGGGCATTTTACCGCCGCTTTCGGATGTGCCGTATCTGCCTTAGAGATCGAGCGCGCAAAGGAGAGATCCCAGGGCTCATCAAGGCGAGCTGGTAACTGTAGAGGGAAAATTATGTCGATGACAGATCCAATTGCTGACATGCTAACCCGGATCCGTAACGGGGGCCGAGCGCACCACCGGGAAGTCGAAGTGCCCTGGTCACGGCTCAAGGAAAATCTCAGCCGGGTACTTACGGAAGAGGGATACCTGCAAGAAGTCAAAAAGGGCAAGTCCCAAGATAAGGTGGGAGAGGTATTACGGATCCAGCTCAAGTTTGACAAAAGCGACAATCCCGTGATTTTGGGAATTCAACGTGTCAGCCGCCCCGGACGCAGGGTATACGTGAGGAGCAAGAAGATTCCACCTGTACGTAGAGGGCTCGGGATAAATGTAATTTCGACTCCTAAGGGACTGCTCGTGGATCGCAAAGCGCAGAAGGAAGGCGTAGGCGGAGAGGTGATCTGTTCCGTCTGGTAGAATTGAGGGACCGTTATTATGTCTCGCGTAGGAAAAGTTCCATTATCAATTCCCGACAGTGTCCGGATCAAGGTAGATCCGGGAGCTATCAGTGTGGAGGGTCCCAAGGGTAATTTGAGCGGCAGTATCCCGTCAAATATTTGGGTCAAGATGGAAGGGAAGGAACTCAAAGTCGGTCGCGAATCGGATACGCCGGATAACCGGGCTATGCATGGACTAACCCGTAAACTCATCGGTAACATGGTCACCGGGGTCAGCGAGGGTTTCACGCGGATTCTGGAGATCAACGGTGTTGGATATCGAGCGGAAGTGAAAGGGGGGAACCTGAATCTCACCCTTGGCTATTCACACCCGATCGAATTTCCGTTGCCCAAGGGAGTTGGTGCGAAGGTCGATCGGCAGACGGTCGTCACGCTGGATTCCTGCGATAAACAGCTACTGGGCGAGACGGCGGCCCGGATTCGCCAGCTCAGGTCCCCGGAACCCTACAAGGGCAAAGGCATCAAGTATCAGGAAGAAGTCATCCGCCGAAAGGCAGGCAAAGCCGTGGGGTCTTCGGGTTAACCGATCGGCCCTGTTTGTAATGGCGCGAGGTTAAGAGAGAACTGTCATGTTGAGCTATCAGAGAGATTTGGGTCGCCGACGAAGGCAAAAAAAGATCCGCCGAAAGGTCGTGGGAACAGACAGCTGCCCCCGGGTGTGTGTCTTCCGAAGCCAAAAGCAGATCTACGTTCAGGTTATTTCCGACGAGAAGGGGGCTACCTTGGTAGCCACGTCGACCCTATCGAAAGAATTCAAGGCCGCTCCGAAAAGCGTCAAGGGCTTGGAGGCGGCCAAGCAGGTCGGTGCTCTACTGGCACAGATCTGTAAGGAGCAGGGAATTAGCAAGGTCGTGTTTGACCGTAACGGATTTCTCTATCACGGTCGTGTCAAGGCTCTGGCCGATGCCGCCCGAGAGGGCGGGTTACAATTCTAACAGGAGGACCTTTGGAACGCATTGATCCGCAAGGCATGGATTTAAGAGAGAAGGTCGTCCACATCAACCGCGTGGCCAAAGTGGTCAAAGGTGGAAGACGATTTAGTTTTAGCGCACTGGTGGTAGTGGGCGACGGTCAAGCGCATGTGGGGTTCGGTATGGGCAAGGCCGGTGAGGTTCCAGAGGCCATTCGAAAAGGTGTGGACCAGGCCAAGAAGAGTCTCATCCGGGTCCCTATTATCGATGGAACTATACCTTTTGAGGTTTCCGGTCGGTTCGGCGCAGGTTACGTCATGCTCAAACCGGCTTCCGAGGGGACTGGCGTAATCGCCGGCGGTGGTGTCCGGGCGGTGGTCGAGGCAGCGGGAATTCAGAATGCTCTGACCAAGTGCATCGGATCCCGCAACCCCCATAACATGGTCAAGGCAACCCTTGAAGCCCTCAAGGAGCTCAAGTCACCGGACGAGATCGCCAGCTTGAGGGGCAAGGTACTATCGGAGATCCGCTAAAGGAAGTGTGCATATGGATTTGAGTGATATGTCGCCTCATCCCAAGTCACGCAGGCCGAAGAAGATCGTGGGGCGCGGAGAAAGTTCCGGACACGGGAAAACCTCGGGCCGTGGGCACAAAGGCCAGGGGGCCCGGGCCGGTGGAGGGCCCAGGCCCGGTTTCGAAGGGGGCCAGATGCCCCTCCAGCGGCGTCTCCCAAAGAGGGGGTTTCACAATCCCTTTAAGAAAAAATTCGCATTGGTGAATGTGGGCCAGTTGGAGAGTCTTGAGGCGGGAACGGAAGTCTCACCCGAAATGTTGTATTCCCGGGGTTGGGTGAAGAAGAAGACCGCACTCAAAATTTTGGGCGAGGGAAGCTTGGGCAAGGCTCTGACGGTTAAAGCCCATCATTTTTCCAGCAAGGCTAAAGAAAAGATCGAAGCCGCGGGCGGACGGGTAGAAGCGCTTCCCAATGATTGAAGGTTTTCGAAACGCCAGCAGAGTACCGGAGCTGCGGCGGCGGATCTTCTTTACTCTGGCCATGCTAGCCGTTTACCGGTTGGGGGTGGCCGTTCCGACGCCGGGCATTGACCGCCAGGCGCTGGCCGCATTTTTTGCCTCGGTTGAAAATACGATCTTTGGGCTCGTCAATCTCTTTTCTGGCGGGGCCTTTGAGCAGTTTTCGGTTTTTGCGCTGGGCATTATGCCCTACATCAGTGCGTCGATCATCTTGCAGCTGCTGACCGTTGTTTTTCCTTATCTGGAACGGCTATCCAAAGAAGGGGAGGTTGGTCGAAGGAAGATTACCCAGTATACCCGCTACGGAACCATCGTTCTTGCGGTTATTCAGGGGCTGATGATGAGTATCGGACTGGAAAGTAGCCGGGGGCCGGGCGGTGAAGCCATCGTCTTGGATCCCGGTTGGCCATTTCGTCTGATGACGGTCATTACGCTTACGTCGGGAACGGCATTTATCATGTGGTTGGGAGAGCAAATAACAGAGCGAGGCATCGGCAACGGTATCTCTCTCATTATCTTTGCGGGTATCGTAGCACGGTTGCCTTCAGGGATCACCTCCACGATTCAGTTCGTTCGAGAGGGAGAGCTCATGCCTTTGATGGTTCTCTTTATCGTAGTGATCGTAGTGGCTGTGGTCGGATTTATCATTTTCGTTGAACGCGGTCAGAGACGAATCCCGGTTCAGTACGCCAAGCGTGTCGTAGGACGCAAGATGTATGGCGGGCAGACCTCCCATCTGCCGCTCAAAATCAATACGGCGGGCGTCATTCCCGTTATCTTCGCCTCATCGGTACTGATTTTCCCGGCCACGATTGCCCAGTTTATCCAACACCCCTGGGCTCAGTCTGCGGCCGTCTATTTGGCTCCCGGGGAATGGCTCAACAATGTTCTATACGTCGTCCTGATCATTTTCTTCTGTTATTTTTATACGGCTGTAGTTTTTAATCCGGTGGATGTGGCTGAGAACATGCGAAAGGCCGGGGGGTATATCCCAGGCATTCGACCAGGACAGAAAACCGCCGACTTTATCGATCGGGTGCTTTCCAAGATTACGTTAAGCGGCGCCATTTATCTCTCGGCGGTTGCGCTGTTGCCGACTCTGCTTATAAGCCAATTCAACGTCCCATTTTTCTTTGGGGGTACAGCACTTCTCATAGTCGTGGGTGTTGCCTTGGATACGGTAGCTCAGGCCGAAACCCATTTGATCTCTCGGAACTATGAAGGGTTTATGAAGCGAGGTCGTCTCCGAGGAAGGAAGGGGTAGGAGGCTTGATTGGGGGAAAGTCTACGTTTGGTCCTGTTGGGACCTCCCGGGGCGGGCAAGGGAACTCAGGCCAAGTTTGTTTGCGAGCGAGCCAAGATCCCCCACGTCTCCACGGGAGACATCCTGAGAAAGTCCGTGGCGGACCAGACCCCGTTGGGTCAAGAGGCAGGCCAGTATATTACAAAAGGTGAATTGGTTCCCGATACTCTCGTGTTAAATATGATTGCCCAACGATTGTCCGACAAGTACTGTACCAACGGATTCATCCTGGATGGATTTCCTCGTACAACGCCTCAAGCAGAGGGGTTGAGGGAGAACTTGGAAAAGATCGATCGCCCGCTGGACCACGTTCTGTACGTCAATGTTCCCCGCGAAACAACCATCCAAAGGTTGGCCGGTCGACGGACCTGCACGAAGTGTGGTGCCCTGTATCACCGGGTATTGAGTCCTCCGGTCCATCCCAGTGTCTGTGATCGCTGTAAGGCAGAGCTCTTTCAACGGGACGATGATCGGGAAGAGACCATTGCCGCCAGGTTGAAAGTGTACGAAAGACAGACCTCCCCGTTGATCGAATATTACCGATCGCAGGGACTGTTGCGGGAAATCGACGGTGTGGGGGGGGTCGAAGCGATTAGAAATTGCGTCTTTCAAGCGCTCGAACTCGAGGGGAGATGATCTTCATAAAGTCGGCCAGAGAAATCGCAATTATGCGGCAAGCCAACAGGATTGTCGCCGAGATTCTAGCAGAGCTTAAGGCTAAAGTTGCTCCAGGGATAACGACGTTGGAACTGGATGCCCTGTCGGAGGAGTTGACGTATAAGAAAAAGGCTAAGCCCGCATTTAAGGGGTACGCGGTGGCAGGGCGGGTCTACCCCTACACGCTTTGCGCCTCGGTGAACGAGGAGGTCGTCCACGGAATGCCTTCGGACAGGGTGTTGGAAGAAGGGGACATTGTTGGACTTGACTTTGGAGTGATTCACGAGGGCTTCTATGGCGATTCGGCTGTTACCGTTGCCGTAGGAAAGATCAGCGATAGTACCCAGCGGCTCATGGACGTTACGCGGGATTCCCTTTACCGAGGCATTGAAGAGTTACGGGAGGGTAACAGGTTGGGCGATCTCTCGTCGGCAATTCAAAAGTTAGTTGAGGATGCGGGATTCTCGGTGGTACGGGAATTTGTCGGTCATGGAATTGGTAAAAAGCTCCACGAAGAGCCCCCGATCCCCAATTACGGTGAATCGGGAAGGGGCCCCCGGTTGATGGAGGGTATGGTCTTGGCCATCGAGCCCATGGTCAATGCGGGAGCCGCTGCGGTCGAGCTCAAGGAAGACGGTTGGACCGCGGTCACAAAGGATGGCAGCCTAGCTGCCCATTTTGAACATTCGGTGGCTATAACAAAGAACGGACCGGAGATATTGAGCCGGATTTAGGAATGGTGAATGGCATACGGCGAGTAGTTGATAGGCGTAAGGAGCAACCTTCCCACTATCGGCTGTTCGCTATTTGCTAACTAGTTATGCCCAAACAAGACGCTATTGAAGTTACCGGTACGGTGTTGGAGACGCTTCCCAACGCCATGTTCCGGGTAGAATTGGAAAACGGACATAAAGTCCTGGCCCATATCTCCGGCAAGATGCGGATGCACTATATCAAAATACTGCCGGGAGATAAGGTGAAGATCGAATTGTCACCTTATGATCTGGCCCGGGGAAGAATTGTTTACAGGGAGCGATAGGAAAACAAAAGAATAATAATCGGTAACGGGTTGTCATTGCGATGGGTACCAGGCGTTACCAGAAAAATCGAGTTCATTATGAAAGTCAGAGCATCGGTAAAAAAGATATGCAGCAAATGTAAGGTCATTCTCCGACGGGGAGTGGTCCGAGTTCAGTGTGTCAACCCCAGGCACAAGCAGAGACAAGGCTGAATGGCAAATAGTAAACAGCAAATAGTGGATAGCGGAGAAGAGGGGAGCCATTCGCTATTGGCTATTTGCTATTCGCGGGAGGATTTATGGCACGTATAGTAGGGGTAGACTTACCCAAGGCAAAACGGATGGAGATCGCGTTGACCTACATCTATGGCATAGGGAAAAGCCAGTCGCGCTCGATTCTCCATCAAGCAGGCATCGGGCTCGATGTTAAGAGCGATCACTTAACGGACGATGATGTGGTCAAGATCCGTAAAGTGATTGACCAAGGGATCAGGGTTGAAGGGGACTTGAGGCGCGAAGTGGCAGGGGACATCAAGCGTCACATGGAGATGCGTTCTTACCGCGGTGTGAGGCACAGGAAAGGCTTGCCCGTACGAGGGCAGCGGACCCATACCAATGGGCGGACCCGTAGGGGGCCTCGCAAGACGGTGGCAGGTAAGAAGCAAGCACCGACGAAACGTTAGGAGCCTCCAGCTAGCCCGTATCGAGTTGAAGCTTTGAGCTGAAAGTTTTTGTTAAGGAGAAGACATGGTAGAGGAAGAAAAACAGGCCGAGACAAGCACTGCCCCGGCAGAGGCGGAGAAAACCGGGGACAAGAGTGCCAAGAAGAAGAAAGGAAGGAAGAACATCCGGGATGGGATAGCCCATATCCACTCTACCTTCAATAATACAATTGTGACCATTACCGATGGTCAGGGAAACGTCGTTGCCTGGTCCAGCGCCGGTGCAATGGGGTTCAAGGGATCTAGGAAGGGAACGCCTTTCGCGGCCCAGCGCGCCGCCGACAGCGCTGCAAAAAAGGCCATGAACAATGGGATGCATGCGTTACAGGTCTATGTTCGGGGCCCCGGAGCCGGTAGGGACTCAGCGCTTCGGTCATTGCAACTGGGGGGCTTGCACATCAGTATGATCAAAGACGTAACCCCAATCCCCCATAACGGGTGTCGGCCTCCCAAGCGGAGAAGAGTGTGAGAAATCGGAGTTAGAAAACCGAGGATAGAAGATAAAGGAGAACCTATTGGCTAGATACACAGGATCCGTATGTCGGCTTTGCCGCCGTGAAAACCTCAAGCTCTATTTGAAGGGGGAAAGGTGCTACACGGATAAGTGCGCTATCGAGCGCCGAAACTATCCCCCCGGGCAGCATGGTCAATCCAGGCAAAAGTATTCAGAATACAAGATCCAGTTGCGTGAGAAGCAAAAGGTCAAGCGCATGTATGGCCTTTTGGAAAAACAGTTCCGGAGCACTTTTGCCAAGGCCGAAAGGTCAAGGGCGATTACCGGAGAGGCGTTGCTGGGTTTTTTAGAGAGACGCTTGGACAACGTGACCTATCGTATGAGTTTTGCCAGCTCACGCGCCGATGCCCGCATGCTGGTTCGGCACGGACATATTCAGGTGAACGGAAAGCGCGTGACAATTCCGTCGTATTTTGTCCGTGCTGGCGATGTTGTTTCGGTCCGAGAAGACAGTCGGAAGATGACGCGAGTCCTTTCCGCTATCGAAGGAGCCCAGCGACGGGGTGTGCCCGAGTGGGCAGATTTGGATTCGGAAGCGTTTGCTGGGAAGGTGAAAGTGTTGCCCACACGCAATGATATTACTACGCCCATCAACGAAAAACTGATTGTCGAATTGTACTCAAAGTGATCTTCACAAAATGGAGACGATATGAATAAAAATTGGACTGAACTGATCAAACCCACCAAACTTGAGGCGGACGATAAGACCCTGACTCCCACCTACGGCAAGTTTTACGGGGAGCCTTTTGAAAGGGGGTATGGCGAGACCATCGGTAGCTCACTGCGCCGTATCCTCTTGTCATCACTCATGGGGGCGGCCATCACGGCAGTGCGCATTAAAAACACATTGCACGAGTTTTCCACCATTCCCGGGGTGACCGAGGATGTGACCGATATCATTCTCAATCTCAAGCAAGTGCGTTTAAAACTTCACGAAGGAGAGCGGGAAACCCTCAAGTTGAAGCTCACGGGCCCCAAGACCATTCTAGCCGGGGACCTCCAATCGGGACCCAATGTTGAGGTGATCAATCCGGGTCAGTTTATTGCGACTCTGTCCAAGGGCGGCATCTTGGAGATGGAGATGACAGCCCGATTGGGACGGGGCTATGTACCCAGCGAGAGGAATAAAGAGGAAGAAGCCCCGGTCGAAACTATTTTTATGGATGCCGTCTTTTCACCAGTCCGAAAGGCTAATTTTCACGTGACCAACGCTCGAGTCGGGCAGAGAACGGATTTCGACCGTTTGGTCCTGGAAATCTGGACCGACGGAAGCGTAAAGCCTGAGGATGCACTGGCCTATGGCGCCAAGATCCTGCAGGATCAGGTTAACGTCTTTATCAATTTTGAAGAAGACCTGCAGGAGGCAGAAACACGCAAGGAGACGGCAGCAACCGCATTGAACGAGAACTTGTTCCGTAGCGTCGATGAATTGGAGTTTTCTGTACGTTCTCAAAACTGCCTGCAAAGCGCGGATATCAGGTATATCGGCGAGCTGGTCCAAAAGACCGAGCAGGAGATGTTGAAAACGAAAAACTTCGGACGGAAATCCTTAAACGAGATCAAAGAGATCTTGCGTGACATGGGCCTTGAGATCGGAATGAAACTGGACAGTTTCCCGACCCGCGAGGAACTAGACAGCAGCCGCCAAACCAAGCATAAAGAAAGTGCATAGGTCATGCGTCATTTAAAAAAGGGAAGACAGCTTAGCCGAAACTCCAGCCATCGCCGGGCCCTGATGCGAAACCTGGTAACGTCGCTTCTGCGCCATGACCGCATTGAGACCACCGATGCCAAGGCCAAGGAGCTCAGAGGCTGGGTCGATTGGATGATTGGACTTGGCAAGCGGGGAGGGCTGCATGCGCGGCGCCAGGCCCTGGCGGTGATTCAGGACAAGGCGGTGGTCGCCAAACTCTTCGATTCCTTAGGTCCCCGGTTTAAAGACCGTCCTGGCGGCTATACCCGCGCCGTCAAGATCGGAATGCGCAAGGGCGACAATGCTCCCGTTTCCGTAGTGGAGATCCTTCCCGAGGGCGAGGGGGCAAAGGAAGAGACGCCTTCCGGCGGCGGCAGACGTAGAAGGCGTTCGGCGGCAAAGAAAACCCAACCCAAGAAGCAAACCGAAGCGAAAACGACGGCTTAGTCGTCTTTCATCAGTGGCCCAGCGCCGCGTTCTTTAGAAATATCAATAGCCCGATGGTTGACCAACGATCCGGACTGCTTCCTTTCACGAGCTAAGCTGTGATAAGAAGGGGTCCGGTTGACTTCCATGACCTTGTTGCACCATTCGCTTAAGGGATTGCTTGATTTCGAAATTAACCCGGATTCCCTCCAGTCCCTCCCGTGGAAGGATTTTGGTATGGGTCTTTCCATGGCCAGGCTGGCCCGTGAAGGTCAGAGCGAACTCGTCTTGTACCGCGTTTCGGACAACGCCGATCCAAGCGCCTTTCTGACCCATGAACACGTGGGTGGAGAATTCTATCTCGTCATCAAAGGTGGGATCGAGGATGAAACGGGGGTTTACAGCGAAGGGGATATTGTCTATCTTGACCCAGGGTCGATTCATACACCCCGGGCTATGGGTGAGGCCATCATCTTGGTCCTTTGGCCTGCGGGAGTGCGGATTTTGAAGTAACTGGAGTCAAACTGATATCAAGATGATTCGCCAAGGGCGAATTCATATTCCCGAGATCTACGATGATGGTACCCACGGAACGACTTTTACGTTTTTTAAGTTTTCTGCTCCGCCATCGGCCGCAGGACTATCCCCTGAGCTTTGATGAAAGAGGATTTGTCCCCCTGGCACAATTGCTGGAGGTGGTTCAAGGCCGTTTCCCCGATGCCCAAGTGGCGGATCTCCTCAACGTGGTCGAAGACGTGGATAAGATGCGCTTCGAGCTGCTCGATGGTCTGGTCCGCGCGACCGATGGTCACTCCTTCCCCGTTAATCTGGAACATAAAAGAACTCCCCCTCCTTTATACCTCTATAATGGAACCACCCGAGACCTGGCTTAATATCTATTGGAGACCGGTCTTAAGCCGTCGGGAAGCCACTTTGTCCACCTTAGCGATTCCGTGGAAGACGCCCTTTCCGTGGGAAGGAGACGAGATCATGATCCCGCCGTGTTGGTTATCGAGGCTGAGGCAGCTGGGGCCGAAGGAGTCCACTTCTACCAGTCGGCACCTTTATTTTTATCTTCCGAAATCCCAGCTCGATATCTTTCCTTATGGGAACAAACCGCACTTGATTTAGCGATAGAAAAACGTTATAAATAGCGGCGTTGGGGCCCAATTCTAGGTGCACATTCTTGCCAAATAAGAAGCTACTTCATTACCGACTAAAGCCGGAAGGGGACCGTGGGAATGGTCAAAGATCGCGATGAAAGATCACCTTAGAGATCTCCTGACCCGAACCATTGAGAAAATCGCGAAGGGGGGAGAGCTGGATTTGACAGAGCTCCCCCCTTTACTTCTGGAGACGCCAAAGCAGAAAGAATTTGGTGATCTGAGCACCAATCTAGCCATGATCTGGGCTAAGAGGCAGCGTAAATCCCCCCGGGTCATAGCCGAGCTGCTGATAAAGAACCTGGAAGATCCAGATGGGATTCTCGACAAGGTCCAGGTGGCGGGCCCCGGTTTCATCAACTTTTCTTTCTCTCCCAGTTTCTGTTACCGCTGCCTGCGCCAGGTCGACGCGGATCGTACCCGGACCCTTGACCTTGGCCGGGGAGAGACCGTACAGGTGGAATTTGCCAGCGTGAATCCCACGGGCCCTCTTCACGTAGGCCATGGGCGCGTTGCCGTGATTGGTGACGTCCTGGCCCGCCTATTTGCGGAGGTTGGTTATCGTGTGGAGCGGGAGTACTATGTCAATGACTCGGGAAGGCAAATAGAGAATTTGGGCCTTTCTATTTACCACCGCTACCATGAACTTGAGGGCGTCAAGGAACCCTTTCCGGAGAACGGATATCCGGGGGATTATGTCAAGGAACTGGCCATGACGGTCAAGGAACGATGGGGAGAGCAGTACGCTTCCAATAGTCGAGAGGAAGCGGTGGCCTCTCTTAGTCGCTTTGGAGCCGAATCGATGCTTTCGGTTATACGCGATGATTTGGAGGGATTCGGTATCAGCTTTGACTCCTTCTTCAGTGAAAAAAGCATGAGGGAGCGTGGTGAAGTCGAGCAATCCATAGAAACCTTGCGCGCTCGTGGAGACCTTTATCAACAGGACGGAGCCCTGTGGTTCAAAGCCCAGTCCTACGGAGACGATAAGGACCGGACTGTTATCAAAAGCGATGGCGACCTCACCTACTTTGCCAGCGATATTGCCTACCATCGGAATAAGTTCAAAAGGGGATACAAAAAGCTAATCAATGTTTGGGGTGCGGATCACCATGGTTATGTGGGCAGACTCAAGGCCGCCATCCAAGCCTTGGGCTACGATCCCGGAGTACTCCAAGTGGTCCTTGTCCAGATGGTACAACTGACCCGCGGCGGAACCCCCGTCCGCATGGGCAAGCGGCTGGGAGAATTTGTTTTGCTTCGGGAGGTGTTGGAAGAGGTCGGCACGGACGCAGCGCGGTTTTTCTTTTTGATGCGCAGGTCCGACAGCCATCTGGAATTCGATTTGGATCTGGCTAAAAAGGAATCTTCCGAGAACCCGGTCTTCTATGTACAATATGCCCATGCGCGGGTGGCCAGTATCATTGATCAGGCAGGTTCCCATGGGTTGAATGGCGAAGCGCTGAATAGCTCGGACGTTGATTTGGAAAAGCTCACCTTGCTCGAAGAGCTTGAATTGATCAAGAAGGTAATCGAGTATGCTGAGGTCGTGAAGGAAACCACCCAGGAATTAGAGCCCCATCGGTTGGTCTTTTACCTGTACGAACTGGCGGGGCTGTTTCACCGTTATTATAACCGCAACCGGGTCCTGTCCGATGATGCGGCTTTGAGCCGGGCACGCCTTGTACTGGTCAAAGAAGTCCAGACTGTAATTCGTATGGGTCTGCATATTTTAGGAGTGGAGGCCCCCTTACGAATGGCCCGGTCTTTGGACGAAGAGGGTTAAACGGATCTAGGGAACTCGGGAGCGAAAAACGGCTGATTAATCCTTATGGCAGATTTTCGTAAAGCTACAGATTCGGGTTCCTATTATTTAAGTCGCGGCCAACTGGGCATACTGGCCGTGGGATTTACCGTTACCTGTTCGATCGTATTTTTCCTTGGCATGTTGGTAGGGCAAGGGATCGAGGAGAAAAAGCTCCTGCAAAGAGGCGGTGATGAACCGATTACGAAGATTCCATTAACAGCGTTTCCCGGTGGGCCGAGTACAACTAAGGGAACCTCGCCGGACCAGGAGATGACCTTTTACGATATCCTGACTAAAAGTCCAACACCGGCTCCGGAAAAGGCGAGCAAGAAGAAAGAACAAGGGGTTCCGAAGAAAAAGGTTGCCAAGGCCAAAGTGACTCCGGCCCCTGCCAAACCGAGCCAACGGGCGCCGGTGAAAACACCGGCAAAACGGGCAAGCGTTTCGGCGAAGAGAGGGACCACGATCTGGTCCGTACAGGTCAAGGCCTTGACCCGTCGTGGAGACGCACAGGTCCTCACCAACAGGCTCAAGGATAAAGGGTACAAAGCCTACCTTGTTTCAATCGTCATCAAGGGCCGGACCTGGTACCGCGTACGTGTAGGGCGTCTGGCGACCCAGAAGGAAGCCAAGGCCTTGCTGGAGAGACTCGAAAAGCGGGAAAGATTTACCCAGGCCATCATTGCCAAGGTGACTCTATGAATATTCGTGAAGCTATAGCCAATCTGACGCGCCACACGGACCTTACGGAGAGCGAAACCGTTTCGGTGATGAACGAGATTATGACCGGAGAGACCACTCCCGCTCAGGTCGCTTCTTTTCTCACTGCCTTGAGGATGAAAGGAGAGACCGTTGGGGAGATAACGGGTGCCGCGAGGGTCATGAGGGAAAAGGCGGACCGGGTTTCGGTTCACTCCCAATGCGTTCTGGATACCTGTGGGACCGGTGGCGATCAAATGGGAACGTTCAACATCTCTACAACCGCAGCGTTCGTTGTTGCAGCCTGCGGCGTGACCGTAGCCAAGCATGGGAACCGGTCCGTATCCAGTCATTCGGGAAGTGCCGATGTATTGGCTGCACTGGGAGTCAATATTGAGGTGCCAAAGAAAAAAGTGGAAGAATGCCTGGAGCAGGTGGGGATCGGTTTTCTCTTCGCCCCGCTGTTGCATCAGGCCATGAAATTCGCAGGGGGGCCCCGTCGGGAAATAGGGATCCGGACGATCTTTAATATCCTCGGGCCACTGACCAATCCTGCCATGGCGACCCACCAGCTCATCGGCATATACGACGGTGCCCTGACCGAACCTATTGCCCAAGTTTTAAAGAATCTAGGGACCCGACAGGCCCTGGTCGTACACGGAGATGAGGGACTGGATGAGGTGTCCCTATGCGGGCCGACTCAGGTTGCCGAGCTGCGCGACGGAGCGGTGAAAAGCTACGTCGTATCGCCGGAGGATTTCGGCCTGCAACGCTGTCTCTTGGAAGAACTTCGAGGGGGTGATCCGGAGAAATGTGCCGAGATCTTGCAGGAGATCCTCAAAGGGGCAAAAGGGCCGAGACGGGACGTGACTCTCCTGAATAGCGGTGCCGCTCTGTATGCTAGCGGTACAGTGGAATCCATCGCCGATGGAATCAAGCGGGCTCATGAAGCCATTGATTCAGGCAGGGCGCAGGAAAAGCTCGACTTGCTGGTCCGCGTTAGCAACTCCAGTTAGGTGCGAATAGCAGAGGGTGCGGAGTCGGGGGTAGATGAGTATCTTTCTTGAAACCATCGTCAACCATGTACGCGAGGAGGTCGAGCAAAGACAGCGTAGAAGTCCGACCTCGCAGCTTGAGGATCGTCCCCTGTTTCACCTGCCGCCGCGGGATTTTGAAGGCAGTCTGCGGGGGACGTCGCGGCATGTCATCGCCGAAGTCAAGCGCGCTTCACCTTCCAAAGGGGTTATTCGTGAGGACTTCGACGCTGTGGAAATCGCCAGGTCCCTAGCGGCCAATGGTGCCAGTGCCCTTTCGGTCCTCACTGAGGAACGGTTCTTCCTGGGAAGTCTCTCCTCTCTGGAGAAGGTCAAAGGGGAAGTTACTCTCCCCCTGCTGCGGAAGGATTTTATTGTTGACCCTTATCAACTGGTTGAGGCGCGGGGATTTGGGGCCGACGCGGTGCTGTTCATCGTGGCATTGCTCGACATCTCCTTGCTTCTGGACCTAATGGGTCAGGCTCGTTCGCTGTCCCTACAGGCCCTGGTCGAGGTACACACGGAAGGCGAGTTAGAATGCGCACTGGTAGCCGGGGCAACGCTTATCGGCATCAATAGCCGGGACTTGAAAACGTTCGAGGTCAATCTGGACGTCGTAGAGAAGCTGCTCCCGATGGTTCCCAGAGACAAAACCGTGGTCTGTGAAAGTGGCATAGAAGGTTCCGGTCAAATGGTGAGGCTCGAAGCCTTGGGGGCCCATGTGTTTCTTATTGGCGAGACGCTCATGCGGGCCCGCGACCCGGGAGCCAAGCTGAGGGAACTGCTAATTAGCAAATAGCCAATTGTAAATAGCGAATGGCAAATTGTCATTTACGGGACGGGGCCTATTCGCGGTTAACAGATTGTTATGGTTAAGGTTAAGGTCTGTGGAATAACCAGCGTCGAGGATGCTCTCAAATCGGTAGAGTTCGGTGCCGATGCCCTAGGGTTCAATTTCTATCCACCGAGCCCGCGCTATTTAACGCCAGAGCAGGCGTGGGCCATTGTGAGCGAGGTGCCACGGGAGGTTTGCCGGATCGCCGTTGTGGTCAACGAGCCTCGGGCCAGGGTAAAAGAGATTATTGGTCCGGTACCGAGCGGCGCAGACGGTCCCGCCTTTAGCGGCGTCCAGTTCCATGGGGAGGAGGATCCCAAATACTGCGAAGCGTGGGAGGTCAAGGTCATCAAGGCCTTTCGAGTCCGGAACCAGGGATCCCTGGCCACGGTTGGTGAATACCCTGCAGATTTTTATCTTTTGGATTCCTGGAGCGATGGGTACGGCGGCTCGGGCTATCCGTTCCAGTGGGAGTGGATTGAGGGATTGGATCCGACCCGGGTTATTCTTTCCGGTGGGTTGAATCTGAACAATGTAGTCCGTGCCGTCACTGAGGTACGGCCCATCGGGGTAGACGTTTGTTCCGGCGTTGAGGCCCGTCCGGGTATTAAGGATTATGGGAAACTCAAAGAATTCATCCTCGCTGCCAAGGCTTCCTGATCGACAGGGGCACTATGGCGTCTTCGGGGGTCGCTACGTATCCGAGACCCTCATGCCGGCCCTGGTCGCTTTGCAGGAGGCCTACACCAAGGCGCGGCGTGACCGAGCCTTCCAGCGTGAGGTCCATACCTATCTACGTGAATACGTCGGTAGGGAAACGCCCCTTTACTTTGCCGAGCGTCTCACCCGCCGGCTCGGCGGCGCCAAGGTCTATATCAAACGCGAAGACCTCTGTCATACGGGAGCTCACAAGATCAATAACACGGTGGGACAGATCCTCCTTGCCCGCAGGATGGGCAAACAGCGGGTCATAGCGGAGACGGGTGCCGGGCAGCATGGGGTCGCTACGGCGACAGTGGCGGCGCTTTTTGGTATGGAGTGTGAGATCTTCATGGGCAAAGAGGATGTACAGCGTCAATCCTTGAATGTCTCGCGAATGAAACTGCTCGGAGCCAAGGTCATAGTAGTAGACTCGGGTACCTGTACACTGAAGGACGCTATGAACGAGGCCCTCAGAAACTGGGTGACCCATGTCCGCTCCACTTATTACCTCATCGGCTCGGTGGCCGGTCCCCATCCCTATCCCATGATGGTACGCGATTTTCAGTCGGTCGTCGGTAAGGAGGCGCGGCGGCAAATCCTCGCAAAGGAAGGTCGATTGCCCCACTACCTGGTCGCCTGTGTCGGTGGTGGGAGCAACGCCATGGGGTTGTTCTATCCCTTTCTGAAAGATCGACGGGTGAAGATGATCGGTGTGGAAGCAGCGGGTTTGGGACTGCGTAGTGGGCACCACTCGGCATCGATCCTTGGCGGTACGATCGGAGTGCTCCATGGGAACAAGACTTACCTGCTCCAGGAAAAGACCGGTCAGATCCGCCATGCCCACTCCATCGCCCCGGGTCTGGATTATCCCGGAGTGGGTCCGGAACACAGTTACCTCTACGAATCCGGTCGTATCGCGTTTGTCTCGGCCACCGATACGGAGGCTGTCAATTCCATGAGGGTGCTCTCTGAGGTGGAGGGGATCATTCCCGCATTGGAGAGTGCCCATGCGGTGGCCGAAGTCATTCGTCTTGCCCCCCGGCGGTCCAAGCGTGAGTTGATTGTCCTGAACTTGTCGGGAAGAGGGGACAAAGATATCGATGCGGTGACAAAATATTTGGGAGATAAACTTTAGAGGGTGCGTGATCGATAACCGTAAGCAACTTGATGACCAACCAACGGGTTAACGAAGAGTGAATCGTATTGATCAAAAATTTGCCGAGTTGAAAAGCCGGGGAAAGACCGCCTTGATCCCATTCATCGAGGCGGGGGACCCGGATCTTCGGACCACGTTGGAAACGCTGCTGGCGGTGGCACAAAGCGGGGCTGACCTGATCGAACTGGGCATCCCTTTTTCGGATCCGATGGCCGACGGCCCGACGATCCAACGGGCCTCCGAACGCGCCCTCCATAAGGGGCTGTCGCTTTCCAGCATCTTGGAGGTGGTTCGCCAGTTTCGCCGGCGCTCGGAAGTTCCACTGATCCTTTTTGGTTACTACAACCCATTCTTTCATTTCGGGCTCAAGCGGCTTACCCAGGAGGCCAGGAATGCGGGGGCCGATGGAATTCTGTGCGTGGATCTTCCCCCGGAGGAGAGCGGGGAGCTCAAGAGCTGGGCCACAGCCCGAGGCCTCCATATGATCTACCTACTGGCCCCTACCAGTGACTCGCACCGTGTTCGTCTGGTTACCCGGGAGGCTGGAGGCTTTATCTATTATGTGTCGGTGACCGGGGTGACGGGAACGAGGAGTAGTTTCGAGAAGGGACTCGGCGCCCTGGTGGCCCGGGTTCGACGCAGTACCTCTTTGCCCATCGGCGTCGGTTTTGGTATCTCTACCCCTAAGCAAGCGGCTTGGGTTGCTTCCTTTGCCGATGCGGTAGTGGTGGGAAGCGCCTTGATCAATATCATGGAGAAGGCCCGCCGTCGGGAAGACAAGGTCAAACGAGCGGCCGCATTCGTGGCCAGCCTCAAGCGGGCCGTAAACAGTGTTTCTAAGAAGCACCGTTAGTGCCCTTATTTGAGAAAGCAGCTGTTAGGTTCCTTGATGCCATCCTACTCAGAGACTCTCAACACGATTTACAACCTGCGCGGCGGTGAGGTCGATTTGCGTTTGCATCGTGTTGAGCAAGCTCTGTCTCTGTTCGACCATCCGGAGCGTTGTTGCCCGGTCTTTCATATCGCCGGCACCAATGGGAAGGGGTCTACGGCAGCCATGCTGCACAGCATCCTGTGCGCTCAGGGTTATCGAGCCGCCCTGTACACCTCGCCTCATCTCACCTCCTTCACGGAACGGATTCGAGTGGGCCAAGGCGAGATTTTGCCCGACGAGGTAGTCGAAATAGCCGAATCCTTGACGCAACGCTTGGAAGAGGCAAAAATCTTCCTTACCTTTTTCGAATTCGTGACCGTCATGGCCATGATCTATTTCGCTCATCATGACGTGGACGTAGCCGTATTGGAGGTCGGAATGGGGGGCAGGCTGGATGCCACCAACCTTGTTGTACCCGGGGTGTCCATCATTACCACCGTGGCAAAAGACCATGAGGCGTATTTGGGCTCCGACCTGGATTCCATCGCGCGGGAGAAGGGGGGGATCATCAAGGAAGGGGTCCCGGTTGTGGGGGGACCCTTGGAAACACAGGCCCGGGTCGTTATTGAGGATATTGCCCGGATTAAGGGGTGCCCCACCTATTTCTTCGGTCGGGACTTTTCTGTCGATTTAGGGGAGAATGACCAGTTCTCGTACGACGGTATTCGTTGGCATTTGAAGGGGCTTTCCCTTGGCTTACGTGGAGTCCACCAAAGGCGCAACGCGGCCTCCGCATTGGCCGCGCTAGAACTTATGCAGGATCGGTTCCCCGTGGACGAAGCTGCGATCCGCCAAGGGCTGGAAAGGGTCTACTGGCCCGGGCGATTAGAGATTATCGGACACACGCCTGTGGTCATCCTTGACGGGGCGCACAACATGCAGGGGGTCAAGGCTCTGGTCCACGAGGTGCGTATTTTGGTGGGCGGTAGGAAGGTCAAGCTGCTTTTCGGGGTGATGAAGGATAAGGATTGGTCGGGTATGTTAACAGAGCTCACCCGCGTTGCCGATGAAATTGTCTTGACCCGCGTGCCTATGGAACGCAGCGGGGAGCCTGAACTCTTGCATCGTCTGCTTCCTCCCGGGCTGCCGGTGAAGACGATCGACGATCCCATGGAGGCCGTCGGTACCTTACTGGGCAGTGCCGGTCGAGATGAAGTCCTGCTGGTTACCGGCTCCCTTTACCTCTTGGGTCAGGTACGACCGTTTCTCGTTCAAACAAAAAAACTCCACATAGTGTCTGGGGTGTTAGGGGCCGTATGATCCGCGCTGCCTCAGGCCTTTTGATGGCCCTGCTCTTGTGGTCCGCTCAAATCGGACTGGCTCAGACCCAGCCCAGGAAAGGTGAGATCGACGTGACCGCGGAGCAGCTTACCGTCGAGGAAGCCGGTAACGTGATTCGGGCCAAGGGCAATGTGAAGATCAAGCGTGAGGACGCGGTCCTGAAGGCCGAGTCCGTGCGGGTCAACCGAGAGAAACAGGAAGTGGAGGCCAAGGGCCAGGTCTCGGTAGTGAATCCCGATTGGAAGTTAAAGGCCGAATCTATTCGCATGGACATGCGGGAAGAGAAATGGGAGATCGAACAGGGGGAGGTCTTCATCGAGGAAAGCCACATTAGCTTGTCCGGTAGAAGCCTCAAGAAGTTCGACGGGCAGGCGTACCATATCGATGATGGATCTTTTACCACCTGTCTGTGCGAATCGGGTACCCCGACCTGGCAAATCAAGGCTCGCGAGATCGGACTGACCCGTGAAGGGAAAGGGTTTATCAAAGGGGGAACCTTTCATCTCCTGGAGGTGCCCGTCCTCTACCTGCCCTACGCCTTTTTCCCCATGAGGACAGAGAGACAGAGCGGTTTCCTCTTCCCCAAGATGGGCTATTCGAGCAGGGATGGATTCCGCTATCAACAGCCCTACTTCTGGGCCATCAACAAGAGTACCGACCTTACCCTTCAGGGCAATGTAGAGACCCGCACCCGGTTGGGCGCCATAGGAAAGTTTCGCAAGGTCTTCAACCGGGATTCGAACCTATACGTCAACGGCTCCTACTTCAATGAAACTTGGAGAAACGACGCAGAGGACGATATCGAAGATACGACCATCGACGATCCAAGCATCCCTCAGGGCCGTTGGAGTGCAGTCGGTAGGCACCGCTACCAACATCGCTTGGGATGGATCACCTACAGCGATATCTTTGTCCTTAGCGACGACCTGTTTACCCGGGAACTGGTGGACCAGTTTGACGTGGACAACGTTCGAGTAAGGGATATTCAGACCAGTCGTTACGCACGGTCACGGGTAGGATTCTTCAATCATGAAAGCGATATGTTCCTGCGGGGTGAGTGGGACGCCGTCCAGGATTTTATTCAAGACGACGATGATACGTTTTTCCGGCTCCCAAATCTGTCCTTTTGGGGCGAGAAGAATTTTGGACTCCCCGTCGAGTTCAGCTGGCGGGCGGAGAGTGTGAACTACATGAGGAAAAAAGGGGCCGACGGATTCCGGTTGGACCTGCGACCGGAAGTCTCCCTTCCCTTTCGACTCTTTCCGTATCTGGACGGCTCCTTGGATGCCGCCCCGAGGGGAACCGTCTACTACCTGCACCGAACCGAGGGGATCTACGATAAAAACAAGATTCGCTCGCTCGTGGAACTGAAGGGCAATGTGGGGACCTCGGTTTCCAATCACTTTGCCTGGAACGGCTCTGCGCTTCAAAAGATCAAGCATATGGTAGAACCCCGAGTGAACTACCTTTTCATACCTGGTACCAACCAGTCGGATATCCCCATTATGGATGGGGTCGATAGGGTCAACCGGAGGAACATACTGAACTTCTCGTTGGTCAATCGCTTCCTGGGCAAATTTGTTCCACCGCCTTCGGAGGGTGGTTCGGACCGAGGAGTGGACCTGCTCACTCCCTCGGATAAGAGTGACGTGCGCGAGATAGGACATCTAGGCTTGGCCTTGAACTACGATATCGATAAGGAGCGGAACGGCGGAGATACCCTTTCCGACCTGGAAATCGATTTCAAGTGGACGCCGGCGGATTTTGTCTCTTTGGAAGTGTTTACCGGGCTCAATCCAGGGCCATGGCAGTTCAGTCAGGCCTGGACTCAGGTGTCGTTGACCGGCCCCAGGCCGATACTTCATCGCGTCCTCGACCAGGACTTCATGAAGTCCAATTCGCTGAGTCTCAGTTATCGATTCATCCGCAGGAACCAGTTGGCCCCCTTGGCAGAAAACGCAAACCTCACCGTCCTGCCGCCCGAGGACACGATCACCCGTAACGTGCTCGAAGAGGTGGGATTACATTCCATCCTGCACGTGACCGATAACATCCTGATCCTCTACGATGGGAGCTACGACGCGCGTGACAGTCGATTTACCGGCAACCGCGGGGGTATCAAGCTGCTATCCCCGTGTGAGTGCTGGACGGTCGGTATTAGCGTCAACCATACAACGAACCCGGACAAGACCAGCTTCAACTTCGATATCGGCCTGCTGGGCCTGGGTTCAACCAAGTAGCGCGGTTCATCCGGATCGATCACCCCACATCAAAAACCGGGTTCGGCTCCGTTTTTGTTAATTTTGCCCTTGGGCATATCTGGATCGGATGCCTATAGGGGCCTATTAATACGCTGGTCTAAAAGCCGCGACATTTGGTATCCTAATAGTTACGAGATATGGCCGATAAAACCCTACCACATAAGCCGGAAAAGATAGAAAAACCCTGGGGCTATGAGCTCATCTGGGCCCGTACGGACCATTATGCGGGCAAGGTCCTGCACGTAAAGAGGGGGGAGAGTCTAAGCTATCAATATCATAGAGTAAAAGACGAGTCGATCCATATCTTGCACGGTTCTTTGGAATTGGAAACAGAGGTTCAGGGAGAAAGGGTGAAACAACGGCTCGAACCGGGTGATTGTGTCCACATCCCCCCCGGGACCAGGCATCGGATGATGGCCCTTGATGATTGTGATATCCTAGAGGTATCGACATCCGAACTCGACGATGTTGTTCGTTTAGAGGACCGTTACGGCCGCACGGGCCGGAAAGGTGATTAAAAAGACACGAGAAAAAGGCAGAAGATGGAAGACTATTTTACTCTCGGAGACCAGTTCACGATTTCTCTGAACTTCGCTCATTCCAGCAACGCGACCGGGAATGCATCTCAGGTGATGCTCACCAATACGCTTTTTATCTCGGCCAGCGACGGTGGTACCGTGAACGACACGGATAACGTGGTGATGTGATCTCTGGGTACACTGGCACCGGGTTCCAAAGGGATCCGCACCTTGCTGGTGCAGGTCGCCTCCTCTGCACAAACGGGAAACCAACTGGTTAACAATGCCAACATATACGATGCGGAGGGAAATAGCTCCAACTCCAGCTATGCGACCATTGTGGGGATACCTGGGGGCGATCAATCTTCCAACAGCGTGGGGTCCCAGACCTACGGCGTGACCTTCCCGTCATCTTACAACACGGGTTCAACGGGCACGAGCATTGAACAGGCCTTCGAGTTGGGTAGGCCGACGACGACCCAAACCGGTCAGTCGGGTCCGGTCTCCGGCGGTGACGAACCGAAGACTTCTGTAGGAGAAATAGTTCCAACACCAGAGGGTGAAGCTCCGCAAACTGAGGAAGTAGCTGGAACGACGACACCGGCGGCCACGAGTGATGCCACTACCGATACCGGAGCCCAGAATGGGCCGGTTGCGGGTGGTGGGGATACGGCTCTTGATCCAGAGGTCGCTCGCACAGCCCCGGGTGAGACCATCATCAAGACCGAAGGAGGGGTGGAGCATATCATTATTACGGAAAATAAGATTGAGATTACCCGTGAACAACTGCCCTCTGCCTCGACTGGCGGCTCGTCTAAGTATCCGGAATTTGCGCCGGCCGTAAACGATGTCGGAACGGCGAGAAAGGGCGGTAGTGGAGCCGGCGGAAGGTGTGAGTCGGTCATGTCCCTCATGGCGACCCACAATCCCAACCCGGTCTTGATCGGTGGACGTATCACTTACATATTGACTTATACCAACAATAGCCCGGATCAGACCATGAAGGGGGTAACCTTGAAAGACGTGCTGCCTGCTGGAATGGTCTTCGTGCCAGCCAGTGACGGTGGCTCCGAGTTTGGTAACGTCATCGCCTGGAAGCTGGGCGACATGGAACCGGGGGCGAGCGGAAGTAGGAAGCTGGTCGCACGGGCTGATTTCGCGAGCACGTCGGGGGCGTTCCTGATCAACAACAACGCCTAACTGGAAGACAATGCGGGTCGGTGTGCCTGGGGCCACGAATCGATTACGGTTCAGCCGGTTGGCTTGGGTGATGATGACGGTGACAACTGCCCCAATCAGGAGGAGATCCGCTGGGGCTCCGACCCGAAGGACCCTGCCAGCCAGTGCTATAGCGCCAAGCTCTCGGAGGCCGGGAAAGCCGTGGGGCGAGGTTCCGAGGTGACCTTTACCGTTATCTTGAACAGGCATTTCAACTTTGAAGGGGAGGTCAAATTCATAACGCCCAATTCGGTACCTGGAGTTCTATGGACCTTTGGAAGGCTCTCTGCGACCCTGGGGGCCCAGAACAGTCGGGTGTCGCTCCCCTTTACCCTCCAGACCACGTCCTCTACGCCTATCGGCCGCCATCGCATCACAATGCATATCACGAGCGGTGGGATGAAGACGGAGCAGACATTTATCCTGGTGGTCCTGCCGGAGGGCGAAAACGCCGGATTCCCGACCGAACGGTTTAATTCGGACTCTCCTTCCTAATCCCTGACGGTTCCGCCAGCGATCCTGCCCTGCGTAGGTGGGGACTCCAAAGAGTGATGTACACGGTGATGCCCATTCCCACCACGGCTCCCATGGCAATGGTGACGGGTGCCCCGAACCAGGTGGCGAAAATCCCCATGGGAAAGGC
This sequence comes from Binatia bacterium, assembly GCA_963664015.2. GTDB lineage: Bacteria > Desulfobacterota > Binatia > UBA9968 > CAXXLF01 > JACZQL01. The sequence continues at coordinate 1,373,705 of CAXXLF010000002.1, read as the reverse complement.
CCCCATAGGCCCCAACCCACGATTAAATAGTCCGTAAAGCGACATGATCCGTCCTCGGGTACGGTCCGTCGAATAGAGCTGCAAGGTGGTAGTGATGACTGTCAGCAACGTTGACTGGAATACGCCCGCAAGGAATAGAAAAACAAGCGACAGTGAAAATGAACGTGAACTCGAAAAGAGGATCAGGGCGAATCCAAAACCACCCATCAGGGCAAACATCAGACGGTAGGTTTTTGGAAAATGCCTTGCGGAGGCGAGAACCAGTCCACCCACAATGGCACCTGCTCCAGGGGCCATCAGGAGGAGACCGAGGCCGGGGGCTCCGACCAGGAGGATGTCCCGGGCAAAAACCGGCATGAACTGGTTGTACGGCTTGGTGAAAAAACTGATTATTGCCAGGGCTGTAAAGAGGGAGAAAAAAATGGGTGTGTTCCAAGCGATGGCTAGTCCCTCGGTCATATCTCGGCCCAGAGATTTCTTCTGTTTTGGTGCGACTGTTTTAGGAATCCGAATCAAACCAATGGTGATGAGGACGATGGCGCTCCCCGCCGAGTGAAAGAAAAAACAGCCGGCGGTGCCGATGATCGGGATCAGCGCACCGGCGATAGCCGGCCCGATCAGAGGCGCTCCGTTAAAGATGAGATTGTAAAGGCTAACTGCATTAATTAGGTCTGCCTGGGGCACCAGGTGATGCAGGAGCGACTGCCTTATGGGCTGTTCGAAGGACAATATAAACCCCGTCAGGGCTGAAACCATCAACACGTGCCAAACCTGGATCAAGCCCGAGTAATTCATCAGGGCAAGGAAGAGGGACATAAGAAGAAACAGGCTTTGGGTGAGATAAAAGAGCAACCGCCGGTCCAGCCGATCGACAACGGCTCCGCCTAAAGGTGAGAAGATCACTCGTGGTAATCCCAGACATAGCCCGTTGAGTCCGAGGTAAAAGGGAGAGTCCGTGAGCATGAGGATCAACCATCCAGCGGCGGTCGTCTGGATTAGGGAGCCAAGGTGGCCGAAAAACAATCCGTTCCAAAATATAAAATAGTCCCGATGGCGAAAAGCGCGGAAGGTTTGGATAAAAAACATGGATGGAGTGTCCGGGCAAGAAAGGATCTTCGATTATGTGGAGGCCAAGCTATGTAAGGAGGTCTCTATTCTCCTTTCTTTGCTTCCTCCCAGCTTTTGATCCTTTCACGGATGGTCTTCTCGAAACCGAAATCCGTAGGGTGGTAGTATATTCTTCCGACCAATCCTTCCGGCAGGTGCTCCTGGCTGACTACATGTTCCGGGAAGTCACGGGCGTAACGGTATCCCTTGCCGTAGCCCAGTTGCTCCATCAGGGGCGTGGGGGCATTGCGCAGGTGAAGGGGGACGGGCAGCGCGCCCTTATCTGAAACATCGTGCTCCGCCTCGATCATGGCTCTGTATGAGGCGTTGGATTTGGGTGCGGTGGCCAAGTAGGTGACGGCCTGGGCAAGGGGGATCTTTCCTTCAGGGAGTCCCACGAAATGAAAGGCCTCTTTAACGGCCACGGCAACCTGGAGCGCCTGGGGGTCCGCATTGCCGATATCCTCCGCGGCAAATATGATCATTCGGCGGAGGATAAAGAGCGGGTCCTCGCCCGCCCCGAGCATACGCATTAACCAGTACAGTGCGGCATCCGGGTCGCTGCCCCGCAAGCTTTTAATGAAGGCCGAGATGACGTTGTAGTGCTCGTCACCGGACTTGTCATAGGAAAGGGGTTTTCGCTGGAGGGCCTCCTGGAGAGTGGGCAGGTCAATCTCTTTGCTCTCGTGTTGGCGTGCCATCGCAGAGGCGTTCTCTAGCGCGCTCAGAGCTGTGCGGGCATCTCCGTGGGACCCCTGGATCAGATACTCCAGGCCGTCGGGGGTAATCTCCATCCCATATTGGCCTAGACCCCTCGGGTGGTCGTGTAGGGCGCGGTCGATGATTTGCTTTAGCTCATCGGGTGATAGGGGATGCAGGAGTAGTACCTGGGAACGGGAGAGCAGCGGCGCAATCAATTCAAATGACGGGTTCTCAATAGTCGCCCCGATGAGAGTGATGGTCCCTCGTTCCACGTGGGGGAGGAAGATGTTTTGTTGGGTCTTATTAAAGTGGTGGATCTCGTCCACGAACAGTACCGTGGCCTGGCCCAGGCGGTTTAATCGCTCGGCGTCATCAATGATATTTTTGAGCTCCTTAACCCCGGAGGTCACGGCAGAGAAGTGGACCGAGTGGGCCTTGTGGGCGACGGCGATGAGCCGGGCCAAGGTTGTCTTGCCAGAACCTGGGGGGCCCCACAGGATGAGGGATTGAAGCCGCCCCGACCGGATCATTTCAGCAAGCAGTTTCCCCGGTGCCAGAAGGTGGGCTTGGCCCACAAACTCCGCAAGGGTCGTAGGTCGAAGCCGCTCCGCCAGCGGCGTATGGACACTGGGGTCCGGCTTGGAGGAAGATTCGAATAATTCCATTTCCTATTAAATTGAGCGTCCCCGCTGGTCCTGGTTGGGATTCGAGCAGGGTGGGTAGGACGGGTTCAGAAGTCGTTGAAAGAAGGGGAATGAAGAACAGGTCGACTTTCGTTAGGAACGTTGACGCTTATCTTCGTAGAGCCGCGCCCGCTTTCCCGAAAGCTCCCTCAAGTAATAGAGCTTGGCCCGTCTGACCTTTCCGCCAGAGACGACCTCTATCTTTTCGATACGTGGCGAATACAGAGGGAATATCCGTTCGACACCGACGCCGTAGGAGATCTTTCGTACGGTAAAGGTTCGACGGCTACCCTTTCCGGATATCCCGATGGTCACCCCTTCGAAGACCTGAGTCCGCTCTTTTTCTCCTTCGACAACTTTCACATGGACACGTACGGTTTGACCCGCCTTTAGGGAAGGGACCTCTTTTTTCTGTTCGGTTTCGATTTGATCCAGCAAATTCATAAAGACGTTCCTATTTCTCAATCGGTCCCTAAGAGCTCATGGAGCATAATGGCCGCTGCCGACCGTACGGAGAGATGGTTGTAATCCCCATTACCCTCCACAGGTTGCAAGAGGTAGTCCGATTGGTTCAAGACCGATTCGGCCAGCCCCCAGCCCGTTCCCAGTAGGAGTAAAAAGGGTTCGGACGTTCTTTCTAGCATATCCCGCAGGGCAGGAAAAGAGGTCCTCTGGACGCCTTCGAGGGGACGCGCCGAAGTGGCAACGAGATTGGGGCGGGAACCGCATTCCCGTTCCACGGCCATTATCGCCTGGTCCAGCGTGTCGGTCAATCGGACCAGGGAAAGGGCCTCCTTTCTGGTCTCGTTATAGGTACTCCCGTAGCCATGCAGCCAGTGCTCGGTTATCTTAGCTGCCAGTTTGTGCAGGGCCTTGATCGGATTAACGACGTAGAATCCTTGAACGCCGTAAGTGCGCGCGGATCGGGCGATGTCATGAATATCCATGTTGGTGATTGCCGAAGTGACGACCTGTTGGTTTTTGTCGACTACGGGATGGTGCAACAGGGCTACGTAGAGAGGGGCGTGGATGGGGGTTGCCCGTCGTTCCGGTGCCGTGAGTTTAATTCGTTTGAAGAGATCCGGTCGCCGCTCGCGGGTCAGTTTGAGACTCATCTCCCGACGCCACTGCTTGATTCGGTTGTGGTCCCCGGAAAGGAGAACCTTCGGGACGCCAAGACCTCGAAAATCGTCCGGTCGGGTGTACTGAGGATATTCCAGCAGCCCGTCAGTGAAGGACTCGTCCAGGGCCGACAGCTCGTTTCCCAATACGCCGGGGATCAGTCGGGTCACTGCATCGATCAGAACCATGGCGGGGATTTCACCTCCGCTCAGCGTGTAATCACCTACGGAAACTTCGTCATCGACAAAGGCCTTGACTCTCTCATCCACCCCTTCGTAGCGGCCGCAGATAAATACCAGGTCTTGTTCCTGGGCCAGTTTCTGGGCTTCCGCCTGATTGAAGACCCGGCCTCGGGGCGTCAGTAAAATTACCCGGGGTTGCTTGAGCTTGGATCTGGCATCATCGATAGCGGCGATCAGGGGCTCGGGTTTCATCACCATGCCTTGGCCGCCTCCATAGGGAGAGTCGTCGGTGACGCGGTGAGGATCGGTGCAGTAGTCCCTAAGGTCAACCAAGCAAACCGAGATCAAACCCTTTTCCTGAGCTTTTTTGAGTATGCTGTGCTCAAGGGGTGAGGATAACATGGGTGGGAATATGGTAATAACGGTAAAATTAACCATGGTTCTTCCCAGCGTCAGACAATCGGTTCCTTGGGATCAGAATGAATTGATCCATGAATTCAAGATTGACCGGTCCCGTATGATCAAGTTTAGATCTCCAGCAGGCCATCGGGGGGATTAATGATCATTTTCTTTTGCAAGAGATCGATCTTTTCAATGACGTCTTTGACCGCGGGGATCAGGAATTCCTTGGAGTCCCCCGACACCACGTAGAGGTCGCCTCCCTCCTTGAACCAGATACGGGTGACCTTGCCGATCCAAACGCCCTGCGTGTCGAAGACATCAAGACCGACGGCCTGATAGTAATAGTATTCCCCCTCCTCGGGGGGTTGGAGTGCTTGCTCGGCGACCATCAGGGTGGAGCCGACAGGACCTTGCGCATCGTTGATGCCGTCGACGCCTTGAAGCTTAACCAGGAGGTGTCCTTTGTGGGCTTTTTTCCTCTCGAAAACAAAAGTAGATAGGACCCCGCCCTTTTCAAGAACGATCGGTCCGGCTGAATCGAGGATAGTGCTTTCGAGGTTGTATAGTCTTAGCTTGAGCCAACCGTCGATACCATGCGGGGCGACGAATTCACCCAAAGGAATGAGTGGGTCAGACACCTTTGAACTGTACCGAGCTATCTGTCTTCTACGATCTCGAGGACAACCTTGCGGTTGACCCGGGAGGCTGCGGCGTTGAGAATCGTTCGAATGTATTTTACCGTTCTTCCTTGTTTTCCGATAATGCGGCCGAGGTCTTCTTTTGCCACTCTCAATTCCAGGACCGAAGCGGCGTCTCCTTCAGTTTCGCTGACCTCGACGGCGTCTGGGTTGTCTACTAGGGATTTTGCCAGATATTGAATCAGCTCCTTCATGACTGGGATTCCCTCCTGTCGGCAGAATTAAACCGGAAAGCAAGCTCTGGTTGTCTCCTTCAGGCTGGGGCATTGGCCGGCGGGGTCGGTTGGCTTGCCGCCTGCTTGAGTAACTGGGAGACGGTTAGAGACGGTTGGGCCCCATTTTTAACCCACTTTCCAATGGTCTGGCTATCGATCTTGAGACCACCGGACTGGGCCCTGGGATCGTAGGTTCCCACTTGTTCGATAAATCTGCCATCACGAGGCGAGTGGGAATCCGCCACAACAATACGGTAGAATGGTTTTTTCTTTGTTCCATGCCTGCTTAGCCGAATGCGCACACTCATAAGTTGCTCCCCTCGTTCTAGGATTCGAATGAAAAGGGCAGGCGACCCATGGCCGCTCTAGCGCCCATCTTACTCATCTTCTGTATCATTTTTTTCATCTGAAGAAACTGTTTCATCAGCCGATTTACGTCCGTTACGGTCGTGCCGCTGCCGCTGGCAATACGGCGCCTGCGACTGCCGTTCAACAGGTTGGAATTGTGTCGTTCCTCTTGGGTCATGGAATTGATGATGGCCTCGACCCGTTTGATCTCGTTCTCTGCTTGGGACAAATCGACTTTCTGGGTCAGTTTGCGGGCCCCCGGGATCATGTCCATGAGGTCGCCAACGGAGCCCATTTTTTTCATCATCTTTAATTGGGTTTGAAAATCTTCCAGAGAAAAGGCTCCCTTTTTGGCCCGCTTTTCCAAGTCCAGTGTAACTTTATCTTCATTGGCTTGTTCGGCCTTTTCGATCAGGGTCAGGACGTCTCCCATACCCAGGATTCTCGAAGCGAGCCGATCGGGGGTAAAGGGCTCAAGGGCGTTTAACTTCTCACCCACGCCGGCGAAGAGGATGGGCTTACCTACGACCTGGCGCATGGAAAGGGCTGCCCCCCCCCGCGCGTCACCGTCCATTTTCGTAAGGATGATACCGGTGAGATTGAGGGCCTCATTGAAGCTCTTGGCCTGGTTGACGGCATCCTGACCAGTCATGGCGTCTGCGACCAGCAGGATATGGTGTGGTTGCAGCTCAGACTGAAGGGTCCGAAGTTCCTCCATGAGGTCCGTATCAATATGAAGTCTTCCCGCCGTGTCGACCAGCACCAGGTCACAGAACTGGTTTTTGGCTTCCTTCAGGGCCTCTTTGCAGATAACCAGCGCCGGGGTGTCGGGCCTGGGCTGATAGATAGGCACACCGGCTTCCTCGGCTAGGATCTTGAGCTGCTCGGCCGCTGCGGGACGGTATATGTCTGCGGGGACGAGGTATGGAGTCCTGTTTTTATCTTGTTTTAGATGAGCTGCGAGCTTGGCCAGAGTCGTCGTTTTTCCAGAGCCCTGCAACCCGACCAATAGTACGATCTGGGGTGGGGGCCCTTTAAGGTTCAGTTCCTCGCGTTCCCCTCCAAGTAGTGCGATCAGTTCCTGTTGGACAATCTTGATGAGCTGCTGGTCAGGTGTCAGGCTTAGGAGAACTTCTTGGCCCAGGGCTTTTTCTTTAATCGAATCTATGAAGTCTTTAACAACCTTAAAATTGACATCGGCCTCAAGGAGCGCCAATCGGACGTCTCGGAGGCTTTCTTCGATGTTCTTTTCGGTGATCTTTCCCTGACCCCTAAGTCTTTTAAAGGTCAGTTCCAATTTGTCGGTCAGGTTCTCAAACATGGTCCGGATCGCAGGTAACTTGTTATCTTTTCAGGGAAAAATTCTAGGTGGAGGGTAATACGAAATAGGCTCTTTGTCAAGGTGGGGAGAGGATCCCGGCCTACCCGCCAACCGGTGTTAAACCGGGAGTCAGGTAAGCCGGGTTCTATTGTTTTGGGGGCTACATCATGCCGCCCATTCCACCCATTCCACCTCCGGGAGGCATCGGGGGCATAGCTGACTTCTCCTCAGGCTTCTCTGCCACCATCGCCTCGGTCGTTAGCATCAGACCGGCGATAGAGGCGGCGTTCTGAAGGGCCGTACGAACCACCTTGGTCGGATCCACGACCCCTGCTGCCAACAGGTCTTCATACTTTTCCGTCGATGCGTTAAAGCCAAAAGAGCCAGTGGCATCCTTGACCTTCTGCAGGGCGATGGAGCCGTCTACACCGGCGTTTATGGTGATCTTCTTGAGCGGCTCTTCCAGGGCCCGGCGGACAATATTGATTCCTGCCTTTTCTTCCTCATTGGAAATGGTCAGTTTGTCCAGTGCGCTGGAGGCCCTGATCAGGGCGACCCCACCGCCAGGGACGATTCCTTCTTCCACCGCGGCGCGGGTGGCGTGAAGGGCGTCTTCGACACGGGCCTTTTTCTCTTTCATCTCAATCTCGGTGGCCGCGCCTACGTTGATGACCGCGACACCGCCGACTAACTTTGCCAGGCGTTCCTGGAGCTTCTCACGATCGTAATCGGAGGTAGTCTCGTCGATCTGGGCCCGGATCTGCTTGATCCGTCCTTCGATGTCGGCCTTCTGGCCTGCCCCATCGATGATTGTGGTGTTGTCCTTGTCGACCACGATCCTCTTGGCTCGTCCCAGATCCTGGAGCGGGATGTTGTCCAGTTTGATGCCGAGTTCTTCGGCAATGAGCTTGCCTCCGGTGAGAGTCGCGATATCCTCCAGCATGGCCTTTCTACGGTCACCAAAGCCCGGAGCTTTTACCGCCACGCACTGGAGAGTGCCACGGATCTTGTTGACGACCAGGGTCGCAAGGGCCTCCCCCTCGATGTCCTCAGCAATGATAATGAAGGGTTTTCCCGTCTTGGCGATCTGTTCCAGGATCGGTAAGAGATCCTTCATGTTGGAGATTTTCTTTTCATTGATCAAAATGTATGCGTCTTCAAGGATGGTTTCCATTTTCTCCTGATCGGTTACGAAATACGGGGAGAGGTAACCGCGATCAAACTGCATCCCCTCGACAACGTCGAGGCTCGTTTCCAGGCCCTTGGCCTCCTCGACCGTAATCACGCCTTCCTTGCCGACCTTGTTCATGGCCTCTGCAATTACGTCGCCAATGGTGCTGTCATTGTTTGCCGCGATACAGCCAACCTGAGCAATCTCTTTCGGATCTCTGGTTTCCTTGGATAGGATTTTTAGCTCTGCGGTCACGGCTCCGACAGCCTTATCAATGGCCCGCTTGAGCGTCATGGGGTCATGTCCCGCTACGACCATCTTGATTCCCTCGGTAATAATCTTGCGAGCCAGGACGGTGGCTGTTGTAGTCCCATCTCCAGCAACGTCAGAGGTCTTACTGGCCACCTCTTTGAGCATCTGGGCTCCCATGTTCTCAAATTTATCTTCTAATTCGATTTCTTTGGCTACCGTAACCCCGTCTTTGGTTACTGTGGGTGCGCCAAAGGATTTGTCCAGTACAACATTGCGCCCTTTAGGGCCGAGTGTCGCTGATACCGCGTCTGCGAGTACGTTAACACCTTTTACGATGGCATCACGTGCTTCCTGGTGGAATTTGACTATCTTAGCTCCCATTTGACTGCCTCCTTAGCTTAATTAACTGAAATTATTTTTCGATAACGCCGAGGATATCATCCTCGCGCATGATTAAGTGCTCAACATCGTCGATATTGACCTCTGACCCAGCGTATTTTCCAAAGAGCACCCGGTCGTTGACCTTGAGGTCCAAGGGGGTCACTTTGCCGTCATCCCCAACCTTGCCTTTGCCAACCGCAATGACTTGACCTTCTTGAGGTTTTTCTTTGGCGGTGTCCGGGATAATAATCCCGCCCTTGGATTTTTCTTCCTCTTCAATCCTTTTGACTATCACTCGATCCTGCAGTGGCCTGATCATCGTATTCATCCTCCTTCTGTACCGATTGTCAGAATTTATGTAACTAGCTAAAAAAGCTAGGAATAATTGCTACGAGGGTCTAATCTGGCAGAGTGCTCGACCAGACGGGTTCAATTTAATCCGAAAGCTTGCCCTGTCAAGGGGGGCGGGGTGATAATTTAGGCGAATAACAGTGATTGGGGGAATTAAAGCGGCTGTGGCCGCCTGTAACTATCGCTTTTTCAACTCTTCCTCAAGGTATTTGCGATACAGGATATCCCACTCTCGGCTTCCCGGCGGGATAGGGCGGGATAGGGAGTGAATCTTCTTGCGTACCAATTGGTCGAGGCGGTCCTCGTCATTGTCAAACTCTTTGAAGGCCTCCTTGGTTTTCTTCAACATATTGAGGGTATTAGGGATATCCGCCAGCCCGTCATGCTGCAAGGAATCCAAAATGAGGTGGGCGAGATAGGAAATACGCCCATCGGATAATCCGCTCACAAGGAAAAGCCTTTTTTCGCTGCAAGTCTTTGCTTGATAAGCAATAACATCTTGTGTTGATCCATGGATTCGGATTCGCGGGAGAGGCTATTGAGCATCTTTTTGGCTTCCTCCTCTATCGCTTCCTCCTCTTGAAAATTTTGTGTTATAATCTGCTGAATTCTTGCCCTTATGGTGGCCTCATCCGCCTTGAGGTCCATAAGGTTCTTAGCGCGGGAGTTTTTAAGAAGGCGGTCGATGAATCTGTCAATCTGCTCGGGCTTGATTCTCATGATTATGTATAAATTGTGGATAACCTTGGGGACATGCTGTACCCGAACTGGGGATAGCCCATAGTCATTTGTGCTGTATGGCCTCTCATTCTATTCATAGTAATTCAATCTTCTCTGAAATTCTAGGGAGTTATTTCAAGGTCGACCGGTTGGCCACAACGGATAAGTTCAGTGGGGTGTTACCATTAGATACGGTTGGGTGAACCACGCAATGAAGCCATTACGGGCTTACGCCCGTGGTTTTCTGCGAAGGCGGATAAATTAGGTAAGACTTCACGAAAGGCCCCCCAGGGGCTGTTCCCATTACCCTCCTTACTCAAGGTGATTTCAGTGATCGCTAAATTAAGGCCAAGTGCTCTTAAAAGAGGTGATAAGATTGGAATCCTGGCCCCTTCGGGGGCTGTGCAGAGTATCCAGATCGAGAAAGGGGTCAAGGCCCTTGAACGCGAGGGATATAGCGTTGAATTGGCCGAGGGAATCTCCGAGCGAAAGGGGTACCTTGCTGGTGCGGCGGAGCAGAGGGTCAAGGCCCTTGAGCAGTTCTTTGTGCGGGCGGATATCCATGCCATTCTTTGCGCCCGGGGCGGATTCGGCTCCATTCAGCTCCTACCCCTATTGGATATCGAAACGGTTCGTTCCCACCCCAAAATTTTCGTTGGGTACAGCGATGTAAGTGTGCTATTAAACTGGATATCCCAAAAATGCGGGTTGGTGACCTTTCACGGCCCGATGGTCGTTATGGATATCGCCAAAGGCCTTACGGGACGCAGCAAGAATTATTTTTGGGATACGCTGAGCGGGAAAAACAATGAATGGCATGTGGAAGGCCTCCATACGCTTTGTCCGGGAACCAAAGAGGTCCGAGGTGAAGTAGTAGGCGGATGCCTTTCAGTTATTGTGACCACTCTCGGGACGCCTTACGAGATCCAAACCAAGGGGAAAATTCTATTTCTAGAAGATATTGGTGAAAAACCCTACCGGATCGAACGCATGCTGACCCATCTAAAGATGGCCGGCAAACTCGATCATGTTACTGGGATAGTCTTTGGGCAGTTTACCGATTGTGGTTCCGACGAGGAGAGGGGGTTGAAGCAGATTGTCCAGGAAGTCTTCCAGGATGCCGGTTATCCGGTGCTGTGGGACTTTCAAGGGGGACATGGGCAAGTCAATCTCCTGCTTCCCTTCGGGGTAAAAATGGCATTGAACCCGATGGAAGGTTCATTATCGTCGTTGGAATCGCCCACCGTGACACGTTGAAATTATCAGATCAGTAAGAGGCATATTATGGAGTTCGGTCCTGTAGAGGATGCCTTCAAGGAGGCCGTTGATAACAGGGTCTTCCCTGGGGCTGTGGTCCTGGTAGGTAGAGGAGAAGAGATCCTTTTTGAGGGGGTTTATGGGTTGCGTTCTCTGCTTCCGGAAAAGAGCCCGCTGACTCAGGACACTATTTTCGATCTGGCCTCACTGACCAAGCCGATTGCGACGACGACGGCGATCATGCTCCTGGTGAAGGAGGGGAAGATCCGGTTGGATGACCAGGTCACCCGATTCATTCCCAACTTCGGTGTCTTTGGAAAAAGCCATGCGACTTTTCGCCATGTATTGGCACACTGCTCCGGACTTGCGGCATGGAAACCGTTTTATGAAGAGGTGGCCAAGTCGGAAAAGATCGGAGGACTCAAATTTGTTGCCAGTAAGGCAGCTCAGAGCTTTGTATTGGAAAGGATCCATCGAGAACGTCCCATCGCCGCGCCGGGTAGGAAAGTGGTATATAGCGACCTGGGGTTTATGCTTCTCAGCGAGATCATTGAGCAGATAAGCGGTCGGACTTTTGATCGCTTTTGTCAGGAGCGTGTCTTCCAGCCGCTGGGGCTCAACTCGACCTTTTTTGTTGACTTGACACAATTATGGGGCCGTCGGACACGTCCAGGCCAAGAGAGAGTTGCACCCACTGAAAACTGCCCGTGGCGGAAGAAAATTCTTTGCGGGGAAGTCCACGATGAAAACGCCTATGCCATGGGCGGTGTCGCCGGCCACGCGGGACTTTTTTCCACCGCACGGGATATCCATACCTATATGGACCGCCTTGGAAAATGTTACGAAGGTAAAGACCCGTTCTTGCCGCAGCCGGTGGTCCGAGAATTCTTGACCCGTAACCGGTCCGTCGAGGGGGCGACCTTCGCCCTCGGGTGGGATACCCCTTCCTCTAAAGATTCTAGCAGCGGAGATCAATTTTCCCCCGCATCAGTGGGCCATCTGGGGTTCACGGGGGTCTCACTGTGGTGGGACCTGGAAAGGAACTGCCATGTTATCCTCCTCACCAATCGAATCCACCCCAATCGGAATAGCAACAAGATCCGGGAATTTCGCCCTTTCATCCACAACCTCATCTTAAAGACCCTCTTCTCATGAATGAGCAGCTGCCTGAGAACGGGGGGCACATTCACCTCATTGCGATCTGCGGTGTCGGGATGGCTGCTCTGGCCGGACTTCTACAGTCTCAGGGTTACCGAGTCACTGGATCGGACGAGGGGATTTACCCTCCCATGAGTACTTACCTTGAGGAATTGGGAATCCCCGTGCACTTGGGCTACGATCCGGCTCAGTTAAAAGATTCCCCCGGCCTGGTGGTGGTTGGTAATGCGGTTTCACGGGACAACCCTGAGGTTCAATCCATGCTCCAAAGGGAGACCCCGTCAATCTCATTCCCCCATGCGCTGAGACGGTTTCTGATCGGTGCAAAGAGATCATTGGTCGTTGCGGGGACTCACGGCAAGACTAGCACGACTTCAATGATGGCCTGGGTGCTCAGCCAGGCGGGGTTAGCACCGAGTTACTTTATCGGCGGCATGCCTAAAAACTTCAAGAGCGGGTTACAAACAGGAAACGGACTCTGGGCGGTTCTGGAGGGAGACGAGTACGACAGCGCATTTTTTGATAAAGGCCCCAAGTTTCTTCACTATGGTGCGGAAAAGGTGATCCTGACCAGCCTCGAATTCGACCACGCAGATATTTATTCGGACATGGCTCAGCTGAAAAGCGCCTTTGTACGCCTTATGCAAAGCCTACCCGCCACTGGCTCGGTACTCGTATGCAATCGCTATGAGGCGGCAAAAGAGGTCGCACGTGCGGCCCCTTGCCCCGTGACGTACTACGGTGAAGGGGAGCCGGTAGGGTGGGTCGCCAAAGATGTGCGTATGGATCAGGGCCGCATGCAATTTGAGGTTTTCTATAAGAACCGACTCGAGGGATCCCTGGTGTTGTCCCTATTGGGACGACACAACGTAGAAAATGCCCTCGGGGTTTTTGCCATGGCGAGAGAGTTGGGGGTCAGCCGGTCGGTCATCCAAAACGCCATGGGGAGCTTTGCCGGTGTCAGAAGACGTCAGGAGATCAAAGGTGAAATAGGCGGGATCACCGTGATCGATGACTTTGCTCACCATCCAACGGCCATTAGGGAAACAATTACGGGACTGCGCATGGCCTATCCCGGGCAGAGACTTTGGGCCGTGTTTGAGCCACGGAGTCAAACCAGCCGAAGACGCATTTTTGAACAAGAGTTCTCTCATTGCCTTGCCGAGGCCGATCGTATCGTTGTTGCCGGACTCTATCACCCGGAGAAGATACCCGAGACCGAACGGCTTTCCCCTTCCAATGTGGTCAGCCGGATCGAAAAAATTGCGGGGGATAAACGAGCGGTCTATATCGAAAAGGCTGATGATATTGCCGCCTATGTGACGGGAAGGGCCAAATCAGGTGACGTTATCCTGATTATGTCCAACGGCGGTTTTGATCGAGTGCAAGAAAAAATTCTGGGTTCCCTGGAGCAACGACTCTCCTCCAACGCTTCAGTCCATTCTTAGGGTATCAATGACCGTCCCGTTCCCCAGGCGGAATTGACACCCTTTTTATAACTTGCTAACCAGAAACATGATTTTTAGCGGGTTGTGTCATTGAAAGCTGTCTGCATTCGTGAATACGGCGGGCGGGACAAACTGCATTTTGAGGAGTTGGAGGATCCAAAGATGACCTCTCCCCATGATGCGATTGTTCAACTCAAGACAGCAGCCCTGAATCATATCGACATCTGGAACCGGGAAGGCCTTACGGGGATGGAGGTCTCCATGCCCCACATCCTGGGAGGAGACGGTGCGGGGATCGTGGTCGAGGTGGGTGAAGGTGTGACCCATGTTAAAACCGGCGATGCTGTGTGTCTTTATCCGCCGAGCGGTTGCGGTTGCTGTGAGTTTTGCCAATCGGACCGAGACTACATGTGCGTTCAGCTGCGAGTCCTCGGAGAGAGGGTGAATGGCACCTATGCAGAGTATGTGAAATTGCCGGCGCGAAACTGTTTCCCTATACCGGCCGGGTTTTCCTTTGAGGAGGCCGCGGCGTTTCCCCTGGTCTTCATCACCTTGTGGCGCATGCTGATAACCAATGCGGTGCTGAAACCCGGCGAGACCGTATTGATACTTGGGATTGGTGGAGGTGTGGCCTCCGCGGCGTTGCAATTGGCCGAGGAGATGGGGGCCCAGGTCATTGTGACCTCAAGCAGCGATGAGAAGTTGGATTTGGCCCGCAAGCTGGGTGCGGACCACGGCATCAATTACAGGAATTCGGATTTTGTCAAAGAGGCGAGGGCTATAACCGGGAAACGAGGTGTCGACGTGGTCGTCGATTGTGTCGGGGGAGACAATTGGGCCAAAAGCCTGGCCGCATTGGCCAAGGGAGGGCGCTTGGTGACCTGTGGAGCCACGGCCGGGGCCTTCCCGCAGACCAACATCCGGCGCATCTTCTGGAACCATCTCAGTATTTTCGGTTCTACTCTGGGAAGCCGTCAAGAATTTATTCAGCTCCTTCAGTTCTTTCGAGCCTCTAAGATCAGACCGATCATCGACAGTGTCTTTCCATTGCACGAAGCGGCAGCGGCTCATCAGCGTCTCGAAGAAGGGAAGCAGTTCGGGAAGATTGTTCTAGGAGTGGCTAATTGAAACTGTGGGATAGTTGTTCTACCGAAGCTGGGGAAACTGGAGAAATTCGGATCCTGATGGAATTCGGCGGGGTAAGGGTGCTGGATGGGGGGCACGTCGCTCTCTCCTCCGCCCAACCGGTGGTAATGGGGCAATAGGATATGAGAGTCATTAGTGGAACAGCTAAGGGGCGCCGGTTAAAATCCTTCCCAGGACGAGCGGTTCGCCCAACAGCGGATCGAGTCAAGGAAGCGCTCTTTAATATTTTACCCCGTGATCTCTCCGGTTATCGGGTGTTGGATCTCTTTGCGGGCACGGGTAACTTGACCCTGGAGGCCCTCAGCCGAGGGGCTGAAGATGCCTGCCTCATTGACCAGTCCCAAAGGGCGGCTAAAATGATCAGGGCAAATCTGCTAGCCCTTGGATTCTCCCAGCGGGCCCAGGTCCGAGTCATGCCGGTCCTTCGGGCCATACGCACACTGGCAGGTGGAGAAAAAAAATTCGATCTTGTCTTTGTCGACCCCCCCTACGATAAGGGATGGGTGGGTAGGGTCCTCGAGGCCATCGCTGGGGAAGCGCTTCTTACGGAGAACGGAGTCCTGATCCTGGAGCACAGCACGAGGGAAACGGCGCAGGGGCGGTATGGACCTCTGGAGCTTCGGGACCAACGTTGCTACGGTAGCACCCTGCTGTCCTTTTTCGGAAACGTTGGACTTGGGTTAACTGCAAAAGGAGAATGAACGCATATGGCACGCACGGACATAGTCGTCTATCCCGGTTCCTTTGATCCGATCACCAATGGCCACATCGATCTTGTGGAGCGAACCCTGCGGGTTTTTGACAAGGTCATCGTTGCCATCGCCACCAACCGGGACAAGGACAGTTCGCTGTTCAGCGTTGAAGAACGAGTAGCCATGATTGGCGAGGTGTTTAAGGGCCTCGGCTCTCGTGTTGAGGTAGACAGCTTTGATGATCTGCTGGTGAACTACGCAGAAAAAGTTGGCGCCGGCGTCATCATCCGAGGACTCAGGGCCGTTTCTGATTTCGAGTATGAATTCCAGATGGCGATGATGAATCGTGGGCTGAAACCCGGACTCGAAACCTTCTTTATGATGACCGGGGAGTCTTATTTCTACATCAGTTCGCGACTGGTCAAGGAAGTCGTTGGCCTGGGAGGGGATGTCTCCGGTCTGGTCCCCAAAAGTGTGTTGCGAAGTCTCAAGGAAAAATTCAAACAGTAAGAGATGGTGGAAAATTTAACAATGAAGCTTAGTAAGAGAAGCCTAGCCATTAAACCGTCCATTACCTTAGCTCTGGCCGCCAAGGCGACAGCCATGCGCGCTGAGGGAATTGCCGTGATCAATTTTGCCGCCGGTGAACTGGACACCGATACGCCAGAGCGGATTAAGCGGGCTGCCATCGAGGCCCTCAATCGGGGAATGACTAAGTACACTGAGGTTCGGGGGATTGCGCCCCTGCGCGAAGCCATCGCCCAGAAATACAAAGATGAATTCGGGTTGGAATATAGTAGCGACCAGGTCTTGGTGAGTTGCGGCGGAAAGCATTCCCTCTACAACATTTTTCAAGCGATGCTAGACGAGGGCGATGAGGTCATCATCCCAGCTCCCTATTGGGTCAGCTATCGGGATATCGTCCTCCTATCGGGAGGGGTGCCGCGGATTGTCAAAGGTAGTGGTAGGGACGACTTCCGTCTGACGCCGGAGGGGTTAAAGGCGGCACTGGGTCCCCGGACCCGCGCCCTCATTCTCAACAGTCCCAATAACCCTACGGGGGTGGCCTATCACCGTGAAGAACTGCTTGCCTTGTCACGGATCGTGGAGGCTCATGGTTGTTTAATCATTTCCGACGATGTCTATGAGAAAATCGTCTATGACGATTTTGAATTCCATAACATCGTCACGGTCAACCCGCCGCTGAAGGAGCGAACCGTTATTGTCAATTCCATGTCAAAGACATATGCCATGACGGGTTGGCGTATTGGTTATGCTGTCGGTCCGGTTCCGCTGTTATCGGCGGCGGGCAAGATACAAAGCCAGAGCACTTCCAATCCCACCTCATTTGCGCAGGCGGCGGCGCTGGAAGCCCTCCACGGCCCTGATGATGAATTGAAGGAGTTAGTGCGCGGACTTCAGCCCCGTCGAGATGCGATCGTGGAGCGCTTCAATGCCATGGAAGGTGTGGAGTGCAACCGGCCGGAAGGTGCGTTTTATGTCTTTCCCAGCATCCGTTCCCTATTGGGGAAACAGGGGAAGAAAGGAACGATTGCATCAGCCAGTGACCTGTCCAACTTTCTTCTCGAAGAGGCCCAGGTCGTCGCTGTCCCCGGTGAGGACTTCGGTTCACCGGAGCACATTCGATTCAGCTACACGGTCCCGATGAATGATATCCACAAGGGTTGTGACCGCATAGAGACTGCTCTCAAGAAGCTGGGATAGCCCGGATCCCGGGTTTCGTGCCCGTCCTTTTGTAAATTAAGTAGTCCTCCAAGATTTGAGCGTGGTCGAAGGCCAGGTTGTGGGGGAAGGCGCCTTCGGAGAATTCCTCGGCCCGTCTGGCGTCGTCTCTTCCTTTGGGGATTCCCTGGGCCCTGGCAATAAAGACCGTGGAGACGTTGTGATGGCGAGAGTCGCGTCGCGGGTCTGAGTAGGTGTGGAACTGTTCACTTAGCTGGACTTTCAACGTGGTCTCTTCTTCGGCCTCCCGTACGGCCGCCTCCTCCAGGCTCTCCCCGTAATCGACAAAGCCGCCCGGCAATGCCCAGCCAGGGGGCGGATTTTTCCTTTCAATGAGAACGACAGTTCTCGGGTGGATCTCAATGATGATGTCGACGGTGAGTCGGGGGACTTTTTCTTTTTCTGACATTTCTTTGTCCTACCCTTTCATTGGTTTGTTCACCCTTATCAGAATCAGCATGCATTCACAGCACTCGTTTTCCACGGAGAACCCGGCGCCCGTTAGGCCGAGCCTCGTCGAAACCCTCAGCGGTCGCGACGGGGCGCGGTTGTTCGAATGCGCAGAAACCGCGAACGTTTTTCTCCAGTGACTTCAATTTAGTGTGCCTTGACTTCACCTACTCCAGCATATACAAAGATGGCGCGGGGTGGAGCAGTCCGGTAGCTCGCAAGGCTCATAACCTTGAGGTCGGTGGTTCAAATCCACCCCCCGCAACCAAAAACCATAAAATTCCAAACATTCTTGTTATGGATTTTGAATTTGAGGGCTTCGATTTATTTGAGATTCCGAGCATTGGATTTCGGATTTTAATTTCGCGGCGTCTTGGTACCAAGACCTTATTTGAATTCGTTCTGTTAAACATTCTATCGGTAAGAATCCAGGCCCAAACGACATGGAAGGCAAACCCAGTCTTAAAGACCCTTCAATTGTCATTAAGTGGATGGCCCCCCTCGCCTGTTTGCTGCTTTGGGTCTCTCCAGCTTTTTCCATGGGAGAGGTCTACCAATGGACAGATCCAAGCGGGGTTATAAACTTTTCGGATCATTTTGAACTCGGTACCTGAGGAGTTAAGGGAATCTACACAGCTCATCATTCGCAAGGATCTTTTTGTTCGGATACCCCGGTGGATCCTGTTGCTCAGCAACACGACCCCCAGGAGAGCCGTTTCGAACCAACCGCGCCGTGGTCTCATCCCATAGTGGTTGCTTCAACCATTATTTACAGTCCTCAAATCAGAACGGATATCGTTGTGGTCAACTCGGGATTCAGGCGTGTTAGGAGTAGACCCTTCCCAGTCCACAGACCCCATTGGCCTTCTTTTGAGAGGAAATGCAAAGGCCGCCAATACATCCACCCTGAAGCCGGCAGTGGTGAACGCCGCCAGTATATTCCCCCAGAAGCTTATGGACAGCCTGGGTCCTCCCATAGGGGAAAAATCACGCGCCGCCTTTATCTCCGCAGAGGAACGATTACCGGCAGACGTCGTTAATCGGCTCTTAACAAGCCCCTCTCTGGGGCGTGTATCCTTTCACCTTTATGTCTAACGGGAACGGACCCGTCGTCGGTACTTCCTGAAGGGCAGGATCAGTACAAGCCCTGCTACGAAACCGCCGATATGTGCCCCATAAGCGATGCCTCCAGCGTTCGGGTCCATGGGTTGAATGGCCTGGGAGAGGAATTGAAATCCAATCCAGACCACTAGTAGGACCCATGCGCGTAGGCGGATGATGGTCATGAACCATCCGAGAGTGACCAGTGTCTTGACCCGGGCATGAGGGAACAGGACAAGGTATCCGCCCAGTACCCCGGAGACGGCCCCGGAGGCACCGACGGTGGGTACGGAGGAGGTAGGATTGAAGATGACATGGGTTGCAGCGGCGGCCAGACCCACCAATAGGTAAAAAACAGTAAAGCGCGAATGACCCATGCTATCCTCGATATTGTTGCCAAAGATCCATAGGTAGAGCATGTTGCCCAGCAGATGCATCCAACCGCCATGTAAAAACATTGAGCTGATGGGCGTCCAGTATCCGGCGGTCCCATGAATCGGGTTCTCTACGAGGGTGGCAGGGACCATCCCCATTCGCCCGATCAAAGAGTCCAACAGCCGTGGGTCGAGGGTGAGTTCGTACAGGAAAACCCCGGTGTTGGCCAGGATGAAGGTGACGGTTACGAGGGGCCAGAGGACCGTCGGGTTATCGTCGCGCAGGGGAATCAAGCGATTTTTCCAATCACGTTTGCTGCTCGGGCAGGTGCCCGTCTTTGTCGATCAACAGGTTCATATTACGTGCCGCCATCGGTTACGGCAAATTTAATCGACATATTCGAAAGATTTTTTAGATTGACCGACTTGCCATGCATGTTCGAAGGGATTGTCTTTCGAGGAGCCAAGAGGCAAGCTCCTAAGTGAGCAGCAGCTCGAGGGTGCGGCCCTCAGCGGCCGCCGATAGGCCACTGTTGAAGAGTTTGTCTCGCGAGGGGAAGTAGGTGTGCACGCTGCACTACAGTTTTTTAAGGCGTTCTCTACGGCGCCGTTCGGTTTTGGAGAGTTTGCGGGGGTTGCCCTTCTTTCCATGGTGTTGGCTAGGGTCATGGGGTGGTGCGTCGAACTCGGATTCTCTGATCATTTCTGGCTGGTCGTGGTCCATAGCATCTAATTTGGCGGTGAACTCAGTGACGTAAACGGCGGCGGCGCTGCTGCTTTCGGCGGCCCTTCGGACTTCCCGATCGGAGGTCACGACCACGCAACCGCTCCCCATCCCACGTGCCAACCTTATAATCACATCGTCTGCTTTCTCCCCCTGCTGGGAATAGATTACGGTTATCCCGCCTTGTTGCGTCTGCACCTCCGTCGGTCGCCCGGATCGCCATCCATCGAAGACCAAGGTAATGGGATAGCCTTTTAGCGCACGGTATTGCTGGAGTTGGTCGATCAGCCGATTCCTCTTACCTTCAAGGTTCCCGCGTAGCCCTTTGTCGCTCCCGATGAGATTGTATCCGTCGACTACGATGTGAATTGCCATGGTTGGTTTCCTTATTAATTTAGGATAGGGGCAAACTCGCAGGTTGTCAAAACCGCAAAAAACAGGTATAAATGTTGATTTTGTTACGTTGTTGAGGAAGGGGACTATTGGTGGCAAAGTTAGAAAAAGCTAAGAGAATTAAAGAGTTACCGCCGTATCTGTTTGCTGAGATCGATCGCAAGAAAAAGGAGGCATTGGCCAGAGGAGTCGACCTTATCGACCTGGGAATTGGAGATCCCGACATCCCGACCCCGCTTCCCATCATCGAAAAGCTCAAGGAGGCGGCCCACAAGCCCGATAATCACCGTTATCCTAGCAGCGCGGGTATGCTCGCCTATCGTCAGGCCGTATCCGATTGGTATCAACGGCGCTTTAGCGTGAAGTTGGACCCGGCTAATGAAGTCATCTCGTTAATCGGTTCCAAGGAGGGAATCGCCAACATGGCGGTGGCGTTCGTGGATCCAGGAGATCTGGTTCTGGTTACTGATCCGGGCTACCCTGTCTACCAGATCGGGACCCAATTTAACGGTGGAAAGGTCCATTACCTCCCGCTGCGCAAAGAAAACCACTTCCTTCCAGATCTCAAGGCTATTCCAAAGGACGTCGTCGATCAGGCAAAAATGCTCTGGTTTGGTTACCCAAACAATCCCACTGCTGCTGTTGCAGAAAAGGAATTTTTTCAAGAAATCATTGAATTTGCCCACCGTAACAAGATTATCCTGTGCCACGATGCGGCCTATACGGAGATAAGTTTTGACGGTTACCGGCCCATGAGCTTACTGCAGGTGGACGGGGCTAAAGAGGTGGGGATCGAGTTTCATTCCCTGTCCAAGACTTTCAATATGACAGGTTGGCGTTTGGGGATGGCTGTTGGAAATGCAAATCTGGTGGGCGGTTTGGCCCAGGTGAAGTCCAACATCGATTCGGGGGCTTTCCAAGCCGTTCAGGAGGCAGGGATTGAGGCCCTGCAAAGGGCGGAGGAATTGATAGAGCCCACGCGGAAGATCTATGAGGAACGGAGGGATGTCCTTGTGTCGGCGCTCCATGCAGCGGGGCTTGAATGCGAGAAGCCGAAGGCCACATTTTATGTCTGGGTTCCGGTGCCGAAGGGGTATACCTCAGCTCAACTCGCTACCCGCCTGCTTGAGGAGGCCGGTATCATCAGCACACCGGGTAATGGCTTTGGCGCATCCGGCGAGGGTTATATCCGCTTTACGCTGTGCGTTGCCAAGGAACGTTTGAAGGAAGTCGTGGACCGGATCAAGAGCGTAAATTTCTAAATATTCTCAGAGAGGTTGCCGTGGCACATCAAGTCTTCATTGGTATCGGTTCTAATCAGGGTAAAAAAAAGGAAAACTTCCTAGAGGCGCTGGACCGAATCGGTCAGTTACCCAGCACGCGGATCACCAAGGAGTCTTCGTTCTACGCCAGCGAGCCCCTGGGCGACTCCAAGGAGTGGTTCGTCAATGGGGCAATTGAGGTTGAGACCGAATTAGGCCCCGAATTATTGCTAAAGAAGTTCAAGGATATCGAGCGGGCCATGGGGCGAAAAAAGGTCCGTAAACGTTGGGGGGCCCGTATTATTGACTTAGATCTCCTGCTCTATAATAATCTCAAGTATAAAAGGAAAGACGTAATCGTGCCCCATCCGGAAATGCACAACAGAAAGTTCGTTCTGGTCCCGCTGAGTGAAATCGCGCCTCAGGTCATTCACCCGGTACTGGGCATGACGATCTCCCAGCTTCTGGTCCATGTCAATGACAGCAAAAAAGTCAGTCTGTCGAGATTCTAGTTGACGGTTCCTATGTCTGGAAAGGCGGTCCGTTGATTCTTCGGCTATTAGTTCTCTTTCTTTTCCTCTATATTATTTTACTCCTGGTGTATTCGTTCCTCTCTCGCGGCAAGGGCAGAGGATCGGCTGGTAGTAGTGGGAAGGATCCCGGTGAGGAGATGGTTTTGGACCCTCAATGCCAAAGTTATATTCCCAAGAGTGATGCCCTCCAGCGAGGCGAATACTATTTCTGTAGCGAGGAGTGCGCTCGTAGCTACCTGTCTCGCTGATTCCCATGGGTAAAACCATCCTTTCTCGAGTACGCGATTATTCCGCCTTCGCAACCGGAACTGATGCGACCGCAGATTCCGCCGAAGATAAGGAAGGATACCACGGGCGTAATTCCGTGGAGGCTTCATAAGAGGCAAGGGAGGCACATTATGATACCGATCCAGGTCAAAGAGATGGACCATATTGTTTTGAACGTTGCCGATGCGGAAAGATCCCTTGCCTTTTATATGGGTCCTTTAGGCCTCAAGGGAGAAAGAATCCAGGCGTTCAGAGAGGGAGAGGTCGGGTTTCCCTCGGTCAGGATCAATGAACATACCTTGATCGATCTCAGTCCGAATGGGGAATCCCCTGCAGACAGAGGAACGATACGGGGAAACCTGAATCACTTCTGTCTCGTGGTAGATCAAGTGGACTTCTCAATGGTTCTGGATTTCCTGAAGGAAAAAGGGGTAGAGGTCATCACGGGTCCAGTGTCCCGATGGGGTGCCCGGGGCCGTGCTACCTCGATTTATATCTTGGATCCAGACAGAAACGAAATCGAGTTGCGCTGTTATTAAATTCTTGCGGATAGAATATTCAACACAACAACTCCAACGAAGATTATCGCGCCAAGGGAAACTAGTAGGCAGATAGCAGAAAACAGCGAAGGCAGGGTTAAGTGTAAAGCGGAATAGGCTATCAGCCATTAGCTTTCAGCTGTCAGCATCGGAAAGGGATGAGAAAAAATAAAGTGAAAGGAGTAATAAGTTCTGGCCAGAATGGCCAGATAATGATCGGCGATAATCTGCGGTTAATTTCCCTCTTTCATGTTGCTATCTTCGATCCTCAATCCTCGATTCTCATCCCTCCCCGCTCAGTACTCAGTCCTCGTAACTCAGTACTGAATACCGCTTTGCTGCCCGCTGCTCACTGCCAGCTGGTTAGTAGTAGTCCAGGAAATTCTTCAACAGGCCCTTTCCCTCTTCGGTGAAGATGGACTCGGGATGGAACTGGACTCCTTCCAGGGGGAGGGTGCGATGGCGGATGCCCATAATCACGTTGTCCGAGGTGTGCGCACTGACGGCGAACTCGCTGGGAAGACTGGTGGGGTCTATGACCAGGGAGTGGTAACGCATGGCAGGCAGGGGGTTTTTTAGGGAGCGATAGATGGTTTGAGAGTCGTGGAAGACGTCGGACAGTTTTCCATGCATAATCTCGGACGTGCGGACTATCCTTCCACCATAAGCGGCGCCGATGCATTGGTGCCCCAGGCATACACCGAGAATCGGCACGTGCTGGGCAAATCGTTGGATCACGGCACAGGAGATCCCGGCCTCCTTGGGTGTACAGGGTCCGGGAGAGATGACGATCTTTTCGGGCTTTATCTGCGCGATCTCATCGCAGGAAATCTTGTCGTTGAGGTAGACCCTGACCTCGGCTCCCAGTTCCCCGAGGTAATGGTAGAGGTTGTAAGTGAAGGAATCGTAGTTATCAATGAGGAGGATCATTTTTTCCTCGAACGCCGGCTCCACCCCTCGGCCAGATCGATGGCCTTTAGCATGGCACCTGCCTTGTTCATGGTTTCCTGATACTCCATCTCGGGATCCGAATCCGCCACGATGCCTGCCCCAGCCTGGATGGATACCTTCTTACCCTGGATCATGATGGTGCGGATGATAATGCACGTATCTAGGTTCCCGTTGAAGCTCAGATATCCCATGGCCCCTGCGTAGGGACCTCGCCGCTGAGGCTCCAATTCGCTGATAATTTCCATGGCCCGGATTTTTGGTGCTCCCGATACGGTGCCAGCTGGGAAGCAGGAAATAAAGAGATCTAGTGGGCTTTTACCGGCTGCCATCCTACCCCGGATGTTGGAACCCAGGTGGATGACGTGGGAATAGCGTTCGATCACCATTAGTTCGTTGACCTCAACGGTACCGATTTCCGCTGCCCGTCCCACGTCGTTTCTACCCAAGTCGACTAGCATGATATGCTCTGCCCGCTCCTTGGGGTCTGCCAGGAGGTCCAACTCTAACTCTCTTTCTTCCGAAGGGGTGGCCCCCCGCCGCCGTGTGCCGGCGATGGGACGGAGCTCGATATTCCCATCGGTCAAGCGTACCAAGGTTTCCGGGGATGAACCGATGAGCCGCACCTCTTCCAATTCCAGGTAAAACATATAGGGGGATGGGTTGACGAATCGGAGGGCGCGATAGACTTCGAATGGATCCGCCTGGGTCTCGGTTTCCAGTCTCTGGGAAAGCACGACCTGAATAACATCGCCCGCTCTTATGTATTCCTTGGCTCGTTGAACCATGGTGTGGAAAGCTGCAGGAGACAGATTGGATCGGGGTTTTTTGCTGGCGGCCCCAGCTTCGATCTCGCGGGTCTCCAAGGCGCTGGTCTTTTTCTGCAGGGAAGAAACCAGTCCCTCGATCCTAGCGCTCGCCTCACTGTATGCCTTTTTCAGGCTGACCTTCCCATCCAGTCTGACATTGTCGATTACTTTGATGGTGTGTTTTAGGTTGTCAAAGGCGACGAGAGTCTGAACAAAGATAAAAAAAACCGTGGGTACTTGGTGGGGGTCCGGTTGAAAGCTGGCGATGTCGTGGAGTTGCTCCACCGCGTCGTAGGAAACATAGCCCAAGGCGCCGCCAGAGAAGGGGGGCATCCCGTCCACGATAACCGGTCGATACTGGTCGAGGAGATCCTGCAACACCTTGAGGGGCTCCTCTGTTGTCAAGGCCCGCTTTTTCCCGCCGTCGATGATCTCGACCTGGGTTCCCTTGGCCTTGAAGACGAGATAAGGGTTCGTTCCCAGAAACGAATAGCGGGCCCAACGTTCGCTTCCCTCCACGCTCTCGAGGAGAAAGGCGTATCGGTTTCGCTTGAGTCTCTTGAAGAAGGAGAGCGGCGTCTCCAGGTCCATAAGGAGCTCTCGATGGACCGGAACGAGGTTGCCTTGTTTTGAAAGACGGCAAAAATCACGAAACGAAGGTTGAAGCATAGATTCAGACGACCTAAGGCTTTGGGATAACCTGAAAGGCCCGGCTGCTTGGGCCATGGGGTTGCCGGTCAGATGTAGTACATCTGGCTCCTCTCGTCGGGCTTGCAAAGGTCTGCCAGAGAGGTTTCATCGAGGATATTGTCCGCTGCCTCCATGGCCTGGTCCCAGATCACGGTAAGTCTGCGCACGACGGTTGATGAGGCAAAGAGACGCTTTTGGTTCTTCGTATCCAGAGCTAAGATGGGGCCTTCAAGGCATTTGACGACCTGACCGACTGTGATCTTTTCCGGTGGGTGAGCCAAGCGATACCCGCCGCCGGGCCCCCTCGTTCCATGGACTAGATTGGCACGCTTGAGCACCACCATAATCTGGCTCAGGTACTCTTCGGGGATATTCTGCCGCTGGGCAATATCTTTCACGTGCATGGGCTGTTGACTACTATAGTCCTCAACCAACTCTCCCATGGCCAGAATGCCGTATAGGCCTTTGGATCCCATATTAATAAAACCTACGAAAAAACTTGCTTATTTTAACTAAAATAGCCAGGGGGAACAACCAACGCAGTTGACCGTTGTGCGAACTGCCATATTTCATTGGCATTCCTCGTAAACGATGCTAGATATGCACCAGGGAGGGAGTATGAAGTTTTTCCTCGATACTGCGGATATAGGCGAGATCTCAGAGGCTCATAGTATGGGGTTGATCGATGGAGTAACGACCAATCCAACGCTCGTTGCCAAGACTGGGCGCCGCTTCGACGAGGTGGTTAGCGAGATCTGTGCGCTGGTTGATGGCCCTATCAGTCTCGAGACCGTCAGCTTGGACGCCGACGGGATGGTACGGGAAGGGGAGAAACTGATTCGTTACGGGAAAAACGTGGTTGTCAAAGTCCCATTGACAACCGAGGGACTCAAGGCGGTAAGGGCCTTGAAGAACAAAGGTATTAAAACCAACGTGACCCTCTGTTTTACACCCGTGCAAGCATTGCTCGCCGCAAAGGCTGGTGCCAGTTATATCAGTCCTTTTGTCGGCCGCCTCGATGACGTTTCGCAAAGCGGCATGGAAGTGATTGAGCAAATTGTCGCAATATACAGTAATTATGGATTTTCCACGGAGGTGTTAGTCGCGAGTGTTCGCCATCCGATCCACGTATTAACAGCGGCCCTCATGGGCGCTCACGTAGCTACCGTTCCGTTTGCTGTGCTCAAGCAACTCACAAAACACCCACTAACCGATATCGGGATCGAACGTTTCCTGAAAGATTGGGAAAAGGTCCCGGACAAGTTCTAACCGCGCCAGTTCCCGTTCCAAACCCCCGTTTGACAACACCAAGGTCGTGCGATAAATTAAAACGTTTTTTTGTTATGGGCGTAAGCCCATGGATGAATGCGACGGTGGGACCTACCGTAGCATTGGCAAAGGTAGGTGCTTCGGCGGATTCCGCCGAAGAGAGGAAGGATACCACGGGTGTAAACCCGTGGAGGCTTCATTCCTGGGAATATTGTATAAATAAATTTACTTCCCATGGAGGAGTTATGGTGCGCAGAGAGAAGTCAAACTATGTCATCCACTCTGTCTCTCATGCTCTCGATGTCCTGGAGCAGTTTCCCGGCAGCGGAGATGAAATTGGGGTCACCGAGCTTAGCAAGAGATTGAAGCTTCATAAAAATAATGTTTTTCGGCTATTGGCAACCCTGGAGGCGAGGGGATACATCGAACAAAACAAGGCAACGGAAAACTATCGTCTCGGTTTGCGGTGTTTACAATTGGGCCAGGCCTATGTGGGTCAGATCGGGTTTTTGCACCAGGCTCAATCCGCACTTCAGACTTTGGTAAAGGAAACCGGTGAGAGCGCGTACGTATCGCTGCGAAAAGGTATGGGCGTTGTCCCTTTGAACTTCGTTGAGTCCCAGAGCCTTGTTCGAGTGGGCACATTTGTAGGGGAGACGTTACCCCTATACTGTACGGCACCGGGTAAGGTCCATCTCGCGTTTGGATCGGAAGAAGAACTCCGTCATGGCATTCCGGAAATTCTGGAACGCTATACGGATAAGACGATTGTGGATCGGCAGGTCCTTCTTCGGCAGATCCAAGAGGTCAGCGAGGCGGGTTATGCGTTGGACCTCGGTGAATACGTCGATGATGTAACTTGTGTTGCGGTTCCGGTACGGGATTACACCCGGGATCTGGTCGGAAGTCTGTCCGTGACTGGGCCGGGGCATCGTTTGACCCGGGAAAAGGTTGAAAATGAGGTCATTCCTATGACCCTGAAGGGCGGCAGCGAGCTTTCCAAGCGCCTCGGATACCATCAATGAAGCCTCCATGGGCTTACGCCCATGGTCTTTTGCGAAGGCGGATAAAATTATAGGGAACGTGAACCGCTCCCTGGCGGTACCAGCGGTATTGCCATGACAGGTCCCAAGGCCGCCAGCTTGGACCGCTCCTGCCGGAGTTTTCGCTCCGACGAAGCTTCCATCATGGTCTTGCCGTCAAAACAATCCAAGGAGAGTCTATGCTGACTAGTGCAGAGAAGGTCGCGTTTGTACTTCTAGTGATCGGAGCTCTGTCCTTTGGCGGTGTCGGTTTCTATCGCGTATTCAAGGCCATTGCGGGTGGTAAGCCCTCCCACCGCTTCGATCGTCCGCTCCAACGGATTCTTAGCGCTCTGTGGATCGTTTTGACCCAGCAGAGTCTTTTCAATAAACGACCCTTGGTATCCTTTCTCCATGCCATGGTCTTTTATGGATTCGTTTATTATTTTTTAGTTAACGTGGTGGATGTCTTGGAGGGATTTTTCCCCTGGGTTCCCCGGGGAGGGATCTGGAATCCCTTCAACCTGTTGGCAGATCTCCTGACGGCGAGCGTACTCCTTGGCATTGTGGGATTGATGGTCCGACGCTTCTTGGTAAAGCCAGCGGATTTTAAATTTGCCTCGAATGTGCTTCTCCATGAAAATGTCAGAGATGGGATCCCGCGGGATTCCGCCATTGTGGGAGGCTTTATCATCTTCCATGTGGGGAGCCGTCTATTGAACAAGGCGACCCAGTTGGCCCTGCTTGCCCATGAAGGACCGGATCCTTTTCAGCCGGTAGCCGGATATTTCGCAAGCTTCTTTGCTGGTATGGAATCTGGTTTACTGGAGGGCCTGGAGCACTTTTTCTGGTGGGGGGCCCTGGGCTCGATCCTTGTGTTTATTCCCTACTTTCCCAGGTCCAAACATATCCACATCATGATGGCTCCATTGAACCTCGCTCTAAAGAAGGACAAACCGGGTGTGCTGGAACCCATGGATTTTGAAAATGAGGAGACTTTTGGGGTAGCGACGCTAAAAGATTTTGCCTGGCCACGGCTGCTTGATGCCTATAGTTGTATTATGTGCAACCGCTGTCAGGAGGTTTGCCCGGCCTATGTCACGGGCAAGCCGCTGAGCCCGTCAGCACTACTCATCAATGAGAGATACGAGCTCAATCGTACATCCGGTCTCCGCTCTGATGACAACGGAGAGGCGCGTCCACTACTGGATTTCGCCATCAGTAAAGAAGCAGCCTGGTCCTGTACCACCTGCAATGCATGCGTGGAAGTCTGTCCGGTGGGCAACGAGCAGGTGCTTCATATCCTGGATATTCGACGTGAGCGGGTCCTCATGGAGTCAGATTTCCCTAGCGGTTTGAAACAGGCGTTTCAGGGGATGGAGACCTCCGGGAATCCCTGGGGACTGCCTGTGGAGAAGCGACTCGACTGGACGGAAAAACTCCCCTTCCACGTACCTACAGCGGAAGAGAATCCCCATCCGGATGTTCTCTATTGGGTTGGTTGTGCCGCCTCTTTTGACCCTCGTATCCAGAAGATTGCCATAAGCATGGCCGAGATCTTTCAGGCGGCAGGCGTGAACTGGGCCGTGCTGGGTAAACAGGAAAAATGCACGGGGGATGCGGCCCGACGGGCGGGAAACGAATACCTCTTTGCCGAAATGGCAACGGAGAACATAGAAACCCTGAATGCGGTGAATCCAAAAGTCATTGTGACCCATTGCCCCCACTGTTTTCATACCGTTGGGAACGAATATCCACAATTGGGCGGACACTATGTGGTCAAGCATCACACCCAGTATATTGACGAATTGGTTCAATCGGGTAAGCTTCGTCTCCCGAAAAAATCCGCGGCTGACGTGACCTACCACGATCCCTGTTACCTGGGACGCCACAACCGGGTTTTTGATCAGCCCCGTTCGGTCGTGCGATCACTGGGGTTCGAATTGAAAGAACCCCAACGCAATCGAGAAAACAGCTTCTGCTGCGGTGCCGGTGGCGCACAGTTCTGGAAAGAAGAGGAAAAGGGAAAAGAAAGAGTCAGCACAAATCGCTACCGGGAACTCAAGGAAACTGGGGCTAAGACCGTCGCTACTGGGTGCCCCTTTTGCATGCGCATGCTTACCGACGAGGCTGCCAATCAGGAACCGGATCCAACCGTAGAGATCCTCGATGTTGCGGAGCTAGTCGCCAGGGACCTTAAGAAGACCGATAATGATCCTGAAGCCGCCTTGGCTCCCAAGGCCTAGGCTCGATTTTCATGGGCTTTGATGGCATGGGCAGATCGGGACGCCGCGTAAAATTGCCCTACGAGGGCATAAAATCCTTAGGGGCTTTCCTTCTCGTCGTTTGGGGATCACTGAGTCTTAATGCCTGTCATCCCGCGTCGGGCTCCCGGGTTGTTCTCAAGGGGCAAGGCGACCGTGAAATTTCGGTGCAGGTTGAAATTGCCGATACCCCGGAGCGGCGGACCATGGGGCTCCAATATCGGACCGACTTAGAGGCCAATCAAGGTATGCTGTTCCTGTTCCCCCAGGAAAAGATTCAGACCTTCTGGATGAAAAATACACCCATCCCTCTGGATCTCATCTTTATTGGAAAGCAACGAAGGATTGTCGGCATCGTTCACGAATCGGTGCCCTATTCTACCGCCTCTTTGTCCGTAGCCACGCCCAGCCAGTTCGTACTGGAAGTCAACGGGGGGTTTGCCCGGACTCATGGAATAGAGGTAGGCCAAGCCGTGCGATTTGAAAGTTTCAGACTTCCCGAAGACGGGATTTAAATTTCACTGAAGAAGTAGGTCTTGAGAGGCTCGATCCGTTCCTCGTAGGAGTCCGGAAAGAGAAACCACAAAGCCGCCGCAATGCTGCTCAGGAGCGAATTCCCATCCTGAGGTGTAAAGCACATACCCACAATCTCTCGTTCTCCCCGCATAGCCAAACTCTGCCGTGCAATGACGGTCTGATTGAGAATACGACCAAACAGACCGTGATCCCTGCCAAAGGAAAAAACTGCTGCCATGGAGTTCTTCTCCGTCAGGGCGATCCGGCCATTGGCAACGAGACGGCGCATAGCCTCCTCCATGGTGAGGTCCCGACTCAACTTCAGGTCGAAATAGATGGAGTGCATGTACTGGGTATTGAGCTTGAGAACGGATGAAAAAATATTCAGATCGAGGCCAATGGTTTGAAAGAGGTGGTGAGCGTCCCTCCCCTGGTGGCTGCCATAGATGGGGTCGTCGTGCTTTTCTACCTCCGGTGAAGGGATAAAGCCGCCCTCTTCGCTCAAGTCGTTGGCCCGGCGCATACAAACAAACCGGCCCTCTTCCAGATTGTTTTCTTTTTCCGGTCCCAGGGCGAGGGTGTCGATCAAAGCGGCGAGGTTGTGGGTATTGCAGCTCACGACCTGGATGAACTGATCTTCGTCCTTGGAAAGGGAACTGTCGTTGATGCCGCGAGCATACTGCTTGCCAAAGCCGAACTCGCTGCCCTGAGCGATAAATCCGCGCCCATTGCCGGCGTAGTACTGGTAGTACTTTTCCTTGTTTTCATTGCCTACGGGCGTGCAGTCAATAATGACGTTGGCCCTCTCGATGGCCTCCTCGGCCTCGAAGAAGGGCTCCATGTCCATCTCCTTAAAACTGCTCCAGCAGTCTTTATCGACGCATAATTTGGCCCCCTTTTGGGCGAGGACGTGGACTTTCGGACGATCCTTGAGGAGGGGGGTCCGTTTGTGGAAAGTGACTTCATCGATGCCAAATTCCTCACGAAATGTAGATAGGATACCGATCAAGGGCTCTCCGATGGTACCAGTGCCGACGACGTGAACTATCTTCTTGCTCATGGTCAATCTCAAATTATGGCTAGTATGGCTAGTTCAGTTTATCCTGCTTGACTACCCATAACCCTAATCATAGACTATACTCGTTTTCAAGGGGAGTTGCCCCGTGAAACTGGTCCTGGGAGGTGCATAATTCATGGCTCAAGATGTGATTCCAGCAAAGTCGTTTTTCGACCAGCGTTTTGGTGTCAATTCCCGGGAATTGGACAAGGTATTGGCCCGGGCCTTGGAGCGTAAAGCGGACTACGCGGATCTTTTCTTCGAGTACACGGTTCAGGAAGCCGTTGGCCTGGAAGAGGGGATGGTCAAGAATGCATCAAGCTCTACTTCGAACGGTGTCGGAGTGCGGGTCTTGGCCGACGCCAAAACGGGTTACGCCTTTACCGACGATATTACCATAGAGAACCTCGAAGTCGCGGCGCGCACAGCTCGTTACATTGCTCAGGATCGGGGCGGTGCGGTGCCAGCCCCCGTAGGGGGCCCCAAGGGGAGCCCTCACGATCTCTATCCACTGGCGCAGCAAGGAGCGGATCTAACCCTGAAAAAGAAGATCGCTTTGCTACAGGAAATGGACCAGCTTGCCCGAGGTCAGGACCCTCGAATCAAGAACGTTTTTGCATCCCTAGTGAGCCAGAAGAAGATCGTACTGATTGCGTCTTCCGAAGGATGGGTCATCGGGGACGTGCAGCCGCTTATTCGCCTCAATGTGACCTGTATCGCCGAGGATAACGGCCAGCGCCAGATTGGGTCCTTTGGGGGTGGTGGGAGAGTCGAGTTCACTTCTCTAACCGATACGAAAGACTACGAGCGATACACCCACGAGGCCGTACGCCAAGCATTGTTGAACCTGGAAGCGGGAGATGCCCCAGCAGGGGAGATGGATGTGGTTCTAGGCCCGGGCTGGCCGGGGATCTTGCTCCATGAAGCCATCGGGCATGGGCTGGAGGGTGATTTCAACCGCAAAAAGATTTCCGCCTTCTCAGACCGGATCGGCCAAAAGGTCGGTTCGGAACATTGCACCGTGGTCGACGACGGGACCATGCCATTTCGACGGGGTTCGTTGAACCTGGACGATGAGGGGACTCCCACATCCCGGACCGTACTAATTGAAAAGGGAATCCTCAAGGGTTACCTCCAGGACCGGTTAAACGCCGATCTTATGGGCATGCCACGTACGGGCAATGGCCGGCGAGAGAGCTACGCCCATATTCCCATGCCTCGTATGACCAATACGTTCATGCTGGCCGGGGACGATGCACCGGAGGATATTATCCGTTCGGTCAAGAGGGGGCTTTACGCGGTCGCTTTTGGTGGTGGTCAGGTGGATATTACCAATGGCAAATTCGTTTTCTCTGCCAGCGAGGCTTACCTCATTGAGGATGGCAAGGTCACACGACCGGTTCGGGGAGCGACCTTGATCGGTAGCGGACCCGAGGTTCTCAAGCGGGTTTCCATGGTTGGGTCCGACCTGAAACTGGATGAGGGGGTTGGCACTTGCGGTAAGGATGGTCAATCGGTTCCTGTAGGAGTCGGATTGCCCACGTTACGCATTGACGGAATTACCGTGGGAGGCACCCAAACAGGTTAGGTTAATAGTCAATGGTTATTTGTCAATCGGTTACTTCACGCAAAGGGTGAGTACATTGGAATAGGGGAAAGCAGAAAACGATTGACCATTGACGAATTACGATTGACTTCGAAGGAAGGGATAATGGAACGTCTGGAACTAAGCCAGGAGCTGGCGCAGGATATATTGGCCCGGGCCAAACGGAGTGGGGCCACCCACGGCGATGTGGTCATGGTGGAAAACGAATCCTTCTTTGTGACTGTTCGCCTGAGTGAAGTGGAGAAGATCAGCCAGGCCCAGCAGAAAGGGCTCGGTCTTAGACTCTTCTTCGGGCAGAGTTCGGCCACGGGCTCGACGTCGGACATCTCCATGGATTCTATCGAACACCTGATCCAGGATACTTGCACATTGGCCCGCTCCACTGTCCAGGATAAGGACAGCGGTCTTCCTCTTCCTGAGGAACTGGCCGGACAATTGAAAGACCTCGATCTGATCGATCGTCAGGCTCGCTCGGTTTCAGTGGAGGGAAAAATCGACCTTGCCCGCGCAGCAGAAAAAAAAGCCCTTGGGGTCGACCCGCGCATTACAAATTCGGAGGGTGGTGAATGTTCGAGTCAGTTTAACCGTGTCATTTATAGCAACAGCGCGGGTTTTTCCGGGGAGTATGAAGGTTCGGTTTTCAGTCTTTCGGTCGTGCCGGTGGCGAGTCACAATGGGGCCATGGAGCGCGACTTCTGGTCGTCGACCCAACGCAAGTTCTCCCGGCTGGAATCGCCCTCACAAGTGGGACAGAAGGCCGCCCAAAGGGTCTTGCGCCGTCTGGGGGCCCGCAAGGTGCGAACTCAAGAGGTGCCCGTAATCTTTGATCCCGAGACCGCAGCATCTCTTATGCGTAATCTCTCTGGCGCGGTCTCAGGGGACTCTCTCTATAAGGGTGCATCTTTTTTAATGGGCAAGCTCGGTAGCAAGATTGCCTCCGATCATGTGACGGTCATCGACGATGGGACCATCCCAGCAGCGCTCGGGTCAAAACCCTTCGATGGTGAGGGACTGGCTACGCAGAAGAAAGGGATTGTGGAAAAGGGGGTACTTCAAAGCTATCTCCTCGATACGTATAGCGGTAGGAAACTCGGCCTGCCTTCAACTGGCAATGCGGCTCGGTCCGTGGGTAGCTCTCCCGGTGTGGCCCCAACCAACTTCTACCTCGCGCCGGGGCCCCATGATCCGGAGCAGATCATTTCCTCGGTTCAAGATGGCTTTTATGTCACCGAGCTGATTGGATTCGGGGTAAATTCGGTGACGGGCGATTACTCTCGCGGCGCTGCGGGATTATGGATCGAAGGGGGGCAGCTGACCTATCCGGTGGAGGAGGTCACCATTGCGGGGAACCTGAAGGAAATGTTTATGAACATCGAGATGGTGGGGAGTGATCTCGATATGAAATACCGCGTCGCGGCCCCGACTTTGAAAATATCCCGTATGACCGTGGCCGGAGACTGAGAACGCTTTACTTGTGTTCCTGTGGTACGTTACGAGACGTGAAAGCCCGCCTTCAGGACAGCCCGCAGCAACTCCTCCACATTGGTCCGGGTCGGATCGAATTCAGCTACTGCCACTTTGCGCTCGATATTGAACTCGATGCTATCCACCCCCGGAACAGCCTTCAGCAAGTCGCTCAGCGTCCCAATGGTTTGTGAAGTTAGATCGTCAATGGAAATAATCGCAGTTTTCGTTGTCAAGTTGTCTTCCTTCTATGGGCCTGCGCATGAGACCATGGGTGGCTTACTCGGCCCTATTAACTTACGGCTACTAGGGCACCATTATTAATGGAAGCTTCATTTCTGGCAGAAGCTCAAGTCTATTGCAATACGACTAGTGTATGGGGCGCAAAGTGGGGATGCAGTAAGTGGCTCTGGTCGTTGTCCGCACCGACCGGCCGCTCACGGGATGTCCTTAATCATCGGGGCTAGGAGTACTCCATCGTGAATCAAAACTGGCTTGTCACCGTCTTTTTCTTTTTGCTCTTGCTGATCATCCTCTACCTGGACTTTCTTATCTTCAGCCCATTCCTCACGGCCGTGGCCTGGGCCGCCATCCTCGCCATCGTCGTCTATCCGGCCTACGCGTGGCTGCTGAAATTTCTGAAGGGGAGGGAGACGCTGGCCGCTCTGATCGTTACGGTCTTGATCACCTTCTTGATTGTTGTCCCCGCCATCAGGGGCTCGTTTTTTCTTTCCCAGGAGACCGTAGAGCTAGCACGAACGCTACGCGCCTCTGTTGGTGGGGAGGAGCTGGAAGTCTGGAAGGGCAGGCCATGGGTCCAAAAGGTGATCCAGATCTGGGAGGGTATCTCCGCCGAACTCTCCGTTTTTGGCATCGATCTTAAGAGTTCCGTCATTCAGGGGGTTCAAACGGCTTCCGGATACCTGGCCGCGCAGGTCACATCGGTGGCGCAAAACATATTCATGTTCGCTATTAACCTGATCATTGCCCTTTTTAGCTTTTTCTTTCTGCTCAGAGATGGCAAGGAGCTGTCTCACCATGTCCTTACGTTTCTGCCCATGGAACAGAAGCACAAGGAAGACCTCTTTCAGAATATCGTCAACGCCCTCTTTGCCGTTGTTCATGGGGCCTTGATCACCGCTATGATTCAAGGGTTACTGGCGGGGATGGCCTATTGGCTCCTGGGTCTAAACTTCGCTATTCTCTTGGGCGTGATGACCGGCTTCACGGCCCTCTTTCCCATCGGTGGCTCTTTCCTGGTGTGGTTTCCCGCGGCCCTCTACCTGGGCTTTGTCCAGGGGCCAATTTGGAAGGGGTTGGCTATGTTTCTCTGGGGTCTACTGATCGTGGGGTCTATCGATAACTTTCTAAAGCCCATACTGATTGGCAACCGCCTGCGCCTGCCGGTCCTTTTTCTCTTCTTCAGCATTCTGGGAGGGCTCAGGCTGTTCGGAATTATTGGACTGATCCTGGGCCCGGTTTTGTTAGCCCTATTGGTCGCTCTTCTCGACCTTTATACCAAGGACTACATGAAGGCTTCGTAGCACGCTGCTGAAAAAGCCTCATATCCTTCGTTGCGCTCAATCGCCCGGCCTCTCAGAATTTTTTAATCAGCCTGAAAACAGGACTTATCATCCGGATGCTAGTCATTTGCGCGGGGTGTCGGACGTAAAACCTCCTCGATCCCTTGCCGGGCCTGTTCTGTGAGTTCAGCCGATACGGTGCGTTCGAATAGGGGAAACAGTTCGCGCTCCTCACACCGTACGTGGGATTCGAGTAGGTCTCCCAGGTTGAAGAGCGTCTTTGACAGTCGGGCCTCATTGTCCAGTGCCGTCGCCTCCTGGCGCAGTCGTTCGTGTTCACGGATAAGCTTCGCCACCAGAGCCTCTGCATCCGGGGACGCGGCGATTATCAGAGGGAAGAGGACCTTTTCTTCTGCTTCGAAGTGCAGCCGGAGATTCGTGTCGAAAAAGGTTTTAATTTCGACCGCTTGCCCCTTTAGGGCTTGCGGATTGCCGGGGTTCATCTGACCAAGGGCATGCTTGCGGCATCGCAGGGCCATTGCCAGTGCGTGGTGGTGGTCATGGGACAAGGGGATGAGCGCAGGGTGGCGTTTGGCCATGGAACCTCTTTCTCAGTACCGAAGCTTTCTTAGTCCGGCGACCTCTGCTTCCCAGGACCACCTGCGGTCACATAGAACAAAATGGATCGGGGCCGTAGGAGGCACCTTATAGCATTGGTGGAGAGTCCCTGCAATTGACGGTTCGGGGGCTTTGCGCTACTCTGACTGGCAAAAAGGGGGGGGGAGCCTATGGCTGATGACATAACAGTCAAACGAGAAATCCAGATAGAGGCGGATGCAGAGACCCTGGAGAAGATGCGTAAGGAGGGGCATGCGAGGGGTTTTACGGTGTACTGTGACGAGGGACCCCGGGTCGGAGGAGGGAACACGGCACCACCGCCGCTTGCCTATTTCGGTCTTGCGCTGGCATTTTGACTACTCACCCAAATTTCCCGGTACGGGGAAATGATGAAGACGAAGATCGACAAGGCCCGTGTCTCTGTCAAAGCAAGGTTTAAAAGTGTAGGGTCGGTTCTGGCGGAGACGGTTCAGGCCGAGGGCGTTGGGTTCGAGACTCATTTGGAGCTGGATTCACAGGAGGCCCCGGAGCGGGTCGCCGCTTTGGTGAGGAATTCGGAGAAAGGCTGCTACGTGATGCAGACGATCCTCCAGCCGACACCGGTAGGACGGACCTTTGCCCTGAACGGGACAAGTTTTGACCCCGAGAGCTTTCCAAAAAAGGGGAAACGAGCTTAATTTCAGGCTTTCTGAGGTTATTAGTTAATCATGAACCAGTGGACCATAGAGGTAGGTGAAACCGATTTTCAGACGGAGGTGCTCGAGCGATCCCACCAGGCGCCTGTGGTGGTTGATTTCTGGGCCCCCTGGTGCGGTCCCTGTAGGGTTTTGGGACCGGTGTTGGAGCGCCTGGCAGAGGAGCATAAGGGAGCCTTCATACTGGCCAAAGTGAATGTGGATGAGAACCAGGAACTGGCTAGTTTGTTCCGAATTCAGGGAATTCCGGCGGTGAAGCTATTCAAGGCAGGGGAGGTCGCCGACGAATTTACCGGTGCACTGCCGGAGGATGCGGTACGAGAGGTTCTCTCACGGGTCCTTCCCTCAGAGGCGGACTACCGGGTCCTTGAAGCTAAGGCCTTGGAAAATCAAGGAAAACCAGATGAAGCACAGGCCGTCTGCCAGGAGGTGCTGGATTCGGTTCCCTTACACCCAGGGGCCCTATTGGCCATGGGCCGACTTCTAATCGCTAATGGGGATGGTGCGGGAACGGGTTTTCTTGAGCGAGTTCCCCTCACTATGCCAGAGCGAAAGGAGGCCGATCAACTCATTGCACGCCAAAAACTCAGGGAGGGAATGGGAGAGGATGAGCCGACTCTGCGCTCCGCACTCGAGACAAACCCCAATGATCTAGAAGCGCGCTTTCAACTGGGGTCTGTCTTGGCGGCTTCCGAGAGGTTCGAGGAAGCGCTGTCCGAATTTTTGACCGTTATGAAACAACAGAAGGACTTTCACGAGGGTGGTGCGCGCAAGGCTATGCTTCAGATCTTCGAAGTCCTGGGTCACCAACACGAGTTGACGGATCGGTACCGGTCCGAACTCGCCAAGGTCCTTTATAGTTAACCCCGTGGAGTAAGGTCAAGGTCGAAATCTACAATCTGGGTTGAGGTTAGTACTCCACGGGGTGGAGTAACCTTATCGGTCGAGACTGCTCAATTCAGTCGTCGAAGCTCTCCAGCGGTTGCCCTCCAGTCCCTCGCTTACACCCATAAACCGGTCAACCAAACATCGATGTACGCCCGTGCCAGAGTCATCGCCCAACCCCCATCCTGAATGGTTCTATGGGTTAGTCCTTGTGTGGGATAGAGGTCCGTTAGCTCGAGGTTATTTTTATTTAAACTTTTCCACTTGCCGTTAGTCGCTTGGAGGCTAGGGAAAAGACCATGATCTGTTATGCATCCAACCCGTGAAGGAAGTGATCATCTCTGGCACAGTGACAGTCCCAAGTATTAAGATAGAGAAAGAGCACATGGCCCAATGAATAAATCAAAAAATTCGGACAAAGAGATCCAGGAATTAGCGCGCTCTCTCTATCAAAAGGCGGCAGAGCAGAGGCCGTCGCTGTTTAATCCCCAGGACTGGATCGGCAGGATGATTGACTGCTCCCTCAAGGATGAGGACCTCCGTGTTGCCCTTTTTCGCTTGGTGGATGTCCTTCCTAGCCTGGACTCGGCAGCGGATATCGGCCGCCATCTCCGTGAGTATTTTGGCCGGGTGGACCATGCATTGAGTGGGTTGGTTTTCCTTGCCCAGACCCTGCATGCGGGATGGCTGGTGGCGCCGGTGGTGCGCCAGAACATGGTTCCCCTTGCCCGTGGGTTCATCATTGAAGAGGACACCGAATCCGTGGTCTCTGTTCTCCAAGCGCTGCGGCAAGAACAAGCAGCGTTCACTTTGGATGTGGTTGGAGAGACCACGATGAGCGATCGGGAGACCGACGCCAGGCAGGGACGCTATCTCGATCTCATGAGGCGTCTCGCGCCCACGGTGGGGGGGATGGCCTTCCATTCCCCAGATCGATTCGGGATGGCAGGGGCATCTTCTCAAAATTAAATTGTCAATTAAGCTCTCTTCCCTCTGTGCCCGTTTTGATCCCCTGGATCCCGGCACTCTGACGGCTGTGAAAAACAGACTCAGGTCCATTCTTAGGGAAGGAATCCGGATTGGGGCCTCCCTGGCCATAGACAT
Organism: Binatia bacterium; assembly: GCA_963664015.2. GTDB lineage: Bacteria > Desulfobacterota > Binatia > UBA9968 > CAXXLF01 > JACZQL01. The sequence continues at coordinate 1,334,493 of CAXXLF010000002.1, read as the reverse complement.
GGAAAAGTACGCCTACAAGGATATTACCCTTACCATCTTTCGTGAGCTCTTGGAGGAGGAGGCATTCGGGGAGCGTCCTCAAATCGCTCTGGCCTTCCAGGTCTATCTCTTGGACAGCGAAAAAGATTTGAACGAGCTCCTCCGTTGGGCCAAAGGACGGGGGCGCAGGATCGGGATTCGTCTCGTCAAGGGTGCCTACTGGGATAGCGAGATTGCCTGGGCCAAACAGAAGGGCTGGCATATTCCAGTTTTCCTGGACAAAAGATGAGACCGACGCCAACTTTGAACGATCGACGCGCCTTCTGTTCGAGCATAAGGATATCGTGGACCTTGCCTTTGGGAGGCACAATATCCGCAGCCTTGCCCATGGTATCGTCACGGGCAGAGAACTAGGGATTCCGGATAATGGCTACGAAATGCAGATGCTTTACGGTATGGCCGAGCCCATCCGTCAGGCCTTGATCCAAAGTGATTTTCGAGTCCGGGTCTATGCCCCTGTTGGGGAGCTGATCCCAGGCATGGCTTACTTGATTCGTCGCCTCATGGAAAATACATCCAATGCCTCGTTTCTGCGCTAGGCCTTTGCCGAGGAGCGAGATATCAAGACGCTCATCCGTGCGCCATCGCCGAAGAAAGGCGCATCAGGTGAACTTCCAGCTTTACCTAGTGAAGTGACTGACTCTGAGGCTCCTTCCCCTTTCCAAAATGATACGCTGCTTGATTTTTCGCGCGCCGAGATTCGTTTCCGATATAAAGAAGCTATTGGAACGGTGAGGGGAAAGTTTGGACACCTCGATCCCCTTTGGATCGCCGGACAGGAAAAGAAAACTGGGAAGGAGATGACTTCGGTCAATCCGGCCTCGCCCAAAGAAATCGTTGGCAGGGTGTCGGTGGCGAGTTGGGAGGAGGCCGATCAAGCTTTGGAAGCGGCACGAGGCTTCTATGCGGAGTGGCAGGCGACTCCTGCCAAGGATCGCGCAGCGGTCCTTTCTCGCGCGGCTTCCATCATGGGTCAGAGGCGTATGGAGCTCGTGGCATGGGAGGCCGTTGAGGTGGGGAAGGGATGGCGAGAAGCGGATGCGGATGTTGTCGAGGCCATCGACTACCTTGAATACTATGGTCGCCAGATGCTTCGGCTGAGCGAGCCACAAGTCACCCAGCGTATCCCAGGCGAGAGCAATTTACACTTCTATCAACCCAGAGGGGTTGCCGTGGTCATTGCACCGTGGAATTTCCCCTTAGCCATACCTACGGGCATGACCACAGCAGCGCTGGTGACGGGTAACTGTGTGATCTTGAAACCGGCGGAATAGTCGCCCGTACTGGGGATGCACCTCATGGCCATTCTGCGCGAGGGCGGTGTGCCTTCAGGGGCCTGTCAGCTCCTGTAGGTAGGAGGCGAGTTGGGGGCTTACTGGTCCGCCATCCGGTCGTGAACCTCATTGCCTTTACCGGTTCCCGTGACGTGGGTTTAGAAAAATTGCGCCAAGCCTCTGTGCTGCAACCCGGTCAGGAGGAAGTCAAAAGGGTGGTGTGTGAGATGGGGGGTAAGAATGCCATCATCGTTGATGAGGATGCGGATCTCGATAAGGCTGTAGCCTATACCATAGAATCCGCTTTTGGATATCAGGGTCAGAAATGTTCGGCGGCTTCCCGGCTGATTTTGGTGGACGAAATCCACGATCGCGTGGTGGAACGTCTGGTGGAGGTGGTCAAGGGTCTCAAAATCGGCCCCGCAGATGATCCAGGGAGTTTCGTTGGGCCCTTGATCGACGAAGCGGCGTACCAGAGGGTCAGGGAATACATTGATTTGGGGAAGAGCGAAGGGAAATGTGTGATTGAATTGAATGGCCCCAAAGAAGGTTACTTTGTCGGTCCGATGATCTTCACAGGGATCGAACCCCATCATCGAATGGCCCAAGAGGAGATCTTCGGTCCGGTTCTCTCAGTGATGAAGGCCCGTAATTTTGATGACGCCTTGGACATTGGCAACCGCTAATCCTATGCCCTGACGGGCGGGGTTTCCCCCCGCTCTCCGGCCAATATTGAAAAGGCTCGGAGACAATTCCGTGTAGGCAACCTCTATATCAACCGGGGAATTACAGGTGCCATCGTGGAGCGCCAACCCTTCGGGGAACTCAAACTATCAGGCATTGGTTCAAAGGCCGGGGCCCCGATTATCTCCTTCAGTTCCTCGAGCCATTAGCGAGAACACATTACACCGCGGCTTTGTCCCGCCAGCAGATCTAACGGGATGATGGGACCTGTGGGCCCTTCACGGGATGGAGTTTCTTTCTCCCCCGGCGCGCGCTAACCAGCCGTTTTTTTCGTTAGGGTTTCTCGGGCGACCGAATGAAACCCCTTTTCGTCGGGCTGTGTATACCAGAAGCGCTTGCCGTCAAAGGTCATGCAACTTGGGGTAAAAGGAACGGGTATTCTTTCCATGACCCTCTCCCGGGCGGTATCGTAGCGAATAAAAGAATACCTTGCTTGCCCTGCGGGGCTCCAGTGGGCCAAGGGACCGGGATCACACTCGATCAACCACAGGTTCCCATCATAAACATCGGGACTGGAGTTTTCTTTCTCAGTCCTAATGAGCCAGCGGACCTGGCCATCGTTGCTATCCATACAGAACAGTTTTCGGTTGCGCCGGTGGGTAAGCCACAGATTACGTCCGTCCAGGGCCATTCCAGTGGCGGCTCCATCGGGGCAGTCAAATTCCCGGATACTAGAGTTTTGTTCCAAGGACCAGAGAACCACCCGCCGGCCCAGTTTGCCTCCCCCGGCGATAAGCCAGAGTCCTTCCGGTGTGGGACACACGGCAGTGACGGGATGGGTGAACCAAAGCTTGATCTCGCATTGCTCTTGATCGGGATCGTAAGTGGCGACGATGGGCTCGTCCAGAAAGGTAAGCCACAACAGCTCTTGGCCCCACCGTATTCCGCTAATATTGAGGCTATGAGGGTCGAGCAATTCTCTCTCGTGAAATTTGAATTTGAGGAAAGTCAGAACCTGTGAAGATCTAAGGCTGCCTGCTGAGTCCTGAGGAGCTCAACGCTTGGAGAGCAATCTTCTACGCTTACTGGGCGGGCACCACAGAAACGACAGCGGTTAGTCTGGATCTCAATGCCTCAACGCCACGATTCTGCGAGAACCCCTGCTAATGCTTGGGCTCGATCTTTTTTCCGTAGGTAACTTCGCCTTTGTCGACTCGGAGGGAGAACCCACACTCGGGGTTGGTGCAGGCCCAGGCCTTGTACATCACAGAAGCTCCTTCCTGACCATAGTCGGATAAGGGGATCAAAAGGCCGTCGTTACACTTTTGGCATTTTGGTAGCTCCATCTCCACTCCTCCTTTTACATCAAAGACCCACTAACCCATCTAATCATTTACTCTACAAAAAGCAGGGGACGAAATCAAGGCGGGAGTCGATTCCTCAGTGTCCCCGAGCCCTTAACCCATCCCTAAAAAATCGTCTCAGGGGGGGGTTGACAACGTTTGATGTGTATACCATAATGCCGTTCGCTGTCAAAAATTTTTAGGGGGAGGTATGTCAATGAAAATTAATGTCAATCCAGCCAGGATTTCAGCCATCCTTGTCGCAGCCTTTTTTCTCTCCGTCCTTAGTAGTGTCGCTCCGCTATCTTTAGGTGGTGTCGGCGAATCGCTTGCACAAGCTGCTGGGGCAAAAGTTACGGTTCTACCCAAGAAGGTTGAGTACAAGGCAGGGATGGTTTTTATTAGCGCTTCAGGCTTGAAGCCTAACCAGGAAGTAGGAATCCGGGTCATGATGGGCGGAGTCCTTTCGGATGTGAGCTACCTGGTAAAGCCGCGTCCCAAAACTGATGCCAATGGAACATTTGCCACCGTGTGGAATCTCCGCCGGGAGATCCGCCGCAAGCTTCTCGACATGGGAAAAAATGGCATTACCATTGTAGACAACGACGGCAACGAGCTGGCAAAAGGCGCGATCTTTTTTGTAAAGGCCAGCAGTAAAAAGATGAAGAAAAAGTAACTCTTCGAACGTTTTCTTCTCTCCATCCCTATTATCCAATTGAGGGGGGGGGTGTTTCTCACTCCCCCCTGTTTTGGGCCATTCCATTTTCGGTACATGCGAGTGTAATGTGCCGAAAACCGATCTGACCTTTGGGCAGGTGTATACACCTGCCTTCCCCCCATGCATGAAATTGACTCAATCCTATTAATTGCTTTCGGCGGACCGGAAAAGGCAGAGGATGTCCGCCCATTCCTAAAAAGGGTAAGCCGGGGTCGAAACATTCCGCCAGAGCGCCTGGAGGGAGTTGTTCGCCATTACGAATTAATGGGGGGGGGCTCGCCCTTCAACAAACTGACCTTTCAACAGGCCGAGGCCCTGCGTCGGCGGCTCAAGGAACTGGCAATGGACCGTCCGGTGTACGTGGGGATGCGCAACTGGCATCCCTTTCTCCACGAGACATTGGAGCAGATGAGACAGGATGGGCGACGCAGGGCCCTGGGCATCATCCTGTCGGCCTTTCAGACTGAAGCATCCTGGGACCGTTACCTGAGTGACGTAGCACAGGCCCGAGAGCAGACGGGCGCCAACACTCCCGAGGTCTGCTTCGCGCGCGGCTGCTCTACTCACCCGCTCTATATTCAAGGGACGGCGGACATGGTCCAACGCACTCTCTCGCGGATTCTCCCCGATCGGCGGGCAACGACTCCCATCGTCTTCACGGCTCACAGCATTCCTACGGCGATGGCCGACGCCTCCCCCTATGTCGCTCAGTTCACCGACGCCTCCCGGGCGGTCGCCGAGAGGATCGGCCACCAACATTGGCAGATCGCCTATCAAAGCCGTAGCGGATCGCCCGATCAGCCGTGGTTGGAACCGGATATCTGTACCTTGCTCCCTGGATTTGTCAACGAGGGTAGCCGGGATGTCGTCGTGGTTCCCCTGGGATTCGTATGTGATCACGTAGAAGTACTCTTCGATCTGGACATCGAGGCCCACAATGTGGCCGTCAAATTGGGGTTGGAAATGCACCGTGTCCCTGCCGCTAATGACCAACCCTACTTTATTGCTATGCTTGCCGAATTGGTGCAGAAAGAACTCTCCAGCGAATAAGGGGTGTGGAGTGGTGGTGGGGGGGGCGGGGGGGGCTCGGATGGTGCCAGTCTTCCTGACGGTACGCTTAAGAAGGGGCGAGCTATGAAGTCTTTCAAAAAAAGCCGCGGCTTCCTAACAGTAGGGATCGGTCTTCTCCTGTTATCGACTGCCATTTCCCATGGGGGCCGAACAGGAAAAAAATTAGGCTCGTTCATGACGGATTCAGCGTGGCGACGGCCGGGGCCTGGATAGGATTAGATTCCGGCCTTTTCAAACGCTACAGCCTTGCTGTCGAGGATAACTTCCTCCAGGACGTCTCCAGTGGGGGGGGCAAGGATTGCTCGCTGTCGATGTGCTTTTGGGATCGAGCAATTTGATCGCGCCCCTTCAAACAATCCTCAGTGGAGGTGATCTTGTTTTCCTAGGCTCCCACACAAACCGGGCGCAGTATAAGTTCGGGGTCTCCGCCGGCATTACCTCCCTTGGCGATTTCAAGGGGAAAAAGATCGGCATGTCCCGCCCCGGTGGACGGTCCGACCTTATCGCCAGGGTTGTTCTCCGACGCGAGGGTATCGATTCTGTCAAAGATGTGGAGATGGTCTCCGTAAGATTTCCTCCGGCACGTGCCGCTGCCCTGTCCTAAAATTTGATCCAGGGAGCCCCCCTGAGTCGGCAGGTGGCAGTTGAGGCGAGCCGACTCGGGCTCAAGGTGATTGATATTAAAGAGGTTCCTATCGTTATCTCGTTCTTGATCACGACGCGATCCAAGATCAAAAAGGAAGAGGAGGCCGTCAGGCGTTTTTTAAAGGGATACGTGGCGTCCATCCATTATTATTTAACGCACCGTAACGAGAGCATTCTGATAATCGGTAAGCATGTTACCGTGGCCGATCCATCAATACTGGAGAGCATGTACAATACTCTTGCGGTGCAACTGGGACCCTGGCCGGCCCCTAACGGAGAGGCCCTGCAGGCGATGCTCGATGCGGCCACTGTGGTGGACAAACAGGCCATGAAGCTAAAGCCACTCGACTTGTTTGAGCTGCGTCTCCTCGACGAGCTCAAGGCTGGTGGTTTCATCATGGACCTTTATGCCGAAAAGGTCAATTTATAAGAACCGCTGACACAATACGGACAAGCCAAACCCTGGGGCCTTCTTTTTGTTCTGGCGTGGAATCGTTCGTTGTCCCGGGGGAAGGAGCCTTCACCCGATGGTTTGTGTTTCTGAGTCCATTGGATTGATGTGAGGTGGCCATATGAGTGACCTGACAAAGATTAGGACTGATGTTGTTGGAAGTCTCCTGCGGCCCGCTCATCTCAAGCAGGTCCGCTCCCGCTTCGATCAGGGTGAAATCCGAGTCGAAGAGCTGCACCAGGTGGAAGACGACGCCATACGCCAAGCAGTCAAGCTTCAAGAGGAAGTTGGGTTGGACATAGTCACCGATGGTGAGTTCCGTCGATTGAACTTCCAGGACAGCTTTGGGATTTCTGTGACGGGGTTTGACACGGGTCCTGCAGGTATCCAATTCTATGAAAAAAGGGTCGAGGGTTCTAGTCCACTTCAACGCTGGGATATTCCAAACCGCGAGGCAAAGGGAACCGCAGTGGCCCAACGCCGACCCGTCATGGAGCCATTACGGCTCGAGCGGGATGTGCCCCTGGAGGAGTATCTATTCGTACGCGGTGTGGCGAAGAGACCGGCCAAGGTGACACTCATTGGCCCCGACCGCATCAGCCAGCGATTTGATCACAAGGCCTCCACCTCGGTTTACCCGACCATAGCCGATTTTATGGCCGCCGTGGTGGAAATCGAGCGCCAGATGGTTGGTGACTTAGCGGGCGCCGGCTGCGGTTACGTTCAGATTGATGCTCCTGGGTATACCGCCTATGTAGATCTACCCTCTATGCAAGAGATGCGTCAAAGAGGGGAAGATCCCATGGAGAACTTTAAACGCTCCCTCTGGGCCGACAATGAAGTCATTCGGGGTTTTGAAGGCGTGACCTTTGGAATCCATCTGTGCCGGGGAAACCAGCGGAGCATGTGGCACCGGGAAGGGACCTACGACGCCATCGCAGAGAGGCTCTTTTCCGAGTTAACCCATGACCGTTTCTTGTTGGAATACGACACTGAACGGGCGGGAACCTTTGAGCCCCTACGTTTTGTTCCGAAGGGTAAGGTGGTTGTACTGGGGCTAGTTAGCACCAAGGTTCCCGAGATAGAGACCCCTGACGATCTCAGTCGCCGTATCGATGAGGCAAGCCAGTATGTACCCCTCGAACAGCTGGCTATCAGTCCACAGTGTGGGTTTGCCTCTGATGTGGTAGGCAACCTTATCAGCGAGGATGACCAAAAAAGAAAATTAGAGATGGTGGTAGAGACGGCTCGACGAGTGTGGGGATAGGGCGGGAAGAGGAATTTCAGATTGCAGATCTCAGATTGACGATCTGAAATCCTGAACGGTCTATTGTGGGCTCTGCCTAGTTTCCCCAGGAGGGCGAGGGCCCGTGGTCCCGCCACTGAAATCGGCGCAACCTTTGGTGCTTCTACGTAGGTCCCTTCATTGTTGACACCCTAACCCCCTGTGATATCGAGCTCAGGTGGGGCCCCACGGTAGAACACTGCCAGGGTGCGTTATTTCTTAAAATAAAAGGAGGGAGAATATGTCACCGGGAGCAGGCCTTATCCTACACATTGGTACTGCGGACGGTCTGTTTAAAGCAAGTTCGACGGTCAACGACTATAGCACAAGCCGTCTGGAGCTGAACGGTAGTGGTGCGATCCGATGTCCGGTTGTGATCGACCGAACAAACCCTCAGGGTATCTTTGCAGCTACCAGTAAACAAGGCGTTCTTCGCAGCGACTATGGGGGCGGCACTTGGAGCGAGATCAATGAGGGGATCCTCTACAAATAAGCCTGGTCTCTCGCTCAGCATCCCAAGACAGGGGATTTGTATGTGGGGACGGGTCCATCTGCCGTGTTCAAGAGCACTGACAGAGGGGACACCTGGACCGACTGCGAGCAGCTTAGGAGCCTACCGGAAACCGTGGAATGGACCTTTCCTAATCCACCCCATGTGAGCCACGTCAATGGCCTCGCTCTCTGTGACGGAGACCCCCTGTTCATTTTTGGCGCCATTGAAGAGGGGTGGCTTATCCGGAGCAGGGATGGAGGCAACACATGGCAGAACATCGAGGACGGCACCGAGTTCGATTCGCACTCGGTAGCGATTATGCCCGATAACCCTTCGGTGGTTATTTCAACCTCAGGCACAGGGGGTTATCGAAGCTCGGACGGTGGTGATCACTTCGTGGAATCTAACAAAGGCCTCGATCATCGGTATATCGCACAGCTGGTTGCCCATCCTGCGCGGGCAGAGGTTATTTACACGGCTGCGGCTTCGGGTCCGCCGCCAGCGTGGCGTCGTCCTGAGGGTGCCGCGACCTCCTTCTATCGTAGTGAGGATCAGGGGTTGTCCTGGGATCGGCTGTCCGGTGGATTGCCGGATCTATTTAAGGCGGGTCCAAGAGCCGTGGCGGGTGATCCGGAAGACCCGGACGCATTCTTGGTGGGCATGAGTGACGGAGCCGTTTGGATGAGCGATGATGGAGGCGAGTCATTCCGGCGGATTCTCGAGGGTCTCCCGTAGGTAACCGGTATCCGAGTTGCCCATTGACATAGGCTTAGGTTCGTCCTAAACGATCTCTATACAAGGGCATATGAGAAGGAGTCAGACCAATGGGCTCACCGGCGGAGACCTCTTGGAAGGGCTATTCCCTCGCGGAGCGGGACCGACGCTGGCAGGCCGTTAGGGAAAATACCGCCAAGGCTGGATTTGACTTTATCTACGTACCCCTTTGCATCGACGGGCGCAATCTGTACCTATCCCTCGAGCAAGCGCAGGTATCCGCTCGGACTGCCGTGAAGGAATGCGAAGTCTAAGGGGCCATGCTCCACGCTATGGTCAAAGAGGTCTCATTCTAAATAATTGTTTTTAGAAGGGACTATTGAAAATACCAGCACCGGGATCATTTGCCCTCCCTCCTTGCATGGATACGGCTTGCTCCCAAGCGTAGGCGGATGAGAAATAGTTAATTTAGGGGGCCTTATTGACTATGATGCGATTTATAATGTGGTCAGATGAAAGTAGGATTCGATGCGAGTGAATATCCTGCAAGGCGTCACGGTCATTGAATGCTCAACTTTTGTCACGGGTCCTTATGCCACCTCACTTCTCGGAGATTTGGGTGCCCGGATTATTAAGATCGAGTCACCGCCTGAAGGAGACCCGTACCGATACTTTGCGCCGGACCCCTATTTTAGCCCCAATTTTGCTCACCTGAACCGAAATAAGGAAAGCCTGGTACTCAACCTGAAGAACAAAACGGGCCGAGAGATTGCGATTGACCTGGCCAAAAAGGCAGATGTCTTTGTAGAAAACTTCCGTCCAGGAACCGTCCGCCGCTTGGGCCTGGGATATGAGACGTTAAAGTCCCTTAACCCGAGGCTAGTCTACTGCTCCATCTCCGCCTTTGGCCAGACAGGACCATACGCGGGAAAGCCCGGCTTTGATACTCTGGGTCAGGCTATGAGCGGACTTTTGGGTGTGCTGACGGATCTCAGTCGCCCACAAATCATGGGAATCGCTCTAGCCGATTACCTTACCGGACTCTCCGCCGGGTATGGGATTCTTGGCGCGCTGCTTGCGCGTGAAAAGACCGGTGTGGGATCCAAGGTTGAGACTTCGCTCTTACAGGCGACTCTCTCGTTGGTCGGAGAGACAGCAGCCGGTTATCTTCGGACGGGAGAAATCCCCAACCGCATGGCGCGGGTTAAGAACGCGCAGGCCTTTGCCTTCCTGACAAAGGATAAACTTCCATTGGTGATTCACTGTTCGGTCCCCGAGAAATTTTGGGTAGGACTTCTCAAGACCGTGGGTCGGGTAGAGCTTGGAAAGGACCCGAAGTTTAGAACGAGGGCTGCCCGGCGCAAAAACTACGACGCCCTGCGCCGTGAGCTGTCTGCGGTTTTTTCGCGCCGTACCCGGGACCAGTGGCTTAAGCGATTGGAGAAAAACGACGTGCCGGCGGCCCCTCTCTACAATATGGCAGAGGCCCTTGCCGATCCGCAGGTCAAGCATCTGGGGCTGGTTGATCAGGTGAAACATCCCATGGTAGGACTCCTAAGTCTGGTTGAGCCTCCAGTGACCTACAAGGACTTACCCAAGCGGGTGGCCGAGCCACCACCCCTGCTGGGTGAGCACACGGATAGGATATTGAACGAGCTGGGGTGGAGTCAGGATACGGTTAAGAAACTGGCGAAAGAGGGAATCGTTAAGACCTGATTAGCATATTTTAAATTTTTCGTTGAACTTTGGATTACGGAGTCGGCTAGGAGAGAGCTCGTGCCAAGACGCCAAGATCGCAAAGGGGGGAAATGGTTTTCCTATTTCTCCGAACTTTGCGTCTTTGCGCGAAAAAGTTTATTGAAGGCATCCTGTTGAATAATTCGTCGACAAGAATCCACTAGATAAGCAGACGGAGAAATAAAATGATCTATGACATTGAGTTAAATTCGGCAGCACACTATCCGGCGGACGGCCTGGTCCCTCTTGTCGAGATGGCCGAGGAGGCTGGTTTTGGCGCGTTCTGGAAGGGCGAGTCCAATAGCACGGACCCGCTGATCCTCCTGTCAGCGGCAGCGAGCCGCACCAAAACCATCCAACTGGGAACGGCAATCTATCACATATACGGCCGTAGTCCTGTATCCCTGGGGGTCCAAACGGCGACCCTTCAGGACCTTTCCGGCGGACGGTTCCTGCTCGGCCTAGGTGTGGCTAACAAGGCCATCGCCGCTTGGCACGGCGGTGTCTTTGACCGTCCGTTACGGCGCGCGCGGGAATATATAGATATAGTGCGCAAAACGGCGGCAGGTGAGCGTATCGAATACGATGGCGAGATCTACACGACGGGAAAGCGTTTTCAACTCTCCTGGAAGCCCAGTTACCCCAACTTCCCCATATATCTGGCCGGTCTCGGCCCACAGATGACGCGGCTGGTGGGGAGGATTGCGGACGGGGTCTTCATCAATATGGCAACCCCCGCCAAGGTGCGCGAGATCGCCGACCGGGTACGAGGTGCAGCCAAGGAGGCAGGGCGGGACCCGAGCAAGATAGAGATCATTGCCAAGTGCCGGGTTTCCCTGAACCCGGATCGCACCGTCGCGCGCTCGCGCTTGCGTCAAGTATTGACCTTCTACAATCTGGCCGATCACTACAGCGATATGCTCAAGGGGCTCGGCTTCGAGTCCGAGGTGAACACCATCCAGGAGGCGTTCAAAAAGGGCGGCTTCAAGGCGGCCATGGGCGCCCTTACCGACGGCTATATGGATAAGCTTCCAGTGGTGCCGGGTACCTCGATCGAAGAGATCCAGGAGCGGTTGCTCCCGTTTGCTGAAGCCGGCGCGACCCGTTTGGTTGTCCCATACGTGCCGGTTACGGATCCCGTTTGTGGAGATGCGAAGAAGTTTATCCGGGCGTGGAAAAGCTAAGCAAAGACATCTGAAATTTTCCGTTGAACTTTAAATTACGGAATCTGCTAGAAGATAACTCGCGCCAAGACGGCAAAGAAAAAATCGTTTTCCTATTTCTCCGAACTTAGCGTGCTTTGCGTCTTTGCGCGAAATCCTCTCACGCTAAAGCTTCGGAGGATCTCCCGAAGCCTTGGCGAAGGCGAAAACTCTTTTGAAGTCGATTTGATAGGTAAAGGCCTAATGATGGCGGAGAAGGGAGGGAGTCGAACCCTCCGGGAACCTTACGGCCCCCAGACTGGTTTTGAAGACCAGCGGCACCACCGGGCACCTTCCTTCTCCACGCTTGAGAATTCAACAACTTAGCCTCTTTTTAAGTTCTCGGCAAGCATCGAATGTCGTGTAAATTGCAGGGGCTTATTAACCGATTTAACCCAAAGGTTGGGCGAGCCCTGGGTTTGTCTTTGCCGCCGGGTTCTGGTCCCAAGATGGGTCCGTACGTGCATGGCTACTCTACCGGTCTCTACGAATTTATTTTTCCCCAAAAAACGAAATGATCCATACGAGTGTAGGCAGCAACGGCACCCGAGGTTAACCAGCGTCGCTACAGTGTCGGTAAGTAGATTGCCTAGGAGAATTGAGCTGCATGATTGTTAGACTTACCCGTCCATGGCTGTACCTTCATTATCCCAGGAACGAACGTATGTCTACCCAGAGTAGAATAGGCTTAAGGATTAGACATGAAGAGTAAGAAATTTCAGCGGAGAGAAACGGCAATGGCGCAATTGCGTTAACTTTGCCGTAGCTAAATCCGACAATAACTGGAATAATAAAGCCATGGGGAAAGGAATTTTCGATATCGGAAGAGTGAAAAGCGATATCGATGCCGAGAGCGGTATACAAATGTTCGGTGCTAAAAAAACCTCCAGGTTAGGCACCCGAATGAACCCCGCGGTTGTTAACGTACAATCGGAAGCTCGCTTCAAGGAAGTGACATCGACATTTGAAGAGCACGATTGGAAATATCGAATTGGGCTGGAACCAGAAAAACCCGAAGATGTTAGCGATCTAGACCGATTAATGAATCCGCTAAAACCAACAATAACCGAGAAGAAAGTCGGACGTAATGAACCCTGCCCATGTGGGAGCGGAAAAAAGTCTAAAAATTGCTGTGGTCATTGATGAAGCGATGTGGGTGCTTAAGGCGTGAAAGATCGATAGGTGATGGGTGATTTCTCCGTGCAGCCTATCAAACTCAGACAGAAGGAGCAGCGAACATGAGTAAAGGCAAAGACACTAAAAAACAGGACAAAAAAAAACCACAGAAAAGCTTGATGGAAAAAAGGGCAGAGAAAAGGGCCAAAAAAGGAAACGCCCGATAGTATCGGTTACTCTCCGCTTCTTCGATAGAAGTCTTGCTTCAGTGGCTGAGGCTCGCGCACCGTTCGGCCATTCGGACGGTCAGCCTAAAAGTTCGAATTCAAACGGCTGCGGTATCAACCTTTGAACCCTGTGTTTGTGGTAATAGGTGCCAGCCAACCCTTGTTCAGTTCCTATCAATCCATTCCCTGGCTTGTTTTAGGGCATACTTGTCGGCTTCACTTTCAGTCGGGAAAGCTTCATTAAATTGGTATTGGTATGATGGAAAGCCGCCCCCCCTACTTCCGCTCTCGTGGCGCGTCAAGGAATATTGGGGAAGCCAAGTCCCATTTTTCTCTCGTTGAAATGATTCGCCCTGTATAAGGCAGTCTTTGTATGTAATGCTGTTTTTCATTTTTCGTTCCCCGCCATTTGGTCCCTTAGCCGTATCAGAGGAGCTACTTTCTTTTCATGGTTAGGCCGTGCTGACAGTGATCTCAAACGACTATGCGGTATGCTTCTTCATACGGAAATTGACTGGGGAACCATTACTTTCTAGATTGTATCTTTCTGAATTCCCCACCTTTCCTTTCTTAACATTGAGAGCGTCGTCTAGCTGTCCCTCTGCCACACCTTCGGACTCTCCTGTTACCTCAGAAATCTCGCAAATCAGATTATTTCTTGCCTTATCCAGGACCTGGCGGTCGCGCGGTGATAACGCCTTTGTCTCGTTCATCTCAGTTAATGATGCAATGAGCTTAGCGAGATCAAATGCGGAACCGGAGGCTAACAGCGCCGAGTTATCGATGGCACGCTGCTTCCAGTTCATAGCCTTGGTGGGTTGGATCGCTGTCTGGGTTCCCCGATGAAGTTGACTTAACAGCTTGAGAACCTCGGATTTTTCCATTAGCCGGCGGATACCCAGGGTCTTCACCTTGTCCACAGGGACAAATAACACGTTGCCGCTGTCGTCCATGACGGCCAACGGGTAGAAGCTTGTCCTTCTCCCACCGATTTCTTTTATGACTACAGCGCCAATGCGACAGGGACCGTAACTCGGATAAACAACTTTATTTCCGATGTCCAGCATCATTTAATATTCCTTATGAAAGCTATCGATATCAATTGAAAGGCAATCTCAGATTTGAATACCTCAGTCTTGGATATGGCGAGCCCGTTCCCCCAAGAGTTATTTCGCTTTAGAGCGATCACGGAAGTCGGAGTGAAACAGGTGCTGTTGAGTCGGCGTATATCCGGATAGAATCCGCCTCTATCCGGTAGCCTGATGTAACCAGTGCGATGATGCTGTGGACATTACGGCTGACATTGTCGATGTCATTTACGGGGAAGCCGTCTCGCAAGAACTTTCCAATAAGCTTTTCCTCCCCCAGGGTCACTACCTGGAGATACTCCGGTCTATCTTCTCTAAAGTAGCGCTCGGTCCCGCGGGCGCAGTTGTCCAATTCTCTCTGTAGCTTCGGTGAGACTTTGACCCCCACAAACAACCGTTTATCAACATCGTTCATGTCCTGGCTCCTTCATCCCTTCATTGTTATTTTTTAAATATCTGGACACCGTTTAGGCCGATTGCCAGAAAGACAATTGCAAAATAAATTCTGGAACAGACAAACTTTTACCTCTGCCAATCGATGGGCAACCCTTTTATTACCTAGATCCCTCAAGCTGGAAATGTAGGGGGTCTCGTAGGTTCTGCAGCTCCCGATAGTAATAAAGCGCGGTGGGCATTTTGCCCTCAAACTTAAATCTTAGCTGCTTGAGGAAGGCGACTTCCTCTAAGGTGGCGTCTCTGCTCAGGGACGCGTCCTTAAGAAAATCTTTAAGCCCGGGCTGTTCGTCTATTTCAGGCTCAGATTCCCGTTCCACAAATTCAAACTGTTTTATGCGTTCACGGCCCAGTTCAGTGGCCAAAACGATCTTCATTCCAAAGGTCACAAGATCGATGTCCCAGGATTCAATGAGCGGGTCCAAGAAATAGACGAAGTTCGGTACCGAGAGGTCGAAGATATCGGTGTCCAGAAACTCCAAAACGATTACCCGCATCTCCTCGTGGCTTTTGTGGTTCATTTGTGCAACTACCCGGAGCCAATTCTCGTTTTTCCATTCCTCCTTGGCTATTCCCTTGGCTACCTCTAAAAGCTTTTGTGTGATTAGCCGCTCGATCTCGCTGAAGGGTTCCTTCTCGAAAATAGGGAGGAGTTGCTTTGCCTTATCGGCCCTGCATTTTCGTAGAATCAGCTCTCGGATTTCTTGAAACAAGGGTCGGGCCGGTTCTTCGATCGTTCTTTTGAGCTCCTCTTTGCGCTGCAGGTTGGCTAGCTTTGCCAGTTTTCCAGGTGGGAGTTTGAGAAGGGGCTCGATTTTCTCATAAATGTCCGACCGATTGGGGGCGGGAAGAGCCTTCTTTCCGTTAAGTAACTGGGAGATATAGGACTCTGTAACATTCGCCGCAGCAGCCAAATCCCTCTGTTCGTGGCCTAATTCCTCCAGGCGATGCTTAATTAAGTACGTGATATTCATATGTTTTGATATGCGCTTAACTGTTATTTGTTATTTTTACTATATCTCCTTGGACCTGTAAAGACTTAACTTGACAAAATTAGTTAATTCATATAAAATATCTATTATTATAGGTATGCGTATCACTCCCGGGTCAGTTAGCTGAAATCCTTTAAGTAACCCTAAAATTCTTAACCTTACTAAACTAAGTAGACGAGATATTGGCTGATTTCCGTATGAACTTGGCCTAGTGGTTCCCGTTAAAAACGTGTTTTCTCAAAGAGATAGTTATGAATAACAACGTCCCCAGTGGTCGAGAAGGATCCAACCTTTTCCCGGAGCAGGCGGAGCAGTCGCCAGATGTGGATTTACACGGGCACCCCAATGAAGAAATCTGGGGTCCAGAGCAAATGCCCATCCCAGAAGGCCAGACAGTGGAAGTTTCCGATGGAAAAGAGGCGGGGGCAGTCTTCGAAAATGATCACACGGGTAAGGCAAATGACCCGGTTGCTACTTATCTCCAGGAATTGAGATCGATTCCCCTCCTGAGCCGTGAAGAAGAAGTAAAACTGGCCCAAGAAATCGAGGACTGTGAGGTAAAGATCGCCGGAGAGGCCTTATCTTCCCTTCTAGCCTTGAATTGGGCGCTCGATCTGGGTGAAAAGATTGCTGCAGGTTTGGTGAACGTGCGTGATGTGGTGAAAGATCCAGGCGAGACACCGGCAGATGTCGTTGCACATGAAAAACTCCTGAAAACTCGCTTTGGGACCCAAATCAGCAAACTCCAATATCGGGCCAGGGCTCATGAAGGCATGATAAGGCGCCTGGAAAAGCAAATAAGTGAAGGGGACCGAAAGCAGATCGATGTAAAAATTCTCCGGCAGAAGGAAAAGATTGCTACCCTCATTAAGGCTCTGCCGCTTGGCCGCGACCAGATCGAAATGATTATTCAGAGGCATCAACAGATTAACGAGAGGCTCAAAGAACTAAAACAGAAGTTTAAGGGAAATGAAAAAAGGATAGCGATTCGAATCATCGAGAAAGAGATGGGTATGCCCGCGCAAGAGATTGAGCAGAGGCTGGGAGCCATTCTTAACAAAAAGGCCCAGGGTGCTCTGGCGAAGAATCACTTCGCCGCGGCTAACCTCCGTCTCGTAGTGGCCATTGCGAAAAAGTATGCGGGGGGGGGGCTCCACTTTCTCGACCTAATCCAGGAAGGAAACATCGGCCTTATGAAGGCCGTGGAAAAATTCAATTATCGGCTGGGATTTAGATTCTCAACCTATGCAAGCTGGTGGATACGCCAGGCCATTACCCGGGCCCTTTCTGACCACTCTCGTACCATTCGTATCCCAGTCCATATGGTTGAACTGGAAAAGAAATTCACCCAAACAGCGGGTTACCTCAACCGCCAACTTGACCGTAGGCCCGCTCTTGAGGAAATTGCGGCTGCAATGGCAGTACCCTTGGACAAGGTACAGATAATTTTCAACTTGGTAAAAGAACCGGTTTCTCTGGAAGCGCCCATCGGTGATGAAGCAGAGAGCTGTCTAGGGGATTTCATCAGGGATGAGCATTCTCCTGACCCTGAGGAAACGGTTACAGATCTTAACATTCAAGAGGAGACGCGAAGAATCCTCACGAAACTCAGCCCTAGGGAAGAGAAGATAATCCGCATGCGATTTGGAATCAGAGAAAAATCGGATTATACACTAGAGGAGACGGGGAAGGTCTTTGGCGTCACCCGGGAAAGAATACGCCAAATTGAGGCCACGGCCCTAAGAAAGCTCCGCAATTCGCGGGGAATGGCCGCCCTTAAGGCCGGCACGACAACTACCCGGTAAGGTTACAGGTCAAGCCTGGCAGCTTAAAGAGAGCATATGGAAAATGAAACATTCCGGATTCCCTAGTGAGGTTAAGAATGACAAAGTGCGACGATTCTGTTAAACCCAATGTCTTCCTGGTCAGCCCCCACCGCTTATTAAACGAGTCGGGGGCTATCACCCTTTCAATTTAGCGAGGTTGCGATGTCAGAAAGAATAGAACAAATCAAATTGCGGGACGGAACACTGATTCGGCACAACGTGGTAGGATACGAAGGACGGATTGACGGCACAACTGAGATTAAAACCTGTTTCACCGTGGCAGGAGAGTCACTGGAAAAACTCAGCGGGAAGCAATTGTTTCAATATCGTGTGGCGATCGCGGGGGAGTTACTACGGCGCATCGCGCCGGCCGAGGATTTGGAAATTCTGGAAGCGGTTGTGGATATTGTTTGCTCGCGTTGTCAGGCCCCTTTCAACAGCAAGCCTGGCCTCATGGACAAGTCGGGAGGCCGCTGTCAATGCGGCGCATGGATTTGTCCGTCCTGCTTAGCTTGCAAGACTACGGAGATGAAAACTGCTAAGGACAGGCAGCCGACTTGCGTTAAGGAACGAAAGCGTCTGCTCAAAAAGCTAGCCGCCCAGAAAAGAAGAAAAGGTGGTTGACATGAATACGGAATCAGAATAGGGATCAAGGTAGTACTTCAGTATAAGGCCTTCTGAAGGAAGACAACACAATAGGTGAAGGCCTAAATCAGTCTCTCCTTGCGAAACGATATCTAAAGGATAAACCGACCAGAGCGTGGTTTTAATTACTAAGCTCCCCATGTTCTGCTCCCATTAGCAGTCAGGTTCTCAGGGTCAAAGACACTACCAATCTCTCATTAAGGAGGAGAACATGAATAACAAATTGTATGTTGGGGGCTTGCCGTATTCGGTAACCGAAGGGCAGCTTCAGGAAATATTTGCAGCGCACGGTACCGTAGAATCGGCAAAGGTGATCTCGGATAAATTCACCGGGCAATCCCGAGGCTTCGGCTTCGTCGAAATGAGTTCAGGGGAAGAGGGGCAGAAAGCCATCGATGGTCTGAACGGCACGCAGCTGGATGGTCGTACCCTGGTGGTCAATGAGGCGAAACCCATGGTAAAGCGGGATAATGCTGGGGGAGGTGGTGGGCGTGAGCGCTGGTAAATTTCTCGATCTCAAGTAACTAAAAGGAGGGGGCAATGGGTCGGATTGCCCCTTCTTCGATCACTTGTTTGATGGGAGCTTCCCTGCGGGAGACCACCACGGGTTTCACACGCCGCTGCACCCGTTCGAAGCAGTTTATCCCGGCCTCCTGGACCGTAACTCCCATGGCGCGGGCGAGCCTGAGGCGGCTTGCCATCGTAAAGGTCATGCGCGGCCTTTCCGAGCGCTTGCCGTCAATGAGGACGTTGTGGAAGACCAGCAAGGGGAACCGCTTTTCCCGCTCCAGCTTCATGGTCAGAGCGGTGATCTCCCATTTGCCGTTGATGGGTTTCTGGATGTGTACCACCTCGTTGGGATAGGCCCCGCTCGTACTCTTGGACAAAGGTATGCAGGTCGTGGGTCTGGAGCAGGGATTCGCCCGAAGGTTTTTGGGTGATACTCTTCATAATCTCAGTTGTCCCTAAAGCCATGTCGCCTCCTTGTTAACAGTTTTACCGTGCCAAAGGGTCTAATCCTCAGGCGAAATATCACTTGGCCTCTAACCTGTCAAGGAAACAGGCGATGAGGAGGAGGGGGCGATGGCATTGACCACGGTAGGTTACGAGGTAAAAAGCCTGTAAAGAAAGGGCTCGGGCCAGCGAACGTGGAGGGTCTCCTCGAAGACTCCGTAAATAAATCCCCACGATACGCCTGACATGATAATGGCAGTGATCCAACGGGAGCCGTAAAACTTGGCATAGGCAAATACGAAGAGGGGTACGGCGATGGGGAAACCGACGAGAAGGATCACCACAAATAAACCTATTAACCAGGACCAGATTTCCAGATTACCCCAACGGGAATCGCCCACCTCGGGAAGAGGCGCCTCGAAGGCCATCCCCTCAACTTTGGCAGGCTCACTGAAAATCGACTTGAAGTCCGTACCCAGCTGGTAAAGAGTCGCCACCAACCCTGCTCCCCCGAGCACCCAGATAATAATGGCTGCTCGGACAGGCCAGTTCCATGACATTTTCAACGCCACGATGAAAACGCAGGTAATGAACAACGTGAATAGGATCTTCTCGATTTTTCCTTTGGTGTTTTCTTCCATAAGCATCAACAAGGGTTTTTAGGCGGTAGCTACCTTTTGCCTCCGCTCTCGCCGTTCTTTGATGATGGGCATGACCAGTGAGAGAACTACCAGACCCAGGAGGAGGATCACCCAGGGACGCCAGAGCCACTCAAGACCATAACGGGCATAGGAGAGCCAGAGGTAGGTCTCCATCTTAGTTCCCAATACGACCCCCAGGAGCAAGGGCGGGCGAGGCCAGCCGTGTCGCCTCATCATGAATCCCAGCAAGGAAAAGATCAGCAACGCTACAAGATCGTAGTTGGTAAAGTGCGCGGCAAAGGCCCCTATGAATACGAAAACCGCAATCACGGGGACGACGGTATAAAAGGGGAGGAAGCAGGCCTTGGCCAGAGGTTTGGTCAATGCCATGCAGATGGCGACGGCAAGGATGTTGGCGATCACCAGGGTCCAAATGACGGCGAAGGTTAGATTTAGTTGGGTGGTCAGCATCTGGGGTCCCGGCCTGATTCCCACGGCAATGAACGCGGTTAGGATCAGCGCCGTGGAGGTGCCGCCTGGAATACCGAAGGCCAGAGTCGGGATATAGCTTCCCGCTTCCTTGGAGTTATTCGATGCCTCTGGGGCGATGACCCCGCGGATATCCCCCTTGCCAAAATTCTCCTTGTTCTTTTCGGTTTGTACGGCATGGGCGTAGGCGAACCAATCCGCCACGGAACTGCCGAGTCCGGGAAGGAAGCCCACCCAAGCGCCGATCATTGAGCATCGAATAACGAGCCACCAGTGGCGGAAAGTATCCCAAATCCCCTCCATGAAGCCCTCGCCCAAGTCCTGGCTTTTGGCGATGCTAGTTTTTCGGCTGGCCAGGGCCATCACCTCGGGGATGCCAAAGATTCCGAGGGCTACGATGATAAGGCTGATGCCGCTCCATAGATAGGGCGCATCGAAGTCATAGCGTCCGGTCCCGGACTTGGGGTCCAGGCCGATGGTGGCGATCAGCACCCCAATGATTCCTGCCGCTAGACCTTTGACGGGAGTATTGCCGCTCAAGACGGCGACCATGGTGAGACCCCAGAGCGTCAACACAAAGAACTCGGGTGAGCCAAACGAAAGGACCAAGGGACGGAGAATGGGGAGCGAAGCAATGAGAACAATCGGACCTATGAAGCCGCCTATCAGGGAGGCCATAAAGGAGGCACTCAGGGCCCTGGCGGCCTGGCCCTTTTGAGCGAGGGGGTATCCATCGATAATGGTAGCCTGGGATCCGGCACCTCCGGGTACGGAAATCAGGATAGAGGTAAAAGCACTGGCCGTGTTGCCTACTGCGTCTATCCCGACCAGAAGGGCGATGACCATCATCGGGTCTGTCATGGTCATGACGAAGGGAAGCATGATGGCCAACGTTGTGGGTCCGCCGATGCCCGGTAGGAATCCCACGACGCTGCCAACCAGTACCCCAAAGGTCATCATGGCCAGCGACTGAAAGGTAAGAATACCTAACAATCCGTCAATAGCTGCTTCAATCAACCTCTAAACCCTACGGCCTCTCTGAAAACTATCCGATAGCCAATAGCTGCGGTATTAGCGTGTCCCGGAAGGGAGCCCGTGTCTCTTGCGCAACATGGCTGTATGGTCCTTGACCTCTTGAGTTAGGCCGGTCACTTCAAGAACCATCCGCTGAGTCGTTTTACCGTCAAGGGCCGCCCAGCCTGAGCCAAAAAACTTATCGGCGTCCTTTACATAATCCTTGTCGACAACCATCTTTGCGTAGGCTGTGCGAAGCATCTGTAAAATGTTGTCCGGTGTGTCCTGGTGGGCTGCCAGGGGTTTATCGATTTCCGCCGGCTGGGCCCATGCCTTGTAGGCCTGCAAAGAGATGCCCGTGGGCCGCTTGTCACCCAGCAATTCGAAGAAGGTCGGTAGATTAGCAAAGTCTTTCCTGCGCTTGGACCCGGCCTGGGCGATCAGTTCTACTACCCCGTCCTTCAGCAAATCTTCGATAATCCAAGGATTTGCAGTGGACCACATTTCGAGCTCTCCCTGCCGTAACGCCAACATCATTTCGGAGGTCCCCAAATAGCCTACGATATGCCGGTAATTCCAATTGAAGGCATCCTTACCCCAAACGAGCATGGACACCCAGCTGCGGGTTCCATCGGTATCTCCCCCAACTACGGGCTTGGCATTAGGGTCGGTAAGGCGGGCCTTGGCGTCCTTACGGATCATCAAAATGCTCCCACCCCGGTTGGTGGCACCGATATACTTGTATTCCCGGGGGTTGAACTTAACCCGCGGGCCCCCTCGATTGTAGTTGCTGATCCCAGACGAAGATGATCCTAGCAGGTCCGTGCCGTCGGACCTGGCCTTGTTGTAAAAATAATTATTGGATAGCAGGCCACCGCCTCCCGGCATGTTCTGGACCAAGGCCTTGGGGTGACCAGGAAGGTACTTTGGCAGAAATCTGGCGATGAGGCGGGAGGCGGTATCGGTACCGCCTCCTGCGCTAGCGGTCACAATGATCCGGAGGGTCTTGCCGTTGTAATATCCCTCGTCCGCTGGCGCAGTACCACCCAAAAGGGTCCACAGAAACAGCACCATCAGCGTTAGCTTAATATACTTTTCGATCGAAGTCATAAGGTCAACCTCCCAATTGATTGATATCGTAAGGGTAACGCATGCAATACCATGCCTCCCACATTTAGGCTAACTATTAGATAATAATTTGTCGACAGGGTCAAGAGGCAAAAAGCTCGTTCAAGCAAGGCGCACCCAGGCCTTTTGCAGGGAGACGGCGTGGCCGACGATTGTAGCGGGCGCCACGCCATTGGAGTGGAGTTCGTTGACCAGTTTTGCGGCGTGTTTATCGGGCAGAGCGATGAGCAAACCTCCCGAGGTCTGGGGGTCCAGGGCGATTTCCACCAGCCCCTTTGGGATGATGGAGTCAATCTTGGACTTGTCTTTCAGGTACTCACGGTTTCGTTTGCGTCCGGCGGTCAGGTACCCCTTATTGGCGAGGCGAACAGCATCGTGGAGAATGGGAAGCTTTTGGGATTCAAGGATTAAGGTAACCCCGCTGCCTGTGGCCATCTCCATGGTGTGTCCCAACAGCCCGTAACCGGTGATGTCGGAACAGGCATGGACGGGGAATTTACCAAGCACTGCGGCAGCGTTCTTGTTTAGCGTTGTCATCGAATCAATGGCCTCATCGATGCTTTCCTTGGGGGCCTTACCCTTTTTCAGGGCTGTCGAGATGATGCCGGTTCCCAGGGCCTTGGTCAGGATCAGGGCGTCGCCTTCCTGTACCCCCACGTTTCGGAGCACGCGATCCGGATGGACCACCCCGGTGACCGCCATGCCGTATTTGATCTCTGGATCCATGATGGAGTGGCCGCCAATGACGACCGCACCAGCCTCGCTAACCTTTTCCGCGCCTCCCTTGAGGATTGTACCAAGGACCTGAATGTCCATCTTTTCCTTGGGAAAACAGACGATGTTCATAGCCGTTATGGGCTCACCGCCCATGGCGTAGACATCACTCAAGGCATTAGCCGCGGCGACGAGCCCGAAGGTGTAGGGGTCGTCCACGATGGGCGTGAAAAAATCTACTGTGTTGATAATCGCCAGGTCGGAACGCAAGCGGAAGACACCCGCGTCGTCGGAGGTTTCCGTCCCCACAAGAACACCGGGGTGATCAATTTTTGGCAGGCTGTGCAAAACTTGCACAAGGTCGGCAGGACCGAGCTTAGCAGCTCAACCGGCAGCCTTGACGTGGTGCGTTAGCCGAATAGTTTTTTGTCTCATGATAGATTCTTATCCTTGGTAACCGCTGCCCTTGTTTATTGCATGTCCTGGGGACGAACCGTTTTTAACCCCGTGGGAGGGGGGTTCTAAGCTTTTTTGGTTGTCGATGGTTTGAGTCGCCTGGCGTCTCCGATCCTGATGGTCACTCCTTCGCGGTCAAAATATTCCAGGAGGGCTATGGTAAACTTGCGACTGGAACTTAGGACGTCACGAAATGTAGCCGCGTTGATCTCTTGGTGTTCCGAAAGGTACTTATATAAAACTGTCTTTACCCTGTCAACGGATTCCCTTAGGAAATATAAGTCAGTGGAGACCCGTATAAGTTGCCCTTGTCTTTCCAGGACCCGTACAATCTCGGTAAGTTTGGCCCGGCCGATGCCAATCTCTTTTTCCATTTCTTTCAATTCCGGTGGGGCCAGTGGATTGCGTCCTAGAGATGCGATGATCTTGTCCGTGATCGATCGCTCTTCCTCTTTCAATTGGACCGTGTATTCGGGGAGGCGTAGAGAATTGCCGTCGCGGGCGATGGCCTTCTGACCGACCAGCTGATCCACGAGGCTGCGAAACAGCCGGGTTGGTACACTGAAGGGGAGTTTGCCCCTAAGCTCCTCCATGTCCATGCCCGGTGCCAGTGGATGAGAGCGATGAAATTCGGCCAGGGAATCCAGTGTCCTCGAACGGAAGTTTTGCCATTTTTGCTCAGTGGAGTAACTCTTCTCTCCTTCACTGGTAAAGGTCACAATACCCTTGGTCTGGTCCAGCCGGTACTGGGTATCCTCTTCAGTCAGATTGAGAAACTGTGTGACGGCGGTGACGGGCGTTACGAATTCCGGACTTTCATCGAGGAAGTTTTCGATAAGAGCAGGCGAATCTTCTCGTCCAAGCACTTCGAGCCTTGCTTCGAGCCCGGATTCCCTTCTTTTATGCCTTTGGGCCCATGGGTGGATGATCCTTCCCCCCCCTAGAGTGCGTTGAGCGGTCTCATCCCGGATGATAAAGCGGTCTCCACGCATCGCAAGGACAGGAGCGGACAGGCTAACCTGACAGTAGGCGGGCTCTTTGGGCGCCAGCACTTCGCGGGACCCTAGCAGGATGATTTTACCCATACGTTCCGCTGTCCCCAGATGGACTCTCACTCGTTGATGATTTTTAATCCCATTTTTGGTTGCCGGTCGGACCTCTATGTGAGCGTCGAACCGATCCGAGATACGGGTCAGTTTTTCATGGCAAATCACATGCCCGCGCTCAATGGTAGACTTATCCGGCCCGCTGAGGTTGAGAGCAACGCGGTGTCCCGCGCCCGTAGAGTCCACCGATTGATTGTGGACTTGCAAGCTGCGTACGCGAAAGGACTGTTCTCCGGGAAGGCAACGTACCCGATCGCCCGACCTGACCTCGCCGCTCAAAGCGGTGCCAGTAACGATCACTCCGTGGCCTGGTAACGCGAAAACGCGGTCCACAGGGAGGCGAAAATAGCTCCTGGAAGCGGCTTTTCCCGAGTCTTCCAGAACGCTGAATACATGGTTACGTAGGCCGTCGATATCAACTCCCGTCACTGCGGAGAAGGGAACAATGGGAGACCCTTCCAACGCGGTCCCTGCCGTTAGAATTTCGATTTCCTCCTCGACCTCTTTAATCCTGGACGGAGGAACTAGGTCTGTCTTGGTGATAACAAAGATGGCCAGGTGAACGCCTAAAAGATGAATGATATCAAGGTGTTCCTCCGTCTGGGGCATGACCCCGTCATCCGCGGCAACGGTAAACAAGACGAGGTCCATGCCGTGGGCGCCGGCTAGCATATTGCGGATAAAACGTTCATGGCCGGGCACATCGACGATCCCGGCCTGTGTCCCATCGGGGAGGTCCAGATGGGCAAAACCCAGGTCAATAGAGATACCGCGCTCTTTTTCTTCCTTGAGTCGATCGGTGTCTTGCCCCGTCAGGGCCTTGATGAGGCTTGTTTTGCCATGGTCGATGTGGCCCGCCGTACCAATTATGTATGACATAGAGTCGTATCTTCGGTCAGCACGATACTATCAGAAAAATCTTTCTAATGAAGCGTCTCTATAGGCTTGAGCCAAGGGTCTTCCGTTGAGGGGGGGGAAATCTCGTCCGGTGATTCAGGGAGGCGGCTGATTCCGTCTATAAGCAAATCGCGTCATGTAAACTGTTTGGGGACCTTAAGAACTACAATTACTCGGGGACCACTCCACGATAGTCTTGGGAGCCTGAAGGAGCGCGAAAATTGAACTAGGAAAATTAGATTACACCCTCTCTGATCCTTTGTAAGGAGCTCCCGCGTCTCCAATTGTTCTAGCAGTGTCAAAATACCGTCTTTGGGGTCCGAAAACGCACCCATCAAGTTGCTCCCAAGTCCATGTTTGTTGTGTGCTATCAAGCACTTTATATGCTTAAAGCCCCATTCTTTTGTTGGCACAAGCCTTGCGATCAAAATGACAAGTCTTTCTGCAGCGAAGGCGATAGTTACCGCTTAAATTCTAAGTAGTGGCACTCGTCGAGAGGGTCAGGTTGGGTTGCGGGTTGGGCGGCAGGGGGAAACATATCACGGACCAGCAAACGGGAAGAGGGGGGAAGTCGATGAGTGAAGTCACGGCCGAGGCCGCCAGTGAACAAATGTTGTCATTATCTTTGGAGCAGCAGCAGGCGTTAAAATCTGAGTTCGAGCGTATTGCTCTCCCCGAGCATTCTTTTCTTTATAGTGTTGCCTCGAATCTAACTAAGAAGAAGGCCAGGGCTGAAGACCTGGTGCAGGAAACCTACCTGCGAGCGTTTCGTTTCTTTCACAAATTTCAACCCGGTAGCAACTGCAAGGCCTGGCTTTTGTGCATTCTCAAAAACCTCTTTATCAACGGTTACTGGACGAAAAAAAAGCAGCCCGAGCGGATCGATTGGGAGCATATCGATCGATTTTATGATTTCCTGGTAGAACAGGGAAGGATTAGCGAGACCGATAACCCGGAAGAGCTCTTTATCTCGCGTCTCATGGACGATGAAGTTGCCAAGGCCCTTGATCAATTACCGGTGGAGTTCCGTAAAGCGATTGTTCTTGTGGATATTAATGAACAAAGCTATGAGGAGGCTGCAGTGCAGATGCGTTGCCCCATTGGTACGGTGCGCTCCAGGGTGGCTCGTGGCCGCCGGCTTTTACAGGAATCGCTCAAGGGTTATACGGGAAAGCGTGGATTCCTCAGCGCGTCTGAGGCCGCCTAGGGATTAGGTCATCGGAATCAAAGATCGTCCTTAGGTCGAGTAAGAAACGGTCATTGTTCACCCGCCCGAGGATAGGGGGATTGGCGGTACGGAACATCTGAGCGATTTTATTCACACTCATGGTCCGGTGATGGATGGCAATAACCTTGGTGGGAATCTCCTCCGTAGGCAAGGCTCCGCTGCCGATCTCGGAGCTGGAATCTATTAATTCTAGGTCGAATCCTTCCCCCAGCACGCTTCGAAGCTTTGGAATAGTTCTGTTTCCTATCTCATCGAGCTCAGCCAGCGTTCGGGTGAAAGCCTTCAGTGTGGGTATCCGCTCTACAATATTGGGGGCTTGCTGGTAGAGCCTCAGGGTCGCTTCCAGGGCGCCCAATGTCAACTTGCCACAACGCAGGGCCCTCTTTAGCGGGTTTTGGTTCATCTGGCGAATCCAGTGTTCCTTGCCTACGATCAGCCCGGCCTGAGGCCCACCGAGGATCTTATCGCCGCTGAAGGTTACGATATCCGCCCCCTGGGCGACACGGTCGGCGACCATAGGTTCTTTGGGTAGCCTATAGCGGCTCAAGTCGATCAACGCACCGCTTCCCAGGTCCTCCATCACAGGTATTTTGTGTCGTTTCCCGATGGCAACCATCTCGTCTAGGCTTACCTCCGAAGAAAAGCCCACGATCCTGTAGTTACTGGTGTGTACCTTGAGGAGAAGGGAGGTCTTTTTACTGATCGCCTTTTCGTAATCCTGCGGGTGCGTACGATTGGTGCTCCCCACCTCTTTGAGGATGGCCCCGCTCTTGGCCATGATTTCGGGAATTCGAAAGGAGCCGCCGATCTCAATAAGCTCACCGCGCGATACAATGACCTCCTTGCCAAAAGCGAGCGTATTCAAGCCCAGCAGGACGGCCGCCGCGTTGTTGTTCACCACGGTTGCGGCCTCTGCGCCGCTGAGCTGCGTCAGCGCTTCCTCTATAGGCTGTTCCCTCTTGCCCCGCTTTCCTGTGGCCAGGTCGTACTCCAGATTGACCGGATAGGCGCCGGCACGTCCTATGGCCTCGATGGCCTCCTGTGAGAGCAGTGCGCGTCCAAGATTGGTGTGCAGGACCGTTCCTGTGGCATTGATCACGGGCCTGAGCTTGGGCTCACTTTCGGTGGCAATCCGGCCTTCTATCCGGGTTAGGAGGGCCTCTTCTCTTAAGTCGTTTGTCCCTAGGGCTTTACCCTGCTGCAGATCGTGTCGAAACTCATCCAAGATCTGACGGCATTTACCCGTAATATAATCGCGATTGAATCGCTCCATGAGTTGATCGCATCGGGGGTGTTTCAAGAGGCGATCAACTGACGGAAGCTGACGTAGGAGATTCTTAGTGTTTTCCATACCCGGTAGTCAATGATAAGGGGGTTGGTGTTCGGTTACAAAGCGTCCCCGGTTGGGGGACGCTTTTTCGTTCCGCTTCAAAAATTGGCCTCTTACTTTAGACGGACAAAGGCATAGATTCGGGGTTCAGTACCCAGGACTCGTGACCTATGGCCTTGGCCGGTTTCGTCTTCCGCCAAGAGGATATCACCAGGCTCAAAACGACGTACGGTGCCATCACCAACCTCGACTTCCCATTGACCCCCAATGGTGATCACGTATTGCCGTTTGGGGGCCACGTGAAATTCGTGGAAGTAGCCGGCGGGGGCGCGGCGGAAGACGATATTGATGGCTTCTTGAAGCGGCGTAGTCTCCGTATCGCCGAATGGACCGAATTCCACATCGATATCTTCGAAGTGGGATTTTTGGTCGGTGCCGGTATATGTCCTAACGATTGTCATTTAAGTTCTTACTGTTAAGTTAAAATGTTAAACAGAAGCACATCAAAAAAGCTTTCCGCGGCAAAATGCCCCCAAGTGAAAATTCAAAATCCGAAGCACGGAATCCTAAACAATTCCAATATCTCAAATTATTAATGATCAAAACAATTAAGAACGTTCTAGTACTTCTCGAAATAACGAAAATCCAAGCCCTTAGGACAATCGGGCTGATGCTTTAATTTTGCATTTTTCGGTTATTCGAAATTGTTTCGAGTTTCGAATTTGTAATCTATATATACTTGGCGCCCTTTGCGTCTTTGCGCGAGATATCCTATCCCCCAGCTCTGGCTTGCATTCAATCTTTACCTATCCCAGCGGTATGGTCGCGTAAAGCCTTGGTTGGGATCCGACTGAGCGCGTGATATGGCCGCGGCCCGTTACGTCATCCGCCAACATAATGTTGCCTGGGCCAAAGAGCCTTTTTGAACCGTCACCGATCTCGATCTCCCCCTCGCCGGCCAATGTGATGACATACTGGCGCCGCGGCGCGGGGTGCCAATCCTGTACATGACCTGCAGGGGCACGTCGAAAGACAACCCCGCTGACGTCCTGGACCGATGATATCTCTTGGATATCAAACGGCTCAAACTCCAGCTCGAGTTCCTCGAAATGGGATTCGTCATCTCCCCCAGTATAGAGGCGAATGATCTTCATGTCCGACACTTGTAGAAAAAACAGACGCCAAATGCAACCACGTCAGAGGTCAAAATTCAAAGCTTAGCCAAGCTGAAGTGTCGTCCACCGAGGAGCGAAAAAGGCCCGCTGCCTGAGGAACGCTTGGGTCTCGGGGAGCCGTCCCCTCAGCGGTCGCCGATAGGCTGGTGCCTCGATGGCCCGAATGGACTGATTTGTTAAGTTGATCTAAACGGAACCACCCGTATCGGACCCCCTCCCTTGTCTTTGGGGCCGGTTCCCCTCGACCATGCTAGGTGGTTTGTAGGTGCTGAGTTTTGATACTGACCGAGGGAAGCATCGGCTCGGGAACCGGCCCTTGAGCCGACCTCGCGTCGATGCCATGATCGGGATACCTATGCCTGAACTTCCTGACGTGGTTGTAAACATCGAAGCCCTCGAGTCCCTTCTTGCTCCGCTCGGTGGATCCTCCCATTCATGAGGCAGAGGGCAAAAGGGTCCTCATCTTCGCCGGCCAGGAAAGAGAATTGTATTCGACCTCGAGGGAGATCTCTCTTTAGTTCTTCACTTGATGATTGCTGGGCGCCTCCACTGGAGGGACGCGCGTGCCAAGATACCTGGGAGACTCGGTCTCGCGGCCTTCGACTTTTCGCCGGGAACCCTGATATTAACCGAGGCTGGAACTCGTAAAGGGGCCTCTCTCTATCTCGTGCGTGGTCAGGACGCTTTATGTAAACACGATCCAGGCGGAGTAGAGGTTCTTGATTCAAATCTTGCGACCTTTCTACAGGCACGGACTCGGCATCACCATACCCTCAAGCGGGCGCTAACGGATCCTCGTCTCCTTAGCGGTATCGGCAACGCCTATTCGGATGAGATTCTCCATTGGGTACGACTTTCACCCGTACGGTTGACTCAGAATCTCGTGGATGCGGAAGTTGAATCGCTTTACGAAGCTGTCCGAAAGTCTCTGCTGGAGTGGACTGACCGGCTTCGGAACCAAGTCGCCAAGGGTTTCCCTGAGAAGCTCACCGCCTTCCGGGAGGGTATGGCCGTACACGGTCGATACGGCAAACCATGCCCGGATTGCAAGGCGCCAGTACAGCGGATAGTTTATGCAGCCAATGAGACCAACTACTGCTCAAACTGCCAGTCCGGAGGAAGGCTTCTTGCGGGCCGCGTCCAGTCACGGCTTCTCAAGCAGGATTGGCCCCGAACCCTCGAGGAACTCGAGGAGACCAGAGCATCACGTGGAGAACGATCTCCGGCTCCCCTACGGCGAAGCCGTCGGCACCGTTAATTTAGTTCACTCCCACAAAAGACCGTGGTCTAGGCCTATAGGGGCTTCATTTCGCACCGTGTATGCTCTGTAGCACCTGGTCGGTTGTGCGAACACGGCACATACGGGGAAATATGAGTTCCATCAAGGTATCCTGCGCCCTCTGATCGTGGGAGGTCGTGCAGGCATCCCTTACGACGATCATATGATAGTCCAGGTCCCTTCCTGAGTATACGGTCGAGGCAATTCCGACCTCCGTTGATCCACCGGCAATGATAATCGTATCGATGCCCCGTGCCCTCATTGCCAGGTCCAGGTAGGTTTGATGGAAGGCGCTCCAGCGGTACTTGGGAATGACGTAGTCGTCGGGGCGAGGGTCCAGCTCGTCGGCCACTTCCGAGGTGTCGTGACCTGCCCTGATATAGGGCATGGATCTTGTCACCTCTCCACCGGGCCAAGGTTGGCTGCCCATGGTCGTATCGGTTAGCAAGAGGGCCGACGTGGCTCCGTCGGGGCGGTGATTGCCCTTGGCGAAAATGATCGGAATACCGGCTTCACGTCCTTCCTTCATGAGACGGACGGCGTTGTCGACCATTGGCCGGATTTCCTTCTTGACCGATCCCTCGGGCGTGTACCAGTAGCCTTTCAAGGTGTCGAAAAATAGCATCGCTGTCCTGTTCAGCTCCAGTCTATTAACGTTCATGCTTTCCTCCCTTTGGTCTCATCGCATTTTTAATCCCTGTCTGTTCTTCTCCTGTGCTACCTTCCACCCTACTTCGCCAAACCATTGGATCTGGCGGAACAGGCTGGTAAAAATACGCACATCCTTTTCTTCCAGTCCAGCTCTCCCGAGGATACGCCGAAGGGCCAACATGATGTGTTCGGGATTTTCCGAGCTTAGGAACCCGATTGCCAGCAGGGCGTCGCGCATTCGGTCAAAAAGCCGCTCTACGTTTTCCGCGGAGGCGCGCTGTAGGGCCTCCTTTGTCTGCGGTTCCAGTGAGACGAGATAGATCTCGTAGAGACAAACCATGACTGCCTGAGCTATATTTAGTGAGAGGTAATCGGGGTGGGAGGGGATAGTCAAAAGACTGTGGCAGTGTCCCAGATCCTGTTTGTCCAGCCCATGGTCTTCAGGTCCAAATACCAGAGCCACGGTCTGAGAGGGCTCATGAGCTGCGGCGACAATTTCGGGAGCTATGTCTCTCAGCCAACGGCGGTGGCTGCGATACAGGCCGTGGCGGCAAGTTGTCCCGATCACCCAGCCGCAGTCGGCCACGGCTTTACGGAGAGAGCTGAACCGTTTGGCTTCCTGCAGGATTTCCTTCCCATGTACGGCCATGGCCGTGGCCCCGAGACTCTTGGTCCGTCCTCTACCGACAATAACCAGGTCTCTTAGACCCATGTTTTTCATCGCGCGGGCGACGGAGCCGATATTCTCGGAACCTTTGGGCCGGACCAGTACGATTCGGATGTTTTCTAACATTCTGAACACCTACTCTGTCTCTATCAGGGTCCCTCATCAGGACTGAGTACTGAACAACGGGAATCGAGAATAGCAGAATGAAGGTCGAGGATCGATAGCTCTGTCGTCTGTACTGGCTTAATTCCTAGCCCTTAAGCCATAATCCCCCTCACCCCACTCTCTTCGCTGCCGGCTGCCTACTGATCGCTGTCTTCCGCCCTATGCGCGATGTTCTTTGTGATTTCCACTTTGCTGCCTTAGCCAGGCTTCTCTTTCCATTCTCAATTTTCTATCCTCTATCCTCGATCTCCCTGTCTCTATCTCTTCCCCTGTCTCTTCAGCTCCCCTTACGAAAAGGGCAGGACTTGTTTCTGAGAATGATTTCACGGTTTTTGAGATCGAAACGACTACGGTAGGCAAATTGGCGGTGCATGATGGATTCTGGTTCATCCGTATGGGTCGCGCCGAAGATATGGCCTAATTCGTGGATTAGGGCCAAGGGATCCCACTCCAATTGAGACTCCTTGCTTGTATACCGATACGGTTCGGAAGATGAACTGACAATATAATTGCCCAGCCCGTCTTTGCAATTGCCAAGGCGATCAGCCCTTGCCAGACCGACTCCATATAGGTCCACATTGGATCCGGTAAAAGCGAT
The DNA here is from genome assembly GCA_963664015.2 of Binatia bacterium. Classification (GTDB taxonomy): domain Bacteria; phylum Desulfobacterota; class Binatia; order UBA9968; family CAXXLF01; genus JACZQL01. Next base: position 1,301,998 of record CAXXLF010000002.1, on the reverse strand, counting down.
GATCAGGTCTGCGTCGACCTGTCTGCCGTTCAGGGGGTAGGCTGCCATGAGTTGGGTTAGCAGCACTCGTGTTGAGGGGCTGCTCTTTACCGGGTCCCAAGGTCTCATGCTCGTGATGACCAGGCGGATCCCAAACTCGTCTTCAAAGTAATCGGAAGCGGCGTTGATGAGTTCATCAAGTGTTGCCTGCCATTGACGATTTTCCTGCCGGAGCGACGTATCTGCCACGGCTTTCACGCGCACGATCCTCAGATCGGGGTCGTCCGGCGGGTCGATCAGAGCACAGGCGGACAGTAACAGGAAGCAGCAGCTTACCCCGATGCGAAAGAGAACGGGGAAGAAATATCCGGCCAACCTCGACCCCAATCTTGTCCCTTGGTGCCACCATTGATGATCCCTCGGGTCACCCCAAACCGGTCGTCCAGTGGATCGACAACGGAAATGACCTGATCGGCTTTTCTGCATGATCCGTGTATTCAACACTTATGGTTTTCGAAGTGGGCTAATAATTTTGCAACAGGCTGTCCGTGGGAGCGTTGTCGTCGGTGAGCAAGGGAACGTCGTCGTCACGCATCGGTTGATCATAATAAGCATCATTGATGTTGGAAAGGGGTACGGGGAAGAGGGTCCGCCCCAGGGAAGCCGCCCGTTTGACGATTTCCCCGATCTCCAACCTCTTTGGATCCTTGCTGGCCAGGACGATAATGTTTTGGGAGGTCGTAACGCTGTGTTCGTCGGCCCCCAGGGTTGGAAAGAGATAGATCTGGGGATAGATCTGCCGCAAGGTTTTAATAAACGACCGGATGATCTTGCTTTTGGGACCCTCTATCGATCCGACCAAGTTGATCACGGCTACGCCATCGGGGGTGAGCTTATCGTTGACCGTCTGAAAAAACTCCCGTGTGGTGAGATGAAAGGGAATGGTATCCGCGTAGTAAGCGTCCAATAGAACGATATCATAGCTCTGCTTGGTTCGTGTCAGGAAGAGGCGGCCATCCTGAGTATATACACGGATGTTCTCCCCCTCTTGAAAGTTAAAATACTTTTTTGCTACCGCGACAACCTCCGGATCGATTTCCGCGACGTCGAATTCCAACTTGGGGAACTCTTTGCGGTATTTTGTGACGATGGATCCGCTGCCCAGGCCAATCATCAGTGCGGATTTGGGGTCAGTTTTCAAGGTCAGGCCGAGGGATGTGTAGCGCGGATAGACGAGGCGCAATTCGGTTGGTTCGGCCAGGGTCATGGCGCTTTGCAGCGTGCGATCGAAATAGAGGTAGCGGGCCTCTTTGTCCTGCTCGACCCGGATCCGATGATAAAAAGAGTCCTTGGTGTACAGACTCTTGGCCCTGGCCAAGCCCGTGGAAAGTAGAAATCCTGACATGAGTGTCAACCAGACGAAAGCGGCGGACCGTTGAGAGCGCTGTAAAGTAGTCAAGACCCACGTTAGCAAACAAAGCAACATCAGGGCAATGCCAAGGGAATGGACGATTCCGCTGACTCCCAGGATGGGGATCAGGTAGAAGGCCGTGACGAGCGTCCCAAAAATGCTGCCGCAGGTCGACAAGGCATAGAGGGTCCCCGCCGTGTTGCTGACCGTATTTTGGGTCGTTGCACGGAGGCGAACGGCGTATGGTGATACGGTTCCCAGAAAGATGCCGGGAGGGAGAAAAAAAAGAGCGCTGGCAATGAGAGGGTTCATTCGGTTGCCGAAGTCTGCGCCGGCGATCCAGAGATTGACCTGGGGATAAACAAAGGGGAGCAGGGAAATGAAAAGTCCCGGGATCAGGAGCAGAATGAGCAACCCGAGCAAAGTAGGATTACGGGGCGACAACTTTCCACCCCAGTAGTAGCCCAAGCTCAGCGCGGTCAGGACTACGGAAATCAGGCTCCCCCAGACGAAGATGGAGTTGCCGAAGTACGGTGCCAGGATCCGGCTCCCCGCGATCTCGAGGCTCATGAGGACCCCTCCGCTGATAAACACGATAAAGTAGAGCAACAGGGTATTCATGAGTTGGTTTTCCTCGCGCATGATCTAACAATCAATTGAATTCCCAGTCCTCATTCTCTTCATTTTCTTCCACCAAGGACACCGGCTCTAGGAGCTCTGCTGAGATGCCCTCGATGAATTGGGAAGGCCGGGAAAGGACCGCGGAAAGGGAACGGTCAAAGACCTTAATGGGATAGGTGATAAAGAGATTTTCTTTAGCCCGGGTGGCCGCTACATAGAGAAGCCTGCGTTCCTCTTCCAGTTCCTCTTCGGTCTGGATGTTGTAATAGGAGGGGAATCTTCCCTCCAGGACCCATAGAATAAAAACCGAGTGCCACTCCAGGCCTTTGGCCGAATGTATGGTCGAGAGCACCAGCGGCCCCTCGTCGGGATCCACCTCCTGCGTCCCGGCGGCGTTGTCGCTCGGAGGCTCCAGGGCCATGTCGCTGAGGAGCCAATCAAGGCTCTGGTAACGCTCTGTCATGCCCAGGAAGTGTTCCAGATCCCGGGTTCGTTTAGGATGATCGTCGGGGTACTTTCGCTTGAGGATGGGCAGATAGTACTGCATGAGATACTGGGTTTGCTGGGTGGGGCGGGTCCACTGGTCACAGGCCTCGATCACCTGGGCGAGGGTTTTCAAGGCAACGGCGATCTTGCCCTTGGCGTTATAACTTCGAAGCCGTTCCCATGGCATGCCGCTTTCGAGTACCCAATGGATCACTTTCTGACTCAGCTGTGGGCCCACTCCCTCGAGCAGCGACAAGATCCGGTTCCATGAGACCGTGTCCTGAGGGTTGGCGGCTATGCGAAGATGGGCCAGTAGGTCCTTGATATGGGCGCTCTCCATAAATTGGAATCCTCCGCGCTTGACGAACGGGATGTTGTGACGCGTTAACTCCATCTCCAGATCGAAAGAGTGAAAGCCGGAACGAAAGAGGACCGCAATGTCCCACAGGGGAACCCCCTCCTCCCGTAATTCCAGAACCTTCTGGCATACGAAGCGAGACTGCATGGGTTCGTTCTCTGCCCGAACCAGCAGCGGTGTAGTGCCTTTTTCTTTGTTGGTAAAGAGTTTTTTATCGTACCGTTCCTTTGCCCGCTGTATGATCTCGTTGGTGAACGTGAGAATTGGCTGGGTACTGCGGTAGTTCTCTTCCAGATAGACAATCTTGGTCCCTGGAAAGTCGCGGGGGAAATCCATGATATTGCGAAAATCCGCGCCCCGGAAGGAGTAGATGCTCTGAGCGTCGTCTCCCACGACCATGACGTTATCGTGGGTGGCCGCCAGCAGGCGAACAATCTGTGATTGCAGTCGATTGGTGTCCTGATACTCGTCGACCAGGATGTAGCGGTAGCGGTCGGAAAGACAAAGGCGTACCTCTTCATGCTCTTGGAGAAGGTCCCTGAGTTGAGTGAGGAGGTCATCGTAGTCCATCAAGACCCTATCTCGTTTGTACTTCCCGTATCGTTCGCACAGGTTCAAAATATCATCTTTAGAGTCGTAGAGGTGAGGATAGTCCCGTTCGATGAGGTCGGCCATGGGCAATTGCTTATTGACTGCCATGCTGTGGATCTCCGCCACCGTTTGCTTCCGGGGAAAGCGTTTTTCCTTTGTATTGAGCCCCATATCGGAGCGTATTAATTGGATCAGGTCCTGGCTGTCGGACCGGTCCATGATAGTGAAGGAAGGGGATAGACCCATCTTTGAGCCGAATTGTCGCAGCATCGTATTGGCGAAAGAGTGGAAAGTGCCACCGGCCACCTTTTCACATCGGGTATCGATCAGGAGGCTGGCCCGTCTCAGCATCTCCTCGGCGGCCCGCCGTGTGAAGGTTAGAAGGAGGATGGAGGCCGGGTCCAGCCGCTGGTCCACCAGATGGGCGACCCGGTAGACGAGGGTGCGCGTCTTCCCCGTTCCCGCACCGGCAATGACCAGCAGGGGGCCATCGGTGGCTGTTACGGCCGAATACTGCCCTTCGTTCAGTTCTTTTTGATAGTCGATACCAGAGAGACTGTGAACGGGACTGTCCGTGGTTCGTTTTAGAATGTATTTTCGTTCCAAAGGAGTTGTCCAATCGCCACCTAAACCTACTAATTTTCCTCAATTGGGGCAAGGTGTGTGTGTGGTATAGGAATTGTCTCCCGAGGAGCGTCTTGGTATTGGGGACCGATGCCCTTTTTCAGAGGAGAGTTGACAAAGGGGACCTTCTGGGATAGGAAAAAACTGACATTTGGTGGCTTTTGCGCGACTGGCGTCTAATTATTTGTGGAATGAACCACGGAGGAGCGCTAAGCATCGAGAAGACCGAACGCCTGGGTCTCTTAAGAGGTTCAGGCTTTTTTATTGGGAAATATGATCAAACAGTACCTATTTACCCCCGGACCGACCCCCATCCCGAGTGAAGTCACTGCGGCCATGTCCTTACCGATCGTTCATCATAGGACGGCCCCGTTTAACAAGGCCTTCAACGAGGTGCGCAGCGGTCTGCAGCGCCTATTCGGCACGAAGAGCGATGTTCTTATGCTAGCTTCTTCCGGGACTGGGGCCATGGAGGCTGCGGTGTCCAACCTGCTTTCTCCAGGCGAGAAGGCCCTGGTCGTCAACGGTGGTAAATTCGGTGAACGGTGGCTCAAGATCTGTAAGTCCTATGGCATCCAAGCCGTAGAGATCAAAGTGGAATGGGGCAAGGCGGTCGAGGTCGAAGTGATTGCCAAATCCTTAAAAGTCCATCCAGACGCCAAGGCCCTCTTGATCCAGGCCAGTGAGACCTCAACGACTGTCTTACATCCAGTGCATGAGATCGCTCAACTTACGCGTAATGGGCCCCTTCTGGTCGTGGACGGAATCACGGCGGTCGGTGTCCTGCCTCTTCCGCAAGACGATTGGGGTATCGACGTTTTAATGACCGGTGCCCAGAAGGCCCTGATGCTTCCGCCGGGGCTGGGTTTCATCTCCTTGAACGACCGTGCGTGGGAGAGAGCAGAGACGGCAAAGTCGCCCCGGTACTATTTTGACCTGCGGTTGGAGCGTAAGAGCCAGAACAAGGGAGAGACTGCGTTCACACCCGCTATTTCCCTCATCCTTGGCCTTCGAGCGGCACTGAAACTCATTGAGGAGGAGGGCCTGGAGCAGATCTACAAGCGCCATGACCGATTGGCTCGGGCCACGCGAGCCGCGGCGGGGGCTTTAGGTCTTAAGCTGCTAGCACCGGAACATCCAAGTCCGGCCGTTACTGGAATCTATGTCCCTGAAGGAATCGATGGCGTCAAACTGTTCGATTATCTTTTACATGACATGGGGGTCGCCTTTGCCGGCGGGCAGGACCACCTGGTGGGAAAGATCCTCCGGATTGCCCATCTGGGGTATATGGGGAGCTTTGATGTCCTGATGGCCATCGGTGCGTTTGAAATGGCATTGAAAAAATTCGGTCACAAAGTAAAGCTAGGCCAGGGGGTAGGAGCGGCCCAGGAAGTTCTCATGGAAGCCCTGGACCGGTGATTATATGAGCAACATGAAGATTCTCGTCACCGATCCTTTGCCGGAAGAAGGCTTGCAGGTTTTTAAACAAACCCCTGGCATTGATGTTGATCTACGCCCCGGTTTGTCTCCCGAGGAACTTAAGAAGGTGATCGGGGATTACCAGGGCCTGGTCATCCGTAGCGGTACCAAGGTGACGGCAGAGGTAGTAGATGCCGCTCAAAATTTGAAGGTTATCGGGAGGGCCGGAGTCGGGGTTGAAAATATCGACATCGCAGCGGCTAGCAAAAAGGGCATCGTGGTCATGAACACCCCGGGCGGCAACAACGTCACCACGGCGGAACATGCCATTTGCCTGATGATGTCTCTAGCTCGCCATATCCCTCAGGCCGTGAGTTCCCTCAAAAGCGGGAAGTGGACGCGGCAGAAGTTCATCGGCGTGGAGCTTTGCAACAAGACCCTCGGCATCGTCGGTCTCGGCAACGTGGGGCGGATTGTGGCGGAGAGAGCCCTGGGCTTGAGGATGAAAGTCCTCGGCCACGACCCGTTTGTGACTGCTGAAAATGCCGCACGGCTTGGCGTCACCCTGGCGAGCCTGGATGACATCTATAAGAACGCCGACTTTATTACAGTGCATACCCCGTTGACCGATGAGACCCGTGGCCTCATTGACCGTAACGCCATTGCCAAAATGAAGGAGGGGGTCCGAATCATCAATTGCGCCCGTGGCGGGATAGTGGATGAGCAGGATCTGATTCAAGCCCTTCAGGATGGAAAAGTCGCAGGTGCAGCCCTTGATGTATTTGTCGAGGAACCCCCTCCGCCGGATCACCCGTTCCTCCATATGGACCAGGTGATCACGACGCCGCATCTGGGGGCCTCTACCGATGAAGCCCAGCTCAACGTAGGCATAGAGGTGGCCAAGCAGGTGGTGGACTATCTTACACATGGGGTTATCCGGTTTGCGGTTAACGTTCCTTCGGTCAGTCCGGAACTCTTGAACATACTGAGGCCCTACCTGATCCTGGGGGAAAAACTTGGGAGCTTCCCGGCCCAGATGCTGGGCACGGTCCCTAAAGAAGTGCAGATCGAATACGCAGGAGAGGTTGCCCAATACGACGTGGCTCCTCTGACCCTGTCGGTCTTGAAAGGGATTTTGACGCCGGTGATGGAGTCGAGCGTCAACTACGTGAACGCCCCGCTCCTGGCTCGTGAGAGAGGAATACGAGTCGTGGAGTCAAAAAGTAGCCGCCCAAGTGATTTCGCTAGCTCCATTACGGTACGAGCCGCGACCCAGGACAAAGAGGTCAAAGTGGAAGGCGCGATCTTTGGAAATAACAAAGCGAGGATCGTCAAGATCAACGACACCTATCTGGAGGCGGTCCCTGAAGGCAACATCCTCATTCTCCGTAATCGGGATGTGCCCGGGGTCGTAGGTGCACTGGGAACCCTTTTGGGTGAAAAAGGCATCAATATCGCGGGGCTCGAACTGGGGCAGGAAGATGGTGGGGAAATTGCAATTTCTCTTATCCATGTAGACCATTCGGTACCTAAAGACGTTCTCGAGGCGTTGCGACGCCTACCGAATATCCTTTCGGCACAACTTGTCAGGCTCTAATGCTTTCTATCAAATGGCACACCCATGAGTAACGTTGCTGTCATCGGCGCTCAATGGGGAGACGAGGGGAAGGGCAAGATCGTCGATCTCTTGTCACAAGATGCCGATGTTGTGGTTCGCTTTCAAGGGGGCAATAACGCCGGTCACACATTGGTCGTCAACGGCGAGAAAACCGTGCTCCATCTTGTTCCTTCGGGGGTTCTGCACCCGGGCAAGGTCTGTGTCATCGGCAATGGTGTGGTTGTTGATCCTGAGATTCTCCTCGAAGAAATTGGCAATCTGAAAAAAAAAGGACATTTGAAAGACCCCTCCTTGCTTCGAGTCAGTGAGCTGGCCCACCTGATCATGCCCTACCACAAGGCCATTGATCAGGCTCGGGAGAGGCTGAGGGGGGAGGGGAAGATCGGAACGACTGGACGCGGCATTGGACCCGCGTATGAAGATAAAGTGGCGCGGACTGGAATCCGACTCATCGACCTCCTGGAAGAAGATACCTTTCGTAGCAAGCTGACGGCCAATATCAAGGAAAAGAATATTTATCTCAAGGGGGTGCTTAACGAGAATCCCCTGGCCTTCGATCCGATCTATGACACCTACTGCCGTTATCGGGACGAACTCAGAGCCTATGCGACGGACACGTTGCTGTATTTAGAAAAGGCCGTCAAAGGCGCCAAAAGCATCCTTTTCGAGGGGGCTCAGGGGGCCTTGCTCGACGTGGACTACGGGACCTACCCCTATGTCACATCGTCCAATACGATCATTGGTGGGGTCTGTATCGGGGCTGCTGTACGACCTCAGGACATCCACCGGGTGGTGGGTATTACCAAGGCCTATACGACCAGAGTAGGTAGCGGGCCATTCCCCAGCGAGTTGGCTACAGAGGAAGGGCAGAAGCTAATGCGTGAGGGGGACGAATACGGTGCCACGACGGGAAGACCCCGCCGCTGCGGTTGGCTGGACCTTGTGGGGGTACGTCATAGCGTGCGTCTCAACGGAATGACTGGCATTGCCCTAACTAAACTCGACATTCTTACGGGTTTTGAAAAGATCAAAATCTGTACGGCTTATCGTAGTGAGGGGGTCCTCTACCGCGAGTTTCCTTCGAGCCTTAAAGTCATGGAGCGGGCCATGCCCGTGTGGGAAGAATTGGACGGCTGGCACGAGTCTTTGTCGGAGGCCAGAAAGCTTGCCGATCTACCGCTCAACGCACGACGGTATATCCATCGCCTCGAAGAGATTCTCGAAACCGAGGTCATTATCGTCTCCATTGGCCCTGGTCGAGAACAAACTATGATTCTCAAAGATCCCTTTGCCCCGGCCCCCCACTAAAAAGCAATCAACGCTTTTTGGTTTTCTTCCCGTTTCCAACTGAGTTCGTAGCAACATTGCGCCTCGTCCTTCTTGGGTCGGCGGCTCCGCTGATCTTCCCTTGCCTGACCAAGACCGCCTGAACCGTTCCGACCGAGCGCCTTTGTTGGACATTGTGGCCTCGACGTTTGAGCGAGGCTCGGGTGCTCGCCGGGATATCCTTTTCGACTATCAGCGTGTTGGGCTTCCACTGATGGTGGATGCGGGGGGCTGCAACAGCCTCTTTGACGGACATGCTAAATTCCAAGACGTTGAGGATGGTCTGAACCGTGCCACTGATAATGCGGGGCCCCCCCGAGGCACCAACAATCAAAATGGGCCGCTCGTTCTCAAGAATGATGGTCGGGGTCATGCTGCTCAGCGGGCGCTTTTTAGGTTGGACCGAGTTTGCCTGGCCACCAACGAGCCCGTAGGTATTTGGAACGCCCGGGCTGATAGAAAAGTCGTCCATCTCGTTGTTGAGAATTACGCCTGTCTCCCGTACCAGCACCTTGGAACCGAAGCTGGTATTGATTGTCAGGCTACATGCCACGGCATTGCCGTTCTTATCCAACACACCAAAGTGGGTTGTCCCTCCCCGCTCTTCCTTATACGCAGCCAGGCCATAGTAATCGGAGCTGTGAGTGCGGACCGAAGAAATACGGGTGCGTAACTGGGACGCATAGTTCTTGGACAAGAGTTTCGAGCTGGGGATTTTAACAAAATCTGGATCCCCCAGGTATTGGGCCCGATCGGCAAAGGCGTGTTTTGAGGTTTCGGTTAGGAGATGGAGATACGTGGATGAGTTGTGACGAAGCTCCTTGAGACGGTAGCCCTCCAATACGTTTAGCATTTCAAGCAGGGCGACTCCTCCTGAACTGGGGGGTGGCATCGTGACCACCAGCCGATTGCGATAGTTGCCCAAGAGCGGCCCTCTCCAGACCGGTTTGTAGGTTTTTAAGTCTTCGGCGGTCAAGATCCCACCTTTTTGTTGTATGTGTGCGGCGATGGCCTTCGCGATCCATCCCTCGTAAAACACCTGAGGGCCATTACGGGCAATAGCCGTCAGGGTCTGCCCAAGTTCGGGCTGACGGAGCATCTCCCCCTCTTGGTAAGGGGTGCCGTCCGCCTTGAGAAAAATACGAGAGAAATTGGGAAGCTCGAGCATGGCGGTTCGATGACGATTGACCGCTCGGAGCAGTGGGGCATGAACGGGGAAGCCTTCCGTTGCGTAACGGATGGCCGGTGAGAGCACGGTTTCGAGGGGAAGAGTTCCAAACCGCTTCAACACCTCAGCCAGCCCGGCGACCTGTCCGGGCACGGCCACTGCAAGAGGTCCCTTGAGGCTGAGGCCCCGCATGACCTTTCCATCTTTCACATAAAGGTCCTCTTTCGCTGCTGCCGGCGCAGTCTCGCGGAAATCCAGGGCGTGGGCCTTTCGCTCCTTGGATTGGTAAATCACCATGAGGCCGCCACCTCCCAATCCCGAACCTGCCGGGCTGACCACTCCAAGTGCAAAAGCCGTGGCCACAGCGGCATCCACCGCGTTGCCGCCCTGCTGGAGGATTTTCATCCCCGCCTCGGTCGCCAGTGAGGTATCGGAGACCACAATCCCCGCCGGGTGCTGTTGGGCAAAGGCGGGGAGCACCAGTGCCGGAACGAGGAAGGCAATAAATAGGTAAGCCTTGAATCTCATGGTTATTACAGTTCTTTGTTTAGATCTTTAACATCATTTTTGCAATAAATAATATTGGAGCCTGAACGCGATCGTGGTAGCGTGAGCCTGCTTGAGGTCCCAGTCCGGTCGCTTTAAAGGCATTGTCCAATCGGGGAACTATCCATGAAAAAAGGACGGATTTTTTTGTGATTCTATTTCTCATCATAATGCATTCGGGTCCACTGCCGTCCCAAGATCAAATACCACCGTCCACTCATGCCCCTAGTCCCAGCATGGGGAAATTGTTCATGGCGGGTTTGATCACCGCCGTGAATATTCCGTTGCGTGGAGTCTTATGCGTTGCCGATACGGGAATGGGATTTGTCGTTATGGGCGCCAGTGCAGGGAGAGATTACGCGCGAGCCACCGCGATCATGGAAGCGAGTTGCTCGGGGCCGTGGTCCATCGATGCCCAGACCATCGAACAGGGGCAGATGAAAAGGAGTCGCGACTATAGCGAGGGCTTTATTGATCGCCGATAACGTTAGAAGTGGGAGGAATTCCCGCGTTTTTCAAAATACTGCTGATGGTAATCTTCCGCCGGGAAAAATTCTGCGGCGGGTGTAATCTCGGTAACAATCGGACGTTTGAACCGGCCGCTCGCTCCCAACTCGCTTTTGGAAGCTTCCGCACGTTCCTTCTGTCCTGAATTGTGAAAAAACATGGCGGACCGGTACTGTTCTCCGATATCCGGGCCTTGTTGATTGGGAGTGGTGGGATCATGGTTGCCCCAAAACACGGCGAGCAGATCATCGTATGAGACCTGAGCAGGGTCGTATTCGACCAGGACGGCCTCCGCGTGGCCTGTGGATCCGGAGCAGACGTCTTCATAGGTTGGGTTTTTATGATGACCACCGGTATAGCCCACCGCTGTGGTTGTGACTCCCTTGACTCGTCGGAAGGCCGCTTCAACGCCCCAGAAACAGCCTGCTGCAAAGGTTGCCTTCTCAATCATTGTCGGTGCTCCTTTTGCGGTACGTTTTGCTGTCCACCGCCGCTCCCATGCCATCCCTAATCTGGCACCGAATGCTTTTGAGTGCAATACGGAACGGCTCATAAACAAATCGCATAGCCCAAAAAGAAAGAAAGTTGGCTGTATGCAGATGGCAGAAAGAGGTTCGGATCTTATGACTGATAACTAGTTGCGTATTTGGGCTCGTTCGCCGAGGAAGCAAAGACCTTCGGGGAACGGGGTTGCCGGTCCTTGGAAATTGTGGCAATAATTTCCCTCGAATAAGATAATGCAAGTTCTCATATTATTCGATCTCGATGGGACCGTTCTGCGCTCCCATAATGGGTTCATTCCGTTCAATCAGGCCATTGAAAAAACCTTCGGGGTCCCCGGGGATATTCGATCGGTCATTCCCGACGGCAACACGGATCCAGTGATCCTGGAAGAGATCTTTGCCACAGCCAACGTCGATCTGGAGATAACCGCGGATCAGTGGGCTGCCTTTGCTGTGAACCTTCACAAGAGTTATTCCGAAAATATCCAAGAGGGGCGGACCCGGTTCCATTCACTTCCCGGAGTTCGAGAGCTTTTGCGGGAACTGGAGGCAAAGGAAGGGGTTTACCAAGGGATTGTTACGGGAAACCTGGAGATTACGGGCAAACTGAAGCTCGAAGCGGTCGGATTGAGTGAGTATTTGAGTATCGGTGCCTTTGGTAGCGACTCCCCGAACCGGCCCGACTTGCCAGTCATAGCCAGAGAAAGGTGGGAGCAAGCCCTTGGAGAGCCGATTCCTGCCGAGCGTTGCCTTATCGTCGGCGATACGCCCAAAGATCTCGAAGCGGCGAGGCGGAACCAAATGAAGTGTCTTCTGGTGGGTACCGGCCGATATCCCTTCGAGGAGCTTTACCTTTTAGGACCCGATGGCTGCGTATCCGACTTTACCGATACGGAAGCGGCTGTCGAGACATTGCTTTCCTGCGTCATTTCCTAGACAAAGACCCTTGACGAGTTTACCATGAGCCTGGCTCGTTTTAAGATAATCTCTTGATTCGTGACCTTGACACAGCCGTGCGGTGTTGGATAGACTCCTCGCAAACGAGCGGCAAGTGCAGTCTTGTGCTCGATAGTCCCGAATGGAATTTATGTTGATTATTGTCCATGAAAGGGTTTTGGCCGCAACCATCCCAAGGGCGGCCTGAAAGGAGCAACGGTTATGGCTATTTCTCTATCCCATGGTGGTGGTGACACCATCTTAAGTTCAGGTTCGTTAAGCACGCAGGTCTTGGTCGGTACCCTTGACGGTGTCGTGACAATTGATCGTGAAGGTTCTGGCTGGAAGGTGACAAATCGCTCACTCCAGGGTAAGCACGTCCATGCACTTCTCTTTGAAGAGGGAAGCGGCCAGTGGTTTGCAGGGGTTACCAAGGGGGGGATCTTCGCTAGCTCCGACGGTGGTAAGAGCTGGGAACAGCGTGACAAAGGTCTCACCGAAAATGACATTTACAGCCTTTCAAAGGCCCGCGTGGACGGCAAGGTTAGACTCTTTGCGGGGACCGAGCCGGCCTCCCTTTTTATCAGCGACGATCTCGGCCAGAACTGGACGGAACGACCTGGTCTCAAAAGCGTGCCCAGTCGTGAAAAATGGACCTTTCCCGCACCGCCCCATACACCGCACTTGAAGCACATCAGTTTCCAGCCGGGAAATTCGAACACGATTTTCGGCAGTATCGAGGTCGGGGCCCTGTTGAAGAGCACTGACGGCGGTGTGACCTGGAAGGAGCTGGACGGGGTCTACGAGGACGTGCACCGTTGTATCGTCAATCCCCAAAACCCCAAGCACCTCTACGTTACCGGCGGTCAGGGTCTGTGGCAGACTAAAGACGATGGCGCAACTTGGGAAAACACCTTCAGCCCCGGTAGCGAATACGGTGGCTATCCGGACCAGCTGGTCTTCAAGCCTAGCGACCCCAATTACATGTTGATCTCTGCTGGGGAGAAGAGCCCCGGGGCATGGCGGACTGAGCACAGGGCGAATTCAAGGATTTCGAGGAGCCGCGACGGAGGCGCTACTTGGGAAGTTTTGAGCGGCGGCCTGCAGGACAAGATGCAGCACAGCGTCGAAGCCATGTGTCTCGAAGACGCAGGCGGCCAAGCGCAGGTCTTTGCCGGCACCACGGGTGGTACGATTCTTTGGAGCAAAGATGGCGGCGAGCATTGGGAGACCATCATCAAGGATCTCGCGCCGGTTTCCAAGGGAGGCCACTACCGGCCGCTGATAACCCAGACGGCCGCATAACCAGTTTCCAATCCTCAGCTGAAGGCGTCGGTGAAGGCCTGGCGCTGTCGAGTGTTGCCTAATAAGAGCAACTCGCTTCCCGGCGACAGGGTTGTCGAAGGGGGCGGGTTGCTTGTAACCTTTTCGTTGTGTTGAATACCGATAACAGTGAGACCCGTACGGGTGGCAATGGCGCTCTGGGCCAATGTCTGTCCTGCCAAGGATGGCGGGAGTTGGGCAGCGAAGAGCTCGACTCCTTCTCCCAGTACCATTAATTCGCGGCCTTGCAGTATAGAAAAGACGTACTCCATGCCCAGAGAAGCGTAGCTGAGCGCAAAGTCTGCACCCGCTCGGTGAATGGCTTCGATGTTCCGCTCGTGGGTAATACGGCTGACAATGCGTAGCTCCGGGTTGAGCCGCCGGCAATAAACCGCTAGATAGATGTTCATCGCATCGTCATTAGTCGTGAGGATAACCGACGGGGCCTCATTTAAACCTGCCCCCATGAGGACTTCGCGATCCGCTGCGTCACCAATGAAAAGCCGATCCGGGATGTCCCCAATGGGGTCACGCATGGACTCGTTGCGCTCCACGATGTAGACCGGAATGCCTTTTTTCTTAAACTCACGGGCAGTCGCTTGGCCGACCTTCCCCCCACCAATAACCAAAACCGGATTGTAGTTGGTATCGTAAATAACCAGTAGGGTGTTGAGTTCCAGTATCTGCGAAGGCGTCCCCACCACCACTGTGACACTGGAATTGGATAGGACCGTATCGGGGTGAGCTGGTAGCAGCCGGCCTCGTTCCCAAACGGCCACGATATTGATGCCGATGGCCTCCCTTAATCCAATGTCCCGAATGGTGCGGCCAGCCAGTGGGGTGTTGTGCACGGGAAACTCGGCAAGTTGGAGGTCCCGGAATGTGCCGATGACGTGGGCCTCCGAATGTCCGGCATTGACCCGATTGGCCAGGCGCTCTCCCAGTCGCTGCTTGAGCGGTAGCACATGCGAACAGCCGGCCAATTCCAGGATATCCGCCGAGTCTTCCTCTTCAATCACGGCGACGACGGGCACGGCGGGGGCGATTTCTCGTACCGTCAGTGTAATGTTGGTATTCATGGTATCGTTTCGATTGGCGAAGACCAAACGGGCCTTTGACGTCTTCAGTGCTTGATAGGTTGCCGGGCTGTCGACCTCTCCAGTCACTACCGAGATCCCGTCTCCGTGCATACGGCCGGCCTCCGTCGGATCCGGTTCGATTACAGTGTAAGGAATCCCGTGGAAGTTCAGCCGGTCGATGAGCCCCGGGGCGATATCGCCATAGTTACAAATGATCACGTGCCCTTCCGAGTCCTCGGGAGCCTCACGGGGTGCCTGCAGACGCACCCTTGCCTCAAGCCAGGGTGCGTAAAAAAAACGAATGAAGGCGAACGGTAAAACAATCAAAAGAAGGATGATGCCGGACAGTAAAACAAGGATACTGAAAAGTCGTCCCACGTCGGTTTGAAAGGTAATGTCTCCAAAGCCCAAGGTGGTCATCACCGTGAGCGTCCAGTAAAAGCCGGTGACCCAGGAATGCTCGTGCCCTTCCGCGTGCAACATAATGATATGAAAGACGACGGAATAGACCACGATCACGAAAAATATAAAAAACAGGTATTTGCCCAGCGCCCACGTGTTGCGACGGGCGTCCGGTTCCGTGAAAAAATAGGCTAGCTGGCTGGGGATAAACTTCATAAATGCGTCAGTAGCTATGCTTACCTACGATTCAATAATATTACAAGATAAGGACGAAAAACGGGGTCTTGTTATGGACATTGCCGTAGAGGATCCCTGGAACGTAATAGACTGAGGTGCCAATATCGCAGAAGACGACGGCCCATGCCATAAGCCAGGTGAGTTGTCGGGTATCTCGAGTGGGACGCATGGACATATCTTTCCTAATGATGATGCTTTCGGGGGGATCCTGCAAGAAAAAAATTTCAGTCGCCATTTGCCACAGTTGCTGGCCTGCGTGTAGTGGGATAGACTTTTTATGCGGTCTGGGCACACCGGGGAAACCGCTGGAGGGAACAAGGATAATGATCAAAGAGGACTGTTTAAATCGGGGTATGGATCTCTATGCTGAGGAAAAGATGGACGAAGCCATTGAAGCCTATCAGGAAGCCCTGGAGAAGGATCCCAACTATGCGGATGCCCTTCACGCCCTGGCCATGGCGTATGCCAACCAGGAGAAGCTGGATGAGGCCATCGAGATCGGCAAGCGGTTGATTCAAGTGACTCCCGACGACGAATTGGCCCACACGAGCCTATCGATCTTTTATCAGCGCAAGGGAATGATAGCAGAGGCTGAAGAAATTGCCGCTAAGGCAAGAACACTGGGGTGGAGGCGGCAATTGGACGAACAAAAAAAAGAACAAGGAAAAGGATAGCAGACTGCCGGATCTGTTCATGAAGAAGGTTGACCATTTATTGGGCATTCTGGAGAGGATCCTTCCTCTACCCACGGCGCCCTTTCACGAGCAATTTGTCAGCGCCTTTATCTATGAGGAATGCAAGGCGCTGGATCTGGACCCTCAATTGGACCGATACGGGAATATCCTCGTTCACTATGGTCCGACCCATATGACTCAGACAGCCTGGGTGGCCCATATGGATCATCCCGGTTTCGAGATTGTGGCTGCCGAGACGGGACAAACTCAGGCCCAGTGGTACGGTGGTGTGGACCCCAAATATTTTATGGGTGCAAGAGTCGTTGTTTACGATAAGAACTCGGGTGACGTTCGGGCCAAGGGGCGTATCGAGGGGATTGACCTGAACACTCAGGGACGAGTCGATAAGATGACGGTAAAAGTGAACGGAACCGTCGAGCCGGGAGATTTTGGAACCTGGGACCTTGTCCCTTACAGGCTGAACGGCGAATTGATTACGACCAAAGGGGCAGACGATCTGGTGGGATGTGCCATCATGCTTGCTGCTTTGGCCGAGGTCAAGGAAAGGGCTCTTGATACCGGTCTCCTGTGCATTTTTAGTCGTGCCGAAGAAGTTGGGTTCATCGGTACCCTCGGCGTCATTGCGGCCAGTGCTGTCGCACTTTCTACCCCCGTGATTTCAATTGAGACTAGCAAGGCCCTGTCGGGAATCCGTCTTGGTAGTGGACCGGTGATTCGTTTAGGCGACCGTACAAGCGTGTTTCATCATCAAACAGTCCTCTTTATGGACTTCGTGGCGCGAGAACTCCAAAACCAGAACGGGGAGTTCTCGTATCAGCGGAGGGTCATGGACGGCGGCACCTGTGAGGCGACCCCCTTTCAGTTGAACGGCTACGCCGCTGGAGGTATTGCGATCCCGTTACGGAATTATCATAACCAGGGAAATACGAAAATCATGCCCGAGGGAATCCATTTGAGGGACGCGGCAGGGGGGGGGGCCCTTTTACTGGAGATGCTTACACGGATGAGAGAATGGCAAACTCCCATGGAGGAGATTCGCCGCAGGTGGGGGAAAGGATGGTGCCAATACAACGAACGCTTGCAAAGTCCGGACTCGACATAGACGTCGGACGTATAGAGAAAAAAGGATAGGAACTCCCACGTCACCTATGACCGGTGACTTGGGCTTGCTTAAGGCAAAGGGGCTAAAGTAGACTGTTTTTAACCTTGGCCCGGGCCGTATCCGGTCCGGGACCGAGACGTTGATCCACCGTGGGAAACGGAGTATGGTTGTCGCTTTCAATCCTAAGGAGAGGTCACTATGAACCCAAATAAGCTGAGCATAGATAAGATCCAGGAGGCCTTGGGAAAGCAGAGATATATCTGCGACCGAAGTCTAGCTACTGTAGTCTTTCTCGCCGTCAACTTGAGCAAGCCCGTGCTCTTGGAGGGAGAGGCCGGTGTCGGCAAGACCGAGATCGCGAAGGTCCTTTCTGAAGTGATGGGGGCAAAATTGATTCGTTTGCAGTGTTACGAGGGCTTGGATGCCAATACGGCCCTTTACGAGTGGAACTATCCCAAGCAGATGCTTAGGATCAAGCTGGAAGAGATCGGGAAAGGTGACCGGACCCATGTGGCCACAGAGATCTTTACCCAGGACTATCTTATCCAGCGTCCACTCCTGGAGGCCATTCAAAGTGAGGATGAAACGCCCCCGGTTCTTCTCATCGATGAGATCGATCGTGCGGATATGGAATTTGAGGCCTTTTTGTTGGAGGTGCTTTCCGACTTCCAAATTACCATCCCCGAGATCGGGACCATTCGTGCCAAACAGCGTCCCTATGTGTTTCTCACATCCAACCGAACCCGGGAAATCCACGACGCGCTCAAACGCCGCTGCCTTTACCACTGGATCGAATACCCGACCTTCGACAAGGAATTTGAAATCGTTATGGCCAAGCATGGGGGAATTGGAGAGGTCCTGGCCAAGCAGATCTGTTCTTTCATGCAGCAAGTCCGGCAAATGAATTTCTATAAACGCCCCGGAGTAGCAGAGACGCTGGATTGGGCCTCGGCCTTGATGGCCCTTCATCGGGAACAACTGGACGAAAAGGCCCTGGAAGAAACCATGGGTTGCGTTTTTAAGTACAAAGAGGACCTCCATCATTTACAGGAGCAAGTGGCCGGGAAAAAATTGGATTTAGAAGGCATCCTCAAAGAATCCATGGGGCCCCAGAGCTAAAATGTCGATACAGCCGTCGGATCAAGAAATCAGCCAGGCCATCGAGCAGTACGCGTCATTGCGGAGCAAAGGGCTCATGACCAACTTGCTTGCATTTGGTCGGGTCTTGAAGACTCTGGGCTTCACGGTGAGCTTGAGCCAGGTCATGGATGCCAGTCGGTCCCTCGAGTTCGTTGACATTGCCAGGCGGGAGGATTTTCACGCCGGGTTGCGTGCCAATCTGCTCAATGAGGGCGACCAGATACCCTTGTTTCATCGCGTCTTCGATGATTTCTGGCAGGGGCTTGCTCTCAGCGAGGAAGCGCAGGAGAAGGGAGAGTTGGAAGTCCCTTCACTGTCGTCGGTCCAGTTTGGTGAAGACGCCGAATTCCCCCAAGAAGAAACTGTACAGGTTTCTGGTCAAGAGGATGATCAGGCGCAGGACGGAGAGCCGACCCTGCTCCCCACGTACAGCCCCCGTGAGGTGCTGACCGAAAAAGACTTCAGCGAGTTGGGCATCGAAGAGAGTCGGGCCGTGCGTAAGGCGATTATGCTCATTGCTTCGAAGATTGCGACACAAGTGAGCCGGCGGAAAAAACGGGCTGCCAAGGGGAATGAAGTCGACCCTCGCTGGACCATGAAGAAGAGTCTCAAGTATGGAGGAGAGCCCATCGAACTCGTCAAGCGTAAGCGGAGAATCAAGAAAACGCGAGTGATCCTCCTCTGCGACGTTAGCGGGTCGATGGATTGCTACAGCCGTTTCTTGATCCAGTTCATGTATGGCCTGCAAAATGAGCTCTGGGGGGTGGAGACCTTTGTCTTCAGCACTTCGTTGACCCGGATTACCCATCTTATTCGCACCAAGGACATTGCCAACGCTCTGGAACGGATATCCCACGATGTGCTGGGATGGTCTGGCGGCACTAATATCGGTCGATCGTTGGATACCTTCAATCGGGACTTTGCTCCGAGCCTGGTGACGTCTCGGACCGTCGTCGTCATTATTAGCGACGGGTGGGACCGAGGCAGCGTGACGCTTTTGGAAGATGAAATAAAAAAATTAAAACGCCGATGCAAGAGCATCATTTGGCTCAATCCCCTGTTGGCGAGCGAGGATTATCAACCCTTGTGCAAGGGAATGCAGGCTGTGCTCCCGTATCTGGATTATTTCCTTTCCGTTCATAATGTGCAGAGTCTGGTCAAACTTGGCTCCACCATGCAAAAATTAGTCGCCTAAGTGCCACCTGGTTATAGAGGAAAGATACCATGGATCCTATCTATGAACAGATCAAGCGGTTTCTCGACAAGGGAGAGACCCTTGCCGTGGCTACGGTGGTTTCCACGCGGGGTTCGACGCCCAGGGAAGTCGGCGCCAAGATGGCGGTAACGGCTTGGGGGGAGATCTTGGGGACCATCGGGGGGGGCTGTGGCGAGGCCGATGTGAAGCGTGAGGCGATAGAGGTCATCCGGACGCGCAAGCCAAAGATGGTACGTGTCGATCTCCTCGACGATATCTCTTCGGATAGCCCAGCTGTTTGCGGTGGAATCATGAATGTATTGATTGATCCGTGGTGGAAGGGCGAGGAAGAAGAGCCGACAGGGGAGAATGAGTCCGCTGATTGAAGAGCTGATTCGGGTCACCGAAGATCGCGCCGCTGCCGTTTTAGCAACGGTGGTTGAGGTCAAGGGGATCCGTACCGTAAAACCCGGCGCCAAGTGTCTTATTCGTGACGGCAAGGTCCAGGCCGGAAGCATAAGCCATAAGGCACTGATAGACGTTATTCTTAAAGAGGCGGACAAGCGCCTGAGGGAGGAAAAGCCCAAGCTCGTTTCTCTGGACCTACCCTCAACAGCCGCAAAAGCTGAGGTTTACTTCGACGTTCTGCTGGCCCCGCCGAGGCTGATTATCGTAGGAGCGGGGCATATCGCGGTTCCCCTGGTCCAATTCGCTAAACGGATGGACTTCCATGTCATCGTTATCGATGACCGTATCCAATACGCTAATCGGGATCGGTTCCCAGACGCTGATGAGGTTAGGGTGGGGGATATGGCGGAGGGCCTGGTGGCTATGAGTATTACTCCCTGGACTTATATTATCTTGATTACCCGAGGGCACAAATACGATGAGCCTTGTTTACGCGAGATTATTAAGAGCCCGGCCAAATACGTCGGAATGATAGGAAGTAAGAGAAGGGTCAAGGCTTGTTTTCATAGATTTCGGGAAGAAGAAAAAATGGCCGAGGAAGTCATTGCGCGGGTTTACGCACCCATTGGTCTGGATATCAACGCCGAGACCCCGGAAGAGATTGCTCTGGCCATCCTCGCTGAGGTCATCAAGGTGCGTCGGGGAGGAAAGGCCAAATCCCTGTCGGGGCATTGAAATAGGTCAATGGTTAATCGTTAACCGTCAATGGTATATACAGGGAGGAAATCGTGAATGGCGACGGATGAATCCCAATCGATAACAAAGAACGCTGAGCGGGAGTAGTTGGATGGTGGTGGGGGACTAATAACTGTTGAACATTTTCTTTCGACTAATTCGAAATGGCGGAAGATAAAAAAATTACCGGCATTGTCTTCTCGGATCTTGGCGAGGCGGCATCGTTCATGGGCTTGGAGTGGGTCCAACAGCTCCTCACCGAAAGGATTGGGTTCGCTCCTTATGCGGGGACCCTGAACCTGCGTCTGACAACCAAGCAAGGAATCGCTCTATGGAAGGATTTGCAGCGGTCAGTGAGAGGAGTCGATATCCCTTCTCCTCAACCCACCTTTTGTCATGCACGTGCCTTCCTGGCCCGGATCGAAAGGGGTGTGGGGCTCCATGAGGACAAGAGGCTTATCGCTGTGCTGGTCCCCGAAGTCAAGGGTTATCCGGAGGATAAATTAGAAGTCATTGCTCCGTTTCATGTTAAACAATCGCTCCAGGTCGATGACGGAGATCCGCTGACCTTGGAAATTATCGGAGCTAAGGAATAAGGAGGCTTGCTGTGCGTCGTCTCATCGTAGGTTTATCAGGTGCTACAGGGGCCATCTACGGCATCCGCATTCTGGATGCCCTTTCCCGGCTCCAGGATGTGGAAACCCATTTAGTTCTCACCCGCGCGGCAAAAATGACCATTCAAGTGGAGACTCCCTATTCTCTAAAAGAAGTGGAATCAATGGCGAACGTGGTTCACGATATAAATAACGTGGGAGCTAGCATATCCAGTGGCTCTTTTCGCACAGAGGGTATGGTGATTGCTCCCTGCTCAATGAAATCCATGGGTGGAATCGCCCTTTCTGTGGGGGGGGACCTTCTGGTACGCGCGGCTGATGTGATCCTAAAGGAGAGAAAAAAACTCGTCCTGGTCGCCAGGGAAACGCCTCTCCATCTGGGTCATTTGGAGAGCATGACTTCGTTGACGCGAATGGGCGCGGTCATTTTCCCGCCGGTGCCGGCTTTTTATCATCGCCCCCAAACCCTGGACGATATCATCAATCAGACCGTAGCTCGAATTCTTGACCAGTTTGGTTTTGATCTCGACCTTTTCGAGCGCTGGAGCGACGAGTCTCTGGGACGTCATCCTGGGAAAGGTGCCAGCGCACAGCGTCCGAGCAAAGCCACAAAAAAGCGTCGTTGAACGTGCTCCTCTGCCATGGCATCTTATAAGATCGGGAAGAAGTCTCTGTCACCGACTCAGAAACGCAAAAAAGAGCACCTTGAGCTTTGCCTTGATGAAGAGATCGCCAAGTCACCCCGGTCATCGAGCTTTAACGATTATACGTTTGTTCACAATGCACTACCTGAGCTAAATATTGACGATATCGATCTCAGTACGACCTTTCTAGGCCGGACCCTTATGGCCCCTCTCTTGATCTCTTCTATGACGGGGGGGTTCGAATTAGCGGAGAAGGTGAATCGGAACCTGGCCCAGGCCGCCGAACATTTGGGCCTGGCCATCGGACTCGGTTCACAGCGGGTTGCCATCGAAGAGCCACAGGCGGCCAGGTCTTTTCAAGTCAGAGATGTAGCTCCGAATGTTCTACTCCTGGCCAACCTGGGTGCTGTACAGCTGAACTATGGGTACGGCATCGACCAGTGCCGAAAGGCGGTGGAGATGATCCAGGCCAATGGTTTGGTGCTCCATCTCAATGTCTTGCAAGAAGCCGTGCAGCCCGAGGGAAATCGTAATTTCAAGGGGCTCACAGAGAAAATTGCAGATGTTTGCGCCGGATTGGATTTCCCGGTGGTGGTCAAGGAAGTGGGTAACGGGATTTCGGCTGATGTTGCGGTGCGGCTCAAAAAAGCGGGGGCCAGGGCCATCGACGTTGCCGGGGCTGGGGGGACATCCTGGTATGCAGTGGAGGCCAAACGCGCCGCACAAAAGGGCCAGAAGCCTGATGACACCTTTGCCGGTTGGGGAATCCCCACCGCCGAGTCTCTTGTCATGGTGGCCGAGGCCCTCCCCGGAATGGAGTTGATCGCGTCTGGAGGTATTCGCGACGGCCTCGATGTAGCTAAGGCGATAGCCTTGGGTGCCACCATTTCCGGCCTGGGCCAACCGCTTCTGGGTCCCGCCCTTGAGTCAGCGGAAAAGGTCATTAATTTTTTAGAACCTATTATTCATGAGATCAAAATTGCCATGCTTTGCGTTGGAGCTCGAAATGTAGAGGCCTTGCGTCAGGCCCCGCTCATACGCAGGTCGGCCTTGGGCTGGCAAAAGGTCAATTAAAGTGTCTAAAGCTATTAACCGCAGATTATTGCAGATTGGGATTCGGACATTTCACCGCAGAGACGCAGAGGACGCCAAGTATAGATAGACTACAAATTCGAAACTCGAAATCCGAAGATCGAAACAATTTCGAGTAACCAAAATGTAAAACAAAAGCATCTGCCGGATTGTCCTAAGGGCTCGGATTTTCGTCTTTTCGAGAGGGGCTAGGGCGTTCTCAAATGGTTTGAGCATTAATGATTTGAGATTTTGGAATTGTTTAAGGTTTCGTGCTTCGGATCTTGGATTTTAACTTGAGGGTATCTTGGTATGATAAAAATTGATAAAGTCGTCCGGTTGAGGGTCTGATAAGTAAGGGCCTAGAGACTTATTTATGGCTCAAGAGTTAAAACAGCAAATCCTAAATTACATGGAAAGCCACAATACCATGACGCTGGCGACTTGCGGTGATGGGGGGCCGTGGGCGGCCACGGTGTTTTACGCAAGCAATGGGTTAGATCTCTATTTTTTTTCCGATCCCAAGACACGCCATTGTCAGAATCTGATGGCCAATTCCAAGGTGGCAGTAACGATCCAGGAGGACTATGCAGATTGGGCCAAGATTAAGGGTATTCAGCTGGAAGGGGAGGTGGCGACGGTGGATTCCATAAGGGAAAAGGCCAAAGCGATGGCGGCCTACACGCGGAAATACCCTAGCATTATTAAAATCTTCACCGATCCGGCAGGTGGGGTGCTCTATAAAGCGTTTCTCAAGGTGAAGTTCTACCGCGTCCAGCCTCAGCGCGTCTGCTACATCGACAACGAACAGGGATTTGGTAAAAGGCAGGAACTGGAACTTAGTTAGGGAGGAAAGATGTCGAAACTTTTGGGTAAGGTGATCAACGAAGACTTATTAGGTCGACTCAGCGGTAAAGATATAGGCTCAAAGGAGGGTAAGGCCATTGTTGTCGTCACGGTGGATGAGCAAGAATGGTCTCATCCGGCTGTATTGTCTTATTACGAGATCGTCGCCAAGGATGAGAAGAGGGTGGACGTAGCTGTGGGAAAAACCAGTACCACGGGTAAGAATCTGAGGCGAGGAGGGAAGATAACCTTCCTGGTAACCGACGCTGGAGTTAATTATTACGTCAAGGGGAACGCGCGGGAACTCAAAGAATCCATCGAGGGAGTTCCCTTCATGTCCCTTTTCCGAGTTGAAGTGGATCAACTCCTTGAGGATCAAGAACCGGGTTTTCCCATTACCAGTGGGATGACTTTTACTCGTCCTGAGAAGACAGAATCCCTTGAAGTGTCGAAAAAGGTCTTCCAGGCCGTCCGTCAAGAGCCGATCTAGTCCTTAGATCGATTCTTCGTATTCAACTTGTTCCATTTCAACTCGGAACCTGCCTTGAGCTTCCGTGTTTCTCTGGTCGTTTCTGACGGTACGCTGGCATCTGTGAACCGATAAGCCGGATTCGCAAGAGTAAGATTGTGAAATAGTTGCGGCGACCCACCCCTAGTCAAGTGGAATTTTACTGTGCAGGGTGGAAGTTTATTTGTTCCGGAGCAGCTCGTATTCCAGCTCGCCGCGAAATGCATGGATGCGCTTGAGCCGTATCTGAACCACGTCGCCGATCCTGAATGTCCGGCCGTGCCTTCGACCTTTAATGATGTGTTCCTTTTCATAATAGTTATAGGAGTCATCCAAAAGTGACTTCATGGGGACCAGGCCTTCGACGAAAAAGGTATCCAGCTCTACGAAAAAACCAAAAGGAACCAGATCGACGATCCACCCGGCAAATTCTTGATCGATCTTATCCATCATGAACTGAGCCTTCTTCAAGTCCACCATTTCCCGTTCGGCATTCGTGGCGATGCGTTCACGCTCGGAGGTATGCCTCCCGGTCTCCACCAGTTCGTGTGTGAGATCGTCTTTCTCTTTGGGCTTCAATATCGTCCCGGCTATGGCTTGCTCGAGCGCCCGGTGCACGAGGAGGTCTGGGTAACGCCGGATGGGAGAAGTAAAATGGGTGTAGCAAGTCGAGGCCAGACCAAAGTGACCCGAGTTTTTCGGGGCGTAACAGGCCTTCTTCATGGATCGCAATAGGATCCGATTCAGCACCCTTCCCTCCGGTTTGCCCTGGCATGATTCCAGGATCTTCTGAATATCTTTGGGCGACGTTTCCCCCCGTCCAAGCGGTAAATGGTATTCCAGGGTTAGGAGAAACGGGGCCACAGCCTCCAGGGTGTCCCGCTTGGGCTCTTCATGAATGCGATACAGAATAGGAATCCCCCGCTGCGTCAGGTGGCGGGCTACGGCCTCATTGGCCGCAATCATGAACTCCTCGATGATCCGATGGGCGATATTGCGTTCCGAGCGGATGATATTTTCCGGCGTACCCTGGAGGTCCAGGACGATCTCCGCCTCTGGTAGGTCAAAGTCTAAGTTCCCTCTCTCCCTGCGGGTTTCAAGCAGGATGGAGGCCAGTTCCTCCATGAGGTGCAGCTGGTCGAGTAGATCCTTGCAGCTTTCGCTCTCTTGGGGATCTTTTTCGACTAGAATGCGGGCGACCTGGGTATAGGTCAAGCGTTTGCGGCTATGAATGATGGACGAGAAGAATTCGGCGTTTACGACCTCACCCTTCGAGTTGAATTCGAGGAGGGCCGTTTTTGTTAGACGGTCCACATCCGGATTGAGACTGCAGATCCCATTGGAAAGTACTTCCGGAAGCATGGGGATGGCCCGGTCGGGGAAGTAGACGCTGGTCCCCCTCTCGTAAGCCTCTTGGTCCAGGGGAGTTCCCGGCGCTACGTAATGAGCCACGTCGGCAATGGAAATGTAGAGAAGATAGTGATCTTTTTTCCTTTGGACACTGACCGAATCGTCAAAATCGCGGGCTTGCTCTCCATCAATGGTAACCGTAGGCAGCCACCGAAGATCCATCCGGGATGCAAGCCCGGCGGGACCAATGGCTGATGGGCAAGAGTTGACCTGCCGTTGTGATTCGGGTGAAAAGACCGTTGGCAGACCATAGCGAAAAATAACGGCCTTGGCTTGTACCTCAGGATGGTCCGGGTCGCCCAGAACCTCGATAAGTGTTGCCTCGGGACGAGAAAGCGACGTGCCGTAGCGCACAATCTCCGCCGCGATTACATCGCCTTCCCCCAGTGCGGGTATTTCTCCCTTGAGTTGAAGGGGCAGACCCATCCGTGGTTCCATGGGGACGATGGCTTTCCTCCCGTAAAGGGATTGGTAGGTCCCAATGAGCCGACTTTGGCCGCACTCCAGGATCTGGACTATATGCGCCTCATGGGCACCTCGCTTCTTTTTTTGAATGCGGACTACAATACGGTCACCGTGCATAACGCGCCGCATCTCGCGGCGGTTCAAGTAAACGTCCTCTACCCCGCTTTCTTCCGGGATCAGGAAACCAAAACCGTCGGGATGTCCCTGGACCTTACCGACCACGATGTTTTGGCCTCGCGGAAGGGCATAATGGTCTTTCTTGAGCCTTACGAGGGTGCCTTCTTTGGTCAACTCTTTGATAGCCAAAAGGACCCCTGTGTTTCTTTGACCCTCAGATTCTAACGCTTTGTGAATCTCTTTAAGATTCAAACGGTGGCGTGGCTTCGAGAAAAATAAGGAAAGGATTCTTTGTTTGAGAGTTGTTGATGTGGGGTCCATTAGCTTGAAGTCTCTTTTTCGCTTATTTCCTTGAAGAGCCAATCGTCCTTTACATCTTGAGGCTGGGGTACCTCGACTAGAGGGATTTCCCGACGCAGGGAACTGAGGATAGACTGGGCGGTGTCCTGGAAATCTTCCGCAACCATCATGACAACGATGGCTTGGCTCTGGTCTAGGGTTCGAACAATACCGATACCTTCGTAGGATTCCAGAATAAACTTCAGATAGGCGATGTCTTCGGTACGGATCTTTAGAAAAATGTTACACAGATTCATTGTCAACCATAGCGACCACCCGTCAGCTCTCAGTCAGTTGATCAGAGCGGAAAGGCCTAAGGTAATCCCTGATAGTGCTCTTGCTGGAGGAGGTGGATAGCGCCTCTCGGTGATTTACGTCTACTTGGCCTCGGTTTTCCTGGCTTTAGTGGCCTCCTCTTTTGTCGCTTGGTTCAGTCCTTCCTGGATGAGGCCTGCCAATCTTTTTAAGTTGGGTTTGGGTTCCATGCGAGGTAGGGAGCCTGTTAGCCCGAATGGAACTGCCAACCGGCCTTTCTTGTTTGCTAGATAGCGAATGTTTTTATGGCTTCGCGTTAGTTCTCTCGTGAGGGGACGGGAGAGAGAGAGGTCTGCATCCCACCCCATGCTACTATCGAATCCAATCCAGCCTTCAGCTCTGATCGAATAATCTTCAGCGGTAAGGAAAAAGTCTCGGGTCCGGAAGCGTCCCTCCTCGACTTGGAAAGAGGCCGTCATGGTATCGTACGGAGTGTTCTGCCTCTTAAAGATGCTCCCGTATCGGGACGAAAGGGAGGATGAAGTGAGGCTGCCTACTCCTGGTAATCCAGTGACCCGGGAGAGCACTCGCCTAATTAAATTGACATCTCTGAGCGCACCGTTTTTGACTTCCGCTTGGCCCTGCCCCACGAGGGTCTTTTGAATCGTTTCCCAATTCTCTCCCCACCCTTTGAGCTTGGCCTCAAAGTTGAGTTTCCCTTCAAACCCGTCGGGAAATTCTGGAGAGAGGCGGGGTAGCAGCTCCTTCATGTCAACACCCTCAACCTTGGAGTAAAATGTGAAGCGGGACCATTGGTCGTTTTCCTTTTCCCATACTCCTTGCCCTTTGAAGTTCCCGCCCAACGCTTCGAAGGCAAATTCTTTGACGGTCAGTTGTTTAGAGTCCCAGAGGATCTGTCCCTGGAGATTTCGATAGGGCAATTCCTGCAATTGGCCTTCAGCCAAGCGAAACCCGGCATTCATTGTTGTAGTCGTGCTTGTGAATTGAAATGACCCTTCACTGCTAAGGTTCCTGATCCAGTCGGCCTTGTATTCGGGAAGACTGGTAAAGTCGGAGAGGTTGACCCTGGGAGAACTCAGTCGATACCGTACCGTAGGCTTAGCCAGGTCTCTCAGGTTCCCTTGAAGAGTGAATTCGGTTGCCCCCACGCGAAACTGTAATTTATCCACTCTGGCCTCTTGGCCCAAGAAGGTAATTTGCGACGTGATCCCTTCCACGGCGCTTTTGCTTCCCTTCTTCTGAAGGCGTAAATCGTTTAGGGTCACAAAACCTTGAAGATTCCAATCGTGGCGCTGGGGGGAGAAGGTCTTCTGAATCGATAGGTCCAATCTTACCTTACCCGCCATATCGTAGTCCGATACCGGAATTAAAAACTGATCCCATCCCGATATGTCCAGGAATTCAGTTTGAAGTTGAAGCCGGAGGAGCCGCTCTGGTTTCTCTTCCAGCAAACCGGAGAAACCCACTTTGGCGTTATGGATCGTAAAGGTGGAGTTATATAAGGAGATTCGGCCCTCCTTGCGTGTGGCTCGAATCTCCACCTTGGCAGGAATGCCTTTGGGTTTAGTCAGCCACTTCCCGTATGCGATCTCGCTGCCAGCCCCATCGAGCGACGCGTAAACCTGAAACTCCTGTGCATTCCCATTGATTTCGCCAAACAGAACTAGCGGTCCCTTGGCAGTCAGGGCACTGGGAAGCATCCGTTCCACTATAGGGATCTCCCTGAGTCGCTCCAGAAGGACCGACTCAACGATAACTTCTCCCTTGATGGAAGCCTGTTCCTGCAGTCCCTGGGACATATCCAGGTCGGCGGTGAGCTTCACATTGTTAGTTGAAGAACCGAAGAAGGCTCCCGTCAAGGTTAGCCCGGTCATATGTGGTTGTCCGAGGGTACCGGTCACCCTGGTCTCGAGCGCCAATGGCCCGTTGATGTTTAGGTAGGATGGTATTCTCTCTCTGAGTATGGGAATGGCGCTGGTCAACTTGGGGAAGGGCAATGCTTCAATGAGCACCTGCAGATTGACCGGTGATCGATTCCAATTCTTAACCGATTGAAGCGGTCCCAGTTGGCCCTTGAGTCTTACGTTTGGTTCGTTTCCATTGAGAAAGTTTGCGGAGAGTTCAATGTCAGCCTCTCTTGAAGGTCCAACGGCGGAAAGGTTCAGATCCAGGTTGTACAACCGCAGCACCACTGGTTCCTTCGTGGATCGGTCGACGTAGTGAATGGACCCGCCGTTGATCTTTAAACCGGATACAGGAAAGGACAGGGAAAATGAGCGTTTGGCCGTTGGCCTTGGCCTACTTTCGGTTCCGGTTGGGCCCGGTTCCGGGGTCGCGAAGATATTGAACTTCCCTTCCTCGTTTTTGATAATTTGGAATTCGGGTTCGCTCAGTATCAATGTCTTGATCTCGACTTTTCCTAAAAGAAGAGGTAACCAACGGACCTGCATTTTTAGTTCTTTTGTCTGGATCAGAGGTGTGGCTGCAAAGCGTGGATCGTCTGCGATGCGTAAGTCGGTGGCGGATAGCCCGGGTCCAGCCCAAAGATCCAACGTAACGTTTTTAAAAGATAGATTCCTACCCAGGTGCCGTTGGATCTCCAACCGGATATTCTCCCGGTTCTTATCCACCAGGGCGTTAAGCGTGACAGTGAGAAAAACGATGAGGAGAACGACAGCGGCGAAAATAAGGGTGAGAGCCGTCTGCGTCTTTTTCTTCATGGTGTTGGGAGAAGACCGAAGGGCCGTCTAATCCACACGCTCTACAATAGTTGAAATACCCTGGCCAACACCGATACATAATGTGGCCAGGCCATATCGGTGTCTCTGTCTCGTTAGCTCATGGACCAGGGTTGTCATGATCCGTGCCCCGCTGCAACCCAGGGGGTGGCCTAGGGCAATCGCCCCGCCATGGACGTTGACATTTTTCCTGTCTATGCCCAACTCCCGAATACACGCAAGGGATTGGGAGGCAAAGGCCTCGTTGATCTCGATCCGGTCCAGTTGATCGATCGTGAGTTGGGCCCTCGTTAGCGCTTTCTGGGTGGCCGGTACGGGGCCGATACCAAAGTAGGAGGGGTGAACACCGGCAACAGCCGACGACAGGATGCGCACCAATGGTTTTAGGCCTAAACTCCTTGCCCTGTCCTCACTGGCCATGAGCAGGACGGCCGCTCCATCGGAAAGGGGAGAAGAGTTGCCCGCAGTGACCGTACCGTTCTCCTTGAAAACCGATTTCAGCGCCTTGAGTTTTTCCAATGAAGTGTCGGGTCTGGGGCCTTCGTCTTTATCATGGATGATCGCCGGACCTTTATGTTGCGGAACTTCGACGGGGATGATTTCATGCTTGAGGAGTCCCTGCTCATGGGCGCGAATGGCCCACTGATGGCTTTCCAGTGCGAAGGTATCCTGATCCTCACGGTTGATCTTATATTTCTCAGCAATGTTTTCCGCGGTTACCCCATTGCTGTTCAGGGGGTAGAGTTCTCCTAGGCTGGGGTTGGGAAAGCGCCACCCCAAGGTGCTATCGTAGGCCGTGACATTTCCCTGTTTGAAAGGAACGGCGTTTTTTCCCATGACCCAGGGGGAACGCGTCATATTCTCGACGCCCCCGGCGATAAAGAGATCCCCATCCCCCGCTTCAATGGCCCGCTGGACTTGATTGATCGCTTCCAGTCCTGACCCGCACAGGCGGTTGACCGTCGTCCCGGGAACCGTATAGGGCAGGCCTGCCAGGAGTGCTGCGTTCCGACCAATGTTACGTGAATCCTCACCTGCCTGGTTCGTACACCCGAGATAGACGTCCTCGATTTCATCCTGGTTGATGCCGGTTCGTTCAACGAGTTTCCGAATCAAGAAGGCGGCCAGGTCGTCGGGGCGGATTTCTTTGAGGATGCCCCCATGACGACCCATGGGTGTGCGAATGGCGTCAATGATGACTGCTTTGCTCATTATTTTTTCTCTAGGAGATCCATCAGGCGCAGCTCCTGAATCGGCTGATGATCGACTTTACGGTTCCTTGTTGTATTGATAAAAACCCTCTCCGCTGAATTCGCCCAGGCGACCTGCCAACACCATCCGCTTGAGTAACGGGGTTGGCCGATAACGATCGTCGCCGGTTTCCCGTTGCAGGCCTTCGAGCACCGTAAGGACTTCATCCAATCCCACTTGGTCTGCCCAGCGAAGGGGACCCAGCGGATAATTTGTCCCAAGGCGCAGCGCCGTATCGATGTCTTCTGCTGCTG
Source organism: Binatia bacterium (assembly GCA_963664015.2). GTDB lineage: Bacteria > Desulfobacterota > Binatia > UBA9968 > CAXXLF01 > JACZQL01. Next base: position 1,271,056 of record CAXXLF010000002.1, on the reverse strand, counting down.
CGACTCCTTCGTCAAGACTCCGTGCCGCTTCATTGATGATGAGGCTTAGGATGCGGGGGAAAATCAGACCAGGCATGTCTTTGACGCGAGCCGTCTCCTTCCCCAGTGCTTGAAAAAAGTTTTCGGTTTGGGCCAAGGACGGTTCATCAGTCCTCAACCCTGCGGTGAGCTCAATGACCTTTTTCTCTTCCGCCGGATAGAAAGTCGCGAATCCGACAACTCGTTCCGGCCGGCTCGTCCAGGAAGCAATGTGTGTGGCCGAGAATCCGAGGCACGAGCTAACAATGACCGCAGGCGCCGATAGCTTTTGGTCTAGCTTTTCGATATTCCGTTTCTTTTCCGCTTCAGTCCCAGCAAGGGTCTCTATGGCTAGGCTGGTGGAGGCCGTTACCTTCTCGGCTCCCGAATAGGGGCTTGCCTGCAATCCGTGGCCCTGGCACAGACGCAGTAACTCCCCCGCCAGCCGATTGGTCCCGACGATGGCCACTTGAACTGGGCTATTTGGACTCATATTTGTAAAACCCCCGCCCCGTTTTTCTTCCCAGATGGCCTGCCTGGAACATCTTTTGTTGAATGGGGCTCGGGCGAAATCGTGGATCGAGAAAAAAGGCCCGGTACATGGATTCCGTCGCCGTGAAGTTAATGTCGATGCCGATGAGATCCATGAGCTCAAAAGGTCCCATGCGAAATTTTCCGGCGCCCTTCATGATGTGGTCAATTACATCCACCGTGATCTGTCCATCTTCCAGAATTCGCAGCGCTTCATTGTAAAAGGGCCGGGCGATCCTGTTAACAACGAATCCTGGTGTGTCTTTGGTTCGGACAGGGGTCTTCTTTAACAATCGTACTAATTCGACGGCCTCATCCATGGTTTGGGAACTCGTTTGTTCCCCTTGGATAACCTCCACCAGGGCCATGAGTGGCGGGGGATTGAAGAAATGCATGCCCAGGACGCGGCCCGGGTTTTTAATGGCTGCCGCGATAGCTGTAACGGATAGGGATGAAGTGTTGCTGGCAAGTAACGTTTCAGGTTCACTGGCAGTGTCCAGTTTTTGGTAGATCTCACGCTTGAGATCAAGATTCTCCGGCGCCGCCTCGATGACGATCCGTGCCGGGCCAAGGTCCTCTAGTTTGAGGGTGCCCGTGAGGCGGGCTAAAACCCGTTCTGCTTCCTCCGCGGATATTTTCCCCCGATCCTTACTACCTTGAATAAAGGTCCGGATTCTTCCCAGTCCCTTGTCGATGAACTCCTGTTTGACATCGTAGAGCAGGGTTTCGAAACCCGCCTGCGCTGCAACCTGGGCAATTCCCGCCCCCATGGTTCCGGCACCGACAACACCGATCAGTGATTTGTTTATGGCCATTGGTTCGGAGTTGGAATGCTTACTTTCCCGTAAATACCGGGGTTCGTTTCTCCAAAAAGGCTTGAACGCCTTCATCGAAATCTGTGCTTCGTCCGGCAATCTCTTGCAACTGGGCCTCGTATTCGAGTTGGCTTTCCAGGTCGGCGCTGAGGCTCCGGTTGACCGCTCGTTTGATCAAACCGACGCTCCGCGGACCCCTCGCGATCTGCTCCGCCATTTGACGAGTCGCTTCGGCAAACTCTCCGGTCGGAACAACCTTGGCGACCAGCCCGAGATTGAGAGCCTGTTGAGCATCCACCGGTTCGCCAAGCAGTAGCAGTTCCATGGCCTTGCTCAACCCGATGAGCCGAGGAAGAAAGAAGCTACCCCCGCAATCGGGTGCTAACCCTACCCGAACAAAGGCCTGTACAAATCGAGTTCCCTCTGAGGCGATGCGGAGGTCGCAGCTCAGAGCCAGATTGCATCCGGCACCGGCAGCGATACCGTTGACAGCGGCGAGTACCACCTTCTCCATTTTTCGAATACGGAGGATGATGGGATTATACCGCTCCCTCAGGGATTGTCCGAGGGAACCCCGTTGCTCGTGTGTGCGGCCCTTTAGATCTTGGCCGGAACAAAAGGCGCGACCGGCGCCGGTAAGAACCACGCATCGAACCTCCTCGTCCCGTTCTGCCTCTTTGAGCGCAGCGGTAACTTCGCTGTTCATTTGGGGCGTGAAGGCATTCAGCGCCTGGGGGCGGTTTAAAGTAACGGTAGCGACACCGTTGGTTTTATCGTACAGGATGGTTTCGTAGCTCACGGCCTCGACTCCTTACTTTCCCTTGAACTCGGGTTTGCGTTTTTCCGTAAACGCCTGCATCCCTTCTTTTCTGTCCTCGGACCCAAAGAGGACATAAAAGGATTTTCTTTCGAATTCGAGCCCTTCGTCCAGGGGTGTGTTCAGGGATTTAAGGATAGCCTCCTTGGCCAATTTAACGGCCAAAGGAGACTTGGCAGCGATCTTTTTTGCCAGGGTCTTGGCTTCTTCTAACAGGTTCTCTACTGGAACGATTCGATTGACCAAGCCGCAACGTTCGGCCTCCATGGCACCTATGGGTTCGCCGGTTAAGACCCATTCCATGGCACGGTACTTTCCAACGGTTCGGGGCAAACATTGAGTTCCCCCGCTACCGGGAATAGTGCCTATGTTAATTTCGGGCTGGCCAAACCTCGCCGTTTCGGAAGCAATAATGAGATCACAGCTCATGGCCAGTTCGCATCCACCACCCAAGGCGTAACCGCTTACAGCTGCGATGACGGGTTTGGAAAGCTTGTTAATCTTGTCGCGATTAGCTAATCGACCCGTAAGGACTTCATCGAAAGGAGTTGCATCGGCCATCTCCTTGATATCCGCCCCTGCTGCAAAAACCCGCTCCCCTCCTGTCAGAATCATGACCCGGACCTCCGGATCCTGATCGAATGCCTCCATAGCGATGCTCAGCTCTTTTATAAGCTCGTAGGACAAGGCATTCAGTTGCTTGGGACGGTTCAGGGTAACCAATGCAACAGGGCCCTCTTTTTCGACCAGAACATGCTGAAATTTCATTGTAAAACAGACCTATACACCATGGAGGGTGGTCTTTCAAGATCGACCCTCTGCCGATTCGATAGGTTTGGTAGGCGAAAGTTGGACGAAAATACCTATTAAGGTAAGGGCTCGTTAATCCGGTGGTACAGAATAGATTGCTGACAAGGGTGCTCGTGCTTGCGATCAGATTAGGTAGTCGGGCTCATCCGGTCGAGTCTGGACCAACAGAGGAGTGTCATCGTCAACCCTAACGTCCCTGCCATTATTGCGACGACAAACATCCAAGGAAATCCTCCCATGGTTATAGCGGACCCTATGAGAATGGCACCCAGCCCCATGCTCAATGGATAGGCGGTTGAAAAGGTTGCCATCGTGACACCCCGGTGTCGAGGCTCGGCCAGGGTTATGGCAATGGCCGTTGTGCTTGAAGTTCCCATGGCGATTCCAGTGGCAAAAAAAACACCACCGACCATCAGGATCATCAAGTTAGGTGCAATCATGAGTACACACAATCCGATGAGTTCCAATACGAAGGCTATGACAACCGATAGGCCTCGGCCGATCCGGTCCGAGACCAGTCCAAGGAACGGACGGGCCAAAACCTGGGTCAGGCCGCTGGCAACGAAATACCACCCCACGCCTTCGATGCCTACGGACTTGGCATAGAGGGGAAGAAAGCCGGCCGCAACAGGCATCGAGATGTGCAGGCAGAAGAGCAGGGCGGCAACGAGCACTATCTTTGGATTAACCACGGCGATGGACCCCGGTCGCCCTTGCCTCGCACCGGTTGCCGGTTGCGTTTTTGGCGTGGCCCGTTCGGTGAGGCGTTTGAGATAAAATCCCATCATACTGCCCATCAATCCGACGGAAGCTGCCATGGCGATGACTCTATGAAAGCCGCCCCAAGGAGCTTCAATCAACCATAAGCCCAAGGCCGGAAAGACGATATGGGCACCGTTTTGAAATCCCGAGTAGTAGCCGGCGGCCTCGCCACGGCGCCGATCCGGTGCACTGTGGGCCAACAACGAATAGCCGCCCGTATTGAGGGCTGCCCAACCGACACCCCGAGTGGCGTTGGCTGCCATGAGCATTGCCGTCACGGGGAAGAAGAAGAGAAGAACGCTCAGGCCCGTAATGAGCGCCCCGATGGTGAGGACCCCTCCATAACTCCAGGAATCCGCCCAAGTACCGATAGTCGGCCGAAGTAAAACACTAAAAATACTGAAGGATGCCAGGACAACCCCCACCATAAAGGGGGAGTTACCCATTTGGCTTACATACAGGGGAAGGGTAGGGATGAGCAACGCGTGATTGGCGTAACCGAGGAACTCTGCCACACACAGAATGATAAAGGACCGGGACCAGATGGTATCAGAATTTCCTTGGATCATAGCGCCCGTAGTTAATATCTTGGAGTACGATTAAACAGCACGGCTGTGACCGTCAAGGCTCGACCAATATAGCATCGTGACTATCAACCCCAATGCCGTTGTTATCATCGAAGTCATAAACATCCAGGTGAAGCCAGCTATTTCTATTACGGTTCCCGTGAGGATGGCACCCAGTCCGACGCTGAGTGGATAGGCGGTCGAAAAGGTTGCCATGGCTACCCCTCGGTGCTTTGGATCGGCCACCTCAATGGCCATGGCCATCGTGGTTGCCGTTCCCAGTGCAGTACCGACAGCGTAAAGAACCCCACCTAAAACGATAACGGCTAGGTCCGGTGCCATCATTAGCAGGAACAATCCTGCCAGTTCCAGACCGAAGGCCATTGCGACGGACCGGCCCCTACCGATCCGATCAGAGAGCCGACCGAAGATAGGTCGACCCAAAACGTGAGTGAGGCCACTGGCAACGAAATACCAACCCATACCCTCGATCCCCAACTCCTTTGCGTGGAGAATAATAAAACTCGTGGTAGTCGGCATAGATAAGGTACATGCAAAAGAGCAACGCGGCTGCGACCAGAACGTTTCTATCCACCAGAGTTGAGGTCGCCCGTTGGCCTTGCCTTGTTGACGGGGAAGCGGACGACTTTGCAGCGGCCTGCTCGGTCATGGGTTTGAGGATGAATCCGATACCGCCCCCAAGCAGGGCGAGTGTGGCCGATAAGAAGATCACGGCATTGAATCCCCCCCAATGGGCATCGAGGATCCAAAGGGCCAGAGCCGGGAAGAGGACGTGGGCACAACTTTGAAAACTTGAATAGTAGCCTGAAGCCTCTCCGCGGCGCTTGTCAGGTGCACTGTGAGCCAGGAGAGAGTACCCGCCGGTATTGAGTCCCGCCCAGCCGATGCCACGAAACCCGTTGGATATAATGAGCGCGGTTGTGACGGAAAAGAGATAGAGAAGAACGCTGATGCCGAGTAATAACGAACCCAGGGAAAGAATCCCGGCGTAGCTCCAGGTATCAGCCCAATAGCCGATCTTGGGTCTGACTAAAACACTCGTAGCGCAGAAAACGGCCAGCATGACACCGACTAAAATAGGGGTTCCTCCCATGTGCGTTATGTAGAGGGGAAGCGTGGGGGTGAGTAACGAGTTGTGGCCGTAACTCAAAAATTCGGTAAGGCACAATAGAACAAACGGTCGGGTCCAGATTGTCTCGGACTCGTTGTGCGTCATCGGCGGGGAGGGTCGAGGGTCGACCATTTTACGAGCGTGAGGATAAGGCCCATGGACACCATCGCCATAGCCGCGACGAACATCCATTTGTAACCCGCGAGATCGACGATAGTTCCGGCCACCATGGCCCCGATACCCATGCTCATGGGTAGAGCGGTTGAAAAGGTCGCCATCACCGCACCGCGGCGTGCGGGATCCGCCAGGGTTATGGCCATAGCCATTGTCGTTGCGGTGCCCATGGAGGTGCCGGCGGCATAGAGCATACCACCCATGACAATGACCATAAGGTTGGGGGCCATCATGAGCAGTAGGAGTCCGGCGAGTTCCAGCACATAGGAGGCTGCAACGGAGCGGCCACGGCCGATTCGGTCCGAGAGCAGCCCTAGTGTAGGGCGGGTCAGCACTTGAGTGATACCGCTTGCAAGAAAATACCAGCCCATCCCTTCGATACCGATCTCGCGCGTGTATAGCACCAGAAATCCTGTGGTGACGGGCATGGCGACATGCAAGCATAACAACAAAGCCGATGCGACCATCACATTTGAGTCGACAGAGGTAAAGATTTTCGGGCGACCTGGTCTCGCGCTACTCGAAGAGGATTGTTGGGGCCTAGTCTGTTCGGTTCGACTCTTGAGGACCAGGGCAATTCCGCTTCCCGTAAAGGCCAGTGCGGCAGATAGGATAAACACCACTCTGAAGCCTCCCAGCGGTGCATCGATGAGCCAGAGGGCCATGGCGGGAAATATGATATGGGGGCTGCTTTGAAATGCCCCGTAAAATCCCGAGGCCTCTCCTCTGCGATTCGGGGGCGCACTGTTGGCGAGCAGGGAATAGCCGCCAGTGTTGAGCCCGGCCCAGCCTATACCGCGAAGTGCATTGGCGAATACCAGTACCAGGGTAAAAGGGAAGAGGTAAATAAGGACGCTAAGGCCCAGCAACGAGGCCCCAATGGAAAGGATACCTGCGTAACTCCAGGAATCCGCCCACGATCCAATCAGAGGCCGGAGAAAGACACTCGTGACACTAAAGGAGGCGAGGATCACACCGAATAGGAAGGGCGACCCGCCCAGTTGGATTACATAAAGGGGAAGCGTCGGGGTAAGCAACGCGTTATGGGCATATCCCAGGAACTCGGCCAAACACAGGATGAGAAACGTACGGGTCCAGATATTATCCGATGGGCTGGTTGTCATGGGTGTGTGCGCCCTAATTGCTCTCGCCGGTTGATCAATCGGGGCAGGGGAACGCTATGCCGCGATATCGTCCAAGGACGAGAGATTCAAGGTTCGACACACCCGGTCCATCCAGGCATGGACGTTCCTGTATTGGGCTGGGACCTCGGTTTTAACAGAGGTATAGAGGTAATGCAGTTCCACAAAGACGGCGATATCCGCAAGGGTGATCCGGTCGAAGATAAATTCTTTATCGCCGGAGAACCACTGTTCCAACATCTGGAGGTTGATATGGAGTAATCTCTCGCCCTCCTTCTGGACCTCAGGGAGCTCTTTGGAACGCATCATGTGCACCGATTTAAATAGAATTTCATCTGCCCAGTCCTCCAGTACAAGGCAGAGTCCTTTGTCGGTGGGATTCGAGGGATAGAGGCTGGGTTGGGGATACTTTTCTTCGAGGAAGGCACAAATCACAGTGGAGTCGATCACCGGTTGGCCGTTGAAATCGAGCACAGGGACCTTTTTCTGACCGGAAAACTCTATCAGTGCCTTACGATCATCTTGCCTGGCATCGACAATTTCATAGGGGATATTCTTAAGAGAAAGAGTGATTCTCACCTTTTCGCAAAACATCGAGGTTGGGAATTGATAGATTCGCAGAGCCATTGATTTATCCTCCTTTGGTTGCCTCATGGCAGGAAAGAGCTTAATAGTTTTATGCTTTTAGCAGGTATTGGGCGCTTAATCTAGCTCCGCCTGGAAGGTGGCTGGACGTGGCTGTGAGGGTAGGCTATGAAGGATTCGATGGCATTTGCCGCCACCGGGATAGCGGCACAAGGCTAGAGGATTAAAGAGGTCAATCGAGCCATGCGGTTGGGGGTGTTTTTACCGATCTCGGGGCGCGCAGCGGGTCCCGCTACGCTCATGGAGGCCGCTCGAAAGGCTGAGGCCTCAGGCTATCATTCGGTCTGGGCTGCGGACCGCGTCATCATCCCGTGGGAGATCCACACGTCATATCCCTATAGCGATGATAACCAATTTATCGTGCCTCCCGACCGGCCTTTTTTGGATCCTTTGACATGCCTTGCCTTTCTAGCCGGTTGCACAGAAAAGATCGTGCTGGGGATGAGCGTATTGGTTCTACCCTACCGCCATCCGCTCCATTGGGCCAAAATAATGTCGACCCTTGACCACTTGTCCCGGGGCCGTACAGTCCTTGGAGTGGGGGTTGGGTGGCTGAAAGAGGAGTTTGATGCCCTTGGCGTTCCCTTTGAGGATCGCGGGTCCAGGTCCGATGAGCAGCTTCTGATCTTGAGGCAGTTATGGGACCGTCGCCATCCACGCTTCCAGGGGCGTTACTATCGATTCGACAATGTGGCTTTTTATCCCAAGCCTCTGCAAAAACCTCGTATCCCCCTTTGGGTCGGCGGGGAGGGTATTCAGGCTCAGCGGCGGGCCGGTCGCTACGGCGACGCCTGGTTCCCGTACTTTGTGGCTATAACGCCGAAAGCGTTAGCTGCACGGTTTGATCGAGTTCGATATTGGGCGGTGGAAGCGGGAAGAGGCGAGTCGGATGTGCACCTGTGCTGCTGCTTGCCCGTACAGCTCACCCGTGAGCCGGTTTATCAGGAAGAGGGTCGACTGAAGGGGGATCCTGCGCAGTTGGTCGAAGCGTTGAGGGCCTACGAGGGGGTGGGCGTCGAACACGTGGCGCTACAATTCATGGCACCCCGTTGGCCCGATCGATTAGAACAGATCGAGCGTTTCGGTCAGAACGTTCTTCCCCATCTAGGCGGCAAAGCGAAAGGAGCATAGCGCAAAGAGTAATTAGCCGCAGATTTACGCCGATTATCGCAGATTAGCGAACGGCAAAGCGCATGGACACAAAGCGTCCGGATCTTCTTATTCAGTCCTTTTTAGATCTTCAATCCTCAATCTTCTTTCCTCTTTCAGGCCGGTCAAAAAGGTTCCAGGTGCGAGGCGCACGAGAAATCGACGAGCGTAAGCGTACTTGATCAGTACGTTGGAGCGACTTCGTTAGGAGTGGAAATGATTTCCGTAGCGATCGAGCGCAGCTATCTTAAACACCGGCTCTGGGCGGGCTGATGGCCGATGGGCCTTTTTGGCCGGCCTGGGTAAACAGTTGACACACTTAGGGTCAACCGGTTACATAGGTTGCTCCATGGCCAAACGTTTAGAGTCCTCGACTCGCCATTACGACGAAAAACTTCAACTAATCCTGAGAAGTTCTGCCCAGATTTTCGCTGAGAAGGGATTTCACCGTACTTCGATTCGTGACATTTCACGTGCGACGGGCATGAGCCTGGCCGGCCTCTATTATTATTTTCCTACCAAAGAGGAACTCCTCTTTTTGATCCAGGAACAGTGCTTTTTAACTCTTTTGCAGCGCTGGGAGAAAACCGCCGATCCCAAGGCGGACGTGCGAGTAAGGATATGTACCTTTGTGGGTAATCACGTCGGTTTTTTTCTTCACAATATGTGCGAGATGAAGGTCATGTCCCATGAGGATGAGTCCCTGACCGGAAAACTCCAGGACAAGATCCGAAATGCGAAGCGACGTTATGTGAAGGTGCTGATGGATTTGCTCGAGGAGCTCCAGAAAGGTGAGGGGGGCAAAAAATTAGACTTGAGGGTGGCCACGTTTTCCCTGTTTGGGATGATGAACTGGATCTATACCTGGTACAACCCGAAACGGGACGCATCTCTTCCCAACCTGATCGACCAATTGCTGAGGATCTATTTCTTTGGCCTGCCCAAGGGTGCTGGGACTAAAGAGCCATGGTTGACTTCTCCGGATTCGAAGAAGTCAAAAGACACCTTTGCCCTCTGGCAAAAGCTTCCCTAGACTATTTTGGGTACCCATTGCCGCCCGGTTGTTAGCGGATGAGGCTACGCAGTAGTGTCAGGCCCTCCCGGTCTTCGTTGAGATACGGTCCCTTAGCCGTTTCCAAACACATGGGGAGACCCCAGAAGCGCTGGTCATTCATGAGTAGCCGGAAGGCCTCCACGCCGATGAATCCCTTCCCAATGTGTTCGTGGCGGTCTACCCTCGAGTCCAACTCCTTCTTGGAGTCGTTCAGGTGGAAGGCAGCTAGCAAACCGATGCCGATCCGTTCATCGAATTCGGAGAATGTTCTCTCATAGCCCTCCCTGGTCCTGATATCGTAGCCGGCTGCGAAGGCATGCTCCGTGTCGAAGCAGACCCGAAGGCGCTGGTTCTCCTTTACGGCATCCAGAATGCCGCGAATCTGCTCGAAACGCCAGCCCAGCGCCGTACCTTGCCCGGCGGTGATCTCCAGGGTGATTTTGACTTTATAGCCGGGGCAGGACCTGTGAATATCATCTAGCGAACGGGCGATCCTTTGGATTCCTTTCTTTTCACCCTCACCCATATGAGCGCCTGGGTGGGCAATCAGATTAGGGATGGACACGCTCTCGCAGCGCTTCACCTCGTCGATCAAGGCATTGACTGATTTTTTTCTCAGTTTGAGGTCAGGTGTGCCCAGGTTGGGAAGGTATGAATTATGGGCAATCACGCGGGTTATGCCGGACTTCTTTTTCTGACGCTTGAAGCAGTCGATCTCCTCATGTGTGTAGGGCTGGGCGTCCCATTGGCGGGAAGACTTGGTAAAGATCTGGACCGCATCACATTGAACTTTTTCCCCTGCCAGCAGGGCCTGTTCCAGGCCTCCCGCGATAGACATATGGGCTCCCAGAAGCGGACCGCGCCACTTCTTCCTTGCTTTGGGACTCATGTGGAGAAGTGTCTCTTCTCAACCAGCGGCAGGGAAATGCTACCGGCGCTGAGGAGGCGGTCGTGGAAGTCGCACAGGTTGAAACTTGAACCCAATCTGTTTTGCTCAGTGACTCGGAGGCGGTTGATAATGGACCAGCCCAGGGCGTAACCCATGGGGGTGGATGGAGATTGGCTATACCAGTTCAGGTCCCCCTGGGCCTGGCTCAAGGGGAAGTTTAGCTCGCGTGTCATGAGTTCAGCGGCTTCGTTATAGGACATCTGTCCCGATTGGGTTTTGACGTCAATAATAATCCTCAGAGCACGCCAGAGACGGTCCTTCAGCATCACAAATCGATGTTCCTGGGACTGGAGAAATCCCTGCTCCTGCATGAGCTGTTCGCAGTACAGAGCCCAGCCTTCGTAAAATACCGAGGACTCGTTCATGAGCCGCGGCAGCGTACAGCTTGCCGGGTTGGAATTGGCGATCGTGAATTGGAGATGGTGTCCCGGGTAGCTCTCGTGTACCGAGGTGTTCTCCAGGCCTACCCAGTTGTGCTCACCTAACAGCTCTGGGTCCGTCACCGGTGTCACGTAGTAGTGTCCAACCTGTTCGGGGTCTTTGGGAGAGGGCGGAAGATAGGCCGCAAAGGGGACTTCATGGCGTTCGAATTCGGGTGTGGGGCCCACGCGTAGTTTCTCAGCCGGTGGAAAGGTTACGAGCTTCCGTTCAAAAACGAATGCGCGGGCTTTCTCCATGGCGCTCTGGTAGGCCGACAGGACGTCCTCAGCAGGGGGATGGCGCTCTTGAATTTTCTGCGTCACCTCCAGAATGCTCTTGCCGGGTAAAATCTTCTCGGCCAGTTGGGATAACTCGCGTTTGGTCGTTTCAAATAGGCACTCTCCCTGGGCCAGGAGTTCTGCGGCGTCTTGATTCAAAAAATGTCGTTTCTTGAGAAGCAGGTGGTAGTGTTCGGCTCCTACGGCGTAGGTACCCTGACTGCGGGGCAGGAGCTCCTTCTGGAGGAACTCGGTATAGTCCCGCACGGCGTCCTTGGTCTTCTCGACAGCCCGGTTCAGGCGTGCCGGGTCGGTTATGCTCTCCTTAACCGACGGAATGCGGTTGAGCCGGTCCAGAAAACTGATCTCCCCCTCGGATGCCTCGATGGCCATCTCGGTCCAGAGCCGGGGCGGCATTGCATCGGGACGGCTTAGATTCTCGATCCCCCGGCGGAGGACTCGGGGTGCGGCTTCCAGTCGGCTGACGATACTTCCGAATCGGTCTTTAGTGGGTCGCACGGTTACAATGTAGATGTCGGATACGGGAAGATAGAGATCCGGCTGCCTGAGCCGATAGTCTTCCTTGTTGAATTCGTAGTTCTCTATGGTGAGCTGCCCTTCTAGCAGGGCGTAGTCGATGGTTTTGTCACGGCTCAGCCCTTTGACGGATACCTGTCTCAAGCTCTGGAACGATTCTTGGGCAAAGGCCTTTTCAGCCTCGAAGGCCTCATCGCTATAGTCTTTTAATAGGTGATCGTATCCTTCTATCCCGTAATGGATCGCATTGGTGGGATAAAGAGAAAAGTATTTGTCAAAAAAGGCGCCGCAGAAATCGTCGAAGGAGGACATCGTGTCCCGTCATATCATGCCGCCCGGGGAAGTTCAATTTCCTGCAGCCTGTTGAAAAAGGCCCATTGACATGTGGTGGTCGAATCAGGATAAATAACGGCGGGAGAACAAATCATGGCAAACCGTTGGCTGGTGAAGACCGAACCCACTGTGTATTCTTTTCAGCAACTGCAAAAGGATAAGCAAACCGTATGGGACGGGGTGAAGAACAATTTAGCTTTAAAACACATGACCGGTGTCCGTAAAGGCGACTGGGTCCTGATCTATCATACGGGGAAGGAAAAGGCCGCCGTCGGCATAGGGCGAACGTTGAGTGGGGCCTATCCGAATCCTGAAGAGAAAAACCCGAGGTTTCTGGTCTTTGATATTGAGGCGTCAAAGCCTCTTCCCCGACCGGTTTCTCTCGCAGAGATTAAGGCTCAGTCCAAACTTGCTAAGTTTGACCTTGTTCGTATATCCCGTCTCTCGGTGATGCCGGTAAACGACGAGCAGTGGAAGATTATTACGGAGTTAGCGAAATAGTGGAACAAAAAAGCCACGGGACACCATTCCACGACTATCAGCATGCGCTGGAGTTTGATCGGCGGCAGGTTTCAGATATCCGGGCAAAACTCGGACTGAGCATGATCGAAAGTCTCCGGCTACAGGGTGGCGAATGGGTGCTTGATGTCGCTACAGGGACAGGACGGTATGCGGAGCCGGTTTCAGAACGCCTGGGCCATGGGAAGATCGTAGGTCTGGATGAGGCGCTGGCCATGCTCAGCGTTGGTAGAGAGAAGGGCCTTAGTGGGCCCCAGTCCAGATACCTCCAGGCCGCCGGCGATGCAAGTCTGTTGCCTTTTCGTAGCGGCGTCTTTGACCGGGCCTTTGTAGCCTTCAGCCTGCATCACTTCCGTGATCCGGCCCTGGTGGTGCGCGAGGTCAGACGCGTCCTCAAGCCCAAGGGAAGCCTGTCGGTCCTGGATCCAGTGGTGGTTCAGGTTAACGACGCCGTGGACCGCTCGGTGAATGATCTGGTCAATCAGGTCTTTGGCCGCTCCCATGGCGGGATTTTTCGTTTCCATTCGGCTCAGGAGATTCAGGAGCTGCTCGAACAGGAACGGTTCACAGTAACCAACTCGGACGTCCACCGCATCTCTTTCGACCAGGATAATATGGAAGGGGTCCCCACCGGCCGCCATTGGTTGGAAGTAGCCGAGGAGTTGGATACTAAATCAGACGAGATGAAGACACGGTTTGAAGAGCACTACTTCCGGTCCTGGAAAACCGGGGGCAAGGCCCATGTAAAGGGCGGGCTTTCCTACGCTGTGATATGCGGGAAGCCCAGTTGACTTTGAGCGATTGCCTGAGTAGGTTTAAGCCGTGGTCGCATAGCTCAGCTGGTTAGAGCGCTTGCTTCACATGCAAGAGGTCGCAGGTTCGAGTCCTGCTGCGACCACCATTTAAAATCAGCCCCTTGCACCTCAAGTAAACACTCCAAACTTACCCCACATGGCCTAAAATGCCCCCACTGTACCGTGTACTGTCCGTGTGCGCTCATTTAGCTACCCGGATAGGAACTACCCTTGGGGCATTGGACTGCTTTTCTAGATGAGCCTGTAGCCGCTCCTGAGCTTCCCTGAGTTCATCCTCATCCACAATCCGGTAGCGGCGATACATAGAGTTTGTCTTGTGGCCTGTGATCTTCATTGCCAGAACTTCGGGGACATTGGCTCTGGATAAGTTACGGGCAGTACACCGTCTCAGATCGTGAACCAGTGTTTCCGTAAGGCCACTTTTTTTACATGCTGTCTTCCACGCCTTCTTGAAGTCGCCTATCCTTTTCCCATCCCGATGAAAGACATAGGGGCAATCTAGACGACGGTCCTGGTGGCGTCCTTGGACAATGTCCCATAACCTTCCGGCAAGGGGGACTACCCAAGGCTCTTTATTCTTACTGTTCTCGATCCTGAGCCTTGCCATTTTCCCCTCCATATCAATGTCTTTCCACTCAAGATTACCCGCTGCTCCCTTTCGCCAACCAGAGTAGTAGAGAAACTCCACCGTTGGCTTGAGGTAATCAGGAAGGTTGTTCAAGAGAGTTAGGAAATCTCCATGCTCTAAGAAACCCTGCCTTATCTTTTCCCCATCCAGCATTTTGAACTTTGGCTTGAATGAGATCTTCTTAAGTTCCACTGCTAGAGAGAGCATCCGTCCTAGGCAGGCTATCTCACGGTTAGTGGTAGCTTTGGAAGCCCTCTCATCCTGGCGGTGAAGCTGGTAGGCCATAACTCGATCCGGGATTATATCAACTGCCCGATCCATACCAAAGTATCCCTTTAGATGCCGTATATGGTTCTTCGCAGTGGACAGGGACCGCCTGCCGTTTACTCGGTACTCGTTTTCAAGATCCACCACGATGTTATCGAAGCTCACCCTGTCCTCATTGGGCACAAATCTCCGGTTACCAATATCCTGTAGCCGCTTCTTAAGTTTCCTTCTGGCTTTTTCCTCACTCGTAAAGCTAGAACTTTCACGGTACTCCTTACCTCTGTGATAGTAGGCAATCCACCAGATTGGGTCCTCAACTGTCTCTCCATTGGCATTACGCATCTTGCGCTTGAATACTCTTCCTACTCCTCTGGCTGTTTTCTTCTTAGTTGCCTCGGGTTCTCCCGTATCTGCTTTTATAGCTGCCTGGGACGGTGTTCCCTTTTGTAGCTCTGCTATTCGCTTGTCTGCATCCTTGGCGAACTTCGTAAGTCCGCTTAGGTCGCCTGTCTCGACAGCTTTGGTGACAGCGTCTGAGTATAATAATCCATTCATCGTTTACCCCCTCCTTTCTTTGATGGTTTCTGTAAATACTCATCCACTGCCCTACGGATGAGTTCTGCCATAGAGACTCGACCATCAGCAGCTATGTGTTTAAGCCGGTTGTGGATCTTCTCATCCAAGTAGATCATGGTTTTCATGATCTTTACCCCCTTTCCAAAATAGATTCTGGGCATGGAGGGATGCTAGTAATGTGCCATAGATATGTCAATAACATAATGATGGATCAGTAGGTTTTTCTGGTAGCCAGATACTTCTGTATGCCCTGACAGGAAAAGCGCAGCATGTTTGGGGGTACTCTCAGGGTAAATGGCAATTTGTGGGCATTACGGTATAACCAGTCTTTAGAGACGGATAGGATCTTTGCGGCGTCCTCTGCATTGAATAGCTTGTCCTCTTCCTTGTGGCCGTTCTGCCCCATAGCCGCCCGGATCTCTTCCCGAATGACATTCCTGAGCCACCCTTCAAGGCCCTCAAGGGGATTTATCTTGTCGCCTTGCTCGTCCATTGGGAAAATATTGCTCTAGGCTCCAGATTAGCCTCTCGCGCTCAAATTCGGCTTTTAAGACAAGTTCTCGCCACACCTGTATGATGCTCATGACCTCTGATAACTTGGCCTCCTGTAGAGAGTCCAATTCGTTCTCTTTGGCCTTTATGGCCTGGAATAGGTCCGGTCTGTTGACACGAAGCCAGCCGTTTTCAAAGTCGACGGTCTCAGCTATGACCTTGTGGTGGAAGTCCCGGAAGTCTGGATACCACTGGTAAAGGGTAAGGATCGGGTCAGATTCGTTTAGAAATTTTTTAACCTCTTCCCTATGCTCCCTAAGCTCCTGGAGGAGGGCCTTGGCATTCCCATCTAAGGCTTGTGGTGCCTGAACCTTTACCTTGCCATCGGCCAGGGAAAGCCTAAGCCCTTTCGCTCTGGCTGACTCGATTAGAGATTGAACGTCTGGCATTGAGCCCCTTCCTCTGCTTGATTATCCCCATTATTCGTTTCCGCACTTAGGGGATTATCCTGTGCGGAAACAATTTCCCTCCATTTAAATGGGTTCTTACTCACCCCCTTTCCATCCCGCTCAACCAGTCCATCCTTGTGGAGTGAGTTTAATCGTGTTCTGATAGTTCCCTCTGCTAGCCCAGTAAGTGCCACAATATCTTTGGTGATTTGCCAATCCTCGGTTAAAAATCCTTGGATTGCCCCCTTGTCGGCCTTTTCCTGATCCTCCTTTACCGTTCCAACGTACTCGCAGCTCTCTAGGCTTAACTGTACTGCCATCGGGTCCAATGGAGGGATTCGTCCCTCTATTATCAAGGTGCCGCTCTTATCTGGGTCCGGCCTTGACCAACTCCAAAGAACATCAGGAGCCGCTATCCAGTCGCTAGTTCCTGAAACGCTATCTGTTCCTTCCCTACTACCCCTGTTGCTGTGGTGAATCAGAATGATAAGCCAGCCTTTGTTGATAGCTAAGTCCTGGAGTTGACGGAGAAGTACACCTGCCCCTCCCGATAGATTTTCTGCCTCACCCTGGAGTTTGAAAGCCCCCCTGAAGGAGTCGATAACCATCATCCCCGGACCGTTCTCCACTTGGCCCATAATGTTTTCGATGGCCTTCAGGGTTAAAATTGGTTCAGGTCGGTTGATAATATAGGCACCCGTTGGACAATCCCCGGCCCTAAGAAGGGTTTGGAGATAATCCTCTGCCATTTCGTAGTTAACATAAACAACAGGCTTGACCTTGGTTCCCCGGTCCAAGAACCCCTGACCTGAGGCAATGGCCCTACAGGCATGGGTGACTAGGGTTGATTTTCCGTGCTTTCCACGCCCCAACAGGACAGCCAAACCCGAATCGGGGAGAATCCCGTTGATGGTGTATTCCCTTTCTTCCGGGGTAGTAGATAGAAATTCCTCCCAGGTTTGGAGCTTAATGTCTTTCCGCACGGTTTCTTCCCCTAGTGCGGAAACGACTTTTGGATCTGACGGAGCGGTACCGGTCTGGTATCGTTCATAGACCCTACCTACTTTCTCTAGTGCTATGGACTCTGAAAACGAAGGCTGGCAGTTCTGGGCAGCTTCTAATACCAGCTTTTCTGCCATTTCTTGGGGTACGTCTGCGTTCCGTAGCTTACCGGCCAGTTTGAAAAGGGTTTCATCTCTCTGCCCCTCCGGGACTCCGGCCAGGGCTTTAGCTGTGTCGAATCGCTCTTGAAAGCTCTCTGCCACGGAACCATCGAAAGGGCCGACTTTATTACGGCTGACTAAGACCTCTCTTAAACTAGTTGATAAAGGACTCGGCTTGCTCCGGTTGAGCCATTGATAAGGCTTGCCGGAGGCATGGATTGACGGCGGAATAATAACAAAGCCGCCTTCCCCCCTTACGTCTATCCCTGGCCCTAGCAGTTTGCCAGCATCGTTGCGGATACCTTCCTCAAATTGAAAATAGTAGTGCTTCCCACGTGCTGTTTGGACTTGAAGAGTATCCTCCGCTTCAGGATAGTTATCCTCAAATCGGTTAGTGGCCCCTGCTGAGTCACAGTCGACAACCATTATGGCTGATATCTGCCCTGTGGCCATTCCGATGTTTGCATGTGGCCACTGAGTCCACCAGTCTGTCACCTCTTGCTCTGTGGGCAAGTGTTCTTGATAGGCCCTCCCCCTTACTAGGGGTTGCTTCCCGGGATGCTCGCACCTAGGACCGTGGCGGACACAAACACCCTCACTGGTCCAGCATAAGGGGAAAGGGGGCTTGTCCGCTTTTAATAGACGGATAGCGGAATCGAGTTTATCCAAAACCGAGTATGAACGTGTCTGCATGTTTCTAAGCTTAACTCGCTGATCGGTCTAAAAAATAGCAAAGTTGAGGAAATTGGGCCTATGGAACGACATATCCCACCCCCCAATTAAAGTGGGGGCTTCAGCTAAGGGTGAGAGATCAGTGAGACCTAATTTGTGGGGTAATGCCGTTGCAGTCCTCTAAGGATCGAGGCTGCCGACATGGTTGTGTAAGGGGAGAGCACCATAACTCTGGCAAGGATCTGGGCGCGTTCTTTTCGGCCTATTTCTTTATTGGCTATACGTTGAAGGTTTTTTATAGAGGCCCAATTGGGGATAGGAAGCCCTGGATTGCTCTTACGCTCCAAGGCTAGTGCGTTGAATTTTTGTCGTATCCCTCGCATCACGGCGTCTCGGTAATCGTTGATTAAGAGTTGATCCATCTGCCACAGTGTATCCCAGCGTGAATGAAGAAAAGGTCTAGTCCCAGGACTGCTTGCCCCCCCTGGGGTTCGGGGGCCAAGCCGCATCCAGTCTATATATCTATTGATCTCTGCAAGCTCTATCTTCAGTGAGTTACTCACCTTTCTTTTGGCTTTAATTCTAGCCCGAAGTTTTTCCCTTCTCTTCCGCAGGAGCTTTTTAACGGTCAGCCACTCTCTATGGAATTTCTCTTCAAGCTCGATCCAAGTGAGGTAACGGGCCAACCAAAGAGGGGTATCTGTCTCAAGCATAATTCCCGGTAGGTGCTCACGTTTTTTGATTTCCGTCGCAAACTCTTTCACGCGCTTCTCATTAACACCTTGACCCCATTGACCTGACCGGCTGAGAAGGCGGTCAGCGCGAGCGGGGTATTCATTACCAGCTGACCTTTTATTGCGTGGCATCTCCCACCTCCTGTAGGGACTCCTGCTTTGAGATGAAGGGGCCAGGCCGGGCAGGAGGGCACCGGCTTTTCGCTGATCAGGCTATGCCCCAATGGTAATTTCTAAGGTAAGGCGTTGGTGAAAAAAGGCAAGAAAAATCTTTAGCGTGTGCCAATCGTTCTTCGCCAGTATTAAGGGAATTTCTTACCGGTCCCACGAGTTCGTTGACACCCTGGGATTGCTCGGATACCGTTCACTGAGGAGTCTGCAACCGAATAGGGGTAAAAATGACGGAAAAACTCACTCTTTCGCAACTTGAGTCCTTCCTCTGGGAAACCGCAGATATCCTACGCGGCAACATGGATGCGTCTGAGTTCAAGGACTACATCTTCGGGATGATGTTCCTGAAGCGTCTCTCGGACTCGTTTGAGGAAGAGCAAGAGAAGGTCATTCAGCACTACCTCTCCACGGGCAAGAACCAGCAACAAGCAGAGCAACTCGCATCCGATGAGGACGAGTACGACAAGACGTTTTTTGTCCCTGAACGTGCACGATGGGATCAACTCAAGGATCTCAAGCACGACATCGGTGCGGAACTGAACAAGGCAACCGAGACGATCGAGGAGCACAACCCCAGTCTCGAGGGCGTGTTGGTCTCCATCGACTTCAATATCAAAAATAAACTCTCAGACAAGAAACTGCAGGATCTCCTGTCTCACTTCTCTCGGCATCGATTGAGGAATGAGGACTTTGCAGATGCAGACCTGATGGGCGGTGCATACGAATATCTCATCAAGCAGTTCGCAGACTCTGCAGGTAAGAAGGGTGGAGAGTTCTATACCCCGACTGAGGTGGTGAAACTTCTGGTGTCACTCATCAAACCTCGTGCGGGTATGAAGATCTACGATCCCACGGTTGGTTCCGGCGGCATGTTGGTCACCACACGAAACTACCTGATCGATCACGGAGAGAACCCGTCCAACTTGTCCCTCTACGGTCAGAAGATGAATCTGAACACATGGGCAATCTGCAAGATGAACATGTTCCTGCATGGAGTGTTCAATGCAGATATCCGTAAGGGTGACACTCTGGGAGATCCTCAGCACATCTCAGGAGGTGCGTTGCAGGTCTTTGACCGAGTGATCGCAAACCCACCGTTCTCCCTCGCAAAATGGGGTAAGGAACAGGCAGATAACGATCCCTATGGACGGTTTCCCTATGGCACCCCTCCCAAGGATTCGGGGGATCTCGCATTCATTCAGCACATGATTGCGTCACTGAACGCAGAGGGAATGATGGGTGTTGTCGTTCCTCACGGTGTTCTGTTCCGCGGTTCCAGTGAGAAGGAGATTCGTAAGGGGATTCTGGAGGACGATCTTCTCGAGGGTGTCATCGGACTACCCTCGGGATTGTTCTACGGCACAGGCATTCCTGCAGCACTCCTGATTATCAACAAACGGAAGTCTCCTGAACGCAAAGGGAAGGTCTTCTTCATCAACGGTGAATTAGGATTCGAAGAAAGTAAGAGTCAGACCAAACTCCGTAAGTCAGACATTCAGCGGATCCTCGAAACCTTTGACGGATACGAGGATGAGAAGCGGTATGCGAAGGTGGTCTCGATCGATGAGATTCGTGAGAATGACTACAACCTGAACATCCGCAGATACGCGGACACATCACCCCCACCAGAGCAGTTTGATGTCCGTGCGATCCTTCGAGGTGGAATACCCGTCAGTGAGATTGAGGACGAGTATATTCAGGAAACTCTGCAGGGAATGGATGTCAGCGGTGTGTTCGTTCGAAGGGACAACGAATACTACGAGTTCAAACCCGAGATTGAGACCAAGGAACAGATACGAGAGTTCCTTAACACGGATGAGCAGTCCGTCATCAGTCAGTTCGAGAGATGGTGGGACAAGTATCGTGTCTCCCTGCACGAACTGGATGCAGAGGTGAAACAGTCAGAAGAGGTGATGCGGGGTTATCTGAAGGAACTTGGGTATGAGTGAGCAGGTTCCAGAGGGTTGGGGTGTAAACTCTTTATCCGACCTATCAAAAAAAATAACTGATGGTTCTCACTATTCTCCCCCGACAGTGGAAAATGGGTGTCCGATTGCGACTGTTGAAAACATGAGACATAGTACCATCGATATCTCCAGTTGCAGATCAATTTCTGAAGAAGAATTCACAAATCTAACTGCAAACTCGTGCAATCCAAAAATCGGCGATGTGCTGTTTTCAAAAGACGGTACAATCGGCAAAACCCTTGTTTTTCAACAATCTGATAATATTGTTGTACTTTCTTCAATTGCAATTATTCGAACCGAAAACTCAAAACTTCTTCCTCATTTTCTAGAACAATTCCTTTCTTCTCCCATTTTTATTGGAGAACTTGAAAATCGGAAATCTGGTTCAGCGATCCGTAGAGTGGTTTTGGGGGATTTGAAATCAATCCCGATACCTACACCACCCCTCCCAGAACAGAAGAAAATCGCATCCATTCTCACCTCTGTTGATGAGGTAATTGAGAAAACCCAATCGCAAATCGACAAACTCCAAGATCTGAAAAAAGGAACGATGAACGAGTTGTTGACCAAAGGGATTGGTCACACAGAGTTCAAAGACAGTGAGTTGGGGAGAATTCCGAAGAGTTGGGAGGTTAAAAAATTATCAGAACTTTTATCTAAAAACCCGAAAAACGGATTTAGTCCAAAGGAAACTGAAAATGGGGACTTAAGTCTGGGTCTAGGATGTTTAAGAAAAGACGGTTTTTTGCCAACCCAACTAAAATCGATTGAACCATCTGAGAGAAATAAAGATTTTTTATTAAAAGACGGTGATTTTTTAATGAGCAGGTCAAATACTAGAGAACTTGTTGGATTAGTAGGAATATTTCGGGATTTTGGACGTGGGTGCATCTACCCCGACTTAATGATGCGCTTAACATTCAAAAAATCGGCGAACGTAGATTTCATTTTGCAAATGTTATTGAGTTCAGCGTTAAGGACTCAAATCTCTAGACTTGCACAAGGCACCTCAGAGACCATGGTAAAACTTAATTCCCAAATCGTAAAAGATATCAGGATCCCCGTGCCCCCAGATATAGAACAGGATGGGATTATCAGGATTATCAGTCCCATAAATAAATGTTTGTCAGATAAAAAACAAAAACTCCACCAAACCCAATCTCTCAAAAAATCCCTCATGCAGGATCTCCTGACGGGTAAAGTCAGAGTGTCGGTGAACTGAGATGGCATCCGATGAACTCGACAAGGTAGAACTCCCCGCACTGGAACAACTTCAGTCACTGGAATGGACATACCTCGAGGGTTCTAAACTCTCTCCATCGGAACCAACCCTTAAAGATTCAGATGAACGCAGTTCCTTCAAGGACGTGGTTCTCGAACATCGTCTTGAGAAAGCAATCCAACGCATCAACCCATGGATCAGTGAAGACAACCTGCGAAGGGTCATCAGTGAGTTCACCAGAGCGCAGTTTCCGAACCTGATTGAAGCAAACCAATCCGTCTGGAACACCCTCACGCAATACACCTCCGTCATGCAGGACGTGGGCAAGGGCAATCGGGGACAAACCGTCAAGTTCATCGACTTCGATAACCTTGAGAACAACGAGTTCCTTTGCACGAACCAGTTCAAGGTCTCAGGGGTTAACCAGAACATCATTCCCGACATCATTCTGTTCGTGAATGGTCTTCCCCTTGCAGTGATCGAGTGCAAATCCCCCTACATCACCAACCCCATGGAATCAGGGATTGATCAGTTGATGCGGTATGCAAACCGCAGAACTCATCAAGATAATGAAGGTGCAGAAAAACTCTTTCACTACAACCAACTCATGGTCTCCACCCATCGCGATAAGGCGCGTGTAGGCACTATCACGTCACGCATGGAGCACTTTCTAGAATGGAAAGATCCGTATCCTCTGAAGATTAATGAAGTGGGAGAGACCCCTGAGTCTCAAGACGTCTTGATCGCAGGAATGTTCAACAAAACGAACTTCCTCGATCTCATTCAGAACTTCACCGTGTTTGAACCTGTCGATGGACGCACAGTGAAGAAGATTGCGCGGTATCAGCAGTTCCGTGCAGTCCATAAATCCATTGAACGCATCAAGGCAGGAACCGACCGCAAGAGTAAGAGCGGTGTTATCTGGCATACGCAGGGTTCGGGTAAATCTCTGACCATGGTGTTCCTGACTCTCAAGATTAGACGTGACCCAGCACTCCGAGATTACAAACTCGTCTTCATCACCGACCGCACTCAACTCGACACCCAACTGACGGCAACCTTCCAGAACACCCAGAGTGAGACCATTCACCATGCGGAGTCCGTTCGAGACCTGAAGGAACTCCTGCAGACAGACTCTTCTGACATCGTGACGGCGATGGTTCAGAAGTTTCAGGAGAGCGCAGACGAGAGTGAATTCCCTGTCCTGAACGAGTCCGACAAAATTATCGTTCTTGCAGACGAGGGACATCGAACCCAATACGGAACTCTGGGTGCAGCAATCAATGTCGCACTCCCCAACGCACCCAAGATTGCGTTCACAGGAACCCCTCTAATCAAGGCTGAGAAGACCAGCAATGAGTTTGGTTCCTACATCGACACCTACACCATCGAGCAGTCCGTAGAGGACGGTGCGACGGTTCAGATCCTCTATGAGGGACGTGAAGCACGAGTAGATGTCACAGGAGACTCTCTGGACAGTCTGTTCGATGAGTATTTCGGAGATCGGACGGAAGAAGAGCAGGCAGCGATCAAACGCAAATATGCGAATGCGAGATCTGTCTTAGAGGCACCACAGCGCATTCGCAGGGTCTGCATCGATATTCTCAAGCACTATCGCGAGTTCATTCAACCCAATGGGTTCAAGGCGATGATAGTGACCTCATCGCGATATGCAGCGATCACCTACAAAGAAATGATGGATGAACTGGAGGCACCGGAATCTGCAGTCATCATCTCTGAGGATCACAATGACGAGCAACGGTATTGGGAATACACCGACAGCACCAAGCACAAGACCCAGATAGAGAACTACAAGAAACCCATAGGGTCAGGTGACGGGCAATCCAACCTGTCTATCCTGATCGTCAAAGACATGTTGTTGACGGGGTTCGATGCACCCATCGCGCAGGTGATGTATCTCGACCGTAAACTGACAGACCACACTCTCCTTCAGGCAATTGCGCGGGTGAACCGCACCAATAAGAACAAGCACCGTGGGTATATTGTCGATTATTTCGGACTGAGCGATTACCTCACCGAAGCACTGGAGATGTTCTCGTCAGACGATATCGAAGGGGCGTTGCGAGACCTCAAGGACGAGATCCCCAAACTACAGAGTGCGCACACGCGCGTGATGCAGCACTTCAAGGGTATGGATCTCGATGACCTCGATACCTGTATCCTTTCTCTTGAGGATGAGACCAAGAGACAGACGTTCCAGTTGGACTTCCAGAAGTTCTCACAGCAGATGGATATCGTGTTTCCTGACCCTGCAGCAGTCCCCTACGTCTCCGACCTAAGAAAACTGGGTAAGATCTCTCATGGTGCGAAGAACCTCTTTCGAGATGAGCAACTATCCATTGCGGGTGCAGGTGAGAAGGTCCGGAAACTCATCGAGGATCATATTTTCTCAACAGGTGTTGATCCCAAGATTCCCCCTGTCGATCTCTTAGCGGCAGACTTCATAGAAAAACTTAACGACCATAAATCCAATCGGGCAAAGGCATCCGAGATTGAGAATGCAATCAAGCATCACATCAAGATCAAACTCGAGGATGACCCCGAATATTACAAATCCCTCTCCGAGAAACTGGAATCCATTATTCGGAAGCACGAGGAGAAGTGGGAGGAGTTGGTTCAGTTGCTCATGGACTTCCGTGGCACTATCGAGGAAGAGCGCGGAGCACGAGCAGAGGAACTGGGACTGACTGAGACGGAGTTCGCATTCCACGGCATTCTGATGGCAGAGATCACCAAGGGTGAAGGTGTCGAAGCAATCGATGAAGAGATGCACCTCAAGATCAAGAGTGTCGTCCAGCAACTCGTCTCAATGATGGACGAAGCAACCGAGATCGTTGATTTCTTCCAGAAATGGGATGAGCAGAAGCGTGTTCGGCGGAATATCAAGCGGGCAATTCTTGAGGAGTTTGATGACCTCAATCTGGTGATACCCGTCACTGATAGATTCATGGAACTTGCAGAGGTCAAATTCCGGTGAACCTTACTTTCGATAAAGACTTATCGATTGAGGTGGTTCGCACCAAGAGACGCAAGACCGCATCGATTAAAGTGATTGACGGTTTGGTCCAAGCAATCGTTCCTGACCAACTCTCGGATGGCAGGGTCGAAGCACTCATACAGAAGCGCACTCCTTGGATACGCAAGAAACTGCGTGAGCAATCACAGATAGTCACTCCAAAACCCAAGGAATACGTCAGCGGTGAGAGTTTCACCTACCTTGGACGCAACTACCGTCTGAAGGTTTCACGGGGAACTGATCCTAAGGTCAAACTCAACGGCGGTTATCTTGAGGTGGGTCTTCCGAAAAAACCCAAGGATGGCGACATTCGGAGTGCATTGGCCGAATGGTATGAGCAACACGCACTCGACCGTCTAACCGAAAAGACCAGTCGATACGCAGGAATCATGGGTGTTTCACCCAACTCGATCACTGTTCGAGACTACAAAGCGAGATGGGGGTCATGTTCCTCAAAGGGAGAGATTTCCTACAACTGGAGAATCATCATCGCACCGCATCACATCGTGGACTATGTGGTGGTGCATGAACTCTGTCATCTCAAGCACCCCAACCATTCACCGGCATACTGGAGGTCTGTGAGACGTGAGGTTTCAGACTATGAGGTCTTTCGGGAATGGTTGAAGGAACATGCACGGGAATTAGTGATTTGAGTTAATATGCATTCACTTCAGCGACCAACCCCCCAGCGTGGATTATAACGCTAAGCCAAAGGACGTCAATCCCGGTACTTGACAGCATGGCTGTGACGTAGGAGGATGGCGGGGACTTTTTTCATCCCACCTCCTTCAGTCAATCATAGTTTCTGTTCGGCTTTAGGTCAAATTAGGTCAAGGGTTGACAGTCGTACCGACCTTACGGATAATCCGGCCATGGCCCGATACCTTTCCCGTGATTGCCCCAGGTGTGGTGACTATTTCGGCGTGGTTATACCTAACCCGCCTGAGCCGAAGGAGGAGGTTGCCATTGATGCCCATTGTACCGTATGCGGGTTTAGATTAGAGTGGCGGCTAATTCGTTCCTGCCCAAAGGAAGGCAATCAGGAGGTGAGGTTGTAGGGTTATCATATGTAGGTCCAGGCTCATATACGAGGAGATCCTATGAGAGTTTCAACCGTTACGTTCGTAATTGCCTTTATGATAGCGGTCCCGGCTTTTGCCGAGCATACCTATTGGCATCAGACCCGCCAGACAAACGAAAATCAATTCCATCCCGATAGCCTAAACAATCCGTTCGGTAGATATGGGAGCCAATTAAGCCCGGAGAGCCCCAATAACCAGTTGGGAGTAGGGAGCCCGTTGCATCCTGATAGTTTATCCAACCCACTCGGAAGGTACGGGAGTCAACTGAGTCCTGAAAGCCCCTTTAACCCCTTGGGGGAATACGGGAACCAGCTAAGCCCTAACAGTACCACTAATCAGCTTAGCCCGTATTATAATCCAGGTTTGAAAAGGTATCAGAAGTAGCCCGCTCAGTGTCTACACAAGGGAAGGCATTTGGTGGGGTAAGGCATCAGTAGAGGTCGAGCGTCAGATGGAAATGCTATGAATACAAAGCCCGTGAATGCGTCCGTAAGAAATACAAAGGATGTTGAGTAGAACTCCATCCTGACTACCCAAATCCCCCATTCTATGTAACTCTTTTCCCGATGAGAAACCTGACCGCCACCATCTGCCTGACGATTGCCGTGTTTCTTGGAAGTACGGGGGTGAGTTGGAGTGCTGATTTACAAAAGGGAGTTACCGCATACGATAGTGGCGACTACGCAACTGCTCTGCGTGAATGGACACCCCTTGCCGAGCAGGGAGATGCCGCTGCCCAGCTCTTTCTGGGTTTGATGTACGACAAAGGAGAGGGTGTTCCACAGGACTATGAGACTGCGGTGGAGTGGTACCGACTTGCTGCCGAACAGGGGCAGGCCTCTGCCCAGTACAGTCTGGGTGTGATGTACTACAAGGGACAAGGTGTTATACAGGACTATAAGACTGCGGTGAAGTGGTGGACACTTGCTGCCAAACAGGGATTTGCCAATGCCCAGTACAATCTGGGTTTGATGTACGATAATGGAGAAGGTGTTCCACAGGACTATAAGACTGCGGTGAAGTGGTACAGACTTGCTGCCGGACAGGGACATGCCAAGGCCCAGAACAATCTGGGTTTGATGTACCGCAGGGGAGAAGGTGTTCCACAGGACTATAAGACTGCGGTGAAGTGGTACAGACTTGCAGCCGAACAGGGATATGCCACTGCCCAGTTCAATCTGGGTGTGATGTACCACCAAGGACTAGGTGTTCCACTGGACTCTGTCTATGCTCATATGTGGGGGAACCTTGCTTCATCTAATGGATATGAGAGAGGGGGGGAGTTGAGAGATTTGGTTGCGAAGAAAATGACCCCATCCCAACTTGAAAAAGCACAAGACCTTGCCCGTGATTGCGTGAAGAAAAACTACAAGGGGTGTTGAGTAGAATTCCATTCTGTCTACCCAAATCCCCCATTCTATGTAACTCTTTCCCCTATGAGAAACCTGACCGCCACCATCTGCCTGACCCTTGCCGTGCTTCTTGGAAGTGCGGGGATGTCGTGGAGTGCTGACTTCCAGAAGGGACGTGCCGCATTCGACAGAATTATAAGGCTGCGGTGAAGTGGTACAGACTGGCTGCCGAACAGGGGGGTGCCAAGGCCCAGTACAATCTGGGTTGGATGTACGATGAAGGACTAGGTGTTCTCCAGGACTATAAGACTGCGGTGAAGTGGTACAGACTGGCTGCCGAACAGGGAATTGCCGTTGCCCAGCTCAATCTGGGTTGGATGTATAAAGAAGGACAAGGTCTTCCACAGGACTATGTCTATGCCCATATGTGGACGAATATTGCCGCATCATCTGGGAAATCTAAGAGCGCATCCAAAAACAGAGACATTATTGCGAAACTGATGACCCCTGCCCAAATCGCTGAAGCACATAAACTTGCCCGTGAATGCGTCCGTAAGAAATACAAAGGGTGTTGAGCTTGCAGGGTATTTTGGAGTGGTTTCTAACTGGTTCAATCTATGGCGTCGCACTTATAGCGTATTTGCTAGTTGGCATTGCGTTTGTAGCGTCTAAAGTCACCCAAGTACGCATTAACCTATTCGCTGTGGGAATAGAATATTCTCCTAACGAACTCTTGGGTGTCTGAGACTTTCATTAGGATTGGATGCCTACCGCGACTTCCAGACCCAACCTTTAATCGATTCTAATTGTTGAATACGATCCGGTTCCAACTGTCCGTTTTTGTACTCCATGCGCCGATTGTTAATCCAAGTACCTAATTTGAACCCATCCTCATCGGTGTAACTAGTAGGAACTCGGGGATTATCGTTCTGTTCCACATACCTCTTTAGTTTCTCCAAACCCTCTTGAAAGTCCGCTTCGATCGGATCCCAGACCCAACCTTTAATCGATTCTAATTGTTGAATACGATCCCGTGCCAACTTTCCTTTTCTGTACTCCATGCGCCGATTGCTAACCCAACCACCTAATTTGAACCCATCCTCATCGGTGTAACGGTTGTGAACTCGGGGATTATCGTTCTGTTCCACATACCTCTTTAATTTTTCAAACCCCTTTGCCCAACCAAAACTCAAACGATCCCAGATTCGAATTCCAATATTTGAAATCAAGTGCGCAAACTTCGCTCGGTAGATCTCAGGGAGAACGATATCATTTATTCTTTCCTTACCAGGATTCCCCCCATTTGCGATTGTCCTAAACTCATCAATGATCCGGTCATCACTCATCCCAAGTGCAGATATTACTGTAATGATCTGCTTGAAGGCATCATCACTTGGGTCTTCTGACTCTTCATCCAAAACTACGGGGACGATGATATACCCGAAGTCCTTACCATCGAATCTCCGCAATGCACGTCCCGCTGCCTGAACAATATCAATTTTACTCTGCTTTGGATCCGCAAAGAGAACGGCATCAATTGCCGGAACATCAACACCTTCCGTTAAACACCGTGCATTGGTAATCAAACTCGGTTCAACATTTACAAACCGCTCAAGCTCCTGCGCTCGAATTCCGGTACTATCTTTCCCCGAAACATGAAAAGAAGTCAGATCATCAAAGGTACCATCCCCTTTATTAAAATCTGAATTAAGTTTCTGAAAATCGCGGGATCGTTTGATGCTGCTATGAAAGGAGACAACATGTTTAAGATCACGGTCTCTGATCAATTTTCTAAGTACAATCAGTGACGTTAAGGTCGATGCATCACCTTCAATCGTCCACTCTTTTCCATCGCATTTAACAAACTTGTTATTATCTATAAGTTCTTTTATTTCTGATTCTGTAACAATCGTTGAAACGATCTTATAGTCGCTGACAATTGGTGGATCTTGTGCCAACGCCGCCTTGAATGATAGTTCATCAATAATCGTTCCATAGATACCTTCATCATTCATCGATAGGTATTCGTCAGAGTTCCCTTGGAACTGACGTTCTGTAGCAGTCATAAAAACCCGTTTCCTGACCTCGACATTCTTATCATAGAGAAGATGAGCGAATGCTTTGTCTTTTTGTCCAACGGTCTTATGTGCTTCATCGTAGACACCAAGGTCGAATACGGTCCCTGCCTTCTGGGCACTCTCACTAACTGCAAGGGCGCTCTGGTATGTCGTAATAACTATCTTCGTTCCTGTTGATGGTTTTCGAAGAAAACTAGAAATGATCTCTGGATCTGTATCAACTTCAATTCCAAGATCGACAGATTGCATTGCAGGGTCATCAGAATTCGAAACATCATCATCACTACAAACGGCGATCCAGTCCATATTGATTCCGTTTGCTACTGCCTCTCGTGTCCAATCACCCAACGTCTGACGAACCAATGCAAGACTAGGGACGGCAATCAGGACGGTCTTTGCGTTCAGTCTCTGAGAGGCCCAGTATCCAATGAGACTTTTACCCGACCCGCATGGGTGAATAAGTTTTCCACGGGTATTGTTTGGGTCTTTGAAGAAGGTCTCGCATTTGTCCAATGCAACTCCTTGGTGCTTTCGTGGAACCTTGGGTTCCGGTACAGGATGACCTCCGGCGAGAAACTTTCTAAAGGCATCAAACTCCTCCTGACCGAGTTTTGAGAATTCTAAGGAGGTGAGATAACCAAGTTTTTCTCCATGCACCTTATTGACTGCAGGACTGACCCCATTTGCTGAGGTACATACCAGTCGATGAGAGAGTTTTTGATACGTTTTATCCCGTTCAGTAAGACTGAAGAAACTGTTTAGTTCTTCATATCTAACATTCCTAGTTCTGTCCTGATGAAACTTGCACTGAATTGCCCAGTATTTGCCGTCTCGGTCTTGTGCTACAAGATCCACACCGATCTCAGGTCGTTGCAACCCAAGTTCGTCGACTATTAGCTGAGGAACAACGGAGTGGTGCCAAACATTCTTAAGCTTGGTGGAAAACGTTGGGTCAGTTAGAAGATGAAGGTGGGTCAGTTCTTCAAATGCGTCACCTTTCTCCTTATCCCCGAGAGATTCAAGGGATTGCTCAAAGTCTTTCCAGCAATTCGCAGAGGTTATCTGATCCATCCAACACCCTATCCGTTTCTTGCATATACTATAAGTGCGAGCAAAGGAAACCAATGGAGAAACACTCAAGTATTTTCATATCTTAAAAGGCAGAAAGAGGGGGAAGAACGACTTTCGTACGTAGAGATTGACAAACTACGATCGACTAGCGGCGGATTTCCGAAAGCATCATTGGGCGGACCAGGGCAACCCCGGGTGACTTTGGAGATTTCATATTTTGCGTTTTTGCTCATTCTCTTTTGCCCTCTGCGTAATATTTGTTCCAACATCGATAATTGTTTCGGGCCTACCCTAATATGTATTGCCACCAGGCGGATTTATTCGCGCTAGGGGTGGGCAGGCCCCCAGCGCGGATTATAACGCTAAGCCATAGGACGTCAATCCCGGCATTTGACAGCATGGCTGTGACGTAGGAGGATGGTGGCGAAATGGTCAAAAGTCACCATAAACTGTTTTTCGCAATCCTCGGTATCGCCTTGCTCGTGGGAGTGACGGCCCACGCGGATGACTATCAAAAAGGATTCGTCGCTTACGAAAAGAAAGACTACGCAACTGCTCTGCGTGAATGGACACCCCTTGCCGAACAGGGGGATGCGAAGGCCCAGTTCAATCTGGGTTTGATGTACCACGAAGGACGAGGTGTCCCACAGGACTATGAAACTGCATTGAAGTGGTACAGACTTGCTGCCGAACAGGGGGATGCCGATGCCCAGAACAGTCTGGGTTGGATGTACGGCAAAGGAGAGGGTGTTCCACAGGACTACAAGACTACACTGAAGTGGTACAGACTTGCTGCTGAACAGCGGGATGCCGATGCCCAGTCCAATCTGGGTGTGATGTACTACAAGGGACAAGGTGTTTTACAGGACTATGTCTATGCCCATATGTGGTCGAACATTGCCGTATCTAATGGATATGAGGGAGCGGGGGGGTTGAGAGATTTTGTTGCGAAGAAAATGACTCCATCCCAAATTGAAAAAGCACAAGACCTTGCCCGTGAATGCGTACGTAAGAAATACAAAGGGTGTTGAGTATAATTCAATTCTGACTACCCCAAATCCCCATTTTATGTAAATCTTTTCCCTATGAAAAACCTGACCGCCACACTCTGCCTGACGATTGCCGTGCTTCTTGGAAGTGCGGGGATGTCGTGGAGTGCTGATTTCCCAAAGGGTCTAACTGCATACCAGAGTTGGGACTACGCAACTGCTCTGCGTGAATGGACACCTCTTGCTGAACAGGGGGATGCCGATGCCCAGTACAATCTGGGTTTTATGTACCGCAACGGAGAAGGTGTTCCACAGGACTATGAAACTGCACTGAAGTGGTACAGACTTGCTGCCGAACAGGGGAATACCGATGCTCAGTTCAATCTGGGTTTGATGTACTATCTTGGACAAGGCGGTCTCCCGGACTATAAGACTGCGGCGAAGTGGTACAGACTTGCTGCCGAACAGGGGTATGCTAATGCCCAGTTATTTCTGAGTGGGATGTACCTCCAAGGACGAGGTGTTCTACGGGACTATGTCTATGCCCATATGTGGGGGAACCTTGCTTCGTCTAATGGAAGTGAGCAAGCGGGGCAGTTGAGAGATAGGATTGCGAATAAAATGACTCCATCCCAACTTGAAAAAGCACAAAAACTTGCCCGTGAATGTGTGAAGAAGAAATACAAGGGATGTGGAAGGAACAAACCTAGTTGGTGGAAGTTTTGGTAGTGGTGGTCGTAACCCACTCGAGCGTGCCTCTACAAGAATGGAGATTCAATACTTGAGTTAGAGTAGCCAAGTCATTTTTGAGTTACACTTCTGACCCAACTGTAGCTGCGCCATCAATCTCTCCAAAGGGGTCCCAATATTGCCGCCCCATACGGCGACTCCACTCTTTATAGTAGTGTCGCAAGGATTCGTCGCTGAAGGCATTTCCTTCTCTCGCCACGATACTATACCTTACCGCTCCTGATGCCATCATTGGCCATTGGGATTCTGCAGCGGTAATATCCTCGGGCAAATTAGAGCCTGAATAGCCCCAAAACTCATTATGATGTTTAACTCGGAGAGCACGTACATCCGCTGCCTCGCCTTTCACTCCAAGTCCGCGCCACTCGACTAACGTGCGACCTGGACTTAAAGGTATGAGATGATCAATTCTTAGGACTGTTGAAATCGTGACTAGGAGCACATCTGGGAACAGATGATGAGAGCTCGTAACATTCCCCTGGTGCCCCGGTAAAGTAAATCGATCCCTTTCCTCAAGGCCAATATTCTTGCTTCGCCCCATGTGTTTTCCACGATTAAACGGGGTATAATTGTGGCCATTACCCACAAATATCCACCCATCGGCAGGTCCGCCGGGCTTACCCCAATTCGCCCGGTTTCTGTGAGCCCAATGTAGCGCCGTATGATATCTTTCCGAATTGTTCTCGAAAAAAAGCTTCCAATTGGTCTTGATCTCTGCCTGGTGGTAGTGAAACACCTCAAACCCCTCAGGGGGCGCATACTTTTCGAGTACCGAAGCAACTTCACCCAAATACTCCCGAAGAGTTACGGTCTCGTCACTGAGACATACAAAGATTAAGCCCGCTACCAACTCCACTCGGATCTCCCTCAATCCAAAATCAGCAACGTTGAAACCTGTATCCTTGTAGCCCTCTGGTAACGTGACACCCAAAAGCCGTCCATCTAATCCATAGGTCCACAAATGATAGAAGCACTGGAATGACTTGCTCTGCCCACTACATGATCTCACCACCTGTGCCTGACGATGCCTGCAAATATTGTAAAAACCCCGGACGCCACCGTCCTCTTGGCGAACTACCAGTATGGGGAAACCCGCGATGGTCACTGTCCGGAAGCACCCGGGCCTCGGTATCTCACTCTCATGACCCACAAAATTCCAAACGTTGGCAAAGATCCTTGAGCGTTCCTCTTCGAAGAGGTTTGGGTCGGTGTAAATCCGAGTATCAATGAAATGGGTCCGTGGTAGATTAGGGACCCTCTCGGGTCCGATTCCTTGACTCCGATCACCCATAAGACGCCCTCCATTCATACTATATCTACTGAGTCCCCCTGGCACCAGGTGTTTAATCTCTAACAAATCTACGTACCAAAGGTGAAAACTTGAGTACTGTAATATATCAAAAAGTAAAATGCCACCTGGTATAATCCAACGTCAGCTTACTAGACCTTGACACGGCCTGCGGATCAGAACTATAAGTCGCTGGGTCAACTGTACGCACTTGAACCTAGCAAGTTTTACCATGGCAAAGACACGATCAGACCTGTCCCCCTATCGCGCTGTAGAAGAGTTGCTTTTTAGAGCCGCTCAGTTGCTCGACGAAGGACAAATCAGGGAATGGACTGGCCTATTTACTGCGACATCAGAGTACGAGATGCTGTTTGAAAGCAAAGAACTCGGCGGTATCGACGATTACGTAATGAAACTCACAAGGAACGAGCTTGTGAAAAGGATGAATCTGGTCCCCAACTACGTGCTTGACACAGCTAGGCGGCTACATCTTGTATCTAATATACGGATTGAATTTCAAGGTAATGCTGCATCGGTACGATCAAAATTCGTCGTTTACCGGACCACGGAAACAGGAAGAACAAGTTTGTATGCAGTCGGACGTAGCGAGGATCAGGTTATCCGATTCAAGGGATTGTGGATGTTTCAAAAACGACGAGTTGTCTTGGATACTCGACTGCTGGAAGTGCATTCGCATTTACCACTACAATAGGCACGTCGAGCAACACATACTATAACGGCAGATATGTGTTTACAGATTCTAAGACAGAGGAACCTGCGGAAGTCTCATGTCCAAGGTTGGTTGACAATCTTTGAAATGGTGTAATATAAGCGTGAAATAGACGAAAATCACTTAAGGCAGAGAGTCGATACTGTGCCCTCAAAAGTGTTTTGGGAATTCTCTTATGGACTTAAGCATTTCTACGGTCAGGTGGGTGGCATTTGCGGAGGAGATGGATAATCAATGAGTTACACTGATCTACGGGATTGGCTGGCTACGGTAGACAACTATGGCGAATTAGCGAATATCGACGGAGCCCATTGGGACCTGGAGATCGGTGCATTGACGGAGATCATCCGTAGGAAGAGCAAGGTTCCTCCGGCGATCCTGTTCGATAGGGTCGAAGGCTATCCACAGGGTTACCGTGTGCTGACCGGAATTCTCAACACGGTTCGTCGGCTTGCCCTTACAACCGGGCTTCCCGTGGATATAGCCGAATCGGAATTCGTCGAACAATGGCGCCGGCGCTTGCGAGCGCTGAAAATGGAGCCGCCACAGGTAGTGAAAACGGGCCCTGTCCTTGATCACGTGTACGAAAACGAGGCCATCGATATGTGGAAATTTCCCTCCCCACGATGGCATAAGCTCGATGGCGGGCGCTATATCGGGACGGCGACGATTGCCTTCACCCGTGACCCGGATACTGGCGTCATCAACATGGGTACCTATCGTGTCATGGTCCAGGACCGGCAGCGTCTTACCGTCTATATCTCACCTGGGAAGCACGGCCGAATCAACCGTGACAAATACTTTGAGCGCGGCTCCCCCTGCCCCATAACCCTTTCCTTCGGGCATGACCCGGCGGTTTTTCTCGCCGCCCCTCTTAACTTGCGCTACGGCGTCTCGGAACTTGAATACGCAGGAGGGATAAAGGGGAGACCGATCGAGATCCTGGAGGGGAGCTATACCGGTCTGCCAATTCCGGCCCATTCCGAGATAGCAGTAGAAGGAGAGATCGTCCCGGGCGAAACGATGCCGGAAGGTCCCTTCGCCGAATTTCTTGGTTATTATGCCAGCGGCACGCACCCTGAATATGTCATGCGGGTCAAGCGACTCATGCATCGTGAAAGTCCTATCATTTGTGGGGTTCCCAACGGGAGACCTCCGCAAGATGCTACCTTTTCTCAGGCCCGTATGCGTTCATCCGTGCTCTGGAACGCACTGGAGGATGGAGGAGTCACTGACATTCGAGGGGTTTGTTGTCATGAGGAGGGAGCCGGGGTCGTTTTCAATGTGATCTCGATCCGCCAGCGCTTTGCCGGTCACGCCAAGCAGACCGCCCTCCTGGCCAGCCAGCTTCCGGGGGGCGTATATGTAAGCCGTTTCATCGTCGTGGTGGACGAGGATATCGATCCCTTCAACCTGGGAGAGGTCATATGGGCTATGGGAACCCGTTGCGACCCGGAGCGAGATATCGATATTATTCGCAACTGCTGGAGCAGTCCGCTTGACCCGCTCGTGCGCCAAGGTGAGGCTCCCTTTAACTCGCGGGCGATCGTGGATGCTACCAAACCCTTTGCCTGGAAGGATCGTTTCCCGCCGAGTGTGGAATTTGACAGTGACCTGCGTGGGCGGGTAACCGAGAAGTGGGGCGATTTGATTCGATCGCTCAGCGGAAGTCAATAAAGACGGCACGGGGAAAGCAAAGGACGATTTCGGCGGGAGCATCTGTTCCCATGGAAGTCTATGGGAGAAAATGGTTTAGATGAAGGTGATGGGGAAGAGCGGTCAAGAAGACCCAAAATTTGTATTTTAAATGGAGGGAAGATGGATTTGAATGGGATTAAGGGGATTGTCATGCCGATCATGACGCCATTTAAAGAAGACGGTGAATTGGATGAGTCCTTGGGGTGCCAGATTGCCGATTTTCTCATCGACGGCGGGGTCCACGGGTTGTTCTTGCTGGGGTCTTTCGGTCAAGGTCCCGCCATGAGAATTGATCAGAGAAAAAGGTTTGCAGAAGTCATCGTAAAACACACCCGGGGAAGGGTCCCGATCGTACTGCACGTCGGTACCGCAGACGTGTTCTCTACGGTGGAACTGGGGCTCCATGCCAGATCGCTGGATTGCGAAGCCATCGCCGTAGTGGGGCCTTATTATTACAGTGATCATACGGAATTCGAGATCACGGAGCACTACCGAGAGGTAGGCGCTCGGGTGGGAATGCCCTTGATGGTTTATCACAATCCCCCCTACTCAGGTTATGATATCACCCCGCCTATGATGCTCCGACTCAAGGAACAGGTGCCCCAGATCTGCGGTATGAAATATTCGGCGGATAACCTGGATGGGGCTCTGAGCTATCTCAATCAGATGCCAGAGGATTTTTTGGTCTATGGTCTTGCGTCAGGCCTGATGCCGGGTGTCCTCTATGGGATCAAGGGGACCATCGTGCCGACGATGATATCCTTTCCCGAGCTGTCGGCCGCCCTCTGGCGGGCTCTGGAAGAGAAGAAATTGGAAGAGGCGTTGGCATTACAGGTAAAGGTGAACGAGGTGCGAAAGACCATGCGCGACCTGAGGCCTCTTTACGGTGAGGCCGTTCAGTGTGAAGCGATGCGGCTTAGGGGCCTACGGGTGAAGAGGTTTCCCAGGTACGCCACTAAGCCACTTACCGCGGAACATCGGAGCCTGCTCGAGAGCGCCATGCGCAATGTTGGAATCCCTACGGTGCCGTAGCGGCCTTGGGAGCGTGGGGCGCGCTGTCGGTTTTATGAGTTGGATAGGGGGCCTGGACGTGACCATGGACAGGGATACGGGAAAGAGGAGGTGCGATCATGACTGAAGACAGAGAGCTCCAGGAGTTCGACAAGAAGCTCTTGGAAAGGAACGTGGAAGGTTTGTGGCACGGCCTCACGGAGGTCGACGTCGTCGGTAAGGACCCTCGAACCTCCGTCGTCCCTTACCTGTGGAAATGGCAGGACCTCTACGGGGATCTTCAAATGGTCGCGGAAATGCACGGCCTGGAGGGGCAGGCGGAGCGGCGCCTGCTCTGTCTGGTGAATCCGGGACTCAAAGATTTGAAGATGAAGCGCCAGCGGGGGACCACCCAGACGATGCAAACGACGATGCAGATGCTCAAGCCTGGGGAAAAGGCGCGCAGCCATCGGCACAACTTCGCTGCTTTCCGGTTTATTATCCAGGGGCATGGTGCCTACACGGTCGTGGAAGGGGAAAAGATCGAGATGGAGAAGGGCGATTTGATCTTGACGCCCCCTAACACCTGGCATGGCCATGTGAACGAAACCGAGCCCATGGTGTGGATGGACGGGCTCGATAATATCCTCATCAACTCCCTTCAGGTTATTTCTTGGGAACCCTATCCCGGAGATTTCCAAACCATCAAGAAGCCTTCAGACTACACGGGGTACAAGGTGGGCCTGGCAAGGCCGGTATGGGAGAAATCCTCTAATCTCATAAATTACAACTGTCCATTGGCTTACAAATGGAAGGATACCTACCCGACGTTGAAGAACCTTATGGATACCCCCGCAAGCCCCTTCGACGGTGTCGCCCTGGAATACGTGAACCCCATGACAGGGGGCCATACCTTTCCGACCTTGTCGTGTTGGATTCAGGCGTTCAGGCCGGGGGAGGTCACCAAGACCCATCGACATAACAGCAGTGTCGTCTATCATGTGTTTGAGGGCAGCGGAACGACGGTTATCAATGGGGAGAAGTTCAGCTGGGAGAAGGGGGACTGCTTTGTCGTTCCCTTGTGGAGTTGGCATAGTCACCATAACCGGTCAAAAGAAAAAGAAGCGATCCTCTTCTCGGTGAACGATATGCCCTTGATGGAAGCCCTGAAGCTGTACCGCGAGGAGCCGGGAGAAGGAGCATAGGGAGAAGTTTCTAAAACAAAGCGAATGAAATGATGGTGTTTTTAAATTAACTGCACTGGGACTGGCGGACCCCCGCTGGTTCTGGAGGCAAATATTAATGAGGAGGGTAGAATAATGAACGAGACAAGCGGAAGGAACAAGACCCAGTCGTTTTTGATAATCCTGTGTTTACTTGCAGTTGGAATTTTTTATCTGGGGTTGCCCCAGTGGGTCCAAGCCCAGGGCGAGGCCGGTTGGAAAGACAGATGGGAGAAGGTTCTGAGTGGAGCCAAGAAAGAGGGCAAGGTGGTGGTCTTCGGGCCCGGGGGCGCGGCCATCCGGAAGGCCGTAACCAGCGGGTTTAAGAAGGCGTTCCCCGATATCAGTATCGAATATGCAGGGGGGCGCGGAGGTCGCTTGGCAGCGAAGATTAAGGCGGAGCGAGACGGCGGTATCTATTCAGTTGATGTCATTTTGCAAGGGACGACAACGGCCCTAGTCTATTTTAAGCCCATGGGGGCGCTGGATCCCATCGGACCTGTCTTGGTGCTACCCGAGGTCAAGTTGGGGAAATACTGGCGCAACGGCCGCCTCGAGTTCTCCGACGCGAAGCGCAGCCTGAACCTGGTTTTTTCAACCAACGTCAAGGCACCGGTGGTCTTTAATCTCAATCAAGCGAAGGTCAATGAGTTAGATGAGCTCCATGAGCTTATTGACCCGAAGTGGAAAGGGAAATTCATTATCAATGATCCCGTTCCAAGCGGATCGGGCGGAGTGACTTTCCGCCACATATGGCAAGCGCTGGGGCCTAAAAAGGCATTGGAGTATTACCGGAATATTCGGGCCAACGCGGGGATCGTGGACCGAAACGAACGGCGCCAGATTGAATGGGTTGCCCAGGGTAAGTATGCCTTCGTTCTGGGCGGGAGTGACCGGATGGTGCGCCAATTAAAGGGGCGTGGACTCAAGTTCGGTGTTTTGTCTGAGTTCAAGGACCATGGGAGCTACATCACTCCGGGCCCCGGAAGTGTTTTGTTGATCAACAAAGCGCCCCACCGCAACGCCGCTACGGTATTTATCAACTGGTTGTTGAGTAAGGAAGGACAGACGGCCTGGAGCAAGGCGTCGGGATATACAAGCCGGCGGGTGGATGTTTCTACGGCTCACCTGGCCCCTTACGTCATTCCCAAGCCGGGGAGCAAATACTCTTCCTTTTATCAGGAGAAAAACATCAAACGGTCGGCTGAGGAGGAGGAAATCCTGAAGGAACTCTTTGCCCGATAATGTTTTTGGCGGGGTTTAGGCGAGGGTCAGGGCCATCCTGGGTAAGGGTATTCTTACCCCTCTTAATGGTGCTGATGGCCCTCCTGACGCTCTATCCTGTCAGTCTCATTTTCCTCAAAAGTTTTACTATTACTCGGCCGGGACAACCGGTTGCCTGGGGTATCCAAGGGTGGGTTGCAGCCTTTAGTGATGTAGCCCTCCCCTTGGTCCTGGCCAATACCTTTAGCTTAGCCGTTGTCCGGATAGTCATTACCACCGTTCTGGCCATTTTCTTTGTCTGGGTCGTCACCCGGACCGATACACCCTTCAGGGGTTTCCTGGAATTGGTACTTTGGTTGGGGTTTTTTCTGCCCCTGTTGCCCATGACCATGGGGTGGATCCTCCTCTTGGATCCTCATAATGGGGTACTCAATAAGTTTCTCGTAGGCATCTTCGGCCTCTCCAGGGCGCCCTTTGACATTTTCTCTTACTGGGGCATTGTCTGGTGTCACCTGGCCTTCAGTACCTCCATACGGTTTCTGTTGATGACACCGGCCTTCAAAGCCATGGATGCGGCCCTGGAAGAGGCCGCTCTAACCTCCGGGAGTAACAAGTTAGGAACCCTGTTGCGTATCACGGTCCCGCTCCTGGCCCCGGCAATCCTGGCTTCCACGATCCTGGGCTTTATCAAGAGCCTGGAGTCACTTGAGATTGAACTGGTGTTAGGAATCCCGGCGGGGCTCTTCGTAGTGCCGACCAAAATTTTCGACTATATCAACTGGGAGCCTCCCCTCTATGGTCGGGCCACGGCCCTGTCAAGCATCTTTCTCGTGGTTATTTTTGTCTTGATATGGCTTCAGAGGGTGCTTCTTCACGGGAGGGAGTACACCACCATCACCGGCCGAGGTTATGTGTCCCGAACTTTAAGCCTGGGCCCCTGGCGCTGGCTGACTTTCTCCATATGCCTTCTCTTCATCCTGATCATGGTTCTTTTACCCTTGAGCGCTCTGTTCCTGGGGACCTTTATGGAGGTCTTTGGCTTTTTCAACTTGGAATCTACATGGACGACGAGGCACTGGATCGAAGCCGTGGATGATCCGACTTTCATGCGGTCGCTATGGAACACCCTTGTCCTTGGGGTGGGGGCTAGTGCGGTGGGCGTTACCTTTTATGCGCTGGTCAGTTACTGCATCGTGCGGGTCCGCTTTACCGGTCGTGGGCTAATGGACCTCCTTTCGTGGTTGCCCTGGGCGCTGCCCGGGATTTTACTGAGTCTGGGCCTTCTCTGGGCAGTTCTGGGATCGGGTAGTATCCTCAGGGTCATCTACGGCACGCTCTTTGTGCTCATCCTCGCTATCATCATCAAAGAGATGCCCGTCGGGATCCAAATCGTCAAGGCGGGGGTCATGCAGATCAGCAGTGAATTGGAGGAGGCTTCTGCGGTTTCAGGGGCGTCCTGGACTTCCACCTTTCGGCGTATCCAGTTGCCGCTTTTGAATCCGACCCTGATGGCCGTAGGGCTAATTCTATTCATCGCGGCGGTGCGCGATGTATCTTCGGTTGTTTTCCTGGCTACCCATCAGACGAAAACCCTCTCCCTTCTGATGCTCGATTACATTCCGGAGGGCAATCTGGAACAGGCCGCCATTATCGGCGTTTTCACCGTCTTCCTTATTCTCCTCGTCGTTCTCGCCAGTCGCCTTCTAGGTATGCGTTTGGGGCTTGAGCAGAAGGATTAAGGTATTCATGCCTACGATTACAAGAGGGGCATAAGGCTTCATAAGGCGCCGAAGGCAAGCCGCTCAGTTGCTCGACGAAGGACAAATCAGGGAATGGACTGGCCTATTTACTGCGACATCAGAGTACGAGATGCTGTTTGAAAGCAAAGAACTCGGCGGTATCGACGATTACGTAATGAAACTCACAAGGAACGAGTTTGTGAAAAGGATGGATCTGGTCCCCAACTACGTGCTTGACACAGCTAGGCGGCTACATCTTGTATCTAATATACAGATTGAATTTCAAGGTAATGCTGCATCGGTACGATCAAAATTCGTCGTTTACCGGACCACGGAAACAGGAAGAACAAGTTTATATGCAGTCGGACGTAGCGAGGATCAGGTTATCCGATCCAAGGGATCGTGGATGTTTCAAAAACGACGAGTTGTCTTGGATACTCGACTGCTGGAAGTGCATTCGCATTTACCACTACAATAGGCACGTCGAGCAACATATACTATAACGGCAGATATGTGTTTACAGATTCTAAGACAGAGGAACCTGCGGAAGTCTCATGTCCAAGGTTGGTTGACAAGACTGTCTACCACAATGTCCAGCAACGACGAGTGAGTCACTTGAAACGGAAGGGACAAGTAAACAGACCTACTCACTTCTACATTTTAAGAGACATTATGGTGTGCGGACATTGCGGCACCAACATGGGTGGAAGAACTAGACCTTCTAAGAACATCAATAACTTAGTTTTCCAGTTTTAAATATTATTCAAAGTATGCGGATTATTGAATTACATGAGTCCGCGATAGGGAAATTAAGTTTTCTCTTTCTTAATCCCCCGCCTTTTGTCAGACTCTCCCTATGAAACGTACCCTCGCCACCATCTGCCTGACGATTGCTCTTTTTAAGATAAATAGTGGGAAATAAGTAGGCAACTTAACCTTCAGAAAGGAAAAAATGGCAAGTGCTGTAATCACCTTTAAAAACGACAACACGGGAGAGGTAAAATCTGCGCCAGTAGGGTTTTCTTATACCGCACTATTTTGGAGTTTCCTTCCGATGGTTGTCCGTCGTGATTGGAAGTGGGCGGCAATTGTCGCCTTTTTATCCTGTATTACCGGGGCGGTTGTTTCCAACTTAGCACCGAACGAACCAGTGTTTGTTTTTTTGAATAATCTGGTATTTGGTTTTATTTATAACAAATTGTATATCAAAGAACTTATTTCCAAAGGTTACCACGCTGTTTCTTGTGCCAGTGCGTCTTCTTTTGATGATCAACTGTGTCGTTTCATCGGCAGAGATGTGGATAAGAGGGAATTGAAAGATGTGATTGCCAAGTTGGGAATTGATATCCCCGCTAAATCTGATGGAGAATCACAAACACCGAGGCAAGTTCCGGCGCTCTCCCCCTTGCAAGTGGCGCTGGCGTCACTTTGGAAGTCGTGGGCAATTGAGCCCGAAGCCGAGGACAAGGTAGTGGAAGAAACCTCGGGACAAGAAACGGAACTTCAACGCATAGAAGATATGTACGAAAAATCCCTCATTAACGATGAGGAACGAAAGGCGATGAGGGAAAAAGTCCTAGGGTTGAGATAATAGTTAGGAATGTGTGTTTTGCTTCAAATCACTGAAGTTCTAGAAACTTGCCCGTGAATGCGTACGTAAGAAATACAAAGGGTGTTGAGTATAATTCAATTCTGACTACCCAAATCCCCCATTCTATGTAACTCTTTTCCCTATGAGAAACATGACCGCCACCATCTACCTGACGATTGCCGTGCTTCTTGGGATTACGGGATGAGTTGGAGTGCTGATTTCCAAAAGGGTCTAACTGCTCTCCAAAGTGGTGACTACGCAACCGCTCTGCGTGAATGGAAATCCCTTGCCGAACAGGGGGATGCCGATGCCCAGAACAATCTGGGTTGGATGTACCGCAAAAGAGAGGGTGTTCCACAGGACTACAAGACTGCACTGAAGTGGTACAGACTTGCTGCCGAACAGGGGGATGCCGATGCCCAGAACAATCTGGGTTGGATGTAC
The DNA here is from genome assembly GCA_963664015.2 of Binatia bacterium. Lineage (GTDB taxonomy): Bacteria > Desulfobacterota > Binatia > UBA9968 > CAXXLF01 > JACZQL01. Next base: position 1,227,963 of record CAXXLF010000002.1, on the reverse strand, counting down.
GGCAAAGGAGAGGGTGTTCCACAGGACTACAAGACTACACTGAAGTGGTTCAGACTTGCTGCCGACCAGGGATTTGCCAAGGCCCAGTACAATGTGGGTTGGATGTACGACAAAGGAGAGGGTGTTCCACAGGACTATAAGACTGCGGTGAAGTGGTTCAGACTTGCTGCCGGACAGGGGCATGCCCTTGCCCAGTACAATCTGGGGTACATGTATGGTGAAGGTCAGGGTGTACCGCAAGACTATGTTCAAGCCCATATGTGGTACAACATCGCCGCAACATCGGCGGACAGTAAGGACGCATCTAAAAACAGAGACATCATTGCCAAACGGATGAACCCATCCCAAATTGAAACCGCACAGAGACTTGCCCGTGAATGCGTGAAGAAGAACTACAAGGGGTGTTGAGAAAACCCCCTCATAATCCATCCTCGCAGTCCCATAGAACCCCTCCCCAAACCTCCAAATCTCCTCATAGAGACACTTTCAGAGTGCCTTAGACATAGTCTGACTCTCTCTCCAATCGGTTTGTGACCGTTTTGTGACCACTCTGAGGCTGATCCTCAGTTTTAACCTTTTCCACATCGTTCAGCTGGTCCACGGCCTGTCTATTACCACTCTATTCTCAAGTTCAAGGATTAGCTTTACTAAATAATCTTTTAGCATTTCCGTAAGCAATCAATTGTGCGGCATTCGAATTCAATGTCCCTAGTATATTTCTCAACCGGTTATTTTTTCTTATGTATTTTTTAGCATTCATGCGACGGCGATAAAATTTCCTATCAGTACCTACCATAAATCGTTTAGGCATTGACTCAAATAGATTAGCCCAATCCTCATGTAATTCTCTATTTGCGTTATTCACAGGTTCTGTGTACCACCAGTATTTTAGTTTTTTAACAATCTTAAAATCTATCATGAGATTTGGATACTGATGGAGCATGCTGCGCACATTGTCAGGATTAGTGGTCGACGTGTGGGCAATAATTAATTTGAGATTTGGAATTCGTTTATAAAGTAGCTCAATGCCAGAGAAAAACGTTTCTTCATAGGATACTCCATTTGGATCAACGGTTTCTGCATGCAGTAGGATCCAGTACCCCTTATTTGCGATTGTTTCTACTACTTTCACAAATGGTTCAAAATTTGGTGGGTATCGAATAGTCATTTGTCTTCCACTCTTGTTGAAATGATATAACCCCAACTCACCGACACCAATGTATAATCCGCTATCAAGATCCATGTTGATTCTCTGTAGAAGTGAATACAAACTATTCTTTGTATAGGTCTCGTAATAAGCATTATGGATCCATTGACCTATATAGTTGCCGCAGCACATAAGCTTGATCGTTCCCTCACCGAGTTCTTTAAGTAACTTTCTGTATAAGCGGTGTTTTTCGTTTCCACCTCTTCTTCGTCCCTCATTGGGTGTAGGCGTTACAATCGCTAGGTCTATTCCTGCTTCGCGAATTCCATCAATAACCTCACCCAAAGCTCTGAGGGGTGTTTGCTTACGGAACCTAGATTTTAGGTGGACGTGCATATCAATCATAGGTCCGTGGTAGGGCTTGTCATACTCACGAGCCGGTCGGTTATGAGATAAAATTCGTCGATCAACATTGAATGGAACTTCTGGTAAGGGAATCATTGCATGTCGATTCGTTGCACGTCTACTTCCTTCTGGCTTAGGGACCAAATTTTCTAATCTATGAGAAACATAGATAGATTCCCCGAAACTCAAAGTGACTCCGGATAATATTAAAATCACCAAGACGGCCACAGTCCTGCTGCTTATCATCCTTCTAATCCCTCCATTTTATTACTACTACTATTCATATTATTTGGTTGGTTCTATCGGTAGTAAGCCTTCTGCCTTTAGTGTTATCAAATATAAGATAGAATGATAGATTTGATTTACACAAAGCTGGGAGTTGTCAATTTCATTGGGGAGAGGTGGCCGAGCCCGCTTGAAGGCGCTTGACTCGAAATCAAGGTTGCCCATTGGGTAACGGGGGTTCGAATCCCTCCCCCTCTGCCACGACTTCCCAACCTTTATGTGGGGAAACCTAGGTGCGTCCAATGGGAGTAAGAAGGGAATGAAGTTGCAAGACATGGTTGCGAAACAAATGACCCCTACCCAAATCGCAGAAGCACAGAGACTTGCCCGTGAGTGCGTCCGTAAGAAATGCAAAGGGTGTTGAGTATAATTCAATTCTGACTACCCAAATCCCCCATTCTGTGTAACTCTTTTCCCTGTGAAACGTCTGACCGCCACCATCTGCCTGACCATTGCCGTGCTTCTTGGAAGTGCGGGGATGTCGTGGAGTGCTGACTTCCAGAAGGGATGGGATGCGTACAACAAGAAAGACTACGCAACTGCTCTGCGTGAATGGACACCCCTTGCCGAACAGGGATATGCCGAGGCCCAGTACAATGTGGGTTGGATGTACGACAAAGGAGAGGGTGTTCCACAGAACTATAAGACTGCGGTGAAGTGGTACCGACTTGCTGCCGAACAGGGGGATGCCGAGGCTCAGTTCAATCTGGGTTGGATGTACGCCAAGGGACAAGGTGTTCCACAGAACTATAAGACTGCGGTGAAGTGGTTCCGACTTTCTGCCGAACAGGGGAATGCCGATGCCCAGTACAATCTGGGTTTTATGTACGCAAAAGGACAAGGTGTGCCAAAGGACTATAGGGCTGCGGTGAAGTGGTACACGCTTTCTGCCGAACAGGGGGATGCCGATGCCCAGTCCAATCTGGGTTTGATGTACGCCAAGGGACAAGGTGTTCCACCGGACTATAAGACTGCGGTGAAGTGGCTCAGACTTGCTGCCGAACAGGGGCTTGCCATTGCCCAGTATAATCTGGGTGTGATGTACGATAAAGGACGAGGTGTCCCACAGGATTATAAGACTGCGGTGAAGTGGTACCGACTTTCTGCCGAACAGGGGAATGCCGATGCCCAGTACAATCTGGGTTTGATGTACGCAAAAGGACAAAATGTGCCAAAGGACTATAGGGCTGCGGTGAAGTGGTACACGCTTTCTGCCGAACAGGGGGATGCCGATGCCCAGAACAATCTGGGTTGGATGTACCGCAAAGGAGAGGGTGTTCCACAGGACTACAAGACTGCACTGAAGTGGTACAGACTTGCTGCCGAACAGGGGGATGCCGAGGCTCAGTTCAATCTGGGTTGGATGTACGCCAAGGGACAAGGTGTTCCACAGAACTATAAGACTGCGGTGAAGTGGTACCGACTTGCTGCCAAGCAGGGGCTTGCCGTTGCCCAGTCCAATCTGGGTGTGATGTACGGCATGGGACGAGGTGTCATCCAGGACTATGTCTATGCCCATATGTGGGGGAATATTGCCGCATCTAATGGATATGAGGGAGGGGAGAAGGTGAGAGATTTGGTTGCGAAGTTATTGACCCCATCCCAACTTGAAAAAACACAAGACCTTGCCCGTGAATGCGTCCGTAAGAAATACAAAGGGTGTTGAGTATAATCTCATTCTGACTACCCAAATCCCCCATTCTGTGTAACTCTTTTCCCTATGAGAAACCTGACCGCCACCATCTGCCTGACGATTGCCCTGCTTCTTGGGATTACGGGATGAGTTGGAGTGCTGATTTCCAAAAGGGTCTAACTGCTGCCCAAAGTGGTGACTACGCAACCGCTCTGCGTGAATGGACACCCCTTGCGGAACAGGGATATGCCGATGCCCAGTTCAATCTGGGTTTGATGTACCACACGGGACAAGGTGTTTTACAGGACTATGTCTATGCCCATATGTGGGCAAATATTGCCGTATCATCTGGGAAATCTAAGAGCGCATCCAAAAACAGAGACATTATTGCGAAACTGATGACCCCCACCGACATCTCTGCCGCACAAGAACTTGCCCGTGAATGCGTGAAGAAGAAATACAAGGGATGTGGAAGGAACAAACCTAGTTGGTGGAAGTTTTGGTAGTGGTGCTGAGAGTCCACATTAAGAGCGTTAACGATATTGGATTACTCACCCTTGGAAACCTTATCCTCTATCATGGAAGCTGCCAGCCTGGCTAAAAGGGCGTCCTCATCCTCCAGATCACGTTTGTTGATGACGGCTACATTCAAGGAACTTTCCCCGGCCTGAAGGCGTTCCTTGTCAAAGATGATGCCGTAGACCACCGCTGCCTGTGCTGCACTGGCCTGCGGTAGCTTATCCTCTATCTGGGTTAGGCACTTTTTGGAAAGTTCCAGGGAGCCGGTTTGTAGCTGCTTTTTTACCTCATCTCTATACTGCTTGAACCGCTCATCGTTATGGACGATCTGACCCCATTTACCGACCCCATGGACAATGTCATAAATCACCCGTTGAGAGACTCCTGTAGCCTCCACGATCTCGCCTATCCTTATACCGGCCTCATGCATAGCCTTAGCCCTTGCTGCGTCTGGTATATTAGTCCGTAATCTGCTCTTTCCTGCCATATTGGTTATCCTCTAGTAATAATTTGAACCCTTTTATGATTTTTGAAAAATTGGGAGAGGGGCCCCCCATGTGATCCCCCAGGGGGGGGCCTTTTGTTTCGTGGGGACGTGCGCCAACCTCCCCTATGCCCATATGCCGGGGTGGGGGGTGTGCCGCCTTGCCCTTGGGGATTCTGCCCTGGACGCTGCGACCCTTGGGATCTCGACATCGGGGCATTTTGATACACACTCTCCATGGTGTTCTTACTATCCCCGCTTCCCCTGCTTTGTTTTGGCTGGTCGTATTATATGGGACCTCCCGTGAAAGCCACGGACAGAACACGGACAGGGGTGAAATAGGCCTTGCTGTTCAAGTGGTTAGAAGGGACCTTTTGCATAATACGCAACAGATACCTAGCTAATATTGCCTGGAGTAGGGGGTAAGAATCTCTTTTGAGGTAGCGGGTAGACCCCATAGATGGGTCTACGCCACTGTACCGCCTTATGTCCGTGTACTGGAGCATACAAGCCCCAACAACTGACGAACCACGAAGGCCAGATCCATTGGATTGCTTGGGTATTGTAGGAAGGATTAGGTTATCGTCACGGTAGTAATACGCTTCACATGCAAGAGGTCGCAGGTTCGAGTCCTGCTGCGACCACCATTCGATATAATCTTCGAACCCTCTCTCTCCCATCCGTCCAGCCCTTACGCTGCGTGATTGCTAGACCTGTCCCCAAAACACTGTTGGCCGTTTACTGCAACCGCTGGCGTTCCAACTGTGACTCATGCGCAACTTTAGCAAGGATGGGGTCGGATACCCTTGTGAGCTCTGCTGCCGCCGTCTTTGCCTCGCCGTGATCGACGGCGCGTGATAGTACCTCGGCCTTCGTTGCCCCGCGTTTCGCCCCGAGGAACGGCTTAGCGAGAAGATAGACAACGTCGCGCAGGGGCATGTGACGGAGAAAACGCCGCAGCAGCCGGAACGTCTGGAGTGGGTAGTGCATTAACTTGTAGCGAAACAACCGCCGCAACCCGGCGGTACGCTCGATGTTGATCGCTTCGCCGGAAAGACAGGTAGGGTCGATTTCCGAGCACTTGAAATACTTGTACCAATCGTCCACTTCGTTCACCAGGCCGCGCTGGACGTACTCGTGCCAGAGCGGTGTTCCGCGATAGACGCAAAGGCGGTTGAAGCCAAAGGTGTCCAGCGGGAGCTTGGCGGCGAAGTCGAAGGTGGCGCGAACATCCTCAACCGTCTCGTCCGGGTTCCCGAGGACGAAGAACCCGTGTACGATCTCAATCCCCGCTTCTTTGGCATTGACCACGGCTGTCTCAACCTCAGCAAGCGATTGCTCTTTCTTTAGTCGATCGAGCACTTTCTGGCTTCCCGACTCGATCCCCAACATGAGCGTACGGCAGTGAGCCTTGGCCATGGCCGGAAACAGGTGCTGGACGACCGAGTCGACGCGCCCTTCACAGCCCCACTCAATGGTGATCCCGTTCCGGTTGATCCCCTTGCAGATGGCTTCGATCCGTTTGGGCTGAAGGAGGAAGTGGTCGTCCACGAAGTACACTGCTCCGTAACCCATCTCTTGCAGGTGGTCAAACTCCGCTAGAACGTGCTGTGGGGAACGGGAGCGCCACTTCCCCTCGTTGAAGATCGGAATGTCGCAGAACACGCACGGCCACGGGCAGCCGCGGGAAGTCTGCATGGTCGTGAATCGATCCATGGAGAGGACGGCGGGTACATCGAGGGGCATGGACTCGATGAAGTCCAAGGGAAGGCTCTCCCGGTCCGGGAACGGCCACTGGTCAAGATTGCGCTCCAGCGGCCGGTCTGGATTATGCACCAGCTCTCCATCCTTGGCCCAGGTAAGCCCGGCAACGTCGGCAGGGTCTTCCAAGCGATCCAGCAGGTCCAGAAGCAGTTGCTCACCGTCGCCGCGGCATACGAAGTCCACTTCAGGGCATTGTCGCTTTACCAGCTGGGCGTTAAGGGTGGCGAACACCCCACCGAATGCCAGTCGCACCGCCGCATCGGACGCCCGGATCTGTCGGGCGAGGATCTTCGCATACGGGTAGCTGGTGGTACTCAGGAAACTCAGGCCGACCAGCGCCGGACGCTGCCGCTTGATCTCCTCGATAATCACCTCGTTCGGTGTCGCCGGATTGGCCTGGTCGAATATAACGCACTCGTGGCCGTCGCGCTTGAGCACTGCCGAGAGTGACATGATCCCAATGGGCGGGAACCCCATAACCCGGATGTTTCCGTTCTTGGCACGGGTTGTTGCCGGCAGCGCGTAGAACTGGGGGTCGCGAATGTGGATCAGGAATATGCGCATCGAATACCTCTTTCAGGGTGATTAGGAACTTTTATCTTTTGCATCTTCTCCACGGTTTTTCCCGAAAAGATGTCCCCTGGAAATAGTTATTAAGCTCATCTATTGAAGGAATTCTATCCCCACCATCATCTAGACTCCGTTTATGCGAAACACAAGGAGTAAATCCGGTCCCTGATGTGCCTGGCTTATTAGGATAATCTAGTAAGTTTTGAGGAGGCCAGAGTAGACTCAAAGCTAGCCTATTGAGGGGTAATATGGAAGGGGAAACTTTGCCAATCACTTCTGCTAGTTGACCCTCGGTTGCACTGGAAACTTGATATTTTTGTCGAATCCCTTGTTGACCTCCTTTATGTTTCCGTCACGGGTAGAGTTTTCATAGTCGTTCCGAACCTGCAATTTTACCTGAATTTCAACCAAAACATCCTGACAGCCGCAAGCAATGTGATATTGATCCCAAGCTCTAGTCCTTGAGCCTGGGTTGGATATAATTGTTTCACCTCAATCTTGAAATAGGCGAGACAAGGTCCGGTTGCAATCCTCTCGCTAAGAGCGCTATAACCTACCGTCAGAAATCATATTCATACGGCATTCAGCACCCCGCGTTGGAAGATTCGCATTCGGCACTGAAGTGCTGTTATTCAGACAAGATTGAATCAAAAAGCAACTTGGAGGAGCAGTCATGGCGGAGGAAGATCTAAAAGTTGTAGGACGTTTTCGCTGGAAACGGCCTCCCACGGTCTACGAGTCCTTCATCGAGGAAGAGGGTATTCCCATTGTCCGGGGATTAGGGGTCTATGATGTGCGAGACCTGACCCTGGGCCCGTGGAAACGTACCGGCGGCAACGGCGCCTATCTCGAACTCAACGGGGTCGGGGGCAAATCGGGCCTTTACGTCCTGGAGATACCTCCCGGCGGTGCCCTTATTCCCGAAAGGCACATGTACGAGGAGATCTTCTGGGTCGTAGAAGGCCGCGGAACGACTGAAATTTGGACGGACGGCAATCCCGAGAAGAAACAGATCTTTGAGTGGCAAAAGAGTAGTTTGTTCTCCCCTCCTCTTAATAGTTGGCACCGTCTAGTGAACGCAGCCTCCAGTCCGGCACTCTTGCTCGTTGCGACCAATGCGCCTCCCATCATGGCGCTCTACCGCAGCCGGCGATTTATCTTCGAGAATCACTTTGAATTTGACGACCGGTATGGTGCCGACACGGACTACTTCAAGCCCGCTGATCAGCTGGATATCGATCCCCTGTCAGGTCGCCACGTCAATCCCGGTAACCTGGTGCCCGACACCCTAAACTGTGAGTTGCCCCTGGAGAACCAAAGGGGCGCAGGACACCGATATTTCAAATGGCGACTGTCTGAAAATAGCTTTTTTGGATTTTTAGCCGAGTACCCACAGGGACGATATTCCAAAGCCCACTATCACGAATCGGGACCCGTGGTGGTGTGTGTGCGGGGTAAGGGATACTCAATCACCTGGCCCCGGGAGATTGGGATTCGTCCTTGGGAAACGGGACAGGGCCATCTAGTGAAGCGGCAGGACTACGTTGAAGGCGGACTCGTGAGTGCAGCACCAGGGGGCGACAACTGGTATCACGCCCATTTCGGAACCGCCAATGGACAGTTCCGGGTTCTCGCCTTCCTCGGTGGGTATCCCCGGCCCTATTACGGGGCACCCGGCGATGAGACGACCTGGAATCTGGACCAATCCAAGGGAGGGAACACCATCGAGTACAGGGATGAGGACCCCCAGATCCGCAAGAGCTACCTCGAAGCCCTGGAGAAAGAAGGCGCCAAGTTCCAGATGCCCGATGAGGTCTACCGTTAGCTCGCAGCAAAGGTGATATTGTGAAGCTACAAATTGTTGGACGAGGCCGCTGTTTAGGGGCCCTCTCTATAATTCCAGACCGGGTAATAGCACATCTCATTTGACAGGGATGGATCCCCGTCCAAGCGGTTCTTATGGTTCGGATTCCTGTCTTTGTTCTCTTGCTACTCGTTCCTACTCCTCTCCTAGCCGTCGAACTTTGGCTCCGCGAGGCGCTGGTTAGGAAACACGCCAAAGACATCCTGATCAGCATTCAGGCGGCTCCCGACAAAATTGGAAGCAGGGCGCGCTCCATCAAGAGGCCTTTTTTATAGATAACGAAACTTATACGAGCTCTGTAAGCACTTTGACAAGCTCTGGATTCAGGCAGAACGCCCAGGTCGCCTTATCCATAACCGTTGGGGGGGGCGGCGAATCGTTCAGTCTAACAGCCACGCACAACAACTGCGGTGCCAATACGTGGAGCTTTTCAATGTCGGGTCAAATTGTAGCCCCGGTCACGCCAGGTAAATAATTACCTACCGAGACGGCGGCAGCACTCGAGACTGAAACCGTGAAAAGGGCAAATGGAAGAATTAGAACGAGCACTGCCCTTTTGAGACGTTTCATAAAGATCTCCCTTTTAGATTCAATACGGTGACCGATGAGATGTCTAGTGCTGTTTAAACGTATCAATGGATTGTCAGGTTCCACCATTTTTACTCGTAAATCAATTTTCTGGCGATCCGCCCAGGGAACTGAGCACCCGGACCCATTCAGGGGTGTTCCAATGGTGTGGCCCCATCCCTCCGGCCACGACGCGACCACGGGGGTCGATCAAATAGACAGCGGGGGTGCCCCAGGCCCCGTAGGCTTGGGCGGTAGTCCCCTGGATGTCAAGAAGGACCGGCAAACCGTAGCCTCGCTCCTTGACCGTGCTCCGGACCTTTGCTGGGGGCTCCTTGACGTTGATGAGGAGGATGACCAGTCCGTGTTGCTTGATTTTAGGGTAGATCTTTTGGAGCGAGGGCAACTCCCTCGCGCATACGGGTCACCAGGTGGTCCAGAAATAGAGCATCAAGGGCTTTCCCCGATAGCTGCTGAGCTTGACGGTCTCGCCCTTGAGGTTTTGGAGGGAAAACTCGGATGCCTTTTCCGGGGGAACAAAAGAAATAATTTTGAGCTTCTTTAAATCCCGGGGGGCTAGAGATTCTTCATCCGCGATGGCGGCCGCGCTTAAAACGAATGCAAGTATCAATGTGCTGTAGAAAACTCTCATGATGGGATTCACTTGATTCTCCTTCATTTATAAAAGATCGTGACCGTTGTGTCAACCTACTCATACCATTATAAAAGATCGTGACCGTTGTGTCAACCTACTCATACCATTATAAAAGATCGTGACCGTTGTGTCAACCTACTCATACCGTCCTGGCGACTGCATGGAAACCGCGCCCGAAGTATAGAGTTTTTTCTTGAAGGGTGATAGAGGTAGCGGCAGGTTTCCGGTGTAGGGTGATTTGCCAACAAGAGGGGGCAGGCCGCCTTGGAGGAGCTTATGGAATCGACCGAAGGTAGTAATTTAGTCATTGACGCTGATGCGCATGTTGTCGAAAGCGAGCGCGTATGGGATTACCTGGAACCGTCGGAGCAGAAATACCGTCCGACTTTGGTACAGTCGCCGAAAACTCCCAAAAGACAGCAATGGGTTCTCGACGGTGAGAACCTGGGAAGTAAATTCCCAGCACCCGATGAAAAACAAGCCGAGGAGCATTTAAAGAGATACGGCCGGGTCGTGGGGACCCCGGTGGAAGCCCGAGAGGTTGCCGATGTGACCAAGCGGCTGCGCCATATGGATGAGTTGGGGATCGATGTGCAGGTGGTGTTCAATTCCATGTGGATCACGCCGGTTACCAAACGGCCCGACGCGGAGATCGCCCTATCGTGGAGTTGGAACCGTTGGATGGCTGACGTATGGAAGGAGGGCGAAGGCCGACTACGCTACACTTGTGTGGTCCCCGCACTGACACCTTCCGAGGCAATTCCGCAAATTCGTTTCGCCAAAGAGCACGGTGCCGTTGGCGTTTGTATGCGGCCGTTCGAAAAAGAAAAGATGATGACGGATCCATTTTTCTATCCGATCTATGACGAGGCTCAGCGCCTGGACATGCCCATCACCGTGCACCTCGGTAATGGAAGCCATGAATTGTTCAAGCTCATGGCCAACGAAGCCGGAGGGGGTTTCTCGACGTTTCGGATCCCCACGGTAACCGCTTGTTACGCATTGATCATGAGCGAGATCCCCCGTGTGTTTCCTAAGCTACGGTGGGGGTTTATCGAGGTATCCAGTCAATGGGTCCCGTGGGTGATTCACGAGGCTGTCCGACGTACGGCGGGAGGCGATCACCCGGCGCCCAGCAATCCACTGCGTGAGTACAATATTTACGTTTCGACCCAGACCGACGACGACTTTCCATACGTCATCTCCTACGCGGGTGAAGAAAACCTCGTCATTGGAACAGACTATGGCCATGGTGACACGTCGAGTGAGCTTAACGCTATTGCAAAGTTCAAAAGCATGGAAGGCATCAGCGACGGGGCAAAACGAAAAATACTCTGGGATAACCCCAAAACCCTTTACGGCCTATAGTCGCCGCAGAAAAACAAATGAGTCGGATGTTTTAGGGTGTGTTCAACGCTTGACAATTCGGCACTCCGTGTTGACGTGGGGTCGGATTACGGGCGGCCGAGCCCCGGTGTCAATACAGGAGGAGAACCATGACCGATCTATCCCGATTTTCTCTTGAAGGGCAGACCGCCATTGTCACCGGTGGAGGTGGAGGGATCGGACGCGGATGCGCGCGGGCTTTTGCCAAGGCTGGAGCCAACGTTGTTATTGCCTCCGTTCCACCGGAGGAGATCCCGCCTGCGGTCGCGGAAGTCGAGGCGTTGGGGGTTCAGGCCCTGGGGGTGACGGTTGATGTGTCCAAATCCGACCAGGTTGCAGCAATGGTGAAACAGAGCGTGGAGAAGTTTGGTCGGATCGATATCCTGGCCAACGTGGCCGGCGGATCTTTCAGTCGTAGCTCATATACGACACAGTTTAAGAAGGTGCCACTGGTTGAAATGAGCGAGGAAGACTTCATGGGTGTCTTTGAGATTAACGTGAAGAGCGTGTTTCTGTGCTCAAAAGCCGTGGTACCGGTAATGAAAAAACAAGGTAAAGGCGTAATCATCAATATCGGTTCCAATGCGGGCCGCGGGAACCCGACAAACAGTTTGGATATGGCGGCCTACGCAGCGGCGAAGGCTGCCGTCATCAACTTGACAGTCAATATGGCCCATCAGTGGGGCCCCGATGTCCGTGTCAACTGCATCGCCCCGGGCATGATCAACACACCCAGGGTCGGAACCGACAGAGGTGCCCTCGCAAATGCGGCGAAGCGCATCGCCGTGGGACGGGTGGGTGTGGCCGATGATATTGGGGGGGTGGCCCTGTTCCTGGCCTCGGAGGCTGCGGCCTTTGTCAACGGAGCGATCCTTGATGCCCATGGCGGTAGCTAGACCAAGACCGTGAACAAACAGTTTTTGAGGAGATAACGAAAGATGGTTATTGATGCAGATGCCCACGTGGAGGAAAGTGTCGAAACTTGGAGTTACCTGGAGTCCGAATTCTACCCCAATCATTCCCAATGGAATCCCACAGGATCCGGCCAGACATATAGCCTGCGCTGTACGGTCAGAGCCTAGGAATCCGAATTTCGGGATAGGTTCTTATATTGGGATGGAAACCGGGTGTCAATGAGCGGGGAAAATTCGTTCCAAGTTTGAAATTGCCCCATAATAGTTTAATGATTCTAGCAATTTGGCAGGCTTCCCACGGATGCGCCCAGAGGGCCGCATAGAATTTACTGCATAGCGCATAGAGCAAGGACCCTTTGCTCTTGTCTAATTCGAGTCAGGCTGGCTCCACTCCATGAACTCGTCCAGGCCGAGTCTTTCCAAGAGCTGTTTCAAGGGACGACCGGTCTTTTCGTCTCGCTCGCATAGCCGGTGGTATTCGTAGATCATGTCGGGTAGCCACTTGGCGATGGTAAAGCCCTTATATTTGCCGTCAGGAATAGGCTCTAGGAATCTCGGTCCCACATCCTTCCAGTCCAGTTCTGCTATCCATCCCCGCTGAGTTCCAAAAATACTCTGCAGGATCATACTCCGGTGACCGGCGTCTAGAACCTCTTCCATGTCGAAATCCCACCCCGTCGTTGCGTTGAGGGTGTCTCTGATACAGTTGAGACCGTCGGGCTTGTTAGGGACCTGAGCAAACCAGCAACCGCCGATGATGCCGCAGAATTGCCGGTACTGTTCTGAGATAACTTGTGAGCGGGGCCAGCCCTTTGGGTCATCCCGATTCAGCGGCCCCCATTTCTCGCGTTCGCTGAGGTCCGGTGGAGGGTTTACAGACCCTCCCCCCTGCGGTTTCATCCCTCCACTACTAACTAGCTCTCTCAGCATCTGTCCAAGTAGCGGTCGCCACTCGTGCATGGCCGGAGTCCCGCCTTTAGTGTGCACTGCCCAGTTGGGTGCGTCGCCTCCGATCGCCTCGGCGAGCTGCTTGGGACCGTCGGCCAGGAGATTCCCCAGCCACCCCTGGCGGCGAGCGGCCATCTCTAATAACCCTTCAACTGCTTCGACACTTCCCCATTCCAGTTTCAGTCCTTCGGTTTGTTCCAATTTGAGCATGCCCTTTTCCCAGGCTTCGAAGGCAACCCCTGCACCGCAGGAGAAGTGGCTGCACTCGATGCCGAGATCATTGATGCGCTCTGACAGATACAAGACCGAGTTGCCTTTAATCCCGAGATTAAAGAAGGCATCGAGCCATTCGCCCCCGGCATTAAAATGGGCCAGGGTCCCTTTGTGTGGCCCTTCCTGAATCTCCACATCCCAAGGGCAAAGCCTTGCACATTGAAAGCAAGGCCGGAGCACGACGCGGTTCTGATTGAAGCCGCGGTTATGGTCCGCAATTTCAGTGCTACGCCAGTTGAGGTTGTTGAGCGCACCCCAGGACTCGCCGTGGCCCATCTTGGTTTTTTTCTCTTCGACTTTCTGCGGGGTCAAAATCTTGCGCCAGCGCATTCCTGCGTCCAATAGGCCGTCTTTGTTCTGAATCCTCGGGCGTAAAGTCCCATGAACTACGATTGCCTTGAGCTTTTTCGACCCGAAGACCGCTCCGCCGCTATGAGCAGCAAAATGGTTGTAGTCATTGCACAACATAGCAGCATGGTTGAGATTTTCCCCTGCCGGGCCCATACAGAGGACCTTGGCGTCTTTGAACCCTACCTCTTCGCGCAGGTTGTCCTCCGTTGCCCTCGTCCCTTGTCCCCAAAACTTGGTAGCATCGCGTAGCTCTACCTTGCCCTCATGGATGAACAGGTAAGTAGGCTCCGATGCGGCTCCTTCAATGATGAGCCCATCGTAACCGGCGGCCTTGAGATAGATTCCCCAGAACCCGCTGGACGCTCCACGCCCCAGTGTATTGCCTGTGAGGGGACTCAGGTACACGGACGTAAACTTGGTGCCGCCCGGTGTCAATCCGTTTCCCGTGATAGGTCCGGTCATCAGCACGACCTTGTTTTCAGGCCCGAAGGGCGTAGCGTCCAGGGGCAATTCCTTGAGCAGGATGTATGACGCCAGTGCCTGGCCGCCGATGAATCTTCGGAGTACGGGTTCCTCGGGAAGGTTCTCATCTTTTATGGACCCAGAGGTGAGATTGACCCGTAGGATCTTGCCCATGTAACCACCGGGGAGAGGGGTGGTGCGATGTTGGGGGAAAAATGACATATTCTTGGTCTCCTTAAGGGAACAAATTTCCGGGAGGAACTCCAGTGATGGGATTCAATGGGGCCTTCGGCGGTCTTCCTTACCTGCCGGGGGGGCCCGTGCCTATAATCCGTTTCTTTCTTTCCTTAGCGGAATTCCGATGAGGGTGGATTTCTCCGCTGTTGACCCTTTGAAACCAGTTGATCTTATCGCTTCGGGCCCATAGGTCAAGGAAATTACCAGCCCATATTACGAAACTCGTGGTGGCAAAGCTGGATTATCCGCCTTCTCAGTAGATCATGGGCATAAGCTCATGGAGGAATGCGATGGACGAACCCTCGTTGTGGTGAATGGGTTATGCAAGTTCTGGGCCACTGGAGGGCGTCCGTTTATCAACAGAATGTTCGAATCGGTCACTGAAAAGTGATCTCCTTGGCAATGCAGTGCAACAAAACGTAAACGCGCAGGACATCCGTTTGCTGCGAACCTTGGGGGTGAGGCTTGACAGTATAGTTTGTCAATGTTAATGAGATCAAACCAAATTAATGCCATTCTAAGTAAAATTACCTGAAGCCCTTTCCAACATACCAATCTTACCTAGTATAGGGAAATCACATGGAGCAAAAAAGGAAATACTACCAGGATGTGAGAGAGCATCTGGCGGCGCTGGAGCAACAGGACAAACTGGTTAGGATCAGCCGCGAAATAAACAAAGATACGGAGCTCATGCCGCTCGTGCGCTGGCAGTTCCGCGGCCTGGACGAGGAACAGAGGAAGGCCTTTCTCTTCGAGAAGGTGATCGATTCCAAAGGCCAACGCTATGACATGCCCGTCTCTGTTGGAACCCTCGCTGCATCGTCTGAGATCTATGCCATCGGGCTTATGTGCAAGCCGGAAGAGATCCACGACCGATGGACCAATGCTCAGTTAAGGGCCATCTCTCCCACAACCGTTCGGTCGGGACCGGTCCAAGAGGTGGTCTGGCAGGGAGACGACCTTCGTAACGGTCACGGGCTGGAAAGGATTCCTGTGCCCATTTCCACCCCTGGTTTTGATAATGGGCCATATCTGACTTCGGCCAACTGGGTATCCAAGGATCCTGAGAGCGGCATATACAACATCGGAAACTATCGGGGGCAGATCAAAAGTTCGACCCGTACGGGAGGGTTTTTCACCGGGCAACACATGGGGCAACACTGGAGAAAGTGCATGGCCATGGGCAAACCGTTGGAGGCCGCCGTTATCGTAGGTGCTATTCCGGCCGTTGCCTACGCGGCAACTGCAAAGATCCCGTTTGATTTCGATGAATACCGTCTGGCCGGAGGGCTCGCCGGACAACCTATAGAACTGGTCAGGTGCGCCACGGTGGATATCGAGGTGCCGGCCACCGCCGAATTAGTCATCGAAGGAATCATCCCCACGGATTTTGTCGAGCCCGAAGGGCCGTTCGGCGAGTATCCCGGCTACATGGGGCCACGGGGACTTTCGCCCTATATGGAAGTCACGGCCATAACTCACCGTCAGGATGCCATCTATTCCGCTCTCATTAGTCAGTTCCCTCCCAGTGAGAGCAGCAAGATCAAGCATATGGGGACTGAAAAGATTCTTTACAAGTACCTGCGATACGATAGCGGAAATTCCAGTGTGCTCGATGTTGCCCTTCATGACGAAGTGAGCGGGAGCGGCCAATCCTATTGCGTTATCAAAATGAAGAAACACCTTACTTCCGAGGTCTGGCGGGCCTTGCACGCGACAGCTGGGTTTGTCGGACCCTTTGCAAAAATCGCTATCGCTGTCGACGAGGATGTCGATATCCGCGACCCGGCCATGGTCAACTGGGCAATCTGTTTTAATGTCATCCCCGATAAGGACGTCGTGATTGGCAAGGGGAAATATCCTGGCCTGGACCCGTCGGCAGCACCGCCATCGGCCACTAACCAACAGCGCAGAGAAGCAGAAATGACAACCCTGTTGATCGACGCGACCCGGCCCTGGCCCTATATGCCGGTTTCTCTGCCGCGTAAGGATATAATGGAGAATGCCAAGGGAATCTGGGAAGAGCTGGGCTTGCCCAAATTGAAGCCCCGCATGCCTTGGTACGGTTACAGCCTGGGTGTTTGGAGCGACCAGGACGTGGAAGAGGCCCAGCTTGCATTAAAAGGCGACCATTTCATAACCGGCGAAAAGGCTAAGTCCGGGCGGGTCAAACCGTGACTGGATTTTAAATCACGGTGTTCCACGGAGTGTCCTTAGGTGCTGTGCAATGGTGAACCCAGCGCAAGCCAGTTCAGTCCAACGGGTAGAGCTTCCCGTCGCCGAAGCCGATGCTCAAGCGGACCGTTTCCTAAAGACTACCGATGAACTGGTTCGCACTTATATCTTAAATCACCCCTTCACACTGCGCCTGGAGGCCTGTGATCTGCCGTTGGAAGCCATCCATGCGGCGAGCCTAGACTGGTATGTCTTTCATCGAGAGATGGCGGCAAGCTTCAGCCGTCTCTACAAACGCTTCGTCGATATCAGCCGCACCTACGTCGTAATTGAAGAAGAGTATCTGGAAAGGATTTCCAACGAGCTGACCCGTCCCATGGCCGGTGGCCGAACGATCCTGCTGCGAAACCTTCTCTTCGCTATTGGCATCTCGGAGGTCCAAGTGAACGACCCGCCACGGAGTACGGATCTTAGAGGACTGGTTGCCTACTTGGGACGGTTGCATTCAGAAGGGACGTTTGCGGAGGTTGTGGCCGCGCAGATTGGTAGTGCCCTCTCGCCATATGCGCGGCTGTGGTGCAAAGCGCTGGACAAGCAATGCGGATTGAGCGGTGAAGCAATCGAATACTGGGCGATGAACAGCCGCTTGGACAAAGACAAAGAGGGCGGTGGCGCTTTAGGCACCCGGGAAGAAAACGCCATCATGCTGCGCCAGGTATTTGAACACGGTTTGACTGAAACAAGGTTCAACTGGAGCATGGAATACGCGGCGGAGATGACGGTCAAGGTTTGGGCACTGGTTCTGCGGGGGTACGTGCGCCGCTTTAAACTCTAGCAGGCTACTGAAAAAGCCTCATATGCTTCGTTGCGCTCAATCGTCTCACTCCCACGTACCACGCAAGGACGCTTCCGCTCGCCGATCTTTCGCGCGCCTCGCCTCTGAGATCTTTTTGAACAGTCTGCCAACATAATTTTTCAGTAACCTGCTAAGCAACCCAATCTCAATTTTTTGGTTGTATTTTACGGTAACGGGTAAAAGAAGGCTCGCGCGACGATGCCTTTCTATTTGAAGGCAAGGCGTTTTATGAACCCCCTTTAAATTCCTACTCTGAGTAGGACGCTTTTTTCGGTGGAACCGCCAGAATCAAGAGAACGAACATAATAACAAAGGTTCCAGCTAGGATCTTGAAGGCCAGAGTGTAACTGCCGGTCACGTCTCGAATGAATCCGGTGAACACTGGGCCCAGTGGACCGAGGATCTTGAACGGTGCTACGAATCCTCTTATGACTCCCGCATGGCGACGTCCAAAGTAATCCGAAAAAATTAGGTTCTGAATCACCGTCCAGCCACCCTGAGCAATGCCGAAGACAATTCCAAAGGCAACGGCCATGGGATAAGTATTCGCTAGGATGATCATGACAACCGCCATGCTATGGAACACACACATGAACATGGAAGCGTAACGAACGTGGACGCGCTCCAATAAAAACCCCCACGGTAAAACAGTCAGCGAAGAGGTGGCGGCGAAGATGGATAGAACGCTGACGGCCCAACCGGCTGGGATTCCTTTGTCCTGGAAATTTGCAACCATGTGGAGGTTCATGGAGCCTAAAGCGAACGGTGCAACAAGGGTGAAGAGCACGAGCAGCCATAAGGTGCGGGTCCTCCTGGCTTCGGACAACGTCCACGACTCCTCATCTTCTTTTTTGCTGTCTTGGCTGGATCCCGGGGTATTGGAAGTTTCTCGAGGCGCTGAGGCGTCGGGAGTCGCGCCATCGGGATGGAGTCCAAAGTCTTCAGGCCGCCGCCGAATAAATAACGCGGATGGCAAAACGATACACACAAAGGTTAAGCCGGCCAGAGCAAGATAGGCATGGCGCCATGTGGATGCTGCCATGATGGCAAATATGACCAATGGGAAAGTGGCCTGACCAATCCGGAGTCCCATCCCTTTAATAGCGATGGCGCGGCCACGCTTGCGGACGAACCAGTTGGCGATAGCTACGGAGGCGCCCATCTGGATGCCTGCTAGTGCCGCCCCGCGGCCCATGGCAAAAAAAGTCCAGAATTGCCAGGGCTGATCCATCACCGCCAGACCTAACATGGCTGCGGTAATGATGACTCCCGTTGCCACGACGATAATTCGCGCGCCGTACCGGTCAAGCAGCGAACCGATAATATACGTTATGACGGACCCGGTCATGCTGCCAAGTGTGAAGCCCAGGGAGAGGGTGAGTCTTGACCAGCCGAGTTCCTCCTGCATAGGAAAAATAAAGACCCCGAGCACCGGACCAAATACCGGGACCTGACCAAAGGAGGCAAGCACGGCGGCTGTAACAATGGCCCATCCATAGTAGACGCGCTTGAAAGGCCAGACACGCGGTATGGGGAGCAAGGTGGGAGGGCGTTGGAGACTCATTCCTACGGTTCAGCGGGTCCTTCTTTGAACGCTTTGAACGGGCTTTGATAAGGGGCTACGCCCAATGGCGACAACTTCCCAGTTTGCAGGGTGGACCCTATTCGGTTCCTTAACCCATACTCTTTAGTTTGATTCAGCGCTACCAGTACCGGATGCGGCGATGGCCTTTGAGGGAGGGGTGGCAAAGAATATAAGCACGAACATCAGGAGAAAGACACCCGCGAATACAGTGAATGCGAGAGAATAGCTTCCAGTCAGGTCCCGGATATATCCGGTGGCCAGCGGTCCGATTGGGCCCAGGCACGGAAGATCTCGGTAATTCCTTAACAAAGGTCGCTGGGGCTGAGTGAGGCGACGATATTCGATCGGTCAAACCCTATCAACCTGAACGCGCTGGCGGATTCCCGTCTTATTGACAGCGGGATGAGACTCTATTAAAAACTCATGCGGTTACCTAAAGGAAATGAGGCGGATGGCATGCATCCGCACTGAAAAAGGTTCCCAATGCCCTTCAAGCGATCATCAACTCTCAGCCTGGTTATATTCGCCGCCATTGTGTTTGCCGGTTACAGGATTTTTCAGCTCTGGCAGGAACCGCTGATGGCGCCTCCTGCTTCCCCGAAGAAACACGCAGGTACGGGACCGGACATTGAAAGCCAGCCACGGCTCAAACCTTTTTCTCTGAGTATCGCCTCTATTGTTAATAAAACCCTCTTTGATCCGAAGCGCGGCAGTGGCCCCGGCAAGGTAACAGAGACGTCTTCTGTGAACCGCAAACCAGCCCAAGACTTTGTCTTTCTGGGGACAATGATTACACCAGGTGCCCGTCAGGCTATCATTCGGGTCCCCCGGTCCTCTACGGACGGAAGCCAGGGCAGTAAAGGTCCTGGCGTGATTGTGGGCAAAAGGGGAGCGAATCAACTACGGCGGGTTGACCTTGGCGATAGCCAGGGAGGATTTGAATTGGCCGAGGTCGAACCCGGGAAGATCATACTTCTAAAGGGGTCGGATCGCATCGAGCTCGTACTGGACTTTACCCGTAAGACCAACGAAACGATGATCTCACCCAAGTCCGCACTTAAAGCTCAGCCCCCAGCACAACCTCGGAAAAGACAGGCCAGGACGCCGCGCCGGAGGAAAACTCGCGGATGAGTTTTAAGCGCCGAGTATCCGTACAAGGAGGGGAATTCCCGAACGCCGTCCATCGGTTGGGTCGGATTTGGGTATGTGCTATATCCGTAGCCCTGCTCCTTGGACTGGGATGGACCACCTCCAGTTCCGCCGAAGATCGCCCATTGGGACCTAAGGACTGGTATCTGGCCCAAACCTTAAATAAAAAGGCCAAAGAGCTCTACATCCAAGGGAAGTATGCTCAAGTCGAATCGTTATTGAAGAAGGCTTTAGCAATCGGTGAGGAATTACTCGGATCCGACAACCCCGAGCTGGTCCCGAACATGTACAACCTGGCCCAACTCTACTATGCCCAGGGTAGATACGCCGAGGCCTTAGCCATGCACAAGCGGGTCCTGGCTATTGACGAAAAGACGTTGGGGCCCGATAACCCGGATATCGCTACGGACTTGAACAACCTGGCGGCGGTCTACTATGCACAGGCCAAGTACGCCGAGGCCGAACCGCTTTACAAGCGTGCCCTGGGAATCCTGGAAAAGTCCCTTGGTGCGACCCATCCCCATGTTGCCACAAGCCTGAACAACCTGGCGTCGCTGTATCAAGCCGAGGAACGATATGCTGAGGCCGAACCCATATTGATCAGGGCGCTTAAGATCGATGAAAAGGCGCTCGGATCCAAACATCCCGATGTGGGTAGGGATCTGAACAACCTGGGGACCCTCTACCGTGGCCAGGGCAGGTACGCCGAGTCGGAGCGGGTTCACAAGCGCGGTTTAGCCATTGGCGAGAAGGCCCTTGGCCGCGGCCATCCAGATGTGGCTACGGATCTGAACAACCTGGGACTGGCCTTACAGGCCCAGGGAAAGTACACCGAGGCTGAGCCGATCTTCAAACGTTCGCTGGCTATCGTAGAAAAGCGTCTGGGAGACGACCACCCGTATCGGGGGCAGGGTTTGAACAACCTGGCATTGCTCTACCATGCGCAGGGAAAGTCCGGCGCGGCGGAAGCCCATTACCAACGGGCGCTGGTGGTTTGGGAGAGGACTTTGGGCGAGGCGCATCCGGATGTGGCTATCACCCTGGACAACTACGCTGCACTGCTTCGAAAGACCCAGCGCGAGGACGAGGCTGGCGTGATGGAAGGCCGGGCCCGTGCTATCCGCGCCAGCCACGACGCACAGGTTGGCGCACGTTAGATTGGCGTGCCCCTTCGTCACTTGGGCAATGGGGGGGGGCATCTCCTGTCTCTTTTCGATCCGCACATGGAAGAAAATCAGTTGAAAAAAGCTGTGGTCCTATTATCCGGTGGCGCCGATTCATCGACAGTACTGGCCACGGTGAAAAGCGAAGGCTTTGCGTGCTATGCCCTTTCCTTCTCTTACGGCCAGCGTCATGGCCGAGAACTCGAATCGGCCAGGCGCGTCGCTGCTACGTTGGGAGTTGCCGAGCATCTGATCCTTACTCTGGACCTCCGCGCCACGGGAGGTTCCGCCCTCACTGCGGATATTCCGGTACCCAAGGGACGGGCACTGAAAGAGATCGGACACGGTATCCCCGTTACCTATGTCCCCGCGCGAAACACCATATTCCTCGCCCATGCCCTAGGTTGGGCGGAAGTCATCGGTGCCGAGGATCTGTTCTTCGGTGCCAACGTCTACGACTATTCGGGTTACCCGGATTGCCGACCCGAATACGTGGAGGCCTTCGAGCGGCTTGCCAACCTGGCGACGAAGGCCGGGGTCGAGGGTAAAAGTCGTTTCAAGATTCACACGCCCCTCATTCAAATGAGCAAGAACCAGATTATTCGCAAGGGATACGAACTGGGGGTGGATTTTGGATCGACCTGGTCGTGTTACGAGGCCACACCCGAGGGTAACCCCTGCGGTCAGTGTGATTCCTGTCTACTCAGAAAAAAAGGGTTTGCCGAGGCTGGTTTGAAAGATCCTCTCCTCCAGGTGGACTGAAGGGCATCAAAGCTTTAGGAGCCGGATTTTAATCGCTTCAAGACGCCAAGCCCGCAAAGAGAAGAGTTTGGTTATTTGCGCCGAACTTGGCGTCCTTTGCGTCTTTGCGCGAGTCGTTGTTTATCCGATTCCCTTAAAGGGCAAACTTAGGGGAAAATTTCAAATATGTTTGATAGCTATTTCTTCTCCGGTTTTTTTAGAGTTACCCGCTGTCCTTCCCTAATTTTACCCGTAATGTAGTGCTCGCCTTGGAGGGCCCGTTGGGCATCCTCTACGTCCTCCTGGCTCCAGCTCCCTAAGTTAGTACCGAACCAGGGGGTCTTGAGCTTGAGCTCAGGGAGTCCCATCTCCTCCCAGATGGCCTGGGCCTTTTCCATAAATGGCCGTTGGGGTAGGGAGGTCGGGGGGTAGGCCCACTTGCATGTGGCGTCGATCAGGATGGCCGAGCTTTTCATGGATGCCACATCTTTACGGGCATCAGGGGGGGCAATGGAGAAATCAAGTCCGAGGGATAACTCGGTCTCTCGGATCTCGATGTCGCGATAGGGCTGCATCCGGTAAGACATGGCCCAGTTGACGGCTTCGGCGTCCCGCGGGTCCACGTCCTCGTCCACAGCAATAATGATCTTGGGTGCAGCCCTGGGCATTCCGGCAACCACGTGTAACGCCTCCATCGGTTTGAGGGTCTTTTCTTTTTTGTCCATCCTGATGACGCAGACCCCGTGACTACCCGCAGCGTCCGGAAGTGACACCTCGAGAATCTCTTTTATTTTATGCTCCACGGTGAGGAGCTTGGTGATGACGCTCTCCAACCCTATGCCGCGTAGCACGCTCGATTCGCTGGGTGGGAACTGGCTAAGAAAGGCTTGAAAAATGGGTGCACGTCTATGAGTAATGCAGGTGACGTTAATGAACTTATCCGAATCACGGTGGGCCATGTATCCCGTAAACTCACCGAAGCAACCCTCGGGTTCGAGCTGATCCGTGGGGATAACCCCTTCAATTACAATTTCACTATTAGCCGGGACCAGCAGGTCAACTGTCTTGCAATGCACCAGGTCCACGGGCTCTCCCGCGATACCTCCCGCCACCGTGTACTCTGGTTCGGTGAGCCTGGAAGTAGAACAGTAGGAGAGATTGGGGGTGCAGCCAATTACAATGGCGGCCTCTAGGGGCTTTCCCATGGATTGTGCCTTGGTCCAGTGCTTACTGATGTCTTGATAAGGAAATGCAAATAAACCGATACGTGTGGGGCTCTTTATCTGACCCCGGTACGTGCCAAAATTTGTGTCGCCTGTTTCAGGGTCATTGGTTACCCAGTGGCCTAAACTTAGGAACGGAGCGGAATCGTAACCGGGTGTGGAGATGGGGACGGGGAGTATGCCGGCACCGCCTGCCTCGTCGAGGGCCTTACCTTCGTAGACCACTTCCTGACAGGGGGCCGAGGAAACGATCCGGGGTGGAATGGGGTGGGACAGTGCTTGTGTCCACTTGCCAGCAATCTCCGCGGGGGAACTCACACCCATCCCCAGTGCGTAGACGGAC
Source organism: Binatia bacterium (assembly GCA_963664015.2). Lineage (GTDB taxonomy): Bacteria > Desulfobacterota > Binatia > UBA9968 > CAXXLF01 > JACZQL01. Next base: position 1,204,264 of record CAXXLF010000002.1, on the reverse strand, counting down.
CGATTGGGGGCCATCACCGCTAGGGCCACGGGTATGTCATAAGTCCTGCCCGAGACGTCGGTGACCTTTTCGAATAGCCACCCCTTGCGTGCTTCTTCCTGTAGCCCGCGGAATTGCAGACGGACCAGGGGGTGCATCTCCGAGTCTTTGTTTACAGGTGTCCGAATTCGATACAGATAGCCTTTGTCTTCCAGCGTGTTGAGCCAATCTCTGAGGTCGCGGTAGTAAGCCATGTTTGCCTTTCTTGAGGGGGGGGATGGGCCCTCTTCTTTCTTATTGCGTCGGAACCTATCCGAACGGGCAATCTCATGTCAAGCTCGTTCTGGTCAAAATCTTTCGGTTTGGGGTTGACACGTCCCGAGGATGAAAATATAAGGGCACCTTAGCAAAGCAAATCCAACAAAGGAGAGGACTCGCCCATGGCTAGTAATTCAAAGCTCGAAGGGATTCTCATTCCGGCCCCTACCGCCTTCCGGGAGGACGGCAGCTTCGATGATGAAGGCAACGATGCCCTCACCGACTTTTATATCAATGCCGGTGTTCAAGGCTTTTTTGCCTTCGGCACCCACGGACAGGGTATGGTGATGGAGATCGACGAACGAAAGCGGGCGTCCGAGCGTTTCGTACGTCGCGTCGCTGGGCGGGTTCCCATCGTCCTCCAGGTTGGCACCGCTAACACCTACTCTTCCATCGATTTGGCACGGCACGGCGCCGGCCTTGGGGTTGATGCCCTGGCGCTAATTACGCCTTACTATTATCCCCACAATGATTATGAGGTGATCGCCCATTACAAGAAGGTCGCGGAAGCCGTCCCCGGTGTCCCTTTGTTTATCTACGACAACACGGAAACCACCCGGGTCCATGTCACTCCGGAAAAGGCATTGAAGATTCAGGAGGCCATTTCCCCCAAATCTTCGCTAGCCGGAATCAAAGTCTCTTTTCTCACCTTCGATGCGTTATTGGGGTATCTCTTCAAGCTTCCTTCCTCCATTGGGGTATTCCCAGGGTCCGTATTATCGCTCTTCTCGGGTTTTGCTCTCGGAGCCAGAGGGGCCATTCACCCGCCGACCACACCCTTTCCGGAGATATGCGTCCAGATGTGGCTCGCCTTGAAGGAAGGACGGTCTGAAGACGCCCGAAAGTACCATGATCAGATCGCTGCAGTGCTCCAGGTGGTGGGACGTTATCTGGGGGCCCATGGACGGGTAACATTCCAGGAGATTATGCAGCTTCGGGGTCTTCCGGTACGGAAGTTCCCTCGCTGGGACTGCTTGCCCTTCACTGATAAGGAGCGGGAGGAATTGAAAAACGGCTTAATCGAGACGGGGATCTCGCTCGCCCTCCCGTGACCCTTGGCACTATCGATCAATGGAATGTCGTGTCGGTGAAAACCCGTGAATGAGAGAGCAGGGAGGGAATCATGAGGGACGGAACCAAAGGCGCTACGCTGGATCAGGGGCAGAGCTTTACCCCCGAGCAGGCCAAGGCCTACTCGGATGAAATTTGCCAGAAAATGCGTGCCCGGTGGCAGGAAAAGATATTCGACGGGCCCTTCATGCGCGATTTAAGAGCAGGAAAACTCCCTCTAGAAACGATCAAGCTTTTCTGGCGTCACTACTACAGCTATCCCCTGGAAATTAACAACTTTCATCTCATTATATACCAGCGGCACCAGGGGTTCTTCTCCCGCCACCCGGAGCTGTTGGGTCCCTACGTGGGTAAGATCAGTGATGAACTGGTCAATCCAAAGATACCGGGTCATATCCAGGTGTTACTCGAGCAAGGCTATATTTTCGGTTTGACTCGGGACGACATGGTCAATTGCGAGGTCTATCCCGAGTGCCGTGCCCTGACGGAGTTTGCCCGGGGGTTGGTCTACGAAGGGTCTATGATCGAATGGTGGGGGCGTTCTCTCAATGAAGAGATGTTCGGTCACTGGTCAAAGCAGTGGCGTGAGGCGCTGCTGGAAAAATACAAATTCACCGACGCCCAACTGCACTATTTTAAAGTCCACGAAGAGGCTGATCTTCATGAGCATGAAGACGGGTTGATGGCTCATGGCCAGGTGGCCCAGACGGTGTTTCAAACAATGCTAGTAGACGGTCTTGTCTGGTCGCGTCCCGGGTGGTCTGCTGAATATACCTGCCTTTCCAATGCGGATTTTGTCGCTCTGTTCCACGACGGAATATATAAGCATGCCCAGGAGCTAGGCCATTTTTAAGAATGCAAAGTGCTAAGCGCAGAACCTATAGCGTCCTCAGGAAGGAGTGACGAGTGGTGAGAACTGAGCAACGGGATTCGAAAATAGAAAATTGATGATTGAGGATCGCAGAAAGGCTGAAGACTGCCCGCTGCCTATTGTTCGCTATCTTCTGCTCTATGCGCTCTGAAGTAAAGGCTCACTACGGTACGCTTCAGGCCACATTGCCTGACCCATCAAATATGACCACAACGGACTCGGCGGGTTCCCCCGGCTTTTGAACATAGGTGGTTCGCTCTTTTAGCCATTGGGAATAGGGTACGGTGGACCGAGGTTTGCCGTCCTTGTCGTAGTACCCTTCGCTCGGCCCACTCCCGTACGTTATCACTTGCCCTTCTATTTCTCGGCTTGCATGTCCATAAAGCCTGCCTAGAGCGACGCGGGGCCTTCCGCTTCGTTCCAATAAGACTAGGTAGGGATGACCTTCGGGAGACGTGCCCATCTTCCCTCGCTCCGATCCGTCGGGCCCCCTCAGCATAAAGTTTTCTGCCTCCGCTACCTTCACCTCTGCGCCAAGTTGCGTTTCCACTTTATTCTCGGTGACGTTCGGGATGAAGGTTTGATGCGGAGCCTGGTCAGCGAGGCCGATGTGATTATCCCACTGGCTGCGGTTGTTGGGGCGCCGGCCTGTGACCGGGACCCGTGGCTTGCCCGCTCGGTCAACCTGGATGCGATCCGACTTCTCAATCAACTGCGGAGCCCGGCCCAATTGGTTGTCTTCCCAACGACCAACAGCGGCTACGGGACCCAATCGGGCGATTCCTACTGTACTGAAGAGACCCCGTTGGAACCCGTCTCGCTTTACGGTCGGGGCAAGATGGATGCAGAAGCGGAGTTGTGCAGCCCCCAATACCATTCCCCTTCGACTGGTCACGGTGTTTGGCATGTCGCCGAGGATGCGACTGGACCTTCTCGTAAACCACTTTGTCTATGCCGCTGCCAAAGACGGCTATCTCGTGATCTTTGAAAAGGACTTCAAGCGCAATTACTTCCACATTCGAGACGTCGCCAATTGTTTTATCTACGGTATCGAAAACTCCAAGAAGATGACGGGTTGTTCTTATAACGTGGGGCTCGACGAGGCCAACTTGTCCAAAGAGGGTCTGGCGCTCAAGGTGAAGGGATTCGTCCCCCACTTCTACATTCACTTTGCGCCCATCAGGATGGACCCGGATAAACGCAACTACTTGGTGTCGAACCAAAGGTTGCGTGAGGCAGGTTCCGAGGCGCGGCGTTCCTTAGAAGAGGGAATTCAGGAACTGCGCAAGGGTATCAATTGACGGGGCGAGCGTCCCTTGGAACGTGTGAGGGCGAATTTAACGGCAGCGATTTTAGTCGGAGGATTGGGAACCCGTTTGAGTCCAGTTGTAGGCGACCGCCCCAAGGCCTTAGCTGAAATCCATGGAAAGCCCTTATTGAACTACCTGCTGGACCAACTTTCATTATTTGGGGCTCGAAGGGTTTTTCTATGCACAGGATACCTGGGGGAAAAGGTATGGATGACCTGTGGCGACATTCGGGGCAAGATGCGATTGGTCTATTCCCAAGAAGACTCGCCTCTGGGCACCGCCGGGGCTTTGCGCCTGGCTTTACCCAAGTTGGACTCGGATCCAGTGCTGGTCATGAACGGGGATACCTTCTGCACCATTGACCTGGAACACTTGTATGCTTGGCACAGAGGTCATGGGGCGCGGGCGACCATGGCACTAATCAAGGTGAACGATGCGGCGCGGTACGGCCGGGGTAAAGTTGACGCAAATGGAGCGGTGGTCGAATTTGCCGAGAAGACCGGCAATTCAGGTCCGGCGTGGATCAATGCCGGAATATATATCATCGACCGCTCTTTGATTGAGGCTATCCAACCGGCCCATATGGTTTCTCTGGAGACGGAAGTCTTTCCTGCATGGATTGGGAAGGGGTTATACGAATATTTGTGTGAAGGACGCTTTTTGGATATTGGTACACCCCAATCCTATACCGCCGCTGAACAGTTTTTCTTTGATACGATGCTCCTCTGAGATCTGCTGATAAATACAGCCAAGAAGGATCTCCAGCGTTCGTTCACTGGAAGTTTGTTGCAAGTCGAGGTCACTGGGACAAGTGGAAAAACTCGATGACGTTACCGCCGCACATCTTGTAAGTCTCTTCCTCAGAGACGCCGGTAAAGTTTCGCTCCAGGATTTCCCGTGAGTTCGGCCAGTCGGATTCCTGATGGGGGAAATCGGATCCCCACATGACGCGATCGACACCGATGTGGTGGCGCATCTCAACGCCGATCCTGTCAAATTGGAATCCCCACCAACAGTGATCTCGTATTATCTCACTGGGTAGGCGCTTCAGCGGCTCGAAGCCAAGCAGTCTCTTGGTCCAGTGCACATGGCGGTCGTAGCGGACATCGGCCATCTGAAGGAAGAAGGGGATCCAGCCGATCTGGTTCTCTGCAAAGAAAATCCTCAGATGGGGAAAGCGGTCGAACACTCCGGACAATGCCAACTGCACAGCGGGAATGGCACCGGAGCCCCGGACGGGTCCGAATCGGGAGACCTGTTCGACGAGACCGTTGCGGCCAATCTTCTCACGCACCTCTGGAGAGTCCTTGGGGTAGTACAGGAGGCTTTCTTCAAAAGGACCGGTTTGACCCAGTTCCACGCCAGCGCCGGATCGATCCAAATCCACGTGAACTGTCACCGGCATGTTCATGTCCAGGGCTGCCCTCCAGAACTCGTCGTCCTCGTCCGTCGGGTGGATATGGTTGCTTGGAAAGTTTGTTAACAGGACTCCCCTCATGCCGGTCTTGGCGCAATGCTCCATCTCCCTAATGGCGTCTTTGATGTTGGTCTTCGGTAGGACGCCGATCCCTATCAAGCGGTCGGGAGCAACCGTGCAGTACTCTTCCGCCAGCCAGTCGTTGTAGCCCCGCACCACCGCCTTGTAGGCGTCGTTGTCTTTGATATTGCGCCACAGTTTTGGGCCCGCCTGTTGGTTAGGGAATAGCACCTCCCCGGCAATGCCGTCACGGTCCTGTTCCTGGATCCGTTGCTCTCCAGGACCTGTCCCCGGCGTATCCTCGTACCTCTGTCCAAAGGGCTGCCAGACCTCTCGCCCCATGCCGCCGTACAGGTCCGAAGCCACCTGCCGTGGGGGCATTCCCTCGACCACCCAGCCATCGCCGCCGTTGGGAAGTCGCACGACACGCGGGGTCCGGTCACGATACTTGGAGTCGACCCGGTGGACCCAGAGCTTGGAATCGACTTCCACATGTGAGTCGCCTGAAATGATCCTGTTTGTTGCTTGCATGAGAGCCTCCGTCTCTAAGGGAATTAATGGGTCGTGGGTTGGTAGGCCCGAAAGAGGGCTGATTCGAGGGCTTGGTCTTCCGCTGTGGTGGTTAAAAAAAGGGTCGGGTAAACCACCTGAATCTGGACGCCCATCTTATCCAGATCTTTCACACGAGCATCCACATCGGTGAGCTCTTGAGCGGGAATGGAAACAGATTTTCGTTTTGCTTTCTCCATCAGGGTGGGTGTCAGGAAAATCACACCACCCTTACCGGTCAATTTGGGATATGCCTTACCGTCGATGAGCCAGACCGCATTGCGGTCCCCTAGCGCGGTGTCCCGGTCGAACCCTAGGGCCAATGGCCGCCTTGGGTAGTACTCGTTCTCGATGGAACCAAACATTGTAGTGGATTCTTCCACGTGTCCGTCGGCATCAATGACCATCATGGTGAAACGCTCTTCTTTCTAACCCCAGTTAAATTGAGGGCCAATTTATTCCGGGGCGGGTGCCGTATTGCTCCAATCGAGACCTAGTTGCTCTGTAATCGGCGTGAAAACGCGTCCATGGGTTAGATTGGCAACTTCATTTTGTATCCAATGCCTCCATCACCTGTCAAGGCTACACATCCCTTTGCTTGAAGGTCGAGCTGATTCTATGGGAAGAGGTTTAAGAAAATAGAGATTGCCATCACTTCCCTCGGAACATTGGTGAAAAATTGTTCTCATAGGGGGAACATTTTCCGGTATTAATTGCGCAATTTGGTACCTCCCGTTTCCCACAAAAAGATGGAACTCCCCTAAAGATCACGCTGTTACGACTATGGCATCCGTTTTGCTCAGTTACAGAACAATTCATTAGTATGATAATCCTTTAAAATATGGAACTTAGCTTGAAACAAAGGTGCCTGGGCGGATTCCTATACCGGCGGATATTCTGAGGGTATGTGGGGATTGGTTTACTTGCACAAGGAGGGGTGGCGATCGTGAAACTTCGAGGAGTAACCGGGTTGGCTCTGGCCGCGATATTCTTTTTAACGACACCGTCCCTCACCCGGGCGGGGGAATTGACCGATGAGCTCCGTACCGCCATCGAAAAGGGGCTTGTGGTCCTCAAAGAAACAGCCTCCGATGAAAACGGGGAAAAAGAACGGATTGAGAGATTGAAAGAGATTGTCCATCCCCTATTCAATTTCGGCGAAATGGCACGCCGCTCTCTTGGCCGTTACTGGAGCAACCGTACCGCTGAAGAACGGGAGGAATTCGTCGGCGTCTTTACGGACTACCTGGAGATGACTTACGCGGATAGGATCGATCTATATTAAGGGGGGTGACGTGACCTTCCTGCGGGAGGTCATCGATGAGGACTATGCCCGCGTCGATTCCAAGGTTACCGATAGTAAAGGGACACCGTACGCGGTCACTTATAAGCTGTTGAACCGGGATGGGGATTGGGGAATATACGATCTGTTCGTGGAGAACGTTAGCCTCGTCAACAACTATCCCTCCCAATTCGGTCGCATTATGAAAAATCCTCGTTCCAAGATTTAGTCCAAACGATGAAGGATAAATCGAGTTGAGACTCCAACCGGTTTCCTCCCGGATGTCTTAATGACCGAACCCCCTGTTTCACTGACCGTTGGTCATTACCCCGACACCCTCCAACCATACTTTTTCCCTTCCATTCTTGATAAATAGGCTTTGAGGTCTGTACATTTGCATTGGGCTATTAGCACCGGGAGGGGTTCAGTGGATGATAACGCATTTCGCTCGTTTGAACTGAACGGTTGGCAGACGGTCTTTGGCGATTACCACGAGGCCTTTGGTGAACTCACGGATCAGGCCACCGGTCCTCTCTTAGACGCGGTGTTAGTGGGTCCAAAGGTGCGCTTATTGGATGTTGCCACGGGCCCTGGATACGTAATTGCAGCCGCATCCCGGCGTGGCGCCCGTGCCGTCGGTCTGGATTTTTCGACGGCCATGGTGGACATGGCCAAAACTCGAACCCCGTCGGGCAGATTCTGTGTCGGCGATGCTGAAGTGCTGCCCTTTACTGATGGCAGTTTCGACGCGGTGGACATGAACTTTGCCGTCCTGCATCTGGCTCATCCTGAGCGGGCTTTAGCAGAGGCCCATCGTGTCCTGCGGTCGTCGGGCCGATTCGGTTTCACTGCTTGGTGCAAACCCGAGGAGGCCGTGGGCTTCGGCATTGTTCTAGACGCTGTCCAACGGCATGGCAACATCAATGTTCCGCTTCCCCCCGGCCCCCCCTTCTTTCGCTTCAGCGAACCGGAAGAATGCATTCGTGCCTTGCTTGAGGCGGGCTTCGTACGGCCTGAAGTCGTCCGGATCCCACAAACGTGGCGGTTATCGTCGCCGGTTGCCCTATTCAGCGCCATGCAACGAGGTACGGTAAGAACGTCAGGAATACTCCGGGCTCAGCTCCCGGAGGCGTTGGAGGTTATCGGTAACGCTATTCGAGAGACCGTAGCAACTTATCGATCAGGTCGTGGCTTTGAGGTTCCCATGCCTGCCGTCCTGGCCATTGGGGAAAAGCTGTAGGATCCCTGAGGGTGCGGGTTTTACATTTTGACAATCTTACGTAGGAGGGCTCTTATCTCGCCCCTCATGCGCACGTATTGTTCTCTGTAATTGTCTTGGTACACACGGCCTTTTTTAGGGACCGAGAGTGGATTAAGTTTATCTCTCGGTACGTCAAGTCTCCTGCTGGAATACCCGCTCGCTTGACTCCAGGCGGTCTGGGCCTCACGCGAAAGAAGCCAATTGAGATAGACCTTAGCGGCGTTTGGATGAGGTGCCCGGTTAACCAGTCCAACGCTCCCAAAGGCGGCCGTGAGATAACTCCCCTCCTTCATTTGGTCCGCCCCAATCAATTCTACTTGTACACCCTTTGATTGGAGGTCATTGGTCGCGAGCTCACTTGGAGAAATGACAATCGAATACTTTCCTCGAGTTACCCATTCCCACAGCTGACGATCATTGCGCGAGAGAATCAATTTCTGTTTAACAAAAAGATCTCGGATAAACTCCTTGCCCAAGGCTGGGTGCGCATACCAATGGGTTACCGTCGCTAAGCCCGGTCCCGGCCCGGTTGGATCTCTCATGGCGACTTTCCCCGCCCATTTGGGATCTAACAGGTCCTTAAAGGAATGAATCTCCTCACGCTTGACGAGCTTCGGATTGATCGCGAGAGGAATCTTTACGGCGCTGGTGAAAACCAGGTTGTGCTTTCCTGTCTCATCGGAAAAATCCAGCCGGCCCTTTAGCCACTTGGTGGAATCCAGTACCTCGGGCAATATGAGGGCAGGCTTGATGGGGTCCAATGCGCCGGTTGGCCGCAGTGTCGACAGCATCGTGGTGATACCCCCAATGTGGATATCAAATAGGAAGTGGTTAGCCCTCCGTTCCCTAAGTAATTTGGAAGAACCTTGTGAGCCGCTACCACTAGTAAATACGATTTTGATGCCTGGGTAGGACTTTCGGAAACCGCGGATCAATGAATCACGAGCATTGGGGCCCGGTGGTCCCCACACCACAACTTCCCCTTCCTTATTTAGCCGCGTTTTTTACCCTCTTTCATTTCTGCTGCCAACCTGGCTCACCCTGACCGAGGGCTAGGGGTAGCCAGGCAGTTGATAAAATCCCAATCGTTACCAAGCATGATTCACTAGAAATCAAAAAGGATTTGCTCGAGGCCATAACCGTCATTTGATTCATCCTCCAAGGCATTTCATTGTGATGACAAACAGTGACCGAAGCCGTCTTCTTTCATAAAAGGCCCCTCCTCGTCAACTGACGCAGCTCGCTGCAATGGGATGGTCCCCGTAGTTAATCAACTTGCCCTTCGGGGAGCCTGGGCAAGGGTCTCCCCAATCGAGGATATTGATTCTGCCTTGATATATTCTCCGGTTGCTTATTTAGGTATCCGGATTTGGCCGGGGAGGTCGAAGTGATAGGGGAAATAGTGGAGGGACAGGGCAATGAGCGGAGATTTGCTTTCGTCAGGATTCTCGCGGTATCAGGCCTTATCCCCGAGTGTGATCCCTCTGATCGGAAAAGATCAGAGGGTATTCGGGCTTCCAATGAATCGAGTCGCTAGCGACTCGTTATCACTTGGGGTTGAAGGCCTTTTTGTAATCGTCCCAGGACTTTTGCCCGGAGCGTCCAAAGACCTTTTCCCGGATGCCACCCGAGTATTCGGCGGGGATGTAGTTGATTCGTTCGGTGTAGGAGGGCTTGAGACGGAGTCCCTGGGCCCTCAACTCATCGGCATGGGCCACGTTCTCCAGGACATTTTCGATCTCGTTGTGGTCCGTCCACATGGACTTATAAGCGATATTCCCGTCTTTATCGATAAGGTAGACCATGTTGGGCATGGTGCCGTAATTGCGATGCATGGTCCCGTCCAGATCATCGACAAGCATGGGGGTTTGAATCCCGTCCTGGGTCTTGCAATCGTGGGCATATTCGAGCTTTTGCTCCAAACTCTCGTGAGGCCCATAGTTCTGTCCCGGGTGGGGTTCACGTACATACACGGTAAAGAACTCGAAGCCACGTTCCCGAAAGCGTTCGTAAAGCTGGTTGAGGGGCAAGACCTCGCCCACGAAGGGGGGTCAGGTAATGCTCCCAAACTCCAGCAAGACGTGTTTTTGGCCGCGGAACTGAGAGAGACGAACCTTTCCCCATTCCAGTGTGCTTAGCTCGAAGTCAGGAGCCTCATCACCAGCGCGGAGACGGATCTTAAACTCGGCCGATTTACTAGCACCTTGAGTTCGAGTGAATGTCTCGTAATTGTACGGATCAACCTTTCCCTCAGGTCGTGCCATGAGAGTCCTCCTATTAACGAAATGCTAATTCATTCTATGCCGCTCAGGTGCAAGAATCAATAGAACTATTAAGGATAATCAATAGCTAGCAACGGGACGTCGCGGGAATTAAAACACGAAAGGGGAGTAGCAAGCTACCGAAAATCTGTAATTGCGGGGTGCTCAAAAAGACCTTATGGGCGAGGGGATTGAGGGCAACAAAGCATATACGGCTTTTTCAGTCGCCTGCAAGTTGAGTTGACTAGTTGACGGAGATTTCGTACTCCCCATGGTTCAAACCCTTGGTTGCCTTGATGATAATCTTGTGGTTGATCTCCCGCTCCAGATAGTCGAGGCTCTCGTTGGCCTCATCGTATAGAAAGTTGGCAATTCCCGGATTCACCCGTACCATAAGCCGCTTGCCGTTAGTTAACTGGCTCTGGTACTTCTTGAGCTCCCGAAGGATCTCGTAGGCAACGGTTGCATCGGACTTGATACGACCGCGCCCCTCGCAATGGGGGCATGGGCTCAACAGGGTGTTTTCAAGGCTTTCACGGGTTCTTTGCCGGGTCATTTCCACCAGGCCCAGTTCGGAGATCTGTAGAATATTGATTCTGGCCTTATCCTTTTTAATTGCCTCTCTGAGGTTCTCGTAGACCCTCTTCCTGTTGGCGGCCTTTTCCATATCAATAAAGTCGATGATGATGATGCCCCCAACATTTCTCAAGCGTAGCTGCCTAACAATTTCACGGGCAGCCTCCATGTTGGTCTTCAGAATGGTCTCTTCCTGATCTCTTTTGCCTACGTACCTACCCGTGTTGACGTCAATTGCGGTGAGGGCTTCCGTGCGCTCGATGACAAGGTGGCCTCCTGAGCTGAGCCAGATCTTGGGCTCCAAGGCCTTCTGGATTTTTTCCTCGATGCCGAACTGATCCATGATGGGGTCCGGCCCCGTGTACAGGGTGATTCGTGGTCTTAAACGAGGCATGAAGTGACCCACCAGTTCCAGGATCCGGCGGTGTTCCTTGACGTTATCCACGAGGACTTTCTGGGTTTCGGTGCTGAAGAAATCCCGGATGGTCCGGGTAATGAGGTCCAGATCCTGGTGGATTAAAGCGGGGGCCGACGCCGATCCTGCGTCGCTTTGAATGCGCTGCCATAGTTTGGTGAGAAACTGAAAGTCCCGCTGGATCTCCTGTTTGCTTCTTCCCTCGCATGCGGTTCTCAGGATAAATCCACCCCCTTCGTGCACGAGAGACTGTACGATTTCCCTGAGACGCCTACGCTCATTTTCGTCCTCGATCCGATGCGAGACCCCGAGATGGTTCATGTTCGGCATGAACACGAGATGTCTTCCGGGAAGCGAGATATGACAGGTGAGCCGAACCCCTTTAGTGCCAAGGGGTTCCTTTGCCGCCTGGGCCAAAATTTCTTGCCCCACAGCAATCTGACGTTCAATAGGCTGGCGTCTACGGGAGGGACGGCTTGTACGTTCAAAGAGGATTTCATCGTCCGTGCCGTGGAGCAGGGAGGAAAAATCGCCCGGTCCGGTGGAGAGATCGGAGACATGGATAAAGCCGGCTTTTTCCATGCCGATGTCGACAAATGCGGCCTGAATTCCAGGAAGCACTCGCAGCACCTTACCTTTGTATAGATTGCCGACAATCCCTTTTTCCCGCTTCCTTTCAATCATCATATCCGAAAGGGCGCCGTCTTCTATGATGGCAATACGGGTTTCCTGAGGGAGGGAGTTGATATAAATTTCTTTCATCGTCAGAGGGTTCTCAGACCGGATTGGTCGGATGGATAAGAAGAATTAGAGGACATCTATCAGCCAGGTTTTTAGCCAGACCCAAAATCGCATTCTTAAAATAATCCAAAACCGGGGGAATATCAAGAGGTTGTCCGGGATGGCCGTATTGACAATGGTAAGGGCACCCGATATTTTCATTATGAATCCTGACAAACCCACGTGACGCAATGTCCAGATCATGGCTTAAAGGAACGCTCTGATGATGGTTGTGAACAGTGGCCAGGGTAGCTCGTTGCTCAATACCAAGGTATTGATGTTGAATCGTTCCTACCTGCCCATTCATGTCACATCGGTGCGCCGGGCATTCGCTCTCCTCTACCAGGGCCTTGCACGGGCCGTCAATGAACAGTACCAAACCTTTGATTTTGAAAGCTGGAACGACCTATCCGTATCTGCTCATGACGAATCTATCGGGTTGATTAACCACGCCATACGGGTTCCAAGGGTGATTCTACTTGTGAGCTATGATCGGATCCCTAGGCGGCAGGTCCGTTTCAGTCGCTTTAACATTTATGCGAGGGACAACTGTACTTGCCAGTACTGTGGTAAGAAATTTCCCCGGCAGGAACTCAACCTGGATCACGTGATACCTCGTTCGCGGGGCGGGACATCCACATGGGAGAATGTGGTCTGCTCTTGCCAAAACTGTAACTGGCGAAAAGGGGGCCGTACTCCGGCGGAAGCCAAGCTGTCCCTCTTGCGTCCGCCCTTTAAGCCCAAATGGACCCCTTTTATGCAGCAGACCTTCAGCCTGGCGCGATATCGGGAGTGGCTACCCTTTATAAATATGGTCGAAGTCTCCTATTGGAATGCGGATCTCCTGGAGAAGTAGCAGTCCCGCAAATTCAATATATTGTGGTTCCAGTGTGACACCCCCCCCTATCTTGTAATTCTTTCTTGACACCCGCCCCTGGCTTGTGAAATAGTCAAAATGACTCTTTTCACTCCGTAAAACAGAATGTCTCATTCGAGGCCCTACACCTAATCCGATGCGTCTCAGCCGTCTAGAATTGCAGGGTTTTAAATCCTTCGTGAACCGGACTGTAATCCAATTCATTCCGGAAATTACCGCTATTGTCGGTCCCAACGGCTGTGGTAAGTCGAACGTCGTCGATGCCTTGCGCTGGGTGATGGGCGAGCAAAGCGCGCGCCATCTCCGGGGCCATCTTATGGAAGATGTCATCTTCAACGGCAATGAAACTCACCCTGCGACCGGGATGGCCGAAGTTTCGTTGATCTTCGACAACGAGGACGGCCGGGGCCCGGGCGAGTACAGCAACTTTAGCGAGATTGCTGTTACGCGGCGGTTGTTCCGGTCCGGTGAATCCGAATACTCGATTAATAAGGTTCAGTGTCGCCTCAAAGATATTATCGACCTATTCCTTGGAACAGGCGTGGGGAACAAGGCCTATTCCATCATGGAGCAGGGTCGCGTGTCGGAAATGATAAACGCGAAGCCCGAAGAGTGTCGGACGTTGATCGAGGAAGCCGCTGGCATCAGCAAATACATGAGCCGAAAGTTGGCTGCGGAACGGAAGCTCGATCGCACTCATCAAAATCTTCTCAGGCTGATCGATATCGTTCGGGAAATCGAGCGGCAGATCCGTAGTGTGGAACTCCAGGCCAAGCGTGCGGAACGGTACCGATCCATCAGGGAGGAGCTGAAGGGAAAAGAGCTCACCTGGGCGCACCACCAGCAGAAGGACCTGGCCGAGGAGATCTCGCGGTACGGTAAGGAACTGACGGAGGTGGAAGACCGGTCGGTCCAATCTATTGTCTCTTTACGCTCCCAAGAAGCCGAAACGGAAGAAACCAAAAGGGCCCTATTGGAGGGAGAGGGGCAAGTGAGTGCCCTTCAGGAGGCCGCCTACCAGTGTAAGGTTCAGATCAACAGCGATGAACAAAGAAGTCAATTTTTGAAAAGAGATCACAAGGAACTCCTGGAGGCGGAAGCCAGGGCCAAGATCGAGATTCAGGAGCTTGAGGCCAAGCTGGAAAAGTTTTCCCTGGAGATCGATCAGTTGAAAAAAGCCGGGGACGAGTTTGTCCAGCTTTCCCTGTTCGAAGGATCCTATCTACAGGAAAAGGAAGATGAGTTAGCACACGTGAGAGGCCAGATCGATAGGGTACAGTCCGAGCTAGATCAGGAAAAAACCCGGCTTATCGAGGTGTTGAACCTTGGGGCACAGCTAAAAAACGATCAGCTTGCCGACGAGAGGCGACGGAGTGAGATCGAGAGGGAGTTGAACCGCGGCGCCGAAGAGCAGGCCGAGATCGACCAATCCGTGGAGAACTGGAAACAGAAGCGGCAGGAAAAATACGAGGCTCTCAGGAACTACGATAACCGGGCAAGTGGTATCAAGGCGGAAATCGATACAGCCGGGGACAAGGTCAGGGAGTTAGCTCAGCTTCGGGAAGTCGGCGAGGGGGAATTTGAAGGCCGCAAGCAACAGTGGCAGGAGGCCCGGTCCAAACTCGCTTCTTTGGAGGCCTTGCAAAAAAACTTCGACGGCTATCAGGAAGGCGTGCGCGCCATCATGTTCAGACGGCAGGAGGAAGAGGCCTTCGGAGGGGTACACGGACTCGTGGCGGATATTATCGAGGCGCCGGAGCCCATGGAAAAGGCGTTGACCGCGGTTCTGGGGGAGCGCTTGCAGTACATCATCGTGCAGAGCCATGAGGATGGCCTCGAAGCAATTGACTATCTCAAGCGGGAATCCGCCGGGCGCGGAACATTTATTCCCCAACGGTTATCGCACAGAGAGCGGCAGCTCGCCACGGCGACGGAGCCTGAGGTTGTCTCGACCCTGTTGGGACTCGTCTCGGTAAAAAAGGGGTATAGCGAGGTTGCCGAGTATCTTTTAGGGGACGTGGTCGTCGTCCGGGACCTGAAATCGGGACTGGGCCTCTGGGGTAGGAATGGGTTTGTGAATACCTTGGTGACACCGGAGGGCGAGGTCATTGATCCCATGGGAGTCATCAGTGGAGGGAGCGTGGATAACCTCCAGGATAATTTTCTTACCCAAAGGCGTCGCATGAAGGAATTTGAGATACAACTCGCCGATCTGGAAGGTGGGGTCCAGGAAAAGGAGCAAGAGGTCAAGGGGCTCAAGGAGGATTTACGGGCCGCTGAGGATAAGAAGGTTTCGCTCGTTGAAGAAGGCCATCGGCTCGACCTCGACCGAATTCAATCGGAGCATGAATTCCGCCAGTCGAGACAGGAATTGGAGCGTTTAGCCCAAGCCCACCAAAGGATAGGACAGCAGAAAGAGGAGCTATCGATCAGCCTTCAATCCTACGTAGAGAAGATTCGTGAATCCGGTTCCAAGCTAGAGACCCAGCAGCGGTCGCGCACCGACGAAGAAAAGAGAGTGGATGACCAGGAAAGCAATCTCGGCCTTTTGGCGGAGGAGCTGCGACGGGTCGAATCTCAGGTCACCGACTCCCGAGTTCGGACGGCTGCCTTGGGTGAGAAAAAAGAAAATGCCCATCTCAACATGGAAAACCGGGTCAACCTGAAGGACGAACTATCGAGACAAATTCAATCCGTCCGTGCGCAGGTAACCGAGATGGGGCTTAAACGCGATCGAATCGAAGAGGAAGCCATAGGGACCGAGGGTACCCTTGATGAGGGAAGGAAAAGGCTGGAGGGACTAGAGCAGAAATTGGAGACAGAGCGGCAGGCCTATCGAGAGCTTTCCCGTCGATTAGCGGAGATGGAAGAGTCCATCAAGGAAGTCCGGTCCGCTGTGGCGACCTCTCAGGATGAAAAGAACCGCCTAAAGCTCTTTTTATCGGAGAAAAAGCTCAACTTGCAGCATCTCGTCGACGGTATTCGGGGGAAATACGGAGTGGAAATTGCCGAGAGTCCTCAAGCTGACTATCCTGAGGGGGTCGATTCGGCAGGTCTTCCCGAGGAGATCGAAGACCTGCGCGGACGACTGGAACGAATGGGCGAGGTGAATCTGACGGCCATAGGTGAATTTGAAGACCTCAGCGACCGTTTCGAGTTTTTGAGCAAGCAAAAAGAGGACTTGGAAAGGTCCACGGCTGATCTGCAGCGGACGATCTCCAAGCTCAACCGTTTCTGTCGGATGCGGTTTAAAGAGAGTTTCGACGAGATTAATCAGAGGTTCCAGGAGATTTTCACACGCCTGTTTCAAGGAGGGAAGGCCCGGCTTGTATTGACTGATGAGAATGATTATTTGACCACCGGTGTCGACATCATCGTCCAACCGCCGGGCAAGAAACTCCAGTCCATTACCCTTCTCTCGGGAGGGGAAAAGGCGCTGACTGCAATCAGCCTGCTCTTCGGTATCTTTCTGACCAAACCGAGTCCCTTCTGTTTCCTCGACGAGGTCGATGCCCCGCTGGATGACGCCAACGTGGAGCGATTCAACGGGATGCTGGAGGAGATGAGCCAAACTTCCCAATTTGTTCTCATTACGCACAACAAGCGGACCATGCAGGCGGCGGGTGTTCTCTATGGGATCACAATGTCAGATCCGGGGGTTTCAACAGTCGTCTCCGTGGAGATGAGATGATGATTATTTCTGGGTTCTGTCGGTCTTGGAGCTGAAGTTTACCATGAGTGTACGGGGCCTCTAGTAGGCGTAATATCCGAAGCCTTCATTAATGAATTACAATGGCAGCAGAAAATCAGGGATTCTTCCAACGACTGAGAAGCGGACTTGCGCAGAGCCGCAAGGGATTATCCCAAAAGCTGGGATCCCTCTTTCAAGGCAAGGTTTCAAATACAGAAGTCATGGAGGGCTTGGAGGAGATACTGATCACAGCCGATGTGGGGGTCGCAGCGACGCAGAAACTGCTTGAAGCTATCGAGCGGCGGTCCAAGCGACAGTGGGAAGACCATCCTGAAGGGTTGACCGCTTGTTTACGGGAGGAAATTGTTGGGATCCTCACCGACTCAGGAAATGACAAAGAGGTGCGGCCGCGTTACTCAGTTCGGCCCTGGGTTGTTCTTTTCGTAGGGGTGAATGGGGTTGGAAAAACAACGACTATTGGTAAGCTGGCGGCGCAACACCGACGGGAGGGGCGAAAGGTCATCTTGGCCGCTGGGGATACCTTTCGTGCAGCTGCCATTGAGCAGTTGGAAATCTGGGGCAACCGGGTGGGGGCCGAAGTGATCAAGCATCAACACGGTCAGGATCCATCGGGAGTAGCATTCGACGCCATTCGTGCCGCGCAAAAACGAGACGCCGATGTAGTCCTGATCGATACCGCCGGGAGACTCCATACGAAGGCCCCCCTGGTCGAGGAGCTGAAAAAGATGCAGCGTGTCGTTGACAGGGAGCTTCCTGGTGCCCCTCATGAAACCCTGCTGGTTCTGGACGCCACGACGGGTCAGAATGCGGTCCAGCAGGCAAGAGCCTTTAAGGAATCCCTGGGGGTGACGGGTATCGTGTTGACAAAATTGGACGGCACGGCAAAAGGGGGCGTGGTTGTGGGTATCCATGAGGAGCTGCGGATCCCGCTCGAATACATCGGGGTGGGGGAATCCGTCGACGACTTGCAGCGATTCGATCCCGGCCGTTTTGTTGACGCCCTCTTTACACAGGGCACCTGAACCCGTCGAAACTTGGCCGATAGAGACGACTTGACAATGCATCAAGCTAAAACTAGACTAAGCGTTTAAGATTACAGGGATATCGAGCTCTTTAAGTGGAAGGCCTTGAACAATTAGAAGCTAAGATTGAGCAACTACTGGAAAGTCATGAACAAATTAGGAAAGAGAAGGAGCAGGTAGAGAAGCAGCTTCAACAGAAAGAGAACGAGTTTCAGGTTCAACTGCGTCAGCGCGAGCGTGAAAGAAACGAGATCCGGCAAGGGTTAGTAAAGATCTTGGGGCATATCTCTCGTCTGGATCTTCCTTGAAAGTGGAGAAACTCTTATGAAGAAACCGGTTGATGTCGAGATTTTAGGGCAGAAATTGGTCCTTCGTAGCGAGGAAGAGGAAGTTTATGTCCGCAAGGTTGCTGGCTACGTTGATATCAAAATGAAAGAGGTACTCAAGGGCAACCCACCTGTAACTAAGGCCAATGTTGCCATGCTGGCAGCATTGAATATTGCCGATGAGTATTACCGATTGAAGGACCGATATGAAGAGGTCCTGACCCGACTGGACCGATGGTCGGAGAAGCTTTCAATCACTTTAACCAAGGAGAGTTAGGCAAGCGATACTTTCCCCTGCTGTGTTTGTGATCGACGAATGCAACTTAGAACCATTGAAGAGAAAGAACGGAAGCTGTCCCTTCCCGCGGAGGCCATGCCCCCTGTTAACGGGGAAGGCTCATACGGGTACACGGCGTCCACCTGATTACCAGGTTCAAGTTAGCTCATCGACACGGCACGATGCGGGGGAATTTAAAATCAAGGGGTGGGGTGGAAGATAGACGTATTGGCGGGATAGGTAACACTGTTTTTTAACACTTTAATCTGAATGGACTTGAGACACTGGGTGCAATGATCGTGAACGGTTTGACAGTTTGTACTGGGATTTTTAGCGGTTGGGAAGCTGACGTTAGCAGAGTTCCCACCTTTTACGGAAGGGTACGGGGCGAAGGTCGGTTTCTTGCGCACGTGGTTGGGCCCAGCAGTTAGTAGATCCTAGTCGTTCGGGACAGTCTCCTCCCTACAGATAGCTATCTCACCATCCCCTCCTCTAAGGACTCGCCTGTGGATGTGTCCTATGAGGGATCAGAAACAAAGCCTCAGAGAGCAGGTCATGCTCCAGAGAGAGACCTTTCCAGCCGATAAAGTTACCCGCTGGAATCGGGCCATCCAGGAACGGGTCCTTTCTCTTCCTGACTACCTTGGGGCCAGGGCTGTGGCACTCTACAGTCCCCTTGGCAATGAGGTCGATACGGCGGGAATTTGCGATCACGCCTTAAAAAGCGGCCAGAAAGTCTATTATCCGAGGGTGGGGGGCGAGTCCCCCGGTCTGGTGCGTGTAGACTCACGCGACGACCTGCGCATGCGAAGGAACGGAATCCTAGAGCCCCTTGGCGACGAATTGCTGACCGAGCGGGATCCTGACGATTTGATCTTGTTCATACCCGGCTTGGCGTTCAATCTTGTGGGAAATCGCCTGGGCCGGGGCAAAGGTTGGTACGATCGCGCGTTGGATAGAATAGGAACGGCACCGGTGCGAGTTGCCTTGGCCTTTTGAGTTTCAGATCGTGGAGTCCCTGCCCGTGGAGGATTGGGACCAGAAGGTTCATCAAATTATAACCGAGGAGAGAATTATTTGTTGCATCAAGCCGGTTTCCAATTGAGCGGACCGGTATTATTTTCTTCCCTTAGGGAGAAGGGAGGTGGGTCATGTTGGAAAATATGAATCTTATATTTGGTCTTGGTGGTTTGTTAGCGGGTGGCCTGCTTGTTGTAATTTTTGCGTGGATTCGCAAGCGGCAAGCTCAGGCGCAGTTTGAAATGTCCAAGGGTGCGGCTGCTCGTATCATTGAAGAGGCGAAGAAAGAAGCGTCGGCCACCAAGAGAGAAGGAGAGATCCAGGCCAAGGACGGCATTTTGCAGGCCAGGGTCGACTTCGAAAAGGAAGTGCGCGAGACCCGTAAGGAGTTGCAGGCTCTGGAGAAGAGGCAGGGGAATCGGGAGGATAGCCTGGATAAACGGGCTAACGCTCTGGAACGCCGCGATGAGGATATGGGCAAGCGGGAGGAGTCGTTCCGGGAGAAGGAAAAGGCGCTTTCGGTGCAGGAAGCCGAGTATCGCCGGCAGATTGATCAGGCGAGGGTCCAGTTGGAGCAAGTTGCGGAGATGAGTCGGGATGAGGCCAAGAAGAGTTTAGTGGATGAGATGTTAGAAGAGGCCCGGCATGAAGCAGCCAAACGAATTCGTTTGATCGAAGAACAGGCCAAGGAAGAGGCCGATCAGAAGGCTAAAAAGATTGCGACCCTGGCCATCGAAAGACTGGCGGGGGATTTCCGTGACCGAACGGACGGTCTCAGCGGTACACCTACCCAGTGATGACATGAAGGGAAGGATCATTGGCCGCGAGGGAAGGAATATCCGGGCCCTGGAGGCCGCCACGGGCATCGACCTTATCGTTGATGATACGCCCGAGTCGGTCATCATTTCGGGACACAACCCGATTCGTCGCGAAATCGCACGGATGTCTTTGGAAAAGCTGATATCTGACGGGCGCATCCATCCGGGCAGAATCGAAGAGGTCGTACACAAATCCGAGCAAGAGCTGGATGAGAATATTCGCGAAGCAGGGCAAAAGGCCATCTTTGACGTAGGCGTGCATGGTGTGCATCCGGAATTGATCAAGTTGTTGGGACGCCTCAAGTTCAGGTATAGCTACGCACAAAACGTCTTGCTTCATTCCATCGAAGCGGCTTTTCTATGCAGTATAATGGCCGCCGAAATGGGACTGAATGAAAAACAGGCCAAGCGTGCGGCCCTGCTGCACGACATCGGCAAGGCGGTGGACCACGAGGTCGAAGGTTCCCACGCAATTATCGGGGCCGAACTTGCCCGCAAATATGGAGAGTCCCCAAAGGTTGTCAACGCAATCGCTGCGCACCATGAGGAGGTCAAGGCCGAGACTATTTTGGCCCCGTTGGTGGATGCTGCGGATGCTATATCCGGTGCACGGCCGGGGGCCCGCCGTGAAATGCTTGAAACCTATGTGCGTCGCCTCGAGGAACTGGAGCGAATCACCAACTCCTTCAAGGGGGTAGAGAAGTCTTACGCCGTGCAGGCCGGGCGGGAGATCCGGATCATGGTGCAGAGCGATTCCGTCTCGGACGAGGAGGCATCTTTCATGGCCCGGGAGATTGCCCGCAAGATTGAGAAAGAAATGACTTATCCGGGACAAATCAAGGTGACCGTGATACGGGAGGTCCGTAACGTCGATTACGCCCGGTAAGGGATTTTAGATTTCGGAATTTAGATTTTTGATTTAAAATTCCATCGCGAGCCTTTTCCTCGAGCTCCTGTCGGTTTCGAGCTCTTCTAGTCGGAGCTTCAGGGTCGAGGACCTTGGGTTCTAAGACAGGCCGAGCTGCTCAGGTGACCGATGCAATCTAAAATCAGCAATCAAAAATCTAAAATCAAAAATTAGTTAGGGTTGTTATGCGTATTTTAGTTCTAGGAGACGTGGTGGGGCGGCCGGGTCGAAACGCCATCCAGGAGATGCTCCCCTATTTGATGGTGAGCGAGAGTCTCGACTTCATTGTCGCCAATGCGGAAAACTCGTCCGGTGGTATAGGAGTCGACATTAAAAGCGCCGAAGGTCTCTTCTCGGCAGGGGTCCATGTGCTGACCTCGGGAAATCATGTGTGGAAGAAAAAGGAAATATTCCCCTATATGGAGGATCATCCGCAGCTGATCCGTCCAGCCAACTATCCCGACGGTGCGCCCGGCAAAGGGTGGTTCAAGTGGGAGGGGAAAACGGGGCTGAAAGCCCTGGTCATTAACCTGGAAGGCCGGGTCTTTATGCGTAGCCTTGAGGACCCCTTTAGAGCCGCCGACCAAATCCTGCGGGCACAGGGTCCCTATTCCCCCGTCATTCTAGTCGATATGCATGCTGAAGCCACATCGGA
>CAXXLF010000002.1:82500-1172500 GCA_963664015.2 Binatia bacterium | reverse complement strand
CAGTTGGGATTATATCCATGGTGAGTTGGAGGAGCTCGAGCAAAAGAAGATACTGGATGACTATAAAGCAAACTTCCCGGAGCTTGATCGAGCGCTCAGCCAGACAACCGCTCCGTGTATTCCGCTTATCACGTGGCTTGGGTAGGTAAGAGACTTCATCACGATCGGTTCTCCCATCGATAAGTATCATGTAATCTGGTGGCAACAATATCTTCACATGGGGTTGCAGAGATCCGGCTTTAATGAGCCGAGGGACTGGGGAAGAGGCGTGGAAGGCTGGCTAAAGCCTCCCCCCGCAGCGCAGAGGATCTGCCATTACAACTTTTGCGATGAACAGGACCCCGTCGGGCATCATCTCGACGTTGTGCGAGGCACCTCCAATTACAAAAAGATCTTCGATTGCGACTCTGCGGGCCAACGGGACGTTGTCTTTCGGCGCTATGCGAAGCCTGGGGTCGCCCACAATATGTACTGGGAGGATAAAGAGCTATTCAGAGGATTCATCGAAGAGATTATCGACGAGGGTTCCAACCCTTACCGTTTCGTGAAGGAAAGCGGGCATACCGGCAGGCACTGCTCTGCGCCTATTTTCGTGTGCCGTTCTTTGCCGCCCTTCTGACGGGGACCCTCGTCATCTACGCTCAACATGGTGATATCGTTATTTACCGCATTGCAGCGGCGCTCATCGCCGTCCTGCTATGTATACAGCCGAATTTGCCCTGTGCCTACCGCGATGAGGCGGACCCCGAGGACTTTGAAAATAAGGGCCTGGGAAAAAAGATCAGGACCTGCTGGCTACTGGGAAAGGTCCGGATCCAGAGGGGGATTTTCGCTCGTCTCGTTGCCGGGATGGTCGAATGGCGACGTATCCTGTTGAAGTTGAGCGCCGGTGACGAAGGCGATCGCTCCCAGGAAGAAAAACGAATTGCATTTCAAACCGGCCGAACGATCGGTTGGAGTTTCTGGTGGTGGTGGCTATGGCGGTTCACCGTTGCGGGTGTCGCCGTATATTTCCTGAACGGTATCGTTGGTGGAGCTCAAGGGGGGATTTGCGAGGCGTTGATCTCAAGAACTAGTTTGGACAACGTCGTAGACTCATCGTGGTGCGATTCCATTTCGGCGGGTGGAACCACTCTTGTGGGTTCCTATATCTTCACGATGCTTTATGTGGCGTATCAATTCGTGGTTTGTAAATACTGCCGGTACTGACCGTGGCGGTTTTGAACCGGCTGGTATGCAGCTTCAAGTTGAAACCATCCCATTCAAAGGGTGAGCGCCTCTTTCCGTGGGGCTTCGGATGCACTCACGGCGGCCACGTAGCCGAATGTCATGGCCAGGCCGAGGGTCGCCCCAGGCCCCCAGTACGCCTTCCCGGCCGGTCCCTGGACGCAGTTCCCGGCACCGTACAGCCCTGGGATGAGCTTCCCAGAGGAATCCAGGACCTGCGCGTGAGAATCGATTTTCGGTCCCCCGTGGGTGTCCAGTAGACCGGCCGCCAGGATAATGCAGTGGTATGGGCCCTGATCCGACACGGGATGCATGGTTTGGTTGGGAAATCGATTGCCCGCGTTCGCGCCTCCCTGATCAAGGTACAGGTCCGTTTCAATGGGGATCTCTCCCCGGTGAAAGTCCGGATCCACACCGTTTCGGGCATATCCGTTGAACGTTTGGATCGACTGGCGCAGAGACCCGGTGAACTGCTCCGCCAATGAAAGCGTCGGGCCTGACGGAAGGTCCCCGATTTTGACCAGCTTTGCCTGTAAGGTCACCGTCAGCTCTTCCAGGGTGTAACCAGTGATGACATAGGGTGCGTCGGGGGCCAGTAAGGGATAGCTCACTCCTGCCGATCGGCTAAACTTTTCAGCGGTTCGTTGATCGTAGATCATGAACAAAACCAGGTTGGGAAATTCACCCCTCACTGGATCCCATTGGAAATGGACCGGTGTGCGTACATGGTACGCGAGCTTTTCGCTGACCACCCGCAACCCGTATCGATTGACAACGATCATGCTGTCTCCCGGTGGAACCCAGACGTCATTGGTTATAGGTCCCGCAAGGGCCTCCTCCAAGACGACCTCCGCCCACCAGCCGTGGGCGGGACCTTCCAGATCGGCACCAACGGCCCGTGCCATTAGTAGAAAGTCGCCCTCGCTTTCCTTGACGGCACAACTCCCGAAGGTGGGCCGATCTGACAATTTTTGCTTCAACTCGGAATTGTGTGCAAAGCCGCCGGTGCCGAAGATCACCCCTTTTCTCGCCCCAAGACACAGGGGAGTACTGCTATGGCTTGAAGCCGCTTCGACCCCAATGACCTCCCCAGCGGGGTTTTGGAGGATCCGCTGTGCCTTGGTATTTAAAATAACAGGGATCCCGCGACGCTTGACCTCACTCTGCAACTGATCGATCAGATCGGATCCCCGGGCCAGAGTGCCGTCCGAATTGACAGTCCTGATTCCCCTGCCTCGCGGGACTTTATCCTCCGGGTAGTGATAATAACTTGACCTGCCGTTTTGAATGTCCCCGCCGGACAGAGTGAGCCCAGCGCCGTCCATCATGGCATCGAGCATCCTGGAACCGTTATCATAGAAGGTCTCCAGCAGGGCGTATTCTGTTTGAGAAAGTCCGTAGCGTGATGGTGAGGGATGAAAGCTTACAGGATACGATGCCCGCGCCATGAATTTTATGCAATCCTCCTTCGGGTCCCCCACCTCTTGCTCCTGGAGAAATCGATTGTTGGGAATCCAAATCCCGCCGGCGGAGATCCTTGTGGTTCCCCCGTAGATTGGGGCCTTTTCGATCATCAGAACCTGATTGCCTCGATCCTCGGCCTCGATAGCCGCAACGGAGGCGGCCGCGCCCGTTCCAACCACGATAATATCGACACTTCGGTCAAATGATGTTGCCACGATGATAGTTCTCTCCCTTTTCTTCTTCAGGGGGAGCGGCTATACTGCCGCCCTTGGCGTGAGTTGTAACTGATTCAACCAGAGGATCTACCGTAGGGCAAACGGCGAAAGGAGCCTCCATGCGAAGAATCGGAACAGCCATTTTTTCTGCGTTGATTCTGGTCGGTTTATGCGGCCTCTACCCACGAACATCCATCGCGGCGGAGGACCTAGGCGTCAAATTCGCCTCGGATACTAGAGCCCGGGAATTGGCCAAGCGCTTAATCATCGTGGACGGTCATATCGATCTTCCTTATCGGTTGTATCGTTCCAGGGACAAAGACAAAAAACTCACGGAAAACGTCCTCGAGCGGACGCCCAAAGGCGAATTCGATTACCCTCGTGCGGCGACCGGTGGTCTGGACGCGCCGTTCATGTCCATCTATGTGCCGGCGCGGTACCAAAAGCAGGGCGGGGCTAAGGCCTTAGCCGATGATCTGATCGATATCGTTGAGAAAATCATCCGATCGGGGCCGAATAAATTTGCTCCTGCCCATTCGGTGGCTGATGTTAAACGGAACTTTGCAGCCGGCAAGGTTTCATTGCCCATGGGTATCGAAAACGGTGCTGCCATCGAAGGGGATCTAAAAAATCTTGGTCACTTCTACAGACGGGGAGTACGGTATGTGACCCTGACCCACTCGGAAAATAACCGAATCTGCGACTCTTCCTACGATGATCACCGTACCTGGAAGGGACTCAGTCCTTTCGGGGAAAAGGTCGTAGCCGAGATGAACCGACTCGGTATCATCATCGACGTCTCCCATGTGTCCGACGATACATTCTACCAGGTGGTGAAGTTGAGCCGGACCCCGGTCGTGGCCACTCATTCCTCCGCCCGCAAGTTCACTCCCGGCTGGCACCGTAACATGAGCGATGGGATGATCAAGCGCCTGGCCGAGAAGGGGGGAGTGATCATGATCAACTTTGGCTCCGGTTTCATTGAAAAGGTCTTCAACCAGCAGTACGTGGCGCGGCGGAACACCATTCGCGCCTTCAGAAGGATCAACAAGATCACCGGCCGAGACCCCAGGGTCAGGGCATTTAGGAAGGAATATGACAAAATCCATCCGTTCAAGTTCTCCACGGTGGAGGTGGTGGCAGACCACATCGACCATGTAGTGAAGCTGGCTGGCATAGACCACGTTGGCCTGGGGTCCGATTTTGACGGTCTAGGAAATACCCTGCCCACAGGTCTCAAGGACGCTTCCATGTATCCCAATTTGTTTCGTGTTCTGCTTGAGCGTGGCTATAGCGAAAACGACATCAAAAAGATAAGTTCAGAGAACGTCCTTAGGGTGTGGCAGCAAGTAGAGGCATACGCGGGATCGAAGTAGAGGGGGCAGCAAGGCGCATGGCGCAAAGCGTCAGGTGAAGACTACTGACAACCGACAACAGTACTAAAGACTAAGGAAATTAACCGCAGATTTACGCAGATTGTCGCAGATAAGCATACGGACATTTTGCCGCAGAGACGCAGAGCACGCAGAGGGAAGAAGTTTTGCTCAATCTGGAGACGACGATTGGGCAAATAACCTAGTCACTAGAAGAGGCATTCTTTTGTTTGTCTTGGCGCCCTTGGCTCAGCCTCGCCCGGATGGGCCCGGTTGGGGAATGCGCCCCATGTGGTGGGGGACCTGGGGATTCGGCATGATGATCATGGTGGTGCTGTTCTGGGGGCTATTGATCGTCGGTGTGATAGTCGGGATACGATGGCTTCTGGGCCAGGGGAAAGAGCCCCGGTCTGACGCTGCGATAGGCATTCTTCGCGAGCGGTACACCCGGGGAGAAATCAACAAAGAAGAATTTGAGGCCAAGAAGAGAGACCTGGTTTAAATCGGCGTAAATCTGCGGTTAAGTGTCTTTTGTTTGTCGTCACGGCTAGCTAAGAGCTGAAAGCTGACTGCTGATAGCTATTAGCGCCATGCTGTTTACAAGGAGATCCTAAATGGCACAGTCATCACCATTCTCGGGTCATCGCCACGACGACCACGATTGGGCATCGACCGAGTATGTTTCGGGCTGGGCCGATGGACAGGATAAAAAAGAGCACGACCGGGCGGAGGCCTTTAATCTGTTGGCCGACACCATTCCTTTCGACAAGGGGATTCCCATGAAAATTCTGGACGTTGGCGCGGGATACGGTGCGTTGACACAGTCTCTGCTTGAAAAATTTCCCAATGCTACGGTCCTGTGCCAGGACGGGTCTCAAGAGATGATCAGGCTAGGCCATGAGCGTATGGCTTCTTATGATGGACGTTTCGCCTACGCCCAGTGTGACTTTAGCAAATCGGGATGGAGTCAAGGAATTGCCGGACCTTTTGAAGCCGTCGTGTCAGCCATAGCGATCCACAACGTGCGCGATCCGAAAGTGATCCAAGCCATTTACGAGGAGATATTATCCTTGGTCAAGGATGGCGGGTGCTTTCTCAACTTTGACCGGCTGGGTTCTCCATTGGAAGACCAATTGTCGTGGCTCGGACAGGCCGGATTTGTCGACGTAAATTGTTTTTGGCAAGACGAAAGACGCAGCCTCTTCGGCGGATTTAAAAGGGAGTAGCCACATTCCTGAATGCCGACCATGCACGCCCACGGTGTTGCAGATTTTTCTTGACTGAAAACTGATTACTGGCGACTGCTCTGTCTGCTCCCTGCCTCTGCCTACTTTTTTTACTCCTTCCGGGTAGTCCTGTTGTCCGTAGTCAGTGGTCTGCACCAGGCGCATTGGGTTATGCCCTTTGCAATCTTCTGCATTTCGCGATTCTCTACCCTCAATCTTCCATCCTCGTCTTAACTTTTTCCTTTTTACTTTCCCAATCATCCCCCCGCGATCCACGGAAGGTTCGGCTTGGTGCCGCGCTTGGCGCATTCATCGATAAACATCTGATTCATTTCCTCCAAAAGCTCCTTCGGCATGTCTTCGAAGTTCAGCATGTTGCCCCCCGTCCGCGTGCTCCTCATGGTGCCGTGGCTCTGCCGGTGAATCTTGTTCCGCTTGCTGCTGAGCTTAAGGGCGAGATCCTGGGCGGGCTCTTCGCTCGTTACCGCGTGGCCGTGCCACCACCAGGAAGGAGGCACGATCACGGACCCTGGCCCCCAATTTTCCTTTAGCTTTTCACCATCCTCGGGCCACATGATCGAGTATCCCTCGCCGGTCAGCCACAGGACATGATCTCCCGGTCCATGACGGTGGATGTTGCTGAAGGTGCCCCCGGGGAAGATGGTGCTGTGGGAGCCTAGGACCCCGTTGCCCAGCTCCCAGCTCATGCTTCGGATGGGGCCGCCCCTGGATGATTCCCGATACGGTATTCCGTTGATGTCGGAAATGAAGTTGCTGAAGGCCAGGGATAGGGGCTTTTCCCAGGCGGTAAAAGTCTCCCATTTGATCTTTCCCGAGAAGTAGTCTTCCTCGCTGTTGTATCGTTCCGGGAAAACCGCCGGGTTATTGAAAATGTAATCCTCGTTGCGGATGAGGTTCATCATGATCGGAGCCGTCGTGACCGCTATGAACCGGGCGGGATCGCTGCCGGAACCGTTGAAGTGCTGAAACCAGGCGTTGAGGGGTAAGGTAAAGAGGCTCCCCGTCTGCCATTCGAAGTGGTTTTTCTTCTGACCCTCGTACCACACGCTGGTGCTACCGCTTCCTTTGAGGACGTAGATCAAGTCTTCGTAAAAGTGTTTCTCTGGCTTGAGCTCCCCGCCCGCCGGGATCTCGCATATATAGGCCGCGTCCAGGTCCCCGGTGCCGTCGAGCTGTATCATTACACCGTTGCCACCAGTACGTTTCCAGGGTTTCAGCGGCTGGGTGTAGGCATTTTTCACGATCGTTCCCCGGATCAGGTCCAGGCCTTCCTTCGCGACCCAATCTTCGAAGAAGAGAACATTCCATCTCGGTGCGGCCATAGGGGAGTCTCCTTACTCTATTGATTGGCTACGCGCTCTTTGTAAACCCGCGATCGCTATCGTATCAAATGAACGCAAATCTGTCATCGCTCGACTACTTGCTTCTTAACCTATAACTGATTACTGAACACTGATAACTGACGACTTCTCTCCCTGCTCTCTGCGTACTGTCTTACTTCGATCTAGTAGTCCTGTAGTCCGTCGTCCATCTTCAATCTTCCATCCTCGTTTTACCTTATACATTTGTCCTTTCCCCCATCATCCTCCCGTGACCCACTGCATCCGGGGTTTGGTGCCCCGCTTAGCGCATTCAGCAGCGAACATATCCGTCATCTCCTTCAAAAGCCCCTTCGGCATGTCCTCGAAGTTAAGCATGTTGCCGCCCGTGCGCGTGCTTCGCATCGTGCCATGGCTCTGCCGGTGAATCTTGTTCCGCTTGCTGCTAAGTTTTAGGGCGATGTATTGGGCAGGTTCGTCGCTTGTCACCGCATGGCCGTGCCACCACCAGGAAGGAGGCACAATGATGGACCCCGGACCCCAGTCTTCCTTTAGCTTTTTCCCGCCCTCGGGCCACATGATCGAGTACCCTTCACCGGCGATCCACAACACATGGTCTCCCGGACCGTGCCGGTGAACGTTGGTAAAGGTGCCCGGTACGAAGATGGACGAGTGGGAGCCGAGGACCCCGTTGCCCAACTCCCAGCTCATACTTTTCATATTATTTCTGGCAGATTCACGAAACGGGATTTCATTGATGTCGGCAATGAAGTTGCTAAAGGCCAGGGATAGGGGTTTCTCCCATGCGGTGAAGGTCTCCCATTTGATCTTCCCCGAGAAGTAGTCGTCCTCGCTGTTGTACCGTTCCGGGAAAACCGCCGGGTTGTTGAAGATGTAGTCCTCGTTGCGGATGAGGTTCATCATGATCGGTGCCGTCGTGACTGCGATGAATCGAGCAGGCTCGCTGCCGGAACCGTTGAAGTGCTGGTACCAGGCGTTGAGAGGTAAGGTAAATAGGCTCCCCGCCTGCCACTCGAAGTGGTTCTTCTTTTGGCCTTCGTACCACACACTGGTGCTGCCGCTTCCTTTGAGGACATAGATCAGGTCTTCGTAAAAGTGCTTCTCGGGCTTGAGCTCGCCGCCTGCCGGGATCTCGCAAATGTAGGCGGCGTCCATGTCGCCGGTGCCGTCCAGCTGGATCATTACCCCGCTACCTCCCGTGCGCTTCCAGGGCTTCAGCGGTTCGGTGTAAACGTTTTTTACGATCGTCCCGCGGATCAGGTCCAGGCCTTCCTTTGCGACCCAATCTTCGAAGAAGAGAACGTTCCATCTTGGTGCGGCCATAGCGGTGTCTCCTTAAAATATGTGTAACGAATTAAGAGTCACTTGTAGACTAACCTCCAGTCTGGTGTCAAATCCTCCTGCTTTAGCCATTACTCATTTCCTCTTCGTTCCCAGTATTCTTGCCTCTAACCTTCTTACCGAAAACTGACAGCTTCTTGTGCTTGCTCTCTGCCTATTGACTAGTATTTCCTTCTTCCATCCGGCTTTGCGCCATGCCCTTTACGCTTTGCCGTTTTCCTCCTGCCTACTGTCTTACTCTTCTCGAGTAGTCCTGTCGTTCGTAGTCAGTTGTTCGCGCTATGCCCTTTCCCCTTTGCAATCTTCTGAATTTCGCGATTCTCTACCCTCAATCTTCCATCCTCGTTTTAACTTTTACCTTTTTACTTTTTGCTTCTTGCCTCCGACCGCCGGCTAAGGTTGCCGATCCACCCGAGTTGGCATATATAGTGAGTTAACATCCATTGATGAGGAGGTTGCCTATGTCGGCGGTCGACGATTCGGGTAGACTGATTAGCGCACCGGCTCCCCGGTGGGTACAGAGCCCGAAGTGGGTCCGGGCATTTTGGGGAGGGGAGGCCATTGCGGATACCAAGCGTGCTTATTTACTCCGTGAAGGTGGACCGCCAGTGTACTACTTTTCCATAGAAGACGTACGCATGGAATTCCTTCGACCCACAGATCGAAAAACTGCATCTCCCGACAAGGGTGAAGCGGCTTGGTGGACCATTGACGTTAAAGGAAAGACGGCGGAAAACTCCGCATGGAGCTTTTCGACATCGCTAGCTGAAACCTCTTTCCTCAGAGGGTATATGGCCTTTGAATGGAACCAGATGGATGGTTGGTTCGAGGAAAGGGAGGAGGTCTTTGGTCACGCACGGGACCCCTTTAAAAGGGTGGATGTCCTTGGCAGCTCGCGCCATGTGAAGGTGGTTGTTGCCGGGGAAACTGTTGGGGATTCGAAGGAACCGGCTATTCTTTTCGAGCCGAACCATCCCATTCGGTATTACTTACCCAAGGTTGATGTGCGCATGGACCTCTTGCAGCCCAGCGAGACGGTTTCCCATTGTCCCTACAAGGGAAACGCGCGGTATTATTCCGTGGCGGTGGGAGGCAGGGTCGTCCCGGATGTCGCGTGGTCTTATACCTACCCAACGAAGGAATGCGCGTTTATTGCGGGAAAGGTCTGCTTTCTCAACGAGCGGCTTGACGCACTCTATGTGGAAGGTGAACTCGTTCCAAAACCGAAAACCCGGTGGTCATGAGCAAATTCCAGTAAACAACTCATTGAAAATAACTTATTCCAGAATGGAGAAACCTATATGATACCTTTAGAATTGGTATATCGCTCCCGTCCCATCCAGTATCCGCTTCTGGCCGCGATGAAGGCCTGCAAGGCCTGGGAGAAAGCCGGAATCGACCTGAAAAGCGTGAAATTCGTGTCGGGCGCTGCCGAGTCGGACCCTCTCCTGATCAACGGCAAGTGCGACTTCATCTTCGGCAGTCATATTTCTCCTTATAACCACCGATATCACGGGCATCCGTTTGTCTATCTGGGATCCACTGTGAACTGGGTGGACGATGTCATGGTGTCGAAGGATCCCATTAAGAGCCTGAAGGATCTTGAAGGCAAGACTCTGAGTGAGAATCCAAAGGTCACCGCGGATCGGCATAACGGCTCGCATCCTGGCGGCAATCACCTGCTTTATCTCCAAAGGGGTGGGGCCGACCCTCACAAGATCAAATTCGTTCCCAGCAGCGGCCGAAAATCATATTCCGACGTTGTAGAAGGAAGGGCCTTTGCCTCGTTTGCTTCCCTCCCCGACGATGAGGAGGCCCGCCGCAAGGGGTTGCACGTCTTTCCGCTGTCCCCGCTTCCCATGGTGTTGGCAACGACCCTGACAACCCTATGGCCGATTCTGCAAAAGCGGCGTGACCTGTGCGAGGCGGTAGCCAAAGCCGTCCTCATGGGAGTCCACTTCATCAAGACCAAGAGGGATGAGATGTGGGAGGTGATGCAGGAGGACGTGGCGGTGGAGTTGAAGATCGAAGACCTCAAGGTGCTAGAGTATCTTCACGATCACAATTACCAGATTCTCGAGCCCCGACTCTATCCTACGGCCGAAGCGATCAAAAACACATTCGACCTGGCCGCAATGGAAGAGCCGGAGATCGTCAACCATCTGAATCCCATGAGCCTGTGGAACCTGGACGTGCTCCGGTCCATAGAAGAGAGCGGTTTCACCGACAAGCTATACGATGGCAAGGTCCCCGGCCCGGGAACCGTTATTGGACAATGAAGGGTTGCAGGGTGAATGTGTCATGATAGGATGATCCAAGGAAGCGGCTGTAGGGTTTTCAACGTCGGGATGATCTGACCCCATTCTGCTTATCATTAACAAAATGGAAAACGAAGTATACACAACTAGGGGCAAGGATCCAGAGCAGGAGGAATGAGCTTATGGAAGCCGATGCGGAAACTCTTATCATTGATGCAGACGCCCATGTGGTGGAATCTGCCCACACTTGGGACTTCATGGACCCATCGGAGAAGCAGTATCGGCCCTTACCCCTTGAAACCCGCGAAGAGGCTGGCGTGAAACTTCAATTTTGGCTCATCGATGGAAGGGTGAAGGGGTTCCGTTTCCCCGCTTTTTCAGCCGACGAGTTGGAGAAACGATCCCGACAGGTTGGTCGTAGGTTCGCTGACGACCTGGAGTCACGCGAATTAGGCAATGTCGACCTGCGCCTGGAGCATATGGATCAGAGCGGCGTTAACGTCCAGGTGCTACACAACACCATGTTCATCGAATCGGCCACGGACCGTGCGGCAGTGGAAGTGGCTCTTTGCAAAAGTTGGAACCGTTGGCTCGCCGATATTTGGCGCCAGGGGAAGGGTCGTTTGCGGTGGTCCTGCATGGCGCCGACCCTGAGCATGACCGATGCGCTCGACCAAATTCGCTTCGCCAAGGAAAACGGCGCCTGCGCCGTCTTGATGCGCCCGGTCGAGGGCAACCGCCTTCTCGTGGACACCTACTTTTACCCGATCTACGAAGAGGCGAGCCGTCTTGATCTGGCGATTGCCGTCCACATTGCCAACGGCAACCCTTGGCTTAGTGACCTTTACCGCCATCCCGTGCCGAGCGCCGCTACGTTGCATCGTTTCAGAATGCCCACTGTGGCTGCTTTTAGCGACGTGATGCTCAGCGAAATACCTCAGGTGTTTCCGCGACTGCGGTGGGGCTTTATCGAGGCCAGCTCCCAGTGGTTGCCCTGGGCGATGCACGAAGTCAGGAATCGCTTCAAAACAATGGGTCGCGAATGCTCCGACAACGTCGCTCGCGAGTTTCGAATGTTTGTCACCTGTGAAAACTCAGATGACTTGCCCTATATCACGAAGCAGGCTGGGGAAGACTGCCTTGTCATCGGGACGGACTACGGACACATTGACACATCGAGCGACGTCGATGCCATTACCGTGTTTAAAACGAGGACGGATTTGTCGCCTGAAGTAAAGCAGAAGATCCTGAGTGACAATGCCCGAGCCCTCTACGGATTGTAAAAATTCCAAACGAGTACCAGAAGCCGAACGGTCAAGTCTTGGCTGACAAAGACGGGAGCGGCGTGTGGTCGTAGCGTCCGATTCCCCCGGGGGGGGTTGAATTTATAGATCCCGTCGAGTGTCTAGCGGAACGGGCCCATTTGAGATGTGAGGGTTGGGGAAGGGTGTCGAGGTTAGCTTCTCTCCGAGTCGGCCGTAACGCCTAGGATATGTTCACTTTTCGCTCCGGCTGGAAATATTAATCCTGTCAAAAATTATTCCATTCTCTATTTAGATTAGTCGTGCCCCTGGTGCCCGTGACGGCTTTTCGAATTTACAATAATGTGCTGTTCCTCAAAGGCGTGTCCGGCAAAAAGAGATGGGGAGGATTCGACAATGAAAAAGTTAACTTGGATCTATTTTGCATTCGCTGTGATCTTGGGTATGGGCGGTCCCCCATTGGCTCAGGGAGCCATGGGCGGCTCGGGGGATTGGGTAAAGGTGCTTCAGGCGGCGAAAAAGGAGGGAAAGGTCGTCGTATCATTTCCTTCCAGTGCGGAGTTACGGAAACAGGCTCATGCGGCATTCACGAAACGCTACGGCATTGAGCTTGAGCTTATCGTCGGAAGGGGAAGCGCGGCAATACGGCGAATCGTGGAGGAAAATAAGGCGGGGCTGCGATATTTCGACATTCACGTCGGCGGGACCAATTCCATCGTCCGGGGTCTACTGGGCAATAATCTCCTGGAGCCGGTGGAACCGTCGTTTATATTGCCCGAGGTTAAGGACCCCAAGCAATGGTGGGGCGGGCATATGTGGATCGACAACGCTCAACGTTATATTCTTGGTCTACAAGCGTATATTACCGAGGGTATATGGTACAACACAGAGCTGGTAAAGCGAGAGGAGCTTGGGTCTTATGAGGCTCTCCTTAATCCAAAATGGAAGGGTAAAATAGGATTTCTAGACCCGCGCAATCCGGGGGCCGGCGACTCGAATTGGTCGTTCATGTGGATGATCAAGGGAGAAGATTATTTGCGCAAGCTCGTCGCACAGGATCTCATGCTTAGCCGTAATCAGAGGCTCCTGGCCGAGAGCGTGGCCAAGGGGAAAATTGCAATGTCTGTCGGTTTGACCCATTACTCTTATCTCCCGTTCATTAAGGCGGGCCTCCCGGTTAAGGCGGCACCGAGGCCTAAGGAGGGTTTCTATGGATCGGGTGGAAGCGGCAACCTCACCATCCTCAAGAATCCACCCCACCCCAACGCGGCCAAGGTGTTCGTGAATTGGCTGATGAGCAAAGAAGGGCAGGGTATCTGGGTCAAGGCCATGGGACAGGGAACGCGCCGGCTCGATGTGGATACAAAGTGGCTTCCAGAGTTTGGAGTCACGGCTATGAAGGACATTCCCGGGATGACCGTTGAAAAGTGGTCTGAGTTGGAGAATCAGACCGAAAAGAAGATACACTCCGTGCGTATCCCTGCAAAGAAGGTAGCCAAGAGGCTCTTGAAATAGGAATGAGGCTCCCGGGGCATGTTTTGACCATAGGGCCCGAAGCATGTCCCGGGGGATCTAGGGTCAGACATTACATTAATATCAATCTTCCCGTTAATTCCTTCCATTTTCTCCTTGTCCATCGTTGCAACACGAGTTAGGGCACAGATTCGACGCCACATACGAAACCCGAGTTTACGAGCAGGCGCTCTTTGGAATATCTAACTGCCGGGGAGAGGCGAGGCAACTTTCGTCAAGGGCACGATTTCTTGCGCTCGAGGTTGAATCCCCTGCTAGGGAATCACTATATAGAGCGAACTATTATATATAAGTATCTAAGTTAACAGCTGTTCTTGTAGTTGTGATACGTTAAACCATATCGATTAATGCTAGGATTATATGTTTAATTATATAAAATAGTAACATGATTCGGAAGCGATTAAGCATTATCGATGACATGGTCTTATCGCGTCTCGAAGCTACTATGAGCCGCCAGTTTGAGCAATCTCCTGGAGACTGGATCCGCATGGTGCGCCTTGCGCTGCGTATGACACAAGCTGAACTTGCTGAACGTGCCCATGTGATTCAGCCGCACCTTGCTGGAATT
Source organism: Binatia bacterium (assembly GCA_963664015.2). Taxonomy (GTDB): domain Bacteria; phylum Desulfobacterota; class Binatia; order UBA9968; family CAXXLF01; genus JACZQL01. Next base: position 1,158,672 of record CAXXLF010000002.1, on the reverse strand, counting down.
GAGCGTGGCAAAATAGATTCCCAGGTCACTACATTGAAGCGAATATTCGGCCCCTTGTCGTGTGATCTGGTTGTTGAACCACGCCCGATTCGACCTACAAAGATGTGCTTCGAGGAAGGGCGCGTAGTCACGCGTTAAAACGTCTTAAACAATCCATGGGGACGATGGCCTTGGAGGAGCAAGCGCCGGAGGCCGATGTCTTTCGGCACCTTCTGGAAAAGTGCACCGATAAAATCCTAAGCGATCCTAAGGAAAAACTCTGGTCCAAATCCGATGAATGATCAAACCGAACACCCAGGGGCAACGCCAGGTGAGGATTTGTCATGCCCGAAACAGGCGCGACTGACAAGTGGTAACGCCCGGAACGCAGCCGAGCTGGAGGCCATCTCTCGGGCCTACGACAAATACGTCTTTAGAGCTCGAAGGAAAAGGTTTGGAGCAGCATGGCTGACCGACGTGTTCATTCGGCGCGTGCGTCTGGACATGTTCGGCGACATTTGGGACTGGGCGGGAAAATATCGGACCGAACGATTAAATATGGGAATGGAACCCCATCTGATCTATCAACAGATCAAGGTATTGTGTGGAGATTTTAAGTATTAGATCTCAGATGAATGCTCCATGGGCCCCCCCCCCTCGAAGTTGCGGCCCGTCTGCAGAATCGACTGACAAGGATACATCCTTTCACGAACGGTACTGGACGGCATGCCAGGCTTATCACGGATGTTTATCTTTACTCAATAAAACATCCGCTGCCCAAGTGGCCTCAAATTCAATTGATTTCTCACGGTGAGCAAGTTCGCGAGCAGTACACTCCCGCAATGAAAAAAGCCGATCAAGAAGACTATTGTGATCTAATGTAGTTCATGCAGGAGCACCTTTAATTAGTGACTGTAGGGCGTGAGGGTGGGGAGCGGGGGAACGAGGTCAGCTTCTCTCGGAGTCGGCTGTGAGGGCGATGTATAGAGTGAGTTTTTGGCCCGGTTGGAGATATCGCTTGCTCTTGATATTGTTCCACCGCTCTAACTGTTTGATCGTGACCCTGTAGCGCTGTGCGATACGTGTCAAGGTATCCCCTTTACGCACTGTATAGGTAATCTTACGAGGTTTGGCAATCGCCCCCGGTACGGTGGGCGTGTTCAGGCTGGCGGGGATCACGCTGGACGAAGGACCGCGGAACACGGTAATTTTCTGGCCGGGCTGGAGCAACGCATGATGGGATATGCCATTCCAGTTGCATAGGTGTCGCACCGTGGTGCCAAATCTCCGGCTCAGGGTCCACAAATTATCTCCGCTCGTCACAGTGTGAATGGTTGTCTCGCTGCGAGCGGCGACGTCTCGAAGAGCGTTCTGGCGGCGACTCTTGGTACGCGCGGGGATAGGGATAACGAGATAATCGCCGGCGCGAATGAGGTTGCCTCTGAGTTTATTGAACTGGCGCAATACTCTGATTGTCGTTTTATAATCGAGCGCAACCCCGCCAAGTGTGTTGCCAGGGATTATCAGATGTCGCATCCATTGGATCCGTTCTTCGGAAGGCAGCTGGGCTACCTGGGTGGCGAAGCGGTCCGCCTTGTCCAGGGGGATTAACAGTTCATGGGGGCCATCCGGCGCGGTGACCCCGTGCTTGAAACCCGGATTGAGTTGAAGCAGCTCTTCCAGGTCCATTTCCGCTAGTTTAGCCGCATCGGCGAGGACCAATTGTGAATTGATATCCACGCTGGTGAGATAGGGTTCATCGGCTATGGACTTGAGAGTAATGCCTAGTTTTTCTGGAGTGGCGACGATGTCGCGAATGGCAAGGAGTCGGGGCACGTATTGTTTTGTTTCCCGGGGTAGTTGCAGTGACCAAAACTTGGTGGACCTGCCCCGTCGTCGGTTGGCGCGCATCGCTTTGAGTACGGTGCCTTCGCCCGAGTTATAGGCGGCCAGGGCCAGCAACCAATCACCATCGAAAAATTTGTTCAGATATTCCAGATAATCAAGAGCCGCCTTTGTGGAGGCCTTAATATCCCGTCGGCCATCGTACCACCAGTTTAATTTCAAACCGAAGCGTCGTCCCGTACCGGGGATAAACTGCCAAATACCGGCGGCACGGCTGGAGGAGTGGGCAAAGGGCTGAAATGCACTCTCCACCACGGGGAGCAACACGATCTCGGTGGGTATTCCCCGTTTCTCCACCTGGCTGACAATATAATGTAAATAGGGTTGGGCCCTATCGGCGACACGATCCAGGTAGGCTTGATTACGGCTGAACCATTTTACCTCTGCCACAACCTGCGCGTTTCGCCGTTCCGGCAAGGCGAAACCCCGGCGGATGCGATCCCATAGATCGGATTCCTCCTTGCCGGGGAAAGCGGCAGGGACTTGTGATTCCGAATCCGCGGGCTCTACCGATTTCGACGCTTCCTCGTATTCTTCCCATGAGGCTTTATCTTCTGTTGGGGACAGGGAAGAAAATTGGGTCGAGTCGGATGGTGAGGGATCCTTTGGCCAGAAGGGCGGAGGTCCGTACTCCGTTTCCGATAGAAGGAAGTCTTCGGGTGGGTCCGAGAGTTTGGGCCCCGGTGGATCTGTTAGATCGGCAGCCTGCTGAGACCGCGGGGCCACCACGATCTCCCGATCGTCAAGAACCGGTTCGTTCAGGTCGACCTTTGGTGATTCGGTTCGCACCGGCGTATCTGTCTTGCCACCGGCGAGTGACTCAAGCATTAACATTTGCCGGGGGAAGCCACATCCGCCAAGAATCAGTGCCATTCCTATGAGGCAGAAAAGGAAAGGCTTGTTTCTGTGTGCAGTTTTCAAAGTCCCAATTCTCTTAGCGAGGCTACTGCTTGAATTATCAAAGTGGTTGCGGAACGGTCAAATCTTTTGTTGAAAGTCGAACCGTCGGAGCGGCGCTTAGAGAATTGAGTTTCAATTCCTTGAGTTAACTTTCTTTGGAATCGTAATCAGTAGGCGGGCCAAGCTATCCCTTACCCTATCTACTATATCTAAGAATCGCCGGGTTTGAAAGAAAACTCGTATGCGTCTCATGGAATCAGGTCGAGTGCGATCACTGTCCGCCAGCGCTTTTCCACTTAACCGGCCCAGGAAATTCGAGTGATTCCAGGCCGTTATCTTCCCCCTTGACGTCTTCCCGGAACTGCCGTATTGCAATCCCGCCTCATATTTGAACCTCTGACGCCCGGTCAGCAGGATTCAATTATGAACGGGTCCTAATGATCTATAAATTGCGGATCGACACCTGAGATTACGAATAAAAAATTGCCAGGAATCAAGTTTGGGGAGGGTTTTAATGATGAAAACGGTAAATTGGATCTATCTAATACTTGTGGTCATACTGATCGCGATCAGTCCTGTCCCCGGTCAGGGAGCTATGGGCGGATCAGGGGATTGGGGAAAGGTGGTACAGGCAGCGAAAAAGGAGGGAAAGGTCGTCGTATCGTTTCCTTCCAGTGCGGCGCTACGCAAAGCGGCCCATGCAGAGCTCACGAAGCGCTACGGCATTGAGCTTGAGCTTATCGTCGGAAGGGGAAGCAAGCCCATACGGCGAATCGTGAAGGAAAACAAGGCGGGATTGCACTATTTTGACATTCATGTCGGGGGGGTCAATTCCATTACCCGGGGACTCGTGCGCAATAAAATCCTAGAGCCGGTAGAGCCGCGGTTCGTGTTGCCCGAGGTCAAGGATCCTAAGCAGTGGTGGGGCGGGCATATGTGGATTGATAACGCTCAACGATATGTCTACGGCTTTCAGGCGTACCTAACGGAAAACATATGGTACAACACGGATATGGTAAAACCGGAGGATCTTGGGGGTATGACGATCTCCTCAATCCTAAATGGAAGGGCAAAATTGGCTTTCTCGATCCGCGCAACCCGGGGGCTGGCGACTCAACCTGGGCCTTCATGTGGATGACCAAGGGAGAAGATTTCTTGAAAAAGCTTGCCCAACAGGATCTCCTTCTCAGCCGTAATCAAAGACAATTAGCCGAGAATGTCGCCAAGGGGAAACTGGCCATCTCAATTGGTTTGACCCATTACACATACGTCCCCTTTATCAAAGCTGGGCTGCCAGTTAAGCCGGCTCCTACGCCTAGGGAAGGGGCCTATGGGACCGGCGGAAGCGGCAACCTCACCATCATCAAGAATCCACCCCATCCCAATGCGACCAAGGCCTTCGTGAATTGGCTGCTGAGCAAAGAAGGGCAGAGCATCTGGGTCAAGGCCATGGGACAAGGATCGCGCAGGTTTGACGTGGACACCATGGGGCTTCAGGAGTTCGGGGTCAAGGCTATCAAGGATATTCCCGGGATGACATTAAAAAAATTATGAAGATCGAAAATCAGACCGAAAAGAAGATCAAGTCGGTGCGTATCCCGGCGAGCAAGCTAGCCAAGAAGCTATTGAAATAGAGAGGTCGTTTTTACGCTCTAGAGCTTATTCGTCCGGTCGCCTATTGGGCGCAGCCATCTCAACTTATGGATGGAGAGCCTGTTGATCATGCAAAAATCGTGATCACGGAAATGCACCGGCGACCGGAGGGTGCTACGTGAGTGCCTGGCCAGGTGCTAGGGAGATAATAAGGCGACGCTCCTCTTTTTTCTAGGCGATTTTAAAATTCCGCGTTGCCGGGTGTCCGGGGAAAAGGAATGACATCGCGGATATTTTTAAGGCCGGTGAGGTACATCATCATGCGTTCCAGGCCGAGTCCGAACCCCGAGTGGGGGACGGTCCCATACCGGCGCAGGTCCAGGTACCACCAGTAGGGCCTTTCATCCAGTCCCGTTTCTTTTAACCTATTTAGAATCACGTCGTATCGTTCTTCGCGCTGGCTCCCGCCAATGATCTCGCCGACCCGCGGAACCAGCACATCCATGGCCCGCACGGTTCGGTCATCGTCGTTGACCCGCATGTAAAAAGGTTTGATACCCCTCGGGTAGTCCGTCACGATCACCGGCTTTTTAAAGATTTCTTCGGATAGAAACCGCTCGTGCTCCGTTTGCAGGTCGTGGCCCCATTGGGGCGGGAATTCCCATCTCTTGTTAGCCTCTTGCAGGGCCTTGATGGCATCGGTGTATGAGAGATGGGCAAAGGCAGAACCTGCCACGTGCTCCAAAGTCCCGAGTACGGTTTTTTCCACCCGTTGGGTGAAAAACTCCAGGTCTTCCCTACAATGCTCGAGGATGTAGCGAATGGTGAATTTTAGAAACTCTTCAGCCAGACGCATGTTGTCCTGCAGATCATTGAAGGCCATTTCCGGCTCGATCATCCAGAATTCAGCCAGATGGCGAGGCGTATTACTGTTCTCGGCACGGAAGGTGGGACCAAAAGTATAGACACGGGTAAAATTCTGGGCAAAGATCTCGGCTTCCAATTGACCGCTAACGGTTAGGAACGCGGGCCGACCGAAAAAATCCTTTTGCCAATCCACATTGCCGTCATCGGTGCGAGGAACGTCCCGCAAATTTAGAGTGGTTACGTTGAACATTTCACCTGCCCCCTCGCAATCGGAGGTCGTAATGATTGGTGTTTGGACGTAGATGAAGTCTCGCTCCTGAAAGAAGCTGTGAATGGCGTGGGTAAGCGCGTTCCGCACGCGGAAGGCCGCGCCGAATGTGTTACTACGCACCCGCAGGTGGGCGATCTCGCGCAGGAATTCGAGGGAATGGCCCTTTTTTTGTAAGGGATACGTTGCAGAATCTGCCGTGCCGTAAACAGAAACCACGGTGACTTTCAATTCCACGGCTTGTCCCTTGGCGGGGGATTGGACCAGGGCACCGGAGGCGGAAAGGGAGCTGCCCGTGGTGACCTGGGTGAGTATTTCAACCGGTACCACTCCACCTTCCACCACGAGTTGTAGGCTCGTGAATCGGGAGCCGTCGTTCAATTCAATGAAGGTGATTCCCTTGGAATCCCGGCGGGAGCGGACCCAACCCCGCACCGTGATCTCGCTCCCCACAGGTAAAAGATAGGCCTGTTTAACAGATGTGACTTGTGACTCCATAGGGCAAGTATCGGAAAATGAGCCGGGATGTCAACCTGTGTATTGTTGGACCGGCGTATCTGGCCGTACTCTTGACGCAAATGATTTCAGACTGTAAATAACATCGGACGTGGGGCGGTATTGATTGACTCGCCCTTTTTTTCTAAGAGGTGACTCATGAAACGAAGTACAGAACGGATACTGACGACTCATACGGGTAGTCTACCTCGCCCCCCTGACTTGTTAGAAATGGTCCTGACACGGGAAAGCGGTCGGCCAGTGGACGCCCAGGTTTTGGCTGCCCGTGTCCGGTCGGCGGTGGCGGAGGTTGTCCGAAAGCAGATGGACACCGGTCTCGATGTCGTCAGCGATGGAGAATTCGGTAAGCCCGGATTCAGCGTCTATGTGACTGAGCGCATGGAAGGCTTCGGCGGTTCAAACACAGAACCGCGCATTCGGGCGGAGGCAGCCGATTTTCCTAGCTGGAGCCGCCTGCGGACCGCGGGTGCGGATTTCAAGCGCCCGTTCTGCGTTGCTCCCATTGTCTACCGGGGGAAACAGGCCGTTACGACTGATATCCAAAACCTGAAAAGTGCACTGGGCAGCGCGCCCGCTGTTGGGGCCTTTCTCCCGTCTGCCTCGCTGGGAGTCATCGAGTACACTAATCACAACCGCCACTACCCCTCTTTGGAGGCGTACCTCTTTGCCCTGGCCGACGCCATGAAGGAAGAGTATCAGGCCATCGCACAAGCGGGACTGTTAGTGCAAATCGATGCTCCGGATAACGCCATGGACCGAAGCGTAAGCTTTCGGAACAGCACACTGGATGAGTACCGTAGGGCTCAGGCCATTCGGGTCGACGCGCTGAATCACGCCCTGGCAGGGATCCCTGAGGAGCAGGTTCGCTACCATATTTGCTGGGGAAACTTTGAAGGGCCCCACACCCACGACGTAGCGTTGCGGGACATCATCGACCTGGTCCTGAAGGTGCGGGCAGGCGCCTACGTGGTGGAGTCCTGCAACCCGCGACATGCCCATGAGTGGCAGGTGTGGCAAGAGGTGAAGCTCCCTCCTGGCAAAGTGCTCATCGCCGGCGTGATCGATACGACAACGAACTTCGTAGAGCACCCTGAGTTAGTGGCTCAACGCATCGAGCAGTTCGCCGGGGTGGTGGGTCGGGAGAACGTCATAGGGGGTACCGATTGCGGGTTCGGGACTTTCGCCGGCCGTGACCGGGTCCAGGCAGATGTCGCTTGGGCCAAACTAAGGTCTTTAGTAGAGGGTGCCAGGCTTGCCACCAAGCGGCTCTGGGGGTGAGAGTACTGCAGCCGTGGGGCGAGACTTCCAACTCTCAGTTATCCTTCGAATCCGGTATCGGATACTCCACCTCAGTTTAGACTTCGTTCCTTTCTACTGGGTAAATCTGAGATAGTCGGTTGACACTGCATTTCGCAATCCGCTGAAACTCGCTCTGTCAGAAACCCGGGTCAAAAAAACTATTTCGCTAAATTAGAAAGAGGTGACGAACGCTGACTTGGGTCTTAACGAAGATTGATCACGCCAAAGATGGTTCCTGGGCGAATTCGTACAGTCCCCCCTCGCAAAGCCTTATTTTTCCGCACTAATCCATTTGGCATGGTATTTACTGTAAAAAAAGGAACAATACGACGCGCAGCCGACACATTAACTGCTAGGTAATAAGATCCTTAACGACCGGGAAGCTTCTCAAGAGTGGAAAAGAGCAAGGCGCTCCCATCGGAAGATGGCGGCGCTTTTTTGTTGGGTTTTCAGGACAATAAGAGAGGAGTCAAGATGGAGGATTTCATAAAGATTGCCGATGTGGGTGAGATTGAACCGGGAAAAGGAAAACTCTTTCGCCACAACGGGGTTTTAATTGCGGTTTTCAACTCCTGGGGGGCATACTTTGCTGTCGAGGGGCACTGTACCGGCTGCGGCAACGCACTGTCCGAGTGCGAGTTCCGGGGAACGTTGAGTACCTGTTCTTCAGATGCCTCCGCCTTCTATCTGCCGGCGAGGACTTACCTGGGGCTAGAGGCGCTAAGGCCGCTCATCTCGTTTCGCGTCCATATCGATAAAGACCAGATTAAAGTAAAACCGGCCGAACCGGAAGAAGTGTTCGACGAGCTTTACTCTACCGGGCCTAGTATGGATCTCGACGGCGTGCCTATGGGGCAGGCCTGATCAAGATCCTTTGTCATCGAGCGGCCCGTCTCGGGCCGCTTCCCTTTTCCTTCCTTCTTCTAACTTCACTCCCCTTGACTCACCCCCGGATTTTCCTATGAATTATTAAGGAAGAGTGGGTGGAAACACGCACCGAGATCGTCAACTAACTGGGAAGGGTGATGAAATAGAGAACTGTTGTTTCGAGGGAGCTTGCACGAAAGGGAGGTTTGGGATTCCTTGGATTTCATCACTACCATCATCCGGCGCATCAGGGCCGCTTTCTTCTTTTCTTCTGGATCTGAAGACGCGTTCTCTGTGACATCTATGCCCTTGTTCATAAACTTCATGGCATCTTCTTCGGATAGATTCCCCTGAGAGATGCCCATGGCGATTTGTTTCCCGGCACCAAGCATTTCCAAAGCGCCGTAGGAGGTAAAAACGATAAAGGCGATTCCGAAGGCGACAGTGAACGAGCTCATATAGATATGAAATGGCTTTTTAACGTGGTGCCAATATTTGAGGCCAAAGATCACCGCTGAAATAGGTGAGAATAGTAGAATGCCACACCCTGACCCTACCCTCCTTTTAAAGGCAGTGGCTACCAGCCACACATAACCAATTTAAGGACACTAAGAGAAAAATCTTCGCTATGACCAAAAGCCCGTTCATATGAAAGCCTCGGTCCCTGCGTAGGGTGGAGTGCTCTTAATAATCATGAATCCTTCGGTATTGTTCCTAAATAGACTTTACTCTGCCATCTCACAACACCGGTTCATCATCGATTGATGGGAAGAGTACGCAAGCTCCATGCCGGGGTTTTGAAGTATCAGCTAGCGGGGCGACACGCAGGAAAGTGTCTATGAGGAGACCCTGGGGTTGAAGACGAAGGATTGCTGAATGACGGGACCGATGGTGCCTAGTTCTGTAGGGAGAGTTCGGAGCAGGTGCAGCTTTAGAGTTTTTCTAAAAGCACGACCGTCTCGACCTCCTCGGTCTGTGGAAACATGTCGAAAGGCTGAATTGTCGTGGTTCGGTACCCGTCCTGTGAAAAACGATCCAGATCCCGTGCCAACGTTACGGGTTCGCATGAGACGTAGATGATCCTGGGCGCGCCGGCAGCGAGCACGGCTTGTAGGGCCTGGGATTGGATGCCTTTACGCGGCGGGTTGCAAACGAGCAGGTCGATCCCGGACAGGTTGTCTTTGAGCTCCGCGATCTTTTCTGCTGCATCCCCGACAAAAAACCGGCAGTTGTGAAAACCGTTCATGCGTGCGTTTTGTTTGGCCGTAGAAATGGAAAGGGAATACTCATCAATGCCCCAGACGGTTGCCGCAGCCGTCGCCAGATAGAGCGAAAGGGGCCCAACCCCGCAGTAAAGATCCAGGACTCTCTCTTCCCCTGTCAGTCCCGCGAGTTGGACAACCGCTTCATAGAGTCGCCGGGCCACGGGCGGATTTGCCTGTGAAAAAACGCCGGCGGGGAACCTGAGTTTTAAAAATCCGATCTGTTCCAAAATCGAATCCCGGCCCGCCAGGGAGCGAAATTCTTTTCCCCAAATAACATTGCCACGTTCCTCGTTGATGTTCTGGATGACTCCGTTGATGAAAGCAAACCGCCGCCTCAGTGCCCGGCTCAACTCGGGCCCCTGAGGAAAGGCAGGGTGGCGAGTTACTAACGTGACTCCAAGCTCGCGCCGTGAAAAGCTGTAACGGAAGTCCAGATAGCGAAGCTGGCCGCTATCGTCACTTTCGTTATAGGGTTCGATTCCCAACCGAGGCATCTGCCGTTTCAATTCCTGAACCGCCTGGTTCACCGGTTTCGGGTGGACCGGGCAGGAAGAGATGTCGACGACCCTATGGCTCTGGGGGAAATATAGACCTGTCACGATTTCCCTTTTGGCCCGGCTGACTGCGAGCTTGACTCTTCCCCGGTAACCCAAACGCCGGGGCGAGCCAACGACGGCGGGAACCTCGAGACGCGCCAGGTCCGGATAGGCGGCCAGGGCTTTAACGAGGCGGTCCCGTTTGCTCTGTAATTGCACGGGGTAGGGCCGGTCGATCAAAGAACAGCCGAAACAGTTGGGGAAGTGGGGGCAGGGAGGTGTATACGTTCCCATACTTTCCAACCTAGCATGGCTCAAGAGAAAAAAATAATCGTCTTTCGGATGGTTGCTGCAAAATCTTTTCCAGCCTTTTCTTTCTTTAAAATTCGGTTCTTGGCAACATTTTAGTTGCGAGATGGAGATTTTAAATAACATCTGGAATCAGTTTGCCCCTGACTTGCAGACCTATTGGGATTCGGTTGCCCTCTGGCGAGCCGTGGTGCTTTTCTTCTTCGGCTTTTTTATCGTCTGTTTCCTCTTCCGCAGGCCCCTTGGCCGATGGCTATCCGATGAGAGATCCGTTGAGCACGATGCCGCGTTCTTCAATAAGTCGGAGGAATATATTTCCTACGGATTTCTAGAGTCCTTCCTGGATCAGTATCTGGCGCAGCGAATGTGTCCAAGCAAGGACGCCGCCCAGATACCCAGACTCTACGAGGAGTTTAATCGGCAGGGGAATCAGTTTCTCGACAACGAGGTGGGACAGGCATTCGACCGGCTTCTGCGCACCCTCGTGAAACTGAACACATTTCTCTCCCAGCACTTCTTCCTCAATACGGATGAAGACCGCCTCGAACTGCACCCCCGGAGCTGATCGACAAAAAACGTTACGAGGCCTATGTCACGGAGTTGAACGGACTGGTCCAGCTCACTTGGGGGACCTACCGGAGTTACCGTGCCACGGTAAAGCAACCTCTCAAAATTTAGACTAGTACTTGAACCATCTTCCCCTTGACACATCCATGGATCTGCCTTACTTTGGGGCCGCTCCCGGCTCGAACAACTCAGACTGCACAACTTAGGGTCACATTGTTGGATTCCTCATCTCCCCCCAGACTGGATGTCTAGGGGGCCAATTTGAAAGGAGGCAGATTATGGCCAAGATTCGCCACATTGCACTCTTTGCCAAAGACCAGGCAAAGATGGTGGAATTCTATACCCAAATCTTCGGCATGAAGATCGTGTTTCGCCCCCCCAGTGCCAGCACGAAGGATCGAGAAGCGGTGTACCTTTCCGATGGGTAGCTGAACCTGGCAATTTTACCAGCTCGAGAGGGCCGTCCCGAGGGGCTTGACCATTTCGGCTTTCAAGTAGACAGCAAGGAAGAGACGGCGAAATTGGCTGTCGAAGCAGGCGCGACTCAAGGGCCTGAGGGTACGCCGCGCGATGGCCGGTTTGCCGAGGCGTTCATCCGGGATCCCATTGGTGTACGCGTTGATCTCTCTGAAGCCGGGTGGCGAACGGAACCCTTGGTGCGGGAATCAAAGGCGACCACCGAACCCGCATTGGTTCGCTAGCGTTGCGTTCTTGACAAATCGGATTAAAATCAAGCAAAGGGAGGATACGATCATGTCCAGTGCTACCAAGCCGAAGTTGGGAAACTTCAACCATACGAGTATTCCGGTGCGGGATCTGGAGCAGTCGAAACGCTTCTATGTGGAGGTCCTGGGGGGAGAGAATGTCCGAGACCTGGCTAAGGGCTTTGCCGAAGTCACGCTGGGGGGGGCCACCGTAGGTCTGGCGGAACGTGAGGAGGGCTGGACGGGACGCGATGCCGAGTATCCCCACAATGCCTTTACCATGGACCCGGAGAGCTTTTATCCGTTTATAGAAAACCTCAAGGCCCACCGAGTTCCAATCCATGAACCCTGGACCCGGCATGGAATCGAGGCTCTCATGTACTTCCGTGATCCATCGGGGAACCTCATGGAGTTGTACTGCCCGGAGGGACTGAAAGACGCCGACAAGCTACCGCGGTCGTCAAAAGCGGGCGGAAAGATGACCATCGACTTTGCTGCTCTTAACTACGAATGGAAAGGGTAGCTTTATCTTTCTTCGGTTGGGTCGCTGAGATTTCGGAGGACTAGGCAATGTTAAAGGAACGTCATCTTGAGGCCCGGTTTTCCTGGCCGTCCGATGCCCGGATTGCCGTCGCCTTGACCTTTGATTTTCAGGGAGGGGAAGATGTTAAGCCCCTCGCCAATGGAAAGATCAACCACGAGGAGTACACCCAGGCTGAGTATGGACCGAACACTGCGGTCTGGAGGATCGTTCGAATCCTTGAAGAGCAAGGGGTAAAGGCAACGTTTTTAACCTGCGGAGGGATCGCCGAGAGGTATCCTGAAGCCGTCAGGACGATCGTTGCGAAGGGCCATGAAGTCGCCGGGCACGGGTACCATCACGAGGTTGCGCGTGATCTGACTGAAGAAGAGGAGACAGAGGTGATGCGGCGCACGACGGACATCATCCAACGCAACTCGGGGGGACGGCCCGTGGGCTGGCGTTCGTGCACGCAAAGCCCCAACAGCCTGGAGCTCCTCATGAAGCATGGCTACCTTTGGAATAGCAACTCCTTTTCCCATGACCTGCCCTTCCTGTGGGAAGACGGCCCGCGCCGCCTGGTAGAACTCCCGCGCCAGCCGTTCGGTGACGGCCGCAGTTACGGACAGAGGGATTCAGGTAATCCGGAGGATACGCTGGTGATCTGGAAGGGGCTCTTTGACGAGCTCTATGAAGAATCCAAACGGCAGCCCATGTTTTGCCCGTTTCAGTTCCATCCTTATATATCCGGAAGGCCGGGGAGGGCGAGTACCTTGCAGCGTATTATCGAGCACATGAAACGGGCAGAAGGGGTGTGGTTCGCTACCGGGGGTGAGGTCGCCAGTTGGTGTTTGAACGAGCTCTTTAAAACCCCTCGACCGGTATCGGGCGCTGGTACGATCGCACGGGTGTCCTGATCTGGTCGATTTTCACTATTATGCGGTCGTTGGAACGGGGACGGCTTACTTTTCGATAGGTTCTGTTCCGATCCAGTGGCCGATGTCGACGATGATGTCTTCGGGGCCCTTGTCCTTTGCCTCGAAATAGGCCGCGCCACCTAGATCGATTAGCCCTGCCTCTTTTACCCCCGCCTTTTCCATACGGCGTGCCGCATCATCATCATTCTCGACGGTGAAACCAATATAGTCGATTCCCTGATGAGCCGGTTCTCCGTTGGGGCCGGGTTTCTGCTTGGGTAGCAGGGTGATATTGATTGAACCGTCGGAAAGGTCAATGGCGCCGTTCTTCCGTCTCTAGGTCAGGGTCATGTCTAGAGTGCTAACAAAGACTTCCGCCATCTTTTCAACATCTGCCACTCGGTATGCAAGGTGCCGGATCTTGGCCATGGGACCACCTCCTTGATCGTGCGGGAGTGTAGGGCGCGCGGGAAGCGCTGTCAACCGTTTCTTCGGTCCCTGAGCGCGGGTATTGAGAAGCGCCCCAACTCTGTGTAAAAAGATAGAGCCGTAGATTTGGGCTGAATAACTGATACCGGAGGAAGGACGAGGATGGCTGCACAAGCTGAAAGTCTGGCTGTTTCCATAAACGTGACCGTCAATGGGGTCAAACACGACGCGGTGGTCGAACCGCGCACTCTGCTGGTTTATTTTCTGCGCGAGGATCTAGGCCTGACAGGTACCCATGTGGGATGCGATACCAGTCAATGCGGTGCCTGTACGATTAACCTGAACGGCCGCGCGGTCAAATCGTGCACTGTCCTGGCAGTCCAGGCCAACGGGGCTGAGGTGACGACTATCGAGGGCCTCGCACCGGCAAAAACGCTCAATCCGCTTCAGGAAAGCTTCCGCGAGAAGCACGGTCTTCAGTGCGGTTACTGTACTCCTGGGGTCGTCATGGTCGCCCAGTATCTGCTCGAGACCAATCCGAATCCAACGGAAGAGGAAATCCGACATGCACTGGATGGGAACCTCTGCCGTTGTACCGGTTACGTCAATATCGTCGAGGCAATCCGGTTGGCCGCAGAGAAGATGAGGAGCCAGCATGTTTCCAGTTAGCTTTGGATATTACGCTGCGCGTTCCATCGACGAGGCTCTAGATCTACTTACCCAGCATGGGGAGGACGCCAAGTTGCTGGCCGGCGGTCACAGCTTGATCCCGGCCATGAAGCTGAGATTGGCTTCACCTCGCATCTTGATCGACGTGGGTCAGATCTCAGGCCTGCGCGGAGCGAGGATCGATAGCAATACTCTCGCCATTGGCGCGCTTACGCTGCATAGCGATGTGGCCGCCTCTGAAATCGTTCGTAAATACATACCGGCACTCGCTGATGCAGCCTTGCTTATCGGGGACATGCAGGTGCGAAATCGCGGGACCATTGGCGGTAGCGTGGCCCATGCGGATCCCGGCGCGGACTTTCCCGTTATTCTGGCCGCCCTCGACGCATCATTCGTACTGGTATCGCGCTCAGGCCGCCGCGAAGTTTTGAGCCAAGACTTCTTTGTTGATTACTACACCACGGCACTCGCCTCCAACGAGATACTAACGGAGATTCGTGTACCGTTACCGCCTTCCGGTTCCGGCTCGGCCTACGTTAAGCTGGGAAACCCGGCAACCGGATATGTGGTCGTAAGTGCGGGAGTAGTGATAACACGCCAGCCGTCGGGTGTTTGCGAATTGGCCCGGGTTGTAGTTGGTGGTTTGGGAAGCGGGCCCATTCGGGCCACCGGTACGGAAGCCGCACTGCAAAGACAAACCCTCGCTTCAGAGGTGATCGCGGCTGCTGCAGCCAAAGCCGCCGAAGGGTCCGATCCTGACGGGGATGTGTACGCCAGCGCCGATTACAAGCGGAAAATGGCCTCGGTCCTTGTGCGGCGGGCGATTGAGAAGGCAATCGGGTGACAGAAGGAAAAGGTAAAAAGTTAAAACGAGGATAGAAGATCGAGGATGGAGGAACGGGGGAGTCGAAAGTAAAGAGGCAAATGATAAGAGGCAAGAAGACGGCGAAGAGCATAGGGCAAAGAGCAAAAAGCCAGAGGTTGGAGATCAGCGGTCAGAAGTCAGGGTGTCGATGATCTTTTTTGAATGAACAAGTCTCAGGAAATCGGAATCAAGTGTTGGTGGTAGATGAAAACTTGAGGAATTGAAATGACATCGGAAAGCAATGATAGAGGTTTGATCGGTTCGTCCGTTTTAAGGGTTGAAGATCCGGTTCTGCTGACGGGACACGGGTGTTTTGTGGACGATGTCAAGTTACCTGGGATGCTTCACCTGGCATTGCTGCGTAGCCCATACGCCCACGCAAAGATCACCTCGATTAATACGGCAACCGCACTGAATCTACCGGGCGTTGAAGCCGTTTTGACCGGTGATGACATCGGTGAGCTGGGGATTCCGCCCCGTCCTATGGTGCGGGGCATGCTGATGCCCAAATTCCCCGTGCTGGCTCGTGGAGCCGTTCACGCAGCGGGCACTGCCGTGGCAGCCGTCGTCGCTCAAAGCCGTGCATTAGCGGAGGATGCGGCGCGTGCGATCGAGGTGGAATACGACCCGCTGCCGGCGGTCGTGAACGCCGAGGAGGCATTGAAGCCCGGTGCGCCGCTGGCCCATGAGGAGCTGGACAGTAACGTCTGCTACACGGTGACCAAAAAGGGCGGCGATGTAGAAAAGGCTTTCGCTGAGGCCGACCATATCTGTCGCATGCACATCGTGAGCCCTCGGCTCGTTGCTATGTCCCTCGAACCGCGGGGGATTGTGGCCAATCCGCAAGCCATGGGTCAGGAACTCACCGTATGGGCTTCGTGCCAGGGGCCCCACCGGGTGCGTGCGGACCTAGCGGAGGCCCTCGGGTTCCCCGAACACAGGATCCGGATGATAGCGCCGGATGTCGGAGGGGGCTTCGGCAGTAAAGGTCCACTCTACCGGGAGGATGTGCTGGTCTGTTTCCTGGCCCTCCAGTTAGGGCGTCCGGTCAAATGGATCGCCACACGCAGCGATGACTTTGTTACGACCATTCAGGGTCGTGACCAGGCCATGACCTCGGAGCTCGCGCTCAAGCGGGACGGCACCATGTTGGGTTTGCGCACGCGGGTTGTTGCCAACCTCGGCGCCTATCTCCACTCGAGCACGGCGGGGCCGCCCCAGCGCATGATGGCCATGGCGCCCGGATGCTATCAAATTCAGAACGTCCAGGTTGATGTCGTTGCTGTTTTTACGAATACGGTTCCCACCGGACCCTATCGGGGCGCCGGAAGGCCCGAGTCGGTCCAGAATATCGAACGGCTGGTCGACATGGCGGCGGTGGAATTGGGACTTGACCGCCTGGAGATCCGGCGCAAGAACTTTATACGGCCAGATCAGTTCCCTTACCTTACGGGACTGAA
Source organism: Binatia bacterium (assembly GCA_963664015.2). Classification (GTDB taxonomy): domain Bacteria; phylum Desulfobacterota; class Binatia; order UBA9968; family CAXXLF01; genus JACZQL01. The sequence goes on along the minus strand of CAXXLF010000002.1, from coordinate 1,142,237 downwards.
TGTGGAATACGATTCGGGTGATTATGAAAAGTCCCTGGACGAGGCCTTGCGACTGTCCGACTACAAAGGCCTCGTTCGCTATCGAGGCGAGGCGAGAAAGCGGGGGGAACTGATCGGGATTGGCATCTCGACATTTGTCGAGCCCAGTGGAGGCGCCGGCTTTGAGAGCGGGACCGTACGAGTGGAGCGGAGCGGAGTCATCACGGTGCTTACCGGTTCGAGCGCCCATGGACAGGGCCATGAAACCGCCTTTGCCCAGGTCGCGGCCGAGAAATTGGGAGTTACCATGGATCAGGTAGCCGTGCGACACGGGGACACACTAGCAGTGCAGCAAGGTGTAGGAACATTCGGAAGCCGCAGTGCGGTTATGGGTGGAGGCGCGATGACCGTTGCTGTCGAACGCGTGGTTGAAAAGGCCAAGTTAATTGCGGGGCATATCATGGAGGCGGCTCCTGGTGATATCGTTCAAACCGAGGGAGGCTTCGCCGTAGCGGGCGTCCCGGAAAAAAATCTTTCGTGGCGTCAGATTGCCGGTGCCGCCTACAGCGGCAGGGTCCCGGCGGGCATGGAGTCGGGGCTTCAGGAAACGGCCTTTTATGACCCTAAGCGTGAGGCCTGGGGGTTCGGGGCTCATGTAGCAGTAGTCCGGATTGATCGGGAGACGGGTGAACTGAAAATCGAGAAGCTAGTGCTTGTCGATGACTGCGGCGTATTGATTAACCCCATGATCGTTGAAGGCCAGGTCCACGGCGGTGTGACCCAGGGGCTTGGTGAAGTCCTCGGAGAGCACATGATCTTTGGTGAGGACGGCGAGGTCCTCACCGGTTCGTTGATGAATTACCCGGTGCTGCGGGCCAGCGACATGCCGCCCCTCTTGCTCGGTGAGACGGTGACGCCCAATCCCTTTCACCCGCTGGGAGTCAAAGGAGTTGGCGAGGCGGGTACCAACGGTGCACCTGCCGCGCTTGCCAATGCGGTCCTGGACGCCCTGGCCCCGCTGGGGATACGGGATATCGATATGCCCTATACGGCGCCCAAGCTCTGGGCGGCCATTCAGCGGGCCCAATCGAAACCCGGAACAGAGTAGTTTGCAAGAGGGGTAAGGTGGCGGTTATCTCGCCAGCGCCTTGAGACGATTTAAAGAAGGGGCGAAAAACGTGGCCCCAGAGACCGCCTGTGTGTAGTCCATCAGGTGGTCATGTATTCCATCCCCGCCTGTCCCCATCATCCGGCTGAGCATCTTTTCAGGGATATCGAGGTCTTTGGTGTAAGCGATGAAGAAAAGCCCGGATTCGGAAGTCGTTCCATAGGGAAAACTGTGACGGACGATTTCCAACTCTTCCCCGTTTTCCTTGATGACGACCCGACTGATATGGGCCGTGGGCGGTTTGATCTTGTCTGAAAGCTCTAGGCTGTCCGGCTTGCGCCGTCCGATGACCTTCTCTTGTTCCGACTGAGAAAGGGTCGCCCATTTGGCCAGCTTGTGCACATACTTCTGGGTGAATACGTAAGCGCCGCCGGCAAAGTCTGGATCTTCCCTGCCGATCAGCGCCACCCCTTTTCGCTCTTTCCCCTTGGGGTTCTCCGTGCCGTCGATAAAACCCGTGAGGTCGCGGCTATCGACGTAACGAAAGCCGTGGGTCTCATCCATCACTTCGACCAGATCACCCAACTGGCTTCTGAAACGCATGGCTAGCTCCAGATTGAGATCATGACGTTTCGAGATGATGTGGAACAGGAGATCCCCGCCAGTGTTGGGCGCCGTTTTGCTGCCTGACTCGATCGCCTTGAACGGTCTGAGGGCCGCAGGTCTCTTGCCGGGAGAGACAAGGTCCCAGAATTCGGAACCGATACCCATGGTACAAACAAGCCTTGCCTTGGGATCGGCGGTCCCTACTTTTATTAGCAGTACGGGCACTTGAGAAGCGACTTTAGTAATGGCCGGTGCGTGGGTCTGTGGGTCACGAATGCGTAGAATGAGGGAAAGCGCATACGGGTTGGATTCAGGAAGGATGCCGGACTGGGATTCTGCCATGGAGAAATTCTCTAACTTGATGGACTGTACGACGCTAACAAATTATAATGGGCAATTCAAACATCTACGGGGGGGATCTTGACACCAAACGTTAGCACCGTGATTTTTGCCATTGCGGATGGGCTTCGACTCTATTCAGCGGGCAAACGGGTCTACGTGAAAAAGACCCTGGCCCGTTCTATGCCTTTGCCGCTTCTCAGTGGCGTGAAGGTCAATCGCTTGTCGGCCAAGAGATGGTTTCGGGGTGAGATCGGACAAGCGATCGTAAAAGAAAACCACCGTATCGCTTTGCTTTTAAAGAAGACCAGTCTGAATCCTGTGGAAGAGAGCGAACTCATCGAGCTCTATGTGGCGGCCTTCCTGCAGTTCGAAACCGAGCTCCCCGATGAGTTTCGACTGGCCCCAGGGCCCAGTATCGAAGAGGTCCAGAGCTTCATTACTATCCGCTAATGGTCTAGTGGGGAGGCCGGCGGAAGGATCACAGCGCTCCAGCGAATCGCCGGAACCCTTGTCAACCTTGCTATTGATTGTTTCCTACTAACTCCCGGGGCTATCTCGGACAAAAAACCCGAGGGACGGGCGCTTCGTGCCTTTCTGGAGGCCATTGACCGCACGGATTTTGCCGAGTCCCCGCTCGAGTATCTGGCTGGAGACCTTCTAATTGCGATCGTCGAAGCGGTCAAAAACGAGCCACAGCTCAGTGGCAATGGCGACACGACCGAGAAGGTCGTCATAAACATTGCAACGTGCCTGTCGGAGTCGACCCAGACGCATCTTAAAAACCTGCTGACCACTAAACAGACGGAAGGGGGGGGTAGCCCCAGTGGATCGCTCATGCCATGGTCCGGGGCACCGCCGAAACGGTTCTATGGGATCCCGAGAAGATCCTGGGTTTCAACGAAAACGAAGGCGCGGTCATCAAGGAAATTGGCGGTACCGTCGCCGACCTTTTGCTGGGATCGGACTCCAACCGGCAACTCCAGTTTCAAAGACTTTTCTCCGGCCAGGGGCTTGATACGGTATTCAAGTCAACGCTCAAGGCGGTCACGGACAATCCCTATATCCTCAAGATCGGGCACCAGGGCTTCAAAAAGGTTTTCATCGAAGTTGCCGACCAGGTTGAAACGGTTCAGGCCCCTTAGGCTAAAGACATGTTCCCAGGATTGGTGCGGCTCATTCTGGAAAAATCCGGCCGCCATCTGAACCTCCTATGGGAGAGCGATGAAACCGACCCCAAAAGACATCTCCTGGTTCTTGCCACATCCGAATTACTGAAGCAGTTTTACCATGAACCGGTTGGTGGGCAGTGGACGGCGACCCTTACACGAACGCAGGTGCTGGGAGTTGCCGAATCCGTATTCGAAGAGGTGATCGACAACCCGTACTGGGTGAAGAGGATTTCCAACGTGGGCGGAGCCGAGGACACCCCCGTGGGTGTCTGTATTGGCGCTGTCATGGCATCTCTCACCAAGCTCGCCCCGGGACAGATCAACAGCGAGACTGTAGCCAGCGCTCTCAAGGCCGGGCTGAGGGCAGGGGCTATGGAACTGTCGCTGTTGGAAAAAATACCCGGGGCTGCGGCCGGTTCCGTCGGGACCGCCCTTACTTTCGCCTTCGACGCCATTTTCGAGGGCGTGTTCGGGAGCGGTTCCGATACCAGGAGCCATTGGCGCTAGTCACGCAATTCGGCGCTGCAGGCGGCCATGGGTGTGGTCCTTGAGAAGTTTGCGGTCGTCGCCGCGGAAAACGGTGTCAAACAATCCCAATTCGACGAGATAAGAAGCCATATCCGGGGTTGGATCGATAGAGACCCGTTACTGTCAGACGTAGCCATGCAGATCAAGGCGACGCTGCAAGGGGCGTAGCCCAAGGGAGGAGGACCTGTGGTGCGAGGAATCCAAATATTCAGGGCTGTCCTGGCCGCGACGTTGGTTTTAGGCTGCAGCACACGTAACTTGAGGGAGGCCCAGGACAGCTATAGCAACGCTGTCGAGGCCGAAAGCTCGATCACCATACACTCGCGGTTGTCCGCCCTGTCCCAATATAAAATCGCCCTTGCAACGGTCAACGAGGTGATTGCGGGTGATAAAGAGGGACTGGAAAAAGATGGATTGCTGGGAGTGGCGTACACACTGAAGGCGCTTACCCTTTTCAATATCGCCGACCTGGAAACCGATCGAATTGTCAGTGGGGAAGGCCCGAGTTTGGATAAGCCACAGATTGACGAGGCCAAGGCCACGTGCCAGGAGCTCCTCGCCTTTCTGCGCCAGGTCTATCCCGAGTCCTGTGATCCTTCCATTGCCTATGGGACTCGGGATCGTGTGGTGATGCGGGGGCTCTACGGCCTATACGATTACATCGGTGGGCGTGCCGAGCCCGATCCAACCAAGGCCGTGCGTTGGTTCAAAAGCGCAAGGAGACAACTGGATGAGGCAAGAAGGAGGGCGCCCGCAACCCACGACGTTCAGGCCGTGATCGCCATCTATCAATTGACGGTGCTAGCCGAATGGGACTGGCGCGCGGAGCTCACTGGTAATGACAGCAGTCTACGCTCCGGTCCCGGGGGAGAGGACCTGGTCGAAGCTTGGACCCAAAAGACCTTGTGCCGGACCGAGCGTTTCTGGTGCGGTGAGAGGCGCCGCGGTGCCGAGAGTGAGCGCCTCACGGTCTTTTGGGAGAGAATTTTGATTTCGGGGATCAAACCTTCCAAACCCACCTGCGAGACTCTACGCCAAAGCGGCGAGCTGAACTGAATAATCATCGGGTCAAATCCCCTTCGATTCATTTTTCGACGTCCAATTATCTATTTTTATTAGGGTCCAGTACTGGTGACCTCTAGTCGACACCCTCGCCCCTTTACAGCAGAGACCAGCACGGGCCTCGATCTAGCATTTTGACGATAACGAACAGTGTGGGGTAGCCAATGATTATTGACGTTCATGGACATAACCTCGCTACTAGTAAACTGCAGTCATACTGGTTAGGACTTTTGAGTTCCAGGGGAAGCCATGGGCGGGGGAGCCTGAAACTTACCGACGAGGAAATTGATGAGCCTTTAAGCAAGCCATCATTCCGCGGAAAATCTCTGATAGAGCAGGTTCGCGACGTCGGTACAGATGTCCAATTTCTGTCTCTAAGACCCATTTCCATGGGGCATCACGAACAGTCGGAAAAAATTGGTCGCTGGTACATCGAACAGGGCAACAACGTAATCCACCGCCAGTGTCAACTCCACCCTGACTTGTTCCGTGGATTAGCTGGTCTATCCCAGAATCCCAAAACTTCTCCGAGCGTCTGGGGCGAGGAGTTGGAACGTTGCGTTAAAGAGTTGGGGTTTGTGGGATGTATCCTGAATCCGGATCCGGGAAAAGGCTTCTATCCTCCCCTTCCCGGTCTCGGCGACGAGTACTGGTACCCCTGTACGAAAAGCTTGTGGCGCTGAACGTGCCGGCGTTGATTCACGCTACGTAGTTTTGTAATCCGAGGGAACCCTATACACTCCATTTCATCAACGAAGAGAGCATCGCCATCATATCCTTGCTCGAGTCGCGGGTGTTTTTGGATTTTCCAAGATTAAAATTGATCGTTTGCCACGGAGGTGGGACGATTCCTTATCAACTAGGACGGTTCCGCGGCTACTACGATCGTCCGGGTCGTAGGAAATTGGACAAAAGTTTTGCTCAAAGCCTCCGACGTCTCTATTTTGATACAGTACTGTACTCTAGGGAAAGCCTCGACTTATTATTCAGAGCTGTGGGCGTGGACCGGTGTCTTTTCGGCAGCGAGCGCCAACAAATCTATGAGGGCAATACACGTCAGGTATTTCACGATATAAGACTAATAAACCCTAGGTGCCCGTGGGGCCGATTGGCTCGTGACAAGTGGTTATGCGGTATAAGGAAAATATTGGCTAGTATTCCAGTAAGATACTTTGGTGAGAATTGTTATTCATTGTTAGGATCGGTGTCCTAATCCGACAGGCCGTAAAAAGCCTGCGCGTTGTTTTTGATAATCTTCGTTTTAACCGTGTCGCTGAGGTCAGGGCGATTCACAAACTCTTTCAAAGCTTGGAGATTGGAAAATGGGTCCGTGTGCCCGTAATCCGTTCCAATGATCAGGTTGTCCTCGCCCGTGTACTGCATGAGGTACGGCAGGTGATCTTCGTACTCACATGTCACCCACACCCGCTTCATTGACAGGAGCTCGGGAATCGAGCTCTTGGGAAGGTTCAGACCCCGGACAACCCTCTCAAGTACCCAGACCAGCCATTGGGCCCCCGCTTCGATAAAACCCACTCGGAGTGTGGGAAACAGTTCTGGGACCTCGCTTCGCAGATAACTATGGCAGGCGGCCACGGTCGGCACCCGAAACCTCCAGAACAGGCTGTGTCTTACAAGGTCTATGTTGGTGGGGTTACCATTTGCGATGTGGACCGTGATCGGGATGTCCAAGCGCTGCGCCTCTTCGTAGAGCGGGTAAAAGTAGGAGTCGACCAGGTGGTGGTTCCCCTCAATGGGGCGCAGGCAGATGCCCACGGCTCCATGGGCCTTGCACCAACGAACCTCTTCAACGGCTTCGGGGATGCTGAGTGTAGGAGGAAGGCAGGACCATCTCAGTCGCCCTTTGCCCCGGGCCCAAGTATCCGCGAGCCAGCGATTGTAACTTCGACAGAGCGCCAGCTCTGCGTCGGGGCGATTGGTGACCTGTTCTATCCACAAGGTGTTGTGGAGCACTTGAACGTCTATCCCGGCTTGGTCCATGTGCTGCAAGCGGAGGTCCACCCTGGCAAGTTCGCGCGTCTCAGGGGACGTGTTCATGTCGCGGCCTGTACGTTGAGACAACTCCTCCAGCTCTTTAGCGGTCAGACTCGGGAACCGAAACCCCACCACCTTGTCCTGCAATATCCAATATTGTTGATCCGGGTGTTTGTCAGAACCGAAAAGCTTTGGGCGGAAGTGCTCCTCGGAAGGTTCCAGATAGGACCACGAATCTTCTGATTCGATGACGTGGGTATCCGAGTCTATAGCGAGGACCTGTTCTCCGTTGATCGATAGCATGGGGCAACCTCCTAGCTTGGGTTAAGGCGTTGAAGCGGATTGAATGGACACTATACGATTAAATCGTACCCTGTCAATCGAATCTATATTTTTGGTCGTCACCCTTGACCTCCGCCTTAATTTCCCCTAGGTGAATCATAGGAACTACGAAGAACCATGAGAATCGTTGTCATTGGGGCCGGGCCTATCGGTGGAATCGTGGGTGGACGCCTCGCCCGTGCGGGTAAGGACGTAACGCTGGTGGATGTGGATGTCGAGCACCTGCGCGCCATCGCTGAGCGCGGGCTGCGGGTGGATGTCCCCGATGGGGCTTTTAACGTGTCCGTACCTGCCATATTACCTGGTGAGATGGAGGGAAAATTCGACGTTGGGCTGGTTGCGGTTCGATCCAATTACACCCTGAACGCAATTACTCTGGTAGTCCACCATTTCGATCCTGACGGTGTTCTAGTATCCCTGCAAAACGGTCTTAACCCTCCTCTGATCGAGGAGATCGTGGGCCCGGATCGGACCATCGGAGCGGTGGTGCGTATGCGTAGCCTGAAAGTGGCTCCCGGCCACGTCAGGACGGGATCGGAGGGGCGTCTCTTTATCGGCCATCTCCATGGCAAGGAAACGACAGCGCTCAAAACTGTGCACGCGCTTCTTCATAGCGTAATCCCGACCGAAATTACGGACAACATCCGCGGTGTCTTGTGGAGCAAGCTCAGCTACACTTGCCTGGGGATGTTAACGTCCCTGACCGGGGAACCTCTCAGAACGGTCTGCGCCGATGAAGTCAGTCGTCGCCTGTGCGTTGCTCTTTTGGGTGAGGTCACTCAAGTGGGTGGCGCTACGGGGGTGCAATTCGAACCACTGGCCGAGTATCATCCGGCTGATTTTTATCCCAGCCACGCTTTGGAAGATCGCTTCGCGGCCTTTGATGCCGCCGCCGCAATCGGCATCGCGCGGGAGGATCGCGACGCGGTTCCTCATCTGCTTCAGGCCGGTGTGACGACACACGTTGAATTCACGGTCGGACACGTAGTCCGGGATGGTCGACGGGCAGGAGTCCCCACGCCGCTCTGCGAGGCCCTCGGTGGGATGATCCATGAGATCGAAGATGGGAAGCGGCATCTCGGGATGCAAAACTACGCTGAGTTAGCGGGTTTCGTAAGCTGATGACCTGTATGGATTTTCCCCTTATTTTTCAGATGCAGATGAAAACAATTCTTGACCTCGACAGGGCTGACCCGATAGATTAGGACCAGAGGATAGGACTATGACTAATCTGGATACCTCCAAGGATTTACCGGAGATTCTTGCCGTCTTCCCACTCACCGGGACTCTACTGTTCCCCGGCACCGTGCTCCCGCTCCACATTTTTGAACTCCGCTACCGTAATATGGTCGAAGACGCCTTGGGGGCCGGGAAGGTCTTCGGTATGATCCAGCCGGTTGTTCCGCGGCAGGACGGTTGCCCGATGCCCGGAGCGGAGAAGGAATCGCCGGACCTCTATCGCGTGGGCTGCGCCGGTTACATAGAGAAATGGGAGGAATCTCCCGACGGACGCTACATGGTTCAACTGCGGGGCATCAACTGCTTTCGCACCGAGGAGGAGCTCTCGCTGCACCGGGGCTATCGCCGGGTGAAGGCAAACTATGGGGTCTTTACCAACTCCCAGGATCAGGAAGGGTGGCGTTGCGATCGAGCGGCGCTCAATGGCGCCCTCGCCGAATACGGTAAGGCCCAGGGCTTCCAGATCGAAATCTCACAACTAGAAAAGATCGGAGACTGTGACTTGATCAATGGGCTCGCGGTAGCGCTGCCACTTCACCCCGCTGAAAAACAGGCTTTGCTCGAGGCGCTATCGCTGGGTGAGAGGGAAACCATCTTGCTCGACCTCCTTAAACTCGGAGGTGCATCCGACGTATCCCCTTCGGGGACGCCTTCCCGGACGCTGAACTGAGTCTTCCTCTTATAACCTATTCTATCTTTTGCTAGTCTCCAGACGGGCGCGCTGGATGGTTTTACGGATTGGTTTCATATCGATCCACTCAGGTCTGGTCGACATCCGGTATTTTCCGGTTGTGCGGCGCCGGCTCCAGGGAGGGACGTCGTCCTTTGGAATATCAATCCTTAAAGAGTCTGCTCCCCTTCCGCTTGGAATGCGGGTCCTCTGGTAACCCATCTGCCCGTCGCGCGACAAGAACCAGTTGATAAAAACACGGGTAGCCTTGGCGTGAGGAGCTCGATCCATCATGGCGAGGGTTCCAGTAATAGGGACGGTGCTTGCGCCTTCTTTCAAACCGTAGGGGCCTACATAGTTCACCGGTAACCCCTGCTTCTTGGCGTCAATGATATTGTAGCAAAATAGACAAACCGGATATCTTCCTCTGGCGAGCCAATCGACCATTTGGCGTTTGTCCCTGCTGAACCTGATACTGATCTCGCTGTAAAGCCGTGTTAAAAAGCGGGGACCCAATTCGGGATTGTGGTAAATAAAACGAAGTGCGTGGCCTACGATTCCGGGCCTCAAGGGATCGGCTGAAACGATCTTGCCCTTTCATTCAGCCCCTCTTGCCGTCTTGCGTGGGTGGCTGGCTTCAAGCTTGTCGGTCCAAATTGTTCTCCTACCGAAGCGCGAGTCAATTTTGTCCGGCCTTGTATGCTAGCAATTGCGGTTCAAAAAATCGGGCGGCGTATGTTCATTGGCGTTGTTGAGCCTCCATATCCTCGTGGGGAACGGAGTCAAGGTCAAGAACTTCCTGCCTGGGTTTGGCGGCGGAACGCCAAGAAACGCACTGTGATCGTCAGGACCATTAGGGCAAGTATCAATAGTGTGCCGATGGCCGCGACGGCGCCGATATGGCCCCAGTCCCACATCTGCCAGATCAGGACGGCCAGGACCGTATTTTCCTTTCCCTCGGCCAACATCAACGGCGTTCCAGCAACCCGCGACGACAAAAGCGCAGCCCAGATCCACACCCCTGCAAAGGCCGGCATCATGAGGGGAAAGAAAACGCGCAGCATGGTTCGCCAGGGGCGCGCGCCGCTGGTATAAGCCGCCTCTTCCAGCTCTTTGTGGATCTGGAGAATCGCCGCGTTCATACTGCGAGTGCCGTAGGCCATAAAGCTGACCATAAAGGCCAGGCAGATCGACCATATGGTCCCGTAGAGGGGAATAAAGTCAAAGTTCAAAAATACCCATACCCACGCCAGGGCCATAACCATGCCGGGCATGGGGTGCGGTATAAAGGCCAGTTGGTCTAGTATCCTGCGTCCCCAGAACTTGCTCCGGACCACAATCAGGGAGATGGCAAAGGAGAACAATACCGTGGCTGTTGAGGTGACTGTTACCACGATCAGTGTATTCTTCAAAGCGATCCCCGCTTCTTCGAACTCGAACAGCATCCGATAGTTTTGCAGTGTCATTATTTTCATGGCTTCGAATGACGGAGTCTGGAGATAGGGTAGAAAAGAGGTGAAGAGCAGGGTGAAAAACGGAATGATTATGGCCACCGAAAGATAGAGAAAGACGAAGATCAGAGCCGGATAGCGCCACGGTCCCAAATTGACCAGCCGGGGCCGATACGCCTTCCCCGTGACGACGGTAAACTTCTCCGACTGTCTGATCACCCGGTAGTAGAAATACATTCCCACCACAGCTATTGCGATATAGGCCATAGAAAGGGCATTGGCCTGGCCATAGGGAGGTGGAAACGTCGCCGAATGCACTAATGAGTAAATTTTAGTGCTGAAAACATAAATCCCTGCGGGCAAACCCAGGACACCGGGAATCTCGAATCTCTCCATCGCCGAAATGGTCTGATAGACGGTCACCGCGATCAAGCCGGGCGCGAGAAGACGCAGGGTGATCTTTCGGGTGATCGAACTGGGACGCCCCCCCGAGACTGCAGCGGCTTCCTCGAGGGAGGGGTCCATACTACGAAACAGGGGAACCAACATGAGGAATGCCGTGGATACGAGACTCATGCCTTCGATGAATATCATACCGCCCAGAGAGTAGATGTTCAGGGGCGCTTCCGACAGACCAAGGAAATTCATGAGAGTGACGTTGAAGAATCCGATACGGGGACTCAGCAGCAGCACCCAGGCCATGGCCTGCAGCATGCCCGGCATTGCCATTTCCATGGGGACCCCCGCATAGATCACGAGTTTGAGGGGGATATTAGTCCGCTCAACCAACCATGCCAGGACTGTTGCAACGGAAATGGCGACCGTGACGCTTCCCACCACATAGATCACAGTGTTGTTCAAAAGCGCATAGGTGCCCGGATCGCTGTAGACGGTCAGGTAATTGATCCATCCCATGGTTTGGAAAGAAAAGTCCATGGGCAGCGACGCCGTGCTGAAACTTCCGAGTACCAGAAAGGCAACCGGCGTGAGAACGAGAAAAAAGACAGCTATAAAAATGATGTAGTGTAACATCTCTTTAACCTAAACTTAGGATGGAAAACTTTGCCTCGGGCAATAACCCGAACTCTCGGGTTGCCAAGGGCATTCTTATAACCTTTTTGATTGTGGAATGAAAGCGAAAGGTAAGAGAGGGAAATGTCAGTGAAAAACGGAGATCTAACCGGTCAGCTTGGCCTCCAGGTAGCGTTCGTAAATGCGATAAAGGGTCTCCATGGACTCCAGGTCGATCCATTCGTTATCCGTATGCAGATTGCCAATGAATGGCCTGGACATGATGACCGGGATACCGTAACGGGCAATATACCTGGCGTCGCTGCCGCCATGCTCGCGAAGCAGGCTTACCGGTTGACCCGTGATCTCTTCGGTGACCTTGAGGTAAAGGGGGTCCGGCGACAGGAGCGTCGGTTCCGCTGAGACGAGGGTTTCTATCTGCATCTGATCGTCCAGAAGGCCTTTGATGGCGGAGATCATCTGGTCGGTTGTGTAGGGAGACGGGAATCGGATGTCGCAGGTCGTTTCCGTGTTGTCAGGAATTCGGTTAGCTACCCGGTTGGGGGTATGAATTCCCGTAAAGGTACAGGTCGGGTACCAGTAGCCGTCTCCATTGGCGAGTTTATTAAAATGATCCCGAATCCTGTTGATGGCGGTGAACATACGATCCATGGGGTTGTCCGCCAGCCACGGCCGACAGGCATGCCCGGCAGTTCCGCGCACGTGAATCTTTAGGTGGAGCATCCCCTTTTCCTCGACTGCAATTTCGTTCAAGGAACCGGAATCGGGAATGATCGCTGCCCCGCAACGCAGTCCGAAGTCCTCCAGAAGAAAGCGTGTGCCCCAGGTGCCACCGATTTCTTCATCGGAAGTCACCGTAAGCCCCAAAGAGATTCTGGGATGCTTCTCGTGGAAGACGCGGAATAGCTCCATCAGGATGGCCAGCTCTCCTTTCATATCCCCTGCGCCGGGTCCGTATATCCGCCCGTCCCGGACGGAAGAACGGTACTCGGCCCCCTCGGGGAGGGAGACCACGTCGAGATGACCAAATAGCATGACCTCGGGCCTTTCTACTTCCTTAGGCAGAAGCACGGTGGACAGGACGCCGTGTTCGTGAAACCTCATGACCTTCACCGATTTGGATACTTCCGTATGGTTGATGACAAACTCCATACACCGGTCAATCTCCTCCGGCCGGTCGCCGGTACTTGGGATCATGATCAGGTCGCGTGTCAGCCCGATTAGCCGTTTACGTAGAACATCGGAACTTAGCACATGTGGGTCAGTCACGGTCATATCCCCATTCTACGGGCAGCACGGACCACGCGTGGGTTAGAAGTGTGAAGCATTCGTCGCCATCCTCCCCAATACAAAGGAACTGTCCTTTGATCACCTTGCCCGCAGCCTCGGTGTTAAAGTTGAAGGGCAGCATGCCCTTGGGTGCGCCTCTCTGGTACAGGACTCCAGCGCGTTTCATGAGCGAGAGCAACCTCTGGCCCTCCAGAGGACTGCAAAAGCTAATATTTCTCATACACCAGCTACCGTGAGGCTGGAAGTGCCGTGCCAGGACCGCCGGATAGGTGGCTCCCGTGACGCGTGCATTGATCTCGCACAGAATCGTTTCAGCCTTTCCATCCCGCTCGATGACAATGAAATCGGTACTTGCGGTCCATCGGTAGCCCTGAGCAAATAGCCATTCTCCCGCCACCTGGGCCTGGCGTAGCAGTTCGTCTTTCAGGTCGGGGTGATCGCTTAAGTATGGGGGCGGAGAAATATTGCCTTCGTGGACACTCTGCGCGCTCAAGATCTGCTCCGTCAAGTCGAAGAGAAAGAGAGCATCGTCATTGAGAAAGAGTTGAACACTGGGTGAGCCTACCCGCCGGACTCCTGCCATACTCTCGTCGATCCGACCTTGAACCATGTAGGGACCTTCAAGAAACATAAAGTCCGGCACTCCCTCTACATTCAAGTCATTCGTTGCCAGTTGAATCATGCCGGACCCTGAAGCCCCGATCTGGGCCTTCACCACGGCCTTTTGGTAGCCCTTGCGGCCCAATTCGGCGAGACCATTGGCGAGTTCGCCATGATCGTAGGCGATGAGGGTTTCGAACACGGGAAGTTCCTTCTCCAATTGATGCTGGTAGAGCAGGTATTTGTTGTTGCCGTTTTGACTCCCCTCCAGGGTGCTTACTGTCTTCTTGCCCAGTGCTGCGGCTACTTCCACAAGAACGCGATCGGTCACGAATCCGTCGATCCAGGGAGCCGGGTGGTGGCGGAGTTCTTCCACCCGTGACTGAGTCGACGGGGAGGGCTTCCCCGCGATTATGGAGGCAAGCGATGGGTAGTCGTTTGGTTTCAAGATCTCGTGCTGGGGTATGGATAAGCCGAGCTCCTCGGAGAGATAGTGCACGAGATTGGGATCCGGCTTCCCCTCCAGGAGCATTAGATTGGGCTGGCTTTGTATAGAGTAGGTCGAGAATTGAAAGGACCCGGCTCCCATAGGTTTTTGCACCGGAGATTCTTTCGATGAGCTGCCTTTCCTCTTCCACGTTGTCATAAAAGATTGAGTGGATATTGGAGAAAAATAGGACGTTTCGATCCCAAAAGCGCGGAAGCTCTCCGGGAATCGTGTGGATGTCAGGTTCCCTATGCCGGTCTATAGGCCTGCCAGATGCCATAACTCTATGTTAGGATTAGTGCTATCGGAGGGCAATTTTTATTGTTGGGAGTGCTCTGACGGTCGATGAGGCCAGGTATGAAGTATGGGAATAGGGACAAAGGGGGAGGGTTACTCTATCCTGAAATGGACCACACAGAGGACTTTACTGGTTTGTTCATCCACCCTGGAAACCACTACCTTCCACTTTCCCGTATCCTCTTTGGGAACGATGCTCTTTGCGCTCCAGCTGCGCCACCAACCGGATTCTCCGATCTTGATGTCTTCACCGTAACGCTCGACTCCGTTTTTAACCCAGCTGTGGTGTAATACACCGTTGCTCGCATCTGTAAAAAGGCTCCAAAAATAGATCTCGGTTTCCACCTGGGAGTCTATGATGGGTATAGGACCGTTTGAGTCGTTTTGGCCCTGGCAGTGGGCACCCGGCAGGAAAGGATTCACGGGCTCCCGGAGCACGACGCTTCGTGCGAACATCAACTCAAGTATCCTCGGATCGGCAGAAGCGGGGGGGGGTATTGACAGAGAGATCAAGAGGATCAGGCAACTTGTGCTTCGCTGTAGCATGATTCCAATCTAATCCTTAATAAAGTCTTGATCGATGAAATGCAAGACCGTGGCTCCCTTCATGTGGGTATTGTATTCGTTAGGAGCTTGACGAAGGCCGAGGCGCTTTAATAGGGTGCTATATCGTTTGGGGTCGTGTCAATGAGTTGGAGGCTTAAATGTCCCAGATGAAGCAGCAGGTGAGGATATGCGCATCACCCAGCACGGTTTACCAGTCTCTATCCACACAAGCGGGACTGCGCGCGTGGTGGACGTCAGACATGATAGTGGAGCCCCGTGTCGGAAGTATCGCAGAGTTCAGCCATGGTGAGGAGGGAACCCATCTGCGTGCTCGATTGGTAGAGCTCGTTCCCGACAACCAGGTTGTATGGGACTGCCTGGGGTACCTTGCTGTACCGGCTCAAGGACTATGCAGAAGGAAAAACACCCGGCCTTTTTTTAAAGGGAAAGCGTGATCTCGAAGATACCGCTTTTCAAAATCCCAGAGAAAACAGCTTAAGCTGTTTTACGAGAATTGCCGAAGCGGATTTCCTTGCCCGTCGCATGGCTAATGGTTTTAAGAATTTCTTGCGATCCCGATCGGTTGCCCATCATAACCATAGGGCCTGAACCCGCGTTCTCCAGCTGATAGAAAGACCCCCCCGTAATCATTGCGACCATGCCCGGGGTGAGCACTTTTTTGTTGCCATCAGGGAAAGTCATGGTGCACTCCCCTTCGATCACATAAAAGGTCTGATCCGCATTGTGGCAGTGCATCTCGTCCTTTTTGCCTGGAGGATAGTAATGATGCCAGGCATGGAAACGCGGCGTGTTGATTATGCTCTTTCGCTTCTTTGCCTTGGCCAGTTCATGCATATCGGCGAATTCAATGGACATGATTCTTACCTCCTTTGGAGAATATGGGATTCTATTCCCTTCAAGGAATGTGGTACCACAGCGTTCCCCGCCAGGTCAACGCCCTTAGTGGAGTTGACAGAATCGGGTCAGAATGCTTACGCTCGTATAAGCTTGGAATGGCAAGAGACCCCCCCCAAAAAAAAAGGAGTGAATTGCGATGGCTTTAATGGATAAGATCGAGGACACATGCGCCCGGTTTCGGGCCGGCGAGGCGGAGATATCACGGACCTTTTTCTCCAAGCCGAGACCCCTCGTACAGCACGTCTTTTCGCTTAGGATCCAGGTGGCCCGGGAGGTGCGTAATCTCCGTGAGATATCCCAGGGCGAGTTGACGGACGTGGTCGACCGCACCGACCACGGCGTCCTGCGGGAAGATCTGGTCCATAATTTGGCCGAACACTACTTCGAGATCCGCCACTACGCCACTCTCGCTTATCTTCTGGAAGGTATCAGCGGTGAGCGCGTCGACTGGAAAGAGCTGAACGTCCAGCGGGACACTGCCGAGTGGACCCAGTACGGCCGCAAGGAAAGGGAGTGCCGAAGTAAATGGGAGGCCGTATCCCCACTGCACGGATCAGCGGGCTCCTTCAACAGTGGCGGGGCCGGCTCGGTCGCCTTCGGAGTGATCGGCCTCAACGGCGGTGACTACGAGAATCTCCTCGCGGAAGTCGGTAAGATGATCCTGCACGACGAAATGGCGCACGGCGATGTGTTGGGCAATCGCCACTCGCTTTATAGTCTGGTGAAGAGTGAGGAAGACGAGGAAAAAGCCCTAGAGGTGATTTGTGAATACTCGACCATCCGTCTCCACGGGCGCAATTATCAGTATGGCAACCCGATTCCCAAGGAGCGCATCGAGGCCATAGCACGGGGTGAGATCGATCCTATCGACCGTGACGCACTCGCGGAGGCCTACTCGGGGGCTATGGATGAAGTGGTGTGGTTTGAGCGCTATCACGCCGCCACCAAACCGCTATCGTCGACCACGATCCTACGCTAAACGAAAAGCTTTACTAAGTTCTGGTTGGGAATGCGGGCGGTAGGATTTCCTGAACCGACCGACCGGCCCAGTCCCGCTTGGGCCAGTTGTCCCAGGCCCGGTTGGCCGCCTGATCAGCACGGGCGTATAGGTCGTCCTCATCGATGCAAGTCGAGCGGCCATCTTCAATAACAACTCTCCCGTTGACCAACACCGTTTCCACATCGGTGCCTGAGCCGTATTCGACCAGCGCCGTGATCGGATCGCGCACGGGTCCGTAGCGGGTCGTCCGTTGGTTCACGATGACAACGTCGGCCTTGGCACCCGGTGCGAGCCGACCCAGATCATCTCTTCCGAGCGCCTTAGCCCCTCCCACCGTAGCGGCATTAAAAACACTCGACGGGCGGGCGCCATAGTATTTTCTGTCCACCAGCCGCGAGATCAACGAGGTGTATCGTAGCTCCGAGACGATATCGAGGGGATAGGTGTCGGTGCCTAGCCCGACATTGACGCCGGCTTCCACGAAACGATCAAAAGACTCCAGTGCCAGGGCCATCTTTGCGTACTTGTGCGGGCAGTGGCCAACCGATGCGCCGGACTCGGCCAGCAATTTTAACTCGTCGGAAAAGGGTCGCTCCAGCCTCGAGTGATCTCCGGTAAGGACGCTGTGGCCGAGGACCGTCTTGGGCCGCAGGATACCGGCATCGGCAAGGTATTCGAGGACGGTCTGTCGGTAATTATAAAGAATGTACACGACCTCGCGCAGGTTCCCTCCCGCGTGGATGGAGATGCCCACCCCCAGTTCGGTCGCCGCCGCCACTGCCTCTTTTAGCAGTGAGGGCTCGGAGGTCTCTGCCTGGCCCGGGTTGATGATACCCTGCAACCGCCCGTTGTGGGCCCCGTGGTGATTGCCAATAAAATCCACCGCCACTTGAAGGCCCGGACGGCCGTGGTCGGCGCGTTCTTCATAGTGGTGGCGCCCCTCCTGATCGGTGACAGTATCGTGACTCCGGAATGAAGGACCAAAGAAAACCCTGCCCCCCACAGCGCCCACGATTTCCACATAGCCATCAAGATCACCGGGCCCACTTCCCGGATCGAGAATGGTAGTTGCGCCGTTCATGAGGGCGCTTAAAAGCGCATATTTCCTGCCTATAGCAATTCCTTCCGGAGTAAATGGGGCGGGTTTACCCTTGGCCGGTGCGCCAAAGACAAAATAGTTGGCTGTCCAGTAATCCCGTTTGTTCGTGTCCGTAAGCAGGTAATCACCGATGTTGAGTTGAGAATGAACGTGTAGATTGATAAAACCAGGGCAGACGAGTTTCCCCGATGCGTCGATAATCCGGTCCACTGGTTTGGTCCGGTCGGTGCCCACATAGGTGATTGAATCTCCATCGATCACCACACTGCCGTCAAGAATCAATTCGTGATGGGTCCCGGACCACCCCACTACGACTCCGCCGTCTATTCTGATCGTCATTGTTCGTTCCTTTCCTTACGCAGCATTCAGTTCCATGCCCGTGCTTGCTCCCGCACAAGCAAATAGCATTCGGGATGAGTACTTTACAAATTGGATATGTGGATTGACCTTTTATTAAGAGATAGGTGGGGATTTCAAGGAGTGTAGGTATGGCTATGGATAAGACATCAAATAGCGGCGAGGTCATGACCGCGGCAATCGATATCCACCGCGCTTCCGAACGCTTTCATACGAGGATCGGATGGCTCGATTCTTATCACAGCTTTAGCTTCGGTCACTATTACGATCCGAAAAATACCGGCCACGGGCTCCTGCTCGTAAGCAACAACGATATCGTCAAAGGGGGGGCCGGGTTTCAGACCCACCCCCACCGTGACATGGAAATCGTAACATGGGTTCTGGATGGCGAGCTTAAGCACAAGGACTCGGAAGGTAATTCAGGGATCATCTACCCCGGGCTGGCCTAACGGATGAGCGCCGGGACCGGCATCTGGCATTCCGAGTTGAACCCGAGGGATGGTAAGGACGTGCACTTTATCCAGATGTAGGTGCCTCCGGATACTGAAAAGATCAAACCGGGTTACGAACAGTTGGACATCAATCCCCAGCTCGAAGGGGGTGGTTTGGTCCCCGTCGCTTCCGGTCGTGACCACTACGCGGCCATATCCATCCGCCAGCGCGGCGCCGTCCTCTGGGCCGGGCGTCTCAAGCCGAGAGAAACCACGACCGTTCCCGATGCACCCTTTGTATATCTCTTCGTGGCGCGGGGAGCTGTGAAACTAAAAGGTGCAGGTGGACTCGCTAATTGAGACGCCGTGCCACTGATGGCCGCTGGCAGCCGCAAATTAATCGCAAATGGGACCATCGGTGCGGAAGTCCTGATCTGGGGAACGAGTTAAGGCAAAATGCGGTGTAACGCAGAGCTCAGTTACGGCCGTTTAATTTGATGCAATTCTACTACTTCACGCCAGTGATGTGCGGAACTACTTGGCTAGCCAGAATTTCCATCTGCTCCATGCCGTCGAAGACGGGACTCAAGATTACGAGGCGAGCGCCGGCGGAGATGACTTCCTGTAGTCCTTCAATGACTTGCTCGGGACTGCCCCACACCGCCACACGGTCGGCCTGGTCGGGCTTGTTGTAATATCCGCCGAACCATTCCCTGAGCCGCCTATGTGCGCGGTCACTGTCTTTATCCACGGCGAGGTTGACCCGCTTCGCAATGGCAAAGTCCTTCGGGTCCTTTCCGGCCGCATCAAGCTCTTTCAGAATGGTTTGCACATGGGATCTGAAATCAGCGGTGGATGAGGAACCGGCTCCGATAAAGCCGGTGCCGCGACGCACGGCTCGTTTCAGGGCCGCCGGTGCGCTGCCGCCAAACCAGAGGGGCGGATGGGGTTTTTGAAATGGCTTGGGCAGGAGGTTGGCGTTTTTGACCTGCCAATACTTCCCCTCGAAGGTCAGGTCTTCTTCAGTCCACAGGGCTCTAACGTAATTGAGCGCCTCGTTGAATCTCGTTACCCGGTGCTCGGGCTCCAAACCGTATGCGCTATAGACCGCGGTGGAAGCCCCCAGTGCCACTCCTAAAATTAACCTCCCCTGGCTCAACTGGTCGATGCTCGCCAAACCTTTGGCCACGTGCATGGGATTGCGCAGATTGAGCAACATCACTGCGTAGCCCAATTTGAGCCGTGTGGTCACTGCCGCCGCGTAGCTCAATACGGTCATGCTCTCCAGCGAGCCGACCTTGCCTCTGAAACCCGACTGTTCCGGCAACCAGACGCTGTCAAATCCCAGTTCCTCGGCGCGCTGGAAGTAAGCTTTAATTTCATCCGGATCGACCGTTGACTTGTTTAGACTCAATGGGCCAATGAGTCCACACGCAACCTTTTTTTCAGTGCTCATGGCATCTCCTTTAATCTGGCAATTTCTCCAAGCGTCTATATCACGAACAGTATCCAATTGGCCAGATGGCACGTGCAGGCTGCTGAAAAAGCCTCATTCGAAACAACCTGCTAGTGCCCTCATCGTAGGAATCGTTTACTGTGTGGCCTTGCAATCAGAGCTGTACCGGAGTTAGTGGGTAGGGATAAACGACTCCTTTGGGTTTGAACCAGTCGGTTGGGCAGGAGGAAAGCATGTCACAGTTTTACAAGTCGATTACTAAAGAACAGGCGGAGCTTATCAATAGGGCAAAGCTGTTTTTCGTCGCTACCGCTGATCCCAAACTTCAATCGGGCTCCGATGGGGCAGGTCCGGTCAATGTCTCACCCAAAGGCGGTGTCCCGCTTCACATTCTATCGGCTAATCACGTTGCCTTCCTGGATTATTTCGGCAGCGGCAACGAAACCGCGCGCCACGTCAGAACCGGGGGGCCAATTACCGTTATGGTCTCCTGCTTCGAGGGAAAAAACGCCGCCGTCGTTCGTCTGTATGGTAAGGCGACGGTCACGAACATCGAGGAATCACCCATAGCGGAGCGACTGTTGGGCAAACCAGCGGTCGAGATGGGGCCGAAGGCGCGTCAGGTCATTGACATCGAAGTGACATCCACCATGACGAGCTGTGGATACGGAGTTCCGGTGATGGGGTTCGACCGGGACAGGAAAAAGACCGATCGCGGCCGGCTCTATAAGGACTAGACAAACATATTCAAAGATTTCCTCTGAAATTGCGTTTACGGCGCAAAGCGTTAAGACTATTCACCGCAGATTATCGCAGATAAGGATTCGGATATTTCACCGCAGAGACGCAGAGTACGCTGAGGGAAGAAGTTTTGCCCAATCGGGAGACGGCGATTGGGCAAAAGACTTACGCTTTAGAAGAGCCAAGTTTTTGTTTGTCGTCGTCTCCCGACAAACAAAAAATGAATTCTCTGCGACCTCTGCGCCTCTGCGGTAATATTCTTAAGCTGAGATCGTTCTGTTGAGCGGTTGCCGGTAAGGGGCTATAGGCGGACGGCGCTCTGGGCTGCCTTTTGGGGGACGCTCGCCGTGGCGGGTACGGAGCCGTGCTCGCGGATCAAAAGGCCGACTAGAGAGAGCAAGAGGCTGGTAACGCCCCAGGCCAGAACGGCACCGGGAAGATCGATGATATCGGCGACTACGCCAAATATGGTCGAGCCCAGAATCATACCGACGTGAAATGAACTGAGAATATAACCGAAGGCTTCGGCCCGCCGTTCGGGGTTCGAAATATCCGCTGTCAATGCCGAGAGGGCGGGCGATGAAAAGGCGGAGCCCGCTCCGGCCAGTCCCACCGCTGCCAGCAACGCCCAAAAGCCGGCCGGGAATGAATACCAAAAAACTCCCGTGGTGGCGACCAGAGATCCAGCGATTGCAGGCCATTTACGACCCACTCGATCGGCTACAATTCCTCCGGGAATGTTAAAGAAGGCCAGTCCCAACGCATGGACCAGCATGAGGCCCCCGATCATCTTGGGCGTGGCGTTGAATAGCACGGCGACGTAGAGGGGCAGAATGGAGTTATTGAAGCTGCCGCAAAACCCCCCTCTGGCACGCATGGTGAGGGTTGCTATGAATGTGGGAAATAGCCCGGGCTGAACCATACTCTTGACCACTTTTGGCGATCCGCGGTCCCCCACTAGCTGAGAGGCCGATTTCTTCGGCGCCCCTTCGAAAGTCAACGCTGCGACTATCCCGGCCAGGATCGCGGTTACGGACCAGAGGTTGAACGAAGCGAGAAATCCGAACGCTGTGGAGACATGTCCGCCCACAAATGGCCCCAGCCCCATGCCCAGAAAGAAAACCGTGCTGAAGGTGCCCATCAACTTGCCCCGCACATTGGCTTTGGCAGACTCGCTTAATGTGGCCATGAGTGAGGGGAATATGCAGCCCGCCGATG
The DNA here is from genome assembly GCA_963664015.2 of Binatia bacterium. Classification (GTDB taxonomy): domain Bacteria; phylum Desulfobacterota; class Binatia; order UBA9968; family CAXXLF01; genus JACZQL01. The sequence continues at coordinate 1,120,274 of CAXXLF010000002.1, read as the reverse complement.
CACCGGCGAGGGCCTGGAAAATGAAAAAGTGGGTCGGTTCCGAGGCAAAGTTGTTCAGGGCGGCGGCAGAGGCCAGGCCCGCACAACCGATAAGGATGAAATTCTTTCGCCCCAAACGATCCGCGAAGCGGCCCGCGGGGATCTGGGCCAGGAGCTGGGATAAAGCGTATATGGAGACGATGAATCCGATAAAAGAACGGCTGGCGCCCAGCGAAACCGCGTACAGGGACAGGCTGGGTAAGATGAGCCCATAGCCGAACGTGATTATGAAGGCCAAGGACAAAACCGAAATGACGCTTTTGTTAAGCAAGGAAAACTCTAGTCCGGTTGATCAATCACGATTAACAACGACGACCTTGGGCTGTAAATGTACCGTCGTGACGGGAGCCGATCATCCGGGACCCTGGTCCAGCGGCGGGAGCCGAAGGTCCACACCGTTTTTTTCCAACTCGGCGTAATAATCCTCCCGTACAGCCGGGTCTTCCTCGTCGTAGCGGAGCTTGAACGAATAGGCGTGGGGATTGTCGCTCCGCGCTGCGCCAACGGGATCGTACTTGCCTTTGGCGTTGACGGTGACCGCACTGGGCTCCCAACCCTTGAAGGCGAGTTGCCGAAACGGGACCTTCCCCGTGTTAAAGTGCTGGTGGTATTGGTTGAGGATGGGCGAAATAACGCTGTAGGGCTTGACCGGCAGCTTGACCCTTTTGGCCGGGTCCTTCTCTTCACCGGGCATAAATAGAAGCTCGTAACCCTCGCCGTCGACGATCATCACGTGGGCGCCCGCGCCATGCCGGTGCGCCGTGACATAGGTCCCTTCGGAGACTTCCAGGATGTGGATCTGAGAAGTTGCGTTGCCCATGTAGAGGCGCATGATAGAGGTGCGTGTGCCCTTTTCCGCCCACTCGTCCAGGCCAAAGTTCCGAATGTCGGGAATAAAATTGGTCTCAAAGAGCCGTAGGTTCCAGTGTTTTCCCTCGTCGCTGTAGTAACCCTCCATCCGGCAGTTGTAGCGGTCTTTGAAGGAGAAGGGGTTTTTAAAAACGTAGTCCATGTTGTGGTAGAGGTTTATCACCTGGGCCATGTTGGTTCCGAAGACCACGCGGCAGGGCTCGCTTCCCGAGCTGTTGAACTCCTGGTGCCAGGCGTTGAGCGGTATGGCGAGCAGTGATCCTTCGGACCATTCGATGGTCTGTTTGGGCTCTCCTTCCTGCCAAATCTCGGTGGCTCCGGCCCCCTTGATCACGTACATCACGGCCTCGTACATGTGGTGCTCGGGCTTGAGCTGTCCTTTGGCAGGGATCTCCACGATTTGAAGGTTCAGACGCTCTTGGTTGGCCAGGCGGGTGTAGGCGACTTTCCCCCCCCTCCGTTCCCAGTCTCCAAGGGGGACGGTTTGCATGTCCAGGAGATAACTCCCTTCATAAAGGGGTGCCCCCTCCTGCTCGACGAATTTCATGTAGTGGCTGCCCACCCACCATTGATCAAAGGTCTGTTCCGGCTTGGCCATAGGACTGTTTCCTTTCGATAGGTAATCTTTAGCCAATAATCGGCATGAAAAACAAGAGGAAAAGAAAGAATTCCAAGCCCCCTTAGCCCAGTGGTGTTATTCCGAAGGGGAGCGAGGCGAAAGACCGCAGGTATCCGATCCGACCGCTTCAAATATTCATCTGCCTATTGCCAAGGCCTGGCTTCGAGGGTGAGCTCAGCCGAACCGGAGGCTCGATCCCCGAGGAAATTGTAGGCTCGGGGGCCTGGCCCTCCGCGGTCGCCGCCGTTGGGTTGACATCAAGGCCAGAACTATTAAAATCTTTAGATCCAAGGAAAGAACCTGTCTTTCTTTCTAAAGCAGCAACAAAACAAACGAGGTTTCGATCATGGCAACTCCTGAATTTGTGTATGAAGATCCCTTTCCCCTTGGCAAAGACGATACCGAGTATCGCCTCTTGACCAAGGAACATGTCTCGGTCACTTCCTTCATGGGAAAGGAAATATTGAAGGTTGAGCCGGAGGCCCTGGCTCTAGTGGCACAGGAAGGGATAAGGGACGTTTCTTTCTTACTTCGGACCGCCCATCTCAAACAGGTAGCCGCGATCCTCAAGGACCCTGAGGCATCGGAAAACGACCGGTACGTGGCCCTGGCCATGCTTCGAAATGCGGATATCGCATCAAAAGGCATCCTTCCTTTTTGTCAGGATACCGGTACCGCAACGGTCTTCGGCAAAAAAGGACAGCAGGTCTGGACCGGAGTCCACGACGAGGAGTACCTCTCCAAAGGGATTTTTAGAGCCTACAATGAGGAAAACCTGCGCTATTCCCAAACCGCGGCTCTCGACATGTACGAGGAGGTTAACACGGGGACTAATTTGCCGGCCCAGATCGATCTTTACGCGACCGAAGGGATGGAATACAACCTTCTCATGATCACCAAAGGAGGGGGTTCGGCCAACAAGACGTTTCTCTACCAGGAGACCAAGGCCCTGCTCAATCCCGATAGCCTGAAGAAGTTTCTCTCGGAAAAGATGAAAACCCTGGGCACTGCCGGTTGCCCGCCTTACCATCTTGTGTTCGTCATCGGTGGGACTTCTGCGGAGGCCTGTTTGAAGACGGTCAAGTTGGGCACCTCGCGTTACCTGGACCACTTACCTACGTCTGGAAACAAGGGGGGGCGCGCCTTCCGCGATCCCAAGCTGGAAGCCGAGATGCTCGAGTTGGCTTATGGGGCCGGGTTCGGGGCGCAGTTCGGCGGAAAGTATTTCGCCCTGGACGTTCGGGTGATTCGTTTGCCGCGCCACGGGGCCTCCTGCCCAGTGGGGATCGGGGTCTCCTGTTCGGCGGACCGCAACGCCAGGGCCAAGATCAACCGTGACGGTGTCTGGCTCGAGGTCCTGGAACGGGAGCCCGGACGCCTGATCCCGGAAGAGTATCGCGGCAAGATCGCCAGCCGGGTGGTCCAGGTCGATCTGAATCGCCCCATGAAGGAGATATTGGCACAGTTGAGCCAGCATAACGTGACTACCCAGTTGTCCCTTAACGGATCCATGATCGTTGCCCGCGATATCGCCCACGCCAAATTAAAGGAACGGCTGGACCGGGGCGAGGGGTTACCCCAGTACCTGACGGACCATCCGATCTACTATGCAGGGCCCGCCAAAACACCCAAAGGCTTGCCTTCCGGTTCCTTCGGTCCCACCACGGCCGGGCGCATGGACTCCTACGTCGATCTGTTCCAATCCCATGGTGCTTCCATGATCACGTTGGCCAAGGGCAACCGGAGCCCGCAGGTGGCCGAGGCGTGCAAAAAGTACGGTGGATTTTATCTCGGCTCTATCGGCGGTCCCGCCGCGCTCCTCGCGCAGGAAAATATCCGGAAAGTCGAAGTGATCGAATACCCCGAGTTGGGGATGGAGGCGATCTGGAAGATCGAGGTGGAGGACTTTCCAGCCTTTATCCTTATCGACGACAAGGGAAACGACTTTTTCAGGCAGGTCCTTTCCTGACCTAGGCTACCCTTCGAAACCAATTTGCTAAAGCTTTCTGGTACCGTTGGATATTCGGATTAACGGTTACTCGCCCTGTGGAATAATGCTGGAATGGAAGAAAACATCTCTGCGAGAGAGACGTCCCACAGGGTGAGCACCATAGATTACCAACGCGACTTAAGACGAATTGTTCGCCTGAAGGGCTATTCCACGGGGCGAGCGCAAAGGCTCCGCCAGAGGACGGATCAGCCTCAGGCTGAGCCAAGGACGGCAAGTTCTAAGAAAATAGATAAATCGTCTTCTTTGCGAGCTTAGCGTCTTAGCGCGAAATTCTTGATTGAGTTTTTATTCATAGGAGGAGAGCATGTCCGAGATCCATGACGTCAAGCGGGAGGTTGTCCTTGCCAATCGTATGCTGTCCGAGATGGGGCTTGCTGACGGTCCGACCATCGAACGGGGCCACGCAAGCATGCGGCTACCCGGCCGGCCCGATCGATTCGTAATCAAAGGTCTCGGACCGGCGCTCTCGCTTGTGGGGGAAGACGATCTGGTTGTATGTGACCTGGACGGTTTCAAGACCGATGGGCGAAAGGAATTGAATCTGCCCAATGAGGTGAAGATGCACTCCTGTATCCTGCGCGAATACCCTGAAGTCCAATCTGTGGTGCACGTACATCCTCGGTTCGCGGTGCTAATGAGCGTTTTGCAGGCCAATATCCGGCCCATGTGCATCGAGGGGATGGCCATGTTTCAAAAACCGTTACCGGTTTTTCCCAATCCGAGGCTTATTATCCGGGAGGAGGACGGCGTGGAAGTCGCCAGGCTGATGGGCGACTCTAAGGCGATCCTGCTCCAGGGGCATGGCGCGGCCACCGTCGGTGCAGACCTGGAAGAGGCCGTTGTTAACATGCTCCACCTCGAAGAACAGGCACGGATGAACTACTATGCCTACACGGCCATGGGTGCCGATCATCCCAGCATTACCAAGGAGCAGATCGCCGATTTTGGAGCTAATATGAGGACGTTGAGCGAGCAGACCCATCTCAGGCCGGAGGCAGCTCCTACCGCGCGAAAACCCAGCGGGGTGTGGCGCCACTACGAGACCCGAATAGCAAACCGGCGAGGCTGAAGACCGCCTCGGCGCTTTGCAAAAGCCGATCTTTCGCTGATCTATTGCTGATTTAGCGCCGATCTATCCAGGGAGTCAGAACGCCTTTAATTGGGGGCAGAATCGGGGCTGATTTAGGGACCGGGCTTCGGTTGACAAACCCCACGTTATTGCCTATTGTCCAGCGAAAAACAGCTATTCGAATATTCGAATATTGATATAACTCTCACTCATGAGGAGGATTTAACCCGTGTCGATGGAAGGCGTTATGCAAGGTACGGATATGAAAGTCGCCCAGGCTCCCACGGGGGACCTGAAGGACTACACAAGGGATGATGCCTACGAGGATTGGCTGCAGAAGGAAGGCGTAAAGGTTATTAAGGAATTTTACTTCCCCAGCCTGGCAAAGGTGGAGCTTGGACCGTGGGAGCGCAAGGGGGGTAGCGGTGCAGTTGTCCATATCGACAACCGCCACATGCCCAACGACTGCCACGTCATCGAGATCAAACCCGGCGGTAAGTCGGAGCCCGAGCACCATATGTACGAGGCCACGATCTATGTGGTTTCAGGCCGGGGCGCTACGACTATCTGGCAGGACGATAAACACAAACAGACTTTCGAATGGCATGCGGGAAGCCTCTTCTGTATCCCGCTCAATGCCTGGTACCAGAACTTCAACGGAAGCGGTGACGAGCCGGTCCGCTACGTTGCGGTGACCAACGCGCCGCCCATGATGCGCTTGTTCCGGGACAACAACTTCATGTTCAGCTGCCCATCCAAATTCAATTCCCGTTATGCCGACCAGGAAGACTACTTCAGCGGCAACGGCAAGCTCTTCAAACGGCGGGTGTGGGAGTCCAACTTTATTGCCAACGCGCCGGATATGCTCCTGTACGGCTGGAAGGAGCGGGGTGCTGGCGGGATCAACGCCATGCTGGAGATGGCGGAAAACAACATGAAGAACCATATCTCCGAATTTCCCGTGGGCACTTACAAGAAGGCCCACCGCCATGGCCCGGGTGCGCACCTGGTGCTGTTGAGTGGCAGCGGCGGCTACTCCCTGGTCTGGACCAAGGAAGACCGTTCGGACATGATCAAATGCGACTGGCAGCTGGGCTCCATGGTCGTCGTCCCCAGCGACGACTGCTTCCACCAGCACTTCAATACGGGGACCAACCGGGCCCGCTACCTAGCCATGCGGTCGGGCGATATGGGTCTCAACTCGCCCCAGGGCGGTGGTGGCTGGAGCGCCGACAAGAGCATGAAGGAGGGCGGCTGGCAGGTTGAGTACGAGGACGAGGAAAGGGAGATTCACGAGATCTTCGAAAAGGACTTGAAGGCCCATGGGGCGCCATGCAGGATGAAGGCATTTGTCCCCTGGTGCACCGGTGAGGTCGGCCCGACGAGCGAGCGCGACGCATAAGCAAACCATGTTGAATTCTGGATTTCTGAATCCGGAATAGAGGACTCGCGCAAAGACCTTAAGGACGCCAAGTTCGGAGAGAAAAGAGAAGACTTTTTTTTGTGGGTTTGGTGTTTTTTCGAGAAAAACTCTTGAACAGAGTTCGTTGAAGCCTGACTCTGGGAGATCGGAGTAAGCCATGGTCATGCTGGGAACCGATATGAAGGTCGCCGAAACCCCCACGGGTGGGCTCGACGACTTTGAAATTGAGGACGCTTACAAGCAATGGCAGAAGTGAGAAGGCGTCCGCGTCATCGATGACTTTGCCTTCGAGGATTTAAACGCGATCGAGTTGACGCCGTGGGACCGTAAGGGCGGCAACGGTGCTATCATCAATATCCCCAACGATCATCTGAACAATAATTTTCAGGTCGTAGAGATCAAGCCCGGAGGCAAGTCGGAGCCCGAGCACCATCTATACGAGGAAACAGTCTATGTGGTCTCCGGGCGCGGGGCGACCACCATTTGGGTTGACAAGAAACAAAAGCAGACCTCGAATGGCAAGAGGGAAGCCTCTTTTCCCTCCCGCTCAATACCTGATCCCAGCACTTTAACGGTAGCGGTGACCAACCGTTGCGTTACCTGGCCGTAACCACCGCACCTCCCATGATGCGATTATTCAACGACCCGGATTTTATTTTCGCCGATTCCCACGTATTCCGTGGCCGTTATGACGGACCGCAGGAATACTTCAACGGTAACGGAAAGCTTTTCGCTCACCGGGTGTGTAGTCCAACTTTATTCCCAATGCGCCGGACATGCCCCTGTACGGCTGGAAAGAGCGAGGCGCCTGCGGTATCAACGCAATGCTGTAGATAGCAAACAACAACATGAAGAGTCACATCTCGGAATTCCCCGTGGGGACCTACAAAAAGGTCCACCGTCACGGCCCGGGCGCCAACCTGGCGCTGCTGAACGGCACCAAAGGCTATTCGTTATGCTGGACCAAAGACGATCGCTCGGACATGGTCAAGGAGGACTGGAAGAAGGGGGCCCTGGTCATTGTCCCCAGCGACAACTATTCTCACCAGCACTTCAACAGCGGGGCGACTCGAGCCCGGTACTTTGCCATATACTCGGGCAATATGGGGATGCGCACATCTCAGTGGGTTAGGGGAGAGTGCGCGCAAAAGAGCGTTAAGCAGGGTGGGTGGTAGATCGAGTACCAGGATGAGGATCGGGAGATCCACGAGACCTTCGAAAAAGAACTCAAGCGCAGGCTGAATATTCGTAACAACCTGGCCAACTCATGCAGGTCAATCAGCCTAGCGGTTTGATATCCCATGGTTCAGAAATCCTGGCGCGCGGCCTCGTATTGATCACTCTGACTCTTGCCGCCCTTCTCCCTTTGGGAATCTCGACAACCTCCCGGTAACTGTTTGCGACCGTCGAATCGTACCAGCGCTCAGCGTTGACAAGACATCGTCGCGGGGAATATAAATACGCGCGTGTCTTTAACCCCCACGCTGAGGCTTGGGCAGAGTATCGATGGAGGTGAAAATCCATGCGTTTCGGGGCTCACTATCTTCCAACTTACGTTTCCCAGCTGGACGGATCGGTCAATCACTTTTACGGGTTGATGTTCAAGCAAATGGAGGAGATGGAACGACTCGGGTTTCACGATATCTGGGTTACGGAACATCATTTCAGCGGTTACGGAGGAACCATCCCTCACCCGCCGACCTTTCTGGCTGCTGTCGCCCGGTCCACCCAGCGGATTCGTCTCGGCGTCGCTATCAGTGTGCTCCCATTGCACAACCCGTTGGAGATCGCAGAGTCTTATGCCATGGTCGACGTCCTATCCAATGGTCGGCTGGATTTTGGAGTGGGTAAAGGCAGCGAGGCCGTCGAGTATAAAAAATGGCTTGTTCCCCAGGAATCGGCTGCCGTGCGCATGAAGGAAGCGACCGAAATTCTTTGTAAGGCCTGGTCCGATGATCCCGTGGACTTCTCCAGCGAGTTGTTCGACTACCATGATATCAACGTGCTTCCCAAACCGGTTCAGCGACCCCATCCTCCCATCTGGGTCGGCGCTGCCAAGAGCGAGGACACTTTCCAATGGGCCGGTAAAAATGGCTATAATCTGATGACGCTTCCCTACATGTATCCGACCCCTGACTTCTTGGCCCATAACGTTGGGGTCTACCGCAACGCCCTTGTGGAGGCCGGCCACGAGATGAAACGGCGCGAGATCCTCGGCAAGTTCCACATCTACGTAACCGATAGTCTGGATCAGGCCGTCACCGAGACGGCCCCCTATTTAAAAAACTACCACGATGCTCACAGGGCGGCGGATCCCAGTCGCATGATGGGTAACAAGCGCGACCTGGTATCCCAGATGGAGCAGGGATTTATCATCGCGGGCGATCCCCAGCGCTGTATCGACGCCATTCATCGCTGGCGTGAGCAGACGGGGCTTACCACGCTGTCAGGGACGTTTCATTTCGGAGGTCTGCCCCAGGAACTGGCCCTCAAAAATATTCGCCTGTTCGCAGAGCGGGTGATGCCTGCATTTGATTAAACGTCTTTTGAAAAATGGAACGGCTCTCTAAAAATTCGGGAGGTGAGGGATGAAGGATCTACGGTCTTTTCTCGAGGAGAGGAAAGAAAAATATCCCCGCGAGGTGTGTCGGATACAGAGAGAGGTTTCGGTTAAGCACATCCTGGCCTTTAAAGGCGATCTTTTCCCTACCACGACCTGTAATACAAAGATGGTGGACCCGTCGTAGTTTAAATCCTAATTGGGACCTTCTGAATCCAAAATGGAAGGGGAAGATCGTAGCTCAGGACACGGCGGTTCGATCCTCCGGCGCGACCCTGGTCTTTTTCTATTATATCCCCGAATTGGGCCCCAAGTTCCTGAGGCGGCTCTTCAGCGAGTCGGACCTTACCATTAGCCGGAACGCTGCTCAGATGACCGACTGGGTGGCCAAGGGAAGGTATGCCATCTCTCTTTTGAGCCCGGTGGGCAGGATGAATATGCCGGATGCCAAAAGGGCAGGTCTCCCCGTTGACTGGTTCGGAGTAGGGAGCCTTGCCGAGGGGTTTCCTCTGAGTTCAGGCAGTGGGAGTGTTGTCCTGTTCAAGAAACGGCCCCATCCCAATGCGGCCCGCCTGGCCTTGAACTAGTTTTTGTCACGGGAGGGACAATACCTTTACCAACAGTATCATCTCAAATACTCTAGCGGCCGGGATTCCATGAGGATCGATATCTCGAAGGACAACGTTCCAAAATACAAGCAGCGCGTGGAAGGCCGTAAATTTGTCTGGGTTGATAATCACAAATGGATGAACATGAAACCGATTCTCAAGTTGATCAAGGAAGAACAGAGAAAGCAGCGTTCTTCCCGCAGGTAAATCAAGACTGAATCATTGAGAGGATATTGATCGACATGAAACACAGTACGGAACGGATCCTGACCACACACGCAGGGGCCATCGCCCGGCCGGAAGACTTGCAGAAGATGCTTCTCGCTAAGAACAACCGGGAAGCCTATAACCCGGAGGTCCTGGCGAGTCGGGTGCAAAGCGCCGTTGTGGACGTGGTCAAGCAGCAGGCCGACACAGGTCTCGCCGTCATTAACGACGGTGAGTTTGGCAAACCAAATTTCTCCAGCTACGTTCGCGAGCGGATCGGTGGCTTCGAGGAACGGCCAGTAACGCCGGGCGATTATCGCGGCATGATCTTTGGCCGGGACCTGGCCGAATTCCCCGAATACTTTAACCTGGGAGGGCGCGCCGTAACCGGCTCACGCCCATGGCGGGCCTACTGCAATCAGCCGCTCCAGTATATCGGCCAGTCCGCCGTACAGACGGATATCGCAAACTTCAAGGCCGCCCTTCAGGGGGTTCAGGTCGAGGAGGCATTCTTGCCCGCGGTTGCCCCCGGGACTATCGAACATTGGTTAAAGAACGATTACTACCCGAACGACGAGGCATACCTGGAAGCATTGGCCGATACCATGCACGAGGAGTACAAGGCCATCGCCGATGCCGGGTTTATCCTCCAGATCGACGACCCCGATCTACCCGACGGGTGGCAGATCAACTCCCATATGTCTGTGCCCGAGTATCGTAAATTTGCCGAACTACGCGTCGATGCCCTCAACCATGCCCTCAGGGACATCACCGAAGAACAGGTGCGATTGCATGTCTGCTGGGGGAGCTATCACGGTCCCCACAAGTACGATATCCCGCTCAGCGACATCGTGGATATCATTTTAAAGGTGCGCGCCCATGCCTACTCGATTGAGGCCTCGAACCCCCGCCATGCCCATGAGTGGCGCGTGTGGGCCGACGTCAAACTTCCCGACGGTAAGATTCTGGTCCCGGGAGTTGTCAGTCACTGTAGTGACTTTGTCGAACACCCGGAGCTGGTGGCGGAACGGCTCGTACGGTACGCCAAGCTGGTGGGCCGCGAAAACGTCATTGCGGGATCGGATTGCGGCCTTGGACCGCGGGTGGGCCATCCCAAAATTGCCTGGGCCAAGTTCGAAGCCATGGTCGAAGGGGCTCGTCTGGCCAGCAAGTTGCTCTGGGGACGGTCGTAGAAAATGAGATTTGTCTAAGGGCTTAAGATTAGGCAGTTAGGCAATTAAGCAGGAACCGCTTCCGCCAGTGGCGGTGCGGGAGGACGTTCGGGTATCATCAGCGCGGTTGCTCCAGCCATCAATCCCAAAATTCCCCCGATGATAAAGGCCAGGGTATAGTTTCCATACCAGTTATAGAGAAGGCCTCCACCAATGGCGGCGCAGGCGGACCCTACCTGGTGTGAGAGAAAGATCCATCCGTAAACGCGGCCGATGGAGCGTCGGCCAAATTTGTCGGCAGTGATCGCAATGGTTGGCGGAACCGTTGCGAACCAGTCTAGTCCGTAGATAACTGCAAAAATAAAAAGGCCCGTGAAGCTGGTGACGTAGGGGAGAACGAATAATGACACCCCTCGCAGTGAGTAGAAAATAGCCAGGAGTTTTTTGGGCTGAACCCGGTCGGTCATGATACCGGACAGCATGGTCCCGACAAAGTTCATCCCTCCCATGACACCAATCGTGGCGGCGGCTTTGACCTCTGGGAACCCCTGATCGATGGCATGGGGGATGAGGTGGGTGCCGATCAGTCCCCCTGAGGTTGCCCCGCAAACGAAAAAGCAGCCACAGAGGAGCCAGAAAGTAGGTGTCTTGATCGCCTCGGTGATGGAGGTCGTACGAGCTAGTTCGGCGGCGCTTGGGTTTCGGTCCCGTCCCCAGGTTGAGGCTGATTCGGACTCGGCCATTCCGTAGGGCTTGAGACCCACCTGGGCGGGATCGTCTCGCATTAAAATGGCAATGATCGGTATCAGGACCACGGCACAACCGACCACTACTAAAACACTGCTTCGCCAGCCGGCGATAACGATAACAGTCATCAACAGAGGTAGAAAAATCAGCTGTCCTGTAGAATTGGCGCATTGGAGGATTCCAATGGCCAGCCCGCGCCGAGAGACAAACCAGCGATTGGCTACGGTTGCTCCTAGGATTCCTCCAAGTAGCCCAGAACCCACTGCGGTAAGGACTCCCCAAAAAAGGATGAGCTGCCACAGATGTTGCATCTGGGTAGTCGCAGTAACTCCCATCACCAGTAGGGTGAGGCTGATGATCATCATGCGCCGAGGCCCGAAACGATCCATGAGCCATCCTCCCAGCGGGGAAGTCAGGCCGAGAATGAACAGGTTCAGGCTGGCCGCCGAAGAGATGGCGACCCGGGTCCATCCGAATTCAATTTCTAGAGGATGAATCATAACCGTTAGGGCGGAACGTGTTCCGGCGCTAGTGAGGCTGGTTATAAAGGTCAGGGCTACAACGAGCCAACCGTAATGGAATGGGACGGGTAAGGGTGGGTGCGCCTTCGGCTGCATGGGGGATTCGTTATCCATTGTTGAACGGTAACAGTCCCAATCGGGACGTGTCAAATTAGTTACATGGCAACCTAATGTGCGGACTTATTATTCAATCTTGTCAATAGTGCGTCATGAATCCGGGGCGGCCCAAAGGACACGGTCGGGAGGCAACTGGAGATGTAGGTCCTCCCAGCTTTCGCCCCGGTCACGACTGAAAAGGATGTGACCGTTTCCCCCTGATCCCATGTAGTGGGGTAGGGGGAGCGCGTACCCGCGGGAGACGTTTCCCAATCCCGCATAGAGCGCATTGGAGTCATGGGGATGCGGGGCAAGCGCCCAAACCATGGCTTCGAGAATATCCGGGAGTCCCTCGCCAACGCGGTGCCAAGATTGAGCGTAGTCCAAGCTGCGGAAGACCGCGGAGCGGGCGTTTTGCGGTCGGTTCCAGAATCCCGGCGACTGATCGGCAGTTGCGATGACTAGGGTCGCATTGTCGTCTACGCGCTGAGGCGGCAGGAAGAGAAAATCGTGAAAGTAGTTGCGGGTAAATCCGTTTTGTGCCAGCACCCACCCTTGGGAAGGGTCAGTGCTGGTATAAAATCCACGCGCGCTGGATACAAAGTAACGCTCAAGACTTCCGGGTTGGTTCTTGATCACGTGAATGTCGAGGTAATCAATTCCCTGGCTGACATCCTCCCAAGTTTTCCCCCGGTCATGGCTACGCACGACGCCGCCGTGTTCGACGCTCAGGTAGATGATGTTCGAATCGTCAGGATGGATGAATATACAGGTGATATGGGCTACGTGAGGAGTACGGGGAAACCACCACTTGTTCTTCACCTCAGGGGGATGGGAATCCCTTGGTAGGATGAAGGTCTGAAAAAAGTGGACACCGTGGGCCAACGCAAAGGACATCAGGGAAGTGGACCCCTCCCAACTATCGCCTCCGTCATCGCTTCGGTAGAGGATCACGGGTTCGGTGCCCGCGTATACGATATCGTCCGAATTGGGATCGACCGTGACCGACCTGACGTCACCCTGCAAGACCTTGGTCCAATGGTTTCCCCCGTCGACTGTGCGGTATAGCCCATCGTGGGCGACGCCGACGAAGACTCTTTCCGGGTGGAGGGTGCAACCGGCGATCGCCTCAATAATGCCACCGGAAAAGCTTGAAGCAACCGTTTCGAAGCCGTTACTGGTCGAACGCCAGACGGACAGGCCGTCTTGTGTGCCGGCGTATAAGCGAACCCCTTCAGGCATGGTAGTCCTTACTCTTCGATGAGGATTGTTAACCCTAATTTCAGTATTGGTGTGAGCGCCAATGGTATTTCAGCGCGCATGGCTCAGTTGCCTAATACCTTAGATGAGCATGGGAAGTAAACCCCATATGGCGATTTGTCATTTGGCTTGGCCTTAGGGGTGTCACCGGACTTGGATGGGTATGAGGTCCTGTGGTACAAGTGCCCCATGGAACAGGTCAAGGGTCCCACGTTGGAAGGTGCTACAGGGTCCAGGTCCGCCCATGACCTTCGGGGGGCTCTTGAGACCGCAGATTCCCTGGATGAGCTCATACGGATCCAACGGGAAGTGGATCCCCTCATCGAGATTCCTGCTGTTCTCCGTGCGGCTGCATCGATCACACCGATCCCGGCAGTGCTTTTCGAGAACGTGCGAGGTTACCCGGGTCGCCGGGTGGTCGGGAATCTCTTCGCCGAACAGGGGCGCTTCGCACTCATGTGCGGTTTCTCTCCAGAGCAGGCAATGACCAAGTCGAGCTTTTTGGATGCGCTCGATCACCCCATCCCTTCCATTCTCGTCGATGCCGCTCCGTGTCAGGAAAACGTTGTGCTTGGACCGGTTGCCCTCGAACAGTACCTCCCGCCGACCCATGGGGCGCTCAAGGTTGAGCGGAAGTACTATCAAATGGCAATTTTTCTAAGGCATCCACGTACGGGTGTGCTGAATCTGGCTGTTAACCGGGCCTGCATCCAACCGGACGGGCGTTTGATCATTAACATCCAGTGGGACCAGCATAGCGGTCTCTATCTTCAGCAGGCGGTGGAGTTGGGCCAACCGCTTCCGGTTGCCCTATGTATCAGCGTTCCACCGGCCGTTTATCTGGCGGCAGTCAGCAAGCTACCCTATGGGTCGGACGAGACGGACTTTGCCGGGGGCATCCTGAAGTCGCCTCTTCAGATGGTGAAGTGCAAGACCGTCGACCTGGAAGTCCCCGCAGCGGCGGAGATCGTTGTCGAAGGGGAGATTCGGCCACCCTATGAGCGGGGTAACGACGGTCCCTGGCCCGAGTATCTGGGTTACCTGGGCATGGAGGTTCATCCGCCGATCGTCGACATTACGTGTCTAACCTACCGAAACGATCCGGTCGAGAATATCCTAATCCCAGGTCTGGCGCCGCATATGCTGGGAATTGGAACCCAGGCCCAGTTCTACCGATTCCTGCGGTCGATCTTTGGCGAGTTCGTGGTGGATTTCCATCTCTTGCCCCGTACTGCAGGCCATATGGGCATTATCAAGGTCCGAAAAACCGAGATCCAGCACGAGGGCCTGCAGATGAACGTCGCCCTGGCGGCATACGGGTTCCTCAATTATCTAGACAAGGTTGTCCTGGTGGACGAGGACATCAACATCTATGACCTGACCGAAGTAGAGTGGGCGTGTACGACACGTTGCGATCCTGCAGAGCAGCACCATGTATTGCCAAGGGCAAGAACCAACCGGGTAAATCCCATCGCCGGGGTTCAGGAGCGATTGGGTGAGCCGGTTACAAGGGCAAAGCTTGTGATTGACGCTACAATTCCGTGGAAACTTCGCCAGATGAAAAAGGGAGAGGACATCGGATTTTTTACTCGAAGTGAATGGCCAACTGTGAATCTGGCCGATTACCTCGAGGTTGAGGATCGAAGTCGTTTGCGCGGACGAACTAAGCATTGAAGGAGTCTTGGTCATGACGAAGGAAGAAAACGATCTGTTGACGCGAACGGGGCCCGATACTCCGATGGGAGCGGCGATGCGGCGATACTGGATCCCGGCGACCCTTTCCTCCGAACTGGTAGGGCCTGATTGCCCGCCGATCCGGATTAAGCTTCTGGGAGAGAGTCTCGTGGCATTTCGCGATAGCCAGGGCCGGCTCGGTTTGTTGGACCAGTTTTGCGCCCACCGCGGGGCCTCGCTGTTTTTGGGGCGCAATGAAGAGTCGGGACTGCGCTGTGTTTATCACGGATGGAAGTACGATGTCGAAGGCCGGTGCATCGACATGCCCAATGAACCGGCGGCGACAAACTTCAAGGACCAGATCCGCCTAAAGGCATACCCGGCGGTGGAACTGGGCGGAGTGATTTGGACATACATGGGGCCGGAAGACAAGATGCCCCCATTACCCAAGTTCGAATGGACCCAGGTGCCAGAAGGGCGGCGGTTTGTGTCAAAGACCTGGCAGGAGTGCAATTGGTTGCAGGCTCTGGAAGGAGGGTTCGACGGCGCCCATGCATCGTACCTTCACCGCGTGGTTGATCCCAAGACTTCAAAGGCGGGAACGCGACGCTTCTGGATTGAATCCCCAACTCCCGAATCGGATGTTGAGATCACGGACTGCGGGTATGTTTGCGCCTCTCTTCATCCAATCAATGATAAAGAAAATATGGTTTGGACGGCCCAGTTCGTGATGCCCTTCCACCAGATTCGTTCCTCTTTTGTCGCCGGAGTTGCTCAGGAATCCATGGTGGAAGGCCATGTGTGGGTACCCATGGATGATGAAAATTGTATGGTTTATAACTGGATGTATGCCTTTGGCAATCAGTCGCTGGAGGACGGCCAACTTGCTCACATCGAACAGGTACGGGGGAGAGGCTCCGAGGAACAGTCGTCGGATTTTCGAAAGATCAGAAACATAGACAATGACTGGCTTATCGACCGGCAAGTCCAGAAATATGAAACCTATACCGGGATCGAAGGGATCAATACCCAGGACCATGCGATTACCGAAAGTATGGGGCCCATCGTGGACCGGACCCACGAGCACCTGGGGAGTACCGACCGGGCAGTCATTGCGGGTCGTCATTTGCTAATGCAGGCGGTGCACAAAACTCGGGAAGGGGGCGACCCCCTCGGCCTCGACCCGACTTATTATGGGGTGCGGGCTATGGGGAGGGTCGTTCCTCGTCATGTCCGTTGGATCGATGTCATGCGAGACAGCCTCTTCCCTCCAGACGCTTCTAAGGCGGGTGCCCATAGAAAGGCAGAAAGACTAGGTCCTCCGTCTAGGTGACTGGGAGGATTACCCCTAATGGAATCTCTCGGCCTGCTGATCCTGCGTCTGACGTTCGGAATCATCTTTCTGTTCCATGGCCTGCATCAATACATGGGTTGGTTTGGAGGCGGGACTATGGCGAGTGTGATGCAACGCCTGGGATTCCGTGTGCCGCGTCTTTGGGCAAGCCTGTGCGGACTGGGTAATCTAACGGGCGGCCTGTTGCTCAGTCTGGGTGCCGTCACCTTTCTGGGATGTGCCCTAATCGTTACGGTTATGGTCGTGGCCATGATCACGATCAAACGGGATAAAGGGTTTTGGGAGAGAGACGGTGGGTACGAGTATAATATTGCAGTAATCGGGACCTGCGTGGCCATCGGAATCATGGGACCTGGCCCCTATTCTCTGGACGCTACCGTATTACCCGCCATGAACCAGCCAGCCTTCTTCTTCATTTCGGTCTCTGTTTGTGTGGGTATCGCTGCCATGGGGCTCTACGGTAGGCAAAGCCCCGTTGCTGATGATTGACCACGGTGTGATTGTCTTTTCTGAACCTGTGAGTTTTGGCTTTTTTATCTTGACGCCACACGTGTAACTCACTTAGTTTTAAATTGAGTTCCGGTTGGCGCGGCCTATGGAATAGTTTGAAGCCCTTAAATTCTGTTGCAGGGAGATATATT
Organism: Binatia bacterium; assembly: GCA_963664015.2. Classification (GTDB taxonomy): domain Bacteria; phylum Desulfobacterota; class Binatia; order UBA9968; family CAXXLF01; genus JACZQL01. Next base: position 1,103,403 of record CAXXLF010000002.1, on the reverse strand, counting down.
GAAACATTTTAATTCTAGTCTCTGGTTGGTTGCGGGGATCGCCGGATCTCTGGTGTTCTGGGTTTTTCAGGTTCTCACCGGGCCACACACTATTACCGGATTCATGGGGCAGCAGGTCGTAAGGCAAGGGGGGTATCCTCAGTTTCTGACGCTGCCTCTCGGTTGGGTAGTCCACCTGGGAGTAAGCCTGGGGTATGCGTTGTTCTTCGCGCTTTTGATGCTGATTCCGTTCCTGCTGACCGATTTCGCCAAGATGCTCCTGGGTCTGGTCATTGCCGCCGGGCTGGGATGGTTTACAACTTTGATTACGGCGCCTGCAATCGCCGTAACCATCAGCCTGCTGGCGGGGAAGGGACAACCTGAGGTGCTACCCGGACTGAACCGGACCTTCGGTCCCCCGTTCTGGAACCATATGCTTTTTTTCGGTGTGGTGTGGCTAATCTATCAATTAATACCGTATTTGAGCAAAAAGCATTGACGGTTGCACGTAATTTTGGGGTTCCATCGTCCCACCCTTCGCTGTCATCAAGCGTTGAGTCTGTTGCCCACCGCCGGCCAGCTTGCACGGCAAGACAACGCAGGACAACTCAATCCGAATGCCATCGGTGAATCCCAGTTAGGTCGGTGCCGATTCAAAGACGATGGCGTCTGAGTCGTTCCGCCATTCGGGGGAGGTTGGCTTTGGTTCGGGGTTGGATTGAGCTATGGTTAACTCCGATCCGACAACAACGGCGAAGTCACGTCCTATCCTGGGCCTGGGTTGGAACAGTCGGAGACCTTTCATCCCAGGTCGGCAAGGATACTACAGGTGAGTTTCCAAATTGCGGTCAAGGCAACTCTGAAGCAAGATCTTAGGCTTGTCCCGTGGATTCTCGTCTCCACCGGAGCGTTATAGGGGTTGCTCATTACCTATCGTACGGGACTTGCTGCCGATGAATTCTTGGAACGATTAAAGTCGGACGGAAGGACGATCGAATCATGGTGCGGAGTTGGCGATGGGATCCATAGGTAGCGAAACACACGACCCCCAGGGACGAAGGTTTTTCTACGGTTGGTATATCGTGGCCGTGGGTTTCCTCGGTAACTTTGCGTCCGTCTTTTCCCTCTCGAGTACCCTGGGGGTGTTTTTGCAACCCATGACGCAGGACCTGAGGATCTCCCGCGGTGTGTTTTCTTTGTTGCGATCAGGAGAAGGGATTATCAGTGCGGGTCTCTCGCCCATGATCGGATCCATGGTTGACCGTCATGGTCCTCGCTGGTTGATGACTTTTGGAGCATTGGCCGTCGGCGTGGGATTTATTGTGTTGAGTCAGGTAGAAGCCTTTTGGCAGTTTTTGACTGTACGGTGGGTTCTCAGCATCGGCGATGCCTTTATGGCTTATATGGTCATTAACGTGGCCATCTCCGGTTGGTTTTTTAAGAAACGCGGTCGCGCCCTTGCCTTTTCCAGCATGGGAATCGGCTCGGCGAAAATTGGGATGCCCATCATTGCCGCTTCCCTCATTGCCTGAATTGGATGGCGGCTGGTTTGGGCGGTCTTCGGCGTTTTGACATTGCTCCTCGTGGTTGGTCCCGCTGCTGTCTTTATGCGCCGGCGCCCTGAAGACATGGGTTTTCATCCTGATGGGGCGGCGGAGCCCATTGTCCATTCCGGCTCATCCGAAAGAGGGGGGGAAAGGGCAGCTCCCCCAGTTCAGCATTCTTCAGAGGAAGTGGTCTGGAGCCGCAGAGAAGCGGTTCGGACTCAAGCCTTCTGGCTGATTGTTGCCGCCTTGTCTATTGCCAATGTCGGCGTTGCCGGTTTGAACCTTCACATCTTTCCGTACGTCAGCGAGATGAGCGGTTCGGCCGTCGTTGCCGCTACGGTTTTGAGCATCATTGCGTTCACCCAGTTAACCTTTCCCCTGATCTGGGGAATCGTCGCTGAGAGAATCGAAGTTCGAAAGGCATTGGTCATCAAGTTTGCGGTTCAGGCTGTAGGGTTAACCATGGCCGTAGCAACGACCCAACTCGTTCCTGTCTATCTAGGGTTTTTCCTCTATGGGATTGGTATCTCCGGGGGTATGGTCCTGACCGATCTACTCTGGGCCGCTTACTTCGGTCGGCTGTCGTTGGGGACAGTGAGGGGATTGGGACTGCTCATGACCCACGGTTTTGCAGCTGCGGGTCCTCCGTTCTTTGGGTTTCTATATGACATCACCAAAAGCTACTTCCTCCCGTTTACTATTTTAATTATGGCTTTAACGGTTTCGGCCTTCCTGTGCCTTGCCATTCGCTCGCCCCAAAAAGTGAAGCACTAGGAAGATGATAGCTCCGATCCTGTGGCACTCGGGGCCACTCAACCTATTCTGGTTCGTCTACATGGGTGCCCTGGGCATATTCTTCCCTTATTTCAGCCTCTATCTGAGAGAGAATGCGGGACTATCGGGTACTGAAGTTGGAATCGCCCTCGCGATCATGCCTTTGATAGCCATCGTGGTACAACCTCTGTGGGGGCAGGTGGCTGACCGGACCGGTGCTCGAAGCCGTGTGCTGGCGTGCCTTGTCATCGGGACGTCTCTTGGTTATCTGGTCCTTGCCGGGGCCACGGGATTTTTGGCGATCATTGCTGCAACGGCGCTCTTTGCCGTCTTTGAGACCGGCGTTATGCCGATCACGATGTCTGTAAGCCTTGCCGTGCTTCGTAACGCGGGGCCCCACGCCTATGGCTTCGTCCGAGTGTGGGGGACCCTCGGGTTTTTTGTGCTCGTTGTCGGTTTTCCCTGGGTCTTGAAGGCCTACCAGAAATGGTCCGGCCTGGCCCAGGAACCAGGAGGGCCATCACAACCAGGACTAGAGATTATGTTTGTTGTCGCCTCGGTGCTTGTATTTTTGGCCGCCCTGATTAGCTTCCGACTTCCCCGAGAAGGAAGCGTCGCACTTCGCGCGGCCCGTGGTGATTGGCGCGGTTTGTTCGGAAACAGAGCCTTCGTTCGATTCCTACTCTTTGTCTTTGTCGCCTATATTATGCTCCATGGTCCCATGTGGTTTTTTCCAGTCTTCATCCGCTCGCGTGGGGGGGACATCGATACAATACGAGGCATGTGGATTCTGATGCTCGCGGTTGAAGTCCCGCTGATCTTGTTCACGGGCATCGGTCTCACCCGGTTTGGGGCCCGCGGCCTTCTCCTGATTGGTATTTTGGCAAGTGGGCTGCGCTGGACCCTGTGCGGTATGATCGATGATCTTTTCTGGCTCTATCCTATCCAGGCGCTGCATGCTGTGACGGTCGTCGGTGTTTTACTGGGCGCCCCTCTCTACCTGGACGCGGTAGCCCCCGAGCAGCTTCGGTCCACAGCCCAAGGCCTTTACTCGATGGTCGGAATGGGAATGGCCGGAATCACGTCCAATATAGGGGCCGGTTGGCTTCTGGAACATGCGGGGATCGATGCCCTCTATCTCATCGGTGGAATCGGGTCCCTTGTCCTTGGGTGTTTCACGTACTGGATGCTGCCTAGTCCGGAAAAAGCCATTGAGTGACGGCGGATGTTTAAAAGCAATTTCTATTCAACTAAATCAATTCTTTGCTATGCGCTAACGTTCCATTAGTTGATGGCAGAATAAAGTTGTGTGCTTGAAGTTTAAGAACGGGGCCACAAGTATTATACGAAAAGAGACGGGCAGTCCGTTGTGCTTTCTATGATCTCTAAAAGTTGACCTCAGATATTTTTCATATGAGAAGAATTGGCATGGGAGAAAAGATCAAGGTTATCGATTGTGACGGTCACATCATCAAGTCGATCCAGGAGGTTCTTCAGCCTACAGAAATAGGTTGGAGAAAGGTCTAAAGGAGATTCACGGTTGGTTCGATACCAGAGTAAAGACGGGTCGGGTGTTCTTGTGGTTGGAGACAACCGGACGATGCCCATGATAGCTGCCGGTTCGGTGGGTGTGATCTTGACGAGCCCGCCTTACTGGATACGGGGTACGGGGCGCCCCTCGGCATCACGATACGCCACTAGGATTGCTACCGAACACGGTCGCGAGTGGCTTCGGGTGCTAAAGCCTCGCGGCGAGCTCTGGCTTATCATGGGAGACCGTCATGATGGCCGCGAGTGGATCGCCATGGATGCCCTGGTGGCCGATTCGCTCCGCCAGAAGGGCTGGTCGTTTCAGGGAAAGGGATTTTGGATCGAGTGCCCTTCCAGCCTTCGGTGGGATGATCAGATCAATTACCTGCTACGCTTTATCAAGGCCGGGATACGCAGCCTTCCTCCCAAGGATCCCCTTTGCCTGCACCTGCCCATCCCCTGGTCGCCCTCCGGCAGCCTTTGGGACGCTATGCCTCCGGCGGTGGTTGAGAAGATCCTTAACCTGGCCCCGACCGGGAGGGTCCTGGATCCTTATTTTGGCAGCGGGGCGGTCGGAGCCGTGGCAGCCCGAATGGGGCGTCAATGGATCGGTATCGAGTGGGACCGCGGTCAAGCGAAGGTCGCCGCCCGACACCTCCACCTGGAGCGTATCGTGAGCAGAAAGACTCCCATCATCTGACCGGTTGTAGACTCACGGCGTTACATTTTGCCGGCGTTGACAACGTCAGAACAATTAATTAGGTTTAACCCGAACCAGAGAAAAACCCGTGTATGAGCGGGGGATAATTCTTTCGGACTACTTGAAAAGGGAGTGTTGCAGAGTATGGGCCTAAGCTCGTGGTGTGGGTTTTAGCTGGGTAAACTCGGTCGGGAGGAAGACAGATGCTCAACATAGGCGGCGAACAGGTTTTGATGATCGATTCGGATTCCCATGTTATCGAGAATGAAAGCACGTGGGCCTACCTGGGTCCCTCCGAGGAACCCTTCCGCCCTCGGCTAGTCCAGTCCGCCACGGAGCCAGGCCAGCAGTGTTGGCTGTTGGACGGTAAGGAAGTGGGGTTCCGTCCCAGAGACCGGACCGAGCATGAATTGGTAGAGCTCTCCGAGAGTACCGGCCGAGAGATGAGAACCTCCACTGGAGCGAGGGAGCTAACCCGGGCCGATCAGCGGCTGGAACAAATGGATCAGGTGGGAATCGACGTCCAGGTGATGCATAACAGCCTCTGGTTGTCGCAAGTGACGGTAAACCCTGATGCCGAGTTAGCGCTGTGCCGAAGCTACAACCGCTGGATGGGGAATACGTGGGCGCAAGACAAAGAACGGCTGCGCTGGACCTGCCTGCCGCCGACGCTTAGCATAACAGACGCCGTCAAAGAGGTTCGCTGGTGTAAGGAAAACGGAGCGGTGGGTATCTCCCTGCGTCCGCTGGAAGGCGACCGCCACCTGACGGATCCTTATTTTTTCCCTATCTATGAGGAAGCTCAAAGTCTCGACCTGCCTATAACTGTACATATCGCCAACGCCTGTCCGGCACATGTGGAACTGGTGAAACAGAGCCTCTTCTGGAGATTCCGGGTCCCTACCGTGGCCGCGTGCCATACCTATCTCAAGAGCGATGTTCCCGAGCAGTTTCCCAAGCTGCGGGTCGGTTTTATCGAGGCCGGCGCCCAGTGGCTCGTATGGGTGCTGGAGGGCGTGGTTCGGGTGCTCAATCTGCCAATGAACGCCACCCTTGACCTCTTGGCAAAAAAGCGAGTCTGGATCGCGTGCGAGTACGAAGACCACCTGCCCTATATCATTCAGTACGCCGGCGAGGACCAGCTAATCATCGGTACCGACTTTGGCCACACGGACCCATTTTCCAACGTCAAGGCGTTGAACACCTTTGTGGAACGCACGGATGTTACTAACGGCGTTAAGAAAAAGATTGTCAAGGATAACGCCGAAGCCTTCTTCGGTTTATAAAAACTTGCTGAATAGCACCCATCTATCGTCTACCTGCATCCTTCTGTTTCCAATCGGCGGTTATCTATGTCTGTAATAAGGCATAAACCGGATTGAGGGAAGATTTCCAACGTCTTCCAGGTCAAATTGTTTCCCCCCATGATTTTCGCACCATCAGAAAAATGCCCATTTGGTGAGACGTATAGCGGGTTAGTGAACAAGTTGACAGCCAATAGGGATAAACGATATTGGCAACCCACTTTGCTGGTAATAATCTTACAGAATCGTGGTTTAGCCAAACGATAAGACTTCGCGAAGAATCGATACTTTAACCAGGTGAAGAAAAGGAAGGTGATCCATTCCTGTTTGTTTATCGCCGGGAGGGCAGACAATGACAGTAGGTGAGACGCCCGACGATCGGTTATTCGTCGGCACCGCCCATGGAGTATATTCCTTTGTGCGCGCAGAACGCCTTACTGGGGTTCCCAGCAGACCATGCTGCCGGACAAGCATATTAGCGCACTCATCTACGAGCCATCGAGTCAAATGTTATTTGCTGGGTCCTATGGCCGTGGCATCTATGCTAGCGTTGACTTGGGACGAAGCTGGGACCGAAGAGACCAGGGTATCGGGGATCGTGGAATTTACTCTCTGGCCTTCCAGAAGGTCGCCGGACGTCCCAGGCTTTATGCGGGCACCGATCCGGCCCATCTCTTTTACAGCGACAACTTGGGTCTGAGCTGGACCGAATTTACCGGGTTGCGCCAGGTGCCCGGTGTCGAGAATTGGACCTACCCAGGTGCTCCCCATCTGGCCCCATGTGAAAGACATCACATTCGATCCCAGGCAGCCCGATACCATCTATGCGGCGGTCGAGGTCGGAGGCATATTTAAGAGTATCGACGGAGGAAAAACCTGGAGCATCGTAATCGGCTTGAATCCGGATGCGCATCGGGTCCTGATCCCCGCCTCAGACCCGGACAAGGTGTCTCAGGTCATGCCGACGACCAACTGCGATGAGACTGTGACCGCCTGGGTCTGTGTGAGTCAGTATGGAGGCAAAAGTTGGGAGGTCTTGGTTGGTGGTCTGCCCGAGCATATCCGTGGCAATGGGGAGGGGATGGCCATGGACGTTTGGAAAGGCGCGTATGCCCTGTTTGCCGGCACCACCAATGGTGAGGCCTTTTACAGTAGCGATGAAGGAGAGCACTGGCGTGAGGTCATCCGTGATATCGGTCCGGTTTCTAAATCGCACCACTACCAGAACCTGCAGGTATCGGCTGCCTAGACTCTCCGACTGTTTTTCTTAAAAAAAGAGGCCCCATCGTGGGGGCCTCTTTTTTTAACTCATGATCTAAACGGTTCTCAAGTGGTGTTCAATTCAAATGAACGGATTAAAGGATGATCGTGAAAACAATCGGGATCGTGACGAGGGAGAGCACCGTCGTTATTAAAATGATGGATGCAGCGAGCTCCGGGTCCTGGCCGTATTTTTCAGTGAACACGAAATTTACCACTGCCGACGGAAGGGAGCCGTACAGAAGGAGGACCTGGCGGTTGATTCCATGGACCCCCAGAATGGTGACGACCAGATAGGCGCAGGCAAAACCCCCCACAATGCGAAGGAGCGCACCCGCCACTGAATGACCCCAGGTGAGAGAAGTGATGCTGCTCAGTCGATATCCGAGGCAGACGAGCATGAGAGGAATCGTGGAGTATCCCAGCATGCGGATGGGCTCAGCAATGGGCCAGGGGATCTGGATCTTTACTAGATTGACGAATAGCCCAGCGAGGGCGGCATAGATCAAGGGGACGCGAAAGACCTCCTTCCAACCACGGTCCCCGCTGACGATGTACAGTCCCAGGGTGTACTGAAGGACAGCCATGATAACGAACAAGAGGGTGGCCCTTTGCAGGCCGGGCTCTCCCAGGGCGAAGAGGGCGAGAGGGACCCCCATGTTGCCCGCGTTCATGAACATCACGGGAAGAGTAAAACCCCGTGAGTAAAATCCGGTTGCCTTTGAGTAAATCCAAACCATACCTCCCACTCCGCCGATGATTCCTACTATTCCAGAGAGCGCCACCATGATATCGGCCACCATGAGAGGCTTGGCCGAAAGCGAAGTAAAGGCCAGACTGGGGGAGGCCAGGTAGATGATGAATTCGGTAACCGGCTGTAGCGAGATCTTGCGCCATTGGGCGAAGAGAAAGCCGATACCGATTAGGATAAAAACGGGGATAATGGGAAGTAGAACGTGAGCATCAATCATGGTTCCGGACGGGAATTAGCCGAAGAACGGCTCTGGGTGCATCAACAGATAAGTCGGAACGGTGTTCCCTCGTTAGCGATAGTCGGGATTGGAATAAATCCCGCTCGCCTTTCAGAATGCGCTGGATCAACTCTCTACCGCTGATTGAGGTCAAGCTCGTTGCCATATGCCTTTTCCCTGGAAATGGTGTTGACTTATATAACCCTACTCAGCCTGACGCAAGGTTGACAATTGGGGGGGCTGTAGAGAAACAAGATAATAAAGAATCTGGCAGCCGGAGCTTGAGACGTATCCTGTTGCAAAAAGAAATCCACACCGGCTGCTTGCTTGGAAGCAGTGATGTTTTGAGAGGCTGGGCGTACCGACCTTACGCCCGTCCCGCTCAGGGTCTAAACGTTACCAGCGATTCTGTCGACCGCCACCGCCACCGCCACCGCCACCACCACGGCGATCGCCGAATCCACCACCACCGCCACCGCCGCCACCGGTGCGTTTTTCCTGAGGACGGGCCTCGTTGACTGTCAGCGAGCGTCCCTCGAGATCGGTTCCATTCAAGGCCTCAATGGCCTTTTTGGCCTCGTCATCAGTACCCATTTCGACAAAGCCGAAGCCCCGCGACCGACCGGTAAACTTGTCTGTAATCACCCGGGCCGACTCCACGGTCCCATGGACCGCGAAGATCTCCTGCAGTTGACCATCGGTCGTGCTGTAGGGCAATCCTCCCACGTATATTTTGTTGCTCATGTTCTCCTCCTTGAAAAGGATTCTTTGTCTTTGACCCTGGGCATCTGATTACCAGCGGGAGCAGAACATGGGAAATAGATGGTATGAAACCACGCTCTGGTCGGAAGGTCCTTGGGGTAATGCTTCACAAGGTAAGACTAACTGGGCCTTAATCCTTCTCTGATTCACCTCCAGAAGGCCCCGTACTGAAGTGCTAGCAATTATGCTACCTCGTTTGTCAATCGGATTCAACCGAATTGAACCCCCCTTTTATTCGGGACGGCATCGGTTGTCAAGGGGGGACCAGGGGGAAATAAAGCCCCTGCCACATCTTGTTGACAGGCTCCTGATCCCTGTGTTACGGAGATCCCAAATTTCGGGGGGGAACTTAATGAAAGATTTACATTCATTTCTCTATGACTATGAAGCCGCTGAGCCACATCACGTGATCCATATCGAGAAGGAGGTGGAAGGCCAAATGGGAGGCCGCAGCCATTGCCATAAAGGCCCAGAAAGAGCAGGGAGAGACCCCGGTTTTAATCCTACACAAGATTCGCACTGTTGACGGGAGAATCTCCCCGTTCCCATTGGTCTTGGACCTTTTTGCCTCTCGGAGTCGTTGTGCTGTGGCCCTAGGCTCCACCTTTCATGAGGTGGGTCGCGATATATCGGAACGTCGAGCCGACCGCATCAAACCGGTGGTGGTCAACCGCAGTGAAGCCCCGGTCAAGCAAGTAGTTAAGACAGGGACTGCCGCCGACCTTCGTGAGCTACCGGCCATTGTCCATGCAGCATGGGACCCGGGTCCGTATGTGTCGGCTGGGTTTCTGACCAGTTACGACCCGGATAGCGGAACCGATAACTGCGCGCTTCAGCGTGGCTGGCTTTCTGATCAACGTGAAATTCGCATCTGTGCGGAGCCTCACAGCCACAATCGTTGGAATATGCGCAAATGGGAGGAGCAGGGTCAGGACTCTCGAATTGCCTACTGGGTGGGGCACCACCCGGGCGTATACCTTGGCGCAGAGGCAAGGCTTGGCTACCCGGAAAGCCACTGGGAAACCGCAGGCGGGCTCATGGGTGAGCCGCTGCGGGTCGTTCCGTCGGAGACCTTGGGGGACGACTTTTTAGTACCCGCGGATGCAGAGTTTGTCATCGAGGGAACGGTCCCACGGGGCAAACGAAAACCCGAGGCCCCGTTTGGAGAATACACGCGCTACTTTGGCGGTCAGCGGCTCAATCCGTACATGGAAGTGACCTGCATCAGCCATCGGCAAGACGCCCACTGGGTTTCGATTATACCCGGCTACGATGACGAGGGGTATGGGTTGGGAGCGCTACGCCGCGAGGGGAGCTTGCATGATGTGGTCAAACGGGTTGTGCCTCAGGTGACCAACATTTTTCGGCCCAATTCTTGTCCCCACCATATTTATGTCCAGCTTCGCAAGACCCACGACTCCCAACCTCGGGCGATTATTATGGCGGTGATGTCCATACCCGAGTCCATCAAGCACGTCTTCGTGTTTGACGAGGACGTGGATATCTTCGATGAGCATGAAGTCCTGTGGGCCATAGGGACCCGATCCGATTGGGCCAAGGACCTGATCGTAGTTCCCAGCCTGTTCACCACCAGCCTGGACCCCACCAGCACGGGCAATGCCCTGGGGACCCGGGCAGGACTCGACTGCACGAAACCGGCGCCGCCTGCGGTCTATGAACAGCGCTCGTTTATCCCCTCCGAGGTTATGGATCGAATTCATTTAGCCGATTTTTGGCCTAAATCTGCAGGACAGAAGTCGCGTTAGGTGATTTCTGATTGCTTGGTGGTCTGTTTGGAATCGATGGCAGGTACCCAACCATCGCGATTGAGAAGAGAGGATCTAATTGGGGTTTTTGTTGGTGACTTGGGGTGATCTTTTGTCTTTTGGTTAATCGAGATGGGCCCCACTGGGTTCGACTTGGGCGATCTTTTCAATCTTATCTATCTTGGATTTTTGCTTACGGGTATCCGTGTGGCGGTGCCGAACCGAGTCTTCCATGGGGACCAGTTCATAGACGTTTCCCTTGTAAATGGCGACTAGGGCATAAGGACCCGAATGAATGACGGCGACTGGATGAGAGTCCCTTATAAAAGGCCGTGACAATACCCGCCGCGTAGACGCCCGGAAAAGCCGGATGGTCCATTCAATGGGGGGGGATTCTCAAGTTCTATTGCAGCTAAATTTGTGCAAGAAACATGCCTTGCTGGGTCGGAGCTGTCTATCGGGTTCCCTGAGAGTTGTTTTACTAAACATTCTAACCGTTTGTAATAAGGGAGCAGGAGGGAGCATATGGGGACGCGAGTCCACATTTCTGTAGAATAGATAACAAATCTCGTCGTTTCTTTTGGAAGCGGTGCCCTACGATCCTCTCCTTTTTTGCGTTTCCTGTCCTCGTTGATCACAATGCTGTCATGTGCTACAGCTGTCCGTTGTTCACACCGATTCTATAAATATAAACGAGGTAAAAGGAGTCGTACTACCCATGGCAATTGATAAACAGATGGAAAAACTGCTGGAGGCGTTTCATAAGACGCCCTACTACAAATGGATGCATTCGGAAGGCCTTCCTGTTGTTGAGGGTCACGGGGTCGAAGATATCCGTGAACTTAAACTGGCCCCATGGAAGCGCACCGGGGGAAAGGGCTCATTTGTTCAGCTCTACGGTATGGAGGGAGTGACAAGCGTTTACGTCGGCGAGATCCCTCCCGGCGGCGCTCTCAATCCGGAGAGACATCTCTATGAAGAGGTCATCTGTATCATGAATGGTCAGGGCGCCACCGAGATCTGGCAGGAGGGCGAGACAAAACGAAATCTTTTCGAGTGGGGGCCCTACAGCCTATTCGTGCCGCCGGTCAATGCCTGGCATCGGCTGATTAACGGTGGTAGGGAGGCCGTCAAGTTTATGGCCGTTACCAATGCCCCTTTGCTGATGGATGTCTTCCATTCGCCCGAGTTCATTTTTGATTGTCCCTTCAACTTTTTAGATCGATATAAGGGCCAAGAGGATTACTTTTCCGTAGGGCAAAAGCGCTACGAATTGGGGATGCAGAATATCTGGGAGACCAATTTCATAGCGGACCTCCAGGCGGCCTCCCTGGACTCAAGAGATGTCAAAGGCGCCGGTGTGCAGATTACCCAGTTCGAGGCGTCGGGGAACGGATTGATTGGACATCTCTCCGAGTGGCCCGAGGGGCGCTATCACAAGGCCCATTTTCATGGGCCCGGTGCCATTCTGCTCGGGTTGCAGTCCTCCGGATACGTCTTGATCTGGAATAAGGAGTTGGGTGCCCAGCCATACAAAAATGGCCGTGGTGAGGAGGTTGTTCAAGTCGCATGGCGGGAAGGTAGTATCTACTGTCCTCCCAGCGGTTGGTATCATCAGCACTTCAATACGGGGCCGAGCAATGCCCGTCATTTGGCGGTCCGCAGCGGTAGCCGGTTGCACCACTGGGGATTTACGATCCCGGCCAAGCGCCAGGAGGACGGTGTTTATCTCACCTCCAAACAGGGCGGGACTCTCATCGATTACGATGAAGAGGATCCACAGATTCGCCAAACCTACGAAGCCGCTTTGAAGAAGAGCGGCGTGACCTCCCAGATGCCGGCGGTCTAGGCGTATCGGAAAAGCGGTCCCGGTAGAAGTCAGCTCTGTTTGGCTTTCCGCTTTTTTGAAAAACTGAATGTGGCTCAGGGCGTCGGCGGCGGTGATGCGTCCGATGGGACCGATGCTGTAGCAGGCATTCACCACCTTTCGGTCTGAATCCAAAATCAAATTGGTGGCGTGGAATATTCTGCGTCTCTCCTCCCAATAGGCACCGATCTTCTCCGCATCCTCGGGAACCTGGAGTCCGTACACGACCGGGAAAGTCAGCTTGTGCTGTTCGACGGTTTCCTTTGTCTTTTCCAAAGAATCAACGGACAGTGCTATCACATCGATATTTTCTCGTCGGAAGGCTTCAATCTGTGTTTGGTAGTCGGCCAACTGCTGGCAGCAGTATGGTCACCAGCCACCACGGTAAAATAATAGGACGAGTACTTCCCGGTAAGGTCAGCGGGGATCTTCAGCGTTTTTCCGTCGACTGTGGAAGCGCCGTATTCGGGAAAGAGGTCGCCAACGTTCAGCTGTTGTGCCATAAAAGTCTCCGAGATGGATGCATCAATGGCAACTTATATCAGCCATTAGGTTTTTGATGCAATAGGGTTGGAGGACGGCGACTTGATTGTTGTTTGTGATGGAGGGATGATCAAGAGAGAAGCCCAGAAGTTCTAGCCATAGTGCGCCAGGGGAAACCCACTGCTGCACCACGGGAAAGGATAGCTTATTGAAATCGTCAATACGTGTCGGTCATGGTTTTGATGCCCATCGATTGCAACGAGGCAGAAAACTAATACTTGGTGGAGTCCATATCCCCCATGGGGTGGGGGCGGTCGGCCATTCGGATGCCGACGTAATCCTCCACTCCCTCATCAACGCCTTGCTGGGCGCCATGGGTAAGGGGGATATCGGCGCCCACTTCCCCGATACGGATCCGCGTTATAAGGGAATTTCCAGCGAGGTCCTTATGAAGCGGGTCCTCGGCATCATGAAGCGTGCCGGGTTTGGTATCGTCAATTGCGACGTGACCGTCCTGGCCGAGAAACCTCCCCTGAGCCCTTTCTTTCCCCAGATCCGGACGAGGATGGCCCGCCTCATGAAAATTACTGCGGGGGCGCTGAATCTGAAAGCGGCCACCACTGAAAAGATGGGTTGGATCGGAAAAGGTCAGGGCATTGCGGCAGCCGCCGTCGTGCTCTTGGAAAAAAGAAAGTAGGAATTACGAGAGCCAGTTGCTGGAAAACGGTTACTGTATGGCAGTGTTTACAGTTTCATAGACCCGAATAATAGTTCCACCCACCCCAAATCAATCTTAGACCAACCACGAGCAGGCCGATGGACAGGGCGACATTGAGCCACCGGGACCCGAACCGATACGAGATCCGAGGCCCCAGTTGGCCACCCAGAAGTGTCCCTGCGGATAGGGCCAGGGCCAGGGGCCATTGTCCCTGGAGGTCCCCCTGAATGATGTTAGTTCCGGTGGCGATGGTGGCGGTGCCCATCACCATAAAGTGAGAAGTCGCCGTAGCGATTTCAATAGGGATTCCAAGGAGCAAAACGAAGCCCGGAACATTGAATATTCCACCGCCGACTCCCAGGAGGCTGGCGAGAAAGCCGACAATGCAAGTCATCCCCGTTCCCAATAGGCGATTAACATTGTATTCGAAGACCCTTCCGCCGGCGTCGGTGATACAACTCGGGGCACCGGTGTGCCGCGGTTGTCCGTCGATAAGAAGTCTGGACGGCTTGGCGATTAAGTAGGTTGAGAGTGCGCATAGGAGAGTGCCTAGAACGACTTGAAAGAGACCCCTTTCAATGAGGTTGACCAGCAAAGCTCCCAAAATACTTCCGGGCAGGGTGGCAGTCAGGAACAGAACCCCAGTCTTGTAGTCGATTCGTTTCGAACTCGCATTGACAAGGGTACCGGACAGGCTATTGACGAGGACGGCCACTAGAGACACGGCTGTAACCACGGCCGGACTTATGGTGTTGTCGATCAGCAGGAGAATTGGAACGATGATGAAGCCGCCGCCGGCACCGATCATGGACCCCCAGGTCCCTGCAACGAGGCCCAATCCGGCGAGCTCTACAATTTGTATCAGCTCCAATGAATTCACTCCATGAGTTGTCTAAGGTTTCGGTGAAAATGTATTCGCTAAAGGTTAGGCTTAACCTTAGGATGTGGAATCTGTCAAGAAAATTGAATGGTTGTTTTTTGAGATCGGTGTTTCCAGATGTTGCCAATGGGGAGTCACTGGCCTAAACTTCCCTGCGGCATCAGTTTGTCCTGAGGAGGTATCATGTCAGACCAAGCCATCGAAGTTTACTTGCAGGAAGGGAGGAGTTTCCCTCCACCGGAAGAGCTCAGCAAATCGGCCAATATGGCGGACCCTAAGGTCTACGAAAGGGCCAACAAGGATCCCGAGGGCTTCTGGGCTGGCGTAGCCAAGGAACTGGATTGGATCAAGCCGTGGGACAAGGTCCTGGAGTGGAATTGCCCCTGGGCCAAATGGTTCATCGGAGGCCAGATCAATGCCTCGTACAACTGTCTGGACCGCCATGTGAAAACGTGGCGGAAAAACAAGGCCGCCATTATCTGGGAAGGGGAGCCGGGCGATGAACGGGTCCTGACCTACCGTGAGGTGTGGCGACAGGTCAATCAGTTTGCCAACGTGCTGAAAACATTGGGCGTGAAGCGCGGGGACCGTGTAGCCATTTATATGGGCATGATTCCCGAGCTGGTCATAGCCATGCATGCCTGTAACCGTATCGGTGCCGTCCACAGCGTCGTGTTCGGAGGCTTCAGCGCCGAGTCTTTGAGAGATCGAATCAACGATGCTGAGGCTAAATTGCTCATCACGGCAGACGGCGGATACCGTCGGGGCGGCATCGTGCCCTTGAAACACAGCGCGGATGAGGCTCTGGAAGGAACCCCCACCATTGAGAAAGTGGTCGTGGTCAAACGTGTGGGGGATCTTGCCGGAGTCAGTATGAAGAGTGATCGGGACCACTGGTGGCATGTGCTGATGAAGAACGCCCCGACCTGGTGTGCCCCGGAGGCCATGGAGAGCGAGGATATGCTCTATACCCTTTACACCAGCGGGACCACGGGCAAGCCTAAAGGCATTGTCCATACTACCGGGGGTTATCTGGTGGGGGTCACCCTGGTCAACAAATGGGTCTTCGACATGAAAGACGATGACGTCTTCTGGTGTGCGGCGGATATCGGTTGGGTTACAGGCCATACTCATATTGTGTACGGTCCCATGGCCAACGGTGTGACGCAGGTTATGTATGAAGGGTCGCCGGACTGGCCGGACAAGGAACGCTTCTGGAAGATCATTGAAAAATATGGTGTAACGATTTTCCATACGGCTCCCACCGCGATTCGTACCTTTATGCGTTGGGGAGCCGAATACGTGGAGAAACACGATCTCAGCAGCCTCAGACTTCTGGGATCCGTCGGGGAGCCGATCAATCCGGAGGCCTGGATGTGGTACCACCGTACCATTGGCGGGGGGCGTTGCCCGATTATGGATACCTGGTGGCAGACGGAGACCGGACATCCACTGATTACCCCGCTTCCGGGCGTGACGACCCTCAAACCCGGATCCGCGACCATGCCCTTGCCCGGGACCGGCGCGGATATCGTTGATGAACAGGGGAACTCGGTCCCTCTGGGTGGTGGGGGTTACCTGGTTCTCACCCAGCCTTGGCCCGCAATGCTACGGACCATCTACGGAGATCCCGATCGCTACGTTGACACTTACTGGAGCCGTTTCCCGGGCAAGTACTTTGCGGGAGACGGGGCCAAGCGCGATAAGGACGGCTACTTCTGGCTCCTGGGCCGAGTGGATGACGTTATGAACGTGGCGGGTCATAGGATCAGTACCATGGAGGTGGAGAGTGCGTTGGTCGACCACCCAAGCGTGGCCGAGGCGGCTGTCATCGGCAAGAGCCACGAGATCAAGGGGCAGGCCATTTGCGCCTTCGTTTCCCTCAAGGCCGGCGTTAAACAGTCACCCGATCTGGTGGAGGAACTCCGGGGTCATGTTGCCAAAAAGATCGGGGCCATTACCCGTCCCGATGAGATTCTCTTTGCCGCCGAGCTCCCCAAGACGCGCAGCGGTAAGATTATGCGGCGACTTCTCAGGGATATCGCCGACGGCCGGGCCCTCGGCGATACCACAACCCTCGCGGATCCCGCTGTGGTCGCGAAACTCACGGAGCAATACAAAGAGGAAGAGTGACTCTAGTGGTTTGGGGCTCTTTGTACTGCGAATGGCTTATGCTTTTTCCAATTTTCCAATAAGAATTCGACAATGATTAGGTCGCGCCTATCGGCAGATCCAACTTCAATTCGCTTGAAGAAGAGTGAACCTTGTAGCGATCCGCGTGTTCGAAAAGGCCCTGGGGCTGAATCAGAATCACAAGGGGTTCAAACGGCAACGGGACAACGGGACTTGAATGGTGGATGCTTGTACAATCTTGGCCTTGTTTATGAACTTGTCGACGCTATCGGACAAGAAAGGAAGCCTCCACGGGTTCCACCCGTGTATCCTTCCTTATCTTCGGGGGAATCCGCCGAAGCACCTGCCTTTGCTAAGGCTAGGCAGATCCGACCGTCGCATTCATGCATGGGCTTACGCCCTTGGCATGGTCATCTGCGAAGGCGTATGAAAGATCTCTGGCTCGTGGGATGATGAGCCTTTTCCTGTTTAGAATCCCTTCAAACCTACCGCCACGAGCAAGATCAATGGGCCAAGTGTCCCATTGATCTTGAGCAAAATGAACCACCGGTTCCATTGGGCGAGCAGGGTATCAGGCCAATTCTCGCTCCCTGGGGGTACCAGGGCAGTTAATGATTCGATTCTCGGTCCGTATTTGAAAGCCTGAATTGAGTGATGGAGGACCATCGCCAGGAAGAGGAAGAGCTTCAGCCCCAGGATCATAGTGTAAGTCGAGCCTGGTGCTATCCCCGCCGCCTTGCCGCTAAAAACCAGATTGGCAATTCCGGTCAGGATTAACAGCGCGATGATAAGCCAGGAAAAGGCTTGAAAGTTACGTCGTCCTTGGTTGAGAAGGGGAATTGCCGTGGAGGAAGGTAAGCCTTTTACCGCTGGGGCAAAGACAAACAGGAAGCAAAATATAGCACCGATCCAAAGGGCGAACGATGCCACGTGTATCCAATGGTTAATTGTCTGGGCGAAAATGGCGAGCTCCCGATGATTCCACGATAATTACTTCTAGCAATGGTGAATGGCTTTTACAATCTCATTTTTCCCCTTGATCAAAGGGGGAAAACTATGGTAGCAAAAGTTATCTAAATCCTGAGAAAAGAAGAGGCAGTATCCTCCCATGATGCAATGGCTTCCAGAAAACGTATCCACTTTCGGCGGCGAGATTGATTCGTTATTTTATTTTATTTACTACCTGACCGGTACGGTTCTCGTGTTAGTCACGGTAATAACGATTATCTTTCTGATCCTGTACCGGCATCGTGCCGGACGCAGGGCCGTATATTGCCATGGCAATACGACCATAGAAATTACCTGGACGGTGATTCCGACGATTATCCTGCTAATCCTATCATTCGTCAGCGCTTCGACCTGGGCGAAAATCAAAGTCAACGCCCCGCCCAGTGATTTCGAGGTTAAGGTGACTGGTAAGCAGTTCAACTGGGAAATCGTTTATCCGGGTCCGGATAAAAAGTTCGGCACCCCGGATGATCTCAAAGTAGACAACGATATGCACGTGCCCGTCAACAAGGTGATCCGCATTCGCCTTTCGTCACAAGACGTGATCCATAGTTTTTTTCTCCCCAATTTAAGGGTCAAGCAGGATGCAATCCCGGGCCGCGAGATTCTGGTCTGGTTTGAGGCGATCAAGACGGGCAAGTACGAACTCCCCTGTGCCGAGCTGTGCGGGTTTGGGCATTCCGGTATGGTCGGTTGGCTCTACGTCGATACGCCTGAAGACTATGCGAAATGGGTTCAGCAGGTCCGTGGATAACGGATCAAAGCCTTCGGGACGAATTAATCATAAATTCAACTAAATGTATTTCAGGGATGGAAGGAGTCAGGGATGAGTGATGCCGGAGCGGTGGCGCATGAGGACCATGGACACCATGCAGAGATAGGTTTCTGGCGAACCTATATCTTTTCGACTGATCACAAGATGATCGGCCGCCAGTTCTTGTTCCTCGGTTTGGTTATGCTCTTTCTCGGCGGTTTCCTGGCTATGCTCATGCGCTGGCAGCTGGCCTGGCCCGAGACGGCGGTGCCCGGGATGGGGTGGGTAGCAGAGCCCACCATGTACGAGGGCATCATCCCGCCTCAGACCTACAACATGCTCTTCACGATGCATGCTACCATCATGATCTTCTTCGTCGTCATGCCCATCATGGTCGGATGCTTTGGTAACTTCCTGATCCCTCTCATGATCGGCACGCGGGATATGGCTTTCCCAGTGCTCAATATGCTTTCCTTCTGGGTAGGGGCGATAGCCGGAGTGCTTATGATAGCGAGCTTCTTTGTCCCCGGCGGAGCGGCGGCTTCTGGTTGGACTGCCTATGCGACCCTCTCGGCGAAGGCCATTTATACGGGTGTCGGTTGGGGGCAGAACCTTTGGGTTATCAGTCTTTTCGTTCTCGGGTTCTCCTCCCTCATGGGTTCCATCAATTACATTACGACAATCGTCAATATGCGCGCTCCCGGCATGACCTACTTTCGCATGCCGCTAGTTATCTGGTCCCTATTCATCACGGCCATCTTGCTTCTCTTGGCGCTTCCCGTTTTGACTGCGGCCTTGGCCATGCTGGGCTTTGACCGTATGCTGGGAACCAGTTTTTTTCTACCCGAGGGCGGCGGCGATCCCCTACTCTGGCAGCACCTCTTCTGGTTCTTTGGCCATCCCGAGGTTTACATTCTGGTTTTACCGGCCATGGGAGTGACCTCCGAGGTCCTGTCGACCTTCTCGCGCAAGCCTGTTTTTGGATACCGGGCCATGGCCTATTCCATGATTGCCATTGCCTTTCTCTCGTGGATCGTCTGGGGGCACCACATGTTTATCAGCGGCATGAATCCGCTGCTGGGCACGGCCTTTATGATGACAACGATGGTTATCGCAATTCCCTCGGCCATCAAGACGTTCAATTGGATGGGGACTCTCTGGGGTGGTTCCATCCGCTTTACTACCCCCATGCTCTTCGGGGTTGGTTTTCTTTCCGCGTTCGTGGTCGGGGGCTTGAGTGGGATATTCATGGCTTCCACCCCGGTGGATATCTTTATTCATGACACTTATTTTATCGTTGCCCATTTTCACTACGTTGTAGCGGGGATTATTTTTGCTTTGTTCGCTGCGGTCTACTACTGGTTCCCAAAGATGTTCGGCCGCGTGTTGAACGAGACCTGGGGGAAAATTCATTTTTTTCTTACGTATATCTTTTTCAATCTGGCCTTCTTCCCTATGCACTTTCTGGGGGTCGGCGGTCACATGCGACGGATCTATAATCCCCTCCAGTATGAATTCATCGCTCCCATGCAGTCGTGGAACGTGTTTATCACTATCAGTGCGTTTTTGTTGGTACTCTCGCAGATTCCGTTCCTGATCAATTTTGTTCATGGGTTATTCGCTGTAAAGAATGCAGGAGACAACCCCTGGGAGGCCAATACCTTGGAATGGAGCGCCCCTTCGCCACCGCCCCACGGAAATTTTGTGGACTCTCCCGTCGTCTATCGTGGAGCTTACGAGTACAGCTCTCCTGAGGTGACGGAGGATTTCTTACCTCAGGACCGGGAGCTGGCCCCTGGCTCTACAGCGGGTTCGGGTCAATAGATAAAAGAGTACGATGGACAGCGTTTGGCCCCACCCCATTGGATGAGATTCATCCCATGATGGTTGCGTATTCATTGCGGGGAGTTGATGAAGGTGTTTGATCATAATGATGCCCGGTTGCCGGTATCCAACGGGGCCCACCGGCTCGCGTTGCTGAACGCGTGCGCAACCGTTGCCTTACTATTCATTGGCGGCCTGGTGACCAGTAAAGGGGTGGGTCTTGCGGTACCCGATTGGCCCACAACCTTCGGGCACAACATGTTTCTCTACCCCTGGTCTGGGATGGTTGGCGGTGTCTTTTATGAGCATGGGCACCGTTTGTTTGCTTCTGGGGTTGGGCTGCTCACCGTATTGCTGGCCCTGCTGCTTTGGATCCGGGAGCCACGCCGGTGGGTTCGTTGGTTGGGCCTCCTCGCTCTGGTCCTGGTGATAGTGCAGGGAATTCTTGGTGGGTTACGCGTGGTACTGCTCGAGCAGAACCTGGCGGTAGTCCATGGATGTATAGCTCAGGCCTTTTTTGCCCTTTTGGTTAGCCTGGCCCTTTTTACCTCTAAAGAGTGGGTAAAATCTTCAAGACGGATCCAGACCCCTGATGCAGGACGAGTGCAACGTCTTTCATTGTTGACAACAGGTCTCATCTATCTTCAAGTCGTATTCGGAGCCGTACTCCGGTATACCGGGACCTTGCTGGAAGGTCATCTCCTGTTGGCTTTCCTTGTAGTTGTACATGTTGTGCTAATGGGAAATCGAATTCATAGAATGCCGAAGTCCGAGCCTAGGCTGTCGGTGCCGGTACTCATCCTTGGGTGCCTATTGATCCTGCAGTTGGGCCTGGGGTTGGGTTCCTACGTTGGAAAGTTCGGGGCCTTCGGGTGGTCGATGCAATCCGTTACCCTGGTTACCCTTGCCACCACTCATGTGGTTGTGGGGGCACTGATGCTGGCGACGAGCCTGGTCATAACGCTTCGTGCCTATCGGTATTTGAGCTCCCGCAGCACGGCCTCGGATCCAAGTTTTACTGCCAACCCTAAGGCGTCGGGAGAGGTTTCCGCATGAGTTTCAGCGTCGATACCATAGCGGTTTCATGGAGCAGCAGTTGCCGCAGGGCCCTGGACCTCTTTGAGCTTACCAAGCCCCGTCTGGTCCTGATGATCCTCATTAGTACCTGCGTGGGGTTCTACATGGGTTCCCCATCGGTCTTGGCCTATGTTCGTCTGATACCGGCACTCTTAGGGACCGCGTTGGCTGCGGGGGGGACACTCGCTCTCAATCAGTTAATGGAACGTGAGACCGACGCATTCATGAACCGAACCCGCCATCGACCGCTCCCGGAAGGGCGCGTCCAACCGCCGGCGGCACTGTTCTTTGGCGTCGTGTTGACTGTTGGCGGCCTGGCACTGCTGGCTGGGGCGGTGAACCTGTTGAGTGCGCTGCTGACTGCTTTGATTGTGGGGACCTATCTGTTTTTCTATACACCGCTCAAACAGAAGTCGTCCATGTGCGGCCTGGTGGGGGCGGTGCCTGGGGCGCTGCCTCCTATGATTGGCTGGGCAGCAGCCAGTGGTGGTCTCACGGTTGAAGCCTGGGTTCTCTTTGGAATCTTGTTCTTCTGGCAGATACCGCACACGCTAGCTATCGCCAGGCTCTATCGGGACGACTTTGCCCGGGCCAATATCCGTTTTCTCCCGGTCATCGATGAGGACGGGATTCGAACGGGGCGTCATGCGGTGGGGCACTCGGTGGCCTTGCTGCTGGTTAGCCTTTTACCAACCTATCTCGGTTTGGCCGGTGTGTTGTACGGTGCGGCGGCGGTTACCATTGGGCTGATGTTTCTTGTCTGTGGAATTGCTTTCGCCCGTTCTAAATCTGCGGTTGCCGCACGAAGGCTTCTCATTGCGTCTTTGATCTATTTACCCGTATTACTTCTGTTTATGGCCGTCGACAGGATTACACTGTAACCATTGGAGGATGGTAAGGTGAAGGAGACACAAAAACAGCAGAATCGGAGAGTTGGTCTGTTAATCGGTCTTTTTATGCTGCTATACGTGGTAGCCTCAATTGCTTTTATCATAGTGTACTAGGGATAATGAGATGCAAAATCATGGCTAGAGCGGCGATTGTCAGGCGCCCGGTGGAACTGACCGTTGAGGGTGAGTCGGACCTCACCGGTTTTGCCGGGGGCCCTCCATCTTATCCCTCTACGGTTCCCGCCATGAGCAATGCGCGCCTCGGCCTGTTAATGTTTTTGGGAGCGGAGACAATGTTTTTTGCCGGGCTTATCGGTTCCTTCCTGGTCTTTCGTCTCGGCAGCGAGATCTGGCCGCCCCTGTCTCAGCCGCGTCTCCCTCTGGGTGTAACCGGAGTCAACACATTTGTGCTTCTGCTAAGCGGTTGGACGGCCCATCGCGCCTTGAACGCGATTCGTAACGGGGAATCCGTTGGTCTCGTACGGTGGCTTGGGGGCACGGCGATGCTGGGAATCCTCTTCCTCTGTGTGCAGGGATACGAGTGGGTCCGCCTGGTTCATTTCGGGCTCACAGTATCGAGCGGAATTTACGGGTCGACATTTTACACGCTGATCGGATTTCACGGATTACACGTGTTGCTTGCCGCCGTCTGGTTGCTGGTTATATTAATCCAGGCAAGGCAGGGGCGATTTACGGCTGGTCGCCATGTAGTCGTCGAAACTTTTACTCTCTACTGGACCTTTGTGGTCGGCCTCTGGCCGCTGCTTTTTACATTGGTCTATCTGATATAGAGTAGCACATTGATTCCGGGAAAAGGATGGGTTAGCTATCGGGGTATTGGGATTGAAATGGGTTACAGGTTGCTAGTTTTCGCTGGTTGTCTAACCTCGGAGCTTTTCCTTTTTCCCCGAATCGGGACTGCCGGGGAAGAATCTGTGGCTACGGCGATGAACTGGACCGTCCTTTTTCTTATGGCCACGCCTTACGTTATTGGCGGATCCATCGGAGCATGGATCTTCTATAGCCAGCGGCGTGCGGTGAAAAACCAACACGAACTTGAAGGGTAGAGGCCATTGTTGAAAATGATTGCGAGATCGAAGGAGGATAGAAGATGAGTCAAGCTGCGGTGATGCATCCATCCGCCGAACCGGCTGAATCACCCCTGACCCCGGAAAGCTGGGGCAAGCTGGGGATGTGGCTTTTCATAGCGGGGGATGCCATGAGTTTTGGCACACTGATCGTATGCTACGGGACCTTTCGAGGCCTGAGCTCCAGCTGGCCGGTGCCTTCGGCGGTCCTCGGGATCAACCTGACGGCCCTGATGACCTTTCTGCTGATCTGTAGCAGCGTTACCATGGTTCAGTCTCTATCTGCCGTTCAGAGAGGGGACGTGAAGGGGTTTACCCGATTTATGGGGCTGACCATCTTGAGCGGGGCGGCCTTTCTTGGCCTCCAGGCCTATGAGTGGACTCATCTGATAAACCACACGTTGCCTGAAGCCGGGTTTTCCTTCTCCACGCATTTGTTTGCAGCGACCTTTTTTGTCCTCACGGGTTTCCACGGAATGCACGTTACCGGGGGAGTGATTTATAACATTTGTGTATTTTTCGCGGTGAGGCGGGGCACCTATGGGGCCGGTGAAGTGGAGATCTCAGGGCTCTATTGGCACTTTGTCGACCTGGTCTGGATCCTGATCTTTACTTTCATTTATCTGTTGTGAGGTAATTAATCATGTCTCAAGCACATACGGGACCGAACTATATGGCCGTTTTTTGGTGGCTCCTCGCTCTGACGATCCTGGAGGTCGCTGTCATCTATCTGAACATTCCCAAAATGATGATTGCAATTCTGCTCGTGGGGATGGCCATTACCAAGGCGGCGCTGGTAGCCATGTACTTCATGCACCTCAAGTATGAGCGCAAGACACTCACATGGATTGCCCTGTCGCCGTTCGTTCTCTGCGTCTTCTTGATCCTGATGCTGATTCCAGGACTGTCCTGACTGTAGATTTGTTTCCGCTGTCGTATTTGCCCCACCTCAATGCGGGACTGAATTCGCTCAGTCTCCTGCTGTTGGTCTATGGGTATCGCCACATCCGGCGCGGCCGGATCGTCGCCCACCAGCTCTGCATGCTAGGGGCCTTTTGTACCTCAGCACTTTTTTTAATCTCCTACCTCATTTACCACTACAATGTGGGTTCTGTCCCCTTTGAGGGACAGGGTTGGATTCGTCCCGTTTACTTCTCGATTTTAATCTCCCATGCGATTCTGGCCGTGACCATTGTTCCAATGGCACTCATTACCCTAAAACGGGCTTTGAAGGGAAACTTTGACAGGCACAAGCGGATCGCCCGGTGGACCCTGCCTCTTTGGCTCTATGTATCGGTAACGGGGGTAATAGTCTACGGCATGCTCTACTGGCTCTAGTTGGGCTCCCCCGATGCCGTCTCCAGGGTGACGTATCTTTCGAGCCTCGAGAGTTCTTTGTCGTCCACATATTTGCCGATCTCACGGCGGAATTGCCCAATGCTGCGGTAGGGCCGGTATTCCTTGAATTCGTGCACCATGCGGCGGCCGATGCCGGGAATGCTGCGGATGGCAACTTCGCTCGCGCTGTTGAGTTCGATAGGGACGAAGACGTACTGCTCCAGGCGAGCCACTTCTTTGTCGTCCACATATTTGCCCATCTCACGGCGAAACTGGTTCAGGGATCGATAGGGACGGTACTCTTCAAACTCGTGCGCCATGCGATGTCCTACCCCTGGGACGAGCAGGATCTCTTCCCGTGTTGCGGTATTGAGATTGATGGGCACGAAGAGTTTGGCATAGAGCGTGCTCAACTGTTCCTTATTAAGGGAGCGGCTGGGTATGGTATTCAGGTCCGTCATGGTGAGAAAGGGGCGCTGGTCGGTGAGGTCCTTGACGATAGCTTCGTTGAGGTGGGGGAGCGCCATCAGTTCTTCTTTGCCGGCAAGGTTCGGGTTCACCACCCCTTGATTTTTCCCCACCTGGCCTGAAGCCGTACCTGCCACTCCCGCCACCAGCACGAGGATGGTAAACACAGTGGAAAGAACTGACTTGATCCGATTCATTATCATTCTTCTATGTCGCTGGACTTTTTTACATTTCCTTGCGTCAGGGCCGGGTGACCGTAGGCGTAGGCGAGACCCAACAGCCCTAGCTGGATCATGATTCCTGGAGCAAGGGTCGGCGGCACGGCTCCTTTGACCGCCTTCAGAAAGAGGGTCGCTCCCCTAAGAGTTGGATGCGTCTCCAGTGCAAATTCCACGTTTGCCCGGTAGTGTAACCAGAGCCCGACACAGCCGCTCACTATGAAGAGCATCATGGTGCCCTGAAAGGCCCGCATGCTCGCGGAGCCGCGGTGGGCGGCGCACCAACCGAGTACTACCAAGGTGAGTGAGATTATGACTAGCGGGAGGAACTGCCAGAACTCTTCGACGTGCCCCACCAGTAACAATTCCACCGTGGTGCCCATGAGTCCTAACAGAAAAATAATCAACAAAAGCGTGCGAAGGACTCGGAGTGTACCGGCCGCGCCCGGCTCGTTCCGGATGAGTGACGTCATAAAGAATCTCCGGGAGCCTTTAGTCGGAACATGAGATGATAAATATAGTGTAAGGAGGGGGTTGTCAAGCCACTTAAGTGCTTGAAATTCTAGGGGTGACTTCATTCCCGCGGCCGGATGAAATGGGACCGTGGTGTTATTGCAAGTCAGGAATTCTGTGGTATGGACTGCCGGCCACACGAACCTCCCTCTCTTTCAAATTCGGTGCTGCTGTGGGCATCGCAGCATAAGAGGTTAGGCAATAGGTGCCGAGGGTTGCCATCGTAGTTACGATGCCCACCCCGGTGAAGGCAATGAGCAAACCTGCAGCTACAAGCCGCAGGGCCACTGGCAAGCTCCGCGGCGACGCCTCGTAGGCATCGGGAAACTCAACAATTCCAATAGGATTGACGCAGAGGAGTTCCATTGGAGTTTACATTACCTTTTTGAATGGCACAGGCTCCATCTTGGTGTTAGTCGGAGGCGAATGGGGGGGTTGGAAGATTTACCACTTGGTACCCGTCTTCAGAAAAACTATCGAGTAGGGTTCTTGGAGGGGTCTGTTTAAAAATGATTGCTAGAAGATATCGGTGATCCATAAAGCCAAGCTTGCAAAGACAATCTGCCAAATTGATTAGAACCTTTACCTTCTTTTGTAATGGACGGTTGGTCGAAGCTATGTGTCTTTGATCCGGACGGCCGGAGGGTGCTGGTAGTCAACCCCAAAAATCAGCTGAAAGACCTGACCATAGCGGGTATTTTATTCGAATCCAGAGAGCCCCCAAATTCGGAATTTTTCATCGAGGATCTCAAGGAAGCGTTTCCGGAGGGGGCATACAAGGTTCGCGGCATCAACTTTGATGGAAGGGGGTTAAATGGGTTTGCCACGTTCACCCACGATATCCCTGTAGCGCCGATGATTATCTCCCCTGTGGAAGATGCTGTAGGGTCCCCTGCCGGTCTAGAGAGTACTTGGGAGCCTGTGACTGAAACCCTTGACGGCGGTGACGTTACGATTACCGGCTATGAGGTCATTATTACCAAGGAAGAGCACGACGATCCCAACGGGTTTTCCCGGCCGATCTTCGACGTGCACGTGCCTCCCGATCGGAATAGCTTGACCGTGTCGGACGAGTTTCTCGAGCCGGGAACCGAGTATGAACTCGAAATCCTGGCGCTTGAGGTAAGCGGTAATCATACCATCAGCGTTAGTTTCTTCGAAACGGAATAGGAAACACTTGTCCCCCTGCCTTAAGCTGCGACCGGGGGTTAGCGTTGGTGGTGGGGAAAAGGCGGATACTAGGGATACGAAATAAACCATTCGACCATGCCGCCAGGCCCAAATGGGTTTGGCGGCATGGGTTTATCTGGTTAAGGGGATCGAGGAGTCAAGGTGACGGGGAGGGTTAGGGCGGATACCTTCACGTTCCCCGGCCGGTCTGTTTACTACGAAACAAAAGCTTTGAGAGTCTGAGTGAAAGGCCTTGTCGGGCTATTTTACCGAATAACCTCAATCTTTACTTCTATCACTCCCAAACTAAGGTCACCGATTTTAGAAAATGCGGACCTAAACAGGTCAATGATCCTGTCTCCAACGAAAGGCCCCCTGTCATTGATTCTCACCTCAACGCTTTTTTCATTCTTGAGGTTAGTAACTCTTATTCCTGTGCCGAAGGGCAGTGTTTTATGGGCCGCAGTAGTAGCTGCCTGGTTGAACCGCTCATCGCTCGCGGTTCTACTCGCTTGATATTTCATTGCGTAGTAGGAAGCTTTGCCACGCTCTGTAAAGTCTGCACGTTTTTACCACCTCCGCTTTGCACAATGCTGCTGCAACCAAGATGGAAAAGAATAATGAGAGCGTGAGTCTGTAAAATATTCTACTGTTAATTATGAATCGCCACTTGTCGTTGCGGATTCTTTGGTGTTCTAACAAGTAAATTGCTGACCGGTATATCTCCTTTTAATGTCTGTATATTACAATCTGTCGGGTCAACTAATAATTAAAAATCTACACCGTTTTCAGTTGGGTACAATGAACACTTAAAGCATGAAGATTCGGCAAAGGCCGACCTGGAGGTCGGTATATCACCCCTCACCATAATTTGTCGGAAGGTATGGGATCGCCTTCGCTCGTCGATTTAAGATGCCTGTATGAATCATGATGGTGTTTCCATCCCTGTGTCCAAGTGATTTTCGGATATTGCGAATACCATAGCCGTTTCCAAGCAGATGGGTGGCAAGGGTGTACATAAGCTATGGCGGGTTGCACGGTTCGGAGTGCCTTCCGTTTCTGCTTCGTTGACTCAGAGAAACACCCAAGATACAAAATCTGAATGGGAGCATCCCTGTGAAATCAATCGGAATTGTAGGCTGCGGAGCTATTGGGCGCACGCTTCTCAAGGGAGTTGATACCGGCGTGCTCACCGTGAAGGTGGCTGGTGTGAACAGCAGTACGGAAGATCCCGCGTGCCAATTTTTACCCACGCTTCGCGATCCGCCGCCGTTTCTTGACCGAAGCGAGTTGATCAAGCGCTCGGATATTGTCGTCGAAGCGGTTGGCGGGGAAATCGTCGGTGAAGTTGCTCGGGAGACGTTCCAGGCGGGTAAGGACTTGATGGTGATCAGTGCCGGTGCGCTGCTTGATCATCCGGATATTATCGAACTATCGAGAACCAGCGGATGCCAATTGTTCGTACCCTCGGGTGCCATCGCGGGTCTCGAAGGAATTAAATCGGCTTGTAAGGGAGCCGTTGAGCATGTGAGGATGACAACCCTCTCTATTATGCGGACCCTCCAGGATATTGCGGATCCGGTACGAATCGGGACCTGAAGAAGAGAAAAAATGAAAAACGTTGAACTGCTGTTGAAAACCATGGAGGAGGCTGGGGTGCGGTGGGTATTCGGTGTCCCCAGTGGACCGGTGCTGCCATTGATCGAGGCGCTGCAAACGAGTCCCATCGATTATGTCCTGACTGCCAGTGAGACCTCGGCAGGGTTTATGGCCGCCACGGTGGGGGCGCTCACTGGAATCCCGGGTGTGTGCGTCTCTACTCTGGGTCCCGGAGCTACTAACCTGGCTACGGGGGTGGGGTGTGCCTGGCTCGATCGGCACCCGCTCATTGCGATTACCTGCAACGTGGAGACCTCCTGGATCGACCGACGCGTGCAGATGCGGATCGACCATCACGCGCTCTTTAAGCCGATTACAAAGAACACGTTTGCGGTGCGGTCCGGCGGAATGGCGGAGATTCTGGCCGAAGCGTTTACGACAGCGACGGCGGAACCACCGGGCCCGTGCACATGGATTTACCTGAGGACGTGGCCCTGGACGAAACCACCGTGAATCCCAAGCATAAAAAACTATGGCCCATGCCCCGCGATATTCCTGAGGCGGTCTTCCGGCAGGTTTCGGATGCGCTTCAGCGTAGCCGAAGGCCCGTCGTGGTCACGGGCTTGACGTTTACGCGCTGCAAGGAGTGGAAAAGCCTGTTGCGGTTTATTGAAAAACACAACCTGCCTTATATCTCCACCCTTCACGGTAAGGGATTTCTCCCTGAGAGGCATTCCAACTGGGCCGGCGTATTGGGACGCGCGCGCCGAACGGACGTACAGGCCTTTTTTCAAAAAGCGGATCTGATCCTGGCTATCGGATACGATCCCATTGAGATCAACTATCAGGATTGGGTGGGTGCGACACCTGTAATCCACATCAGTACCGAGCCCGCGAACGTCGGCCGGGAGGTTGAGCTGCTGCTCGACGAGGCCGGGAATTTCGACCTGGCCATCGGCAGATTGAACGAGATTCCGCCTGTTCCAAACGATTGGTCCAATGGAGAACGGGATCGGCACCGCGAGACATTGGAGGGGGCCTTGAGGCCAGACACAGCGGGGCTTGGTGCGCATCATGTTATTGACATCCTGCGGAATAAACTTCCCGCCGATGGGATTCTCGAATACGATGTGGGGGCTCATACGCATCAGATTGCTATCCAATGGCGCACCGATCTCCCCCGGACCTGTCTTGCAACCAATGGCTGGTCTTCCATGGGTTACGGTATGCCGGCCGCTTATGCGGCAAAACTGGTATACCCCGACCGGAAGGTTGTTGGGGTTGTCGGCGACGGCTGTTTTTAAGTGACGGTGGGGGAACTTGCCGTGGCAAAACGACTGGGGTTGACGGTCCCCATTGTGGTATTGAACGATGGTTGGTTGGGCTTGATCAAGGTCAAGCAGGAGCGTAAGGGCTATGTTCACTCGGGAGTTTATCTCGGAGATCCCCCCGAATCGCCGGCCCATTACTTTGGTGTCCCGTGCCGGTCGGCAAAGAACGAATCAGAGATCTCCGATGCTCTGGATTGGGGCTTGAAGCTCGATGGCCCTTGTGTCACCGAGGCCTTTGTCGACGTAGAGACTTACTCCCACACCGTGTGCGATTGAAAAATGAGACGCAAAACGGCAGTGGATTCACTAAGGACTGGCGCCAGGTGATGATCGGTTTGGATGCTGATTGCCCTGACCGTGCTCAATGTCGTTCTATCGACCTACATCAGAGGGATGCGGGGTTGATTTCTAACGGAAATCGTCATATGAGAACCTAAAGATCCAAGGAAAGGGGGAATTGCCATGGATAATCTTACCGACCCAAAAGTCGTTGATATTGCAAAAGAGGCAAAGTGGGGGAGCGCTACGGGGCGCAACCACGTCAGTTGCACCAAGACGGACCGTAGCTTGATTGCTTTGAACTGTTACGAGCCGGGCGTTAACGACGAAATGCACTGCCATCCGGGATCCGACCATACTTTTTTCGTAGTGCAAGGCGATTGCACCATGAAATTCTTGAAGGGTGGGGAGGCTCATTTCACACAGCACCAGGGGGTTCATGTTCCGGCTGGTTATTTTTATCAGCTCAATAACACGGGCGAGGGACGCCTTGTCCTCTATCAGGTGAGCACTACCCCTAACCCGAAACCAAAAATTACCAAAGTTCTCTATGGCATCGATACGAGCTTGAAAGAGCACCTCCTCGATCAAACCCCGTAGTTATCAGGTGGGAGAATATATGACAATCGAGGAAATACAACGGTGGTGTCGGGACAATGGGGCGAATGCCAGGATGATCCTTCGGGGAAAGGATTTCGTCATACGTCATGATGCGGAAGGATTTCAGGGCCCTTGCCCTTCGTTAGAAGATATTTTCTATTGGGAGCTGTTCATCAACGGGAAGGGCTATCCTTCTAGTCCGTCGGATACGGAGCGGCTGGTGGATGGGAGGTTGACAGTAGAGGAATTCATTCGCCTTGTAAGCCGGCACTGAGTTGAACCCGAATCACTCCTGATGGTGCATCCCCGGCAAGTATTTGACAACGCATAACCCCAACAGCCCGATTATAACCGCACCGCTGCTCACGGCGGCGGCAATCCCGGTTACTGGGTTGGCCAGCACGGCGAGCCACAATGTGTGTGCGCCCCAGAAAAAAGGCCCATTCAAAACCCTCAAGCCCATACTCCCGAAGTTATAGACGCCCATGACCTGCCCCCGCATATCGCCGGAGGCGCTGTTCAGCATCAGGGTCGTTGCAGCAGCGGTAACGGCTACCTGGCAGACGCCGAAGCAGAAGAGGAAGAACAGGGAGAGGGGAAAAGACCTCGATAGAGCGAATGCAATTAGGAATCCACTGTAACCGAAGACCCCCATTAGGAGTAGCTTTCCCTTCCAGGCGATGTTGCCCATCCAGACCAGGAGGATGACACCCACCAGGGCACCGATCCCATCGGCGGCCAGAAAGAGGGTATAGCCCGTTGTTCCCAAGTGAAATACCTGATCCGCGTAGAGTAGATAAAAAATGACCAGTGCATTGCCGACAAAGGTGCTTGGTGCAATTCCCAGGAAAATGGTGGCGAGAATAGAACGGTCCTTACGTACGTAATTGAGCCCATCGGTGAACTGCTTGAAGGTAGGCCGGCGTCGCTCGGCGGGAACCTCTGCCTGCTTTACGTTTATAATAAATCGTAAAGTGATGATCATGGGAACAAACATCAGGGCATCAATCAGGAAGCCGAATGCGGGGCCTACGGTTGCCAGAATAAGGCCTCCGAATGGTTTGCCAATGGATTGGGTGGCATGGCGAAGCGATGAAGTCATGCTGACGCCCGCTAGGAGGTTCTCCCGGCCCACCATGTCGTGAACAAAGAGCTGTCTGCACGGGTTGGCCAGGGGCCCCGGAAGCGCATGGATGACCAGGAGACCCGCAAGCCAGTACTCATTGATAATGCCCATATAGGTCGTGATAAACATCCCAAAGGCAGCGATAGAAAGGCAGATCTCCGCCCAGAACATAACCCTCTGGCGGTTCACCCTGTCAGCGATCATACCCGCCGGAAGGCTAAAGAGGGTAAAGGGGACCCAGTGGACGAAGATCAGGGCCGATAACCAGAAGACCGAATGGGTAATCTCCCAAACCACATAGCTGCGGATCACTCCTTCGATGTGCTCTCCGATGAGTGAGAAGATCGTCGCTCCCCAGTAATATCGAAAGTTACGGATCTTAAAGATGGCCAGGCGGGATGGTGATTTTGGCTTTTCGGACGTGGAAGGATTCTGAATTTGCATGTTTACCACCCAGAGTTTCGATATGGCCGTGCCACGGGATGCCGGCCCCAAGGAAAACCCTAAGTGGCAGCCATAACCGAGCGATAGCTCAGTCCATCGGACTGAGATGGAGAATATTTAAAGCCCACCGTCTTGTCAAATTCAATTCAAGAGAGGTTCTCAAGGGTCTGTCCAGGTCAGGACCACGATCTGCGTAGACCTGGGTAGCTGTGCCTTGGAGATCGTCAGGGTGTGGCCGTTGATCATTTTTACGGGAAAATCTTCATGGATGTACGTTGCGATGGCTTCTTCCCACCAATAGTGCATCGGAATGGCGATGCGAGGTTTGACCTGTTTTGTGACCTCCCGTGCCTCTTCGGCAGTTATGGTGTACATTCCTCCGGCCAGTGGGATGAGCAGGACGTCGATCTTGCCCAACATCTTCAGTTGCTGTGGGGTCAATCGATGTCCCAGGTCGCCCAGGTGAGCGATGCAGATATCATTCACACGAAAGACAAAGATGCTGTTACTTCCCCGCTGCCAGCCCTGGCTTTTATCATGATAGGCGGGGACGGTGTAGACGGAAATGTCCCGGATGGTCTGATGGATGACCCTCCAGCTTTCATCGGGGTGCAGTCCTTCCAGGATCACAGGGTTGCCCTGGGCCATCCAGAGGTTGCTGTGGGCGCCATGATTATGGCTGGTCGTGACGATATGCTGGGGCAGCATTGGCCAGGGCAGATCCTCCCGTTGATGGGGATCGGTCAGGATGCGCGTTCCCTTGGAGGAGGTGATCTGGAAGGTGGAGTGGCCGAACCATTGGATCTGGATCGATTTAGGAGCGCCCATGGCCACTCGGATGATGGGGTTCTCCGCCACCTCCACAAGGTGGCAGAAGCTGAAGCCGTTAGCGGGGAAGAAAAAAACGACGGCTAGAACCCAACCATAGAGCCGGCTCCTTGTCCTTGGCGTTTCTTTCATTGATCTGTTCCTTTATCCCTATACCAGTCCCCAACTTCTCCGTTGCCACCACTCGAAGCCCAGCAGCAAGAGCATGAGAGCCAGGGCCCATGGCAGACTCCATAGGGGTGTATCCCGTCTCTCGACGATCTCGGAGGGATTGCGCTGTTCAAGCTTAGTCAGGATTTGCTCCAGGCTCTCTTGGTTCCACTGGGTAATCGGTACCGCACTGCCCTGGCTGACCTCGGAAATTTTGTTTAACAGGTCGGCGCGGGGTCTGCCGTCCTCAATCTCTGCGTGGGCGATGGATACAACGAATTCTTTGCCGTCCTTTCCCAAGGTTTTGCCCGCCAGTTCCGCCTCGGCCTCGATTCTATAGGAACCTTCTCGGACGGGGGTGAACTCGGCTGAGTATTCGCCCGCCACCGAATCCCGTACGGCCTCTAGGGGAACTGTCTCACCATCGGGCGTCTTGACCAGGAGCTTGACGACGCTCTGTGGTGCCGGGGTGTAATCGTCTTTCAACACCCGGACTCGAACCTCCATCTTTTCACCCGGTATTCTGGACCCACCAATGGATAGGATTTGAACCTGCTCGAACAGGGACTCTTGGGACAACCAGCGAACCGCCTGGCGGATCAGCCGTTGGTGTACCTGGGGACTCTCATTTTCCCCGACGGCGAAGAAATTCCAGCGCCAGAGATCGTCGCTCATCAGGGCCAGGGTTCGACCCCGGCCGAACTTCCCGACGGTCAATAACGGCCATCCTCGGCTGGCTTCATCCCGGGAAGCCCAGAGGAGGACCTGACCTTTGGACTTGACGACCCGGTTCAAACGGGTCAGGGCGGGAATCTTTTTCCACGCCTCCTCATTGGCTTGA
This sequence comes from Binatia bacterium, assembly GCA_963664015.2. Classification (GTDB taxonomy): domain Bacteria; phylum Desulfobacterota; class Binatia; order UBA9968; family CAXXLF01; genus JACZQL01. The sequence goes on along the minus strand of CAXXLF010000002.1, from coordinate 1,069,183 downwards.
GGGTCGGGGAAGATACGGGTCACCGGGTGGGCCTTCCCCGCTGCCGCCAGGCTTGCCCGTAGCTGGGTGTTGGTTTCGTAACTGCCTTTGCCGTCAAGCTCAACCGGCAGCGGCTCCTCGATGGGACTTCCCGCATAGCCACCGCTATCAAAGGACCGGGCGCCGCCCAGCATGGCAAAGCCGCCGCCCTCCTTGATAAAGTCTCGGATCTTCTCCAGGTATGTGGAGCTAAAATAGGAGCGATGAGAAAAGTTGTCGAAGATGACGAGGTCGAATTCTTCGATCTTTTTGAGAATCTCATTGATGGGAAACGGGATAAGGCTCAGTTGGTTCTCGGGGACATCAACCGAGTCGGTCGGGGTTCGTAGGAAAACGAAGGAAATCAGGTCGACAAAAGGGTCGTCTTTCAACGCCAGTCGCAGAAAACGATAGTTCCATGACGGCGAACCCGACAGGGTCAGTACCCGGATCTTGTCTCTCTGCACATCGATCTTGAAGCTGCGCTGGTTGTTCTGCGGGATCTGTTCCGTTGCCTGGGACGGAATCCGGAGGGTGAAGCTATGGGCCCCGATCTCCCTTGGCGTATAGGTCAGGGTCATCTTGTGTTGGAAGGGATCATTGTCGATGGTTATCGTCTGGGTCGAAATCAGGTTCTGACCCCGGGTGAAATAGAGTGGTACTTTTTCCCCTTTCAAACCGTAAGCTTCGATGGAAAAGTCAAGGTTGATTTCTCTCCCCCGGAAAGCGAACTCGGGGATGCGAAGATTGGCGATACGCAGGTCCACAAAGCCCTTGCTCTCGCCTATGGGGACTGTAAAGACGGGTATGGGCAGGGCACTCACGCCGTCCAGTTCTTGAGCGCCGTTGGCAATTCCGTCGCTCAGCATAATGATCCCGGCCGTACTTGAGACCTCTTGGCGCACCTGGCCCATGGTCCCTCAGTGAAGGTCTAATTCTACCTTGGATTCTGTCCTAAGTCCATTCTCCCCGGGATCCTTCGTTCCGAGATTCAGAACTCGTTAAGGCGACGACGCCTGCCTTTACAACAGTGAGGTTTAAAACTCTAACTAGAGGTTAAAATCTCCCATGAATTGGACGATTGATGTTTCCGCGAATCTGATTCTGACAGTCTCAGTTTATTCCCCTTCGCAGAAGAGAGGTGAAATGCCATGGGTGTAAACCCGTGGAGGCTTCATCTCGGACCGATGGGGCTCCGTTATCTCTCTTTTCCCGGCCCCATTGGGCCTTCGGGCGAGGGGGGAAGTCGTTGACCGCACCTGATTGGCAATTGATGGGTGCTTGTGCTATGAGGATCGCTGGCAATTTAGGACGTAATTGAAGGGTCGGAAAAGAGAAAGGAATCCAACAAATGCAGCTTGAGTTACCGGAATCAAATCAGATCACACCACAGGTGCCCCTAGTCTTTCACGAAGGGCATGACGATGACCAAGAACACGATGAAGCCATGCTGGATGAAAACCATCCCATGTGGCGCTCCGAACGAATATCGTTGACCTCCGTAGGAATCGATATCGGTTCGTCCACGTCGCATTTGGTCTTTTCCCGGCTTATCCTGCGCCGGCAGGGCGTTGTTCTTTCCAGCCGCTTTGTTGTGGTAAGTCGCGAGATCCTTTTTGAATCGCCGATCCTTTTGACCCCTTACGTGGACAAAACGACTATAGACACCCACCAGTTGGACGGATTCATCCAACAGGCATACCGGGGGGCGAATCTCGCCCCTAACAACATCGATACGGGTGCCTTGATTCTCACGGGTGAAGCGGCAAAGAAGGAAAACGCTGAGGCCGTTGCCGCCCTGTTTGCCGCCCAGGCGGGAAAATTCGTTTGCGCCACCGCCGGGCATAACCTGGAAGCGGTCCTAGCGGCCTATGGTTCGGGGGCAATCAAGAGGACGACAGATGAGGGCGGCGATTTCACTGTGATGAATGTGGATGTCGGCGGCGGGACCTGCAAGATATCTATCTCCCGCCACGGCGCCGTGGTGGACACGGCCTGCCTTGAGGTCGGGGCACGGTTGGTCGCTTTAGGTCCTGATAGCAAGATCAACCGCCTGGAGGATGCGGGGGCCAAGATCGCAGAGGCCTCCGGTATCCAGTTGAGTCTGGGCGGAGCCCTCAAGGAGAGCGATAAGGAATCCATGACCCAGACCATCTGCGGCGCGCTCTTTGAGGTGTTGGAACGGGGAAAGCTCTCCCCGCTAACAGAGACCCTGATGCTGACACCCCCGCTCGGATTCAAGGACCGTATTGACGTGATGACCTTCTCTGGGGGGGTCTCCGAGTATGTCTATGGACGCGAGAAAACGGATTACGGCGACCTGGGCAACCACATGGGACGGGAGGTTCGCACCCGTGCCGAGGCATTCTCCAACAAACATTCCATTCGTGTCGTGGTCCCGGAGGTGCGTATTCGTGCCACTGTGATCGGGGCTTCCCAGTACACCGTGCAGGTCTCGGGCAATACCATCTACCTCTCCGACGGTGGGCTCCTTCCATTAAGGAACGTGCAGGTGGTGATTCCTTATATCAAGCAAGAGGAACCATTGGATGTTGCCCATGTCAAAGAGGCGGTGGAAGCTTCACTGAAGCGTTTCGATATCCAGGATGGGGAAAGGCCGGCGGCCTTAGCCGTTCATTGGGAATTGGGTCCGTCCTATCCCTTGATTCGTACCCTTGCGGAGGGTATCTCCCAGGGGATGAAGCAGCATGTGGACCGGGGGCAACCTATCGTGTTGGTTTTTGATGCCGACATCGCCAAGCTGGTCGGGAATATTATAGAGAAGGAACTCCTACCGGGAGCCGATATTATCTCCATCGATGGTATCGATCTCAAAGATTTCGACTTTATCGATATTGGGGAGGAGATTCCTGACGCCAAGGCCGTTCCAGTCGTGATCAAGTCTTTGATCTTTCGACACCAGGAACATGGCCGTGGCCATGGCCACGGGCATGGCCATACGGCGGCCTGATCAGGCCATCAGGAGAGTTTTATTAAATGGAAGAAGTGACAAGTGGAATATTCCTGTGGACCTGGTTCTCCCAGCCCCACGGCTATAACTTTAACGGCCATCTATTGACCCATGAGAGTGGAAATCTTTGCATCGATCCTGTCGAGCCGTCGGCCGAGGTCTTAGAGGCCGTTTCCCGCCAGGGCGTAGCAACCATCCTATTGACCAACCGAAACCACGTGCGTGCCAGTAACCTGGTACGTAGTGGGACCGGGGCTCAAACGGTCATCCACGCGGCCGATGCCGCCTATGCGCGGGGTCAAGGAGCTGTCATCGATCGAGAGCTAGCGATCGGGGACAGGGTCGGTCCTTTGGTGGTGGTTGATGCATCCGGAAAGTCTCCGGGGGAAATTGCTCTTTATTGGCCGGAGAGAAAACTGCTCATTGTCGGCGATTCGGTGATTGGAAATCCGCCGGGCCAGTGTGGTTTTCTTAATGAGAAGGTTATGGACAATCCACCGCGGCTTCGGGAGAGCGTTCGGGGATTGCTAACACTGGATTTCGAAACGCTGCTGGTGGGTGATGGGGTACCGATTCTCCAGGGTGGAAAATCCCGTCTTATCGAATTGGTCCGCGGATTCCCTAATTAAGTTCAGCGGACCTTATCATCCTAAAATATTTTATCCACCTATGTATAAGGCCATGGACAGCCGTGAGCTCCCAGTCGAAGGGGTGTGACCCTGTGGCGGCTCTATTGCAGCTGAGTATCGAGCAGGTCGATGAGGACAATGCCGTGGGGGGACGCGCCGGTTTTGATCCGGTGGCTGACCTTACCCTCCTCTAGGTTGACCACAAATACGTTAGCCCCATAGCGTCCCGTTACCCAAAGCTCACGTCCGTCGGGAGTCACCTCCAGCATATCCGGTCCTTGGGGGACCTTAAATGTCCGGGTGATCTGGTACGAGGCTACTTTGATAACCGAGACCGTCGCGGCGTCGCGATTGGATACAAAAAGGGTCCTGCCGTCAGTGGCCATGGCCATTCCATGGGCCCCCGCACCGGTGTGAATCCGCTTAATCTCCTTAAAACTCGTCGTGTCGTAAACCGTCACGAGGCCGTCCGTATAGTTGGCCACGAAAATGGCCTTCCCGCCAGGGGCAAGGGAGACATCGACAGGCCGCCGGCTGGTTCTGACCTGGCGAACGAGCTTGCGTTCCCGGAGGTCGATCACCGAGAGACGGTGGGAGTATTCGTTGCTGACATACATGAAATGGCCGTCGGGGCTGAAGGCAAAATGGTTGGGGTCTTTCCCCGTGGGGATTGCTGCAAGGCGCTCCCACCCATTGGCCTGCCCCGGCTCTTTCCACGTTTCCGGCGCATAGATCTCAACCCGGCCCAGACGGGTGCATGTTGTTACCAGGAGATCCCGGTCCGGGGTATAGTAGAAGTTATAGGGATCGAGTAGGGGGACGGTCTTGACGACCTCCTCCGTTGCCAGATCGAGAATCGTCGCCGTATCGGAGTGAGTGTTCCCGACAATCAGGTGGCGCCCGTCAAGCGAAACGATCATGTGGTGGGGGTAATCGCCGACGGGGATGGTTTTGACGACCTGATAGGTGTCTCTATCGACGATGGAAAATGAGTCTCCGTCACTGTTGGTAATGAAGGCCCGTTTGCGTACTCCGGGAGCACTGGGTGTTGCGGTGCCGGTGTTTGCGCCATTGATCCGGCAATAGCCGCCAGTGGCTACCCGGGATTTCTTTGGGGCGCCGGCACGGATCACGAGGGGGCAGGCTACCAAGGGTAAAGAACTGAGGAGGATGAAAACTCCCAACAGGCTCGCGAGTAACACAGTGACTATCTTCATCGATTTCTTTGTCCTCGATTCACTTAGCAGGATGACTTGAAACGGTTTATGTCACAATAATTGGTAAAATTCTACAAGGTGGATTTGGGTGAGGTCTCTCCGGTTCTCGTCGCTCATTGCTAGGGTCGGTGCAGTTACCGTTCGCCAACGGACTTTGATATGATTGAAAAATTGTGGGGGGGAGAAGAGCTCGGAGGAGGGGTGGTGGTTGTGCTCCTCTGGAGAGGGAAGTTTCTTACACCTCCGGAAAACGTTGACATTTCGTCATTTTTGAGTTTTTCTGGTAAATTACTTGTTGAGTAATCAGTCTCGCAGTTTTGAAAAGGTGAGGATTTATGGATGAGCCGACGGGCCTACAAAATTTATTGGCGATCGCAACCAAACCTGACAATATTCCTATTATTGGGTTGCTTCTACTGGTCGTTTTCTTTACCTGGCTTGGTTTAAAACAGGGGTTCCAGAATGACAAGCTCACCGAGGAAGGGAAGAAAGACGAGATCATCAACAAGATGTGGGAGTGAGAGTTGAGACACCTTCCCTTTCTCGTTGCGTCAATTTCCATTGTCATTGGGATCTCGTTTACCATTGGAGTGGCCGGTTCGCTGCGTGAAGAACCGACGTGGCGTCAGGCCAAAGATGATCTTGCCGTAGGGAAGGTATCAGAAGCCAGTGCGGCCTTGGAAAAGCTGCTGCAAAAGTACCCTCAGGAACCGGACCTTCATCTCATGTTTGCGATGGCTTCCTTGAAGCTCGGAGACCCGACGCGAGCCGAAATGCATGCCATGAAGGTCCTGGAGATAGCTCCCAGCCACGTCGACGGTTGGACCTTTCTTGGTTGGTTGAACCTGGAAGTCCGTAAGGACTTTGCCGCTGCAACGGTGGCCTATAAGCGGGTGGTCGAAATGTTTCCCGACTCTCCGACGGCCCACAATAATCTTGGTGTGGCCTATAAAAGGAACGGGGAGCTAGACCTGGCTCGAAAGAGCTTTAATCGGGCCATCGTGATGCGCAAGACCTTTGCGGAGGCCTGGAGCAATCGGGGTTGGGTCCACTTCGAAGAGAGAAAATGGCCCGAGGCTCGTCAGGATTTCGAGCGAGCACTGGAATTGGATGCAAATGACGAAGCGGCCTTACACGGATTGGCTCGTGTGTTAAAAAAGACCCGGGACTATCGTGGGTCCGAAGCGGCGCTGAGAAAACTCCTTTCCCAATCCCCCAACTTTGTTTACTGGTTGGAATGGGTTCAGGTGCAGCTCGTATGGCGTTACTGGGTCTTGCTCTTGTTGGCGCTGGCGGTTGTTGGATACTCTAGATTCAGAAAGATGAGGGCTAAGGCAAATGGCAGTTGAGACCGAAACAAAACGCAAAGGTACGGCACTACTAGCGGTGATGAACGAGAACTGCACCAGTTGTGCAGGGTCCCCGCTCTGTGAGGTCCATTGTCCGGTGGATGACTGTATCAATCTGTTATACGAGGAGCTGCCCCAGGGAGGCCTGAAGCCTTACCGGGTCTGGGTGGACAATGATAAGTGCATCGGCTGTCAGATGTGTTACAGCGATAATTACACCAAGGTCCATAAGCACAAAGAAACGGGGACGGTCTACTACGAGTTTGAGAACAAATTTTATGATAGCGAGAGAAAGCCGCTGGCAGCGGATGCCATGCCGAAGAAATTCGACCTGGTGCTGGTGGGTACGGAGTCCGAGGACCGGTTGGATCGGAAGATTTGCCCTTGGGACGCCATCCAGATGTACGAATACGACGATGCTCTCGAGGCCTCGCCCTACTTTTACGATCCGGTGGATTTCAAAGTGGTCGATGGTCTTTACGTGATCGATCAGATGGCCAAGGAAAAGCTGGAAGAGAAACAGAACGAGCTAATGAATCCTAGCGAATAAAACGGAACGTGATCTTAAAAAGGGAGCCTGCGGGCTCCCTTTTTTTTGTTCCGGTAAAGTCTCAAAGGACCTTGTTGAGGGGGTACTCAATAATGCCCACGGCGCCGTTTTGGAGGAGCTGGGGGATCAGGTCGCGGAGCACGCTCTCGGCGATAACGCTTTCAACGGAAAACCACTTCTCGCCGTGTAGGGCAGCCGTCGGATACAGCGGGGCGACCGTAGGGGCAGTAATGCTCGGGATCAGGCTGACGACCTTTTCCAAGCCGGCTTCGGCCACGTTTAGCTTGATGCCAACTTTATTCTCCGCTGCCAAGGCCCCCGTCAGAAGCATGGCAATCTGTTCGATCTTCTGCCTTTTCCATGGGTCCTTCCAGGCCTCTTTGTTGGCGATGAGCTGAGGACTGGATTCGAGCAGATCGCTGACGATTTTGAGCCCGTGGGCGCGGATGGTGCTGCCCGTCTCGGTTACCTCTACAATGGCGTCGACTAGACCCTCTGCGGCCTTGGCCTCAGTGGCGCCCCAGGAGAATTCCACGTTGACGGGGATGTCCTTTTCAGCGAAATATCGTTTTGTGAAATTCACCATTTCCGTGGCGATCTTTTTGCCTCGCAAATCCTCTGCCTTCTGGACAGGGGAATTCTCAGGAACGGCGAGGACCCAACGGACGGGCCTGAGGCTCGCTTTCGCGTAGACGAACTCCGCCGCAACCTCCACATCAGAGGAGTTTTCCAGGGTCCAATCCATTCCCGTAATGCCTGCGTCCAACGTAGCGTCCTCTACGTATCGGGAAATCTCCTGGGCTCGCACGAGGCTTAAACGTAGGTTGTCGTCGTCGATGGAAGGGAAGTAGCTGCGGTCCATTCCGCGAATTCTCCAGCCGGCCTTCTTGAACAGCTCACAGGTAGCTTCTTGTAGACTGCCCTTGGGAATCCCGAGCTTGAGCTTTTTCACTTCTTATAGACCTCCTCGGGGTTAAAGCGTCTCTTTTCGGCGACCTTCCAACCGCGGGGAACCCGCTTGCGAAAGAAACAGGATTGGTAGCCCATGTGACACGCTCCCTCTCCCCGCTGCCTTACCTGAAGAACCAGCGTATCGTTATCGCAATCGATCAGGGTCTTTTTGACCTCCTGGAAATGACCCGATTCCTCGCCCTTGAGCCATAGTTTTCTCCGCGAACGGCTGTAGTAATGGGCCTTGCCGGTCCGCTGCGTTTTAATCCAGGCCTCCTGGTTCATGTAGGCCAGCATCAGGACATCCCGTGTACGGTAGTCCTGAACGATGACCGGTATCAGACCCTTTCCCTTGGCAAAGTCAATATTTTGCTTCACGTTAGTTACTGCCCGCTTTCATGAGAATTTTTAAGCGTTTAGCATAGCCTGGCCGACCTTTCAACCTCGTTCTGAACGACTCGGAGTTTGGCGTTAGATAAAATTTGTCCGGTATGTCACATTGGTTGTTTGGGGATGGAGGCTGCAAGATCTCGGTTATGAGTGCCCATGTCGTTGTTTTTGTCACTGTAGAATCGGCGGACGAGGGCCAGCGCATTGCCGATGCGCTGGTGGAGAGTCGGGTTGCATCATGCGTGAACCGTGTGGGCCCGGTTCACTCCACCTATCGTTGGGAAGGGCAGGTGGAACGTAGCGAGGAGCAGCTTCTGATTATAAAAACGGTGGCGGATCGATTCGAAGACGTTAAAAAGAAGGTCGAGGAACTCCATAGCTATACAGTTCCTGAAATTATCGCCTTGCCAATTCAGATGGGTAACCAGAGTTATCTCGATTGGATGATCAAGCAAGTCACAGCTGACGGGAAATAGGGAATAGAGGAGAGAGTGGCAGGGTTGGGCATAGGCGGATCGAGTTAAGATCATATGCGTACGGTGAAGAAAGTCTCCTGTGGGGGGGTTGTTTATCGGTTGCGGGAGGGTACGACTGAGGTTGTCCTGATTCGCGTCGGGCGACGTTGGTGCCTTCCCAAGGGCCAGGTGGAGCAGGGAGAAAAACTGCCGGATACGGCGCTCAGGGAAGTTAGGGAAGAGACCGGTTTAGAGGGTAAGATCGTAACGCAAATTGGGGAAACTTCCTATTGGTTCACGGGGAGGAATAACGAGAACGAAGACATTAGAATCTCCAAACGGGTCTATTTTTATCTGATGCGCTGTCTCGGAGGGGATGTGAGCCAGCACGACCATGAGGCTGAAGAGGCTTGCTGGGTCCCCATTTCGGAGGCTATCGAGCGCCTCTCATTTCAGACAGAAAAGTCGACAGTAGCGAAAGCAGGGGCCTTTCTGGGAAACAAGACGACGAAGAAGATACACCCCTGAGGCCTTTCACCGATAAGGCCCAATGGAAAAGTCTCACCTATCGCTGGAAGACCTGATCCGGTCTTCTTCTCACGCACTGGTCGTTGGAGTTGGCGGGGGAGGGGATGTGGTTGGAGCTTTGGCCACGGCACGGTTTGTCGAATTCTGCGGCGTTGACTTTACCCTCGGTGGACTCTCCTGGGAACGCTATGTTTATGATCCCGAACCCGGTCCCCGTTCCTTGGATGAAATAGAAAATGTAAAGATCATTCACCCCAGAATGGGGTTGGCGAATCCCCAGACCAAGACTCGCTCCGATGTCTATTTTGCCGAATCTAGAATGGCAGAATTTCTTGGCCGCGATGTTTTGCTTGTGGATATTAACGGTGGGGTCAAAGGGGTGATCGAGGGGATAGAGTTGGCCCTCAAGGAGTTAAAAGCGGATCTTTTCGTGGGCCTCGACGTTGGGGGCGATTCCCTCGCTGAGGGAGGGGAGAAAGGTTTGCGTAGCCCTCTTGCAGATTCGATCATGCTGGCAGCGTGTTCCCAATTGGAAAAACGTGGAGTTCGAACACTGTGGGGAGTTTATGGCTACGGTAGTGACGGTGAGTTGACCACAGACGAGGTCGAAAAAGCATTGAGCGTGGTGGCGAAGGCCGGTGGATTCCTGGGAGCTTGGGCCCTCACCCCAAAAATGGTGGCGGAGATGCAGGAGGTAATCAAACGGGTCAATACGGAGGCAAGTGCAATACCCGTGGAGTGTGCCTTGGGGGCTTGGGGGGAGAAAATGATCCGTCACGAGGAGAGAACCGTCAGGTTGACCCCACTGACGGCACTGACTTTTTTCCTTTCCCCCTCAGTTGTCTTCCAAACCCTTTCCCGTCCTGCGCAAGCCCTGGTAGGAAGTGCCACGCTGGACGAGGCAAATGCTGCACTCCATTCCATTGGACTCAAGACCGAACTCGACCTCGAGCGGGAACGGTACAGAATTGACACTTCCCCTCTTCGCTCGCCCAAGGCTTAGCTATCAGCTTTCAGCCGTCAGCTCTCAGTTCTCGTCGGTCAATTTGTCTTCGGGAGTCCCTTTCGTCCAATGGTGTGGCTCCGAATGGCGCGAGGCTGTAGGCTGCAGCCAAAGGGGTCGTCCCCTCAGCGGTCGCTGTATAGTTTCTAGTTTTGGTCAGACGTAAGTTCAATCTGTTCCGCCTTGTCGACGACACTAAAATACCGGTTATAACACGAGCAGATTTGCTCGCGGCGTTGTTCGTAGTCCTTGAGCAGGAGTTGCCCCTCGTCGTCGGCTTTGTATCCCATGGCGTGTGCGATCCCCTGAAGTTTCGTTGATTCTCGTTCGAGGATGTCGAGGGACTGATCCTGTTCGAGGCGCAACCGGTGGTCCAGTCGGCGCAGGATACGGTATCCCTCCGACAGGAGGAGGTAGTCATCATCAGGGACGATATCGATATCCCTGAGCTCTCTCAGGGCCTCCAGGGTACCCGTTTTGCGTAGGCTTGGATGACGCCGCTCATGTAAAAGCTGGAGCATCTGGGTGGTGAATTCAATGTCTGCCATGCCGCCCCTCCCTTTTTTGAGGTTGAACCTGGACTGGCTTTCACCAGCCAGTTCCTTTTCCATCCTTATTCTCAGGTGATGGATTTCACCGACTCCTTTCTCCTCTAGCCCTCGCCCGTAGGCGGTGGCCTGCGCTACGGTCTCGGCGGCACGGCCAAGATCCTCATTGCCAACGGCAAACCGCGATTTGATGAGTGCTTGGCGTTCCCATAGGTCGGCGCTGGTCTCGTGATAGTTACGAAGGGCTTCCAGGGAGGTAACCAAAGGCCCCGCTTTTGCCCGATGGGCGGAGCTGCATATCGATCTTGCAGACGACTCCTTCTTCCATCGGCGCGGTATGAAAGGTGATGATCTTTTGCCCCACCCGCACAAAGTACTCATGGGCATGACCGGCGTTTGCTTCCTGATGAGACTCCCCAGTGTGGCATAAATGAAAATGATGTCGAGGTCCGAGTGGTAGTTGATTTCCCTGCCGCCGAGTTCTCCCATGGCCATGATCCCAAATTGGCCCCCCGTGATGGGTCCTAAGCCTTTGTCGACCTCTTCGTAGGCGAGAGTTACAGTCCCCTGGAGGCAAGCATCAGCCAGGTCGGAGAGCTGGCTGATGACCTCCTCTAACTCCAGCTCTTCGCCAATGTCGTGTAGACCGATGCGAATGAACTCTTCCGTTCGGTAACGCCGTAAGGCGTTGAGCTTTGCTTCCAGGTCTTGGGCTTGCTCCAGGTTGGATTGGAGCTCGCTCACCATTTCGCCCTGGGTTTTCCTGAGCCGGCTCAAGTCCACCCGGATCAGGTTGTCGAGGAGTTCGGGCCGTTTGAGAAAAAGCTCGGTCAGGAATCGGCTGTTGGCAAAGAGTCTGATCAGGAGGCGCATGGTCTTGGGGGTTTCCGCCAATAGGGAAAGGAACCCCGTGCGACCGCTTACGCGATGGCCGAACTCGGCCAGATGAAACAGGGTCTGGTCGGGCGACCCGAAGCGTAGGACCTCAGCCATGAGCGCAGGACCCAGCGCACGCATCACCTTGTGCCTCCTTGGGCTGGCGGGTGAATAAGGGGTTCCCTCGCGTATTTCCAAAAGGCTCCGGCAGGCTCTTTCGGAGTCGGCGAAGCCGAGCTTCTCTCCTTCCTCGAGGGCCAATTCCTCATGGTTGAGATCGTTCCAGAGTTTTCCCGCCATTCCGCTCGATTCGGTCTCAATTCCCCTCTGGGCTCCAAAGAAGAGCTGTTCGAAGGAGTGGCGTACTTGGCTAGTGAAATGATGGTAGGCGTCCCAGAAATACTCGCGTTCCTTGCCCTGAGATTCGATCCCGTAATTTAAGCGGCGGGCCAGAGCGTGCTCCTCATCTTCCGCTTTAGGCATAAAATAGGTGTGCGCTTCACGAACCATTTGGATCTTATGCTCCACGTTGCGTAAAAAGAGATAGGCCTCGCTCAAATCCTATTTTTCCTCCTGTGGGATGAACCCAAACTGGGCGAGGCGGTCGAGGGATGCGAGGGTGTTTGGGCCGCGAATCTGGGGCCCATATCCCCCGTTCACGAGCTGTAGCGCCTGAGTGAAAATTCGACCTCGCGGATTCCCCCGGGCCCGCGTTTGAGGTCTCGTTCTTTGCTCGTGGGGTCCAGTAGCTCCTGCTCAATGCGTATCTTCATCTCCCGAAGGTCCTCGACCGTAGTATAGTCCAGGTAACGGCGGTAGATGAACGGTGCCACTTCCTCGATAAACCTATTACCGAGTTCCCGGGCGCCCGCTACAGCTCGCGTTTTAATCAGTGCAGCGCGTTCCCACGACTGCCCCCAAGACTCATAGTCGAGCAAAGTTGAGTCGAGGGATTGGACCAGGGGGCCGTTGCGTCCCAGGGGCCTTGGGCGCAGGTCGGTCCAAAAAAACGAACCCGTCTTCGGTCACTTCTCCCATGAGACGGGTGATACGCTCTGCCAAGCGGGTGAAGAAGTCCTGAGGGACCGTTTTCCCTTTCTTCCCACCTGTGCTTTCCCCCTGGTCATCCTCATAGAGATAGATCAGATTGATGTCGGAGCTAAAATTCAACTCCTCTCCTCCCAGTTTGCCCATGCCGAGGATGGTGAGTCCGTTATCCTTATCCGTTCCGGGCACGGTGAGCCTGCCGAAGTCCTTTTCCAGATCCGTGCGGCAGTATCGATAGGCAATCTCCAAGCAGGCGTCGGCCAGGGAGGTCATTTCGTTCATAGTCTCTATGGGGGGCGCCCGAAAGGAGAGATCTCTGGCGCCGATGCGAAGGTTCTCCCGCTGTTTGTGTCGGCGTATTACACGGGCAAGTTGTTCTAGGGACGGATCGGTGTGCAAGAGAGGGGAAACATCGGCGAGGTGTTGGGCCACTCTCTTTACCGATATCCGGATTAGTTCATGGAAGACCCGAGGCCATGGCTCCCCCACGCCCACCAGGATCTCGCTCAGGAAGGCGCTTCCCCCCAGGAGGTGGAAGAGAGCGGACAGAGCTTCGTCGGATCGTTCGTTAAGAGACGCCGGATCCGAGGTCTCCAGGAGCCGCAAGAGATGACTTCGAGCCAGCGGTGGGGAAGGACTCTCGGCGATCAGCCGCTCGATGCGTTCCCGTTGGGAAGGACCCACCCCAGGTATATCTTCAAGTCCGTTCACGCCTTAAGATCACTCTCTCCATAGCATAATGCCACGTTAATTGGTGTACAAACCCGTCCATTTGACTCAAATCTCCGGGCAAGGTAGTACTGCTAGGAATTAAGCCACCAAGGACAACGCGCTGAAAAATTAACAGGAGGAGAGGTATGAGTCAGGATCTGCAGAGCTTCCTCGCCATGGAGGAAGAAAAGAGGCCAGGGTCGGTCATCCGGGTCAAGGAGACCATTGATCCTAACCGGTTTGAGACCATTGCCTTTCTGAAGCAGTTGGATCAGAGGGGTATCGAGAAAATGGTCCTCTTTGAAAAGGTTCTCACTTTGGGGGGGGGGCCGTCTCCTATACCACTTTTCTATAACCCGTTTGTTACACGCCAGTTCTGCGCGGATGCCCTGGGTATGGGCGATCTCAAGTCCAGTATGGATCTGGGTCTGGAGATTTCGCGACGGGAGCAGCAAAAGGGAGAGACGAAGGTCGTAGCCAGCGGGACGGCTCCCTGCAAGGAGGTCGTTATTAAAAAGGATCAGGTGGACCTGCGAACCCTTCCTATACCGATGCACCACAAAGATGATGCGGCCCCCTATTTCACCATGGCCTGCGCCATGAAGAGTCCCGAAGGCGGGTTCTATGACATCACGTTCACCAAGAACATGTTCATCGGTCCGCGGCGCATGAGTTTTTCGGCCCACGCTCACCATCATCTGGAAACCATGGTTACGGAATACGAAAAAAAGAACCAGCGGGCTCCGGTGATTGTTGTTTTGGGACATCACCCGGCCTTTTATCTCTCGTCGTGTTGTATGACTCCTTACGGTAATGATGATTACGAGACGGCCTCTGCCTTTGTCGGCGAACCGTTACGTCTGACTGCGTCGGAAACTTGGAAGGATGAGTTCCTCGTTCCTGCGGATGCCGAAATCATCATTGAGGGAGAGGTGCTTCCCAACGTGCGGGAATCACAAAACCCCTTCGGTGAGGTCATGGGCTACTATCAGGCGCAGATGAATGTTCCCGTTATCGAAGTCACAGCTATCACACATAGGAAAAACGCTATTCTTCAGGATATTTGGGCCGGCCAGATGGACCATTGGCTTCTCGGTGGAATTCCCAAAGAGGCCAGCGTGTTCAAAAGCATTAAAAAAAACGTGCCGGGAGTAACAGCGGTTAATCTTCCGCCGTCGGGTTGTAGTCGAATGATCAGCTATATTTCGATAAAAAAGAGGTTTGATAATGAGCCACGAAAAGCCGCCATGCAGGCCTTCGTTGAGATGCCCAATCTCAAACTGGCAGTGGTTGTAGACGAGGACGTCGATGTGTTTAACGAAAGGGAGGTCCTCTGGGCGGTAGGGAGCCGCACCCACTGGGATGAAGATCTGGAAGTCATTGGTAAAGTCCAGAGCTTTCGCGGCTGGTTGGGTGATGCGGTGGCGATTATCGATGCGACCAAGCCGCTCAAAGGAGAGTTCCCTATTCGAAACGAAGTCCCCGAGGATGCCCTGGCTCGGGTGGATGTCAGCAAGTACGTCAAATAGCCGGTTGGCTATTCGGGCTTAGCCTCCATTTTGGCGGAGGTATTTTCCTTCTCGCTCGCCTCTTGGTAGATTGCGGCGCCCGTCTTCCTGAATTCTTCCGCCTTCTCCCTCATTCCTTCATCGAGGGCCGCCTCTGGCGCTAACCCTTTGGACGCCGCGTATTCGCGAACGTCCTGAGTAATCTTCATGGAGCAGAAATGAGGTCCGCACATGGAGCAGAAGTGGGCCTGTTTGGCACCTTGGGCGGGAAGCGTTTCGTCGTGAAACTCACGTGCCGTGTCGGGGTCAAGGCTCAAGTTGAACTGGTCCTCCCAGCGGAACTCGAAACGGGCCTGGCTCAGCGCGTCATCCCGGCGTTGGGCGCCGGGGTGACCCTTGGCAAGGTCTGCCGCATGAGCGGCGATCTTATAAGCAATAACCCCGTCTTTGACATCCTTTCGATTGGGTAGACCCAGGTGTTCTTTGGGGGTGACGTAGCAGAGCATGGCCGTGCCAAACCATCCGATCATGGCGGCCCCGATAGCGCTGGTAATGTGATCGTAGCCCGGTGCAATATCAGTGGTAAGAGGGCCCAGGGTATAGAAGGGGGCCTCGTGGCAAAGCTCCAGCTGCTTGGTCATATTCACCTGAATCAGGTGCATGGGAACGTGGCCGGGTCCCTCGATCATGACCTGCACATTGTGCTGCCAGGCCGTTTTCGTCAATTCCCCAAGCGTGGCAAGCTCTCCTAACTGGGCCTCATCGTTGGCATCGGCTATGGATCCCGGACGCAGGCCATCGCCAAGCGAAAAAGAAACGTCGTAGGCCTTCATAATTTCACAGATCTCTTCGAAATGGCTATAAAGGAAGTTCTCCTGGTGATGGGCTAGACACCATTTGGCCAGGATCGAGCCACCCCGTGAAACAATGCCCGTTACCCGCCGCGCTGTAAGCGGGATGTAGCGGAGCAGGACGCCGGCGTGTATGGTGAAATAGTCCACCCCCTGTTCTGCCTGCTCGATCAGGGTGTCGCGGAATACCTCCCATGTCAGCTCTTCGGCCTTGCCATCAACTTTTTCCAGGGCTTGATAAATCGGTACCGTTCCTATGGGTACAGGTGAATTGCGTAGAATCCACTCCCGGGTCTCATGGATGTCGTTGCCGGTGGATAGGTCCATGACCGTATCCGAACCCCAACGGGTGGCCCAGATCATCTTGTCTACTTCTTCTTCTACGGACGAGGCCACCGCCGAGTTGCCGATATTAGCGTTAATCTTGACGAGAAAATTACGGCCGATGATCATCGGCTCGCTCTCCGGATGATTGATGTTGGCGGGTATGATGGCGCGACCTCGCGCCACTTCGTCACGGACGAACTCGGGGGTCACCCATTGGGGAATGGCTGCTCCGAAACTCTCCCCTGAGCGATTTACTTCTTTGGCGCCAGTCTCACGGGCCATTTGCCGGCCAAGATTCTCGCGGATGGCAATGTATTCCATCTCCTGGGTGATCACCCCTTGTTTGGCCAGGTGCATCTGGGTCACGTTTTTACCGGGCTGGGCGCGCAGCACTGGTTGGCGCGATGCCTCCGGAAAACGCTCGACACTGCTCTTGCCGTTGGATCCTGAGGTTGGATGAGTCCCTCTTCCCTCCACATTCCCCCGACCCTTGATCCATTCCAAACGGCGCGGATCCAGTCCAGCGTGTACATCGGTCTGAACCTTCGGTTCCGTATAGGGACCCGAAGTATCGTAAACGATGATGTGGGAATCGATCCCGGTTCCATTCCCGTTGCTGTGACCTGGCTGGGCTTCAGATGAAGAAAGGGCAATCCGGCGCATGGCCACCTGCACGTCAGGGTACAGCTGGCCCTGCAGGTGAATCTTGCTAGAGGCCGGCAAGGGGCCCTGGTTCAATGGGGAATCGGTTCGCTTTTCTGTTTGGCTCTGGGATTTGGACATGTCCGTGCCTCCTTGACCTTCAGGCTGAGATTCTCCGTCACCGTTGGCGGTAGTGACTCATATGCTCTTCGTAAATCTTCTGACTACCTTTCATCTCTAATTGGCGGGAGCGATCCATCAGGAGCTCTTTGTCCTCTACGAAGTCGTGTCGTGTCGTGCCCCAGTTGCCAGGGTGGATCCCCGTGTCCATGCGAATGGCATCGCAGGGGCAGGCCTCGACGCACAGGCCGCAGTAAATGCAGCGTAGGGTGTCGATCTCATATCTCACGGGGAATTTCTCGACCGCTTTGTCGGGGTACTCTCCTGCCTCAATGTGGATGCACTCGGCGGGGCAGGCCGTTGCACATAGGAAGCACGCGGTGCATTGGACCGTGGAGTCCCCTTTAAGAGTCAGCCGGTGCCGGCCTCGGTAGGTGGGCGGATAGGGGATCCGCTCGTCCGGGTATTGGACGGTGATGGCTGCCTTGAGATCTTTAGCCAGGCCAAAACGGTGGAGCGTGTGTACTGCGAGGTTACGCCAAAATCGATAGCCCGTGATCGTTAAACCACGGAAGACCTCCGGTAGATACAGCCTCTCCCAGAGGCCCATTTCCTCGACTCGCTTCATAGAGCTTTTCTTTTTTTAATTTTACCCCCCTACACGTATAAAGCATTAACAGTCATTGTCAAGGAATGGCGAGAGGTTCAATGGTCTATTCAGAATCCGGTCCAGGTGCCTATTCAGAGATTCTGACTTTCGTTCCCGCATTCGCAGCCGAAGCAGTTGCTTCGGCGGAGTTGGTAAGGAGGGTGCGACTGCGGATTCCGCCGAAGATAAGAAAGGATACCACGGGCGTATACCCGTGGAGGCTTCATTTTCGGCAATTATTCCGAGTCAAAACTGACCAGCGAATAAACCCCTTGGGGGGTTAGCTTTTCACGACCCTTGAGGAAGGACAACTCGAGGACGAAGGCAAGTTCGATCAACTCACCAGAGAGCCTGGAGACCAGGCTGGCTGCTGCGGCGGCTGTCCCGCCAGTGGCGATCAGATCGTCGACGATAATGACGCGGGAGCCGGGCGCCAGACCGTCGCGGTGCATTTCCAGAGAGTCGGACCCGTATTCCAGCTCGTAACTTGCGGCGTGGGTCTCGTAGGGCAGTTTGCCCGGTTTGCGCGCGATACAGAAGCCTGCTCCCAGAGCGTAGGCGAGAGCAGACCCGATGATGAACCCGCGGGACTCGATGCCGACAACCGTATCCACAGCCTGGGACTGATAACGTTCTGCTAAAAGATTAATGGTTCTCTTGAAAAGGGGGCCATTGTTGAGCAGAGGGGTGATGTCCTTGTAGACAATTCCGGGCTTCGGAAAATCAGGTATATCCCGAATCGCCTGACGGATATCTCGAATAACTTCTTCCATGAAACTTCAGCTATCACAACTTGGGCAAATAATAAAGCGGATTGGTCGCCACGTTGTTTTTCCGTATCTCGAGGTGGAGATGAGGTCCGGTGATACGACCGGTACTTCCTACCTCGGCAATCACTTCGCCTCGATTTACCCGCTTCCCTTTTTTGGCGAGGTTGCGCCGGTTATGGGCGTAAACCGAGACGGTTCGCTGGGGGTGTTGCACGATAACGAGGTTCCCATAACCACGAAGTTTATCGCTGAAGATGATTTTGCCTCCTGCGATAGCCCGGATGGGGGTTCCCGTGCGAGCTGCAATGTCGATCCCGTCATGGAACGTCCTGCCGCGAGGGCCGAATCTTGAAGTGATCCTACCTCGAATAGGCCAGCGATATCCTTCTTTCGCTTTGCCCCGGGTTGGCGAGGGCAAAGGGCGCTTCAGTGTGGTTTTCGACGGGGTGATGATTTGTACGGGCAGTGGACGACTGGCTCCTGGGATGAAGAGCCGCTGGCCCGCCCGTACTTGATTCGGGTGGCGGATCCGGTTGATTCGGGCCAGGGTCTTGTAATCGATATCGTAAGCCTTACCGATTCGGAAAAGGTTCTCCCTGGGCTTGACCAGGTGGTAGATCCCCTTGTTTTTTTGCCGGGATGGAACCCGGCTTTGAGGGACGCAAGCCTGGAACAGGAATAGAGAAATCAGGAGGAGGCAGAAAAAGCCACCGCTGCGCTTATCCAGCCCAACCGTATTTCCCCATGAGCTTAACAAAACGACAATTCCCCAAGCCCTCTTCTTTTACACCGGCAATGGTCCGTCGGAAACGTTTGAGCGTTTGCCCCTGCTCGGTGCCAATGGGAACGACCAGTTTCCCGCGTATCGACAGTTGCCCTAACAACGGGCCAGGGACTTCTGGAGAACCTGCGGTTACAATGATGGCATCGTAGGGGGCATGCTCAGGCCAACCCAAGGTCCCGTCCCCGACATGCAGCGCCACGTTGTAGTAGTTCAACTCATCTAGGATAACACGGGCTCGCTCGGCTAGGGAATAGAATTTTTCGACCGAAAAGACGTTGAGACAAAGCTCAGCAAGGACAGAGGTTTGGTAGGCCGATCCGGTGCCGACCTCCAGGACCTTCTCTCCCCCTTTGAGTTCCAGGGCCTCGGTCATTAAGCCTACCGTATAGGGTTGTGAGATGGTTTGTCGCTCGCCAATGGGCAGGGGCTCGTCGTCATAGGCTCGATCCGCCAGGGCACTCTCTACAAACAGATGCCTGGGAATCTTGGCCATGGCCTTCAGAACGCGCCGGTCTTCTATGCCCCTTTCCACAAGGTGCTCACGAACCATCCGTTCCCGCGCGTTATGAATCGCTTTTGAAAATGGATCTAGTTGCTTCACCCTTGATGGAGGATTGGCATTCCTCGCGTCCCTCGCACCTAATTCATCCAATCCATAGGAGTTTGGTGCCATTGCTGAAAAGTGGTCGGGGCGACTGGATTTGAACCAGCGACCTCACGCACCCCAAGCGTGTGCGCTACCAGGCTGCGCTACGCCCCGACGACCGATCCACCAGAAGTTTATGTAACATTCCTAATCCTTTAGGTCAATTCGAGGTTAAAACCCGCCTCTTGAGGCGAGCACAAAGTGGTTCGACAAGCTCACCATCCTGAGCAAAGTCGAAGGACCGACGGGGTTTTCAAAGGGGAGAAGCGGCAACTTTCCCCTTTGCTTGATTGACCCCGGTCTTTTGAAATTCGCCGGTCGATTTACAGATACGGATAGTTTTTAACTGCCTCTTTAACGTTAGGCACCTCGACCGCCTCTCTCTTTTCAGATCCGCTTTTACCGGTGCAGATCCTTTTGTTTGTCGTAAAATCTGGGTTGTGGCAATATTGGGCTCGGCGGTTCGGCGGCTGGGATGGGTAGGGCAATGGGCAATTCGAGTATGCTGCAATCGGGCACGGGCCGAAGGGGCCGGTTAGTGGGGGGGGTATGTTGCAGGGGAAAGTTATTGTTATCACCGGAGCAACAAGGGGGATTGGTAGGGCCGTATCCCAATCCTTCGCACGGGAAGGGGCCAAGGTTGTTCTGGTGGGAAAGGATGCTGGCCGTCTCCAGCGGGTGCAGGCGGAAGTCGCAAGAATCGACCCAGAAGTGATTGCGATTAAGGCCGATGTTCGTGAAGAATCCGAGGTCTGCCGTATGGTTGACCGGGTGATGGACCAATTCGGTCGAATCGATATTCTGATCAATAATGCAGGAGTGGTGACCCACTTCACCTGGGCGACCAACTGGAGCCCCATCTGCGATATGGATAAAGCATTTTGGGACCGGGTGATCGAGACCAATTTAGGGGGAACCTTCCTCTGCACCAAGCACGTCTTGCCTCATATGGAAACACGGGGCGTTGGACACGTTGTGAACCTCCATGGCGGTGGCAATGTGCGTACACCAGGGGGTTGTGCCTATGTGGTGTCCAAGGAAGCGATCCGTACCTTTACGCGTTACGTAGCGGAAGAGGAAAGGGAATGGAATATCTGCATCGTGGCGGTATCCCCAGGAGGAATTATCGCTACGGAAGACGCACCAGAGGAGTTCCGGCAGCGCTTGCGTGGCGCAGAATCCATGGGG
Source organism: Binatia bacterium (assembly GCA_963664015.2). Classification (GTDB taxonomy): domain Bacteria; phylum Desulfobacterota; class Binatia; order UBA9968; family CAXXLF01; genus JACZQL01. Next base: position 1,048,455 of record CAXXLF010000002.1, on the reverse strand, counting down.
AGTTGGTTTGTTCTCGCCGCGGAGGCGGGAATGGAATTCACCGGTCACCTGCTGACCGTGGAAGACGGTCACCTTGCAATTCGGGATTAGTCAATATACCAGGTCTGGCCACTATCCGGTATGCGAAACCTGCTGTTAATGGTGTCTTGGATCGATGATCGAATCTAGCTTACCTAGCTAGGTAAGCTTTTTGTGGAGTGACTGAAGGTCTTTTTTGATCTTGACGAGAGTGTTACGGTACCCGCTCTCCGAGAGAGGAAGCCGGAGCTGCCGACGGTCTTCCTTCTTGCCCTCTTTGAGCTTTTTTCGCGCCCCTTCGATTGTATAGCCTTCCGAATAGAGTAGCTTTTTTATCTCCAGAAGGAGTTCAACGTCCTTTTTTTTGTAAAGCCGGTGGCGTGAAGGGGCCTTGCCTGGTTTGAGGACTTCGAACTCGGTCTCCCAGTAACGCAGCACGTAGGGTTTAACGCCAACGAGGTTGCTCACTTCTCCGATCTTAAAGTAGAGTTTATCAGGAAGACTGGGGGGCATGGAATTTGATCAGGATGTGGTGTTATTGATGCTCTTTTTCAAAATCTGGCTCGGTTTAAAAGTGAGGACCCGGCGGCCCTTGATCGTAATCTCGTCGCCTGTTTGGGGATTCCGGCCCTTGCGAGGGTTTTTGGTGTTGACGTCAAAATTCCCGAATCCAGAAATTTTGACCTTTTCCCCCTGTTCGAGCCGGGATTTGATGATTTCAAAGGTAATCTCAACGACGTCGGTAGCTTCCTTTTTAGAAAACCCGACTTTTTCATAAATCCGGGTGATAATATCAGCCTTGGTCATGGTTCGACTCCCTAATGATTTTTCGTCCTTACCCTCTCAACGTGGCTCCAAACTGCTGACACATCTTATCCGTCAAATTCTCATGAATGGTGTTGATTTCATCATCGGTTAAGGTTCGATCCTCGGCCCGGTAAGAAACCGAGTAGGCCAGGTTCTTTTTTCCTTTAGGAATGGGAGAGCCTCTGTATTGGTCAAAGATTTGCACGGTTTCAATCAGCGAGTTATTAAGGCCTTTTATCCAAGTGATAATTTGCTGAGCAGGAAACCCTTCATCAACAACCACGGCCAGGTCCCGCTCAACAGGTGGAAATCTGGGGAGGGCATGGACCGTAAAATCAAAGCGAGCATACTTAACCAACCCCTCGAAGTCAAGTTCAAAAGCTAGAAAGGGAGGCAGTCCCAGGGAGGCGCAGAGGTCCGGGTGGAGCTCTCCTAAATGGCCTATTTTTAGGCCCTTTTGCCCGACGGTGGCGGCTTTGCCTGGGTGGAGAAATGGGGGTGGGTTGTTGCCGTCCCACGTGGTATCAACCTCCGTTCCAGTGATCTCGGTAATACCCTCGATCAGGCCTTTGAGCTCAAGGAAGGAGACCGTATTCGTCTCGGCGCGCAGTCCCCTGCGCACTCGGTTCCCGAACAAGAGGGCCGAAACATGGGTTCTCTCTTCATAGGATCCCTGGGAGGTCTTGTGAAAGACCTTTCCCATTTCAAAGGCCCAGAAGCTCTGTGCCCTTTGATCCACATGGGTGCGTAGGATCCCTGCCAATCCGGGAATCAAGCTCAACCTCATTTCTGCGCTTTCCTGCTTGATGGGGTTCAAGATCGCCACCGGTCTTGATTCACCGGCCCAGAGGCCTGGGAAGCACCGGTTCATTTCCGTCGATGTGAAGGGGACGTTGATCGCTTCGGCCAGTCCCTGCCCGGCGAGGAAGGAGCGTAGACGCCGGCTCCAGCGTAGAAAGGGATCAATTCTCCCGCCTCGTGACCTAGCAGTAGGAAGGGTGGCGGGAATCTTTTCATATCCGTAGAGCTGTGCCAAATCTTCGATTAAATCAGTCTCTCGAGTAAGGTCCGCACGGTACGACGGTGGGAGCACCTTCATGCTTTGTTTGGTGCGGGACTGAATCGTGACCCCCATGGATTTGAGGGTCCGTTCAGTGAACCTCCGTGGAAGCTCGATTCCTAGGAGTCGAGTTATTTTCTCGTCCCTGAGCACAATCGCTGAGGGCTTGAACTTCCGGGGATAGCGGTCGACGGTGCTTTTGAGTGCCATTCCGCCTCCGAATTCCTCTAACAGGTAGACCGCGCGGTCCAGGGCAGCCAGAGTCCCTTCGGGGTCAACCCTTCTTTCAAATCGATGGGAGGCCTCCGAGTGGAGCCCTAGGCGTTTGGCCGTGCGTCGAATTGTCAGTGGGTCGAAGTGAGCGCTCTCCAACAGCACGGAACGGGTTTCCGAGCTTACCTCCGAATTGGACCCACCCATAATCCCGGCCAGTGCCACTGGAACATCATCGTCACAAATCAAGAGATCTCCGGAGATCAGTTCCCTTTCGATCCCATCCAGGCTCATGAATTTCACTGGCCGGCTGGCTGGACGAATGACGATCCGCCGTGACTTCAGTCGATCCAGATCGAAGGCGTGAAGAGGTTGGCCGGTTTCGAGCATCACATAGTTAGTGATATCTACAATGGTATTGATGGATCGGACGCCGCACGCTTCGAGTCTGTAACGCATCCATAACGGCGAGGGAAGGGGGCTTAGATTGGTCACGACCCTGGCCGAATAGCGAGGACAGAGCTTAGAGTCCTCGATGTGGACCTGTACCGTTCGATTTAATGGGGGACCCTTGGCCACGGGTGCCGAGGGGGGGGGGCGTAACTTTCCACCGGTCAAGGCGCCAAGTTCCCTGGCAATACCGTGGATTCCCAGGCAATCGCCACGGTTAGGGGTCACGGCGACCTCGAAAACCCAGTCCTCTAACCCCAGGTAGGAGAATACCCGACGCCCCACAGGCGCGTCTTCTGGCAATATCATAATCCCTTCATGGTCGCGGGACAATTCGAGCTCCCTCTCGGAGCATAGCATCCCCTGGGAGAGCTCCCCCCGGATGGTTACCTCTTTAAGCTCTATCCCGGAGGGCAGTGCCGTGCCTGCCTTTGCCAGGGGGGCCTTGATCCCCGTGCGGACGTTGGGGGCGCCGCAGACAATCTGTAGCTGTTCACCTTCAATCTCGACGGAGCACAGTGAGAGATGGTCCGAATGTGGGTGGGGGCGGGCCTCCTTTACCAGAGCCACTACGATCTCGGATCCGATGCCAATGGGTTTCAAGGAGTCGACCTCGAGTCCGGCCATCGTCAAAAGCTCGGCAACCGCTAGCGGGCCTTTTCCCCCGTTGCCGGCGTAACCGGTGGGTAGGTCAATGAATTCCCGGAGCCAGTTATAAGTGAACTTCACGGATGAATCTCTTCCATTGGGGCTAACAAAATTGTTGCAGGAATCGGATATCGTTTTGATAGAACAACCGGATATCCTCGATGGCATATTTCAACATGGCGATGCGCTCGATCCCCATGCCGAAGGCAAATCCCGAGAACTTTTCGGAATCGTACTTTACAAATTTGAAAACTGCAGGATCGATCATCCCAGAGCCCAGGATCTCCAGCCACCCAGTCCCTTTGCAAACGCGACACCCTTCCCCCTTGGAAGAGACTCCCTTGCCGCTGCAGAACAGACAGCCGATATCGACCTCGGCACTGGGTTCGGTGAAGGGAAAGAAACTCGGACGAAACCGTACGGGAGTCTCCGCACGAAAGATTTGGCGCAGGAAGTTTTCCAGGACTCCTTTCAGATCACCGAAGGTGATCTGTTCGTCTACCATGAAACCCTCTACCTGGTGGAAGATAGGGGAGTGGGTCGAGTCGTCGTCGTGCCGGTATACGGCGCCTGGGACGATGATTTGGAGCGGTGGCTTTCGCTCCTCCATCACATGGATTTGAACCGGTGAGGTGTGAGTTCTCAAAAGCAGATTGTCGGAGACGAAGAATGTATCCTGCATGTCGCGGGCCGGGTGGTCCTTGGGAAAGTTGAGGGCCTCGAAATTGTGGTAATCGTCTTCGATATCGGGTCCCCTGGCGATCTCAAAGCCCATTGCCGAGAAGATATCGATCACTTCATCCAGGACGAGCGTGATAGGATGGATGTGTCCCCGCTCGAGGCGGCTTCCTGGGAGGGTGATATCGGTCCGGTCCTCTCTGAGGACTCGTTCATTCTCCCGTGCCTTGGCTTGCTGGCTACGTGCCTCGATCCAATTTTCCAGCTCCTGTCTCAGCTGGTTCAATTGCTCGCCGACACGAGGTCTCTCTTCCGGCGGCAAATCCTTTAGGGTACGAAGCTCTTGCGTGAGCTTGCCCTTCCTGCCCAGATAGGTTAGCCGTAGCTGCTCAATCTCCTCCTCTGTGGTGGAGCGTTCTATGCGCTCCATCATCTCTTTCCGAAGAGCTTCTACGGACTCGTTCATGGACGAAAGGGGATGGAGGGGTTACGCCGATAGGTGGGTTTTTGCGAGCTGGGCTATTTGGCTGAAGGCGGGCAAGTCGGAGACGGCCAACTCTGCCAGGATCTTGCGGTCCAGCTCCACGCCAGCCTGTTTCAGCCCCTTCATGAGCTGGCTGTAGGACAACCCGCTGATGTTGGCTCCTGCGCTGATGCGGGTAATCCACAGTCCACGAAACTCCCGCTTCTTGACCCGTCTATCCCGATAGGCATAGACAAGGCCGCGTTCCACCGTCTCACGGGCCGTGCGGTACAGATTACCACGTGCGCCTACATAGCCTTTGGCCAGCTTTAAAACCTTTTTTCTTCGTTTGCGGGCTTTGGTTCCCCTTTTAACTCGCGGCATATCTTGCTCACTCTCGATGATTAAAGTAGTTCCTGTACATTTAAAACTGTGAAAACCGTGTGTGCGGTGACGTTGACGAATCGGGTGCTACGGGAATTACCCGTAAGGTATTAGCTTGCGAATCCTACGAACGTCACTGGCGGCAACCGTACCCGACAGCCTCAGTTTGCGTTTCCGTTTCCTGCCCTTGCTCGAGAGCAGGTGGCGTCTAAACCCCCGGGCTCGCTTGATTTTCCCCGTACCAGTGGTTTTAAATCGTTTCGCGGCGCTTCTGTTGGTCCTGATCTTTGGCACGTGACTTCTCCGTTCCGATCTCTATTTGGGAGTGAGGAGCATTGCCATGCTCCGACCCTCCATCCTTGGATTAATATCAGGTTTAGCGACATCTTGCACCTGAAGCAAGATGCTGTTGAGCTTTTCCCTGCCGAGCTCCGGATGCGTGATTTCCCGCCCCCGGAAAAAGATGGATACCCGTACTCGTTGCCCCTTCTCTATAAAACGCCTGATATTGCGAACCTTATAGACTAAGTCATGGGCGTCTGTATGGGCCCTCATCTTCACTTCTTTGATGACTACGACAGTCGATTTTTTCTTGGTCCCGTGGGTCTTCTTCTTTTGCAGGTAGCGGAAGCGGCCATAATCCATGATCCGACAGACCGGTGGTTGAGCCTCGGGCGCGACCTCGACCAGATCAAGTTCCTGGTTTTCCACCAGTTCCAGGGCATCCCGCAGCTTCATGATGCCCAGCTGATCCCCTTCGTTGCCAATGACTCGGACCTCGTTGGCTCGAATCTGATGGTTAATTCTTGCTTCTTTCGCTATGACAGTTCTCCTTCTGGTTGCCCGTGTGGCGTACCGGCTTCCTTACTCTCCTGTTGAAGCTGCCCCAAAAACTCCTCGACGGACATGGCCATAAGAGTCTGACCACCCCGGGAACGGGGAGACACGGTCCTATCCGATTTTTCTCTATCTCCGATTACCACTATATAGGGAATCTTTGCAAGCTGGGCCTCACGGATTTTAAATCCGAGTTTTTCGTTTCGGTCGTCCAGCTCGGTACGCCACCCCTCGCCTTTACACCTGTGAAAGACCTCTTGGGCGTAGTTTTTTTGTGCGTCCGTAACATTAACAATTCTCAGCTGAACCGGAGCCAACCATAGGGGAAATGCTCCGCCGGTGTGCTCGATCAAAATCCCCATGAAGCGCTCAATGGATCCCAGGATCGCCCGATGGATCATCACCGGTGTTGCCTCCGACCCGCTGGCCGTGACGTAACCGAGATCGAAGCGCTCTGGCATGGAGAAATCAAGCTGGATCGTTGCCAGCTGCCACCCACGCCGCATAGCGTCCAGTACCACGAAGTCGATCTTGGGGCCGTAGAAGGCCCCATCCCCTTCATTAACTTGAAAGTCGATGCTGCGCTTTCGCAGTGAATCGGCGAGGGAGTTTTCAGCTCGCTCCCATGTCTCGGAGCTTCCCATGTAGGCTTCAGGACGAGTGGAGAGTTTAACCTGGATTTGGGTAAACTGGAAGACCCGGAAGACCTCATAAATCATTTGCAAGAGACTGGTCATCTCGTCCTCAATCTGCTCCGGGGCACAGAATATATGGGCGTCGTCCTGGGAAAAAGAGCGCACCCGGGTGAGGCCGGCGGTCACTCCGGACTTTTCATAGCGGTGCAGCCGTCCAAAATCGGCCAGGCGAATGGGCAGCTCCCGGTAGGACCGCTTTTTTGAGGCGTAGATGAACGTGTGGGACGGGCAGTTCATAGGTTTGATAGCGAACTCCCGCTCGTCGATCTGGGTGAAATACATACTCTGCTTGAAATGGTCATAGTGACCGGAACGGTGCCAGAGCTCCACGTCGAAAATTTGGGGTGTGATCACCTCCTGGTAGCCGTACTCCTGATAGAGTCGCCGGATGAAGGCGACCAATTCATTGTAAACGATGGCGCCTTTTGGGTGAAAAAAGGGGCTTGCGGGAGCGATGGGATGGAAGCTAAAGAGGTCCAGTTCGCGACCGAGACGACGGTGGTCTCTCTTCTTGGCCTCCTCCAGAAGTCGGAGGTGCTCATTGAGCAGCTTCTCGGTGGGAAACGAGGTCCCATAGATCCGTTGAAGCATCTCGTTGTTTTCGTTGCCCCGCCAGTACGCTCCCGCGACGCGGGTCAACTTAAAGGCGCGAATCACGCCGGTGGAGGGCACGTGAGGCCCACGGCATAAATCTACCCAGTCCCCCTGGCGATAAAGGGAAACCTGCGCTTCGGAAATTTCGCTGAGGATGGAACCCTTGTAGGCCTCGCCCATCCCTTTGAAAAGCTCCACCGCCGACTCCTTGGATTGCTCTTCCCGCTGGACCTTGAGATTTGCCTTGGATAGCTCCCGCATGCGGGTCTCAATCATCTGGATCTCGTCAGGGGTGAAGGGCTTGTCACGCTTGAAGTCGTAGTAGAAGCCGTCGTCGATGGTCGGGCCGATGGTGACCTGAGTGCCGGGGAATAAACTCTGGACCGCCTGGGCCATGAGATGGGCGGTCGAATGCCTCAGGATATCCAAGCCATCAGGGCTGTTAATATTAATCCAATCCAGAGTGCAGTCGTGGCTCAAGGGACGCTCTAGGTCCACGGCGATACCATCTAGTTTGGCGGCGATAATATCTTTCTTGTTTCCTGAAGACGTAAGGATCTCTTGAATCTTGGTGCTAGGGGGCACCTCGACGGTTTTGTCACCTGGTAGTTTGACGTGAATGGATTCCATTGGTCTAAGCTAAAGTTTCCTGTTCGACTAAACCTAATGCGCTATTTTTTGGTAGGCACGGGCGGGATTGAACCGCCGACCTCTTCCGTGTCAAGGAAGCGCTCTCCCACTGAGCTACGTGCCTGTGGAGGCATGGGCATTGTTACATCTTATGTCCATCTTGCAACCCTATGATTTTATTACCAATTTCCTGACGATCTGTCAACTCGCCCCTGTCGAGGGGGAGACCCGTTCTTGGAGCCATACCAGGCCACGATGAACGTATTGGAGACCGGAGATGATCGTGGTGACGGAAGTAATGAAGAAAAGCACATTCATGACGTGAAATCTATAGGGGCCCAGGGGTAGACCGACGTCCGGGATAATATCGGAATCGTGCAGTGCGACTAGAATGACCGTGATGGTCAACAGCAAGAGAAAAGTATTTGCCTTGCCCATGACGCTGGGCAGGATCTCCATCTTTTGTTGTACCCATAAATAGATCGCCCCGTAGCCTAATGTGATGATCAGATCTCGACTGAGAACGAGTATGGTAAACCAACCCGGTGTCGCACCGATATAGGTGAGAACGACGAGCGAACTAATAATGAGAAGCTTGTCCGCCATGGGATCCAGGTAAGCCCCTAGACGGGTTCGCTGTTTCATCCATCGGGCAACGGGTCCATCCAGGGCATCGGTTAATCCACTGAAGGCAAAAATCCACAAGGCCCATGTGTAGTGGCGCCCGAACAGCAAGAGCAGGAACAGGGGGATGGTTGCAATGCGAATCAAGGTGAGAAAGTTGGGTAGATTCAACATGGCATAAAAGTCCTATTGTGAAGCTTCCAAGGTGTTATCAGTTAACCATTTTCTCATCTGACCCGCTAATTTAGGTGTGACAAGTGCGGTGATATGAGTCTTGCCTCGCGCGTATCTTTCTTTCAGGATCCGCCCCCGCTGGCGCAGCAACGAGAGGAGGGGAGCCTCGGCGGGGGTAAATGAAAAGCGAGCTTGCTCTTTTCCCTCGTCCAGTACTTGTCCAATGGATTCGAGCAGAGAGTCGATCCCCAATCCGGTTAATGCGGATATGGGGTGTACGCGGCCGGTTCCATGGGTGCCCAGGTCTCGAATCAGCGTTCCCGGGGCAACGTCGAGTTTGTTGGCAACAATACAATAGGGGAGATCTCCCGCCCCGATGTCGCGTAGAACCTCATTGACGATTTTGATTTGCTTCTCATGGAGTGGATTGGTCAAATCAACGAGGTGGAGCAAGAGGTCGGCCTTCGTGACTTCCTCAAGGGTACTTTTGAAAGCCTCAATTAAGGAATGGGGAATCCGACTGCTAAAGCCCACCGTATCGACCAGCATCACACGATCGCCCGTAGGGAGCCGCAAGCCCCGCGTGGTAGGGTCCAGTGTAGCAAATAGCTTGTCTTCGGCCACGACGCCGGCCTGGGTAAGGGTGTTCATCAGGGTTGATTTTCCCGAATTGGTGTAGCCAACCAGGGCCACGGTCGCGTAGGGGACGTCCAACCGTTCCTGACGGTGTAGATCCCGCGTGCGTTTGACCTTGATCAGCCGTTTTTTTAAACTGCGAATACGTTCGTGTATGCGTCTTCGATCGACTTCAAGCTGCGTCTCGCCAGGGCCGCGGGTGCCGATGCCGCCACGCATGCGGGAAAGGTGAGTCCAGCGACGGGTCAATCTTGGCAGCAGGTACTCCAATTGGGCAAGTTCAACCTGCAGCTTCCCTTCGTTGCTACGCGCCCTCTGGGCGAAGATGTCCAGAATGAGTTGGCTTCTATCAATGACCCGAATTTGAAACGCCGATTCCAGGTTTCGCTGCTGGGCTGGGCTCAAGTTCTCATCAAATATTACCAGATCGGGTTTGTCCTCAAGAATTGTCTGCTGGATTTCTTCGACCTTGCCCCACCCGATGTAGGTCGCGGGACTCACCTTCTTCAGGTGCTGTCGGAATCTGCCCACGACTCGAGCGCCGGCACTCTCGGCCAACTTTTCGAGCTCGTCCAGGCTCTCCTCCATTAGTATTTCCTGGTCGGAAGAGGTGCGTTCGACTCCAACCAGGACTACCCGTTCACCTGCCCCATTGGAGTTAGAGCTGACTCCTGTCGCAGCTCTAGGCACGGGTGGTTATGCGGCTCCCAAAAGAACGATTCACTGTCTCCAAAAGTTCTCGAGTGGGTTTTATTTTCAATTGTTGCGGAAGTTCGATGACTGTCTCGCTCCTATTGGGATTGGCGAGATGGAGAAAGACCGTGCAGCCGCCGCGGGAACCCTGCAGGATTTCGTGCAGATGATTTAACTCCTCGGTCGTAACCTCCGGGGCACGAAGGTAGAAATGCAGCTCCTTGGCTTCCACAGGCTCGGTGATGGTTTCGACCTGGGGCTGTGGTTTTGGCCGATGTTTGGCCATAACCTCAGCCATTGGGGTGATCTGATTGGCGATAAGTTGAACTCGTTCTTCACCGATATCAAGTCGGCCCTGAATGAAAATGGGGTCGTCTTGAGTGATGGGATCGACGGCCCGGTTGTAGAGATCCGGCCATGCGATCACTTCGATAAATCCCGTCTTGTCTTCCAGGTTGAAACTTGCGTAACGGTCGCCCTTTTTGGTGTTCCGGAGCTTGAGGGCGGTGACCACTCCCGCCACTTTGACTTCACCGGCACTCGGCTTTTCCCGCAAACGGGCGATGGACCCGGAGGTCAGCCGGTCGATGGCCCGCTCGTATTTGTCCAGGGGGTGGCCGGTAACGTAGAAGCCCAAGGCTTCCTTCTCGAAGGCTAGGGTTTGCTTGGAAGACCACTCGTTGACGGTCGGATAACGCTTCTTGGACTTTTCGGCCCCTCCTTCTGTTTTTTCCAGGGCAGCAAAGATATCGATCTGGTTGCTCTCCCGATCCTTCTGGTGGGCTTGCCCAGCGTGAATGGCCTCATCGAGGGCGGCGGTCTGTTTGGACCGGGAAACCCCAGTGGAGTCGAAGGCACCGCATTTGATCAGACTCTCGATCACTCGGCGGTTGACTGCCCGCAGGTCGACTCGTCGGCAGAAGGAGAAGATCGAGTCAAAACTCCCTTCCTCTTCCCGGCTTTGGAGGATGGCTTCAACCGCTTTGTCGCCTACGTTTTTGACAGCCGAAAGGCCAAAACGAATCTGGTCACCGACTACGGTGAAACGGGCCCGGCTCTCGTTGACGCTGGGAGGGAGGACTTTAATCCCCTGCCCCCGGCACTCAGCCAGGTTTTTGATCACCTTGTCCGTATCGCCCATCTCTGAACTCATCAGGCTGGCCATGAAATCGACCGGGTAGTGGGCCTTCAAGTAGGCGGTCTGATAGGACACCAACGCATAGGCAGCCGAATGGGACTTGTTAAAACCGTATCGAGCAAAGGTCTCCATTTGGTCGAAAATGGTTTCTGCCATCTTGGCCGGGATCTTGTTCTTTTTCGCGCCCGCGAGGAACGTTTCCCTCTGGGCGGCCATTTCCTCGGGATTCTTTTTGGACATAGCGATGCGAAGCATATCGGCTTCGCCCATGGTATAGCATGCCAGTTTCTGGCCGATCTGCATCACTTGTTCTTGATAGATGATTACCCCGTAGGTGTCTTTTAAGATTGGCTCCAGAGAAGGATGAGGGTGATGGACCTTTTCCCGGCCCTGTTTGCGCTTGATATATTCCTCCGCCATGCCACTGTCGAGGGGGCCGGGGCGATACAGGGCCAGGATAGCTACCAGGTCTTCGAAGCAATTGGGCCGGATCTTGACGGTCATTTCCCGGATCCCTGTGCTTTCCAGCTGGAATACGCCGGTCGTATCACCGGAGCTGAGCAGTTTGTATGTCTTCTTATCGGTCAAAGGGACATGGCTCAGGTCGATTTCGACCCCCCGAGTTGTCTGGATGAGTTCCAGACAATCATGAATGAGAGTGAGGGTCTTCAATCCGAGGAAGTCGAACTTGATGAGACCAATTTTTTCCACACTGTCCATGTCAAACTGCGTCACGATTCCCCCTTCCTTGTCCAGGAACAGGGGCAGATAGTTGAGTAGGGGAAGTTTGGAGATGACCACGCCAGCCGCATGGGTAGACGCATGGCGGGTGAGCCCTTCGAGACGCTGGGCGTGCTCCAGCAGGGATTTTACCCGCGAGTCAGTCTTTATGAGGTCCTGAAGCTTTGGCTCCATCTTGATTGCTTCATCCAGGGGATAATCAAACCCCTGTTTGGGTGCAGGAATGAGTTTGGCTATACCGTCGGTCTCGGCAAAGGAGAAACCCAGGGCCCGGCCGACGTCTTTGATCGCAGCTTTAGCCTTCAATGTCCCGAAGGTTGCAATCTGGGCAACTTTGTCGGAGCCGTACTTGTCCTTTACGTATTGGATGACCTGATCCCTGCCGCGGATGCAAAAATCGACGTCGATATCAGGCATGGAACGTCGCTGGGGGTTGAGGAAGCGCTCGAAGAGAAGACCATGGGGAATCGGATCGAGATCGGTGATCTTGAGCGCATAGGCTACGAGACTTCCCGCCGCCGAACCCCGGCCGGGACCGACGGGTATGCCGTGGTCCTTGGCGTAGTTGATGAAATCGGCAACGATCAGGAAGTAGCCGGAATACTGCATCTGTTTGATCACGTTGAGTTCGTGATTGAGGCGTTCCTCGTAAACCGGTTTCTGATCCTCGCCGAGGTCCTCGATCTCCTCCATCCTTTTTGCCAGACCTTCGCGGGTAAGGCCGTCGAGATGGTCATCTAAGTTTTTGCCTTTCGGGGGCTCGAAGTGGGGAAAGTGATACTTGCCCAGTTCCAGCTCCAGATTGCATCGCTGGGCGATCTCCATGGTTCGGTCGACTGTCTCTGGACAGTAATCCATTCCCGTTCTCATCTCGTCATACGATTTGATGAAGAGTTCGTCGGTCGTCATCTTCATCCGGTTCTCGTCGTTTACGTTCCTGGCGGTCTGGATGCAGAGCAGGACGTCATGGGACGCGGCGTCACTCCTTTCGACATAGTGGCAGTCGTTGGTGGCCACCACGGGAAGGGAGAGGTCGCTGCCGAGTTCGACGATCATGCGGTTGACTTCTTCCTGAACCGGAATCTTGTTGTCCTGGATCTCCAGATAGAAACGGTCCTGGAAGATACTGGCGTACCGTTCGGCGGCGGCCTTAGCTTTCTCCACCACCCCGGAGCTGAGGGAAGAGGCCACCTCGCCGCGCAGACAAGAACTCAGGGCGATCAGACCGTCGTTGCATTCCATTAACAAATCTTTATCGACCCGTGGCTTGTAGTAGAAACCCTCGGTAAATCCCGTGCTGACCAGCCGGCATAGATTCCGGTAGCCTTCCCGGTTCATGGCCAACAGGACCAGGTGATTGTTGTACTCACGAGGCCCTTTATCGAACCCCTTGCGCTCGAAACGGGTCGTCGGGGCCACATAGATCTCGCACCCAATGATAGGCTTGATACCGAACTTGATGGCCTTGGTGTAGAAATCCACGACGCCAAACATATTGCCATGGTCAGTCATGGCTAGGGCAGGCTGCTTGAGTTGACGTACCCGTTCTAAGAGGGGCTCAATCTTGTTGGCGCCATCGAGGAGACTGTATTGGGTGTGGCAGTGGAGATGAACGAAACCGGTATGCTCCATGTGTCCTTTTTCCGCGGATTAACCTACCACATAATAGTGGGCGGTACAATTTATCTTCGGTACCAAAGCTGCCCGTCTCATTCCCATTCAATGGTGGCAGGGGGTTTGGAGGAAATATCATATACCACTCGGCCGGCCCCTCTGACCTCATTGATGATTCGGTTGGAGATCCGACCCAACAGCTCCGGTGGCAGCGGGACCCAATCGGCGGTCATCCCGTCCTGACTTTCCACTACCCTGAGGGCGATGAGGTACTCGTAGTTTCGCTCGTCACCCATGACCCCGACGGTCCGGTTAGGCACCAGAACGGCAAAAGACTGCCAGACCTTGTCGTAAAAATCGGCGGCCTTCATCTCGTGGGCAACTATGGTGTCCGCCTCACGCAGGATTTGCAACCTCTCCTCCGTGACGTCGCCCAGAATACGAACCGCCAGGCCTGGGCCAGGGTAGGGCTGGCGCATGATGAGATCCCGGGGAAGTCCCAGCGCGTTGCCGAGTTCTCTCACTTCATCTTTAAAAAGCTCCCGAAGCGGCTCGACGATCTGAAAACGCATCTTCGAAGGGAGACCACCAACGTTGTGGTGTGTTTTGATGGTGGCCGATGGCCCGACGGCGGAGACCGATTCGATAACATCGGGATAGAGAGTTCCCTGGACCAGAAAGGGGTAGTCCCCTAGTTTGTCTGCCTCTTCCTCAAAGACCTCGATAAAGGCGTGTCCGATCCTTCTTCTCTTCTCCTCTGGGTCTTCCACGCCTTCCAGTCGGGTCAGGAAGCGGTGGCTGGCGTCTACGTAATGGAAGCATTTTCCGAAACGCTTGCCGAGCTCGCAAACATCTTCGGCTTCACCCTGGCGCAGCAGACCGTTGTTAACGAAGATGCAAAGCAGACGCTCGCCGATGGCGCGGTGAACCAGGGTGGCTGCTACGGATGAATCGACACCTCCGCTCATGGCGCATAAGACTCGATGATCGCCGACACGGTTGCGGATAGACTGGACCGAAGTCTCGATGAAGTGAGGCATGGTCCAGGTAGGTTCGCACTTGCAGATTCGAAAGAGGAAATTATCCAGAATTTCTTTCCCCCTGGATGTGTGGGTGACTTCCGGGTGGAACTGGACGCCAAAGAGGCGTCGCTCGGGGCTGGCAAAGGCGGCGATGGGTGAATTGGAGCTGTGGGCTAGGGAGTACCACCGCTCCGGTATGGAGGTCATCTGGTCCCCATGGCTCATCCAGACTCGGGTCTTTTCTTGCGCGCTGAAATTGTAAAAAAGGTCCGAATTGTCATCGATCAACAGATCGGCAAAGCCGTATTCGCGCTGTTCGGCGGGAGCCACCTGGCCACCGGCCGACCGGTTGATAATTCCCATGCCGTAACAGATGCCCAGAATGGGCATGGGAAGCTCAATGATATCGTCTTTTACTTGAGGAGCGGTCTCGTGGTAGACGCTGGCGGGGCCGCCGGAAAGGACGATCCCTTGGGGCTTGAGGTCGCGGATCTTCTCCAGGCCAATGTTAAAGGGATGGATCTCACAGTAGACCTTGGACTCGCGGATGCGTCGGGCAATGAGTCGCGTGTACTGGGATCCAAAATCAAGAATGAGGATCATTCGCTGCTATAGTTGGGAGCCTCTTTAGTGATAAAGACATTGTGGACGTGGCCTTCTCTCAACCCGGCCGAGGTGACACGGATAAATTGTGCCTTGGTGCGCAATTCCTGAATAGTACGGCACCCCACGTAACCCATCCCTGACCGGAGTCCCCCGACCAATTGATGGAGGTTGAAAGCCAAGGATCCCCGGTAAGGGATCTGGCCCTCGATTCCCTCGGGTACCAGCTTCGTGTCTTCCTTAACATCCCCCTGTCCGTAGCGGTCTTTGCTGCCATCCTTCATTGCGCCCACGGAGCCCATGCCGCGGTAGATTTTATACGTTCGACCTTGGTAGAGGATAGTTTCGCCGGGGCTTTCCTCGGTCCCAGCAAAGAGGCCTCCAATCATGACCGAACTGGCGCCGGCAGCCAGTGCCTTGGTGATGTCACCCGAGTACTTGATGCCTCCGTCGGATATGACGGCGATATTGTGACGCACCGCAGCCTTGGCGCAGTTGGCGATAGCCGTGAGCTGAGGTACGCCAATTCCGGAAATAACCCGCGTTGTGCAGATCGAGCCCGGCCCAACGCCGATTTTGATCGCGTTAGCCCCGGCATCGATCAAGGCTTGGGTCCCTTCTTCGGTGGCCACGTTGCCGGCAGCGATGTCGAGGTCAGGATAGTGTTGCCGCGTTCGGGCGACCACATCCAGGACGTTCTTGGAATGGCCATGAGCCGAATCTACAGCGATCATATCGACGCCGGCCCCGATCAGAGCCTCCACCCTAGCCTCACAGTCCGGTCCGACTCCGATGGCGCCGCCTACGCGCAATCGGCCCCGTTCATCTTTGCAGGCAAACGGATACTGGGTTTTTTTCTCAATATCCTTGACCGTGATAAGACCTTTTAATTGGTAATGAGTGTCGATTACGAGGAGCTTCTCAATGCGGTGTTGGTGTAGAATCTCTTTGGCTTCTTCAAAGTCCACGCCGGGTTGAGCGGTAATCAGGTTTTCCTTGGTCATTACCTCCGATACGGGCCGATCCAATCTCTTTTCGAAACGTAAGTCCCTGTTGGTTAGGATGCCAACCAGTTTGTTTCCCTGGGTTACTGGCAGTCCCGAAATGCCGTTCTGGCGCATAATCTCACGGGCTTCGGCGAGCTTTTGATGGGGGGCGACCGTAATGGGTTCCGAGATCATCCCGCTCTCATATTTTTTCACCTTTTCGACTTCTTTGGATTGAGCGGTCGCGGACATGTTGCGATGAATGAACCCCATGCCCCCTTCCTGAGCCATGGCAATGGCCGTACGGGCCTCCGTGACGGTGTCCATGGCGGCGCTGAGTAGGGGTACGTTCAGTTTGATGCGTTCTGTCAGGGGCGTAGAGACATCGATCTCCCGCGGCAGCACGGACGATTCCGCAGGGATGAGGAGGACATCATCAAAGGTCAAGCCGACGGGAAGTAACTCCTGGTTAAACATGGCTCAACTCCGATTCTGGGTAAAAAAAAACCCAGACGAAGGCCTGGGTAATAATAGGAGATGGATTCTGTGTGTCCATGTTTTCTCTTAACAGGATTTTCCCCGGTTAGCAAGATTAGCAATAATATGGTGGACTCGAGGTTAACCCCGCCTCTTGAGGCGGGCACAAAGTGGTTCGACCGACTCGACAAGCTCACCATCCTGAGCAAAGTCGAAGGACCGATGGGGTTTCCAATATGCTGCCGAAGGTACAAAGCGCTTCCCTCTAGGGTATAAACACGCTGCGGGTCGAGGTGGAAGTTGATATCGCTTCCGGTCTTCCGCAATTGGCAACGGTGGGGCTCGCCGAAGGAGCGGTCCGGGAGAGCAAGGACCGTATTCGTGCGGCTCTGAAAAACTGCGCCTATTCCTTCCCGTCGAAAAAGATCACGATCAATCTGGCCCCAGCGGACATCAAGAAAGAGGGCTCCGGTGACGATCTGCCCATGGCTGTGGGGATCCTGGCCGCGGAAGGCCTAGTCCCGAAGGAACGGCTTCAGGAGTTTTTATGATTGGTGAACTCTCCCTGGACGGCGAGATCAAGCCGGTCCGTGGCGCTTTGCCGGTGGCCCTGGCAGTCAAAGAAGAGGGCCTGCGCGGACTGGTGTTGCCGGCTGCCAATGTCCCCGAGGCCGCCGTAGTGGAGGGGATCGAAGTCCTAGGCGCAGAAAACCTACCCCAGGTGATTGAATTTCTTGGCGGTAATGGTGTTCTTGAACCCACACGGGTCGACGTGGGCAAGGTGTTCCGCAGCCATTCAGTGTATGACACCGATTTCAGCGACGTTAAGGGACAGCAGCATGTCAAACGGGCCCTGGAGGTGGCTGCCTTCGGAGGGCACAACGTGCTCCTCATCGGACCACTGGGGTCGGGCAAGACGATGCTGGCCAAGAGGCTCCCAACGATCCTCTCCGATATGTCGCTGCCCGAAGCTCTGGAGACCACCAAGATCCACAGCGTCATGGGTTTGTTGGACGGTCGACCCCTCCTGGCCACTCGCCCCTTTCGCTCTCCCCATCACACCATATCGGATGCCGGGTTGGTGGGAGGGGGAATGGTCCCGAAACCGGGAGAGGTGTCCATGGCGCACAATGGCGGTCTCTTACTCGATGAGCTGCCCGAATTCCGGCGCAATGTCCTGGAGGTCATGCGGCAACCGCTGGAGGACGGCAACATTACCGTGTCCTGCGCTTCCGTCTGCTCACTGTAGCGTAGGGCTCTACGAGGGGCTGGGCTACTCTCCGCCGACATTAAAAAGCAATTTGAATGTGATTATGGGTTCACAGCGAGACTTACTCTGGGTATGATGTTTTCCCGCGCTCCTAGAGGGCGTACAAAGCTCTGGGGTTGTGGGTAAGAATTCTTTCGCGGTCATCCGGGCTGACGGCCTCACGCCCTTTGAACTCCGTGATCGCATCCACCATGCTAGCGGTATCGGTGTGTCCATAGTCGGTACCAATGGCTAAACTGTGCTCGCCGGAATATCTTAGAATGTAGGGAATGTCATCGGTGGTCTGACAGGTAATAAAGATGTTGTTTTCATGAAACAGATCTTCAGGAAGGTTTCTGCCCGCACCCCGGTACCGAATGGCGACTTCTTGGTAAATCCACGGCACCCACTGGGCTGACGTTTCAATAAAGCCCCATCGCAAATTGGGGAAGACTTGCGGGATTTCGCTCATCAAGAGCGCAAAGCAGGAAACTACCGTTGGCACCCGGAACATCGTCATGGTGCTTGCCGGAGTATAGCGATAAAGATCACAATAGTCCGGGTTGCCGTTGGCGATATGCACGGCGATCGCCATGTCCAGACTGCTCGCCACTTCATAGAGCGGATAAAAGTACGGGTCCGTAAGGTGCCGGTTCCCCTCCAGCGGTCTCAGACATACCCCGACTGCGCCATTCTCCTTCGCCACTTTGACCTGGGCGATTGTCTCGTCCATCAGCATTGAGGGGACCACACACGTCCAGCGCAACCTTCCGTTACCCTTCCGCCATACATCACCGAGCCAGCGGTTCCAGCTCCGGCAGAGTGCAGCCTCTACCTCCGGACGAGGCGAGACCTGTTCGATCCAGAACGTGTTGTGCACAACCTGGATATCGATTCCTAGCTCGTCCATGTGTTTAAGCCTCAGTTGCACATCGTCAAGCTCACGGGCCATCTGCGGCGTTTCCACATTCCTCCCTACCTTCTCCGACATTGTTTTTAACTCCTGTTCTGACAATGTCGGAAAGCGTAGACCACATATACTGCCGTCGATCATCCAGTACTGCCTGGCCGGATTATCTGGAGAGGAATAAAGGAGGGGACGATATTTATGCTCTGCAGGCTCTAGGTATTCCCATGTCCGTGCGGTCTCGATCACGTGGGAATCGGCATCAATGATCGGTAAATTGTTTGGGATACTCATCGGCTGACCTCCTCAATCCAGTTCGGTGTATAACCCAGAGTCGCTCTCGTAGCTAGTTGGTTATAGAGTGCAGTATTTATCAGAGCCTGCACAGAGCCTGAGGGGCGAAACGATGGTTCCACTCTATGCCGGACGGTCATGGATTACTGCCCCCGCTACCGTTTAAATCTGGAGTCAATCTGCTGGAGGAGTATATGAGGCTCGAGGTTTGGATTCAAGAGCGCCTAATGCCCTTCATCTTGGCGATTCGAATCCGACGAGAATGCCCCATTGAAATCTAAACTTACGCCCTTCCGAAAGTGCGTGTGACCGTCGGGGTGTTATTGTCGTTGAGTGAAATGAGTTGTAATTTTAATCTTTTCTTTCTCAGGTGATCTGTTAGCGCATCAAAACTTTTTAGAAAATTGTTAAATTCAGTATGAACAGATCGGCTAAGGCGAGTCTGCTTCGGCCTTGTAGCCGGTTTGGGGGCTAGTGCCGCGCTGGTAATGACCTTGAGCAGTGGCGTCCTGGGAGTCGTCATTGGCGTTCTTGTCGGGGCGGGTTTTGCCCTGGCCTTTCCGCCTACCCCGCACTGCTATGCGGATAGCACCATGACCCCTGCCGCTCTGGGTATTCCCCTGTGGGGTCTGGTCAGCGTGATCGTGTTCCCGTTGCTATCCGGCCAGGACCCTCAGTGGACCGCAGAGGGAATGCGCGCCCTGTTCCCCGAATTAGTAGGGTGGATTCTGTATGGAGCAGCGCTTGGATTGATTTCCCGAGCGTTAAGCGATCTCGCCCTCTGGCGTCTGGGTCCTGAGCCCGAGTCACCACCGGGACCCGCGCTTTGGCTCTTTGCGTTGGGTATGGGGGTATTGCTGCCGATTCTCCTCAGTGTCACTTCTCAGGGTAATAATCCTCCGAGCGGTTACAGCGGGTACTAGGGCTGCCAAAGACGTCGGGAGATACGGTGACGTTCCTGGTTGTTAAATGGATCAGGTCGAGCCTCGAACTATTTCGCTCACGGGCGGCGAAAGTTTCGCTAAATTTCGATTAACATGGATAAAGCCGGTGGCATGGATGAGAGGGCGGCGAAGGCAGTGCCACCCATGAAAACAGGCAGACCTTCCAGCGGTTCCCTTGGTGAGCTCGCCAGCTTGTTTTTGAAGCTCGGCACGATCGCTTTCGGTGGGCCGGCGGCGCACATCGCCATGATGGAGGATGAGGTGGTGCGAAAGAGAGGTTGGCTCGACCGACAGAGCTTCCTCGACCTGCTTGGGGCCACAAACTTGATACCCGGTCCCAACTCCACCGAGTTGGCAATTCATATCGGTCTGGTACGCGCTGGATGGGAAGGGGCTCGTCGTTGCCGGAAGCTGCTTCATCCTGCCTGCCATGCTCATTGTTTGGGCCCTTGCCTGGGTCTATGTCCGGTATGGTTCGTTACCGGAAGCGACGTGGATTCTATACGGAATCAAGCCGGTCATCATTGCCATCGTACTTCAAGCTCTTTGGTCATTGGGCAAGGCGGCAGTCAAGGGGCCGCTGACAGGGGCCGTCGGAGTCGGTGTCGTCATTTTATTCTTCTTCGGATTCAATGAGATCGATCTCCTGTTTACGGCTGGTTTTGTTGTCATGGGGACCCAGAACCTCCGGAATCGATGGCAAAGGTCGAGACTGCTCCTGATAGGCTTCCCCGTTTTGTGGATTTCCCAGGCTATGGCAGCGGCCGCCCCACCGGCCGGGGTTACCACGGCACCTTTATTGGCTACCTGATCGCGGGCTCACCGGGCGCGATGCTGGCGACAGTTGGAATATTTCTCCCGGCATTCTTGTTTGTTCTGGCGAGCAGCCCGTTGATACCACGAATGCGCCGATCCCGCTGGGTCTCTGGTTTCCTCGATGGGGTTAACGTGGCGTCCCTCGGGCTGATGGCTGCGGTTACGTGGCAGCTCGGCCGATCGGCTTTGATAGACGGCGTTACGACGATCGTGGCACTAATCTCGGCCCTACTGATAGTGAATTTTAAGTTCAACTCGGCGTGGCTGGTCCTTGGCGGCGGAGTTGTGGAATTCGCTATGAGACTGCTATGGCCCGTATAGGATGACCATAACCCGGTGTCTAACGGTCCAACCAGGTGCGACTTAAGCCGCCATTCAGGTATTCCAAGGTCCCGTCATCGATGCTGGTAAATCCCTTGACGGTGTCATTGAAGGCAAAGAAACTAGAAATGAAGGCAATATAGACACTTGGTACGTCTTCGGTGAATTTGGTCAGGATTTGTTTGAAGACTTCCCTGCGGGCATTAGGATCCATTTCTCCCTCCGCCTGGTCGAGCAGTAATTGCATTTCCGGATCACAGTACCCGGTCGCATTATGGCCCCGTTTCTTGAGGTCGGGCTCGCAGGCGAGTTCCAGGCTGTAGGTGTCGGCCGGGTCCACGTATTTACCGGCGGCCCCTATCTGAATGCTGAATTCTCCGCGTCTCACGCGCCGTCGATAGGACCAGGAATCGATGAGCCTCCGTTTTACGGGAATGCCGACCCGTCTCAGCTGAGCCTGAACCGTAGCGGACAGGTTTTGATTGAGACTCGACCGGCCGGAGATGAGCTCGATCATCTCGCCCCTGTATCCGGATTCTCTTAGGAGCGCCAGCGCTATAGTCTGGTCATACCGCCGGGCCGATAGATCTTTGAAATACCATGGATGCCCCTCCGGATACTTTTGGACAATCGGGGTCCCCTGGCCGTAAAAGACATTCTGGATCAGTTCCCTCTTGTCAATGGCATGGGCCACCGCCTGGCGCAACTTTTTATTATTGAAAGGGGGGTGGGCGGCATTGAATTGAATACGATAGAGACTGGAGTTGGAAGTTTTAATGGTGCTCAATCCCTTTAACTTGCCCGCAGCGATTTGAGGAACCCATTCCCCCGGAATTCCAATGGCTAGATCCACATTTCCGGTTCGAAGTGCGGTGAGCCGAACCGTGGCGTTTGTTATGGGTCGGAAGACGACCCTCTCTAAGAAAGGCGTGTACCGCCAGTATTCCCTATGTCGTGCAATGACGAACCGCTGCCTAGGCCTCCAGTCGGCGAACCTGAACGGCCCCGTGCCCGGAGGAAACCTCAACGGCCGAACGCTCCCAACCTCGAGGGACCCTTTGGAAACCACCGCAAGCGTTTGGATGGTCGTCAGCGAACTTAGGAAGCCTAAAGTTGGTTTCTTGAGGGTGACCTTGAGTGTATGCTTATTGACGGCCTCTACGACTTCAACCTGGTCCAGTCGACCTGGACCAAAGGCGGCATTCTTAGGGTTGAGTACGTAATCGACGGAAAACTTCACATCGCCTGCCGTCATCTCCCGGCCATCGTGAAATTTTACGCCTTTTCTTAAACGGAAGGTGTATGCCCTGCCATCACTGGAGATATCCCAGGATTCGGCGAGATAGGGATGGATCGTTCCACTCTCGTCGACTTCTAAAAGGGGTTCGAACATTAGCCGGCGAATCCACTTGTCGTGCGACGACGCTTTTACCATGGGGTTCATGCTTGAGATGTCCCTATGGGCGGCGACGGTTAGAGTTCCCCCATGCTGGGGTGCGTCCGTATCGGCTCCGGCGAGTCGGGGAGCGGGCATTGCCAAAACCAACGAAAACAATAAGACCAGAAGATAACGCATGGTATGGCCTCTTGAGATATCCTGCGGTTCACCCTTCGAAAATTGAGGGCTTGCTTTGCTCACGACGTTCGATGATTCCAAGTGGAATTATAAATTCTGCCCAACTTGCAATACGGCAACCAGACCGTGCCCACAACCCTTCCCGCTTTGCGTCGTTTGCTCGAGACGGCGCAATACGTAGGCCAGCTGCGGTTCAAGGATGTTGGCCCGGACGTCGCCCAGGTCGATCCCCGATAGACTGTCGATGACTCGGTCCATGGTCATCAGGGCCGTTTGCAGATGCGGTGGAAATCCGCGCCAACCGTTGATTGCAACGAGGTCGACCCTCCGTCCCTGGATTCGTTCGAGTGTGAATTCAACGACCTTGGACCAGCACATGGCGAGCTCACCGAAAAACTGATGGAGTTCTTGGTTGCCGTCGGAGTGGTAATGGGTGAATTGAAGGCTCTCCAGTTTGGTACGCACGTTAAGTTCGTAAAGACGGTTAACCGTGCTGCGTAGGGAGGGGAGATTGCAGCCGTATTCTTTTGTGTCAACGTGGCGCCCCACGAATATGGAACGGTCGAGCAATGCGAGGGGGTTCAGGGCGACGTCGTTTTGCTGGCTCAGCTGGCGACACAGGTTCTTTACCTCATCGCCACTCCAGAAGCGGAGGAGGAATTTTTCTACGTCGCCTTTCCGGCGTTCTTCCTCGCTATACATGTAGCTCATTGAATAGTGGCGCATGTCGTTGGCTATAGGGGGCGTGGTCCAGTAGGCGGGCCACTCGGGTGAGAACCGTCCGACCAAATCCATGACGATCAGGGCTCCCGGTCTGGCATGGTGAAGGATGTCGGTCAAACAGTGAGTCAACTCGGCGGTGGTTAAATGGGACAATGACCCGTAAGAGGAAAAGTAGATATCGAAGGGGGCCTCTGACTTGACGGTTCCGAGGCCTTTGGAGAGGTCCGCTTGATCGAAGGCGATAGTTGGGTTACCGGTGTAGTTTTGCCGGCCCTGATCCACCATGGCATCGGTGATATCCACACCCAGATACGAGGCTACCTCATCCGCCGGCAGCACGTAGCTCAGTTCCTCGTCCAGGCCCAGGTCTTTCTGGTTGACCCGGGTTAGAAGCTCGTATCCTTGGCCCGAACCGCATCCCAGATCTAAAATCCTCACTCCCCGTTTCGCGGCGCGACAGTTGGAAGCGATCCGGGCGACGAACGGGCGCATGACGAGCCGCGTCAGCTGATCCTCCCAGTAAGTTCGCACGTTGTCGTGTTTTCCAAAGAGGCCGCCTACGTGCTTGTCGTAGTATCCGTTCGCGACAGTGTCGCTGTAGGTTTTTAGACCTGTAACTCCGTTGGTTAGTGACGATTCGCTGATGTTATTCATAAACTCTCTTCTCTTCAATTGTTGATGCAAATGCCCCGCGCCATCGTCCCACGGTTCGACGGGCCGTTTCTCCCGGGAAGGCATCTTCGAAAACTCGGCGGTAGTGAAAGGCCTCTTTAGTCTCCGGTGTGTCCATGGGAAATCGCTGAGCCGCGGTGTCCATTTCCCAGTCGCTGACGATTCCGTCACAATGCTCGCGAAACGTCCATTCCGAACCGCAGCCCTGGGCGAATTCCTGCTTGGTGCGCCACAGGATAGACTCCGGCAACAGGCCCTCAACGGCATCGCGCAGCAACCACTTTTAGGGATGGTTGGGTCGATGGAGCTTTTCCCGCGGGTCGATGGCCATCACGGTATCGAGGAAGTCGATATCGAGAAAAGGTACACGGCCTTCAATGGAATGGGCCATCGTCATGCGGTCGACGCGCTGCAGGTTCATGTTGTGCAAGCCGCTGAGCAGCCTGACGCATTCCCTATGAAGGATGCCCGGGTCGTTGACGCCCCGAAAATAGAGGTATCCAGCGAATGCCTCATCGGCGCCCTCTCCGGTCAAAACAACTTTGACGTGGTCGGAGGCAATCTTGGAAACGAAATAACACGGGACGGCGCTGCGTAGCAGTGCAGGATCGTAGGACTCCAGATGGACAATGGCGTCCCTTAGTATGGAAAGGGCTTCACCGGCGGTGTAGACGTATTCGTGGTGACGTGTGCCAAGGTGTTTGGCCACCTCCCGGGCTGCCAGGATGTCTGGTGATCCTTCCAGTCCGACCGAGAAGCTGTGCAACTCGTCAACGTGTCGGCGCACCAGCGCAGCGATCACGCTTGAATCGAGCCCACCGGAGAGAAAGACGCCCACCGGAACGTCGCTCATCAACCGTTTGACCACGGCAGATTCCAGACTGGCTCTAATGGCACCGGGTTCAAGGGCCGTTGGCGGATCCTGTGGCTCCCGCCATACGGGTTCAAACCAACGCTTCAACTTTCCCTGAGAGTAGGTAAATCCCGGCGGGACTTCATCGATGCTGGTGCAAACGTCAATCAGTGCCTTGAGCTCGGAGGCGAACCAAAGTCCGCCGTTATGATCCCTGCCCACGTAAAGAGGCTTGATGCCTAGGGGATCGCGTGCGGCGAAGACTTGTTCACCATCACTGATAACGAAGGCAAACATGCCATCCAGTTTGGATACGCATGATTCCCCCAAATCTTCATAAAGATGAAGGAGGACCTCGAAATCCGAATTCGTCCGAAACCGGTGGCGCTCCTGCAACTCGCGACGCAGCAACTCATGATTGTAGATCTCGCCATTGGAGATGACCGCCAAATCACCGGTCTCGTTGTAAATAGGCTGCTTTCCACCGGCAAGGTCGATGATCGACAATCGCCGGTGGGCAAGTACCGTGGAGCCCCTGTGCAGGTAACCTGAGTCATCGGGGCCACGGTGACGGAGCTGGTTCGCTATCCCCTTGATCTTTTCAGAGACCCGGTCTGACTGCGTACCTACATATGCCGCTATTCCACACATAATCGCACAAAACCTTCTCTTAGCTCTTAGCTGAAAATCCCGTGGCAAAGGGTCCCATCCGGTGGAACGGAGAAGGCTGGTTAGGCTACCACGAACGGCGGCTTTGTCCAACCGTAAAGAGGAAAAACACTGATATTATTAGAACTCAGTTTTATTTTATGTTTCATGCGAAAAGAGTCTTAATAAAATTTAGCTCCAGGCTTCTGATTCCATCCTTGAGGGATCCCATATGCCCTTGAATTCATAACGAAATATTCCTAAGATGGGGTGGTAATGGAACTTCACGGTAAGGTGGCTGTTATCAGCGGTGGGGCAACCCGTCTGGGTCGAGCTATCACGTTAGCGTTGGCTCGGGCCGGCTGCCATGTCTTTATCCATTACAGGCGCTCAGTTGGGGAGGCACGGGAGACCCAAGCCGATGCGGCAGCACTCGGCGTGGAGGCCGAAATTTATGCCGCAGATCTGGCGGAATTCGAGGCGACCGAAGGTGTCATTCCGGCAGCCCGCAAGCGATTTCAAGATATTGATATCCTTATTAATAATGCAGCGGTCTTTCGGGAGTCGGATTCCTTCATGAGCACCGATGAGGCGCTCTGGGAGGAACTGTTTAGCGTCAATCTTCGAGCCCCGTTTCTCCTGAGCCGTGCCTTCGCGGCTCAAATCCCAGATCATCGTCAGGGTAAAATCATCCACGTCACCGACAGTCGTGTGCGCCATGCGGGCCCGGACCACTTTGCCTATCGCTTAACCAAGGGCGGCTTGTGGCAAATGACTGAGATGATGGCCCTCGAACTCGCTCCTCGCATCACCGTTAACGGGGTAGCCCTGGGCGCGATCCTTCCGCCCTCTGGCAAGGAGGTTGCGGACTTGCAAAGGATCGCCAAATCCCGCGTACCCCTCAAGCGACATGGTAGTGCGGAGATCATCGCGGAAAACGTCTTGCACCTGCTGTGCCAGGATTTCCTGACCGGAGTGGTCTTACCTATTGACGGTGGCGAATTTTTGTAGAACTTTCGTGTCAGTCGTCTCCTGGTTTGTCGCCCGCTCGCGAAACGGACAACCTCTCCCTATTGATGCTGTTTATTGGCCCACTCGGTTCCAGGTTGTAGAGTAGAAATTACGATGCTAGATTCTTGCATACTGTGCCTTGGCTCGTGTCTATGCGTACCAAGTCAACCAACCGAATCATTGGAATCCTTATTCCTGCCATCCTGATGCTGGCAAGCAGTTGCGTTAAGCTGGAAATTATTGGGACACGCAGCGGTGACGAGTTCGTTGCCGGGGAGCGAATCCTGTTTCAAGCACGGACCGAAGAGGCCCGAAGAAGCCAGGTTCAGTGGATTGTCGACGGCTCCACGGTGGCGACCGGTGAATCCTTTGCGACGGCAAACCTTTCCATCGGATGGCATCATGTGGTGGCCGAGTTGACAGTCAACGAGAAGACCGTCAAGGACACAGTTGACGTCCAGGTCATTTCCTGAAAAGCGATACCGGCGCCTCATAAAGCGGTGGTAAGAGCCATGGCTCGTGACGGGCTGCGCAAAGTGACATGGTTGGCCGTTCCCGGAGAAGGCGTATTCAGAGTGGATGATGGGGTATGGCAAAACGCTTTTCCCAATCGACCGGGGACCTTCCCACCGATGAGGTGCGGGACGTGAATCTTCATGGGGGAGAGGTCTGGATCGGGACCGCAGCCGGGGTCGGTCGTTATGACGGAACCGCCTGGAAATTCTATACGGTCCACAACGGATTGCCCAGTGATGATGTTCGGGTCCTGGCGGTGGATTCGATAAAATCCCTGCTCTGGATGGTAACCCCAGCGGGCGTGGCCTCGCGGGACGGGCATTCCTGGAACACCCATCTGTATCCGTTACCTGCAACCGTTTTAGCGGCCAGGGACGGTGACGTCTGGGTAGGCACCAAGAATCAGGGGGTTTATCGTTTCGACGGATATCGCTGGGATCCGATGGGCGGTGCGGGAACTATGCAAGGGGAATCGGTCGAGCAACTACTCCCTGATGTGTTGGTGCGGCGCAGGATCTGGCTCGCTAGTAAGACCAAGGGGTTGGGCAATGGCCACGAGGGGGGGGTGGATCGAATTTACACGGATCGCAGGAAGTCGCTGGTGACCAAAGGTATGGCAATAGAGGAGGACTCGGGTGCCCTGTGGGAGATGCCCTCGGGATTCTCAGAGGTTCGGCCAATGGACTGTGGCGGCTTTACCGGGAGTAGGTGGAATGTGGCAGGCCGTTACGGTGGACAAGACAACCGGCTCCAAGTGGCTCGCCACCGAAAATCACATTGTTTCACTGGCGGCCAGCGGTTTTTCCCGCGAATCCATAAACCTTCCGGACCTGGTCGCGTTTCCACCCACCCTTTTCAAGATCAAAAAGGAGGGCGAGGTCCGTGAGCTGACGCTCGAGGTCACCCTTGCGAACCTGGGAGACGGCCGGATGGAGATTGAGACCCAGCCCGACCCCAATACGGGTCATAAGAATGCAATTCAGATGCTTTATCACGGGGCAGCGATTGTTCGCCAGAATCCTGTGGGCGAATTCTTTTTTCATGGTCACCATGACCACGATCACTATCATCTGGCGGCAGTGACCCACTACCAGCTTCGGACGGTGGGTCCCAGTCAAAGCGTCGGTCCAATTGTGAGCCAGACAACCAAGGTCTCTTGGTGTTTGAGGGAGCAGCGTCAACTCAGCGACGATGGGGGCGAGCAGTGGTACGGCTGCGACAGCCATGTTCAAGGGATCTCGGTCGGGTTGAGCGATACCTATGCTGCAAACTTGTTCGGTCAATCCATATCGCTGGCGGGAGTTGCTCCTGGAGAATATTGAGTCGTCGTTGTGGCGAGCACGGTTTTCGCTGAGAAAGACTACCGGAAGAATACGGCGATGACCCGAATTCGATTTGACGCGCAAGGCAACATCGAGGTTTTGGGGAAGCGGACGCCGGAAGGGGGCCCCATTAAAAACTAATGATCGTATTTGAGTTGATGCTTCACCATTAGTCTTTCACGCTCTGCTAGGGGTTGTGCTGGTTGTGCATTCGTGACGGCCCAGGCCCGATTGAATCAGGTTCTAATCCACAGGTTCCCGTTCACGCCGTGATTGTCTTGAAATTTACCTGTCTTTAACCGTCGGTGAAAGAATTGACATGGCATTGGAGATGTGTTTTATAATGCGCGTATTCGATGAAATTTCAGAGTGGACTTGGGCCGAATTCGGCTCGCGTGGGTAGGCGACCCACAAAGTTAAGAAAGGTGAGGATATGAGATTCATGAAAGTGTTCTTTTTTACCCTTTTAGGCCTGTTTCTGTGGATTCTGGCGCCCACAGCCTCGGCCCAGCAGGGCTGGCAGCAGGAGTGGGAGAAAACCCTTGCGGCTGCGAAGAAAGAGGGTCGGGTAGCTGTCCTTGGCCCCAGACAGGTTCAGGCACGTGATGTTATCCTGGAGTTTGAAAAGGCGTTCGGTATCAAGGTGGATTATCTGGGGGGATCGGGAAGAACGATATCGCCCAGAGTTCTGTCCGAACGGCGGGCTAAGCATTACCTTTGGGATGTTTACGTTGGTGGCACCACCACGGGGTTGACGGCTTTGGCCCCCGCCGGGGCCCTCGATCCATTGGCTCCGACCTTCATCCTGCCCGCGGTCAAGGATCCCAAGAACTGGCGGGGCGGGCGCCATTTGTTTGCCGATCGTGCTGGCCGTCTCCAGATGGGATTTTCCTTGACCCGGAGAAGCATCATTATGACCAACCCCAAGATGGTCAAGACGGGCGAAATCCGCTCCCACAAGGATCTTCTCGACCCCAAGTGGAGCGGGAAGATTGTCATAGACGATCCCCGCAAGTCGGGACCGGGACAGGCATCTTTTCTCTTTTTCTACCTGCACCCGGACCTTGGTCCTGAATTCATACGGGCCTTCGGAAAACAGAAAGTTACCATCTTGAGAGACTATCAGCAGGAACTCAACGGTTTGGCCCGCGGTCGCTATCCCATACTTATCGGCAGCTCCGATGCCACCGCCGAGTACAAGATCAGTCAAGGAGTACCAATCAATATCGTGGATCCGAGGACAGTCAAAGAAGGGTCTGATGCAGGAACCAGCAATGGTGCCGTTGCACTAATGAATCGGGCCCCTCACCCCAACGCTGCCAAGGTGTTTATCAATTGGTTACTTTCCAAGAAAGCCCAGACGGCTTATTCCAAGAATATGAATTATGTCAGTCAAAGGTTGGATGTATCCACGGACCATGTACGGGAGTGGCGAATTCCTCCAGCGGATTACATTGGAACCTTTACGGAGGATCAGTTGGCCAAAAAGAAAGTGCTAATGCCGTTGCTGACAGAGGTGTACGGGCGTTAATTGAATAATTCTAGAGTTGGGCCGGGTTGGGGAATTCTCCTGCCCGGCTCAAGCTGGGAAAAGGGGGTCAGGCGCCTTTGCCTTTTTTGATTTCTTGGGTGCGCTGGGGAATCATCTGTTTACCCGATCCGGTGCGATTGAGTGATTAAGCAATTAAACTTGTATTGCCGGATCTCGAAATCATCACAATCTGTGGAACGACAGGTAAGGGAACTCACGGTAGTAGCCGTGAGGAATAATTGGGAAATTGTCGAAACCTACATCGACTTGGGAATAAGTGGAGCAAAGAATAGAGACGGCAGACCTGACCTCGACAGAATGATGAAAGATAGTGTCAAAAAGAAATTTGATGTCGTCATGGTTTCCAGCATAGACCGCCTGGGTCGTTCCTTACAGCAACTTATTTAAATCCTTAATGATTTGCAGTCAAAGTCGATCGAATTGTTTATGCTGAAGCAATCTATCGACACCACGCCACCAAGTGGAAAATTGATGTTTTCCATGATTTCCGCATTTGCTGAATTTGAGCGTTCTATAATTAGGGAGCGCGTTATGAGTGGATTAGCAAATGCGAAGGCAAAAGGTAAAATACTTGGTCGCAAAACCAACCTAACCCTTTCCACACAACAGAAAATCCTCGATATGAAATCGGGTGGAGTAACCATACGCAAGATTGCGTCGGAATGTTCTGTGGGTACGCAAACCATCTACAAAGTTCTACGAGCTGCATAAAGGTGACTACCCGACGGTGATTTTACCCATGTCTCCGATTGCCTGTGCGTTGGTGACGACGGGGAGGAGATGGATTGTATGGATACGCCTCAAACATAGATGTTATCCCGGATCTCCTCCAGCGTCAGGTCCGGCTCTTGCGCCACAAGCGACAACAACCAGGCCTCATGAACATCCAACCGCCAGCGATAACGCTTGCGCGGCGTCGCCCGAGGAACGTCGCCAGTACGACGCCAGGATTGCATCCATTTGATCGCAATCGATCGGCTGACCCCGAAGACGCGGCTCGCCGCGCTGGCGGAATGCCAAGCCTTCACAGCTCCTATCAAACGCTCACGCAAATCCTGTGAATAGACCCTCGCCATGTGATCCCCCTCACCAGCCAGAGCAGGGAGTGAATCAGGGTCGCAAACAAAAGGGAATCCCCTAACGCAAAACTTGAATCAATCAATCTCGAAAATGGTCTAGGGCAAGCATAGGCTTATCAAAGGTTTTTCATAAGCGATGGATTTAATGAGATGTTTGGATAGGTTGAAAAAATTTCAACCTGAGACCTTCCGGTTACGAGTTGTTTTTCATGATAACTTCACATTTCTCCGGCACCCTGGCCAACCAAAATGGTTGGTTCATCACAAAAAGACCTATCTCTCTGGTCATAAATTTTCTAGTCAAAATCAATTGTTTTTGGTTGGCAGTTTGTTCAACATTAAGTGCCGTGGCGGTACTGCCGCTATACGGCCCTAGGATTAGTATAAGTTTAGTTGCTGAGGGGTATGAAAGAAGTCGCTTCACCTCCCTAGGCCGGTTGTTATTCCGAAGTGTTATGATTTTTTTTACTTCGTCCCCGGTCAAAAGGATTTTTTTTGAAACTTGACCGTTAAAACGACCATAAAATTCATAAATGGGCATGCATGACGCATTGATTCCGGCTACCCGCGCGCAGCCAGGGAACGCTAGGAAGATTAAAATGGCAATTGATAAGCGAATGATACGTTACCTAATTCTGATGAATTGTAAGCGGATTGTTGAATATTAAAGTTGATAGTTCCATATTTTTTACCGCTTAAACTTAGGTGGTGCCGAATTGCGACGAATGCTCCCAAACTAAATTCTGACTTTGCAGAAAAATCTTGTTTCGAATAACTGATCTCCCCCTGCCTGTTACGGGCAGTGGGGATCATAAGGGGATAATTTCCTTGGTACAAATGACCCGGATCATATACGCCAAAAGTTACTTTAGTTGCGGCTCTCTTGTACTCCGCCCCCAGCGTTAGCTGAGCATACGAGCCGTCTTTCAAACCAAATTGAGTTATGCCGGGCTGTCTATCACTAATTTGGTTAAAAGAGGAGCGTCCGAATACATTAACCTGATCAGATAATTTTTGTTCAAACCCTACTTCCAGGGTACGTATGTCGCCGGCAGTTGGCAGGCTTCCACCCAACATGCCAAGTTGCACATCAGCGGTTGTTTGAGATAAACCTGAATGGAGGGCCAAGCCCTTTATTGGATTGAAAGATAGATTTATCCCTACACCGCCGGATGGATCACTTGAGTTATTGCCGAACTGGAAAAATGGTCGGATTGAAAATCCCTCACCTTCAAAGGCCGTTACTTCCAATTGGTTACGTTCGCTTTTGGCAATGAAACTGGGGGAAGGCATAAACCCCATTTTCTCCCCCCATGCATGTCCGCTAGAGAGTGCCACGGGGTCAGAAGACCGGCTGAAATGAATAGGAGTTCCGACACTGGATACGTCTTTAGTAGAACTGAAGGAAAGAACGCCAGTCGCAGTATTCTCGGTGTTATTGGGAGAGGAATAACCCAGGGCTGGTGAAGATTGGCTTTTCTTCAGATCAAAAATTTCTGAACCAGAAATATGAAACGTAGCCCCGTCAAACGCGTCAAAAACTGCGAATTGTTTGTTGGCTAGGACTTTAATAGCTGTTGACGACAACCCGTAGGGCACTGACAATTTTCTCTGCGAGAGGTCGACCGATCCAGTTGAATAAACCTTTCCGTCAGTTGAATAGGTTAATGAACTAATTGCACTTGTTGCCGCAGCAGCGTTGACCAAGCCGTGTCCGAATATCGCCTCCATTTTGGCGGTGGTACAACTCGAAGTGGTGCATCCAAAATAACCGGTTAAGCTATCATATGAGGCTGTATCTTTTACACGAGTGACAATCTGTGCGGCCGTTAGGCTCGGAAACCTTTGCATGACAGTTGCTACGAGGCCCGTGACATGTGGCGCCGCCATTGAGGTGCCACTATACCTAACATATGTGTCGTTGGCTGTGTCGTCGGCCTGAGCAGCATAAATTCCATCTGCCGATTCATCATTTCCGCCGCCCGGGGCGGTTACGCAGAAGTCTTTGGCCACTCCGCACTTGTTGGAGTATAAAGGTTTTTTAAGGTCCGGCCCGACGGCAACGACGGTTAGCCATTCATTGGCTAATTCAGTTATTGTATAAGGAAATCCACCAAGTAGAATGACCTGATCTTCATTGTCATTACCCGCTGCGAAAACAAACACGGTTCCATTTTGCTGAGCAGCTCGCATTGCCGCAATGGTTTCGGGCCTCAAATCACGAAGTTTTGATTCGGTGTAACCATTAGCTAAGGTGGAATAGCCCCAACTATTATTAGAAACCTGAATGTTGTCAGTTACATGCTGATTATATACCGCAGCGTCCAGAGTATCTGTTCCTGCGCCCGGGAGTTCTTCTTTTTCATTACCACCTATTTTATAATCATAGAGGGTTGAATCATAAGCGACCCCACGCATTCCTGCGCCGTCACGTGTGCCTGCTATAATTGATGCGACATGAGTACCGTGACCATCGGCGTCTTTCCCATAGCCATCTGATTCAGCACCAAAATTCGTTCCGGAAATTGTTTTCCCACTAAATTCCGCGTGTGCTGAATCAATTCCGGTATCGACTACCGCTACTTTTATTCCGGACCCGGTATACCCGGCGTTGTTTATGCTAGCCGCACCGATTGATGCCAGCCCAGCTTGCCCTGCATACTCGGTGCCGTAGGCACCGCAAAGGGTAGTTGTGCTACCACCGCCACCGCCACCGCCACCGCCACATCCAGCCAATAGAGCAGAGCAACATCCTAGTAAGAGTGCCACATAGGTCAATAAAGACTCTTTTTTAAAAAAAGCTTCATTTGGAGTAACCCTAAGTATCCTTCTGAAAAGTTATTGAATTATATGAGCCGACATTCCCCAGATCGCATTCCTATCGGAGCCAATCGTAGACGATCCCCATTAAGATAGATTGGTTGCCTACACCCGATCAGCATCCAACCGTTTTGCGCATTCCTTCCAGTTCACCGAGTTAGCAAAGAGGTCCTGCATGCCGCCGACGTGAAAACCATTGAACTTTGCATCGCGAACTACATTGTCTGGCTCCCGGCCTTCTTGCAGGTCCCTTATGGCCTTGACCATGGCTTTCCTCGCTAACACGAGCACGATAT
This sequence comes from Binatia bacterium, assembly GCA_963664015.2. Classification (GTDB taxonomy): domain Bacteria; phylum Desulfobacterota; class Binatia; order UBA9968; family CAXXLF01; genus JACZQL01. The sequence goes on along the minus strand of CAXXLF010000002.1, from coordinate 1,014,671 downwards.
CCGAGGGCATCAGGTGCTCCTGAGTCCTGTCTTGAACTGTCCCTTGCCCCTCAACGACCACCAAATCCTCCGTCTGAAAGACCACCCCCCCATCGGGGCTCCAGATACCGCTATAGCTGGTTTTATCCATGAGAGTTCGATCCTGAAGATATCGGTTTTCTTTGTTCCGCACCGGCTTGTAATCTACCGTTAGCTGATCGGCCCGTCGCTGGAGGAGTTCAGGGTCAACCGGTCTGTTGCGCGAGAGGAGGAATGTGTACTTCCAATGGGCCGTGTTATCTATGGGTACATGCCAGTTACACATGTATCCGTCTCCCCCCCACGAATATCCAGGAAAACATGTCAGATTGGGTAGAACAAAATCGTGCACAAGAAAATAATACTTGCCCGGCTCAACCTCCGGGCGAATCTTGTAGCAGCGAACGCCGAAACGCTTAAGTTCGGCTTCGATATGTTCAACCTCTGGGGCTGCACCCCGTCCGGATATATCAGTGGATGGCAGGCCTTTGTACCCTACGCCGCCGATGCCACCATTTTTAAAATTGTAGTGCAGGAAGCCAAGGTGGGCGAGGTCGAAATTGCCTTCGTTAGCCTGGAGGTAATTACACGATTGGTAACGCTTTTCCACGTAGGTATGGTTATCTGGTGCCGCGAGAAACTCGTAGTTAGTGAAAAGCGGCGGCTGCCCCGGTCCCAGGTAAGCAAAGATCGCACCAGCCTTTTCATGGCATGGATAAGCTGGGTGGCGAATGGATTGCTTCTGCGGCCCGCCTTGAGGTTCCCCCGGTTGATCGAGGCAGCGCCCCGATAGATCATAGAGCCAACCGTGGTAAATGCACCGGATACCCCCATCTTCCACCCGTCCATAGCTGAGATCGGCGCCTCTGTGGGAACAATGAAGCCCCAACAATCCAGGTTGCCCCTCTTTGTTCCGGAACAGAACGAGTTCCTCGCCAAAAATCTTAACACTGAGGGGTGAACTGTCGGAAGGCAGTTCTCGGGAGAGCGCAACCGGTTGCCAGTACCGCCTCATGAGTTCACCACACGGGGTACCAGGCTCGGTTTGAGTTAAAAGCTCATTCTCTTCTTTCGTCATAGGGATGATCCCCTAGCTCTTGCCGGTCGTTGGGATATAGTGCTCTTGGACTGCCCAGCAACATTAACCCTCCGATTTGTCCAACCGGCAATCGCTCAAAAGGACTGGCGTCAGGAACAGCTAGATTTTGAAAAACCTTGCGGCGTTTTTCCCCATGATTTTCGCCTTTACATGGTCAGGAATGTCTGTCCGTTTGCGCCAGTGATCGACAAAATTCTCCTCCGCTGAAGGGTCGGCGTGGGGGAAGTCCGAAGAACACATCAGGGAATCTTCACCTATGCTTTCAATGAGATAGTTGAAGTTTTCGTCTCCCTCGCAGTTTACAAAAACCTTCCCCGATCGCAAGAGCTCCTCTGGGTCCTGGTAGTACTGCTGATCGAACCCGGTTCCGAAACCTGGCCGATTGGCCAAGGGGCGTGCAAGGGTGAGCGGTCTAGCACGACGACGCAGCTGCTTGATTGTAAAAGGGACCCACTCAGAACCGCTCTCGAAAAATCCAAAGCGGAGCCCATTAAAGCGGTTTACCAGACCGTATCCCATGACGTAGGTAAAACCCCAAATAACGGGTATGGTTGCGGAAACAAAAAAGGACTGAGCATCAGAAAAAAGGTTGGTAACCTGTGGAGATGCCCACCCCAGGTGAACGCATATGGGTAAATCCATCTCCGCCGCCTGCTGATAAATGGGGAAAAAAGCGGGATCCGCCAACGTTTGATCCCATACCATCCCCATGGTGAAAATCCCAGTGGCCCCCAGCTCCTTGACCCGTCGGATTTCCGGCACTGCAACCTCTGGATCTCGGAATGGGATCAGTGCTACCCACTTGACCCGTCCCTTAGACTTGGCGCAGGCTTCACCTAGATAGGTATTGTAGGCCTGAAAAATTGCTCCCTCTAGCTTCACTTCCTCCGCAACGGAGACGAGGAACATGGTCGGAAAGATTACTTGTATATCAATGCCAAGCCGATCAAGGTCCGCAACTCGAGCGTCGATATCGGATAAAGTCAACGATCCCATGGTGACATTTTTATTCTTTGAACGTTCGTCACCGGGGACCAGGAAAGTGGTACGCCCGCGGCCTCCCATGTTAGGTTGAGTTTTCCCTTCAATAATCCAGCAGCCATTGAAGTCTTCCCTGACGGTATCTCTCGGTAACAGAACCCGAATGGGCCTTCTTGGGTAGAACTCCTCTGGAAGATTGGCGAACATTTCCTCAGGTTCGTGGATGTGTCCATCGACATCGATGACGGGCATTCGGTTTCCCTCCTTCTGATTGGTCGAGTTGCCTTCTCTGCACGAGTTTCAAGTTGCTTACCACGATTTTTTGCACCCGTCCATAGAGCTCAACGGGGGCCTATGATAAGACCCGGGTACGAAACAAGGGCAGTCGTGGTTGATTAAAGGAGTGCCCGGTTCTTACCGGCGATGGTTCTTGAGAGAAAAGGAATTCGGACGATAGGGCCTAGGAACCCTTGCGTTGTTTGATCTCTTCGATGAGCTGGGGGAGCACTTGAAAAACATCTCCGACCATACCCAGATCGGCGATTTGGAATATGGGGGCTTCGGGGTCTGTGTTGATCGCGATAATAGTCTTGGATTCCTTCATGCCGGCCAGATGCTGAATCGCGCCGGATATCCCACACGCCAGGTAAAGGTATGGTTTTACGGTCTTTCCAGTCTGTCCAACCTGAGCAGAATAGGGGACCCAGCCGGCATCCACCGCGGCCCGGGAAGCTCCAACCGCGCCATCGAGTAATTCCGCGAGTTCGCGTAGCATGGTAAAATTCTCTTCTCCCTTGAGGCCACGGCCTCCGGAGATAACCGCATGGGCTCCCTCTAACTGGGGGCCTTCCTGCTTAATCGTTACGCGCTCGGTCACATGAGCCTTTTGATGGGTCGGGTCGGAAGGAGGGGGGACCTCTTCCACCTGGGCCGTATTATCCCTAGACTTGGGCTCAAAAGATTTTGGTCGAACCAGCAAAAGCTTAGTTCCCGTGTTGAGAAGTGTGGATGTGTTCTGGTAACTGCCGCCCAAGGCGGGGATAGTGGCCTCGACGGAACCGTCTTTCAAGGCGAAGTCTGCGACATCGGTGATGGCACCGCAGTCCAGCACGGCGCTGAGGGTACTGGCCACATCGCGACCCGCATAGCTCGAAGCGAACAACATGACTGCAGGCTGATACTTTTGGATCAAGGCGGCCACCGCTCCCACCGCCGGGAGCGTCAGGTAGTCATGAAAGACTGAGTCGGCGGAGCGAAGAATCTTACTGGCCCCATGCTGGGAGAGGACTTCAATTGCGTCATCGGGGGCTGGTCCCAAGAGGACGGCTTCCGCCGTTCCCACCTCGGATGCTTTGGCCAGCATTTCCAGGGTGGTCGGAGTAATCTTGTTGTCGACCATCTCAGCGTATACCCAAACAAGATCGGCCATCAAATCACCTTTAGCTCGGCAAGGTAGTCGGCGATCTGCTTTCCGCCTTCTCCCTCGTCTGTTAAAACCCTTCCCCCCTTGCGTTCGGGAGGTCGGCCAACGGTCAAGACTTTCTCCCGGGCGGCAGCGGATCCCACTTGATCGGCGCCGAGGCCTAGATCGGCGACCGTATACTTCTTGATTTCTTTTTTCTTAGCCGCCATGATCCCCTTGAGTTGAGGATAGCGAGGCTCGTTAATTCCGCTTGTCGTGGTAATAAGGGCAGGCAGTTCCGCTTCGACGACGTCGTACCCGGATTCGCTCTGTCTTTTAACGGTAATTGTCCGGTCCGTGATTTCAATCTCTCTAGCAAATGTGAGCGGGGTAATACCCAAAAAATAAGCCAGTTGGCCGGGGACAATCCCCGAATAGCTATCGCTGCTTTCTGTTGCACAGAGGACGAGGTCAAACGATTGTTTTTTTATTGCGGCAGCCAGGACCTTGGCCGTTGCCAGTGTGTCGGACCCGGCCAGGGCATCATCGAGAATATGGACGGCTGCAGTGGCTCCCATAGCCAGAGCCGAGCGGATTCCGATGGTCGCGTCGTTGGTTCCCATGGTCACGATGGTCACGCTTCCGCCCTGCTCTTCGGTTAGGCGCAGCCCCTCCTCAAGGGCGCTAGCCGCCGCAGGGTCTAACTCGTGAGCCACTCCGCTTCGAACCATGCATTTCGTGTTGGGATCGATCTCAACGATAACGGAAGCAGCGGGGATAACTTTCGCGCAAACGATTATGTCCAATGGTTTATTCCCTGGCAGCCTGGGACCTGTTAGTTAAAAGAGGGCCGGTTGTGGGCAACCTGCAATCGGCAGGCGTTATCCATGTGCGCTCGACCCGTGGGAAACTTTGTCCGCTACCGGCTTGGAGCGAAGTCGGCCTAATCCAACCACTCGGATACTTTGCCTTCCATTACGACGTCCAAGATCTCCTGACAGTCATGAATTGCCTTGTCGACAATCTTGGGTTCTTTGAGATGGGGCATCGCCCAATTGACGGCGCTTGTGAGCGCAGTGACGACCTCTTTGAGGTGTTCATCCAGCACTTCCGTATTCGGGGCCTGTGGTGCCATGATCTCTATTCCAATCTATATGTAAAGACGGTTTTTATTGGGGTCCGGGATCTGGAGACCCATCTGCTCGATGAGGGGGTTCACCTCATTGGTATAGTCTTGTCTTGCATCGGCATTGGCTCGGCGCTTGAGACCCCAATGACGATATCGTTCCGATCGATACGATTCAGATTTTCCGAACATGTCGAGGCCTTTGACGTACCAGAAATCAACCGCCTTCTGGGCTTTTTCCTTGGACTCGCCTCCCTTGGCGGCAAGCTCCGAGGTCATGTTGGTTCCAAAATCGATGTGCCCGGCTTCTTCCTTGTGGACGTCGGGCAGGATTTTTTCGAGGGGAGTATAGCTGCAATCGAGGAACTCCTCTAACTGGTAACGGCCGACACGATCGATGAGAAAGCCGAATACGGCAAAGTCTTCCCAAGTGGTGATTTGGCCCCGAAAGCTTTCCACAAATCGCTCTTGATTTGAACGGCTGAGTACGAAGGAGACATCCACGCCGATATCGCCGGCAATGCGAGCGATCTTTCGATAGTGATCGATCTCCTCGGCTGCAGTTCGGGCCACGATGAGTTGGTCTAGTTTGGTTGGGGCATTGGGCAGAATCTGCTCCAAATAGAGGTGAGGTCCCCCAATCTCGCAATCGGCCTGGATCGCCAGTACTCGTCCCAGGAGATCCCGGTATTCGGGATCCATTTTTTCGAAATCCGTTAGCTCGACCTTGTCCGTAAACATATCAGCCTCCCTGCATAGAAATCATGGTACTTTTGGTTTGGAAGAAACGTTGTCCTTCAGTTCCTTCTGTGATGGATAGCAAATGGGCTTTCAGAAATCAACAACTGTCAGGGGGTGAATCGAGCCGTGCCCGGAGGCTCCTGCGGGTGAGAATCAATGGAAGTTCAATGCGGAATAGAGTCGTTGACTCGTAGCACGGGGTTTACTTAAGTCTGCGTCTCCACTAAACTAGCCGGGTTTTCGGAGGCGACAATGATCCCCATGGACAGACCCGGCCATCTTGCCCTGCTCACCGATCTCTACCAGCTGACCATGGCCCAGGGCTACTTCCAGAGTCACAAACTCGAGCCGGCGACTTTTAGCCTGTTTATTCGTAAGTATCCGACCAACCGTAGCTACTATGTAGCCGCTGGGTTGGAAGACGTACTTGATTTCCTGGAAGGAATTGCATTTCAGCCGGATGACATCGACTACCTTCACTCGACACGTCTCTTCGCCAACAATTTTCTGGATTTTTTGAAGGGCTTTCGCTTTACCGGGGAGGTCTGGGCGGTTCCAGAGGGCCGCCTGTTCTTCAAGGACGAACCCGTCCTTGAGGTTAGCGCACCGATCATCGAAGCCCAGCTAGTGGAGACCTTCATCATCAATCAAGTCAATTTGCAAACCTTGATCGCGACCAAGGCGTCTCGATGTGTCCATGCGGCTGCGGGGCGGGCTGTCATTGACTTTTCTCTCAGGCGCACCCAGGGGATCGACGCGGGGATGAAGGTGGCACGGGCCAGTTACATCGCCGGATGCACCTCTACGAGCAACGTTCTCGCCGGTAAGCGATACGGGATCCCCATTTCGGGCACCATGGCTCACTCCTTCGTGTCGAGTTTCGAGCGAGAGATCGATGCCTTTCGTAGCTTCGTTAAGAGTTTTCCCGCAAACTCTGTCCTGCTCATCGACACCTATGACACCGTGGCGGGGGCACGTAAGGCGGTACAAGTGGCGAGGGAGATGGCCGCCCGGGGGCATCGTCTGCGAGGGGTGCGGATTGATAGTGGGGATCTGCTTTCCCTGGCTCGGGAAGTGCGGCGCATTTTCGATGAAGCGGGCCTGAGGGAGGTCAAGATCATTGGAAGTGGAGGATTGGACGAGTACGATCTGGTAGCGCTTTCGGAGGCCGAAGCTCCTTACGACTCCTACGGTGTAGGGACGCGCATGGGGGTTTCCGCAGACGCGCCGTGGCTCGATATGGCCTACAAGCTGGTTGAGTACGACCGTCGCCCGGTCTTAAAACTAAGTATGGGTAAGGTCTCGTTGCCCGCGCGCAAGCAGATTTTTCGTATGCCCTATGAAAACGGTAGGTTAAAAAAAGACCTCCTTGGCCTTCGAGAGGAGAGTTATCCTGAGGCCGAGTCTTTGCTCGAAAAGGTGATGGACAGAGGGAAACGGACTGCGGCCTCACCGGCTTTAAGCGAGATTAGGGAGCGCTTCCTCAAGGAATTTGGGGTTCTGGATGAATCTCTCAAAACGATTCATGAGCCGGGCCAATTCCCCGTCGAGCTCACCACCCAATTAAAGAGTTTGAAAGAAAAGATCGAGGAACAGGTGTCGAAGACCGAATTGAGTGAGGAATAACCGGGGAATGGTCTCTAGTACCTCAATTCGGCGATAGGGACGGACTAGCATTCAACGCCAAGGGGGGGATCATGGGAGAGGCACAATCAAGCATTGCTGAGTGGTTGCTCAAGACCGAGTCGGTCCAGGTATATAAAGACCGGCCCTTTGTTTTTGTTTCGGGAAGGGTTTCGCCCGTGTATATGGATTGCCGCAGGGTGCTTTCCTTTACCAGCGCGCGGGAAGACATCGTCGAGCAGCTCGCGGAAACGACAAAGAGGGAGATCAGCGTGGACCTTCTTGACGTAGTTGCCGGCGGTGAGACCGCCGGGATCCCCTACGCCGCGTTTGTCGCTCATGTTCTGAGAAAGCCGATGATCTACGTGCGCAAGGCGCCCAAGGGTTACGGTCAAAGCAAGCAGATCGAAGGGGTTCTCAAAGCCAATCAAAGGGTCCTACTGGTGGAGGACCTGATCACCGACGGTATGAGTAAGCTGCGCTTCAACGACGGCATTCGCGCGGAAGGAGCCATGATCACCCATTGCCTCTGTGTCTTTGAGTACGGTCTGCAGCGCTTGGGTCCATCGGAGGGAAGAAGAAATCTGGCCGAACACGATATCGAGCTCCATAGCTTGGTTACCTGGGACGATGTGTTGGCAACGGGAATCGATAAAAATTACTTCACGGCCGAGATGAGTCAGCAGATCCAGGATTTTCTTGCTGCACCCGACGATTGGGGCCGAAAGATGGGGTTTAAGTGAACAAGATGGCCTAACAGGTGGCTAGTAGACTATGATTGCAGGCCGCTCAAAAGGATCTCAGAGGCAAGGCGATGGAGTGCAACCAACCAGATGAGACATCTTTAGCTGGCTGTTAAAACCTTATCACCGCTGCCCCCCAGGCAAAGCCGGCGCCAAAGGCGTTGAGAAGCACTACATCCCCAGGTGAGATACGGCCCGCCCTCCAGGCCTCATCCAGAGCCACCGGTACGGAGGCAGCCGACGTGTTGCCGTACTTGTCAAGATTCACCACGACCTTCTCCATGGGGACCTCCAGGCGGGCGGCCAGGGCGGATAAGATCCTACGATTGGCCTGGTGGGGAATGACCAGGGAGACCTCGTTGATATCCACTCCCGCTTCCCGGAGCACTTCACGGCTGATTTCTTCCATGGCCCGAACGGCAATTTTGAAAACCTCCTTGCCATTCATGGTGATTGTGTGCTGGTTGGCCTCGACGGTCTCCGCAGAGGCCGGTTTAAGGGAACCTCCGGCTGGAACGTAGAGTGTCTTTGCATAAGAGCCATCGGTGCGAAGCCGAGTGCTCAGTATCCCGCTGTCCCCGTTTTCGGAAGCGCCAATGACAATGGCGCCGGCTCCGTCGCCGAATAGGACGCATGTGGTTCGATCCTGCCAGTTAAGCATCCGACTGAGAACGTCAGAACCGACCACCAAAGCCTTACGGATCATGCCGGTGCGAATGAATGAGTCTGCTACGGTTAGGGCATTCAAGAATCCGGAGCACGCGGCGTTGACATCAAAGGAGAAAACTTTTTGAGCTCCCAGCATGTGTTCGAGAACACACGCCGAACTTGGAAAGGGGTAGTCCGGTGTAACCGTTCCCACGATGATCGCGTCCAAATCCTTGGCTTCCAGCCCGGCCGCTTGCAGGGCCTTGACGGACGCGTGGTAAGCCAGGTCCGCGCTGCCTTTGCCATCCTCTTGTATCCTGCGTTCCTTGATCCCGGTTCGCGTTGTAATCCACTCGTCGCTGGTATCGATGAGACTCTCCAGATCATGGTTGGTCATGACCTTGGAGGGAAGCTTCGAGCCACTGCCAAGGACAACCGATCTCAACGATGACGATCTCATTCGGCCCTCCTGAAGACCACGCAGGCATTGGTCCCCCCAAATCCGAATGAATTGGATATGGCCACTTGGATGTCGGCTTTACGCGCTTTGTTGGGAACGTAATCCAAATCGCAAATGGGATCCGGGTTTTCGTAATTGATGGTCGGTGGTATCAGCCCGCGATGGAGGGCCAGCACTGAGTACACTCCTTCAATGGCTCCTGCCGCACCGAGCAGGTGGCCGGTCATTGACTTGGTCGAACTGATGGGGATTTTATAGGCTCGTTCACCGAAGATCTTCTTTATAGCCTGGGTCTCATTGAGATCGTTGTATTCGGTGGAAGTTCCATGGGCGTTAATATAATCGATCGCATCGGGCTGAATGGCCGCATTCTCGAGGGCCAAGGCCATGCATCGGGCAGCTCCTTCTCCGTTGGGGGCCGGTGCTGTAATGTGATAGGCGTCTCCGTTGGCACCGTAACCGATCATCTCTGCATAGATCTTGGCGCCTCGTTTGATAGCCCTTTCACGTTCCTCCAGAATGAGAATGCCCGAGCCTTCGGCAATCACAAAACCGTCCCGATCCTTATCAAAAGGCCGGCTGGCCCGCTCGGGTTCGTCGTTACGGGTGGAAAGGGCCCTCATGGCTACAAATCCCCCTACCGCAAGAGGGGTAATGGCCGCTTCGGCACCTCCGGCGATGGCCGCGTCTTGGATACCGCTTTGAATCATGCGAAAGGCCTCGCCGATGGCATGGGTTCCTGAAGCGCACGCGGATGTGGGGGTCCAGTTAACGCCCTTGGCACCATAACGAATGGCCACTTGCCCGGGTGCCAGATTGGAAATGACTCGAGGTATAAAAAACGGGGAAATCTTGCGCGGTCCCCCTTCCAAATAGGCCCGGTGGTAATACTCGAGGGTTTCAATGCCGCACAGCCCTACGCCAATGATCACGGCGACGCGGTGCGCTTCAGCGGGATCGATTTTAAAACCGCTATCCTGGACGGCCATCTCAGAGGCGGCAATACTGTACTGGATGAAGAGGTCCATCTTTTTTATCTCTTTGGGTTCGATGAAGTCCTCTGCATTAAAGTCAGTGACCTGCCCGGCGATGCGGGAGGCCAAGGCGTCGGCTTTGGGGAAGCGTGTGATGGGTCCGATCCCCGAACGGCCGGCACTGATGGATTGCCAGTTTTTTTTCACTCCCGTACCCAAGGGAGTGACAAGCCCCAGGCCCGTGACGACGACTCTGCGTTGATTACCCTCGCTCATACTTGTAATCCTTTTGAAACTCCAAGGATAAGCCAGCCTTTCCTAAGCGTCAACACTTTAACAATTAGGAAGGGTGGCCTCTTAATGGTATTTTCCCTGAATACTGAGGATCTCGCGAATTAGGGTTTCAACCTTTACCCCAGCTGTGGAAGCTGGCAGCTGGCTTTGCTGTGCCCCGGTCATGGTCTTGAGCACGACCGCGACGGATTCTTTGAGAGCATATAGATTATATCCTCCTTCGAGCAGAAAAGCGATCCTTCCAGCGGCAGAATTTTGGGCAAGCTTGAGTAGTGCGGAGGCCATGAACTCAAAACCCTGCACCGTGACACGCATGCTTCCTAGGGGGTCACGGAGATGCGAATCGAAGCCGGCGGAAACCAAAATCCAATCGGGTTCGTATTTTTCTGCGACGGGAACAACGATTTCTTTGAAAACCTGAAGGTACTCTGCATCGCCGCATCCGGCGGGGAGGGGGATATTCACGGTAGTCCCTTCGCCTTTCCCTTCCCCCGTCTCGCCCATAGCCCCGGTGCCAGGGTAAAAGGGATACTGGTGCGTGGAGATATACAGGACCGACGGGTCCTGATAGAAAGCGTCTTGAGTCCCATTCCCGTGGTGCACGTCCCAATCCATGATGAGGATTCGTTTCGCTCCGTAGCGACGCTTCAGGTGTTCGGCGCCGATAGCTACCGAGTTGAAAAGACAAAACCCCATTGCCCGATCCCGCATGGCGTGGTGTCCGGGAGGGCGTACCAGAGCAAAGCCGTTTTGGAACTCGCCGGCGGCGATGGAGTCGAGAAGTTTCAAATATCCACCAGCGGCCAACAGTGCGGTTTCGTAGGAGTCCGAGCAGGTGACCGTGTCCCCGTCGAGGGCCGTGCGATTTGTCTCGGTCGTAGAACGAATTAGGTCAATGAGTCGACTGCTATGACAGGCCTCGATCTCTTCTCGGGTGGCAGCTCTCGGGTGGAGTATCCGCAATTCTTTTCCCTCAAGTTCCCGGGTAAGATCAATGAGAACCTTGAGGCGATCGGGACTTTCAGGATGAAATTCTCCGGGGTCGTGCTTTAAAAATTTCGGCGTAATTACCGCTGCCGATGGAGCCATGATGCTTGTCTCTCTAACATTCCCTCGGGGTGGATGCAAAGTCTTTGGAATTGGGTAGGTTGCGAAGCGCCGGGAAATGAACTAGGTAGAAGGTCTGGAGGGGGTCAGTGTTCGGAATAGGCATGCCCGAGTTAATTTTGATCTTCGCCGTGGCTCTCATTGTCTTGGGTCCTAAACGGCTGCCGGAGATCGCTCGGGCGTTGGGAAAGGGGATTTTCGAATTTCGCCGCACCACACAAGATCTTAAGGAAGAACTTCGTCAGGTCGAAGATGAGTTAGAGGACGCTTCGGGCTCGGTTAACGTCGCTGAGAATTCCATACTGAACGAAGAGACTAACCCAACCGAAGATCCATCACCTGCTACCAACCCCCCTTCGCAGAAGAGTGGAAAGCCAACCGAGTAGAGAGGCCACGGGCGAGGCCAGGATGCCTTTTCTGGGCCACTTGGAAGAGTTGCGGTCACGTCTGATCAAGTGTTTTCTTGCCGTCCTCGTGGCCTTCCTGGCTGCTTATGCGTTTGCTGAGTTAATCTTTACCTTTCTGACCTTTCCATTGCTGCAGTTAAAAACCCCGGATCTCAGCCTCATTGGTACGGGCGTGGCAGAGGCCTTTTTCGTAAAGATCAAAGTCTCCTTTGTTGCCTCTATCTTTGTTTCCCTGCCGATCATTCTCTGGCAGTTGTGGCAGTTTGTGGCACCGGGTCTCTACGAGTACGAGGTCCGTTACGCCCGTGGATTTGTTTTCTTCGGAACCTTATTCTTTCTCTTTGGGGCTTGGTTTTGCTACGAAGTAATCTTTCAGGTGGGTTTTTCCTTTCTTCTTGACACTTACGAGAGCATGCAGGTGAAACCTACGCTTCGAATCGGAGAGTATCTTTCTTTTGCCTCAAAGTTGTTGTTAGCCTTTGGGGTTGTCTTTGAACTCCCCGTGCTGGCTTTTTTTCTTGCCCGCGTAGGCTTAATTGATCACCTATTCCTCATCCGATATTCTCGCTATGCACTCCTGATGATCTTCATTCTAGCCGCTATCCTGACACCACCGGACGTCGTCTCCCAGGTCCTCATGGCCTTCCCACTGTTGCTTCTTTACGGCTTGAGTATCGGAGTAGCCTATTTCGCGCGACGAAATGGCAAGGATGAGGATTAGATGGTCATAGCAAGATATCCCTAAAAAAAATTTACCGGAAAGGCGTAGAGGGCGTAGAGAATTAGATTATTGTTTGTCGAAAGACGACGACAAACAATAAAGTATTCAAATTAGAGCTATTAAGGTTTTGCCCAATGGTTGTCTCCCGATAGGGCAAAAGGGATTTCCTCAGCGTACTCCGCCGTTCGACCCATCGACAGGCTCAGGGTGGTGAGGTATCTCGAACCACAGGCTCAGGGTCCCGAGCCCAGTCGAGGGACGTCTCTGCGATGAAATGTTCGAATTCTTGGGTGCTAGGAAAAATTATATTTGGGATATCTATTCGACGACGACGAGTGTCTCGCCGGCGTCTACCGCTTGGCCCGGTTCAACCCGAACTTCTTTGACTTCCGCCTGGAGGGGAGAGCGCACCTCGTTTTCCATCTTCATCGCTTCTACAATGACCAATCCCTGACCCTTTTCGATCCGGTCACCTTCGTTGACCAGGACGGCAATGACCTTGCCCGCCATGGGGACTGCTACGTTTTGCCTTCCCTGTAGTTGGATACCCGATTGAGATCCACCCAGACGCATGTGTCGTTCATCGACCAGGTCGATGTGGTAACTTCTACCGTCAACCAGGACACGATATTCGGAATCGGTTACGTCCACGTCGACTTCGAACGAGCGGTGGTTGATGATGAGTGAGTAGTTTGTCCGCCCTGTTTTCCTGCCGTCAATGAGAAACTCATTGCCGTCGATGGCAACCCGGTACAGCGCCTTGCTGACTTCCTCGATCTCCACTGTGTAGTTCTGATCGCCCAGTTTTCCTATGAAAGCCATAGCTGGAAAAATGTTCCCCCTACCATTTTCTCTCGTGATGCAATGGGCCGGAGGCGTCTCTCAAGGCCTCCTTCCGTCCTGTCTCCTTCCACTGGGACTTTTCCTGGGCCCCCTGGGTCAAAGTCCGCATTGCCTGATCCTGTTCCCGATGCAAAGCTGCAATGGCCGCCGACGCCAGGGCGATGTGTCGGTGTGGGTAGAGTTCTTCCTTGGCGACGAAGCGTAGCTCATCATCGACAAAGGCCGTGTTGATATCCCCGGCCATAAAACGGGGATGGCGGAGGACCCATTGGTGGAAGGCAATGTTAGTCTTGATCCCACGTACCTGGTATTCGCGCAGGGCGCGGCGCATTCTCAGAAGGGCATCAACACGGTTCTCTCCCCATACGATGAGCTTGGCGATCATTGGGTCATAGTAAATGGGGATTTCTGCCCCTTCATAGACCCCACAGTCGTTTCTTACACCGAGTCCTTCCGGTAGCCTGAGCCCTTCGATCTTTCCAGGACAAGGCATGAAGTCATTTTCTGGATCTTCCGCATAGATCCTGCTCTCAATGGCGTGGCCAGTCAGCCGAATGTGGCGCTGTCGCCAGGGAAGAGGGGTTCCTGCTGCGACCTCAATCTGGGCCTTTACCAGGTCGATGCCAACGACCCTTTCGGTAACCGCATGCTCAACTTGAATACGGGTATTCATCTCGAGGAAATAAAAGTTGTTGTCCGAATCAAGGAGAAATTCCATAGTCCCAAGGCCCACGTACTTAACAGCCTTGCCCCCCTGGACAGCCACGCGGCCGATATTGCGCCGGGTTCGATTGTCCAAGGCGGGAGCTGGACACTCCTCGATTATTTTCTGATGGCGTCGCTGGATGGAGCATTCTCTATCAAAGAGGTGAATCACCCGACCGTATTGATCGCCTATGATCTGAACCTCAACGTGGTGGCAGCGTTCCAAGTATTTCTCTACATATAGCCGGGCGTCGGCAAAGGAGGACGAGGCCTCAGATCGCACCGCGCGATAGGCTGAAGTCATATCCTGCGAGGAACGGACTAGCCGCAATCCCTTACCGCCGCCGCCGGCGACTGCTTTGAGCATGATAGGGTAACCAATGGACTCGGCGGTCTGCAGGACCTCCTCCTCGGATTCAAGCACTTTGCCTGAACCGGGGATCACGGGGACCCCGGCGGCCTTCATGATCTCACCAGCCTTGACCTTGTCTCCCATCTGGTCGATGACTTCGGGAGACGGGCCGATGAAAACGAAACCCTCTTCCGTACATCTGCGGGCAAAGTTCGCATTCTCTGCTAGGAAGCCGTACCCCGGGTGAATGGCCTCCGTTCCACTTTCTTTGGCAACCTCGAGAATCCGTTCGACGGCAAGGTAGCTCTGAAGGGAAGGTGGCGGACCTATCAGGTAGGCGTAGTCGGCGTATTTGACATGGAGAGCATCGCGATCGGCCTCCGAATAAACCGCAACGGTTTCAATATCCAACTCCTTGCAAGCTCGGATGATTCGAACGGCAATCTCTCCCCGGTTGGCAATTAGGATGCGTTTAAACATTTGAATAGACAAAGACAGGGGGCAACAGACAGAGACAGAGATTTGAGACAGAGTAAGACGAAGAAATTAGGACATGGATAGAACAAGGTGAAGACAGAGAAGCAGGAAATAAATGGGGCTGCCCTCTTTTCTCTGTCGCTGTCCCTGTCTCTATCTTATAACGGTATGTTGCCATGTTTTTTGGGCGGGTTGCTGGCCCGCTTCTTCTTGAGCATTTCCAGGGAGCGAATAAGGGAAGGACGGGTATCCTCAGGAGGGATGACCGCGTCCACATAACCCAGTTCGGCGGCCTTGAAAGGATTGGCAAACGTTTGGCGATAATTTTCCGCCAGTTCCTCTCGTGTCTTTTCTGGATTTTCAGTCTTTTGAAGAGCATCGCGGAAGACAATGTTGATGGCGCCCTCCGGCCCCATGACCGCAATTTCGCCAGTTGGATAGGCGAAGTTGATATCGCCGCGTAAGTGTTTGCTGGACATTACGATATAGCCTCCGCCATAGGCCTTGCGGGTGATTACGGTAATTTTAGGAACCGTTGCTTCCGCATAGGCGTACAAGAGTTTCGCGCCGTGGCGGATGATGCCACCGTACTCCTGTGCCGTGCCAGGCAGAAACCCTGGGACGTCGACGAAAGTCACCACCGGAATGTTAAAACAGTCGCAGAATCGAATAAAACGGGCCGCCTTGGTCGACGCGTCAATATCCAGGCATCCGGCCAAGTTGGCGGGTTGGTTGGCAACTATCCCAACCGGCCATCCGCCAAGGCGGGCAAACCCCACAATGATGTTGGCAGCAAAGTCCCGTTGTACCTCGTAAAAATACCCTTCGTCCATTACGGCCTGAATCAGTTCTTTCATGTCGTATGGACGGTTAGGATTGTCTGGAATTAAATCCTTGAGTTTCGCCTCGCGTCGAAGCAGATCATCGTCGGTCGGATGGAACGGAGGATCTTCCAGATTATTGCTGGGTAGGAACCCCATGAGTTCCCGCATCATGAGAAGACACTCCTTCTCGCTCTCGGCGGAAAAATGGGCTACGCCGCTCTTCGTATTGTGGGTTTCAGCGCCTCCCAACTCCTCCTTGGTGACTTCTTCATGGGTAACGGTCTTGATCACGTCCGGTCCCGTGATGAACATGTAGCTGCTTGATTTGGTCATAAAGATAAAGTCGGTGATCGCGGGCGAATAAACGGCGCCTCCCGCACATGGTCCCATGATAGCCGAAATCTGTGGAACGACACCTGAGGCCAACACATTTTTGAGGAAAATGTCGGCGTATCCGGCAAGGCTGACCACTCCTTCTTGTATCCGCGCACCACCGGAATCGTTGATGCCCAATATTGGAGCACCATTTGCGATGGCGAGATCCATTACTTTGCAAATCTTCTCTGCTACGACTCCACTTAGGCTCCCTCCAAAAACGGTAAAATCCTGGGAATAGACGTAGACGGTCCTGCCTTCGATGGTGCCGTAACCGGTGACCACGGCGTCTCCGGGTATTCGCTGAGCATCCATGTCGAAGTCGTGACAGTTGTGGGTGCGGAAGCGATCCAATTCTATAAAGCTCCCGTGGTCCAACAAAATGTCAATACGCTCGCGCGCCAGAAGCTTACCTTGGTCTCGCTGACGGCGAATCTTGTCTTCTCCGCCACCTAACTCGGAGTTTTTGTTGAGCTCTTTCAGCTTTTCTAAGTTCTCTTTTAAACCCATCTGCTTGATGCCTCTATTGTATGGTTTTGGTTGTGTTAAGTTGGATAGGGGGCCCTAGAAAAACGACCCGAGATGTCCGTAACGACACTAGTCTATTCGAGATATATTCCAATTGCCTGCTTTGGGGATCAATATTAACGAAAGGAGAGCCGCTGTCAATAAAAAAGGGATGGATGGTTAGCACTTATTCCTTGAGAATTGACAGTGAAATTGGTATCTTGGAGTTGTTCGTGCCGATCATGCACTATTCGCTAATAATTCCCCGTCACCGCTCAATACCGCTCTTGTGGATCCGAAATAAAAGGTTCGATTAAGATGATGATTCAAACACGAAAAATTTTGAACAAAACCTCGGCCAGGTTGATCTTCGCGGCAAGCGAATCCGACGCCAACCTTCTATATGCTACCAGTTTCTTTGCGCCAGATCCATTCATATTTTTTCAGCACCTGGGGAAGAAATATCTGGTGATGAACGACCTTGAAGTAGATCGGGCAAAAAGAGAGGCAAAGGTCCATTTCGTTCAATCGCTTTCTGGATACGTGCGACGTCTCCGCCATGGGGGGGGGGGGGAGGTCACAACTAGCGACATCCTGACGTTGATCTTCAAGGAAAAGCGAATCCGCGCGCTCTTGGTTCCCACGAACTTCCCTATCTTCCTTGCCGATGAGTTAAGGTCCGCCGGCTTCAGCGTGGTCATCCAAAACGACCCCTACTTTGAAGACAGGGAGACAAAGGCCCCCCATGAGGTAGCCAAAATCCGCGACTCGATTCGAATCGCTGAGTTGGGATTGGAGGCCGGAATCGATGCCTTGAGAAAAACTAAGATCGGAAGAGACCGTTACCTGTACTTCAACCGCCGGCGGATGACTTCCGAGGATCTCAAAACGGTCGTCAATACAGCGATCATGGCCCAAGGCTGGGTGCCTAGCCATACCATCATCTCCTCGGGCAATCAGTGCTGTGATCCCCACAACGAAGGTCATGGACTCATCCGGGCCCATACCTCTATCGTATTTGATATCTTTCCTCGTTCAGAACAGACCGGTTATTTCGGGGATTTGAGCCGTACCGTGGTGCGAGGAAGAGCTTCGGAACGCTTGAAGGAAGCCTATGAATCGGTGCGCCAGGGACAGGAGCTTGGCTTCCGTCATATTCGGGACGGAGTCGACGGTTACGAGGTGCATCAGAAGATACTTCAGTTGTTTAAGGAAAGGGGCTTCCCCACCGGTCACATGGGTGGCAGGATGCAGGGCTTTTTCCATGGAACCGGTCATGGCTTAGGGTTGGATATCCACGAGCCACCGCGAATCGGAGGCGTTCCGTCGATACTTCACAAAGGGCATGTCGTGACGGTCGAACCTGGGTTATACTATATGGGTATGGGCGGGGTTCGGCTGGAGGACGTGGTCCTGGTTACCCGTGGAGGTAACCGGAACCTGACCAGAGCCCCAAAATTTCTTGAGATTTAAGCTACTTAGGATGGTAAAGCTCTCCTTTTTTGAGACCGACAAAATCATGCTCGGTGGGCACCGTGGGGCTTCCGGATCAACCCCGGAGAATACCCTGGTCTCCATGGAGAGGGCTTTTGCCGAGGGCGCTGATTTTGTTGAGACCGATTTGCGGGAATCCCAGGATGGGGAGATCCTGATTTTTCATGATGAGACCTTGGATCGAACCACTAACGGGAAGGGTGAGGTCAGGCACCGACCGCTCAACGAGTTGAAGGGTCTTGACGCCGGTTATGGGTTCAGTTCCGACGGGGGGATGAGTTTCCCCTATCGCGGTCAAAGGATAGAAATCCCAACGCTCGAGGAGTTCTTTACGAGCTTTCCCCAGGCCAAGGTGACTTTGGATGTGAAAGAGGGCCGAATCCCCTTCATTCATAATGTAATTGCCTGCATCAAGCGGTGGAATAAGGCCGACCAAGTTTTACTGGGCGCCGAGAACGATGCGGTGATGGGCAAGATACGCCGCCAGATCCGCGACCAAAATACGATCATTGCGACCGGCTTCTCTTACGGTGAAGCCGAGGCCTTCATGCAGTGGGTATGGGGCGGGCGAAAAGAAACATTTGTGCCTCAGGGCCACGCGCTTCAGGTTCCCCGCGTGTACAACGAGATGAAACTGATCCAACCAGAAACACTGGACGCGGCCCGTGACCTTGGAGTTGAAGTCCATGCATGGACTATCAACGATACCCACGAAATGGACCAGCTGATTCGTATGGGTGTCGGGGGAATCGTTACCGATTACCCGGCACGGCTCAAGGACCTGATGGCAAAGATGGGTTCTGAGGGAGGAAAAGGGATGACGCACTCGCTTTCCACATGAGAAAGAGTTGAGGGCATCCTTCACTATTGATGGCTGGCGAAAGCAACATGGCCGATAAACAATACACGGCAATCATCCTCCAGTGGATGATTGCCATAGCAACCTCTTTTCTCATCCTCTTTCCCAAGGGAGAGCAGGTCTCCGACGATCCCTGGGTTCACGGGCTGGTGGTTATCTTCCTGGTTAGCGTCCTGGTGCTCTACCGGATCCCCGAACGTATTTTCTATCACCCTTATTTCGGCACCGTGCTGATGCTGTGCGACACTTTGCTGCTCTCCAGCGTGATTCATCTTAACAAAGACCTCTCATGGGATTTCTTCCTGATTTACTTATTTGCCATGTTTCTTGCGGCCCTGGGGCAAAGCATGATGCGCATTGTTCTCGGCTCAATCCTGATCAGCGCGGTCTACGTGATGCTTCTTCTCTCCCAGAAAGCAGCCATAGCCAACCTCGGCAGTGAGGTCTTTATCCGGATTACCTTTCTGTTCGGGGTCTCCATCCTCTATGGGTATCTCACGGAAAACGCCAATCGAGAAAGGCGACGGGCGGAAGTTGCGAAGGAGCGAGGACAGTTGAAGATGGGTCTGGTGACAGCACTAGTTCACGATATTAAAACCCCCCTTGGAATCATCATGGGGTAAGCGGAACTCAAATTGGAGGAGTCTGTTGAGGGGGACTCGGAAAAAGAAGTTTGGCGGCGCATGCGAGACGGCGCCCGCAGGATTGTTAACTTGGTTACGGGTTTTCTCGAGGCAAGCCGCGCCGAAGCGCGAAACATGCAAGTGGAGCACCGACCGGTGCAGGTGAACCGACTGCTGCAGTAGGCAGCCCGGGCTCAGGAGCCAGAAGCACAGCGTAAGAAGCTCACGATGGAGCTGAACCTGGATGAAGAGCTTCCCGAAGTCCCGGGAGATGAGGTTCAACTGGATCGCGTGGTTTGGAATCTTATTGGCAATGCCATCAAGTTCACGCGCACTGGCGGCAAGGTCACGGTCAGTTCCAAATTGGAAGATGATCATGTGTGCGTCGCAGTGAAAGACACGGGTGTCGGAATCGCAGAGGAAGAACTCCCACTCCTCTTTTCTCAATTCCGTCGTTTGAAGGGCTCTGAACGCATCGAGGGAACCGGGTTGGGCCTGTTTATCGTCAAAACAATTGTCGAAGCGCACCATGGTACCGTGCGAGCCGATAGTGAGGAAGGGTGGGGTTCAACCTTATTCCGTCAATCTCCCCCTTGAGGAATAAGCCACTGTCGTATGAAAGCAGCGAGCGAAAATATTGACGCTCTGGTGCAATCCCTTACCCATTCGGATAAGGCGGTAGTGCGTGCCGCGGTCGATGCGTTGGTCAGGTTGGGAGCGGAAACGACGGAGGTCCAGAATGCTCTGAATGGTCTTTTCCGAGGCCTGGAGCGTGGAAGGCGTTGGCCCGTGGCCTACACCCTTGCCCAACTCAGCGTCTTGTCCATGCCGGGCCTTGAAGTCCTGGTGGATGCCCTTGGGAGCGAAGATGCCGATGTCCGATGGGCAACCGTCGTCGCATTGAGCCGCCTGGGGAAGACCGATGATCGTATATTTACTAGACTCACTGACCTCTTATTGACCGGCAGCTCGTTACAGAAGAGGATGGGCGTTTATTGCCTGCGGTATTTGGATCATAAGCGGGAGGTGGCCCACCAGTTGCTGCATCAGACCCTTCAAGATGCAGATCCCATGGTTCGCGTAGCCGTGGTCAATACCCTCGGGGAGCAGCCACCGGCCAGTAAGGAAACCGTGACGATTTTGCGTTACATCTTATTGCAGGACGCCGATGAGAAAGTTCGCCGGGCGGCTGAATTCGCGCTGCAGCGCCTTGCGAAATGAGCCCATCGGATAATTTCAACCACCTCTTGGTTAAATAAAATAAAAAAGTCCTGGCCGAATAAATATTCGGCCAGGACTAGGTGTGCTGATTGGAATTCTAGGCTCCTACGCCACAATCCCAAAAAGCTCCTGACAAGGATTACTGGCTTAGAAGCCTAAGTCTCAGCCACCTCGCAGTCAAATTCTATGTTATATATCACTAGACCACCTCCTTTCTCTGCTGCGGGCAGTTTACAAAAGGGGGTTTCCGTTGTCAACTTTTTTTCAACTTATTGAAAAAGCTCAACTCAGGCCTTGGGCTCGGCTGACAGGTTCAGGCCTCATTTCTCAGCAATTAGTCCTGGTTTACTGCTAGCCAAGCGTTAAGCGGCCGTCGAGGCTACGTCATGTCTTCGACCCTGACCCTTTGACCCATCGACAGGCTCAGGGTGGTGAGGAAACTCGAACCATGAGGCTCGGATCGAAGGGGGATTAGCCGAACGGCGCAAGCTTTCGCTGTGAATTGGTATGAATTTACCGCCAGCCGATGAAGCTCAGCTGGCGGCCGGTCTCGTGATCGCCATTATCCGAATCGCAGCGGTAGGAGAAAAAATCATCGGATGCACATGAGGTACAGGGGCCTATGGTAAAAATCTTGGAGTGAGGGATACCGACATTGTCCAATTGGAGTATGCTGAGCTTTCTCAAATCAAGGAACAGTTTGCCGTTCCTCTCCTGCAGGCTCTGTTCAGTGATTTCTTTCCACCGGGCCAATAAAAGTTTCGAAACGTCTTCTTTGATTTCATAGCAGCACGGGCCGATAGCCGGTCCCAATGCAACTTCCAGATCCTCGGGCTTCACCTGGTAACGTTCCCCGAGGTGGCGAATCATTTTGCCAGGCAGTCCCGCCATGGTACCGCGCCATCCGGCGTGAACCACCGCCGTTACCTTCTGAGACCGTGCGGCGAACAGGATGGGGACGCAATCGGCGGTGAGCACGCCAAGAAATATTTCTCGTTCCTTGGTTATCATCCCGTCTGCCTCGCCGGCGTTCTTTGCGCGATGGTCCGTGACCTCGGCGATGTGGTCCTGATGCCTTTGGGTCATGGTCACGATTCTGAGGTCATGAGCGCCCACGACCTTCTTGAGATCGCAGAGGTTGTCCTTTACGGTCTGGAGATTATCCCCCACGCTGACAGATAGATTTAGACTCGAGTAGTGCCCGAGGCTCTTCCCTCCCTTGCGACCCAGGAAGCCGTGGATCATGCCATCGAGATTTTCCCAGGCGGGAACCTTTAACCATACGATGTCCATTGGAAAAATATTATGGTGCTTTCTGTGCGCGGGTGCAAACCATGGGGGGCCGATCCCATGCTAGCTAACGACCGAATGTGACCGGACCCAATGATATGGAGGACGGCTCAACCCTAGCAATCGCCCTTGGACTCGGGGGATGGAGCAAAAGTGTTATCTCTGGTTTTTATTTTAGGTATTATTAAAACAACTTTGTGATAGATTGCGTGCTCGTTCTGAGTTGCGCCCATATTGTTGAAACAGATTTTACCTTGAGGAGGAAAGATGAGTTCGACCTCACCTAATGATGATCGGATTGCCGAATTTTCTCATTTAGTCAACAGTCTCATCGATGAAGTCGGTCGAGTGCTGGTGGGGCAGGAGCCCATGCTGTCACGGCTGTTGATAGGACTGCTCACTGGAGGGCATGTCCTGCTAGAAGGCGTGCCGGGTCTGGCTAAAACGTTGGCCGTACACTCCCTGGCCGAGGCCATCGATACGGGATTCTCCCGCATTCAGTTTACCCCCGATATGCTGCCTGCGGACGTAACCGGTACAGAGATCTTCAACCCACGGGAAGGTACCTATAGTATTAAGAAGGGGCCAATCTTTTCCAACTTGATTCTTGCCGACGAGATCAACCGGGCCCCTGCCAAAGTACAGGCGGCGCTGCTGGAATCAATGCAGGAGCGCCAGGCGACTATCGGGGGGCAGACCTATCCGCTGCATGAACCCTTTCTGGTGCTTGCCACCCAGAACCCCATCGAGCAGGAGGGGACCTACCCTTTGCCCGAAGCCCAGTTGGATCGCTTTATGCTCAAGCTCAAGGTGGACTATCCCAGCCGTGATGAAGAGCGGAAAATCGTGGATCGGATGGCTGGTGGAAGGTTCGTTGAGGGAGTTAGAAAGGTTGCCAAGCCCGAGCAGATATTGGAGATGCGGGGTGTCGTCGATGCGGTATTCACGGATAATAAGGTTCGTGATTATATCGTCGATCTAGTTCGTGCAACCCGAAACTCATCTACAGAGAAGATCGACGGTCTGCAGGGATTGGTGGAAGTCGGCGCCAGTCCCCGTGGATCCATCAACCTCATGAAGGCCGCCAAAGCCCATGCCCTTCTCCAGGGCCGCAATTACGTCACGCCCCACGATGTCAAGACCATGGCGCCGGACGTTCTACGCCACCGTGTGGTACTTTCTTACGAGGCGGAAGCAGAAGGTAAAAGTTCCGACGATATCATCAAAATGGTGTTGGACACCGTTTTGGTGCCTTGAACTTATGCTGCCTCGCGAAATTATCCAGCGGGTACGTCAGATACAGATACGTACCGGCCGCCAGGTCGCAGACGTCCTGGCCGGCGAGTACGTATCCGTATTCAAGGGGGCCGGCGTCGAGTTCGACGAGGTCCGTCCCTATGTACCGGGCGACGATGTCCGCTCCATCGATTGGAACGTGACGGCCCGAACGGGTGTTCCCTATGTGAAACGCTACGTGGAGGAGCGCCAACTCACCATCATGTTGATGATCGATATCTCGGCCTCCCAGAACTTCGGGTCCGCCCATCGTTCGAAACGGGAAGCCACGGCTGAGCTGGGGGCGCTACTGGCCTTTTCCGCTATCCGCAACGATGACAAGGTCGGTTTGACGCTCTTTCATTCGGGAGTCGAACAGTTTATTCCGCCACGCAGGGGCCAAAAGCATGTATTGCGGGTAATCCGGGAGATCCTGGCCCACGGACAGGACGGATTCGGGTCCGTCAACGGTGGGTCGAGTTTGGGTCGCCTTTCGCGGTGGTCCCAATGGCTGTCGCGGCCGCCGAAGCCGCGGGGAACTCATATTGCTGGTGCTATGGAGTTTTTACTCCGAAGCGCTAAAAGGAAAACCGTTTGTTTCGTTGTCAGTGATTTCTTTGACGAGGGCTATGAACGGGCCATGCGGTCGGCTAATCGGAAACATGATGTGATCGCCGTACATGTGACGGATCCGAGAGAACGGGTGATCCCCAATGTTGGACTTGTGACTTTGACGGATCCCGAGACGGGCTTGTCCGGACTCTATGATACGGGCTCTACTGCGTTTCGTAGTGTCTTCGAGCGCACGGCGCGCCAGCGGACCGTTGAATTGGGAAAGATCTTTCAAAGCAGCGGTATCGATTTCGTCACTATCGATTCGTCAGCTTCAGTGGTCGACCCGCTGATTAGATTTTTCCGGCAACGTGAGCGCAGAATGCGACGATGAAACGAAAGTTCCGAATTGGACTCGCTTGGCAGGGAACGGTCAAACCATGGCGAGAAAATCGATATTGTGTCCAGCTATGGGTTTTTGCCTTCTTCTTCGTCGCCCTATGGGGTAATCCCGGTGGTTCCGCTTGGTCCGATGACGCTCTAAAAAAGACTGTGCGTAAGGGACCCGTCGAGGCTACAGTCCAATTGGAGCCAGAGCAGCCGCGAGTTGGTGATCCGGTTCACCTCACGTTGAGTGTGGTGGCCGAAGAAAAGGTCGAGCTGATCATGCCCACATTCGGTCAAGTCATGGAACGGCTTACCATAGTGGATTTTGTGAGTAACGAGAGGGTTGACGATAAGGGGCGCACGGTGGCGACACAACGGTATGAACTGCAGGCGCCCCGGTCCGGAAAACAAAGCATCCCGCCCATCGTGATTGAGTTTGTCGATCGTCGTAACGGTGCGCAACCGGCTCCCGAGGGACTAGACTCGTACGAGCTTTTGACTGAGCGGCTTCCCTTTGAAGTCCAGTCGGTTCTACCGGCTGAGACTGGGCAGGAACTGAACCCGCCGCTCGGCAAATTGAAGCGGCGCGCGCTGTCGCGGATCAGCCTTTGGGCCTGGGTTGTGGGCGGGCTGTTGGTGGCGTTCGGGACGTTCTGGGGCTTACGTGTCTGGTGGCTGTCCAAGCAACAGGCCCGGCGGCGCACCGCCTATGAGGTGGCCATGGGTCGTCTTATGGAACTCCTGAGTCGCCCCCGGAAAGAGCAGGCCGAGATCGATACCTTCTTCGTCGAGCTCTCGGCCATTGTCCGGTGGTATCTGGAGAACCGATTTGACCTGCGCGCGCCGGAGCTTACTACGGAGGAGTTTCTCGAGTCCATGAGCCGGTCGCCAGATCTGTCCGGGGAACACCAGGCAATGCTGCGAGATTTTTTGCACCGGGCCGACCTTGTCAAATTTGCCAACTTCGTTCCTTCCGAACAGGATACGGATGAATCGGTCGCGGCGGCACGACGCTTCCTTGACGAGACGAGACAGCAGGAGGGGGAACCTGAAGCGTTTCCTGATGTTGAAACTTTGGGGGAGACCGCCCGTGTTTGATTGGGAATTTCGTGATCCGTGGTTGCTCTGGCTCGTCTTGTTGGCTCCGTTGGTCTATCTCCTTTTAACCAGGAGCCGCCAGGCCGCAGTGCAATACTCGACCCTCACCCTGTTGGAGCACTCACCAAGCTCGCTTCGAGCTCGCCTGGTAAATCTCCCTTCATTCCTGCTCGCCCTGGCCATTGCAGCCATGGCGGTCGCTTTGGCCGGACCCCGTATGCCCAACGACGAGACCCGAGTCAGGCGCGAGGGGATCGCTATCGTCATGGTTGTCGATCGCTCGGGTTCCATGCGAGCACGGGATTTGGTCAAAGACGACACCAGTCTCAATCGCCTTGAGGTGGTTAAAAAGATATTCAGACAGTTTGTGGTCGGGGATCGGGAAGAGAGCCATTGGTCCCGCGGCTTTGGTAATGGCCGGACCGACGATGTAATCGGCCTGGTGGCATTCGCGCGCTACGCCGACGGTCTGTGCCCGCTGACATTGGACCATGGCAACCTCCTCAATATTGTAAACGATCTCGAGATTGTAAAAGATCGTAATGAAGACGGAACCGCTTTAGGTGAGGGGTTGGCCCTGGCGGTCGAGCGTCTGCGCCAACACACGGCTAAATCCAAGGTTGCCATCCTGTTGACCGATGGCGTGAACAATGCGGGAACTATTACACCGAGTCAATCTGCGGAGCTAGCCCTGACCCATGGCGTTAAAGTCTACGCGGTGGGTACAGGGACCCGGGGTCTTGCCCCGGTGCCGGTTACCGACCGCTTTACGGGAAGGGTGTTTCTCCAGCCGGCTCGTGTGGAGATCGACGAGGCAACCCTCAAGGAGATTGCCCAAAAAACCGGTGGTCGTTATTTTCGTGCGACCAATGCGGAGGGGCTAGCCGAAATTTACAAGGAAATCGATCGATTGGAACGCACCGAGATCTCCGAGGTGCGTTACCTCCAGTACCAGGAACGTTATGGATTCCTTGTTTGGATGGCCCTGATGATGATGGGTGGCAGCGGTCTCCTGGCAGGTTCTATCTTTAGGAGGCTCCCGTGAGCGATTTTCGCTTTGCCGAGCCCCATTGGATCCATCTGGTCTGGTTGGTGATTGTGTTCATTGGCATGCTTATTTGGCTCGATCAGAGAGGCATGGCAAGTCTGGACCGATTGATCTCTCCGCTGATGCAAATGCGGTTGGTTATGAAGCCAAGTCGCTCGCGGCGGTTCTGTGTCTTTGGGTTTCTGGGTCTCTCAGCCATTTTCCTGGTTCTGGGACTGATGCGTCCCCAGTGGGGTTTTCATTACGAGCGTATGCCACGGGTGGGTGCCCAATTGATGATTGCCGTGGATGTCTCCCGTTCCATGCTGGCCGAGGATGTAGCGCCCAATCGGCTGGAACGGGCCAAAGCTGAGATCCGAGACCTTCTCGTCTATATGGGCAGGGATCATGTAGGTCTCATCGCCTTTGCGGGCCGGGCGACGGTCCTCTGTCCCCTCACACCGGACTTTGGATTCTTACGAATGGTTCTGGAGTCATTGGGGCCCAACAGCGTGACTCGAGGAGGGACCGACCTGGAAGCTCCCATTCGAAAAGCGCTGGCCGGATTCAAGGGCGAATCCGATTTGTCACGAGTCCTCTTGATGATCACCGATGGAGAAGACCACGAATCCTTTGCCCTAGAGGCTGCCAAAGCCGCCGCCGAACGCGGAATCCATATCATTACCATCGGACTCGGCGCTGACGCGGGCAGCCAGGTATACGTAACCGATCCAAAAACCGGTGCCCGAACACTGTTGCTCGACAAGAGCGGCAAGCCGGTAGTCACCCGGCTGGATGGTGAGCTTCTCAAAAAGATAGCTCTGGAAACCGGCGGTGTCTATATTCCAGGCGCTACTGGGGCCCTGGATCTCAAGTCCATCTATGAGTCTCATATCGCACCCTTGATCAAGGGACGATTGGAAGACCCGGGACGTTTGGTCCGACAGGAGGGCTTTCAATGGGCGGTTCTCCTTGCAATGCTCTTTTTGATCGCTGCGGTGGTGACGTCCATTGGTTCTATGGGCGTGGGGTTTGTTCGTTGGGGCCCATTGGACGCCACTCGAGTTGCGTTACTCTTCTTAGTCGTGGGGTTTACCGTATTTCCAGCCAGAGGGGAGGAACCGCCGGACGCGGCGGCCCAACCTGAAGTGACGGACGCCACTAAAGTCAATGAGGAAGATTTGAAGGATATCGGTGCTCGGGAACTCTACAACCAAGCCGTGGTCCTGATCGAGACCGAGCAATGGGACGGTGCGGAGCGACGGCTTTCCGTGGCTCGGCAGAAAGCCGGAGCTGACGGTTCTACCCGTTACCGCGCGACCTACAATCTGGGGTGGGTGGAGGTCAAGCGGGCCGACAAACTCATTGGCCAGCAACCGGAACAGGCGCTTGTCCACCTCAAGGCTGCCGCCGACTGGTTCCGTGAGGCCGTCAGGCTTGAACCCGACGAAGCAGCGGCACGGGAAAATTTGGAAATGGTTACCCGCCGAATTCTGGTGCTGGCTGATGCTTTGGATAAGCACGACGACACCGACGTGGAAAAGCAATTGGACGAATTGATTCGGAGCCAGCGAGAGATAACACGGTTACTTCAAGGCACGGTTGAGCGCGTCGTTGCTCTGGAGCAGCCGACCCTGCCCGAATCCTTGAAAAACGAATTTCGCAGTCTCAAGGTGGAACAGGGAATGCTCCTGTCCCGTTCGGAGGAGTTGGCGCTGAACCTGCGGGAGGAAACCGAACGACTGGAGGCACTGAAAGACGAAGAGCGTGATGCCGAGCAAAATATGCGTCTGGCCCAGCTTCGAAATGTCATGGCCTATTTGAACCGTGGGGGGCAGCGAATCGCTCAGGCCCGGCGTCAGCTTCGTGAGCGCCAGGCAGAACGTGCCTACCGGCGCGCGTCGGCCGGGCTTGGCGAACTCAAACGGGCCCGGGACCAGCTGCGGAGCCTGATTCAGTTGCTTCGAATGGTCATTGACGACGCCATGCTCCTTACCCGGCAAACCGGACAGCTGAGCGACGCCTCCCAGCAGGCCCCCGGTGCTTCGCCGGGCTCAAGGACGGCCCCCAAATGGCTCACGGTAGATTATCTGCAGGATTTTTTGACCCATGTTATGGATCGAACGGAAGAGATCGCTCTGCGTATGGAAGTGGGGTTAAAGGCAGGAGAGGACTTGCCGTCACTGGATTCGGAAAAAAAGAACCTTCCGTCAGAGGGGGAGAAGCGCCAAAGAAAGGCCCTTTTGTTTGCCTTGAAAGAGGGCCTGCCGGTGATGCAAGAGTCGCGTGATGCCTTTAAGAGTGCCGATGAGGCCTTGTCGTCCCAACTCTATCCTAAAGCCTATGAGGCGGAAGGGCGCGCTACAGTGCTCCTGCTCAAGGCCCGAGAGTTGTTTCTCGATATTCGCGGTCTGATCGAAGTCATCTATGGGGATGAGAAGGCTATGAAGTCTCTGCTAACTCTCGAGGATAAGAACAGGAGGGTCGAGTTCAAGGAGAACCTGTCGTTGCTCGGCCAGCTGCAGCCTACCAATCTGGATCGCGGCAAACGGCTGGGGGGCATGCTCGATCGAGAGCTCGAGGACGTGAAATCAGGCGAGGGAGATCCGTCTGCCATGAATTCTGAAGGCGAGTCAGGCGATGATCTGGACAAGCGGCGGCAGCAGCTTCAGCTGGCCAAGACGCTCTTGGATCAGGTGATGAAGTCCTTTACCGACATTAACGGCACGATTCAGCGCTCCAAGAAAACCGATCCGAACAAGGATGAGATTCAAAAACTTGGCGGTTCGGTAGACCGTGGTATTAGGCAAGTCGAGGCGCTGCGCCGGCTGTTCTTTTCCATTCTTGAGCATCTGAAGGAAACGGCGCTGCGGCAAGCCGTCTTGGCCGATGACACACGCGATGTGGCAACCTTGACCGATGAGAGTAAAATAGAGAGTAGAGTCGCCCCCCTCGTTCCCCGGCAGCAGGAGCTCTCTAAGATTTCCCGGGAGATTACCGGCTCTTTAAAAAAACAATCGGAGCAGAGTCCCGTATCCATGGGCGGACAGGCTAAGGGCAGTCAATCTCCCAAGCAGAAATCTCAGGATGTCTCCCACCGGTTGGGACAGGCGGCGGAACATGTAGACGCGGCGCGAGAGGCAATGGATAAGGCGACACAGAAGATGAAGGCTGAAACAAAAGAGTTGAAGGTAATACAGGAGAGTCAAGCCACTGCGGTTCAAGAGCTGGTTGAAGCCATTCAGCTGCTCAAGCCGCACCCCAAGGATCAGCAACAGAAACAAGAGGAAGAAAGTCAGCAAACCCAGCAACAAGCCCAGGCAGCGGCCAAGGAGCAGCAAAAGGAACAGGCCCGGCAGACCGATATGCGCCAACTGCTCCAGTCGGTCCGTGATCGCGAAGCACAGCGCCAGCGAGAGAAACGACAAAGGGGTTCGATGGGGTATGCCCCGGTGGAAAAGGACTGGTAATGGGGATCCGGTTTCTTCTGTTTTTGATTGCCCTGATAGTCGGAGTGGCGGGCTCGAGTAGCGCACAGCAGGCCAGCGTTGCGCGGCAGCAAGATCCCCTCTATTCGGGTGATCCTATTCTCGTTCGTGTGACCACCAAGGGTTTTGATGAAGACCCCCAGCCCACCTGCGAGCCCGGAAAGTTACCGCTTGGCTTAACCCTCCAATCGGTGGGTGTCCGCCCGAGCATTTCCAGTATGACCCAGGTTATCAACGGCGAGGTGACGAGTTATCGGAAGGTTGTTTACACCTACGATTTTCATCTGGTGGCGGAGAAGCCTGGAAACTACACCCTCCCACCTTTTACGGTCAAACAAAAACAACGGGCCGTGGTAACCCAGCCGCTGAACCTCCAGGTTCAGAAAATTGGCAACGACAACAATATGCGTGCCTCCCTGGTCCTACCCAGCGCACCGGTCTATACGGGCCAGCGGGTGCCCATAAAGATCGAATGGTGGTACGCAGGCGATCCGAACGATGTGCGGGAGCGTATCTTTCGCGCGCCACTTTTCGAACAGTTTAGTTTTATCACGGAGCCTGTGGCATGGAATGATACGTTTCTACTCATCGCCACCAAGAAGGGTACAATTAAGCTCAAGGCGAGGAGGGAAAAGCGCAAACTCAATGGGCGGGAGTTTCTCGTCGTGACCGCCAGTCCCCTCCTGGTGGCCACCCAGTCGGGAGAATATGATTTGGCACCCATAACAGTCACGATGAACCGGGTCACTCGCTGGGGGCGCGACGTTTTCGGCCGTAAGCAGCCCACTGCCAAGGTGCGTTTACGGGCGGTCGATGAGGCACGTCGACTGGTGATCCGACCCCTACCTCTGGATCAGGCCCCAGCTAGCTTCGCCGGTGCCATCGGCCGCGGCTTTAATATCAGAGTGGAAGCCGATAGGACGGTCGTTCGGGTGGGTGATCCCATTACCCTCAAGATTCATCTTCGCGGTGACGGCAGCCTGAAGAGCGCCGCCCTGCCGTCGATGTCCGCCGACTACAATCTGGATTCGAAGCGTTTTCGCTGGCCCGAGGGCGAGATCCCCGGAATCGTATCGGGGGAGGTTAAGTCCTTTTCCGTGACGGTTCGCGTGCTCGATGAGTCGGTGGCAGAGATACCTCCCTTGGCCTATTCCTGGTTCGATCCCCAGTTGGGGCAATTTCAGACAGCACGATCGGATCCCATCGCGTTGCGCGTCCAATCGGCCCAAATGGTCCGTGCCCAGGATGTCGTGAGCGGTGCGCCCAAGGAACAAGAACAGGCGTTGGCCGAACAGGAGCGGGGAGCGACAAGCGGGGGGTGGGCGGCTGTGGGTTCAACGAGGCGCTACGACCTGACGGGGGCCGACTTGGCCATCGAGTCCAGTACGGATAAACTCCTGATTAACGAGTCCCAACGGTATGGCGGAGGCTTGGTGCGAGCTGGGATATATGCTGCCGCTCCTCTGCTGGTTGTTTTTGCCTGGTTTTGGCGACGTAGGGCGGAGGTTGATCCCGAGATCCATCGGCGTCGCAAGGTCGTGAGAGAACAGGTCGAACAGGTCAGACAGGCAGCGGGGCTTCCCCGTCAGGAGGCCGCCGGTCAGATTTCGGCGGCACTTCGCAAAGTGGCGGCGCACGCTAACGGTGCTGTACGTGGCGAAGTCGATAATCTGCTGACCCAATGCGATAACCTCGCCTATGCACCCGTTGGCGGTGGCGCCGAGCCCATCGATGGGGAGCTCCATCGCCGCGCCCTCCAGGTGGCCCAAGCGATGGCGAAGGACGAATCATGAAACGATTACTGTTCGGGATAGGGGTTGCCTTGATACTTGGGAACCTGCCGGTCTGGGCCGCCGATCCAAAGGTCATGCTGGAAAGCGCAGTGCGTGAGTACCAGGAGGCGTTGAACACGACAAGGGCTGATCTACGTCTCGAGCGTTTCAAGAGGGCTCAACGGCTCTTTGCCCAAGTCATAGAAGGACAGAAGATTGAAAATGCCGATCTCTACGTCAATTTTAGTAATGCGGCAATCCAGGCAAGAGATATCGGCAATGCTATCCTGGCGTATAAGCGGGCATTGGCCGTCCAACCGGGTCATAAGCGGGCGCGACAAAACCTCGACCATGCTCGGGAACTGTTGCCCGATTGGGTGCCCCGGCCCAAAGGGCAGAGCTTGTTCGATACCTTCTTTTTCTGGCAGGGCACATTTTCGCGTAGCGCCCGATCTTTAGCAGCCGCACTGAGCTTCGCTTTAGCTGGGATACTGATCGCCCTGGCGGTTCGCTGGCGCTGGCCGTGGGCGCGAAACAGCGCTATCTTGCCGATTTTGATCTGGCTGGGGCTGGGTGGTTTGCCCTTCTGGTCGTCTGATGACAGTGGAGAGGCAGTGGTTACCGCCAGCGAAGTGACCGCCCAGTCTGCTGACTCGGGCGGCGCTCCCCCACGCTTTTCCGAACCGTTGCCCGGCGGTACCGAGGTCCAGATCTTGGAGCGCCGCAATCCATGGGCCCATATCCGTCTGGCCGACGGCCGGACCGGTTGGGTGCGTACCTCCGCCTTGACCCTCGTTGGGACTCCAAAACTCTAATGCTATTTTTTCAGCGGTCGTTTGCCATGCCTCCCCAGGCAACCCCCAGGCAACCCATAGATTGACGGTTAATGTCACTGAGAAGATGATTTGTCGTGGTCTCTCCTGGACTGGGGTACGCGTAACTCAAGACCACGAGAACTTGCCAGCTGCTGGTATTCAGCGTCACAAGCGCCGTTTCGTTGCCAGCTATCGACTAATTCTGGGGTGCGCCAACGATTTTCCGTGTAACGGTCCAGGTAGATGGAAAGTGCTCCGTAGGTTGCGAAGATGACACAACGAAGATGCTGTTCGGGACATAGAATGGACCGTGGAATAAAATCTTCGATTAGCGGGTGGAAGGAGCGTTGTGGGGCTTGTCTGAGGCGCGCCGCAAAGCCCGAATGATGCATGCGGAGGTTCCACACGACCAGATCCCTGGCACGGATAACAGGGTTGATCGAGCCCGGTGGCGGCCGCAGCTGTCCCAGGCTTCGTTCCCGGATCAAGAATTTGATGAAACGTCGAATTCCGTACTGGTCGATGCAAAACCGGGTCCAGGAACCAGGCCGCAGCTTGAGTCCCCCGCTGTACACGTCGTGGTCCTGCAAGTAGATGCCTATTCGCAAGATCGGATAGGGTCGCGAGTAATCGAAATCGTCACTCTTCGCATCCACATGGAAATGACGCGGGGATCCACTGGCTGCGATGATCCCCGATTGGCAGCTCGAGTCGCCAAAAAGGACGATACACGGGCCTAACAACCGACGCAAGGGATTGACGATCTCATTCGAGATTAGGAGCCCTCCAAAATCGCGCGGTCCTATGTAGGCGTACGAGTTCAGCCCTTTGCCTATACACTCTTTGCGCATGGAAGCTATTTCCTGCGAGTCGAACACGTTTCGGAAGATGGTGTAGCCGTAACGTCTGTAATGATCGATGGTGGTTGAGTTGGTTGTGTCTTCCATAGGCTCATTTTTTGATTGAGAAAATGACCAGGCACCGTCCCGACCGGGTCGGGTCAGTCACATCATGGTCAAAATAAACATGCCGAACATACGGCTCAAATAAGCTCTTGATTCCCGCAACGGTTTGTATTCTTCCCCCCTCTTGAGTGCTGCCGATAAGCCTGCCTTCTTTCTCTAATTCTTTGAACCTTTCCGGCGAATTATACGACACACCGATTGCGATAATCCCACCATCTTTAGTCACACGCAAGATCTCTTTCGTCGCCTGCCGTGGGTCGTTGCTGTAAGACAATACCCACCCGAGGACCACTGAGTCCCAGTAGTTGTCGGGATAATCCATATGGTGCATGTTGCCCAGATCAACCCAATTGA
The DNA here is from genome assembly GCA_963664015.2 of Binatia bacterium. Taxonomy (GTDB): domain Bacteria; phylum Desulfobacterota; class Binatia; order UBA9968; family CAXXLF01; genus JACZQL01. The sequence goes on along the minus strand of CAXXLF010000002.1, from coordinate 981,024 downwards.
AGTAGGAGATCATGTCCATCCCGCGCACTTTTCTCGGATCGCACCCGTAGGCGCACAGATACAAGAGATCGGTTTCATACCGGCATCCAATGGAAATGATTCTAGAGCTGCCGTTGATCTTGTCGATAGATACCAGGGGCCGGATCAAGTGCAATATCCGATTGTTCGGGCTGGCAAGGAGGACGCGTCGGATGCTGTAATCCTTGGCCATGACTTCCCGTTCATCTGGATGGAATCGCAGTGAGCGTTTTATCTTGGTGAAATATATATATCTAATCTTGAATACAAGACGGCAAATCGATTTAAATTGCAGCAGTCGTAACAAACAAATTTCTACTCGCAATCTTTTCATGCTATTGCCTTGAGGATTCTGGAAAACCTTCTATAGTATTGAGTTACATCCTTATCCGCCTTCGCAGAAGACCATGGGTTAATGCCCATGGAAGAATGCGTTGGTCGGACCCTCCGCCCCAAAGCCTTCAGGCGACGGGCCGCAGTTCCAAGTGCGCCCGGACTTCGTAGCCGAGGCAGCCGCTTCGGCGGAGTAGGAATGGAGGGTGCGTCTGCGGATTCCGCCGAAGAAATGAAGGATACCACGGGTCTAAGCCCGTAGAGGCTTCATTTAGGGAGAATCGACTCGCGGCGTACAAAGTACAACCGAATCCGATTGTCTGCTGGGATAGTAGCGAAAAGGCAAGTGTTTTGCAACGAATTGTGCAATCCAAGGCCTTAACTGGAGACTTGACAACCCTTGGTCATTGCGAGGAGAATAAGCTACCGGAATAGGTTCCCAGGCTGGGAATTCCCGAAACCATTTCGAGAATTGAGAGTGAGACTCTGGCCCAAACAAATGTTAATGTTGCGGGGACTATGCGAATACGTTAAAAGCATGTCTTTTTTGCGTTCTCCGTTGCAGCGCTTAGCTTGAGATTCCTGCTATTGGAAGACACGCAATTCCTTATGGACAATTATTTTTTTACGTTGTTTCGAACATCAGGCAAAATAACCCATGTTTAGGGATTTTGTTTGCTCCCCCCTGTACGCCTCGGAATCCATCACAAAAAGTGCCAAAATGGGGTGCCCCAGGTTATTATTATGCCCATAGGCACCTATACCGAAACGCTCAAGCACCGCGGGCTCAAGCCGTTTCTTCTGGCCCAATTCCTTGGGGCCTTGAACGACAACATTTACAAAATGGTCGTTTCGCTGTTGGTGGTAAACCTGGCCATCACCAATGGCGGCGGGAGCGGTTACCTATCAATGGTCGCAGCCGTGTTTATCCTGCCCTTTGTCCTTTTCTCAGGCTATGCGGGCTATGTGGCCGATGCCTACAGTAAACGGGACGTGCTCGTTGTTACCAAGGCCTTCGAGGTCCTTGCCATGGGCTTGGGCTTGCTGGCCTTTGTTTACGGCCATATCGAACCGATGATCGGTGTGGTCTTCCTAATGGCCCTTCAGTCGACCTTTTTCAGTCCTGCCAAGTACGGGATTCTTCCTGAAATGCTTCCGGACCGGGATCTCTCCCGGGCCAACGGTCTTATGGAGATGAGCACCTTTTTTGCGATTATCCTGGGGACCTCTATCGGCAGTGTTATGTTGGCAGCCTGGAAGGGACACCTTGTTTGGATTGGAATCGTTGCCGTCAGCCTGGCCGTGGCCGGGACCCTAGCCAGTTTTTGGATCGCCAAGGTCTCTCCGTCAGGGGCACGAAAATCATTTCAAATAAATCCCTGGGCGCCAATCGGGAGCGGCATCAAGCAACTCATCAAGGATAAGACGCTCTGGTATGCGGTTCTGGGTATCGCCTACTTCTGGTTTTTCGGTGCCTTGTTGCATCTTGTCATTATTTTTATGAGCAAAGAGCTCATGGGATTGGATAACCTGCACGTGGGGTTACTGGCGACTTTCCTCGCCATTGGAATCGGGTTGGGCAGTCTAGCGGCGGGTTACCTCTCCGGTGACAAGGTCGAGATGGGCCTCGTTCCTGTGGGATCCATCGGCATGGGGATTTTCTCTCTATTTCTCCTGTGGTCGGTACCCGACTATGGCTGGGTTGCATCGTCTCTGGTCTTGCTCGGGTTTTTTACCGGGCTGTTCATTGTCCCCCTCTACGCACTGGTTCAGCAGCGAAGCCCCAGGGAACAGAAGGGTCAGTTGATCGCCACGGCTAACTTTCTCGGAACTGTGGGGATACTGCTAGCCTCCGGTACGCTCTGGGGGTTAAGAGACCTGTTGCAAGTCCCGGTGGACCGGATCATCCTATTCTTGGGTCTGATCACACTGGCGGCAACGGCTTTCGTGCTCAGTATCCTGCCCGATTTACTGATCCGCTTTGTCCTCTGGATGCTGACCCATTCGCTGTACCGTATCCGTATTCTGGGACAAGAACACGTCCCATTCCGCGGCCCCGCATTGCTGGTTTCCAATCACATCTCGTATCTGGATGGGCTACTCATCGGTGCCAGTGTGCAACGTTTCGTCCGCTTTATGATTTTACGCTCCTTTTACGATCTCTTAGGCCTCCGTTGGTTTTTTCGCCTGATGAAGACCATCCCTGTTTCAGGACAGAACCGAAAGGAGATCTTCGATGCATTCGACAGCGCCCGTGAAGAGTTACGGCAAGGTCATGTGGTTTGTATCTTCGCCGAGGGCAGCATCAGCCGTACAGGGAATCTGCTGCCGTTCAAGCGGGGATTCGAAAAGGTGGTTGAGGGATTGGATGTCCCCGTGATTCCCGTCTACCTGGACCGGTTGAGGGGGAGCATCTTTAGCTTCAAACGGGGCCGGTTCTTTCGCAAGTGGCCTGAGCGGCTCCCCTATCCGGTGACGGTCTCGTTCGGAAAGCCTATGGCCTCGTCGGTACGTGCCGATGGGGTTCGCCAGGCAGTTATGGAACTGGGCAGTGCGGCGGCTGCCCACCGGCGGCCCCCCAGGGACCAGCTTCATCTGGGCTTCATCAAAGCGGCCAAGGGGCGATGGTTTTCTCTGGCAATGGCCGATTCAAGCGGCAGGCGTCTCACCTACGGACGACTGCTCGTGGGGGGGCTGTTGCTTGCCCGTTGGATCCGTCAGCACTGTCGGGGTCAGCGCATGGTAGGTCTGCTTTTGCCCGCTTCGGTGGCCGGGGCGCTGGCCAACGTGGCTGTCCTATTAGCGGGAAAGGTGCCGGTCAATCTAAACTTCACCGCCGGACGGGAATCCATGGAGGCATCTGTGGCCCAATGCGAGATTAGCACCATTTTGACCTCCCGACTATTCATTGCCAAGGCGAAGATCGAAGAGCTAGAGGGGTCCGTCTCCCTCGAGAATGTTATGGGAGAGATCGGAGCATGGAAAAAACTGACCGCTGCCGCCACGGCGTTTCTGCTCCCCTCTTTCGTCCTCCAATCCCTCTACACGGCCCCTAAATCTTCCGCCGATGACCTTGCCGGCGTGATCTTTTCCAGCGGAAGCACGGGGCAGCCGAAGGGGATAATGCTTTCCCACCACAACATTTTCTCCAACGTCGAGGCTATGGGACAGGTTTTTGGGTTAACTCAAAATGACCGCATCATGGGGATCCTTCCGCTTTTTCATTCCTTTGGATTTACGGTGACCCTGTGGCTCCCGCTCCTCTCCGGGCTGGGCGTCGTCTATCACGTCAATCCCATGGATGCTGGCATCATTGGCGAGATGGTATCCAAGTTTAAAGCGACTCTATTGATTTCCACTCCGACCTTCTCTTCCATGTATATTCGCAAATGCACAACCGAGGAGTTCTCATCGCTCCGGTTTGCCGTCGTGGGGGCGGAAAATCTTCCGCAGCCTACGGCCAAGGCCTTTAAGGAAAAATACGGACTGGATTTGCTGGAAGGTTACGGTTGTACCGAGATGGGGCCGGTGGTGGCGGTCAATGTCCCGGACTTTATGGAAGGCCCCGTACGCCAGATTGGTTTGAAACCGGGCACCGTTGGACACTCGATACCAGCTGTTGCAGTCAAGGTCGTAGATCCCGAGGGCGGTCAAACCCTTTCGCGCAACCAGGAGGGACTCCTCTTGGTCAAAGGTCCCGGAATGATGATGGGTTATCTGGGGCGTCCCAAGGAGACCGACCAAGTTGTGCGGGACGGCTGGTACGTGACCGGTGATATGGCTTCAGTGGATGAAGACGGCTTTATTACTATCACCGGCAGAATGTCCCGTTTCAGCAAGATCGGCGGAGAGATGATTCCTCATATTAAATTGGAGGAAGTGGTCAACAAGATTCTGGGTGAGAGTTGCTGTGCGGTCACTGCCGTTCCAGACGAACAGAAAGGCGAGCGTCTGGTTGTTCTGTACACGAGCAAGGACTTGTCCTCCCGTGACCTCTGGGACCGATTGCGTCGCACGGAGCTCCCTCGGTTGTGGATTCCCAAGGAGGAAAACATCTATCTCGTTGATTCCATCCCGTTGCTGGGATCTGGAAAATTGGACCTGGGCAAGATCAAGCAAATGGCTTTGGAAAGAGCGGGGCATACGACATTTGCAACGAAGGGGGAGTGAATGGTAAACACTGAGCTAGAGGAGGAACTGACATCGACCATGGATTATAATACATTCGCGGAAAAATCACTCCAGGGGAAAGTTCTCTCTCGAGAGGAAATGATGTCGGTGCTCCACGCACCGGACGAGAGACTTCCCGAGCTCCTGCAGGCAGCCTTTCGTGTACGTCATCACTATTTTGGCAAACGGGTGCAGATCCATGTCCTGATGAACGCCAAGAGCGGGCTGTGTCCCGAAGACTGTCATTACTGTTCTCAGTCTTCGGTCTCTTCAGCCTCCATCGATAAGTATCCACTCCTAGACCGTGAAAAGCTCGTCGAAGGAGCACTCAAGGCCAAAGCCGAGGGGGCGGTCCGATTCTGCATGGTCAACAGCGGGAGAGGACCCACGGATAAAGAGATCGCAGAGCTGACAGAGGTGGTGCGGGAGATCAAGCGCCGCGTGCCGATCAGTATTTGTTGTTCGCTGGGCCTGCTCACCAAAGCCAAAGCCACGGCGCTGAAAGAGGCCGGTGTGGAGCGAGTCAATCACAATTTGAACACCAGCCGTCATCACTACGCCGAGATCTGTGAGACCCATACCTATGAGGATCGCCTGGAGACGTTGGGACATGTGAAGGCGGTCGGGCTTTCTCCTTGTTGCGGCGGTATCTTGGGTATGGGAGAAAGCGAAGACGATGTCTTGGATCTGGCGCTGGAGCTGAGGGAGTTGGAGGCGGAATCGATCCCGGTTAACTTTCTTCACGCGATTCCTGGGACTCCTCTGGAAGGGGCCAGTAACCTTACGCCCCAGTATTGTCTAAAAGCCCTTTGCCTCTTTCGCTTCGTTAATCCGGACAGGGAGATCCGGGTTGCCGGTGGGAGGGAGGTCAACCTGCGATCGCTCCAGCCCTTGAGCCTCTACCCAGCCAATTCCATATTCGTCAACGGTTACTTAACAACTCCCGGTCAGAGGGCCTCCGATGCGCACCGGATGATTGAAGATCTTGGTTTCGAGATCGACGAGGGTCCCAGTCAGCAACAGCGAACAGTTTGGCGAATGATTCCAGGTGCTTTGGCGGGCCAACTGACACCGATTGAATAAAGACGGGGGATCTGATTTAATACAGGAATCCATTTAACTAGTTAGATAGGGAGAATCTATTGGCCAGAATTACTCTTGAGGACTGCCTCCTGAAAGTTCCTAACCGTTTTTCCTTGGTTCTGCTCGCGGCCCAGAGGGCGAAACAGCTCTTGAAGGGTGCCAAGCCTATGGTGGCGTCAGACAATAGAGAGATCGTCGTGGCTCTAAGAGAGATTGCCGAAGGAAAGGCGCGCATGGTCATTAAAGAAATCGTGCCAGCGTAGCTCACCCGCCTTTCAGCGTCATTGGGTCTCGCGTTTATTGTCCCTTCTCTCGTGCCGGACCGAGTAACAGAACCACAGGCCCATTGGGATCCGGATCCCAATGGTGGGGGGGGGGGGCCGTTGGAAGTTCCGTCCAAATCTAATCGGTTTCCCGCCCTCAGCGTCCCCCATTTCAGGTACTACGCTCTAGCAACGATGCTATCCATGGTCGCCGATAATGTGGAGCACGTTATCGGCTATTGGGTGATATGGCAGCTTACCCACTCGACCTTCTGGCTGGGGTATGCCCTGGTCGCCCACTGGCTTCCCTTCACATTGTTTGCGCTCCATTCAGGATCTTTGGCCGACCGGTTCGACTGCCGCCGGCTGATCCAGGCCTCTCAGGTGCTGTTCATTATCTCCTCTATTGGCTGGGGGGTCCTCCTTCTCACCGGTCGGCTGGAGGTTTGGCACGTCGCCATTCTACTTGTCTTCCATGGCGTTGCCGGTCTTATCTCCGCCCCGAGCAGTATGCTGATCATTCATGAAATGGTGGGGAAGGATAAATTGGTGAGCGCTATCAGTTTGAACGCCTCCTTGAGGCCCATTGCACACATGGTGGGTCCGCTCATTGGCGGTGGGCTCATGTCCTGGGTCGGTCCCGGATGGGGTCTTATCGCCAACGTGTTGATCTATCTTCCATTGTCGGTTCTCGTTGTTTTCCTCCCATATCGAGGGGCGGGGGAAAGGCGATCCGACCAAACCGGGTTAGGCTCCGTATTCCAAGGGCTGGCAACGGTGCGACGAAATCCGACTATTGTCGCCCTGCTGGTTGTGGTGGCGGCTACATCGTTCCTGGTGGGCAATACCTTTCAGGCCTTTATGCCTCCCTTTGCCGAACGCTTGGGGGCATCGGCCACAGGCTATTCGATCCTCTTGCTCGCGGGGGGGCTGGGCGCCCTAGCCGGTGGGTTTCTGCTCGGCTGGATCGGTAGTACGAGGCTCCGGCCCGTTGTGGTAACTTCTGCAACGCTGGTCTGGTCCCTCCTTTTGGTACTTTTCGCTTGGTCTTCCACGTATTGGATTTCCTTCCTTTTACTCTGCATGGTCGGAACGACCCAGATCGTGTTTTCCTCCATGGCGCAGAGCATCATCCAGTCTTGGGCCCCGCAGCCCGTTCGTGGCCGTGTCATGGGGGTTTACAATCTGGCCTCAAGCGGGACACGTGTTCTGAGCGGTGTCTTTCTTGGCACCGTGGCGGTCCAGGTCGGTGCGGTTCGCGGATTGGTGCTTCTGGCGGTGGTGATTGCTCTCGTGGTCTTGGTGGCATCGACCGTTGTCCGGTCTCTGTGGCACGGTGAGCTAAAGGAAAATAATCCCCAGCGGGATCCGGCGGTGGCGCCGGCAACTTAGAAGTTTTTACTGAGGGGAGTTTTTAGGACGGTTTTTCGGATACTCGCTTAGGTACGATGGGGTTCGATAATAACCTTGATAGAGTCCTCGGCCTTCTGAACCAGTTCAAAACCCAACCCCGCTTCGGCCAGGCTGAGCCGATGGGTGATCATCTCCTGCACCCTAATCTGTTGGCTACGGATCAATTCTATGGATTCCTTAAGATCCTGAGGGCTCCCTGCGTAGGTTGTGGTCAAGGTAACCTCGTTGCGCCATAGCTCATAGAGCGGAATTGGGACATCGACGTTCTCGGCGGCGGGTGCGAAAAAGAGAATGGTCCCACCTCGATCGACCGATGCCAATGCCTGCTGGGCGGCCGCCTTAGCTCCCGTGCAAACGATGACGAGGTCGGCCAGGTATCCCTCGTTGACCTCTCGAAGCCGTGCCGGTACATCCTCTGTGGCACGAATAGTCGCATGGGCACCCAATGCCTTAGCTGACCGCAAACGAAAGTCGTTGATGTCGGTTGCCACCACACGCTTGGCGTTACGAGCCCGGGCCAGTTGAACGTGAAGCAGACCTGAGATGCCACTCCCAATGACGAGGACGTTTTGGTGCGCTTCCAGGTGCGCCAATCTCTGCCCTCGAACCACACAGGCCAGGGGCTCGATGAAAGAGCCTTCTTCATAGGTCATCTTATCGGGCAAGCGGAAGGTGCCGGTTTCGACATTGATCTTGGGTACCCGGATATACTCGGCAAATCCCCCCGGGTCGAAGTGAGTGGTGCGTAGGGTGTCGCAAACCGAGTGGTGACCACTCTGACAGTAGCGGCAGCGGTTACAGGGAACGTGATGAGAGACGAAGACTCGGTCTCCAGGATGGTAATCCTGAACGCCGTCGCCGACATGAGCTACCTCACCGGCGATCTCGTGGCCTAAGACCAGAGGTGCCTTTTTCAGCCGGTACCATTCCATTACGTCGGTGCCGCAGATACCACTGGCCATGATGCGGACCAAGAGTTCGCCAGGACCGATGGAGGGCACCGGTGCCTCTTCCATCCGGACGTCCCGGTTGTTGTAATACATGGCGACTCGCATGGGTTGTCTCTGGTCTGCCTGCCTGGCGTGAGAGCCCGGAACCGAATCGAGTTGGACTAACTCACTAACCTGCGGCCCTACTGGCCTTCGTCCCCTTGGAGCTCTCGTAGATCTTATAGGCTTGGTTTACCGTTGTGTTTTCATGAACGATGGAGCGCACGGCCTGGATCATCCCCACGGGGCTGTCCGACTGAAAGATATTCCGTCCCATATCGACACCGATGGCGCCTCCCTGGACGGCATTGTAGGCCAATTCGAGGGCTTCCCGCTCGGGGATCTTCTTCCCACCAGCGATGATCACGGGGATAGGACAGCTCCCTATAACCTTGTCAAAGTCATCACAAAAGTAGGTCTTCACAATGTGGGCCCCTAATTCGGCTGCTATCCGGCAGGCGAGGCTCAGATACCTGGCATCCCGCGCCATGTCTTTGCCCACGGCGGTCACTGCCAAAATAGGTATGCCATACTTTTCCCCCTCGTCCACGAGTCGTGTCAGGCTGAGGAGCGTCTGCTTCTCGAACTCAGATCCGACAAAGATCGATAGGGCCATAGCGGAAACGTTCAACCGAATGGCATCGTCGATGGAGACGGTGATGTCTTCGTTGGAAAGCTCCTTCAATATGCTAGTTCCACCGGAGACCCTGAGAACCACCGGTGCCGAGGAATTGGCGTCGACGGAGGTCCGCAGCACCCCACGGGTCAGCATGATCGAGTCTGCGTATGGTAGAAGGGGTTCGATGGTTTTACGTGGCTCTTCCAGCCCACCCGTAGGTCCTAAAAAATAGCCATGGTCCACCGCCAGCATGACGGAACGGCCGTCTTCCGGTTTAATGATTCTCGCGAGCCGGTTTTGCATTCCCCAGTTCATGGTTTGTGACCTCCTTTAGGGTCAAACCGTAGCATGAAAAGGACCGGGAAGTGAAATATTTTCCTTAGGCTCGTTTTCTAGGGAGAATAAAGGGCTAAGGCGGCCACTTTATGAGGGAACCCCGCGGTTTGTCGCAGGCACATGACCGATGGGGTTTCCAAAGGGGAGAAGCCGTAGCTCTTCCCTTTGTTCCATTGTTTGCCCGAGGCACCGTCAAGGGATCACTCTCCCTATGTGAGTTGACACACCAGCGCAATCAAGATAATTTCCCATCGTGGAAGCGACAGTGAATACAAGCCCCAGCCCCGCTACCCATCTCCCTCAGGGAGTCAGAAGTGCTTTTGCCCAGGTTGGAGACGTTTGGACCCATTACCTGGAGGCGGCGCCGGACAACGTGAGTGAGAATACAGCTACCGTCTTGCTCATCCATAGCGGCGAGTTTGGTGCCCGGGCGGAGTTTAGCTGGCGCTACAATATTTCCGAGCTGGGAAAACACTTCCGAGTCGTGGCGCCGGACTTGGTCGGATTTGGGCGTACAGATTTGGTATACAGTTTCACTGATCCCGCGGGCTTTCGGAGGGGACATTTACGACGATTTGTGGAGACCCTGGGGCTTGGGCCGGTCCACCTGATGGGGAATTCCTACGGCGGGGGCTTGGCACTACAAATAACAGCTACCGGGGCGCTCGGGGTGCCTGTTCGATCGGTAGTCGTGGTCAGTGGAGGAGGAAGCGCGCCGGATAATGACGCCCGTAAGGTCCTGACACGGTACAACGGCACGCGCGAGGAAATGCGAGAGATCCTTCAGGTGCTATTTTACAACGAGCACTGGTGGTCCAATGAAATATTGGAGGAGCGCTGGCAGGCAAGCCGGGAGCCCGGCGTATGGGAGGCCTGTGCCGTTCCTCGGCTAGCGCCGGAGGGGCAGGATCGGGGCTTCCGGCCGTCGCGATCCGACTATGACAAGATTCATTGTCCGGTCTTGATCGTTGCAGGAGCCGAGGACTTGCTGCGGCCCCCGACTTATACGGAAGAATTGCAGAGACAGATCACGGGATCCAGTGTCCAGATCTTCGACCGATCCCGTCATTGTTCTCACATCGAACACCCGGATCGTTTGAATCAGCTGGCGATCGATTTCTATAAGAAGTATTGAGTCCTTTGAATGCGATGGCAACCTCTTGGCAAGAACAAACCGTCGCGATTGACGGATTCACGCTGGAACTGCGGACCAAGGGGGAGGGGCCTGCCTTGGTTATTCTTCAGGGGGAAGAGATCGGGCGGGAGATGTTGCCGTTCCACAATTTACTGGCCGAGCGCTTTCAGGTCTTGGTCCCTTCACTACCCGGTCTGGGCCGTTCCGAACTCCCCTCTTGGGTAGACAGCGTCGACGATCTTGCCTATGTAATGCTGGACTTCATGGAAAAGCTGCACCCGAGTGGTGTTCACCTCCTGGGGATCGGCTTTGGGGATTGGGTGGCCGCTGAGATGGCCGTTCGATGCCAAGTGTATTTGAAGCGGCTAATCCTTGCCGATGCCTTTGGGATCAAGATCTCCGAACCCTGGGTGCGTGACATCGCGGATCTGTTCGTAATCCCTGCCGAGGAGCATGCCCGCCTGGCATGGCATGATCCGGCCAAGGCCGGCCAAATGAAGGTCCCTGGTATGGCGGACTTGAGCGAAACGGAGCTGACCGAATGCCTGCTCAATCGTCAAGCCGTGCTCGCCCTGGGATGGAAGCCCTTCATGCATAACCCAAAGCTGCGAAGACGGTTAGCCCGGATCCGAATCCCAACCCTGATCATCTGGGGGGAGAGTGACCGAGTTGTTTCGCCCGACTATGGGCGTGCCTACCACGAGGCGGTCCCGGATTCTAAATTTCAACTGATCTCTCAATCTGGCCATTACCCCCATCTCGAGCAGCCTGGGGGGTTTGTGCGAGCAGTGGCCGAATTCCTGCTCTAACGGAGAGGACCTTCCTATGTTGGCCTATCATTTTTCCGAGATGCCTTATCCCTTCCTCCCGGAGGATGTCGAGGATCGTTTCGGCGCTATGCGCGTGACACTTCTCAATCGATACTTTGATCCTCACAAGGGGCACGAGCTGTATAACCGATATCTGGACGAATTCGAGTACGCGGACGAACTGGGACTGGAAATCATGCTCAACGAACACCACTCCACCGCGACGTGCCTCGATGCCCAAGTCTCTATCAGTGCGGCCGCACTGATCCGACGTACCAAGCGGGCCAAGATAGCCATCGTCGGTTACCCTGTGGTCCATCGCAATCCGGTCCAGGTGGCCGAAGAGGCCGCCATGTTGGACGTGTTGTCAGGTGGGCGAATGATCATCGGTTTTGTACGAGGGGTAGGGACCGAAATTCACCCGGCCAATGCCAATCCCTCCCACACTCGGGAGAGGATGCAAGAGGCCCACGATCTGATCTTAAAGGCGTGGACTTGCCAGGAGGTGTTCAACTGGGAGGGGAAGCATTTTCAATACCGTTATGTTAACCCCTGGCCGCGTCCCTATCAACAGCCCCATCCACCTATCTGGATCACGGGCAGCAACCCGGACGGCGCTCCTTGGGTCGCCGATCACCAATATACCTTTTGTGCCTTTCTGACGTCCTACGACCAGACCGATGCCCTGTTTAACAGGTATCGGGAACGCTGCCGGGAAATGGCGTACCCGGAACCAGCCCCAGAGAAATTTGCCTACCTGGGGCTTTGCTACACCGGGGAAACCGATCAACAGGCCGAGGAGACAGGAAAAAAACTTCTCTGGTACTTGAACCGCAGACGCCCGGCAGGCTTCTTCGCGCCCTACGGATTTGCCCCCATTCAGGCCCTGGCCAAATTCTATGATCCGAAAGGCGATGCCCGTTACACGCGGTCCTGGGAGCAGTTGAAGGCCCAGGGGGTGGTCATTTGCGGGAGCCCAAAGACAGTAACTGGAAAAGTAAAATACTTGCACGAGCGATGCGGCGTGGGGCACCTCCTGATGATGAATCAGGCCGGTTTTATGAATGCAGCGGAAACCCGCCGGAGCATGGAGCTCTTTGCCCGAGAAGTCTATCCGGAGATTCGTAGCCTAGGCGAAACCAAGGGGCCCCGTCCAGTCCAGGCCGGCGGTTCTTGATCGGACCGATTCGGAACCACGATTAGAGACCCTTACCCTATCTAGTCCCTCTCTCCAATCTTGTTAATCTTGCCAATCTTGTCCGGTTATCGATTGGCCGGTCACTTTCGGTTCGTCCTGTCGGCAAAGATAAAGGACCGGTGGGACGACGACGTCAGGGTCCGCGCCCCCACGGCCGTCCACATTGGCCCGGCCGCGTCCCGGATGGATCGCGTTGACGCTGATACCGTACTCGCGGACCTCTTCAGCAACGCTCTTGGTAAAACCCTCGATACCGTGCTTGGAGGCACAGTAGGCGCTTTTGCCGGCAGTGCCACGGGTTCCGGCCCCGGAAGAGGTGTTGATGATGGTGCCGCGCCTTTGACGGATCAAATGGGGCAGGGCAAAGTGGGTGCCGAGAAAGGCCGCCTTAAGGTTAACCCGGATGACCAGATCCCATTGGTCAATGGAGAGCTCGTGGGTTGGCTGCTTTCGCAAACACCTCCAGTTTTCAAAGACGCCGTCCTCATGATCTTCCATCCTCAGACCTGCGTTGTTGATCAGGATATCGATCCGTTTCATTCGTTGGATGCAGCTATCAACCAGTTGCTGGGCGGTCTCTTCCTGACTGATATCTCCGACGTAGAGATCCGCTTCGCCCCCTTGGGACTTTATCTCGTCAACCACCTTGCGGCCTTCGGGCTCCCTGACGTCGGCGATGAACACCCTGGCCCCTTCGGCGGCCAACCCCAGGGCCATCGCCCGTCCGAGCCCGCTCCCACCACCGGTAATAATGGCTACTTGGTTCTTGATTTGCATTCCCATATCCTCCCTGGGGTTAGGCTCCCCCATGTGATGTTAGGCGGGATGGATGATCAGATTTCTAAGGTGTACGGAAGCGTAACGTAAAAACTCGATCCTTATGCCAGGGTGGGTTAGAACCTGAATGTCACCGTCCAATAGATCGACCTATCTCTTGACGATGGTCAGGCCGAGACCGACCCCCTTGCTGCTGGCCGTAGCGTCGATTTGATGAAAGCCGTCAAAAATCTTTGCTACGTTTTTTGCGAGATCCCCAGTCCCCTATTTTCCACAACAAACTCGACACGACGAAACTCGGGTTTGTTCTTGATCCGAATGCGCACTTCTCCCTCGGGCGTGTACTTGAATGCGTTCACGATCAGGTTCTGAAGGATCTCTTCCCGCTTGGGGGCATCGGTTGTTAATGTTGGAAGTTGGGGTTCGATGATCCGTTCGATGGCAAAGGTGGACACCTCGAGGGGAATGCTCCCTTCCTCGATACGTGACTGATTTAAGACGTCGTTGATCATCTTTTGCAATTTTCGGGACTGGGACTGCATCTTATCCAATGCGTTTCTTTGTTCTTCGTTAACGGGTCCCAGGGTCCCGGCGTGTAAAATGTCTAGAAAACCGACCAGAACCCCCAGGTGGGTGCGAATCTCATCAGACATCCTGGCGAGAAATTGGGACTTGTACTCGGACGCTTCTTGTAGCGCTTCGTTCTTGCTCTTAACCGTCTGATAGAGAAGGGCATTGCCCATAGCCATAGTCAACCAATGGGATACAGAGTCGAGCACCCGGAGCTCCTCAGCGGTGTAGGCTTGGGTTCCCTTGCGGGCAAGGTGGAAGCTCCCAATGACACGACGTCGGTGGATTAAGGGTAGGGCCAGATAGGAGTTGAAACCCGCCCTTGAAAGGCACTCTGCCTCAGCTCCCATTGGCGAGCCTTTTGCATGCCAATTGAAGGTCCGCTTCTCTCGCGCCAGTCTTGCGCTGATGCGTTTCGCCGCTGCGTTGAAGCGGCTCTGGGTGGTCGGTTCGCCCTGGTGGGATGGGGTAACAAAAACACGTCGAGGCGCTTTCCGTTCCCCGTAATCGAAGACCGTTAGACGATCGTAGGGAATGGGGCTTTTGAGCCCCTTGGCCAGTTCCTGTAAGATGCTTTTCCGATTCAGTGAGGAGACCAGGCCTTGGCCTAGTCCCTTGATGTCAATTTCTTTCGGTGCTGCGGGTCTTTGACGCGGCTTCGGTTGTGAGGGATTCTTCACTGCATCTCCCAGGGTTTCTCGATCGGTAGATCCGACCGGTCACCCCATTCTTTCCACGACCCTAAGTAATTACGTACTCTGGGATAGCCAAGAAGCTTGAGGGCCACGTACGAGTGAGCCGAACGGTATCCCCCCTGACAGTAGACCACGATCTCCTTGTCGGGGGTAATCCCCGCGTTTCTATACAGGGTCTCCAGTTCGGGGAGGGTCTTGTACTTGCCCTCAGCGTCCAGGTTGTGGGTCCATTCGAGGTGAATGGCGCCCGGCACGGCGCCTCCACGAGCTGCTCTGATGAGACGTCCCAGGTACTCATCGTCACTTCGGGTATCGACGATGCAAGTTGTTTCGTTTAGGGAACCGAGAACATCGTCGGCGGTTGCCAGGAGCCCATTGTTGATAGTGATTTTCAATTTTCCAGGTTTTGGGATGGTACAATCGGTTGTGACGGGGTAGTCTGCTCGCCGCCACGCGCCCATGCCCCCGTCCAGCACCTGCGCGTTCTGGTGGCCAAAATAATCCATGAACCATAAACCCCGAGCGGCCCTCATTCCGGAGGTCTCTTCGTAAAAAATGACCTTTGTCTCTTGGGTCAGGCCACGGAGTTCGAAAAGGTGGTGCATCATCACGAGAAAAGCCTTCAGTGGCGCGGGACTGGTGTCACTGAGGCTTAAGCCGAACAGGTCAAAATGAATGGCTCCAGGGATGTGGTGGTGGGCGAACTGCTCTGCAGGTCGGGTGTCGACAAGGCACAGAGAGCCATCGTGCAATCGCTCCTCCACCGCCTTTGGCCTCGTCAAAAGATCACGGCGATTGGATTCTCCCTGTTTCATAAGTGTCCCCTATAGCATTACTTCGAAACTGTCTCAAACCATTTTTCAGAAGCCATGAAAACTGCCAGTAGGGTACGCTTCCAGAATCTGTTATTCTAATGATGGAGGTGTGATTGTGCTTAGTCGAAAATGGATAGCCTTGGGGTTAGTGGCGGTTTTGTTGCTGTCCACGTCCTTCCGTTACCAGCGGGCCTTGGATCGCCGTGAGTTTTTCTTCCCAAACGATCATTCCGCTCATCCAGACTACAGCACCGAGTGGTGGTACTATACCGGGCACTTAGAAACAGAGAGTGGAAAACGGTACGGCTACCAGGTGACTTTTTTTCGTATTGGCCTTAGAGATCGCCAGGAGACGGGTGCGGCCGCGCTTTTTACCGATCTATACATGGCCCACTTCGTACTTTCCGACAAGGATGCTGAGACCTTTATCTTCCGGGAGAGGGTCAACCGGGGTTACGAAGGCAAGGCCGGCGCTAATGTAGGACATTACCGGGTCTGGAACGAAGACTGGAGGGTCGTGCTTGAGGGAAAAACCCATGTGATCACGGTCAAAGACGGGAAGCACTCTTTGCAATTGCGCTTGACCCCGACGAAGCCTCCAGTTCTGCATGGTGATAACGGTCTGAGCCGCAAGGGGCAAGGTGCCGGGCGAGCCTCCTACTATTATTCGCTGACCCGCATCAAGACCGAGGGGGTCGTGCAAATCAACCGTCGAGCCGAAAAAGTTCAGGGACTGTCTTGGATGGACCATGAGTTTGGTAGTGACCAATTAGGTAAGGATCAGATTGGATGGGACTGGTTCAGCCTTCAGCTCAACAACGAAACGGAACTGATGCTCTATCTCATGCGACGACGGGATGGCACAGTTGACCCGGTGTCAAGTGGCACCCTGGTCTACAAGGACGGGACGACGCGAAAATTATCTCTCGACGCTTATAACATTCGGGTGCTGGAGCAATGGACCAGCCCGCAAAGTCGAGCGACCTATCCTATGGGATGGAAGGTCCGAATCCCAACGGAAAAACTCGAGTTAGAAGTCCTCCCGTTCTTTGCCCAGCAGGAAATCAATGCCCGTAAAAGCACTCGAGTCACCTACTGGGAGGGAAGCGTCCGTATCCGCGGTACGATGGGGGATGGAGAGGTCCGTGGCCTCGGCTATGTGGAATTGACAGGATACGCGGAGGGATTGAGGTTCTAAATTCAACCTCGATCCGACACGAATCGGCCGCTGCGGGCCTTGCTTTGGAGGGGTAAAGCGCGCAGGATTTTACTTTAAGGGGTGTACCTGATCGTGAACCTGGCAAAAAAAGTTAACGACTGTATCGGAAAACACCAGCTCTTGACGAGGGGTGACGGAGTCTTGGTGGGTGTGTCGGGAGGTCCGGATTCGGTAGCCCTGTTTCATATCTTGTTTGGCCTCAAAGACGAGTACGGTTGGCGCCTGGCAGTGGCTCACCTGGGCCATGGGGTTCGTGGCGAGGAGGCCAGACGGGATGCGCTTTCTGTGGCTCAGTTGGCCAAAGAAAAAGGTGTCCCGTTTTTCTTGAAGGAGGTCGATCTCCCCCAATTGAAGTCTGTTGGAGATCAGACAAACCTGGAGGCCCTGGGCCGAAGGGAACGGTACCAATTCTTCAACTCTGTGGCTGTGGAGTTTGGCTACAATCGGGTTGCTACAGGCCACACGAGGGACGATCAAGCGGAAACTATGCTCATGTGGCTCATTCGCGGTACTGGCAGAAGAGGACTGGGTGGTATGCCTCCAAAGCGGCGGATCTTCAACGACTCAGAGGGGGGAAACGTGTCGATGCTGGTGCGACCCCTCATTGAGGTTTCCAGGCAAGAGATCATGACCTATCTGAAAGCAGAGAGCTTGGAATTCAGAGAGGACTCCACCAATCTTGACTGTCGTTACCTACGGAACTGGATCCGCCACCGTTTACTTTTGCAACTCAAAGAGAGGGTCGATAACCGATTGACTGAACGATTGGCCCATCTGGCCGATATCTGGCGGGAAGAGGAAAAGATTCTCGATGAGGTAGGAGGGGCGCTTCTCGAGAAGCTCGTTGTCGGCCCCGATCTTTTGCGTGGGGCCTTGCTAGGTCAAGGTGCGGCCATGCAGCGAAGAGTGATGCGTTCTTGGCTTGAAGCACGCACGGGCAGCTTGTTGGGAGTAGGCTTTGAAGATATCGAGCGGGCCCTTAGATTCGTCGGTCAAGGACCCGTGCAGGGCCGTCTTTCTCTCCCTGGAGGGTGGCAGCTCTGCCGGGAGTATGATCACGTGCGGATCGAGAAAACCGGTGGTAAAGGACCGGACACGGTTCATTACCATTACCTGCTTCCCCATGGGGGGAGGGTCTTGATCCCCGAAGCTGGCGTGGAACTGCAGAGCTCGGGAGTCTCATACGAAGCCGATGCTGCACGGCCACAGAGCGAGATGGAGGCAGTCTTTGATAGCGCCGTTCTGCCTGAGACCCTGACCGTGCGCAATTTTCGCGCTGGGGACCGGTTCCAACCCCTAGGGATGCAAGGGCATAAAAAGGTCAAGGATCTCTTTATTGAGAAGAAGGTCCCTTTCCCAATTCGAAGGACCCTGCCTATCGTGCTGGCCGGAGATTGGATCCTTTGGATTCCCTCCTACGGAAGGAGTGAGTTTGCTAAGACCGGGCCCCGAACCCGTGAGCTCCTAAAAGTACGGCTATCCTCCATGGATGGACCTGCTTAATGTTTGTGCTAGGCTTTGTATCCATAGGATAGAATTAAAATGAAGCCTCAACGGGTTTATCCAGCCTTTCCGGCCTTCGAAGCCGTAGGCACCTACGGGGAGTAAGTTGCCCATGGTCCTCTGCGGAGGTGGATACTTTTTGGTGTCTCCATTGTTCTTTCTTGTCCTAGGCACAAGCAGCGGCAGTTGACGCCTCAGCCACGGGGTGGTTCAGTACTTACCCCTTGAAAATACTAACTTTTCTTATAGCGTGAAGATATTGATCTAAACCCGTACCTGTGGTAAACCTTAAAGATAGAACGTCTTTAATTTGGGACCGATTGATTGAACCAAACATCTAAAAATTTAGCCCTCTGGCTGGTCCTGGGGCTGATGTTTCTCCTGCTCTTTAATGTCTTTACACGTCAGCAACGCAAGGACCCTGAAGTGGTTTTCAGCGACTTCTGGATAGCAGTCGATAAGGGCGAAATCCAGGAAGTAACCATTCAAGGGCAGAATATCCTAGGCAAATACCAGAACGGAGAGCGATTTAAGACCTTCGCTCCCTACGATCCCGATCTGGTCAAGACACTCAGGGCTAGAAAAATCAGAATCTCGGCGAAGCCGGAGGACGAATCTCCCTGGTACGTGGTTCTCCTGGTGAACTGGTTCCCCATGCTACTGCTCATCGGCGTATGGATCTTCTTCATGCGGCAGATGCAGGTTGGTGGTGGCAAGGCAATGTCTTTCGGCAAGAGCCGGGCTCGGCTTCTCAACGAAAACCAGACGAAGATAACCTTCAACGATGTAGCTGGAGTTGAAGAGGCAAAGGATGACCTAGAGGAAATTATCGCATTCTTAAAAGACCCTAAAAAGTTTACCAAGCTGGGAGGTCGGATCCCTAAGGGGTGCATTCTGGTTGGCCCTCCGGGCACCGGGAAGACCTTGCTGGCTCGCGCTATCGCAGGAGAGGCGGGGGTTCCTTTCTATAGCATCAGCGGGTCTGATTTCGTGGAAATGTTTGTGGGCGTCGGGGCTTCTCGGGTCAGAGACCTCTTCGTTCAAGGAAAGAAAAACGCCCCTTGTATTATTTTTATCGACGAAATTGACGCAGTGGGTCGGCAACGAGGTGCAGGTTTGGGCGGAGGACATGATGAGCGAGAGCAGACCCTCAATCAGCTGCTGGTTGAAATGGACGGGTTTGAGACCAATGAAGGGGTCATCCTGATTGCCGCGACCAATCGTCCCGATGTATTAGACCCGGCCCTCCTTCGGCCGGGTCGCTTCGACCGCCGGGTCGTCGTCCCCCACCCGGATATCAAGGGAAGAGAAGGGATCCTATCCGTGCATATCCGCAAAGTACCCTTGGCCGACGATGTGGACATCAAAGTTCTGGCCCGTGGGACCCCTGGGTTTGCCGGTGCCGATCTCGAAAACCTGGTGAACGAAGCGGCGCTCCTGGCAGCCAAGAGCGACAAAGAAACGGTCGACATGGCCGATTTTGAATTGGCGAAAGACAAGGTCATGATGGGTTCCGAACGCAAGAGCATGATCATCAGTGAAGAAGAGAAGCGTAATACGGCCTATCATGAAGCCGGACATGCCCTCGTGGCCACCCTTATCCCGGGTACGGACCCCATTCATAAGGTTACGATTATCCCTCGCGGAATGGCCCTTGGCTTAACGCAACAATTGCCGATCGATGAAAAACATACCTATCCCTTGGACTACCTGCTCAACAACATTACCATCCTTTTCGGGGGACGGGTGGCTGAGGAGTTGGTGCTCGATAGCATGACCACCGGTGCAGGCAATGATATCGAACGGGCTACGGACCTTGCCCGTCGAATGGTGTGTGAATGGGGGATGAGTGAGAAATTGGGCCCCATGACCTTTGGCAAAAAGGAGGAGCAGATCTTCCTTGGCAGGGACTTCACCCAGCAACAGGACTTTTCAGAAAGTACATCCGCTGCCATCGATGCCGAGGTCCGGCGTATCATCCAGGAGAACTATGAGCGGGCCAAGAATATCCTGACCACCAACCTTGAGCTACTCCACAAATTGGCGCAGAGGCTTCTCGAAAAAGAGGTCCTGGACGGTTCCGAGATCGATACCCTGGTCCGGGAGTTCGGCAGCAACAACGGATCACCCCTAACGATGGGACCCGCGCCGGCCAACGTCTAAATTAACGAGATCGACCTGCCGAGGGATCACCCAGCCCTCTTCAATTCCGATTTTCAGTTCAAAGACAGATTGCCCGACGATGAGGGGCAGGATCCTAGGAGAGGGAGGGGCTCACGTTTAGATCAATGCCCGGTCAATCGGATTTTTCCTTGGACATCATGCAACATTCCCGGAACCAGTCTGGCGAGTTTGGCTGGGTCCTTCCTACTCGTCATGGAAACATAGACATGAGCCGTCGAACGGCTATCATGGGGGTTCTCAATATTACGCCGGATTCATTTTCTGATGGAGGGAGGTTTCTGGACCCCAACAGGGCAATTGCCCGTGGTACTGAGCTGGCAGACGAAGGGGCCGATGTGATCGACATCGGCGGTGAATCCACACGCCCAGGGGCTGAGCCGGTCTCTGACGACGAAGAATTAGATAGGGTGATCCCGGTCCTTCAAGGGCTTCGTCGGGCGGTAAACATTCCCCTCTCGGTGGATACCACCAAGGCCCACGTGGCGCGTCGTGCTCTGGACGAAGGGGCGGATCTGGTCAATGACATTAGTGCCTTGCAATTTGACCCTGCCATGGCGTCACTAGTGGCACGAGAGAAGGTGCCGGTGATCCTCATGCATATGCAAGGTGAGCCTCGGACCATGCAGGCCCAGCCGAATTATAGTAATGTCGTTCAAGAGGTAGCCGATTTTTTGCGAAACCAAATAGAATTCGCAAATTCAGTAGGGGTGGAACCCGTGAACATCATTATTGATCCGGGGATCGGATTCGGGAAAAATCTGGATCACAATCTGGAGCTCCTGCGCTCTCTATCGACCTTAGGCACTTTGGGGCAACCTCTGCTGGTGGGTCCATCTCGCAAGACTTTCATTGGCAAGATCCTTCAGGTGGGTCCCGAGGATCGGCTGGAAGGAAGCATAGCGGCCGCAGTGGCCGCTGCCTTGGGAGGGGCTAACCTGATTCGGGTTCATGACGTCAAGGCCACCTTTCGCGCGCTTCGAGTTGTTGATAAGATTCGTTTCGGAGCGACTGTTCAATGACAAGCGATCAGCCAATAGGAAAAGATGGGTCAAGTCACTCTCCCCGGGCGGAGGAAAGAGGGCAAAAGCGACAACTCTTTGGCACCGATGGGGTCCGGGGAGTGGCCAATTTGGAGCCCATGACCTCGGAAATGGCTTTAAAGCTAGGCCGGGCACTGGCCTATGTATTTCAGGAACCAGAACGGGGTGGAGAGGGTGTCGGTAGGGGAGATCACCGATACCGTATCCTCATTGGCAAGGACACTCGCCGTTCCGGGTACATGATTGAGACGGCATTGGCCTCCGGGATTTGCTCCATGGGTGCGGATGTGCTCCTCGTGGGCCCGTTACCGACGCCGGGAGTCGCCTTTCTCACCCGTAGCATGCGTGCCGACGCGGGGGTGGTTATCTCGGCTTCTCATAACCTCTTTAGAGATAATGGAATCAAATTTTTTTCCCGCGAGGGCTTCAAGCTTCCTGACGCCCTCGAGGAACGTATTGAAGAATTGATCTTTGGGGGCGCCATAGATCGATACCGGCCCACGGCTTCTGAGGTGGGAAAGGCATTTCGTATATCCGATGCGGTAGGGCGGAATGTCGTCTACTTAAAGATGAGTTTCTCACGTTGTCTCTCCCTGGACGGATTGAAGATCGTGGTGGACTGCGCCCATGGGGCAGCTTATCGTGTGGCACCTGAGGTTCTAAGTGAGCTGGGCGCAGAGGTGATTCCCATTGGGGTAAATCCCGATGGAGAAAATATTAACGAGGCCTGTGGCTCCCTTTCTCCTGAGGCGGCACGAAGTGTCCTGCTCGAGCATGATGCCGATTTGGCCGTCTTACTGGACGGGGATGGTGACCGTGCCATCTTTGTGGACGAGAAAGGGGAGATTGTTGATGGGGATGAGATCCTGGCCATTTGTGCTCGATACATGCAGCAAAAGGGGATCCTTGCGTCCTCCACGGTGGTGGGGACAGTGATGAGTAATCTCGGGCTGGATATTGCGCTCCAGGATATGGGTATTAACCTTATCCGTACCTCTGTGGGAGACCGGTATGTGGTAGAGGAGATGCGTCGCGGGGGGTATAACTTGGGTGGAGAGCAGTCGGGGCATGTAGTTTTCATGGACCACAACACCACCGGAGACGGTTGTCTCACGGCCCTACAGATCTTGACGATCATGAAGGAACAGGGGAAGTCTCTGGGTGAGCTGAAGCGGGTGATGACCAAGCTCCCTCAAGTGCTTCTCAACGTGGGAGTTAAGGAGAAGAAGGCCTTGTCCAATGTTCCTCGTGTGCAAAAGAGAATCACCGCGGTTGAACAGGAATTGGGGACGAAGGGAAGGGTATTGGTCCGTTACTCGGGGACAGAACCCCTGGCTCGGGTTATGTTGGAAGGGGAGGACGAGGACGGGATTCGAAAGATGGCCCACGAAATAGCGGAAGAGATTCGTGTTGCGTTAGGGAGCGACAAGTAATTGGTTACTCGTCAGCTCGTTACTGGTTGATTCGAAAACACGAATAGCGATTATACGAATATGCGGCTTGGGATCAATGTAGATCATGTAGCCACCGTGCGTCAGGCAAGACAGATTGATAGCCCCGATCCGGTGGAGGCTGCGCTCCTTGCTGAGAAGGGTGGAGCCAATGGCATTACCGTTCATCTGCGTGAAGACCGGCGCCATATTCAGGAACGGGATGTAGAACGGTTGCGTGAGAACCTCACCACCAAGCTAAATCTGGAAATGGCGGTAACCTCTGAAATGGTCAGGCATGCCGAACGGTTCAAGCCAGATGACGTCTGTCTTGTCCCCGAGCGCCGCGAAGAGCTGACCACAGAGGGAGGACTTCACGTTATCGGTCAACAGAGTAATATCAAGGAAGCCGTTAAGCGTCTCCAGGGAGCCGGAATTCGGGTGAGCCTGTTCGTCGATCCCCAGGCGGACCAGATCGAGGCGAGTCGGGAGGTCGAAGCCCATGGGGTTGAGATCCATACGGGGCGTTACAGTCTGGTTTCCGGCAGCCGAACAGTCGAGCTCGACGAGGTTAAGAACGCCGTCTCTCTCTCGAGTAGGCTGGGGCTGGAGGTCCATGGTGGACATGGACTCAATTATGACAACGTCCTGCCTATTACGAGGATCCCGGATATCGTCGAGCTGAACATCGGTCATAGTATCGTTGCTCGCGCCATCATGGTTGGGATGGAGCGGGCTGTCCGGGAAATGAAGGATCTACTGGGAGTTGTCCCCTAGGGTTGAGACTCGTGGGCTTGTCTAATAGAGTTCCTCTAAAGCCACCCAACAAGATGTTCAAGATGTTTGAAAAATAACAGATTAATAATAGGCCAATAACGAAGACACGAATGACGAGTTAACCATGTTGGTCGTTACAGCTAAAGAAATGCGCGAGCTGGACCGGCTCACCATTGAAAAGTACGGGGTCCCGAGCCTCACCCTCATGGAACGTGCCGGCGAAGGGGTCTTCGATGCCTTGTTGGAGAGTTTTCCTAAAGCCACAAAGAAAGGGGTCCTGGTGGTTGCGGGGCGGGGAAACAACGGTGGCGATGGTTTGGTGGTCGCCCGTTATCTGAAAAAAAAAGGGATCCCGTGCGAAGTCATTCTCCTGGCCCGTAAAGAGAACCTTTCTCACGATGCTGGGGCAAATCTGCGTGCTTACCTCAGGGCGAAGGGCAAGATCAGCGAAGCTGAAGAGGGCGCCCTTTCTCACCTAACCAAAAAATTCAAAGACTATGGGGTCTTGGTCGATGCGATCTTCGGCATAGGCCTCAGCAAGGCGGTCCAAGGGCTCTACGCAGACGCGATTGAGGCCATGAATGCCTCAGGTCTTCCCATCGTGGCAGTGGACATGCCGTCGGGCCTCGACACGGATAGTGGAAGGCCCCTGGGAATCGCTGTTCAGGCCGAAACAACGGTAACCTTTGGTTACCCCAAGTTGGGTCAGGTCGTGTATCCTGAAACCCCTTATGTGGGGGATTTGGCAGTCGTCGACATCGGAATTGACTCGAAGGCGGTTGCAGAAGTGGCACCCCGTACGGAACTTTTAGAGGAGCAAGAGGTGAGTGGGCTGATCCCCACTAGGGAGCCGGACACCCATAAGGGGACCTTTGGCCACTTGCTCGTGGTAGCGGGTTCCAGGGGCAAGACTGGAGCAGCCATTCTGGCCTGTAGGGCAGCCATGCGCGTCGGTACGGGACTGGTCAGCCTGGCAGCCCCTCGCTCCCTGAACGGTATATTTGCCGGTGCGTTGGTGGAGTCTATGACTGAGCCCCTTGGCGGCTCCTCTGACGATGACCTGGAAGCGCCTAGCGATCAGACATGGGCCCGTCTCCTCGATAAAAAGGCCGCCCTGCTCTTTGGCCCAGGGATCGGCCTCAAAGACGGAGCCAAGAGCGCCTTGTGGTGGCTGCTAAGAAATATGGGAATTCCATGGGTTATAGACGCCGATGGGCTAACTCATCTTGCGGAAAAAACGGGTCGGCTGAGAGCGGCTAAGAGGCCGCCGGTACTCACCCCCCACCCAGGAGAGATGGCGCGACTGATGGGAACCGATACGGAGTCAATTAACCGTGACCGGGTGGGAACGGCCCGGTCCTTCGCTGTAGAGCATCGCTGTCATGTGGTTCTCAAAGGGGCCAGGAGCGTTATCGCGACAGCTGATGGTAAAGTGTATATTAATCCAACTGGGAATGCCGGTATGGCCAGTGGGGGTATGGGGGACGTGCTAGCGGGAATATTAGCTGGTATGCTAGCACAGGGGTTGGACGAACGAGACGCCCTCAAACTGGGGGTCTTCCTTCACGGTTTCGTTGGCGACCGGGTTCGCGATGGGCAGGGGGAAATGGGAATGATAGCGACCGACGTGGTGGATGCGCTGCCCCAAGGGATCAAGAAACTAAAGGAGGATCGTTACCCGATAACTGGTTAATTCGTTATTCGTTACATGTGTATTCGTGTGATCGGTCAGCACAGAGAAGCTTGGCCTCTTGCGTTGGACGAATAACCAATAACGGACTAACGATTATACGAATCTCATGCCTTCATGAAATCCTTTAGTGTCCTTTCTCGCTCCACTACACAAACCCAGGCGTGGGGGCGCAGGTTAGGTAGGCTTCTAAAGGGTGGAGAAATTATTGGGCTCAGCGGTGAGCTCGGCAGCGGTAAGACGTGCTTCGTAAGGGGCCTTGCTCAAGGATTAGAGGTGGACAAAAAGGCTTGGGTACGAAGTCCCACCTTTACCTTGATCAACGAGTACGATGGCAGGCTCCCCCTGTATCATATTGATCTCTATCGACTTGCGGGGGTTAATGAAATCGAGGAGTTGAATCTTCGGGAGGTGTTATTTTCGGAAGGTGTAAGCGTAATCGAATGGGTTGAACGTCTTTCCGAGGCAGAGATAGACGAGCTATTGGGCGTCGCTTTTAGCCATGGTAAGGGCTCCCAGCGCCAATTGGACTTTACCGCCAATGGTAGCCATTATGAAGAGATTATCAACCAACTAAAGCGTAGGAAGTAGGCAAGGACGATGGCTTTAATCGTGCAGAAATACGGTGGGACGGTTTCGGGAAGTCCCAAACGTATCAAGGATATTGCAGATAGGGTGGTTGCAACCCATGAGATGGGTAATCAGGTCGTGGTGGTGATATCCGCCATGGAGGGTGAAACCGATCGCTTACTAGGCCTGGCCAGAGCCATGGCTAAAGAGCCCGACGGGCGCGAGCAGGATGTCCTCCTTTCCGCCGGTGAACAGGTTTCTGCGGCCATGTTGGCCTTGGCCATCCGAGCCATGGGCTACAGAGCGCGCTCGTGGCTTGGCTATCAGATCCGTATCTTGACGGACAATGCTTATGGCCGGGCCAAGATTCAGAAGGTCGATACACGATTCATCAAGCAGTCGCTGCGTAAGGGGGAAATCGGAGTCGTTGTGGGCTTTCAGGGTATCGATCCGGATGGCAATATCACGACACTGGGGCGGGGCGGATCGGACACTACAGCGGTGGCTCTGGCCACTGCCTTGAAGGCCGATATTTGCGAGATATATACTCAGGTTGACGGGATCTATACGGCGGATCCAAAGCTGTGTCCAACGGCTAAAAAACTGGACTATGTCTCCTATGAGGAGATGATGGAAATGATTAGCCTTGGGGTCAAGGCATTGCATATCAACTCGGTGGATTTTGCCATGAAAGGCAACATCCCGTTGCACCTGAGATCAGGATTTACTCCATGGGAGGGAACTCGAGTGGTCAAGGAGAACAAAGAATCGGAACTCATTGTGTCAAGGGTGGCCAGCGACCGGGAGCAGGCAAAAATTACGCTTACCCATGTACCTGACAAACCCGGCTTGGCGGCCAATATTTTCGCTCCCCTTTCCAAGGCTGGCATCATCGTGGACATGATCGTCCAAAATGCCAGCGCGGGGGGGTATACGGACGTCAGCTTCACTGTCCCCAAGGACGATTACAAGAAGGCTCAGCAGTTGGTCGAAGCGATTAGACCCAAGATGAAGGCGGAGGAAGTGCGCTGTGATCCAGACGTGGCCAAGGTCTCGATCATAGGACGCGGCATGCGGACCCAGGCGGGAGTCGCGGCTCAAATGTTTCAGGCCCTGGCAAAAGCGGGAATCAATGTTGAGATGATCTCCACCTCCGAAATTACCATATCCGTGATCGTACGAGAGCAATACGCCCACAAGGCCGTACGAATCCTGCACGACAGCTTTATCGGGAAGCCGGTGACCTAGTGAAAGATGTTTTGATTTACGATACGACCCTGAGGGACGGCTGCCAAGCAGAGGATATCTCTTTCTCCCTCGAGGACAAACTCCGGATAGCGGGTAAGCTTGCCGAGTTGGGGGTGGACTATATCGAGGGGGGGTATCCAGGGTCCAATCCTCGGGACGCGGGTTTTTTCAAGGAAATCAAAAAGCAAAAGCTCAAGGGCCCCAAGATCGCCGCCTTCGGCACCACACGGAAGCCTTCGTCCAAACCTTCTCAGGATTTGAACCTCAAGATGATTCTGGCAGCGGATACGCCTGTCGTAACCCTGGTAGGGAAGACCTGGGACCTGCACGTACAGGATGACTTGAGAATAAGCAAAAAGGCCAATCTGGAGGTTATCTCCGATTCCATCGCCTACATGAAGCGGCACGTCGATGAAGTGGTTTTCGATGCGGAGCATTTCTTTGACGGCTATCGCTCCAACCCGGAATATGCGGTCCAGTGTCTGGTCGCGGCCCAGGAGGGTGGCGCTGACTGGATCGCTCTGTGCGATACCAATGGAGGGAGTCTACCGGGCGATATTCGAAAGGGCATCTCCAGTGTCCTTGGCGTAGTACGCACTCCCCTGGGAATTCACTGCCACAACGATGGGGAATTGGCAGTGGCCAATACGCTAGTGGCCGTTGAGATGGGTGTGCGCCAGGTGCAAGGCACCATCAACGGTTTTGGGGAGCGATGCGGCAACTTAAATCTCTGTTCTTTCATTCCCAATCTGGAGCTCAAGCTTGGGAAAAAGTGCATTGATAGGGAACAGCTAAAAAAGCTCCGTGATGTCTCCCACGTTTTTTATGAGCTGGCCAACGTTGTTCCGAACAAGCATCAGCCGTACGTAGGTGACGGGGCCTTTGCTCACAAGGGAGGGCTTCACGTATCGGGCATCGTGAAAAACCGTGAGACCTATGAGCACATCGATCCGGATCTGGTGGGGAATCGCCAGCGGGTCTTGGTCTCCGACTTGGCGGGCCGGAGTAATATCCTTTACAAGGGGAAGGAATACGGAATCGACCTAACGGCCATAGAGCATGCGGTGCCGCAGATCTTGCGACGCATCAAGGAAATGGAAAGCTCCGGTTATGAATTTGAGGCAGCGGAGGCGTCTTTCGAACTCTTGATCCAAGAAGTCCTGGGAAAAAAGAGAAAGAACTTTCGTCTCGTCAGTTTTCGGGTTATGGATGAAAAACGCGCCGAAGAAGAACCGCCCGTCTCGGAAGCTACTGTCATTGTTGACGTAAACGGGGACATCCAACACGCGGCCGCCATGGGGAATGGACCGGTTAATGCCCTCGACCAGGCGCTACGAAAGGCCCTGGATAAATTCTATCCTTCTCTCAAGGATATCGAATTGTTAGACTACAAGGTCCGGGTGCTTTCTTCCGGTGAGGGAACCGGTGCATCGGTTCGCGTTTTAATCGAATCCGGTGACAAGAAAGACGAATGGGGTACCGTGGGTGTCTCGCAAAATGTAATCGAGGCTAGCTGGCAAGCCTTGGTCGATAGTATTGATTATAAACTTTATAAGGACGGTAAGAGGAAAAGGTTCAAAAGCTCGCGGCGTTAAGAGAATTTGGGGCGCTTCTCTGCGTGAGTTTTTCTGACTCGGTCGATTGTTATGTGGAACACCTTGAAAGAAGACATCCAGGTCGTCTTTCACCGGGACCCAGCGGCCCGAAATATCTGGGAAGTCCTTCTCAGTTATCCGGGCTTTCATGCGCTCTTCTTCTATCGCATCGCCCATTTTCTGTGGCTCAAGAGGCTAAAGGTCCCCGGTCGGTTCATCAGCCATCTGGGTCGATTCCTGACCGGGATTGAGATCCACCCGGGGGCAATTATCGGTTCTCGTTTTTTTATCGATCACGGTATGGGTGTTGTCATTGGTGAGACTGCGGAGATTGAAAACGACGTTACCATCTATCAAGGCGTAACCCTGGGGGGTATCAGCCTGAGGAAGGAAAAACGTCATCCCACGGTGCAGGATTGCGTCATCATTGGGGCCGGGGCGACCATTCTGGGCCCGGTGACCATCGGCCGTAACAGCAGAATTGGTTCGGGATCGGTCGTCGTAAATTCGGTCCCGCCGGATTCAACGGTCGTCGGAATTCCCGGTCGGGTCGTTGAGGGGGCCGGGGTGCAACGGGATCCAGAGGCCCAATTCATCGATTTGGACCATCAGCGGCTACCGGATCCTGTGGCCAAGGCCATTGGGGGGCTAGCTGAGTACGTCCAGCGGATGGAGCAGAGAATTAATGAGCTGAGTTCCAGGCAGGGAGGGTTGGAAGATCGCCGCGCCGAAGATACTGAGGTACTTCACAAGGTTAAAGAGCTCCTCAAAAACTCGGGAAACTGAATTGACGATGATAAAGACGAAGAAAAAAGTTGTCATAGCCATGAGCGGGGGAGTGGATAGCTCTGTGGCCGCAAGCCTACTGATTGAAATGGGCTATGAGGTCTCCGGGGTTTCCCTCCAGATGTGGGATGGGGATCGCAACGATGAGCGGGTCTGTTCCAACTATAAAGGGGCCAAAGATGTCGCTTCTCTATTAGGAATACCTTATTCCCTGTTAGACTTGCGGGCTGTTTTTCTCGAATCGGTGGTTAAGCCCTTTGCTCAGAGCTATCTGAGTGGGAAAACGCCCAACCCATGTATATCCTGCAATCGAGACTTCAAACTGGGTTTTCTTCTCGATTGGGCAAAAAAGCAACAGGCCGAGTACGTGGCGACAGGCCATTATGCGCGCATCGTGCGAGATGTCACTTGCGGGCGTTACTCCCTCCTGCGTGGGCAGGACAGGGACAAAGATCAGTCCTACTTTCTCTTCGGCCTATCCCAGGAGCAGCTCGTCCACACGCTATTCCCCCTTGGTGATTGGCATAAGGGCGACGTTCGTAAGCGGGCTCGTGAACTCGGAATGTCAGTAGCTGACCGTCCAGAAAGCCAGGATATCTGTTTCGGTGACTACCGGTCCCTGGTGGAAGCCCATGCAGATCGGGGACAGTCCGTTGAAGGTGAGATCGTGGATCGATCGGGAAAGTCCCTGGGGACCCATCAAGGCATCCATCGATTCACCGTCGGTCAGAGGAAGGGGCTGGGAGTCTCTGCACCTCATCCCTTATACGTCTTAGGGATCGAGGAAAAGACCAAGCATGTCATGGTGGGCAAGCGCGAAGAACTGGGGAGTGTGGGGCATGTCACCCACTCGGTCAATTGGTTCGAACCTCCCGAGCAGGACCCTATTTTGGCGGAAGTACAGATTAGGTATCGTTCGACCCCCATCCCGTGTCAGGTGCGATCCGTGGGGATAGGTCGATCTGAAGTTCGGTTCCAAGGTGTCTCTGCGCCGGTCAGCCCTGGTCAGGCCGCGGTCTTTTACCGGGGGGAAAAGGTTCTGGGAGGAGGCTGGATAGAGAGCGCCCTTTAGAGCGTGGAGGAGGGGACTCGGACCAAAACCTGACATGCGCGTTGCACTTACAACCCTTGGCTGCAAAGTTAACCAGTACGACTCTGCGGTCAACCGGGAACGGCTCCAATCGGAACGACATTGCTTTGTCCCCTTTGAGGAAATCGCGGATTTCTACATCATTAATACGTGTACTGTAACCGATCGTGCCGATTGGGAGGGACGCCAGCTTGTGCGGCGCGCAAAGAGGCTGAATCCCGAGGCTCGGGTTCTGGTTACCGGTTGTTATGCTCAGGTGAGCCCCCAGCAAGTCGCAGCTGTATCGGGCGTCGATTTTGTCGTGGGACTTAATCGTCTGGACGAATTGGTCCGATTCGTTGGCCAACCGAATCCATCGGCGGTGGGCAGGCCGGTGATCTCTGTGGGCAATCCCAGAGAAGAGCGGGGGGTTCGTGTCGTTGGGGCCCGGGGGCTTCCCGAGCACACACGGGCGTTCTTGAAGGTCGAGGAAGGCTGCAACTACTCGTGCACTTATTGTATTATCCCTATAGCTCGCGGGCGGAGCCGCAGCGTTTCTGAAGATGAGGTCCTGTGCCAGGTCCGTGTGTTGGCTCAAGAGGGCTTTAAGGAACTCGTGCTCACCGGTATCCATCTGGGGTCCTACGGGCATGATTTAGAACCCAGATCCGATTTGACCCGACTGTTACGAACGATTACCGACAGCGGCCTTGTCCCGAGGTTACGCTTGAGTTCCCTGGATCCGCGGGAGGTCACAGAACCGCTGATCCAGCTGATGTCCCAGTCGGAAGTGATCTGTCCCCATTTTCATGTTTGCCTACAGGCGGGGGAGGACCGGACCCTTCGTCGAATGCGCCGGAATTACACGACGGGTTTTTACAGGGACCTACTTGATCGCATCCGGGAAAGGATTCCCACTGCATCTCTGGGTAGCGACATCATTGTTGGTTTTCCGGGAGAGAGCGATGGGGATTTCGAGCGCTCGCTTGAGTTTCTCGAGGAGATTCCCCTGACCTATTTTCACGTGTTTCCCTACTCGACCCGGGCTGGCACGGTCGCTGCGGCTCTGCCCCAGCAGGTCCCTAGTGCCGTTAAAAAAGAACGATCCCGCCGTACCCGTGAACTGGGAGCGAAGAAGAAAAAGAGATTCTACCGGCGATTCATTGGTGCTCGGGTCCCAGTCTTAGTGGAGCGAGCGGTGGACGTGACCCAAGGGCTCTACAAGGGGTACAGCCGAAATTACCTTTCCGTGGTATTCCCGACCAGCCATCGTCAAGTCAATCGTGAGGTCGAGGTGGTCCTGGAGGGATTGGATGGGGCCCGGTTGCGAGGACAAGTGATGGAGCACCCTTAGGCTGTGGTCAAGGACTCGCAATTACTGCTCCGTCTGCAGGAGGTATTGGGTTACTCTTTCAGCGATTCTTCGCTGCTTCTGCGCTGCCTTACTCACGTTTCCTTCGAACGCCGTGACGGGATCGATCATAACGAGACTCTAGAGTTCCTCGGAGACGCGGTTTTGAACCTTTCCGTCAGTGATCTCTTGATGCGGCGTTACCCGGAAAAGAAGGAAGGGGATCTCTCCAGGATGCGTGCCTCATTGGTTAACGCGGTAATCCTGGCGGAGAAGGCCACAAGCCTGGAGTTGGGTAAGCGGCTTCGGTTAGGCAAAGGGGAGGAGCGCAGCGGCGGAAGGTTAAAGGAGTCCATTCTAGCGGCTGCCTTTGAGGCGGTGCTTGGGGGCGTCTATTGGGACGGAGGTTACGAAGCGGCCCACCGAGTGGTGGAAAAGCATTTTTCACGGGAGATCAAACAGAAGAAGTTGGGGCTCAGGGATTACAAGACGAGGCTCCAGGAGATCAGCCAGATGCTCATGCATGCCCCACCGACCTATATACTGGTGGCGGAATCGGGCCCCAGTCATGAGAAGCGCTTTATTACGGAAATCGCTATCGGGGGAAAGGTCTTGGGTCGGGGTGAAGGGAAGAGCAAGAAACAGTCGGAACAGCAGGCTGCCAAGAAGGCGCTTGTCGTCTTGAAGCAAGACGATGATACAGTTTCTCCTTCCTGAAATCGCCTCGTCTCTGTACAATAGAAGCATTTGGGATCCGGGAATGGCAAATCGTTTATTCCCCCCTTGCTCGATTTAATGAGGACTCCTTGCCCTGGAACTCTGAGGAACGACGAACTGACATGCCGGCACGATCAACAATGAGCTACAAGAAGGCCGGAGTCGATATCACTGTGGCGGACCGCATGATCGGCTCCATCCGCACCCTGGCGCGCAAGACCCACCGGCCGGGGCTCATGGCCGGAGTGGGTGGCTTTAGTGCGCTGTTCAGTCTTCCCACTCGACGGTATCGCCATCCGATCCTGGTGTCTTCTACCGACGGTGTCGGTACCAAGCTCAAGATTGGTTTTATGACACGTGTACATCACACGGTGGGGATCGATCTCGTAGCCATGGGCGTCAACGATATCTTGACTCAGGGAGCCGAGCCCCTTTTTTTTCTCGACTACTTCGCGACAGGAAAGCTCAGGCCCAAAACAACCCTTGAAGTGATCCGTGGTATAGCCGAAGGATGCCGGCGAGCGGAATGTACCCTTATCGGAGGAGAAACGGCGGAGATGCCCTCATTTTACCCCGACGGCGAATACGACCTGGCGGGCTTCGCCGTCGGCGTGGTCGAACGGGCCAAGATCCCCCGTCCGTCATCCGTCGCTTCTGGCGACTGTGTAATTGGGTTGCCTTCCAGTGGGTTGCATAGTAACGGCTTCTCGCTGGCGCGCAAGGTTCTTCTTGAAGTGGGAGGGATCAAACTCGGAAGCAAGGTCCCGGATTTGGGGCGTACTCTGGGGGAGGAATTGCTGGAGCCCACAGTTATTTATACCAAGGTGATTCGGGCGCTGCTCAAACAGCACACGCTCAAGGGAATTGCCCATATTACTGGGGGAGGAATTTCCGGTAATCTTTCCAGAGTCCTGCCTGCCGGGAAGACGGCGTGGGTTAAACGTGGAAGTTGGCCCCAGCCGGTTATCTTTGACTTGATTCAGAGGTTAGGGCACCTGTCCCAGAGAGAGATGGACCGCACCTTTAACAATGGTCTGGGGATGGTCCTCATTGTCGGGAAAAGGCACGTGGACGGAGTCAAGCGTTCCCTGAAGCGAATGGGAGAACCCTATTATCTTATTGGGGAGATAAAGAACGGACGGAAAGGAGTGAGCCTGGTTTGGTAATCCTATGGCAAGGCAGGTTCCACTAGGAGTGCTCATCTCGGGTAGCGGGACCAATCTGCAGTCGATTATCGACGCCATCGAGCAGAAACGACTCGATGCGGTGATTCGTGTGGTCATCAGCAATCGGGAGGATGCCTACGGCATTGTTCGGGCACGGAACCACGGGATTGAAACCCAGGTTCTCGACCACCGAAAGTTTCCGACCCGCGTAGCCTTCGATCAGGCGATGGTTGATCTCCTGCATTCACGACAAGTGGAGCTCGTTGTTCTAGCAGGTTTCATGCGGCTTCTGTCGCCTCTGTTTGTTCGCAGTTTCTCCAACCGGATTATGAATATCCACCCAGCTTTGCTTCCAGCCTTTCCAGGTCTCCACGTGCAGCGAAAGGCCTTGGAGTATGGAGCCCGATTTTCAGGCTGTACCGTTCACTTTGTCAATGAGGAATGCGACGAAGGACCCATAATCATACAGGCGGTGGTTCCCGTGTGTCCCGACGATAAAGAGGGAACCTTGAGCTCTAGAATTCTGGAAGAAGAACACAAGATCTATCCAAGGGCCATCCAACTCTACAGTGAGGGCCGGCTACGTGTCGTAGGGAGAAGGGTCCAGGTGGACGGGTTGGCCAAGGAAAATCGAACCCTGGTTTACCCGCCTCTCGAGGGATGAATCGCCCGACCGCCAATTGGAAACAGGCCTTCACAAAACTTGGGCCTGACGGACGATGAGACGTTCCCTACCCCTACTTCTCAAGGTGTTGGTTAGTGTTGGGCTGTTGGCCTATCTCTTTACCCAGATTGAGGTCAAAGGGCTGTTCAACGTTATGACCTCGGCACACCCTTTCTATCTGGTCGTCGTCTTGGTCGCGTATCTGGCAACCCAATTGATCAGCGCCGTCAGATGGGCGGTGCTGGCCCGTGCGGTGGGATTCGAGAAGCCCTTCCGCGAGTTTGCGGCCTACTACTTGATAGGAATGTTCTTTAACCTATTTGCCCCTAGCACCGTTGGTGGGGACGTGGGACGTGTCTATTACCTAGCTAGCAGTGGTCCCGGGGCCAAGATGAAGAGCGGGATCAGTTGGACGGCTACTGCCCTGAGCACCGTGATTGCCGATCGTGTCGTAGGGATGTCTGTTCTCATCTGGGTTGTGGCGATCGCCCTCCTAATTTTCCCCGCCTACGATATTCCTCTTCCTATCCTGTACCTGACGTATGGATTAGGCCTGGGGTTTCTTCTGGGATGGTTGTTGTTGCCTGTCGTGTATCGCTTCCTAGGTGGGGGCATTCAACGTCTTGGTGAGGGGTTTAAGGTTGCCATAGAAACCTACATTTCCAAACGCTGGGTGGTGGCTAAAAGCATGTTGCTTTCCGTGGTCATACACTTCAGCCAGGCTGTGTTGCACGTTTTGCTGGGGTGGTCACTCGACCTCAATATTCCTTGGTCCTATACCTTTATCCTCTATCCACTGGTCGGTGCATTTAGCGCCATCCCGATCAGTCTCAACGGTATTGGGTTGCGTGAGGGGGGGTACGTATTTATGCTCCAACGGATTGATGTCAGCAAGGAGAAGGCCCTTGCCTTCAGCCTCCTTTGGTTGATGGTCGGCGTATTCGATAGCATGGTCGGCGGGATCGTATTCATTCTCCGGAAACGACGGGAGCCGGTTGTAGAAGAGGCAGGGAGCTAGGTAGACTATCATCGCAAAAGAGTTCCTGAATGGGCTGGCACCCACGGGAGCGGATTCGGGATTCTAGGAGGCCTTATGTTTGGACTTGGTTTTCAAGAACTATTAATTATCCTGGTCATTGCCTTGATTATATTTGGCCCGGGGCGGCTGCCGCAGATCGGGAGTGGTCTTGGAAAGGCGATCCGTGATTTTAAAAAAGGTGTGACCGATGAAGGCTCAGAGGAAGTCTCCCAGGAAAAAGGAGAGAAGAAGGAAAAATCTGGTCGGAAACCTTAGGGCTCTTCCGGCGGCTGCAAATCTTCAATCACCGGTGCTACGGTCCGTTTAATGGGCATATCGTGATGTCCGTTGCCGTTTTTTTCGTTGTAGCCTTGGAGGACCGTGTAGAGGGAAAGCTTGGAGAGTTTATAAACTTTTTCGATCTTCAATTGAGCCGCGCGCATAAACGGATTGAGCTTGAGGTCGGTGCGCCATCCGAGTTTGCGAGTTACCGGGTCCAGGGCCTCGGTTAACCCGCCCCAAATTGGCGATTCACTGGTAAAGTGATTCACGATGACTATCCTACCGCCGGATCGGCAAACACGTTTGGCCTCTTCTATCATTCGGATCGGATCCGGGACCACTGTAACCACGTGAAAGGCCATCACATAATCGAAAGAGTTATCGGGAAAATCAAGGTTGAGGGCATCCATCTTCAATACCTTGAGATGGGTCCAGCCGTTCTCCTTAATCTTCGATCGGGCATGGGTTAACATGTCGGGAGCGAGGTCCACCCCGATCACTTCACAGTGTCTGGGATACGCGGGAAACGAAGTTCCCGTACCAACACCTAGCTCTAATATCTCGGCACCGGGAGGAAGGTTGAGAGTCTTGATGACGTATTTTAGTCTTGAGTAGAAAATCTTTCCAAAAACTTTATCGTAAAGCGGCGAGAGATCCGAGTATAATTTACTCTCATGGGCTCCAGTTTCAGGCATACTCCCCACTTCCCAATTAGTCGATACCCACCGTGCCGGGGATCAGGCTGCTTGGATCTCCCTTACTTGTTTCTTGCTGAAGGGGAAATGTCCCGTTTACGAAAGCGCCACTGCTTTCCCTTCTTGAAGGCGGGTAGGATGCTTTTTCTTGCAAATTCATTGACGGTGTCGGGGCTCATATCCAAAATCTGGGCAACTTCTCGACTATTTAAAAGCTCCTCATCTGCTTCCTGCATTAAGATGATCCCTCTCCCATACCTCAACCACCCAATGCTCCGGTTTGTAGCAAGTTAGTGAAACGCTGTCAAGTCAATAAGGTTGCAGTAGTACTAGTAATTTTTCCAGTAACGTGGCATCGTAGCTATCAGTTGGTTTCTTTGCCATTTGCGATCCCCGTAGGGTCAGAATTTTGGGCCAGATCTGGTCCGAGGATAGGACCCCTTCGAAGTGAAATCAGAGTCTTTCCAAACTGTAAACGATTGGCAGGGGCCATGACCGCACCGTATGCCCCATAAATTACCTTATTGGGGAAGAGTGTTCCCATTGTCAAAGGAGGTTGTCCTATGCCCTCGTTGGTCTTGGTGGTTGTCGGTCTAGGTCTCTTCTACCTGGCTTACCGAACCTATGCGAAATTCTTAGCCGAAAAAATCTATCGACTCGATCCCAACTTCAAAACGCCTGCGCACGAGTTGGAGGACGGGGTGGAGTACGTACCGACCCGCAAGCATATTCTTATGGGGCACCATTTTGTCTCGGTGGCCGGTGCGGCTCCCATTGTGGGACCGGCTATTGCCATGATCTGGGGGTGGCTACCAGCTTTTTTATGGGTGGTGATCGGAAGCATATTCGCGTCGGGCGCCCATGATTTCGGTAGCATCTGGGTTTCTACGCGGCATAAGGGACAATCCATCGGCCAACTTACGGCTGGTCTCATCGGTCACCGGGCAAGAGTCCTGTTCATGATCGTCATTTACTTCATGGTGCTTATGGTTAACGCTGTCTTTGCCCTGGTTATTGCAGCTCTCTTTATCCGCTTCCCTACGTCGGTGATCCCGATTTTGGTTGAGATCCCATTGGCTCTCGGTATCGGGTGGTTGATCTATAAACACAAGGGGGCTGGCATTCTTCTCCCTTCTATCGGTGCTGTCTTGATCATGTATATTCTTGTCGTGGTAGCCGGTGTCAATGGGTGGGAGGTCAGGGTCCCGGCCATAGGAACCCCGGTTGTGACATGGGTTATCGTGTTGCTAGCCTACGGCTTGGTTGCCACACTCCTCCCGGTCTGGGTGCTGCTACAGCCCCGAGACTACCTTAACGGTCACCAGCTCTATTTCGGATTGACAGCGGTATTTCTGGCGGTGATTATTGGTACCTTCACCGCAGACGGGCTTATTCTGGTTGCCCCGGCTATCCGACCCAGTCCTCCGGGAGCGCCGGCAATGATCCCTTTTCTCTTTATCACTATTGCCTGTGGCGCCATCTCCGGTTTCCATGCGGTGGTGTCTTCGGGAACGACATCGAAGCAGCTGGATAAAGAGACGGATGCCCGGCCCGTAGGTTATTTGGGTTCCCTGGGAGAAGGGTGCCTGGCCCTGGTGGCCATCTTGGCGTGTGCCGGTGGGTTTGCCACCGCAGGGGCCTGGAATGAGCACTATGCCACCTGGGACGGAGCCGCTGGATTGGGTGCCAAGGTTAGTGCCTTTGTTGACGGGATCAGCTTTTTCCTCAACAAGGGCTTTGGAATCTCACAGACCATCGGGGCTACCTTCGCGGCCGTTGTCGTCGTGAGTTTTGCAGCGACGACAATGGATACGGGTTTGAGACTTCAAAAATATGTCACCCACGAGTTCGGTGAGATACTCCATGTCCCTCTGTTGACTAAGGGATGGTTTGCAACCCTCTTTGCCGTCGTAACGACAGGAGTGCTGGCACTCTATGACGGTAAGGGTGCCGGTGGTCTCGTCATCTGGCCCCTCTTTGGAACCACAAATCAGTTGCTTGCCAGCCTGGCCCTCCTGGTGATCAGTGTTTTTCTGGTCAAGCTGAAGAGACCCATAGCCTACACCTTGACTCCTATGGTGATATTACTTTTTATGACTTGCTGGGCCATGCTTCTGACCTTGAAGGGCTTCTGGCTTAAAGGAAATTGGGGACTTTTGGCCATTGGTGTGATGATCTTGATCAGCTCCCTGTATTTGGTGGTGAAAGCGGTTCGGATCTTGAAAGGGACAGAACCTCCGGCAACGGTTCCCGCTGGGGCTCCAGGTCCAGGATGAAGCCAAGGATCATTCTCGTCCGGGAAAATGCCGAAACTTTGAGCTGCAGCGATTGCGCCGGCAGCCTTGAAGGAATTGACGCCTTCGGTAGCCATGAGGTACCAGATTACGAGCCGGTACGGCGGGTAATGAATCAAGTAGGCGAAATTTATTTGGCCCTGCGTCGCCGATTCGGCGATGGAATTATGATTGACGTGGTGGATCCTCGAAACGTGATCTATCTCATCCCGACTCTCATTGGGGATTTCTTTAGATACCGACCACCTTTCAGGGTTTTTATAAGGACTCTTCTCTTCGGGATCAGCCCCGCCTCTGTTATCTTCAATGGAAGGGCGCTGCACGTTGGTAATCTCCCCACCCCGGATGATCTGGTGCAATGGGTTGGTAACCGTCTGCAAGGATCCGGCTTTCATCAGCCATAGATCATTCTCAAAGATCTATTCAGAATCTGAGAACGGCCGTAGTGTATTGATGCCCCTTTGACGGGTAAGGGAGTTCGGCTATAATCGGGTTTTTAACTTGACGGATATGCAACAGCTTGGCGTCATTATCCTTGCAGCAGGTCGGGGTAAACGGATGAGGTCCGATCGGCCCAAGGTGGTTCATTGCCTGAACGGGGTCCCTCTCATTTTATATCCACTGGGGATCGCACAGGAGTTAAAGCCGGCGAAGATCGTAGCGGTTGTGGGATATGGAGCGGAGGAGGTCAAGCGGGCCTGCGGCGAGGAAGAGATCACCTGGGTAGTTCAGAATGAACAACTGGGCACGGGCCACGCGGTTCTTTGTGCCCGGGAGACCTTCACTGACTTTTCAGGAGACCTTTTGATACTTAGTGGGGACGTCCCTTTAATAACGGGTAGCACCCTGGCAAGCCTGGTACGCCACCACCGTGAGCAGAAATCAACGGTCACCCTTCTAACGGCGCACCTAGAGGAACCCTTTGGGTATGGTAGGATCCTTCGCGATTCTACCGGTCACGTTGTCCGAATCACCGAAGAAAGGGATGCCAACGAGTCGGAGAAAAAGATCGACGAGGTCAATGCAGGTATATATGCAGTGGCCTGTGAATTTCTTTTCACCGCTCTAAAGGGTCTGACCAATAACAATCAACAGGGCGAGTTTTACCTCCCCGATATCGTTGGTGAGGCTGCGAGGTCAAAGAAACGGATAGAAACTGTTGTAATGGCCCACCCTCAGGAAATTTTGGGTATCAATGCTAGAGAGGAGCTTGCGATGATGGAAAGATCGTTGCAGGAAAAGATCAACCGCCGACTGATGGAATCCGGTGTTACCCTTAAGGACCCTCTGACCACCTACATCGAAGAGAGGGTGACGGTCGGTAAAGACAGCGTGATCGGACCCAATACGCATTTGTCGGGGCGCACCGTTCTAGGTGAGCGGTGCCAAATCGATGGCAACGCGTACGTTGTCGATTCACGTTTCGGCGATGACGTGCATCTCAAATTCAACGTAGTGATCAACGGTTGCGATGCAGCCGATGGAGTCGAGGTGGGGCCCTTCGCCCATATTCGGCCGGGGACCGAACTCAAGGGCAATGTCCATATCGGGAGCTTTGTTGAGGTGAAGAATTCCACGGTAGGAAACGGAACAAAAGCCAATCACTTGAGCTACATTGGTGATACGGTCATCGGCCAAGAGAGCAACATCGGGGCTGGGACCATTACGTGCAATTACGACGGATTCGATAAGCACCGAACGACCATTGGGGATAGGGTTCAAGTGGGTAGCAATACCCAGTTTGTAGCCCCCGTGGCGGTTGGAAACGATGCCTATATCGGTGCCGGCTCCACCGTCACGCGGGATGTACCGCCCGGGGCCTTGGCACTCAGTCGCGTTGCCCAGAAGCACATAGCTGGATGGGTAGAGCGCTTCAGGCAAATGCATAGGAAGAAATGATGAGTAGGATCCAGGAGGCAGTCGTTAGAGATCATGTGTGGTATCGTCGGATATATTGGTAATCGAAAGGCTGCCCCGATCATTCTTGAGAGCTTGAGGAAACTCGAGTATCGAGGATACGACTCGGCGGGAATTGCCGTACTCAATGACGGACAAATCGCCATCCGTCGATCGGAAGGGAAGTTAAAGAATCTGGCGAAGGTTCTGCGCCAGGGGCCGTTACCAGGAAACATAGGCATCGGGCATACGCGCTGGGCAACCCACGGGCGACCCTCCGAAACCAATGCCCATCCTCACCGCGCCGGGCACATTGTTGTTGTCCACAACGGAATCATTGAAAACTATCTCGAGTTGAAGGACTACCTGATCAAGCGAGGGGCAAAAATCGCTTCCGAGACCGACACGGAGATTATTGCGCACTTGGTCGAGGAGGAGATAGAGAAGGGTTACGACTTTCTAGGCGCCGTTCGAAAAAGTCTCAAGAAAATCCAAGGATCCTATGCCTTGGCTTTTCTCAATCAGAAGGACCCCAGTCGACTGATTGTAGCAAAAAATTCCACCCCTATCGTCATTGGATGCAAGGAGGGAGAAAGCTTTGTCGCCTCAGATATCTCGGCCCTTTTAGAACACACGCGCCAGGTGGCTTTTATGGAAGATGGGGAGATCGCCGAGATTCGGGCTGACGGATTGCAGATTTGGAATAACCGGGGAAAGAGAATAAAACGGCCTTTCAAGCAGATTACTTGGGATGCGGTCACCGCTCAGAAAGGCGGCTACCCTCATTTCATGCTCAAAGAGATCCATGAACAACCACGGGTTATAACGGACGTCTTCAGGGGGCGCATCTCACTCAAGTCGGGCGATATCTCACTGGCCGAATCCGGTCTTAGCCCTAAGAAACTATTGAACGTAAAAAAGATTTATCTAGTCGCCTGTGGCACCGCATGGCATGCCTGCCTCGTGGGTAAGTTCCTGATCGAAGAGATTGCCGGGATTCCTACGGAGGTGGACTACGGATCTGAATTCCGTTACCGCACGCCGCTCATTGATTCCCAATCCCTTCTCATCCCCGTGAGTCAGTCGGGCGAGACCGCCGATACTCTTGCCGCGGTCAATTTGGCGCGAGCGAATCGAGCAAACGTTCTTGCCGTGTGCAACGTGGTGGATTCCTCCCTGGCACGTAAATCCGATGGGGTACTCTATACCCAGGCCGGGCCGGAGATCAGCGTGGCTAGCACGAAGGCGTTTACCGCTCAGATCACTGCCCTGTACCTTCTTGCCATCTCCCTGGGACGGCGAAATGGTCGTTTAAAAGCAATTGAAGCGAGAAGACTCCTGCAAGACCTCATGCGCCTTCCCCAGTGGGTGGAGGGGGCCCTTGGGCTCGAGAAAGAGATTTCCGAAATTACCCGGAAGTTAAGCGGGGTTCGAGATTTTTTCTACTTGGGACGGGGAATCAATTACCCGATTGCGCTGGAAGGTGCCCTAAAGCTCAAGGAGATTTCCTATATTCATGCCGAGGGCTACCCGGCGGGCGAGATGAAGCATGGTCCTATCGCCTTGATCGGAAGGGCAATGCCTGTGGTCGTACTCTTGCCCAGGGATCGTTCCTTTAAAAAGACACTGGCGAATCTGAAAGAAGTCGAATCACGGGGAGGTAAAATTATCGTCGTTACGGACGAGGTTTCGCAAGCCACCGAAGACCTGGCCTACCGGACTCTTATCCTTCCCAAAGCCTCGCATTTCCTCACCCCCGTGGTTCTAACCATACCCTTGCAGTTGATGGCTTATTACATGGCAGTGCATCGCAAAACCGACGTCGACCAGCCCCGTAACCTGGCAAAAAGTGTCACAGTAGAGTAGGTGAGAACAGTCCTTTTTCTTCTAACGGTGGATACGCAAATTACCTCTGTTTCACCGTTTCAATTCGATTCAACCACCTGAATCCCGAATACAACAAACGCAACTATTCCCCACAACAGGAGGAATTGTATGAGTTCGTGCAATCCCTACACGAGAATGGGATGGGATACAGGAAGATTGCAAAACATCTCAACGAATTAGGTGTGAGGACGCACAAGGGAAGTGAGTGGAGAACCCAATATGTCTATTCGGTAATCAAACGATACAGGGAACGACAGGAACGATTAGAATTGAGGAATAAGAAGTATCAACCTGTCATATCCAAGATGTGGGTGGAATACGATGAGGAATAGGGAAGTTCAATCAACCCCTGGCAGAATTCTAGGGGAACGTGAGCACCCTCTGGTGAGATTTCTGGCGGCGGGAATTTTATAATCTAGGGAACCTAGTTGCATTTGTAGACTAGCAAGGTCGTTCAAACTCAAGGGGGGTGTCTGTCTCCTAACCATGTTTAGTTGAGACACCGAGGAGAGAGACACGGTTTGGTAAAGAAGTTTCGGTATCTCAAACTGTTATTTCGTCTTCTACTTCTTCAATCTCAAACCCATCCTCTGTATCCCACTGGAACTCTGTAATATTCTTGGTTTGATAATTTCGTGCAGTTCATCGCATGATGTAACCTTCATTCGTTCTGTTTCCATCACGCAACCTCCAACTCATATGAACCACCAGTTGGAATTAGATTTCCTTCTGCGTCCCATATTCCCCAATCCAGTGCATAGTTCGGAGTTCCTGAGTTCGTAACCGTTCCCCTACCATCAATGAACTTAAAGGTTACGTCCTCATTGGAAGTCAGGCGATTGAGGTCGGTGTCCTTCACCCAAGACTGCA
Source organism: Binatia bacterium (assembly GCA_963664015.2). Taxonomy (GTDB): domain Bacteria; phylum Desulfobacterota; class Binatia; order UBA9968; family CAXXLF01; genus JACZQL01. The sequence continues at coordinate 937,850 of CAXXLF010000002.1, read as the reverse complement.
TTTTGAGTTTTGCGTCTTCTGCGGAGTTTGCACGGATCTTCAACACCGCATTCATTTCGCATTCAACATCAAAATATTTGTTTCCCATTTTGTTTCTCCTTCTATCTGAGCAGGGGACGAAAAACCCCCGTTTTCGATTGGGAAACCGTTTCCCAATCTCTGTGCCCATTATACCTGTCTCAACAGGAATAGGCATGATGGGCAACTTACTGGTTACGTCATCCATATCCCGATCGGGTCATAGGTTTTCCACTACTTTTTCCAATTTCAGAAGGTAATCCACCCAACTGTCAGTTTCGGTACAAGGATAGTCTCTCTTGAACACTAAACCTGTCATGTCTTTTCCCTTAAATGATTTCCTTGTAAACATCTCATAAGGTCCATTATCGAGTTTCCATTCAATTCCTTTGTGCAGGTCTTTGTAGATCCGAAACTCGTGTCTAAGAGTCCACCCAACCCTAGTTGCGTCATACCAAACGAGGGGTGCAAACCTCACATATTCAGTCTCATCAGTTTCGATTGTCATCTTTAAGGTCACATCTACATATTTCCCTTCTGGTGTCTTCCACACAGAATGGGGAATACACCAAAAGAATGTGTCTTCCTCTAATATCGCAAACCCCAACACCGTTTCTCCACCATATCGTTCTTGGAGAAAACTGACGTTGTGGTGACACCTTCCATAAGGCAAGGAACCCGTTAAACCCGTTTTCCTAATAGGAACGGATAGCAGTTCCTTAATACCCCACGATTTCACAAACGGTTTAAGTGTGGTTTTCATCCCATAACGGATAAATTCGTAATTCATCACGCAACACCCTCTTCTTCTGTTTCTATTGGGAATCTGTTTCTCCCAATTTCTGTACCTATTATACCTGTCCCAACAGGAATAGTCAGGATGGGCGGATTATCGTTTACGGTATCCATATCCCTCAATTCTCTGTATAAGAGACTTTCGGAAATCGAATGATTTTCGAAAACGGAAATGGGGGTTTGAAAGGTGCAGAAAACAAGGGTTTCAGAACCCCGATTTCACCACCCTTTTCCGAAAACCGAATTTGAGGGCGAAAATGGGTAAAGGAAGGATAATTGCAGAGAGGAACGTGAAACCTCACCACAAGGACAGGTCGTATTATGTGATCGTGGATGGAAGTCCTATTGAGAAGGTGGAATTGGAGAAATCTATAGAGGTTGCACAAGAACCCCTATCCAGACGTAGCAAGCGTCCTTCAGCGGTTTATGCGGGTGGTGAAGGTGGGGACTCTCGACATAGGACAGTCTCAGCGAGAAATTTGGAAGGTAGGGTTCTGGATAAGGGTGTCCAGATATATCGACACTGGTTCCGATTCCTCAAACTTGCACTGGAATTGCAGTCACTAGGTAAGAGTGTCGAACTTGTCACTCGTCATGGAAATTTTGATTCCAGTTTGGGTGGTGGAAAACGTTACGGTGAAACGGTAGGCACAAGACGATTTCGACAACGAGATACCGTTCTGGTTCGTGTCGATGAGAGCGAATATCAGGGATGGGACTTAGATCAGGTTCTATCTGACACCTTCAACACATGGTGGAGCACCCATGCACACCTGTTCGAGGGACATTACCCAACACGCATAACCTCAAAAGACGAATGGGTTGACGATCCCAACTTCGTCTATGTCCGAATTGACAAAACCTCACGGCGTCCAGACGTGGATACCTTCATTCAGACGATTAAGGATGGGATGTCACCAGAGGGCAGTCCAAGGTTCCCGATAGATGGTTATCCTCGTCCTGATGTCCTCCAGAACCGATACAATGCACTGGTGATGACATTGAAGGGAATTGGTCCCAAGGAAATCTGCACCCACAAAAACATCTACCTACGAGCAACAGATTCCAAAACTGATGGAGAGAGATTGAAGGTTCCGACATGGGGAAATAAGGTTCAGTATTCCAATCTGGTGAAGCAACAAAAGATTGGGGGTATCCACCATCTACTGGACGTAATGAAGGGTTCCTTTGGTTCTGTTCCTCAAAACAGAGGATTTTGACTATGAAATTATATAACTTTGTGAAAAAGTTAAAACATCTTCAGTGGATGAGGTTTTCTATTATGAAAAAGACACTTACTGCGATTTTACTTTCCTTAACCTTATTGGTCTTTGGTTGTGGCGAGTCTTCAGTATCCCCCAGCGACGTTGTTGAGCGGCATGGGGTAACGTATCGAATCAACTCAACGACGCCTTTTAGCGGAGACATAGTACGCAAAGTCCTTGGTGATACAATGTCCAGAGTTTCATATGAAAATGGCAAAAAGAACGGGAAAGCAGTTGAATTTCATGTAAACGACCAGTTAAAGGCAGAAGGAAGTTACAGGGACGGCGTGAAAGACGGTCCTTGGGTGTATTACCATGATAACGGACAGTTATTTGAAAAAAGAACCTACAAGAATGGGAAGGAAGAGGGTGTTTGGGTCGCTTACAACAGTAACGGGACTGTTTGGACAGCAACTGAACCGCACGCTACTGACCTAATGATGGCACACTATGGTCATGGTTTACCATCTCCAGCAAGGGTAGGAACTTACAAGAACGGGAAATTGCCCGGTGATTTCCAAAAGGGTCTAACCGCACACCAGAGTGGTGACTACGCAACCGCTCGGCGTGAATGGGGACTAATTGCCGAAACGGGGGGAGTCAGTGCCCAGTTCAATCTGGGTATGATGTACGCCAGAGGACAAGGGATTCCAGAGGATTATAAAACCGCGGTGAAATGGTTCACCCTTGCCGCCGAACAGGGAGATACCGATGCCCAGTACAATCTGGGTTTGATGTACGCCAGAGGACAAGGGATTCCAAAGGATTATAAAACCGCGGTGAAATGGTTCACCCTTGCCGCCGAACAGGGGGATGCCCGTGCCCAGTACAATCTGGGTGTTATGTACGAACACGGAGACGGTGTTTCACAGAACTATAAGACAGCAGTGAAGTGGTACAGACTTGCTGCCGAACAGGGGAATGCCAATGCCCAGAACAATCTGGGTGTTATGTACGAACACGGAGACGGTGTTTCACAGAACTATAAGACAGCAGTGAAGTGGTACAGACTTGCTGCCGAACAGGGGAATGCCAATGCCCAGAACAATCTGGGTACGATGTACAAAACCGGACAAGGGATTCCAAAGGACTATAAAACCGCGGTGAAATGGTTTGTCCTTTCGGCGGAAAAAGGGAATATGCGTGGTCAGTACAATTTGGGTTTTATGTATCACAAAGGACTAGGGGTTCCACAGGATACTAAAATAGCGAAAGAGTTGTACGTACTTTCTAACCAACAAGGATATAAACCTGCCCAAAAACTTCTACGTGAGATATCTCCGAATGTAACCATCACCACAACAACAGAAAATGAGTTACAAGAGAAAAACTAGAAGAGAAAGAACGGCGTGATACAGGATTTAAAATATTAGATAAGGAAATGCAGGAGGCGCTCGACAGAATCCGAAGTCAGGGTACTGGTGGGCGTTAAGGAAGGGAGAAAGTCTTCGGTATCACGAGAATGGACAGTTAAATATGAAAATAAACTACAAAGACGGGGTGAAACACGGTGCTGCGTATTATTACCGTGAAAACGGAGAGTTGTTGGGGGAAGAAATTTACGAAAACGGAGTGAAAAGTTCGAGTAAGTGAAGGTCGAAAAGAGCATAAAAAGACTGAATCGTTCAATAATTAGGCGTTGAGACACTTGTGAACAGTAGCGAGTCCTAAACCAACATCTGATGCGATTTTAGTTAGGGAGTTTCCTTCTTCCCTGGCATCGAAAATTCGTTTCTTCATGGATGGTGTCAGAACGGATTTCCTACCCAACTTGGTTCCATTCGCAACAGTTCGTGCGAGTCCAGATTTGGTGCGTTCCACCAACATCTCACGGTTCCATGTTGATCTCAGGAATGTTAATCAGATGGTGACCCACTGATGCCTGTGATCCACGATTACCTCCGAATGAAGGCATTGCAGGATCAAGAGGATGTGGGCAAGCAGGATGCTTACCGTGATCGATCCAACAAGGACTTGATAGATAAATCCTCTACCCGTATCGATACGATTCCCAATATGACGGCCGCATATTCACAGGTCGTGAACTCAGGACACAAACCCACCCCCGAAGAGATTAACTATCGTCGGTTTATCAATCGATCTGCTGCCCCATTTCTTTCACTATCGCTGACCCCGAAAAGTCTGGAACTTCGTTCCTCAACATGTTAGGGATTTAAGGACGTATTCTATGGGATTAGGAGTGAATCATGGGCAACAACGAAAAAAGAACTTTTTTGGCTCTTGGCCTAGGTGCGGCAGGCACACTCATCATTTGGTTTTTGCTTGAAGTATACCTTGATTTGTTTTCTATTGCGTGGTGGTTGTATCTCATGCTTTGGTTGGTAATTACAGCGTCAACTCATGGACAATTGCTACAAGATGATGCCAATCAAAAAATAGTAGACGACTAGGACCCAGAGTAAAGGGCACCAGATTGATTGTTTAATTGGGAACAGGTGTTCCGAAAGTCCCTCTGAAATCACCGCTCAAAATCGTTGGAAATCGGTGGTTTGGTAATCTCTCAGAAGGGTGTTCTCAAGTATTTCCTTTGGAACACCTGATTTGAGGTGATATCGGCTATCCAAGAATCCCGGATTCCTCCCATTCTCGAATCTAGATTTTAGAGGGACTTTCGGAACACACCTCTGACACCTAATACATTTGAATATCGTAACCGATAAATCGTCTTCTGAACTCGTTAGCTACCTGTCCAACTGTGCCATTACCTATGTTGGTGTAGGACTCGCTACCGCTCACAATTGTAAGTTCCTTTTTCAAATAGTTTTCCGGTTTTGTCATACCTGACGTAAGAACCGTTAAAACACCTTTGCAATGAATCGTAGACACCTTCTCTTTTGGTGCTTAACTTTCCGTTATCGTGGTACGTGTACTTAACGTAAGGGCCGTTTCGCTCCCCGGCTCCATGCTGGCCGTACTGGCCACTCTGGTAGGTTGATTTTTCAACTAACTGTCCGTCTTTGCGATATTCGACATAAAGACCGTCCCAACTCCCCTGATACAAATAGGTTCCTTTGAAATGTAACTGACCGTTTTCATGATACTCAGCGTAAGGACCCTTTACCCTCCCGTTCTGGTAGGTTCCTTTTGCAAATACCTGTCCGTTTTCATTATACTCGACGTAAGGACCGTTTGCCTTCCCGTTCTGGTAGGTTAATTTTCTATATACCCCTCCGCTGTTATGGTAACTGAGCCAAGGACCGTTTCGCTCCCCGTTCCTGTAGTCTCCTTCTGCCCCTAACTGTCCGTTTTTGTGGTAACTGAGCCAAGGACCGTTTTGCCCCCCGTTCCTGTAGTCTCCTTCTGCCTCTAACTGTCCGTTTCCGTGAAAATAAACTGCTTCCCCGTTCCTTTTGCCATCTTCATATTGAATTCTGGAAAGTGTTTGACCAAGTTTGGCGTCCGAGTCCAACCCTGGATATAAGGTCACTATTTCTCCGCTGAAAGGTGTCTTTGAGTTGATAAGATATGTTATCCCCTGCCGCTCAACAACTGCATCGGGGTATACTGAAGACCTGTCACAACCAAAGACTAATAAGGTTAAGGAAAGTACAATCGCAGTAAGTGTTTTTTCCATAATAGAAACCCTTATCCACTAAATATTTTTTACTCTATCACAAATTCATATAATTTCGCATTCTGAACCCTCTGTCTTGGGGTACAGAACCAAAACTTCCCTTTATCACTTCCAATAGGTGGTGGATGCCGCCATCCCGCTGTTGTTTCACCACAATCGGATAAAGAGATTTGCCCTTAGAATTCACGGGAACCATCAATCTCTCTCCATCATTTTTGAGATCTGTTGCTCGTAGGTAAATGTTCTTGTGGGTACAGATTCTCTTGGGACCAATCCCCTTCAATCTGGTTGAATGAGAATGGTTATTCCACCGTTAGAGGGAGGAGTATTAGGAGTTCTCACGTTCATTCGATAATTAAGAAAAAGAGAGTAAGGGATGAACGGTTGAGCAAAAAATATGCACCGAAACCTTCCAACTTTGGTTTACGGTTGGTAGATAGAACTCTCATCAACCAAGTTTGATCTTCCCATCCCAGACATTTTCTGTCAGACTTCCCCGATGAACCGACTGCTCATCCTTCCTGTCCTGACCCTGTTGGTGGGGTGTCAGGCAACAACAGCGACGCAAAACATCAGCCCAAGTCGCACGATATCTACTAAAGTCACAACTCACATTTGCGACAAATTTAGTTCGTGCCGTTTCCAAGTGCTCAGTCCGAATTTCAATAATGGAGAGTCTGGTTGTCCAGCATGGACTTGTGCTTTCATACACCTAAACACTAAATACAGACTGCAAACTTCCATCCGAAAAAGTGGCGAAATAAAAGACTATATATGGATTTTTTTTCAGTATAGTCAGAATGCGTTGGTGTCAGAACCAACACAATGGGCGGTGCGTTCAGACGAAGGGCAGGCACTTAAAGTCAAGTCGATTAAAAACTGGGGTCGATGGATAAGGCAACATAATGCAGGAATTCCTCTTGAACATGGATTCTTGAAGAAAAGAAGTGTTGGTGGATTTCAAGTGAAAGCGGATATTGACCCATATAGACTTCAACCTTCATCGCAAATTATGAAGTTCCCGGAAACCTATATTCAGAAACATGTTGCTGCAGTTGAGCGTTTAATTAAAAAAAGTGCATCTCAATAATCGAACCAACATTTGGGAAGCGAGGTAATTAACTTTGCCCGTGAATGTGTCCGTAAGAAATACAAGGGTTGTTGAGTTTAATTCTTCTAACGACCAACCACGAAATCTCGCAGTTCTATTAACCGTCGAGTGAATTTGAGACGATTAGCCATCACTCGTCAATCGGATTTCCGTAACTCTATTTGCTGTGACGGTTCAAGAATATGACTGTTAGCGCCGATTGACGAACTACGATCGACTATTGGCGGATTTCCGAAATCCTTTACCAATCATGTAGATCTCGGAGGAGTGTTTGCGTGTGGCCTCCGCACGCGTTCGATGAACCGACTCGAAGTAAGGTTGAAGCTCCTTGAATAACGACGTGGTCTCTTCCCCGATAAAGGTTTTGACTACGAAGTTCCCCCCTGGTCGTATTAAGGAGCAGGCAACCTGAAATGCGGTTCGGGCAAGGTCGAGGGATCGGCTGATATCTACATCGTGAATGCCGCTAAGTCGGGGAGATAGGTCCGACAGTACGCAGTCGGCGGCACCCCCCAGCTGCTGCCTGATTTTCGCTTGCGTTGCTTCCTCGCTGATATCCCCCGGAAGCAGTAAAATATTTTCCTCCTTAAAGAGGGCGATGGGTTGGTTATCTACGCCCAGGACCTTTCCCTTGGGGCCTACCAGCTTGGAGGCTACCTGTAACCAGCCTCCAGGGGCGGCTCCCAGATCGAGGACTCGGTTGCCCGTACCAATGAGGCGATAGCTTTGGTTGAGCTCTTGGAGCTTGTAGGCAGCCCGGGAACGGTACCCCTCTTTCTTGGCCCGCCAGTAATAGGAATCTTTCAGTTGATAGCCCATGGGTTTGTTTTAGCCCCGATGGTATGAAATCACAAAGTGGGCACCCCAGAGGCCGGAAGGGGTGAGTTGAGGTTTGCCCCGTGGAGTAACTTGTCCGACGGGCAGATCACACTACAGGGCGAAAACACAAAAGAAGCCCAGCCGTGTTGCTATCGGCTGGATTTTTTTGCTCAATTCAACGTAATATCAGTTGGCGTCAAACCTCAGTTCAACACGGCGGTTCACTGCATCTGCCCAGTCCGTTTCCTGATCCATCATCGGCGGGGTCTCACCGACGCTAACCACCGACACCGTATCCGCCCCAACACCTAACTCCTCCAACTCTTTCTTTACGATCTCCGCTCGGCGTAGTCCAAGGGCCAGATTGTATTCCTCAGTGCCAACTTGGTCCGCGTGCCCTTCGATAACAACCACAACCCCTGTCTTGTCCCTGAGCATCTGAGCAGCCAGATAAACCTTCCCTTTACCTAGGGGCGTTAGTTTGTCCGAATCGAACCTAAAGGCCACATCGGGAAAGACCACTTTTTTCACCTCAACGATTGTAGGAACTTCTTTGACAATGACCTTGGGGACCCCTCTGACAATAGCCCTGACCACAGGGACTTCTTTGATCATCACCTGGGGATCCGGATGTGAATCTGGAAGCCCAACGCGAAGACACGGTATAACCTTCTCTCTGGCTCGCGGATGCAGGCTGATACTGGCGTGAGTACCCTACATCGACAACCGGCCTGGGGTTAAAGAGCGGGGCATAGGCATTGTGACAAAATAACCATTCCGCTGTACGCGTGCTGCTAACGAGCAGGTGAAAGGGACTGGCTTTCGTCGTATTGGTCAGGCAGGGCGGGTCGTGGTAGAGCGGAAAGAAGGAACCATAAAGCTAGTGCTAATATGACAACGCGTGATGTTTTTCCTGCCCTCTCCTTATCTACGCACAGACGTAAGCAGGCGGTACTTAATCAACCCTATATTTCATATAATATTATAAAAGTAACGGCGAGTTTTTCAATCACAGTCTTTCCCATGGTAACGCAAAGGTTATGCCCGTTTGAAGGGTTCATCAATCTGGACGGTGGTAAGGTAACTTATCGAATTACCAGCTTATTCATCGAGGAAGAGGACGGGAGTTTGGGATTGGTCGAGTCTATTCGGTATTGCTGCTGCCTCTGGAAGGAAGACCGATGGCACTTGTAAATGAGAAACACCTCGATTAATAGAGGAGAATTGGCTCAGGATTAAAGATTATGTGAGCTTTTCTGAGGTAATGGCCCTATGGGTGTAATTCTGGACAAAAAAGACCGTGTAGCCTGGATGACGTTAGATCGTCCCCCTTTAAACGTTTTGGATTTATCGTTGCTGAGTGAGTTGAGAAGGGAGCTGGATGTACTTGAGGGCGATAAGGAAATCGATTGTCTGGTGTTGAGGGGGGGGGGAGAGCGTGCCTTTTCTGCCGGGGTGGATGTCAAGGACCATACTCGGGAAAAAGCCCCCGCCATGCTGGATGCGGTTCACGGTGTTATTCGAAAGCTTTTTAGCCTTAGGCAGGTTACCATTGCAGTGGTCAACGGAGCCTGCCTCGGGGGAGGCTGGGAGTTGGCCAGTAGCTGTGATCTGGTTCTCGCCTCGGAGGCAAGTTTTTTCGCCACCCCGGAAATCACGCTGGGGTGCTATCCTCCTGTAGCGCTGGCCCGTTTCCCTTCCCATATTGGCTACCACCGTGCGGCGGAGCTCATTCTGACAGGCCGTCGCATTACGGCTCACGAGGCCAGAGAGATCGGTTTGGTTAACCGAGTGGTTCCGGTCGGGGAATTGGACCCGGCGGTTGAATCTCTCTTAACGGAACTCAAAGCGAATAGCTCCGCCGTCCTGCACATCACCCTTATGGGACTCCGGGAAGTGGGATTGGCTGCTCTCGATCAACACCTGCGGAAATCCGAGGAGCGGTACCTGAATATCCTTCTCAAAACCGAAGATGTTGAGGAAGGTGTTCAGGCGTTCTTGGCCAAGCGGTCCCCTCAGTGGAGAAATAGATAAGATCAAACATTGATGCCCGGTCATTCCTCTGTCTATAATTGACGGCACACAGTTAACGGGCTTACTCAAAAAGTATTTTACCGGAGGAGAAAAACTTTTATGCGACAAATTGCCACCTTGGTTATTAGTTTGGTCCTGAGTCTATGCTTGGGAGGGGGACGTGCTCATGGGGGAAGCACCTTGGACGGTGTCAAGGCAAAGGGCTTTGTCCGCTGCGGAGTGCACCATCCGGGGCTACCCGGTTTTTCCAACCCCGACGACAAGGGCCGTTGGGTTGGCATCGATGTCGATGTATGCCGTGCCCTTGCGGCGGCTATCTTTGGCGATGCTAAAAAAGTCAAATTCAGGCCTGTCTCTGCGAAGGAGCGTTTTACTGCCTTGCAGTCGGGCGAAATTGATGTCCTGTCAAGCAATACGACCTGGACCCTTATCCGGGACAGCGCCCTTGGCTTGGACTTCGCCGGAGTCATTTTTTACGATGGTCAGGGTTTTATGGTCCGGAAAAATCTAAAGGTTAAGAGTGCTCTGGAACTCAGTGGCGCGAGCGTGTGTGTGATTACGGGAACGACAACCGAGCTAAATCTAGGAGACTATTTTCGTGCTAACAAGATGAAATACAGCCCGGTGGTCTTTGGCAACACGGACGAGGCGGTAGCGGCTTACGATGCGGGCCGCTGCGACGCGTTTACCACTGACCGTTCGGGTTTGGCCGCAGTGCGTATCAAGCTTGCCAGGTCCGGCGATCACCTGGTGCTTCCCGAAATCATTTCAAAAGAACCTTTGGGCCCCGCGGTCCGTCATGGGGACAACCGGTGGGGCGATGTTGTCCGCTGGACGTTAAACGCCATGGTTACGGGAGAGGAAAAAGGAGTGACATCGCGCAATGTGGATGCGATGAAGGCCAAATCCACTGACCCCCAGGTCAGGCGACTGTTGGGTGTGGAAGGTGATCTGGGAGCCAAACTGGAACTCACTAATCATTGGGCCTATTGGTTGATCAAGCAGGTCGGGAACTACGGTGAGGTCTATGCCCGCAACGTGGGTCCTGACACGCCTTTGAAGCTTGAACGAGGGCTAAACCAGCTGTGGAATAAAGGCGGCCTCCTGTACGCTCCCCCCATGCGCTAGGGAGTTCTCTGCCAGTTCAGTGGCAACGGATTTGAGCTCCACTGGCATGAGTCTGATCTGTTTTGTGGTCAACCTGTGATCTGGAACGATAGTCGCTTCCGTGCCCTGCTCTTTCAAGCGCTCGCTCTCGCCGGTGTCATTGCTTTTAGCATTTTCCTCATCAACAACACACTGAACAATTTGGAACGAAGAGGCATTGCCACAGGATTTGATTTCCTGGGGTCCACGGCCGGATTCGGGATAATCACGTATCTCATCGATTATTCCGAAGAGTCAACCTATGGACGCGCCTTTTTGGTCGGCTTACTCAATACCCTTCTGGTCTCCGTATTGGGCATTATCCTCTCAACCGTCATTGGACTTCTCGTGGGCTTGGCAAGATTATCCAGCAACTGGCTGCTGGCGAGATTGGCGGCTCTCTACGTGGAGATGTTTCGCAACGTCCCTCTCTTATTGCAGCTCTTCTTCTGGTACTTTGCCATCCTTCTCCCCTTGCCGTCGCCACGTAACGCTTTCCAATGGGGAGAGATTTTCTTCCTCAATAATCGAGGGATCTATGGACCGAAGCCTATTTGGGAGAGCGGCTTCGGGGTCGCCCTGTGGGTCTTAGTGATTGGCGTCGTGGCGGTCGTCCTGATGTGTCGCTGGGCCCGTCGCCGGCGCGAAGCTACAGGCCGGCCTTTTCCTACAGGCCCAGTCTCTCTGGTGATCCTGGTTGGGTTTCCCCTGACGGCTTTCGTGGCCACCGGTTCGCCCCTGTCATGGAAAATCCCCAAGCTGCAAGGTTTCAACTTCGCAGGAGGGTTGGTCATCATACCTGAATTCATCGCCCTATTGTTGGCCCTGTCTGTATATACGGCTTCGTTCATCGCGGAGATCTTCCGCGCGGGGATCCAGTCGGTGCCTGCGGGGCAAACCGAAGCGGCCTATTCACTTGGTCTCAAACCCGGTCAGACGGTACGACTCATCATCGTACCTCAAGCCCTTCGGGTTATTATTCCGCCCTTGACCAGCCAGTATCTGAATCTCACCAAAAACTCGTCGCTCGCCGTGGCCATTGCTTATCCAGAACTGGTATCGGTGTTTATGGGCACTGTGCTCAACCAGACGGGTCAAGCCGTTGAGGTGATCGCCATAACGATGGCTGTATATCTTGGGATTAGCTTAACCATATCGCTATTGATGAATTGGTACAATCGCCGGATTGCTCTCGTGGATAGGTGAAATGGGGACAGAGAGAGGTATGACAACTGGCGAAGGATTGGGTCCTCTGAGATCCCTGGGGCCGGTGGATTGGGTCCGCCGCAATCTTCTGTCCTCGCCCCTCCAGATCCTGTGGACCCTCTTGGCCGTGGGAATGATCCTTTGGGTATTCCCGCCGATCCTCCGTTGGGCCTTCATCGATGCCAGTTGGAGTGGTGAGACGCGGCAGGACTGTACAGGCGACGGGGCATGCTGGGTCTTCATTAAAGTTCGCCTAGCCCAGTTCATCTACGGCTTTTATCCTGAAGCCGAGCGGTGGCGTGTCAATGTCACATTCCTGCTCCTCTGCGGACTGGGAGCCCCTCTCCTGTTTCCAAGGTTTCCGAAGAGATTATGGATCGGCGCTGTCCTGCTATTGGTCTATCCCATGGTTGGGGCCCTCTTGCTCAACGGGGGAGTGTCCGGGTTACCTCGGGTCGAGACATCCCTCTGGGGTGGCCTCATGTTGACGCTAGTGATTGCTGGGGTAGGAATCGTTGCCTCGTTTCCCATGGGTGTCGTACTGGCGTTGGGGCGTCGCTCGGCGATGCCTGTGATCCGAGCCCTCTGCATCGCCTTCATCGAGCTCGTGCGTGGGGTACCTCTGATTACCATTCTCTTTATGGCTTCAGTTATGCTGCCTATGTTTCTCCCTGAGGGAGTGAATTTTGACAAGCTGCTGCGTGCACTGGTAGGTGTAGCTCTTTTTGCTGCCGCTTATATGGCGGAGGTTGTTCGTGGCGGGCTTCAGGCCATTCCGCGCGGCCAGTATGAGGCGGCTCAAGCCCTGGGGTTGGGTTATTGGAAGATGATGGGTTTGATCATATTGCCGCAGGCTCTACGTATCGTTATTCCGGGGATCGTCAATACCTTTATTGGGTTGTTCAAAGACACAACCTTGGTGTTGATTATCGGCCTGTTCGATCTTTTGGGGATCGTTCAAGCGGCGACCAGCGATCCCAATTGGTTGGGCTATACCAAGGAAAGCTACGTTTTTGCGGGGCTTGTATTTTGGGTATTTTGCTTCGGCATGTCACGCTTCAGTGTCGTTCTCGAAGGGAGGTTACGGGTAAATGGAAAGGGAGTTTGAGGGGAGGAGCGATGGATAAAGTCGGGACCGGCGAGACGAGGACGGAATCAGACCGTCCCATGATTCGTATGGAAGGTGTCCACAAGTGGTACGGTGAGTTCCATGTGCTCCGGGACATCAACCTGACGATTCACCGCGGTGAGCGAATGGTCGTCTGCGGGCCGTCGGGATCGGGAAAATCTACCATGATTCGATGCATGAACCGACTCGAGGAGCACCAACGCGGTCGGATCGTTGTGGATGGTGTGGAACTCACCAACGATCTCAAAGATATCGAGCAAATCCGTCGCGAGGTGGGAATGGTTTTTCAACAGTTCAATCTTTTCCCCCATCTTACGATTATGAAAAACCTGTGCCTTGCCCCGACTTGGGTTCGCAAGATGCCCCGCTTGGAGGCCCAAGAGATTGCGATGAATTATCTTGAGCGGGTCCGTATTCCGGAACAGGCTCACAAGTACCCAGGGCAGCTCTCCGGTGGCCAGCAGCAGCGGGTGGCCATCGCCCGCAGCCTATGTATGAATCCCAAGATCATGCTTTTCGATGAGCCCACCTCCGCACTGGATCCCGAGATGATCAAGGAAGTTTTAGACGTCATCGTCGGCCTTGCGGAGGATGGCATGACGATGGTCGTGGTCACCCATGAAATGGGCTTTGCCCGTACCATGGCTAACCGAATGATGTTTATGGATGGGGGGGAGGTAATAGAGGAAAATACCACTCAGGAGTTTTTTGATCAGCCTAAATCGGAACGGACAAAGTCCTTTCTCAGCCAAATCCTCTCCCATTGAAGGCGCCGTAGCCGCGGGGGTGGGTCCCTGGGCGGTCCTTTAAAAGTCGTTTTCAAGCGGATTCGGCTTGATCTTTCTCTGCATTTAGGGATAATTCGTGTCTCTCGGTCCATGAGGCCGTAATCTGGAGGATGAGACCCTATGACAACAAACGACTCGCCTATCGGTGCTTCTGTCGTGAGGGCGGAAGGCCCCGAGAAGGTAACAGGGCATGCCCTTTATGCAGCAGATATCGAGCTCCCTGGGATGCTTTGGGGAAAAGTGTTACGCAGTCCCCACCCCCATGCCCGTATTGTTAGTGTGGATGGGTCTCGCGCCTGGAAGGTTGACGGGGTCCGGGCTGTGATCACCGGTAAGGAGGTTCCCGGTCATTTGATGGGGAGACGCTTAAGGGATATGCCTGTCCTGTGTTGGGACAAGGTGCGATTTGTGGGAGACCGCGTTGCGGCTGTTGCGGCCGAATCACTAGATGCCGCGGAGGAGGCGCTCCAGTATATCGACGTGGAGTATGAGGTGTTGCCCGCCGTGACCGACTCGTTGGACGCCATGCAAGCGGATTCTCCCAGAATCCACGAAGATGCTCGTATCTATGACGGGATGCTCGATTCGGCTGCTATTCCTGAGGTTCCCAACGGTCTGACCCGAGTGACCTGGCAAAAAGGGGATGTGGAGAAAGGCTTTCAGGAGGCAGATCTCATCCTTGAGCATACATTTCGCACCCCCGGTCGGCATCACGGTTATATTGAGCCCCATGCGGGGGTTGTGGCCATTGATGCCAACGGTCGGTTGGACGTCTGGATCTCAACCAAGAGTTCATTCAGTATTCGTGATCAGCTGGCCAAGGCAATGGGAATTCCAGAGGCGAACATTCGGATCAATCCGGTCTATGTGGGAGGGGACTTCGGTGGCAAGGGCGACGCCATGGACCTTCCCATTGCTGCCTTTCTAGCGCAACAGGCAAAACGCCCAGTCAAAATCGTCATGACATACTACGAAGAACTCACCGCGGGTAACCCCACTCATCCGTCGGTCATCACCGTCCGTACGGGTGTAAAAAAAGACGGTCGAATGGTTGCGCGTACGCTAAAGGCGATCCATAACAGCGGGGCCTACGGGGCATTCAAGCCAGTTGTCAGTGTTTCCATTGGCGGCGCGTCCCATGCGGGGGGGCCCTACCGAATTGACAACACCTTTTTTGAGGCCATTCAGGTCTATACGAATACAGTCCCGAGCGGATTCTTCCGAGCCCCTGGGGCTCCCCAAACCAACTTCGCTGTAGAGTCTCACAACGATCTCATTGCAAAAGCGTTGGATATGGATCCCGCCGAGTTTCGTCTCATGAATATTATTGAGGACGGGGAGGAAAATGCATTGGGAGAGCGCCAGCAGGAAGTCAAAGCCCGAGACACACTGTTGGCGGCCCTTGACGCCTTTGGTTGGAAACGTGGCAAACGGGGCTCGAATACGGGTCGCGGCATCGCCATTTACGATCGTCATGTTGGGGCCGGTCCCACCGGTGCGACGCTTGTGGCAGGCGCTAACGGGACCATCACGATCATCAGCCCCATCTTTGACCAAGGAGTCGGTGCCCATACGATCTTGCGCCAGATCGTGGCCAAGGAGTTCGAGTTGCCTATGGACCGGGTTGAAGTGGTTGTAGGGGATACGGATACGGCCCCGAAGGATTGCGGTACTGGGGCGATGCGGGGAACCAACATTGCGGGAGCGGCAATTCTTCAAGCGTCCGGTGATCTGAAGGAGCAATTGGCTAGCCATGCGGCCGAGATCTTGGAATGCCCCCTGGAGGAGATTGTGCACCGCGGTGAAAAGTTCTGGCCCCGGGAGGATCCAAGGCGGGTTCTTATTATGGGTGATATCGTCAAGCGCGGGGGGCAAGACGGCTTATTGCAGGTTACGGCCAACGTGAACCCGAAGGGAAGACGGGATATTACCTGTTATAGCGCGCAAGTGGCCGAGGTCAAGGTTGACACCGAGACCGGTCAGTTTCGGGTCACTCGGTTCGTGACCGCTCACGACGTTGGAACCATCATCAATCCAATGACTCACCAGGGGCAAATAGAGGGGGGCTTGGTGCAAGGCATCGGAATGGCGACGATGGAAGATTTGAGGATCGAAGAGGGTCGAGTTATGACCACTCACCTGGGAGATTACAAGGTTCCGACGATAGCCGACGTGCCGAAGTTGGTTACCAAACTGGTCCATTCCAATGGTGGACCGGGACCCTACGGCGCCAAAGCCATTGGTGAGATGTCCAATAATGGCCCGATTGCCGCCATAGCCAACGCGGTAGCGGACGCAGTTGGGTGCCGGTCCTTTGCGCTGCCCATCACGTCCGATCAGGTCTACCGTGCGATTAAAGAGAGGTCAGAGAGCTAGCCCATTGGAAGGCCGACGTTAGAAAAAGAGGGGGACAGAGATGATTGTCGAAATGCGGACCTATACCCTGAAACCGAATAAGATCCAAACCTTTGAGGAACGCTTTGCCGCGGCCCTGCCACACCGTTCGGAATTCTCCCCCCTCGGTGCCTTCTGGCATTCAGAGATCGGTGCGCTGAATCAGGTGATTCACGTCTGGCCGTACAAGGACTTTGGAGACCGGGAACGCATCATGGGTGAAGCCAGAAAATCCGGGAAATGGCCGCCTAACAACCGGGAACTTATCCTTACCCAGGAGAACAAGATACTTCAGATCGCTCCCTTTTCCCCACCCCTTGAGGAAAAAGAGCTCGGCAACGTATACGAGATCCGAACCTATACCTATCTGCCCGGGGCGATGCCTACGGTGCTCGAAAGGTGGCAGAAGATCATTGCCGAACGCGTGCAGCTCTCGCCCTTGGCCGCCTGTTGGCATACGGCTGTTGGTCCACTCAATCAGTTCATTCACATCTGGCCGTATAAGGATTTGGCCGAGAGGGCGCGGATTCGTACCGAGAGCATGAAGCTTCCCAACTGGCCTCCCCAGACCAGTGAGTTCATGCTCAAACAGGAAAATGCCATCGTCGTTCCCGCATCCTTTTCACCGCTGCGCTAGGTTGAGTCGCCGGTCGCGTGATTGAACCGGAGATGTGCGGTTTGCTGAGGGACTAGAGCCGAGATCTTTATCAGAGTATCCAGCTGACTGAAAACAACGCGCTGTAGAGTAGGAGCAGCCTTGCTGTAGCAGCCAAGACCGGGTTCAGTGAGGGCCCGTTGGATTGCGTGACGAGGGTTTTAAAGGCTGGATAGGCAATGGGTATTATGGCCAGCGTGATCAGGGAGCTCAGGTGTTGACCGGATTGTAGGTAAAGGACAACTGGGATCGATGCGCCTAACACGATGAGGATGGCGTATTCCCACCGGGTGAAGGGTTTCCCCATGAGCACGGCCAGAGTCCTTTTTCCCGTCTCACGATCCTCATCAATATCGCGAAGGTTGTTCACGGTCAAGATCGCCGTAGTCAGCAAACCCGGCCCCAGTCCGGCAACCACAACCAGTGGGTGAATCTCCAGGGCTTGGACGTAGTAGGTTCCGCCGACGGCAACCGGTCCGAAGAAGATCAAGCAGATAAGATCACCTAGCCCATGATAACCGTATGGGTAGGGCCCGCCCGTGTAGAGAATACCCGAGAGAATGCAGAAGGTGCCAATGAGGATAACGGGCAAGCCTCCTCGCAGGATGAGATAAAGACCTCCAATACAGGCAATGAAAAATACGAGGGCTGTGGCCCGTTTCATGGCCTGAGGTGTGACTAACCCTGATTGGGTCAGTCGGAGAGGTCCCTGTCTTTGCGCCGTATCAGCTCCCTGCTGGTGATCGAAATAGTCGTTGGCGAGATTCGTTCCGACCTGGATCAACACCGCGCAGAATAGGGCAATAAACGCAGAAGGCCAGTGATGCCCTCCGGTTTCGTAGGCCATGGCCGTCCCCACGATCACAGGAGCGACAGCGGCCCACAGGGTCTTGGGGCGGGCCGCCAAGATCCATTTCCCCACTGGGCTCATTGGTTAAGAATTACGCGGATAGGGATCGGGGGGGGGGGAGAAACCGGCACCTTTAGCTGCCCAGTTGCGTCTTGATATTTTTGACAAATTCTTGAAGCATGGCATCTGCTTTTTTTCGGATAATCGGCTGCCCGAACTCTCCAATCTTACCTAGGATGTTGACGTCGCTTTCCACCGATAGCTCGGTCTCATTGGCATTGAGTGCCACAAGGGTCATGCTCGTTTTCCCGCGGACGGCCCCCGCTGCCACGCGATCATTTGCATCGGCACGCAAAGTCGCACGCCAGTTGTCCTGGTCGCGCTCTTCCACGGTAATCTTCCCCTGCAGGTTTAAGGATATGGGTCCAACGCGAACCTTCAGAGTACCTTGATAGGTGTCTGGGTCCAGTTGTTCGATTTTTTCCACCCCGGGAAGCGACTGAGCGACCTTGGGGATGTCCATAAGAAATTTCCATAGTGGTTCACGGGCGACCGCGACCACTGCCTTTTGATTGAATTTCATCTTTTCCTTTTTACTCCGGTAGATTTTTTCTTTGCTGCCGTCTGTTTCTTCTTTGCCACTGTGGGCGTTTTTTTTGCTGCGCTGGGTTTCTTTTTTGCCGCCGTGCCTTTTTTCATCGTCGTGCGCGGTTTTGATGCGGTTTTTTTACGCAGGTCCTGCAATGCCTTTTCCAGGGCCCGCCGTACGAAGACAACGGCCATCTCTTTTTTATAGGACGCGGAGCCGCGAAAATCGCTGATCGGATCGACGGCCAGTTTTACCTTTTCCGCTGCTTCCCTGAGAGCCTCAGGCTTCACAGGTTGCCCCCGTAATAGGGCCTCGGCCTCTTTGGCGTGGATGGGTGTCGAACCCACGCTGCCCAATGCGATCCGTACATCTTGGAAGGTTTTCCTGTCCTTGTCCAGGGTGACGACGCACGCGGCTGATACCGTCCCATAATCGTCCGCTGTGCGTGGGAGAAACTTTAAATAGGCCCCGCTGCTCCCGGCGGGGAGGGCCGGCACAAAGATCTCGGTGAGAAACTCGTCCGGTTTGAGGACGGTTTCATAGTAGTCGGTGAAAAACGATTCCAACGGGATCGTGCGCGTACCCTCAGCGGAGCTCACTTTTGCAGTGGCTCCCAAGACAATCAGGGTGGGGGGTGGATCCTGGTTCGGGTCCGCATGGGCGAGGCCGCCGCCCACCGTAGCCATGTTGCGTACCCGGACCGTGGCCACCTGACTGTAGGTCTCTGCTAACAGCGGGATGCGCCGGCGCACCAGGGAGGAGGTTGCGATTTCCTGGTGAGTCGCCAAAGCCCCGATCTGGATGCCGCTGTCCTTTACTGTGATTCCATTCATTTTGGGCAGCGAGCGAAGGCTGATCAGACAGGCCGGACGCACCAAACGTTGGCGCATCATGATGATCAGAGCTGTGCCGCCGGCAATGAGCTTGGCATCGGTGCCGTGGGTTTTGAGACCCTGATGAACTTCCTTGAGACTTTTCGGTGTCTGGTATTCGAATGGTACCATGATCGCTTCCTTACTTGAATTGATGAGCCTTTTGGATGGATTCGATGATCTTGTAATAACCCGTGCAACGACAGAGATTGCCCATCATCCAGTCCTTGACCTCATCCTCTGAGGGTTTGCGAATTTTATCCAGCAGGGCCTTTGCTGCGACCACTTGGCCGGGAGTACAGATCCCGCATTGAAAGCCGCCGTATTTGATAAAGCTCTGTTGTACCGGATGAAGTTTGCCGTTTTTTGCCAGTCCTTCGACGGTCGTGATCTCGCGTTTATCAGCAAAAACCGCTAGGGCGATGCAGGAACTCACCATGTTTCCGTCCATGAGGACCGTACATGCGCCGCACACGCCGACACTGCAACCTTCTTTAGTTCCAGTTAGGCCGAGATCATAGCGCAAGGCGTCCACCAGAAGCCGGTGAGTGGGTACCTCCAAGTCGTATTTCTTACCATTCACACGCAATTGAATTTTCTTATTCATGATCTCCCTTCCTCGGTAGGGGGTTCTGTTAGAAATATGGGGAAACAGGTTTGACCCTACAGGCCGTATCTATAGGAAGAATTGGGCCAAAGTGCAAGAGGAAATAACCTGGCTAGAAAAAAATTTAATCCGCCTTTCCAGGATACCGCGGCCTAGGCCCGTTGGGAGGTCGTTTTGCGGTAAGTGACCGTCAGTCCTTGAAAAGGTGCTTTTCCCCCGTCCAGACATCGTTGGGGAATGTGGCTTAGGGCGAATCCGATGGACTAGAGGGTGATGGTGAGAGGAATATGACCGTGTTGAGCCCCCTCTTCCGCTCCAGTTTCCGAGCGGCTCGATTAGCCTGATTCCATCTCGAGTAGGGGCCAACGCGGACTCGATACGCAGTGGGACCATCGATAAGAAATGCTTTTTGAACGAAGACGTCAAAGCCTCCTTTTGAGATCTTGCTCCGGAAGGATTCGGCCCGTTCCTGGTCCTGGAAGGATCCAATCTGGACCATGTATTGATCGTCCGATTTCTCGTAAGATTCGGAGGGGGGGACAGATCCCCGCTGCTCTGAGGGCTCATTAAATCCATATTCGAGTAGGGAACGGGCATCTCTCCATAAGGAACGAGAGCCGAGAATCGATACGATCAGCGTGACTCCGTTTCTCGTTGCAGATCCGACGAAACACCGCTTGGCGGCACGTGTATAGCCGGTCTTGCCGCCCACGGCCCCTTTAAAATTCCATAGCAGTCGGTTTTTATTCCGAACCGGCAGCTTTTTTACCCGATTGCTGTTTTTCGTTGTATAGAGGTTGACCCATTTCCACTTGGTTTGGACAATGTTTCGGAAATCCTGATTTTCCATGGCCCGATTAAAAATCAAGGCCAGATCCCGTGCCGATGAATAGTGGCCAATGGCCGTTAGCCCGTGGGGATTTTTGAACTGGCTGTTCTGAGCACCGATCTCCTTTGCCCGTTGGGTCATCATCTCAGCAAACCCGCCTACCGAGCTCCCGATTCCCTCGGCCAGAACCATACTGGCATCGTTGGCTGAGTAGAGGAGGGTGCTATAAAGCAAGTCTTCGACACTCATGGTCTGGCCCGGTCGGAGGCCTAGCTTGAGTCGGGTTACCTGGGAGGCGGTCTCGGTTGCGGCCATGCGGTCTTTTAGTTCGGCCTTTTCCAGGGCAACTAGTGCAGTCATTACCTTGGTTGTGCTGGCAGGCGGCAAAGGCCGGTCCGGTTGACGCTGGAACAGAACCTCGCCGGTGGTTGCGTTCATGAGAAAGGCGGCCCGTGCTGTCAGCCGTTTTTCAGAAAACGACCATCCCGTAGAATGGGTGAGAATGCCAACAAGGATAACGACTATGAAGGTGAATCCGAATTGTTTTTTCGCCTTCAAAACGGGTGGCCTCCGCGAAGATTTTTAGAAGAAAAAGAGATTGCTAAGGGATTGGTCGAAAACTTTTAACAGTTGAGAAGGGATATAACACATTCAGGCTATTTGTGAAAAGGGTTATTTTTCGCTTTCGACAATTGGTTTTTGGAGCAGGGATTCCAGGCAGCGGGCCAACTGCTGAATTCTATCTTTGCTGCCTCGGTCCAGCAACACCGTGTCACTATCTTTTAGTACGAGCCGAAGCGCAAGAGCGGGGAAAAACTGTTGGCCGGCCGTGGACCCTGCGAGGGCGGGGCCGCTGTAGACCAGGTCCATCCCTATTTTTAGATATTCGATCTCACTGAAACCTAATGATAGTGCTCTACGTTTCCAGAGACTCCTCTTGGAGAGGTAAACTCGACTGGATTGTTGGTCCGCGACTATTCGGCGTTGGAGACTAATGAGGAAGAGTGAGATACCAAACAAGAGCAGGTCCATGACAGGAAAGTACCACAGTGACGCCGCCGTGCCGCTCCATCCCTGGCTGCGAATGGCTGCCCCAATTGGTATGGTCAGGACAAGCAGGGCAACGGCCATGCCGAGACAGATAAATCCCGGGAATCGTCCACCCCGCCAAACCAGGGAGACGCGATTCGGAGAATCTTCCTCTATCTGGAATCCAAGGCGGGTGACAAAGGATTCAAAATGGCGGGGATCGCCTTTCATCTCAGGGACCCAAGGGTGACCTGAGCCGATAGTTTCGTAGCCGTGGGGACTATTGGAGTTGCTGCTCGATAGCTTCTACTGCCTGACGGGCAAAAAGATAGTTGGGTTCGATGACGAGGGCCTTGCCAAACTCTTCCAAGGCCCGCTTTAACATTCCCTTTTCCATAAAGACTCGTCCCAGATTGCAATGGGGAAAGTGGTAGCATGCGTACCGGTCCGCCTGGGTTGCTTTCTCGAGCCATGGGATGGCGTCGTCTAGTTGGCCAAGGTTGATTAGGTAGGCACCAATATCGTTGTACGGGTTGCCGAAGCTCGGATCCGCAACGATGGCCTTCTTACACTCTTCTATAGCATCCTCGTAGCGTCCTTGAAAGCTGTAGGTCCAGCCTAGATAGGTATAGGCTTCTGCTGTGGGGTGACAGTTGATCGACTCGTGGTACAGGTGAACGGCAGTCTCCAACTCGCCTTCCATCTGGCGGTCGTAAGCCTCTCGGAAAAGCTTCATAGCCTTATCGATATTTCCCTTATTTCCCGTCATATGGCTCCGATTCGGCAAGTTTCTCTTTTCCTATCTGGACTCCTTCCCTCCGTCCGGTACGACTCCATGTCTTTTTAATTTTTTGTCAGCCTTTATTCGCCTTCGCAGAAGGCCATGGGCGTACGCTCATGGATGAATGCGATGGACGGACCCTCCGAAGCTCGAAAAGCTAGGAGGGTGCGTCGGCGGAATTCGCCGAAGACAAGGAAGGATCCCACGGGCGTAAGCCCGTGGAGGCTTCATCCTGGTCTCGACCCGTTCCCCACGGGCTTCACGCCGGATTCGCTCCTGGCATGGTTCGCATTTGCCGCTCCTGAGATCTGTGAGCTTAGCACAAAGCATGCATTTGTTTTCGCACCTTCCATTTAATGATTTTACCCCAAAACGGAGCTTCGCCACAACCTTAAAAAAATCCAATGATTAATCGAGTGGTTGGATTTGTGAGGGGTCTTCCCGGACCATTTCCAGTCCGAATTTGGAATGCTTTAGGATTTTACCGATCAGTCCGACCTCGCGACCTTGATAGCTCGTCAGGCTGATTGACCGGTGCTCGAAATGCTCAAGGGCCGAGGCAAAGACCACCCCAGTAAAGGCGGAACGGGACGGGCCAGAATTGTGTAAGTAGGTGTTGCTTTTTTTCGAATGCCCCACTTGGTAGATTCGGCCGCGGACCCGGGCACGGACGCCGGCCAGGGTCATGATCTTTTTCAGGTCTGCTGCGTTTAGCACCGGCGGTGTCGCTAGGTCGGAAGGATTCCTGGATCAGGAGGTGGGATAGGAATCCTTCCAGGTATGCAAAACTAACCATGAGTAAGGTCTTTAGGCTGAGGACCTTCATCGGCCTTTTTCCCACAGGCGGTA
This sequence comes from Binatia bacterium, assembly GCA_963664015.2. GTDB lineage: Bacteria > Desulfobacterota > Binatia > UBA9968 > CAXXLF01 > JACZQL01. The sequence goes on along the minus strand of CAXXLF010000002.1, from coordinate 914,489 downwards.
AAACTGACTGCGGTACTCTTCTGCCAAGAGTCCGGCGTCACAGAACAGGAGAAGATTCTCCGCGTTGTAGTTCTCCGTCGATGCGGTCCAATTGTACTAGCCGGTCAGAACCACCCGACCGTCGATGCCCGCGAATTTCTGGTGCATGGAGCCGTGCCGGTCCTCCCCTTGGCTCAGTCCGCTGACACGGCGGACGTTGAGCCCCTTCTTCTTCAAGAATGAGCCTTGGGAATAGTCGTTGCTATCGAACTCCCGGTCCAACACGACTTGAACCTTGACCCCGCGCCGCTTAGCCCGTACCAGAGCCCGGGCTATGTCGCTGCTGGTAAAGGCGAAAACCGTCACGAGTATTTCCTTTTGGGCTTCCTCAAGCTCGCGAATGATGTGATTGGAGCATTTTCCCGCAGGACTGAAACAGGCCTGGACCACCATCTCGGCCCATCCGCGGGAAGGCTCCCCTAGGGGGTGGCAGAGGCCGAGGAGCAGAATGAGCCCAAAGACCCTTCGCGGGCTAACTCTATCTCTCGGTTTTGTCCTACTGGGTATTTTCATTGACCTAACTCTGGCACATCTCTAAAATTAACTGTTCCATAAGCATGCGTGGTTGTTTGCCGGTAGATTTGAGTCTTATGTCGGTTTGATAAATCATCCGGAGGAAGCGAACCAGATCCCGAGATGTGAAAATTGATGCTCTTTGGAAACTCATATAATCGGCATAAGCGTTCTGGGTGATGACCGGAGCACCCTTGGGAAGCACGGTCCGCTGGAATTCCTGAAAGGTCATGTCGCCTTTCCATCGGCCGTGGAGTTCCCCGTCGATGAACTGTCGCGCCGTTAGCAGCCTTCTGACGTCGCTAGCCACGGTCCCGAGGATTTTTAATGCCGGTTCCCCTTGGAATAACAACCGCGCCAGGTTGCTTATTGCTCTTAAGGTGTCTCGCTGGGAGACGGCAGTGGTCAGATCAAATATCCATGCCTCCGCCTGATCGGAAAAAACCTCTTCGACGTCGGCGGCACGAATCCACGGCTGTTCGCCCACGTAGAGCAGCAGTTTTTCAATCTCCTGGTGCACCCCCCATAGCTCATCACCAGCCCGTGCCATGAGCAGATTCCGGGCCTTGGGCTCGATCCTCTTGCCCGATCCCCGGATCTGGCGATCGAGGAAGTCAGCAAGGCTTTCCTTCTTGATCCTGCCGCTTCTCTCTCGCTCTAAGCTCAGGTCCAAGACAGACCCCTCCTGTTCCACTCTGCGGTAGAGGCGGGTCCTCTTGTCCACGTGGGGGGCAGATATGAGAAGGACCACCCAGGAAGGTAACCCTTCCTCGAGCAGATCGAGCAGCCTGTGATCCTGTGCGGTTCGGTGCTTGGCGGGATCCATGCCTCGGCTGAGGCAGTAGGCAAGGATATCGTCCATCTCGCCGGGACTTTCTTTTCCTTTTCCGTTCCCACGGGCGGAGGGCTTCGCCCCAGGACCGGACGGCCGTGGGCGATCACGATCACTTGAATTTGGAGTCCACCCTTCCTGCGCCATGAGATCGAGGAAGAGCCGTGCTGCTTCGTCCTTTTTTTCTTCAGACCAGAGCTGCTGTACCTTTTTAGCTAGCTCTCCATTGCGTTCTCGGGACAAAAAATACGGGGCATTTTCTATAAAAATAGTTTTTGTGCCCGGGAGGAGGGGAGGGGTGCGGAAGCTCGACTCGATCTGATCCCAGGATGCGGTCCGGCCGTCGAATCGCTCGAAGTTGAATGCACGCTGGTCCTCGGGTACGAGGGCGCCGAGCAGACTTCTGCTCGTCTCGTGCACATGGTAGTCATCACCGTGTAACAGGATGAGAGAGGGGGCTGTCCCTTTTTCGATCTCAGTTAAGAAATCTTTGAGTGTCCGTTTCATGGCCGGCTGGGTTTTTAACCGATGGCCGAGATCTTTGCGGGTTGCTTCACCGGGGTTAACGAGTCAACACACAATTTAAGATCGGTTGGTAAAGAAGTTTTTAGTGGCGCGGCTCCCATTGCAATAGCTTAGCGCTTGGGAGTCCAAATTTTGTTTGCTTCATTCCAAGCGTAATCCGTTTTCCATAGCTTCAAACCGATGGTGAAATCGCCTCCCGATTTCGTGACGAAGACCCGCTCACTACTGTGGGGGATTTCCACTCTTACAATGGTGAAGACTTCCTTACGGATCGGCCTTGGGACAAGAATCCGATCCCCCACTTTCATGGTGGTATGCCTTTGAGATTTCTTCCTCATCTGGAGCTAAATTAGCATTGAGCGAGGCTTCATGCAATTATCCCATTTGTCTTGCACACTGGGCGGCCTGGACCCATTCGTTTCTTGACTTAGTAAGGGAGTGTTTTTTATAGCTGGATGCCATGGAGGGGGTCCTATGCGTTTAGTCAGCTTTATACGAAAGAAGCAAGTTCGATTGGGCCTGTTGGGCTCTGGTGATCAAGTGATTGATTTCGCCGAGGTGCATCGGCGCTTTCTCAAGGCCGGTGAGCCCCCGTACGTTCGCGACATGCTGGCTCTAATCGAAGCGGGGGGCAAAGGCCTGACTGCGGCCAGGAGGGTTCTTAAGTACGTTGAAGGGCAGAAGCCTGAGGGATTGAAGAGGCTCCGTCACGGGGGAGTGGTACTGAATCTGACGAGGACCAAGCTCCATGCTCCGATCCCCCAACCCAGGAAAAACGTTGTCCTTCTGGGAGTCAACTACCAGGAGCACATTGTCGAAGGGGCTCGGGCAAGGGCAGTCGAGCTCAAGACCCCGGAGGCCCCTATCTTTTTTACCAAACCCGCGACTTCGGTCATTGGCCATCTTGGAAAGGTCATCCATCACGCTGCGACGCAACGTCTCGATTATGAGGCCGAGTGAGCCTTTGTTATAGGGCGCAGAGGAAGAGACATCCCAAAAGAAAAGGCCTATGAATTTGTTTTTGGCTACACCGTCTGCCTGGATATGACTGCCCGTGACCTGCAACGTAGCCACGGGCAGTGGTTCAAAGGGAAATCGCTGGATACCTTTTGTCCTTTGGGCCCGTGGATCGTGCATAAAAGCCTGATTCCCAATCCCCATAATCTGCGGCTCCAATGCAGGCTCAACGGGGAAGTGATGCAGGATGCCAGCACTGGAGATATGATCTTCGATATCCCCACGACTATTCACGAGCTTTCCAAGGGTGTGACGTTGGAGCCGGGAGACATTATCAGCACGGGCACACCGTCGGGTGTTGGCTTCGCCCGAACCCCTCCGATCTTTCTCAAGATTGGGGACAGAGTGGAAGCAGAGGTCCAAGGAATTGGTGCCCTGCAGGTTGAGATCGCCGCACCCTGATTGTCATGACGCATGTCAGACCCCCGGCTTTTGCCGGTTCCTTTTACCCGGCAGATCCCGATGAACTTCTCCAACGGTTGCGGGAATGCTTTCAGGGCCATCCTTTGGGTCCCCAAGGGGTCGGCCTGCCCTCCTCCAAGCTTTTGGGCGGTATGGTCCCGCACGCAGGCTATGTCTACTCGGGGCCTTGCGCGGCGCATTTTTATTCGCGGTTGGAGACCGATGTCGATTGTGTAATTCTTCTGGGAGTGAATCACCAAGGATCCAGCGCTAGGGCCTCGGTCAGTCCGGCATCGGCTTGGGAGACTCCCTTGGGCCGCGTTCAAGTTGAGCAGGGTTTGGCCGGTCATCTGAAGGGTCGGGTCGATTTCTTGGCGGACGATGAGGCGCCACTTCGTGAAGAACACAGCATAGAAGTTCAGTTACCGTTTCTTCAACGCGAGCTCCGAAGCTTTACCATCCTGCCAATCTCTCTATCCTTTCTCTCCCAAGAAGAGTGCTGTCAACTGGGCCGTACCCTGGCTTCGCTTTACGGGAAGGGGGGGGGCACTGGAGGGGGAAAAGCCGTTTCTTATCGCAAGCAGCGATCTCAACCATTACCTGAGTCCCCGAGAAACGGAAAAGCTCGATGGCATGGCGTTGGCTCGGCTTGTCGATCTAGATCCGGTCGGTTTGCTGACTACTGTGGGCCGGGAGCGAATCAGTATGTGCGGAGTGATTCCTGCGGCGGTGATGCTCTTTGCCGCTCGGGAACTGGGTGCCAAGCAGGGGCACCTCCTTAAACACCGTCATTCGGGAGATGTAGCACCCATGGACGAGGTCGTCGGCTACGCCAGCATCGCGGTGGAACGCTAGCTAGATTGACTTGCTCTGGGCCGTCTGGTAGGTTGCCTCATAGCTAGGGGTGTTCGTTCCGTGCGAACTGAGAGCCCGACACGGTGTTGTTGGGTAACCCTTTGAACCTGATCCGGTTAGTGCCGGCGGAGGGAAGCGCACTTAGCGAGGACGAACTCAGGACCGTATTCTCTGGCCCCATCTCTTTAGGTGGTCCGGTTGGGTACGGTTTTTCGTATTTAAAGTGGTTGTTCAAATTAACGGAGAAGCAAGGGAGATCGGAGCGGGGCTCAATGTGACCCAGCTGCTCGATGAGTTCGGGATTCGTGCCGGCCGGGTGGTCGTTGAGTTAAACTTGAACGTCCTCTCCCGCGATGCCCATGAAACCACGGTGCTGCAGGATGGGGACAAGGTGGAGATCATTCAATTCGTGGGAGGAGGATAACCACCCGGTGGAATCATATCATGGTCCGATTATTTCAGTCTCGGTCGAGCAATTATTCCACGGGGGAAAGTAAGGAAGGCTATGGAGGACGTTTTTAAACTAGGCGACAGGAGCTACCGTTCCCGTCTAATTGTCGGGACCGGTAAATACAAGGACTTTAACGAGACGCGGAAGGCCATCGAGGCCTCAGGGGCCGAGATTGTTACCGTTGCAGTTCGTCGGGTCAACATCACGGACCCAAACAAGGAAAATCTCCTCGACTATATAGATCCAAAAAAATATACGATCCTGCCCAATACGGCAGGTTGCACCACCGCGGACGAAGCCGTTCGGACCTGTCGCATAGCCCGCGAGGCCGGGGTGGGTTCCGTGGTCAAGCTCGAGGTAATTGGGGATGCCAAGAACCTCTTCCCGGATATGCTGGCAACACTCGAGGCCGCTCAAATTCTCATCAAAGAGGGATTCGTTGTCTTGCCCTATATCACTGACGATCCGGTTTCGGCCAAAAAGCTTCAAGAGATGGGATGCGCTGCAGTCATGCCTTTGGCCGCACCCATTGGCTCCGGGCTTGGGGTTCGAAACCCTTATAACATTCAGATTATCCTGGGCCAGGCCACGGTCCCGGTGATTGTAGATGCCGGTGTGGGGACTGCATCGGACGCCTCGATTGTCATGGAAATGGGATGCGACGGTGTCTTAATGAACACGGCCATAGCCGGTGCTCGAGACCCGATCCTCATGGCAGAGGCAATGAAACTCGCCATCGAGGCCGGTCGTAGGGCCTTCAAGGCCGGTCGTATTCCAAAGAAACTCTACGCTACTGCGTCCAGCCCCATCGAGGGTCTTTCGGTTTAGTCCATTGTCGCTGCACAGGCCGGATTTCGATCTCTACCTAATTACCGATCGGCATTTAGCCGGGAGCAAGGGACTCCTCTGGGTAATCGAGGAGGCTCTTGAGGGTGGGGTCCGGGCAATTCAGCTCCGAGAGAAAGATCTCGCCGGTCGGGAACTCTATCTTTTGGCCGAGAAGGTCAAGGCCCTCTGTACCCGGTGGCATGCCAGTCTGTTTATCAATGATCGAATCGATGTGGCCTTGGCGGTGGGGGCAGACGGGGTCCATCTAGCTGGTAGTTCGATGCCCATACCGGTCACCCGTGGACTTATTGGAGCAAAAAGGAGCATTGGGGTATCCGTCCACTCCTTGGAAGCCGCCCAGGAGGCGGAAAAAATGGGGGCGGACTTTTTGGTATTCGGGCCGATCTACTTTACCCCTTCGAAAATGGCGTATGGAAGTCCCCAGGGCCTGGAACAGCTTAAAAAAGTGGTGGAAAAAGTTTCGGTTCGGGTTTATCCTATAGGTGGATTTGAGGCTCAGAAGATCGCTGAAATAAAGCAGGTCGGTCTCAGGGAGGTGGCGTTGATTTCAGCCATTATCGCATCACCCAGACCCCGGCAGGCGACTCAGGAGATCCTCAGGGCACTAAAAGAATAATCTAAAGGCAAAGTAAAATGGCCCAGACGTACTGATCTATTTTCAAGATAATCTGCTGGCGACCATCGTGTTTGGCCTTCTAGCCGGTTTTTTAGCTAGTAAGAACGTTGTCCTCGGTAAGACCAGCCCCCTGACACTCTTTCTTGCCATCGGGCTGATTGGTTCTTTCATCGGTCAATTTTCCATGCTCTACTTCAATGAAACAGGAGCTTGTAGTCAAGGAGGATTGCGTCGAGGGTGAGGGCATTGAGGGACTAAAGCGCACCAAGATGACTCTTCCATATCACCCCATCGCACCGGTGAACATTATCCGCCAAGTATTTTCCGCAGATCTTGAAGTAATCAATAAGGGCGGCTCTAGTAACTTGGTTGTAAAGGGCCTGAAGAAAAACGACGCTGAGAAAGCAAAGGCATTCATAGAGGGGAAGATTCGTAGCCTTGAATCGTAAGCATCAGACTCCCCGGTCATTAAGGTAAGTCCTGAATATTCCTCCCTTAGCCACCCTAGCTCAGTTGGTAGAGCAACTGATTCGTAATCAGTAGGTCGCCGGTTCGACTCCGGCGGGTGGCTCCATTCATTTTCAATAACTTGCGTCTTCTCTCTCTCGTCCAAACTGTTAGATGTTTCCACTTTGTTTTCATACGCTTTTTGTTCGTCCGATTCAGGCATAGCGTCATCCAACCTGTTCACCGCCTGCCTGTTCGCGCCGGGGACTAGATGTCCGTAGATATCCACGGTTACCTCGATGCTGCTATGTCCCATCTGGTCCTTCACGTATGCAAGGCTCTCTCCCTGAGCTATTAACAAACTCGCAAATGTCTGACGGAGAAAATGAAGGTTCCGTCTGGCAAGCCAAGCCTTTCTGGAATAGACAACCAAACTGCCAATGCCTTTTGTTTTTCTTCCAAGGCGGTGGTAAATGATTCCCAGCAGGGGGGCGCGTGCTGTTATTTGACGGCCGAAAGGCAAGAATGGTCATAAGGTAACGCTGGCCCTGATAAGCAATACGGATATACATAACCAGATCAAGGAGGAAGACATGAGTAAGGTCGCCCGGCATCCACGGCATCCAGATGTGGTTAACATGAGTCTCGACGAGATTGCTCAGGGCTACACAATGCGCTTCGCAGAGATTAAGCCCGACTGGAACGTTTTCGAAGACTCGAAGATTGACGGCTACCGCCGGGCTCAATACCGATACATCGGGGAAACCCTCGGCAAGCCGGAAATAAAATTTATTCCGGCTGGGGGGACGAGGATGTCCATCATGTATGTGCCTCCCGGTGAAGGGAATGCCCCTCACACGCATCCGGTTGAGGAAGTTTTCTTTGTCCTGAAGGGAAATCTGATGGTGTTTTTCGAGGAGGAAGACGGTCGGCACCTCGAGCTCAATCTCGGCCCATGGGATTGCGTTTCCAGCCCGGCCGGCGTCATTCACGGCTTTAAAAATGATGGAGTCGAGCCTGTCTTCCTCCAGGTGATGGTAGGCCATAAGAAGGCGGAACGGATGGGGTATAGCGATCCTGATCTTTACACGCAGCAGGCATCGGAGCGTACAAACGGGTAGAGACGGAGGATCAAGCCTGCTCTTGGATCTTTAGCGGGTTCCTTAATCGTTTCGGTTCCATTGGAAGGGTCGTTGACAGCCAACCGCCAGAGGAGTAACTTACTGCCTAGGAAAAACACAACGCAGCTATAGCACGTATTTTTACCTATCTACAGGCGACTTCTTCGAGAGATAGCACCGGGACCAGGTACCAAGCCGCCGGTGCCTTTTGTTTGTTGTGCGGGACTAAAGGAGATCAGGGATTGACCGTGCCTGAGGTTGCAAATGGCAATAAGGCAAGCCTGACGCCGTCCGTGACCCCGCCCGTTCACTATGCCTTTCCTTCTTCACTTTAGCTACTTTTTGCGGTATTGGAAGTAAATAACCATGTCAGTCCCAATCGCACCACCTTTGGTTTCTGTCCAGAAGCGCTCTCTGCTTTCCCGCATGGGCGATCACACGGGCATCCTTGTGATGGCTATGTTGATTTTTATCTTTGGTGCTTGGGTATTCTACCCGCTTGCACTGATTGTCCTCCAGAGCTTCAACAGTGCGCCCTTCGGCCAGGCTGCCCAGTGGACCCTTGCCAACTGGCAGATGGCTTTTTCTGATCCCCGCATCATTGGGGCCCTGGGCAACAGTATCTGGGTATTCACACTCTACATGGCTATAGGGTACCCCACGTCTGTGCTCATCGCATGGACTCTTGCTCGAACGAATATTCCCTACAGTAGGAACCTTGAGTTTGGGTTTTGGATATCCTTCATGATGCCTACCCTGTCCGTTACCATCGGCTGGACGTTCCTCCTGGATGATACCGTGGGCATGCTGAACATCGCCTTGATGCGTTGGGTGCCATTCATCAACGAGCCCATCTTCAATATCTATAGTCTCTCGGGCATTATCTTCGCCCATCTGATGGCAAACGCCATTTCCCAGAGCGTCATGCTCCTGACCCCAGCCTTTCGAAACATGGACGTCACTTTTGAAGAAGCCGGGAGGATTTCGGGGGCTTCAAAGATGGGAACTGCGTTTCGGATCACGTTGCCCTTGATGACCCCGCCCATGGTGCTGGTCTTCATGTTGATGTTGGTGCGCATGTTCCAGTCCTTCGATATCGAGCAGATTCTGGGGAAACCCTTCGGTTTTTTTATTTACTCCACGCGGATTTTCGACTTCATCAGGTTCTTCGAGCCACCGGCCTACGGAGCGGCATCCGCGCTGGGTATTATGACCATGGCGGTGTTGTTAATTGTCATTCCGGTGCAGCGGTGGCTTACCGGAGGGCGGCGATTCACTACAATAACGGGGCAATACAAGTACGGCTTAATTGATTTGGGGAAAGCCAGACCTTTTGTTTTCACGGGCGTTGTGATCTTGCTGGCGATGCTGACAGTTATACCCGTCCTAACTCTGCTGGGTGGCAGCTTTATGACCCGTGTGGGCTTCTTTGATGCAACGCCTATGTTCACCCTACATCACTGGGCAATAATCCTCGTAGACCCGGGATTCCTACGGGCGTTGCAAACGACTCTGATCCTGGCAAGTGCCACGGGGATACTATCGCCAATTATCTTTTCGCTGGTGGCTTACGTCCTGGTGCGTACGAATTGGCCCGGAAAAGGGATCCTTGATTCCATCTTCTGGGTCTCCAGTGCTATCCCAGGCATGGTTGCGGGCCTTGCCCTGGTGGCCCTGTTCCTGAATACCCCATTCCTAACGATGATCTACGGTACCATCTATGCACTCATGTTGGTGGTTGTTTTGCAGGGAAAATTACTCAGCACACAGATGACTAAAGGAGTAATGCTCCAGTTGGGTGCCGATATGGAGGAGTCAGCGCGCGTTTGCGGTGCTGGATGGGTCCGTACCTACCTGAAGATATGGTTGCCGCTGCTGCTACCAATCATGATCATGATAGGAATCTTCAACTTCGTCCTGGCAGCGAACACTACCTCCAGTATAATTTTGCTGGCAACTCAAGAAACGTTGACATTGTCGATCCTGGCGCTGGAGTTCATGACAGACGAACAGGGGGCGAAGCTGGAAGAAGCGGGGATCATCAGCCTGTTTATTGTTCTCATATCGGTTGCTCTGGCGCTGGTCGCCCGACGGGTGAGCTCGAAGTTTGGGCTTCAGCGGCTTGAGGGTGGATCCAGCTAGCTAATTTTCGGTGCAAATAGCATTTTTATAAGTGCTGGTACACCGACTTACTCATCTCCCATACCCTTCCCCACTGTAGCGGGGTAGTGCAGGGCACGAGCAGCCCAGCTCCAGCTGCATACCTTCCAATAAAACTATTGATAATGGTTCCCGGCACCAACCACCAAAAAGACATGTGCAGATACCCGGCAATCAGGAGCAAAATTAGAGCGACTGATCCCAACATTAGTGTTTCCTTGGTAAGGGGTTTCTCGTACGGAAATTCTAGTAGAGAATATTCGGGATGGGTAGACAGAATGGGGTGTGGTGGTTTCTGACCTCATACCCCGCAGACTTAGACCCACTCGACAGAACACCCCAGCATGTTTTCCTGAACCTTCTCGACACCCATAAAAAAGACCCCTCAGCATGGTGTCTGAGAGGTCTTCTTAGCGTGTGATGTCCGAGGGATGTCCGGGTATCACCTCAACCTACAATAAAGGGTAAATTCATTACCTGCGTCGGGTCGTATATCCCCCTGTGATAGGATTGGGGGTTGTCCTGTAGGTTGATCCGTTGGAACCCCTCGTCGTATATCCCCCTGTGATAGGATTGGGGGTTGTCCTGTAGGTTTGCGCGAAAGCATTATTTTTAACAGAAATTGCAGGTGCCCCGAACACAATTGCAATGGCAACTCCCATAAAAATTATTAATGTTTTCATCAGGTTTCTCTCCAAAATTCATGAACCGAAAACTTTAACGAAGTAGCACTCGCACTCACTCCCACACTACTTAATATCCGCCGAGCTCTTTCAGTAGCTTGCGGTGGTACTGTTGTGCCGCGTCACGCTCAATAGTCTTCTTCCAGTCGTACCAGTTATTGCCCTTGGGGTCGATCCGGTCGTCTAGGCTCACGTCGTCCTTGGGGATGTCTGTTCTGAGGGAGTTGTCGCCGGTGATCCTCTGGTATAGTATCTGGCCTTCCCGGCTCAGGAACCAGTTACCGAAGTATCTTGCCGCATTGGGGTGAGGGGCCTTTGTCATAGCCTGAAAGCCCCGGCCTCCCATACCCACCTGCACACCCTCTGGGAAGGTCTTGTCCATGGCCCTCACGGGTAGGCCGTCTCGCCTGGCAGCTTTCACCGCCCTTTGGAATCCGTAAATGCCAATGAGGAACCGCCCTTGAGCCAGCCACTCTGCGCCTGTGCGAGCGTCCGGCGCAATGACAATCTTTTGCGTGCTCCACATCTTCCGGACCCACTCCTTACCCACCATTTCGACAAGAAAACCCGCCGGACCGGTCGTGCCTGATATTCGGGGGTCTCTCGCCAGGATCTTGCCCTTCCACTTGGGATTCAGCAGGTCATGAATGGATTTGATATCGTCGGGGTTCACCCGCTTGGTGTTGTACCAGATCTGAGGGTCCGGGTCCGCCCCGTAGGCCCACTGCCGCTCTTGCTCGGGGTCGGCATACGGGAAACCATCTCCAAACCAAACACCGGGGTCCCCTACCACCTCCGGGTGGAACAGGTAATCCGGCTGCAGCTTCTCGACGGCACCGGCGGGAATGAGCAGCGAGTAGACCGACGAGGGACCGCTCAGCCACAGGTCCGTTGTGTACCTGCCCGCTCCGCGTTCCACGAGGAGCTTCGGGATCAGTTTTCGAGAGCTACCTGTGATGATCTCCAGCTTTATTCCAAGGATTTTCTCAAACTTTGGTCGGTGCTTGCGAAAGTTCCGCGCCTCGGACGAGCCGATCCGAAACACCACCCGGCCTTCCTTCTGCGCCGCAGCCTTCAGAGCCGCCCACTTTTCCTTGAAGTTGGTTGCCTGCGCTGCTGCAGGCTGGGGAGTAGCATAAGCCACCATGAGCAACGCCGCCGTCAATACTCCAGCTAAGACAAATCTTTTGAACATCAGTACAACCTCCTGATCGTTTTTGGTTTACCCATTCGCATCTGCTCGGTCCCTGGGAGTTAGTCCTCACCAATTACTCTACGTCTTGCCTGGCCGAGTCTTCCTAAGAATCGGGGAGGACTCTAGTACACCTTGTTGGTCGGTGTCAACCCTCATCCGGTTAAGACGGTTTGGTCTTAACAACGCTTTTTGGATCGGGGTCAGTGAGTAGTGAGTAGGGTCACCAGGAGGGTCAGGTCTATGGATTGTTGTTTTTCCGAACGACAAGCTTACCACAATCAAACATTGAAATCGGGATGGGCCTCAGCACGACCCTTTTTCCTTTTTCTAAGGTCCGACCAGAGGCCAACTCGTGACCGGTTTGCATGCATGGGCTGGACATCTAACCCCAACTGAGTTAATAATCGCCGCATCTGGTGTTGCGGATTCCGTTCCGCGCGCCCCGTAGGGACACCCCATGCACCTCGGGGCCGGACACTCAACCTAAAAAGGAGGGGCCATGAACGACCAACGACCCGGTGCATCTTATGGCATCGACCACTATGTAGTGCCTGTAAGTGACATTGACCGATGGAGTGAGTTTTATACCAATGTCCTCGGAGCCGTGCCCCGGGCGACGGGCGCCGATAGGCCGGTTAGGCCTCAGCGAGCGCGCGCCGGTGTGCAGTTCACGTTCGTGGGCGCGTGCCACGTGGGAGGCGCATCCTGCCCGGAAATCCTTCCGGCCAGCAAAGGGCTGGGAGCCAGTTTACCGCGTTACCGCTACTTCGTCCGAGCCCAGGATATCGACGAACATCTGCAGCGATTGGACCAGTACCAGGTACCCCACACCGAGGCCTTTCGCACGTCTGAAGAGGGCGAAGACGGAACCGCGGTTCGGTTCGAAGATCCGGATGGAAACCAGTTGGAGTTCTGGGCACCGGTCCGGATGCCGGCCAACGGGATGGACCAGGAAACCACGGCCAAGGTCGGGCGTGTCGCGGGAGCGCTCTTCGAGTCCCGCGATCTCACGAAGACCGCTGACTTCTTTATCGAGTACTGCGGGGTCGACCCCATCTCGAACGCCGACGTCTCAAAGGACATGCTGGCGCTGAAATTCGCGGGCGGCGGGCGGCTCGCCTTCCAAAAGGTGAATGCCCTCGTTGGCCGTACAGGCGGACACATCCATCCCCTGCATACAGCCATGATGGTGCGGGGCGACGAGATGATGAAGATATACGACCGCATGTGGGCGGATCTGCCGGAGTGGGACCACGATCCGGTGGTGCGGACCTGCGTGCCAGCCGAGGAGACTCAGCAGCTTCCCCCCCGTGTGGGCATCCATGGAAGTCCCGTCGGACAGCCCTGGCGGTCAGGCTTTGGTCGGGGAGATAGCTTCTGGGATTGGGACACCAATGCCTTCCACTGGGTGCCGGGTGCGCCCATCGCCGGCACCGAGGCCACCTTGACCCCCGAATCTTCTCGGAATTATCTGGAGGCGTACCTGGTGGGCAAGCAGTCTCGATAGCGGATCTCCAGCGTCTCATTAGTGGAGGAGTTCTGTTATGGCGAAGAATGATTTCAAAGTGTTCGATAGCGACATGCATATTATGGAGCCTCCCGATCTCTGGCAGCGCTACATCGAACCCGAGTTCAAGGAACACGCTCCCATAGGACTCACCAGTGACAACTTAAGGGAACTTCGAATGGCCCACTCCGATGGGAGACCATGGGGTCACAACCCATCCAGAGATAAGAATCGCCCCTCCAACGGAGGAAAAAACTTTCAACGCACTCAATTGGTTTATCGATACTACGCCGACCAAGGGTGGTCTTCCAAAGCGCAGCTCGAGGCCATGGACGTGGAAGGGATTGATTTCGCCGTGCTCTACCCCACCCGGGGCCTCACCGCCCTGGCAGAACCAAATATGGAGCCCCGGCTTGCCGCTGCTATTGCCCGTGCGTATAACAATTGGTTGTATGACTTCTGCAATGAGAATCCCCAGCGTCTCTTCGGTGCCGCCATGATCTCGCCCTACGATATGAACGAAGCGGTGAAAGAAGCCCGCCGGTGCTCCAAGGAACTGGGCTTCAAGGCGGTCTTCATCCGCGCCAACCTGTTTAACGGGAAGAACTGGTACGATGAATACTACGATCCGCTGTGGTCCACTCTGGAGGAGCTGGATCTTCCACTGGGGTTCCATGAGGCTTCACGCACTGGGGTGAACAATCCCGGGGAGCGTTTCGAACCGAACTTCATGCTTCGACGGGTATATTCCCAGCCGCTAGAACAAATGATGGCTTTGGGTAGCTTTTGCGCCGGCGGGGTCTTAGCGCGTCATCCGAAACTCAGAGTGGCGTTTCTGGAAGGGAACTGTAGCTGGTTACCCTGGATTCTCTGGCGGCTGGACGAAGCAGTCGAGCTCGACGGCGACGTCTGGACCAAGGGTTTGACCATGGCTCCCAGCGAGTACTTCAAAAGACAATGTATTGTATCCGTAGAACCGGATGAACATACTGCCCGGTCGGTCATTGACCAGATGGGGTGCGATCGCCTGGTATTCTCTACCGACTATCCCCATGTAGACTCCAGGTTTCCCTACGCCATCGATGCCTTTTTAGAGTTGCCGTGGAGCGATGGTGAAAAGCGTAAGATCCTTTGGGACAATTGCGCTTCATACTATGGGTTCCCTCTCGGGTAATTGGAAACGGAATCAGCTTGGTGTGACTCGAGGCAAGACGCCAAGCAAGTCAAGTTCGGAGAATAGCAGTACGCTATAACGAGATTATTCTACAGAAAGCGAGAAATTAAGGTCAGGTCTTGCAATGCGACAACTGAATGATATTCGCGCGCCATGGTTCCTTGAGCCCCTGCTATTTAAGCTCCACATTAATTCCCGCTTGTCAAAATAGTTTTCGTAGTTTTCCAGCCGCTAGGTCACGGCTAGCGGCAAACCTTGCTCTTTGCTACTAGAATTCCCTTAGTCTACCGCTCCATCACCCCCTAATTGGGCCTCTCTCGGGGCTCGCCTGCGTGTAGTCATTAATAAATCTGGTAAGGATTTGTGCCTCGGACGATAAAGGACCTATAGTGGGTACGCATTTTCAAGCGTACGGTAGAGAAAGAGGCGCCATTGTTGCTAAACGGTTTGCGTGACTGGCTGGGGGCGTTTCCCGCCTTACAATCCCGTCCCTTCCGCCAGTGGTGGTTCGGTCACATCGTTTCCATTGCTGGGAAGCAGATGCTGTGGATTTCCGAGGGGTGGCTCATCTACGAGCTTTCCGAGTCGAAGCTTCTGCTTGGGGCCAATAGCCTGGCCCAGGCGGTGCCGGCGACCGCTTTGGCGCTGCTTGGGGGGGCCTTGGCGGACCGGCTGGATCAGCGCCGTTTGCTCATCGTTACCCATACGGTCGACATAGTCATCCTCTCTATAATGGCAACGCTGTGCTTTTTTCAAACGGTGGAGGTCTGGCATGTCATCCTGGCGAGCTTTCTCCACTCATGCTTGAGCGTGTTCGAGCAGCCGGCGCGCCAGTCGCTCTTTCCCCACCTGGTTGACCGGGCTGCAATGCCCAGTGCGATCGGTCTGAATGCCATGGTTCACCCGGGCACGCGGGTCTTTTCACCCGTGGTCACAGGTCTCGTCCTGGCCGGTGTTATGGGAGCGACCGAGTCTGCCATGCTGGCGGCGGGTACGGTCTTTGCCATTACGGCGGTGGGCCTGGCTGTCTATACCCTTGTGTTGTGCTTCTTACAGGTACCGCCTATTGCAAGAGTGCGCCGTGGAAACATGCTGTCCAACACTGTAGAAGGGATGCGCTTCGTGTGGACCAACCGGATCTACGTTTCCCTCATTGGCGTGGTGTACGCCAACATGCTGTTCGGGCTTGCCATGCACGTGCTATTCCCGGTGGTCGCGAAAGATGTTTTGGGAATGGGCCCCGAGGCGCTGGGGATGATGCATACCGCCCAAGGTATCGGCAGTCTTATCGGAGCGGTGATTGGCGCCCGCTGGATGGCCGCTCGGGACCAGGGAAAGTGGACTGTGGTAGGCTCACTCGTGCTCGGCGGTTCCGTTATTTTGTTCGGGTTATCCCAGTGGTACCTGGTGACGCTCGTAGTGCTGTGGATCGCCGGGGTCGGTAGCTCCATCTTTAGTGTGGCCTCCCAGAGTTGTCTGCAGCTCATGGTACCCGACGAGTTCCGAGGGCGGGTCATGGCACTGTGGGCAATGACGCACTCCAGCGTCCGGCCGGTGGGCGAGATGCAGTTTGCCCTGGTAGCGGCACTGACGACAGCGTCATTCGCATTGGTCGCGGGAGGGCTGGCGGTGATTTCCTTTGTGGTCCTGGTAGTTTTGCCCAACCGGACCCTCCGAAGCCTAAATATCACTGAAGCCTACGTACCCAGGACGGAAGGTGGCGGCCACTGAAGCTATTTGCTGCGGCCGCCTGATTTGAAGCGGGCTAGGGCGAAGGCTCTCAACTCGTCCTTGCCCTTAGCCACTAGGGGAAGTAATTTTACTTCCCCCTCCTGCGGTGAGAATGTTGATGGGCTCTCTTGCCGCGTCGGTCGAGACGGCGCTCAATTCGATCACCGCGCCGATCGAGTCTGTTCTCGATCCGGTCACCATTGGCATCGAGCCGCTCGGACAATTTCTCCTTCCCTTGACTGCGAGCCATTTTGGCCTTTTTATCGAGACGTTCGTTGCGGGCTTCCCCTTTTTGGTCCAGCCTTTGATTGATGGCTTCTCTACGGTGATCGAGTCTCTCCTCAATCCTTATCTCCTGCATCCTGTGAATAGGTCGGGCCGGCAACTCTAATTATAAGCATGCCCAAGGCAATCATCATGACTTTCTTCATCGGGTCCTCCTCGGTGTGTAATTAGTTCTTAGACGATGTGCCCCTGGAATCGTTTACAAGGCACACGTATTGATTTTGGAGTAAAGCTCTTTCGCATGAAATGAGGAGTCAAAATGGAGCAAATGGGTAAAGGAGAGACCCGGAAAATCAAGTTCCCATTAAACGTCGTAACTGAAGTTTTGTTTTTGCTTGCCGGCGTGTCGGTCGATCCCCATCCTGCGACCTTCCTGTCGACGGCAGGTATGCTATGTTAGAAGTGAAAGACTAGGGCGCTGTTTGTGGTTTCTCCAGGAAAAGAAAAAGAGTTGATCAGACGTATGCGTGCGTTGGGAGTCCGGGAGAGAGACCTGGAGGAGCAGTTTGTCCGGTCATCCGGTGCCGGCGGCCAGAAGGTCAACAAGACCTCCACCTGCGTGGTGCTCCACCACCGGCCGACGGGTATTCGGGTTAAGTGTCAAAAAGAGCGCTCCCAGGCCCTCAACCGTTTTCTCGCGCGAAGAATCCTTCTGGATAAAATCGAGACGAAGCTGGTTGGAGCGCAATCCGCCGAAGAACAGAGGATCGAAAAGGTCCGCCGACAAAAAAGACGGCGCTCCCGGCGGGCCAAGCTTCGCATGCTTGCCGATAAGCGCCGTCAGGCGGAGAAAAAAATCCTCCGAGTCTCCGTGCGGCCTGATAGCGATAACTGAAAAAGGGGTTTGGATATGTATCGATCGGGCTGCGTCCCCGACGATTTGGCAGTTGGCTGGTATTGTTATATGGATATGGAATCAATATTTGGAGGATCTTTAATTAAATGGAGGGAGGACCCAGGCCCCCACTCCCGCCATTTAATACGGATAGTGCTACACAAAAGGTTGGAATGGCAGAGGACGCGTGCAACAGCTGCGATCCGGAGCGCGTTTCGCTTGCTTATACTATCGACAGCCAATGGCGAAACCGATCTGGATTTATTGATGGGCGCAAGCAAATTGTTTCCTTTCTGCAAAGCAAATGGAAAAGAGAGCTGGACTACCGGTTAATCAAAGAACTTTGGACCACCCATGGCAACCGCATCGCCGTGCGATTTGCATACGCATGGAATGATGACGGGGGTTCCTGGTTCCGTTCGTACGGAAATGAGAATTGGGAGTTCGATGAGTTTGGATTAATGAAACGCCGCATTGCCAGCATTAACGATCTGCCGATAAAAGAGGAAGAACGCAAATATCACTGGCCTCTCGGCCGCCGGCCAGACGGTCATCCCGGTTTGTCAGACCTGGGTCTATAACCAATGGCCGGGTATGATAAGGCAATGCACAAGAGCATCTGGTCGGGTATTTAGGCAGTTATCGAGTCTATTGCAATCGGCCGGTAATTTGACCGTTATCTCCCGTATTGATCGCTGCCGAATCGAAATAAGGGGTGAAGACTACTCTTGACTCTTAAGGTCACCTTTTCGCGCTCCTCTACGATAGCGCGCCCCCTAGGGATCAAAAAAGGGATTGGAGATATCGGTCCGAAGGAATTTTTGGCTGCTTCGGCGCTCGTCGTTTGCTTCTGTGGACATAGCTGCTTCAAATGTTGTAAGAACAATTCCAGCGACCAAAAGTAGCATTTGGGAGGACCGATTGAGATGCAGAATGGACTGACCGTTTTCGACGCCGATGCCCACGTCATGGTGAGCCAGCGCATGTGGGAGGATTTGCCGGAACCCATGCGTCTTCGGCGTCCAAGACCCGTTAGAATTGACGATAACGAAGATCTGGGAAACTTGGAGAGTTCATGGTTTATAGAAGGACGTTTGACCCCCCGTCACTGGGGTCCGGGTAGCCAGCCGGCCAATAACCCGGCAACCACAAACCCGGTCTATTCGGGGACCGGTTTGAGCCTTCCTATTGAAATGGGGAGCCGGGATCTATCCCAGCCCGAACTGCGTTTGAAGGATATGGACCGGATGGGAATCGACTATTCGGTCATGTACCCCTCTACCCTATATGCGACGATGAGCAGTGATCCTGAGCTGGAAGCTGCCATATACCGGTCGTTCAATCGCTATATGGGACGGAGTTGCAAGGCGAATCCCAAGCGGCTCAAGTGGGCAGGGCTCATCCCAATGAGGCATCCGAAAGAGGCCTGCGCCGCGATAGCGGAAATGAAAGAGTTGGGAGCGACCGCGGCGGTGGTCTTTGGCACGGCCGGCGACCGGCTTCTCTCGGACCCTTTCTTTTATCCAGTTTACGACGAGTTGGCTCGCGCAGGGTTGCCTCTCAGTATCCATTTCGGGATGAGCTATCCACCCTTGTGGGACCTGAGCCGGACCATGTTCTCGGGACAGTTTATCGGCATGACGTTTCCCGTCTATCTGGGCTTCTACGCTGTCATTGGGGGAGGGCTCATGGACCGCTATCCGAGTCTCAAGTTCGCGTTCTTGGAATTCGGATCCGAATGGCTCCTCTATGTGATCCCACGTATGGAGCGCTTCCGAAAGATGGCCCAGCGCCGCGGTGCGCCGGTGGCAACGGATACGCCGCCTAAGCGGGTGGTAGAATATGTCCGGTCGGGTAAATTCTTCGTCACCTGCGAAGGGGATGACGAAGTGCTGACAGCGGAGATCGAACTCATGGGCGAGGACAACCTCATGTTCGCTTCTGACATGCCTCACCCGGAGATGCGCGACAACGCTGCTGGAGAGATCCTTGACAACAAGGACCTCACCGATGGACAAAAGAAAAAAATCCTCTACGACAATGTTGTACGGTACTACGGTGAGCCCTGAACCTTGGCCGTGCCCTTGGATGGATGCCCGTTGTGATGATCGTTTCTAGGAGGTTCTTTTACGGTGGCTTATAGCAATTTACAAGAATACCTTGCTCGTCTGGAGGAAGCCGGGAAGCTGCATCATATCAAGAGAGAAGTCGATCCCACCTGGGAAGTAGCTGCTGTCACGCGGAACATGTTTGAGCGGTTCTCGTGGCCTGAACGTACGGCCCTATGCTTCGATCATGTGGGTAAGAGCAAGTTTCCGTTGGTCGTAGGGACAGTCGGCGGGTCGCCGGAAATCTATGCGATGGCCCTTTCTACCACGCTCGACCAGATCCCGGCAGTCTGGGAAAGGGCTCAGCGAGAGCCCATCGAACCGGAGCTCGTTAAGACGGGCCTGTGCAAAGAGGTCATTTACCAGGGTTCGGAGTTGGATATAGGGATTCTACCCCATGCCATTTGGACGCCAAGCCGTGATCCAGGCCCCTATATCACGGCGCCCCTGATAGTTACAAAAGAGCCCGAGTCCGGCAACCGGAACATTGGGACCTATCGGTTGCAGGTCAAGGGGCCGAATCGTCTGGGGATTTACATGGGCCATGAAAAACACGCCATGCGGCATTTGCGTAAGTACGAATCCATGGGTAAGGATATGCCCGTGGCCATCGTAATCGGTGCCGACCCCACGGTTACGTTAGCGTCGGTTACGAAGTTCGCGTACGGGATCGACGAGTACCGAGTCGCCGGCGGGCTTCGCGGCGAGCCGGTACCCTTGGTGAAATGCGAAACCGTTGACCTGGAGGTACCGGCCAACGCGGAAATAGTGCTGGAAGGTGTGATGCGGCACGGTGTTCGTGAGGACGAAGGACCCTTCGGAGAATACACCGGCTATATGGGGGTCCATGGGCTGGCCCCGGTAATTGAATTGACCTGCATGACCCGGCGGCACAGTCCCGTCTATCAAGCCTTTCTCAGCCAGATGCCGCCCAGCGAGTCCAGCTGCATCCGCAGCGTGGGGCGCGCAGCCGCCTTGCGTCGGCATTTGAGCGGTGTGCTCGGATTGCCGGTAACGGATGTGCATTTCCCGGAGAGCGGCGGCGCTACAGGATGGATCATCGTTGCGCTTCGCAAAGAGCACTCCCAACAGGTCAAGGAAGTGACCTGGGCGACCTGGTCGTTGATGAACAAGGAACCCAAGTACCTGGTTGTTGTGGACGACGATATCGATATACGAGACCCGTTCGAGGTGGAGTGGGCTATGAGCTTTCGGTCCCAACCGGGGAAAGATCTCATGGTGGCAAACGACGTGATTTCCATCGGGCTGGATCCATCTACGGCGCCGGTCGACATCCCCGAACACGATCCACAGCGCAGGATCGGCAGCAAGGTGTCTATCGATGCGACCCGTAAACACGCCTATCCAGAGGTCTCACGGATGCCAAGGAAGTACATCCAGACCGTCCATGAAAACTGGAAGAACTATGGCTTCAAATAGGATCGGGTCAAGTGCCCCCCCCCTGCGACCGGGGCGTGGGGTAACCATCAAAGTTGTGGGTGGACGCCAATTGCATAAAATGAACCGGATGGCTGATCGAGGTAGCACAAGCGGGACGTATCAATGATAGGGGGTCAATACGATGGCTAACATTGTCCAAGACGGGGCCTATGTTCTATCCGATCAAACGGAGGGCTTGAAGAGCTTCGAGCAGGAACTGGAAGCGGCTCACCTAGTCGGGGAATGGCAGATTCCACGCCAGCCGGAGCCAAGTCCCGGTGGCGTCCCTCATATATGGAAGTGGCCCATGATGCTCAACATGATGCGCCAGGCCTGTGAGGTGCTGGGGCTGAAGGAGGGCGGGCGGCGCAGTATCCTGTTCACTAACCCCGCATTGCCCTCCAAGGGGACCATTCTGTCGGTGCGCGTCGGGATGCAGATGCTGCGGCCCCAGGAGGCCGCCTGGGCGCACCGTCATACCATGTCTGCTTTGAGGTTCGTGGTCAAAGGTAATCCCAATGTTTACACGGTGGTAAACGGCGAGAAATTCTACATGGAGGACAATGACCTAATTCTCACTCCCCAAGGCGCGTGGCACCATCATGAGAACCCGACTGATGACTATCCCATCTGGTTGGACGCCATTGACACTCCCTTTGTAAGAAACACTAATGCCATTTTTTACGAGCAGTCACCAACCGAAGGGCAGGAGATGGTAGAAGAGGCGGACAGTACCCGGTTGCGGGTTGGTTGGGCGCGGCCCCAGTGGAGCACCGTTGAGGCCAGGGTCGGGGTGCCCGTTGCGTATAAATGGAAAGACACTTACGAGACGCTCAAGCGGTTGGCGGCTAAAGAGGGGAGCCCCTATGATGGGGTTATCCTGGAATACGTTAATCCCATCACCGGCGGTCCGGCCTTTCCCACTATTGGGTGTCATATCCAGATGCTGAGGGGGGCGGAACAAACCAAGGCGCACCGTCATACTTCCGGCGCCGTCTATTACGTGGTTCAAGGTGAAGGGGAAACCCACGTCGGGGATCAGGTTCTGCGCTGGTCCAAGGGAGACGGGTTTGTGGTTCCCAATTGGGCCCGGCACAGCCACCGAAATCTCGTCAAAGACGAGACTATTCTGTTCAGCGTCACGGATGCGCCTCTGCTGAAAGCCGTAGAGCTCTATCGGGAGGAATCCGGGGACTGACGCTCAATCCCAGCTGTGATGGCCTGCTATGAAACGTTCTGATCGATACGAAGATTCTCTGATCTTCGAGCGCAAGCCGTTTACCTGGCCAGACGGCAAGACCCTTGCCGTCTGGGTCATACCCAATGTCGAGGTCTATTACTTTGACATGCTGAGCGCCGTAGCCATTACGCCTAATGTCCGGGGTACGCTCCCCGACGTGGTCAACTATACTTGGAAAGAGTACGGCCTTCGTGTCGGGCTCTGGCGCATTGCCGACGTGCTGGATGAGTTGGGTATTCGGGCCACCGTGGCATTAAATTCTGACGTCTGTGAGGTGTTTCCCAAGGTCTTCGAAGAGATGAAAAAACGCCGCTGGGAATTTATGGGGCACGGGGTGACCAACAACCAGAGTTTAGCAAACCTTCCCCTGGAGGAGGAAAAGGAAGTCATCGAGAAAACCCTTAGCACCATCGAGCGCTTCGCGGGAGAGCGGCCCAGAGGGTGGCTTGGACCGGGGCTCGCGGAGACACACCACACACCGGATCTGCTCGCGGCGGCGGGCGTCAACTATGTTGGAGATTGGTGCCACGACGATCAACCCTTCCCCATGAAGGTCGAGCAGGGCGAGATGACATCCTTGCCCTATTGCATGGAGATCAACGACATCCCGCTCATCATCAGGAAGGGTTATACAGGGAGAGAATACTACGAGTCCGTTTGCGACCAGTTCGAAACCCTGTACACGGACAGCGAGGGCTGCCCACGGGTTTTGGGCATTCCGCTCCATCCCTTCATTACGGGACAGCCCTTGAGAATCGGTTATTTAAAGAAAGCTCTGCTGCACATGAAACAATACGAGCGAGTCTGGTTCGCCACTGGAAGCGAAATCATCGATTGGTATCGAAAACAGGTATAAACAGCCGACTCGCTGAGGATGCCCGGCGGACCTATGGGAGAAAGACATTGCTACAGTACAACGACTTGAGAACATGGTTGGAACATACGGAGCGTATGGGTGAGCTCAAAGTGCTCAAGGGGGCCCACTGGGACGTAGAGATCGGAGTGCTGGCGGAGCACATCATGCGGGCCAACCAGCAGCCGGCGGTGATCTTCGACGATATTCAGGACTACCCTTCCGGTTATCGGATCCTGATCAACGACTCGGGTTCGCGAAAAAGGGCCGCCTTGACTCTGGGGCTTCCCACGGATCTGGACGAACCCGGCCTCATCGCCGCATGGCGCGAGAAGCGCCGTTCCATTCGTCCGGCTCCAGTGGAATACGTCGACGAGGGCCCCATCCTGGAGAACGTGCTGCGCGGCGATCAGATCGACATGTGGAAGTTCCCGACGCCCCGCTGGCACGAGCATGACGGTGGGCGCTATCTGGGCACGGGAGATGCGATCATTACCCGGGATCCGGAAAACGATTCCCTCAATATGGGGGCCTACCGTGTCATGGTGCACGATCGAGACCACATCTTCGTCTATATCTCCCCCAGTCATGACGGCGGGATTCATCGGGACAAGTGGTTTGCCCGCAATGAACCCATGCCCGTTGTGGCGGTGTTTGGCGCCGACCCCTTATTGCACATGGTGGCCAGCTGGGGTATGCCCCACGGCCAGTTCGAACTGGAGTTCGTGGGAGGGATCAAGGGCGAACCGGTACGGGTGATTCGCGGTCCGGTGACAGGGCTTCCCATACCGGCGGATGCCGAGATCGTGGTAGAGGGTTTCGTGATGCCCGAAGACCGAAGACCAGAGGGACCATTCGGCGAGTGGACGGGGTATTACGGTAGCGGTGCCCGGCCAGAACCTGTGGTTCAGGTCAAAGCCCTCTATCACCGCAACGATCCCATCCTCCTGGGTTCACCTCCCGTCAAACCCCCTTCGGGAAAGGTCTACATGCAGTCCATCCTGCGCTCGGCGGCCATTTACGAACAGCTTGAGGGCGCGGGGATACCTGGGGTGAAGGGGGTCTGGTTCCACGAGGTAGGTGGTGGTCATATGCTCAACGTCATTTCCATCCAGCAGCTCTATCCCGGTCATGCGCGGCAGGCGGCGTCGATCGTTTGCCAATCCCGGGGTGGTGCATACATGGGGCGTTACGTGATCGTGGTCGATGAAGACATTAACCCAAGAGATCTGCCTGAGGTGATGTGGGCGGTGTGCACGCGGAGTGACCCGGCTCAGGATATCGAAATCCTTCGCCGGTGCCTGAGCGGTCCCCTCGATCCTATGATTTCGCCGGAGCAAAGAAAGCGCCGTGACTATGGGATGTCGCGGGCCATTATCGATGCGACTCGACCGTATGAATGGCGTAATGAATTCCCCGTAGTCGCTGAGTCCACCCCAGCCCAAAAGGCCCAAATGCTGGCCAAGTGGCAATCACAACTGTAAAGACGATCCCACCTGTCGCATACCGCTGAATTCGCGTTCAAGCGTGGCCGTTGAGAATAGGTGAGCGGAACCCAGCCTCGTCTAATAGGCGGAGCCCCGTAAGGGGCTTTGTGCGCTCGAATCCTTCAATCCTCCGGCATGTCGGGTCTTATCTACGAAGTGGTTTGGACCCGGATGCAGACCCAGGTCTTTGGTAACACCACGTACGCCGTGGCCACGGTTCTGACCGCCTTTATGGCCGGCCTGGCCTTGGGAAGTTATCTCTTTGGCCGGATAGCGGACCGGGGAAAGAATAACTTTCTCTTTTATGGTTTCCTCGAGGTGGCGTGGGGTTTTATGGGTTGCTCGTGCCCTGGATCTTTTATCTTGTGAGAGGCGTGTACATTCCTCTCTCTTCCCTTAACAAGTCCTTGCCCCTAGCTTTCAATCTGATTCTCTTTCTACTGTCCTTTGTCTTCCTGATGGTTCCTACTCTGCTCATGGGGGCCACGCTCCCTATCCTCAGTCGTTTTCTTATACGCAATTTGAATGTTCTCGGGCGTCGACTCGGGGACCTCTATGCAATCAACACCATCGGTGCGGTAGTCGGTTGTGATGCTGCTGGCTACAGTTTAATCCCTGCTCTGGAAATGCGTTCGACTGTTTATCTGGCCGCGACATTGAATCTGACCGTGGCCAGGGTAATCATTGCCATCGACTGGACGCCGGCTAAGGATGAGTCCGACGAACTGAGAACCCCCGGCGACCCATCGTTGCAGAACGAACCCAGCAACCGACCTTCCTGGTTGGGGTCGGTGCTTCTCCTCTAAATTGGATTTTCTGGATTTTCCGCCCTGCTCTACGAGAACAGTTGGACTTGTGCATTAACTATGGTTATCAGTAGCTCAATCTACTCATTTACCACCCTGCTGGTGACGTTAAAGCTGTCAGCGATTTTCCCGTTCGTGAGATCGAGGTCATGGAGATAGAGCCGGCTATCCTTGAGGCGGCCGAAATATTCAACGACTTGAACGGCAACATCCTGCAAAACCCAAGGGTTCGCATTACCTTAACCGACGCTCGTAACTATATCCTCGCCAGTCCTAAACACTACGACGTGATTATCTCCGAGCCTTCGAATCCCTGGATCTCGGAAATCGCTAATCTCTACACACGGGAATTCTATGAGGCCGCAAAGTCTAAACTCAATAAAGATGGCATTTTTGCCCAATGGATACACAACTATTCCATATTACTGGATGACCTCCGGATGGTTTTTCGTGCTTTTGGTGAAACCTTTAGCCATGTCTCCGTATGGGGGAGTTTGAAGACGACGGCTTCCTGCTGGTGGGAAGCAGTATCAATCAGGTCTTCGATGTCGAAGCCTTACGACAGATTTATTCTAGCCATCCAACGTTGAAGGAAGATCTGCAAGAGTTGAACCTGAGCGATATCACCTTGGTCCTGAGGTTCTACCGCATGGGGACGAAGGAACTCAGAGCCTTTTCCGATGGAGCCGTGACCAATACGGATGATGGGGCTCAGCTGGAATATTCGGCTCCTAAGAACCTTCGCCAGGACAGTTAGGACCTCAACCTGGAGCTCATGGAGCCCTTCTTTGTCGCGCCCCCATGGCTCGGAATCGAGACACGTAGTTATTTTGATGAAGAGGCCATCTAAGCAGAGAAACCTGTGACGGTGCGGTCCCGCTACACCCGTCGGAACCTCCCGTCGCCGCTGTCTGAATAACTCCTGAACCATCTCTCAACGCGCCCTCACCGGAGTCGTTGTTCATTCGGTCCCCCACTGATGTTTGACCCCACTTGCGATTTTGTGTTACTCGCATGTCATGTCCGTATCCAATGACAGACGCGCCAAGGCTCACGCCGTAGGTCTTGGGCTCCCAAGAGTGGAGGGCTTGAGCAAAGTTTCCGGCTCCTGTGTTTACACCGCAGACGTGAAGCGTCCCAACACCCTCTGGGGCGGGTTTCTACGTAGCCCCTATCCTCATGCCCGTATCCTGAATATCAATGCGAGCCGTGCGCTCAAAATCCCCGGTGTCAAGGCGGTTATCACCGGGAAAGACGTTTCACCGCGGCTGGAGGGGCTCGGCCTTGAGGATATGCCCGCCCTCGCACAGGATCGGGTGCGTTATATCGGAGAGAAGGTCGCTGGGGTTGCTGCTCTCGACAAGGACCTCGCCGAGGAGGCCGTGAGTCTGATAGAGGTCAATTACGAAGAACTGCCAGCCGTATATGAACCGCTGGAGGCCTTAAAGCCTGGGGCCCCGCTGCTCCACCCCAACTACGACGAGTACGAAGGGATGCACAAGGAGCCCGTGTTGAAAAACGTCCAATCGGTGGAGCGGGCAGGTAAGGGAGACATCGAAATAGGATTTGGCGAGTGTGATAAGGTGTTCGACAGCACCTTTACCATTCCCATGGTGCATCAGAGCTTCATAGAGCCACGAGCGGGACTCGTGGAAGTCGACAGTCAGGGGAGGATATCCGTTTGGCACTGCCATCAGGCCCCCTTTATGGTGCGTAGCAAGTTGGCAGCACACCTGGACTTGCCCGAAGAGATGATCGTCGTTCACCCGGTTTCCACAGGGGGCTCCTTCGGCGGCAAGTTGGGCTATGACGATATCCTCTGCAACTATTATCTCGCCCGCGCGTCGGGTCAGCCCGTACGAGTTCAGGAGAGCTATACCCAGGAGTTGCTCGACGGCCAACCACGTCATTCGGCCGTGGTCGTGCTTCGAACTGGTGTGAAGAGGGACGGGAGAATTTGGGCATGGGACGGTAAGGTCTACTACAACGGCGGAGCCTATGCGGCACGCACGCCACGCAATGGCCTTAATGGGACTTTTCTGCTGGCGGGTTGTTACCGCACCCCCCACGTGCGAATGGAGGGTTACAGTATTTACACCAATCAGGTGCCCACCGGATTCTTTCGGGCCCCGGGAGAGGTGCAGACCCTTTTTGCCGTTGAAAGTCACATGGATATGATGGCCGAGGCGCTTGGTATCGACGCCTATGAATTTCGCATGATCAACGCGCTGCGAGAAGGAGACGCCAAGCCTACGGATGAGCCCTTACGGGACCCCCGTGCTCTGGATGTTCTACGTCAGGTGGCAAAGGTCTCAAAGCGGCGCCCGGGCCCCCGACGGAGGGGACAAGGCCAGGGGCGAGTGGTTACAGGGCGAGGCCTGGCCCTGGGCTTTCGGCACATTGGTACGGGAGAATCCAGTGTCGAACTGTTTTTGGATCCCGATGGAACCTTACGTTTGGCGACTGCAGTGCGTGACGTCGGGGTGGGTGCCTATACCATGCATCGGCAGGTCGCGGCCGAACTCCTAGGGATTGAGGCGGAGCGAGTTGAGATCGACGTCAAGGGGACCGATACCGGAACCTACGATGAAGGGGTGCGGGGACAAAGGGGGACTTATATAGAAGGGCAGGCAGTTGTTCGTGCCACCCACTCCCTCATCAAACAGCTGCGCGAGCAAGCTGCCTCAGCATGGAAACTCGATGAAAATGAGGTCCAATGGGAAACGGGGCGGGCCTGGACGCGAGGAGCCAAAAAACGGTCCTTGGACCTACTATCCATTGCTCGTCTGACTGCTAAAAGTCCGCTTCGTGGTTTCGGTCACTGCAAGGGTAGCCGGCCTGAGGTGTATGTTTTTCAGGCAATGATCGCTGACGTGGAGGTCGATGTGGAAACGGGCCAGATCAGGGTTCGTCAGCTCTATTTCACTATGGATTCTTCCAGGATCATCAATCCACTGATCCATCAAGGCCAGATCGAGGGCGCCATTATTCAGGGAACGGGACAATCCCTCATGGAACACCTTGTGGTGGAAGACGGTCGAGTTCTGACCCTGAGTCACGGCGACTATAAGATCCCCACCATATGGGACGTTCCACCCTTGAGTACTTCCAGGGTTCAGGTGTATGAGGGGCCGGGCCCCTTTAGCGCCAAGCCGGTGGCCGAGTCGGGCATTGGCATCGTCGCACCGGCCATTGCCAACGCCGTCTATAACGCTACCGGTGTCCGCCTGATGGAACTTCCCATAACGTCCGAGAAGGTCTTCCGAGGTCTGGGCCTCCCCCTTTCTTCTCCCTAAATTAGGTATACGAGTTAGAATAAAGGGACCCCCCGACAAGCTAGAGGTGGCAGGGTTGAGTCATTTAATGACCTGAGAAAATGAGAACTTGCACACTTTCATCGGGTTTGATATCTAATGGGACTCCGATTGCGGGGTCGGGGAAACATTTAGGGGGCCTGCCCCCAGAGTGCGAAAAATATTTCACTAGGAAAGAGATAGGCAATCGAGATGGCAGAACAACCATTTTTGAGGGCGACGGGTCTTACAAAAAATTTCGGCAACGTGGCGGCAGTCAATAACATCGAATTCGATGTCTCCAGGGGGGAAGTCTTGACCCTGCTGGGCCCCAGCGGTTGTGGAAAGACCACAACCCTGCGCATGATAGCCGGCTTCGAAAAACCCGATGGCGGTGAGATTGAGGTTGAGGGAACACCTGTAGTCTCGATATCAAAGCGGATATTGCTCGCCCCTGAGAAAAGGGAGATGGGAATGGTCTTCCAGTCTTATGCCATCTGGCCTCATTTAAACGTCTTCGAAAACGTGGCCTATCCTCTCCGGGTGCGACGCATCAAAGGGAATGTGGTGCAAGATAAGGTGGAATCGGTTCTGAGTCTGGTGGGATTGGACGGCCTCGAGGATCGACCGGCTTTGCTCCTGAGCGGTGGGCAACAGCAACGGGTGGCCCTTGCCAGAGCTCTCATCTACTCTCCCAAGATCCTCCTGCTCGATGAACCACTCAGCAACCTGGATGCTAAGCTGCGGGAGCAGATGCGTGTGGAGCTAAAGGCGCTGCAACGCAGGCTTTCCATCACGGTTGTTTTCGTGACCCACGATCAGGTCGAGGCCATGACTCTTTCGGATCGTTTGGCCGTGATGAACCACGGCCAGATCGAGCAGCTCGCGGCGCCTCACGAGGTCTACACGAATCCCGCGACTTCCTTTGTCCAGGAGTTTCTGGGCCGCGTCATTTGGATGCAGGGATGCGTGATGCAGAGAGAGTCGGAGCGAATGGTTGTCGGATTGGATGGAGAGGCCGGTGTCCAAATCCAATGCCCAGCAACCGAATTCTCACCGAAGAGCGGTGAGTCTGTAGTGGTTGCCGTCCGGCCGGAAGAGGTTAGTGTTGGTAAGGTAAAGGAAGGAGAGGGATTCAATCAGGTACCTTGCGAGGTGGATACCGCCGTCTTCCTTGGTGATCGTTACGAGTGTCATCTCCGCTTTGGGCCAATGAGTTTCACACTCTATACCTCAGTGGGGGAATTCTTTTCCTCAGGCCAGAAGGTCTTCGTCAATCTTCCGGAAAATGCTGTCCGCGTCTGGCGTAAGAATGAGGCCGGCCAGCCGGTTTCTCATTGATCCCCAACGCTTAGGGTATTTCCTGAGTCCGAAACAGGGGAGGTGGGTCTCATTGACAATCAGTCTTGGAGGCACTATCTTAAAAATAGAGATCGTTTTACGAGGGCCTTACAGATGCCAATCTATGAATATTGCTGTCAAAAATGCGGTGAGTTTGAAATCACCCAGAAAATCACCGAACCGAGCATGGAAACCTGCCCCACCTGTGGAAACCCGGTCAAAAAACTCATCTCCAATACGACTTTCAAGCTCGTAGGGACTGGTTGGTATCTTACCGATTATGCTAAAAAAGGGACCCATTCTGAGGAGGGAAAGGAGTCCAATGCCGCCTCAAATGATGGGAAAGAGTCCCAGACGGCCTCAAGCAAGGGGGACGGAAAGGCTGACACCAGCACGTCCTCAGAAAAAAAGGCCTCGGCTGACGATAAACCCGCCAAGGGGAGTAGTTCCGAATCCACGGCATCTTCAAGCTAGACAACCTAATTATTAATAATAAAATTCGCCCTCTCCAAATCCATTGTCCTGTGTCCAGGCTCTTGGCCTGGAAGTCGAATCTATCTTCCACAAAATTGAATCGTGGGCCCGGTCATTGCCCGGTTGACCCGATTGACTCGCTCTTGCCGGCGCACGCGTCTGTCGAAACCGGTTCGGCGTGCTCCTCAACTCGTCAACCGGGTTAGAAAAGTTAGAATAGTGCAATCGTGAAACATAAGAAGCATGTCGAGTCAATGGTTCTTTTAGGGATTGATACTGGAGGAACATTTACTGATTTTGTCCTGCTCGGTACGAAGGGGATTGCTGTCCACAAGGTGCCGTCGACCCCCGGCAACCCCGCCCGTGCCGTATTGACAGGCATGAAAGAACTCATCGATCAGGCAGGAATGATACGGGTTACCTATGGAGCCACGGTGGCGACCAACGCCTTGTTGGAACGAAATGGGGCGAAGGGTGGCGTGGCTGACGACCCGAGGGTTTGAAGACTTGATCGAGATCGGCCGCCAGGCTCGCTCTGATCTTTACGCACTTGAACCAAGGCCACTTGTGCCCTTGGTGTCCCGTTCCCTACGTTTTGGCGTGAAGGAACGAATTCTGGCCGATGGTCGCGTCCTTATTTCACTCTCCCTCAGGGAACTGAAGCAAGTCAAAATACGGATTCGGGATATGGGCGTGGAATCGGTGGCAGTGGGTTTCCTTCACTCCTATCGAAATCCGACCCACGAGAAGAGGGTGGCTCGAGAACTTGGGGCCCTGGGGCTCCCTGTATCTTTATCTCATAGGATTGTTCCCGAGTATCGAGAGTACGAACGGTTTTCCACGACGGTACTCAACGCCTAGGTGACGCCTGCCATTTTCCGCCATATCCTGGACTTAGATCGGGTATTCAAACGGGGGAGTAAAAAGTTCACGGGGGAATTCCGGGTCATGCAGTCCAATGGGGGGAGCCATGACTGCACGTATGGCCCGTGAGCAATCCGTAAGGACGCTACTCTCGGGGTCGTTGCCGCCCATCAGTTAGCCCGGCAGGCCGGGATTGGAAAGATCATTAGTCTCGATATGGGCGGGACATCGACCGATGTGTGTCCTGTGGAGAGAGAAATTCCCCTGACCGCTGAGAAGGTGGTGGCAGGTGTTCCCGTGAAGGTCCCCATGGTGGATATTCACACTGTCGGTGCCGGAGGGGGGTCCGTTGCTAGGTTGGACGCGGGCGGTGCATTGAAAGTGGGACCCGAGAGCGCGGGTGCGGAACCGGGCCCCGTCTGTTATGGCAAGGGGCGCGATATAACAGTTACCGATGCCAACCTTGTTCTCGGGCGTTTGGATCCTGAGCGTTTTCTGGGCGGTCGGATCGCACTTGAACTCCGTCGAACTCGAAGTAGTATGAGAGAGTTAGCGCGACAAGTTGGATTGGATTCTGAGATGATCGCCTGGGGCATTCTACAGGTGGTAAACAGTAATATGGACCGTGCAATCCGGGCTGTGACTCTCGAACGGGGTCTGGATCCCAGAAATTTTACCCTGTTTGCCTTTGGTGGTGCCGGTGGCCTTCACGCGGCGGAGCTTGCGGAGGGTCTTGGTATATTTCGTCTGCTCATCCCTCTTTGGCCCGGTCTCTTTTCCGCTTGGGGAATGGCCGTCACCCCATTGGTCAGGGATTTTTCCTTGTCAATCCTTGAGTCGCGGCCCGAATACAGAAAGATTAATGGAAGGCTGTTGGTCTTGAAAGAGTTGGGGTTAAAAGAGATGCAACGGGATGGCCTGGAAAGAAGCAAGGTAAAGATTCGCTTCTGGGTGGATGTCCGTTACGTGGGACAGGCCTACAAGTTGACGATCCCGTGGAAAAAGGGTTTTGTCGGCCGGTTCCATCAGCTGCACGAGTCTCGCTTTGGTCACAGTGACCCTCGGAAGGATATAGAGCTAGTCACCTTGATGGTACGTATCGAAGGTAAGGGTAAATCGATAAAGGCGGGCAGGGGTGTTGGGGGAGGGACAGGAAACAACCCGGGTTCTTGGGTAACAAGAGTGTGTTTTTCTCCGGACCCATGCGCCGTTGTTCCGTTTACCAGCGCGAGAGACTGAATACGGGGAGTAGGGTTGATGGGCCTGCGGTGATCTACGAGTTTAGCTCTACCGTTGTCGTGCCACCGGGATGGCGGCAAAGGTGGATTCCAACAGGAACTTGCAACTCACCAGAAGCAAAACGGTGCATTAAAAGTCACGAAACGCCGTGTGTAAAAGATTTAAAAAGAGGGCGGCGGCTACCTGGACTTATCCGCCTTCGCAGCCTAATCGGCTGCTTCGGCGGATTCCGCCGAAGAAAGGAAGATTACCACGGGCGTAAGCCCGTGTAGGCTTCATTGCACTCCAAGGGAGACCAGGGTCCCCTCGTCGACCTCACCGGTGATTCTGAGCCCATTGGCTGCCTGGTATCGGCGCAGCGCATGTACGGTCTGGGGACCCATGACAGCATCCACCGAGCCCGAGTGATATCCTCGGGCTTTCAATTTTACTTGCGCGGCGCGAACCGTTGCGTTATCGGTGCTGGAACCTCTTGAGAACACACTCTTGGTCTTTTTCCAGGCTATGCTGCTGTCTGCCTGCAGGCTCCGAAAAGTAGCGCATCCTCCCAGGAGAAAGAGGGAAAATGCTAAAACCATCGTAATAAGTTTTTCCATCGGTGGCCTCCTTGGTACTAGGGTAACTCAAATAAGGTAATGTAAAATTCGTCTCATCATATCAGCAAGTGATGACGCACTTTCGATACCGGTCACCTGGCGATGTTCTAACCGTCAATATCGAGGCAAAATATATGCCTATGCAGACACCGTGAGCCCGCGGGTATCGGAATTCGGTCCTGTACCGTCGTGTGCCGAATTGACCCTTGATGGCCTCGGGACTGACCGAGTAAAGCGGAGCCCAACTTTAACTGTCAGCCCGAGGACGGCCACAGTGGTTCATAATTGAGACTGACAGATAGTCCTTTGGGAGACGGATCGTGAATGGGGTGAATGGATGGTTCGAGGGGGCAACCTGTCGAGAACCTCATGGTTCAAGTACCTCACGATGACCGTGAGCCTGTGGAATTGGTTGAATAGGTCAAACTGGCAGGTTGAACGACAGATCAAATTTTATCGAGGGTTCCCCTGTAGAGTCGCGGATCATTGTTCCATAACGGGTCCCAGTGCCAAGAGTGGTGGCACGAGCCTTATGGCTTGCGGAGTTCTTTCAGGAGCTTGGACCACGACTTGTATTCAACCCGGGGGTCCACCAGGGAAAATAGCCGCCTACTGTGCTTTTTGAGCTCACGATAAAACTTGGGGTTGTTCTCAACTTTTCTGAGCAAGTGAGACAGCGCTCGAGTATCGCCCACGGGGAAGTATCCTGAATACTGATCCCCCAGGGTGCCTATGAGTCCAGCGATTTTAGAGGCGACCACCGGGACCGATGAGGCGATGGCCTCAGAGAGCACATTGGAACTCCCTTCCATTCTCGATGTCAGGGACAAGAGATGGCATCCGGCCAATATCCTGCGAGTCTTCCAATGGGGCAGGTCCCCGAGCCACCGATATCGTGGGTTTCGCTTGGCCTCCCGTCCGGCGCGGTGATGGAAGTCCTCGGTCAGGGCGCGGCCGATATGGAGGACTGCTATTCGGGAGGTCGAAGGAAGAAGACGGGCGGCCATGGCGGTGCGCATGGGGTCTTTCTCGGATCGCATATGTCCGACTACGCAGACCTTGAAGATCCGCTCACTCTCCGGAGGTGTACCCTGAAGTCGTGGCGCTGACTGATAGATGACTCGTGTCTTTTGATGGAGATGGCGGGGAAGATCATCCTTGGCCTTTTTCTGCAACACAACGAGTCGAGTGGCCAGTTCAAGGGATTCCCTTGCATGGGAATTGGTGCGTATATCCCGGTAGAGATCCGTGCCAGTTAGGGCAACGATCAGTGGCGCTGTCGGATGCAGATCCCGATAGTGGCGGATCGATTCGTAACTGCGTAGCGCATGGAGGGCGATCACGAGGTCGCAAGGTCGGCCCGAATAGCGGCCCGAAATGATGACATGGTGGCGTTGCCGTTGTAAGATTCTGGCCCATCGCAAAGCCGTCATGCGATTGCCGTTTCGAGCGTCGGCCGGTGCGGGTGTTACGAGTTGGATCTTCACGATGGTTTGATTGAGGCAAGGAGGCGTCGGTAAAAAAATTTCAGCCGACGTTTGAGCCCATTACGGATCCTGCTCGTAGATTGAATTTTGTAACTTTAAGATACTTATGGTCATTGATCAACTCCCAGATTCGCTTTTAAGATCGCAAGCCAGGGAGCAAACTCTCTAACCCAGGGTTCGTTCCCATGTTCCAACAGGTAACCGTGGGCCCGTTCGAGAGCCGAGCGCTCCTCAGCGGTCAGGCGGATGGGGCGTTTTTTTTCTTTTAATGGATTGATCCTATTATAGAATTCGCGCAATACCTGCCAGTGGATAAGGGCCTCTTTCCCGAAACACTCGGTCACGCCGCGCTCCCAGCTACGCTCCGGGTCGTAGGTTCGGGTGTTAGCGGCGAAGTCGAAGCACGTGGCCAGGGGGATCAAGCTTAAAGAGGCCTGGACCAAGGGGTTATTCAAATAACCATAGACCTGCTCTGGTAGCCGCGGGTCCCGGCCTGTGATTGGGTCCAGATGCATCTCCATGCTCATGCTCAGATCGTTGACCGGGTAATTGTCCCATAAGATCAGGCGATGGTTTAGAGCATTGATGACCTTTTGCACATGGGTCAGGCTAATGGATTCAGAGACAACCAACGGACCGGTCCAGAAACAGGCCACGGGAGCGGGTAAGTTCTGGCTCAGGGTCTCCAGAAACGAGGGTTCAAATTTGCCGAAGACGCGGGCGAGAAGTGGGTCTTCAGTATAATAGGATGGACAGATCCACCATTCGACCCCATTCCAGCTGGTTGGCTGTTGTTCCAGGATGCGCTTGAGCCATTGACCTTCGGCTCGAGCGAGACTTCCCTGATACTGCTTTTTGTCTTCGGAAAATTCCAAGGAGGAGGGAATGTCGTCAAATAGGACCGCGAAGGTCCGCACTCCAGCGTCATAGAGGAGTTTGGCTTTACGCAGCAACCAGTCGATAGGTTCGTCCGCGGTGAAGTGCAGATTCTTCCCAGGATGGAAACCGTAAACGAAGTCGATCCAATGCTGATGTGCCAGGGTAATAAGATTTAACAACTCCTTCCACTGAGATTCCGGGTAGGGTTTTTCCCAGTGCTCCCGATGGTAGGGGTCATCCTTTGGCGCGTAGAGGTAAGTATTCATGCCGTGTCTTTGGCCGAAGACGAACAGGTCAGCGCGATGGGACATACTCCAAGGAGGTCCAAAAAAACCTTCGACGGTTCCGCGGCGTTGAAAGGTAATGTCTGCTGGCATTGAACTGGGCATGAGAACGGTTGGGCGACCGGATTCTGTAACAACTATAGAGGCCAATTGGGGTCGAGTCAATATGGAAAATTAAATGACGTGTACTCAAGAGCGTGGTGTGCGGAGTTGTGAAATGCTAGGATGGCTGCCTCTTATCTCGGATGCATAAAGACCATGAGTCGATTCACTGTGTTAGTTCAAGTACTCCTCCTTTGCTTGGTGCCCTGGGGTGTTAGCTACGGGCAGGATGGAAAGGGTGGGCTCACGCCGCTGATCCCTATCCCTGCGGGCCCCTTTACGATGGGGAGCGATTCGGGACCGGCGGATGAGAGACCGCGCCATCGTGTAGAGCTACCGGCGTGTTTCATCGATCGCACACCGGTGACCATCCGTCAGTTTGCTGTATTCCTCAACGCCATGGGACCAACCGGATCCGAGGGGGAGAGGTTTTATGACATCGATGACGATGACGCGCGCATTCACTGGACAGACGGAGAATGGGCGGCAGACCCGGGTTACGGTCATCATCCGGTGGTTGAAGTCTCCTGGTCGGGTGCGCGAAAGTACTGCGCCTGGGCGGGAAGGCGCCTGCCCACCGAGGCCGAATGGGAAAAGGCGGCCAGTGGAACCGATGGGCGCAGGTTCCCGTGGGGGGCTAGCCCGCCGGACTTGAGCCGGGGACAGTTCCAAGCGGGTTGGAATGAAACCGCTCCCGTGGGGAGTTTTCCCAGAGGGGCCAGTCCTGATGGTGTTTTGGATCTCAGCGGAAACGTCTGGGAATGGGTGAGCAGTATCTATCGATCGTACCCGTACGATGCTCTCGATGGTCGTGAGGCGGCTGAGCCCGGGCCTGTTCGCGGCACTCGTGGGGGGCGGCCACTATTCACAGCCGGAGGAGTTGACGACAACTCAGCGAGGCCGAGATCTCTCCCGAAACTACCGGTCGGGGCATCATAATATCGGCTTCCGTTGTGCCCGTCCATCAAACGCGCAATTTTATCCGTAGCGGCGAGCCGCCTCAGGAGGCGCTTTTAAAATGTGTCCATAGCCGGATCCGCCCTATTTTTATGACCAGTACAACCACAGTCTTTGCCATGCTACCTTTGGTCGTTTCCCGCGGTGCCGGTTCTGAACTCTATCGCGGTCTAGGGTCAGCTGTCCTCGGTGGATTGGCCTTTTTACGCTATTTATTTTGATTCTCATTCCCACGCTCTATTCCCTCTGGCTTGACTTCAGGGCGCCGGCATTGAATAGAGTGACTGAGATGATTCCCGGTAAGGAACCCAATCCCGCTGTGGCTCCGGAAATCCCAAGAGGAGACTAATCATGGCATCCGTGAACGCCGAGATCGTTGCTATCGGTTCCGAGCTCCTGCTGGGACAAATCGTCGACACCAACTCGGCCTGGATGGCCCAGCGCCTCAGCGCCCTGGGCATCAACTTGTATTTTAAGACTGTGGTGGGCGACAATCCGGGTCGGATGAAAGAGGTCATCACGCGGGCCCTTGAGCGTTCGGATATCGTGATTACGAGCGGAGGGCTCGGACCCACCCAGGATGATCTGACACGGGAGATTCTCGCCGAGGTTTCTGGCCGCAAATTGTTGCGTAGCTCCCTATTGATGGAACAAGTAGAACACCGCTTCCGCGGCCGAGGACTGACCATGACAGCCAACAACGAGAGGCAGGCCTATCTTCCCGAGGGAGCGATCCCGGTTGAAAATCCAAACGGTACGGCCCCCTCTTTCATCGTGGAAGATACGCGGGGCGTCGTCTATGCCCTGCCGGGAGTCCCTTTCGAGCTCAAGTGGCTCTTTGATCATGAGGTGATTCCCTACTTACGGAAAAAATTTGACCTGTCTGAAGTCATCACCTATAGGGTCCTCAAGGTCGGGGAGATGGGTGAGAGCAGCGTGGATGACCGTATCGGTCATCTCATTGCCAACTCGAGCAACCCGACGGTGGGGGTGCTGGCACACCCGGGGCAGGTCGATGTTCGTATTGCTGCCAAGGCGCCCAACGTTGATGAAGCCATGAAACTCATATCACCGGTGGAATCGGAGGTACGAAACTTGCTGGGGGGACACGTCTTTGCCATCGACGATGAAACGATGGAAGACGCAGTTGCCAAGTTGATGCGGGAAAAGACGAGAACGATTGCGGTTTACGAGGATCTGACCGGTGGCCTGGTGGCTGAACGTCTTCAGCAGGCCAGCGTTGAGCACTTTGTCGAAGGGACCATTGGGGCTGGCATACCGTCCATTGAGAGGTTACTGGCTTTTTCGCGCCAGCCGGGCCGGACCCATGAATTACTGGAAGACCCGGTCAACCTGACCAACGAACTCGCCTGGTCCGTCCGAGCCCAAGCTAAAAGTGATCTAGGACTTGCACTCCATGGGGTTACGGATCCAGCGGACAAATCGGAGAACATGGCCAGAGGTCAGACTTTTATCTCCATTACCGATGGCAGGAATTTCAAGAGCCGAACCACTAACATGGCCGGCCGCGGCCGGCCGGATCGCACGCGGATGAGCATGAACGCCATCGCCCTTGTCCGAATGGCCCTCCTGGAGGGGATTTGACCGCCCAACTTATTTCTAGCCCCGGAAGCGGTTCAGGTCACGGCGGTCTTTTTTAGAAGGACGTCCCTCCGAGTGGGGGGGCCGCCACTGTTGGGCCCGTACTTGGGCGGTTGCTCCCTCGCGGGTTTGTTTACTTAGCTCCGTTTCTTCGTACAAGTGGAAAGCCTCACTTGCTGGTCCGCGCTGGGACGTAAGGTCACGAACCACGACTGTCCATTCGTAAGGCCCGCGCCGGATGGTCAATTGGTCCCCGATATGTATTTCCCGGGCAGGTTTCGTGCGAGCGCCGTTGAGGTGTACCTTGCCACCGGCGACGGCCTCCGTTGCCAAGGATCGCGTCTTAAAGAAGCGCGCCGCCCATAGCCACTTGTCCAGCCGAATCTTGTCTTCTTGTCCCGCCATCTTGTGCGCCACGTATAACAGGTTTGGCCTTGTTGCGGAACCGATGGACAGGGCGGGAGACAGCTACGGGGTGTGAGACAATGGAGATGTGGATTCAGAGGGCGGCGTAAGGTGGTCGAACGTGTACAAACGCGACACTGCGACAAATATTGTTGTCATGAATCTCGCCGATTTGCTATATAGGCTTCTTGATTAATTCAGCTGCATATAGCACCCCCATTTGGGTATCAGGAATCGCAGCCGTCATCACACTCACCGCTGGCCTGTTGCCTTTAGCGGGCCAAATGGCCACGGGTCGGCGTCTTCATTTCCTGCTTGGGGTTACGGCGGGCGTTCTTCTGACTACGGCCTTTGTCGACCTCGTCCCGGAGGCCATGGCGGCCAGCCAGTCGGTTGGTTTGACCATGGCACTGGGGTTTCTGGCCCTCTATGGCGTCGAATGGGCGGTAGATGTCCACGGTCATGGTGGGGGTGGCGAGGAAAGACACGACCACAAAGATACCCATTTCACGCGACTGGCACCCAATCTTCCCCTGGTTGCCTTTACGGCTCTAGCGGTGCATCGCGTTGTGGACGGTCTTACCCTGCCTGCGGCCTTTCAGGTGGGGCAGGCGACAGGGTTTACGGCTGGGGCTGCGGTGCTGATCCACCAGTTTCCTGACGGATTCGCGGCTGCTGTACTGTTTTTAGCCGGTGGATGGTTACGGCGGCAGGTCGTCATCGCCGTTGCCGCCCTGGCCATTCTCACCCCCGTAGGGGCAATGCTCGGCGTCGTATTAGTCGGTGTCCCGGGCTGGCTGCCTCACATCATCGGACTGGCTGCAGTGACATTCATTTTTATAGCCGTTGCCGAACTCATGCCCGAATTGCACCATGGCCCCTACAAACTCGCCGTTGGACTTGGATTGATCTTTGGCTTTCTCATCGTCTATGGAATGCATTGGTTCGGCGGCGTGTGAGGGACGAGGATGGGAACGTAGGCAGGTTTAAGCTCGATCACGGCCGGAGTCGTAACGAAATAGTCCCCGTCTACTTCTACGGCAACGGGCTCTTCAGAATCAATTCGAATGGTCTTCCCCGTAAGATAGGTCACATCGGCCAGGCACGATACCCTGCGGCGAAGTGCATAGAAGGCATACCGAATCAGCGCTAGAATAGTCCCATGGTGGAATACACAGATATCCAGGTGGCCAGAACCGCTACGAGCGCGATCCGTAATACTAAAAATTCCTCCGTAGTTTTGAACGTTACTGACCATAACGAGAGTTCCACTCACAGGTTCCCGACCATCGACCGTGACCTCAGGCTTTTGGAAACGATAATGAACGATCACTTTTAGGGGGGGGAGCAGATAGCCGCTATAGCCAAGGGTGCCCCTCCGGCTCCGTTGGATCGACTCGGTAACCATTGCATCAATGCCTGCGCTGACCAGCAGCAGGAAACGGCGATTACCGAGTTGCCCCATATCAATCCTCCGCACCATTCCCCGATCAATCATTCGGGCAATTTGCTCGGGCTCGTAAGGCAACCCTAGCTCATGGGCGAGGACGTTGGCGCTGCCGGTGGGCAATAGGGCAACGGGTACGCGACTTGGATCATGAATACCGTTAAGAAATTCGTTTAGGGTTCCGTCGCCACCGGCGACGACAACGGCCCCTGTGTCGGGCTTGACATGGCTGGCCCAACGTCCCGCTTCTCCCGCGGCTTGAGTTTAAAACGTCGTGACTCGGTGACCCTGTCGCTCGAGTATCTTTGGCAGGCTCTCGATCTGGCGATTTGCCTTCCCCCGTCCCGCTATCGGATTGCCTATGATTATGATGTTCATGAAGGGGGGCGAGTAGCGATGATCCGCCGATAGGGATGCCAAAAGTTTGCCTGCCTCTCCCCGCTCGGTGGAATCATAGAAACAACCGATCAGCTCCTAGATCTTAACTATACCATTTGGATTGATTTGAGCCTTTTACTATAGTGGTTGATCCCTTTAGTCAAACCAACCGGTGGTTTGGCAAAAAGACCATTCCAAGTATCCTGAGTGCTTTGGGTTAAGCC
This sequence comes from Binatia bacterium, assembly GCA_963664015.2. GTDB lineage: Bacteria > Desulfobacterota > Binatia > UBA9968 > CAXXLF01 > JACZQL01. The sequence continues at coordinate 873,746 of CAXXLF010000002.1, read as the reverse complement.
ATGATCGAGTCGTTATCTTTTATCACCGCACTCAGGTACGCGTTGAGCAATATAGCCGTGCGTAAGGGGCTGGCTTTTGGCTCCAATTCGACTACAGCGGTCATAGTCTCCCTCACGGTAACGTTTCTTGTCTTTCTTACCTTGCTCATCATCTTCTACCCGTTGCAAGTATGGAGCGTCCGCTCTCTGCCCTATTTTTTGGCGGCGGGAGTGCTTGCCCCAGGCCTCTTCCGTTTTTTCCTTTACTCCGCTATTTCCCGGATCGGGGTATCCCTGTCATCCACCGCTACCAACAGCTTCCCACTGATTGTCTCCATGATTTCCGTGGCGTTTTTTGATGAGAAACTTACGCCTTTAAAGATGTTGGGGATGTGTCTCACCATGGGAGCTGCTTTCCTGGCCGTGCCTAAGAATGAAAAACAAGGCTTCGACTTCCGTATGCTACGTAACCGAGGCTTTCTCTTAGGAGTTGCAGCCGCAGCAGTTCGGGGAGGCTCCGAGGTTCTCCGTAAGGCTGGCCTCTTAGTGTTTAATGCACCTATTTTCGGCGCGGCAATCGGTACCACGGGCGGCTTCCTGTTTTCCTTGGCCTTACTAGCGGCATCCGGATCGACTCGTAGCGCCCTGACGTATGAGAAAAGGAGTTTCCTTTGCTTTGTCCTTTCCACCGTATTCGTAATCGCGGCTTGGATCATTGGATTTTATGCGCTCTTCTATGGCGAGGTTGTTCGTGTCACACCCATAATGGAAACCGTGCCGCTCATTACCGTGCTCTTGAGTGCGGTATTTTTACGAGGATTGGAACAGATCACGCAACGGGTTGTACTGGCCAGCCTGCTTGCGGTCATGGGTGTTGCTTTCCTGCGCCTTGGCTCGTAGCCAAGGCTGCGTATATGGATTACACCATTCTAGGCAGAACGGGTTTGCTGGTCAGTGCGGTGGCACTAGATCGTATTTACTTTCTTTGCATGTAGGGCCTTGCAGACCTTCTCGGCTGTGACGGGAAGGTCGCGAATACGGACACCCACGGCGTCTTCCACCGCATTGGCTATCGCCCCGGCCACCGGCGTGTTGGGGTTTTCACCGATTCCTTTGGCCTTGTACGGCCCCACCCCATCTTTGCCTTTGACGATCACGGTTCTTAGCGTAGGAATATCTCTTGCTGTAGGAATCTTGTAATCCCCGAAGTGGAGTGTCCCCACGCGACCCCCGTCTACGTGGAGCTCTTCCGTCAGTGCAAAGCCGATGCCTTGAACGACTCCTCCGTCTATCTGTCCCTGGTGGCCGATCGGATTGATGATCGTCCCCACGTCGTGAGCCGTCGTAAAGTGAAGGAGCTGAACCTTTCCGGTCTCGGGATCCACCGAGACCTCGGCAACCTGGGCGGTGAAGGCGGTCAACGGGGCGTGGCCCCGGTCCTGATTGATGACCTGCTTGAAGATGGAACGGCCCGCCCGGGCCAGGAGTCGGTCCCAACGGTGGCGCTCTCGTGTTCTCTTGCGAACGATATCCCTGCCCACCAGGGTCAATTCTGCCCGAGACCATCCCAGGTGCTCTTCCGCCATGCGAAATAGCTCCTGTTTGGTTTCTATAGCAGCTTCAAAAGCCGTTTGGGTGGCGGTGCGAGTTCCTCGGCTGCCACCGATACCCGAGTCAAAAGGGGACGAATCGGTATCGAGGATCTTGATCTGGATATCATCGGGGCGAAGGGACAATTCCTCCGCCACGATTTGCCTGTGGGTGGTATAGGTACCGGTCCCTTGTTCTATGACCCCAGTGTGCAGGACGACGGATCCGTCGGGATTCAGTTCGATCGCAAGGGAGGTAAATCCTCCTCCAGGAGCCCGGTGGCCCATAGCGATTCCTCGCCCGACGTTGGGCGACCTAGGAGCGTTATAGCGGGCTGCTCTCACCGCAGCCTCCAGGGTCTCCTTGGCCCTGACCCCCTGGTAGAGGTCTCCATTCAGCGTCCTGTCTCCTTCTTCAATGAGATTCTTTCGCCGGAACTCCAGTGGGTCTATCCCGAGTTTATGCGCGACACAGTCCATATGGGATTCGGCGGCGAAGTACGACTGGGGCTCTCCCGGCGCCCTCATCTGTCCGCCGGGCATGTTGTTGGTGTAGATCCGCTTGACCGAGATGCGGGCATGGGGGCAGCGGTACCAGGTGCCGCCTTTACTGGCTCCATTGATACTGGCTCCGGGCCTGAGTCCGCCATAAGCGCCGCTGTCGAAGTAGGCCTCCATCTGGTGGGCCACGAGAGTGCCGTCTCGTTTGACGCCTGTTTTCATCTTGAAGATGGCCGCATGGCGTGGGTCTCCGGCCATGAACTCCTCCTGGTAATCCATGATCATCTTTACCGGCCGGCCGGAACGCTGGGCGAGGTAATAGGCGATAGGCTCGTCGAGGGCCCCGCCTTTACCGCCAAAGTCCCCACCAATGGATACGGGGTTGACCCGAATACGTTCGGGGGGAATCTTCAGGGCGTCGGCCATGCTTTCTTTTAGAACGTGAGGCGCCTTGCTGGAGGACCAGATCTGGACCCTTTTCTGTTCATCGATCCAGACCATGCAGCAATGGGGCTCCAGAAAGGCCTGATGCACCCGAGGGGTCGTAAAGGTGTTCTCTACAATCAAGTCCGACTGGGCAAACCCCGTCTCCAGGTCCCCTTGTTCGTGGAGATCGTGGACGTAGGCATTGGACGGTTTCTCCAGGGGCCGGGGCAGCCCCAGGTAGGTGTTGACCTCCGGATGGATAATCGGGGCCCCTTCTGCGAGGGCTGTTTGGGGATCGAAGACGGCTGGGAGCTCTTCGTAATCCACTTGGATGAGGTCTAGCGCCTCTTGGGCCGCGTCGCGCTCGTCGGCGGCGATAGCCGCCACTCGTTCGCCGACAAATCGCACCCGGTCCTGAGCCAGGACCGACAGGTCCCGGTAGTTCCGGCCGTAGAGGATCCCGCGCACGTCGTTCCCGGTCAGGATTGCTCGTACGCCGGTTGCGGCCTCGGCACGAGAGGTGTCCATGTGGACGATGCGCGCATGGGGGTAAGGACTGCGTAGCACCTTGCCCCAAAGGGTCCCCGGGAGGAGGACGTCGCTAGTGTAGTGTTCAGAACCGGTGACCTTCGAAGACTCGGCCCGAGGCGTTGGTTGGCCTATGATTCGGTACGACATATTTTTGCCTCCTTGGAGCCTGACCAGGGTAAACCTATTGCATTCGTCGGTCGATTTCAATCTAAATTCATAACAGGCAAATTGAATTAGATGAATTAGACGAATGAGTCGAATTGGTTGAATTCAGCGTTGCCAGGGAATAGGATCTTGGAGCATTTCTGGGAATCTGTGATGAACGACCGTCCGAAACGCTGAGTCGGTATTAACCATGACAAGTGCGGATCAAAACCACGGTGGCCTCTCCCGCAAAAACATTTTTAGCATTGTTTGCGCATTCCATCTGGTGAATCATTTTCAGACCTCCATGATGTCCGTGGTGTTCCCGCTGCTCATGCGGGATCTGGGATTCGGCTACGTACAGATCGGTATCATCAGCACCTTTCGGAACATGGTCGGTCAGTTCCTGCAAGCCCTTTACGGTCTTATCGTCCAGTATGTGAAACGGGGCGTTATTTTGGGCACTGGAAAATTTATCGTCGGGATTTCGGTGATCCCGATGGGATTTGCGGTCAGTTATCCGTTTGTCCTGGTCACCCGAATCGTCTCCGGCATCGGTTCGAGTCCGTAACATTCGGTGGGTTCCACCATGCTGGCAACCCACTATCCGGAGGCGCGGGCCGAACCCTCGCTCTTCATACGACTTCGGGAAGTATTGGATCGCTGCTTGCACCCCTATCGGCCGGTATTCTGATTCTCTATGTAGACTGGCGAACGATCTTCTGGATTTTCGGGGGGATCAGTTTCCTCACCGCTGTGCCTTACTTTCTATTCGGTGACGCGGTCAAGTCTAAAACTCCCGTGGCCACTCTAGGGGAGGGCAAGAGGGGACGAGCCTTTCAGGGCTGGGAGGCATACAAGAGCTGCCTCAAGAATCGTAACTTTATGGTTATCTCCATGGTGCTCATGGTCGGAGCGGCGGGCATGAGTGGCGGCATCAATACGACTTTTCTCGTCCCCCACTTTGTGAACGATTTGAATTTGGATGTGACATATGCCGCATTCCTGTTTACCTTGCTCCAGCTTGCAGGATTGGTGGCGCCTATGCTTTGGGGTTGGGCATCCGATCGGTTCAGCCGGGTTGGTACCCTCCAGCTGTCGCTCCTGGTGTCTGCTATCTCGACAACCTGGCTCGGTTGGATGACGAGCATGTCCGGCTGGTTACTGGTGAGCCTGTCCTTCTACGGGCTCGCGGTTCATTCCCGTCAATCCCTGACGCAGACGCTGCTCACCGACATTGTGGACGAGCAGGCCATGGATGCGGCCTTCAGCCTAAACTACGCGATCGGTTTTATGTCCGGGCCCTTTTGGACCCTCCTTACGGGATGGATGATGCACAAATATGGGTTCGGGTACGCCTTTTCCCTCATTGCTACTTATTATTTCCTCGCGATGATTGCGCTCTTGTTCACCCGCGAGCCGGGAACAAAAAAGTCCAGGATGGGAGCAGCGGAATAGCAAAGGTCGCAAGCCGTATTATAGCAATCCGGGCATAATCCTACTGTCCAAATATTGTTTTAGGAAAGTTCGCACTGATCCACCTCCAAATTGTAATCCCTGCAGCACAATGGACCTACCAAGAGTTGGAAATTTACGGTCCCAGCCCTGGCCCCGGCCTCGGCGGCGACATGGGTTGACTCCATAACCCAAGAGAATAAGAGAACACTCGAGGATTTATATTCTGCAGCGGAGGATAACTCTCTGATTGATTCTGGTATTCAGAATCATTTCGGGAATGCAGGAGGAGGGTAGTTGAATGAATACCGTGAGAAGAGGTCCTAGTGTGATTATCATAATTTCGCTAGCGGTGTTTGCGTTGGGGGCCCTGATCCAGACTTCCCGGGCAACCGCCCAATCGGGGAAATCATTTTTTAAAGAGAAAACAATCAAGATCCTCGTGAACTCCAGTGCCGGGGGCGGAACCGATTCCGCAGCTCGGGTCGTGGCTCGGTTTTTACCCCGATATCTGCCCGGCAATCCTTTGAGTGTCGTACAGAATATGCCCGAGGGTGGCGGGGTCCTTGCCAATAATTACTTTTACCCTGTCGCCAAGTCCACCGGCCTGGATATCTTTCAATCCTCGTCGGCGACGGTGACCCAGTTCCGTAGAGGGGGCAAGAAGATTAAGTACGATCCGCGTGAGTTCCGTGCCGTAGGGTCGATCAATCGAGGTGGGAGTGTTCTCATGATCCGTAAGGATGCCCACGCTCGCCTTCGAGATCCAAATGCCAAACCGGTGGTAGTTGGAGATTCCGACGGTACCCGAGATTGGCTGGCAACGACCCTTTGGGGTGCGGAGCAGTTGGGGTGGAACGTCCGCTTTATCTACGGGTACGCGGGCACCGGAGAAATGGTGCTGGCCTTTCAGCAGGGTGAAATCGAGATGATGGCAACGGCAAACGTTCCGATTATGAATAGTCTGGTTAAAAGCAATCTGGTCGACATCGTATCGGTGGTGGGATCGATACGCAGAAAGGATTTTCCAAACCTTCAGGCTTTTGAGGAACTAATGGGGACCAAGCGGCCGAACGGGGTGCCACGGCAGGCTTATAAATTCTTTGCCGGACCATGCGATCTGGACAAGCCTGTCTTTCTCCCTCGGCGCACACCTGATAACATTACCAGGATGGTCCGAGGAGCCTACCTAAAGCTTGCCAAGGACCCGGATTTCAAAAAGGCGACAACCCGCTTCTTCGGTGAGGGATGGGTTGTCCAGGGGGCGAAAGAGACGGAGGCCTTGGTGCTCGAGACCACCTCACCTTCCAGTGAGGTCAAGGACTCCCTGCGCAAACTTAACAAAAAACACGGTCTGCCAACCGGGTAGCCGCCCCGTGCATTTACGAAACCGAGCCCCGTAGCATTCGGAATCTTTCTAAGGGATCCGCGGTGCGCTTGATCTGTGACGGTTTCATTCTAAATAATTTAATCTTTAGCCTACCCTTGTCCAATTGCGGGAATGTGCGCCGCGATTGAATGACAGTCAAACACGCCTTACCGATGCACTTAGACCGCAATATCCCCTAAAGTGGGGAGTCAGGATTGGACTGATAGGTAGGAAAGCCTCGACTCGGGCTATGGCCAGGGAAACATGAAGGACTTGATCTCCTGAAAGGAGCCGTGGTTTGTCATGTCAGCGTGTAGGGGCGTGACGGAAATAAATCCTCCATTGACCGCCATGCAGTCGGTTCCCTCTTCCTTTGCAAACCCCATATCGTCACCGCCGATCCAGTAGTACTTTCTTCCCCTCGGATCGACTCGCTCTACCACTTTTTCCGCGTAGTGCCGTTTTCCCTGACGGGTCAATCGCCATCCTTTGATCTCCAGGGTGGGGAGGGCGGGGACGTTAACGTTTATGAGGGTTCCCGGGGGGAGTCCTTTTTGCAGAATGCGGGTGGCTAATTGGGCGGCAAAATCCGCAGCCGCATCGAAGGAAAAGTCCTTGAAGGCGGCCAACGAGACGGCCATGGAGGGGATTCCCAGGAGGGTTCCCTCGATGGCTGCCGAAACCGTTCCCGAGTAAATAACGTCATCGCCGAGGTTGGGTCCCTTATTGATTCCCGACACCACTAAGTCAGGTCGAACGGGCAAGAGTCCTGTCAGCGCCAACTTGACGCAATCGGTGGGGGTTCCATCCACGGCAAAGCGGTTGGGGCCTATCTCTGTTGCACGCAGTGGACGGTGCAGGGTCAGGGCGTGGCTCATTGAGGTCTGTTCCCGGTCCGGCGCCACGGTGAAGATCTCACCTAGGTTGCTGAGTTTTTCTTCAAGGGCCACCAGCCCCTCGGACTGGATGCCGTCGTCATTGGAAATGAGGATTCTCATACCTGTATTTCACCAGATTGCGGGCCGGGGAACAAGCTGGGTGATAGTGAATTAACGGCCTTGTCCCGTTGCACCGGGGAGGGGCTGGGGCAAGAGGGCCTCGAGTTGCTTGAGCGGTTCCACGAGTGTGTTGATAGCCTCGATCCAGAATTCACTCGATTCCAGGTTGCAGCCGAGGGTTTTACGGGCGATGTTTTCCGGGGTGTCGCTACCCGTGGAACGGAGGAACTCCTCGTATCGTGGCAGAAACTCTTCTCCGTGTTTGCTGAACATGGAGAAGAGGCCCCTGCTCAGGAGAAATCCAAAGGTATAAGGGAAGTTATAGAAAGTAACCCCCGTGATGTAGAAGTGGAGTTTCGAGGCCCAGAAGTAGGGATCCTCCCCGCCGACTTCCAGGACGTCGCTTAAGATCTCCCGTTGTGTTTCGACCATCAGCTCTTTAAGCCTGCTGACGCTCACCTCGCCGCGGTCGCGTTCCTGGTAGAGTTTTTTTTCGAACTCATAGCGAACAGGGATGTCCAGAAGGTAAATGGCCCCATGTCCCGTCTCCATATCCAGCACAAGGGCCTTTTGGGCCGCAGTGATTTCCGGATCTTTTAACATGCCGTCGATCAGAATCATCTCCCCGAAGGTCGAAGCCGTTTCGGCCAAGGTCATGGGGCCGCGCCGGGCATAGGGCCGCAGATCCCGCATGATGTGACTGTGAAAGGCATGGCCGGTCTCGTGGGCGAGTGTGAGCACGTCGCCCATGGACTTATTGTAGGTCATAAAAATCCTGGATTCCTTGACCAGTTGCGAACCTGTGCAAAATCCTCCGGGCTGTTTGCCTGGGCGTGGTTGCCAGTCGATCCAACGACGTTCGATGATCCTGCCGAGGAATTCGCCCAGGGCCGGGTAGGCCTGGGTGAAAGAGGAATGAACCAGAGCCGTGGCCTTTTCCCACGGCAGCTCGTCCTGGTCCGCGAGCGGGAGTGGGGCCCCCAGGTCATACCACGCTACCGATGGGACGCCCATGGCTTGGGCCTTGAGGCGAAGGATACGCCGCGGCAAATCCAGTTGGGAGTATAGCGCATCGAACATGGCTTCCAGGGTGTTGCGGCTGATGCCCGACTGAAAAAGCGCGACATCGAGAAAATGATTCACACCGCGATGCCGGTTGAGGGTCAACCGGGTCCCGGATATGGCATTGAGGGCTGCGGCGGCGGTGTCAGCGACTCCCTGCCATGCCACGTTGCCTCCGTCGAAGGCGGCCTTGCGTACGAGCCGGTCCGGGCTTTCGGTCAGGGAGCGCCTTTGGGAAATGGGAAGGCGCTGGGAGCGGCCATCCGGATAGGTCATGTCGAATTCTAATTTTCCTGAAAGCGTATCGTAGAGCCGCCCCCATGCGTGTAGGCCATTGACGGCAAGGTCGGTGGCGAGGACCTCCTCTACCCGCTCCATCCTGTGCTTGGATTCCTTCCTTAGACGGCGCAGGTGGTGCTCGCTCCCCTTCATGGTGGGACGCTCCAAGAGGGAGGAAAAAGTCGACTCGGAAGATTCCTTGAATGCTTTGAGCAGGTCGACCCGCAGCTTTGCCGATTCTGCGTTGATCAAGGCCAATGCCGCCTGTTCCTGAAGATAAGCCTCGACTCGCGTGTCGGCGGCGGTGAGGCAGCTGATGTAAGAATTCAGGTGGGACAAACGGGTCGAGATCTCCTCGTGCTCGGTCAGGATTTGAGCCCATTGGGCTACGGTCTCGGCATTCAAAGGGGGGAGGGCGCTTGACCGCTCCCGGAGCACCGCCAAATCCTTTTGCAGCGTCTCTTTGAAGCTGCGCATCTCGGGCCCGTTGAACTCGGAGAAGTAGCTTGCTAAATCCCAGTCCATCCCGTAGTTGGGTGTGGTATCGATCATGATGATCCCAAGGCTAATCTTCTTAATAGCGCGTGTAAAGGAGCCGTGATGGGGGGGTGGGTCGGGACGGAAAATAGAGGCCTTAAGTGCTGAATGAACTTGAGGAACAGAGCTGCAGCTCGACGGCGTCTTGACATTGAAGTTTGCTCTCCCATAGAGTGCGTTTGAAGTCTCACAAAAAGGGGAATGAAACTATGGCGACCAATTCTTATGAAACGATCAAGGTGGAGAAGGAAAACGGTATTACCTGGGTTACTCTCAATCGTCCCGAAAAGCGTAATGCCATGAACCCGCAGATGCACTATGACATGCTCGATGCGATTACGGATCTGGAAACGGATGAGGAGACGCGGGTCCTGGTTTTAACGGGTGCCGGCGAGAGCTGGTGCGCTGGGCAGGACCTGAAAGAGTACTTTCGAGCGTTGGACAACAACCCCAAAGAGCGCCGGCGCGCGGGGTGGTCTAGCCAGCAATGGCGTTGGGAAAAGCTCAATGTCTTTCCAAAACCGACTATTGCCATGGTCAACGGTTTTTGTTTCGGCGGGGCCTTTACGCCGTTGATCGCTTGTGACTTTGCCATAGCGGCAGAGGACGCGGTTTTTGGACTCTCCGAGATCAATTGGGGCATCCTTCCAGGGGGGCTCGTGAGCAAGGTGTTCGCCGACGTCGTGAGCTACCGGGACGGGCTTTACTATGCGATGACCGGGGATAGCTTTGACGGAAAGAAGGCCGCCGAGATCCGCTTGGTGAATTACGCTGTCCCAAGGGCGAAGCTACGGGATGAGACCGTGGCGCTAGCCGGAAAGCTCATGGAGAAAAATCCCTGGGCCCTGCGTGTTTGCAAGCAGGCCTTCAAGACGGTCCGTACCATGGACTATCACCAGGCGGCGGATTATCTTTCGGCCAAGAGCATCGAGATCAGGCAACTGGACCGTGAGCGCGGCCGTGAGCAAGGCATGAAGCAGTTCCTCGACGAAAAGACCTACCGTCCTGGTCTGGAATCCTACAAGCGAAACAAGTAATGGGTGCGGTGGTGCGATAGTGTTCGTCTCACGAGGGGCCGGAAGTGGACTTTGAGCTGCCTGAAGAAGTACGACTGGTAAAACAAACGGTAAGGGATTTTATTGACCGTGAAGTGATCCCTCTCGAACCCGGCTTTCGCCCGGAAGGGTAGGAGATGCCTCCCGAGCTGTTGGAACCGCTTCAGGCCAAGGCGCTTGGGTTCTGGCACCTTGACGTCCCTCAAGAGTACGGTGGGGCCGGTCTCGATCTGCTGACCCGCTGTGCCATTGCCGAAGAAGTTGCCCGAACGGCGGCGCTTCCCTTTCGCGGTAATCAGCTCTTTGGCCCGGACGTCCGTCCGGTCCTCTTCCAATGCAATGAGGAGCAAAAGGAACGATTCCTATTCCCCGTCTTGAGAGGAGAGGTCCGGGTCTGCTTTGCCCAAACCGAGCCCGATGCCGGCAGTGATACGGCGAGCATGCGGACCCGTGCCATTCCTGATGGGGATACCTTTGTATTGAACGGAACCAAGCGCTTTATTATCAGGGCCGGACAGGCGGATTTTGCCTAGGTCATGGCCGTAACGGATCCGGAAAAGCGCGCCCGCGGCGGTATCACCTGCTTCATGGTGGATATGAACAGTCCGGGGGTGGTTCGCGAACGTCAGTGCGGCCAACGTGATCGGCGGTGTAGGCCAGGGCTTCTCCCTGGGGCAGGGGTGGATCCAGGAGGGACGCATTAAGGGCCATGGGGCGCGTCCTCTGGGGATTGCCCAGCGCGCATTGGAAATGATGATGGACTACGCTCGAACCCGCGTGACCTTCGGGCATCCACTGTCCGAGGGCCAGGCGGTCCAGTTTATGATCGCCGATTCAACGATGGAACTCCACGCCGCGCGGCTTTTGGTCTATGAATGCGCCTGGCGCCACGACCGGGGCGCAGATGTGCGCGATCTCTCCTGTATGGTAAAAATACCCTGCACTGGGATGGCTAGCCGCATTGTCGATCGGTCCATTCAGGTCCACGGCGCTGTTGGGTTGACCAAGGATCTGCCTCTGGAGTGGTGGTATCGGCAGTTGCGCAGCATTCGGATCACCGAGGGGGCTACAGAGGGTTTGCGTTGGAGGCTGGCGCAAAACCTGATGAAGAAACGCAAGCAACGCTAATTAAAGATAATTTGAAAGTTTCTTCCTGAATTTGCGTTAGGGGATCGGATATAAGACGACTTGCGCACCCTTCGACCCATCGACAGGCTCAGGGTCCCGAGCAAAGTCGAGGGAAAGGCGCAAAGGACGCCAAGTATAAATAAATTCGAATTCCGAAATTCGAAACAATTTCGAATAACCGAAATGCAAAACAAAAGCATCAACAGGTTTGCCTTAGGGGGCACGATTCTTCGTCTTTGCGAGAAATGCCAGAGCGAGCGTTTCTTAAGAGTTTTGAACATTAATGATTTGAAGTTTTGGTATTGTTTAGGATTTCGTGCTTCGGATTTAGGATCTTAATTTGGTGGCTCTTGGCGCGAAAACAATTTGTTGAAGTTGTTCTGTTGAACATTTCAAAGATAAGAATGGAAGCTTCATTCTCCAGGCTACTTCCAGGCTTGCGGGTTCTGGACCTCTGTGCAGGTATGGGGGCGCTATGCGGCAGACTTCTGCGCGATCTCGGAATGGACGTGGTCAAAGTGGAACCACCCGAAGGCGATCCCTTGCGCGCGGAACTACCGTTTTCCCAATCGCCCATCGAGCCCTTCGAGGCGCCCCGCAGTGCGTTGAACTTCCAAGGCATGGCCGATGATCTGTTAAGCCTGCCATCCCCTCTGGGTCATGACACGGATTCCATCCTCCGTGCCGTATTGGAATACGACGAAGCGACGATAACCCGCTGGCATGAGGACGGGGTGCTCAGTTAAGTTATGCTTTTTGGGCTTTTAGCTTGCTATTTTGAAAGAGCCAAGCCTCTCTTGACAGAGTTCCCTATGTGTATCATAGTGCGCCTATCAAACCCGACTGATCCGCGCCTGGAAGAATCCTTGCAACGATACCTGAGGCCTGACAAGGGGGCCTGAAAGGTTTACGGGAGGGAGAGATAAGTAAATCCAGAACGAGTCAGCTGCTTTTCCAATCGAGGTAAAGCTTTGCTGGCTTTTTTTGTTCGCCTTCGCAGAAGACCATGCGCGGCATACTCCACCGTAGTAGCCTGCGACTACGAAGGCAGGAAGGGCAGGGTAAGCCCATAGATGAAGGAAGGATATCACGGGCGAAAGCCCGCGGAGGCTTCATTTCAGCCAAGAAGACAGGAATGGATGGCAGAGGGCGGATGGATTCTCAAATTCGCCTGGAATGAAAAAAGGAGACAACACAGTGCAAATGACTCAAGCGATGAACAACTTCCTAACTCGGGTCGGACCGGGCCAGCCAGCCGGAGAGCTACTGCGCCGTTACTGGCAACCGGTCGCCGTCGCCAAGGAACTGACCGAGGAAAACCCGACCAAGTTTGTCCGGATCATGGGTGAAAACCTGGTTCTTTTCAGGGATAAGAAAGGTCGCGTGGGGCTCCTGGAAGACCGCTGTGCCCATCGTGGCGCGTCGCTTGTTTATGGTCGGGTCGAAGAGCGGGGTATCGCCTGCGCCTATCACGGTTGGCTCTATGACACGCAGGGGAATTGTTTAGAAACTCCACCCGAACCTGCGGAGAGCAAGTTCCGGCTTACAATCAAACAAAAGGCCTATCCCGTACAGAAGCTCGTGGGCCTCTACTGGGCCTACATGGGCCCTGAGCCCGCCCCCCAGATCCCGAAGTACGATACGTTGTTCCGTATCGACGGTAACCGCAAGATCGTGGTTCACCCTCAGTTGGACTGCAATTGGTTGCAGGCCATGGAGAACTCTGCGGATCCATCACATCTGCAGGTTCTTCATCAAGAATTTGCCGGTAGGAAAGGGAGAAAACCAAAGAGCACGACCCGGGGATTTATCGATGACGTTGACAATTTCGAATTTTATACGGTCCCCTACGGCATTATCAAAAAACGGCTTTATAAAAATGGCATGTTGGATGAACATCCCGTAATCTTCCCCAATATTCTTAGACAAGGGGCAAGCACCCAGATTCGTGTACCCATCGATGACGAGCATACCATGCATATTCACGTGATGTTTAACATTCCGACTAACGGCGAGCCCGTCGTTGATTCGGAAGACCCACCGGTGGAGTACAAGGAGCCATACAAGGAGCCGGCCAATCAGATTCATCCCTATACAAAGTATACCCTGCATCACGTAATTCCGCAGGATCATATGGCCTGGGAAACCCAGGGACCCGTTGCTGACCGAACCAAAGAGCGCCTGGCCACCTCGGACAAAGGGATCGTGATGCTAAGGGAGATGTTGAAAGAGAACATCGAAAGGGTACAAGCCGGGCTTGACCCCATACATGGATTTTCACGGGATCCCAATCAACCCATAATCGATACCAACATTGACAGTGGACTGGAACAGACGAGGGCCGATCGGGCTCCGGAAGTGAAGAAGGGCGGAATTCGAGAGCTCGCTCCACTCGGCAGCACATCTGTCGACCAGGCAAAATAGAGTCTTATAAGGAGAAAAAAAAGAAGCTACGACGATTAATAAATTTCTGCGCTATTCTTACAGGCCTTGTGGTCTTATTGGCCGCACCCACAGCAGGATTTACCCAGCAAGGTTTGTTTGATGAAAAGTGGGCAAAGCTACTCAAGAAGGCCCAAAAAGAAGAAAAGGTCGTTGCGTTTATCTGCTGTGGTATCGGTCGTGGGGTGTGGAAGCTTATCGGGCAGTTTGAGGACAAGTACAAGATCAAGGTCGTGTCTTCCACTGGGTCCTCCCGGCAGCAGTCGGACCGGGGCCTGGCCGAGCGATGAGCCGGTCGCTTTATCCTTGATGTTTGGATGGGCGGCATTACCTATGCCAATACTCGGCTCATCCCTGCCAAAGTTATCGAACCCATCACGCCCCTTTTGATTCATCCCGAGGTCCTCAAGAAAAACGCGTGGGACAGGAGCAATGGTGGTTTTGCATCGGGGCAACCACTTTCGGCACCATGATGAGGGTACTCCTGCCCGTGATGATCCCATACATGATGGTCGTTCTCATGTTAAACGTGGTCCGCGTCTTCCAGAGTTTTGAGACCGAAAGAATCCTGGGCACGTCTATTGGTTTTTTCGTATACTCCACCAAGATCTTTCAGCAGATTCGGGATTTTGATCCGCCCCAGTATGGGCAGGCAACGGCCCTAGCCAGTGTCACCATCATTCTCATCGCCGCCATCATCCCAGTGCAGCGCTGGCTTCTGCAGCGACGTCAATACACCACGGTGACTTAGGCGTATAAACCGGGGTTGATTCACTTGGGATGGTTTCAGCCAATAGCGACCGGATTGGTCATATCTGTGGTTGTTTTTCTTACCGTAGTCCCCGTGTTGATATTGGTTTGAGGGAGCTTCATGACCCGGGTCGGCTTCTTCCAACTCAACACCGTATGGAGCCTCCACCATTGGCGAGAGGTGCTCCAGGATCGGTTTCTTCTCCAGGCACTGAAGAACACGGTCCTGTTAAGCAGCAGCACCGCCTTGATTTCTCCCTTGCTGTTCTCCATTGTCGCTTACGTGCTCGTGCGCACTAAATGGCATATGCGGGGCATTTTGGATTCCCTATTCTGGATGTCCGCCTCGATCCCCGGTATCCTGGCCGGCTTGGGCTTGCTCTGGCTATTCCTGGGGCCACCGTTGTTGAAGCCCATCTTCGGTACGATCTGGGCGCTGATCCTGGTGACGTTACTACAGGGTAAAATGACCAGTGCCCAGTTGTTTAAGGGGATATTCCTCCAGATGGGAGAAGAGCTGGAAGAGGCCTCAAGGCTATCCGGGGCTGGTTGGTGGCGGACTTACTTTAGAATCTGTCTCCCGCTGATCATGCCAATATTGGTCCTGGTAGGGGCGTTTAATTTCGTCCTGGCAGCGCAGGCGACGAGCGGCATCATCCTTTTGGCCAGCCGTGGAATAGTGACACTCTCAATCCTTGCGTTGGAACTGATGACCCATTCGAATGGGGCCGAGCTGGAGGCTGCAGGCATCGTAAGTCTTGTGATGATTGCCATGACGGTTGGAGTCGCCCTTGTGGCCCGGCGGTTCGGGTTTCGTGTGGGTGTACGCAACGGTAAAAACCCGATTAGAGGTTATATAGGGCGCTCGGATTATCGGCCAGTATCTTTCCGATAGCCGTAGCTGGAACTTCGCCCTTCTGTTTTAGACTGCGTAGGGCCTCGATTTCTGTGGCCGTGTCTGCATGCCCATAGTCGGAGCCGATGAGTATATTGTCCTCTCCCGAGTACTTGAGGATATAGGCAAGGTCGTCATCGGTCTGACAGGCCACATAAAGCCGCATCTCCCGCATGAAGTCCGGGCTGAGGTGTGCGCCTTTCCTTTCAAACCGTTTGTTGAGGTCGTGAATAGCGTAAGGCACCCATTGAGCACTCACCTCAATGAATCCGAATTTGAGTTTTGGGAACCGCTCCATGAGACCTTCGTAGACGATGGAGTGGAAGCTCGAAACCACGGGTAGCTTGAATTTTCCGAAACCGATTTCCCGCTCGAAAACCCCGTTCCAGTCGAAGCTTCCGGTGGAGGCGTGGACGCAAACAGGGATATTGAGTCTGCTCGCTTCCTCGTAAAGCGGGTAAAAATAGGCGTCCGTGAGAAGCCGGTCCTCCGGGATGGCGCGGGTAAAGATAGCACAAGCGCCATTGTCCTTGGCCCACTTGAGCTCTGTTAAGGCGTAATCAATTTTGAGGAGGGGGAGGATGGCTGCCCAGTGCAGGCGTTTCTCCCCCTTTCTGTAGATCTCAGAAAGCCAGCGGTTATAGCTTTTGCACAGGGCCCGTTCGACTTCGGGGCGATTGGTCATGGGTCTAAGGAACATGGAAGGGTAAAGGACCTGAACGTCGATGCCCAACTCGTCCATGTGCCTCAATCTTGCCTCGATATCCTTCATTTCCCGTGAGGCCTCCGAGGTGTCTTTCCCCACATTGCTGCCACGGTTAAAGACCTTACCGTCGATGAGCCAATGCTGCTTCCCCGAGTCCGTCGTGGACGCGACCGTAACCGGTCTGAATCGACTCTCCGATTCGTCCATGAATTCCCATGTGCGCTCGGTTTCGATGACATGCGCGTCCGCATCGATGGTGGGCATATTCCGACCTCCTACCGTGGGTTTTGAGGACAAACTAATATGATCCTGATGGTTAATTCAATAGGTAAGGGGGCAAAAGGTAGGGAGCGAGGCGGTCTGAACTCCTGCAAGCCTAGCCGACCACCTACCCCTTTTTGAGGTAGATGGCGGTGGCCGGTTAATGGCTCTAGATTTTATACAGCGATTTTGCTACGCCGATGGAGGACGCTAGAGAGGAATTGATTTCTCTGAAGCGGCCATAAACCGAGATTAGTCTTCTGAAAGGGGAATGGTCGCATGTGTGATTTTGCCGCCGATGCCGCTGCAGCAGCCGAATTGATGGTTGGGCGTACTCTCAGTGTGGAACGGGTCCGTCAACTCAATGCCAAGGATTATTTTTATCAGATGCTCAAGGATAACCCGGAGATGCTTAAGATCTATCCGGGGATCGAAAATGAGTTCTTGCAAGGGGCTATTGATTGCCATATCCACGCCTATCCGGATTTTGTCCAACGGTCCCAGGATATGATTCAAGTCGCCATCGAAGCCTCCAAATCCGGAATGCGTGCCGTAGCCTTCAAGGACCATTGGAATATCAGCTGTAGCGCTGCCTACCTTGTCCAGCGCCATGTCGACTCCCTGGTAGAACGAGGAGAGCTTGAGCGCCGTGTCGAGGTCTATGGTGGAGCCGGGACATGTCATGGAATGAACCCCGAGTACATTCGCGTGGCCCTCCAGTACCCCAATTTCAAGATGATCTGGTTCCCCACCTTTACTTCCTATGGATTCTGGCGTAGTGCCGGCCATCCTGAGAAGGCAGGCGTGAAATTGGTCGGCGAGGACGGGCAGGTGCTGCCTGACGTGGTGGAGATCATGAAGATGGCCGCCGAGCGTAAGGTCGGGGTTGGCTTCGGCCACACGGATTTTCCGGAACTACTTCCGCTCGCCAAATTGGCAAGGGAGTTGGGTGTTCGTGCTACCCTGGATCATCCGCTGCTGGAACTCAATAAGCTTTTGCTTGATGAAATGAAGGAGTTGGCCGACCTCGGTGTTTATGTGGGTACCTATTGTCAACCTATGATCCCCAGCCTCTATCAACCGGTGGCGGATCCTATGGAGACCATACGGACGATCCAGGCGATCGGTCCCGAGCGCTGTATTATAGGAAGCGACTTCGGCCAGGTGCTGCATATGGATGCCATCGATGGTATGCGAGTGTTTCTCCGCGCGCTGCTTGCGTATGGGATCCAACCGGAACAGATTCGGATGATGCTCAAGGACAATCCGGCCAAGCTCATGTGGTTGGACGAATCAGCTTAGAAGACTAAGGGGGAACGAAGAATGGCGCACAACCTCAAAGAGCGCAGCCGCATGATCACCGATGGACCCGATCGAGCTCCGGCCCGGGCCATGCTCAAGGGGATCGGCTTTACGGATGAAGACCTTGCCCGCCCGCTCGTTGGGGTGGCCAATACGTGGATCGAAGTGATGCCGTGCAACTATCACCTGCGGCGTCTGTCGGCAAAGGTTAAAGAGGGGATCCGCGCCGCTGGAGGAACGCCCATCGAGTTCAATACGATAGCCGTTTCTGACGGTATCACTATGGGCACCGAGGGGATGAAGGCGTCACTGGTCAGTCGTGAGGTGATAGCCGATTCTATCGAGCTTGTGGTCCGTGGTCACCTCTTTGATGCCGTAGTGGCGCTTTCCGGTTGTGATAAGACGATCCCAGGCACGGTGATGGCGCTAGCCCGTTTAAATATCCCTTCCCTGATGCTCTACGGCGGGTCTATTATGCCGGGAAGCTTCCGTGGGAAGGATGTGACGATTCAGGATGTCTTTGAAGCGGTCGGGGCACACGCAGCCGGCAAAATGACGGATAGTGATTTAAAAGAGCTCGAGGGACAAACCTGTCCGGGCCCGGGGGCCTGTGGGGGGCAATTCACCGCCAACACGATGGCCACGGCCTTCGAGCTGATGGGCATCTCGCCCATGGGAAGTGCGAGCGTCCCAGCCATGGACACCCGCAAGGACGATGAGGCCTTCAATGCCGGTCAATTGGTTATGAAACTGCTGGAATGGAACCTGGTTCCCAAAGATATCATCACGCTGCCGGCCCTGGAAAACGCCATCGCGGCCATCGCGGCCACTGGAGGTTCTACCAATGGGGTTCTCCACCTGCTGGCCGTAGCACGTGAGGCTGGAATCGGTCTGACCATCGAGGATTTTGATCGTGTAAGCAATCGCACTCCGCTCCTTGCAGATCTCAAACCGGGTGGACGTTTCGTGGCGACAGACCTCTACAAGGCCGGTGGGATGCAGCTCGTGGCACGTCGACTCCTTGAGGGGGGAATGCTGAACGGCCAACCCATGACGGTAACCGGCCGGACCATCGGCGAGGAGGCATCGCAGGCAGTAGAAACACCGGGCCAGGAGGTTGTTCGCCCACTCTCGAATCCGCTCAAGTCCACCGGCGGGCTGGTGATTATGAAAGGCAACCTCGCCCCCGAGGGATGTGTAATCAAGGTAGCGGGCCACGAGCGGATCAAGCACCGCGGCCCCGCCCGTGTCTTTGACCGTGAAGAGGATGCCTTCGAGGCAGTCCAGGCGGGTCGAATCCAGGCAGAGGATGTGGTGGTGATTCGTTATGAAGGGCCCAAAGGGGGGCCAGGAATGAGGGAGATGCTCGCCGTTACGGCGGCCCTCGTTGGTGCAGGACTGGGAGATTCGGTGGCATTGCTTACAGACGGTCGTTTCTCCGGTGCGACCCACGGTCTTATGGCGGGCCATGTGGCTCCGGAGGCTGCCAACGGCGGTCCTATCGCACTTTTGCGCGACGGTGATATGGTGATTTTTGATGTCGAGGGGCGGAGCCTGGATGTCGAACTCTCGGATAAGGAGTTACAATTTCGACGTGGCCAATGGAGCGCGCCGGCGCCGCACTATACCAGTGGTGTTATGGCCAAATATGCGATGCTCGTCTCTTCCGCTGCCGATGGGGCGGTGACCGGATTCCCCCACAACGGAAATCGTTGAAATGGTGAGAGACCCCGCTAGACTACTCGCAGCGATCGTTATCAGCCTGCAGTTGGTCACCGCGTCTGCTGGATTGGCGCAGAGTAGGGCGGAGCGGGCGATCACCCAGATCTCCGGGGACCTGTATCGTTTTCCTAACAATTTCCACTATTCGGTTTTTCTGGTTACCCCCGATAGCATCATCCCCACGGATCCCGTTAACAAGGAAGCCGCCCGCTGGCTCAAGGGGGAGCTGACCCGTCGCTTTGCCCAGCCGGTCAAGTTCCTGATCTTTAGTAATGACCATGCGGACCATATCTCGGGTGGTGAGGTCTTTGCCGATACCGCCGTTGTCGTCGCCCATGAGAAGGCCAAGGAGGCCATTGTTCGTAAAAACTATTCGGATAATTCCATCGTCATGCGCTTCCCCACCCAAAAGACCCTGTTCGCAGTGGATTTCATACCGGTGAAGAGTCTCCCGTACCGGGACCTGAGCGACTCCTATATTGACCCGTGGATTGAATCTTTAAAACGGGTCGAGGCGCTGGATTTTGAAACCCTAGTCCCCGGCCACGGGCCCAAAGGGGGTAAAGCCGATGTCCGAGCATTTCGTGGTTATATGGAAGAGCTCTGGGGCCAAGTCGTTGCCTATGCGCGGCAGGGTAAATCCGAAGCCGAGATCAAGCGGGCGATCACGATGGAAAATACAGGGAATGGAGCCGGTACAAAGATTATCTATCCCTCAATATCGAAGGCATGTTACGACAGGTCCCTCGGGATAACTGACAACATAGGAGTTCTCCCATCATGAAGACCAAGTACAAAAAACAATACTTGCCTTTAAGCAAGGTGAAGGGGCGTCATTTTCTCTCTCGCCCGATGGACTGCAAGGCAGTGGGCATGAGTCTCGTTCGATTCAAACCAGGGGAGGGTGGGCCTTTCTTACACCGCCATAAGGTCCAGGAAGAAGTCTACATGACACTGAAAGGGACGGGGACCATAATCCTCGACGGTCGGCGTCATCCCATGCCCGAGGGGACGGTTGTTCGAGTCTCACCCAGGGTGAATCGAGCCATCGGCAACGAATCGCGACGGGACGTGATATTTGCCGTGGTTGGCGCCGTTCCCCCCAAGGGATTCCCAAAGGGTGGAAGAACCCTGCTCGGAGACGGTATTCCGGTTCGGGAAAAAACGGTCCGATGGAAGAAATCATAGGCGTCAGGTCTTCTAATCAAGGACGCTTTTTCCTCTTTGACAAAGTGCGGACGATCTCGTAAAAATAGAATGAAAGCCAATCAGAGCAAGCCATGAGCCGTAAAGAGAGCGCTGTTGATCGGGAGGTCGTTCTTGAGACCGAAAAGGAAACCGAGAAAAAGCTCAAGAAACCACCTCTATACAAGGTCCTCTTGCACAATGACGATTACACGACAAAGGAATTTGTCGTTCAAATTCTCCAATACGTCTTCCACAAAGATCAAACGGAATCGATTCATATTATGTTGCATGTCCATCAAAACGGCCTCGGTATCGCTGGTGTCTACACATACGAGGTGGCCGAGACTAAGGTCTCTATGGTGGAAGATCTCGCCCGTCAGCATGAATACCCTTTAAAATGTACTATGGAAGAGGCCTGAGATGATTGCTAAGGAACTCGAAAAGATCCTCAAACTGGCATTTCAAGAAGCGAAACAGCGCCGTCATGAATTTGTCTGTATCGAGCACCTGCTGTTCGCCTTGCTGCAAGATGAGGAATCGAAACGTACCATTGTCCAGTGCGGGGGCGATGTGGAGCAATTAAGGAAAGACCTGGAAGAGTTTCTCGAGGGCCATCTAGAGAAGCTGCCCGAGCCTATGGAGCGCAAGCCCCAGGAAACCCTTGGCTTTCACCGGGTCCTGCAAAGGGCCATCCTCCATGCCCAATCCGCCGAGAAGTCCGAGATTCGTGGTGGTGACATCCTGGCTGCACTGTTTCGTGAACCCGAGTCCCATGCGGCTTATCTTCTCCAGAAGCAGGGCATCACTCGTTTCGACGTTATCAACTTTGTCTCCCACGGAATCTCCAAGGTTGCGGATGATGAGCCACCGGAGTTGGAAAACGACGAGGAGCAGGAGGAGGAAAGCCCGAGACGGTCACGGGACCCCCTTGAGTCCTTTACTGTCAACCTGGTGGAAGAAGCGCGCCAAGGCCGAATCGACCCCTTGATCGGACGAGACAACGAGATCGAGCGAACGATCCATATTCTTTGTCGCAGGAGGAAAAACAACCCCATATACGTCGGCGATCCCGGAGTGGGAAAAACCGCCATTGCCGAGGGGCTCGCATTGAGGATCTACCAGCAGAAGGTGCCCGATGCACTCAAGGGGGCTGTCATTTACGCCTTGGATATGGGGGCCTTACTTGCGGGCACCAAGTTCCGAGGTGAATTTGAGGCGCGTCTAAAGGGTGTTTTGAACGGGCTCAAGAAGCGACCCGAGTCGATCCTCTTTATCGACGAGATCCACACCATTGTCGGTGCCGGTGCCGCCAGCGGCAGTTCCATGGACGCATCGAATATCCTGAAGCCGGCCCTTTCTTCCGGTCAGCTCAAATGCATTGGCTCTGCCACTTACCATGACTACAAGAGCTATTTCGAGCGGGACCGGGCCCTGGCGCGCCGATTCCAGAGAATCGAAGTCCCGGAGCCTAGCGTCGAAGAAACCTATCGTATTCTCCAGGGCCTGAAGGGGCACTACGAGAAGCACCACGGTGTGACTTATAGTGCTCCGGCTTTACGGACGGCGGCGCAGCTTTCCGCAAAGCACATCAACGATCGGCGTTTACCGGACAAGGCCATCGACGTCATTGATGAGGTTGGGGCATCGGTTAAGGTATTGCCGCCGGAAAAGCGTAAAAAAATCATCGGCCCAAAAGACATTGAAAAGATCATTGCCACGATGGCAAAAATCCCAGCTCGCAGTGTGTCCGTATCCGATAAAGAACAGTTGAGCAATTTAGATCGGGACCTCAAGCTGACGGTCTTTGGCCAGGACGAGGCTATCGATATGGTAGCTAGCGCCATTAAGTTGTCGCGCTCTGGACTGGGCCAACCGGAGAAGCCCATCGGCTGTTTTCTCTTCTGCGGTCCGACCGGTGTGGGAAAGACCGAAGTGGCCAAACAACTTGCCCATACGTTGGGCGTCGAATTTATCCGGTTCGACATGAGTGAGTACATGGAAAAGCATACGGTCTCCCGTCTTATCGGTGCCCCTCCGGGCTATGTGGGATTTGACCAGGGCGGACTTCTGACCGACGCCGTGACCAAAACCCCCTATGCGGTGCTCTTGCTTGATGAGATTGAGAAAGCCCATCCGGATTTATTCAATATCCTGCTTCAGGTGATGGATCATGCAACGCTGACAGACAACAATGGTAAAAAGGCGGATTTTCGAAACATCGTCTTGATCATGACCACCAATGCAGGTTCGCGGGAAATGAGCGGTGCCCCCCTGGGTTTTGGTACGACCACCAACCTGGGTAAGGGCAAAGAGGCAATGGAAAAAATGTTCAGCCCCGAATTCCGCAACCGTCTCGATGCCTCCGTCTTCTTTCACTCGCTGAGCCCAGAGGTGATCGAACGGGTGGTCGATAAATTTGTTATGGAGCTCGATATCCAGCTCAACGAAAAGAAGGTCTACCTGCAACTGACTGGGGCCGGTCGCCGTTGGCTGGCAAAAAAGGGCTACGACCCGGCTTTTGGGGCAAGGCCCATGGCTCGAGTCATTCAGACCGAGATTAAACGGGTACTGGCTGACGAGATCCTATTTGGGAAACTTCAAAACGGCGGCAAGGTTGAGATCGATGAGAAGGACGATAAGCTCATCTTCTCGTTCGGCGATTCTTGACCTATTCTAGCTTTTTCAGGGGACTTTTCTCCAACAGTGCTTCCTGCTTGGAAACCGTGTAAGCCTTTTCCTCTTTCAGGTGTGACTGCAAGGCCTGGCGAAACCGTGGGTCCAGAATATAGTGTGTGCTCACTGTTTGTTGCGCCTCCATCCCGCGCAGTGACTTAAAACTCCCTCCGGCTCCCGCCTCGAAACGGCTGAGTCCTTTCTGGATGCAGTGCTCTATGGCGGCGTAATAGCAGACGTTGAAGTGGAGAAAACGGTGATCCTCAAAGGCCCCCCAGTAGCGACCGTAAAGCCCCGCATCGTCCTGGACATTCAAGGTTCCCGCGATAACCCGAGAATCCCTCTCGGCGACGATGAGGCAGAGGTGGTTGCGGAAGCGCTGAGAGAGTTCCTCGAAAAAGCGCACGTTTAGATACTGTTGCCCGTACATGTGTTGGTCCACATGGCCCTTGTAGAGCTCGAACATGGTTTTAAGGAGTTCCGAAGTCAAATCGTCTCCTTCCACCGACCTGACCGTGATCCCCTGCGTTAACAGTTCCCGTCGCTCCTTCTTGATCTTGGTGCGCCGGTCGCTGCGAAAAGAGCTGAGGTAGTCGTCGAAGGATTGGTATTCTCGGTTCTGCCAGTGAAACTGAAGCCCCATCTTGGGCATAAATCCTAGAGGTTTGAGAAGCTCCAGTTCCTCTTCTAGGCAAAAATTAACGTGGACCGAAGAAATCTTGTTTTCCTTGCATACCTGGATAAGGGTCTGCCCCATGAGGCCAATCAGTTGCCGACGGTTCTCTTTAGGATCCGTCAGGAATCGCTTGCCGGTGACAGGTGTGAAGGGGACCCCGACAAGCATCTTGGGGTAGTACTGGATTCCCGCCCGCTCTGCAAACCAAGCCCACTCATGATCGAAAACGAACTCTCCCATGCTATGGGATTTCAAATACAGGGCGCAGGCCCCAACGGGCTTGCCGTCCTTCTCTAAAAGGAGGTGCTGGGGAAGCCAGCCGGTTTTTGCGCCGACGCATCCGGTCCGCTCCAGGCTCTCCAGCCAATCCCACTTCATGAATGGGGAGGCCCCGTCGAGAAGGCCGTCCCATGCCTCGCGTTTGACCTCGCTGATCTTACTGATCACCCGGACAGTCAGCTTCGCTTCCATCTCCCTTTACATGCCAGAAGGCGCAAGCAAGTTCCAGAGGGAGGCATGGAATGGGAGAGATCAGGTCCAATAAAAATATGTTTTTTAGGTGAAGCGGGGCAGGGAGCCAAGGTTAGCCCCGTCTAAGCTCGAGGGCTTCAACTCGGACCCGGGCTGTTCCTTTTTTGTGGAACCCCATCCGTTTTGCAGCTCCCAGGCTCAAATCAATGATCCGATCGCCGGATCTGGGGTTGTTATCACTGGGGAAGGGGCCGCGGTCATTAACCCTGACGATGATGGAGCGGCCATTCTCAAGATTGGTAACCTTCACGTACATGGGAAGGGGTAAGTGTTTATGGGCAGCCGTAAGCCCGTTGGGATCGAAGGCCTCACCGTTGGCGGTCATATGCCCGTCTTTTTTCCTACGCGTCTCATATCCGTACCAAGAGGCGATGCCAGTCTTTTCATAATGCTCAGCCTGCTTAACGGATAAGGGATAGTACTTTCTCCCCTTGACCGTGTATGGGGCGTTCTTGACCCGGCCCTGGCGGATGGCTTCTTTGGGTGGGAGCCCGTCGATGGACTCAATGTCTTCATTGGCGAATGGCCACTCGATGGGAGCCTTGGCCACCACGTAGGTGAACTTGCCAATCTTATAGATCACCTTGGTGCCGCCGGCACTGACCTGATAGGTCAACTTCCCGACCTTGTAGGTAGTCTTTCCCACCCAGAGGGTTCCTTTGACCACACCCTTGGCGACTTCATAGGGGGCCTTGATCAGGGCGCACGCGGAGATCATAAAACCGACGACCACCATGGCGAGCAAGGGGAATCGATGTAACTTCATAGCTATTTTCAATAATCAGGGTTCAAGGACTTGCGAGGTCGAATGGTTCTCGCTATATGCATTCTAGGCAATTCGGGTGAACATTTCTGTTCCCGCTTCTGTCCCATACGGGTTGTTTTTACGAACCATATTAGCAATTAGCACAACGGGAAGGCTATGAAATTCGATCCTGTACAACTGGCCCTCTTTTCCAACAGGATGAGTGCCATCGCGGCGGAAATGGGGATCATGCTCTGTCGCACCGTTTATTCTCCCAACATCACGGAAAGGAAAGACCTATCCTGTGCAACTTTTGATGCTCGTGGAGAGATGGTGGCTCAGGCGGCTCACATTCCGGTTCACCTGGGCTCGACTCCGCTCTCCGTGCAAGCAGCCCTAGGGTGAGCGCCTATGAATCCCGGTGATGTGGTCGTACTCAACGACCCTTATGTGGGAGGTACTCATCTGCCCAACGTAACCATGGTAACTCCGGTCTTTGTGGGAAAGAAGGCTCTTCCCATTGCCTATGTCGCTAATCGAGCCCATCATGCAGACGTGGGGGGGTATCCCCCCGGCTCTATGCCGCTTTCCAGAGATATTTTTCAAGAGGAGATTCGGATCCCACCGATCACCTTCATCCGTGGCGGGCGAATTGACCAGGGACTCTGGGATCTGCTGCTCAACAATGTGTGCACGCCAACGGAGCGGGAAGGGGATCTGAAGGCCCAGTGGGGGGTTCTCAAGAATAGGGGCCGAACGTGTTGCATCGGAGGTCAGAGATCTGGGCGTAGAACGCCTTTCCCGTGAAATGAAAACCCTGCGGGACCATTCGGAACGACTGATACGAACAACCCTGAGAGAGATCCCTGACGGAACCTTTGTCGCTCAGGACTACCTTGACGATGACGGGCTGGGCACGAAGGGGATTCTCATTCGAGTCGCGGTCACGATCAGGGATGACCGGGCATGGATAGACTTCACTGGTACGGCAGCTCAGGTCGAGGGGTGCCTCAATGCGAACGACGCCATTACACTTTCCTGTGTCTTCTATGTCCTCAAAACAATCAGCCGCTTTCCGATCCCGGCCAATGGTGGCATCATGCGGCCTATACGGGTGACGAGCCCCGAGGGGAGCCTAGTGAATGCCCGTTCTCCCGCCGCGATGGCCGGGGGTAACGTTGAAACGTCCCAACGTATCGTGGATGTCCTGTTCCGGGCTTTTGCCAAGGCATTGCCTACTCGCATACCGGCCGCTAGCTCCGGTTCCATGAATAATATGGCCGTGGGCGGCACTGACCCGATAAGAGGGAAGAATATTTCGTACTATGAAACGGTCGGTGGTGGGGCGGGAGGGGGGGCTGTGGGTCCCGGGGCCTCCGGGGTGCACACTCATATGACCAACACCATGAATACTCCCATCGAGGCGCTGGAAAATAGTTATCCTTTCCGGGTGACGGCCTATTCGCTTCGCCGGGGTTCGGGTGGTTCGGGGCAACACCCCGGTGGAGATGGATTAGTCCGTGAGCTGGAATTCTTGACGGTAACTGAATGTACGCTTCTTACAGAAAGAAGACGAATAGCCCCCTATGGCATCAAGGGAGATGAGAGGGAAAAAAGGGAAAGAACCTCTTGATTCGCAACGGACGGACGATACCGCTTCCGGGAAAGGTTAGCATGACGGTCCAATCGGGGGACCGTATTCTTATGGAAACGGCCGGGGGCGGAGGGTTCGGGGGAAAGTAGATTCCCCTAGCATTTGCTATGGGGTTCGGCTATACAACGGCCTTTATCGATAGGAGTTATTGAAAGGAGGAGATTGAAATGGCAGATGCAATACCGTTTATTGTACCAGCTGACGATGCGAGCTTGTTTTCGGAAATGGTCGAGTACGCAGGTAAAGCTGGAAGTGTTAAGGCTTACGTCACACGCCCCAAAGACGGGAAGAACCTGGGGAGCGTAATCGTTATTCATGAGAATAAGGGGCTCGCCGATCATATCAAAGACGTGGCCCGTAGGTTCGCAAAAGATGGGTTTGTCGCGGTAGCGCCGGATTTGCTCTCGCGATTAGGCAGCACGCCTTCGTTCAAGACCGAGGACGACGCCATCGCAGCGATTCGCAAGCTGACCAACGACGGGGTCGTTGAAGATCTGAGCAGCACAGTCGATTATCTCAAAAAGCTCAACTTCGTTAACGGTCGTGTCGGCGTTGTGGGGTTTTGTTGGGGTGGAGGGCAGTCCCTAAATTTCGCAACCAAGTGCAAAGATCTGAATGCAGCGGTTGTTTATTATGGTCGCAACCCGGATCCTTTGGACTCGGTTCAGAATATTGCTTGTCCTGTGATCGGTAATTATGGGGCGGAGGATAAAAACATTACACCTGGCGTCGAGCCTTTGACCGAAGCTATGAAGAAGTTCGGTAAGAGCTTCGATGGTAAGATCTACCCGGGAGCCCAACACGCCTTCAACAACAACACCAACGCGGGGCGCTACCATCCGGACGCGGCTAAAGACGCGTGGACGAGAACAATCGATCTTTATAACAAGAATATTAAGGCCTGAAGAAAAAGAGAGGCTCGCTGTGGCACGTGGTTACTGTTCGGAATCCCGTGCCATGGCCTTCTCGTCTAGAGCGTAGAGACGTTGGCCAATACTTTTTCGTGCCAGCTCGGGGGTAATCGCCCAGGGTCCTTCGGTGCCGTCCTCTAATATCTAATTTGCGACCTCCGTGTCTCCGCCCGTGGTTACGAAGGCTATCAGGCTCTGGGGGACGGTGAACACGGCAAGGGTTGCCTTGATGGGTACATAGAATAAATTGCCAACTGCGACGCCCACTCCTACCCCAGCATTTTCACGCCAATCCTCGGCACGAATTTCCATCGGGCCGGCCAGAAAGAGCCCAATCAAAGCTGCTAAAATGATGGGTTGTTTTGTGGTGAAAGTCATAACCATAGCCCCTTATCCCAGGTCCCCATCGCCTAGAAAGCGGGTAGGGGTTACTGAGAAAACAGTTTAGCGCGCGCGGTTCGTATCCGATTTGAGGAGTTCCAGTAGCGTTGCATTCCAAAATAGTAACAGCACCTGTCGCTGTCTAACTCGTTATCGAAAACTCGAAGCCGACCGTCTTGGAAACGAATCCGCGTTAGGCAGGTACCGCCTGGGACCGAGGAGGTCATGACCTCCTCCACCACCCCATTGAAGGTATTGTTTGTGGGTGACTTTTTCGCTCAGCCGTAAAATAATCTCTTATCCTGAGCTACGATTAGCCTCTTAAATCGACACTAACAGGATTCAAATCTGAGTTCAACCGGTGGGCATCTAGACGTGAAAATCGGCCACCGCCCGGGCCAGCCCAGTAGGGTTGTCATGGTGAATCATGTGGCCGGCGTGTTCAATTCCTACGAGAGTTCGGTTGGCTATGGCTTCAATTCGCTGCTTTTTGTCCGCGCGGGGAATTTGCCGGCTTTCCTCCCCTGTGACCAATAGGACCGGGCACTCGATGCGGTGCAAAAATTGGAGTGCCTGTTCCGTATAGAAGGGCTGTGGGGATGTGGTCCGGTGCAGCGGATCGAATTTCCATACCCATTGGCCGCCGGTTGTCTGTTTCATCCCATTGCGCGCGAGGTGCAATGCCAGGTCGGGGTTCAGTCTTGGATTGTTTCGCCGGAGCCGTTGGGCACCTTTTTCCAAGTTCGAGTACTCGACGGGCCTTTTGTGACCTATCCGCTGCACCTCGGCGATCCATTTTCCCATCCTGCGAGGTGCCGTGGTAAAGGGCAGGCCGTGGGGCCCGATCCCTTCCACCAAGATGAGTTTCCTTACCCGCTTAGGGAAGGTCCCTGTGTACAGAAAGGAGATCGTTCCACCCATGGAATGGCCCAAAAGGTGCACCGAAGGAACCGCTAGCTCTGTGATCAGAGCATTCAGGTCGCTGACATAATCGGGGAAGTGGTAGTATCCGCCGGCCCCGACCCAACCGCTATCCCCGTGCCCGCGGCAGTCCAGCGCGATGATTCGTCTCGGTGTTGGGAATTCCGCTTGTAGGGCAGCAACAAAAGG
This sequence comes from Binatia bacterium, assembly GCA_963664015.2. Lineage (GTDB taxonomy): Bacteria > Desulfobacterota > Binatia > UBA9968 > CAXXLF01 > JACZQL01. The sequence continues at coordinate 844,746 of CAXXLF010000002.1, read as the reverse complement.
GTCCCAACTCCGGGCGTGATCGAGAAAACCATGGATTAAGATAAAGGGGGTGGCTTTGCCGCTTCTCCACTCAACGTAATGGATTTCCAGGCCGTGATTATTGAAAGTGTGCTCCGAAAATTTCATCGGCGCTAGGACTTCACCACGGGAATCTGGATAAAGTCCTTCTGCTGCTCGGCCCAGGCGTAAGCACAAATTTCTTTTACCACGCGGTTGTAGATGGAGATAACGATTTGAGCGGTGTCCGGGTAGGTTGCTTCTCCGAAGGGGCAGGCAAATCCTTTATCCTCTTCAGAAAAATAGGCCCCGTGTCCCGGGTGAGAGTGGTAGAAGGCCTTGATGGCGGCCCCACTCTTCTCGGCCTCTCTCAGGATCGCCTCGAGCTCTTTGAAATCCATAGCATAGGCGATGGTCGCGTCACGAGGATAGGTTTGAGGGTCCAGGGCGTGAAGTTTGTTTTGAATATTGCTACAGTGGTGTACTCGGTCCTGCCCTAACCTGTGGAGGATCACGCCGCAGCACTCCTCGGGAAAAGTATCCTGCGCGTGTCCTGAGATTTCATCCCGTGCTGCGGCAGTCAAACGGATCTCATCAATTGCACTCATCTCCTGGCCTTCCCAGTGCCGATTCCCACCTCTATGGATCCACGGATCATTTGTCAAGCCTGTGAAGGTAAGGTCTACAGGGCGCAGTTAATCGATCACGCCTTGATCTACCAGCTCGGCGTAATCTTTGGGTGGGAGGCCCAACAGTTCCTTAAAGAAATACTCGTTGTGTTCGCCCAGCAGGGGATCCCGTTGTTGGGGCCCCGCCGGACTCTTGGACAGAATAAAGGGGGGGCGTTGATAATGCATGGCGCCGATCTCCGGGTGATTTAACTCAACCCATTGACCCCGATGGGTGAGTTGAGGATCCGTGTAAACATCCTTCATGGTATTGATGACACCGGCGGATACGCCCGCGGCCTGGAGCTTCTCCACGACCTCTTGCGGCGTCCGTTGCCGTGTCCACTCGGATATCTTCTGCTCCAATTCGTTTTCGTGTTCTTTTCTGTCCGCTAGCGTCTGAAACTTCCCATCCTGGGCCCAGGACGGTTTTCCCAGGGCCTCACACAGGGACTGCCACTGTTCATCGGAATTAACGCTGAGTACACACCAGCGGTCCTCTCCCTGACAGGGAAAGACGCCATGGGGAGCCATGTGAAGGTCGCGGTTGGCGTTGCGGGTGGCCGCGCGTCCGTTAACCCGGTAATCCAAGAGTACGGGGGCCATGAAGTGGAGTCCGGTTTCGTACTGGGCCAGATCGATATACTGGCCTTTACCGGTACGCTTACGGTGGTCCAGGGCGGCCAGGATGGCCACAGCGCCGTATCCAACAGCGATGTAATCGATATAGGGGCCATAGAGGATCTGCGGAGGTCCATCAGGGTAGCCGGTCAAGTTGGTAAAGCCTGCGAGGGATGAGAGCTGGGAGCCGAATCCCGGGTGCTTGGCATGGGGACCGGTTTGCCCGAGGTTGGAGCTGCTCAGCATAATCAGTTCCGGTTTGATTGGTTTCAGGCTCTCATAGTCCAGCTCAAGTCGTTTCATGGTACCGGGGCTAAAGTTCTCGATGACGACGTCGGCCCAAGAGACGATCTTCCGTGCAAGCTCCGTTGCTTGGGGTGCCTTCTTGAGATTTAATGTGATGCCCAGTTTCCCGCTGTTGCACAGGGAGAAAAGCCCCGAACGGTTGAGGCCGTAGACGTTATCCTTGTAGGGAGGATAATGGGTTCGAAACCCGTCGGGACGGGCGTTGGCTTCGACATGAACGACGGTGGCCCCATAGTCGACCAGATGTTTGCCGACGACAGGGCCCGCAGCAAAGGCTGCGAACTCGACGATCTTGACTCCTCGTAACGCTTTCATCAGTTTTACACGATTCCGTTCTCTTTGAGCTGGTCCATCTCGGCCGGTTTGAGCCCCATTTCCTTCACGTAAACCTCATTGTTGTGCTCACCGATGAGGGGAGCACGACGACGAAGGGGGCACTGGGCGTCGGAGAATTGAGAAAAAGCGCCTGGGTAGATTACGGATGTGCCCAGTTCTGGATGATCCAGCGCCTGCCAAAACCCGCGGGCCTCCAATTGGGGATCCTGCACGATCTCGCTTGCTGTTGACACCGGGTAGCCTAGCATGCCCCTGGCAATCACCTGTTCGAGGAACTCAACTTTAGTGACGCCTTTAAAAAAGCGCGCAATGGGTTCCTCCATGGTATCGATCTCTTCCTGAGTGACCTGGGCGATGTTGAAAGTCTTCCAATCCTTTTGCTTGAGAAATTCCGGTGCCATTCCTTTTGACTCCATCCATTCCACTAGTGCTTGATTGGTCTTGCGTCCCGCCTCACCGCCGTAAATGATAAAGTTGAGATAACCGTCCGTGCAGGGCCAGAAGACACGCATCTTGGCACCCGTAATACTCCGTCCAGTCATGAAGGATCCAGCCCTCTTTTCCAGAGTACGATTCAGATCCCAGAAGGTGTGGGCATGGGAAAAGGCCCACAACAGACACGATTGTGCCGAGACGTCTACCTGTTGGCCGGCGCCGGTCTGCTGGCGCTGGTGGTTGGCGATCATGGTGCCCATGGCGGCGTAGGACCCGGTCCACTGGTAAGACTGAGGAGAGGTGATGCGGACTGGGGCCCGGTCCGGATCTCCGCTAAGAGACATACATCCGCTCATGGCCATGATCTCGATATCGGTCGCGCTGAACCGGCTGTAGGGGCCCGTCTGGCCAAAGGGCGTGATGGAGGTAACGATCAATCGGGGATTGATTCGGTTTAAGTCTTCATAACCGAGACCGATCCCATCCAGATATCCGGGAGTAAAGGATTCGAGAACGAAATCGGCCTTGGCCGCTAACTGGCCGAAGAGCTTTCGTCCCTCAACGCTTTCCAGGTTGAGGGTAATGCCTCGTTTGTTGTTGTTGAAGGCGAACCAGTAGAGGCTCTTTTCCAGATCGGCCTGATCATGGAAGAAAGGCCCGATCATCCGAGCCGGGTCACCGCCCGGTCGTTCGATCTTGATAACATCGGCTCCGAGGTCGCCCATGATCTTACCGCACAGAAAGCCCAGCTCATCGGTAAGATCTAGAACACGGTAGGGTGAAAGGAGCCCCGTTTCTCTGTCAGCCATTTGCGTTTATAGAAAAAAGGCAGGGAGTAGACGCCCTGCCCATAAATTTAGATCGAGCCTCGGGTAGAAAGGTCAGGATAACAAAAATTGCTTAAAAAAAGGAACCTTAGAGCTGCTCCCTACGTAGCAAGCACCGGGTAAAATGTCAAGCAAAGGGGGGCAATCAGAGGAGACTGTGTGGAAGGGTAGCAATCGAAATCCCGGGTACGCTCACAAGCCCTAAAAAGTGTTTTGCCGCAGGTCTATCCCGGCATCAACCGGTTGAAATCCCATTGAATCTGGTTTAGTTGTTGTACAATCTTATTTTAAGAAATCATTATTGTTGGGGGATTGTTATGAGTAAGGCAAGGAAAGAGGTTCATACAGGCGCCAAACCGATCACCGATCTGCGCGGGATGTTGGATTGGCTTAGGTCCGAGGGTGATTTGATTGAGACCGACACGGAAGTAGATCCGAGTCTGCAGATCGTCGCTCTACAGAAGCAAATGGACGGTGGCTGTCCCATTCTGTTTAACAACGTCAAGGGTAAACCCAACCATCGGGTGGTTACCAACCTGTTTGGCGATATGAATGTTATCAATAAGCTTTTTGGCTGGAAGGATGACACGGAGCGTACCAAGAGACTTGCAGACGCAATTAACCATGGGATTCCCCCCGTGTTGGTCGACCAAAAGGACGCTCCCTCCCAGGAGCACGTCATTGAGAAGCCGAAGGAAGTCAACGACTACATGGTACCCATTCGCCATACCGAGTACGAACCCGAACTGACCGTTGGTTCCGGCAACCGGCTTATCTCCGGTGAGTATTTCGGCGGTGGTACGGACTTGGGCTACAACCGCATGAATTTTCGTTGGGGTAACGTTGGGACGTTCCAGATTTCTCCCGGCTCCCATATGTGGCAGGTCGTCTCCAAATACTACAAGGACGACAAGCCTGTGCCTATCACCATGTGTTTCGGCGTGCCCCCCTCCTGTACCCTTCTTGCGGGGGCAGGGTTCGACTATGTGGTGTTGCCCCAGGGTTGCGATGAGCTTGCCGTCGCCGGGGCCGCGCAGGGCTCTCCTGTGCGTGTGGTCAAGGCCCGCACGGTGGATGCATTGGCCTTGGCTGACTGTGAGGTGGTGCTTGAGGGATACGTCAATCCCCGTGATCGGCGTTATGAAACCGCCGAGTCGGAGAAAGCAGATGTTCAGGGCCGGTACCACTTCCACCCCGAGTGGGCAGGTTACATGGGTAAAGCGTACAAGGCTCCGACCTTCCACGTCACTGCCGTTACTATGCGTAAACCCGAATCCAAACCCATCATTTTTGCCCTGGGCGTGCACACCTTGGACGACCACAATATCGACACTACGGTTCGCGAAGGGGCCATGTATGAGCTATTGGAGCGCATGCAGCCGGGCATTGTCCAGGACGTCAATATCCCTTATTGCATGACCGACTGGGGCGGTGCGATCATTCAAGTGAAAAAGCGAAACCAGATCGAGGAGGGATGGCAACGGAACTTCTTATCGGCCATCCTGTCGACTTCCCAGGGCTCACGAATCGCCATCGCGGTCAGTGAGGACTGCGATCTTTACGATATGGACGACGTCATGTGGTGTCTCACTACCCGTGTCAATCCCCATACGGATATTCTCAATCCCATTCCCGGCGGCCGGGGCCAGACCTTTATGCCCGCAGAGCGTATGACGGCAGGTGGGAAAGAATGGACGGCATCCAACACCCGTTTCGAAGGTGGCATGGGAATCGATGCGACGGTGCCCTTCGGTTACGAAAGCGACTTCCTCCGCCCTGTCTATGCGGTCGATAAAGTCGATGCGACAAAGTTTTTCTCCGATAAAGATATTCAGAATGCCAAGTCGCGCATGAAGGGTTGGGTCCTCTCCCTGGCCCGTACCGGACGATGACCGAGTAATTCCAAACTTCAAAAAGGGACGGCCATTAGGGACCGTCCCTTTTTGCATTCCAGTTTTCTCTAATAACTTAACAGCATACTTCCGCCGATGGACTCATAAAGAAATCGATTTAAGAGTATTACCGCAGAGGCTAAATCGCTAAGCGCATGGCGCAAAGGGCGTAGCGGTCTTGCGGATTCGGGACCACTGACTACCGACTACGGGACTACGGACTACAGAATTTAGAAAAACAGTAAGCAGCTGGCAGCAAGAGATTTCAGAGCTTAAGACTGATCGCTGACAGCTTTTCCACTTAACACTGTCTTTCCTGCATGCTGCCAAATGGCTGCTGCGTTCTGCTTGCTTTCTTCTTACGCTTTACGCTCTGCCCTTTGCGCCTTGCCTTTGACGTCCATCTACGTAAATCTGCGGTTAATAGCTTTTGATGCTGTTTGGTTAGTATTCTTTGAAGTTGGAGATGCGCCACTGCTCATTCTCTTTCCTCGCTCCAATCAGCCAGCGGCGCGTGAATTCGGGGGCGTCTTCCGCTTGTATGGTTGCTTGGTAGAGAAATGATGCGCGCGCGGTTGTCACCTTCTCCTCCAAGAGCTGATAGTAGATCTTGGGCTTCCGTGTCGAGGCGTCGATGGCGTATCCGTGGGTCAAGCGAATCTCCTCCTTGACCTTGTGGAGGGCTAGCCCGACGCAGTATTGCTGTGCCTTTTCCAGGTCGATGTGAACATAGTGATGATCGAGGAATTCCTTTACAACTCCCCGTGCTGTTGTCAGGCCGCGGCTACAGCCACCGACGGCCAACGCCGAGATCGAAAAAAGCAATACCAATACCGAGACAGATCTCTTCATAAAAAACATTTTCATTTAAGAACCTTTACCGATGACTTGACCTGGCTTTATCGCGAAGGTTAAGGTTTCTGTGAGGACTTATCCGCACGCTCTGATGGCATCGATCAAGAATCGCACAGTTCAACTGGTACGGCAGACCCCTGGCCGGAGCTTTATCCTTTACCCGGTTCTGGTTCTAACCTGGGAGTTACTTTTAACCCAGGGAAGGTTTCATGTCCAGCCGCCCTTTCTTCTCTTCATGGTCTGGGGTTACTTGCAGTACCGCTTGTGCGGGGTTTACAGGATGCGTCGTGGCGGGGGAGGGCCCGGGGTAGGCCGGCCACCCGAGCATCTAGTGGCTACTGGTCTCTACGCCTGGACGCGTAATCCCATGTACCTGGGACACGTCATCTTTCTCATCGGGTTGAGCCTGACCTTCAAGTCGCTCCTCGCCGGTCTTATCACCATTGCGACGGCGGTCTGGTTTCATCGCCGGGTCGTTGATGACGAGAAACGTCTGGCCAAACTCTTGGGCCCGGAATATCTTGAGTATAAGGACCGAGTGAAGCGATGGCTGCCAGGGCTGTTTTGAGAAATGTCTAGCCTACGCTGCAACGAAGAGCTAGAAAAATAGAATGTTTGCCCGACTGAACAGGCCGTTAAAATAAGGATTTGTTTAAAAGAGAATTTAATTCGGATCTAGACTCAAAGGGGACGCGAAATCGGCCCAGAGCGGGTGGGCAAGGTCGGCTTGCAAAAGGTCCGTGTTCCTGCGTGGGTCAAGACCCAGATTCCTTAGAATCGGTGTGTGGCCAAGGTTTGATTCTTGTCAGCGTGGCACCTAAAGCGCGTTCCGCGACTTCCGTGTCATGGGATGCCTGGGCACGCAGCCAGTAGTTGTTGGAGAGACCGAAAAACCGGCATAGACGTAAGTCCGTGTCAGCAGTAATAGAGCGTTTGCCAGCTATGATTTTGCCGATACGCTGTGCCGGCACGCCGATCTCCTTTGCTAGTCGGTACTGGCTGATCCCCATCGGTTTCAGAAATTCTTCCAGCAAGAGTTCGCCGGGTGTTACAGGTTTGAGCTTACGCATTTTCATCCTCCGTTAGTGATCATCCACGATCTCGACATCTTCGGCGCCGGTGTCCGTCCAACGAAAACCCACTCGGAACTGATCATTGACACGAATGCTATGTTGCCCCGCGCATTCAAAGGCGCTTTGGTGTGCAGACTATGGTTCGTGCATTGCCGGCGCGGCTCGGCGGTTGCGTCAACGGTCAGATACGCTAAACTACTCCTGAGCCTTTTGTTATTCTTGTTGATTGATGGCGTCGTTCAAAGATCGAACCCTCAAGTTGGTCCGCTCCTCCCCATCTCGGACCTTTCTCGTTTACCCCGTACTGGTGATCCTCTGGGAGTTTGCTCTAAACAAGGACCGGCTGGATATCCAACCGCTACTTCTCCCCATAATGCTGTGGGGCTATTTGCAGTATCGTTTGTGCAGTAACTACCGAAGGAAGCAGGGTGGAGGACGGTCCGGGTCCGAAAGCCCGCCCGACCGTCTCGTGACCAGCGGGTTTTACGCCTGGACACGCAATCCCATTTACCTTGGACAGATTGTTTTTCTCACGGGTCTTGCTCTGACGTTCACTTCGCTTGCGGTAGGGGTTCTAACAATTGTTGTCGCGGCCATGACCCATTCTAAAGTTCTGGATGACGAGAAGCGGTTGGTTGATCTCTTTGGACAGCCCTATGCCGAGTATCGGGCCCGGGTAAAGCGTTGGCTCCCCGGAATGTTCTAACACCTATCCCTCCCGGCCGGTCATGGTTTCATCCAAATCTAGGTCTAATAATCCGTCCACGTATAGCTACAAGTAGAAACAGTACTCCTAACGCCACCATTGCAGTCCCAGCATGTCCCAAGGGATCAGACCCAATAACCCCTACGGTGTTGTGCCGATCCAAAACCAGCAACCCTCCCATAGACACCATCACGATTCCGACTAGGCCGGCCGGTTTGTCCCTGAGCACTCCACTTCCAGTTCACATCCATACGCAATAATGCCTAAATCTATCAGGTTAAGTGAGCAGAACGGTCTGATACGGCAAAAGCTGCTGGTATTTTCATTCTATTGGCCTGGGGGTGTTGTTAATAATGCGCATTTCGTAAAATTTTCCGCCTGTTAGGCATGTTTGTCAAACAGGAGGGTGGCATAATCTCATTCAGTTTAGGCCTGCGCCTTGAGGTGGACGGGTCCTGTGATTTGGCCTGTTCTACTGCGGGTGGTGGAGCGTAGGTTAATGCATGTTACTGCCGCCGTCTACCACGATCAGCTGCCCGGTCATGAAGTCGCTATCCGAACTTGCGAGGAAAAGCGCGGTGCCGGTGATGTCCTCGGGAAGTTCGACGCGGCTAAAGGCCCGGTCACGGGCGCTCGACTCGCGTTGCTGGCGTACGGCATCCGTGACTGTCTCTTCGCTCATTGTCGATCCCGGGGTCATGCTGTTTACATTGATACCCCATGGGCCTAGTGGTCGCGCCATTACCCGTGTTAGCGCGACGACTCCGCCCTTGGACGCCGTGTAGTGGGGCATATTCCCAGAGCCGCCGAAGAAGGTGCCTGAGGCGATGTTAATAATCTTGCCGCTCTTCTGCCGTTTCATGACCGGGATGACCGCGCGACAGCACAGAAAAACCCCCTTGAGATTGACCTCCAGGACTCTATCCCATTCCTCAATCGCAAGTTCTTCGACCGGGCCCTTCCAGAGTCGCTCAGTTACGTAGATGGCCGCATTGTTGACCAGCACATCGATCTTGCCGAACCGGTCCAGGGTCTCCCCCACTAGGCCTTCCACGCTCTGATAGTTTGTGACGTCTGTGGCCCGTGCCCAGCCAGCAATCCCTATCTCACCCAGTGCAGCGGCTGCCGATTCTCCTGCCGGATGATCGATTTCAGCGATGACCACCTGCGCGCCTTCTTGGGCAAATCTCCGGGCGTAGGCTTTCCCGATCCCGTGGCCGGCACCCGTAATCATACATATTTTGTTTTGTAACCTCATCGGTGGACCTGCCATAATGGATGATAAGGTAATGACTCCTCCTGCCGTATTGTCGTTAGCGGTGTAAAAATGCGCGATGGTCAATTAGGCTGGGCAAAGGGGTCGTTCCCTTTTGTTCCCATCAAGCGTGCCAGGGTCAACAACACCCCAACGGTGATAAAGCTGTCCGCCACGTTGAAGGCAGGCCAATGGTAACCGGACCAGTAGAAGTCCAGGAAGTCAACAACCTCACCATAGATGACCCGGTCGATCAGGTTGCCCAAGGCCCCGCCGAGGATAAAGGCAAGAGACAGGATCAAGGACGTTTCCTTTTCGGCCAACCGTCTGATCAGGGTGACAATAAAAGCCATAGCGGCAAGGGAAAACAAGACGAGAAACGTCAAGCGTATAAAGCCTCGACTACCTGCAAGGAACCCAAAGGCAGCTCCCGGATTACGGATGTGGACCAGGTTGAAGAGATTCTCGATGACAGGGATGGAGGTGTTTAGCGGGATGGCCGACGCGACCACATACTTTGCGCATTGATCCAGGAGAACGATCCCGAGTACCAGAAACCCGACGAACTTACTTTTAGGGGTCAAGTGGATATTCCCGACCGTAGGACCTCCGAACAACGGGCACAGGTTGCCGGGTGACGGGAGTCTTTACCGACCTCTTTCGTATATTTCCAGCATCGCTCGCATTTTGGCCCTTGGGCCTTGGAGACCTCAATGCGCCCGCCCAGGACCGGGCTATAATATCGAACGGCGGTGTTGTGGACTCCCGTGTCGTCTGGCGGGCCCACAGGCTCCGAACTACCTTGTTCGACCTTTGGGGCGTCTTCCGTCGACCATGACTTTTCCGCTTTGCCAATCTCGACTTGAGAGACAATGGCCACGTCATCCCATGGAATCCCTTTATCTTTGATATACCGGGCTGTCTCTTCCCCGTAGAGGCTAGGGTAGAGGGTGACCCTGGCATCCAGGGAGTGGCCAATGGTACCGTTGTTGCGGGTGGCTTCGAGGGCCTTGAGTATCTCGCCCCGAATGTTGAATATCTCATCCCATTTGCTACCCAGTTTCTCGTCAAGCTGGTCCTTATTCAAAGCGGGGAATTGACTCATGAATACGCTATCGCCTGTATCGCTCTTTTTGGGCATCTGCTCCCAAATCTCCTCCGCGGTGAAGGAGAGGATGGGAGCCATGAGGTGGACCAGGACGTCGAGGATTTGATAGACAGCCGTCTGGGCCGAACGCCTCTCCCGTGACGTAGCTCCACTGCAGTAGAGTCGGTCTTTCGTGATATCCAGGTAGCGGGCGCTTAGGTCCACGCTGCAAAAATTGTTGAGCGAATGGTAAACGATGTGGAACTCGAAATCCTCGTAGGCCTGGCGGCACCGGTTGAGCAGGCCGTAAGTGCGGTGTAGGATCCAGCGGTCCAGTTCCTCGAGATCCCGGAGTGGGAGCCTGTCGGATTCGGGTTTGAAGTCGTATAGGTTCCCCAATAGAAAACGGGCCGTGTTTCGCAGCTTGCGGTATGCCTCAACCAGGCGGTTCAAAATCTCCTTGGATATTCGAACGTCGTCTCGGTAATCCTCAGCGGCGGTCCATAGTCTGATAATCTCGGCACCGGAACTCTTGATAATGTCCTGGGGAGCAATCACGTTGCCTAGGGATTTGGACATCTTACGGCCAGACCCGTCCAGTGTAAATCCGTGGGTAAGAACGTTCCTATAGGGAGCGTGGCCTCGGGTGCCGACGGATGTCAGCAAGGACGTATGGAACCACCCCCGGTGCTGATCGCTACCTTCCAGGTAGAGATCGGCGGTGCCTCCGAGTTCCGGATAACGTTCTACCACCGCCGCATGGCTCACCCCAGAATCGAACCAGACATCGAGAATGTCCTCTTCCTTATAGAATTCCTTCCCTCCACAGTTGCTGCATTGGAGATGGTCAGGAACCAACTCATTTGGGGTACGAAGAAACCAGGCATCAGACCCTTCCTGGGCAAAGATCGAGGACACGTGATCACAAAGGGCCTGGGTGAGGAGTGAATTCTGGCACTTTTCGCAGTACAGGACCGGGATAGGAACCCCCCAGCAACGTTGCCGGGAGATGCACCAGTCGGGCCGGCTCTCCAACATGCCGCGTATGCGCTCGCGTCCCCAGGGGGGGATCCATTTAACCTGGTCCACCGCTGTGAGGGCGAGGCGGCGCAGGTTGTTTTCTTTCATGGAGATGAACCACTGCTCGGTGGCTCTGAAGATGACCGGTCTCTTGCAGCGCCAGCAGTGGGGATAGCTGTGGGACAGGGGCTCTTCCTTCAGCAAGGCCTGTTTGGCTTGAAGCTTGTCGATGATGAGCCGGTCCGCTTTGAAAACCGACTCTCCGGCAAGGTCTCCCGCCTCCTGTGTGAAGCGGCCATCGGGGCCGACGGGAGCGTATACGTCGAGTCCGTATCGCTGCCCGGCTTCGTAGTCTTCCTGCCCATGGCCGGTTGCAATATGGACGCACCCTGTTCCCTGATCCTGGGTCACGAAATCGCCCAGTATGACCTGGGCTTCGCGGTCTAGCCATGGGTGGGTGCATCCGACGCCTTCCAGGTCTTGCCCCGTCCAGGTCTGGGTTGCGATCGTGATGTCGGACTCCTCGAAACCGAAGACCTTCATTAATGCGGGAAGCAGCTCTTGGGCCATTATCAAATTACCGGCCGCTGTCGTTACCATGGCGTAGCGCATCTCAGGATGGACCGCGATGGCCTGGTTGGCAGGTAAGGTCCAGGGTGTCGTGGTCCAGATGACAAAAAATACCGGCTTGTTACTATCCAGAGGGAATTTCCCCTTGGAGTCCTTTACGGGAAACTTGACGTAGATCGACAAAGAAACAAGGTCTTCATACTCTACCTCGGCCTCGGCCAGGGCCGTTACGCAGGAGGGGCACCAGTAGACGGGTTTTTTTTGCCGGAAGAGGGAGCCGCTCGAGATGAACTTTCCCAGTTCTTTGATCTCTGCTGCTTCGTATTGATAGTCGATGGTCCGGTACGGATGGTCCCAGTCTCCCAGGATCCCCAGCCTTTTGAACTCCTCGCGCTGAATTGAGATGAATTTCTCCGCGTATTCTTTGCAGAGCTTTCGAATCTCCGCCTTGCTCATGGCTTGCTTCTTTGCGCGACCGATGTTTTTCTCAACCTGCAGTTCGATGGGCAGGCCATGACAGTCCCAACCGGGGACGTAGGGGGAATAAAACCCGGTCATGTTCTTGTACTTAACGATCATGTCCTTGAGGATCTTGTTAAGGGCATGGCCGAGATGAATATGACCGTTTGCGTAAGGAGGGCCGTCGTGAAGGATATACTTTTTGCTTCCCTTGTGACCCTGAATCATCTTTGAGTAGACATCGTCCCGCAGCCATTTTTCGACCTGGTGGGGCTCATTCTGGGGAAGGTTGGCGCGCATGGGGAAGCGCGTTTTGGGGAGGTTGAGGGTTTCTTTATATTCCATAGAAGGTCAGATCAAGGGGGGCACAAGGAAGAGAATCCATTAAGGAAAGAATCTATCTGCCGTTATTTTTATGATTTTTATGATTATTATTCAAGCCCCTCACCATGCGCAGGGCAAAGGAGTCGGCCTTCGTCTCAGCATCAGCCCAAAAAAAGTAGTGGGCTAATTCATGGTAAACGGTATTGACCCACTTTCTCTCCGAGTTGTACTTTCGTCCGCGTTTCCAGTTCTCTGGATGCACCAGATGGATCTTGCCATTTTCGTAGGTTTTTCCTGCAGTCTTGCCCTACTCGATATACTCGAACCACTCAATATGGGGCATCCTGGAATGGTAAAATCGGATGGTTTATATTCCCGAAAAAAGGCTGTAAGTTGGCGATCTACCAAACGTCGTTCTTTCACTGGTGGTAATACCGCACGCATTTTCACCTTCTCCAATCAAGACAGGAAAATTTTTACCACAAACGGTCTAGAATGGAAAACTCAGCAAAGCAACGGGGAGTCAATCAACCCACCTAAGTAGCTGAAAACAATATAGAAACTTATGCATCCTTCCAGCTGCTCCCCAATCTGTGCTATGAAAAGTGAACAATTTTTTCTTGCTTGATGTGACTCCCATTGAACCCCCGAATTAAGCCAGAGCAAGCGAGAGAAAGAGGAATAATTTGACCCCCAAACAACTCTCAGAACTCAAAAAGAAGGTAGCCTTGGGCAATCAAATCATGTTTCACCAGGGCCTTGCCGACTATCATGGCCATGTGAGCGCCCGTATCCCCGGGACCCGTCAATTTCTTATCAAACCCGTGCTCGCACCTTTAGGAAGAGTTTCCAGCCGCGATATTATGGTAGTGGATATCGATGAGTACAAGGCCAGTTGTGAAGAGAACTACGCCAAGGCGGGGAATAAGCGCGAGGTTGTCAGGTTAAAAAATCCTCCTCGTGAGAGTATGATTCACGCCTCGATTTATGAGGCCCGGCCCGACGTCAATTCGGTGGTTCACACGCACCAGCCTCTCGCTACCGCGTTTTCCGTAGCAGGCGTGCCGATCAAGCCCATTTACAACCAGGCTGCGGCTTTTGCACCCGAAACGCCCATCTTCAAAAGTCCCCGCTTGATTCACACGGTTCAGGACGGACTTGAGATCTGCCAGACACTGGGTGACAGAATGGCGATGTTGCTACAGGGGCATGGGATAGTTGTGGTAGGAGAGAGCGTAGAGTATTCTACTGTCCACGCCATCTACCTGGAACGGGCGGCCCATATGCAGTGGGTTGCCAGCTCGGTAGGGAATCCAGTGATTATGCCATCGAAGGATATTGACGATATGAAGGAAAATATGATTTACAGGTCTTACCATGCCTTTGACTATTTTGCGTCTCTCATCGCGGCCAGGAAGCGGGTTTCATGAAGGAGGGTTCCCATGGCGAAAGTTGAAAAGCGTTCCGCCGAATTAAAAGAGGCCAGCACAGAGGGAAAGGAGCCGATCCAGGACCTGCGCCAGTGGCTCCAACGTGTCGAGGAACTCGGCGAGTTGCTGCGGATCAATCAAGTGGTCAACTGGGACGAGGAGATGAGTACCATCGGATATCTGGTTGCCAAACAAGACCCGTCGCCGGCAATCCTATTCGACCGGGTGAAGGGCTATGAAAAGAGCCCCGTTGGGGCCCAGCTACTCTGGAATATCCTTGGGCCCAGCATGAGGCGGGTCGCTTTGACGCTGGAAGAACCTCCCGATACCTCAACGCTGGAATTGATTCAGCGAGCCAAGGAAAAGCTGAAACGACGAATTCCACCCAGAGAGGTGCCCCAGAGTGAGGCACCTCTTTTTGAAAATAACTGGACCGGTTCTCAGGTGGACTTGAGCCAGTTGCCCGTTCCAAAACATTGGCCACTGGATGGTGGACGCTATGCTGGAACAGCAGATGCCGTATTCACCCGTGATCCGGATTCGGGCTATATAAACATTGGAACGTACCGGATGATGTTGCAAGGCGATCGTCAGGTTGGCCTCTATCTCTCGCCGGGCAAGGACGCCCGTCTCCATATTACACGTGCCTGGCAAAAGGGAGAGTCCATCCACGTTGCCGCCGCTTGGGGCATAGATCCGCTGTTTATGATCATAGGTTCTCAGACCTTCCCAAAAAACGTTTCCGAGTACGAGTTTGCCGGTGGAGTGAAGGGGCAACCCATCCCGGTAGTGAAGGCCACCACGTGCGATCTGTTACTGCCGGCCAATGCGGAACTGGTTATCGAAGGTGTTATCCGCCCCCAATCAATCAAGACGGAAGGACCCTTTGGCGAGTTTACCGGTTACTACGGCCGGCCTGAGGCCGGCTGTCCCCTGATCGATGTGACGGCGGTTCACTATCGTTCCAATCCAATTATGACCAATGCCCTGATGGCGGACTATCCCTCTTGCGAGCAAAGCGGCTTCTTCAGCGTCATTCGCTCAGCCCGTATTTGGGAGGATCTCGATAAGCTCGGTATACCGGGTATCCGTGGAGTTTATGCCCACCCGGCTGCGACCGGAGGATTCGGGATGACGGTCATTAGCCTCGAGCAGCGCTATGCAGGCCATGCGGCCCAGACGCTGGCCTTGGCAGCTCAGGTTCCAGGGGGCGCTTATTATACCAAGTGGATCATTGCCGTCGACGAGGACATCGAGGCTTCCGACATCAATCAAGTCATCTGGGCCATGAGCAGTCGCTGCAACCCGGTGGAGGACATAGATATCCTCAAGAACACATGGAGCACCTGGCTCGATCCAACCCAGAACCCACCGGAGGAACGGCCGTACGGTTCAAAGGCCCTGATCAATGCTTGTATGGAACACCGCTACCTACCGGTTTTTTCCAAACGAACCAAACTCCGCAAGGAGACCTACGATAAGGTTGCCTCCCGCTGGCGCGAGTTGGGTCTGCCGGGTGAGATTCCGACAGTTGCGGCCTATGAGGAGGAGTCGAAGGTTGTTTATCACGAAACCGGCGGTTTCGAGCCGGGCAATCCGACCGAGGTTGAAGCTAAAGGAAAAGAGTCTAAGTCCGGCACCGATAAAAAGCCGGGGAGCTGAAAATTAATCAGGTGCTAGTGGGTGGGTCGAAACAAGTTTAGGTAAATTGGATAATCGGCCCCTAATGGGCCGATTACTCTAGTTCCGATTAACTAATGAATGGCTTCTTCACCTCGCTCGTTGGTCCGAATCCGGATCACTTCATCCACCGATGAGACGAAAATCTTTCCATCCCCAATCTTTCCCGTGTGGGCAGACTCCAGGATGGCATCAATAGCCTTGGTGGTCATTTCATCGGTGACCAAAATCTCCAGCTTCACCTTGGGCAGGAAATCAACGGTGTACTCGGCCCCGCGGTAGAGCTCCGTGTGCCCCTTTTGTCTGCCGAAGCCCTTCACCTCACTGACGGTCATACCGGTAATACCGGCGGCGGTCAGTTTATTTTTCACCTCATCCAATCTGAAAGGCTTGATCACCGCCTCGATCTTTTTCATCGTATTTCCTCCTTGTGGGTTCTCTTGAGTCCATCCGCCGGCTTAAATGTCATAATAAAGAGCGAATTCGTGGGGATGGGGCCTCAGCCGCATGGGTTCTATCTCTTTGGTGCGCTTGAAGTTGATCCATGTGTCAATCACATCTTTGGTAAAGACGTCCCCGACGAGCAGAAAGTCATGGTCCTTCTCCAAGGCCTCCAGAGACGCATCGAGGGATGTTGGTATCGACTTCACATCAGCTGCCTCTTCAGGAGAGAGTTCATAAAGGTCCTTATCGATGGGCTTGGGCGGCTCGATCTTGTTCTTGACGCCGTCCAGACCGGCCATCAGCTGCGCCGAAAAGGATAAGTACGCATTGCAGCTTGGGTCGGGAGTTCTGAATTCGAGCCGCCTTGCCTTCTCGCTAGTCGAATAGACCGGAATACGTATACAAGCGCTCCGGTTCCTCAGTGAATAGACCAGATTGATAGGAGCCTCGTAGCCCGGTACCAACCTGCGATACGAATTGGTGCTCGGTGCGATTAAACCACAGAGGGCGGGGGCATGTTTGAGCAGTCCCCCGATGTAGTAACGGGTCGTATCGCTGATCAGCCCGTAGTTCTTTGGATCGTAAAAGACGTTTTTGCCGTTTTTCCAGAGGCTCTGGTGGGTGTGCATACCGGAGCCGTTGTCCATAAAGAGGGGCTTGGGCATCATGGTTACGGTCTTGCCGTTTTTCCTTGCCACGTTCTTGACGATGTACTTGTACATCAATACCTGGTCGGCCATCTTGACCAGCGTTGTAAAACGTAGGTCGATCTCGCATTGGCCACCGGTACCGACCTCGTGGTGATGGACCTCTACCGGTATGCCGCTCTTCTCAAGCGTACGAACCATCTCCGACCGAAGATCCTGCAAATGGTCCATGGGAGGGACCGGGAAGTACCCCTCTTTATACCTGGGCTTATATCCCAGGTTGGGTCTCTCATCGCTGCCTGTATTCCAGGCACCCTCTTCCGAGTCCACGTAGTAAAAGCCGTGATTGGAGCTCTGATCGAAACGCACGTTGTCGAACACGTAGAACTCGATCTCGGGCCCCCAGTAGCTCGTATCCGCTAGCCCCGTAGATTTGAGATACATCTCAGCCTTTTGGGCCACGTAGCGGGGATCTCTCGTATAGGACTGCCTTGTGATTGGGTCTTTGACGGAGCAGATGAGGATCAACGTGGGCAGGGCAGTAAAAGGGTCGAGAACGGCCGTGTCCGGATCCGGGAATAGAAGCATGTCCGATTCATGGATGGTCTGAAACCCGCGGATGCTAGAACCATCAAAGCCGATTCCGTTCTCGAACAGATCTTCGTCGAACTGAGTCATCGTTATGGAAAAATGCTGCCAGAGACCCGGCAGGTCGCAGAACCTTAAATCAACGATTTCTACTTGGTTTTTCTTGGCATACTCTAATACCTCGCTGGGTGTCATTATCTTATCCCTCTCTTTCCCTCAAATGTTGGAAAATTTTTGAATCGAATCTATTAGCATTTATTTTCCCCCGGGGGTAGTCCCCCGGAGACTGGCTACGGGGGCTAGATGGAATATCCCTTCTCGTTGTGCTGGCCTAGATCCAACCCCATGCTCTCTTCTTCCTCACTGACCCTGAGCCCCATGGTGATCTTGAGGATCCCAAGAATAATAAAGGTGCCGACAAAGGCCAGTACAGCGGTCGCCAGGACGGCTACGAACTGGATCCAGAGCTGCCCCGGATTGCCGTAAAAAAGGCCATTACTTCCGGCCGAATTTACTGCCGTTGAGGCAAAAAGACCAGTTGCCAATGCGCCCCAGATACCGCCGACCCCATGGACCCCGACCACATCGAGGGAGTCGTCGTAGCCCAATTTGGATTTCAAATTACATGCTGTGGAGCAAAGTATTCCGGCGACGATACCGATAATCAGTGCCGAAATCGGGGTCACAAAGCCCGCTGCCGGTGTTATGGCCACTAGCCCTGCGACGGCACCGCTGGCCGCTCCCAGAGCGGTTGGCTTGCCCTTCAATGCCCAGTCCATAAACATCCACGACAGCACGGCTCCCGCCGTTGCCGTATGGGTCGTAACAAAGGCGATTGTGGCGAGTCCATCGGCTGCCAGGGCGCTACCAGCATTGAAGCCAAACCAGCCCACCCACAGTAGGGATGCTCCTATGACGCTGAAAGGCAGATTGTGGGGCGGCATGGGTTCCCTCCCGTAGCCTGCCCGCTTACCAAACATGATGGCCGCTGCTAGGGCGGATACGCCGGAACTGATATGGACGACTGTGCCTCCGGCAAAATCCATGGCTCCCATGGACCCTATCCAACCACCGCCCCATACCCAGTGGCAGAGGGGGTCGTATATAAAGGTCGACCAAAGCAGGATGAAGACAAGGAAGGTGCTGAACTTGGCTCGTTCGGCAAAGGCTCCCGTGATAAGTGCCGGGGTGATGATGGCGAACATCATTTGAAAGACCATAAAGGCCTGGTGGGGAATCGTCGGTGCGTAGCTCGACGGCTCGACGCCAACGCCGTTTAGGCCGAACCAGGCTAGGCTGCCCACGATACCGCCGATGTCGGGACCGAAGGATAGGCTGTAGCCCCAAAGGACCCATTGGACGCTGATCAGGGCCACGATGATGAAGCTATGCATGATCGTTCCGAGAATATTCTTTCCCCGAACCAAACCACCGTAAAAGAGGAATAGTCCCGGAATAGTCATCATCAAAACCAGAGCGGAAGAGGTGAGAATCCAGGCTGTATCTCCCGAGTCTATGGTTGGAGGCGGAGCCGCCTGTTGAGCAAGGGCCGGGGTCGCGACTAAATATGCGGCGACGGCAATTAAAAATGAAAGTACCATCCAAATTCTTTTCTGCTCAATCACGTTTCGATCCTCCCCCTATTTGTCGATGATAATATTTTTTCCGTGATGTACCCGATGAGATTGCAATTCATATGCCACTGGACCGGTTTCTATTACTACAGGGATTTAGCTGACACAAGCCCAAAAATTGATGGGCAAAAAATAGGCAAATGCCTATCTTTTAAGCTTCAATGATATTTGGTGTAAATGGGGAGGAAATTTGTCCACCTCCAGAGAAAGGCATGGGTGTAAGCCCGTGGAGGCTTCAGGAAGAGGCTTCTAGGCCATCGGGGAGAGCAAAATGGATCTCCTGTTCCTTAAAGCCGATGCTGGTTACATGGGCGCCCCTTTGTTTGAAATACCCCGCTGCCTCTTGTACGAGATGTTCGGGGGCTGAGGCCCCGGACGTAATGCCGAGCCGTTCCACACCCTCGAGCCAGTTGGGGTCGAGTTCGTTGATGCTGTTTATCAGGTAAGCCCGAGTCCCCTTAGAGTTGGCGACCCGGCAGAGCTGGTTGGAATTTTCGCTATTAGGGGACCCGATCACTAGTATCAGTTCCACTTGCCCAGCCAGTTCCTTGACGGCGTCCTGGCGATTCTGGGTCGCGTAGCAGATATCGTCCTTAGCCGGAACGATCATGTTGGGGAATCTTTTCTTGAGGGCCTCGATGATCTCTCTGGTGTCATCGATGCTCAGGGTGGTCTGGGTTAGAACGGCAACCCGTTTTGGGTCGGGAACATCGACCCGATGGGCCTCCTCAACGGTTGACACGATTTGTATACGCTTGGGGGCTTCACCGCTGGTGCCGACAATCTCGTCGTGGCCTCTCTGTCCGATAAGGAAGATCCAATAACTCTGGGTGTTGTACCGGCGCACCTCCCGGTGCACCTTCTCGACCAGGGGACAGGTGGCGTCCAGGATCAATTGGAGCTCTTTCGCCTTGGCCTCGCCGTTAACGGCGGGCGAGATCCCATGGGCGCTGAAGATAAGCGTTGCGCCCGTTGGGACCTCTTCCACCGACTGGACGAATATCACGCCTCGGCGCTGGAAGTCCTCAACGACGCTGCGATTATGGACGATCTCGTGGAAAACGTAAACGGGGGCACCAAACTTTTGCAGTGCCCGTTCAACCGTATCCACCGCCATCTCCACCCCGGCGCAAAATCCCCGGGGTTGGGCGAGAAACACATCTTTAACTGCCACCTTATAACGCCTCGATTATTTGAAGTCTGGATGATAAGAGTAGACCTGTCAAGCTGGGGGATTGGTGGCATGGATTGATGGAACGGCGGGAATTTCTTTTAACAGCGGGAGGCGCGTTGGCTTCCGCGGAGGCAACCGTTGCAGGGTGCCGACAGGAAAGCCGTCAGGATAGCGTACCTTAGGTCATCCCACGTCCCCATTTTGAGTGGCGTATGGTAACGGCCTGGACCCCGGCCCTGGATATCCTCTTGGGCAACGCCAGGAGATTTGCCACCGTCGTTGAGGAAATGAGCGGTGGTCAGCTTAAAATCCGGGTGTTTGCCGCCGGCGAATTGGTTCCAGGAAGCGGTGCGTTCGATGCCTGTCAGCAGGGGACCATCGAAATGTACAATGCCGCGTCGTATTACTGGGCGGGCAAGGAGCCCGCGGTCCAGTGGTTTACGGCAGTCCCCTTCGGGCTGAACGCCGAGGGACAGTACGCGTGGTTGTACTCGGGCGGTGGCCTGAAACTCTGGGAAGAGACCTACGAGAGCTTCGGTCTCGTGCCTCGACCGTCGGCCTCTACTGGAATGCAAATGGGAGGGTGGTTTCGTAAGTGTATCAATCCGACGTCGGATTTTCGTGGTCTCAAAATACGGATCCCGGGGCTTGGTGGCAAGGTGATTTCAAGGGCCGATTGGCGTATAGGGGAAGTCCCCAGCTGACATTCACCTCGAAGGCCGTCGATATGGATTTTACCGAGCTCTTGCCTCGGGAGAGGCCTAAAAAACCGGCATCCCCGGCGGTAGCTCGTTTCTACGATGAGTTGCAGATCAAGGGGAGGGTGGAGATCGATAAGGGGGGGACAAGCGCCTCCGCTTTTCCAATCTCAAGAGCAATATTTCTCTGGACCGACGACACTGGCTCTTTGACAATTTTTCTGCCAAATCAGAAGGGGGAACCATCGACGGTACCGCGTCGATTATCGACTAGCCCGAGGAACCGCTCCTAGCCATCGAGTCGCGGATTCAAAACGTTCCCGCCAGTGGGGTATTGGGCTTTTTCGGCAAAGACATAGGGGAGGTGTCCGGCCGGGTCGACCTGAGCGGAACCTTTGAGACCCGTGGTAAAACGATTGCCGAGAAAAAACAAAACCTGGAGGGCGGATTCAAGCTCCGGGCGCGAAAGGGAGTCATACGCAGGATGGCGGTCCTGGTGCGTATCTTGAGCGTTTTAGATTTATCCCGTTGGTTTACACTTAAAATGCCTGATATCAATCAAGAAGGTGTTCCTTTTGAGACCGTTAGCGGCGACTTTAAAATCGCCCGTGGGGTGTACTCGACGCGCAATCTGTTGGTGTCCGGCGAAGAGCTGCGTATCAGCGGGGCCGGGGAGATCGATGGGGCCAAAGACAAAATAGATTTTGTCATTGCCATGCGCCCCTTCCCTGGGGTCGACTCGGCGGTTAACCGGATCCATTTCATAGGCAGGGGAATAGCAGGGATCAAGAATTCGCTTCTGGTGGCGAGTTTCAATGTCAAAGGGCCGATCAAGCACCCTTTCCGAGTTCCTCTTTGGCGCCCTGTCCATTCCCAAGGACATCATTATTTCAACCGAGGAACGGGAATGAACCGGCATCTCACGCTTTACACACGAAGGCACAGCTGTCTATGTGAGGAGATGAAAGAGGTCATCCGGAAGGTCGCCAGGGCGAATCCCATAGAGCTTGATGAAATCGATGTGGATAGTTCGCCCCAGTTGACAGAAGCCTTCGGTGCCGAGGTCCCAGTTCTGTTTATCGACCGGCGCAAGGCCTTCAAATACCGGGTTTCGGCGGGGGAACTTAAAAAGAGATTGGAGCGCTGAGAGCTAATGGCGGTAGTTCAAATGACCGGGATGCAAAAATTGAGGATTTATCTCTGGCGCCATTGGCAGAGCTATTTTCTCGGAGGCGTATGCCTCTTTTTGACCGCTACCTTGGTCATGGTGATCCCGTGGTGGATTCGATCCGCGATAATCATCATCGAGCGTGGAGGGCCCAACGAGGACGTGGTCTTTTATGCAATGGCGATCATGGGAGCTGCTGTAGGCCAAGGGTTGATGCGTACCTTTTCCCGCTTTCTCATCTTCAACTCGGGTCGCGCCGTGGAGTACGAGCTCAGAAACGATGTGTTTGCCCATCTATTGAAATTGCCCCTGTCCTATTACCGCTCCCAGAGGACCGGGGACCTCATGTCCCGTGCGATCAATGATATCAATAGCGTTCGCATGCTCCTGGGACCCGGCATTCTGAACATGATCAACGCTCCCCTCTACTACCTCTACGCCATGGTGCTCATGCTCCAGATGGACGTGCGAATGACCTTGGTAGTGGTCCTGACCTATCCGCTCATGGCTTGGGCCTTCCGAAGGTTCAGGGGCAAGATTCAGAGCGTCTCCCTTAAGCTCCAGCAGCAGATGTCGGCACTTAGCAGCCATGTCCAGGAAAACTTGAGCGGCATACACGTGGTGAAGGCCTACGGGCGTGAGCAAGACCAAACCCGTCGGTTCGTAGATCTCAATAAAGAGTATCAAGCAAGAAACATGGAAATGGCGCAGCTCCGTGGCCTGGTCCACCCCTTTATGGGTGCTATCAGCGGGCTGACCATTCTGGTGATCCTCTGGTATGGCGGTGTCCGGGTTATCTCCGGAGACCTGATGATGGCCGATGTGGTGGCCTTCATCGCGTATCTCAATGTCTTGGCGTGGCCGACGGCTGCTTTTGGGTGGATGCTAGCCCTCGTGGAGCGGGGAAGGGCGTCCATGGGGCGAATCGAAGAGATTTTCAGGGTTGAGCCGGCCATTGGGGATCCGGCCCGGCCTGTTCCTCTACCCCAATCGGGTAAGGGCATCGAGTTCCGCGATGTTTGCTTTGCCTACGGCGGTAATACCAACGGTGAGATGGCATTGAAGGACATAAGCTTTCACCTCCCACGGGGGAAAAAATTGGGAATCGTGGGACGCACAGGGGCTGGAAAGACCTCGTTGGTCCAGCTCATCCCGCGGCTCTATGACGTATCGGCGGGGGAGATCCGCATCGGTGGTCAGGATATTCGTAGCCTGTCCCTAACCGACTTACGGCGCGCCGTAGGTTACGTGCCACAGGACGCGTTTCTTTTTTCCAGCACCTTGGCAAGCAATCTGGCCTACGGCAGTGATGATGCCTCGGACACGGCTATTCAGGAGGCTGTGCACGCGGCCCGGCTCGACCAGGACGTGGAAGGTTTCATTAACGGGCTGGACACTATCGTTGGGGAACGGGGTATCGCTCTTTCCGGAGGGCAGAAACAGAGGGCCACTCTGGGGCGGGCCATTTTATTTCATGCACCGTTTATCATCCTGGACGATTGCCTTTCCAGCGTCGATGCCGAGACCGAACGGGACATCCTGAACGAGTTCGAGGATCTCCTCAAGGATAAGACCTGCATTATCATTTCCCATCGGATATCTACGGTCAGGGGAGCCGATGAAATCCTGGTCCTAAACGAAGGTACGGTGCTGCAGAGGGGAGACCATCAGTCTCTGGTGCAAGAGGATGGGCTCTATGCCGATCTTTTTCACCAGCAACAGTTGTCTGAAGAGCTGGAACAACTATAGATGAACGCCGAGACACAACAAGAAGAGGTCTTTGCAGAGAAGGCCTACGATCTAAAACTGATAAAGCGGATGTGGCAGTTCATAGCGCCCTACCAGGGCGTATTCTGGCTGTCCGTTCTTCTTCTCCCGGTACAGCAGGCGTGTGGCCTCGCCCAGCCATACATCATGAAGGTCGCCATCGATCGGTATATCGCGGGTGCGGATATGTGGGGCCTGGGATTTGCCGCAGGCCTCTTCGCCGCAGCGGTTCTCGGGGAGATGATCACTCTTTATTTCCAGTATTTTTTAACCATGCAGGTCGCCCAGAAGGCCTTGGCCGACCTTCGCGTCAGCGTATTCGCCCATGTGCAGAGAATACCCATGAGTACCTTCGACCGGCACCCGGTCGGTCGGCTGATGACCCGGATGACCACCGACGTGGAGGTTCTGCAGGAAATGTTCGCTGCCGGAATTATGACGTTGGCGGCGGATGTCATCATGCTTGTCTGGATTGTGGTCATCATGTTCTCTCTGCACCCGGGTCTGGCGCTGGTTTCTCTGGCCCTGATCCCTCCTGTCGCCCTGGCGATCAATTTTTTCCGAATCAGGGCCCGTCAGATCTACCGACTCGTACGGGAGCGAATCTCAAGGATCAATGGATACCTAGGCGAAGCGATTTCCGGCATGTCCATTGTCCAGTTGTTTGTTCGCGAGCAAAAGACGTTCGACGAGTTCGACGAGCTCAATAGTGCCCATCGGGATGCGATCCAAATGTCCAATATTTATGAAGCTTCCCTCTTCTCTATGGTAGAAGCCGCCGGTTCCGTCAGTGTGGCGCTTCTGTTGTGGTATGGGGGAGGGGAGGTCTTGAATCAGGCCATCGGGATCGGGACTCTGGTTGCGTTTAAGGAGTATATCCACCGGTTCTTTATTCCCATGCGCGACTTCAGCCAAAAATACGCCGTGATGCAGTCGGCCATGACTGCCGCCGAGCGGATCTTCCAGCTTCTCGACACCCCTCTGCCCATCACGAGTCCCAAGCAGCCCGTCATCCCCAGCCCCTTCCGGGGTGAAATTGCGTTTAACGATGTATGGTTTGGTTATCGGGAAGCCGACCCGGTCCTCAAAGGGGTGACCTTTCGAATCGCTCCGGGAGAGAGAGTCGCCGTGGTCGGAGCGACCGGTTCCGGTAAGACCACCACCATAAAACTCCTCAGCCGCTTTTATGACGTACAGCAAGGGTCCGTTGCGGTGGATGGGGCGGATGTCAGGGACTGGGATCTGCAGGCGTTGAGACGGCACATCGGCGTGGTCCTCCAGGATGTATTCCTGTTCTCAGGCGACGTCTTGAGCAACCTCACGCTGGGGGACTCCTCGGTGCCATTGGAACGGGTCCAGAAGGCAGTGCAGGCCACCCATGCAGAGCGTTTCCTTCGCCGTCTGCCTGGAGAATTAAACGCCCAGGTACGGGAGCGGGGCAGCAACTTTTCTTCCGGTCAACGACAACTCCTGGCCATGGCTCGGGTACTGGTCTACGATCCTGAGATCCTGGTGTTGGATGAGGCGACTTCGAGTGTGGACACGGAGACCGAACTGCTGATTCAAGACGCTTTGGAAACCGTGATGAAGGAACGAACCTGCCTGGTCATCGCTCACCGACTTTCCACGATCCGAAACGCCAACCGAATCATTGTCATACATAAAGGGGAGGTGCGCGAGATCGGCTCCCATGCGGAGCTATTAGAAAAGCGCGGCATCTATCACCGTCTCTACCGCCTGCAATACGAGCGCGAGGAATGGAATATGGGTAAAAGAGGGAGCGAGGTTAAAGTGCAAGAGTAGCGGCCCTTCCCGCTCCTCGCCGGCTCCCCAAATCCCATGTTTTCCACGGTCTTTCTTCTCTTTTTGCTTCTGCTGTCCGGTTGTTCCCCCGTATACGTATTTCGAGCCGCCTATGAGGAAGGGAAGATCCTCTGGCGACGTCAACCCATTTCAGAAATGCTCAAGGACCCCGAACTCGATCCAAAGAAGCGGGAAAAATTAGAATTGGTACTCGCAGCCCGTACATTTGCCCATGATAGGTTACAACTCAATGTCGGTGGAAGCTACTCGGGCTATTCCTATGTGGACGGGTCAGTTGTCTCCTACGTGTTGACAGCGGTACCCGGCACCAGCTTGCAGCCCAATACCTGGTGGTTCCCCTTTGTGGGAAGGATGCCTTATAAAGGGTATTTCTCGGAAGACGACGCCAAGAAAGCGGCCCAAGGATTAAAAAATCGGGGGTACGACACCTTCGTCCGGCCGGTTTCAGCCTTCAGTACCCTGGGCTGGTTTGACGATCCACTTCTTTCCCATCTCATAGAGCTGGACAAGGCCGTTTTGGTGGAAGTGATCTTTCACGAGCTTTTTCATAACACATTGTTTGTTGTTGAGGCAGTGGCTTTCAACGAAAGTATAGCCAGCTTTGTGGGAAACCGAGCGGCGATTATCTTTCTGGAGGACCGTTTCGGTAAAGGGAGCACTGAGTTTCGGGAGGCCGTGCAATCCTGGAAACAAGAACTCGAATTTTCGGTTGTCCTCAATGAAGTCGCCGCCGCCCTTGGGGATCTGTATCGGCGGGACATTCCGGATGAGAAAAAACTCGAATTGCGTCAGGGAATCTTCTCCCGCAGTCAACAAGAATGGAGTAACCTGATAACAGATCGTCCCCAGCATCGGTATGGGAGCTATGCCAAACGGGAGGTGAACAACGCGGTGATCGCCCATTACCAGCTCTACCTGGGGGGCCTCCATCTGTTCGAGTCCATATATCAGTCCCAGGGAAAAGACCTTGTGAGGGTATGGATGGTGATCGAGGAATCCGTTGAAATTAGCGATGACCCGTGGGATGGGGTCCGTGAGCTCCTTCCCTCCCAATCTAGTTTGCCGGCGCCCGAGTCGAGCCCTATTAGTCACCCCTAGTGAATTTAATCTTCCAATAAAAGTATAGCCAGGCGCCATGCTCTGCCAGTACCCAACGGATCTGCCGGCCCTCTTTCCACCATCCAGCAGCCGAATAGGTGTTGGTGCGCGCGCCAACTGTCAGTATGGAGAACTGATTGGGGAAATTGTGCTCCCAAATAAACTTTGCCTTCGAGTACGCGACTTGCTAGTGGTAAGAATGATACTTTTCATTCCCGCTCTGAGCAGTTCTTTGCCAACAGCCTCCGATTCGCTGACGGTGTCGTAGACGTCCTCCGCGCTGATGGTCATGACCCGGTCCCTCGGTACACCCAGGAGGGGAAGGATCCGAAGTGAATTTTCGTACCATGGACAACCGGGAGTGAAGCCCTGTTTTTTCAATTCGCGGAGGACCTTTGTCTTTCGATTCCCGTTGATGACTACTTTTCCTGCGTATCCTTCGCGGAACAGCTAGGCGGCTTCAATGAGTCTGGGATAGTATTCGACCCCTGTGCTTAGAAACACGACGGCCGCCGTCGGGGTGGGGTCGTCGGTCTTCACGAGGAAGCCGCCGAAGGCCGCCAACAGGGGAGCTATCCAAATATAGAGGAGGATTAGGACAAGGCCTAGGGTTGCTCCAAAATAAGCAAATAGCCGACAAACCTTTTTAGTCATTTTTGCTGGGCTCCTCTTCCCAATTGCGTGGAGATCGTTATATGGTAATCATCGGTGGCGTTCTTAGCAAATTTGGCAAATCGCAAATTTAATGGATCTTTTATGGCCAAGCATCGAGATGAAGTTGTAAAATTTGCTGCGGACAAGGCGTTGGGCAGGCTGGCCCGGTGGCTTCGCATCCTCGGCCAGGATGTCGCTTACGGTTCACACCTGGTAGGCCATGGATTGATTCATTTAGCACGGAAGGAAAATCGCTTGATCCTTACCCGTGACCGCAGCATCTTGAAAAAGAATCCGCCGGACACCATGATTATCAAGAGCGATCATTTTCGCGAGCAGCTGAAACAGGTCGTTGATGCCTGCGACCTGAATCCATTGGAAAAGGCGTTTACTTGCTGCGTGGAGTGCAACAGGGTCCTCGAAGCGATCACTAAGGAATCTGTTCAGGACCGGGTACCACCCTACGTCTATTCTTCCCAGGAGAATTTTTCGTTGTGCCGGCGCTGTCAGCGAATCTACTGGCCGGCCACTCACCACGACAAGATGATCGAGGAGTTGAAGGCCCTTGGGGCTGGCACGAGCGGAAACTGAGAAAGTGGAGACGTAAGGTGTCGGTATCTAGGCTCCTTCTTCGCTCCCGCTCATGGGTGGAAAATCTGCTGATACATTGATATATAATCTAAGTACACCCGGTTCAGTCTTACGCTGATCAGTTCCCGCCCGAGGCGGGTCCGCCTCAGGAGGATTGAGCTGAAGCAGTAATGAGCGGGGATCTCACCAGTTTGACCGTATAATTTTCCCCGGTAGCTCAGCTGGTAGAGCAGGTGGCTGTTAACCACTTTGTCGGGGGTTCGAGTCCCTCCCGGGGAGCCAGTGTTGGAAGGGCCGCGTTTCTTAAGAGGCGCGGCCCTTTTTTGTGTCGTAGTATTCTATCCCCTCCTCCGAGACCGCCGAGAGGGCGAGCCATAGCGGGCGTGCTCGCTAACACTTTCCCGATGGTGAAGCCTGGCACCGATTGCTGAGCAATCAGTTATTCCAACTCTGCAAGCGAGGAATGGATTCCTAAAAGCCCAGGGCAAAGGTGAGGGCTGAGCGCAGCTCAAGCATCTTCCTAGGACTGAGTGTTGTAATCAAGGAACTAATTTTAGTCTTTGAGACGGTCTGGATGTGATCAAGGTTCACAGCGCAGTCCCGAGGCATGCCATCTGCTTTGCTCAACAAGACTTCCGAGGGAATATCTCGGATTGTTGACGTGATAGGAGCTACAGTAACCTCCCCAAGGTATTCGAGAGCGGAGTCCCTCGTGAGGATCAGAATCGGTCTCTGCTTGTCAGGCCGGGAAACCTTGTACCACCTAACCTCACCTCTCTTCACTCCTCAGCCCAGGCCTGTTCCAATTCCCAGTTGCTGAACTCCCCTGGCTTAACTGGCTTGCGCTGGTACCCTTCGCGATGTTTTCGTTCCAATTCCGCAATGTGCACGTGCTTAAGAGCCGAGCGGAGCGCGTCCCGCGCGAAGCCCGACCGAGTGGTGCCAAGTCGTTTAGCAGCCCTGTCCACTGCTTTAACGAGATCCTCGTCCAGCGTCATTTGCACCGTCTTCATAATTTCACCTTTCGGCATAGCTATGCTAATAGCTATGGTAGTCCACATTGTAGGGAAAGTCGAGAATTCACAATATCGATATCTGTGGTTACGTGTTTTACAGTGTCGCTCAGAAGGGCCGGAGCCCCACCGATGAGAACGAATTTAATAGGAAAATCTATTTTAGCTGTAGTCGCCTTCTAAGAAGGGCGAAAGCTCTCAAGCGGCTCGTTGAAGGGGTTACGGTTGGATTTGGATCCAGGTGGACTTACAATTTCGTATTGGTTTTTAATAGGCTGCAGTCTCTTTTAATCGTTAGCCTTCGGATCGATCAGTCTGCTCCGCATGTAAGACCGGCTTGTCCAAGCTCTCCGAGACGCTCTGCAATCCCGACTGGTGGTACGGTACACAGAGTTCTAAAACCGTCCACAAAGGGAAGCCAGTTATTGAAGGCTGCGTTTCTTTGGAAGCGCGGCCTTTTTTTCGGTGTCCCACCATTCCACCTGCCATTGTGAAGCCGAGCAAGCTAGCTAATCCCTAGGGAAGAAACCGGTGAATGGAGTCTGCTCGTTGAAGGGCATAATTGAAGTGTTATTGAAGCCTTGGGAAAATCGACAAACGCTTTCCAGTGTGATAATTGGGGGTCTCATAGTAACCTCAGCCGATTTATTATAGAGTTTCTAGTGAAGAGTGAAAACTAAACAAGGGGACCAGAAATCGGCTTCCGTGAGAGAGTAAAAGAAACCCAACAGCTTTGGCGATTTTTTGCCAGGGGTGTTCCGGCTTAATAGTTATGAAAAGTGGCGTTAGGAGAATTCTTGGGTTCTTGTTGGCCTTGCCTCAAAAAGAGCTCCTTATTATTTTCACTTCTGAACAAATGGAAATCATTCATGGCTGAACGAGAAGGGAGTAGCATAGCCGGGGCGGTGGGGAGCTTCTGGCAGTGGTGGAGGCGAGTCGGGAAGAAGATAGGCGACCTCCAGGCGCAAGCGCTTTTAAGCTTTTTCTACTACGTTGTTTTTGCGCCATTCGCCCTAGCAGTACGCTGGCTTTGTGACCCTCTAGCCATCAAGAATGGTAGCCCAAGGGGGGTGGCGGGTCAGGGGGGAAAACAAGGATACCCCGGAAGAGCGCGCTGGTAGGCAATTCTGATGGATATCTTAGGCATCTCCTGTTACTTCCACGATGCCGCAGCCGCGTTACTACGCGACGGGCAGCTGATTGCTGCAGCCGAGGAGGAGCGGTTCACACGCAAGAAGCACGACTATGAGTTCCCTCAGCATGCCATTGATTTCTGTCTAGGAGTTGGTGGAATCCGGGCGGAAGAACTGGACTATGTAGCCTTTTTCGAGAAGCTTTTTATTAAGTTTGAACGACTCATCTTAACCAGCATGCAAACCTTTCCCCGATCCCATCGCCTTTTCAGACAGGCGATGACCAGCTGGCTAGGAGATAAGCTCTGGATCAAGCATCTCATTCGAACACGGCTCAGAGTGCCACCGTCCAGGATTCTCTTCAGCGAACACCACCTCTCCCACGCGGCCAGCTCTTTTTTCTGTTCCCCCTTTGAGGACGCAGCCATACTGACAGTGGATGGAGTAGGAGAGTGGACAACGGCTAGCCTTGGACTAGGGAAGGGTACGGATTTAAAACTGCTCAAAGAGATTCGTTTTCCCGATTCTCTAGGGCTTCTCTATAGCGCGTTTACGGCATTTCTGGGATTTGAGGTAAACGAAGGGGAATATAAGGTTATGGGGATGGCCCCTTTTGGCACGCCGAGATATCAAGACAAAATTTACAAACTCATCCGGGTGGCATGTGACGGCAGCTTTGAAATCAACATGGACTATTTTTCCTTTCATTACTCCACAGAGAATACGTTTAATGGAAAATTTGAGGCCCTTTTTGGTCCCTCAAGAGATCCCAAAGCCCCTTTTTTCACGCCGGCGGGTGGCTATCCTTCGTACTTCGGCGAAAAGCCGGGGAACTATGAAGAGCTGGGGAAGTTAAATCAATATTATGCGGATGTTGCCGCAAGTATTCAGGCTGTGACAGAGGATGTTCTGCTCAGGATGGCACGAAATGTGTACGAGGAGACTGGCGTGAAGAGGCTTTGTATGGCTGGTGGAGTAGCTCTGAATAGCGTAGCCAACGCGCGAATTCTTGAAGAGACCCCCTTCGAGCAAATCTACATCCAGCTCTCAGCCGGTGACGGAGGTGGGGCTATCGGAGCAGCTCTCTATGCTCATCATGCCATTCTGGGTAAGCCGCGTAAGTTCGTTATGTCGCATGCCTACTGGGGAGAGGAGCACGGTCCTGGCGAGATCGAAAAGTTCCTGAAAGAGAAGGGTATCCGTTATCGGCGGTTCGACAGTGAGGAGAAGTTGATAGAGCGGATTGTTGGAGAACTTCAATCCGGAAAGGTCGTAGGGTGGTTCCAGGATCGGTTTGAATGGGGCCCTCGAGCGCTGGGGAATCGGAGCATTCTGGCCGATCCGAGGCGTGCCGATATGAAGGATATCGTTAACGTCAAGATCAAGTTCCGCGAGCCATTCCGTCCTTTTGCTCCCTCTGTATTGGCTGAGTGTGCAGAGGAGTACTTTGTCCTGCCCGACGCGCCAAGGCACTATCCAGCTCGCTTCATGCTCTATGTGGTGGACGTAAGGGAAGGAAAGCGGGAGGCCATCCCTGCCATCACACACGTGGATGGCACAGGAAGGCTTCAGACAGT
Source organism: Binatia bacterium (assembly GCA_963664015.2). Lineage (GTDB taxonomy): Bacteria > Desulfobacterota > Binatia > UBA9968 > CAXXLF01 > JACZQL01. The sequence continues at coordinate 813,195 of CAXXLF010000002.1, read as the reverse complement.
TCAGAAAGAAGTGAACCCGAAATTTTACCGGCTGATCGAGAACTTTGGACAAGCTACCGGCGTTCCAATAGTGCTAAACACCTCTTTCAACCTGAAGGGCGAGCCGATTGTCAACACGCCCCAGGAAGCTTTTCGGACGTTCAGCCAAAGTGGAATGGACATTCTAGCTCTGGGGGAATATGTGATTGAAAAGCCTCAAGGCTTAAGTTGAGGAGGAAACGTACATGCGGTTTGTTGAAAGTTTAGCTAGTCGCATGGGTATCATGGGCGAACTTCTTATGTTCTTTTGGCAGCACAAGTGGTGGTGGTTGACGCCAATGATTTTGATCCTTTTGCTTTTCGCTGGGCTGGTCATTTTCGCCCAAAGTTCGGCTGTAGCCCCATTTATCTATACGCTTTTTTAATTGAACGACTACTTTCAAGGATTCAGTCAATGAATTCAACAAACCCCTATCCTCTATCAAAACCCAAACTCATTGCTTTTAGCGCCATTACCTGTTCGCTGTTTTTTCTTCTCGTGGAAGGTGTTTTGACAATTTTTGATATTCCCAAAGGGGAAAGCAGTCAGGACCCGTTTGTCGGTTTTAGCTCCCAGGAGAGGCTCTTCACCGACTCCGTCTTCATCAAGAACGGGGGGAACATTCCCGTTATGATTACTCACCCTAAAAAGCTTGAGTTGTTTCCTAATGAGTCATTCACAAAGATGAAATCCGCAAATACATTGCGTGTCTTTTGTGTAGGCGGATTCACCATCTATGGAAGACCGTACTCGCCCCGTACCTCTTTTTGTAGCTGGCTTGAAGATTTTCTCAATTACGTAGACCGGGAGCATCAATGGGAGGTCATCAACGCCGGTGGCGTCAGTTATGCCAGCTACCGGATTGTGCTACTCATGGACGAGCTTATTCAATATGAACCCGACCTGGTGGTTGTCTACACGGGGCATAATGAATTCCTGGAACGAAGGACCTATTCAAAAATACTTGGGCTACCAATGGTTCTACGAGATCTTGGAACCCTCGCCTCCAAGTTACGGATCTATTCCCTTTTGAATAATATTATCGGGTATTGGTCAAGTGAAAAGGGTAAAGTAGGGTATGTTCACAAGCTTTCCAAAGAGGTCAATCCGATCCTGGACCAATCTGTTGGACCTCACGACTATACAAGAGATGAGGAGCACAAAAAGGACGTCGTCGCTCATTTTAGATTTAACCTGACAAGAATCATCAGGCTTGCCCGATCGGTTGATTCCAAGATTATTCTGGTGACCCCGGCTTCAAAAATGCGGCATGAAGCGCCCTTTAAATCACAACATAGAGATGACTTAGGAAAGCCAGCTTTAGAGGAGTGGATACGAAACTATGCATGGGCCCTGGAATTGGTCCGGCAAAAAGAGTTTGAAGAAGCGCTTATTCATATATTGAACGCTGAAATATTAGACCCTCGGTATGCTCATACCTTCGCATTAAAAGGGGACATCCTCTTTTCTTTGGGAAGATATGGAGAAGCAAAGGCGGCTTACCGAAAAGCCATAGATGAGGATGTATGTCCATTACGGGCGATATCTGCCTTGGGTACTTCGGTCAATGATATTGGCCATGAGATGAATGTCCCAGTTGTCGATTTTGATTCGATCATTACGGAGAGGTCCCCCGAAGGTATAACAGGGGAGGAGTGGTTTTTGGACCATGTCCATCCGACCATAGAAGGCCACAAGATACTGGCACTTGAAATAATGGATGAAATTATCAAAAGCGGACTGGTTCGTGCGCCTCGTCCAATGACAGAAGGAGGAATGGAGTCGATCGAGAAAATCAAGATGTCACAGGTGGATCGCGAAGCCCACGCTGATGCCCTTATGAACCTGGCCATGCTGGCCAATTGGGGCGGGAAGTTCAGAGAAGGCATTACCCTTGCCACGAGAGCCATGGATCTTGACCCTCAATTTGTGGACGCCTATTACAGTTTCGATTGGGTCCGTTCCTATGATGTTGACGAAGACTTAGGCGAAGCGAATATGGCCTCGGGTAAAGATATGGAGGCCAAGATTGAGCATCTGCTTACCATCAAAAATGAGGCTGAGCTGGATTCAAATTTTCACAACCCTAGCATGAGAGTGGAGATCCTCGGCCGATATGACGTTTTCAAACCCCCTCCAGAAAGAATTGAAAGGGCCGGGGATTAGCGCCTGAAGATGTGGTTGTTGTCTATCTCGGTGAGATTCACGGATTGTCGCTAGGCCGTAAGACGCATTTAATTAACGGGACAATTGATCCTGGGGTCCAATAGCGAGCAAATTTAAGCCCAGAGCAGCTCCGGTCTAACTAGATTTAACAATTTCCCGACCCTCCTGGGCCGCCCTTACTGTTCGTTTGGAACTATCTAACCTGATTTTCTAAGATCGCGGAAGAGCTCTTCTATCTCAGGCGTTGGCCTGAGCAATAGGGTTCGAAATGCGTCCACGAAGGGGAGCCAGTTCTAAAAAGGCCGTGTTTCTTTTGAAGCACGGCCTTTTATCTGCCGCAGTATTTCATCCACATTTACTGTAATTGTGAAAGTTTTGATGGTGATTCTTACGGATTGCCTCCGGGGCGAAGAACATGCTCAACACTACCAGTAATCCCATCAAAAACATGTCAATTCTCCGTCTTTTAGGCCAAATGGAATCCCCTCTTGTTACCTATAACCTATTGTCTTACAGGGGATTGTTCAGGTTTCACGAAATCCCAACTCGGATTGACATAAAACCCTCGGTTCCGATATCGTTTACTTACAAGGTAGGGCATGGATCACAATTGATTTCTCCTTAGGGTCTATCTATCATTGGACCTGAGTGATCATGCGTAATCTTGATGTTTTAGTGCTTTTCGGCCTATTAATCGGGGCTGTCGCTTGCTCTACCAGCGCGACCTCCCCGAGTGCCCCGACTACCCAGAGCACCGCGAGTAAGTCCAACACGAAGCGCCAGCTCGATAAGGTGTCGACTGAGGTACGTCCGAATGATGGTAAAGAGCGCCCGAATGATGGTGGCACGAAGCGCCAGCCCGATGAAGCGTTGGCCGAGCTACGTGCGAGTGATGACGAATGGCGCCAGAGTGATGCAAAGTTTCGTAAATTGAGGCGAGATAAAACACTGGCTGAAAACGAAGTCGATTTTGTTTAGATTGAAAAGCCTAAGCCTACTGACGGTAGTTGCCCTTATCTCTATATATGGCTGTCCTTGATTTCCTCGACTGATGACATGAGGAAGCGCGCTGGGAAAATGGACACGCGGCCTTCAGCCTATGGTCTCCTCTGATACTTTAGAGTCGTTGCATTTATCAAATGTTCACAGCCTCACACCCAATCAATGGGATGCTTGACAAACACTTGGCACAGTGGGAAAATCCCCGCCGGTTTATGGCATTGTTCTACTGCTGGTATAATATCGCGTCTTTTATATAAACGTGATGAGAGAAGCGTTTTGCACGAGAGGAGGGTGAGGCATGCTTAATCAAGAAGTGAATGAAATGTTGACCCGCATTGGTCCTGATACACCTAGCGGTAGATTATTGCGCCGTTATTGGCATCCGATCTGCCTGGTCAGTGATCTTACCAAGGAGAACCCCAAGAAACGTGTTCAGATCATGGGTGAAGAACTGGTCGTCTTTCGCCTCCCGACAGAGAATGGTGAGAAGGCGGTTCAGTACGGTTGCGTTGCCGAACACTGCTCTCACAGGGGGACATCCTTATACTATGGTTTCGTGGAAGATGACGGGATTCGATGTCCTTACCATGGTTGGAAATACGATGCTCAAGGGAAATGTATCGAGCAGCCCTTCGAGAACAATCCGGAATTCAAACACAAGATATGTCATCCAAGCTATCCGTTGGAGAGCCTGTGCGGAATGATCTTTGTCTACATGGGGCCCCCTGAGAAAAAACCGCTGCTACCCCGTTGGGATGTGATCGCCAGGACAGATGGAACGCGTTTGATCGAAGTGGACCCGGTGCTCAACTGCAACTGGCTGCAGGCCATGGAGAATTCGGTGGACACGATTCATACTTACTACCTTCACGGCCATACCTTTCACGAAAAAGGTCTTAGTGGAGGAGAGTATTACTACCGGCCCATAGAGGAATACGACTGGGAACACTGTGAATGGGGGATCACGAAAAGCTGCAGGTATGGCGGAGACAAGCCGGAGATTGAAATACGTCCACCTCTTGTTTTCCCTAATATCCTCCGGATTCCAAAGGGACCTTCCGAGGCACTGCACTGGCGTATACCGATTGACGACACCCATACCCAGATCTATCTCATGGTGTTCAAACCCTCCAAAGACGGTCGGGTTGTGGAACAACCCGAAGAGCCGCGTGTCATCCGTTGGGACCTGAGGACTCCGGAAGGCGAGTACGATATGACCTTGTTCCACGCTCAGGACTTCATGGCCTGGGAAACTCAGGGAAGTATCTTCGATCGGAGCAAGGAGAATCTAGGTGCAACGGACGAGGGAATCACGATGTATCGAAAGCTCCTTCGCGAGCAGATCGAGATTGTCGAGCGAGGAGGCGAGCCTATGGCTCTTGTCCGCGATCCGGAAAAAAACCAAATTATCACCTTCCCCGGGTCCAGAACCCCATTGTGATAAAAACGAGGCATTCGGGCGGAGTTATTTCTAAAGACGAGGACGGATAAGCAAATATCTCGAACGATCCATGCCCGAGGCCTGTTGCAGCGTGTGGTTGCATCCGATTCCTAAGATCGCGCCCATGTGGTTTCCCTTGATAGGGTCAACAGGAAGTCCAAGAAATTATCCATGTGAGCGGAGAACCTACCCCCGAATCCCGAGTCTGGCGAGGGCTACAGGAGGAAGTGGATCGGTACGGAACTTGACCTGTGGCATCGCGCATTTCACGCCTTCTCTCCCGTTGGCATCGGTAAAGTACCGCCGGACCTCCGGATCCTCGTCTTCATAGTCAATAAGCTGCCCTCCCTCGCGCACAGGAATCATCACGTTGCTTCCATCTGGATCCCGAGTCCATGCAAGCGGGTTGGTCCCGCCGTAGCATGCCACATGGCGCGCGGGCACCTTGCCCGTGCTCATGTGCTGGTGGAACCAGCCGTCCGGAGGGCTGTAAATGCTGTTCGCTCCCCATTGGACCAGGACGACCTTGTCCCCGTGTCCGTCCTGCCATGGGTGGATTCCCAACTCCTTGGGCCACAGGTTGACGTAGCCTTTACCTTTAAGGCCCACGAGGACGGCGCCGGGGCGGTGGTAATGGGCCTTGTGGTATCTGCCCATCGGCCATTCGGAAATATGGCCCGTTGGGAACTGTCCGGCCATCCGGTAGCCTGTAAGCTGACCGCCTGCCACCTTTTGCTCGTGGGCGTCTACGTTCTCCCGATTCACATCACTAATGAAATTCGTGTACCAGGTGGTGGTATTGTAACGTCCTCCTGTAACGCGATCTTGCGTCTGGTTGAAATAATCCTCCTGGCCATTGTAAAGATCTGTGAAGTTATGCTTGCAGTTGAAGACGAAATCGACCTCGTTTAAACCGTTTATGATCCTCGGTGCGGTGGTGATCGCGAAAAAAACCACGGGTTCCGGTCCACCGTTGTGTAGCCGGTAGTAGGTGTTTTTCGGTGGAGCGAAAAGGCTTCCTGGCCCCCACTCGAACATTTGCTTGGGCCCATTCTCTTGCCAGATCTCGGTGGCTCCTCGACCCTCCAGGATGAGCGTCAATTGTTCGTAAAGGTGGTGCTGAACTTCCAGTGTTTTGCCGCCGGGAATCTCACACACGAACATGCCGCGCTCCGATTGGAAGGTGCTCGTCAGTTCGATGAAGGTTCCCAGGCCGCCTGTTCGAGCCCAGGGTCGGCGCGGAAGTGCGGTAACGTCATCGACCCCCGAGATCCCCCTATGAATGGGTATGCCCTCGCCTTCTATGAACTGTTGGTATTTAAACTGTGCCTGGGTTCCTTCGGAATTTTTACGCTCCATATGCTTCCCCTCCACTTCGAGGTATCGGGATTACCCGAGGTCTCGCTTGTCCACCCTTAGGATGTTTGTCGCCGACCGGTGTTACTCCATCTCCGTTGATACGTGGCTGACAAATTCGACCGGACCGTTATCTCTTATTCATCTTTACCAGGATATCATTTAAGATCCTCAAGGGAGGCTTGTTATCGACTCCTCCGCCGGATTCCAGATCTATATACGTTCCCCGCTTCATCCTGCGCCTTATGAGTGGACCAGAGTCCTTTGGGATTTCGATGCGTAGGGAATTCGGAGGGTCATCCCCTAAATTAGCTAACGCCTTCTGCAGGGCAATCTGCCCCCTCCCGGGAGAGAAAACAGTTGATGAAGACCTTGGCCGCGTTTGGGTGGGGAGCTTTATTTACGAGGGCTAAACTACCATGAAAGGAAACAAGGGCCGCACCTTCTTTCATGGTTCCAAACTGGTCCACTGGAAGCCCCTGGCTCCTGGCTCTGCTTATACCACTGCAAAAAGCATACGGCAATCCTACCTCGGGACAGCCAGTCCGTCCCGCTACGAAAATCCCGGTAAAAGGTCATATCCGTTTCGCCAAAGAGGCGCTTTAAGAAATCCGGGCCGAGTTTGGGGTTGTCGTAATAGAATTTCATTGGGCTAGATTCCGGACCAGGCGCCCTGGTGTCGGGGAGGCGTTCAGGATGGGCATTGAGCACGGCGTATTCTGCTTGGGCTGTTGTTGGTTTCTAATGGCCCTCATGTTCTATGGGGGCGTAATGAACCTGATTTGGATCATTGGCCTCGCGTTGTTCGTTCTCGCAGAAAAAATGATGCCCGCAGGTGTCGCGTTCGGAAGAGGAACTGGCCTACTACTCATCGCTTGGGGAGGCTGGCTCGGTCTCACGGCCTTCTGAATTGCAGAATCGTCCATCTTCGTTCAAGCTGAAACCATGGAAGCCTTCCCAGTCGAAGGGAAAAACGTTCTACGCGTTATTGGTCTTCAAACTCCGAAGGACTCTGATGGATACGGAAAAGGTGACACGTGTGACAAAAAACCGCTTGGGTAGCCACTTAGAGTATTCTCTGCGAACCTATCCAAGCTGTTGTTGTACCTAGTTGCGTATATTGGTTGTTCATCATGCGGCGGTCCACAACGGGCCGCCGTTTTCTTTCTAACGGCCCGCAAGCCGCGTTTAAATAGCTCATTCATTGAGTCCTGGTAGCAAAACACCGAGCAAAGCCAATCCCAGAGCCGCTCCGGGGCGAATCCGGATTGACAAATTCCCGGAGGTGGCCTCAGCAGGAGAGTTTTAAAGACGTCAACGAAAGAGAGCCAGCAGAAAAGGGGCCACATTATTTTAGAAGCGTGGCCCTGGGGATTTTTCAGGATTCCGTAACAGAGATTCTTTTTACTTGGGGGACTCCAGCTCAGGCGCCTTCTCTAGGAAACCAACCACCAATACGGTGCAAGCTGCGTAGATAGCCGATCTGCCCACTGATTTGCGTGTCCGAATGCAGGATGCTCACGAGGCGGATCGCGACGGATGGTAGTGGCTGGAAACGGGGCTCGTTGAGTACGCGGTCAAGTTCTTGAGGCGTCAGGGCCTCCAGGTAGGGCCGACACCGCTCCATGACCCTGTCATAGTAATCCAACAGGGTTTTGGCATCGGGAGCCCGAAAGGCAGCGACCTGCTCGCGAGTGTGGGAGAGACCGGGGCCGAAATCGGAAGGATTTGGCGGTAAGTTAAAGCGGGAGTGCCAGCCTTCCGCTATCCAGGTCTGCTCTAGCCCTGCCAAACGCGAGAGCTGGCTGTCGTCAGACCGGGTCAAGCGCCAGGCCAGCCAACCGATGGGCGGGTTCGGTTCCCGGTGGAGTTCTTTCACGTTGAGGTCGGATAATGCCTTGTGAAGAGATTCACTGATCCTACCGAACGCGTCGGAAATGATACCTTTAGCCTCCATGGCGGCCTCCTGGTCGTAATTGGAATAAGAACTTTTAGTCAGAAACCCGATAAAAGCTGAAGCGCGAAGCTAGCTCCGGCCAAAGCGGTATGTCAAGGGGCGACTAAAAACGATCGGATCTAACGAAGGAGCTGTTCAACCTCGCCGACCTTTTTGGCCGGATGGTAGGTGTAATAGACGGCATCGAGAAAACTCAGGTAACGCTCTACGCTGCTGGAACGCAAGACGAGCCCTTTGATCTCGTCCGGTTTTACGAAACCGTCCTCGATCATGCGCACGGTGATATACCGATTCCCCTCCGCATGACCCATGACCTCGTGACCGATCACTTCTCCGCCCTCGTGCTCACCGAAGTTGTCGGCTTCAGAATGGAGCCGGAAGTAGTAGGCACCATTGTCGCTGAGGCCATAGTTCTTGGTCAAACTCTGGTACCAGATCCAACACCACTTGCCGAACCATTCCTCGGTGGTGTTTCCAATGCCGAAATCCAAGTTGACTTCCAGCGCCCAGACGGTGGAATCCAGCATGCTTCTCATGGCCGCCAGGGGCTTGTATTCGTGGAGTGTTTTTCTGTCCAGGCCGATGGCCTGACCGAAGGCGTCCAGCGTGCGTTGATGCCCGCCTCGAACGGGGGTGACGAACTCGTCCGCATAGCGGTCTGCCAGGAGCTCCAGGAGGTCTGGTCTCTGATTGAGCATGTGATTGAAGAGGTAGTACCGGTAGGGAAGCGACATATTAATTTCAAGGGACCAGGCATACGTGTTCAGGAGCCAGCCCCGGATGCACTCCATCGGTAATGTTCCATCCTTGAGTTCCTGGGTGAAAGGGTGGGTAAAGATCTGTTCAAAGGCTTGCTTCAATGCCGCATTGACAGACTCGTTAACCAGTTCCCAACACTCTTCCCGGCTCAATCGTTTTTCTTGATTTGTTTCCTGGAGTGCCATTTTACGGACACCTCCCTTTCATTGTCTTTAGTAATATGAAGTTCTGGGGAAGTCAAGATTTTCACCCACCCGGCGGAGTTGACACCTACTCCCTATATGATATGTGTCCACACAACCAACCTTAGGCGCCTCAGCCAGCGCTGGTAAGGCCCTTGCATCAATTAGAGGCCTAATGGAGCCCCCCATGAGTATTGGAGGGATATACATAAGAGGAATTTAAACCAGCTATCCTTTGTAAACATTCGCCGGGGTGAGCTGGCGTTTTTGTTTTTAACTGCTTTCGGAGAAGACCAAGAGAGTAAATACTTATGGAGGCTTCATTCCTTTCTAGTTCTCTCATAAGGAGCGGACATAATTAAAGAATTGATAGGGGGAATACAAGATGCTTAGGAATATATATGGTTCAATCACGTTAGCGCAATTGAAGGTCATGGGGATTATCTTAAACCTGATGGTGTTTGTTTTTAGCGGGCTGTTGGTCCTGCTGATTACAGGCACAGCGGGCGCCGGGTGAGTACGGCCGCACGGGAGGGTCCGTCGCGGGGATCTATCGAAACCAAGCAAGGAGACAAATAACATCATGTCAAAGAATTTCTCAACACCTGAAGTGCCTGTGTCGGCAACCCCCGGCGGAGGACTGGAAGACCGTGGTGAGGCCGGGATTGCCGTGCGACTGGAGGGGCTATGGAAGACCTATCCCGGGGCATCCCAGGCGGCGGTACAGGACCTCTCTCTGGATGTTTATGACGGCGAGGTTATGACGTTGCTGGGTCCAAGCGGGTGCGGTAAGAGTACTACGCTGCGTATGGTGGCGGGCCTCGAGATCCCCGATGCGGGCAATATCTTTTTTGGCGACCGTGTTGTCGTCATGACCTCGGACCGAACATGCCTCCCACCAGACAAGCGGAACGTGGGAATGGTGTTCCAATCCTATGCCATTTGGCCCCACATGTCAGTCGAGGAAAACGTCATGTTCCCGCTCAAGTCACGTAAATTTCCGCGGCGGGAAATCGGTGATCGCGTGGCCCGGGTCCTGGAGCTGGTCGGTATGGAGGGATTTGAGAAACGCCCGGGACCGCTGCTGAGCGGCGGGCAGCAACAGCGGGTGGCCCTGGCACGGGCGCTGGTGACCGAGCCTCGGGTGTTGCTGCTGGATGAACCCTTTAGCAACCTGGATGCCAAGCTCCGCGAGCAGATGCGCCTAGAGGTGAAGCTTCTGCAAAAACGGCTCAACATTGCTGTGCTGTTTGTCACCCACGACCAGATCGAGGCGCTCAGTATGTCCAATCGCATTGCGCTGATGAATTTCGGTGTCGTGCAGCAGCAGGGTAATCCACGTATGCTCTACGAAGAGCCCGCCAACGAATTCGTGCGGGACTTTGTCGGCCGGACCCTGTTGTTCCAGGGTAAAGTACAGAGCAGCAACCCCTCGGGGCAAATGGCCATCGCTGTCGACGGTGCGCCGGACTGCGTTGTCTTTGGGCGCAATTACAATCCCGGTGGGCTTCAGGCCGGCGAGTCCGTTTTTATGGCGGTCCGACCCGAAGATACAGAGATCCTCCCTGCCGCGGCGTCTGAGGCGCCCTCGGGGATGATCGGAGGAAAGGTGCTAGCTGCGCTGTTTATCGGCGAACGAATCGAGTACCAGGTTGAGGTCGACGGGCAGGGGATCATCATGATCTACGGAGAGCGTCACGAACCCGTGGACGAGGGGAAAAAAGTATGGCTGAAGTTACGGCCTGAAGGACACAGCGCCTGGCCGTCGGACTGGCACAATAAGTAAACCGATGAGCGATAAGTAATTTTGGAGGATTCGTCTTGGTGTTAGGCGCAGCTAAGATATTGTATTCCGTAAGGGGCAAGCCGCTTGGCAGAGACACGTGGATGCATATTCTCTACGGGTAGACATTCCAAAAGATTACATTATGGATGGGGAAAACATCGTGCCAAAACCGGGGACGAACTACCTGATGACAGACCACCATCGATGATCCTGCTTTCCCCGAGAGGGGAACGGTTATCGGCCAATGGTATGACTAAGGGCACCGGCACATTTAGTTCCATTCCACTCGTAATCGGACACCCAACGCTGTCCCTATTGACATCGATTTCCGACTTTATTAGAGATTCAGTCTGGCCTTTGAAGCCATTCGCTCATGCGGGCATTTGCCATTAGTATGTAGAGCTTGTTTTTACACCATGAAGACAAGCAATCTTGTTGACTGATATCTACGGTGAAATAGGGGGTAAATGATGTCTGATTCTAGAATCCGATCCAGATACGTCATGGCAGGGCATATCAAGACCCATTATTCGGAGGCGGGCCATAATGGTCCACCGGTCGTGCTTTGCCACGGAGGCGGTGCGGGATCTTCCGGTGAGGCCGGCTTTGGGAAACTCATTGAGGAGCTGGCCGGTGATTATCAGGTATATGCCCCTGACAGTGTTGGCGGATTTGGAGAGACGGATCCCTATTATCCGGCTTCCGAAGGCGTTCAGACACGGGTGGACCAGTTAGAGGCCTTTATCGATAACCTTTGTCTGGACCAGATATTTTTGTCGGGCAATTCGCAGGGAGCCTGGGTTGCAGCCAAATACGCTATCCAGCATCCTGAACGCGTCCGCAAACTCATGCTCGTGGCTAGCGCTACTATTTCTATTGCAATGGGACTTAAAGTTCCTCCCACGGACGGTATGCGTGCGCTGCAAGCGTACGACGGGACCCCGGAATCCATGCGGCGTATGCTGGAGGTATTGGTGTTCAACAAATCCATCGTGACCGATGAGCTGGTTGAACTCCGTAACAACGCCGCCAACCGGCCGGGCGCCGCCGAGGCCCGAAAGAGCTTTGCCGCTGGGATGCAACGCCTCACAAATGACCCGAATTTACGTTTCAAGTATGAAATGAACCATCTGCTGCCCAGGTTGCCTATTCCTACCCAGTTTATCTGGGGTGAGCAGGACAACTTTGCACCTGTAGATCTCGGTCATCAGTTGGAGAAGCTCCTGCCGAACATCAAGTTTCATTACATCCCCCAGGCGGGTCACCAGGTGCAGAACGACCAGCCCCAGGTAGTTGGGAAACTGATGAAGGACTTCTTTAGCTCATAGCTCGAATCTGAAGAACCCCAATTCCTCCTGATCTCTGGCGTGGTCCCAAATTTAGGGGCCACGTCAACTGTTCAATTATACGCATAATTTCCTATCGCTGGGACGACTCGTCTCCTAATGGGCTGGACCCTATTGATTTATTAGCGGTTATTTAGCGATTTCGGATGTTGGCATGAATTTGGCATCCTAAGGGCAGCTTGAGGGATATCTCGGCCAATCGGTTGACCGATGCCAAGACAACGTTATCACTGGATCCAAAGAGTTATTTTAATTGTAACTATGGTAGCGCTTCTAAGCCTGAACGGCTGCGCCGCCATTGCCATCGCCCTGCTGGGGGCGAGCGTTGGGGTTGCCGGAGAGACTGCGGTGGGCTATTCCCTGAGCGGCGTTGCGTCCCGCACCCTGACGGCCCCGCTCCCGAGGGTACGCCGCGCCGCTATAGTGGCGCTGAAACGCATGGGCATTCGGGTTCAGGGTAGTGATGAGACAACCACCCGCGGTGAGATCATCGAGAGGAAGGCAACTGACCGGTTGATCGAGGTTCGATTGGATCGAGTCACACGGAAGAGTACGCGCATGCGGACGGTGGCGCGGCTTCTTTCGCCATGATCGTGCTACCGCGACTGAGATCATACGACAGACAGAGCTCGTCCTGACGGGGCAATCTTGAAATTTAAATCCTGCGGGCCTTAAGATCCCACGTCCGTCACCTACAGCCGACCCTATCCCTTTCCGTAGCTCTCGATAGACTTTCGCACGTCGCGAAGATTATTCTTGTCGAACTTATCCAAATGCGTTGTCTCCTCAAAGGGCCGCCGATGTTTTGGAGGGGGGGGTTGCAGGGGCTAGCCCAGCCGTAACATGGCAATGTCTTCGATAAGAAGTCCTGTTGCTTTTTCATAGGCGGAATAGTTTCTGGGCGTTCAAATACTTGATCATGTCTTTGTCGGGCTGTGAGATCTCTTTGTTGGACTCGAAGAGGTCTCTGTCTTGCCATTTCATGAGTCCCCCGGGATCATCGTGGGGGTAGTCCGTTGCATAGAGGTATCGCTCAGCCCCAAGGAAATTGATTGCTTCCACCAGTTCAGGCTCCTCCGTCTCGATGGTAAAGTTGACGTTTCTCCGCAGGTAATCGCTGGGTCTTAATTTATTTTTGGGTCGAGCCTCTTCCTTCGGTACTAGACTTGGGGGGCCGCTCGGTTTCTTGGCCGAGGTCCCAGCGTTCCTAGAGTAATCCGGGAGGTTGCGTTGGAATCTGGCATCCAGCCGTTGAAATAGAGGCTTGATCCAGGCGGTGCCCCCTTCCGTGTACACGACTTGCAGCCGGGGGACCTCATCCAGCAGTCCGCTGGTGATCAGGGAGACCAGGGTCATATGGCCATCGTGTGGGGCAAAGATATCCAGTCCAATTCGCTGGAACCTCCGAAAGTTGAAGGCCCGGTGACCGTGTTGAACCGCGTGGAGGTAAAGCACCATGTCGAGTTTCTCCACTTTTTTGAAGAACGGCCAGAGCTCGGGATGCTCTCCAAGGGTTTCGCCATAGGGGTGGTCCTCAACAATGTAAGTATAGTCGACCACCACCGCCTTGAAGCCGTTCTCCCGCGCCCATTCGACCGCCCTCACTGCCGCTCCCACGTCTTGAATGGGAATCAGAGCTACACCGATGAACTCTTTCGGATGGGCTTTCATAATCGCAACGATCGAGCGGTTGTAGGACCGGGCTAATGCAGCCGCGAGACCCGGTTCGAGGAGTGTGGACCAGGCCCAGGGCGTGAACTGGGGCAGGATAACCTGCCGGTCTACCCCAAGGCGCCCCAGGTCCTTTAGACGGGTCTCGATATCCGTCATCCCCAACAGATCCGTACCGGAGCCGCCGCGAGACTTTGCAAAGGAGGGAAGTGGTGTCGTACCGGGGATCAGAGGAGGCCTAGCGGAGAAATCCGAATGTGAGTATAGGCCTTGATCGTTAAAATGGAGAAGGGGGCGGAGATGTTTCGATCCTTCATCCATAAATTCAAAGGCATTCCTGGGGATGATATGCGTATCGCAATCGATAATCATAACGGATTACCTCGAAGACCCTATTCTAGGGAGCAGAGAGTTTTTGGCGCGATTCTCTTATATCGAGGAAAACCACCTCGGAGCAAGTCCATCCTCATGGGTGACTCCGTTTGGTTTAATGCCACTTACGATGCCTTCAGATAGCGAAAGTGACTTACCTTAGACAGGGGAGGGAGCCCTTCCACGATCTTCTTCCACTGGTTGCCTTCGTCATCGCTGTAAAATACGTATCCATCGGTTGTTCCTGCAAAGAGGGCAAAGCCATCGTGCCATACGTTCATCGACATGGCTTCAATATTTCCACGGATGTGTTCTGGGAGACACTGTTGCAAAATTTCCGAGTGCCTTCCACCGTCCCGGCTTCTGGCTATCCGGGGATCCGCCGTATGGGTTGTCCTCCAGCGTCCTGGGACGGTCTTTGCCCCCGCCATTAACATCAGTTCTTCCTGTCGGGGGTGCATGAGAAGGACATCGGGGTAGCTGATCCTGAATTCGCTGGATGTGAGATTTTCCCATGTGGTCCTGCTGTCGTGGCTGACGCAGATGCCACCCAACCCGGAAAGGAAAAGTTTCTCTGGATTTGAATGTGAGATCAGGACCCTATGGACATCTTCATGAATTCCCTCAAGTTGACGCTAAGTCTTGCCCCCATCGTCGCTGAAAAAGATATTTCCCGGCTCGGTTCCGGCATAAAGCCGAGTTTGTCCGCCGGACTTCTGAAATCCGAGAGTGAATAGATTTGGATAATTAATCCCCTGATCCCGCTTCCCCCAGCCTTTACCCATATCCGTGGAGGCGTATAAGGGGCATTGTTCTTTGTCTTCCGATGGAGCGCCCTCGTAAACACCTGCAAATATCGTTCCGCCTGAAGGCTCAAAGTCGAGTGCGCTGATGTGGCTGCCCGGTAAAAAGCGGTCCGTGGGTTTCCAGGAGTCTCCCACTTTACTGAAAGAATAGATTCCGTTAGCAGTGCCGACAAAAAGCGTGTTCGAGGCAGACTCGGCAACGGTTGTCGTTTGACCCCCGGGAGAAAGACAGACGATTATTGCGCTTCCACTCCTTCTCAGAGCCCCATGTGAGACGGGCCTTGTTGCTCCTCGCGGTAAAGCCCAAAGGCGTCGAGCACCGGTTTATCGTGCATGGAGAATAATACCGCCTCATTTTTACCCGAGCTGTTGGCGTGCTCGTGCCAGCTCCACAGGGGAACAACAAAGGTGTCTCCCTTTTTCCAGTGGATCGCTTCTCCGTTGATGACTGTGGTGCCGCTGCCCCGAAAGGCATGGTAAATCGTGGTGCTGGTATGCCGGTGGATCCGAGTCCGTTCCCGAGGCCGAAGCATCTGGATCCAGCAACCGAGGGTCGGCAAGGTGGATCCGCCGGTGAGGGGATTCGTATACTCTAAGGCCACTCCTTCAAAAGGGTGGGGATCGAATTCGGCTCGGCGTTGCAGGGAAGGATAGATATCCCGCCAACGATAATGAAAAGGGTGGGAAACGTCATTCCCATTGGGGACCACGGCCCGCTCTATGCCGAAATTTGTCGATGAATAACGGCTCTTATCGACCGCCATTCGCTCTTCCCCATAGGGCTCCAAATAAACCTGCTGCAACGACTCGATAAGAGGGATATCCAACCCGTCGATCCAGATCATCGGTTCACTACCTTCATTGGCGTGCTCGTGCCAGCTCCCCTGAGGGGTCAAAATGAGGTCCCCCTCTTCCATCATTATTTTTTCGCCCTCAACTGTGGTGTAGGCCCCTTTGCCCTCTAATATGAAACGGATAGCGGCAATGGAATGGCGATGGGGTGGAGCGACTTCGCCAGGGTTGAGGATCTGCACAGTGAAGAGCATAGTCTGAGTTGTTCTTCTTGTTTCCTGGAGTCCAGGGTTCACTAGCCGGATGACCCTTCTTTCCCCACTACCCCTGGCTATTTTAATCCGGTCTCGTGCTTGAAGAAGACCATCATGGACCTCAGCCCATTTCCACAGGTGAGGCTTGACCTTGGTCTTGGGCTCAAGGGGGCGCTCTGCCGGGTCTACGGTCCATAACCCTGACATCCAGCGTTGCCAAAGGTATTGGTCCAATCCTTCCTGATCCTCGGTGACTTCTTTTTTTACGCGCTGATTCATCAAGTTCCTTCCTGCAGTTGATCTGTGCCCCCATACACTCTGACCCTGGATTCGGCCTTTTGGGTATGCTCTCTCCAATCGGCACTGGTGGAAATCACTTCATTGATGACCGCTATTTGTGGGAAGCGATTCAATTCGGGGTCCCGGATGACGTGGGGTGCCTCCCGCCCCGCTTGAATGTCTTTAATGGCATTTAGTAAGAGCTTACGCGCCGTTACAATAACTTTATCCGAAGAAAGGATCATCTCCTTGGTGCGATCTTGTATGAAACCAGCCCCCTCTATAACACATCTGTCCTGATCTGAAAAATTGTAGCCCAAACCGGTAAAACTGATGGCTTTCGTAGTGTCCCGGTCCTGCAGGTACCGGTTGGTTTTGTCGCGGATCGACTTATAATCCGGTGTATTCTCTGGTCCTCCTCTTGCGGGTAGTTCCAAGGGGCCGTTTCTTCTAAAGACCAAGGCGTATCTCCAGTGCTGCGTATCATTGATTGAAACATGCCAGTTCACCTAGTATCCCTGGTTCCCTGTGGGTCCTCCGAACGCAGCGAGGTTAGGAAGGATAAAATTGGTTACTCGAAGATAGTGCTGATCGGGTCCCGCCTTTCGGACCGAGTAAATTCGAATTCCAAAATTTGTTAATTCGAGTTCGATGGTTAGAGCGGTGTCGACTCCCAATAGGGTGTTGGTAGATTGAGTCCCTCCTGAAACTCGCCTGCTTCTATCCCGCTCTGTCTCCTGAAGGTTGCGGTGCAAAAAAGACAGGTGAACCGGGTCGATGTTGCCTTCATTCCCTTGCAGATAGTTGCAGTCGTAAAAGATCTTTGAAACGGTCCGTTGCGCCTCGGGAACGATCAGGAACTCATAATTGGGCAGCAGGGGTGGCTCCCCAGGTCCTAAATAGGCAAAGATAACTCCTGCCCGTTCCTGACAGGGATATGCTTTAAGACGGATAGAACCTTTGTGTTCCCCGTCACCGTGACGACCCCTTGTTTGGCCCGCACGTCGACAGGAAGCTTTTGCGAGTTTGAAGACATCGCTAACGTGGTCTGAGTCCGTGACGTGAGGGTTAGATTTTGCAGGGCCTCTCGAGAAGCAGGCGTTGGCTGATACTCCTTGAGTCGGGCCATTTCGACGATGGCCTGCTTCGCAGCATCCAGGCTCATTTGTCCCAGGTTAAGGACCAGAGCGTATCGTGTGGGATTTCTCCAGTCGGCGCCATACAACGCCATGGGACGGCGTGTCCGGGCCTTGTCCACGTGATCGATATAACGGCGTGCGGCGGTTTCATCAATGCCGCGCTGCTTTCGGCAATTTTCGATACGGAGTCCCATGGGAGCCGTAAGAAGCGTCATTAACACATGATTGATGCCCGGTAAGAATTCGTGGCCCAGGTGCCCGTAGTAGACCACGTTCCCCTCTTAGGCGACCTCGCACATGGCCGCCTGTATGGCAATCCGATAGGGGAGTAGGTTCTGTATCCATCGGTCGCACCAATGGGGATCGCTTCCCAAGACATCATTGAGTTTAGCCTCGGGTTTGCCGTAAGACAGGATGGTCTTGCCAAGCTGTTCGTGGCCCACGGACCGGTACCCTAGAGTTTTGCTGACGTCCTCGGCTAGCGCTTCGCCGCCAGTGAATTCACCTCCGAAAATTGTAATGATAGCCATAGTGATTACCTCCTTTTCGGCCATATGAAGCAAAGGGTTAACGCTTGTTCGCTGGTCCTCCTTTCTTACTACATTCTGATACCCACCGAGTTACAGGTTGCTTCCCCCACTGGGCAAAAAAACCAGCACGCCTTGCAGGGAGCTGAAATTGCGGCTGGTGTGGATACTCGCTCATCTTTGGCCCCCCAACAAACGATTCCCGTCGCCATTAGTCGGACCCCAGACTCAAAAAAGAAATATAATTATTGGCAAGAGGGAAACTATCAATCTTCTGGCTGGGTGTCTATACGGGGAGGTTTAGGGAGGACGTCGAACGAGGTTGTCTTGCTCTCCAGGGGGTAGGGGCGTCCGTTGTGCGGTAAGCCGTAAGGTGGAACGGGAAATACAGGTCCTGTGGTTATCCGCCGCAGGTCCTAGTGAACCCGTTCCAAGGCCTCTCTGGTGTCCTGGCAGGCTGAACAAAAGTCCGCCAGGCGCCTTTTATCTATGGATTGGTGGCAGGCTCGGTATACGCCGTATATTCCGGTATGGATCCTGTCCAGCGCCGCTTGGACGCGGCCCAACTCCCGAGTATGTTCCTCGTTGAGACGGTCCACGAGGTGGATCTCAGTTTCGTCCACGGCCTGATCGATCCAGGCAAGCTGTCTTTCCTGCATCAACGTGGCGATTTCTTCTTCCAGACGCTTTAGGCAGCTAAGCGTTCCGCGCCTCCGTCGGAGCAGCATGTCTTGATAGATCCCGAGCTTGATTGTGTCCATGGTCCTTCCTCCATAGCCTGCAAGCTACATGGTTGCCACGCAACCTCAACGCTAGGAACATGCCTACATCAAGCGCAACCACTGGCCTGCATTGAACGGGCTTTTTGCCGGGGCTTCGGGGAATCTTTTGCGCCTTTGGGATTGTGGGCATCCCTTTCTTCTCATGAATGGGGAAACTGCGGCGTGTGGTCCGAACTCCACCCCGTGAGCAGGGACCATTAGGGGAGCTTATCCAACGGTTCCAGGAGCCCCGATGAAGGTCTCGCCCTGCTCATCATTTTAAGTTGGGCAAGTTGGCATCCTGAAGGAATTGCGCTAGGGTGTCAAATCGCCCGTCGTATTTTTGAAAAGGATAAGCCAGGATGAAAGTTTTTTCATTTGATTTCGTTCCTTACGGGAAAGATCTGACAGGGCACCTGGGTTACCCCGTTGGCAGGGCTCAGTTCGATCGTGAAATAGCCTACCGGACCTATCAGGACCACGTAGAACAATTCCAACTGTGCGAAGAGCTTGGTTTCGACGGGATCACTCTCAATGAGCACCATGGCAGCCCCTATAGCCTGGATAACTCGCCCAACGTCTTACTAGCCTACATCGCTGCTCATACTCAGCGCCTCAAGCTTGCCATGGCGGGTAATCTTTTGCCTATCCACGGGCATCCACTTCGGGTGGCCGAAGAGCTAGCCATGCTGGACATTATGACCAGAGGGCGCATCATT
Organism: Binatia bacterium; assembly: GCA_963664015.2. GTDB lineage: Bacteria > Desulfobacterota > Binatia > UBA9968 > CAXXLF01 > JACZQL01. The sequence goes on along the minus strand of CAXXLF010000002.1, from coordinate 793,861 downwards.
GCGGGATTTGTGCGTGGCATCCCGCGTGAGTATCTGATCCTACCGGTTCCCCTGAAAGAGTCCCGGGCCCGTTTTGAAGAGGCCTTGGATGTGATTTTGAACGCCTGGACCAGTGAAATTTTTAGCCACCAGGGTCGATTCTTCAGCTACAAGGACGTCGATATGTGGCCCCGTCCTTATCAGAGGCCTCATCCTCCCGTGTGGGTGGGGGCGACGACTGCCGAGCCGATACGAACCGTGGCACGTCGCGCCGGTGTATCCCTTTGCGTTAATTTCCTCCCGACGGTTCGGGTCAAGGACCAGCTAAAGCTTTTTCGCGACAGCGCCGCAAAGTGCGGCCGGATTGTGACCGATGACGATATTGTCTACGGACGCCATATCTATGTCGCGGAGACTGAGAAGGAGGCTGAAAAGCTGTGTAAACCCAACCTTGAGTATTATTTTCACAACCTGTTGGGAGAGATCAATGAGGCGGCAATCACCAGGATAGTAGAAATGAACCCGGAACTCGATGCCAAAAGTGTCAAGCCGCCCTATCCGTTTCACACTGCACCCTTTGAAAAGCTGCGTGAGGACGGATTAGTTTTGGTTGGTACGCCGGATCAGGTCTTCAATCAGTTGATGGAGCAGTATGAAGAAGTCGGAGGCTTCGGAACCTTGCTGGGCATCGTGCGCATGGGTGCCATGCCCCAGGACGTCGCCCTTCGCAATGTCCGTTTGATAGGGAGCGAGCTGATTCCCAGGTTGCACGCCGTCGGCAACACGGGTGTGGCGGCTACGACGTCTGTCTGAGATAAGGCGCAAGGCGCCTTTCAGGCCTTCACGCGCCCTTTGGCCAGCTTCTCGCCAGTCTCATAGTAGCGCCCTAGGACCGCAAGTCGGGCCTCTTCATCCAGTTCCTCGTCCCATTGACCGAGTGAATAGCCGTACCACGGTGACTCGGGCCGCAATTTGGGCAGGCCCATCTCTTCCCAAAGCATACGGGCATGCTCCATGTATTCCTTTTTCGGCAGAGAAATGGGCGGGAAGGGTTCTTTCAGAATCGCATTGCATAGCATAGCCGACTCATCCGCCGGCAGGTGGTAGGAAACCACGTCGGTTCCGCGCTGTTCGTCTTTGTAAAGAAACGGAGGGGCGTGACCCTTTTCCATCCCGCTGACAATATGGACGTCCCGGTCCGGTTTCATTCGGTAGCACATGGCCCAGAACACGGCCGCTTCATTGGAGGGATCGATATCCTCGTCCACTGCAACGACGATCTTGCCGACGCCCGGGTGAAAGGAGCATGCAGCGTGTAGCGCGCGCCAGACCTCTGCTTCATTGGGCTTGCGCATCTGGACGATCACGAGTTTATACGTGTTGGTGAGGGGTTCGTGCATTTCTACCCGGAGCACGCTGGGGATACGGCACTGGTCACGCAGGTGAACGAGCATGAGACGGTCGTAACCGATCTTCCGCATGCAGGAGGACTCGCTGGGTGTCACCTGGCTTATCCATGAAACGTAGACGGCGTTTTTCCGATGGGTGACAGCCGTCAGCTCCATAAACGGGTTCAATTGGCGCGGGTGCATGTAGCCGTGGGACTCGCCGAAGGGGCCCTCGGGTTCGATCCACTCCGTATTCACGTAGCCCTCGATGACGATCTCCGCCTCCGCGGGGACCAGGAGATCCACGGTCTTGCATTTGACCATTCGAATCGGTTCGTTGACCAGTCCCCCGGCCACAGCGATCTCGTCGACCCCGTAGGGCACCTTTTGCACCGCCACATAGGAAACGACCGGTGGAGCTCCTAAAACCAACGCGGCCGGTAAATGCTCTCCCTTGGCCTGTGCCTTTTTCCAGTGAACGTAGATGTCCTGACCCAATCCCGAGGGAAAGACGCCGATTCGTGTCTGCGATTTAATCTGCCCGCGGTAGTTACCGATATTCTGGATCCCCGTATCCGGGTCCCGGGTGATCCAGTGGGAGCAGGTTGTGTAGGGACCGTTGTCGAATCCAGGCGTTGAAACGGGGACGGGAAATTCGTCCAACCCCAGGCCGGGTTGCTTCAGCTCTTCACCCAGGTGGACTTCCTCCTGACAGGGCGCTTCCATGACGACGGTTGGGGCAACGGGTTGGGAAAGGGCCGTCTTCCATTTCTCGTCCATTTCCTCCACCGTCTTGCATCCCATACCCATAAAGTAGATGTCCTTGTTCCCCGCCAGGGCACCCACGGTCACGGGGAAATTGTAACGACGGCCTTTGGCGTCGATGACGTTCTCGAACAACCAAGCCTTGCGTTCCTCTTCCGGGATGCCGCCACGATACTGCCAGCGAACCAGGGGGTGGAGCTCCGTGTCTTTATTGATGGGACGGGTGATACGGCGCAGTAAACCTGCGGCCTCGAGATTCTTAAGGTGCTGATGAATGTCAGGATATGCCATAAACAGGATGCTCCTCGAATGGAAATAGACGGCCGTGGTTCTGCCAGCAAGGGTATTCCATAGCCGAGGGGGGCAAGAGTGTCAACTTATCAGGATGGGGGTCCAATTGACCCTTGGATGAGAAAAATCATCTCGTCCAGCCCAATGGTTTTTAAATCCCACGGCTTGGATCTTGTGACAGTGGGCGACGATTTCCACGATCCAGGCTCGTCTCTGCTTGACGGTATGACGTCAAGCCATTGACAAGTCTGAGACGAGGGCCAATAGTTGGGCCTCTTTATAACCGGCTGCGATGAATTGACAAATTTGCAAGGCTGGGAATAGACTACTGGCCGGTTATAGGGAACGACTTGGGTTAAGGCGTCTGAACGCGAGGAAGGAGAATGAGATGATTAACATAGGTATTATTGGAGTCGGACACATGGGGACACCCATGGCGAAGAATTTGTTGGCGGCCGGGTATCCGGTCAGTGTCTACGATATCGATGAAAAACAAATGGACAACCTGGCCCAGGCCGGTGCTAAGAAGTCCGCAAGCGCTAAGGATCTGGCGTCTCAATCGGACGTGGTCCTCACGGTATTGACCTGGCCCAATGTGGTAGAGGAGGCGGTTTTGGGTGAGGGTGGGGTCCTTGCCGGGTTAAAAAAGGGAGCCATGCTCATCGAATGCAGTAGCATCGATCATGAGACGAGCATCCGTATCGGTGGCAAGGTCGAGGCCACGGGCTGCCGGTATGTGGAGGCAGCGCTCATGGGACGGCCCTTTGAGATTGAGGCGCACAACCTCCTATTCTTGTCCGCAGGGAAGAAGGAGTTGGTTCAGGAATGTGAGCCGATTTTTCTGGCTATCGGGAAGAAAAACCTCTACGCGGGTGAATTGGGTACGGCCAAACTCCTCAAGATCGCCAATGCCATGTTCAATGCTACGGAGACGATCATCACGTATGAAGCCCTAACCTGGTGTCTGGGCAACAAGATATCCCAGGAAGGCTTTCTGGAATTGCTTAGGGAACGTCGACCGGATCGGGCCGCGAATCTGGAGCGTCTAATGAAAGGGACGGGACTTGATACCCATCCCAGTTGGACGGCCAAAGACGTCTACCACGGGTTGAAGTACGGAGAAGACAAAGACATCCCGACTCCGCTTTTAGCCACGGTGAATTCGCTGATCAATCTCGCCAAGGCGCAAAACCGGGAGGGCTACAGCTTTGGCGGTATGATGTGGAAGTTCTACGAGCGAGCGCGAAAAAAAGGATAGACAAAGCTAAAATAATTCCGTCTTGTGACCCCTCAGGGACTTTTCGTGTCTGTTGACGCCCGAATAGAAGTCATAGAAGAAGGGGGATGATCCCATGGTGACTGTCGGACTGGTTGGTATCGGAGAAATGGGTGCGCCCATGGCCAGGAACCTCTTGAAAGGAGGATACCCGGTACAGGTCTTTGACATTGATCAGAAACAGATGGATATCCTCTCTCAGGCCGGCGCTAGGAAGTCCGTAAGCGCCAAGGATCTGGCGTCTCAATCGGATGTGGTGATGACGGTTCTTACCTACCCCAAGGTGGTGGAGGAGGCGGTTCTGGGTGAGGGTGGGGTTATTGCCGGATTGAAAAAGGGAGCCATCCTCATCGAATGCAGCAGCATCGACCATGAGACGAGCATTCGCCTTGCCCAGAAGGTTGAAGGTGGTGGCGGCAGATACGTGGAGGCTGCGCTCAGAGGACGACCCTATACCATTGAGTCGAAGGAACTGGGATTTCTAACCGCGGGAAAACGGGAGACGGTTCAAGAGTGCGAGCCTATTTTTACTACCATAGGAAATAAAGCCACTTATGTGGGTGATTTAGGAGCGGCCAAGCTGCTCAAGATTGCCGGCGCCATGCTCAACGCCACTGAGACGGCCGTAACCTATGAGGTCCTCGCCTGGTGTATGAGTAATGGGATTACAAAAGATGGCTTTCTCGAAATCATCAGCAGCCGTGGCCCACGCCGAGTGAATCAGCTTAAGGAAATACTCGATGGGCGGCTCGAAACGAGTCCCAGTTGGGTGGCCAAGGACCTCTATCACGGAGTCGAGCTCGCAGGGGCCAAAGAGATCCCCACGCCGATCCTCTCGACGGTTAACGCTGTAAGCAATATGGCAAAATTGCAGAACAAGGAAGGTTACCGGTTCTCCGAGATGCTGTGGAGATATTACGAGGGAACCCTCAAAAAGCCCTAAATATAGGGCCGATTGACAAGCGAAAAGCAGCTGGGCTAGACTACAGCGCCTGTACCACCGGTTTCGCGAAAACGGCCCGTAATTGCAAATACTGCAACCAACGAAAAGACAGGAGGACTCCAATGGATTTTGCCAGTCTCACAAACAAGAAGGATGAAGCCCTCAAGACAAACAAGAGTAAGCTTAACCTTTTTGGTACTGACAACTTTCGCTCTTGGATCCTTTGCTTTCAGCCGGGGGACGGTACCGATATGCACTCCCATGCTTCTCCCGAATCCTTCCTAGTGGTAGAAGGGAAGGCATTGGTGAAAGGCGCCAAGGGTGAAGAACGAGTGGTCGAGAAGAACGAGGTTGCCTTCTTTGGAGCCAAGGAAAACTACCAGATCACCAACGTGGGGATGGGTCCGCTACTGCTCTTCGGCAACCGCTCGGAAGCCTTTGGTGGTCCCCATGTGTCTTTGAAAGAGTAATCCGGTTGCCCAATCTTATCCGCTTTCGCAGAAGACCAAGGACGTAAACCGATGGAGGCTTCATGATTACAGGTCCTGGCCCCATAAATCTCTTCGAGTTCGAGCCCATCGCCAAAGAGCGGTTGCCGCTGTTGGAGTACGACTACATTGCCGGCGGTGCGACTGATGAGATCAGCGTACGGCGCAACCGCAGCGCTTTCGAGTCTCTTGCCCTGCGGCCGCGGGTCCTGTGCGGGGTGAGCCATCCGGACCTGAGTACGACGGTCCTTGGTACCAAGGTGAGCTTCCCCATATTGATTGCTCCTGCGGGGGGCCATAAGAAGGCTCACCCTGAAGGCGAAGCCGCCACCTATAAAGCGGCCGCGGCGTGCGGGACCGTCATGGCAGTCAGTGCCAATTCGAACATCACCTTCGATGATCTAGCGGGAGTGGCGGCAGGACCCTTGTGGCTCCAGATGTACCCCTTCCGTGACAAGGAAATGGCAAAGGACTGGATCCAACGTGGGAAGGAGGCGGGTTACGCGGCCATTTGCGTAACCGTCGACTCGGCATGGCCGCCCAAACGGGAGCGCAATATTCGCAATAACTATGTGAGAAAGGGTGGAGTTAATTATCCTGGTGCGGTGTCGGAAGAGACGGGTAAGGTCGACTCCCACATCAGGACTCGCGGCGGTGACCCCGCGGCCACCTGGAAAGATCTGGAGTGGATCAAATCCCTAACCGACCTGCCGGTGATTGCCAAAGGAATCATGACCGGTGAAGACGCAGCCTTATGCGCTGATGTTGGGATGGACGCCGTTATTGTTTCAAATCACGGCGGCCGGGGTATCGACAACACCCTCGCGACGATTGAGGTCCTCCCCGAAGTCGTGGACGCGGCCAAGGGGCGCGTTGAGGTTTTGCTCGATGGAGGGATCCGGCGCGGCGCCGACGTGGTCAAAGCACTGGCCCTGGGTGCCAAAGCGGTCTGCATCGGCCGTCCTCTCTTTTGGGGGCTCGCCTTGGATGGGCAGCGAGGAGTGGAACGTGTTTTGAACATCTTGCGTGATGAAATAGAGATTACTATGGCCAAGTGTGGTCGGCCGAACATTGGGAGCATCGATTCTTCCCTGGTCGTCAAGGCGCCTCTTACTCTTGCCGGCGGAGGGTAGAGACTAGTGACAGTCGTCTTATTCGTCAATTCTGTTTATGGGAGGTTCTTATGGAAACGAGAGTATCTTTAGGTGCATTGATCCTGAGCCTTGTAGCATTTCTGGTTTTACCAGGGACAATTTATTCCCAATCGTCTCCGTTTAAAGGTAAGATCGTTACTCTTATTAGCGGCAGAGGGGCAGGCGGTACAGGTGACATGCGGGTCCGAGCGATCATGCCTTTTCTGCCAAAGTATATTCCAGGGAATCCCACCATATTGATCAAATACATGCCGGGCGGTGGCGGTCGATTGGTGGGAAACTATCTCTTTTCCAGGGCCCGGCCCGATGGGCTTACTATTGGGAATGTTGGCGGTGCGCTGTTAACGAATGGTTATTTGCGCACCCGCGGCGTGCGATACGATTACGATAAGTTTATCTATTTGGGTAGCGCTAACAGCAAAACGAATTACGTATTGGCCGTTAGCAGCAAAACCGGCTTGGATACGTTGGAAAAACTGCAAGCTGCAACCGGACTCAGGATCGGGTCCTTGGGAGTCGGGCACGATCTGTACATCAATGCGAGAATCTTTGCCTGGCTTATGAATTTAAAAGAGCCCAGGTTTGTTACCGGTTATACAAGAGGCCCGGAAATGGATATTGCCCTGTTGAGTGGTGAGATCGACGCTAGAATCAATCTCCCCGATACGATCCTGCAGCGTAGCCCCGAATGGATCACTGACAAGCTTACCTATTTTCATGCCATTTTGGAGATTCCAAGGGGGCACCGTACGCGACACCCTGTCTTCAATCCATTGCCTTCGCTTGAAAGTTTTGCCCGGAACGATAGGGAGAAAAAAATTATTGGTATGTACCGGACGTTCAGGCTGGCCGGGTCCCCATACTTCCTTCCCCCGGGCACTCCTCCGGACCGTGTGAAGATCCTAAGCGAGGCCTTCCGTAAGGTATACCAAGATCCCGGTTTCTTGAAGGAGTACAAAAAACTGACCGGTGCCGAGGCCACCCCTCTGATGCCGGAGGAGCAGTCTAAGGCTATCCTTAATCTACCAACGGACCCGGAGATGGCGCAACTCTACAAGAAATTTGCCGGAGCCGGTCCCTTGCCGCCACATTGATGCCCCCAGCGAAATGAATCATTCCAGGCGCCGTCCATCGGGCGGCGCCTGTTCCCTGAAATGCGACATTCGATGACAAAGTAGAGACCGCCAGTTTAAACTACAAGGCAATTAATCGGCGGTCTCTTGAAGCCCTCCGTTCGCTATTTTCCTTGATCAACGGTCAAATTTGTACACATTAGCAATAAATATTGAGCGAGGGACCCTCCGCCCGTAAGCGGTGATGTCGCGATTTTCGGACTTTCCGTCTACTATTTTCTTGCTAAGAATAAATCTCATTGAAAGTTTGCTGATAAAGCCAGACTCAGGTTGAGACTTGAATCTGCGGCGCTATTGGGAAGACAAAGTACAGAAATTTCGGAAAAATTTGTTTCTCTACTATAACGTCGTCAGGGTCAGCTACGGAGATTTTGACGAGACAGTTAGCCGGGTGGCTATAGGTTTACTGGAAAAGGGGTTGAAGCGTGGGGACCGAGTGTGTCTGTTGCTACGCAATATCCCTGAGTTCCGGTATCGCTGGTTTGCATTGTGTAAGATCGTGGGCGTAGCCGTTCCCATCAATGCGAATTTTAAAGCCAATGAATGCCAATACATTGTGCAACACTCGAGGCGGTGGGCCTGATCGTCTCGGAAGAACGCCTTGAAATCATCGACCAGATACAAAAGAACTACACTCGATTAACGTGGTTTTCCTGTGTTGACATGGAACAGTACCAACTGCCTGAAAGCGTGATTGCCCTCAAGCCCTTTATCAGAGAGGATGTCGAACATCCTGAGGCCGGTAAATCTTGAAGCCGATGAGCTTGCTTGCGTGATTTATACTTCAGGAACCACAGGATTCCCCAAGAGGGTTATGCATATACACAATAGCGTACTGGTAACTGGCGAGGCCTTTCTTGTACGCACCCAAATTAACTCTAATAATCGTATTATGACCATCCTGCCGCTCTTTCATATGAATGCCCAGTTTTACAGTACCTGGGGAGCCATAGCGGGGGAGGCTAGCCTCATATTGATCCACCAGTTCAGCGCCAGTCAGTTCTGGCATCAGGCTGTGCGCTACGGGGCGACCGAACTCAATTTTGTCGGGGCCATAGGCTCTGCCTTGTGCAGTCGACGGGAAGACGAATTTCTTTCCGACCATCGAATCCGAGTGGCCATAGGAGCGGGCATTAGTCCCCGAGTCTATGAGGCTTTCACCAAGAGGTTTAAAATCCCTCACGTCATCGACGCCTACGGAATGACAGAGATCCCGGCGGTTTTCCAAAATCCCATCGGGGGAATTGTAAAGATGAAAAGCAAAGGCATTCCCGCAACGCACCCGGGGTGGTCCGGCGGCTTTTCCGAATTGAAAATCGTGGATTATGAGGGGGGTTCCCGTAGAAACGGTAGGCGAACTTGCGGTTCGAAGCCCGGTGCTGATGCGCGGTTATTTCAAAGATCCCCAAAAGACCGCAGAGGCGATTCGGGATGGGTGGCTTTATACCGGCGACTATGCTTACAAGGATGAGGATGGTTATTTCTTTTTCGCTGACAGAAAAAGATATCATCCGAAAAAAGGGGGAAAACATTTCAGCAGCTGAGGTTGAAGGCGTCGTCAATGAGAATCCGAAGGTCTTAGAATCGGCCGTCATAGCCGTTCTTTTCGATTTGGGGGAAGACGACGTCATGGCTTGCGTTGTGCTCATGGTCGGGCAATCCATGACGGGAGAGGAACTCATCGATTGGTCTAAAGATAGCCTGGCGGATTTCAAGCTACCGCGCTTTGTGCAATTTCGAGAAAGCCTTCCGAAAACCTCCCCCCCCCCAAGAGTTGCAAGCCCATTCTCAAAGAAACTCCAAATCTCCTAAACCGGGCGGTCGATTTGGAAATGTACAAAATCTCCCTGGGAGTGTAGAGGAGGGAGAGTCGCTGATATCGTCCATTCCTTGTCTTGGTTGATCCGTGATCCTGCTGGTTTCATGTTAAACCCTTATCACAATATAGAAGAGGAAGGGCTGCGGTCAGCGAGCACCTCATGACCGAGTATTTAGCCGTCCAGGCAGCTGTCTTTTTTGCGCTCTCGCATATCTTAAACCGCCGAGGTTTGGTTACCTCAAATGCCATAACCGCGTCTGTGTTTTCCTTCAGTGTGTCGGTGCTTGTGTTGTGGATTGTGGTCCTTTTTCTTGTCCCATTTGCCGCCTTTTGGACGCCTGCACTGCCGTACTTTCTTGTCGCAGGCATCTTTGCCCCCGGTCTGGGGCGGTTCCTGAATCTCACAGGAATCGAGCGGGTTGGTGTTGCCCGTTGCGTGCCCATATCTAACGCCTCACCTATTTTCGCTTCCGTTTTGGCCGTGATCCTTATGGGGGAGACCTGGACGTTGCAAAACTTCCTGGGCACGTCTCTGGTCGTTTCGGGGGTTGTGATTTTCTCCAAGAGAGAGAGGGGGCAAGCTCAATGGCGTAAAGTCGACCTGATCTTTCCCATCATGGCGGCGTTTTCTTTTGCCATCTCTGTGAATCTCCGCAAGATCGGGTTGCTCATTACCGATATCCCTCTTATGGCCGCAGCGACCACGGCCAGTACCGGGTTTCTTCTTGGATTGGTTATGCTTCAGGTGCAGGGGGGACGTCAGGCGTTTTTGCTGTCACGGCGCTCCTTCGGATGGTTTTTGGCCGCCGGCCTCACCAACACGACGGCCATGATTTCGGTGTTTTATGCGCTCAGCTTTGGTCCCGTGGTGATAGTCGAGCCTCTCATCGGTACTAATCCTTTTATGGCCATTCTTTTGTCGTCCATCTTCCTCAGGGACCTGGAAGCCATTACCAAGCGTATCCTGGTAGGGGCCGCCTGTACTGTCGGTGGATCGATCTTGGTGATTACGTTATGAGCGAGTACTTTGCCCTTCAGGCTGCCTTCTGCTTTGCCATTTCCCATATCTTGAACCGCCGTGGTCTTGTCGCGTCCAACGCTATCACCGCGTCTCTATTCTCCATCATTATATCCGCAGTGGTTTTATGGAGTATCGTGCCCTTCGTTGTTCCTTGGTCCAGTTTCCGAACACCTGCGATCTGGTATTTCCTAGCGGGCGGTATCTTTGCACCCGGCCTTGGACGACTCATGAGCATGACGGGAATGGAGCGGGTCGGCGTCGGACGCTCTATCCCGATCTCCAACTCTTCCCCAATGGTGGCGTCGATACTGGCCGTACTCCTCATGGGCGAGAGTTGGACACTGCAGAATTTCCTGGGCACCTCTCTGGTGATTCTCGGGATTGTGATCCTTTCCACGAGGGGGTCGGGACAGACTCGATGGCGAAAACGCGACCTCGTTTTCCCAGCCTTGGCAGCTCTCTCTTTTGCCGTTTCGACCAATCTCCGTAAACTCGGGCTACTGATAGACAACGTTCCTCTCGTGGCAGCGGCGGTGACTGCGACGACAGCCGTGATCTTTTCGATGACCATTCTTCGGTTCCAGGGAGGCCGGCAAGTCTTCTTGTTGCCCCGGAAATCTCTCGGTTGGTTACTTGCGGGCGCATTAACTACTACGGCAGCCATGGTTTCGGTCTTCTATGCCTTGAGCTACGGAAAAGTAGTGATCGTAGATCCTCTGGTCAATGCGAATCCCGTCCTCACCCTCCCTCTCTCCGCTCTCTTCCTGAAAGATTTAGAGGCCGTCACGTTTCGTGTTGTTGCGGGGACGCTTTGCACGGTGCTTGGTACGGTCTTGGTGATAACCGCATGAGCGATTACTTTGCTATCCAGGCCTCTCTCTGTTTTGCGCTGTCCCACGTCTTGAACCGTCGCGGGTTGGTGTCTTCCAATGGCATTACGGCGTCCCTTTTCTCCCTGACTATGTCAGCCGTTGTTTTGTGGACCCTGGTGCCTTTCTTTGTCCCGTTGGCAAGCTTCCGGAGCCATGCCGTCTGGTACTTCCTGGCCGGTGGGATTTTTGCACCCGGGTTGGGACGGACCTTGACCATCCTCGGCATGGAACGCGTGGGTGCCGCGCGGTCGGTTCCCATTGCTAATACGTATCCCATGATCGCATCCATTCTAGCCGTCATTCTCATGGGCGAGCGATGGACACTGCAGAATTTCCTGGGAACATCCCTCGTGGTTCTTGGAGTTGTCATCCTTTCAAGGAAAGAATCTCTGAACGTTCAATGGCGTAAAATCGATTTGATATTTCCCGTTATGGCTGCCTTTGCCTTTGCTGTGTCGAGCAACTTGCGCAAATTGGGTCTACTGGTTGAACACCTTCCTATCATGGGGGCTGCGGTAACGGCCTCGACGGGTCTACTGCTGGGTCTGATCATGTTGCAACTGCACGGGGGAAGGAAAGCGATCGTTTTGTCACGGCGCTCGTTTAGCTGGTTCTTTGCTGCTGGGATCTCCAATACCACGGCGATGGTGTCGGTTTTTTACGCCCTGAGTTTTGGCAAGGTAGTTACTGTGGAACCCCTGATTGGCGCTAACCCGGTGCTGGTAATAATTCTCTCGGCTATCTTTCTTAGAGATCTGGAGTCCATTACCTCCCGCATTGTTGTCGGAGCTGCTTGCACGGTGGCGGGTTCCATCCTCGTCATTACCGCATGACAAGATAGTCTCAATAGGATAATTAGGGGAGGACTCTCTAGATCAGGCTGCCATGGAAAAGAACAATCGTATCAAGTACTATTCTCGACCGTTTCCTAAGATTCGTCATATCCTGCTGGAACGGGCCCGCCACAACCGAAATCCGTTTGCCGAATGCAAACTGGAAGATATCAGCAACGCCTTTTCCAAGTTGAGTTCGGTCGAATCTGTTGCGTGGGCCAAGATTTTCTCAGAAGCGGCTTTGCCTTACGAGGATAAGGCGGCCAAGGCGGAGGCCGCCGGAGATCAAACGGAGGCCAGGGACAACTATTTATTGGCTTTCGCAACCTACCGGGTGGCCCGTTACCCGGCGCCCAATTCCCCTGCCAAGGGAGAGGCCTACTCGAGGTCAAAGGCCAACTGGCTAAAGGCGGCGCCCTATTTTGGCCATGTTCCGGAGGTCGTTGAAATCCCATTGCATGGGCGGTTCACCAGTGGGAACGTAATCAAGGGGTACCTCTATCGCCCGGCAACCGAGGGGCCGCATCCCATGGTGGTCTCGTGGGGCGGTATCGACGGATACAAGGAAGATCGTTTGCCTGGGCCGTTCCTCAAAGAAAACCTTTTACTCCTGAGCATCGACATGCCGGGTGTAGGCGAGGCACCTATCGATGGCTCCCAAGACCCGGAGGGCTTCTTCGATACCCTCTTAGCTGGGCGCGCTCCCACCCCGAAGTAGGTGGCAGGCCCATCGCCGCCATGGGGGCCAGTACGGGAGGCTACTGGGCGGCCAAGGTCGCGCACACCCACGCGGACTTATTAAAGGCCGTGGTCAATCACGGCGGCCCGGTCCACTACGCCTTCCAGCCTGATTGGATCGAGAAGTCACAGTACGGTGAATACCCCTTCGAGCTGGCCGAGACCCTTGCCTTCGCCTTTGGTCTCAAAACCTTCGATGACTGGGTGGAGCATGCGGGCCAGTTCTCGCTACTCGATCAGGGCCTGCTGGACAACCCGTCCGCACCCTTATTCTGTATCAACGGTGTCGGCGACTCGGTCTTTCCCATTCGTGATCATTACCTGTTGATGGAACATGGGAGTCCCAAGGTCGGCCGCTTTTATCCCGGAGGTCACATGGGCCCCCCAGAGGCACGCGCCCTCGCCATTCGCTGGTTGGCCGACATGCTGCACGCTGGGTAGGATGATCCCGCCCCATTCTGACCCAAACAAATCCACATCATTAGCGAACCTGTTGAAAACGGGATGGCTTTACTCTGAGTACGAGCCGCTGGGAATTCTGGGCGTAACACTAGAATATAGGTTTTAGTCATTCCCTTGGATTTTTGGAAACCCTCTGTGGTCCGCCGCATCGGGGGCTAAATTAGCCAGATTAGCTAGGATTACCAGGTTATTCGGCGTCCGGTTGGTTCTCGGGGATAGCTTCAATAAAGGGGTGGAGAATCAGACAGGCGGCTTCGATACGCATGAGGGTGGGGTAGGGGGTTAGGTCGCAATTGAAACGACGGGCGTTGGCGAGCTGTGGGACGAGACAGATATCGGCCAGCGTTGGCGTGTCTCCGAAGCAGAAATTCCCCTGCTTGGGGGCCGATTGCATCATCGTCTCCAGCGTCGATAGACCGAGGGCTATCCAATGCTGGGACCAGCGGTCGATCTCGGCTTGTTCTTGGTTCAGTTTGTTTTTCAGATAGACGAGGACCCTCAAGTTTTGCAGCGGGTGCACCTCGCAGGCGAGGACAAGGGCCATGGCGCGCACGGTTGCCCGGTCTGCAGGATCTTTAGGGAGCAATGGGGGATCAGGGAAACGTTCTTCCAGATACTCGATAATGGCTAGGGATTGGCTGAGATTACGGCCGGCATCGACTAGCGTGGGAACGAGTTCCTGAGGGTTCACTGCCTTGTATTCGGCATGGAACTGTTCGCCACCATTGCGGCGCAGATGGATGGGGACCTGTTCGTATCCCAGTCCCTTGAAAGTCAATGCGATACGGACTCGATAGGACGCAGAACTGCGAAAGAAGCTGTAGAGTTTCATAGTGACTCTTTTTGATTTGGCCTCGAGGATTAGCCCTTGGGTAGCATCTCGACAGGTGTCTGACGCGGTCCCAGGCTCTCGAAGTACTCGAAGGTCTCCGGATTATAGCGCCCCTGGTTGAACCCACCGGCCTTCTCGCTGCGAATGATGACGGCGACGGTTCTCTCACCCACGGTGAGCTCGGAGTGGACTTCGTAGGGTTTCACGAGGTCGATTTCGCCCGGACCGACGAGCTGGTCGCTGCTTTTCCGAATCTCCGCGTAGTTGGGGCGGGAACGATCGTCGATCCTCTCGTAGCGCTCGACATTTTCGTGACCGTCGAGTACTCCGTAAAGGGTATAGATATGGGCGTGGTCGTGGATGCGAGTGCGCTGACCCCGCCTGGCGGCCCCTTTGGTCAGGCCGTTGATGGCGAAGCCATAATCGGGGTCGACATAGAAGAGGAGATTCTCCGCGCGCCCGTCCTTGGGAAGACAATCGGGCCATTTCTGGGAGGCCTCGAGTACCTGGGGCTCCGCCAGCAGCTCGGAAAGGATCGGCGAAAGCGCCGACCAACGTTTTTCAGGGTCCTGTTCTTTGGAAAACAATTCCCGTGTCTTTTCGACAAATCGCTCCAGTGCATTTTGCCTATCGGTCTTCATGGGCATCTCTCCCTTCTTTTGCCTCGATGGAACGTCCGTTGGTTCCTGTTGGCTGCGAACTTACCGTTTCCGGTACTTCATCAACCGCATAGAATCGAGCACAGTTGTCCCAGAGAATTTTTCGCTTGTCCTCATCGGAGAGGGGTAGTTCTAGAAAGGCATCCACGGCACCTGGATATCTGGAGTCCCCGTGTGGATAATCCGTGGAAAAGACGATCTGGTCACTACCGAAGGCGTCAATGACATAACGGGCAGGGAGCTCATCGGGCTCCACGGAGACATAGCACTGGCGCTTGAAATACTCGCTCGGTGCCATGGTCAGCTCTTCCATGAAGACGTCACCTTCCCGTTCGTAGCCCTCGTCGAACCGCCAGAGGAGCCAGGGCAACCAGGAGCAGTTGGCCTCGAGAAAGGCCACCTTAAGCTTGGGGTGCCGCTCGAGAATACCTCCCGCTACAAAGCTGCCGAGGCCAAGCATCTGCTCGAAGGGTTGGGCATAGACCCGACGCAGGCCGAAGTTGGGATCGAAGTGCTCTGCGCTTTGGTGCGATCGGGAACCTGAAGCCTCATGATAGCCTACGGGGATATCCAGTTCCTCCAGTGTTTTCCACAACGGTTCGTAATAGGGGTCGTGCCAGGTCTTGCCGTTGACGATATTAGAGCGGAGAAACACCGCCCGGAACCCCAGCTTTTCCACGACCCGGTGGGCTTCCTCGACGGCGTCGTCGATATTGTAAACCGAGAGCATCCCGGCACCAATAAGCCGCTTTGTGTCGGGCTGACAGAATTCGAACATCCAATCGTTATAGGCCCTGGCAATGGCGGCGGCGAACGGGGGGTCATAATCCGGTTGGGTCAGGACGCTCAATCCCCGGCTGGGGAAGAGCACCGCGACGTCGAGTCCTTCCAATTCCATCGCCTCCAACTGGCAGTCGGGACCCCAGCCACGTTGGGAGTGGTCACGATAGACCTTCTGGTTTTTCTCATAGTTGTGGCCGCGATGAGGTACTCCGGTAGTGCTTCTGCCTACTGGGCTTCGGTCGCGATAGATCAATCCCAGGTCGCGTACGTTGTCGGAGGTCCTGCCCAGGGGGGAGATGGAGCGGAACTTGGGGTCAATATAGCGCTCCCACAGGTCGGCTGGCTCCATGATGTGCATATCACTGTCAAAGATTTTGAATCCGCCTTTGGCCATTGGCTTCTCCTTTTCTCTGGTTCCCGTCAGGTCCTGACCCCTATCAAAAGCTCAGCACAAAGAACATTAGGAGGACGCCCCTGCCATCCGGAAGGGACGTGTCTGAGAGAATATGGAAACCCGTATTCGTTGTCAAGTTCATCTTGTTCGTGAAGAAGATTGACACTCCAGGGTGGAGAAGATAAGACTCAGGTTCGGGTTGCCCAGGAGCGTGTGTGATCATGAGACCAGGATTCCCGTGTCAATCCAATGTCTTGACATGTTCTGAGTTCATTCTGGCCAACTATGAGTATCTACTTTGCTATTCAGGCCGCCTTTTGCTTTTCCGCCTCCCATATTCTGATACGGCGCGGTCTGGTGACCTCCAATTCGGCCACCGGTACCATCGTCTCCATCATCATCTCCGCCGTTTTGCTTTGGCTCGTTACCTTGTTCTCAATACCTCTGTCTAGTTTTAATACGCAGGCGATTTGGTACTTTATTGCCGGCGGAATTTTTGCCCCGGCCATCGGCCGACTCATGACCTTCATATCGATCGAACGTATCGGGGTAGCGCGTTCGGTGCCTATTACCAACACGTCGCCGATGTTTTCCTCAATTATGGCCGTTATTCTGGTAGGAGAGATTTGGCCAGCGCAAAATATCATAGGCACATCCCTGGTCATCCTTGATATTGTGATTCTTTCCGGGTCCCAGACGCAAAAATCCCACTGGCGGAAGCTCGACCTGATCTATCCGGCCCTAGCCTCGTTCTGTTTCGCTTCAGCCTCCATTCTGCGTAAGCTCGGATTGCTCATCGCGAACCTCCCCTTGATGGCGGCGACTACATCAGCAACCACGGCGGTCGTTGTTGGAGCGATAATGCACCAGGCCCAAGGGGGGTGGCGGTCCTTTTCGTTGACACGGAGGTCTTTCGCCTGGTTCCTGGCGGCCGGATCTGCACATACGGCGGCCATGCTGTCGGCCTTTTATGCCTTGAGTTACGGCAAGGTCGTTGTCGTCAACCCTCTGATCGGAGCAAATCCGGTTCTTTCTCTTCTTCTCACCACGATTTTTCTTCGTGACTTGGAAGTGCTCAATCTGAGGGTGGTCGTCGGTGCTGTTACCACGGTAGCCGGGTCCATTTTGATCATCACCCTTTAAACCCCGTACCACGGAGTGACACTCATGGCTTTGAAGTATTATTCACGATTAAGATGAGTCGCCTTGATCGGGAGCTTCCTCCACGGGGGAAAGAAGGAAACACGATGGTTCTTTTCCTGAAGAATGTAGAGATGGAGGACCTTGCCCGAGAGGCCGACGTGGTTAATGCAGTTGAGGATGCGTAAGTCTCATTCCTTGGCCATCCGTTTGTATCCCGAGAAGAGCCGTTTGGCCTTTGTCTTGAGGGCCTCATGGCACCGTTCCAGTGCCTCTGGGGTGGTGGCGTGGCGTTTGAGGGCGTCCCGTCCCGCCTTCCAGTGGCCTGCCTCCTCCGGGTAGATCTTCTCGTAGGCCCGGCCAATATCCGCATCCGGGGTGTCCTTCAGTGCCTCCGCTGCGGCCTTGGCCGTCGCAGAAGCCGGACCCTCTCCTCCCATATGGAGGATAGAGAAGAGGAGAATAGGATCGCGTGTATCGGCCGCATCGTAGTCTTCTTGAAAGATGGCCCGCCAGCGAGGGGCGGGTTCGTAGCCTTTGAGACTCAGTCCCCGTGTTTTTAAACAATCGCCGACCAACTGGCAATGGTGCGCCTCGTCGGCAGCCTGTTGAGCCAAAAAAACCAAATCCTGAGATTCAAGGACTTCAGCCATCTGCACGACCACGTAGGCGTGCATCTTGGCGCCCTCCCGTTCGCTCCAGACCCTTTCCGTGAGCCACTGGTTGAGGCGCTCGCCGGAAGGCTTGGTGGCCCAGAACTCTTTGGATACTTCATAAACCTGGTCGTAGAAGCTCCGGCTCAGGGCATCGATCTCTTGCCAGAGGTCGGCCATTGTTTGTTCGTCAGGCATGGCAGTCATAAAGATTCTCCTCAAGGGGCTTTGAGCCGATAGCACTGTTTGGAAACATGACTTATTACTCTTGGGTCGTTGGGTTTGTCAATTGGGCTTTCCCGGTTCCGGTTCGCGACGCGCCGACTGGATGACCACCGGAGGTTTGGGTATATTTTTCATGTAGCCGCTATTGCCCGTCGGGACAGCGGCAATCTTGTCGACCACCTCCATCCCCGCGATCACCCTTGCAAAGACCGCGTAACCGAAATCCTGGGTACCGTGATCTAGAAAATCGTTGTTTTTGACGCTGATGAAAAACTGGGACATGGCGCTGTGAATCTCATTCGTACGGGCCATAGAAAGGGTGCCGCGTTTATTCTTGAGACCGTTGTCGGCCTCATTCTTGATTGGGGAGCGGGTCTTTTTGCGCTTCAGATCCGGGCCGAATCCCCCGCCTTGTATCATGAAACCGGGAATGACGCGGTGGAAGATGGTGTTGTCGAAAAATCCAGAGTCCACATAGTCGAGGAAGTTCTTCACACTGATGGGGGCCTTGTCCGGATACAACTCGACGACGAAGGCCCCGAGGTTGGTTGTAAAGATTACTTTGTGTTGTTTCCCTTGGAGCTGGCTGTGGGCGCGCTCGCCGGGCAATAGCCCGATGGCAAAAAGAAGGGAACCCATAGCTAGCATCTTTATGGCCGTACGTCTAAACAGGCTCATTTCATTACCTCCTAATGCGGGTTAATATTCTATTTTATACTGTATTCTGATCGACTATTCCAGTTGTTGTTCCTATCGGGGAGCTTTGCTATCATAACCAGAGTTGTCTAATTCCATCCGCCTTCGCGTAAGCCCATGGATGAATGCGATGGACAAACTCTCCGCCCTAAAGCCTACGGGCGACGGGCCGAAGCTCGAAGAGCGACCGGCCTTCGCAGCCCAAACAGCTGCTTCGGCGGAGTAGGCAAGGAGGGCGTTTCGGTGGATTCCGCCGAAGAAAGAGGGATACCACGGGCGTAAGCCCGTGTAGGCTTCATGGAAAATTTTTGGCATAAGATCCCCAGACCCATCGTCGGCCTTTCCCCTATGGACGGGGTCACTGACTTGGCTTTCCGCCACATCATCGCGAAACATGGTGGTCCCGATGTGACCTTTACCGAGTTCGTCAACGTCCAGACGGCGCTCTATGCACCGCACACGCTGATCAGAGATTTGACCTATGGCGAGTTGGAACGCCCGATCGTGGCCCAGGTTTATGGCCATGACCCGGAGCTTTTCTACAAAATTGCCCATATCGTCTGTGAGCTCGGTTTCGATGGGCTGGACATTAATATGGGGTGTCCCGCGCGCAAGGTCGTCGGTAACGGCTGCGGCGCCGCTTTGATCCTGACTCCGGATATAGCCCGGTCCATCATCCGGAGCGTGCGTCGGGGAATCCAAGACTGGTGCCGGGGACAGAGCCTTTCGGGCCTGGAGTTGCACCCGGAGGTTAGCGAACGGGTGAAAAGTGTCAATCGGTTCAGAACGGGGAGTGAAACTCCGGACCTGCGGCGCCCGATCCCGGTTTCGGTCAAGACCCGCCTGGGGTATGACCGGATCGTCGTGGAAGATTGGATGCGAGCGCTTCTAGAGGAGAGACCATCAGTGATCTCACTCCACGGACGAACCCTCAAGCAAATGTACAAGGGCGAGGCCGATTGGGAGGCCATTGCTCTGGCAGCTTCAGTGGTCAAGGGTTCGGGAACATTGATCCTTGGAAACGGGGATCTGCGAGGTATGCAGGATGTTTATCGTCGTGTCCGTGAGACTCAGGTCGATGGTGTTCTACTTGGGCGCTCGGTCCAGGGGAACCCATGGATCTTCCGGGGCAAGGCACGGCTCAAAGAGGCGTTGCTCTCCCAGAACAGGGCGTGGATTTGCCAGGAACCGTTGACACCTGTGTCCCTGGAAGAGCGAATCAGCGTTATCCTGGAGCACAGCAATTATTTTGACCAGGTTTCGGGCGCCCCGAGTTTTGTCGGGATGCGTAAACATCTGGCATGGTACTGTAAGGGTATTCCGGGAGCGTCCAAGTTGCGCAATCAAATGGTCCAGGCAAAGGACGTAGGCGATGTAGTGCGCTGCCTACGGAACTACACCGCGATGATCGCTTCGACTGGAGATAACCAGAGTCCTGCCCCGTGGGAGCCAACTGAGGGTCCGGTCATTGCCCCCCTAGGCCTCTGAATCTCTGCTTCTATGAAGCTCATCCTCGCCTCTACCTCTCCCCGCCGCCGTGAAATTCTCACCTTGCTTGGTTTGCCCTTTGAGGTCGTAGCCCCGGATTATGACGAACTTGGGGTTGCCCATCGTCCTGCGGAGGATGAGGTGCTGTGTTTTGCTCTCGGTAAGGCCCGGTCTGTCCTCCACCAATACCCGGAAGGCCTCGTTATCGGTAGCGACACCATGATTCAAATCGATGAAGAAAAGATCGGCAAGCCGAACGGAGTAGCCGATGCCAGGCGTATCCTTCATGTTCTTTCGGGTCGAACCCACCGGATTTTGACCAGCGTGGCGATTGTCGATGGCAAGGGAGGCCCAGGGTTAGAGATGGTCGAGGTGGTCTCGGTCCAGATGCACCCCTATTCGGAAGAACAGATCGAAAGCTATCTCTCCTGCGGTGAGTCCCTCGATAAGGCCGGCGCTTATTCCATCCAGGGAGAGGGGAGGGCTCTGATCGCGGCCATCCAGGGGGACTATCTTGCCGCTGTGGGATTACCATTGAAGCCTATCGCCGCGTATTTGAGCGGTCGAGGGATCCCTATTGGGCTTGATATGAAGAAACTCTATGCGGATCGAACCTACCGTAACTGGCAAAGCTTTTCCTAATTTCTCGAACCAATTTTTTAGTGACTCGGGTTCCGTACGTTGCTAATATATATCTTCTCAGCTTGGGCTCTCGCCCATTTCTCAAAAGACAGTCAACTTCAATTGAACCGGAGGTAAGATTCACCATGGCGCGTGCAAAAAAGAAAATAGGCAAACGGAGGCTTGTGGTACGCCGTTCTTCCATTCACGGGTTTGGCGTCTTTGCGCTCAGACTCATTCGGAAAGGGAGTCGGGTTATAGAGTACAAGGGCATGCGCATCTCTCATGAAGAGGCCGATGATCGCTTCGGGGAAGAACAGGCCAACTCGCCCCATACCATGCTTTTCACGGTCAACGATGAAATCGTTATCGACGGCACCCGCAAAGGGAATTCGGCTCGTTGGATTAACCACTCGTGCGACCCCAACTGCGATACGGATGACGAGAATGACCGTATTTTCATCGATGCGATTCGCGACATCAAAAAGGGCGAAGAAATCAGATACGACTACAACCTGCAGCTATCCGAACGTCATACCAAGAAGGCGAAAAAGGAGCATGCCTGCTTCTGCGGTGCGCGCCGGTGCCGCGGGACGATGCTCGGAGACAAAGAATAAGCGTAATCCTGTCCCGCTTCGTAAACTAGTGCGGTTTCATCTTTTTCACCTATGATTCACCTATCATCTCTCCCAGTACACACTTAGAGCTCTTACCTATCTCTGTCGGCGAATGATGCCCTAGCCACGGAGAGGAGACTCAGGCTGCGCGCCACGTTTCCCTAACATGTCGGTCTTTACGATTGGGGATAAAGGCACCGGCAGAACCGAGAGTCTGCCGGTGCCTTTAGAAAGAATAACGCATCGGGAGCCCTGCAGGGGGCTCAGGCGGCACGACGGGGTTGGGTATCCTGCACCAGGTTCATCGCGATCATGGCGGCAAAGAAGCTCAGTGACATGACCGAAAAGGCCGCCGTGAAGCTGTAGGCCTGAAACAGGTAGCCGGTCACGATCGCCCAGACCGGGGCCGATAGGAACCCGAGAAAGAAATAGAGGCTAAATGCCGCGTCCTGGTCCTCTTCGGTTACCGAGTCGGCCACCATGGCCTGGGTCAGACTCCCTCGGGAGTGGGTGACCGCGCCAAAGAAGATAACGTTGAGGATGATCAGAATCGGGTTAGGTCCTTGCCATGCCAATCCGATGGCGCCCAGCCCCGAAAGTGCCAAAGAGGCCTGAGTGACCCGTTTACGGGAGCCCCGGTCGGAGAACCATCCGAACAGGAGGGGGCCCGCGAGACCGCCCAGTTGGAATAGAAAGAGCACTGTGATGGTGAAGGTGGTGGCAAAACCGAAATCCCGCTCAAGGTAGAGGGGTAGGTAAGTCGGCATCACCTCACCCCGACCGGCACCGCCTATGAGAAATACGAGGGCGATGAGCATGAAATTGCGGTTGCGCAGCAGGCGCAGATAACTGCTTTTGCTACGGGCGAGTTTTGCCTTATTCGACTCGGTGGTCTTGGTCGTGTCCCTGACACGATCCCGAAAAAAGAAGTAGGCTAAGGCCATCAGGACGCTCAGGATAGCTACGCTGAAGAAGGTATTTCGCCAACCGATGGTAATTAGTAAAAACCCGCCTAGTAAGGGAGCCATGATGCTGCCCACCTGGGACATGGTGCTGTTCAGAGCCAGCACTGCACCTCGAGTCTCCCTGAAGTAACTGGCCAGCAGGCTGGTGCCTACAGGGTGCATGGAGCTTGAGCCCAGTGCCGCGAGGCAGCGAATCCCGAGGAAGCTCAGGAAGCTCCACGCGGTGCCGCTAAGAAAGGTACCTATGGCGTATATCAGGCTAGTAATGCCTAGGAGCTGAAAGCGGGGAACAAACGGTGTGATAAATCCGTACCCCAGCTGCGCCCAGTTGTTGAAGATGCTTCGCCCGGCAGTGAGGAGGCTCAACTGAAGCGGGCCGAAACCCATCTCTCTTGCGATGGTCGGGTACATAACGAATACGATCTGGTTCTGAAAATGGTTCATCATATGGTTGATGTTGTTCAACCACAGGACAATCTGTTTTTCCCGACTGCTGATGACGACCGTGTTTGGATCCACTGTTGTAGATGTTCCTGGTCCGGTCGTCGTTTCATTTGCCATAGTGCGTCCTTATTCTAATCCTTATGGGCTTTCCCGGGGTCTCACGCCAGCCCTTGCCCAATTGGCTTTCTATCGTATGGATGGATCCCTCGTCAAGATGGTTCTAGTTGACCGAGTTTGATCTCCTTGTGTCTTCGTTGCCAATTCGGGAGCGGGGGTGCTATGCACAGGGCATGGAATCTGTGCGCAAGGGACGCTCTTATTTCAAGCTCCTGGATACCCTGGGTGAGGCGGGGTGCCCCATCTGCAGCCTCGTCATCCAGGATGGCCTCGGCTACCTGGACAGTATGATGTATGAGCGCATTATGGATGTCCCGACGCGCATGGAGTTGATCGACTCATTCGGGCTGTGCAACTGGCATACCTGGCAGCTTTCCGGCCTACCCCATATCAGTTCACCGGATCTTGGCTTTGCCATTCTTGCCTCGGATCTCTTGAGGAAGTTCGATAACCTGGCAGGGGCCGGCACAGGGACAAAAAAGAAGACCCTCAAATCGGTTTTTGCCAAGAGACAACGCAAAATTCGTCCCATGATCAAGCAGAAGAGCTGTCCCGTCTGCCGCTACGTTACACAATTCGAGTCCTATCATTTGAAAGAATTCCTGGACCATCTACAGGAAAAGGAGTTCTTCGAAAACTACGAAACCTCACAGGGAATCTGTTTGCTTCACTTTCTCCTGACCGAGGAACAATCCTTCAACCACCCCAATTTCGGGTTACTACGGGAGGTTCAGGCCCAAAAGGCCAGGTCTCTCAGGGATACGCTGGAGCGTTACATTGATAAACACGACTACCGACGCCGGCAGAAATTCACGACCGCCGAAACCAAAGCGGGTAGGACGGCCATGGAGTTTCTGAGCGGCAAACCGGGACTCTTCAGCAGCGACATCGAACGAGTCCTGGGGAAAAATGGAAAAACACTGTTTCGTAGGTGAAGCCTCCACGAGCTTACGCCCGTGGTATCCATCATTATGTAGGAATTCCCGAGGCAAGCCGCGGGCACATAATGGTTCGACCGATTCGACAAGCTCACGGCCCTGAGGCTCTCGAAGGGCAGGCTCACCATCCTGAGCAAAGTCGAAGGATCGATGGGTTATCCAAAAAAAGGGGAGAAGCGGGTGATTTTCCCTTTGCAAGTTATATAGGCCACGGGGATTCAAAGCCGGTTGTCCACATAGTCTGATTTGATGAGCGGTTGACGCCTTTGCTCAATTGGGGCTAAGTTGGGTGTCCAGAATTCTTTCCCGGAGGTATCCGAGCCATGAAACTGCCGATCAGAGATGCGATTGATCTGGGTGCAACGCCCTACGAAGAGTTTTTGTCCAAAGAAGGGCTTCCAGTCATCCACGGCTATTTCCTGGAGGATTTCAAGACGGTTGAGGTCCAACCGTGGAAACGGATGGGAGCATTGGGTTGTTACCTGAACATGGGCGACCAGGATGACACGGACGCCTATGTGTGTGAGATTCCGCCGGCCAGTCAGACCCTGCCCCAGCGCCATTTGTTCGAGACCCTGATTCATGTGGGCGCCGGCAGCGGTGCCACCACCCTCTGGCATGAGGATAATACCAAACGTACATTCGAATGGAGCGCCGGCGCTGTCTTTGCCATCCCTTTGAATGTCTCTTATCAGCATTTCAACGTTTCCAAGGACGAACCCGTTCGCATTCTGGCGGGAACCAATTTGCCCCATTTGATGAATTTGTTTCATAACGAGGATTTCATCTTTCGCAACCCGTTCCAGTTCCGGGATCGCTTCGCCAACGAACCCGATTATTTCAGTCACAACGTGCAGCTGACGACCCGCAGCTGGGAAACCAACCTGATTCCTGACGTCAATACCTTTTCCCTGGACGATTATCCGATGAAAGGCAAAGGTGTGAAGATCATGCGTTTCGGATTGGCGGGCACCACCTATGGCTGTCACGTTCAAGAAATACCCGTAGGTAGCCGCAGCACCTTTCATCGGCATGGCCCCGGTGCCATCGTTTGCGTGACCCAGGGAAACGGATTCGGGATGGTTTGGCGCGAAGACGAAGCGCGCCAGCGCTTTGAGGTTCAACCCGGATCTATCTACTCGCCTGGCGATCTCATGTTCCACGGTCATTTCAATACCGGCGCTACGACCATGCGGCACTTTGCCATGCGGGGGAGAAGCCCCAAGTATAGCCAGGACCGTTACCGTACGCCGCTCCATTATATGCTCCCCTTCGATGAGGAGCCTCCGGAGATTCACCAGGAGTATCTGCAGGCACTCGCCGATAACGGCGTGAAGGCCGAGGTACAGATCGTCAAGGAGTAATTCCGGGCTTCCCTCGTGAGCCGCTGGGACCGGCGGGACTTTGAGCCCCGTTCTGTTTACGAACTAAAGGCACGGGTTCCCTGCCCAAGCTTTCCTCCGTGAGAAAATTCGATGCCATCATTATCGGTGCCGGTCACAACGGCCTGGTAACCGCCGGATACCTGGTTCGCAATGGGCTCAATGTCCTGGTCCTCGAGCGGCGGTCCATCGTGGGTGGAGTGTGTGTCACCGAAGAGACCTTTCCCAGACATCGAATATCCACGGCCTCATACGTGTGCAGTCTCCTGGATCCTGGAGTTGTCGCCGAATTGGAATTGCATCGTTTCGGCTACGCCATCTTTCCCAAGGATCCGGTCTCGTACACTCCGCATCCGGACGGCCGGGGTCTGTTTTTCTGGCAGGATGGAAAAAAGACATTTGATGAAATGGCCAGATTCTCCCGGCGCGACGCGTCCCATTATGCCGATTATGAGGCGCTCGTCAATCGGCTTGCAGTCTTCGCCGAGTCCCAATTCAGAAAGACGCCGCCTAATCTTCCTCCCATGGGGAGTGACGATTGGAAACGATGCCTGTCCCTCGGCGGCGAGTTGCTTGCACTCGGTTGGAGAGATCCATCCTCCCTTGCAGCGCTTGCCAAGATCATGCGCTCGAGCGTTAGGGAATTTCTTGATGGTCATTTTGAATCCGACGCAATCAAAGCGACTCTCGCTACCGATGGGGTCATTGGTTTTAACGGCGCACCTTCAACTCCCGGTTCCGCATATGTGCTACTGCACCACTGTATGGGAGAGGCAGGGGGGAAACGCGGCCTGTGGGGATTCGTGAAGGGCGGGATGGGAGGAATTACGCAGGCCCTGGCCAAATCCGCACAAGCCAAGGGTGCGTTGATCCAAACGGACGCAGCGGTTGCCAAGATTCAGATCCGTTCCGGCAAGGCCGTCGGTGTGCTTCTAGAGAATGGCGAGGAGATCGAAGCTCCGGTGATTGCCTCTAACGTCGATCCCAAAGGAACCTTCCTGCGCCTCATGGACAGGGGCCATCTGCCCGTATCCTTTCGTTCCCGGATCGAGGCCATCAAGATGGATGGCAACGCACTCAAAATCAACCTGGTCCTGGGCGAGCTTCCCAATTTCAAGGCCTCTCCTGGTACCAACCTCGGCCCCCAGCACAAGGGGACCATCCATATCTGTCCGAGCCTCGAGTACATGGAAGAGGCTTGGCGCGAAGCCGAAAAAGGAAATCCTTCAAGGAACCCGATGCTCGAGTGTTGTATCCCGACGGCCTACGATGACTCACTGGTACCGCCGGGAAGGCATGTGATGTCCATCTTCGTCCAATACGCTCCCTACCATCTCGTCCAGGGCACTTGGGACGAACTTGGGGATTCCTACGCGGACCGGGTGATCGATGTACTTTCCGAATACGCGCCGAATATAAAAGGTGCGATCGTCGAGCGACAGGTCCTGAGCCCACTGGATCTTGAAAGGAAATACGGTCTGACGGGAGGCAACATCTTTCACGGCGACATGGTCTTGAGCCAGCTCTTCTCGTTACGGCCACTTAGAGGTTGGGCGCAGTACCGGACTCCGGTCGACGGTCTTTACCTCTGTGGATCGGGGACTCACCCCGGTGGGGGGGTGACGGGGCTTCCGGGCTACAATGCGGCGAGGGAGATACTCACCGATGTGAAGGCAAAAGTAAAAAGTTAAATGTAAGAAAGATGCCAATCGGAAAAGTAATATGTGAATGCATCGAGACAGGTGGAAGGTCCCGCTTGACCATGGCTGTGCAATTGGTTATTGGGACTATGGTGAGTCAACCTACCGGTGAGGGAATAGGCAGCCAATGAAGCACAGTACGGATAGAATCCTGACAACCCACGTGGGGAGCCTCCCGCGACCCGACAGCGTGATCGAGGACTTGGGCGCTAAGATGAAGGGGCAGCCGGTCGACGAGCAGGCCTTCGAGGCTCGCCTGCCGGGCGCCGTCCTCGAGATGGTGCGCAAGCAGGCGGATTGCGGTATCGATGTGATCAACGATGGGGAAGCCAGCAAGGCGGGCTTTATCCTGTACGCGGACGAGCGTCTGACCGGGTTCGAGCAACTGGAGATCCCGGAGAAGGATATCCCCCGGGCTGTGAACTACCTGGCTGGCTCTCGGGAGTTCCTGGCCTTCCCCGACTACTACCATCCCGAGGCCGCCCTGAAGCGGGCCACGGAAGGGCGCATTCCCCGGCAGCCTGTTTGCACGGGACCTGTTACCTACAAGGGGAGGGCGTTGCTCGATCGGGACCTCAAAAACTTCAAAGCAGCCCTGGCCCAGGTCAAGGTGGAGGAGGCCTTCGTCCCCGCAGTTGCTCCGGACCAAATCAGCTATCGCAGGCCCAACCAGCACTACCGGACTAAGGAAGAGTATGAAGTGGCCGTTGCCGAGGCCCTACGAGAGGAATACAAGGCCATTATCGATTCCGGTCTCCTTTTGCAGGTCGACGATCCTCAATTGCTCACACACTATTTGCGTAACCCGGATCTCAGTATTGAAGAGTACCGCCGCTGGGCGGAGCATCACGTGGAGCTGCTGAATCACACGTTGCGTGACCTTCCCCGTGAGAGAATTCGCTTTCACAGCTGCTACAGTGTGGCCTTCGGGCCGCGCGTGCACGATCTGGAGTTCAAACACGTCATCGATTTCGTGGCGAAGATTCATGCGGGGTCCCATTCCTTCGAGGCCTCCAATCCGCGCCACGAGCACGAATGGAAGCTGTGGAAAGATGTCAAGCTCCCCCCGCAAACCTTGCTCGTACCGGGCGTCGTGACCCAGTCCACGGCCACCGTGGAACATCCGGAACTGGTGGCCCAGCGCATTGAGCGTTATGCCGGGTTCATGGGCCGTGAGAATGTTATCGCGGGAGTGGATTGCGGCTTTGCCAGCGTTGCGCGCAATACGGACATGCCCGACAGCGTCATCTGGGCAAAGCTCGACGCATTGGTGGAGGGGGCCCGGATCGCAAGCAAGCGTCTCTGGGGGCGTGGTTAGTACCGGATCAATTATAACCTTATAATTTTGATGTGAATCATAAACGGGGAGGATAAATATGAGTACTGTGGAAACACCCTTGGAAAACGAAGCTGCAACGGCACCCACTCCGTACGGTTTCAGTCACATCAGTCTCCCCACGCGGGATTTGGCCCTTTCGAAACAGTTTTTCGTCGAGGTATTAGGCGGGGAACTTATCGAAGAAAAACCCGACACCGCTTGTGTCCAGGTGGGCACCTTTAAAATCGTTCTTGGTCGACAGCCTGGCGGGGCC
Organism: Binatia bacterium; assembly: GCA_963664015.2. Classification (GTDB taxonomy): domain Bacteria; phylum Desulfobacterota; class Binatia; order UBA9968; family CAXXLF01; genus JACZQL01. Next base: position 765,453 of record CAXXLF010000002.1, on the reverse strand, counting down.
ACCCCTCACGACGCCGAATACCCCCACTACGGTCTTACGATTCAGCCTGAGGACTACATGGGCATCAAACAGCGGCTGGAGGCCTATGGCGTTCCTACCCATGACCCATGGTGCCGGAAAGGGCGCTCCGCTGCGCTCATGTACTTCCGCGACCCGTCGGGTAATCAGTTCGAGATGTACTGCGCTGAGGGATTCAATGCAGTGCCGCTCAGGTTGGGGGCTCGCGCCGGCGGCGATTTCGTGATCGACTTTGCCGCGTTGAATTACCAGTCCCTCCAACCACCCGCTGACAGATCCAAGCTCCCCAAAGGCCGACCTCTGGGCTACAACCACATGACTCTCCCGGTTCGCAACATGCAGGAAGGAAAGCGCTTCTGGGTTGCGGCCGTTGGAGGCAAGGTGTTGTTCGAACTCCCCGATCATGTGACCGTAGTGCTCGGCGGTGCGGATATAGGACAGTCAACTACCACTCGTGGCTGGACGGCACCCGATGCCGAATACCCGCACTACACCTTACTTGTGAAATCGGCGGATCTGATTCCCTTGAAAAAGCGTCTTGAGAGTTACGGTGTTCCGACCCACGACATATGGACGCGGAACGGGACCGATGCAGCTATGTACTTTCGCAGTCCAACGGGCAACCTCTGGGAGTTTTACTGCGAGAGTGGTTTCAGCGGACCCGTGCGCCAGGGCGTTTCCGCCAGGGGAGACTTTACCCCGGACGTCAAGGCGCTCAATTACAGTTCGTGGAAAGATCCTGGCAACTAGGTTGTTGGGCTTTCTTGAGATTCGAACTCTCATCCGCATCTCGCTGAAGCTCTACCCTGTGGAGTCCATTGGCCGACCCAGGGGCTCGTGCCTGTTACGGAGGGTGTGAAGAATTCGCGGGCTGCGGTCATAAAAAAAGAGCCCCTAATGCGTTGGTTCTATCTTCCGCTTATATTTGCATTAATCGTTCTGGCCCTTTCCAATAGGTTGTCCACCGAAGCCAATGGTTTAGCGGGTTTACAAACGGTCCATGTGGTGATCGACGATCTGGATAGCGAAGCGAGAAAACTAGGTCTAAACGAAAAACTCCTGGCTGACCATACGCTTGCCCTTTTACGGAGCAAAGTTCCGCAGCTCACGGTGAACAAAACATCGGCCGAAGGATCCCTCCTGGTTGATGTCACGGTGGAAACCTTTAAAGAGGATGGGAAGACCGTTCGTTACTACGGGGTGATTGAGGTTGAAGTATTTCGACTTGCGACGGTTCAGAAAACCGGTCAATCCATTTTGCCCCCGTATGGGATGGACAATATATTTTGACCGGTGAAACCGGTAAAGCCGTGGAGCAGGTTAAAGTTGCCTTGGGCTTGATTCTGTCCGATTTTGCTTCGAAATGGCTTGAAGTGAATCCGTGACACTATGATCTACCGGAATTTCTGCTTCTCTTTTTTCCCGGCCCTGGGGTCGCTTTTAGCCGAGTTTTCTTCTGCACGGTCGGTTGCCCGAGCAACCCCCATTCGGTGAAACGCTTGATCAATTCACTTGGGTCATCGATTTTTGCTTGAGTCGCGGAAGCCGGTACGTTCTTAAGTGTAGCAATGGATTTTAGGATCTTGCCCACGGCGGGTACAACGATGGGTTCTAACCCGAAGTGCTGAAACGTTGCACCCAGCTCGGTCATCTCTTCACTTCTTCTGGCAGCGTGCGTCGGTAGAGATAGCATGGATTGCCCGACCTTGCGGGGCAATCCGGGATAGCTCCTCTCATAGTCATCAAGTGTCTGACTAAGTAGGCTAAACTTTTCCGCTCCTACCAGTAGCTCAAGGAAGAGACCCGCCAACCCCTTTGTTAAACCTGCGTGGAGGACTTTCAAGGCCGAGGCCTGGCTGGATCCCGATCCGAGCACCTTGACCGATAAACCCAATAGGTTCAATTCCTCGAGACTCGGCGCGTCGGGACCGGAAACGTAGACCTCTGCACCCTGGTCCATTTTTGCGGCGCTCCCAATAATACAGCCATCAACGTAACGAGCCCTGACCTTGGTCAACACACGATTCAACTCCTCCGCTGTCATAGGAGAAATAGCGTTAGCATCCAGGTATAGAAGCCCTTTCTTTCCGCATCTGGCGATCGTTCCGGCAACTCTTGTTGCGACCTGCTTGGAAGCGGACGGGACAACGATCGAGACCACTAGATCGACATGAGAGACCAAAGCCTCCAGTGACGGAAGGACCTGGACTCCCGCGCTCTCGGCACGCTGTCGCGTCGTTTCACTCCGATTGCCGGTAACGGTCGAGAGCTCCACTCCGTGGGCGCCTAGCACCCGTGCCCAGTGATAACCCATCTCTCCAATGCTAAGGATGCCAATGCGTTTAAAACTCATAACCACCTCTATTCCCGGGAATCCGGGCTCTGATAGACGATTCAGACTCTAAAAACTTAACCGCAGATTTACTCCGATTCTCGCAGACCAAAAATGGCAAAGATCAGAGGGCAAAGCGCATAGTGTCCGAATTTCTCTTTCAGCCCTTTCTCGACCTTCAATCCTCGATTCTCATCCTTCCCCACTCAGTCCTCAGTACTCGCTACTCAGTACTACTCAAAGGCGCTTTGCGCTATGCGCTTTGCTCTTACTTGTCTGCGTAAATCTGTGGTTAATATGCCCGTTTCTGACGCCTATTCCATAGCTATTCCATACGGTTCGAGTCAAGGGGGTTGCCCCTATGGACAACTCGACTGCAATGGCGTACAAGAGACCGATTGCCATTGAAGAAGCAGAGTTGGACCAAGAGAATCGAGCCGAAACAAGGAGCATTTTATGAGCACAGTTTTCCTTGCCCGGAACGCTGAGTCCGTAGTTTCCCAAGAGATTCTCATCTCCGCAGATTCCCACATTTCAGAACCGCCGGATCTATGGGAGAAACGGTTGCCCGCCGCTCTGAAAGAGCGAGGACCGAAATTTCCGCCCCGCCAAGGGGCAGGGCAGAAGCCAGGGGGCAGCGACTCCAAGGTGCGGCTCGACGAAATGGCCGTTGACGGAGTCACCGCCGAAGTCTTGTATCCTACACTGGGGCTGCGCCTCTATGCCATGAAGGATGCGGAGGCGCAAGAGGCCTGTTTTCAAATCGCCAACGACTGGCTCATTGAATACTGCCAGGTAGCGCCCGATCGGTTGGTCGGTATCCCCATGATATCGATGTATAATATCAAAAACGCCATCAAAGAGCTGGAGCGCTGTAAGAAGGAAGGGATGAAAGGCGCTCTCATCTGGCAGGTCCCGCCGGAGAACCTCTCCTTTACTACGGATTACTACGAGCCCTTCTGGGAGGCGGCTCAGGATCTCAACATGCCGGTGAACCTCCATATCCTCACGGGCTTCAACTACAGCCAAAATCTGGGCGGGCGTGATGGCATCGAGGCCTACCGTGCCAGCGTCAACCTCAAACTGACCGATGCTGCCAATGCCCTATTTGATCTTGTCTTTTCAGGGGTGCTGGATCGCTTCCCGCGCTTGAAGATCGTCCTCGTGGAAAACGAGATGGGGTGGATCCCCTTCTTCACCCACGAATGGGACAAATATTATATTCGACACAGCCCCAGGCGGCCGATTTCCATCACCAAACTGCCCAGTGAATACGTAAACGAACAAGTCTTCGCGACCTTCTTTAGCGATCCGACCGGAGGGCACCTGTTGGACTGGTGGGGCGCCGATACCTGTATGTGGTCCAATGACTATCCCCATCCTGCCTCCACCTGGCCTCACTCCCGGGAAGTGATCGCGCGGGAACTGGGTCACCTGCCTCAGGAGGTGCTCCGGAAAGTCCTGCGAGAGAACGTGGTACGGCTGTATGACCTGAAGATTCCCGGAATTAGCGTGTAACTTACCTGTTCGAAATCTCAAGGAGTTGACGATGGCAAAACCCATGCAAACTGAAGTTAAGCCCAAAGCCGAGGTGTTCTCTCTCAAGACACCGTACCTCTCTGCCGGTCGTGTGACCAATCTGGTATCCAAGACGGAAGGTCTGTGGATCCACGCCAAGATGAACGCCGAGGGGGGAGAGAACGCCATACACTGTCACACTCAGGAGGATCACGCCTTTATTGTGCTCGAAGGCGAGGTCACCTTCTTCGATGAAGAGGGAAAAGGGACCGTCCTGGGCCCCCACCAGGGGATTATGATTCCCAAGGGAGCCTTCTACCGCTATTTGAATACGGGTCCCGGTAACCTGATGGTTGTCCGTGTGGGGGCGGGTGAAAAGAAAGGCGGGCAGGCGACGCGTATTGCGCCCGACGGTCATCCCATTCTCGGCGATTCGGAAGAAAACAAACACGTTGAGCCAGCTCTCATACCGGGCAAGTTCTTCGGAGCCTAGGATACCATTCAATTCCTGGCAGTGACTAGAGCCTAAACCTTCCTACAAAACCCAAGTTTTCAAGCCCCAGAGGTCTGCTCTTAGGCAGCCTTTGGGGCCTGTCTCCTCCAGTACTCGGACAAAAAGCGGGCAGTGATCAGAAACATTTTAATTGGCAATTCGCCTTTTAAGCCCGCTCAGAAGCAATTCGTTTAAATGTAATTCCTAGTTAGGCTCGGAGCCACTCTGGGCCTGGGTTTGCTCTGTATCAGACCGCCAGGGCGCAATTAAACGACGCTTTAATTTCGTCTCACACCGGGTATCAGTCTTTTTGGTCCCAGTATCGTTTTTTTCTCTTTTTAGACAAAGGAAACAATCAGGCCGTAGCGTTGCCAAGCAATTTCTTGGCGTTTTCGTAGAAGATCATTCGCGTGGCCTTCGGGTCCAGTGTACCTAGCACCTTTTCCCTTTTTCTGTTGACCTCCTGTTTTTTCTAGCGTCCATACCACGGAAGTTACTTTTCGCGACCAAGGCATCGCCCACGACTAGGTTTGCAAAATGGCCTTGATCTTTGGTTGAGCTTCTTTGCCCTTTTCTTCCATTAAAGTCAGGTAAGATTGGTTTAGCCATTCAGTTGTCGCTGCTCTGAAACCGCTCCGTTCTTGCAGATGGGCGTACCAAGTGGCGACACGGGGCCGCCTGTCCCATAGTATCTGTAGCTGAAGATGTTCGAGACGAATCATGTAGGGTGCATACGCAATGTCTGCTAAGGAAAAATCGCTTCCGGCAAGCCACAAATCGTTCGTCAGCCCCATTTCGAAATCCGCTAGTAGTTTATCGAATCTCTTCACCGCATCGACAAGATAACCCGATTCCACGCCTTGCATTATATCTTCGCGAGTTCGCAGCCGCTTTGCTGAGTCCGGGACATTGGTAATTAAAGCTTCGAGTTCATCAGGCGGCAGCGCTAGTTTCTGGTACCGGAAGGCGATACCGGTGCTCAATACGCCTGTTGCAGCGTGGAGGCCTTCATCAAGTTGCTTTGTCCAAAGCCGCATACGGACCCGTGCGTGAGGATCAGCCGGGCGTAGCGGATGGTCCGGATATGCGTCGTCCAAGTATTCGTTAATGACAGTCGATTCAATGATGACCTTCCCATTATCAACCAATGTTGGAACGACAGCATTCGGATTGAGCTTAATGTAGTCAGGCTTTTGGTGGTCTCGGGCTCTCAGGTTGAGGTGGCGCCCTGTCCAAGTGAGCTCCTTCTCCCCAAGCGTAAAGCGTACCTTCTGCGAGCAAGTCGACATGTCATTGTGATAAAGCTCTATCATGGGGACCTCCTGCGAAGACAGCTTGCTTACCCGTTTCTCCAGTTCGGCCAATGAATGCTGTTCCGATTAGGGTGCCTGGCCCCGCTTTTAACTGGTTGATACCAGATGAAGGTGCGATGGTTAGTCGCACAGTTAGGTTCGATGAACTTTTCATGACGACCTCTTAGTGCCGGTCTGATGGGGCCTCACACGATGGGAGCCGTATCAATAGTGGGGGAGGCTGTTAGAGGGAGCAATATCAGACAGGAAAGGCCTGTCAGGGGGGGGCCATTGCAGGTCAAGCGCAATTAAACGACGCATTACATTAATAGTGTTTCACTCTAGGGCAGACGACTTGGTTGGTAAACAAGTGGGCCTTTTGTATCTTGTGACATAGGCCCCCTTAGCGTTTCTTGTCAATCCAGGCGTGGCTCAGGCCGCCGCCCAGCCATTGGAAAGATCCTTGGCGGTCCGTCTTGAAGCCTTTCACGTAGTCGCGAAAGGCAAAAAAACGAGGTACAAAGCCGACGGGAATTTCTGGGACGTCCACGGCGAGTTTCTTAACGATCTTTTGGACCAGAGTCTTCCTCTTGGACGCGTCTAACTCGGTTTCCGCCGCTCCGATTAGAGAATCCATTTCCTTGTCGCAGTAACCGGTATCGTTGGCCGTCCGTTTTTTCAGGTTAGCAGGACAGCGAAACTGATCCCCGTAAGTGGCGATGGGATCCGGCTCGTAGTCTCCTCCCCCTGGGACCATTTGGAACTCGCCGGTGCGTCGGAGGGCCCTGTAGTGCCCGTATTCCATCAGTTTTATCCTGACCTTCATCCCGATCCTCTTGAGTTGGGCCTGGACCGTGAGCGCCTCGGTTTCCCCCTCTCCTTGCCGGACGCTAAACTCGATGGTCTCTCCGTTGTAACCGGCCTCCTTGAGAAGGGCCTTTGCTCGCTCCATGTCATGTGCGGGGAATCGAGCCTCGTCAACGTACCACGCGTGGCCTTTGGGATAGCGCTGGTCCGTCGGCTGTCCGAAGCCGAAGTACGTTGCCTGGAGAAATTCATTTTTGTCTATGCCATAGGCCACGGCCTGGCGGAGTTTCTTGTTTTTGAATGGTCGGCCGGCTGCGTTGAACTTGATCACCCGAAAGCCGGCATCGGAGCCTTCCGAGTAGCCTATACCCTTGAGCTTTCCGGCCTTGATTTGCGTTACCCATTCCCAGGGTGCGGCCTCGATCAAGTCCACGTCGCCGGCCCTTAGGGCGGTCATGCGTACGGTGGCGTTGTGAATGGGCCTGAGGACCAACCGGTTGATCAACACCTTCTGGCCCCAGTAGTCATCGAAACGCTGCAAGGTAAGCCGTTGTTTGGGTTTCCATTCAGCAAACCGGAACGGGCCCGTTCCCGGAGGGTACGCCATCGGTTTAAGGTTCCTCGCTTCTACCGATCCCTTGGGGATGACGGAGAAAGCCCGAATATTGCTCATAGCGTAAAAGAAGCCAGGGGTGGGGTTTTTTAGGTGGACCTTCAATGTGTACTTTTCCGGGGTTTCCACCCGCTCCACGACTTGGAGGATGCTGTAGCCGTAGGCGACGTTGTTCTTGTCCAATGTGTAGTCTATGGCAAACTTGGCGTCCTCGGCGGTCATTTCCTGGCCGTTGTGGAACTTTACGCCTTTGCGCAGCTTGAAGATTGCGACCTTCCCATCCTTTGAAAACTCCCAGCTCTCGGCGAGCCTGGGCGCGAGACTACCTTTGATGTCGATGGCGAGAAGCGGCTCGTACATGAGCTGTCGGATTTCCCGGTCGGTGGATGATGTGCGCACTAGGGGATTCATCAATGTTATTTCTTTTCTTGTTGCCATGGTGAGGGTGCCGCCACGCTTGGGTGATTCGGAGCCCATTTGGGCCATGGCGGGCAGGGCGAACATGAGCGCGATGCTAAAGATGGTTAAGACCCGTCTCATAACTAACCTCCTTGTGTAATGAGCCAATATCGCAGCTGGTTTCAGCCCATGGGGGCTTCGGAGTTGGTTCCGCTTATATCAGTCTCCCAAATCATGTCAATAGGGTTGGGTGGGGTAGGGCATTCGGTTGATTTCAAATTCACGATGCTTATTCAGCAGTAGAAAATCCCATGACTTGACGTTTCCCATCGGGCTGCATACTTTCATTAGGCTCGCCTGGATTCCCGGGTGGAACCAGCATCGAGAACACTTTGCAGGGAGGTCAGAGATGAAGCGCAGTACGGAAAGAATACTAGTAACCCACGCGGGGAGTTTGCCTAGGCCCGATGATCTTTGGAAGATGTTCGTCCCGCGAGACGACAAAAAGCCCTACGACAAGGAGGCCTTCGAGAAGCGTTTGAAAAGCGCCGTTTCGGAAGGGGTGCAAAAACAGGTCGAGTCAGGCATCGACAGCGTGAACGACGGGGAGTTGGGGAAAACAAACTTTTCCCGTTATGTTTTTGAGCGGCTAAGCGGTTTCGAAGCCAGGGACCCCAAGCCTGGAAGCCGGACTTCCATGATCTTCGGACGCGATATGGCCGACTTCCCCGAGTACCTAGGAAAATTGGGCGAGATTACCCGTGGAAGACACTCGAGGCCGTATTTCTGCATCGAGCCACTCACTTACATCGGCCGTGACTTTTTACGGACGGACATCGCAAATTTCAAGGAGGCACTCCGGGGTGTCAAAGTCGAAGATGCCTTCCTACCCGCAGTGGCACCGGGTACCATCGAGCATAGGATGAAGAATGACTATTATCCGAACGATGAGGCCTATCTCTACGGCATTGCCGACGCCATGCACGAGGAGTACAAGGCCATCGTGGATGCCGGGTTCACGCTTCAGATTGACGATCCCGATCTAGCCGATGGCTGGCAGATCAACCACGACATGAGTCTCGCTGAGTACCGGAGGTTCGCGGAGCTTCGCATCGATGCCTTGAATCACGGCTTGAGGGACATCCCGGAGGAGAAGATCCGGTTTCATATGTGCTGGGGAAGCTACAACGGTCCCCACAAGTACGACATCCCGCTTAAAGATATCGTCGATATCATTCTGAAGGTGCGGGCGACCGTCTACTCTATCGAGGCATCAAATCCCTGCCACGAACACGAATGGCGGGTGTGGGAGGAGGTCAAGTTCCCCGAGGGAAAGGTGCTCATCCCGGGAGTCGTCGGTCACTATTCGGATTTTATCGAGCATCCGGAGCTTGTAGCGGAGCGGCTTGTGAAATTTGCCAAGCTGGTGGGTCGTGAGAACGTTATGGCGGACACCGACTGTGGTCTTGGTACCAGAGTCGGCCATCCCCAGATTGTCTGGGCCAAGTTCAAGGCCATGGCCGAAGGCGCGGCCCTCGCAACCAAGCAGCTATGGTAAAAAATATCGTGCAGTAAGATAACGTGAAAGAATGGGCGAATCCTGCCCGTATCTTATCCCCCGGATCCGCTTGCCGATTCGGTCGCGAGCCTTAGCCTGGAATACTCTCCAAAGGACTCGGACAATACTGTCCATGCGGTTCGAAGGAAGAGAAGGGCGATGGCGGTTCCTACTAGGACATCAGGCCAGATAGAGTCGAAAAGAACGACTCCTACCGCCGCCACCAAAATCGAGAGATTGGCGATGATATCGTTACGCGAGCAAAGCCACGTGGATCGCATATTAATATCATCGGAGCAATGACGGTACAGCAGCCAGAAACACACCCCGTTACCGACCAGAACCAGGATGCCAATAATGCCCATTGTTCCAGCGTCGGGCACCAGTCCCGCGACGACTTTATAGACGACTTCTCCCAGGACCCCTAGTCCGAACAGAGCCATGATGATGCCTTTGAGAATCGCCGCCAGGGCTTTCCACTGGGTGCTGCGCCAGAGCACATATAGACTGAAACCGTAAACCAGAGAGTCGCCAAGCATGTCTAGAGAATCGGCAAGGAGGGCCGTGGAATGAGCAATCCATCCGGCGATGACCTCGACAAAAAACAAAACCGCGTTGATGGTCAAAACCGCTATCAGGACACGCTTGTGTGTGGCCTTCAGGCTTTCAATCTCTGTTGATTTGTCCTCACAGCACGTATCCATATTGCTCGATTATATCATTCCAGTATTCGGGGTTGCCAGGGATTGGTCTATTGAAATTGCTTCAGGCTACCGTCCATTGCAGGTGGTAGATTACTGAACTCCAGGTGGCACGGGAAAGGGTACTTGATTGCTGATGAGCGGAATGCTCCTCAAGAGGCCCAGATCGATTTTAGGTCCTTATCCGTCGCCAGCCCAATCGTAGGCCAGGGCATGGGTAGTAGGATAGCACGGGCGTTTGGCTGGCCTTGGTGCTCTCCCGTGCGCAACGCCTGATGAAACGTTGATTCTTCCCATTCGGCGATACCCGTCTCCATATCCGGGGTGATATTTGTGGCGAAACTCACCCCCCAGGGGCCGGCCCAGGCGGTCAAGTATGAGTTGGTTAGTGCAATAGTATTGCGCTGCTGCATGTCAGAGGTTTTCCAGGTAGGATGCGGGAGCCTATTCGGATGGCCGGAGAGTTGGCGTGTCATGTCGAGTACGGGAGCGCCGTCTGGCCGTCGTGGCAGCCCATGACTGTGGTAAGGTATTTGCCGCGCTCGACAGGTTGTGGCTTTTTCTCACAACCTGGGGCGATGGCTAAAACACTTCCCAAACTGCACAACCATATCCACATTCGCATCGTTAGTTCCTTGAATCTTAAAAGCGGAAAATCAGTTATAGGATATTGTAATTCTTCACGGTTCCACGGAACGGGACAGAAAGACAGTTGCTTTTGCACGATGTGACTTGCAACTATACTCTACCCGAATCCAAATCTGGGAGGAGGGGCTAGAACCAGAAACTGATTGAGATTAATAGGGGTTGTACTTGCCCTGCGCCCCTGGGCGTGAGGCGTCGCCTGCGGCGACTCCGACTTTAAACTCGTTAGCGCAATAGGGGCAGTGGCAGTAGGCTTCTGCTAGACGGAAAAACTCTTCTCCCACCATGAACTTCTTCTGACATTTGGGACACGGTACGTATTCGAAATCTGCCATGATCTTCTCCTTATGTCATTTTGACTAGATGTTTCAGTCCTTCGGGGCGTACATAGGCCACAGGGGGTCGTTGTCGCCTCGTTTTTCAATAAAGTCGAGGGCATCGTTGATACCCTCGATGGGAAAGATTTTATTGGTAACATGCCTGGTATCGATCACACCGCGCCTGGCCAGGTCAAACACTTCAGGGAAATCCGTGTAGTGGCGGCCGGTCACGCTGGTGAACTCGATGGATCGAATCATGAGGTAACGGATGGGAAGATTAAGCGGTTCGGGATTGGCGCCGATCAGGGTCACCCGCCCGCCGGGTTCAAGGCCTTTGATGCATTCCACGGTCGAGTCCGCACCCGCGGGAGTCAGATCGGCTAGGACGCTGGCCCCTTGCCCCTCAGTCAGCTCCAGGATTTTCTTGGTGATGGGCTCCCCGCGGCCGATCGTCGATATTCGCTGGGGATTGATACTACGTAGAGTTTTCAACCGTACGGGGTTACGGGCCACTGCGATGATGTGCGCGGCACCCATGGCCAGCGCGCTCAATACGGTGCCGATCCCTGTAATGCCGGTGGCTGCGTTGACAACTACCGTCTCCCCCGAATGCAGCCGGGCTCGCTTCAGAGCTCGATATCCCACGGTCATCTGGGAGACCTTGCAAATCTGGTCGACGTCGTCATCGGGCCTGAGCTTGGCCAGGTTGGTCGCCGGCACGCGACAGTACTCGGCCCAGAGTCCGTCTTTATAACGGAGCAGTTGGTCCAGGCCACCTTCGCGCCACCTGGCCACGAAACCCATCACCCGGTGCATCACGCATAGGTGCTGACGATCGGAGCGGCAGAATTTGCAATAACCGCAGGTGATGGAACACATGACGACCGCACGGTCTCCCGATTTAACATTGATCACGTTGGGTCCGACCTCAACGACTTCACCGAGCCCGTCGTGACCCACGATCATCGGGAGGATAGGCACGGTCGTGTTGTCGGGCGCGAATTGCAGCGCATCCTCCCGGATATGGAGATCGCCGTGGTTGAGTCCCGCGCGGAGGACACGGATCAGGACCTCGCCTGGTCCAATATCGGGGATCGGGACCTCTTCGACCCGGACTAAGTCCTTAGGGTCCTTGGGCCCGTGGGTCTTTTTAAATCCATAAAGCCGGGCGGCTTTCATTGTTCCTTGCATCGGTGTGACTCTTTGCGATTGCTTTTTCTTGATTTATCCCCAGGGCTCAAAGGGGATCTTGTCCCAACGTGCCGGGTTGATGACTTCTAATGGATCGAACGCCTTGCGCACATCGTCCGGGATACCGAGCCGTTCGGCGAAGGGTTTTCCCAGCGGTTTGGTACAGTCGAAACCGGCCTTGCATGCGATGTGCCCATCGGGGGAGCTGGGGTCCAGCGGCGATCCGGTCATGCCCGGGAGTGCCAATAGACCGGTGTCGGCCTGGAAGCGTGTCGCCAACGCGAGGAAGATTTCCCGCTCGTCGAAGATGTCGACGTCCTCGTCAAAAACGAAGGCATGCTTGAGTCCGAAAAAAGCGGTCAGAGCGGCCGTCGCGGCCACTTTGCCCTGTCCCTCTACGGTCTTCCGAATCTGGATGTAAATATGATTGACCCCTGTCCCAGACATGGGGGCGTGCACGGCTTTGACTCCCGGTACCACTCTCTGGATAGCACTGAAGGCGACGCCTTCTTTGGTCAGGCTGCTGATCCAGTGGGTATGTCCCACCATGTTGTCATCCCAATAAGGGTTCTTGCGGTGCGTGACCGCCGTCACCTTCATATATGGACACCACCGCTGGGGTCCAACGTGGCGGGTATACTCGCCGAAGGGTCCTTCGGGCTTGCGCTGGCCTTTGGGGACATACCCCTCGATGACGATTTCCGCGTTTGCGGGAACCAGGAATTTCTCTCCCAGGGATTCGGACGGGACCAGCCGGAGGGGAGCGCCCATGGTTCCTCCCGCGGTCTCATAGTGGCTTTCATCGGGACCCACATGATTTTCAGCACCCAAGAGGACCAGCGGGTGGTGGCCGACCCAGAAGGCCACGGGCATGTCTTCTCCCGCCTCCTCGTACTCGCGCAGGTTGTGCCGGTTGTGGGTGCTGGGTCCCATCCAGATTCGGATTTCGTCTTTTCCCGCTAACCATCCCCTTTGCATTGCCGAGTTGTCCAAGCCGGTATTGCGGTTAAAGGTGAGAACAAAGCCCTCGGTGATGTAGCGGCCCGGATCCATCCGGTGATGGAGGGGTGCGGGTAGTCGACGTATGTCGACGTCGCCACCTTTTTCCACGACTTCTTTGACGGGGGCTTCTTTGGCGGAGACGACGACGGGTTTTAACTTTTCTTGTACCCGCTCGTAGCATGCAATCCCAGCCTTCTGGACGTCCACGCCCAGGGCCCGCGCCAGGCGGAGCCGGCTAGCCATTAGGAAAGTTACCAGTGGCATATCGCACTTCTGGCCGTTGACCGTGACATTGTGACAGATCAGGATGGGAAAACGGTGGTCTTTTTCCAGCTGCATGGCCAGGGCGGTGATTTCCCATTCGGCCTTGAGAGGTTTCTCGATATGGAGTACCTCATCAGGATACTGCTTTTCGTACTGTTCTATGAAAGAGTGGAGATCCGAGCCAAAGGGACCTGTTGTGGACTGGACTTTGGCTTGCTCAGGTTTTGCCATTTTGTTCCTCCTTATTTCTGCTTAACCGATCCTTGGAATCATATTGCTATTCATCGGTGGATACAATCATTGTTCAATCGCTCCCGACCGGTGCGTACATGGGCCAGATTGGGTCGTTATCCCCGCGCGTTGTGATGTAATCCAGTGCCGTGTTGATCTCCTCCACCGGGAAGAAGCGGGTGGTGACGTGTCGCGTATCGATGACACCTTGCCGGACCAAGTCGAGGAGTTCCGGAAAATCCGTGTAGTACCGTCCCGTCACACTGGTAAATTCGATGGATCGCATCATCAGATAGCGCAGCGAAAGATTAAGAGGCTCCGGGTTGGCACCGACCAATGAAACCCGGCCACCTCCCTCGAGATTTCGAATACAATCGACCACAGTTTCAATGCCCGCCGGGGCCAAGTCCACGAGCACATTGGCTCCCTCGCCTCCCGTTGCTTCTTTGACCTTCTCAGCGATGCTTTCACCTCGTGCCAGGGCGACGGTCGTAATACGCTTCGGGGCGATGGCCTTAACTCGCTCCAGCGGTACGGGGTTCCGTGCAACGGCAATAATTCGGACTGTACCCATGGCCAGGGCGCACAGGGTCGTTCCTACCCCCGTAATGCCGGAAGCCCCGTTGATGATCACGGTTTCTCCGCTACGGAACCGCGCCCGCTTCAGTGCTCGGTACCCTACCGCCATTTGGGAGACCTTGCACATCTCGTTGAAATCGTCTCCCGATTGGAGGGGAACCAGGTTGGTTGCCGGTACGCGACAGTACTCGGCCCACATCCCATCCTTGTAGCGCAACAGGCGTTCGGGCCCCTTCTCCCCCCACTTGGAGGTAAAGCCCATGACTCGATGGGAGAGGCACAGGTGCTGCCGGTCGGAGCGGCAGAAGCGGCAAAAGCCGCAGGTGATCGAGCACATGACCACCGCCCGGTCACCTATCTTTACATTGGTTACCTCTGGGCCTATCTCCGCGACCTCTCCCATGCCGTCGTGGCCCATTGTCATGGGGAGGAACGGCACCGTCTTGATCTCAGGTGCGTACTGCACGGCGTCCGCGCGCATATGAAGGTCGCCATGGCTCAGTCCCGATCGCAGGACGCGAATCAAGACCTCCCCGGGGCCTATGTTGGGGATCGGTACCTGGTCTACATGAATAACCTGAACGTTACCGTGAGAACTTTCAAAGCCATGGAGACGGGCGGCTTTCATGGTGCCTTGCATCAGCGATTGTTCCTATCCCCAGGGTTCAAACGGGATTTTATCCCACCGTGTCGGATTGACGATTTCTAAAGGATCAAAACTCTTGAGCACATCGTCCGGAATGCCAAGCCGCTCGGCGAACGGTTTTCCCAGTGGCTTTGTACAGTCGAAGCCGGCTTTACAGGTCGTCGATCCATCGAACGAGCTTGGGTCCAGCGGTGACCCGGTAATGCCGGGGAGCAACATCAGGCCGCGATCGGCCTGAAATCGGGTCGCGAGGGCGAGAAATACTTCTCTCTCGTCGAAGATATCCACGTCCTCATCGAAGATGAAGGAATGCTTGTGGTCAAAGGAAGAGCTGAGCGCAGCGGCGGCCGCGACCTTGCCCTGTCCCTCCACGGTCTTATGGATCTGGATATAGCTGTGCGAAACACCTGTGCCGGACATGGGTGAGTGGACTGCCTTGACCCCGGGCACGACCCGCTGCACGGCGCGGAAGATCATTCCCTCTTTGATCATGCTGCTGATCCAATGGGTGTGACCCACCATCACGTCGTCCCAATAGGCGTCGCGACGATGTGTGATTGCAGTTACCTTCAATATCGGTCCCCAGCGTTGCGGTCCCACGTGGCGCGTGTATTCGCCAAAGGGCCCTTCGGGTTTGCGTTGTCCCTTGGGAATATAGCCTTCGATAACCACTTCAGCGTCGGCAGGGACAAGAAACTTCTCTCCCAGGGACTCGGACGGGACCAGTCGTATCGGACTGCCCATAGTGCCGCCGGCAGTGTCATAATGGCTTTCATCGAGCCCCACACGGGCCTGTGCACCTAAGAGAACCAGCGGATGATGCCCGACCCAATAGGCCGCAGGCATGTCCTCTCCTGCCTCCTCGTACTCCCGTAGGTTGTGACGATTGTGGGTGCTGGGTCCTAGAAACACCCGAATTTCATCTTTTCCTGCCAACCATCCTCGCTGCATAGCAGAGTTGTCTAAGCCGGTGTTGCGATTGTAAGCAAGAAAAAATCCTTCAGTGATGTAACGTCCGGGATCCATGCGATGGTGGAGGGGAGCGGGTAAACGACGCAAGTCTATATCCTCTCCCTTTTCCACGACCTCTTTGACCGGGGCTTGTTGGCGTAGCACGGTTACTGGTTTCGTCCGTTTCTGTACGCGGTCATAACAGACAAGCCCGGCGTTCCGGATGTCTGCGCCCAGGGCTCGGGCCAGGCGCAGTCGGCTGGCCATTAGGAAGGTTACCAGGGGCATCTCGCACTTCTGGCCGTTGACCGTGACGTTGTGACAGATGAGAATGGGAAATCGGTGGTCTTTCTCCAGTTGCATGGCAAGGGCGGTGATTTCCCACTCGGCTTTGAGTGGCTTTTCAATGTGGAGCACCTCGTTGGGAAACTCGCGCTCGTACTTCTCAATGAACGAGTGTAAATCGGAACCGAAGGTCCCACTTGTGGGTTGGACACCTGTAGACTCTAGCTTGGCCATATTCTATCTCCCCCTTTCTGCTTGGTATCGTTTCGATACCGCCGGGGATTCAGAAAATCCCCATTGGGCATTTAGCTACTCTGCTTTGGGACCGTATCGAGTCCCTTTGCTCGAGACAACGTCCCACAAACGGGTCGGTGTAATCGGAAGAGTGGTAATGCGAATTCCTAGAGGCACCAGGGCGTCCTCCACGGCGCTGGCAATAGCACCTGGGGCTATAACGGCTCCGCCTTCCCCGACCCCTTTCGTGCCTAGCGGAGTAAAGGGGGAAGGTGTCTCGAGGTGATCTCCCAAAATTGTTGGTATGTCGGCAGCGGTGGGTTTTAGGTAGTCCATGAAGCTTGTCGTCATAAGCTGCCCGCTCTCGTCGTATACGAATTCTTCCAAGAGGGCAGCAGCGATTCCGTGGACGGAAGCCCCGTGGACCTGGCCTTCGACGATGGCGGGGTTGATCTGGCGCCCGCAGTCGTGGACCACACCGTATCGTTTGAGCTTGATCTCGAAGGTCTCCGGGTCAACCTCTACGACAGCTACGTGGGCCGCACCGGCGAAGCCAAGCTGAACGCGGACTCTGTTCTGTTCGTCGGGTTTCTTGGCCATGGGGTTCTGATAGTAATAAAGTGCTTCGAGGCCCGGCTCGTCGTCGGGTTGATTGTCTGCCAGGCTCCAGTATGCACGACTGGCCAATTGGGCGACGGTTACTCCTTTACCCGGTGTCCCGCGCACCGAGATCTTTCCGTCACGGAGCTCCAGGTCTTGGACCGCTGCCTCCAGGTGCTGTGCGGCCCTATTCAGGAGTTTCTCCCGTACCTTCTTGGCGGCGCCGATGGCAGCTGCGGTGTCATGTCCGTTGAATTTGTTCGAATAATTGCCCGTAGTCATGACAGACGGGTGACTTGCGGTGTCGAAGGTGGTTGGGACATTTATTTGATCAACCTCCAGGGCAAGCTCGTCAGCGACGATCTGTGCCAGTGAAGTGGCGTGACCTTGTCCGGCTTCGAGACTTCCAATGTACAGGGTAGCCGTACCATCGGTTTCGATTCGGATCCTTGCCGCCTCACCCTGGCCGCTGAGCAACTGGGTGGGACCGCTAATCAGCATACCGTAGCTGAGATTGGACCCTCCAGGTTCTACACCCATGGCGAGGCCAAAGCCCAACAGACGACCTTCCTTCCGTGCCTTTGCCTGTTCTTGCATCAGTTCCTTGTAGTCGATCAGTGCCAACGCTTTGCGAAGCAGCTCAGGGTAATCACCGCTGTCGTAGGTCTGGCCTGAGGGAGTATCGTAAGGGAACTGGTCTGGTTGTATCAGGTTGCGCTTCCGAATCTCGATACGGTCCATTTTCAGGGTGGCGGCAATTACATCGACCATCCGCTCCACGGAAAAGCACATAAAGGGTTTTCCAATTCCACGATTGGCGACCACGGGGCAACAGTTGGTCAGGACCGAGTATCCTTCGTAGGAAACGGCGGCTATACGGTAGCAGTTGACGATATTGCTGAGCATAAGGAGGTTGTGTCGTCCCGCGAAATCGATACCCGCGCCTTCGTTTTCTATGTTGCGAAACTTCATGCCCAGGATGCTCCCGTCGGACTTGACGGCCGCTGTAACGTCCATGATGCCATCGGCCGAGTGTCCGAGGGCGAGTAGGTTTTCACGACGATCTTCGATCCACTTGACCGGCCGTTTGGCTTCCCGTGCTAGTAGGGCGAGGATGATCAGAAACATTGGACGGACCTTATTGCCGAAGGCGCCGCCCATGGGCGGGACAATGAATCGGATCTTACTCAGAGGGATTCCTAAGGATGCGGCAACGGCTTGGCGGTCCTGACTGGGTTGCTGCGTATGGCCCCAAATGGTTAACGCCCCTGTAGCAGGCTCGAATTGGGCAATGGCTCCGAAGGTTTCCAAGGCTGTGGAACAATAACGGTGGATGGTGAACCGTTCCTGAATTACCTGATCGGCTTGAGCAAAGGCTCCCTCGATGTCGCCGTACGGAAAGGTGTCGTGCCAGAGGGTGTTGGATTTGACCTCCTCAAACACGGTGGGTGCCCCGGGTTCTATGGCCTTTTCCGGATTGATAACTGCTGGCAACGGTTCGTATTCAACCTCGATGAGTTCGAGCACGTCCTCGGCCGTGGCCCGGTCTATAGCAACAACGGCCACCACAGGTTCACCCACATAATGCACCTTTTCATAGGCCAGAGCGTAGACCTTAGGTGAGTATTGGAGGGGGACGCGACCGCGTTGTGGTCGAGTCAAGCGAGCCACATCATCACCAGTCATCACTGTGAAGACGCTGGGATGGGCCTGGGCGCGGCTCACATCTACACGGGTTATCTTTGCATGGGCATGGGGGCTTCGCAGGAAAGCGGCATAGGCCTGTCCTGGCAGGTTCAGATCGTCGATAAACTGTCCCCGGCTGACCAGTAAGGCGGGGTCTTCTGTGCGTGGGACTGCCTGCCCGACCCACTTGTCGCCCGTAGCCTTCATGACGATTTTCCTACTTGCGAGGACCCCGATTGTGCCACGGCCTGGACGGCTCGCACGATATTGACATAGCCTGTACACATGCAGAGATTGCCCGAGATTCCGGCGCGAATCTCATCCTCGTTGGGAGAGGGATTTCGCTCTAACAATTCCTTGGCAGCGAGTAGCATGCCCGGAGTGCAAAACCCGCACTGCAATGCGTGGTGTTTCTGAAAAGCCTGCTGAAGGGGATGGAGGCCGTCCTCAGTTGCCAGGCTCTCTATGGTCTGGACGTCCATGCCGTTGACTTGAACCGCAAAGAGGAGGCAGGAGCGAACGGTCTCGCCATCAAGAAGGACCGTACAGGCGCCGCAGACTCCATGTTCGCACCCCACATGGGTTCCGGTGAGACCCACGTGGTATCTGAGAAAGTCGACCAGGGAGACTCGCGGCTCGACGTCTGCCGCTACCGGTTTCCCATTGAGGGTCAGAGTAATGGAGATTTTTTCAGGCACTTGTTTTTCCCCTTTGAGTACGAGAATGGGCGGTCTCCAGTGCGCGGCGAACATAGACTGCCGAAAGCTGGCGTCGGTAGGAGGCCGAGGCATGGATATCGTTTTCCGGGTCGGTCTCGGTCACTGCTGCAGCCGCCGTTTCGCGGAAGAGGGCATCCGATGGTGCTTTTCCCATGAGAAGCTTCTCAGCGGCGCAAGCGCGCATGGGAGCCGGACCGACACCGCCCAGTGCAATTCGAACAAAGACGATCTTTCCCTCCGGGTCCAGAGTGAGAAGGACAGCTACGGCGACGATGGCAAAATCCCCGTGGCGGCGAGCGTACTCGGAAAAAGACCACCCGGTCCCCGCAGGGGGAAGGGCCATTGAAGTCTTCACCAATATTTCATCGAGGCCAATACTGGTGGCAAGGTAGCCAAGGAAAAACTCTGGGATGGGCACCGAACGGATCCCGTTTTTGCTCTTCAGTTCCAGCTCGGCGTCCAGGGCCACCGCGACGACCGGGAGCTCGGCGGCGGGATCAGCGTGCACCAGGCTCCCGCCGACGGTCCCGCGGTTACGGATGGCAGGGTGAGCGACAAGGCGGATCGCCTCGGTCAGGATTGGTAGTTGCCGCTCCACCTCTGCCGAGTGCTCGACTTCGCTCTGCCGCGTGAGAGAGCCCAGGGTCAGTTTCCCATCGGCTAGCTGGATCCCAGACAGCTCTTTCAATCCGTTGATGTCGAGGAGGTAACCCGGGCGAAGGAGGCGAAAATTCATCAACGGAACAAGGCTTTGGCCCCCCGCTAGAACCTTGGCCTGGCCGTTGTATTTCCCGAGCAGTGTCAGCGCCTCGTCCAAGCTGCTGGGCGCAATGTAGTGGAAGGGCGCTGGTTTCATGGACTGTTAGAACAGATCCCCTTTGAGGTATTGGAGGGCGATCTTGTTGAACTCGTCCGGGTACTCGGTTTGGGGGTGGAGTCCGCAACTGGACATAGAGTAAAATCGGCTTCCCGGCGTCAGGTTGTAACCTTTCAATGCCTGCTCGATGGGAAGGACCTTGCTTTCGCGCCCGACGACGAAGAGCACTGGAACCTTGAGCTCGGCCAGTTGCGGCCTACAGTTAGGTACGTCCATGGGATAACCGCCGAGCTTTGCATAAGCTTCGTACTGTCGTGCGCTGCACTGCAGATACTCTTCGAACACGCCCGGTGGTACCGATTGATCCATGGCGAAGTAGCTCTTGGAGAGCATGGCCTCCAGGTTCTCTTTCGTCGGCTGGTAGTTGGCGTAGGGAGCCAGGGCCTTCTCTTCCAGTTCCGGCGGAATGCCTCCGCCCGCATTCCCGATCAGGATGATGCGGTTCACTCTTTCGGGATGTTCATATCCCAGGGTGATGGCAATCAGACCGCCCCGACAATTTCCGACAATATGGGCCTTTTTTATTCCCACGGCGTCCATGAAATCGAACATGTGCTTGACGTAGGCGGGGTGCTTCAGGAGCGCCTTCGGAGGATCGGTCTTGCCGAAACCGATTATGTCCACCGCGTACACTTTGAAATGCTCGCTTAGCGGCTCGATCGTGTGCCGGAATTCGAGACCGCCTCCTGTGCCGGGATCCGCCGAATGAATCATTATTACAGGTTCGCCTTCACCGGCCTCCCAGTAACGTGTCCGGTATTCACCAGCCTGAACGAATCCTTCTTTTGCCTTAGCCATCTTAATTAACCTCCTAGATCCTTACCGATTTTTTCTGAACTTGGCGTGCTTAGCGTCTTTGCGCGTGTCCTCTTTGTCTTTTCTGTTTTCTCAAACCTGCTTTTCAGCAGAGCGGATCAATTCCCATAGGCGCAGCGGTGACGCCGGTATGGTTCGACACCTCGTTCCAAGGGGTGCCAATGCGTCGTTGATGGCATTAAGCAATACCGAAGGAGTGGCTAGCACGGCGCTTTCGCCTGCTCCCTTGATCCCCAGAGGAGAAAACGGTGACGGGGTCTCGGTAAAGCTCCGTTCGGTTATGGGGACCTCCCAAATAGTGGGCATCAGATAGTCCATGAACGTGGAACTCAGGTACTGCCCGTTTTCGTCGTATGCGTGTTCCTCCAGGAGCGTCATCCCCACGCCCTGAGCCACGGCACCTTGAGTCATTCCTTCCACGACGGCGGGTTGCAATCTGACGCCGCAATCGTCCGAGATGGCATACTTCAAGATTTTGACCTGTCCGGTATCGGCATCGACCTCTACCATTACCACATGGGCCGAATTGGCAGCTGTAAGATCGAAACTCCCTCTCCCTTCGTCGTCGGGGAGTTTGCGATCTGGTGGATTGTAAGTGTAGCTGGCTTCGGGGTTGCCGTCCACGTCCTCGGGCAACAGGTCCGACCGGGTGAGCATCCTTACGACGACCTGCTGGAGAGGCAAGGCCTTGCTCGGCGAGCCCTTGACCTGTAGCTTCCCGTCCATCAACTCGATGTCTTCAGCGTCCACCTCCATCATTATCCCGGCCACCTTGCGCAGCTTGTCCGCGATTTTGCCGGCCGCCCCAAGGACTGCACCGGAGAGCATCACCGCCTGCCGGCTGCCGATGGGGCCTGTCCCCGGCCCGGCGGCGAGGCTGTCCACGGCGACGACCTGGACATGCTCACGGGGGACGCCAAAGTAATCAGCCAAAATACTGGTGGCAAAGCTGTGTTGCCCTTGGCCTTCCCAGGGAAAGGTCACTTCACCGAAGATCTTCCCGGTCACGTCGATGCGTACTCGGACGCTTTCAGGCATTGAGGTGCCGAAGGGTGAGTTGGGTCCCAAAAGTGTGAACATGCTCATGGCCACCCCGCTGAGCTCGACTCCGGTAAACACACCGATCCCTACCAGCCTTCCCTGTGCGCGGGCCTCGCTTTGCTGTTTTCGCAGTTCCTTGTAACCGGCGAGATCCAAGGCCATGTCCAGCGTGCGCTCGTAGTTGCCGCTATCGTACCTAGCGCCGTTGGGGGATTCGTATGGAAACTGCTCGGGTCTCAACAAGTTTTGGCGGCGAATCTCTGCGGGATCGAGTCCCAATTCCCGCGCTGCCAGGTCGATGCAATGCTCGATTCCCAGGTTGTGGGTAGGCACGCCCCAACCGCGGTAGGAACCCTGCGGGCATTTGTTGGTGGCAACGACGGTCAAATCGTACTGAGCGTGTCGCATGCGATAGG
The DNA here is from genome assembly GCA_963664015.2 of Binatia bacterium. GTDB lineage: Bacteria > Desulfobacterota > Binatia > UBA9968 > CAXXLF01 > JACZQL01. The sequence goes on along the minus strand of CAXXLF010000002.1, from coordinate 743,219 downwards.
GTCCCGTAAGGCAAGAAAGGGGTTTAAGTGCTTTCCCAAGGGCTACGGACACTGCGTGTCCCCCGAGATCATCGAGGACCTTCATCCGAATACCGAGGATCTCTCCCGTGCGTGTTAGCGCCATCTCAGCGGTCAGGAAACGATCCGGACCATGGGTATAGCTTCCCTTGAGATGTTCCAGACGATCCTCAATCCATTTGACCGGCCGGCCTCCGGCCTTGCGGGACAGGAGTGCCATTCGTATGACCGCATGGGGATAGATCTTGGTGCCAAATGACCCGCCATGGGGTAGGGGGACCAGACGGATTTTATTGGACGGGATTCGAAGCCCCTGGCTAATGGACGGCGTGTAGAACCCGGTCCCTTGAAATCCACCCCATGCTGTTAAGGATTGCTCCGTCTGATTCCACTGAGAGATACAGCCGATAGTTTCGATGGGATTGCCGCTGGCTCGATGCCACCTCAGGTCGTCTTTGACTACGAGGTCGGCCTTGGCGAAGGCCTCATCAATCTCCCCATAGGTAAAAACCCGTTGGTAGATAATGTTGGTTCCCCGCTCTTCGTAGAGTAGGGGGCTGGAAGGTTCCAAGGCTTTGGCTGGATCGACGACGGGGGGGAGTACGTCGTACTCCACTTCGATCAGGTCGAGGGCGTCTTCCGCGATGTAACGGCTGGTGGCGGCTACCGCTGCAATTGGGTCGCCTACAAATCGCACCTTGTCTATGGCGAGGCAGTGGCCTGCCCAACCCTGGGGAAAGCCCGACACCGGCTCAGACCATTGTTTCGCTTCTTCTCCCGTCACAATGGCGACCACCCCCTTAAGCATTTGGGCCTTGGAGGTGTCGATGCGCGTTATGCGGGCATGGGCGTGGGGACTTAGCAGGACTGCCGCATGCAGCATGCTGGGCAATGAAACGTTATTGGTGAATTCAGCACAACCGGTGAGCAGCGTCACGTCCTCAATCCGCGTAACGTCTTTACCAACGTAGCGTGGCTGGGTCATGGGCATATCGCTGAAGCTTCCGGGAATCGACTTTGCCATTGGAACGAGCCTCTTTCCTTTATGTTAACGGGGGGGGTTGTTAATGGGGTTGGTCAAATTGTTCGCGCCCATCGATGCTTGCTCTTTAACATTACTATCGATAGGTTGTCAAACTTGTGTGTGTCGGAGGCAGCATTAGGCATATTTGGGGTGAATGGCCCTATAAAATCCGTAGGATATACGGCGAATCTCAATGAAGAATGCGGTGATTGAATCGCTATATTTATGAATTGTCAGATTGGCCGCATTTCCGGTGGGACACGGAAAGGTTGGCTAGCCCGCTGGCGGCGTTACGCCACCGCAGGGGCGCTTGATGGGTCGCATGGAGACTCTAGGGTTCCCTTTGCGAGCGGAAGCAACGCTTGAGACGCTAACCTTGGAGGTTGTTAAATCTTCCGAGATAGAAGGAGAAATTTTAAGTCGCGAGCAGGTACGTTCTTCCATTGCAAAGCGGTTGGGAATGGAGACAGGTGCGCTGGCGCCTTTCGACCGTAATGTTGAGGGCGTGGTCGAAAGGATGCTGAACGCTTCGCAGAATGATAATACTCCGCTGACTGCTGAGCGATTGTTCATCTGGCATGCCTCGCTTTTACCGAGGGCTTACAGCGGCATGAGGAAGATCAAAGTGGGTTGATGGCGGGATGATGCGGGAGGACCGATGCAAGTGGTGTCCGGGGTGTTGGGACGGCAGTATGTGCATTTTGAGGCACCTGCAGCAAAGCGCCTTAAGGAAGAAATGATGTAGTTTCTCAGGTGGTTCAACGGCACTGACGGGACGGACCCTGTCTTGCGGGCCGGGCTTGCCCATTTGTGGTTTGTGACCATTCACCCCTTTGACGATGGAAACGGACGCATTGCACGAGCGATTGCCGATATGACGCTGGTCCGTTCCGAACAGAGTGCGCAACGATTTTACAGCATGTCGGCGCAGATCAGGATCGAACGAAAGGCCTACTACGACATGTTGGAGAAAACACAAAAAGCCAGTCTTGATATCACCCCGTGGATGGAATGGTTTCTCGGCTGCCTCGACCGTGCTTTTGACGGTACGGAAGAAACGTTAGCCGGAGTTTTACTCAAGGCTGAGTTTTGGAAAAACTATGCCGACACATCGTTCAATAATCGCCAACGTATGATGTTGAACAATCTCCTGGGCGGATTGGAGGGCAAGCTAACGTCATTCAAATGGGCGACGATTGCCAAATGCTCACAGGATACGGCCTTACGTGATATACAAGACCTTGTTAATCGGGGTGTTCTTATTAAAGACGGTGGCGGTGGGCGCAGTACCAGCTATTCCCTGACGTAGGGGAAGGAGCCTCAATAATCCAAGAGACACAGGCAAAGGGTGGTGGAGAAGTTGAGCAATGCACTCAGAGAAGGGCGATGCACCCAAAAGTTAAAAAGGTCTGCTTGACCCCAGGAGGGGAATCGGCCCGAACCCCAAACGTTGCGGCTTGGTCGAATAACGTTCACGCAGGTTTCGAGGCCCGTCCACCTATCGGGACCAGTTGTGCATGCCCGCGTCCAGCGGTATGCCATTGGTACGACAGTAGGTCGCGATGAGTTCGAGGAAGCCCTGTCCGAAATCTGCGAGCTTGCGTTCCCCGACGCCTCGAATATCGAGAAGCGCGACCGCCGATCCCGGCCGGACCCGTGCCATGTCGCGCAGCGTGCCGTCGTTGAACAAAACATAGGCGGGTACGCCCCGCTCTTCGGCGAGTTCTCGCCGTAAGGTCCGAAGGTTATCGAACAAACCGCGGTCGACGCCCTCCCATGATTCCTGGTGGAATCGGTTCTTTCTCACCTCCGTTTTTGGCTGCAGGAGCCGCACAGTGCGTTTACCGCGTAGTACCGCCCACGACGCACCGTTGAGCCGTAGAACCGGACGCTCTTCGGCGGTTCGGTCAAGGAGGCCGTCATCCAGGAGCTGGTAGGCATACTGGTGATGGCCTTGCGGTTTGTGCCCTTCATCAAGCCGTAGGTGGTGAGTTCCTCGTGGCGCCAGCGTCGCATGCGCTCGGTGTTGGCGCCCAACAGTACGTCCACGATGTGCTTCGCACCGAAGCGCTCGCCCGCTCGGGCCACACACGCCAGTATGTTCTGGGCCGTGGCGGTTGCATCAGCGATGCCCTCGACTTCGTTGTGCCAGACGTCACAGGCTTCGCAGGCCGGTTTGGGGTATTCCTGCCCGAAGTATTCGGACAGCTTGCGGTGCCGGCAATGCACGCCGGTGCACAAGCGACGCATGTGTTAGAGTAGCACACGCGATGCGGCGATTATCTCGTTGACGGCGCTAAATTCGGCCGCGCTCTTCTCGATCAATGATTTCCAGCTGAGGACATCCGCGGCCGAGTACAGCAGCACACACTCGGCTTCCAGCCCATCGCGCCCGGCGCGGCCCGTCTCCTGCTGATAGTGCTCGATGGATTTAGGCATAGCAGCGTGAATGACGTAGCGCACGTTGCTGCGATCGATCCCCATGCCGAACGCGACCGTTGCCACCACTACGTCGATATCCTCCGCGGCAAACGCGTCTTGCGTACTACGGCGTTCGTCCGCCTCCATGCCGGCGTGGTAGAAGGCGGCGCGTAACCGATTCCCTTGCAGAAACTCGGCCATTGATTCGGTGTCCCTCCGACTGATGCAGTAGACGATTGCTACCTCGTTGGGGTGACGTCGCAGCTCCTCGATCACCTGTCTTTTTACATCGATACGGGGAATGATCCGGTACACCAGATTGGGACGGTCGAAAATGCCGACGAGAACCGCCGGGTTCCGCAGACCCAACTGCTCGACGATGTTGGCGCGTACGCGCTCCGTGGCCGTTGCCGTGTAGGGGTGGATGCTGGCTTGCGGGAAGCGAGTCTTGATCTCGGCGAGCCGGCGGTATTCGGGCCGGAAGTCATGCCCCCAGTGGCTAATGCAGTGGGCTTCATCGATGGCGAATGCTCGCACTTCAAGCCTTTTGATTAGCTGGAGGAAGCGCGGTGTCAACAAACGCTCCGGCGCCACAAACACCAGCCGATAGCGACCAGCGGCAATTTCGGTTCCGGTCTTACGGACATCATCGGGAGGCATGCCGCTGTAGAGGGCCGTAACCCCATACCCACATCCCGTAGCCCATCGACCTGATCCTTCATCAACGAGATGAGCGGCGAGACCACGATGTCCGTCCTTTGGGCCAGTTCGGCGGGAACCTGGTAGCACAACGATTTGCCGCCTTCCGTCGGCATTACGACGAGCGAGTCGCGCCGCTCGAGGCCTGCTTGAATCGCTTGCTCTTAGAGCGAGCGCAGCTCCGAGTACCCCCAGTAGCGGCAAACTGTGTCGATGATGTCGTTGGTCGACCAGGCAGTGGATTGGCTCATGCTCTTCTCATCACGATACGATTCAATGCACGAGACACACAATTGAGTCAATAATAAATGACTCGATTGAGATAGAAGGGTCTTACTCTACCGTGATTTACAATTTGCCCTTGTACCGGTGGTGAAAAACCGGCTTGGAGACACTCAGGCCAGGTGATGATTTGGAATCAAAAGTATGACTGGATCGGGGAATACAGCTGAAAATTAGGACTGGGAAAAATATGGCCAATCTGTAGCGGCGGTGTTTTCTTGGGCTATAGGGATCCCGGATCTCAGGGGCTGCGATTTCTCTCAAGCCTTTGGGCGGCCGTGGATGGCGTTCCAGAGCCTCAAGGGTGAAAATGGCGCTTCGGTGACGCGGATTCCCAGGGGCTCGAGGGCGTTGTTGACGGCGCAGAGAATGGCGGCGGGGGCGGTGTGAACCGCCGCCTCGCCAACGCCTTTGACGCCCAAAGCGGTAATGGGAGAGGGTGTGCACATCTCGTACTGCTCGGGCGAGGGCACGTCCGTGATCCTAGGCATCAGGTAGTCCATGTAAGTCGATGTCAGGATCTGTCCCTGGTCGTCGTATACATATTCCTCAAGGAGCGCGACCCCGACTCCATGGGCGAGCCCCCCGAGCAGCATGCCGCGCACCACACTCGGGTTCAGTCGTACGCCGCAATCATCCACCATGACGTACTTGAGAATCTCTACCATGCCGGTATCTCTGTCTACTTCCACCATGCACAGATGCTGAGCGCTGGTAGCTGTGACGCTGTAACGTCCCCAGCCATGCTCGTCGGGAATGCTGCGGTCCGGTGGATTCCATACGTAAGTTGCCTCCGGATTGGCGTCGACGTTTTCGGGAAGCAAGTCGGGACGCATGGTCATGGACATCACAACCTTCATGGTCGGCAGGGCCTTTTCAGGAACGCCGCGCACCCGGAACATTCCGTCGAAAAATTCGATATCACCAGGCGTAGCTTCCAGCATGGTGGCTGCGACACGTGCGAGTTTGTCGGTGAGTCTCTGAGCGGCTCCGAGCACGGCACCGCTCAGCGCGATTGCCAATGAGCTGGAAATGGGCCCCGTACCAGGCTGCATGGTCAGGCTGTCGACGGTGATGACCCTGATGTCGTCGAGCGTCATGGAAAAGTAATCGGCGAGGATCTGGCGTACGAAGCTGTGCTGGCTTTGTCCCCCCTCGGGGAAGCCCACTTCCACGATCACCTTGCCAAACTGGTCGATGCGGATGAGAACGCCCTCGGGCGACGAAGTGCGTGTGAAGATACGGGGCGATGCCAGGGAGAGCATGGGCGGCCCGGTCAACCCCGGCTCGATGCTACTGACTACGCTCAAGCCTACGAGCCGGCCCTCCGAGCGGGCCTGTTCCTGTTCGTGCTTGAGTTCACTGTAACCGGACTTGTCGATCAACATTGCGAGGCCTTCCTCGTAGTTGCCGCTGTCGTAGACGTTTCCCGAAGGCAGCTCGTAGGGGAAGCTGTCCTTGCTGATCAGGTTTCGCCGGCGCAGCTCTATGGGGTCCATGCCGAGTTCTTTTGCTGCCATGTCCATCAGTTGCTCGAGGACCCAAAAATGCGGTGGTAGGCCAAAGGCCCGCATAGGCCCCTGGGGAACCTTGTTGGTTATGACGGCCTTGGTGTCGTACTCGAAGTTGGGGAGATGGTAGCAGCTGCCGAAGGCAAGGATCGGTTTGATGACCTGGCCGACGGCGAGCCATTCGGAGAAGGCGCCCATGTCATCGATCATGTCGACCCTCATCCCCGTTAACGTACCGTCGCGCTTTAGGGCCAATTCACACTCGTAGAACCGGTCCCAGGCATGGCTGCTGTTCCCAATCATGTGCTCGATCCGGTCTTCGGTCCATTTGACCGGACGGCCGCCGAGCTTTTTGGCCATGAGGGAGATCAGTGTCACGTAGCGGGCGAATGTTTTGACGCCGAAGCTGCCTCCCAGGTTGGATTGAACGATCCGAATATTGGAGGATGGGAGACCGAGGGAAAAGACCACAGCCGGCAGGATCAGGTGGGGCGAGCGATGGCTGCCACGCAGCGTCAGCATATTCGTCACCGGATCCCAGTCGGCGATGCAGATGCACGTCTCGATGGAATTGCCGCTGCTCCGATGCCAACGGAACTTTTCCTTGACCACGACATCCGCAGCGTCAAAGGCCCCCTGGGTATTCCCGTAGGAGAACTTGCGCGCGTAGGCGATGTTGCTTTCCTTTCCTTCGAGAACGTAAGGCCCTTCCCCTCGAGCCGCCTTGACGGCGTCAACGACCGGTTCAAGGGGCTCGTAATCGACTTCGATCAATTCCAGCGCGTCTTCAGCTATATACCGGTTCCTAGCGGCGACTACGGCAACGGGTTCACCGACCCAATGGGTTTTCTCAACGGCCAGGGCATAGCCGGTCCACCCTTCGGGTATGCCAAAAACGGGGCTGGACCACTGCTTGACCTCCTGTCCTGTCAATACAGCGCTTACGCCTGGAAGCTTCTCCGCTCGCGAGGTATCGATGCGCTTGATTAAGGCGTGCGGGTGGGGGCTCCTCAGAATCGCCGCGTGCAACATTCCCGGTAGCTGGATGTCATTGCCGAATTCGGCCTTACCCGTAAGAAGCATAGGATCCTCGGCACGGGGAACGTCGCGGGCCACATAGCGCGGCTGAGTGATGGGAAGATCTTTTGGGTGCTTGATGCTTTCGGCCATAGGTTTCTTTCTTGGAAGATCTATTCTGGAACCACGGCGATGACCTGGATTTCCACCTTCATTTCCGGGAGGGCTAGGCGGGAAACTTGAAGCAGAGTTCCAGCAGGTTCCTCTTCCATCAGCTTGGGACTGTTCTTTTTTAGCCAGCGGTTCTGGTACCAGATATCGTGGCGGAACCATTCGTCCATTTCTGTCACGAAAGTTATTTTTTGTACGATATCATCGCACGAGGTTCCCATATCGCCCAGTCGCTCCTTGATCTTGTCCCAGGCCATGTCGACATGCTCATCCATCGTGGGAAGGACCTTTAGCGTTTCTGCATCGATGCCTTCAGTCCCCGAGAGAAATGCAAAGGTCCCTTGGGCCGTACATCCCTTGCCCTACATGGCTCGATAGCCTCCGGCATGTTTCAAGGGGAAACTCCTGCGCATGGAATTTTCCTCGCGACCCGTCGCTTTAGGCCAAGATAGTAAACTCTATTAAGATGATTTCGGAAGCGGCTGCGGTGCGTCACTTTCGCCACGCAGCCGGGCTGCCGCCAGTTTGACCGATTCGAGAATATCCTCGTACCCTGTGCACCGGCACAGGTGGCCCGCTAGCCACTCCTTGATCTCGTCAAGACTAGGGTTCGGGTTGGATTGGAGAAGTTTATAGGTCGTCACCAGGAAACCGGGGGTACAAAAACCGCATTGGAGGCCGTGTTTTTCCCGGAAGGCTTCCTGGATGGGATGCAGCTCCCCGGTGGGACTGGCGAGGCCTTCGACGGTCATGAGTTCCATACCATCGGCTTGTACGGCGAGGAGGAGACAGGAGCGAACGGTCTCACCGTTCATGAGCACGGTACAGGCACCGCAAACGCCATGCTCGCACCCGATGTTGGTGCCGCAAAGCCCTAAGTCTTCCCGAAGGAAATCGGATAGGGTCTTGCGTACCTCTACCGTTCCCTCGTGCTCCACGCCGTTTACTCTAAGTTGGACTGTTCGGTTGGTTGCCATCAGTTGCCTCCAAGTTTGCGCCATGCCTGGTCCAGCGAACGCCGGGTCAAAGCCCCGGCCACATGGCGGCGGTAGTCCGCCGACGCGTGCAGGTCGTTGTCAGGGTCTAATGTTTTGCTGGCAACATCCGATGCGGCCTGAAATGCCGGTTGTCCCGGTGCTTGACCGACCAGGGCCTGTTCGGCTTCTTCGAGTCTCACCGGTGTCGGTCCAACGCCGAAGTAAACCAGGCGGGCGTCCTTGATTTGCTTTCCCGTCGGATCCAGTTCCAGGCCGGTCACGATTCCCACCATTGCAAAGTCCCCATGGCGCCGGCTAACCTCGAGAAAGGACCAGGCCATCTTTTCGGGAGGGGCGGGAAAGCGGACCTCCGTCAGGATCTCGTTGGGCTGAAGACTCGTTGTGAAGTAGCTGATGAAAAATTCGTCGCTGGAAATAGTTCGAGTTCCACTGGACCCCGTGGCCACCATTTCTGCTTTCAAGGCAACCGCCAAAGCCGGCAGCTCGGCCGCCGAATCCGCATGGGCGATGCTGCCGCAGATGGTGCCACGGCTGCGGATCTGGGGATGGGCGATGTGGCGGGCCGCATCATACAGGATGGGAAGACGCTCGGCGAACTGGCGGTCCGTTTCAATGGCTAGTACGGCTACCCCTGCGCCGACGGAAAGACCCTGATTCCACGGCCGCACCGTTTTTAGGCTTTCAATGCGGTTGATATCGATGATTGCCTTGGGCCGGAGCAGCCTCATGTTCAGGAGCGGCATCAGGCTTTGGCCGCCGGACAGGACCTTGCTCTCACCCGGTTGATCGGTGAATAGCTTCAGCGCCTCTTCCACAGTTCGGGGATCGTAGTATTCAAAACGCGGAGGTTTCATGGGTTGCCCTTTGCAGTCGCTGCTGAGCGACGGAGGAAATCGGTAGCCCGCTTCCAGGCATCCTCGGCGAACTCTTGTTTGTAAGCGGATCCCTTTGGATTAGTGAACCCGTGATCGGTCCCCGGGTAGGTGTGAATCTCGAAGTTCTTTTTATGCTGGGAAAGCTCACTACGGTAACGTTCCACTTCTTTCATAGGAACCAATCGGTCGGCCTCTCCGAAGCAGCCGATAACCGGGACCGTCAACTGGGCCATCCGGCCGGCGGGTTCGGTCGGCGTATTGGGATTCGAGGTGTCGTTGGTCGGGAATCCATGGAAGGCGGCAGCGCCTGCAATCTCCTTCTGATAGGTCGGCCAGAGCAGGGAGAAACGGCCTCCAATGCAGTAGCCCCAAGCGAATATGGGCTGCCCCTTCACGAGAGGATTGTTTTTTAACAGGTTCAGGCCCGCGTTCAGGTCTGTCAGGATTTGCTCGTCCGGTTGGGCCCCCGGCCGTTTGAACGGATCTTCGGGAACGCCCGGGTGGTCGAATATATTGACTCCCAGGGTTACCCAGCCGTCACCGGCAAGCCGCCCAACCGCGTAGCGGACGAAATCATCAAAGGCCCGTACCGTGGGGATCAACACGATTCCCGGAAAGGGACCGTTCCCCGAGGGAGCCGCCAACAAGCCGCCGATATCCCCGCCTTCACGCGGGATACGAATCTCTTCTAATGCCATGAGCCCCTCCGACGCTTACCCGCTTTATCCAAGATTAACTAGTTAGAAATCGCTCGTAAAATGAGTTTTACTTTCGTTCGGCAAGCTGGCTTGCCATGCACTTGAAAAATTGACCAATGAACTGTTTCGACACTCCCTCCAGCAGGCGCTGCCCGACTCCTGCGACCAGGCCCCCGACTTGAGCGTCCCCGCTAACCAGAACGGCGGTCTTATCGGCTTCCTCCACTTGAAGCTCCAGTAAACCCTCACCCTTAACAAAACCAACCATTCCCGAACCCTCGACGTACAACTTGTAACGATTGGGCTCTTCCTTATCCGCCATACGAATTTTTCCGCTGAAGGACCCGTTGATCGGGCCGACACCGATTTCCATGGTTGCCTTGTATTCGTCCGGGCCAATTTCCTCCATCCCTTTACATCCCGGTGTGCAGTTCTGCAGTGCCTTCACGTCCGTGAGCAAGTCCCAGACCTGTTTGGTTGATCCCGGGAATGAGTATCGTCCAGTAATTTTCATCCAGCCCCCACATTCATGATGCATTTTGCGCATTGCTGCGTTCAGAGCGAAACATAGCCGGTGGCAAAGCCCCTTGTCAAGTAATGCCCTTGAGCCTTAGTTGAGACACCTTATTTGCAACCCAGACACGGCTGAGGGCGGCTTGAGAGGGACTGAAACCGTTTGTTAGATGGCCGTAGTGTTACCAGTTAAGAAGTTAAACGGTAATTCATTATCTGGAAAGGTCCTATGTCCACCATCCGCCGCATCGACTGTAATGTTCATTCCCTGCCTTCGGCCTTTGCCGAACAGCTCACCAGACACCGGGCGGGACGGGGGGCCGTTCAAGATATTGTTGCCGCCAGGCCTGGCTGGCGGGACCTATCGGTTCATGAAAACCTGATGGGGAAGTCCGATGTGGATGTCGGTATTGTTGTCGAGCATGGTTCCCTCCTGGCGGGGTTGCGCGCCCTGGGCGGTTCACTAAACGAGACCGTCGAGGACTACAATCGATCCATGTCGGAGGATCTCGCTTCCCACAATGGTAAATTCTTGGCGGCGGCATCTGTGGATCCCTTCGGGGGCAAGGAGGCGATTCGGCAACTGGATCGCTCGCTGTCGCTGCCGGCCATTGTAGCCATTGGACTGGTGGCCAGCTACGATGGAATTGCGCTGGACGATCCGGTCTTTGAGCCCATATTCGATCTTGCGCGGGATCGGGATGTGCCGGTCTTGGTCCATCCCAGCACGGTTCCCGATCAATGGATGAAAGCCCTGCGCCTCGACAATATGTTTCTTAGGGGGTGGATTCGGTCTCTTTATCGACGACGCGCTGTGTATCCTCCGCATGGCGACCAACGGAACTTTCGATAAGTATCCGGATGTCAGGTTCATGTTCTGTCAGCTCGGGGGGAATGACGCCTATCTGTTGCGGTTGATGGGATTATCATCGTCGTCAGGCTATACGAGTCCATGAGCAACACGGCGAGGCCCTTCCAGCCTGGGCCACAAAGACTCTGGGCGATTACCTCTCCCACATCTGGCTCGATACCCACACTCTGGACCGACATGTCCTGTCCATCGTTATGGCCGAGGCCGGTGACCACGTGATTGTGCTAGGAGGCGACTATCCTTATACCCTGCTCGAGGATGGCATTCCTTCCACCATGGAAGAAATTGTCGCCTTGAACGTACCGGTGCAGGTCAGGCGTAAGATCGAATGCGAGAACGCTCTCAACTTGCTTGGCTCCTCAGTGGCGTTGCCGTCCTGACGGGGCGAGCGATAAGCGAAGAGTGTTAAGTCGGCTAACAGAATTGAAGAGTTACGGATCGATTCCTAACGCTAAAGAATCAACGAGAATTGCCCGTGTCCGAACGCTACGCGCTATTGGGAATAGACCTAGCGTAGGTAACCGCGCTCACGCCAGAAACGTTCTGCCGCCGCATGCAATGGGACGGCCATTGGGGTTTCGGGGCTGTCATAGCACATCCGCTCCAGCGGCAACGGTCCGGTCCCCTGCCACGGAACTTTATCTTTCCGTGCCTCTAGGCCACGGCAGATAAACGTAACTACCTCGTCTGACACATCCGCACGGGTGAAGAGGGCCCAACCACTGAAATCGAGGCTCATAACATCCTTGGTAATCTTGGGAGCAGCAGCTTTGGTGATAAGAGCCCTGCGGTAGCCGACGGCCTCAAGCTTTTTGAGGATCGGTTCTTCTAAGGTTAAAAATCGCATTTTCAAGTCCAGCGCCATATCGCCCCATACATTAACCGCCTCGTCAAAAATGGCATTCACCTCTCCACGCTCAACTGCGCCGATACGATTTGGAGCATCAGGGAGGCCAGGATCGTAGCGCACTTCCCCGCCCCAGGACCGGATATCGTCCAAGGAATATCCATAGGCAGCGAGAGTGTCTTCCACCATGGGATGTACGGAGTGCGCCCGCTGGCCGCGGAGAGTTACCCTTAGCGGAAAGCGGCGCTCGCGAACGTCCGCCAACGAGTTCAAGCCAGTATCTTCGGTGACAGCAAATCCAAGCTGATCCGCTGATGGTATGGTCGTAATGACTCTCAGGGGTGAGGGGGTTTTATAGGGTCCGGTTCCACGGTAGGCGAGTGTCAGGGGCTCCACAGGGTTGATGATGCCCAGATCGGCGTCTCCACGAATCACTTCCTCGATGCCACTGGGTGAGTCGCTAGCGAAAAAGCAAAGGTTCCAACGGGGAGCTCCCTGTTCCCGAAGGGATATTTTGACCTGCTTGTCCTTCCACTCTTCGAGCCCAACTAGCTCAGAGACCATCTCTAGGACTAGACGGGAACGAGTGGTCACGGGGCGTGCATGGGTACGTGGGTTTTCTTCCATTTTAAAGTTTCCTTTCTCTTCGAAGGATCCGGTCGACCATTTTTAAACCGTGCTCTCTTAAACGATTTCCCGATGGGCCTATGCGTCCGGTGCATACATGGGCCAGCGGGGATCGTTTGAACCGCGGGTCTTGATGTAGTCCAGGGCCTGGTTGGCGGCCTCCAAGGGAAAGGATCGGGAGGTAATGGGTCCCGTGTCGATGACCCCGGCGCGCGCCAAATCCAGAAGCTCCGGGACGTCGGCGTAGTGGCGCCCCGTGGTGCTCGTGAACTCGATGTTCCGGATCATGAGGTAGCGTATGGGAATTTGGAGTAACTCGGGATTTGCGGCAACGAGAGTCACGCGGCCTCCAGCCTCGAGATTCTTCAGGCACTCCACCATGGTCTCGGCGCCGGCCGGGGACACGTCGGCGAGAACGCTGGCCCCTTGACCTCCCGTCAGCTCCTGCACCCGTTCCGAAATGGACTCGCCCCGTCCTAGGGACACCGTGAAGATACGCTGTGGATCGATGGCCCGGACCTGTTCCAGGGGTACGGGGTTTCGTGCTACGGCGATGACTCTGGAGGCCCCCATGATCAGGGCGCTGATGATGGTCCCGACGCCCGTAATTCCGGAACCCCCATGGACAATGAGGGTCTCTCCACTGTGAAACCGCGCCCGCTTCAAGGCCCGATAGCCCACCGCGATCTGGGATACCTTACTCATAACATCCGTGTCGTCTTCCGGCTTGAGTGGGCATACGTTGGTGGCCGGCACCCGGGCATACTCGGCCCACAGGCCGTCTTTGTACCGGAGCAGCCGCTCGGGGAATTGTTTCGCTCCGAAGTTGGCCACAAAGCCCATGGTTTTGTGTGATGGGCAAAGGTTCTGGCGGTCGGTGCGGCAGTATTTGCAAAATCCGCATGTGATGGCGCACATGATGACGGCACGGTCGCCTGGTTTTACGTTGGTTACCTCCGGACCGACTTCGACCACCTCGCCGACGCCGTCGTGGCCGATGGTCATGGGCAGATAGGGGATTGCGTTCACATCGGGAGCGTAAGTGATGCCGTCCTCCCTCATGTGCAGGTCTCCGTGATTGAGCCCGGCCCGTAAAACGCGTACCAGAACTTCTCCCCGTTCAATGTCGGGTATGGGTATCTCTTCGACCCGTACTACGTCCTGTTTCCCATCACGGCCTCTGGAGCCGTGGAAACGAGCAGCCTTCATGTTGCCTTGCATCAGAGTTCCCCCTTCCGGTTGTGGTTCCTAACAAACCTCTCGTATGAGTTGGTGGCGATCTCCGTAGCGAACATAGTAAATCAACGTTTACCCTGTCAACCAAGATTGGAATATGGGCAGGGTTAACCCATGGGTGAATCGTACCGTCGATTACGCCCGCGATTATTCCTGAAGCTTTCCATTAACAGAGGTTTAGTTGACAGAAATATGTAAAAATGGTACCAAAACGGGTACTTTAAGCCTATAAGAACACTCGTGAAATTGCGCGGATCGGGAAGGATGTGCATTATGAGACGTTACATTGGAATATTTATCGCTGTCGTTTTCCTCTCAATCGGTTCAGTTGGTGAATCTGCCTGGCAGGAAGAATGGGACAAGGTTTTAAAGGCGGCCAGACAAGAGGGCGAAGTCGCAGTCTCGGGCCCAGCAGGGGTCCAGTCCCGTGATGCGCTCACAAAACCGTTCACAGATAAATTTGGGATCAAAGTCAATTTCTTCGGCGCCTCGGGGCGTGAGATTTCGCCCCGCATTATGGCTGAACGCAGGGCGCGCCAATACCGGTGGGATGTATTCGTCCATGGCACGACCACGGGGCTGACTGTCATGGTTCCGGCGGGGGCGTTTCAGCCTTTGCGGCCGGCACTGATCCTCCCCGAAGTTACCGATGCCAAGCACTGGCGCGGCGGTGGCCTGGAAATTCTGGGCAAGGGCGCAGAGATTGGGATCATGACCCCGTTTCAGCGCGGGACCATTTTTTACAATACAAAGATGGTGAATCCAAAGCAGTTCAAGTCCTACAAGGACCTGTTGGACCCCAAGTGGAAGGGAAAGCTGGCCGTGGATGACCCCACAAGGCCGGGCCCTGGCCAGGCCACGTTTACATTCTTTTACCTTCACCCCGAGTTAGGTCCTGATTTTATCCGGGCCCTGGCCAAACAGGATTTACGCATACAGCGGGACTATACGGTAGAAGGGGATGACCTCGGCCATGGTCGTTTTCCTGTCCTCATCGGCACTGCCGATTTCCTCATCGAGCTCAAGATGAAACAGGGATTACCCATCGGCATCGTAGACCCGCGCCAGTTGCGCGAAGGCTCCGATGTAAGTCCCGCCAACGGTGCGGTGGCCATCTACAAAGGGGCACCCCATCCCAATGCCGCCAAGGTGTATATTAACTGGCTGCTCTCCCGTGACGGCCAGAGGATCTTCCCGAAGATCATGGGCTACGTTAGCGCCCGTAACGACGTTCCCACGGACCATACGTTTGAATGGCGTGTCCCTCAGCCTGGGGCCATTAAAACGTACGACGAGCGCGCCATGCGGAATAAGAAAAAGGTTATCAGCTTGGTGCAGAGCGTATTCAGGCGCCGGCGCTAAGCATCCGTGTCGTAGGTTCCGCGTCGGATAGATTAATAAATTAACACCGCGTCCTTGGGGCCTCTTGATCATGATTGAATCCTCTGCATCCGAAATAAAACCAACTCCAACCGGTAGATTCACCCTGGAGCCGGCGACGATCCTGATGTGTTTGTTGTTGGGTGTGGTTGCCTTCCTTGTTATCACGCCCCTCACCTTGATGCTGGTCAACAGCTTCCAATTGGGCCGCCCGGGCCAGATACCGACCTACGGGATGGATGGCTGGGTGCAGGCTTTCTCCGATCCCTCGATTCTGGATGCTCTGTGGAACACGGTCTCCCTGGCGGTAACCCGCCAATCCATCGCTTTGGTTATCGGTATTGTGCTTGCATGGCTCATTGCCCGGACGGACCTGCCGGGGAAAGGCGGTCTCGAGTTCACCTTCTGGGTCTCATTCTTTCTCCCTTCGTTACCGGTCGCGTTGGGGTGGATCCTTATGCTCGACGACAAGTTCGGACTGTTGAATATATGGCTGCAAAAGCTTCCATTTATCGATAGTGCGGTTTTTAATGTTTATTCTTACTGGGGGATCGTCTGGGTCCACATGACGACGACCCTGGGGGTCAAGGTGCTGCTCTTAGCGCCGGCCTTTCGGAATCTCGACGCTACACTTGAGGAATCATCGCGCAGTTGCGGGGCAAGTACGTTCGGGACGATCTTTCGAGTCGTCGTGCCGCTCATGATGCCGGCCATCTTAGTCTCGACGGTCCTTGGGCTTATCCGCTCCATGGAGGCCTTTGAGATCGAGCTGTTGTTGGGAGTTCCCATCGGCCTGTTCGTCTACTCGACCAAGATACGCGACCTGGTGTCGTACGAGCCGCCGGAATACGCTCCTGCCACTGCGTTGGGCACCATGTTCCTGATCGTCTTGCTCGTCCTCGTGTTTGTCCAGCGCTGGTATGTAGGGCGGAGGATGTATCGCACGGTGACCGGCAAGGGCTTCAGCACCCGGCCCGTGTCCCTCGGCCGCTGGCGCTGGCCCATATTTGCCGCGGTCCTCCTGCTGGCTCTCTCGGTTACCCTGACGCCCATTGTCATGTTGTTCATGGGGACCTTCATGCGGGCCTTCGGGTACTTCGATATCCCGGATCCATGGACCCTTGAGAATTGGCAACGGGTATTTACGGATCCCTTTCTCGTGCAATCGGTAAAAAATACGATTCTTATTGGGCTTGGGACCGCTACGGCGGGTATCGTATTCTATGGTTTGATCGCATATGTCATTATAAAGACGAAGTTCGCGGGACGTCACGTGCTCGATTTTCTATCGTGGCTTCCCTGGGCCGTTCCTGGAATTCTTTTGGGACTCGCCTTGCTCTGGACTGTTTTTCAGACCCGGGTGCTGCTGTTTTTGTACGGCTCGATTTATCTCCTGATCCTGGCTCTGTTTATCAAGAGTATGCCGTTCGGAGTTCAGATTACCAAGAGCGTCCTGCTCCAGCTCGGGCCCGAGCTGGAAGAGGCGGCGCGGATCAGCGGAGGGTCCTGGCTCCAGACCTACCGTAGGATCGTCCTGCCTATTATGACACCGACCTTCATCGTTGTCGGTTTGGTCGGCTTCATGTCTGCGGCGCGGGATATCAGTACTATTGTGCTCCTGGGCTCGGCCCAATCGCGAACCATGGCCCTATTGGCCCTGGACTACGCCTTCGGCGGCCAGTTCGAACGTGGCTCAGTGGTTGCCTTTATGACGTCCATCATCGTCGTCGTCACGGCGCTGTGCGCCCGTATATTCGGTGGGAAGGTGGGAATTGGCAGCGCGGGCCACTGACCGGATCCGAACTACAACTGCGTGAAATTTGGATCGGGGCTAACTCTTTTCGTACCGATCTCGAACCGGGTGACGGGTTCATTAACAATCGAATATTGATTAGGTTTGCCATGAAACGCGTGGTGAACCTTGCCAGTCAGGAGGAAGACGAATGGCAGATAGGGAAGTGACCGACCTGCGCAGCTATCTGGCCGTGCTTGAAGAGGCGGGGGAGTTGGCTCGAATAAAAGCACCCCTCTCCCTCGATCAGGAAATCGGAGCTGTTTGCTACCGCAATCTGAGAAATCGGGGGCCAGGGCTTTTATTCGAACACCCCGGTGGTTCAAATGTTCCGTTGGCCGTGGACCTGCTGGCGTCCCGACGGCGTTATGCACTGGCCCTGGGGGTTGAAACCGATCAGCTTGCGGCAACCTGGAATGAGCGTGCGGCCAATCCGCTGCCGCCGGTGATAGTCAAGAAAGGCGCCTGCCAGGAACATGTCATGATCGGCGACGATGTGGATCTAACAAAGTTTCCAGTTCCCATTTGGAACGACCTCGATGGCGGCCCCTATCTGACCCTCTGTGGGCACCTGAGCAAGGACCCTGACACGGGAACTCGTAACGTGGGCCTTTACCGTAATCAAGTTCATGACCGTAATACCCTCGGTATTCTCTCGGGGCCGTACACACACCTGACACTGCAGAGGCGAAAGGCCCCGGGAAAACCGTTTCCCGTGGCGCTCATCTTGGGCGCTGACCCGACGGTGGTGATAACGGCCACCTCACCATTGCCGTTCGGCACCGACGAATTGGCTGTGGCGGGCGCGCTACGGGGGAAGCCAATGGAGTTGGTTCCCTGCCGCACGATTCCCTTGGAGGTCCCTGTCACTGCGCAGATTGTCATTGAAGGGGAGATTGATCCGGAAGAGCAGCGAGAAGAGGGGCCCTTCGGAGAGTTTACTGGCTACTATGGGGGACCCAAGATGCGGCGTGACGTGATACACGTGAAGGCGATCACGCATCAGGAGAACCCCATCCTTCAACTGACCTATGAAGGTATGCCCCCCCATGAGTCTTCCGTCCTTACGGGGGTCCCCCGGGACGCGGAGATCCTCCGTACGGTCAAACTGCCGGGCCTGAAAAGCGTTTACGTGACCGATGCCGCCGGTGGGGCCTTTCATGCGGTTGTGTCAGTGGAGAAGACTTTCGAAGGCTTCGGGAAGTATGTCGGCCTCGCCGTTCTGGGGACCCAAGCGGGGCGTTATATCAAGCAGGTCATCGTGGTCGATGATGACATCGATCCCTTCGATCCGGTGGCGGTGGAGTGGGCGGTGGCTACCCGGGTGCAGGCCCATCGGGACATAGAGATTTTGAACGAGGTAACGGGGGTTTTTCTCGATCCTTCCATGGATCACGACGAACAGAGAGGGCCGTCGCGCGTTTCCAAGTGGATTATCGATGCTACGCGCTACAATGCCAAAGATTACCCGCTCGTTTGTGAACCCAAGGTCGAGGTTATGGAGAAGGTAGCACGGGAGTGGATCCGGTATGGGATCCACGACGGCCGGTAGGCGGCTTGCGAACAGTGTGTTTCAGCTGCCTGCTAATGATGACGGTGAAGCCGCGTATGGGGGAATTTGAAATATGAAACAGAAAAAAACGATAATAACACTTGAGAGGGCGTCCCAATGGCTAATGATTATCCAGTAAAGGATCTTCGCAGCTATCTGGAGGTCCTCGAAGCAGCTGGGGAACTGGCACGGGTGAAGGTTCCGGTGGAGCTGGATCAGGAGTTGGGAGCGATCAGCTACAGGAACATCCGCCATAACGGTCCGGGATTGCTCTTTGAGAAACCGGGGGGAATGGATTTCCCTATTGCCGTCGGACTTCTGGCTACACGTCGCCGCTATGCCCTGGCCCTTGGAGTCGATCCCGACCAGTTGCAGGAAGAATGGAATCGCCGAGTCGCCAATCCCATCCCGCCTGTCATGGTCGAGCGGGGCGAATGCCAACAGCATGTCCTCGAAGGCGACAAGGTGGATCTCACACAATTACCGATACCCACCTGGAACGCGAACGATGGGGGGGCCTTTTTGACACTTTCATGCCATGTGACCAAAGACCCTACCACCGGGGTTCGAAACGTTGGTATATATCGTAACCAGGTACACGATCGCAACACTCTGGGGCTTCAGATACAACCCTACGGTCATCTCAAACTCCAAATGCAAAAGCGACCGGACGAGCCTTTCCCCGTGGCGATTGTGCTTGGGGCGGATCCGGTGGTGACGATGGCCGCATGCGCGCCTTTGCCTTTCGGCACTGATGAGTTGGCCGTAGCCGGCGCATTGAGAGGAAAGCCTCTGGAAATGGTGCCCTGCCGCACTATCCCACTGGAAGTCCCCGCGTCAGCGCAGATTGTTATCGAAGGGGAGTTTCTCCCCGGGCTGGTGCATGATGAGGGTCCCTTCGGTGAATTTACAGGTTATTACAGCGAGTTCCGCAAGGCCCGTCCGGCCATTCGAGTAAAAGCGATTACCCATCAGGACCATCCCATTTTGGATTCAACCTACGAAGGACGGCAACCCAGTGGATCCACTGTTATGATCGGTTTGCCCCGAGAGGCGGAACTCATGCGTCAAATCACGCTACCGGGCATCAAACGGATTCACATGACGCCGGCGACGGCAGGGGTACTTCACGCTGTGGTCTCGGTGGAAAAGCCCTTCGAAGGCTTCGGCAAATTCGTGGGATTGGCCGTACTCGGGGCTATCGCCGGCCGTGCTGTCAAACAGGTAATTGTCGTAGACGATGATGTCGACCCCTACGACCCGCTCTCAGTGGAGTGGGCGGTGGCCATGCGTGTCCAGCCACACCGGGATGTGGATATCATCAAAGAGGTGCAAGGCGTTGTCCTGGATCCCTCTATGCCACTAACGAAATCGGGAGAGCGTGGCGTAACCTCGTCCAAGATGATCATCGACGCCACACGCTACGATGCCAAGAGCTATTCGAAGGTCTGCCTTCCTTCGGCGAAGGCCCAGGAGAAAATTGATCGGGAGTGGGACCAGTTGGGCATACCTTTGCAACGAACGGGAACCACCGCCTCGAGCTAGCTGAAACTGGCCAGTTGTGTCACTTCGGGGACGTATCCTCTTCATTTCGGACCCAAAAGAAAAGGGCCGCCCCGTTTTACAACGGGGCGGCCCTTTTTTAGAAGCTCCTCTTAAAAATCCGACCTAAGCTGCCTTAATGGCATCCGTCCGATAGCTGACAGGCGGCATTGCGTTTTTGATACCTGACTTTTTAATTTCAGCTTCGAAATCTTTCCGAATCTGGGGATCCTCATCTTCGTGCTCGATGAGCGTGCCGCCATCCCGTAGGCTAGTGACCACGCCTTCCCGGCCGCTGGTGGCATCGTGGAGACCCGTGGGGTTTTTGCGGCTGCCCAGACGAAGCGCCACGTGCCGCGCGTCATCGACACCGCTGTTAAGATGCATATGGAACCAACCGTCCGGCGGACTGTAAACACTGCCCGGTTTCCAGTTGAACTTGACCACCCTGTCCCCGTATCCCGATTCATAGGGATGGATGCCCAGTTCCTTGGGCCACATGAGCATATATCCCGAGGACTGAAGCACGAGCAGGACGGCCCCAGCCGCATGGTAGTGGGCCTTGTGATAGATGCCCGTGGGCCAGTCGGAGATATGTCCGATGAGACAGTTATCCGACATCTCGAAGCAGGTGAGTCCACCTTTAGCTTGTTTGTAGGGGGCTAACTCAACCTTGGCCGTACGTGCATCGGCAATAAAGTTGGTCTCCCAGATCTGGGTTTTATGGGCCTTATAGTACTTGTCCTGGGATTTGAAGTAGTCTTCCTGTCCGTCGAAGCGGGATTTGAAGTGATAATCACTGTTGAAGATAAATTGTGGATCGCGGAAGAGGTCGATGACAATCGGAGCCGTGGTAACGGCAAGCACGATGGCAGGTTCACTGGCTCCATTGACCAGCCGGTGGGTGGTGTTGAGGGGCGGACCGAAGATGGCTCCCTCTGACCATTCAAAGAGCTGCTTTTTCCCACCTTCCTGCCACACTTCGGTGGCACCACGCCCCTTGAGAACGTAAATTAACTTGTCGTAGAGGTGCTTCTCCGGGTTGAGGGCGCCGCCGGATGGGATCTCGGCAACGTACATGCCCGAAACGCCACCGCCGCCTTTGAGGTCGATATAGGATCCCGTTCCTCCCAGACGCTTCCATGGCTTGCGCGGAAGCTCGGTGACGTCTTCGATCCCGTATCCCTCGACGACGGGGATGCCCTCGCTCTCCATAAAGACTTGATACCCGGTTTTGGCGGGTTTGTAGGCTACTTCATCAGACATCGCGAACCTCCTGTTATTTGGTGAGTGTTTTTCTAATTATATTCTCGACCGTTGCTTTTGTCAAATCGGTCCGATTAAGGGTTAAGTAAGGTCACCGGCATAGGCAGCCGCCTTCTCGCCGGCGATGCTGCCAAAAACGAGGCAGACCTGGAGAGAGGCGGAAAGAGCATCGTGGTTCGATCGATAGGTCTGGACACCCGTCGATGTTTCCGTCCAGATGCCGTTGAAGATCCCGCCAAAGATTGCGCCGGCGGCATACAGCCCGGGGATGTGTTTTCCGCTTTGGTGCAGTACTCGCGCCTCCATATCGATCTCCAGGCCGCCCCAGATGGTATTCATCGAGGCAAATACCGGATAGACGGCATAATAAGGTGGCGTTTCAAGACGTGCAGCTGTGGGCATATAGACTCCCTTGGGGATCTCCAGCGTCGTTGCTCTACCCTTGCTGACAGAATCATTGAATTCACGAACGGTACGTTCCAGTGTTTCCGCAGGAGCCTCGATGGCTCGTGCAATCTCTTGTAGGGTCTGCCGTTGAAGGATGGCTCCCGGCACGACCTCCTCGTATTTTTGCGACTCCTCGGGAAATCGATCGCGGATCTTCTGATCGAAGACGAGGGCCGCCACACCCCGGGGTTGACGAATGATCGCGGTGGAGACCGGATCGCTTTCCGCCGACTCATCCACGAACCTCACCCCGTTCTTGTTGACCCAGAGCCCCCACCGGCTGGTCTTGAGCAGAGCGCGGGTCGGGCCGCCCTGGTTCTTGGGCTTGACCCCGGGCTTTTCCCAGGCCTTATCCTCGGCGCCGCAGTGAATCATGAATGGATCTTTTGCGAAACTCGCTCCAATCTCCGTTGCCATCAGCTGTCCGTCGCCCGTATGTCCGCTTGGTGAAACCCTGTGCATGAAAGCGGTCTCATAGACCTGTTGGCCCAGATACTGTTTAACCAACTTTTCGTTGGATTCAAAGCTGCCGGTGGCGAGCACAACAGAGCCTGCGCTTAGCTCCCTAGAGCCCTCGGGGGTCGAGACTTCAAGTCCGACGACTCGACCCCTGTCATCGGTCACAAGTCTCTTTGCACTGGTGTTGCACTGGATATTCACTCCGCGACTTCGCGCGATTTTCTCCAGGAAAGGGGGAATGGCGGCACCTCTGCCGTCGACCATAAATGCACCTTTGCGGTCCGGGTTGGGTGTAAAGGAAAGGCCAAGGTCATCCTTAAGCCAGGAGAAGTCGGCCGCAAGCCTGCGGGCAAAGATACTAACGAGATCGAGGTCGCACTGATAGTTGCTGGTTTCCTGAAAGGCCAGGATCAATCCCGCCTGGGTCAATTCTCCAAAGGGTTCAACATGGATGGTAAAACCGCCTCCGGCGATGGAGGTGGCGCTGTGGGTGAGATCAGGGGCCTTTTCGATCAGGATTACGTTAGCCCCCTGCTCCCTAGCCCGGATAGCCGCCGTCAGACCGCCCATGCCGCCGCCTACGACTAGAACGTTTCCACTGCCTTTTGGATGTCCTTCCGCCATTAGGAATTGAAGGGCGTCAAAAATCGGTACCTCTCCACAGAAGAAATCCCCCGATGTACGGCATCGGACCGTAGTCGGGGCTCTCCCTGCAAACTAAACCGCGATGGGATCCGAGCGGTAAGTGACCGGAAGCATCTGGGAGACGACGCCGTTTTTCTTTATGGCCGCATCGAAGTCTTTTCGAACGCGCGGGTCCTCGTCGTCGTACTTAATGACGGTACCTCCCTCGCGGATGCTCAAGGTAACGCCTTCACGACCGCTTGAGGCGTCGTGAAAACCCGTCGGGTTTCTTCGGCTGCCCAGGCGGACGGCCACGTGCCGTGCCGGCTCGTTGCAGGTGTTGATATGCTGGTGAAACCATCCCTCGGGGGGGCTGTAGATACTGCCGGGTTTCCAATCGAACTTGATGACCTTGTCTTCTCTGCCCGATTGATAAGGATGGATTCCGAGTTCCTTGGGCCACATCAGCACATAGCCAGTAGAGCGCAAGACAAGCAAGATGGCCCCGGCGGCGTGATAGTGGGCGTTGTGGTAAATGCCCGAAGGCCAGTCGGAGATGTGACCGACGAGACAGTTGTCCGACATTTCGAAACAGGTGGTCTGCCCCTTGGTCGTTTTGTAGGTCGCATCGTCCAGTAATGCCGATCTCGCGTCGGCGATGAAGTTAGTGTCCCACATCTTGGCCTTGTTGGCCTGGTATCTTTTGTCGCCGGTCTGAAAGTAGTCTTCCTCCCCGCGATACCGGGACTTAAACTGGTAGTCGATGTTGAAGACGAAGTCCGGGTCGCGAAAGAGATCCAGAATCATCGGAGCGGTGGTTACGGCCAGGATGACGGCCGGTTCCCGGGCCCCGTTGACGAGCCTGTGCCAGGTATTGAGCGGTGGGGCGAAGATGCTTCCTTCTCCCCATTCAAAGGTCTGTTTTTTCTGCCCCTCCTGCCACACCTCGGTGCCACCGCGTCCTTTGAGGACATAGAGGACCTTGTCGAAAAGGTGCCGTTCGGGGTTCAAGGCGCCGCCCCCGGGAATCTCCACCACGTACATCCCGGTGACTCCCCCCCCGCCCATAAGTTGAATGTAGCTCCCCCTCCCGCCCAGGCGCTTCCAGGGTTTTAGGGGCAATTCAGTAACGTCTTCGACGGCAAGACCGTCAAAGATGGGGATTCCTTCCTGGTCCATCCAGCGTTGATAACCGGTCTTGGCGAGTGTGTAGACTGTATCCATGTCGATCCTCTCCCTCGTTGAAAAAATGGGTAAACAATGCTTATTCTGGCCGGCTTGTTTTGTCAAATAACCAGTTTTTTCAGTCTGTGTTCGAACTCGCAAGCGAGTTGGGCGATTGCATTCATGTTGTAGGAGGTTTGACACAATGGTTGGAGTTCCTTTATGTTTGCTGGGACCGGATGGGTTGAATCGAAATTGTTATATGAACGCGCCAAAGAGCCAAAGAATAGAGTCTATCTGTGGGAGGACGCATGAGTGCAGCGGGTAATGCGATTCGGATCGCTATCGGTGAGAGTTTGTGGACCCGGGCCATTGTTGACGGCACAGTCGGAGTTGAGGGATTCCCCGTCGAGTTCCATTCCAAGGTGACTCTCCCCGACCGACTCCACGGCATACGCGAGGGGAAATGGGAGGGTGGCGACGGGACGTTGACCGATTATCTATTGGAGATGGAACGAAACGAAGGGGTTCCAAAAACCGCGCTGCCGATCTTCATGCTTGGAGGATTCCGCCAACGGACCCTGCTCATGCGCCAGGACGGACCGTCACCCGCCGATCTGGAAGGCAAGAAGGTCGCTTTGCCCCGGGTACTGACCCCTGGCGGCGTTTATATGCGCGGTTATCTCGCCGATGAATTGGGGATATCGAGAGACTCGGTCGAGTGGTACACGATTCACGGGGCCGCCGAAGATGCCGAGGTGCCCTGGCTCAAAGGCCGGTTCGATCAACCGGAAGGACTGGAGGCAGTGCGCGACGCAGCGGATCGCTTGACGCGAGGAGAGATCGACGCGTTGATTCATCCGGGCGCCCACGGATTTGCCGCGCTGTACGGTGGGGACAAGATGATCCAGGGCACCCTGGAGCGCTTTCCCCAGCTTCATCAGCCCTTGGGCGACGCCGATGGGATTGCCGGTTGGTTTAAAAAGGCGAAGATCTATCCTGTGGTTCATTGTCTTCAGCTTCGCACGGACTGTCTGGAAGAGAACCCTGGTCTGGCTGAAAGTCTTATGGCTGCGTTCAAGAAGGCCTGGAGCGTGAGCGAAGAACGCTTGAATGACAAAGAGAAGGGAATGATCAAGAAGGAACGTTCTGTCCTGGGCCTCGACGCCTATAAGTACGAGCTGGGAGAGGTGCAGCTTCACACCATAGAAAAGCTCATGGACTACCTCCAGGCCGACGGATTGCTCAATCGTCGCTTTACGGTGCAGGAGATCTTTCCCGGCACAAGTGCCAAGGTTGGATGACGAAGATAAGGTGGGCGACATTGGCATCGGTAAACGAACCGCTTCTTTTTACCGCGCGTAGGATTCTGATCTACGTCGAAGATCTGGAGCAGGCCATTGCCTACTATCGGGACGTCCTCGGCTTCAAGCCCCTACACGGCGTGGACGGGGTCAACTTCGAATTCGCCACCTCGGGCCCGCCGGTTGTCTTACACAAGGGTGGCAAGTCCTCGAAGGATCCCCGTGGACTAGTGGGTCCCGTCCCAAGCTTCCAGGTCGCCGATATTAATAGGGTAGTCGATACTTACAAGCAACGCGGCGTCCGCATTGTCCAGGATATTCTCGATGTCTCCCACGGCTGGCTCGCAGTCATCGCCGATCTCGAGGGTAATGTCATCCAGGTCTATCAAAGCAAAGCCTGAGTTGGCCGGGTTGCATGCAGCCGGAATTCGGTTCCCGTTACTTGCTAGTGATTCGTATCTTTTCGTTTCGACGGCTTCCATGATCCGTACAGGAGATCCGCATGCCGACTTTAATAAAACAGAAAAAGGTTGCACTGGTTACCGGTGCATCGTCGGGAATCGGTAAGGAGATCGCAAGGCAACTCCTTGACGATGGATTGGAGGTCTACGGAGCAGCCAGAAGAGTCGAAAAGATGAGAGACCTGGAAGAGTTGGGCGCTACGGCTCTAAAAATGGACATAACCAAGGAAGAGGAGATCAAGGCCACGGTTGAAAGAATTCACCGAGAGCAAAACGGCTTGGATGTATTGGTCAACAATGCGGGGTTGGCCCATTATGGTGCCGTGGAAGACACCGCTATGGAAGATGCCCGGAATCAGTTTGAGGTAAATTTTTTTGGTCTGGCGCGCCTGACTCAACTGGTTTTGCCATCAATGAGAGAGAAAAAGTCCGGTAGGATTATCAATATCTCGTCCATCGCGGGGAAAGTGTATTTCCCAATGGGTGCCTGGTATGCTGGGTCGAAGCATGCTCTGGAGGGTTGGTCCGATTGCTTGAGGGTGGAATTGACTCGGTTTCATATCAATGTAATCATCGTGGAACCAGGGATTATAGAATCCGAGTTCGGCGATGTGATGCTCGGACCGATGATGGAACGTTCCGGTAACTCGGCATATGCACAAATGGCTAAAGCAGTAGAAAAGCTCCATAAAAACACTCGTGAAAAGGGACAACGCTCCCATCCATCGGTTATCGCTAGGATTATTTCGAAGGCCGTTCATGCTCGAAAACCAAAAGCTCGATATGTGGCAGGTCGGTTCGCAAAACCTCTTATATTCATGAGAAAGTGGTGTGGGGATCGACTGTTCGACAAAGCGGTCCTCAGTGCTTTTTAACGATGGCGGAGCCAGTGAGTGCGGCCGGCTGTGGATGGTTAGGCGGCCTCGGTTGTAACAACTTGTCAGCAAATGTTTTTTGACCCATGTCTGATCCTTCTTAACAGAAAATTAACGAATGAAGATCGCAATTAGATGTTTTGGCACTCTAGCGGTTCTGGGTGTGACCCTTTGGAGAGCAGCCACGTTTTTACAACACGGTGACGACCAACTGGACCACCGATATTCTCATGCATGCTTGAGTTAATCCGGATTCGCCGCCCATTTCCTGGAAAGTGCGGCTGAGCGGTTACGTGCCCGCATGCCTTTACGAGTTAGGAAGAATCGATGCGAGTCAACCGTTCGAAGAGCTGAAAAAACTCTCCCATATCAACGAGCGCGCTCACGCAACGGATCAGGACCCGGCATTTTCCCGACGGATCAGGGAAGGGCTCCCCGTGCCCTCGAATGATGACCGGGGCTATTATGTCGATTTCCCTGATTCTGATTCACGTACAAACGGCCCGGGGGCGATACATAAGGTCGAGAAAAGACTCCCGACCCATTTTTTTCAGGGCTGCTTATGAGTTCGGTTACGTTGCAGCATCAGCATGATCGGATCTAGGCGACCGTCCTCCGCATAGCTGAAGTGCACACGGTGATGTGGGTATTCGTAGCGGTCCCAGCCCTCGTAGAGTCCCGGAACACCGGATTTTAAAAGCCCTGAGCGAGTTGGTGCACCAAGAGCGGCATGTACCCTTTCCGGTCGATCTCCGAACTTTATACCGTTGGGTAGCTTACCAGCAAACTGAGCATAGCCGTTTCTACCGAAGCGCTTAAGAAAGATCGTCTCCACAACGCGATCCGGCCCATATTTCACGTCGAAGCCGCGGCTACGAGAGATTCGAAAACGGGGTTTAACGAAGGGCCACTCCTTACTTTTGCAACCGACACATAGGGATGCCACGGGCTCCGCGTCGATTGGGAGCCCAAGATACGCGGTCATTTCTGCCATGCTGGAAACGTGTTTAGTAGCCATCACGATTCCAAATTGAGATTTTTCAATAGGTGGTTACCCTATCGCGAATCCGACTCTAACAATTGAGGGTTGGTCTAGCATTTGGCTCCGTGGTTGACAAGGCCCAGAATCCAAGCCAAAACACGATCACGAAGCACCATCACACTGACTCCCCGAGGCAAGTCATCGAGTCAAGAAAAGACTCCCGACCCCTTTTTTCGGACGCGCCGGAAGAGATGGCGCCAGAATGCATATGAAAACGCCTGAAGTCGTCAAACGATCCATGGGATCTACCGAGTGGTTTTTTCTTATCGTCTTGTCAATGATTTGGGGCGGGTCGTTTTTCTTCGTTAGTATTGCCCTTCGTGCCTTGCCGCCTTTGACTATCGTCTTGCTGCGCTTGGCGTTGGCGGCGGTAGTGCTCCAGGCGATTGCTCTCGCCAAAGGGCTGACTCTCCCTAGGGACTGGCGAATGTGGGCCGCCTTCGCCGGCATCGGATTGCTCAACAACATCGTTCCCTATGGTCTTATCGCATGGGGGCAAACGCATATTGCCAGCGGTCTTGCCTCCATCCTCAACGCCGCAACCCCATTCTCCGCCGTCATCGTCGCGCATTACTTTACCGAAGATGAGAAGATGACGGTCGGGCGTATCGCCGGGGTGCTGATTGGATTTGCAGGCGTTGTGGTGATGATCGGCCCGGAAGCCTTTAGCGGCGTCGGTGCCCACATCCTCGCCCAACTCGCTGTTCTCGGAGCCGGGATCTCCTACGCCGTGGGGGGTGTTGCTAGTCGTCGCTTTCGGGCTCTGGGTATCTCGACCATGAGCCTCGCCACCAACCAGGCGATCGCCGGGACGGTCATCTTGATTCCCGTAACCGCTGCCGTCGACCGGCCCTGGTTGCTGACCATGCCGGGCCTGGAGATTTGGGGCGCCGTTATAGGACTGGCCTTGTTCTCGACCGCTTTAGCCTATATCCTCTACTTCCAGCTTCTCGCGAGGGCAGGCGCCACCAACGCCCTGCTCGTCACATTCCTGATTCCGGTGAGTGCCATCTTGCTTGGCACGACATTCCTCGACGAGCACCTCGAGCTTAAGCATTTTACCGGGATGAGTCTCATCGGACTCGGGTTAGTGGCGATGGACGGTCGCGTCCTGGGCTTATTCGCCCGGAAGTATGCTCCAAAACCGATCCGGGTACCCGCCACGCCCGATCGTTATCGGGACGACACTTAACGCCTCGATCCAGCGTCGACCTACCTGTCGCGATAGGCGTTTGCCCGCAACCGCTATATTGGCACCCCACCGTTACGAGCATAGAATGCCCGACGACCAGCAGATTGGTTAGAGATATCTCCAGCTACTTTAATTTATGTACTCTTGAGACGGTTCATCGGGGGAGGGCTTTTATTGCTTGATAGTTGAGTCCACTCTCCGTAGCTATCCCACCATCGAAGGCACGTACTTATATGACCTGCTCTACAATCGGGTAGGCTCCACAGAACATCCTATTTCTCTTGGTTCAAGCCATGGAACTTAAAATGCGTTTTGGTGTGGACCTAACGTTAGGTGAGGATTCTTAATGCATTCCAAGTGAGCCTCTTGACAAGGGAATGGGGCTGGTCTATCTGTCGACAATCTTGCATACAGGAGGGCTTGCCATGGCACAACGGAAAGTGAAACGAAGGGCCAGTAGTTCGCTGGTCCAGACAGCACTGGATGCCTTGTTGAACGAGATCATGACCGGCCGGTTGCGGCCCAATCAGCGGATCAACGAGATCTTGACCTCAAAGAAACTGGGTATCAGCCGTTCCCCAATCCGTGAGGCACTACGGGTGCTAGAGAGGGATGGGTTGGTGACCTATGAGCCCGGTCGCGGGGCCTTCGTGACCGATATCACGCCGGAAGATGCCGACGAGCTCTACCTCATCCATGGCCAACTGCTCGGCCTCGCCATGCGGCTTGCCTGTCAAAAGATGAGCGATAGAGACATTACTGTTATAGGGGAGCTGGTACAAAAGCTCCGGTTGACCGTGGACGACGGCGATCGCCGGGGTTTTGTGGAGCTACGAGGCCGGTTGGAACGGACTATCACGGATAATGCCTTGTCCCCGAGGCTTGCCCGCCTCGTTGCAGTTATGGGCCATCCCTGTGCCCGCTACCGCGCCCTGCACGTCAATGTCCCCGGCTATATGGATGAAGTCGTCGGCTGCTACGAGGGGATCTATCATGCCTTTCACGAGAGGGATGCCAACCTGGCGGAAGAGCTCAGGGTACGCATCATCGATCTTGGAAGGGAGCTGCTGCGGAGATACTTTATTGCACCGGTGGGCAGTGAGTTTGGAGAAAGGGCAAGCTGGGGGATGTGAGGGGCAAGTAAAAAGTAAAAAGAAATAATCAGACAGAGAGTTGAGACAGAGACAGAGGGAAAAAGAGACACAGAAGGCAAAGTGGTGAAATAGCTGTCAGCCATCAGCTCTCAGCGATCCGCATAGAGAAGGCGGAAAGAAAAAACCAGAGATTAGAGATCAGAATTAAGAAACGCGGAACCCGAAACCCAGAACGCGAAAAGCCGGGAATCTAATACGATTATGGACGTATAAGTAAGGAGAGGGAAAAACAGGAAAAGACAGATGGCAACTATTACGATTCAAGTTCCGGATGTGTTTTTGACCCATGCCCTAGTTGATGGGAGTGTGAAGGTTGATGGGTTCGAGGTAGTGTTCAAGGGGTCGGCGTTCGACCAGCGGACGTCGCGGCGGCTACGCGGTGAGGTGGAAGACGAATGGGCGGGGACGGAGCAGGTTCTGACCGATTTTCTTGTGCGTCTCTCACGGGGCACCGAATCCAATTTGGTAATCCTGCCGATCTTTGTCACGCGGGGCATGAACCACCGTAAGTTCGTGATGCGCCGTGGTTCTCTCTCACCAAAAGATTTAGTCGGTAAGAAGGTCGGTATGGGAAGGGTGCTGGGGGCGACCAGTGTCTTTCTCCGCGCGTTGATTGCCGACGATTATGGGGCCAGCCGTGATAAAGTGCCGTGGGTCGCAGCGGAGCCCATCACCAGCGACGGGGCCATGGGCGTCGAGTGGCGATACCTCTCCCAGCGGGGCGGGATCAGACCGCCGGAGCTGATCCCCCAACTGGAAAAGGGTGAGCTGGACGCCGTTATCTATCCCGGCGGGGCTGGTGGCCACTGGTTCAACTGGGTTGTTGAAGGCGGTCTCAGCAAGACACCGACTCCCTACGGGGACCTGGAGCAGATGATCAAGGAGAGCTCGACCCTGTGTTTCCCTGTCGGAGACATGGAGACCCAGGTCCAGTGGTTCAAGCGCTGGGAGTTCTATCCCCTCTATCATGTCCTGGGTTTGCGACGGTCGGTTGCGGAGCAGAACCCGGGGCTGTGTGAAGCGCTGGTCATCGCATTCGACCGGGCGGCGGAAGCGGGTGTCCGCTACCTTACGCCGGAGCAGAGAGAGCTTTTCAACCGCGAGAAGGAACTGCTCGGAGTGGACCCCAACCGATGCGGCCTCACCCCATTGAACTCCCGCAGCGTCGAGAAGTGTATGGACTTTCTCGCGGCTGACGCCCTGCTTCCGAAGCGGTTGGCCCTGAAGGAGATATTTCCATTTAATTGATTCTTATTCAATAACAAGGAGACATCTATGAAAGTTTGGCTTTTCGTCCGTATCGGATATCCGAAACGGGTGACAGGAGACTACCTGATGAAGGGGCGCAGCTACGACCGCGCCCTGGGGTTGGAGATCTACGACGAGGCGATGGATTTTATCAAGAAGGCGGAGGAGGTCTATGGATTCGACGGGCTGTTCTTTCCGGAGCACCATGCAAGGGCGGCTAACGGCCTCTCGCCGTCGCCCAACCTCTTCGTTGCCGCGGCTTCCGTGATAACCAAAGAGATCAAGCTCGGCTTGATGGGGAACTGCCTTCCTCTGCATCATCCCGTACGACTGGGTGAAGAGCTTGCCCTCCTGGACAATCTGAGCCACGGGCGCCTCGTGGTCGGCTTGACCCGAGGGGGGGACTTCTGGGCCTTCCAGATCCCGTCGTCCGAGTCCCGCGAGCGTTTCGAAGAAGGGTGGGAGATCATCCAGAAGGGTTGGCAGGCGGAGGAGCCGTTCGCACACCACGGGAAGCACTGGGACCTGGATTACGTTGCCTTCCTTCCGAGGCCGCTGCAGCAGCCGATACCGGAGACCTGGATCCCCTCTATCAGCGCCGAGAGCATCGAGTGGGCGGCAAAGAATAAGGTGCGGCTCGCCGCGTCATGGTCGCCGACAGAACAGATCCAGGAGAGCTTCGATTACTATCGCCGTTACGCTAAGGAGAACTGCGGTTGGGAACCGGAAGAGGATCACTGCGTGGTCTCGCGGGACGTTTACGTGGCCGAGACTAATGCCAAGGCCCGTGAAGAGGCGGAGTCACAACTCCTTATTGGACCCGCCGAGGAGTTTGGCGGCTCGCCGGCCAAGTATGGCCGGAGCGTCGAGGACAAGTACTTCAGCGAGCGCGCCACGTCCTATAAGAAGGGCCAGCACGTGGGTGTTATGGAGATCAAGGGCTGGTCGTACGAGGATCTGCAGGATTCGGGTATTGCCATTTCGGGAGATCCGGGCTACGTCACCGAGCAAATCCTTTCCCAATGTAAAACACTGGGTACGAATAAGATAATGTTGCGTCCGGTCTTCGGCAGGTTCAGGATGAGGGATGTGGAGAAGAGCCTTTCACTGCTGTCGAAGGAAGTCCTTCCCAATCTCAGGAAGGTGGGGCTAAAGGCGAGCGCGTAAAACCCCGGGAGACGGAGATGAGTCGAAAGGCATCGGCAAAGAAGGCGGACGTTGGGGCGGCGGATTTCTACGATGAAGTCACGCGCCTGAATTTAAAGCCGCTCTGGTTGCAGGAGATGTCTCCGCCCCATGGACGCGCCGTTCCCTACCTCTGGAAGTGGACGGTGATTAGGGAACAGATTCTCCGTGCTGGAGATCATGTGAGCACTGAGGATGTCGAGCGCCGGGTCCTGGGACTCAGTAACCCGGGTCTTCAGGGGGGGCGCCATTTCGCCACCACTCCCAATTTGGTAGGGGCGGTTCAAATGATCATGCCGGGAGAGATTGCCGTTGCCCATCATCATACTCCGTCGGCCCTGCGTATCATCCTGGAAGGTGAGGGGGCCTATACCTGTACCAATGGCGAGCGCTGTTGGATGGAGCCGGGTGACCTGATACTGACACCCGCGTGGAGCTACCACGATCACGAGAACAAGGGAAAGGGGCCGATGATCTGGCTCGACGGCCTGGATGCCGTGCTCATCGATAACATGGACACCTTCTTCTTCTCCCGTTACCCCGGCCTTAAGCAACAGCCACGGACACAACCGGACGAGGCCTCGACTCACCGCTTTGCCTCACCGGGCATGAGACCGGCCGAGTATCAATGGGACAAGTCCTATTCGCCCTTGACTAAGTATCCGTGGAGAAAGACGCTCGACGCGCTGGACGCCATGCTCGAATCGGAGGCAAGTCCCTTTGACGATTTGCTGCTGGAGTACTACAACCCGCACACGGGGGGACCGGTGATGCCGTCAATGGGGTGCTACGCCCAGAAGCTCAGGCCGGGGGTCCATACGAAGCGCCATCGCCACACCTCGGCGGCAGTGGTCCACGTCTTTCGCGGTTCGGGGACTACCCTGGTCAACGATCAGCGGCTGGAGTGGTCCGCCGGTGATATCTTCGCGCTCCCCGGTTGGCATTGGCATGAACACATCAATTCGTCAAAAAAAGATGCAGCTGTCTTGCTGTCCTACACGGACCGGCCGCTGCTTAATTCTCTCGGCATATACATGGAAGAACTTGAAAATTAGGAGGTAAATCATGGCATTTGATTCTTTACGTGAATTTGTTTCATCTCTCGAACGAATGGGAGAGCTTAAACGCATCAAGGCGGAAGTCGATCCGGTTCATGAACTGGGCGGTATCTCCTATGTGTCGTTACTCCGAAAAGAACCTGCACTCATGTTTGAAAACGTCAAAGGGTACAAAACCCCTGTGCTGACGAATGTCCTGTCCACGGACAAAAAGGTTGCGGTCGCTTTAGGAGTAGAGGGCGACATGAAGGAAGTGTTCAAGAGGTTCCTTTCCGGATTCAATGAAACCATTCAGCCCGTGGAGGTGAAGGGGGGGCCTTGTAAGGAAATCGTGCACAAGGGGGACGAGGTCAATCTGGAGGAGTTCCCCACGCCGGTCTGGCACGAGAAGGATATTGGACCCTATATTGGAACCTTTCATGGCTGCATCTCAAAAGATTTCGAGACAGGCGATCTCAACATGGGTATGTATCGGCTTTTGATAAAGGATAAAGATACACTTTACATGTCCATGCATCGGGATGGGATGAAACATTTTCGCGGTTGGGAAGCCCACAATCAGAATATGCCGATGTCTATTGCTATCGGTATGGAACCAACTCTCTGTATCGCATCGATGAACCCCATAAGCTCCGGCCTAGCCAGGCACGCCGAGTTTGCCTTTGCCGGAGGACTAAGACAAAAACCCGTCGAGCTGACCCAATGTGAGACCATCGACATGCCGGTCCCTGCCCATTCGGAGATCGTGATTGAAGGCGAAGTGCAGGCGGGAGTCCGGGTGGTGGAGGGGCCCCACGGAGAGTCCCATGGGTTCTACGGGACCGAAGAAGAAGGATGCGTCATCAAGGTAAAGTGCATCACCCATAGGAAAGATCCCATCGCCCAGGGCTTGATCTGTAATTACCTGGAGGATGGAGGAAAGCGAATTACCCGTTCTGCGGTTCTCTGGGGCAAATTGATGAACCTGGGCACACCGGGCGTTGTGGATGTGAGGTTCCCGGATCCTGGATGCGGACGGGAGATCTGTATCGTTGCCGCCGATGTCACCGAACCGGGCCAGGTCAATCAAATCATCGATACGGTATGGGGTGTGAGCACGATTATTCCCAACTGGGTCATCGTCGTCGATGCGGACGCGGATCTAGATGACTGGAACGACATCTGGTGGAGGTTGTACACCATGGCGCTTCCCCACAGAGATATCTGGATTACGCCTCCCCGCCAGAAGGGTGGGCACCAACCCATGGTCAAGCAGGGTTTTACCTCGCGGATCGGTATCGATGCGACATCCAAGTTCAAGGAAGTTGAATTCCCGGAAAAAAATATGGTGAGTGAGGAGCTGACCCAGAAGGTCCTGAAGCGTTGGGGCGAGCTTGGGCTCGAGTAAGCAAAACGAGGCCAGCGGGAAGATTGAGGATTGAAAATAGAGGATATAAATTCGAGGATAGAGGCTGGGTGATTGAAGATCGATGATTTTGGAATGAGGGTACGGATGGAAAGAAAGGGTCAATGGGGATGAGAAAGGTTGTTGGGACGTCGTTGCCCAGAGTGGATGGATACGCCAAAGTCACCGGCAGCTGCCACTACGCCGCCGATTTCCATCGCCCGGGCACCTTATGGGGTAAGGTACTGCATAGTCCTCTACCCCATGCACGGATCCTTAACCTGGATATCAGCAAGGCCCAGAGTCTGCCGGGCGTCAAAGCGGTGATAACGGCCAACGACATCTCTCCGCGCTTGGTCGGTGCGACACTCAAAGACCAGCCGATTTTGGCCACAGACCGAGTCCGTTTCATCGGGGAGGAGATTGCAGCGGTTGCGGCGGTCGACAAGGATATTGCGGAAGAGGCCGTCGGCCTCATCGAAGTCGACTATGAGGATCTGCCAACGGTCTTTGATCCCCTCGAGGCCATGAAGCCCGATGCCCCGCTCCTCCACCCGGACTACGGTTCCTATGACGGACCCGATACCAAGGCCCCTCATCTGCACAATGTCCAAACGCTGGTTCGAGGTGGCAAGGGAGATATAGAGCAGGGTTTCCGCGAGTCGGACCAGATCTTCGAGAGCAACTATCGAGTCCAGATGGTGCACCAGGCCTACATCGAGCCGTACGCCTGCACCGTCGAGGTGGATTCGGAAGGACGAGTGGCGGTCTGGGTTTGCAATCAGGCCTTCTTCAAACTGCGCAAGGTTTTGGCCCTCTATCTGGGGATAGAGGAAAAAGACATTACCATCTATCCCAGCAATATGGGCGGTTCCTTTGGCGCCAAAGACTTTCTAACTCACGTGCCGGCGGCCTATTACCTCTCCCGGTCGACGGGGAAACCGGTCAAATTCGTCAAGAGCTACACCGAAGAGCTCTCGGCTTCGTGTCCGCGCCATCCGGCGGTGATCACGCTTCGTACGGGAGTCAAGAGGGACGGAACCCTGTGGGCATGGGAGGGTAAGACCTATTACAACGGTGGCGCCTATGGGGCTTACAAGCCCAACCCCGAAGGTTCCATGAGCGGGGCATTCATGGTGGCCGGTTCCTACCGCATTCCGAACACCCTGATGGAGGGATACTGCGTTTACACCAATCAGGTACCTGGCGGTTACTTCCGTGCCCCAGGGGAGGCCCAAACTCTGTTTGCCGTCGAGAGCCATATGGACGTGATGGCCGAGGGCTTGGGGCTAGACCCATTGGAATTTCGCCTGCGTAATGCGCTGAGCGAGGGCGACACCAGGTCCACGGGCGAAAGCCTGGAAGATTCTCATGCTGTCGAGGTATTGCGCCGGGTCAAACAGATCTCCAAGTGGAAACCCTCCCGGCCAGGTATGAAAAGAAAGAATGGCAAGCTCCTGGGGCGGGGCGTGGCCCTCGGCGACCGCCATGTGGGTCACGGGGAATCAAGTTTTGAGCTGTTTCTGGAGAACGACGGGGCCCTCAAGCTGGTGAGCGGCGTCGGTGATCAGGGAGTCGGTGCCTATACGATGCACCGCCAGGTCGTTTCCGAAACCCTTCAGGTCGAGCCCGAACGCGTCCAGATCGAGGTGCGCGACACCTCCACGGCCCCTTACGATCAGGGTATCAAAGGAGCGCGGGGCACCCATATCGAAGGGATAGCCACTCAACTTGCGGCAACCTCCTTGATCGAAAAGCTATGCGACCTCGCCGCGTCTTCATGGAACATCGATTGCGATCAGGTCACATGGTCCAATGGCACCGTCGTCCAGAGGGGCAACCGCAAGAAGAGGTGGGGATTGAACGACCTGGCCAAGATCTCGGGGGAACCGGTTCGGGGCTTCGGTCATTTTAACGGACACAAACCACACGTCTATTCCTTTCAGTCCGTTGTCGCCGACGTGGAGGTGAGCGAAGAAACAGGGGCAGTCGAGGTGAAGCAGCTATATTTCGTTTACGACGTGGGTAGGATCATCAACCCCATTATCCACCAGGGCCAGATCGAAGGCGGCATTGTGCAGGGTCTTGGGTATGGCCTGACGGAAGAGGTCCTCATCGACGACGGGAAGGTCATCTCTGCGAGCCTGGGTGATTATAAGATTTTCACCATCCAAGATATCCCTTCGCTGACCACTTCACTGGTTCAAGCCAAAGTAGGCCCGGGTCCCTTCGGTACCAAGTCGGTTGCCGAGGCGGGTGTCAGTATCCTCGCCCCCGCTCTTGTCAACGCCGTGTACAACGCCACCGGGGTGAGGATCACAGAGAACCCCATTACTTCGGAAAAAGTCTTGAATGGTCTAACCAAAATCAATTGAATTGTTTTGTTGAATCCCGGAGCATGGAATCGGGGAAAATATATCTCGCGCAAAGCCGCAAAGCACGCTAAGTTCGGAGAAAAGCGAAAACCTTTGTTGGAGTCGTTCAGTTGAATTTTCTATAGGAAAGAACCCAGCATGCCGTTCACAAGCTTCAGAGAGTTCATTCAAAGGGTAGACGAAGCCGGAGACCTTCTTCGTATCGACGGCGCTGACCGGGAGGAGGATATCGGCGCCCTGACCGAAATCATCTCCGGAAGCTCCAAGCACCCCATGCTCTTGTTCGACAAGATAAAGGGATACCCAACGGGCTTTCGTGTAGCGGCAAAGCCGCTCTCCGGGGTTAAACGCATGGCCTTGGCTCTGGAATTGGATCCAAGCGCCAGCCACGTGGAGCTAGTACGTGCTTGGAAGGAGCGATTGAAGACCTTTCAGCCGATTGCTCCCAAAGAGGTCAAGGACGGTCCTGTCATGGAGAACGTCTTTGGCGCGGGAAAGATCGACCTATCAAAGTTTCCCTCACCCAAATGGCACGACCTGGACGGTGGCTACTACATAGGCACCGGCAGCTGTGTCTTTTTCAGGGATCCGGAGGGGCAATGGATCAATATGGGCGTCTATCGCGTCGTAGTCCATGACGAGACGACCCTGGGGATATTCATCAATCACATCCAGCATGGACGCTTAATCCTGCAAAAACATTGGAATCAGGGCAAGAGTTGTCCCGTGATGTTGTCCTTTGGTCAGGACCCGGCCGTATTTGTCGCGGCGGCCCAGCGAGAGCCCTGGGGGGTGGAGGAACTGAGCGTTGCCGGGTGGCTCCGGGGCGAGCCGGTGGATTTTATTAAAGGTGAGGTCACCGGTATGCCCATCCCGGCCAACTCGGAAATTGTGGTAGAAGGGGAGATTCCTCCCTTCGAAAAGGAATCCAGACCCGAGGGGCCTTTCGGCGAGAGGACCGGGTACTATGCCGCCGACGTGAGAAACGAACCTGTCATCAAGGTCAAAGCCCTCTATCATCGTAACGATCCCATCATCTTTGGGGAACCGCCCCTCAAACCGATTCCGGGAATGGACCATTTCGGCATCCCGCTGCCATCGGCTGCGGTCTGGTCGGCCCTGGAGTATGCGGGGGTGCAGGATGTGAAGGGTGTGTGGATGCACGGTCCCTTCGCGACGGTGATCTCCATCAAACAGCGCTACGAAGGGCACGCGCGTCAGGCGGCCTCTATTGCCCTGGGAGTCCGGGCAACACTCGGCATGGGCCGCTTCGTCATTGTGGTGGATGAGGACATCGATCCCTCGGATCTGAGAGACGTCTTTTGGGCGGTGACCAGCCGATGCGATCCGGCCTACCAGAGCGAGGTCTTGAAGGATTTTCCCACCAGCGATATCAACCCCAGGGTTAACCCGGAGGAAAGGCAACAGGGCAGATTTGTCTCATCGAGAATGATTATCGACGCGTGCAAACCCTATCGGTGGCTCAAGGACTTTCCCGCCTCCAACGTCATGAGCGCTGAGCAAAGGGCAAGAGTCAGCGAGAAGTGGAAAGATATCCTCGGAAAGGTCAACCCTTGAAACATTACCGATGGCCGTTCTAAAGCCTGAAAAACGCGACGAGATGTTCATGGAGTCGGTCCGCTTTGCCAAAAACGAGGTCGAGCAACGGCAGAAGGCACCGGTGATCGTTAAGGCGGAGGAGATAGAGACCCAGTTCAAGACCCACTCCCATGTCTACCTTGTGGATCCCCGCCTGGGGTTTCACAATCGGACCTTTCGTTTCTGGATCAACCGTATTCCCGCCGGTGAAGAAGAGGGGATGGGTTGGAAGACCCTGGGGCACCGCCACACGGTGGAGGCCGTGATCTATGTCCTTCAGGGAAAGGGTCACAGCATCATCGACGGCGTGCGCTACGATTGGGAAGCGGGGGACTTTATTTCCGTTCCCATGTTTGCCTGGCATCGCCATCTGAATACGGACAGCAAAGACTTTATTTATGTGGCAGCAACCACGGGTCCGTTGTCGTTGTCTCTGGGGCTGGCGGTATACGAAGACGAGCGGTACCCGGAATACTGGGTTTTTGGCGGTAAAGGGGAGAAGTCCATGCAGTCGTTAATCCCCGGTGCTGCTGACGGGAACCGGGTGCGTATGAAGACCGAATCTGACCGTCCCCCAAGCAATAAAACCGACGGGCTCTACGAAGAGCACCTGCTTTTTGCCAGTCGCGAAGAAAAGCAACGCCGCGCCGGGCAGGTACTGAAAAAGGGACGGGACATCTGCTTCCAAAAGACCCCCATGGGTCGAATGGCCTACGTGATCGACCCCAAGACGAACTTTTTCATGAGAGTCCTGGGCACGCTCATGGCGGAGATCTCACCCGGCAAGAGCTCCGGTGCTCACCAGCACATGTATGAAGAGGTCAACTACGTCTTGTCAGGGAGTGGATACAGCATTATCGAAGATAAACGCTATGATTGGGGAAAGGGAGACGTCCTCTGCCTCCCGGTCTTCAGCTGGCACCAGCACTTCAACACGGGAAACGAGCCCGCTCGCTTCCTCGTCCACCACAACAGGCCGTTAATGGAGAACCTGGGGTTTATGTACGTGCAGCAGGGCGAGGAGACAACGGAGTAACGAGTTCGGAAACGACTCGTGCGAAATCCTTACCGGCTCTAATAACTTAACTGCAGATTTTCGCCGATTCTCGCAGATAAGGATTCGGATATTTCACTGCAGAGAGGCCGCGTACGCTGAGGAAATCCCTTTTGCCCAATCGGGAGACGACGATTGGGTAAAAAATTATAGCTTGAATTTGAGGAATATTTTGTTTCTCGTCGTCTCCCGGCAAATAAAAATCTATTTCTCTGCACCTCTGCGGTAAGATCCTTAACTAGGCTTTCTCCAAGGTGAATCAAACCATGGTTGCGAAAGGGCCCACTTGAGAGCTGTATGACTAATGAGAACCCAACGACGGAGCGTTTAACTCGGCTTATCAACCGCCCGGAAGAGGGGATCAACCTCGCAGAGGTAGCCCTTCTCTTTGCCCAGGACGAGTATCCCCAGCTGGATATCGGTGCCTATTTGCGGCGGCTCGATGACCTGTCGGGGGATGTGCGCGCCCGTCTTTCCCCCGCCGCCACGCCCGAAAATATGATTGCGGCCATGAACCATGTCTTGTTCGAGGAGGAAGGATTCGCTGGCAATGGGGAGAACTATTACGATCCGCGCAACAGCTTCCTGAACGATGTGCTGGACCGCAGACTGGGTATCCCGATCACCCTCTCGATCCTCTATATGGAAGTTGGCCTGCGCGTCGGACTGTCGCTCAAAGGCGTTTCCTTCCCCGGCCATTTTCTGGTCAGTCTCGGGCAGGAAACCGGTCGAGTGGTTCTCGACCCGTATTCGGGAGGGAACTCTTTAAGTGAGGAGGAATTAATCAACCGCTTGCCCCAATACCACGGGCGCCGGCGGGAGATCGCGTTGAGCCGATCCCTTGCCGGGGTTGGGAAGAAGGAAATCCTGGTCCGTATGCTGCACAATTTAAAGGCCATCTATTTGCATGAGGAGAATTATACAAAGGCGTTATCGGTGGTTGACCGAATCCTACTGATCCGGGCCGATTGGCCGGAAGAGCTTCGCGACCGTGGTCTTTTATACGAGCAACTGGAATGCGCGCAGTCGGCAATTCAGGACTATCGGCGGTATCTTGAGCTCCAACCGGACGGGTCTGATGTGAGGGAAATTCGTAGTCGTATTATCCAACTTGGGAAGACGTCACCTCCCCTGCAGTAGCTTAGGTAATGATCGGGTCCCTACCTTATCTCAGCGGCTGTAACTGCAACCGAGGCAATCAACGCGTCGCCTTAGTACAAGATTCCGGTGGCCCATGGTGCCCCTTGACATGATGAAATTTTTAGGTCTATCTTGAATGAAAGTTGACACTCATGGAGGTTGCTTATGGATACTGAAATTTTACCTGATACCGGACAAGAGTTAGATCTTGGGAAGGTTGTGGCAGTGACCGAAGCTGCTATGGGACAGATTAAGAAAATGCTCGTGCGTGATAAACTGGATGGTCATGGGCTCAGAATAAGCGTTGTCAGTGGAGGGTGCTCAGGATTCTCCTACAAACTTGATTTTGAAAAAGAATCTAACCCAAGTGATACGGTAGTTGAACAGGGGACGCTCAAGATCTACTTGGACCAATCAACGGTTGACCATCTAAAAGGTACAACGATCGACTACAAAAGCAGTTTAATGGGAGCCGGATTCACGTTCCAAAATCCAAAGGCCACGGGTTCGTGTGGATGTGGAACCTCTTTTGCAGCGTAGGGAGCTACCCTGCGTACTCCCGATACAAATCCTCGATTTCTTCCTTTACCTGGCCGATTTTCCGGGATAGATCGTCCAACTGAGCGAGATTGTTGCGATTCGCTTCGATCTCGAGTTGCTCGTGGTATTTCTTTAACGTATTCTCACTTTTTAGGATCTGGGCTTCGAGCTTTGCGATTCTTGCTTTTTCTCTGCGTTCCGCTTTCCCACGTTCTTTTTTCTCGTTGTAATTATTTCGCGACGTAGGCTTTTTCTGTGCGCCGTTGGCTTCGCTTTCGTCCTCCCAACCGATCTTTTCTAAAAACTCGTCGTAGCCTGAATTGAAGGCATTGACTGTGCCGCGGTGAAAGACGATAAGTTTCGTGGCTAGGGCGCGAAGAATCCGTTCGTTATGGGTGACAATCAACAAAGCCCCGGGAAAGTCTTGCAGGCTCT
This sequence comes from Binatia bacterium, assembly GCA_963664015.2. Classification (GTDB taxonomy): domain Bacteria; phylum Desulfobacterota; class Binatia; order UBA9968; family CAXXLF01; genus JACZQL01. Next base: position 701,139 of record CAXXLF010000002.1, on the reverse strand, counting down.
CGATCAAGGCGTCGATGGATTGCATGTCGAGGTGGTTGTTGGGTTCATCCAGTAAAAGGAGGTTTGAAGGATGAGCGAGGATCTTGCCCAATAGGGTTCGACTTCTTTCGCCGCCCGACAGTACGGATACTTTCTTTAAAGCTAAATCGCCGCCGAACATCATCGTGCCGCAAATGTTTCGAACCTGCGTGCGTGTTAGTGCCGGATTGGTCCGTTCGATTTCCTGTTCGATGGTCAACTTTGGATTGAGCCGTTGAATGTTGGTTTGGCCGAAGTATCCCAGTTTCAAACCGGGATGAGCCTTGAGCTCGCCGGTCAGCGGTTTTAGCCCCCCGGACAGTACATTTAATAAAGTCGATTTGCCTTTGCCGTTGTTGCCAATCACGCCGAATCGGTCCCGAGCATTGATGGTCAGATTAATGTTCTGGAACAAGACATTATCGGGGGTGTAGCCAAATGAAATATTGCGTGCATCAAGTAACGTTTTGGCGGCAAAGGGGGCGTGCCTAAATGCAAAATCCAAAGACTCAATATTAGCCAGCCCGTCGAGTTTGGGGAGTTTTTCGAGCATCTTGATGCGCGACTGAACCATCTTGGCTTTTGAAGCCTGGGCTCTAAACCGACTGATAAAAGCCTCGGCATGGGCTCGTTTGCTCTCTTCGTTGGCGCGTGTCTTTTCGTGAATTTCGTCCTCGATGACGAGCTGATCGTACGCCTTGGCGGTGCCGCCCTCGAATTTACGAATTTTCTGGCGATGAATAACCGCCGTGTGCGTCGTGATGCTGTCCATGAAGTCACGATCATGAGAGATTAAAATAAGCTCGCCGTTAAAATTAGCGAGAAATCTTGCGATCCAACGAACCGATGTAATGTCGAGGTAGTTTGTCGGTTCGTCTAGTAAAAGCAGATTGGGGTCGGAGAGTAGGAGCTTTGCGAGGTTGATGCGAATTTGAAAACCGCCAGAAAACTCATGAGGCGGCTTTTCAAGATCGGTGTCCGAAAATCCCAGTCCGGATAATATGGCTTCAGCCTTATAGATGGAATGGGAGTCTTCTTCCGGTAGTCCTAAAGCCGCTTCCTCCAAAATCGTCGGCTGGGTAAAGTGTAAGTGCTGCTCGAGATGGCCGATGCGATAGTTTCGCGGGATAGCGATCTTGCCCGAGTCGGGCTCTTCTTGCCCCAAAATGAGTTTAAAGAGGGTGGATTTACCGTGGCCGTTGCGTCCGACTAAGCCCAAGCGATCACCCGCATTCATCTGGAAAATGACGTCAGTGAAAAGCTCACGGGCAAAATAGGACTTTGAAAGTTGGTTGATCTTAATCACGATGGGTTGTCTTACCAGAGTATAAAGTCACGTTAACCAAGCGAACGGTTTCGGGATCCAACAACTTCTTTTGTTTAGATCGGGCGCGGTCCGCTATTATGGAGAAGGGGGCGTCAAGCCACTCTTGCGCTTAACCGCGCTGTCTGCGCCGAATAGGGATAGATTATGGTTCGGGCGCGCACGCTGGTAATTACGATCAGGTGTTTGACTCTAGCATTCTTTTAACGAAATAACGACTCATGGCACAGCAATGGAGGATTTAACCTAAGGGGCTGCTCTGTCCATTGGGGTTGTGGGGTAACAAGCCCAATGCCGTTTTCAAAGACGACATCGATAGCTGACGGAAAAGGTGTGAGGAACCTTTTTCTTATAGTAATCAACGCGGTCCTCCTCGGGCCCGCACTTTCTTTTATTCCACCAGCTTTAGGATACAATGAAATAGCTCATGAAATGAGTCCTATGTAGGAATCAATTAAAACGTTGTTCAAATTCCTCCTGCAGTGATTGACAATTTTTCCCCCTATGATATGGGTACCTTCCTGATAATTAATAATAAGGAGATCAACATGAGGATTCGCACCATCGGACTTGTCAGTACCCTAATCCTCGTACTTCTGATCGGGCCGTTGCCCGCCATGGCGCAGAGGTGGTCGAGTGAATTGCCGGCAGGACCTGGTAAGGAGCTCGTGCAGGGTGCCTGCGCCGCGTGCCATAACATGAACCCGATTACCCGCAGTTCAGGGTATACCCGCGAAGGCTGGCAAGAATTGATCGGTACGATGATCGACCTGTCCGGCAGCTCTGCCTATGAGACGATAACGACGTATCTGACCACTCACTTCCCTGAGAACACTAAGCGGAAGCCCAAACTGATTCCTGGCAGTGCCTCGATAGGCTTCAAGGAATGGACGGTTCCCACGCTTGGGCAGCGGTCGCGTGACCCTGTTCAGGCGCTGGACGGATCCATCTGGTGGGCTGGGCAATGGGGCAACTTGATCGGGCGCATCGATCCCAAGACCGGCGAAATGAAGGAATACCCATTGCCGGAAAACTCGATGCCCCATTCGGTGACCATGGATCGGGAGGCCAACGTCTGGTACACGGGCAACAAAAACGGAACGGTAGGCAAACTCGACCCGCGCACGGGTAAGATCACCGTGTACAAGATGCCCGACCCCGCCGCCAGGGATCCACACACAGCGATTTTCGATGGCAAGGGAATGATGTGGTTCACCTTGCAGCGTAGCAATATGGTAGGCCGGCTGAATCCTGAGACGGGTGACATCAAGCTGGTAACTATGCCCACCCCGAAATCTCGGCCTTACGGCATCAAGTTAGACTCCAACGGCGTCCCGTGGGTTGCCTGTAACGGTGGCAATTGCCTGGTTAGCGTCAATCCGGAGACGATGAAACTACGCGAGTATAAGTTGCCGGATCCGAAGACTACCGTCCGGAGACTCGATTTCGCGAGCGACGACATGCTCTGGTACGTCAATTCCCGCCAGGGTCGGTTGGGCCGGTTCAACCCGAAGACGGGGGAGGTCAAGGAATGGCCTTCACCCAGCGGGCCGAGATCGCGCCCCTATGCCATCGCGGTCGTAGACGACATTGTCTGATACAACGAATCAGGCAGCAGGCCGGATACAATGGTGCGGTTCGATCCTGCGTCGGAGACGTTTCAGAGCTGGCCCATCCCTTCCGGGGGCATCTATGCCGGCATCGTGAGGCACATGAGACCGACGCGGGACGGCAACCTGCTGATCCACCAGAGCAGCACGAACCGTATCATACTGATGACGCTGAAAAATCCTGCTACAAAACAGTAGGGGCTACACCGGCGAATTGTCTCCATCCTAAATGTGGATGTGCAGTTTTCCTGGAATGTCAGGTTTTTGTTGACATAACGCCTCGTTATCGGATATTGCTCACCCAATATAGAGAAGGGCTGTCCCATTCCCGCATAGATTTATTGACCGTGGGTTGACAGGTAGCTGTCTCAGGAAGTTTTTGATTCTTGGCGGCTACTCTTCCAAAACAGATTCCTACCATTGTACCAGCGTATTGGGCTATTTTTTAAACTCAATGGTTCAGGCTTGCTTGTATTTTCCGACCACATCGATGGAACCGCGTCAAATTATTTTTGGTGGCGGCCGCTCTTTGTATTGGGCCGGGGTTGGCACTAGGACAGAGCAATGATCGGTGGATCTCCGATCAGTTCGAAGTCATGCTGCGCACAGGAAGGAACACGCAACAAAGTATCATCAGAGTAATGCCCAGCGGTACCAAAGTGACGGTGCTCGAGGTGGACGACGAGTCCGGTTATACCAGGGTACAAACTTCCGACGGGATGGAAGGCTGGTTGCTTACTCGATACCTGCTATCCAACCAGACAGCGCGTCTCCAGCTACCCCGGTTGCAGGCCCGGTTACGTGATAGTGAAGAGTCGAACAGGCAGCTTAAAGCACGGGGCCTGGAGTTCGAGCGGGCACTGAGGGATCTCACGACTCAGCTTGATAATACGAAAAGGTCTTCCCGTGGGTTACAACGGCAGCTTGAGGAAATTCAAAAGTTGTCGTCCAACACCATCCAACTCAATGACCAGAATAAGCAGCTAACAAAGAAACTAAATGACGCCGAACGGCAGATCGACGAATTTAAATCCGAGAATCACGCACTGTCGGACGGGTCAAACCGGGATTGGTTTATCATCGGCGCGGCGGTGATCGTGTTTGGAATCATACTCGGCCTGATTATTCCCCACATAGGCGTGCAGAGAAAATCCAAAATACTTTTGCCCTGATCTCTTCAGAGTCATTCAGTACGAACCCAAGATAAACCCCCGATGGTTGGTTCCCGAGTGAAAGAAGGGTTCAATTTTTCCGCCCGTTGAGTGCGCCCAGAACCTTCTCTGCCGTGATCGGTAAGTCGGTTATCCGCACTCCTATGGCGTCTTCGACGGCATTGGCGATGGCCGCCATGATAGGCACTGCAGCGATCTCCCCCACACCCTTGGCGCCAAAGGGACCCGGGCCATCACCGTTCTCGATCAATTCAAAGGTCGTGGGCGGGATGTCAGCGACGCAGGAAATCTTGTACGCGCCGAAGTTGACCGCCTGAAGGTAGCCGTTGTCGTAGCGCATTTCTTCCCTCAGCGCCATGCCAAGCCCCATGCCGATGGCCCCGGCGATCTGGCTCGTAAGGGCCTGGCGGTTGATGGCGTAGCCCACGTCCTGGATGGCCACGATGCGGTTGATTCGAATCCTTCCGGTCTCACGGTCTACCGTCACTTCTACTCCTTGGCAGGCGTAGCCGAACGAATCCCCGCGCTCCGATGATAGTTCTGCGTCCTGGCGGAAGCGGCCGCCGCTCGTTTTCGCCAATCGAATTGCCGCTACTTTAAAGGTTACGGACCCTGGCCGGCCCTTGCAGACGATTCGGCCCCGCTCCACGCTGATGGCGCCGACCGGCCAGCCCTTCAACTCCGCGGCAGCGGCAAAGATGCGCGGCAGTGTATCCTTTGCGGCCAGTAGAACGGCGCCCCCCGTGGTGTTGGTCACTTTGCTGGCGTTGGCGCCCTGGTCGTAGGGTCCCTTGTCGGTATCGCCCTGAACCACGGAAATCTCCGCGGGATCGATCTTGAAGGCAGTGGCGAGCACTTGCCTGAGCATGGTGTGGGCCCCGGTGCCGATTTCCGCGAGACCTGTGCGGATCAAAATTTGCCCTTCGGCGTCGATCTCGAGAGCTACGGCGGCCTTGCCCCTCCCCGTAGCCCGCTCGTTAACGGCGAATCCTCGACCGGTGTTCTGTTTCTTCGGCTTATCCCAATGGAGCGCGGTTGCCGCTCTTGTCACCATTTCGCCTGCCGTAACCGAATGCCAGACCTTTCCTAGGGGGCCTTCGTCGCCGTCCCGCATGACGGTTTGGCGACGGAACTTCACGGGATCCATCCCGAGTCGCCGGGCGATCATGTCGGTGTGGGACTCCACGGCGAAGCCGACCTGAGGCTCACCGGGTCCGCGCATATGACCACAGGGGCCCTGATTGGTGTAGACGTGAGTACTCGTAATGCGAACGTGAGGGATGCGGTAGCAGCCAGCCGCTTGGGCAGAGCCACCGATGGTCGGGTGGGGGCGGTAGCCCGCGTAGGCGCCGTTGTTAAATAGGATGCGAACCTCACGTGCTGTCAGGTTGTTCTGGGAGTCCAGGCCGCTCTTGATGCGAATCACGGCGGCGTGACGGTGGATGCCGGCCACAAACTCCTCGTTCTGGCTCGTTACCATGCGGATGGGCCGGCCGCTGGCACGGGCGAGAAAATAGGCAAGCGCTTCGTCCCATAGAAAGGCCTTGCCCCCGAAGTCGCCGCCGATCTGGGTGGGCAGGATGACGATGCGCTCGGATGGAACTCCCGTGGCGGATGCAAGCCAGTCCCGCATGGAGAAAGGCTGCTTGATGGAGGTCCAGACTCGGACCTTTTCCGCATCGCCGCCGCCGTTATCGACGGCGACGGTGCAGCAATGGGGTTCGATGAAGGCGTGGTGCTGCATGGGCAGAGTGAAGACGTCCTCAAAAACCCTGGCCGCGGTCGAAAAGCCGTCTTCGAAGTTTCCCTTTTTATAAAGTACCCGGGAATTTGCGTTCGGCTCGGATGGGAACTCGGGCCATTCACGGCCTTCGGCGGGTTTATAGGTGGCGCGCTCAGGGTGAATGATGGGGGCATCGGGCCTGAGAGCCTTCTCGACGTCACAGACCGTGGGGAGGTCTGCGTACTCGACTTTAATGGCGTGGATCGCCTCTTCGGCGATCTCCCTAGATTCGGCGGCGATGGCAGCGATCCTTTCACCGACAAACCGCACCCGCTCCTGTGCCAAAAGAGGAATGTCCTGTAAGCCCTTTCCGACACGTAGATCGGGAACGTCCTGAGCCGTCAGAACCCCGTGGACACCGGGAATCTCCCGCGCCTTGGAGACATCCATAGAAGTGATGAGCCCATGGGGAATGGTGCTGCGCAGCATAGCCCCTACCAGCAGGCCCGGAAGGGGAACATCCGCCGCGTAACACGCGGTCCCGGAGACCTTGTCGACTGCATCGACTCGAATCAGGTCGGCTTGAGGCCTGGCTCTTTTTTCCTTCATTGATTCCACGGCAACTTTCAATTCGGATCTCTAGATTCGGATCCTGCTCTGCCCTGCACTATACGGTGGCAGCGCTCGAAAATTCAAGTGAATACGCACTAGATAATCTTTTGATTCTGATGAGTTCGGGCTTTGGAATGGTACTGGAATCGCGGTTGACAGAGTAGAGTGGAATTGGTAATTAAGAAAGCCCTGTCAAGGTTTTGGATTCTGTATAAATTTAGAGGAGGACTGCATGAAACAGTTACGAACATTAGCGTTAATTTTGGGACTCTTTATGATCACTGGGTCCCTATGGGCTGCCGACACGCCTCAGTATGGCGGGCGTCTCATCTTTGGTATCCGTAAGGACCTCTCTTCACTCAACCCCTTCTGGAGAACCCAGTCGACGGACTCTTACGTGCGGCAGTTAATGTTTGAGGGCCTGCTGGATTTCGATCTTAAAGGAAAACCTGTTCCGGCCTTGGCCGAGGCGTGGCAGATCTCTTCCGACGGCAAAACCTATACCTTTAAGCTCCGCAGCGGCGTCAAGTTTCATAACGGCAAGAATATGACCGCTCAGGACGTGAAATGGAGCGCCGAATATGCGATGAATCCGAAAAACGCGGCCACAGGGTTGTCCCTGTTGCGCAATGTGGAATCCGTGACGGCGAGGGGCAACCTCATCGTCGATTTCAAGTTGAAGGGTGTCGACCCGATTTTTCTTAACATCATGGCTTCGATTCGCCCCTTCGTCGTGGTCCCTGAAGGATCGGTCGCCACTGGAAGTAATCAACGATTGAAGAAACTAGTCAAGGCTAAGAAAAGAATAATAGGGTTTCCACCGGGAACAGGTCCCTTTGTCTTCAAAAACTATAAACGGGCAAGGCATGTGACCCTGGTTCGTAACAAGAACTACTGGCAAAAAGGGCTCCCCTATCTCGACGAGCTGATATTAAAACCGGCACGGGATACGCAGGCCCGTTTCACCTCGGTGCGTGCGGGCGATCTGGACCTCATCGAGAGGGCGCCTTATGCCTTTATTAAGAAAATAACGGATGGAGACTATCCCAACCTGGGCATCGCCGAGGCCGAGTATTCGGGCTTTCGCCGGCTCATTTTCGAGGTGACGAAACCGCCGTTCAATAATCCCAAGCTGCGCCATGCGGTTCGTTACGCCTTGGACATGAGAGAGTTGATCACCGCGGCCTATTGGGGCTACGGTGTGCCGGCCACCGTGTGGGCGATTCCCGACACCAGCCCCTGGCACATTGGTCTCCCGGAAATAAAGAGAGACGTCGCCAAATCGAAGGCGTTGGTCAAAGAATCCGGAGTGGACCCGAACTTCGAGATCGAGTTAATAGCCCGTAAGGGTGAGGAGCCCATGATGCAGGTGATTGAACGCCAACTTACCAGCGCCGGATTCAATGTTAAGCTTGAATTCCTCACCGGCGGCAAAATTTCACGGATGCGTCGCTCGGGAAACTTCATGTTGGGCTTCAGTGGGGCGGAGGTCGTCAAAGACCCTGCCGACGCGTATCCGTTTCGATTTTCATGCCTCGAAGGCAAGAGAAAAAAACGCATCCTGAATTACTCGGGATACTGCAATCCAGAGTTTGACCAGCTGACGGATAAGGCGAGTCAAACCAGCGACAAGAAAGAGCGTTTCAAGCTCTACGATAAGGCCATCCGCCTGGTCCACAGCGACCTGCCGGAAATCCCACTGGTCATTGTGCCGCGCTACTTCGTGTTCAACAAGAAGGTCCGGGGTTTCACCACTGACGACGGGGCCCGTTTTAACCTGACCACGGGCGGGCTCTCACGGACGTGGCTGGCCAAGTAGATTAGAGAACAACCAATCCTACGGAGAAGAGGATCGTTTGGGCAAGTACATACTAAAGCGACTGTTACAGCTCGTCCCGGTCCTTTTCTTCGTTTCCATCTTTGTTTTTCTAATCATCCATCTAATCCCCGGCGACCCGGTTGAGGTCATGCTCGGGGAGGACGATGCTGCGGCCAGTCAGGAGCTCTACGACGCGCTCCGAAAACAGCTGGGACTAGACGCCCCCATCTATATCCAATATGTGCGTTGGATGGGCAACGTCTTGCAGGGGAATTTGGGGCAGTCCATGCAGACTGGTGAGCCTGTCTGGGACATGGTCAAGGCCCGGTATCCCGCAACAATTTACCTGGCATTCAGTGCCTTTATCGTGGGAATCCTGATCTCCATCCCTGCCGGCGTTATCGCCGCGGTGAAGCAGAATACTCCCCTGGACTATTCGGCTATGGGGTTTGCCCTGTTCGGTATTTCGGTCCCTAATTTCTGGCTTGCCCTCTTGCTTATCCTTTTTTTTGGCCTGTACTGGAGAGTCTTTCCCACCATGGGATACGTGGATCCCTCCGTGAATTTTATCCAGTTCCTCTGGCACTTGATCCTTCCCGCCATCGTGCTCGGAACCGCTATGGCCTCCAGCATTACGCGATTCGTCAGGGCTGAGATGTTGGAACAGCTTAGGTTGGATTACGTGCGAACGGCCAAGGCGAAAGGTTTACCGCCTCGAGCAATTGTTTCCCGACATGTTCTGAAAAACTCTCTGGTGGCGGCAACAACGGCCATCGGATTGCAAGTGGGGCGACTTTTTGGTGGGTCGACTATAGTAGAGACGGTTTTTTCCTGGCCCGGCTTGGCCCTTTTGGTTCTGGAGGCTATCTACGCCAGAGACTATCCTCTTCTCCAAGGATCCGTCCTCTTCCTGGCGTTCACCTATGTCTTTGTGAACTTGATTGTTGATGTCATTTACCATTGGCTCGATCCGAGAATCCAAATGGAGTAAAATGGCTAACACAACAGGGAATATCATTGCGCCCACCTCTTCGGTAAGATTTCGAGAGTTATTAGAAAAGGTCAGCAGCGGTCTACGGGTTATCCTACGCAACCGCCTTGCTACCGTAGGGCTTCTTTTGATCACATTGGTCGTGTTTGTGACTCTCGGCGCCGATCTCATTATTACTCAAGACCCTTATCAAATGAACATAATCGACCGCCTATCGCCTCCTTCGGCTCAGCACCTGTTCGGTACCGATGTGTTCGGACGGGATATCTATACCCGGGTTATCCTGGGCACTCGCATCGCGATGCAGGTGGCCATGGGAGCCGTTCTCCTGGCCATTCTCATCGGTGTTCCATTGGGAGCATTCTCAGGTTATATGGGTGGACGAGTGGACATGCTCATCATGCGGTTTATCGATGCGGTTCTCGCCTTTCCGGGACGTCTCCTGGCCATTGCCCTAGTTGCTGCCATGGGCGCAAACTTCTTGACACTGTGGCTGGCCATTGGCATTACCTCGATCCCCGGCTATGCCCGGGTGGTTCGAGGCGTAGTTCTCTCACAAAAAGAGAAAGAATACGTCGAAGCCGCTCGCATGACGGGTGAATCCGAGTTTAGGATCCTTTTCTTTCAGATCCTTCCCAATTGCATCGGTTCCTTACTGGTCCTGATAACGCTTGACTGCGCCCATGCCATCATCACCGAGTCCTCCCTGAGTTTTCTCGGGTTGGGATTTGCCCCTCCCGCTCCCAGCTGGGGACTCATGCTCAACGAGGCACGGGGTTACATGGAACTTGGACCCCACGTGGCCCTCATCCCCGGTCTCGCCATCTCCATGACCATTTTGGGCTTCAACTTGCTTGGCGATGGCCTACGGGATGTTTTTGATCCCCGGCAGTACGACAAGTAAGCCGTGTTTGTCCTGACCTTATCTTTAGTTGACTGTGGTGTTTTGCGTTCGAGCTATTGGGCTAAGAAAATAGAAATTTTGATATAAAGGGGAAAACCGATGGAGGATCTGAGAAGCTGGCTTAAAGAAGTCGAGGGAATAGGAAAACTCAAGGTCGTTGACGGCGCCGATCCCCACCTGGAGCTCGGGATACTGGCCGAAGTCAACTGCAAGCGCAGGGGGCCCGCATTCATCTTTGACAACATCAAGGGCCATGACAAGGGATACCGGATCGTTACCGGCGCTATTCTGGATGCCCAAAGGCTGGGGCTCACCCTAGGGTACCGCGATATCACTACGGACCAAGAGCTTGTGTCGCGCCTGGAGGGAAAGGTGATCGATTGGGAAAGGCGTTCGGGTGAATTCGCACCGGAGGAGGTTTCCGACGGTGCCGTGATGGAAAACCGGTTTTTCGGTAACGACGTCAATCTGCTCAAGTTCCCGGCTCCCAAGTGGCACGAGTATGACGGCGGGAAATATTTGGGTACGGGTTGTGTCGTTATCACTCGGGATCCGGATACGGGGGTGATCAACCTGGGGGCCTACCGTTTGATGCTCCACGATGAGAAGACCCTGGCACTCCATATCTCTTCCGCTCACCATGGTGCGCTAAACGTCAAAAAGTATCATGCTCGGGGCGAAGCGGCGCCCATTGCCGTATCCTTCGGACACCATCCGCTCTATCACGTGCTTGCAGCGATGAGTGTCCCCTACAGTATATCCGAGTACCAGTTCGTCGGGGCTATTTTCGGGAAGCCCGTCCCGGTGATCCCCGGTGAGATTACGGGTCTGCCCATTCCCGCCGGTAGTGAGTTTTCTATCGAAGGGTTTTCGCCGCCCGATGAACGGAGAGACGAAGGACCCTACGGTGAGTATACGGGATACTACGCGTCGGGCAGGGAGAAGGAACCGGTGATTCAGGTCAAGGCTCTCTACCACCGGAACGATCCCATCATTCTTGGCGCCATGCCGGCGCGCCCACCTCACGACTATTCCTATTTTATGTCGGCGATGAAATCTGCGAACGTGAAAGATTCGCTGAAGAAAGACGGCATCCCGGATGTCAAAGGGGTCTGGTATCACGAGGTGTCGGGCATCAACTTCTTCACAGTTGTCTCGATCAAACAGCGCTATCCCGGTCACGCACGGCAAGCCGGTTTCATGGTATGCCAATGCCGGGCAGGAGGGACTTCCATGGGAAGGTATGTGGTCGTGGTCGATGACGACATCGATCCCAGCGATTTGGATCAGGTCATCTGGGCCATCAGCACCCGTTCCAATCCGGAAAAGGATATCGATATTCTCCGCAACACCTATACCGGTCCTTTGGATCCCATTTACCCCAAGCCTGAAAAGATCTCCTTCGGTTCCCGGGCCGTGATCGACGCCTGCCGGCCCTTCGACTGGATTCAGGATTTCCCCCGGGTCGTTCAGTCGAGCGACGAGGAACGGGAAAAGGTAATGCAGAAATGGAAAGGCCTTTTTGATTAAGACGGAAATAGGAGATGACGTTATGTTGCAGCCGCCCGAAGAATTGATCCAGAATCTCATGAAAGGACGGCAGGCCTACCGGGTGGAACGGCCCACCCGCCTGTTGATCCAGTACGGTAGGCTTACCAAGGAGCAGGTAAAGATGTGGGTTAAGCAGCTTTACTATTACCGGGTCAACGTACCGCGCAAGGAACTCTACATCTTGGCTAACTGTTCTATCAAAGAAGTACGCATGGAGCGCATTACAAAGTACATCGAGGAAGAGGACAGTCGGGTGATGGGTGGGACCGTGGGGGCCCACTCGGAGCTATGGGCCAAACTGGCAGAGGGGCTCGGTATCCCGCGGGACGAACTGGAGAGTTATCGGGATCTCCACAACGCCTATCGATTGGTCTGTGACTCGTGGGTCAACTACGCCAGGGACCATTCCTGGTTGGAAGGGGCTTCCATGAGCTTCGACGAAGACTCGGGGACAGGGACCGGGGGACACGGGATGAAAATGGCCGAGGCCCTGGCCAAGCACTACGATGTACCGGACTGGGGCCTGGTCCATTTTACCCTTCACTCGGAAATGGACATCGACCACGGTTCGTCCACACGGGACCTCGTTAAAAAGTATGCGGTCACAGAAGTGCAGCAGGAAGGGGTGCGAAAGGCGGTTCAATTCAAAAGGACGTTTCACATCCTCGAAGACCATTGCATGCGGATTGCGTGTGGAGTGGATCCAAAATTGTTCGACGGATTGGATTAACCCTATGGAAATGGAAATTGAGATCGGCCGCCAGGCGAAAGAAGAGCTGGTCGGTGCCCTCGCAGCAGATCCTATTGAGGACGCGGCCCTGGTCGTGTTCGAAAATGAGTGTGAGGAATGCTGCGCCGTTGGCTTTGAAGTGATCCTGGTGGAAGAGAGGGAAGTGCCCCCAGTGGGGTACGTTTGGGTTGGAGAGGGAGAGGGTTGGCCCGTGTACGTTGCCGCAGCCGTCGCCCCTTCAGTTCCCTCACGACTGATCATCAATGTGGACTTGGAAAACAGTCGCCTAGCGGCGCTCTTCTTGGAAACAGACGGAGGGAAGTGATGATCGATCGAAAGCGTCTCCGTGAAGGCCGAGTGGAAATATCTAAAGAGTTGACCAAGGCGAGGCAGCCGGTGGACCAGGTGGTAGCGGCCGAGGTCGAGATTGTGGAGAACTATCGTAAGCGGGGCAAGATCCGGCACTTTGAGATCTATGCGGACGAGCAGAAGCGCGGTCACGGTGGAACCGACACCGCGCCGGGGCCGCTGGAGTATTTTCTGCTCGGCGCCGCTTTTTGACTGCACAGTCAAATAGCGACGGCTTCGTCGCTACTGGATATCGCTATCAGCTCTGCTCGCACCGTAATCAAAGGTCGTCTTGACTATCGCTCGTTGTCTAAGAAGGCCGAATTCCCCTGTGGCTTTTCCGACATAACCTTAGAGACCTTCATTGATAGTCCCGAACCCAAGGAGAAAATAGTAGCGCTCGTGGAATTTGCCGAGAGGGAGTGCCGGGCTGTAGACACGCTCATGCGGCCTACACCCGTGTTCTCGGTGGTTAACCTCAACGGTTCGGAGATTCAGCGCAGGGCCCTCAAGCCCAAAGAGCTAACCAATCCCTAGGGGAAGATATTGATTACGTACCCGGAAATAGATGATTCGCGCACCCTTCGACAGGCTCAGGGTTCCGAGCAAAGTCGGGGGAAAGGTGCAAAGGACGCCAAGCTCGGAGAAAAGAGAAAAAAAGATGGATAAAGACATGGTTGGCGTTATTATCGAAACATTAAAGGAAAAGAATATCGATCTGGTGGTTACGTTGCCGGAGGATCCGACTTACCCGTTGACTGAGCAAATTCGCCAGGACCCATTCTTTACCGCCGTAACGGTTACAGGGGAAGGGCATGGCATAAGCCTGTGCGCGGGAGCGTCCCTGGGGGGGCGCAATTGCGTTTTTATTACGGGTATTGCGGGACTGTTGGTCGGAAGCTGGGCCCTCGCTCAGATGGGGGTGCTTTATGGTATCCCGGTCTTCATTCTCGCCTCCTATCGTGGGGACGTCAGCGATCGCAGCGGTATCTCCGGCGATCAGCTCAATATGTTCAATCAGGTGGGTGAGCCAGTGCTGAGTGCGTTGAAGATCCCTTATCGGATCGTGGAGGAAAAAGAGAAACTCAAACGCAAGCTGCTGGATGCCCACGCTGCGTGCCAGGGTTACAGCACTCCGTTGGTCCTACTCTTAACCGGAGATGTCCTATGGTAAACCGCTACGACTGTCTCACGTTGCTTGCTTCCTGGCTGGACGAACACGCGATCACCGTAACAGCTCGAGGACCCAACGCAAGGGAGTGGGCTTATCTGCGGCCCAAGGGTGCCAATTTTCACAGCCTCAACCTGGGAATGTGTCTTTCCTTTGCTTTGGGCTTGTCCCTTGCCTACCCCAAGCGAAAGGTTGTCGCTATCGACTCGGACGGCAGTCTCCTCTTGGATACGAGCAGCCTTGTGACTGTAGCCGGTGTCAACCCTCCCAACCTCCTGGCACTCGTTATGGACAATCAATCGTACGCTGACATGGGACCCACGGCGACGGCTACCCACGCCGATCTCGAAGCGATCGCAAAGGGAGCCGGAATCCCCGTAACCGGGACCATCCGCACCGAGGACGAATTCAAACGCGTCGTGCCAAAGTCGCTGGCTGACGGGGGGCTAAGCTTTTTCGTGCTCAAGATCGAGCCGGGAAAAGCGCGTGTGGAAGTGGATTCACGGCGGCTCCATGGCCGTGCGATGAAGGAGACCTTTATCGAAAATTTGCTGCGTCATCCTGATTATCCGAAAAGGGTTGGCCGTTAGGCGAATAGGTTACAACATCACGACGTTTCCTCCCCAATTGAAGGACGATGGCATGAGCAATGAGCTAATTGAAAAACTCGTAATGGCAAACCGGATCCTGGACAAGACGGGCCTGACGGTTCCTTTCGGTCACGTGAGCGTTCGGGCCCCAGGCACTGACCGGCTTCTGATATCACGGGCCATCGCGCCTGGCCTGGTGACAAACGAGGACCTCCTGGTGGTGGACTTCAACGGGAAGGTTCTCGAAGGCAAGGGCAAGTGGCACGGCGAGACCTGGATCCACATCTGCATTTACCAGTCACGTCCGGAAGTCCAGGGGATCGTCCATACCCACTCCCTGTACGTCACTTCACTGGCTACGGCTGAGGCTACGTTTCTCCCGGGTACCGTGTTCGGCTTCCCGTTCGCCGGTAGCAAGGTCTACAAGAAGGCGGGCTTGATTAACTCGAGGAAGCGGGGGGAGGAGATGACGAGTCTGATGGGAAAGGAGACGGCGGTATTGATGAAGGGGCATGGCGGTTCGGTGGCTGGCTCCAGCCTGGAGGAGGCTACGGTGAAGGCCGTCATGATGGAAGAGGCCGCCAAAATACAGCTCCTGGCCGGCCTGGCGGGCGGCGCCAAGGCGTATGCGGAAGATGAGCTCGCCGACTTCAAGCATGAGCTGGAAAACCTTGCGGTGCAGAACGACCGTCCCGCAGGCCTGTTCGAACGGACCTGGGCTTATTACGAGGCGAAGGTTAACGAAAGTAAAAGGTAGACGGATCCACCTTCTAGCAGAGACCATCGAGAGGGGAGCCCCATTGGGCGGGTATCTTGACCCAATGGGGGCCGCGGTGATATTGCTTGATTTAGTTGTTTCTTTACGGTGCCATAAATGGAGGTAGCATTTCTATGTCCAAGGCTGAAGAGCTCGAAAATTTTGATCAGGAAATTCAAAAGTACTCCATCCAAGGACACTGGAAGATGGGGCTCCCGGCAAACATGGAGCCGCGCTCCAAGCTGAAGCCCATGCTTTGGAAGGGGTCGGTCATTCGCGACACTCTAATGCGGGCGGGTGATCTCATCGGTGTGGCCGAAGCCGGCCGAAGAACCATCCAGCTCGTTAATCCCGGTATGGCTCCAAAGAAATTTACAACCCATACTCTGCAGATGTCGGTCCAAATGGTTCTTCCCGGCGAAGTCGCCACAGCACATCGTCATACCATGGCCGCCATCCGTTTCGTCGTTGAAGGCAAGGACACCTTCACCACCGTCAATGGAGAGAGTTTCCTGATGGAGCCCGGCGATCTTGTCCTCACGCCCAACTGGACCTGGCACGATCATATCAACAAGTCCGACGGCCCCATGATATGGATTGACGGCCTGGATGTTCCCTTCTCGCAGGCGATGGATGTGATGTTTATCGAGGATCATGAAAAGCCGCAGCAGACGGTCCAACGAGAGTGGAAAAAATCAGACGATGGGAAAAGGCATGACGGCGGGGCCCGCTGGTACTACAAGTGGCAGGAAAGCGAGAAGCGCTTGCGGCAGATGGCAGAACGATCGGGAGAATCGAGCGGTGACCTAATCATGGATTATACGGGACAGGGGGGTGCCCCTACATTGCCAACCATGAGCTGCGGCCTGCATCTCCTGCGTCAGGGGGAGAGGGGCAAGAATCGCCGCCACACTTCCTCGGGGATTTTTCACGTAGTTCGAGGCCGCGGTAGAACGGTCGTTAACGATGAGGTGTTGGAGTGGGAGAAGGGGGACTACTTGGTGATCCCCAATTGGACCTGGCATCGGCACGAGAACCGATCCCTGGATGAGGAGGCGTGCCTCTTCTTTATGTCGGACCGACCCCTATATGAACCCTTCGGGTTATACCGGGAAGAGTTTCAAGGGTAAACGGGCGATCTTACAACATTAGCCCATTGTGGCTATCGGGGGTGAGCCCGTTTGTTGCATTCCCCACCTCATTTGTAGATCTTGCTCTGTAGACCTGGTTGCGGGTGGCAACCGGCGTATACGGTACCACAGCACTCGCATTCCCATAGGCCGCTTCGTTCGACGATTTCCTCGAGCGTACGAACACGGTTTATGAGCGCTTGGCGATCAAGAAGGATTCCATCGAGACTCATGATCCTCTTGCGACCTCCTTTTCCCTTTTAAATTCCCAAAAATCTTGACTGGAAGGTAAAGATGACCTAATTGCAAAAGAGGGGCCAGGCGTTAACCCATTGATTTTGCAGGATTGCTGCCTTTTCGGAGAAATGAAAAACTTCCGATTTGGTGCAACAATTACCAAATTACACACTTATGGTCTGTCATGGAGAACGATCCGATCGACCAGTTTCACTAGTGGTTTAGGACCTTAGATAAACATTCCAACTGAACCTAGCGCCTGGTACGGGGCTGCGCCGAGAATACGCAAGGCCAACAAGTCCTAGATAAAATGATGCAATCGTACAATGCCCAGTTAGTGGTTGGAGGTTCGTCGTCGGGGTGCAGCTCCCTCTGGGTTACCGATAGGAGAACAAATCGGACATCGGCTACTTTGATTACCCAGATCCATTCATGGTAAAATATCCGTAAACCAGGTGTGCAGAGAAGGGGGCATAGGGACTTGTTCACTGAACTTTGTTGTTTTGGAACAGGGTGATTTTTCGTAGCATGCAACGGTTCATTATAAACTTATCACTGTTGTTTATCTGCCTGACGATCCCATACGACGCGGGTTCAACGGGTGCATCTTCCAATGGGAGTCGAAAGCATCAACCCCGGTTCTATCCGTTCGAAGGAGGTGAAAGCGCGCAGTACGAGGCGGGCTGGAACGGTATCCCTGTGGCCACCGCGAAGATTCGGACCCGTCCCATCTGGGTAGAGGGTGAGAAACTCTATGAAGTCAAGATCAAGGCCAAAACCTGGATCGCTCTAGACCTCATATGGAAAATGCGGGACTCAATCGAGTCCGTATTCGATGCTAAGACGTTTATGCCGCACCACTACGTCTTCAATCAAAAGGAAAACGGGAGACGGTCAGAAACCAGGGCCTCGTATGATCGAAAAAACCAGAAGTGGCTGGTCCGCAAGACAAAAGGGAAGAAGATCAAAGAACGAGAGATTGTATGGCCCTATAGTTTTGATCCGGTTTCTGCTAGCTATCTCCTTCGAAGCCTCGACATCGAAATCGAAGACCGGTTCGAAATAAACCTGTTTGGTGGAAATAATCGTTATCTCTTGACCATTCACATTGCCGGCCAGGAAAAAATAGAGTTGAACTCCGGGAAATTCGACGCCTACCGGATCAATGCCGCATTGATTAAACAGGTTTCCCCGGGGGACGACGGCAAGGCCAGTGAAGTAAAGGCTAGAGAAGGGATAATCTGGATATCCAGTGATCCTAAAAGATTCCTACTCAAGGCCACCAGCAAGTTGTGGTTTGGTAGCGTCTATCTCGAGCTGATCGGCGATCCGGTCCAGCCGGGGAGCTAGAGACGGCACCCGCCACTCCGCGTGAAGCCCAATCCCCCCTGTAATTTTGGCTTGAGCATAAAAACTAACTCACGTATAATTTTTAGTAAGTCGACATTCTCATCGAACCGGAGTTTTTCATGTAATTAGGTGCTTTAGGGCGCTCGATTGTTTCAGCTAACCCCATGTTAATAAACGAATCCCTTAACGTTGCCTCTGCTACCATTGCCGCCTGCGGTGCCCTATTTGTGCACCTAGCGACCTTCAGTCTATCGTCGGATTTGATTGCCAGGCTGGCGCCATGCTGTACGGTGGCTTTAGCCTGGAGCGCCTCAGGAGCCTGTCCAAGCAGAAGGCCCACCTGCTCTCTGGAGCCCTTCTGGTATCCCTCGCTGTAGGCATTCAAATCTATCCAATCTTTTATGGCCTCGAGGACTGGCTGATACTCGTAGACCGCCGGGAAGCGGCCCTGTACACGGCAATCGGTAGTGGTTTTGTAGTGGTCGTGGCGGTATATTGGCTCAACTGCTTGTTGTGCAATCGAACGGAAAGAGGGGCGAAACGAATGGTCTTGAAAAATCGCCTCGAGAGGGCACTGAAACAAAACCCCATCGGTCGGGTCTACTGGAGCAGTGCCATCGAAGGCGCCGAATCCCTACTCAATTTGAAACGCAGGACCAATGAGTCAGTGGCGGATTTTCTACGCCGTTTGGCCAAGGACCTGCGCGTACCTCCCCCTTCCGAACTCAACATCGAAAGTGAGCAGCTCGTCAAGATGCCCGAGTTCAGCCCCGGCGCCAAAGCGCCTCTCGCTGAAGCTTAAGGCCTGAAACCTTCGTCGGGTTTCGAGGCTCCCAAGCGGCCCAAGGGGCTGCATCCCAAGCCACAAAGCATCATCAATCTCTAAATTCCCTACGACAGGACAGGTGTGCTCCAGCGTTGCAAACGTCCCCAAACCCCGATTCGAAGACCGTGGGGCCGTGTTGCCGAGGGTGCGAAATCTAATTCTATCAGTGGGTATCGAATATCCGTTGATACTCTGCCAATTTGGCCCGAATCCGGTCGATCTCATTCTTGGTCGGATGGTCCGTATCCGCCACCGGGGGCAGGCTTCCCAGCTTCATCAAACAGGCCATGAGTAGCACCCTCGCCTTGGTCGCTGTCAGATTGCTGCCGGCAATGGCAAGCTCGTTGGGTCGCTTTGGCGTGAACCCCTCAGCGTTGCCGCGTCCCACCTTGACCACGGGCATGCCGCATAAGGAAGCGCGATTAAGGGCAGCGGATATGGAATTGACTGTACTACCGTAAGGGGCTGCCCCCTCGGCAACGAAGCCTGCCAGTAGTCCCTCCCTTAGGTTCCGCTCGGCCAGGGCGAGAATGCCAACCTCGTAGCTCTCGGAACCCCCATCTCGATAACGGGCGCTCTTCTCGATGGTCACCATGGGAATGGCGCTTGGGAGGAGGTGGCCCCGCTCGTCTTTGATTCGTAGGGTCACGGGCTCATTTGTGTGACCCTTTCGGCGGACTCCTTGAACCGTGTCCGGCAGACGGTTGAGGTTAACCTCCGAGGTATGCGTGTGTCGCCTGACTGGCTTGAAGGTGATAGCTGCGGGTCCATGGCCAACCGTTCCGACGATCCCGCCATGTCCGCCGGTGGCGGTATACCCCCCTGGACGTGCATCGGCCTTCTGGACCTCGCGGGAAGTAAAAATCTGCTGGTCCATGATGACGACCGCCCCGATTTCATCTTGCCCGGACGGATCCGTCCAGACACGGGAAACGATGTAATCCACAGAATCGATGATATTGCGGTCGCCGTCGTTTCCCACCTGCCCGTGAGGTCGCTGTGACGCGTTGCCCGCGATGGGCACCCGGGTATCGATCAAAAGATTGAGCCAGTAGCAGCTCTCTTCCACGTTGGGGCTGCCCTCGAGCCAGACGCCTCCCTCATACTGCCCAGACCCCATGGCGTCCTGCACCACATTTGTGACTCGGGCGAGGGTATCCATGGTCGGTGAGCATCGTAGATGACCGGGTCGGTAAATAAAAAAATCCTTGCCTAGAATCTCCGGCTGGATATCTCCCGCTCCCATATCCGTTCGCTGTGCTTGTGGCAGACCCTTTCTGTAGCCTCCTGATGGTGCCGGCCTGTAAAAGTGAAAATTTGCCATGGATGAAAGGATGCCGCCAAAGCCGGACTCCCCGATTCCCAAGCGGTCGATTTCCTCAACAATGCGCGAGGCGTCGGGATAGTAGGGGATGCGGCATTGGGCCTCCGGTGCCTGCGGCCCTGTGCCGTCCCCTTCCCAGGGTTGGCCATTGGCCTGGCGGCCCATGAAGGGTAATGGGTAGAGCCCGTCTTCCGGGTTCAAAGTCACCTTATAAACCGGGGTGTCATCTGGGCTTTGTCGTTGCTCGTGAAATTCTCCTGCGCTGTCGATGTAGCCATCCGGTGGGGCGTAGAGTTCAGCCGAGTCCCGCTCCAGGGGGTGGGCACTGAACTGTTCGATATACACGGTAACCGGGGCGGCGAGCCGCTGGGAACGCAGCGTATCGAAGCGGAGTGGACTCCCATCGCCGTTCGTGCGAAAGGCAAGGCCGTACTGCTCACGGGCCTTGTTGCTCGTAACCAATGGGGGACTGTTTTGGATGGTGGCCGTCGCACCTGAGAATATGGCGATGTTTGGTTTTTGTGGTGGCATATCTTATCTCGCCCGTGGTCTACCCGTTCCGGGTGGCCTCCTCTTGGTACAGCCCATAACAAGGCTGCGAATTGGGATTATGCTTACGTTCGTGACAGTAATTCAGGGTCCACTGGCAGATGAAAGGGTAGGGGTTCATTCTCCGCATGCCATCATCATTCTTCCTATGTTGTCTTTAAACATGCGCTCGACGGTTAGACTCTCCCGGGTCATACGAAGGACGATTCTCTGTTTCTCTTCCGTATCTGCGTATTTTGAAAGGAGGGTAAGGGCCTCGCCGCCGTGGTCTTCGTCGGCGGCCTCGTGGTTGGTGGATGTTTTTAAGGCCCCTACTTCAATTCCTAATTTTGCCCAGGCTTCGCTTGATCTCACTCGTTTAGGTTGAAAGTGGGGCCCCATGGCCCTCTTGCTGGTCCGTATTTCGAGACACACCAAAGCCGTAAATTCTTCAAGCCAAGGCCTGGTGCGGTACACATTTTCCCAATAGCTCGTTGCCGCTACCGTTGTAGGGCTGGCCTCGTAATCATTGATCTGCTTGCGTGTGAGACTGAGTGCTTCGCCCAGTCGCATGTGGAGTTCGTTATGGTCCGTTCCGACCCTTGGGTCGATCACCCCCTCTTCGTACATGTTAGAGATGAGGTATAGATTGACTTCTTTATGAGGGCAATTGGAAACTACCCCGCCGAGCCAGCGGGGCCAGCTCCGGTTGAACCCGTTTCTCTCCAAAATCAGGCGTTTGCCACCCTCGCGGGTCAGACCCTTTTCCTCACAAAGCACCCGGAGGTCCGGCTTCTTACCAAAGGAAGCAATGAGGCTGAGGAGCTGTTCCTTGAATTCCTTCGTTAACCGATCCATGCCGCCCCCCCTGACGAGTATCCACCCGCTTATACATAAGCAAGGAGGTAATGTCCAGGCGCTGGAATAGGCGTCAGTCGACCTTTTACACATAGCTATCAGCTAATCAGGACTGGGTGTTGAGAGCTGAGATCAGCAGTAAAGCGCATAGCGCTAATTAACGATCAGCCGTCAACTAAGAAAAATCGAAAGGCAGGAAAGATAGGCTGTTAATCAATAGGAACAGTATAGAGCTGGCTGCCAACTCTCGCGTGTTGGTATCAGCTTTTTTACGCATGCTTGAAACGGCGATCTGCTTGCTATTTGCCTGATGTCTTGAGAGGCACGGTCAATTGTTTTTTTCTTCCCCTGAAAGGGGGAATCAGGGTATTCTAGTGGCGGTTTGGTGCGGCGTGTTCAGTTATTGGAATTGACGGATTTAATAGGACGGCGCCGCCGTGGGGGAGTCCCGCTGCAGGTTCGGCTTGAGGACGACAGGTCAGGCACCGGTTGATCCCCATTGATATCCACCCTTCCTCCCGCGACCTGTCACTGCTTCCAATCAAGGTCTCGAGCACGAAACTCGATGTGACCGATTCCATGAGCCTCAGCCGGCTGTGCAAGAAGAGGAACGTAACGCATATCGTTCATGCGGCCCAGGACCACCGGTGAGGAAACGTCTGAGACGTTTGACACCTGTGTTCAGGGGGTACGCAATATCCTTCAGACGGCCAAGGACCTGGAAGTTCAGAGGGTTGTTTTTGCAAGTTCCGGGGCTATTTACGGGATGAGTAAGAAGAGAGAGCGGAGTCTGGTCAAGGAAGATGATCCAGTGGGCATCTATCCGGTCAATCTCCACCGCACCGGTAGGATTGTTGGCGAGTTCCTTGGAAAGTTTTATGCCCACAATCACGGAGTCAAGTTTATTTGACTAAGATTCTCTTCGATTTTCAGCCCGGGACAACGGTCCGGTATGGGAGCGGCTATCAAAGAGGGGGGCCTCGGTCGAGAGTGCCGTTTACGGCCTGCTCGAATTCCAGACGATCCCATATTCGTGAAGGACGCGGTTCAGGCTCTCCATCTGGCATGTTTTTCCAATCGGCCATTGAGTTGGGCTTACAACATTGGCTGTGGCAAGGGCTATTTCGAGGCCAATCTAAAACGCGCTATGCGGAAGCACCTGCCCGAGATCTCCTATGCGATCGAAAAGCCGCCCGTCTCCAAGACCATCGACCAATTGCCTCACAGTCATCTTCTGGATATCACGCTGGCCCGTGAAGAACTAGAATTTGCTCCTGCCCTTGACCTCGACAGCGGTATTGCCGCCATTGTCAAATGGGTCAAGAGCGAAAAACGACGCCTGATCTGATTTAACCGGTTCGCTTCCTAGCGTGTCGATCGACGTTCGGCGCCAAAAAGAAATCCCGGTAAAGAGCCCGATGGACCTACGGTTGTAAGCACAGTCTTTGACGAGGAGTTGCGGATGCACGCTCTGTTTTGGGACGGTCGGGATTTGAAATTGAATCGCTCTTACCCCACGCCGGATGCCGATAACCGGACGGCTCTGGTAAAGGTGCGGCTGGCCGGGATCTGTTCAACCGACCTCCAAATCTTAAAAGGCTATATGGGATTTCATGGCGTCCCTGGGCATGAGTTTATCGGTGAGGTGAAAGAGGGGCCGAAGGAAACGCTAGGTAAGCGTGTGGTTGGGGAGATCAATTTCACCTGCGGCGGGTGCGCATTTTGCATGCAAGGGTTGGGGCGCCATTGCCCTGAGCGCAGCGTCATGGGCATTTTGAGAGCCGACGGCTGCTTCGCCGAATATGTGGCGGTCCCGGCGGTGAACTTACATCCGGTATCCGATAACCTGAGTGACGAAGAGGCGGTCTTTGTCGAACCTCTGGCGGCGGCCTTTGAGATCCTGGAACAGGTTCATGTTAATTCTAACGACAAGGTCCTGGTCTTGGGGGACGGAAAGCTTGGGCTTCTATGCGCACAAGTTTTGAGGCTTACGGGCGCTCAGGTCACTGTGGTCGGCAGACATGAAAAGAAGCTCTCGTTCATCAAAGGGTTGGGCCTTCAAGGGATTTTATTACCCGACTGGCGCCTGAGTTTGATGGATGTCGTCGTCGAGGCCACGGGTTCCCTTCCAGGTATGAAAATGGCCATGGAGGCGGTCCGACCACGCGGGACCCTGGTACTCAAAAGTACCGTGGCTGAATCCCATAGCCTCTCCCTCGCTCCCTTGGTGATCAATGAGGTCACGGTAGTGGGCTCACGCTGCGGTCCATTCGCTCCGGCCCTAGCGGCCCTGGTGAAAAAGGATGTTACGGTTAAGCCGATGATCGAGAAGACATATCCCCTCGGCGACGGACCGGAAGCCATACACCACGCCGTCCGTCCCGGCACGATGAAAATCCTCCTGGGGAATTGACGGGCTTCCCTGTGGATTTCGAGCCATAATTTAGGCCTTCAGATGTTTCCGGTCCACTGCAAGTGATAGATCTTTTGCTGCCTTGATATTGGACATTCCCCTTGGTAGAGTCCGATCCGTTATGAAAATTGTACTATTTGACGACAACCGTGTGGGAGTGTTAACGGAGCAAGGTTTTTGTGATGTGACGAGCGTCGTGCCCCAGCATCAGAATGGATATGCGGCAAACTTCTGGGCGCGGCTATGCAGTAACTTCGAAAAAGTCAGACCCAAGATCGATGCCGCAGTTCAAAAAGGGGAGTCCCGACCTCTTGACAGGGTTCGACTTCGTTCCCCCGTCCTGAATCCCACCAAGGTTCTCGCAGCAGCATCAAATTATGGAAGCCATGTTGACGAGATGAGGGATCGGGGGGCGCCTGATAGTTGGTTGCTTGACTTCGATGTCTTTCTCAAGGCGCCGAGCTCCATTATCGGTCCGGGAGATACCCTCAGCCTGCCGGATGTCACTGGGGAGATTCACCACGAGTCCGAACTGGCTGTTGTCATAGGGAAGGGCGGCAAGAACATTCCCGAATCGGAAGCGATGGATCATGTCCTCGGATACACCATCGCTATCGATGTGACCCTCCGGGGAAAGGGGGACCGGTCGAGACGTAAATCATACGACGGCTTTACTCCCTTGGGGCCGTGTATGGTGACCGCCGACGAGATCAAAGACCCCCACGGGTTGAGCGTAAAGCTGTGGGTCAACGGAGATCTGAGGCAGGATGCTAATACCGGCGATATGCTGGTGAAGATACCCGCTATTATTGCTTACGCTTCCAACGTGATGACGCTTAATCCTGGGGACCTGATCTCTACGGGTTCGCCCCCGGGCGTGGGTGAGATCCACCCCGGCGACCGGATGGTCGCGGAGATCGATGGCATCGGCAGGCTCGAGATCCCCGTCGCCGGCAAGAAAAAATAGTAGATGCGAGGTCAACCCCGCATCTTGAGGCGGGCACAAAGTCTAGGGGTTTACAAAGGGGAGAAGCGGCAACTTTCCCCTTTGCTAATATATATCGACCACGGGGATTCAAACCCCGTGGTCGATATAACTTGATTCCTCGCGCTGCTAAGGTTTGCCCTGGAGCTTCAGTAACTGCCGGAGCTCCTTCTTTTCCGATGCCGGCATCTCCAGCATCTTCCTGGCAATTTCCTTGGCCTTCCCAGGTTCGAGATATCCGATCAGGAATTGGTGTTTTTGTGCCTTCTTGAGCATCTCGGGGTCATGTACGGCTTTTTTCAAGGCCAGGCTTAGAAATTGCCGTCTATCCTCGGATAGCCCTGGGGAACTCACCAGAAACCAGCCCACCCGTGCGATCTCGATCCAGGTATCGAAGGGGCTGGGGATTTTTTTGATGACTTCTTGCAGTGTGGGAGTATCCGGCGCTGCGGGGTGTCGATTGTCTCCCATGGTGATCAATGGCATAACCAGTCCCTCTTTAGTACCTGATAGGAATAGGGTTGCAGGATAGGCTGCCACGTCAACCTCTCCGCTCAACAGGGCCTGGCGAACTGAGGAACTTTCTGAGTATCCGGGAACGAACTGCACATCGATGCCGAGCACCTTTGATAGGGTGATACCGATGAAGTGGCTGTTGCCGCCCGGGCGGGTAAGACCCCAACGAACCCTGCCGGCCCGTTTAACATCTTCAATGGTTTTGAATCTCTTTTTGTACGCCGTTAAGGTATTGCTGGTCGGGGCGACCACACCGATCCAGGACATATCCTCCACCTTGTAATTCACGCCTGCTCGACCGGTGATCTTGCTAAGCACCTGAGTCGAGCCGATAGGAAAGGCTAAACTCAACCCATTTGGCTTCGCCTTGGAGTATACGTAGTTAAACGCCGCGACGCTGCCCCCTCCCGGGCGATTCTGGAGTATGACCTTGGCTCCCACGTGCTTTGCGAAATAGGGGCCTACGAGCCTGGAATACCCGTCCACGGAGCCTCCCGGTGTCGAACCGATCATCCGGTGATAGTTTTACCTTTAAAATAGGCCCTGGCCTTGGACAGATCCATGTCCTGGCTCGAGCCGACCTGTGTAATCGCTAGAAAAAACAAGCCTATTGCTGCGCTAAGTGTCTGTTTCATAAACTATTCCCCTCATACTGTAATTTTCTACCTAAGAAGATTGTAGCGGCAATGCGTAGCAAACGGGCCGGCGCCATGTCAAAGAATGATTTGACTGAGACCCCAGCCCGACCGCCCTAGGGCGAAGCGATCGGTCTGTGGTGAGGGTTGAGTTTTATGAATCCACTAGTGGTGTTTTTTGCCCAGTTAACACTCTTCGATTAAGACTTTACACAGTTCGTTATGTCCGCTGTCTAGTCGTCGTGGGGGGTGATGATATTCGACTTGCCTGCCGTTGATGGTAAAGGCTATAGATGGCTTCATTATAAACTCCGTGGAGGATGATCGTTATGGAGCCATTCGAAGATCACTGTTGGAAAGACCTGGTTTCGGAAGAGGTCCTTAAGGTTTATGAACCTTACCGCAGGAAAACCTACGTAGGCGAAAGACCTGCCCTCCTAGCAATCGATCTATACAATCTGGTCTATCAGGGTGGGGCGCGGCCGGTCCACGAGGCGGTGAAAGAGCAGCAGAGTTCATGCGGCATCTACGCCTATGAGGCGATCGAGCCCATTCAGGAACTGCTTGGCCTGGCACGGTCTAAAAAAATTCCTATCATCTATACGACCACCGAGACACGTAAAGAGGCGAAGCCGGGAACGGTCCACGCTACTGCGCGGAACATCCGGAAGATTGACCCTGAGGCATATGAAATCTACAAGGATTTCAAACCCCAAAGCGGTGACCTGATCGTCTTCAAAGAAAGGGCCAGCGCCTTTTTCGGCAC
Source organism: Binatia bacterium (assembly GCA_963664015.2). Taxonomy (GTDB): domain Bacteria; phylum Desulfobacterota; class Binatia; order UBA9968; family CAXXLF01; genus JACZQL01. Next base: position 674,251 of record CAXXLF010000002.1, on the reverse strand, counting down.
ACCCTTGATCGCCCATCTGACCCGTATGGGAATCGGTTCGTTAATTGTCTGTGGGGAGACTACCAGCGGCTGTGTGCGAGCCAGCGCGGTCGACGCATATTCTTACGGTTATCATACGACCCTGGTTGAGGAAAGCTGCTTTGATCGAAGTCTTTTGTCCCATAAGGTCAATCTATTTGATCTGCACCACAAGTACGCCGACGTTATGCACCTGGCCGAGGTGAAGGAGGAATTGCGCTAATCGTCTAATGATTGGGGAATAAAAAAGCCGAAGCGATGATGAGTGCCAAAACCTATTCGGTCCAGAGTAGTTCCCAGAGCCACCCTTCTATCCACGCTGTGTGAAGAATCAACTCGAAAAGCCCATACATGAAGCTGGTGACCAGCACCGGGATGAGGATGGAGATCCACCAAGCCTCGCGAGCGTGGAATTTCAGGTACAGGAAAGAAAAGAGCGGAATCGAGATTAACATGCCAATGGAGAGGATGGCGATAAAAAACCCCACGAGCCAGGCCCAGATCTCCATGCTGCGCCAGCGCACGACAGAAGGATCTTCGCCTTCCCCCATACCGATATCCATGGATTGTCCGCCTGACTGGGGTTGTGTCGAAAAGAAAGATCGCCACAGCTCGCGGGCTATGTGAAATGACAGCAGCAACACGCCGACCCCTACGAGGGTCATTGGAAAGAGCCTAGCGGAAAAATTCCACGCCTGAGCCTGCCAGCCCATAAAGAGCAGTACGGAAACCAAAGTAGCGGGGAACAGTAACGGCAGTTTCATGGAGCTATTTCGATTACGAACGGTTGCGTGCGGTTTTGAGTCGTTGGCGCCGTTCCTCAAACATAGGATATAGCAGGGTTGCGAGTATCATGGCTAAAATAATGAGAAAATAAGGACGGTATAGCCAGCTCCATCCGTACAGGTTCAGGGTGATAAAGAAGCGATTTTCCAAAAGAGGTCCCAGTACAAAGCCCAGGATAAAGGGCGGGCGGGGCCATTCCCAAAGTTTCATAAAGTATCCGAGTACACTGAAAGCCATTAGAGTATAAAGGTCCCCTACATTAGAATTCCATGAAAAGGCGGCTAAAAATACTATCGGGATAATCGCAGCAAGGACCCACGAATAGGGGAGAAAGACGATGCGTGCCAGGAGATTAGTTGCGGCCAAACAGATCCCGGTACCGAAGAGGTTGGCTAGGACAAGGCTCCAAATGATGGTGAAGGTCAACGCGAGGTGAATTGTCATCATATCCCGACCTGGCGTGATACCGAGAGAGACCAGGACGGACAGCAGCAAGACCATGGAGAGACTTCCCGGGATACCGAAGGCGATGGTCGGGATCAAAGAACCCCCGTCTTTGGCGTTGTTCGCGCTCTCGGGAGCGATGACCCCGCGCACGTCGCCCTTGCCGAAGGCTTCCCGGTTAGGCGAGGTTTGGAGCGCGTGACCATAGGCGAGCCAATCCACAACACTGGAACCCAAACCTGGGATAAATCCTACCAGGACTCCCAATGCTGAACACCGGAGGACTAGGGTCCAGTTCTTTAGCACGTCCTTGACACCCTGAAGCTGGCTTCGAAACAGATCGGGGGAGGTTGCTGTACGCGAGATGCTGGTTCTACCGATGGCGAGAGACATGAGCTCGGGAATACCAAAGAGCCCTAGGGCCACCAGGCCCGGCGGGATGCCCTCTAGCAGATACATTTGATCGAAGGTATAGCGTTCGATGCCGATGGTCATCTCGATCCCGATAGTAGCGACCATCATGCCTATGATCGCCATGGAAATGCCCCTCAGCGGGGTGTTCCCGCTGAGTACCGACACCATGGTGATACCCCAAAGTCCCAGGGCAAAGAACTCGGGCGACTGCAGGAGCAAGACCAGGGGGCGTAGGATCTGAAGACCCACCGCCAGGACGAGGGCGCCAAAGACCCCGCCGATAGCGGATGCCGTGTAGGCTGCTCCCAGGGCACGGGCGGACTCGCCTTTTTTGGCCATGGCGTGGCCGTCGAGGATCGTCGCTTGAGATCCGGCAGTTCCCGGTACACCGAGGAGAACCGACGAGACGGTATCGCTCGTGGTCGTTACGGCAAATAGGCCGATGATCAGGGACAAGGCCGCGTCTGTACCGAGGTTGAGCAGGAGCGGGAACAGAATGATAAAGGCCGTAATCCCGCCAATGCCGGGAATGGCCCCAAAGATCAGGCCGACCACGACACCAATCAGCAAAAAACCAAAGGTGGGCCAGGCGAGCACACTCATTAGCCCGGTGAAAGATGCTTCCCAGACCGACATCTCAATATTTATCCAACATGATACGGTATGTTACGCCTTCAAGGATTGGAAAGATCCAATGGAACCTGAATTTCGTTCATACCGGTTGGGTATTGCTTGGCTTGGGTGATAACGCAGAGTTATCTTCGTCCGCCTTTGAGCATCGTTTTCAATTCAGCCTTATCCTTTGAAGACATGTTGATGAAGTCCTTGGCAATTTTCAGGGCCTTCCCAGGTTCGAGGTAGGCGATCAAGAATTGCTGCTTCTTGGCTTTTTTCAAAAGTTCCGGATCCTCTAGGGATTTCTTCAGGGCCAGTCTCAGAAGTTTGAGCCGATCCTTGGGCAAATCCGGTGGGCCTGCGAGGAACCAACCCACACGACCGATGTCGATCCATGCATTGAATGGCTTAGGGATCTCTTTAACCAGTTCATTCAGAGTCGGGATGTCCGGCACCGCAGGATGGCGGTTGTGCCCAACGGTAAGCAGGGGGGTGACGATCCCTTCTTTGATGGCCGAGACGTAGGAGGATGCGGGGAACATCGTGACATCAACCTCGCCGCTCAGGATCGCCTGGCGTACAGCGGAGCTTCCCGAATAACCCGAGACGAATTTGAAATCCAGGTTCAATATCTTGCTCAGGGCAACACCATTGAAATGCACATTGCCGCCAGGCCTGGTGAACCCGTACTTTATGTTCTTGGCCCGTTTGAGATCGTCGAGGGTTTTGAATCTTTTAGTATAAGCCATGAAGGTTAGATTTGTGGGGCTGACCACTCCCACAAAGGACAGCTCGTCGAGTTTGAACTTGATGCCCGGTTGGTCGCTGACGATGTTCAGGGCCTGCGTCGAACCAATATGAAATGCTAATCTTAAGCCGTCCTTCTTGGCCTTGTTATAAAGATAGTTGAAGGCGAAAGTGCCTCCGCCTCCGGGCCGGTTTTGCAGGATGATTCTGGCGCCCGTGTATTTGGCCAGAAAGGGCCCCACGAGCCGGGAAAGGCGGTCGACGGAGCCGCCGGGTGTAGAGCCAATCATCCAGACAATGGTCTTGCCTTTGTAAAAAGCCTTGGCCTTTGCCAATTCCGCATCCTGGCTGAATCCAACCTGTGCGGAAATGAGTAAAAACAGTGCCGTCCCTATGCTAATTAACCGTTTCATGGGCAATTCCTCCTCAAGTCTTAGTGTTACTGTAATGAGATTATAGCGGCTATTCCTATCAAAATGGTCCCAACCCTGTCAAGGAATCGTTAAAAAACGTTGGGGGGCAATTTCACAGCGAGCGGACAAGGTCATCCAAGATTTGAACCTATGGGTTCCTAAATTGGAGACTTGCCCGTTCTCAGGCGGGCCAAGCTCCGATCATTCCATGCCATGCTCAACTGAATGGCCAGATATGAGGTTACGAAGGAGAGAAGCCCGACGATAAAAGCCCAGCGATAGGATCCCGTGATGTCGTAGACGTATCCTCCCAGCCATGCCCCCAAGGCCATCCCCAGGCCGAAACTGATTTCGAGAAAACCGAAGATGGTACCAATTCTGCTGCCGGAGAAGATGTCGGCGACTGCAGCTGCGGAGGTGGGATTGCTAGCGCTGTGGCCGATTCCAAAAAGGATGGCAAAGGCATAGGCCAAGACGTAGGGGGAATCAGAGCTAATCGCCAATAAACATAGAAGCCCAACTGTGTTGATGGCGATGGCCACAGCGTAAGCCTTGCTTCGGCCAATTCGATCAGAGACAAATCCCCACAGTACGGTACCTCCGAAACGCGTCAATCCAATCAGACCAACTATGGTGGCGCTTAGGAGCTTGTCGAACCCCTGGTGGACCAGATAGGCCACAACGTGGGTGTAGAACATGGCATTGCCAAATCCCAGGCCCAGGTGATTGATCGTGAGAGCCCAGTAGGGAAAGGAACAAAAGACGGAGCCCATGGTCCACTGGCGATGGCTGGGGTCGCTAGCCCGTTTGGGACCGGTTTCATGGATTTGGACGGATGGAGCACCGTCTGGATTTTGACCCACGTCTTCTGGATCCCGGCGCTGAAAGATGGCATTGGCGGGTACAACGACGCATAAGCCCAATCCGGCGAGCGCCATGAAAGCCATTCGCCACCCCATTTGGTCGATGAGGATCTGGGCAAGGGGGACGATGATCAAGACCCCTAATCCCATCCCCATGGCCGCAATTCCGACCGCGGTAGCCCTGCGTTGGACGAACCAGTGAGAGATAAGAGCGCTCTGGGTAACAAATCCCAACCCCGCTTGGCCGATTCCGGCCAGGACTCCGTAGGAAAAATAGAGTTCCCAGATTGAATGACTCAGACCCGAGAGGATGAGCCCTATTCCAATCAAAAGGGCCCCCAAGGGCATCAATATTCGCGAGCCGAAACGGTCGAAGCTCCAGCCTACGAGCGGACAAACCAGGGCATAGACCAGAGCGTTGACCGAGGCGATGGTGGCAACCGAACTATGAGTCCATTGGAACTCTTCCAATAGCGCTACATAGAACACGCCAAAGGCTCCGATGACCCCACGCTGAAAAATCATGTTGAGAAAGCAAAGGGCCAGAATGACGTAGCCGTAAAAAAAATTCGCTACCATGGGTCGTTAATCCGGATCCAATATTATCAGTGTCTTTCGGAACCTGCGAACATAGGGTTGGGAATTATGAATCGATTGGCCCCGTTTTTTGATGGGGCTGCGCATGGGATAGGGACTAAGGCGAGTCTATATTTACTAGAGTGAAAAAGGGCCAGTACCAAAGTGCTTTACGTATATATGTTGATAGCTTATTCGATGATACACGTTGTATCCACCAAGCACAATCCTGACCGGTTGACTTTCACTGTATGTCCGTGGAGAATCGGAGGATAAGGGGAAATGGAGGTTAGATTGAATTGGTTGGGACCGGCGCTAGTGGTGGCCATTGTCTTCTGGGGATGCTCGGGGGATAAAAAAGAATCTCCGCCCGACAAGAGCCTAACTCCCGCATCAACCGGTGCGTTTGAAAAGCCGCAGGGTTATCAGACGGTAGCCGTGCGTGACGGCGGAACGATCGCCGGTAAGGTTATTTTCAACGGGACGTGGAAGGCAGCTTCGATTGCGGTAAGTAAGGACAAGGAAGCCTGTGGTCAGAGTCAACCGGATCCATCCCTGGTGCTAGGCTCCGGCGGCGGGGTCCAGGGTGCCGTGGTTCGTATCACGGATATCCAGAGCGGTAAGAGCATGGGACCCGTTACTCCGGTATTGGATCAAAAGGGCTGCAAGTACATCCCCCATGTGCTGGCTTTCCCCGTGGGAACGACCTTGGAAATCCTCAATAGTGATGGTGTCTTGCACAACGTTCACTCTTTTAGTGAGAAGAACAGTCCCTTCAATCGAGCACAGCCAAAATACCGCAAGAAGATTACCGAGGTCTTTAATAAGAAGGAGTTGATATCGCTCAAATGCGATGTGCACAGCTGGATGAACGCGTGGATTTTTGTGTCCGATCATCCCTATTACGCTGTTACTGGGGGAGGCGGCGGTTTTCAGCTGACGGATGTCCCCCCTGGGGCTTATAACCTGGAGGTGTGGCACGAGTTCTTGGGTAAGCAAGTGCAAAGGGTCACGGTGGATCCCAATGGAAAAGCCAAGGTTGACTTCAAGTTCAGCCAGAAGGCACGCTGAGGGTTAAGACTTCCAAGGATGTCTTGGCACATGGCCTTTGGGGTGGGGGGGGGTCTCGACCCAGGGGAGGAAGAGATTCATGACCGCTGTCGTCGTGAGGAGGGCGCCGGATCTTTTCTCTTTTGGTCTCTTCCGCATTATCCATCCACAGTGGATCGGGCAACGGATACTGGGCCGGGTCTCTGGGCCGCCTGCCCTGGACATTTTGCCGGATTTCGTTTTCTATGTCTATAACTTTACCCATAGCCTGGCCTATGTTCCCACGCCCTATCTTTGGCCTCTCACTACTCCCTATGTGAGGGGCATCTCCTGGGCCACAGGCTGGTTTATGGCTGTTAATTACTCGGCCCTGTTGCTGGCCTACATCGGGGTTGTGCTGTCCCAGCTCCAATCGGCTGATCGTCGCACCGTCTAGCCCCTATCATCGAACCCCCGGGTTCTCATCCATGCTTTCAAAAGACCATGGTAAACCGCCATTGCTATCCTAGTTTTTGGCGGTGGTGGGTTCGGAGGATGTCCCGGTGGTCTTGAGTTCTTTCTGGAATGTTGCCAGGACGAGGCCAAGGAGACCGACGCACAGCCCGAGGAGAAAGGTTTCGCGGAAGGCATCCAGGGATGAGGCGCTTCTCAGGGTTTGGTTCAAATCGGCAACTTGGAGATAATGGGCCACGCGCACGTTGAAAAAGCTTCCCAATAGGGCAACCCCCGAGATATTTCCCAGGTGACGCATGGTGGCGTAAATTCCCCCTGCTACCCCGAGCCGGTCTTTAGTAATCGAGCTGAGAATTGCGGTCAGGTTGGGAGAGCGATAGAACGCACGGCCCGTGCCCAGGATGATCAACCGCACCATGATTCCGACGGCGGACGAGTCCCGTTCTAAAGTCGAGAGGGAAAGTAAACCGGCGCATAGAAAGCCCATGGCTAATATGGATAGCCACTTGGTCCCCAGACGATCGGTCAAATAGCCGCTAATCGGGCCACCGAACACCATGGTGAGCGGTAGGGGAAGCAGTAAAAGTCCTACAGTCTCGGCAGAGGATTGACGAATCTGAACCAGATAGAAGGGCATGAGAAACAAGACACTGAACATGGTCATGTTGCTGAGGTAGTTTCCTAACTGAGCGAGTGTGAAGACCCGGTTTTTAAACAGGGTCAGATCAAGCATGGGGTTGGATTTCTTCCGCTCAACTTGAACGAATGCCAGGCTCAACAGAACAGAAAAAGCCATGAGGCTCACGATCGTTGGAGAAGACCAACCTAGGTCCCCTGACCGGTGGGTGGCCAAGACGAGACAGGCGATTGCAGCAAAGAACAGGAGGGAGCCGGGGATATCGATCTCAACCTTCTTATGCTCTTCTGCCGGTCCTTTAATAAAGGTGCTCATGAGAAGACCCAGCAGGCCAACGGGAACGTTGAACCAAAAGACCGATCTCCAGCCAAACACCCCAGTCAAGAGTCCTCCCAAAGTCGGACCAAGGGAGAGAGACGTGCCCACCACGATTCCTTGCAATCCGACGGCCTTCCCTCTTTGTTCGGGTGGGAATGATGCAGTGATGATACCCGGACCGGTGGCAATGATCATAGAGGCTCCCAGGGCTTGGCCTACGCGAAAGGCGATGAGCATCTCTACGGAAGTGACGAGGCTGCAGAGGATGGAGGTTGCAATGAAGATCACAAATCCGATGGTATGGACCCGTAAACTACCCACCATGTCCCCAAGCCTGCCGAAATTGATCAGTGTACTGGATGTGGCCAGGAGATAACCCAGCAGGATCCATTGAGCGCTGCGAATATCAGAGCCAAAGTCCTCGGTAATGAAAGGAAGCGCGACGTTAACGATGGTCAAGCCACTGGTGGTAAGGAATACACCCAGGCCTACAAAAGAAAATATGAACCACCTTCGGGTCATAAAAGCGGTTTGGGAATCCTCTGTCCTAGAAAGAGTCGTCGAATGTCGAAATCCCCAAAGGGGTGAATGGGGTCACCCACGCAAATCAGGTGGTCAGGGATTTTTTCAACAGGAGAAGTGAAAACCACTCCTTGGGATCCGTGAAATGGCCGACAGATTCTAAATCGAAGAACTGAAGCTGTTTTGATAGAGCGGAAGGAATGAACTTCCGGCTGATCTCTACCAGGATCCTTTGCCCCTCGGTCCATTTAAAGGATGCCCCGCGGGTTGGGAAGTGAATTTCCTGTGTGCTGGTGGCGATAGACGACATCTCGATCCGTTGTCGGTCCGAGTTGTACCTGGAATCAAACTTCATCTTGCTCCTATCGAAGTTGCTGTTGAGTAGGCGGTTGATATTGTCAAAGACGTTGAGAATAAAAGCCGCGGTAATCCCCTGCGAATCGTCGTAAGCCCTGCTCAGCACATCCGTGTCTTTGACTCGATCGACTCCGAGCAAGAGGAAGTCATGGGGCCCCATGGAATCGGAAAGGTGTTCAAAAAACTGAATAAACTCCGGTTGACTCAAGTTTCCCAGCGTGCTGCCCAGGAAGACGAAGAGAGTTGGCAGTTCCTTATCGATACACGCAATTCCCTGGTCAAACAGTGATTGAATCCCTTGGAAGGTCAATTGTGGAAATTGTTCTTCCACGGCGTCTCTCGAAACCTCCAGCCCGGTAATGCTCACGTCCAACGGCGCAAAGATGGCCCGTTGCCTTTGGCGCGTTTGTTCTCTCAACAGGTGCACGGTCTTTTTAGAAAAACCCGCACCTAGCTCGACGATGCATTCCACCGGTGCCAGGCCGATGATCTTCGCCGCTTGTTGCTCCAGAATCGATTCTTCCGTCCGTGTCGGATAGTATTCGGGGAGTTCGCAGATCTGTTCGAACAGATGGGATCCCTTCTCGTCGTAAAGGTGAAAGGCCTGCAACCACGGTGGTTGGTCGAAAAGGGTCTTTAAAAGAGCGAGAGCTGGGTCCTGTGCCGCCGGCTGTCCGTTCATGGCCCAAATGGACGGGGCGACCAAGTGCCAATCCTGTTGCTTGCGAGAAAAAATATGTGAATTCGTTTCCTGTCCCATGAACGGTCCGACCTCCCTGTTCCTTTAACTGGTCAACTGACGTGGCACTCTATTTGATAAATACTCGAGGGGGCCGTCATGTGACCAATCCGCTTCCGGATGGACGAACACTTCTCATGAAGCTGAATCTCGAAACCTGTTCGGGCAAGAGATGGATCCTTCGCAGAAGGAGAGGCTGTAGCTAGACAACCCATGCGCACTATGAATTTTACGTTGCCTAAGCCTACCTAAGTCAGGCGAATGGTGCAAGGAAAAGTCTCAGGGTGTGTGGCGAACGACAGAAAATTCTGAGATAACCTGATGTTTAGACTTCCGGCGGTGGAAACCGTTGTTTCTATTGAGGGACGATGGACTGAACCGTTGAGGGTGTGATCGGGACGTCTGGGTTGGGCGTTAAGCGACTGATTTCATAGGGCGTTTCTCGATTCGCTCGATCATATCGTCCGAATTGACCGGCTTGGCCATAAAGGGATAACCCGATATAACCCCTTCTTCGTCTTCTCCAACTGCTGCGGTTAAGAACACGATCGGTGTATTCTTGATCTCTTCATCGGCCATGATGGTAGAGGCGACTTCACCGCCGTCGATGTCCGGCATGACCACGTCAAGCAGGATCAAATCGGGCTTGAACTGTCGGGCAGTGGCAAGGGCCATCATGCCTTTGCTTCAGGTATAATAAGCAAGATACTGAGCTCTTTTAAAGCTTAAGTGTCGGTTCTTGCTGATTGGTCTAACACATTGGAAATATTATTTCTTCAAGGGTAATTGGCCAAATCTGGGCAGGACGGGTGAAAGCAGGCCGCTGATCAGCAGATGATTGAGCGCTGAGTCATGGAGAAGTCCTCGTCATGCTTGAAGTCGGAGGCGTAGAAAGCTAGGATGCTTCTCTAGGGAGGGATGTAAACGTGGCAAAGCACACTTTGTATAATAAAATTTGGGACTCCCACACGGTGGACAAGCTCCCCACCGGTCAAACCCAGATCTTTATCGGACTCCATCTAATCCATGAAATTACGACGGCACCCGCCTTCGACATGTTACGTGAAAAGGGATTGGATATTGCCTTTCCCGAGAGGACCTTTGCTACCGTCGACCACATTGTTCCCACGGATAACCGTTCTCGCCCGTTCCAGGATTCCCAAGCCGAGGAATTGACGCAAACGCTGGAAAAAAACACAGGTCAGTTTGGAATCGAATTATTTGGACTGGATAGCGAAAATCAGGGGATTGTCCATGTGATCGGGCCCCAGTTGGGGTTAACCCAACCGGGGATGACGTTGGCGTGTGGTGATAGCCACACCAGTACCCACGGGGCCTTCGGGACCCTCGCCTTTGGCATAGGCACGAGCCAGGTCCGTGATGTGCTTGCGACGCAGACCCTCGCCATGGATGAACTAAAAGTGCGCAGAATCAACGTCAATGGCGGTCTGGCCCAAGGGGTTTATGCCAAAGACGTGATCCTCTACATAATCCGTACACTGGGGGTTGGGGGAGGAAAGGGGTTTGCGTACGAGTACGGCGGTCCGGTCATCGAGAAGATGAATATGGAAGAGCGTATGACTCTCTGTAATATGAGCATTGAGGGAGGTGCCCTGATCGGTTATGTCAATCCGGACTTGACAACTTTTCAGTTCTTGAAAGACAAAAAGTATGTCCCCAAGGGCGCCGAATTCGAAAAGGCCGTCGTTTACTGGCAGTCGGTGACTTCCGATGGCAATGCCCGATACGACGACGTCGTTGATGTTGAGGGTGCGCAGATAGAGCCCACAGTCACCTGGGGAATTAACCCGGGACAGGCGGTAGGCATATTTGAAAAGCTTCCCTTAGCCGAGAATTTCTCCGATCCAGAGGGGGCCAAACTCGCCTACAAACATATGGGGTGGCAGCCTGGAAGCCCCATAATGGGGACGCCTATTAATGTGGCCTTTGTCGGTTCCTGTACCAACTCGCGGCTCAGCGACCTGCGCATCGCTGCGAAGGTTGCTGCCGGTAAGAGGGTCCACTCGGATGTCCGGGCACTGGTGGTGCCGGGCTCTGCAGAGGTCAAGTCCATGGCCGAAAAAGAAGGGCTGGATCGAATCTTTCGAGATGCGGGATTTGATTGGAGGGAAGCCGGATGCTCCATGTGCCTTGCCATGAATCCCGATAAATTGAACGGAAGAGAAATCTGTGCTTCGTCGTCGAACCGTAACTTCATTGGTAGGCAGGGAAGTCCGGGCGGGCGCACCCTGCTCATGAGCCCGGCCATGGTCGTTGCCGCCGCTTTGAACGGCAAGGTAGTGGACGTGCGGCAATACAACTAGCAGGATTTTGAAAAAATCAGGATGCAGGCTGGTCAAAAAGATCTCAGAGGCGAGGTCTCGACCTAGCTCAGCCGAACGGCGTGCCAAAAATTGATGAGGGTCGGCGTACTTAAGCGGTACATTGGAGTGATTTTGCTCTGAGCGGAAGAATTCCCCGGCCGATCAACCGCAACTTTTGAAATCGCCGGCTTGAAGCAGGCTGTTAGCATTTGAGTGTCTTTTAAGTAGCCTGTTGGGAGGCGTAAGGAGGCGTTAGATGAGTGCCATAAGTGACCCCAAAGTAACCCGCATCAGCGGAACTGCCCTTCCTGTACGCGGCAATGATATAGATACGGATCGTATTTTGCCGGCGCGCTATTTAAAAGAGGTGACCTTTGAGCGAATGGGCGAATATCCCTTCTACGATGAGAGGTTCGATGCATCGGGAACCCCCAAAAGCCACCCTTTCAACGATGAAAAGTACAAAGGGGCCTCGTTCCTGTTCGTCAACAAAAACTTCGGCTGTGGATCATCCCGTGAGCACGCCCCACAGGCCATTCTTCGCTTTGGGATTCACGCCATCGTCGGTGAGTCCTTCGCCGCCATATTTGCGGGGAATTGTATCATGCTGGGGATTCCTACGGTCATGGTTTCCCCAGAGGCGATTGGTGAGTTGATGCAAACTGTGGAAAGCGCCTCGGACACTTCTTTTACCGTTGATCTCCGATCCAAAATCCTGTCCTACAATGGGAAGGAGATTTCAATAGATCTACCAGAAACCCATCGTAATGCCCTGACGACCGGGGCGTGGGATTCGACATCGCTGTTGCGAGGCAATTTGGGAAAGGTAAAGGAAGTGGCCTATAAACTCCCGTATATGACCGGGTTTAGAGGTTGATGTGCGGCTGAAAACCATCTTGCGAAATTCAGTCTAAAGTGGGCTTAAGACAACTCTTGGAATTTAAGATGGTTGGTTCCATGGGCGAGTGCGCGTGACATCAATGGAGTGACTTGAGGAAAGCACTCAGCCGATCGGAGGTTTCATATGGCAAAAGATATGCGAACGTGGATTGATCAATTGGAAACGGCGGGTGTTTTGGCGCAGATCAGCAAGCCAGTGGACCCCCGAACGCAGATGGGAGCCTTGTTGTGGCAGGCACGGGCTCGTGCCCTGTATTTCGATAATCTGACCGGATTTCCCGGTTGGCGATGTCTAGGCCAGGCTCCGGGTAACGTAGAGATGGCACCATTGGCCTTTGATTGTCATAGAGACGAAATGGTTCCCGAATTCGTGCGACGGATTTCCCAACCGGGTACTCTGCGCATGGTCAATACGGGCCCGGTCAAAGAGAAAATCATGCTGGGCGATGACGTCGACATCAGCAAGATGCCAATCCATCAGGCGGGGAAGAGAGACGGAGGGCCCTTCATTGCCTCCGGATTGATGATTTCCAAAAACCCGATCACGGGTGCGAGAAACATGAGCTTTCACCGGCTACAGTTAAAGGGGCCTAGAAAGACCGGGGTGCTTTTATACCCAAGGCATAACTGGATGAATTTCCAACAGTACGAAAAGGAGAATAAGCCCATGCCAGTGGCGATCATGGTGGGACATCACCCGATGTACTACTTTGCCGCGGCCACCACGACGGATTATGGGGTGGATGAATTGGAATTGGCCTCAGCCCTCCTTCAGGAGGACGTTGAATTGGTCAAGTGCGAGACGGTGGATCTCGAAGTGCCAGCCAATGCTGAGATTGTTATCGAGGGGGAGATCCTACCCAACGTGCGGGAAGAGGAAGGCCCATTTAGCGAGTTCCAGGACTACTACCTCGCCGGTTCCGGTAAAAACCCGGTACTCAAGATCAACGCGGTTACGATGCGTAACGACGCCATCTTTAAGAACATTCAAAACGGGGCCGAAGTCGAGGGCTGCGTGTACCATAAGGTCCCCATGTCGGGACAGATCTTGCGCCGCATCCGGACCGTTGGGGGCTTTGCCAACATCAAGAACGTGCTTGTGCTACCGGGCATATTCGGTGTTGTGATCCAGATGACCCCGCGGTATTACGGCGAGGTAAAAAACGTGCTTATGGCGGCCCTTTCCGGAGAGTACCAGCACCCCAAAGTCGCCATCGCCGTCGATGAGGACGTGGACATCTTCAATTACGCCGACGTGTTGTGGGCAATCTCGACCCGGGTCGATCCAGAAGAGGATATCACCGTGATTTCCGGTACTAAGATTCACGCTATGGACCCATCGTGCCGCCAGGTGGGAACGCCGGGAAGTCCTGGGTGGCACCGAATCGGAGGTAAGGTCATGATCGATGCCACCAAACCGCCGGAGTGCGATCCTGCAAAGCGTCTTGAATTCGAACGCCTGAGCCCTATGGGAGGGGATACCGTCCGCCTTGAGGAATTCCTACCCACCGGTGCGCCCCCATTACCTTCCCGCTCGAATCCTTTCGGAAAATCGTGATCCTCCCATTGTTCCTGCGTCAATTCCCTTAGCACACTCCCAATACGTCGCTATTCCAACGCGATTGCTCCCGTTGCCAGCCCTAGTCTAAAACGCGCCATCCAATTCCGATTTTGTGATGAACAACTCAGAAAAGGGGCATAGATGTTCCAAATCTCGCAAAGAACAGACCGGTAAATCCCTACCGGGCTTGTCCTAATTGGCGTGTGGATCCGGATTGACATTAATCGTAACCGTTTTTTATCAACCATGTTGAGTCAAGCGATCTTCTGGTTGCATCAGTGGTTCCTGATCCGACTGTTCCCCCACCCATTGCACGTTCCTGTTAAATAAGGTGTGTAGTGTTCTTAATTAGACTGAGAGGACCCGTACTGTTTCGGTCCCGAAATTGAGGGGGTCGATTGGGGGACTGAAGCGTGGCGTCTCGGTACATTTACCCCCCTGGCGGGGGCAACGGTTACAAAGTAGAACGTACGGCGGGCCGGTCCATGATGCGGCTCATCCATGCTTTTAAATGCGGCATGTCGTCGCCGATGGAGATTTTATATTGTTTCTGGCGCAAGAAAAAAGGGGTGTAGGTGATATCACCCAGTGAATAAGCACCGGCGATATACTCTCGGTGGCTCATCTCCTGGTCCAAGGTGTGCAGGTCTTTATCCAATCTTTTTTGCGCCTTCTCCGGTTCCCTGTTGTGACGAAAGTCACTGGCGGCCTGTTGGAGGCGGGAATTGCAGAAGTCGATCCAGATCCTTGCCCTGGCTCTTTGAGCGGGGTCCTTAGGCATCAGAGGGCTTTGGGGGTACCGTTCCTCAAGGTATTGGTTGATGATAGCAGATTCGTAAACGACCGTATCCCCGTCTATGAGTACGGGGACCTTACCGTATGGGTTCTTCTGCCAAAGGGCCTTGGGTTTACGTTTGAGGTCGATTTCGATGAGTTTGTAAGGTAACTGCTTTTCGGCGAGGACAATCCTAGTCCTGTGCGCAAACGGTCAGGTGGTAGCTGAGTAAAGTTCCATTGCCGGTTACCTCGCAAATGATTTTGCCTCTTCTACCATCTCGCAGTGCAATAGGCAATGCCGCACTGGGAGATGGGGCTTTCCAGTCAATCGCTTTTTCGATCGTGAAGGAGGATCGAAAAAGCCATGGTTTGATTTTTGTGCTAGATGCGAATAGTTTGAGAAAGACTTTTGAATGTCTCTCTTGGCTTGACCCAAAATGGTGGACTGGTTATTATGATTTTATTAAGTTTTCCTCCTGTCTCTACCATGGTCAAAGGTGTAATTTGTAGAAACTTGGGTCTTTGTTTGTTGGCCCTATCTTTCCTTCCCTTAAATCTTGTAGGCGCCCAAGATTTCCAGGCGGGGAAATCTGTCGCGCGTAACGGTCATCCCTTTCCCGTCCCTGCCGGTCTTAACACTGCGATTGAGTTCTGGAAGCAAATTTTTACCCGTTACCGCAGGTCGGAAATCGTTTTCTACGATTCTAAAGATCAATCTAAGATTTATAAGGTAGTGAACATCGGTAAAAGTCGTCGATTGCGCTCGCTCATCCGAAGAGAGAGAAAAAGGATCGCTAACGAGCACGGTCTAAAATCCGTACGCCGGGTAATGGCTCAACGGGGGGTCAAGGAACGTTTTATCTCGGGTTTGCAGCAATCCCAGCGTTATCTGGACCAGATGCAGGAAATTTTCCGCAAGAGAGAACTTCCGGTTGAGCTTGCCTACTTGCCACTAATCGAATCCTCCTTTCAGCTCAATGCCCGCTCCCGTGCTGGTGCTGTCGGCATTTGGCAGTTCATGCGCCGGACCGGGAAGCGCTACCTCCGTATAACTTCCACCGTGGACGAGAGGAAGGATCCATTGGAATCCACCCGGGCGGCGGCTAGCCTGCTGGAAGAAAACTTTGAAATGTTTAACGACTGGCCTCTGGCTATCACCGCTTACAATCACGGAAGGGCTGGAATTCAACGAGCCGTGATGCGTGTCGGGTCCGGCGATCTCACCGATCTCATTAAACACGATAAGAGTCGTCGGTTCGGAGTGGCGTCGAAAAACTTTTATGCGGAGTTTGTGGCCGCAGTAGAGGTGGCGCTCCGGGATCGAGAGTATTTTCCAGAGATTGAATACGATCTACCGAGGAATTTTCAGGAGCTGAAATTGGATCAGCCCATAGCCCTATCCGTCCTGCTTCGCTTTGCTGTGGTGTCCCGCCGCGAGTTCTTGAGTTGGAACCCTGCATTGAGTCGAAATATCAGGCTCATCCCCAAATGGTATCGGGTCAAGATTCCATCGGAAAAAATTGAGATCTTTGCCGAGGCCCATCAGAGGGTCGTCAATGGTCCTTGGGTTAACCATCGAGTGGCACGGGGTGAGACCCTATCACACATCGCCATGGCCTATAGAATTTCCATTCGTGAAATCCAGAGTATCAACGGACTTTCTAACATTAACTTGATTACGGTTGGGCAGCAGCTTAAGCTTCCCAAACCCTGATTCCCAGCTAAATTGTCAAGACCCTCCAGAATTCGGCTTCTGAATCTCTCCCTTTTACCCAATAGTTCACGTCTCTTTTGGGGAGTAGGCATCTTTTCCCACTAATATTGCCCTATTAGGTCCATTTTGCTATAACTGATTTTTCCGATTGTATAAGTTGTCCCTTGACATTGATCTTGAAATTTGTTGAATAGGGTTGACATAGGCGCCTGTAAGCGATAAAAACCTATATTAATGGATAATTCCGATAAAAAAACTCAGGAATTAATTAATTCATCGCCTATGAGGAGAATTTATCATGGGTAATCTTCTGAGCTGGAAAGAAAAGCTTGCCGATCGGATGCCGCAGGAATTGGCCCGTGAGATCGATATCTTTGAGACCCAAATCGAGCTTCGCAAGCAAGGAAAGATCGAGGAGAAGGTCTTTGCAGAGACTCGGTTGCGCCGGGGTGTTTACGGGCAGCGCTACGATAACGGCCAGAGGAACGACGGAACAAGGACACAGCAATTAAAACTTCCATCCAATGGATTGACCAAGGGCCCCGAAACCGTGTGGGACGCGCCGGGTATGATGCGTATCAAGATTCCTTTTGGGGGTCTTAATCCGGAGCAAATGGAGGTTCTGGCAGACCTTTCCGAGGAGTATTCGGATGGGGTTTCTCACGTGACGACCCGTCAGGACTTTCAGTTCCATTTTATTCATATTGACGACACGCCGACGATTATGCGCCGCCTTGCTGCCGTTGGTATCACTACCCGGGAGGCTTGCGGTAACGTCGTTCGCAACGTTACTGCTTGTCCGATCGCGGGAGTTTGCAATAGTGAGGTCTTCGATGTGACTCCCTATGCGGTGGCTTGCTCCAACTTCTTGCTGGGCCATCCCGATACGCAGGACTTTGGCAGGAAATTCAAGATCGCCTTCTCCGGTTGTAAAGGGGAGGCGTGCGGCCTTACCAGCATGCATGATATGGGGGCAATCGCTAAGACGAAAGTCGTCGGTGGTACGGAACGCCGCGGCTTCGAGTTTTATGTTGGCGGAGGATTGGGTGCTGTTCCCCATCAGGCCAAGCTCTTTGATGAGTTCCTGCCGGAAGAGGAGCTATTGCCCGTCGCGCAAGCGATGGCTCGGGTTTTTGCCCGCCTGGGCGAAAAGCGTAACCGGGCCCGTGCCCGGGTGAAGTTCCTGGTGACTAAGCTTGGAATCGAGGAGTTCCGCAAGCTCGTCCTGGAGGAGCGCGGCAAATTGACACCGGATCCCCGTTGGACGGACTTTCTTGCCACGGTCAACGAGCCGACGGAAGAGCCTTTGAAAAAAGGTGTGACCATGAATGGAGCCACACCTCCGGATGGGTTCGAGGCGTGGACTGCGACCAATGTTTATCATCAGAGTCAGGCGGGTTATGTCGTAGCCACTGTGACTCTGCCTTTAGGGGATCTTTCCGCCGACCAGTTTCGTGGCCTCGCATCCATTGCCCGTCGTTTTGTAAAGGACACCATTCGCACGACAGTAGAACAGAATATCATCTTCCGTTGGATCACCGAATCCGATCTTCACGAGCTCTATTCGGCCCTTTGCCAGATCGGACTAGGACAGCCCAATGCTGGAACGATTGTGGACGTGACGGCTTGCCCGGGCACCGATACCTGTAAGTTGGGCATTGCTTCTTCCAGGGGGCTAGCCAAAGAGTTGCGCACCCGGTTGGGCGAAAAGAGCCTCGAGCTTGACGAGGCGGTCAAGGGGCTGCGAATCAAAATCAGTGGCTGCTTCAATTCCTGTGGCCAGCATCATGTGGCCGACATCGGTTTCTATGGAATCAGCCGGAATATCGGTTCCTATACGGTGCCTCATTTTCAAGTGGTTCTTGGCGGCAAATGGAAAGACAATGGGGGCTCCTATGGGCTTGCCGTTGGGGCGATTCCTTCCAAGCGCGTACCGGATGTGGTTACACGGGTTACCGAGCGTTTTGTTCGGGAGCGGGAGAAGGGGGAGAGCTTTCAGGACTTCATCAGCAGGATCGGCAAGCTGGAGGTCAAGCGTCTGTTGGAAGACCTGACCCGTGTCCCTTCCCATGACGTGGACCCCTCCTATTACAGCGATTGGGGCGATCCGCGGGAGTTCACGCTCAAAGACATGGGAATCGGCGAATGCGCGGGAGAGGTCGTTTCCCAGGCACAGTTTACCCTTGCAGGCAGCGAGCGCGAGCTATTCGAGTCACAGATAATGCTCGACAACTGTGATTTCGGAAAGGCAGTACAGACGGCGTATCGCTCCATGCTGCACGCGGCCCAGGGGCTCATCAAGACCCAATATGCGGATATCCCAGACGATCCGGAGACGATCCTCGCCGAATTTCGCGCGCGTTTTTACGATACCAAGGTGTTCCATGATAAGTATGCCGGTAGCAAGTTTGCGGATTTTCTTTTTATGGCCGACGAATCGTTGAAGAAAAATGGAGGTAACGGAAAGACGACCCAAGACCTGGCCCATCAACGAATAGAAGAGGCACAGTTGTTCATTGACGCCGCCCATAGTTGCTATGGACGCCTCATGGGCGCTCAGTCGACTCCCTGATCGGATCACGAACGATGGACGTTCAAAAAATAAATTTCAAGATCTTTGTCGCTGAGCCCGATGGCGTCCCAATGTCTGCCTTTATCCCGATCTTCCATTCCTGGATACAGGCGACCGACGGAGACTTTCACGACGTGGCGGACTACAGCCATATGCACGCGGGGCCCGGGGTCTTGCTGCTCGCCCACGAGGCCAATATCAGCATCGATCAGACCGGGAACCGGCTGGGGCTGCTCTACAATCAAAAGCAACCCCTCAGTGGTACGACTCTGGAGAAGTTACGGACCGTATTGGCATCGACTCTGGAAACCTGCTGCAGAATCGAAACGGAACCGTCGCTTCAAGGGAAGTTCAAGTTCTTGGGCGGGGAAATGTTGTTTCTGATCAACGACCGGCTGCTTTCACCCAACACGGAAGAAACCTTTCAGGCGGTTCGTTCCGGTCTGGATGCTCTGGCCAAGAACGTATACGGCGAGACCGATTTCGCACTCGAGCCTGACCTTGATCCCAGGCAACGTTTTGCCGTTCGGATCGCAGCCGGCTCACGGTTTGACGTTGCGACGCTGCTCAAAAATCTGGGCGCCGCGAGAACTAATTAAAAATGAGTCAAAAATTACAATAAGAGAGAGGGGGAAAAAGATGTCATCGACCACACCAGCATTGAACATTGATCAGTTAAATCAGGAATTCGAAAGCCAAAGCGCGGAGAAGCTTCTGAGTTGGGCGTTGAAGGAATACTCCGGCGATTTGGCACTGGCCTCCAGTTTTGGAGCCGAGGATGTTGTCCTGATTGATATGCTTTGGCGCTTGGATCCCAACTTTCGAGTCTTTAGCCTCGACACCGGTCGTCTCCATGAAGAGACCTACGAGGTCATGGAAGGGGTGCGGGAGAAGTACGGCATTTCAATTGAAGTCTACTTTCCCAACGCTACCGCGGTGGAGAAGCTGGAGAGAGAACAGGGCCTCTATTCCTTCCGGCAAAGCATCGACGGTCGGAAGTTTTGCTGTGGTATCCGAAAGATAGAGCCCTTGAATCGCGCCCTCAAGGATCTCAAGGCCTGGATTACGGGCTTGCGGCGCGAACAGGCTATGACTCGCACGCAAACGGATAAGATCGAGATCGATCAGGCCCATGGTTCGATCATCAAGCTCAACCCCATTGGCGATTGGAGTGAAAAACAAGTATGGGACTATATCCACGAACACGATGTGCCCTACAACAAGCTTCATGACCGTGGATTCCCCAGCATCGGATGTTCGCCCTGTACGCGGGCGATCCAACCCGGCGAGGACGTTCGCGCCGGCCGCTGGTGGTGGGAAATGCCTGAGTCCAAGGAATGCGGGCTTCACGTCAAATCTGCCTAAAGGAGTCAATGATGAATACCGAAGATTATGGAGTCGGACAGATCCGCCCCCACGGCGGGTCTCTAGTCAACAGAGTTTTAAGCGGTCAGGAGCGGGAAGAGGTCAAGGCCAAGGCCAAGGAGTTGAAGAAGGTTGCATTGAACGCGCGAACCTTTTCCGATCTCGAGCTGTTGGCTATCGGGGCCGTCAGCCCACTGGAAGGGTTTATGGGGAAGAAGGATTACGAGGGGGTTATTAATGATATGCGCCTCTCATCGGGTTTGCCTTGGACCCTGCCCATCACCCTGGCCGTAGATTCGGAAGAGGCTAAAGAGCTTCGCGAAGGGGAGGACGTGGCGCTTCTTGACTCCACGGGAGAAACCGTCGGTATTCTCAAGCTGGACGAGATCTTTGCCTACGACAAGAGAAAAGAGGCCATGGAGGTCTATCGGACGGACGAGGATCGCCATCCGGGGGTCTGGTATCTTCACCAACGCGGGGATGTCCTTCTTGGCGGCAGGATCAACCTGCTCGAGAGACCTCAGTTGCCGAGGGCCTTCGAGGCCTACAGGCTTGACCCCGTGGAAAACCGAGCCGTTTTCAAGAAGATAGGCTGGCGTACGGTGGTTGGCTTTCAGACCCGTAATCCGATTCATCGCTCTCACGAGTATATCCAGAAATGTGCCTTGGAGCTGATGGACGGTCTGTTAATTCATCCTCTGGTCGGGAAAACCAAGCTGGACGATATCCCGTCGGATGTCCGTCTGCGTTGTTATGAAGTGTTGATCGAACACTATTTTCCCAAAGAACGTGCCATGCTGTCGGTTTTCCCCGGTGCCATGCGCTACGCGGGGCCGAGAGAGGCCGTCTTTCATGCCCTGGTGCGGAAAAACTACGGTTGCACTCACTTTATCGTGGGGCGTGATGCAGCCGGTTTCGGGGGATACTACGGCCCGTACGACGCATGGGATCTTTTCGGCCAATTTGAGCGCACCGAGTTGGATATCACACCGCTCTATTTTTCTGAGACGTTTTTCTGCCGCCGTTGCGGTGCTGTTGCCTCAGCTAAGACCTGTCCTCACGATGCCTCTCATCGGGTAGCGCTATCAGGTACCCGGGTAAGGGAACTTCTGGGCAGTGGCGATCCGTTGCCTGAGGAATTTACTCGCCCCGAAGTTGATAAGATCTTGTCCGATTGGACCCGTACGGGGGATCTAGCGTGACATGGTTGACGGTTCAGGTTCCTGTTAAACAGTAAAATTCGGTGATCGGCTGGACTCCCGTGGCAAGATAAGCAAGATAAGGTCGGGAGTTTCTCAGCCTGGACCCCGGCTCATAGTTAGGTTGGGCTCCTTGAGCCTAGCGGGCAACGCGATCATGATCAGGGAATCAAAGAAGCGTGGTATGAACGTAGAGATGGATAACGAAAATGGATTTTGCACTCCCCTTAGTGGGCTTCACAGTTGGCATACTCATTGGTCTGACGGGGATGGGTGGTGGCTCCCTGATGACACCGATTCTCGTGCTGGTTTTTGGGGTTTCTCCCTCGATTGCCGTAGGTACAGACTTGCTCTATGCGTCAGTGACCAAATGTGCTGGAGTCTGGGTTCATAGTCGTCACGGGTCGATTCGTTGGAACATTGTCGGCCTGTTAGCTGCCGGGAGCGTACCATCGGCTATCCTCACGGTTTTTCTCTTGAAAAAACTCATGTCCCTGGGGATTGATTACGATCGCTTCATTACCTTGGTGTTGAGCGTTGCCCTCATACTGACTTCCATAGTGCTCGTCTTTAAGTCCGCAGGGCACCCTTCAGAAAAATCCAATACTCTCAATTCCATTACGGGAGTTTTTCGTCATCACCGAGGGCTATTTACCGTTCTGGCGGGGGTAATCGTTGGAATCCTTGTAACTTTGTCATCTGTGGGTGCCGGTGTTCTGGGTGCGGCGATGGTGCTCTTTTTATACCCCAGGCTCCCCATCATCGCCATTGCAGGGACTGACCTGGCCTATGCGGTTCCTTTGACGGCCATTGCCGGATTGGGACACTTGCAGATCGGCAACGTGGATTACGCATTGTTAGGCGCTTTGCTTATTGGCGCCCTGCCGGGGACCTATCTGGGTAGTCATCTTGGAAACCGTTTGCCCGACCGAGTGGTCAGGCCGATTCTGGCGGCCTGTCTTTTTGCCGTAGGGATCCGTTTCGTTTTCTAGGAATTCGGCACTGTGCTTTTCGCTCCTTGCGTCCCTACAATTCGTTGCGAGTTGACACCGGGTAGCGCAAAAGATAATTAAATTAAGATGGTACAGAGCTTTTCAGTCTTAGCGTAAGAAAACTCATGGGATACTATCCGGTCTTTCTCGATATGTCGAAACGCCCTTGCCTGGTGCTTGGAGGGGGTGCCGTCGCTGAGCGCAAGGTGGAAAGCCTCCTTGATGCGGGTGCGAGCGTGTCCGTTATCAGTCCCGACATTACGGAACAGCTTCGGTTGTGGCTTAACGAGGGGAAGATCCGATACGAGGCGCGCGGTTATCGGTCGGGTGACCTGGCAGGGTATGAGGTTGCCTTTGTTGCCATTGGTGACGAGCGTGTCAATGAATCCGTCGCCGAGGAAGGACGAAAGCTGGGTGTATGGGTCAATGTGGCGGATGATCCTCGCCATTGCGATTTCATTGTCCCGTCGGTTCTCAAGCGGGGTGATCTGACGGTTGCCGTGGGATCCGGAGGGAAAAGCCCTGCGTTTTCCAAGGTAGTCAGGGAAGAGCTCGAGGAGACGATCGGCCGTGAGTACGCCGACATCACGCGTATTGCGGCTGAGGTGCGTCAGGAGCTAAGCAACGACTTACCCGTGCCTAGTGCCGCGGCCTGGGGCAAGGCCTTGAAGGGCGACATGCGCCGCCTGATCCGGGAGGGAAAGCATGGTGAGGCAAAAATCCTACTCCGTAAACAACTGAGGCAGAGCTATCAGTCGGAAGGACAGGAGAAAGGGGAGCGTTTGGTTAAGCCGGCATTGGGCATGGTTTACCTCGTCGGTGCAGGGCCGGGCCATCCGGATCTCATGACGGTGCGGGCCCGGGAGCTGTTGAGTAATGCGGATGTGGTCGTTTACGACCGCCTGGTTAACCCCGATTTCATCCAGCGGTGTCGCAGCGTAGCGACAATTATTTTTGTCGGCAAAGAAGCGGGGCACCACCTGCTTCCTCAAGAAGAGATCAACCGCGTTCTCATTTCCCAGGCTCGTTTGGGGAACCGGGTGGTCCGTCTCAAGGGGGGGGATCCCTTCGTCTTTGGGCGCGGTGGTGAAGAAGCCCTGGCATTAGCAAAGGCCGGCATTCCTTTCGAGATCGTGCCGGGCGTCACTTCGGTCGTGGCCGTTCCTGCATATGCTGGTATTCCACTGACCTACAGAGGGGTCTCTTCATCCTTTGCAGTGATCACGGGACACGAGGCCATTAAAAGTGAACCGTCGATCAATTGGTCGGGCTTGGCGTCAGCCGTGGATACGCTCGTCATTGTCATGGGACTCAGTAATCTGCCCCACATTGTGGCCCAACTCCTGGGCCATGGCCGAGGTCCGGAAACGCCCATTGCCTTGATTCGTTCGGGAACGACCCACGAGCAGGAAACCGTCACGGGCACTCTGGGCAGTATTTGTGAGCGGTCTATAGGGATAAAGACGCCGGTTCTCGCGGTTATCGGAGCGGTGGTCCTCTTGAGGGATGAGCTTTGCTGGTTTGATGAACTTGTCAGTGCCGTAGAAAGAGAAAGACCATTTGATGGAGACCGATCGCAAATCCAGCCTTGAAGGGCTGCGAATCGTTTCCTTTGAGAGCCGTCGGGCTCAGGAGATGGCCGAGTTGATCCGAAACTACGGCGGCGAACCTTTCATCGGTCCCGCGATGCGGGAGATCCCCCTTGAGGAAAACCGCGGTGCCTTCGATTTGATCACGGAACTCGAGAAGGGAAGCATCGACTATTTAATCCTGATGACCGGGGTAGGAACTCGGGCCCTCATCGAAGCGGTTGCGGGCGAGTTCTCGGAAAATAAGGTCGTAGCAGCCATGGAAAAGACTGCCATTGTGGCCCGGGGGCCGAAGCCTGCCGCAGTGCTCAAAGAAATGAGGCTGCTTCCCGCTATCACCGTGCCCGAGCCCAATACCTGGCGCGAGGTCCTGGCCGAATTGGACAGCAAGGCAGAGGTCCGGGGGAAACGGGTCGCGGTGCAGGAGTACGGCGCGACCAACAGAGACTTGATCGCCGGGCTGGAGGCGCGCGGTGCTGAGGTGTTACGTGTCCCCATCTACCGTTGGGCATTTCCTGAGGACACGGGGCCGCTTCGGTTTGCATTGAAGCGGATACTGGATCGCCAGGCCGATATCGTGATTTTTACCAATGCCACACAGGTGTTTCACCTGTTTGACCTGGCTAAACAGGACAATACGGATTATCTTTTGCGCCAGGCCATGGGCAATGTCCTGATTGCTTCTATTGGGCCGATCTGTACAGAGGCCATTGAGCAATACGGCTTGCGCACCGACCTGGAACCCGAACACCCCAAGATGGGGCACATGCTGGCGACCCTGGGGGCTCGGGGCCGAGTGGTTTTACAGGCCAAACGGACCCGATAAGTGGGGTTATTGGTAATATGGAATTTGAGCCAGACCGAGGGTAGGGTATAATGGTTAAGTGCCTATGGCGATCCACCTGCTCCAGCTTACGGTTCTAATTTACCTCGTAGCGACGGGGAGCTTCTTTCTTTACCTATTTGTTGGCAAGGACTCCTATTCGCGCATTTCCCCGTTTATTCTTCTAATCGGTTTGATCATTCACAGTACGGCCCTCGCCGTCATTTTCTTTCATGCTGGCTTTCCCGCCCTGACCCAATTCCGGGAAGCGCTTTCCTTCAAAGCCTGGGTCATGGTGGGGACCTACATCCTGGTTCAGTTCAAGTACCGTTTGACGGTTCTGGGTTGTTTTATCGCCCCGTTGGCCTTTCTGATGTGCCTTTCGGCCCTTACGTTGGGTGCCGGTGACGCGGAGATCCCGCCGGCCCTGAAAACCTATTGGCTTCCCCTACACGTCACCCTGGCCTTTCTTGGTAACGCCGTGTTTGCTTTGGCCTTCGGTGTGAGCGTCGTCTATCTGTTTCAAGAATACGAGCTGAAAAACAAAAAACGGACGATTTTGCACAAGCGATTTTCATCCCTGGAAACGTTGGACCGTCTTAACTATATTTTCCTCATCTGGGGATTCCCACTCATGACCTTTGGGATCATTACGGGCAGTTTGTGGGCCGGGGTTTATTGGGGGGACTACTGGTCGTGGGAGCCGCGCCAGATTTCTTCGGCCATCACCTGGTTCCTCTACGGGGCGTTGCTGCACGGCAGGATCACTGGTGGCTGGCGGGGAAAAAAGGCGGCCCTGTGGACCATCGTGGGGTTTGCAGTGGTGCTGAGTTATTTCCTTTTGGGAGACTTTGTCTTTACGGGTCGTCATGCCGGTCGGTTTGAGTAGAGATGAAAAAAACAGTCACCATAGTCGGTCTCAGTCATCACACCGCGCCTGTCGAATTACGGGAACAGGTGGCCTTCGATCATTCGGCGCTCAGAGAATCTCTCAAGCGGCTGATCTCTCTTCCCTCCGTGGAGGAGGGGGTCCTTCTCTCCACTTGTAATCGGGTCGAGGTTCTAACCGTCTCACCAACGGAAAAATCGGTGCTACAGGATATCAAGGGATTTCTCGCCGCACAGGAGTCCGTTGAGGATCCGGAGCGGATGGAAAGCCAACTCTACACCTACTCGAACGAGGATGCCGTGCGCCATCTATTCCGTGTGGCGGCTAGCCTCGACTCCATGGTTGTTGGGGAGCCCCAAATTCTCGGCCAATTGAAAGCCTATTATGTTGCGGCCCAGGAGGTGGGGACGGTGGGAAATATTCTCCATCGCCTCTTTCATCGCTCCTTCTCGGTGGCCAAGAGGGTGCGCAGTGAGACGGGTATTGCTATCCGTCCGGTCTCGGTGAGTTCGGTGGCCGTGGATTTGGCCAAGCGTATTTTCGACAAGCTCGACGGGAAAACTGTGATGGTGATCGGGGCTGGCAGGATCGGAGAGCTCGTGGTTCGCCATCTGATCCAGAACGGTATCCGAAGCGTCATGATCACCAACCGGACCTTCGAACGTGCGGTGCAGCTGGCCGGAGAGTTTCACGCAAGCCCCATTCGGTTTGAGGATTACCAACGCTACCTGAAGCTCGCCGAGGTTGTCATCGGCTCCACGGATTCGCCTCAATTTCTCCTGGGTGCGGACATGGTAGCGGAAGTGTTGAAGGAGAGAAAGCAAAAAGCCATGTTTTTTATTGACCTCGGTGTGCCGCGGAACTTTGATCCGGCTATCAACGAGATCGACAATGCTTACCTCTACCATATCGATGACCTGGATGAGGTTTCAAAAATGAACCTAAAGGGTCGGAATACGGAGACGGTCAAGGCCGATGAGATCATAGCTGAAGAGGTGACGAGTTTTTTTCTTTGGCTCGATTCTCTCGATCACGTGCCGACCATCGTGGCTTTGAAGCAGAGGTTCGAGGATATCCGGCAGCAGGAGCTGATCAAGTCTCTCAACACGACCCTCAAGGACCTCTCGGACCGTGAGCGCCAGGCCCTGGAGGATATGACTTCGGCCATGATGAATAAGATCCTACATTCCCCTCTAGTTCGGATCCGGACCCGGCCCGAGGAAGAGGCCATCTATCTGGACACGCTCAGGAAGCTCTTCGACGTCGATGACAAGGACGAAGATGAGGAGAATTAGGCGGTAATGGCTACGAGGAACATTCGAATCGGTACGCGGGGAAGCGCCCTGGCTTTGGCTCAGGCCCACTGGGTCAAGGGCGAATTGGTAAAACACTTACCCGGGTGTCGAGTCGAGACGGTTGTGGTCAAGACCAGCGGCGACCGGTTTCTCTCCAGCCCCCTGCAAGTTATCGGAGGAAAGGGGATCTTCGTCAAAGAGATCGAGGACGCCCTGCTCCAAGGGAATATTGAGCTCGCAGTACATTCCATGAAGGACTTACCCACAGAGATACCCGACGGGCTCACCATTGCTGCCGTGCCCCAGCGTGAGGACCCCCGTGACGTGCTGGTTAGCCGCGACGGAGTGGCCCTGAAGGATCTGCCTTCCGGTTCGCGTATCGGAACCGGGAGCCTGCGGCGGCAGAGTCAGATCCTCCACCACCGTCCCGACCTCGAAGTCGTTCCTGTCCGCGGCAACGTGGATACCAGGCTCAAGAAGTTGGACGACGGCGAGTTCGACGCTCTGATCATGGCCGCAGCGGGGCTCAGACGGATCGGGCAGGAGAAACGGATCAATGAGTTCCTCCCCCCCGAAATCTGTGTGAGCGCGGCGGCTCAAGGGGCTCTGGGTTTGCAGACATGTGTGGGAAGTCCGATCGTAGGGGAAATAGCGTTTCTTCATCACCAACCTTCGGCTACCGAGGTCCTGGCCGAACGGGCCTTTCTCAGGGCTCTCGGGGGAGGATGTCAGGTGCCCGTTGGGGCACTGGCCTATGCGGAGAAGGGCAATGTGAGACTCATCGGGATCGTTGCCGACACCGAGGGAAAGCAGGTACTGAGAGATGAGCTTTCCGGTGCGGCTGAGGAGGCGGAGGAGTTGGGAGAAAGTCTGGCGCGGCGGTTGCTTCAGGCGGGAGCGGACAAACTGCTCAATGGCCGGTTCCTGCCCCTGTCCGGGCGACGCATTATGATTACCCGGCCGCGGGACCAGGCGGGCCCCTTAGTCCGCGGAGTCGAGGCCCTTGGCTCTCAAGTCATCGAGTTCCCCACTATCCAGATCGTTCCGCCGGAAAGCTATGTGCCGATGGACAAGACCATCGAGGGCATCAAGGAGTACGACTGGATCGTGTTTACCAGTGTCAACAGCGTAAGAGAATTTATGAATCGTCTGAGGCATCTTGGCCGGAGTGTCGAGCATCTAGATGGTATTCGATTAGCGGCCATAGGTCCCGAGACGGCCAAGAGGATTTCCTCCGAAGGGTTAAAGGTCGAACTCATCCCTGCCGAGTATCGAGCCGAGGGGCTATTGCATGGAGTCAAACCTGAAGAGGTTCGGGGAAAGAAGTTACTTCTACCCCGGGCGGCTGTGGCACGTGACGTTTTGCCCAGAACGTTACGCGAATGGGGGGCGGAGGTCGATGTAGTTCAGGCCTACCGGACGGTTCCCGTCAAGGGCAATGCCACATGGCTCAGAGAAACGCTGGATGAAAAGATGATCGACATGGTAACTTTCACCAGCTCCAGCTCGGTGAAGCATTTTCTCGACTCGTTGCCCAAAAAAGATAGAAAAAAACTTCTAAATGGCGTTGCTGTGGCCTGTATCGGTCCCATCACTCGGAAAACGGCAGAGGAGAACGGAATGAGGGTCGATGTGGTGGCCAAGGAGTATACGGTGACGGGGCTGATCCAGGCGATTGCCGAGTACTTCAGCAGTAAGCCGGTCGGAACCCAGTGAGGGCTTGGAGGGTTTGATGGAATTTCCCAGATACCGCCCAAGAAGGCTGCGAAGAAATGAGAGATTACGTGAGATGGTTCAGGAAACAGTCCTGAATCCAAAAGATTTTATTTATCCACTGTTCGTTTGTTCAGGTAAGAACAAGACCCAGCCGGTTAAGAGCATGCCAGGGGTTGCCCAGCAGTCGGTGGACCGTATTGTCAAAGAGTGCCAGGAGGTTCAATCGCTTGGTATCCCGGGCGTGATCCTTTTCGGTATCCCGGAGCGAAAGGACCCGTTGGGAAAAGAGGCCTACGCCGACAGCGGAGTGGTGCAAAAGGCTATACGAGAGATCAAGGCAAAAGTCCCTGAGCTCCTTGTGATCACCGATGTTTGTCTTTGTGAGTATACGGACCACGGGCACTGTGGGGTGATCAAAGAGGGAGATGTCGACAACGATAGCACGCTCAAGCTTCTGGCTCAGGAGGCACTCTCTCACGCCAAGGCCGGGGCAGATATGGTCGCCCCGTCGGACATGATGGATGGTAGGGTAGGGGCCATACGCACTACCCTAGACCAGAACGGTTTTAGTCACGTGGCTATTATGGCCTATGCGGCTAAGTACTCTTCTGGTTTCTACGGTCCCTTTCGTGAAGCTGCGGAGTCCACGCCCCAGTTTGGTGATCGTCGTTCGTATCAGATGGACCCGGCGAACTCGGACGAGGCTTTGAGAGAAGTGGAATTGGATATCCGCGAAGGCGCCGATATCATTATGGTGAAGCCAGCCATGGCTTACCTCGATGTCATATATCGGGTGAAGCAAAAGTTCGGCTATCCGGTAGCTGCCTACAACGTGAGCGGTGAGTACTCCATGATCAAGGCCGCAGGAAAGAATGGCTGGATCGACGAGGCCAGGGTTGCTGCGGAGGTGCTTCTCTGCATCAAGCGTGCCGGCGCCGATATCATTCTCACCTATTTTGCCAAGGATATGGCCAGGGAGTTGCAGGGACGATAAATAAGCCGAAAAGGCCTGACGCGAGGGACCGAACCGCCGATGGGGGTAAACACGTGAATGCTTCATCTCTGCTGAAACAGCTCGAGACGCTAAAGAGCATTTACGGCGAGGGTGCCGCCGAGCGTAAGCTAAAGCTGCTCAAGCAGCTAGGTCAGCGGCGGTTGGGGAAGGCAGGGGAGGTCTACCGGCTTCACGAAACGCTCTCCTTCCTCCACGCTTATCCCGACAACAAGTCGATTCTAGACTTGGTCGAGCGGATGCTCGCCGGGTTATCCGAACGCAGTGACCTGAAAAGATTTAGCCGCGCGCTTGCCGACACCGGCATCGCCGGCACCGATATCTATTATTCGTTTTTCTGGGTCACTGCCCGCTGGTTGGTCCGGCGCTTCCCTGATTACCTTACCATCGACTGGGTTGTATTCGATAACAAGAATAAGCTGGTCGATCTGCTGCCTGTCCTGCTGCCTTATTCTGAAATCTATTCCCTGGAAATGTTGAACTATTCACCCGAGCAGTGGCTCGAGCGTCTCAAAGGGCCCGGCGAGACAGACGCTGCCTTTCTGGTCCTTCGGTTTGCCGCCTATAAGGCAGGATCCCTTGCTCAGGAAAAGCTCTACGATGAAATCTATGTTCCCATGCGGCTTGCGTCCGGTCCCCGCACTCCGAATCGTACCGTGGCGAAATTCGCCGGCGTTCCTGTAGTTTCTCAGCAACGGCCCCTATCCCGAGTGCGCCCCGATCTGAGACGTGAAACCTAAGAACCTCCGGTCGGGGTACGAAAGCTATCGCCTCGTGAAGGCCGGCGGCTAATCGATATGGCAGTCGTGGCCATGATCAGCCACGCCTGCCATATCGACGCTTTGGCCTTTGGCGACAAGAACGGCGTGAGGCTGGTCGATTGCGGTCAAGGCCTCCAGTTTGCGTGCATCGGACAAATTTCCGGACGCCGGTAACTGTTGGAGGCCGTATACGGCTTCCTGGTGCTCAAGAACGGTGTGCCCATCGGTTACATTGGTGCGACATCGCTTTTTAACTACGCCGAGATCAATTTCAATGTGTTCGAGACCTACCGGGGGGGCCGAAGCCGCGTCTATATTCGGATATGCCCTGGCAGTGGCCCATCATCTGTTCGCCGCCCGGACCTTTTCCCTTGATCCCTACCAGCTCGGTCACGACAACAGCGAGGGGCTTCATTCGGGAGCCTGGTGGTTTTATTACAAGCTTGGATTTCGACCTGAGGATTCCCAAGTACGTTCGCTCCTGCGCTCCGAGCTGCAGCAAATGGGTAAAAACCCTCGACACCGCTCCACGCTCTCGCTAAACTTCCCCTTGCAACATTGGGCTCAAGATCTCACGCCTGCTGGCAGACCGTTTCGGAGGCGAGCGCTAGAAGGGGCTCCGCATCCTGTCGCGCGAGGCCGCTCGGCTATTGGGAGTTAGATCTCAGCAAGGCTGGTCGCCGGCGGAGCGGCAGGCATGGGAACGGTGGAGCCCGCTGATCCTGACGTTACCGGGGGTCTCTCGCTGGAGCACCGCGGATAAACGGGCCCCCGTACAGGTCGCCCGCGCCAAGGGTGGCCCGTGAAAATCTGATTTCATTGCCCGGTTCAACCAGCATCGACGGCTTAAAAAGGTTATCCTGAAGCTGGTAGAATAAACGGGTTCGATGGTGCCGGCGCCGTCTTGCCAACATGTTGTAGAAGATATAAAAGGGCTCGCAGGACTGGGGAGCGTCGCCTGTGAGCCATCGCCCAGGTAAAAGGAGGCACTTTATGAGCAACTCCGGTAAAAGAAAGGCCCGTGCCTTAGGAATCAACCACGTGGTTCTGGAAGTAGGGGACCTGGATAAGGCGTTGGAATTTTACGGCGCTATCTTTGAATTTAAGCTCCGGGGTAAGGGCGACCACAACGCCTTCATCGACCTTGGCGATCAGTTTATTCAGCTGACCCTCGGTAAGACGGGAGGACCCGATACGAAGCGCCATTTTGGTTTTGTCGTAGACGATCGGGAGCCTATACGCGACGCTCTTAAAGAGCTTGGGGTCGAACCTCTCGACCAGAGGCTCAACTTCCGTGACCCGTGGGGTAATCGAATCGAAGTGGTTCCCTATGAGGGTATCCAGTTCACCAAGGCGCCTAATGTCCTCAAAGGTATGGGGGTTGCCTACCTCAAGAAAACAGCCGATGCGATTAAAGAGCTGAATGAGAAGGGTATGTCACCGGAGGGGTAAGGGCAAGACCCCAAAGAGGATAAGACCGATGGAAAACGATCCCGCCAAGATCAGCAAGTTCCACGCCCATGTCTACTACGATTCCGCCACCCGTGAGGTGGCGGCACGGGTACGCAAGGGCCTGGGAAAGTTCGATGCGGTTTTGGGCAGCTGGCACGACGATCCCGTAGGCCCGCACACCAAAGGGATGTACCAGGTAGAGTTTATGCCGGGTGAGTTCTCCGAAATCGTCCGCTGGCTGATGCTTAACCGCGAGAACCTGGACGTTCTCGTCCACCCCAGCACCAACTCCGGCGACGGCTACGGGGACCACACGGTCCGCTCCCTCTGGCTCGGCAATAAACTGGAAATCAACAAAAACGCCTTCAAATGCGCTGCTTAGTAAGACCTTTTAGTCTTGTAGTCGGAATAACCGAGGCGCGGGCCTTTAAGGCCTGCAAGAAAGTCGAGATATAGAAGTCTGACCCCAAACCACGCGAATTTCTATCATTATCATTCATTCACCTGCCAATACCTTAAGCCGAAGCGCGTTGCAACGGAAGTCAGTTGTGATAAAGGGATCTCACGGAAGGAATCCAGCGCCATGGACAATGGCCCCAATTTTATTTTCATCATTACCGATCAACATCGTGCCGATCATCTGGTTTGTTATGGCAACCCGGTGGTGTGAACCCCGAACATCACGCGCTAGCTGCGCGAGGTACACGATTCGATCGGTTTTACACCGCCACTCCCATTCGCATGCCTAACCGCGCCACTTTCATGACCGGGCGCATTGCTTTCGTTACACGGGTTTGATCAACAAGCGGCGTGGACGGGGCGGGCATTTGTTTCAGCGCTAAAATAAGACGATCTTGGTGGATGGGGAAAAGGCAGTCGAGCTGCCAAGACACAGCGGATGGTAGGTTCACAGCATGCGCGCCTTTCTCATTTTGACTATATGCTTCGCCATCCAGCTCCAGGGATGCGGGTTCTTCGCGTACGAAGTCAGCGTGCCAGTTGCTGTTCCCCGTGGGGTGCAGGGACGAATCCTTTTCCTTTGATCTGAGTCGTGTGGTCCTCAGGTTCGGCGGTGGCGAGGTGGTGCGCCTATCGAGTTATGGGGGACCCGATCTATTACGTGTGAATCCGCGAGCCGTCGGGTCCTCGTGCGGTTGGGTGTCGCAACGCCTCCAGGTGAGGATATCTCAAGGTTCGGTCCAGTTCCGTTCGCGGACCTGTTTAATGCTCTGGTTTAACACCTCTGCCGCTCCTGATAGGAATTTCACGCTTGTTCTCGAAGAAGTGAGGAAGGTCGGCGAGCGTGTTGCAATTCCGCCGATCGAATTCAAGAAGGGGTCAGTTCGGAAGTATCAGCCAGTGTTATAGACCGCGGGGAAGTAAGGGGTCACCCTGACCCACTCCCCAATGGGATTTCTGATCAAGCGCTTCGGAATACTGACAACCTATGCTTTTAGTTCTAACCTTGTTTCTGCTATAAGGATTAATTACGCAAAGCGAAACTTCTTCATTTTTAATGGATGAGAATCGAAATATGGACCGAAAATATCTTGCTTTTGATATTGAAACGGCGAAGATCCTTCCAGCAGATGCGGGAGACCTAATGTCACACCGTCCTCTAGGAATCTGTTGTACCGCGACGTTGGCATCGGATGAAGATACGCCCCAGTTGTTTTATTCAACCAATCCGGACGAAACACCTGCCGCCCAAATGACCCGGGACGACCTTTCCAACTTTGTTGATTTTTTGATGAACCGATCGAACGAGGGATACACCATTGTCACGTGGAACGGGTCGGGGTTCGACTTCAATATACTTGCAGAAGAATCGGACCGTTTCGATGCTTGCAAGCAACTTGTTCTTGGCCACGTCGATATGATGTTTCAAGTGTTCTGTTTAAGAGGTTTCGCTGTGAGCCTCAATGCCGCCGCGAAAGGAGCTGGCCTTGAGGGTAAATTATCGGGAGTTGACGGTTCGATGGCCCCTCAGCTTTGGAGAGACGGCGAATTCCAGCGTGTTTGGGATTATGTAGCACAGGATTGTAAAACCACACTGGATGTAGCAGTCACGATGGAGCAACAAAACACCTTCCGATGGGTAACAAAACGGGGTTCGATCAGTCAATTTGATTTGCAAACCGGATGGTTCTCTGTCCAAAATGCGAACGACCTACCACTTCCGGACACTTCCTGGATGGATAATCCATGGCCGAGATCGAAGTTTATCGAGTGGCTTGAATAACTATCGCTACATGAGTTTCAGGAGGGTATTAACTTAATCAGTATCCATCTTGCCAAGTAGTTCCAGCATGCGAACCGTCATGTACAGGCGCGGTACCACGCTATCCAAATCTGCCCACTCATCCAACGAATGCAAGCGGCCGCCGACGATGCCCAGGCCCTCCAAGACGGCGGGCTTCGTTTTGCCCGGATGGTAGGCAAATCCCGCGTCGGTGCCGTAGCGCATCGCGACGGGCTCGATGGACTTGCCCAGCTCCTGATAAACCTGATTGGCCAGTGTGGCTAGTCGGTCGCTTTGTGGGTTTCTGCTGAAAGGTGGATGCCGGTTTTCGACTTTCATGGTTACTTCGGTTTCGGGAACGAATCTTTTCTTGATGGTCTTATTGGCGTCTGAAAGGCGCATATCGGCTGTGGCGCAGGCCAATTCGGGAATGATGTTGGCGCGAGTGCCGCTCTGCATCAGAGTCCAGTTGACGGTGGTGCCTTTTGCCGGATCGCCCAGGTCCCTGACCTGTAAAATCTGGGATGCTAGTTCGATGGCCGCGTTACGGCCCTTCTCCGGCGCGGCGCCGGCATGGGAAGCCCGGCCCTTCACGGTGAGCTTTACGTAGGCGATACCGGTTGGTAGCCACGATCACACGCTCCCCGTCGGGCGGTTTGTAAGACAGCAGGTAGTCCTGCCGGGCCGATAAGGTACGGATCGTGTCGCGCGAACCGAGTGAGCTTTTCTCTTCGTCCGGATTTAACAGGGCGGTCAGTGTCTTATAGTCCTTAAAACCCTGCTGGCCCGTGATTTTCAGCGCATGCAGGATGATCGCCACACCGCCCTTGGCATCGGCGACGCTGGGAGCAAATGCCTTGTTGCCTACCACTTTGAATAGCCTCCGGGCGGCCTCGCCTTTCCCGAAAACGGTATCGGAGTGCGCCAGTAGCATGATATCCTTGGTGCCCGTTTCCTGGAACGTTCCATGCACCATTCTGCCGGCTGCCGGCGT
Source organism: Binatia bacterium (assembly GCA_963664015.2). GTDB lineage: Bacteria > Desulfobacterota > Binatia > UBA9968 > CAXXLF01 > JACZQL01. Next base: position 639,122 of record CAXXLF010000002.1, on the reverse strand, counting down.
TGCAGGTAAAATCTTCACGGTGGCGCCTAGGTTCTTCAGCCGCAACATCAGGAAGTCGCTCACCTGCGGCAGGACGCTAGCGTCATCGGTGCCGGAATCGATATTTACCAGCATCTCCAAGTCGCGCACATAATTCGACTTCCTGCCCTGTGCCGCACGCAGCAGGGCCTGATCGGTTTGCCTCGTCGGTTCTGCTGGAGGTTTGTCGTGGATATTAGCGCGGGATTCTGCGGCTTTCTTTGACAATGATCCGCAACCCAGTGCAAGCCTGGCGAGGCATGCAATTCCGAAGTGAAAGCCAATGTTACTCATTGTTACCGCTACGCTTATCATGCTCATTTATCTGCCCAGGTACTGAGTATGTCGACACGGGATGTCTCAGGGGACCCTCAGGGGACCTTGGATTAGGATTGCTTAGAGCGGGGCCAAAACGAGATCCGTATGATCTATTGCCTTACGCCAACGTGCTCCTGTTGGGGTGCCTCGGCAGAAAAAACACTGGAATCTGCATCCCGTTATCAGCGTTAGCCGGCGCATGATCCCACCTTACTAATTTCTTCTTTGTTCGCTTTGTCCATGTGTGTCTGTGAACTCGTAGGTGATATAGTGAGAATGGCTTGGACCCTTTCCGGTATTGGGATATAACTTGGCAATCCCATTTTCCAATATTACAGCGGTGGTTCGAATGTCTTTACGTCTTATTGCGGCGTCGCCCCAAAAGACAAGGGCGTAGATGTAGTAAACCAAATAGATCAATACACAAATACCAGCTATTGATACGATGAAGTCGAGGAAATCCATTTTTTTCTAAATACGGGGAACCTCCAGTGCCCCCGCTGTCCGTTCTCACGTCAGTGGGCAGGGGGGTAATCAATCGTAGGGGAGACTCTTTACCATGGCACCCTTATCACATAGGGCATGCCTGTCAAGACGGACTGTGCTGACAAGCCCGTTGAGGGGGGAATGCGACGAAACTCCTTTCGAAAGGTTGCGGTTTTTGCAATTTCTCTCTAGTGCTGGGAAAGGTAATTAGGTTGGTTGCAATTCTAGGAAAGGGTGATATAAATTATGCGAATTAATTTGTTGCGAGGCAAAATCGGATGAGTGATTCCCAAACGGAAGTGTCCACTGCGAAGTTTTCTGTTGGCTACGTCGTGCACCACAAGCTGTTTGATTATCGTGGCGTCATTGTTGATGTCGATCCAGAATTTCAGTTGACTGAAGAGTGGTACGAAACCGTTGCCCGGTCACGGCCGCCAAAAAATAAGCCCTGGTATCATGTGCTGGTAAATAAAGGAAGCCATCAAACATACGTTGCGGAACAAAACCTGGAACCGGACACGACAGGTGAGGTTATCGATCATCCACTGCTGGGGCACTACTTTGCCCGGTTTAGCGAGGGGCGGTACGTAAACGACGCGCCCAGTCATTAACAGCCCATCCGTCTTATCGCTCCCTGAAACATATAGCGTTTTTCCTTCTCAAATGTCCCCGAGACTTGGCCCGCAGGAAAGCCACCCGGCGCCGACGTTAACGTGGCCTGACATCGGGACGGTCTCCTCCTAATTTGCCACTAGTAGCATAGCTCAATTTCAGGGAGGAGGAAATCAACGATGGAAAAGTCCTTTCTCGTCAGGAAGTCTCTCGGTTATGGGTGGCGGAGTCTTAAGTGGTTGACATCCGATCTTTTGATCTTGTGTCTTACCCTAACCTCTGTCGCTCATGCCCAACCCAAAACTGATTGGCAGGCTGACTGGGAGAAAACCGTCGCGGCCGCCAATAAGGAGGGACGCCTCGTTATCTACCATGGCAGTGACACGGATCGGATCTTTGCGGTCTTTCAAAAGAAATACCCGAAAATCAAGGTCGTTTCCGTTACCGGCCCCAGCGGGCTCTCTTCCCGCATCATGATGGAACAGAGGTCAGGCAAATTTATAGGTAATCTGTATATCCTGGGCGCCACGACGGCATATATGGTCTTGTATAGAGGGGGGGGGGCCTTCTCGCCGGTCAAGCCGACCCTGACCCTGCCTGAAGTGAAAGATCAGTCTAAATGGTTCGGCGGAAGCCACAAGTATATAGATGAAAAGGGCGAGTATGTTTTCAGCTTTAACGGAGATCTCTACGCCTATTACGCCTACAACACTAACCTCGTCAATCCCAGTGAGATCAAGTCGTACTGGGACTTCCTGAACCCCAAATGGAAGGGCAAGATAATTACGTTGGACCCAACCTGGGGCGGCCCGGTCTCTTCTCCCTTACGTTTTATGTATAATCATCCCGATCTCGGCCCTAAGTATTTAAAAAGACTTTTCACTGAAATGGATATCACTGCTAGCCGTAAAACCAGACAGATAGCGGACTGGCTGGCAAGAGGGAAGTTTCCCCTGTCCCTTTTTGCGGGCATAAAGAGGACGGGCTTTCACGTCGCAAAAAGCAAGGGTCTCCAGTGGATTAGCTCGGGCCTAAAGCTTTAGAAGGAAGGAGCGATTCTAAGTGCAGGTTCAGGAAATCTCATGCTTTTTCGCAATGCCCCTCATCCCAATGCCGCCCGTGTTGCCGTTAATTGGCTTCTCTCCCGAGAGGGCCAGGAGGTCTATCAGAATATTCGCGGGAGTGACTCGAGACGGATTGATAAACCAAAGGAGGATGTGAAGTCTTACAACCGGCGTGTAAAGGGAATCCGGGCTATTGAGACGGACAAAGCCAATCACATGGATATAACCCCTATCCTTAAGTTTACGAGAAAATATTTCAAGGCGAAAAAAATGTAACCCATGATCGGGCATCCGGACACAAAAAAAGGGAGCAACCCGACCCGGTGCTCCCTTTTTGCTTACTTTAGATTGATATGACTACCAACGGTTTCGGCCATTGCCGCCGCCACCGTCTCTGCCTCCGCGACCACCACCACCACCACCACCACCACCATCACGGCTCGTCATGGGCTTGGCCTCGTTGACTACCAACGTGCGCCCCTCAAGAGTTGTGCTGTTCAGCGCCTGAATGGCTTTTTGGGCCTCGTCCCCGGTGCCCATCTCCACAAACCCGAAGCCCCGTGACTGACCTGTGAATTTATCTGCAATGACCCTGGCGGACTCAACGGTTCCGTGCTCCGCAAATAGTTCCTGCAATTGCCCGTCGGTGACCGCATAAGGCAATCCACCAACATATAATTTATTATTACTCATATTCTCCTCCATAGAGAGATTGTTAATGTCTTTGACCCTGAGAATCTTACCCCACGTAGAAGAAGAACATGCAGACGTATAAGTGATGAGTCACGCTCTGGTCGGTTGGTTCTGAAGGAATAGCTTCGCAAGGGGAGACTGTCCAGGCCTTCGCATATTTTTGTCCTCTTTCAGAAGGCCTCAAACTGAAGTAGGTAAGTGACTATATCTTGTCACCATGACGGTGTCAACCCCCCCCCCCATTTGTACGATTGACCGGCTAATGCAGTGACAGCCCATTTGGGGCTCCAGCGACTCTCTGGCGGGTGCAGGGCGATTTTCTGGAATTCCTGGTTCCAGTCACAATGGGAACCGCACTCAGGATTAGTTTGCAATTTGCGTGCAATAAGGATTTAATGGTAAAAAGAAATTAATTCTACTGGAAATTAGGGGTTTACAAAGACTTGGCGGATGCCTCTGCTCCCAGGTCATTTGATTCACGTAAACGAGTCTTTTTTGGCTTATTGATAGAAGGAGACGAATCTCTTGTCTTTTCAGGCTATTAGCATCCTAGTTATCGTTCTGATTATAGGCGTGAGCGGGGTCAAAATATTTAAAGAGTACGAGAGGGGGGTTATATTCCGCTTGGGGCGACTGGTTTCCTTTCGAGGCCCCGGGTTGAGTTTTGTTATACCCTTCGTTGAGAAGATGGTCCGGACCGATCTTCGAACTGTGACCTTGAATGTCCCAGCCCAAGATGTCATTACGCGGGACAATGTATCTGTCAAGGTGGCGGCTGTCGTCTTTCTCCGTATCTTCGATCCCAACCGGGCGTTAACCCAAGTTGAGGATTTCCTCTTCGGGGCCTCCCAATTGGCCCAGACCACTCTGCGCAGCGTTTGCGGGCAGGCGGAACTGGACGAGATCTTGAGCCAGAGGGAGAAACTCAACGCTCAAATCCAGGAGATCGTCGATGTTCAGACCGACCCATGGGGAATCAAGGTGGGACAGGTTGCAATCAAAGACATAGATCTACCGCAAGAAATGCAGCGGGCTATGGCGAAACAGGCGGTGGCGGAAAGAGAAAGACGCGCTAAAGTCATTCACGCGCAAGGTGAATTCGAGGCTGCTCAGAAACTTAACGAAGCTGCAGGAGTCATGGCAAATCAACCGATGGCGCTTCATTTCCGGTTCCTGCAGGCTCTTTCACAGATCGCCAGAGAAAATAATGAGACCATCGTCGTCCCTCTTCCTATTGAGCTCATGGAATCGGTGATGAATCAATCCCTACGGGTTTGATTCTTTAATCCTGTCTTTCCCTTTCCCGCTGGACAAGCCGGCAAATAGTTCTGGACCCCAAGGTGCATTACGAAATATAATTAAAAATGTTTAAGTTCAGCATGGTCACCTGTAGTATCATGCTTGGGGCTTTGGTCTTCTTGTTGGTTACCTCTGTTTCGGCCCAGAAGATCAATAAATGGACCGACAAGAAGGGGCAGCTGCATTTTCCCAATTTACCGACTTCTGAAGTCAAGGTGGAAGAGGTGAAGGGTCTCAAAACCAGCTCGGAGCCAAGTTCCGAAGCTGCCCTAGAAAAAACACAAAAAGGAAATGATGCAGTCTCGGATCCAACCTCGCCGATTGCCAGGTCCCGTTTGCCACCCGGTGGTTGTTTGTACTGTCGGATAAAAAGATCATAGATGTTTTAGCGATCTTGAAGCCTGCGAACAGTTTAGAAACCTGATCATCGGCCGCAATAAGACGGAGTCGACAACGGTTCCCAAAGCGGACTCCATCGATTACGTGAAGGAAAGCCGTTGTGTGGTTCATATGCCCTAGAACCGTTAACCGGCGATGCTGACGTGGTCGTCGTTTCAAGGCGGCTAATTCCAGACCCTGTGAGAGTGGCTCATTATGTGCTGTCGGGCGCTGTTTTTAATCGTGGGCGGGCTACTGCGAAAAATGTGCTGATTCAGTATCAGATCCATCGGGTCGGTGGGATGAAGATCGGGCAGGGAAAGGTGTCGGTTAGCCAGAAGGATCTACCGGGAGGAGTGATTGCCGAATACCGCAGCTTGATCGTCGGGATCCCGTCTATAGATGATCGAAACGTCCAGACGAAGGTTCGGTGGACCAAGAAGAGAGTTCCACTAGACAGATGACGAGATAAGTGTGCAGTGTGCCCGTGATTCCTATGAATCACCGTCGGGACGGTAGCTTGCCTAGGGATAAGCCTCAAATGGAACGGATCCCGCAAAGACCTCTTTCTCCCGCATTCCCTGTACCAGCCTTTCCCTTTCCTCATACAACAGATTGAGCTGGCTTCTCATAGTACTGAGTTCTTTCTCGGTGTAGGTATAGTCGGGAAGCTGTGTGTCAAAACCACGTTTGGGATGCCGGACCTCGTTGGGAAAATCGGTTTTTCCATGACGAGCGATATCAAAAGGTCGGGCATTCACCCGTCCAGGCAGGACGGTCCCTCCATGGCGCAGGCCGATCGTCGTACGTCTGCCGGCAAATGGGGAATTTACCTCCAGATTCACGATTCCGGTTCCCCTGGAGTTTGAGGGGGCGCGCTGAGAATCCTTGAGCCTGGATTGAATGTCCTCGATCCTTCCGTTTATTGCCCGAAGATAATTCAATAGCGTGGGATCCTGGCTGCTCGTCCCTCTTGTAATGTCCCAATAGACTTCAGTCCGCGCTTTGATTTGATTCTGGTTCTCTGTGTAGAGCTTCTGGAATTCCTGCTCTTCCTTGGCCTTCGAGCTGCCTAGGTCATTTTCTGCGAGGCTGACGACAGGTGTGGCAGGCGTATTAAAGGCCTCCATCTTCACAGCCGCCACGTTTTCGGTGTTTTTGATAGTAGCGATAACGATACCATGAGATTCCGATTGAGCTGCGGGTACGATGGTTTCGATATTCTACCTGTCCAATCCAATCACGCCACCCAGTGCTCAAAATCTTACCGTCCCATGCTCTTCCCAATATTTTTCAACTGTGATGCGTCCGTTGTTATTGATAACGATAGTATACTCAGCATAAATTGGTTTTACCCAATAAGTTGCCAATAGAAATACGATAAATCCAACTGAGGCCCTCGTGAAAAGCGCGGTATATTCCATAGTTGCCTCCGTTGGCGGTTATAGCAATTTGGTATGCGGTGGCAAGAGATCCAGGAGGCTGAATCAGGTACTGGAAATATCGAAAGAATCTACCTTTTGAGCTATAAACCACTGAAATACAACCTGTTCTCTTCATGTCCCAAGTTGCCATTATCAGTATTTACGACTAAATCAGTCGCTAATTACTAGTAGCGTGTAATTAAATTATGATCTCAAGCATCGCTTTGTAGGTGTTGGCTCTCCTGTTTTCCTTGGCTGGCCTTGCGGGGCTGGTGATTCCAGGCTTGCCGGGTGCGCTCATGTTGTTTGCTGGTCTTTTCGCGGCGGCCTGGGCAGAAGATTTCCTGTTTGTCGGTTGGTGGATGTTAACGGTCCTTGGATCGATGGCGTTGTTAACCTACCTCCTTGAATTCGCCGCGACTGCATTGGGTGCAGGCCGATTCGGCGCCTCTAAGCGGGCCATTATCGGCGCGGTGATAGGCGAACTTACCGCATGGCGCAGCCTGCGCGCGGCGGGACGCGCCGGACTGGGGGGCACCCTGGGCGTTGCTATCGGCGCTGCAGCCAAGTTAGCCGTGGTCGTTTCTATGATCGGTCTATTCGTGCTGGCTCGTTTGTGGAGTGTCGTGTGAGGGGAGGGGGGGGGTAAAGGAATCGGCAAAGGTGAGTTGTTTTAGATAACAGGCCCTCAGGCTCGGGGTGTTCCCCCGGACCATTTAAGATTGTATAATTCAATCGTATGCCCAGACTGCTAGTCTTCCAGCATGTTCCTTTTGAGATTCTCGGAACGCTCAATCCGCTCTTCAAGCGTTCCGGGTTTCGTATTCGCTATGTGAACTTCGGCCGCCACCCGGATGCCGAGCCTTCACTGGAAGGCTATGACGGGCTGGTCGTCCTCGGTGGGCCCATGAGCGTTAGCGAAACGCGCAAGCACCCCCACTTGACTACCGAACTTCGCGTGATTGAGGAAGCTATTCAGAGAGATTTCCCCGTCTTGGGTATTTGCCTAGGAGCACAGCTGATCGCCAAGGCCTTGGGCTCCCGTGTTTGGAAGAATGGGGAAAAAGAGATCGGTTGGTATGACGTTTCCAGGGCCGATGACGCCGGTGCGGATCCGGTGGTGACCCATTTTAAGGATTCGGAAAAGATCTTCCAGTGGCATGGGGACACGTTTGAGATACCCCGTGGTGGTGTCCATCTGGCGAGCTCTCCCGCGTGCAGCAATCAAGCCTTCCGAGTGGGGGAAAAGGTGTATGGCTTTCAGTTCCATCTCGAGGTTGACGAACCTCTTATCGAGCGTTGGCTTAAGACGGCTAGCTTCAAGGAGGAGATAGAAAGCCTGGGCGGTAAGGTTACCGTCGAGGGTATTCGACGGGATACGAAGGCCCATATCCATCGGCTCACGCGTCTGAGCCAAAAATGCTTTGGAGCGTTTATCGGGCTCTTTGGAGGTTGGGGAAAGAACCACAGGCTCCCCTCCAGATGAACGGCTTAACCTTGCTTAAGCATGACCTTGATGCGCGGCCATGACTCGGCCCCTTTCTCCTCGAGCAATGATTTGGATTTCGGGGCCAGGTTGTAAAAATCGGCGATGGCCCGTTTGCATGCGGGACGGGCCTTGATGCGCTCGAACCAGCCGGCGAGGTGAGGGAGGCCGTCCCACATGGGGCTGAGCTGCAAACGTTCTAGCCTGGTGAGGTATGGCGCGAAGCCGATATCGGCCAGCGAAAGGTCCTTGCCAGCCAGCCATTGGCTCTCTTTCAGTGCGGCTTCCATGTCGCTCAAAAGACGTTCGAATCGTTTCAACGCGCCGGCGAAAAAACGCGAGTCCAGTCCCCGATCGATCAGGTCCCGGTTGCGCTCCCGCCGCTCAGGGTTGGGGATGCCGTCTAGCAGTGCCTCGACCTCTTCCTTGGGTTTGACCAATTGAAAAAACCGATAGGCGATGGAATAGCTGACGATCCCGGTTGCGTTATGGACCGAATCGTCGAGTCGCTTGGTCCATAGCCGCATCCGCGCGCGTTCGATCGCATCGGCGGGTTTTAACGGCACCTGGGGAAAGGCGTCGTCCAGGTACTCGTTGATAATGGTCGATTCGATGATTGGGACGCCGTCCCGAACCAGCGTGGGGATGACTTCAAGGGGATTGACCTTTCGGTATTCGGGTGTGTGCTGCTCGCCGGCAAATATGTCCACATGCCGTCCGGTCCACTCCAATCCTTTTTCCTCCAGGGCAAAGCGAACTTTGGCTGCGCAGACGGAGGTTTCGTTGTGATAGAGATCTAACATGCTGTCTCCCGGTGTTCTTGGAAATTCCCCCTAATCATCTTTACCCTCGATACTCGGGTGCGGCTTCGATCATCTCGAATCCCGATCCCAGATCCACGCCCCAGACGTCGACCCAGTTAGGTTCGGATACCAGGAGCTTGGCAGGTTTGTTGGGATCGTCGTTGATATGCTGGTGCTCCACTCCGTGGGATTTGATCGGGAGTAGAATAGAGTCGTCTTTTTCCCAGTTGTGGCGAACTCCGTCAATGATGGTCATTCCTTTTCCCTCGAGTACGTAGTGGAACCTGCCTCCTTGATGGAGTTGCTTCCCGGAGCGACTTCCGGGAGGGATCTCTTGCGTGTACAGCAGTTGCGCCCGGCATGCGACGTCGTTCATGGAAGGATGAACATACCAACGAAAGATCCCCATGGGATTTATTTCCGTCGCCACCGATTTTCCTTGAACAATCGTCCGGGCGTGCCTCATCCGCTCCCGTTGTTGATCACGGGTATTGAGCAAGGCATCGAATAGGGTATTCCCCCGCGCCGAGTCGCTGACGTTGGTCGTCCGTGCGTGGTTGGTTAGGGGGGCCACTTTTCGATCCTTGATCCCCTTTTTTTCGGCCCATTCGGGATGGACTTCGATCTGTTCGATCCAGTTGGCAACCACCGGGTTTTTATGAAGGCTGTAGCCTACCCTCATCCACAGGGCCGGAACACCGGAATCGAGATTGAAGTGCTGATGGGCTACGCCGCCGGGTATCATGGGTAAGATGGCTAGGTCACCGGCCTCCCAGTCATGGCGTACACCGTTCACCGTGCTGTAGCCTTTGCCCTCCATGACGTAGATGAAAGTGCCGCCCTGGTGGTGGTGCATACCCGAGTGATTGTGGATGAGCTGCTGAAACACCATCCACCCGGGTGCGGCCAGGTTCTCGGATATCCGATCGTTGATGATGAACTTGACCCGCCCCTGGCGGTTGAGCTCCCATGGGATTTTGCTCGCCTGAATAACGACCTTTCCTTCAGCTTGCTGCTGGTTGCGGACCTCCCGGTCGTGCACCACCCGATCGTATTCGGTCTCGAGGAGCTCCGGTTCACGGGCTTTGGTTCGAACAATCTCACGCTCAGCCATAGGATGCCTCCTACTCTTTAATCAATTTTCTTGTGCATGTCCTCTCGGCCTGTTAGCTGTTGCTATCATATTCAATCGCGCAAGATCATTCAAATCGGCTTTACCCTATTTCTGGCCGTGTTCCTCGGAGGCTGCAGCCTCCGAAACAACGTCACTTCAACGGCCCGCTCCAGCACGGAGCGGCTACTTTTCTGGCGGCTTGCTCGATGCCACGGTGGCCATAAGAGTCTGGTAGGGCATCTCAAGACGGCCGTTGCCCTGGATGAGCGGTTCCAAACCTCGGGATCGTCTAGTAAGGACGTGTAGCCTGAACGCGGGCGCGGATATGTTCCCCCGCGGTGACCGGCGGGTATTTGGGTGGGTGCTCCTTACTATGGCAAGGCGGTAGGCAGGTTATCACGGCATCCCGGTTGGGACTGTAAAAGAAGGCTACAGAGTAACGATGTCGCTTTGTCGCTCGCCCTTCAGGGACAACAACGCGATGCGGGGAGGAGCGAAACTGACCGTTGGTCCACCGCTCCATCAGGTCTCCCGTATTGATCACCGCCGCTCCTGACAGCGCGGGAGCCGGTAACCAGGTATCGTCGGGCCCCTGGATCTCCAATCCGTTTTCGTCATCGCTGAACAGCAGGGTGATACCGCCAAAGTCAGTGTGGGCACCGGCACGGAGTTGTCCCGGCTGGACCGGCCCTTGAACCGGTGGATAGTGGAGCATTCGAACCGAACCTTCCGCACGGTCGTGGGTAGACGCAAAATAGTCTTCGCGTAGCCCCAATGACAAGGCCGCGGCGCTTATAAACTTGTACGCGGCCTCGGACGCGGCTTGGTGGAAGGAGAGTACCACCTCGCGAAAACGGGGCAACTCCTTCGGCCAAAGCTGAGTATCTGCGTCGTGGGGAACTCCATGAAAGAGCTCCTTCAGATCGGCAAAATGTTCATCCAGGGACTGACCGCCGATTCCTTCGTACCCATGACGGCTGGTGCCGTCTTCTTTTCGTTTGACGGCGTCTTTCGCAGACTGGGGAAGTGCGAAAAATACGCGTGACTGTTCAAACAGCTCATCGAGATGAGTCTGCGAGACTCCGTGGTTCTTGAGGTACAAGAAACCATAGGATTCCAGGGCCCGGCGTAGCATAGCCGCAGTCGCCTTTTGCCTGGACGGATCGTCAGACCAGATACCATCGAAATCCACCACTGGAATTTTACTTGTCATAAGTGATTTACCTCAGATGTTACGCGGAAGCCGAATGCGCATTCCGACCCTATAAGCCTATTTTTAACTAGATAGGCCTCGCTTGCCGCCTTGTCAAGCAGCCAATGGGCTCAGGTGATTTTGCTGTCGAGTGGAGACTTCCTAGCGAATAAGTACGAAGCGAATCCTAAACGGTTCATGGTCAGAAAGGTGAGGAGACCTATATCGTCCATCGGTGGACCGCCAACCGGACCGGCTGGGTTTATGTAAGGATACGTGGTCTTTTGAAACTGTAAAGGGGAAATAAAAATTGGGTGGGTTCGGGCCCATCGTAAGGAGTACGAGTGGTCCCGAACCCGAGGTCGTGTATGCCGGAAGATTGAGGCAGCGGTTGAGGCTGCTTAGCCGTTATTTCTTCTTTTTCTTTTTCGTACGGCCGCCTTTTTTGAAGGATCTATGGCACTGATTGCAAGCGGATTTGACCGCCTTGTATTCCAGGTTGACCATTACGTTATCCTTGGCAACGGCGGCTGCGGCGAGCGCATTTGCGGAGGTCTTCAACCACCCGATATTGTCCTTGAATCCATCGAAGTCCGCCCATATGGCCTTGGTGGCCTTGGATTTATCGGATGTGCTTCCCTTGGGGAAGAGGGCTTCGATCTTACCCGTATTGGCAAGGATTATCTTTGCACTCGACTTGATAGCGGCGTAGTCCTTTTCCTTTTCCTTCACGGCCTTCCTGAGGGATTTTTCGGCCTTGTCGTTGGACTTCATCAATTTTTTTCGGTTCTTGATGACGTCGTCCTGACCGAAAGTCGGCGGCGCAACGGAAAGTAGAGATAGTCCAATTACTAAAGTTAAAAATGATTTTATAAGCTTCATAATTTTCTCCTTATTGATCCGGGTCCTGTTGTCCCGATTGACCCCGTGTATATACTGTAAAATTCTATCTATTGTCAAGTAGATCCGGGCCAATTCCCTGAAACTGGCCATAGACTTAGTCGTAAATTCGACAGTCAAGAAAATCCCCGAGTTGCCGGAAAAGCTTTGTTGGAACTCATTGTCTTTACCCCCCCCCTTAAATCAGCTAGTTTGTTCTTGGTAAATTACTGTTGCTACCCGTAAAAGGTCATCTCTCTGTGCCTTGCCGGAAAGGGCGTAACCGACCGGACCGTCGAGCCAGTAGAAGACTCGAACCTGGCCCTGCTCATAGAACCGAAAAGCAGTCGTTGGATTTCCTTTGATGTCAGTCCTCACGTAAAGGGTGAGCCGCTGCCCAGTTTAATCCTCGTACATGAAGTGTGCCACAGACCCCTGATCTCCCGGCAGCAGGCGGCCCCCGACCAGCGCGTAGCCCTCTCTCGACAGGTTCGGCACCTTTAGGGCAAACCCCAGCCGCTTTGAAAGCCAGCTTACCAGATGCCGTTCCTCATTAGCCATAACTTCGATGGCATGTCGCTTCTCTCGGCTATAAACTACGTGGGCCATGGCGGCATACCTGGGCCAGCTATACCCGTTGATTTCCGTCAGAGGCTTATAAAAAAACCTCGCGCGCTCCATCCCACAGCAGCTCCAAGTGAAAGGGATAACACTATAAGCGCGCACTGTTTGACCAGATTCGTTCGCTTTACGCGTGCGGGATGTAGTTTTAGCGGTACGGGCTCATTCAGCACGGGGTCAAAAAGAGTGTGCAAGGAATCGTTGAGATCCCGATAATACCGCACCTTCTCGCCCTCTTCAGGGTTGGCGGCTAGGTAGGCTTCGACCTGTGCGCTGCGCTCGTCCGGCAGCTGTCGGTCCACGTAAGCTTGGAGCTCGCTTTCCAGAATGGGGGGTTCACGGTTGGTCATTTGAGCACCTTGAGTTAGGGAATAGGGCGATCGTCTCGCATGAGAGTGCGCAGCCTTTCGCGTCCTCGCGCCAGACGGGACATTACAGTTCCAACCGGAATGTTGAGGACTGTGGATGTTTCGCGATAGGACATCTCCTCGAGGCCAACCAGGAGCAGCACCTTTCGTTGGTCGGAAGGAAGTTGCTTGAGCGCGATCTGGAGCTGACGAATTTCTATCCGGTCTTCCTGCGTTGGTCTCGTGGATAATTGTAGCTCGTCTTCTTCGAGCGCGCCCTCTGCTCCTTCTGGTGCGCCCTCACGTGGTTCGCATGGACGTTGTGCATAATTGTAAAAAGCCAGGCACGGAGGTTGCTGCCCCGCCACCAGAGGTGGAAGCGGCCCAGGGCCCGCTCAAGCGTATCCTGCACCAAATCGTCAGCGTGAGCGCGGCTCCCGGTTAGAGTCCGCGCATATCGGCGCAGTCGCGGGATCAGTGCTATCATTTCCTCCGTTGGTTTCACGAGCTTATAAATAGTTGGGTTTAACCCTGCTTTGACGTCAAATCTATATAAGGACGAACACCCTGGCGAGGCTGTTTATTCCATAAAGGTGGGTAGACGGTAACAGGAGGGCGCCGGGCGATAACAGCTTTCGTAACGAAGGGGCTAAACTGATGACAGGATTTTAGCCTTTGGGGAGGGACAGAGGAAAACAATTGAAGCGGGTTAATCCATGAGTTTGAATCTGATCAGAGAATAGAAAGCGGCAAAACCGTCCTTCCAGGTGATCTTTTTCCCTTCTTTATAGGTTCTGCCGTAATAGGAAATCGGGACTTCGTATATCCGGTACCCTTTTTTAGCCACTTTTACCGTGATCTCAGGCTCGATTCCGAAGCGATTGGATTTGATGTTGAGTTTCCTGATGATTTCCGCGCGCATGGCCTTGTAGCCGACCTCCATGTCGGAGAGATTGAGGTTGGTAAGAATGTTGGAAAACAACGTAAGGATTTGATTGCCGACGGAGTGCCAGAAAAACAAGACCCGGTGGGTGCCCCCACCGTAGAAGCGGGTGCCATATACAACGTCTGCTTCACCTGACTGGATGGGTTCCAGCAATCTGGGGTAGTCTTGCGGGTTGTATTCGAGATCCGCGTCCTGGATGATGACCACGTCCCCGGTGATATGTTCGATAGCAGTTCGGATCGCGGCGCCCTTTCCCTGGTTCGCGGTTTTGAAGACTACCTTTATCAGATTTTGCGGGTCCTTGGGCTCTTTCTCAAGGCCGGCGAGTAGCTCCCGGCTCCCATCGGTGGACCCGTCATCGATCAGAATGATCTCCTTTGGAACATCGACGCCCCGCACTCGCCGTATTGCTTCGGTAAGCGTGTTGACCTCGTTGTAGACGGGCATCAAGACAGAGAGCATCACTGATCGAATTCGTGTTTTTTAAGTTCGTGAATAAAGGCTGAAAGATTGGGATCGCTGTTAATGATTTCGTTGACTTTCTTTTGATATTCACCCGCCGCTCGTTCCAGGGGAGACGTGTCGATACGCAGGCCGAGCCATTGGGTAAGCCGCAAGATCAGCGCCAGACTACCCCGGGGGTTGGGGGAAGGCGGCAGGTAGTGGGGGAGGGAGGCCCACAGGCTCATGTTGGGAATCGACCCCTTGCGGCACATATCGCCGAGAACTCCGATTATCCCCGTCGGGCCCTGGTAACGTGAGGGGATCAGATCCAGCTCTTTAATGAATTTCTTGTTTGTGGAAAAGCCGGACAGCGGAACCGGACGGGTGTAGAGGCCCTCATCCAGGTAGGCCCCAAGGGTGACGATCATTTCGACTTTCCACTCCCGTGCCAGACGGAGAATCAACTCGCAAAACCCCCTCCAATGAAGGTTGGGCTCGGGCCCGGTCGCAAATACAAAGTCATGCTCCACCCCCATACCCGACCCGTGGTAGAATTCATACGATGGCCATTGGATTTGGCGCTGCGATCCTTTGCCGAGACGTACCTGCGGTCGCTGGACAGAAAAGTCGTAATACTCTTCAGGATCGACTGTGGCAAATTTAGTTGCGAAGAGCTGTTCGATGAGATAGCGTACGGCCATACTGGCAGCACTGCCCGCATCGTTCCAACCGGTAAAGGCAATGACCAAGACCGGCCGCGTCATTGTCGGGCGACTCTCGTATTCCACAGGGTCCATACTCTTATTTTTATCACACTTGGAGCGGTTTCTGCCAGCACGGAAGAAGTCGAGGGAGAGCTATCTCCTCAAAAATCAAGGAAAGTCTGGGCTACAACCCCCGGATAGAGACGAATCTCAAAGAGAAAAACGAACAAGAAATAGATGACGAGCAGGGTCCCTCTAGTCTATAAATCAGAATGCAACCTCTTATCCCAACGATTAGTCTGGATCAAGGGGCAATGGCTAAATGTTTTGCTGGTGCGTGGGCGATTGCTCTAATAAATCAGGAGCCTGTCGCTTATATGTAATGTTGTGGATGGGGTCTTTTCAAAAGCGCTGAACACTTTGTAATGACCGCAGGCGCCGCCACAACAGTTTTCGTAGCGAACTATCCGACTGGCTGCGTTGCCGCTCGTAGAGCCAACCTATGTTAGAGGATAGAAAAAAAACGTGGCCCGAGCCTATATTTTCTTGGAAGGGTACGGGCTCCCTGATACAATTTCTCGTTGCTGCTGGACGGGCAAGGAAGTTGCCCTGCGGGATTGAAATGAATAGGATGTGCTTGGAACTCGACATGGATCAAAACTGGAGCCAGAATCTTCCCTTTCATCAGAACAGAGTTCTTTTCGGCCGGGATTTCACTCCGGGGCTGCTTGCCTTCGAGGTCGAGGGTGGGGATCGGATACGAATTTATTCCCGTAAGGGGGGGGCAACAGGATTTGAGACGGTTCCCTTCGAACCGTTTCTTTGGGTGGAGGACGAAAAGTGGTTGAAGGGTTTCAAGGGTGATTTCAACCTCGAACATCTGAAGGGCGGCGGACCGTTCAATTGCCTGATCCGGTTCGCCGATCTCAAAGAGCTGGAGTCGGCCAAGTCCCATTTACAGAAGAAAACCGGCCGGGGGACATCGGCCACGGATGCTCCCTACCTTTATATCAACGATCCGGTCCACCTCTATCTCCTGCAATCCGGTAAAACCCATTTTCTGGGATTGCCTTTCGGCGATCTCAAGCGCATGCAGATTGATATCGAGACTTACTGCGCGGAAGGTTTCGAGTTCCCCAATGCCCATCGGGAAACGGACCGTGTGACGGCTATCGCCATGTCGGACTCTACCGGATGGGAGAGGCTCATATCGGGGAAGGAGCACAGCGAGGCCGAGATGATCGACCAGATGGTCCGGGAGGTTAAGGAACGGGATCCGGATGTCATTGAGGGGCACAACTTTTTCCGCTTCGATCTGGAATACCTGGAGACCCGGGCCCGTCGGTGTGGCGTCAAGTTGACCCTGGGAAGGGACGAGAGTCTTCTCAAAGGCCACCCTTCACGGATGCAGGTCGCCGAAAGGGCGATTGCGTATCGCAAGTATGAGATCTACGGTCGCCACATTATCGACACCTGGATCCTTGCCCAACACTACGATGTGACCGCGCGGGAACTTCCGGGGTATGGCCTCAAGCAGATCGCACGCCACTTCGGTGTAGCCTCCCCTGAACGTACCTATATCCCGGGCGAGAAGGCGAGCTGGTACTTCGACAACGATCCGGATACGCTTTTTCGTTACGCCCTGGACGATGTGCGCGAAACGCGGGCTATCTCGGAGCTGCTTTCCCAGAGTTACTTCGTTGAGGCCCAGATCTTCCCCTACAACTATCAAAACGTCGCCCTGCGGGGTAACGCCACCAAGATCAATTCTCTCTTTCTACGGGAGTACCTCAATCAGGGTCATGCTATCCCCAAGCCAGAGCAAGGGAAGGACGTGGTCGGTGGGTACACGGAGATCGAGTTCCAGGGTGTGGCCAAACATGTCTTGCACTGTGACGTGACCTCTCTTTACCCGTCCATCATGCTTGCCTATGGTTTTTCCCCGGAGCGGGACGAGCTGAAGATCTCCCATGGCCTATTGCGCGACTTGAGGGAGTTCCGGGTCAAGGCCAAGCAGATGGCCCGAGAGGCCGAGGGCCAGGAGGGTCAGATTTATTTTTCGGCGCTCCAGTCTACCTTCAAAATCCTGATCAACTCCTTCTATGGTTACCTCGGTTTCAGTATGGGCCACTTCAACGACTACGGAGCGGCCAACCAGGTTACCGCCAAGGGTAGGGAGCTCATTCAATCGGCCGTCGCCTCGCTAAAGAAAGAAGGGGCCCAGGTCATTGAGATAGACACCGACGGGATCTATTTCGTGCCGCCGCAAGGGGTCCAAAGCG
Organism: Binatia bacterium; assembly: GCA_963664015.2. Classification (GTDB taxonomy): domain Bacteria; phylum Desulfobacterota; class Binatia; order UBA9968; family CAXXLF01; genus JACZQL01. Next base: position 622,012 of record CAXXLF010000002.1, on the reverse strand, counting down.
AGGGCGATGAGGAAAAACTGATAGATGAGCTTTCCGCCTCGCTCCCGGAGGGCATCGAGCTGGAATTGGACGGCCGTTACGAGGCTATGTTCAGCTACAAGATGAAGAACTACGCCTTGCTCGATACCAAAGGCCGGTTGCTCATCAAGGGCTCGGGTCTTCGCTCCCGAGGTCTCGAGTTGTTCCAGCGGCAATGGATGGAGGAGATGCTGCACTTATTGCTGAAGGGAGAGAGTGACAAGATCGATTCCCTTTACGTTCGGTATCTGGACGATCTGGAAAATCACCGTATCGATATCTCCCGGCTGATGAAGACCGAGACCCTGCAGGACTCCCTCGATAATTATCAAATGAAGGTCAAATCAAAAAAACGAAACGCAGCGGCAGCCTACGAACTGGCGTTGAGAGCGGAGCGGTCCTACCAGCCGGGCGATCAAATCTCCTACTACGTTACCGGCAAGACGGCGAAGGTCAAGGTTAGCGAGAACAGTAAGCTGGTTTCTCTGTGGGACCCCAAGCAACCGGACCAAAACGTCGAGCATTACATGGGCAAGCTCAAAGAGTTGTACCAGAAGTTTAAGCCGTTCATTCCCGAGCCGTCATAGCTGTTGTAGTTGGGCCGCGGGTGAACGCCGAAGGAGGGCATGTGGGCGAGCGAGTAGCACTGATCACGGGAGGGGCGCGTGGTATAGGTCGGGCCGTTGCCCTGGATCTGGGATCCCAGGGCTGGTCGGTGGCCCTTTGCTACCGGACGAGCGCCCTGGAGGGGAAAGAGGTCGTCGCTGCTCTCGAGGAAAAAGGGAATCGGGGGATGGTGGTCCAGTGCGACGTCTCCAACCCCGCTGCCGCCGAAGCCTTTGTCCGGCAGGTAGAAGGGCAATGGGGGCGGATCGACGCCTTGATCAACTGCGCCGGCCCCTATCACCGGGTCAACCTGCTTGAGGAGACCGTCGAGGGTTGGCACTCCATGTTCGACAACAACCTGCATCCTGTCTTTTACCTGAGTCGCGCGGTCGCGCCGGGTATGATCCAGCGCAAGTGGGGGAGGATAGTGTGCTTCAGCATGGCCAATGCGGACCAGCTGATCGCCCAACCCCAGTTGACTGCCCACTATATCTCCAAGGTCGGTGTGCTCGTCGTTGCCCGCTCCCTGGCGCGGCTCCTGGCTCCCCATGGTATCACCGTCAACTCCATCTCGCCGGGGTTTATCGATTCGGGAAGCGCCCCCGCAGACGAGCTGGCTCCAATGGCCAAACGCATCCCCGCCGGCTACATCGGCTCCCTCGACGACGCCGCCTCGGTTGTCCGTTACCTTCTATCCGACGAGTCTCGCTACGTGAACGGGACGAACATTCATCTCAGCGGCGCCTGGGGTATCTAGCGGGCTGCTGAAAAAGCCTCATATGCAACAAGCCGGTATGATTCCATTTAAGAATTTTAGCGAACAGACTAAGGAAAGGTACAAGCATGCCTATTGTGATTGATAAACCGTCCATTATTTCCTCCGCGGGCAATAAGCCCAAGGTGATCGAAGAGTACGTGGGAAGGGTCAACTCCAAGACCGATGCGCTGAGCATTGCCCGAATGAAAAGTCCCAGCGGATGGGTCGAGCCGGGGCAGCGTCCCGAATTCGACGAATACACTGTCGTTATTCGGGGCGAGCTGCATATCAAAACTGAAAACGGCTTCCTTGAAATCAAGGCGGGCTCGGCGCTTCTCGTGCCCCGCGGCGAATGGGTTCAGTACAGTACCCCGGGCCCCGATGGTGCCGAATACATCGCCGTGTGTCATCCGGCCTTTTCCCTGGAGGCCGTGCACCGCGACGAGTGACGGCGGAGGAGCACCGGGGTTTACCATCTACGATCCTGTCTGCGCTAGACCACTTGCTGAAAAAATTTCTTTACAATCCCTTGGGGCAGCGCTAACATTCGCCTAACTTGGTCTAATGACTCGTTCACGTCGAACTATGCTGAGCAAACGCTTCTTCAGCGTATTCAAAAACGCCTATCTTAACTGAGGCCTAAAACACCGATTGGTAAAGAATCCATCTTGCTAATATAACGGGGCGGAATTCAGAATTGGGATTGGATCGAGTAAATCGACAAAGACAGAGCCACTTGTTTGCAGTAGCAAGGAAGACGGTGGGTGATTCTCGAATTTTAATTTGGGCTCTGCTCCTGCTGATCACCTGCTCGCTGGTTATGGCTAGCGATAGACGGAAGAAGATCGGCAATGACCGCTTCTCGGCGACCGTCGTGGCACAGCATGGGGAAACCCTGAGCGGAAAAAGAATCATTTACCCTAAAACCATGCCGCTCAGATTGTGTCGCACCTGGTCCAGATTAAACCGGGGGGGGAGACCGGCCGGCATTACCATCCGGGCCCGACCTATCTGTACGTCCTTGAGGGGATTCTCGTTGTCCAAATGGACGATGGTAGGCAGACAGAATATCGGGCCGGTCAGGGGCTCCTGGAATACGGTATAATCTGGGTGAACAACAAAAACCCGGGTACATCCCTAACCAAATTCCTGACCGTCATTATCGGTGAACGGGGTAAAAAGGCTGTGGTTTTCGCCGAAAGCTGAGTTCTTGGGATCCGAGCAGGAGAGAGCTTGATCATGAGTAAAAAACATCTCGTCGTTGACGTTCACCATCACTGGATGCCCCAGGGGCAATATTTGCGGCCGGAACCCTATACCCGATGGGGTGAGAAAGTCGTGTGGAAGTCTGGACGCTTTCGAATTACACGCAAAGGTGTTCAGCTCTTTTCTCCTCCCCCGATCACGGCCAGCATGCATGACCAGATTAAGGCCATGGATCGAGCGGGAGTGGACCAGGCTGCACTGCATGTCGGTGTCTGGCTCGATTGGGTCAATATCAAGGCAGCCCGTTCGATCAACGACGCTATGGCGGAGACGACGGAACAGTTCCCCGACCGTATCGTTCCCGTCGCCCATGTGCCCCCACTTGCCGCCGATGCCCGCAGGGAATTGAAACGTGCCATTGTCGACCTGGGCTTCAAAGCCGTGGCCATGAACACCCATATCAAGGGGACTCTCATGGACGACCGGAAGCTTTACCCCTTCTACAAAGCGGTGTCCGACCTGGATGTGCCAATCCTGGTGCATCCGGCCGGCGAGTTACCCATGGCCCATCCCCACGGTATGGAGCAGTACAATCTGACGAGAAATCTAGGCCGTGCCATCGACACGACCATTAACATGACCCGATTAATGTTGAGCGGCACTCTCGATCGCTTCCCGAATCTCCGTTTCGTATTCTCCCATATGGGCGGCGCTTTTTTTGCCTTGAAAAACCGCCTTAATCCTTCTTTCTGGGATCAGCGCCCTAAGGATTTCTTTGACCGCTATCGTAAAAGGATCTTTATCGATACGGCGCCGCCCTTCTGGGTTCCCGAGGAGCTCACCTTTGCGGTGCACTCCATGGGGGAAGGACAGGTGCTTCTGGGAAGCGACTATCCCACCATCGGTATGCTCGGCAATGCGGTCCGCATCGTTGAGAAGGCAAATCTCACGCCGCAGGCGAAGAGAAAGCTTCTCGGCGGCAACGCGCGGGCACTCTTTCGCTAGACTGCACCTGTACGCTCTATGTAACCTCTCTCGGAGTGTATCTGGACAAGAAGATTCGCGCCAGTGAGGGGCATGAGCATCACCTCTGGGCGATCAATGCCACATGCCGAGCTGGGGGAATTTGCCAGGCGGTGAAGTAAGGCATATTAAAAAAGGGGGAAGTATTAAGGCGCAAGTAAAAAGGTAAGAGATTAAAGTGGAAAACTAAAATCCATTTAAAGCAAAGGATAAGTGGGATTTTGATATGCAGTTATTAATGTGTCCGCCTATCTATTACGGTATCGAATACGAGATCAACCCGTGGATGAGACGCCAGCAGCCAAGTAACCCGGACGTTGCCAAGGATCAGTGGCGGCGCCTGAATCGGCTACTGCAGGATAAACTCGGTGTGGATGTGGTCCTGGTCGAGCCCCGCTCCGGTCTGCCCGACATGGTTTTTACGGCCAACGCCGGGATGGTCTGGGAAAACAAGTTTATCGTCAGCCAATTCCACCATGAAGTCCGTCGCGGGGAAACGCCCCATTTCGAGAACTGGTTCCAGGTCAGAGGCTACGAAATGTTCAACCTGCCCGCCGAGAGTCCTTTTGAGGGTGAGGGTGATCTCTTGATGTGCGGTGATGCCTTTTTTGGGGGGTACCATATCCGGTCGGAGATTCGGCCCCATGAGGAGATCGCCAAAATCCTCAACCACGAAGTCCTGTCGCTGGAACTGACCAACGAGTGGTTCTATCATCTGGACACCTGCTTTTGTCCACTGGGAGAGAACCGCGCCCTGTACTACCCGGGCGCCTTCGACGCTTATGCGATTAAGGTGATGGAAGAGCGAATCTCCACGCTGATCCCGGTTCCCGAGGCGGAGGCTGGAAATTTTGCCTGCAATGCGATCGTGGACGGTGGCAACGTCGTTATGAACAAGGGGTGCCCTGAAGTGCGCTCCAAGTTGGAAGCCATGGGGTTTGCCGTCTACGAGACCCCTTTGAGCGAGTTTATCAAGGCCGGTGGCAGCGCCAAATGTCTGGTCCTGAAGGTCCCCCATCGCGAATAAACGAAAAACCTAGGCGGATCCGCTTCCAAACTTTCATGAACAACATCCTTCCCGTTATTCTTTCTCCGGTTGACGAGGGGGTGTTGTCTGGACTCCGTATTGCTTGATGACCCATTCCCGTGCTTGTTCTCGGCTGAGAACCTCGCCGTTGAGCTGGCCTTCTTCGAGTTGCTTCAAGATAGTCTGAAAGATGGGGCCGGGCGAAAACCCCATGGCAATAAGATCCTTTCCGCGAAGTAGTGGTTCAGGATGGATCTCTTCGCTCTTCAATTCTGATAACTTCTGTCTGCAAAAATTGTAATACTGCAGGTCATCGTTGGATGACAGGGCATCAATGCGGCATAGCTCCAATAGCTCTCCGATGCCGTTTCCGCCGAGGAATTTCTTTAGGGTGCTGAGTTTCATATTGGGCGCCTGGGTGTAGTGCAGGTGACTGCGCACCAGGTACTCGACACGTTCCCAAGTGCTCCGGCTGCGCTTGAAGCGTTTCAACATCTCCACGGCCATCTCGGCGCCCTTATTGGGGTGGTTGTAGAAGGTGATCTTATGCTCTCGTCGTTTGAAGCATACGGGCTTGGCCACGTCGTGGAGCAGGCAGCCGTAGGCCAGGGTTTCGGTTGCATTGTCCAGATGGCCGAGAAGATTCATTGTATGGGAAAATACATCTCCCTCGGGGTGATAGTTGGGGCTCTGCTCGACTCCCTTCATGTTCTCGATTTCGGGCATCAAGACTTTGAGCAGGCCGGTCTCGTTCATGAGCTCGAAGCCCCTCTTGGCCCCGCCTTCCGTCAGCACCCGTGTTGTCTCGTCGCCAATCCGTTCCCATGCGACTTGAGTGATCTTTGATGCCTGTTGCCGTACGGCGGCATGGGTCTTCTCCTCGATGGTGAAATTAAGACCGGCCGCGAAACGAATGGCGCGAATCATGCGAAGCCGGTCCTCTTCGAAGCGTTGGTTGGGATCTCCGATGGCGCGGATTACCCTTTGCTTCAGGTCCATCTGACCGCCAATGAGGTCGATGACCCGATTGTCTTCCGGGTCGAGCATCATTCCGTTGATGGTGAAGTCCCGTCGTGCCACGTCTTCTTCCAAGGTGCCGAAGCGCACATGACTGGGGTGTCGTCCGTCCAGATAAGGCCCGTCGAAGCGGAAAGTGGTTACGGCAAAGGACTCTCTATCCAGGATCACCATAACCACGCCGAATTGAGAGCCTACCGCAAGGGTCTGAGGAAAGATGTGTTGGATCTGCTCCGGCTCCGCGTCTGTGGCGATGTCGTAGTCTTTGGGTTCTTTACCCAGAAGACCGTCCCGTACGCAGCCGCCGGCCAGATAGGCAAGATACCCCTCCTCGTGTAGGCGCGTAACAATGGAGAGGGCTTTCTCTTTCGTGGACACGCTCAATTTCTTTGAGGCCTTCTCCCGTTTCCTGTGGAAGTCGGGATGATACCGTGGACTAAAATAGGAAAGGCGACGAAACCGCTAGTGGAGGGCAGAGTCTGAATCGGACAGATAGGGTCGAATCTTTCCCTGAAGCTCCTGATAAGTGAAAGGCTTGACGATGGTGTCGTTGCATCCGGCTTCAATGCAACTTTTAAGATCGGTTGGGCGGAAGAGGACCGTCGCCGCGAGAATGGAGATGTTCTGGGTCTTGGGGTTGGAACGGATGATACGCGTTGCGGACAATCCGTCCATCTCGGGCATCATGATGTCCATGAGAATGAGGTCGGGTTTTTCTTCGACCGCCTTTGTGACTCCCTCCTTGCCGTGTCGGGCGGGAATAACGGAAAACCTCATCCTCTCCATCTGGTAGGTAAGAATTTCCATCATGTCCGGATGATCCTCCACCACCAGAACTTTTGTCATGGTGACCCCTTTCCTGCTTGCTGGTTCAGCTTTTTCCAGATCGTCTGAGATGTCAAGGCCGATCCAAGAAGTCTAACCTACCACTTTAAGCCATATAATTCCATGGGTTTTATCTTACTTTTTCTAGATTGGCCACGATGACGGTGGTTAGCCCGTTCGGGTGGAGGTAGTTTCGCGTCCCCCAGCTCCTCTTCGTTAACTCCCTGCGCCTGAATCCGTTCGATTTCCTTTTGGGCGACCGCCAGGGCTTCCTGGGCGGTCGCGTTTTTTGTCTGCATCCTCACGCGAAATGTTCCCATCTCTTTTCCCGCGTCGAATCGGCTGTGGACGGAGTAAGCCAAAGGATCGCTTGATGCGGATGGCATGGACCAGCCGTGACGATAGGCCGCCGTCACCCAGGATGTGGTTCATCACGTAAACGGCGTAATAATCCGGGTGCCCCCTGGAAATGCCCGTGTGACTTACCATGATGTTGGGCTGGGTGAGATGTCTATCGACTCGAATGGTGGTGGCCAACGCCAGGTGCATGGCGATGGGGGAGTCGGTGGGGTGGGACCCCTTTTTCCATCCTTTCATGGACTGGTTCAGCTTTTCTTCAATCTCTTCCCGGGTAACGTCTCCAACCACGGCTAAAATTGAACGGTTGGGACGGTAATAGTTCTGAAAGAAACTCTTAATGTGGGAGCGATCAATGGTGGTCACTGACCCTTCGCTCCCCTCTACGGGACGTCCGTGAGGGCTGTCGGGATACAATGTGGCTATGAAAGTCTCCCGTGCGATAGCCCTCGCGTTTTCCCTTTTAGATTGGATGGCGGCAACGACGGAGTTTTTGAGTCGCTGGATTTCGTTCGGAGGAAATATGCTATCGGTCAAGATCTCGGCAAACAGATGGAGCCCCACGTCGAGGTCCTTCTTGAGCAGGGTTAGGTTGACCGTCACCTGATTGTTTCTACAGCGGGTTCGTAACCGGGCTCCGATAAAGTCGAGCTCTTCGCTGATCTGGAGTGCCGAGCGCTGTCGGGTCCCGTAAGTGAGAAGCCGTGAGGTGAGATTCGCGATGCCTTCCTGCCCCGCAGGGTCGTAGCGGGAGCCGGCCTTGATGAGCAGTTCCAGTGTGACCATGGGCAGGTTTCTTTGGTCCGAGGTCAACAGGGCCAGGCCGTTATTCAAGACGGTCCGTTGAGCCCGCGGACCTGCGAGGGAAGGCGTGGGAGCGTTTAGGGGGAGGGCCAGAAACAGGCACACCGGGAAAATCTTTTTCATTACTCCGCCTGTGGGGTGGGTATCATGATCCCGACCGTGCGTCGATCCGAGTGGAGGTATTTTCGCGTTACCCTCATGAGGTCGTTTGCGGTGAGTTATCTTATCCCGTCGAGATATCGGTCTATTTGGGACCAGCCCCCTGTTATCTCGTGATGGTCTATCCTCATGGCTTGGCCGAAGATGGAATTCTGGCGGAAAACAAAAGAGGCCTCAACCTGGTTCTTTGCCTTTTGTAGCTCCCGTTCCGTAATGGGTTCGGATTTAATCTTAGCCAGCAGTTCATCGATAGCATGCTCCACGTCAGCGGGGTCTTCCCCGGGCATGGCCTGAGCCTCGATCGAGAAGATCGTAGAATCGATAGCGAAAGCGTCGTAACCGGCGTCCACTCTGCGAGAGAGGCGTTGACCGTAGACGAGATCGCGGTGGAGCCTGGAACTGCGTCCTTCGGCGAGGACCACCGACAGCAGATCCAATGCGTAACTGTCCGGATTGTGAAGATTAGGTACATGGTAGGCCATGAGGACAAAAGAAAGTTCCGCCTCTTTTTTGAGAATAACCCGTCGCTCGCCTGTTTGAGGTCTTTCTTTGATAAGGAGCTTCGGGGGCGTAGGTCCGCGGGGTATCTTGCCGAAAGTCGCCTTGATCTGGGTTAGCATCGCCGACGGCGGAAAATCTCCGACGACAACTATAAAGGCGTTGTTGGGGGCGTAATAGGTTCGGTAATAGTTTTTGAGGTCCTCCGGCGACAGGGTTGATGGCCACCGACAGGGCGGAGGAAGGTCGGTCCTAAGGCGTCGTTCTTCCATGACGACATTTTTCTCGGCCTCAAAGTGCTCCTCATTCATGCAGGCCCGCACCATGCGATCCGCTTCCATCGAAACGCAGAACTCAATCTTGTCCCGGCTCATGGTAGCAAAATAGACCGTCGTGTCTTGCAATGTGAGGGCATTGGAGCGGCCGCCCTGTCTTGCGATGATCCTCATAAATTCGCCAGGGCCGATCTTGGATGTCCCTTTGAACCTCATGTGTTCTAGAAAGTGGGAAAGGCCGCTCTTAACGTCCTTTTCATTTCTGGAGCCGACCCGATACCAGACCTGAAAGGTAACGGCGGGGCTCTTATGGTCCTCTAAAAGGAGGACCTTGAGACCGTTGTCCAGAACGACCTCCTGGACAGGACTGGACTCAGCCAGGGAGGAGCTGGGGAAAAAAGCCCTGAAAAAACAGAGCTCCAATTAAAGATAGGCGCAGGAGATTTAGCTGCATTGTCTCCTCACATAATGAAATAGAGGTAAAATTGCAAACAAGCGCGGGGCACGATACATATTAGGGGGAATGATTCTTGGGATTTGGATCGAGAGGCAGGGAAAAAGGACCTATGGAAAGAGAAAACGCCACTAAAACTCAAGAGGTCAACGACGACGGTCTCCCCGGCGTTCCTATGACCCTGGACGGCTGGAGTATCCTGCACCAGATGTTTCGTATTAACTGGCCCGCCTGGAAGGCGCTCTCGTTCAGAGAAAGGGATTCTGCCATCGGCGAGGCGTGCGCCGCGCTCGAGGGAATGGAGCAGCGAGAGGACGGACAGAGCGCTGTGTTTTCCCTGCTGGGACATAAGGGGGATCTGATGATCGTCCATTTTCGGCGCACCCTTGAAGCGATCAATGAAACGGAGCTCAGCCTGGCCAATCTGAAATTTGCCGAGTTCCTTGAGCCCACAACCTCATACCTATCGGTCCTGGAACTGGGTCTCTACCAGGCGACGGCGCGGCTCTATCCCGAACTCAAGGACAGGGGAGTGAATCCCGGTACTCCCGAATGGGCGCAGGCGGTGGAAGCGGCCCTGGCGGAACAGAGGGAGGCGCAGGGACCACGGCTCTGGCCCAAGATCCCAACCCGCCGGCACCTCTGTTTTTATCCCATGGGACGCAAGCGGGGGGAGATCCAAAATTGGTTCACCGTGCCTATGAAGGAGCGCCAGCGCATGCTCCACGAGCATGGCATGGTGGGGCGCATGTACGCGGGGAAGATCACCCAGATCATCTCAGGTTCCATGGGGTTTGACGACTGGGAATGGGGCGTCGATCTATTCGCTGACGATCCCCTGCAGTTCAAAAAAATCGTTTACGAGATGCGCTTTGATGAGGCCAGCGCCATTTACGCCCTGTTCGGTTCTTTCTATGTGGGTTTGCGCTTCGATGCGGCTTCACTAGCCACTCTCATGCAGGGCCGGACGCCTACTTTCAATCGGGCTTGATCGCAACCCGCCACCGACTTATCGTAACTTACCTCTCGGATCCAAGATGTCTCTCACGGCGTTGCCGAGAAAATTGAGCGACAGGATTGTCAAGAAGATAGCCAGTCCCGGGAAGAATATCACGTGGGGATAGGTGCGCATGGCGCGCCACCCGTCCTGGGCCAGGGTGCCCCAGCTCGTTCCCCACGGGCTGTAAGGATCATTGATCCCCAGACCAATAAAACTCAGGGTCGACTCGGCGAGGATCACGACGGGTACCATAAAGGTTAGGGTTACGATGATGGGACCCATAATGTTGGGCAGAATGTGACGTAACAGGATCCTCGTGCCGCTGGCACCGATAGCCCTTGCGCCCTCCACGTAAATAGATTCCTTGGCCTGTAAGACTTCGCCTCGCGTCAGCCTTGCAAGTCGCACCCAGGTGACCAGGCCCAGTGATATAAGTAGGCCCATGACGTTTCGTCCCAGGACCAGCGAGAGCAGGATGAAGACCAGCAGGTCCGGCAGGCTGTAGAAGATGTCTACGATTCGCATGAGCAGGTTATCCACCTGGGGACGGGCATAGCCGGAGATCAAGCCATAGATCGTTCCCATGAGTAAGGCGAGTCCCGTAGTCCCCACTCCCACCGTGAGGGAAACCCGCGCACCATAGAGGATCCGGGTCAACAGGTCTCGTCCCAACCCGTCGGTCCCCATCCAGTGGCTGAGGCTGGGGGTTTCGAGGATATGGGCCTCGTCGAACCCTCCCGAGCTGTAAGGGGAGAGCAAAGAAACGAGCGCGCTACCCACGGCCATTGCCAGGATGAAGACCAGACTGCCCAAGGCCACCTGGTTCCGGCGCAACCCCTGCCACAAAGTTTTTAGTAAATTCTCTTCTTTCATGCCCTTTCTCTCAACGGATTTTAACTCGCGGATCGGCGACCGAATAGAGCAAATCAACGATCAGGTTGGCCCCCACCAGTAATGTGCTGTACACGAGGGTGACCCCCATAATCATCGGATAATCCCGATCCGTTACCGCCGTGATGAAGAACCGCCCCATACCGAGAATGGCAAACACGTATTCGACGACAAAGGAACCAGTCACCAGGGCCGCCAGGAGGGGGCCCATCACGGTCAGGACCGGATTGATCGAGTTGCGAAGCGCATGTTTTAAAAGGACGACTTTTTCCTTGAGGCCCTTGGCCCGCGCGGTGCGGATAAAGTCCTCCCCGAGAGTTTCGATCAATGTGGACCGGAGCAGGTAAGACAGATAGGCGGCGGGAGCCGCCCCCAGAGTTAGGGTCGGCAGAACCATACTGGAGATAGGACCCCATCGCCCCGCTTGAAACCAACCAAATTGGAGTGAGAGGAGCCAAATTAAAAGCGCACCGAGAATGAAATTGGGCAGTGAGATTCCGAGGGTCGCCAGGAACAAACACCAGCGGTCCACCCAGGAGTTTTTGTAATAGGCCGCCAATAGCCCTGTGGGTAGCGCGATGATTACGGCGCAGGCCAGGGCGAGAGCGCCAAGGAGTGCCGAGACCGGCAGGGTCGAAGCCACAATGTCCGTGACGGTTCGGGTCAAGTACTTGTACGAAGGTCCCAGATCGCCGCGGACCAGGCCGTGCAGGTAGAGCAGGTACTGGTGCCACGGGGGTTTGTCGAGGTGATACTTGGCCTGCAGGTTGGCCATGATCTGAGGTGGCAGGCGTTGCTCCCGGTCAAAGGGGCCTCCGGGGGTGATGTGCATGAGGATGAAGGTCAGCGTGGCGACCACCCATAGGACGGCGAGACCGTGGTAGAGGCGCCTGAGTATGAATCGGCCCATTCGGTACTAATTTCTAGGCAAAGGTATTTGAAGTTTCCGGTTGAAGTTTAGATTACAGATTCGAAAATATGATAACTCGCGCCCTTCGAGAACCTCAGGACCCCGAGGGGAATCGAGGGGTAAAGTCCCAATGGACGCCAAGTTCGGAGAAAATAGAAGAAAAGGTTTGAACGTCATTTTGTTGAACATTTTATCGGCCAGAATCTAGGGGGTAGGGGGTTCCTTGAGGCGAACGTCGCGGAGCATGAGCCTTGCCATGGAGTTTAACTCCAGCCCGATGAATCGCGGGTTCAACACCGTGGTCTCCGTGGTCACGAACAGGGGCACAATGGGGATATCGGTCTCGCAGAGAAGACGTTGCGCATCATTGTATAGTTTTATCCGCGTCTCAGGGTCCAGCTCCCGGGCTGCCTGTTCCACCAAAGCGTCGTAGCGTTTGCTTTTCCACCGTGTGTTGTTGTTGCCGCTGGTGGAGGTGAACAGGTTCATGAAGTTGTGCGGGTCTGGGTAGTCGGCGCCCCAGCCCAAACGGTGGATATGGGGCGGGTCCCGGCGTAACTTGTCGAGGTAGACCTTCCACTCTTGGTTCTCAAGCTGCACCAGCACACCCAGATTCTTTTTCCACATGCTTTGAACCGCCTCTGCCACCGTTTTGTGGGTTTCGTCCGTATTGTATCCCAGGGTAACATCGGGGAACCCAATGCCACCGGGATAGCCTGCTTCAGCGAGCAGACGCCGTGCGACCGCCGGATTGAACAAGAGCCCGATCTCCCGGTTGTAGGCGAGCATGCCGGGTGGGATCCAGGACTTTGTCGGGCGCTCGTCGCCGTGTAGGACCTTGGGAAAAACTCGCTCGTCGATTGCGAGAGCGAAGGCCCGGCGCACGCGCGTGTCGTCAAAGGGCTTCAGGTGGGTCGCAAATCCGTAATAGTAGCCCCGGAGCTGGGGGACCACCCGGTAGCCGGGGCGTTCTCTGATTCGGCGTTTTTCGAAGATCGGGATGCTCTTGTTTTCGATGAAGTCGAGCTGGCCCCTTTCGTACATGGCCAGGGCGGTGGTCTTTTCACTGACCATGGTCATCTGGATTCGATCGATGGCCGGTTTGCCGAGAAAAAAATCCGGGTTGGCCGTGAGTTGGATCTCGTTTTCGTGTCTCCAGGTATCGAGAAGGAAGGGGCCATTGGTTACGATTTTACCCGGCGTAGTCCAGCTCTCGCTAAACTGTTTGACGATGTCCTCGCGCTGAGGGAATGTGACCTCAAAGGTGGTGATGGCCAGGAAATAGGGTGCGGGGACCTTGAGATTCACCTCCAGCGTCCAGTCGTCCCGGGCCGCAACGCCTACTAGTGCGGGATCGGCAATTTTTCCCTGGTTGTATTCCTCGGCGTTGACGATGTCGAAAAGGATATAAGCGTATTCGGAGGCGGTTTCCGGACTCAAGAGCCGGCGCCAGGAATAAACGAAGTCTTGGGCCCGAACCGTCTTCCCGTCGCTCCAGCGGACGTCGTCGCGCAGGTGAAATAGGATTGTTTTCCCTCCGTCGACGAATTCCCATGACCTCGCTACCATAGGCGCGGGCTTGAGCTCACGGTCAAATTCTGTGAGACCGACGATCAGGTTGACCAGGACGTTGAAGGAGACGTGATCCGTTGCACGGGACCAGTCAAGGCTGGGCGGTTCCGTACCGAGGTTGACGCGAAAGATGCTCTCGCCGGTTTGGTGCGGGTCAGGGCCACAGGCGCCCAGAAAGAGCAGGGCAGAGAGGGCCAAGAGGGTTAAGCCTGACGCTTTTAGTGATGGAAGTAAAACTTGCAAGGTTAAGTATTTTTTAACCTAGTCCGTAATTCGGTTCAAGACAATAAATAATCCTTTAAACAATTAAATGAATGCTGTAGGCTTCAGACGTTAATATCCCACAACGATTGAGAAAATGGCAGCCGACAACTTATACGATCTAAAGCGTCTCTTTAAATTCCGGGAGGTCCTTGAAGGTCTCGATGCGGAGGCCTCGCCCCATGCGCTAATTTCGGATAAGCCCCTGGGCATAACAAAGGGGGCCGTGGGCGTCCTTTCCGGTTCTTTTAATCCACCGACTTTTGCCCATATGGAGCTTGCGCGGCGCGTGAAGGAATCTTTCCGGCTTAACCGTGTCTATTTCACCATCAGCCGTGTCACCATCGATAAAGAGAGAGTCGAAGGACTCGTCTTGGAAGATCGCCTGCATCTCCTATCCGAGTTGACGGATCCATTGGAGTGGGCGTCCGTTGCCGTAGTCAACAAGGGCCTTTACTTCGAGCAGGCCCAGGCGTTTCGTTCCCAGGTAGGGGGGAAGGCCAAGATGCAATTCATTGTCGGTATGGATAAGGTCCTCCAGATCTTTGCCCCCCGCTATTATTAAGGATAGGGAAAAGGCTCTTAAGGACCTCTTCTCCAGTACGGAGATTGTTGCTGCGGGCCGCGGCCCCTGGGGAGAAGAAGCATTGGATCAGCTGCTCGGTAAGGCAGAGAACCGTCCATACGGGAAATACGTCCATTACTTTTCATTTCCCCAAGAAATGAGAGACCTAGCATCCAGCGAGATGCGGACGCGAATTGCAGCGAGGGCATCGGTCCGGGGCCAACTGCCGGATGCGGTCGAGAAATTTGTAACGATGACCGGCGCCTATCAACCGGCCTATGGGGTTCGTCGCCGGTTGTTAGAGGTTCTCTATGGTGTCAGAGGATGGGCAGAGAAGGAGTGCGATTTCAAGGTACTGCTTCGGATCGCGGCGGAGAAGACCGACAGGGGAGGGAAGCTGAGGAAGATCCTCGGCTCCGATAAAATGGCTTTAGCAAAGCTCAAAGGTCTGGTCCTGGAAGTGGGAAAGTCCTGATCCCACTAGAAAGACGGTAGCAAGGGGCTGACTCCGTGGCGCGATCGGTTAATCATTCAACGGTAAGGCCATTTTTGTTGTGGTCACTCATGTTAGGTGCATCCGGCGGGTTGATCGCCGACCTACGGATATTTGCCAATGATTATCTGTTCGGCGATGCCCCTGACATGACCACCGGATTGATTCTCGATAATATTTCCAATTCGTTATTTGCCATATGTATTTTAATGACCCGGGGGGTGGTTGAGAAGTCCCGTCTGCTGGTTTTGACCGGTGCGCTGGCAGGGGTTGTTATCGGCATTATCACCCTTCCCATAGGCTTGCTGCTCAATCCGCCATGGCCGATCTTCCCGATTGTTCGCACTGGATTGATCGGGTTGTCCGCTGGGCTTATCTGGGGAATGAGCAATCCTTTAAGCTCACGACGACTTCATGCTGCCCTCGCCGGATTCGTCGGCGGCATTCTCGGTATTCCCATTTTCTATCTCGTAATCCAGCTAAGCGTCATACTACAAACTGGAATACAGCTCCTTGGCGGCAGCATCCGATCGGATGTTTACTTTTATGTTGTGCATTTAGCCGGCCTCGTCGTAATCGGCGCCGCCCAATCCTTTGCTATCTGGCTTCTGATTCTTCGGTTTGACATGAGACCTGACGTTAACGATGCGTTAGTAAATGGCGCCGCGTAGAAAATTAAAGGAAACAATCGGATAATGCATAAAGATTCCTTGCGCGAACATCCGATCATTTTCTTTGATGGTGTGTGTGGGATGTGCAATGGGTTCGTTGACATAATCATAAGGGCCGATATCAAAGGGGTGTTTCGTTTTGCAGCGCTTCAAGGTGAGACGGCAAAGGAGATTTTACCCGCACAATCCAAAGAGAGCAACGATTGGTCCATGATCTATGTGGATGACCGTGGCGTTCACGATCAGTCTGACGCCTCTCTGGAAATCTATAGACGGCTCGGAGGTCTCTGGACGATTCTTGGTCTGGCACGGCTCATTCCCCGGTGTATACGAACCCCAGCCTATCGGGTCATAGCCAGAAACCGATATCGGTGGTTCGGGCAAAGAGACGCTTGTCGTAGTCCCACCAAGTCGGAAAAGGAGTGGTTTCTTCCGTAATCGTGACTGTGACCAAACCTGAATGTCTTAATAGTAGGGGCATTCGGAAACTTGGGGTCTTTCTCTGACCAAGTGTCTCCCGACAGGCCTTCACAATATGTTGAAGGTCAAAGGAGGTGCTGGGGATCAGTTGTACGGGCATATTTTGGTTAAGATTGTAGTCGTGGTTTGTTTGTATTACTCAGTGTGTAAGAGGCTTGTACGCGTTCTATCCCGGCGAGGTAACAATGCAGCCATCCGATTTGTCAAAGCGATGCCCGAAGTGCGGTTTGTTGAACGCTGCGACCGCGGTCATTTGCAAGTGTGGCTTCGACCTGCTGTCGGGGCAGGCAGGTGTGTCCGTGGGGTCCGGCACTTATGGGGTTCAATCGACGGACAATCTCTCGTCCTGGGTGATTACCTTTCTTTCCGTCCACCTGGTTTTGGCGCTCGTTTGCCTGTGGTCGGACTCGCTGGAAATCGATTTGCTCAAGCGCATGCAAAGCGGCCTCGTTTTTACGGAGCAGGAGGCGACTGAAGACCACGCTCGGCAGAGTGTGGTTAGGATTATATTCATTGTAAATTATCTGGTTACATCGGTGCTGTTTCTCAGGTGGGTCTTCCTCTCCAATCGAAATGCCCATGCCCTAGGGGCGGAAGGTATGGAATTTGCCCCGGGATGGTCGGTGGGTTGGTTCTTTGTGCCCGTATTTCACTTTTGGAAGCCCTATGCGGCCATGAAGGAATTGTTCAAGGCCAGTGATCCGGATTATTCTGGCCGTTGGGAGGATGCTCCGCGCCCGGCCCTTTTGCCGCTATGGTGGCTGTGTTGGCTGGTTGCGACCGGGTTGGGACAGGCGTCGCTGCGGGTTTCGGTACGGGCAAAGGAGGCGGAAGAGCTTCTCACCAGCGCCTGGCTTTCACTGGCGAAGGATATGGTGGAGTTGCCGTTGGCGTTCTTGGCGATACTGATCGTTAAAAAGCTGACCGAGTATCAAAGAACGAAAGTGTCAGGAATACCTGTTGCCTGAGGGGGGGGAGATAGGCAGAGGTGCCCTTTCTTCGTCTCAGGCTTTGGGCTGACCGATTCCGACGCCGAAGGCGTAGAGGAGGAAGGCCAGCAGGGTCTGGCCCTGGGCAGGTATGATCTGCGGTGTGTTCTCCTGATCGAGCCAAACATGGTAAGCGGCAGAGGCCGCTGGCACGATAGCGATGGCTCCAATCCGTGTACTGATGGGGAGGCCGATCAGGGGTACAAGAAAGAGAACACCGAATACACTCGCCTGGACGATCACAAACCCTCGACTTGCCCTGTGACGGCGGCTCATTCCCAGCCTGACGACGCAGATGGCGGTCTCTCCCTCGGGAAGCTTCGGGAAGATATGAATAGCCGTGCAAAATAAGTCCAAAGGTTTAGAAAATTTCGTCTAGACGGGCTATGGTTTGGCACTCTCCGAGGTAAGTGAATAATCATGACCGACGGACGATCTCAACAACAAAGTTTGACTGACCTTATCGATGAGATGACGAAGCTCTCCGGCTGGATTGATCAATTTTACAGGCTAAAGGAAAACTACGACCGGTGAATCAAGACGAAGCCTCGTCGAAACGACTCCGACGACTAGCTATGGTTGGAGTCGCCTTCCTGCATTTAGGCGTATCCCGGGGAGTCCGCACCGTCTTCGGGGTCTTCTATGTTGCCCTGCTCGATGCGTTCGGTTGGTCCCGTGCGGCGACCGCCGGTGCCATTTCCGTATCGGTAGCCTTTGAGGCTCTGACACTGCCCATGGTCGGTTCTCTGACCGACCGTCTTGGTTCCCGCCGTACACTTCTCCTTGGCGGAGCCGTCCTCGTCTTCGGTCTTGGCATGAGCGCCACTATCTCCACTCTCTGGGAACTTTACCTGTGGGTAGGATTGGTGACAGCGTTGGGCATCGGCCTTATCGGGCTTGTGCCCCATGTGGCCAGCCTCTCCCGCGAGTTTACCCATAACCGCGGTCTCATGCTGGGCCTCGCCTATGCGGGAGGAGGGCTCGGAATACTGCTGGTAGTGCCACTTTCCCAGTTGATGATCAACAACTGGGGATGGCCAGCAGCCTACGTGGGCCTGGCGATTATTACGGTGCTTGTCGTCATATTGCCTGCCCAGTTTTTACTTGCGCCGACTTCAGAAAAAGAACCCGGCGATGCCGATGACGCGGCGAAACAATCCGAGTGGACGGTAGCCCAGGCCCTCAAGAGCTACAGCTTCTGGGTGCTATTTGGTTCGCGGATTCTGGCGAGCATGGGAAACCAGATCATTCTCACTCACCAAATTGCCCACGCGGTCGATGTCGGGTATTCAAAACTTTTTGCCGCCACCATTTTCGGTCTTATGGGGGTGATCAGTGTCTTTGGTCGCGTACTATTCGGTCATATGTCGGACCGCATGAAGGGGGAAAGCGTCTTTACCATCGTGCAGGTGATCTCTTCGGTGGGAATAGTCGCGTTGCTATTGGTGCACGACACCTCGGAGCCGATTTTGCTCTATGCCTTTGCCCTCATGTACGGGCTGGGACAGGGTTCCCGCGCCCTGGTCCTTTCCGCTATTTCGGCCAATCTCTTTTTAGGCCGGAGCTTCGGCGCCATCTACGGCTACTTTACTCTCAGCATCGGTATCGGTGGCGGCGTTGGGGCCTGGCTGGGTGGCCTCATCTTCGATGTTACAGGGAGCTATGTTATCGCCTTTCTGATCGCGATATTTTGTTTTGTCTGCTCCGTCGCCAGCGCATGGCAAGTGAATAAGAGCAGCAGTCGGTTACCGGAACGCTGATGTTCTGCCGTTTTCGTTTCGAGTCCGAGATCTACCGGGAGATGAGCCGTCTACCCATTCACCTGCGTATGAAGCTCGACGTGACGGGAATCAAGCTCTCGCTTAAAGATTGGTTGGCCTTTAGCCTTGAGGAGCGCCGACTTCTTTGTGAGGCGCCGGTGGAGCCGGAACAAGAGAGAGCTCGCTTTGTCGCCGCCGTAGCTTCCCTGATGAAAACCCGTACGGGGATCGAATCGACGCGAATTTCTCCGCCGGTGGATACCGCGTGGGAGGATCCGAATAAAATTCCTCCAGTGGTGCTGGACAGGAGTGTAGTTGGAGAGCTGCCCGTGGCCCCCACCGAATGGGCCCAATGGAGCCCTTGCCAACGCTATGCCCTCGTAAAGTTCGCGGTTTCTAAAAATGAGCCGGAAACGTTTTATGAAGCACTACGAGAGTTCCGTCGGGAAGTGGCGAGTCGTCTTAGCGCCGTTGTCCTTGCCGGCGGCAAGAGTACCCGCTTTGGTCAGGACAAGGCCGACATGGAGTTGGCCGGCAGGAGGGTTGTGGACGCCCTGGTCGATAAACTGCGCCCCTTTCCTTTTCAGCGATTGGCGCTGGTACGAGCGCGCGGGCAGGGAGGACCCTTACCGGATGAGGTCGATTCTCTTGTGGACGACCGCGACGGGCTCGGTCCACTGGGAGGAATCCTTACGGCGCTTATGCATCTTCCCGGCGACGTTCTCGTCACCGCCTGCGATATGCCGCTGGTCACGGAAGCCCTGATCGAATGGTTACTCAATCAATACGATAGTACTTCGGATGCGGTGATCCCATGCCACCCCGGAGGCATGGAGCCACTCCTTGGGATCTACGCCAAAAGACTTGTACCGAGAATGAAAGATGCGGTCCATTCGGGGCGGTTAGCCCTCCACTCCCTGCTCGGCCAGGGCCCGGTCCGGTTCGTGCAGGTCCCGCCGCAGTTTGTGATTGAACGAGAGTTTGCCAACATCAACACGCTGAAGGATTACCAGAGAATCGTGGCCATGGTTGCTGGACAGAAATGACGGTACAGCAATGGGGAGCGGGGGCGTGTTTACTTCAAGCTGATTTTACCGAATTTTTCCTTGATCTCTTCTTCGATGTTTTTCATTAGCGTGTCGCGTTTTTCGAAAAGCCTCCTGGGCGTGCGCGGCGGGTGGTTGGCAAGAACATAGGCGGTGAGAAGGGGCAAGCCGATGGTGGAGTCGACATAGCAAACCACCGAATCGGGCAGCTGGTTGGGGTCAACTTTTCCCCAGCTTACGGCTTCGCCGGGCGTTGCCCCCGAGAGCCCCCCGGTGTCCGCCCTGGCGTCGGTGAGTTGAATAAAGAAGTCGTAACCCTTTTCTTCCAACCCGAGGACCTCTTGGATATGGGGTTCGGTTTGCAAGAGGAAGTTTTTCGGGGAACCGCCCCCGAGTATGATCGCTGCACTCCTGCCGCCGGTTCGCTTGGCCTCGAGGACGATAGCGGCCGATTCGTTGACGTCTCTTGAGACGTCAAACTTCATCTGGTTTCCCTTCAAGGCAAGGGCCGCCACATTCATGCCGATGGAGCTGTCCCCTGGCGACGAAGTGTAGATTGGCAGACCGCAGCGGTAGGCGGTTGCCAAAAGGGATTTCTTTTCCGTCCCCAGGATTCCCTCCCGCTCGGCCAAGTATTTGCCCACGAGAAAGTGAAACTCCGAGCTACTCATCTCTTTTTGAAATTCGGGAGCGGCTACGATTGTACGAAAAAAGTCGTCGGTGGATATCAGGATGTCGTAGTCGAAAAAGATGTCGTAAATCCTGACGATGCCTTCTTCCCTAAGGGTTACATCGTTGGCGTCAAACCGGCCACGGTGCAGCGGGAGATCCATAGCAAAGTGGGAATCGTGATAGAGGTTGGCTCCCGTACTCACTATCCAATCGATGAAGCCGTTCTCGATCAATGGGATGAGGGCGGAAATGCCCAGACCGGCGGGGGTCAGGGCGCCGCTTAGGCTCAGGCCAACGGTGACGTCGTCGTCGAGAATCTTGTCATTGAATAACTGGCAGGCCTCGCGCAGCCGACCCCCATTGTAAGAAATTAAGTTCTGATCGATCAGTTCGGTAATGGAGGTGGTTGATCCAATGGGTTGGGGGTCGATCCGTTTACCGGATAAAAAGCTGCTTTTATCTGCCATATGACGTCCGTAATCTTTTGGCCGGCCGGAAGCCGGTACGAAGAGGGGATGAATTTTTGCTATTGATAGATCAATCCAATGAGGAAAGCAATTATTGTTTCTCTCTTCGCAGCTGCTGGGGTGGTATTGGCGGAGTGGACAATGAAGGTGCTTCGGCAAAATTCGCGGGGGATAGGAGGGTAGTGCAGTTCTATGGCGAAGGGATGTTTTATGGTTCAGGGGTTAAAAAAAGGGACTCGCTACAGCGAGTCCCTTTTGAGTCAAGCGTCATCCGCCTTGGGTGTAACCCCGTGGAGGCATCATTCCTTGATGGCGGCTTCGCGGCTTTGCAGGTAACCGTTACGCACAGCACCATAGAGGTCGATGACCGTTTCCTCGATCTGTTCGAAGGGCTCCAGGTTGAGAGATCGGTTGTTGACCGTATTCAGGGTGAAGACCTCCGTGGAGACCCATTCGGTCCCATCAACGAAGAGTGAGACGTAGAGCAGCGGATTCAGAGCCTTGTCGAACATTGTTCCGACACCGTCGCGTACGGTCGTTACCGGCAGGAAGGGGAGAACCAGATATGGACCGGATCCCATGCCCCACACACCGAAGGTCTGTCCTGTATCCTCGTCGGCCTGCTCAATACCGAATCCCAGCTTGGCCACGTCCACGAGCCCGGCAACCCCAATGGTCGAATTGATGGTAAAGCGGGCCAGCTCGGTCCCTGCGCTAGTGAATTTTGCCTGCAGGAGATTGTTGACCAGGCGTCGGATGACATCAATGTTGTTGATGGCATTCCTGATGCCGGTTTGAACCGGACGGGGTAGCACGAAATCGTAGCCCATGGCAACGGGTTTCAGAAAGTAACGGTCAATTTTCTGGTTGAAGTTGAACATCGTTTCGTTAAAGCTTTCCCAGGGGTCCTCTTCGGGAGGCACGTATCCTTGCTCTTCCGTCGAGTCCGGCTTGATGCCGGGGTCTTCAGAGGGTTGGGCGCTGCTCGATCCATCCGATTGAGCGATGGCCAACGGCGTCCCGGCACCCCATACATAGAAAGCCAGCACGATGGTTGATACAACGACGAAAGTACGTAAATATTTTGTTGTAACCATATTCTATAATCATCCAACATGGCTCCAAATCCGTCAAGCAATATTTGCCTTCTGCTTTGAGGGCTACTTGGGCTCCAATATTGCAAAACCACAGGGGATTGGTTATTTTGAAATGGTGGTACAGGAACCAAATGAGGCTCGAACGGTCGTACTTGGAGTGTGCGGCGGTATCGCTTGCTATAAGGCAGTAGAGCTAGTCCGGCTTCTCGTTCAGGGCGGCTACTCGGTGTACGTGATCATGACCCGGGATGCCCAGCAGTTTGTAACCCCCTTGACCTTTCAGACCCTTTCCGGCCACCCGGTGGCAACCGAACTCTTCGATCTAACCCAGGAGTCCCAGATCGGTCACATCAACCTGGCCGACAAGGGCGATTTACTTGTGATTGCACCGGCCACGGCCAACATCATAGGCAAGATGGCCGGCGGTATCGCGGACGATCTGTTGACGACGGTGGTCCTGGCTACCCAGGCGCCAATTTTGATCGTACCCTCCATGAACGTCCATATGTTCGAGAACCCGGTCCTCCAGGAAAACATCCGTAAATTGCAAAGGCTGGGACATGAGGTAATGGACTCGTCGGTGGGTTACCTGGCATGCGGCTATGAGGGTAAAGGTCGCCTTCCGGAGCCCCAATCGATCATGACTGAGGTTCAGGTGCTGTTGCGGAGTAAGGATCTAACGGGTGAGAGGCTTCTGGTAACGGCCGGTCCCAGTAGGGAACCGGTGGATCCGGTACGCTATCTCTCGAACCGCTCATCGGGGAAGATGGGGTATGCTTTGGCCCGAGTCGGTGCCAGGCGTGGCGCCGAGGTGACCCTGGTCAGTGGTCCCTCTGCTCTCACACCTCCTGCTGGGGTGCGCTTTGTCCCGGTGACTACGGCCGCCGAAATGCGCGATGCGGTTCTCAAGGAGTTCCCCCACAGCACGGCGGTTCTCATGGCGGCGGCGGTTACCGATTATCGCCCCCGCAAGGTCAGCGCTAGCAAGCTCAAACGGGGCGACGGCACTATGGAGCTCACCCTGGAACCCAACCCTGACATCCTGAAAGAATTGGGCCAGACGAAACGGGCCCAAACCCTGATCGGGTTTGCCGCCGAGACCGAGGCCCTGGTTGTTAATGCAAAAAAGAAGCTTCGGGAAAAGAATCTGGAAATGATCGTGGCCAACAACGTCACCGAAGAGGGCAGCGGCTTTGATACGGACACCAACGCGGCCACCATCTTGGAGCGCGACGGGTCGACCCATGCTCTTCCTTTGATGCCGAAAGAGGAGATGGCAAACCGGATCTACGATTGCTACCTGGCGCTGAAGGCCAAGGATCGGCCAAGAAAAGCGCCCTTGCTGCACAGGCGTTAATACACCGTCGACTTGGTTGTCGCGGTTCACTTCCGGCAACCCTCCGTTTCACCCTTGTCTTTGGGTACTACGCGCGAGCCCGACCCGGTCAAACTCTTTGTGCGTTTGCTTTGCTCGCACGAATTTTTCCAGCCAGTATCTCTGGCGAGGCGACCCTTACAAGGCGTATCCCAAGGCTTACCCTGACTACGCGTGTCCCGGAACTTTGGATTTTATCGTTCAGGTGGGGGTCGGTCTATCTAAACAGTTGCTGAGCCAGTTAAAAGAGAAAAGGAAAATCGGGCATTGTACCGCACTCGGAAATGGTGCTAAGATCATCGTCTCGGGAGTTTGAGGAGTGAACCGTTGGATGAACGTGAGGAATTACGCCGAATTACGGCCTCACTGCATTCTCATCTTCAGTGGCGAGAGCAGGCCGGAATAGGAGATCTACCGCGGAGTGATTTCAACGTTAATAAAAAGGATGAGGATATAAACCGTCAGGTTGCCTCCCAATCGCTTGAAGGGAATCGAAATTCCGACTATGCCTCGACCTATAAGAGCCAGTCCCTGGACCAGCTCAGGGCGGCCATCGGAGACTGCCAGCGATGCAAACTGTCATCGGGCCGCACCCATCTGGTCTTTGGCGTGGGAAACCCAAAAGCCAAGGTCATGTTTGTTGGCGAAGGGCCAGGAAGGGACGAGGATTTGAAGGGTGAGCCGTTCGTTGGACGGGCCGGGCAGCTCCTGACCGATATCATCACCAAGGGAATGGGGATGAAAAGGGAGGACGTCTATATAGCCAACGTCATCAAATGCCGTCCGCCCGAGAATCGCAATCCCGAGTCCGATGAGATCGAGTCCTGTGAACCGTTTCTGGTGCGGCAGATCGAATTGATCAAGCCCCGGGTGTTGATCGGTTTAGGAAAATTTGCCGTTCAAACGCTGTTGAAGTCCAAGGTTCCTATTATGAAGTTGCGCGGGGGGTGGCACGACTATCACGGTATCCGGTTCATGCCTACCCTTCATCCGGCATACTTGCTGCGCAATCCTGGAGACAAGAAGCTTGTTTGGGAAGACATTAAAAAAGTTCTGCAAGAGCTCGATTCCCCTGCGGTTTAGGGCGATCCTGCTTCTTCTGGCGACTCTGGCCCTGGCTGGAAATTCGGTCATTGGGCAACCGGCCAGACCGGTTGTTCCCAAGGTGAACCTTATCGTTGTCGATGGGGGAATCAATCCCGCCGTCGATGATTTCATCCGCGACAACATCAAACAGGCATATGCGGATGGTGCCCGTGCCCTGGTGATCCAGCTCGATACGCCGGGCGGGCTGCTCTCCTCCACCCGCTCCATCGTCAAAGAGATCATGAGCGCACCGGTACCGGTGATCGTCTACGTGTCGCCTAGCGGCGCCGGGGCCGGCTCCGCCGGCGTCTTTATCACACTAGCCGGCCATATTGCTGCCATGGCTCCAGGTACCAACATTGGCGCGGCCCATCCGGTAGCTGGGGGCGGCCAGGAAGTCAAAGGCGTGATGGGTGAAAAGATAGAGAACTTTACTGCTTCGTTTAGTGAGACCATTGCCCAGCGTCGAGGACGCAATACGGAGTTCGCCATACAGGCGGTTCGTCGCAGCACTTCTATCACAAATAAAGAGGCATTGGAAAAGAACGTGGTCGACATCGTGGCAACGGATCTCCAGGACCTTTTGAAGCAGGCCGACGGTCGAATCGTGGACCTAAACGGGGTCAAAAAACCCATCGACCTGAAAGGCGTGCACATCGAGCGGTTCGAGATGGCGCTGAGGCAGAATATCATCAATATTCTTTCCAATCCAAATATTGCCTATCTCCTTCTCATGGCGGGTATCCTCGGGATCTACATGGAATTTTCCAATCCGGGCGTTATATTCCCTGGTGTCGCCGGGGGTATTGCTCTGCTGCTGGCCTTGACCTCGTTTCAGATCCTGCCCATCAACTACGCCGGTCTGGCTTTGATGGTTTTGGGTATGGCGTTGCTTGTGGCCGAGGCATTTCTCCCGAGCTTCGGAATTCTAGGTATCGGGGGGATAATTGCGCTCACACTAGGCTCCTTGTTGTTGTTCGACATGAGCACCTCTGATCTGGTTTTGAGTCGCAAGATCGTTTTTACCGTTGTCGGTACCCTGAGTGCCTTCATGCTCGTGGTAGGATATCTGGTTGTGAAGTCGCAACGGAGGAAACCCACCCTGGGGATGAAAGGGCTTGTGGGCGAGACCGCCGAAGTCAAGGTCAGGCTAAATCCGGCCGGGAAGGTATTCGTTCACGGAGAATACTGGAACGCAGAGGCCGACGAGGAGTTCGAGGTCGGCGAGAAGGTCCAGGTGGCCAGCTTCGATGGAATGATGCTCAAGGTGAAGAGACTGCTCAGAGGGTAAACGGGGAAACCAAAGAGGAGGCACCATAATGATGGGAATAGGTCCGGTTTATACGTTTCTAATTATCGGTGGATTACTGCTGCTCAGCGGCATCAAGATCCTGAGGGAGTACGAGCGGGGGGTGATCTTCAGGCTCGGCCGCATGGTTAACCCGCGCGGCCCGGGAATCATCTACGTCATTCCCTTTATTGAACGTATGCAGCGCGTGGACCTGCGTACGGTTACCATGGATATCCCGCCCCAGGACGTAATCACGCGGGACAACGTTTCGGTGAAGGTTAATGCAGTCCTCTATTTCAGGGTGATCGAACCCAACAAGGCCATTCGAGAGGTGGAGAATTTTCTCTTCGCCACTTCCCAACTAGCGCAGGTGACGCTCAGAAGCGTCTGTGGGCAGGGGGAGCTGGACGAGCTGCTGGTCGAGCGGGAAAGGATCAATAGCCGTATTCAAGAGATTCTAGACGCTCAGACGGACCCGTGGGGAATCAAGGTGGTCCTGGTGGAACTGAAACACATCGACCTTCCCCAGGAGATGCAGCGCGCCATGGCCAAACAGGCGGAGGCCGAGCGGGAACGGCGCGCAAAGGTCATCCATGCGGATGGTGAATTTCAGGCATCGCAGAAGTTGGCTGATGCCGCCGAAGTGATCGCGGAACATCCCATTGCCCTGCAGCTCCGTTATCTACAGAGTCTTGTGGAAGTGGCCTCGGAGAAGAACTCGACGACGATCTTTCCCATCCCGATCGACCTATTGACACCCTTCCTCAAGAAGGAATCGCCGCCTGCGACGCCTGCGACGCTCGCGGAACCCGAGACTTCGGAGACCTAGGGATACCATCGGCTCGTGGATTCCGGCTGACCTGATTCGTCGGTTGTTTTGGTTTCAACGGTGGGCCGAGCCTCGGTCCCTGAGTTCCCGAAGCCCTATCTCTTGCTCAAGCGGGATTCCGGTAAGTAACCTATGGAGCTAAGTGAGTTGATGTATGAGCTCCCCCGCTCGTTGATCGCGTCACATCCGTCCGGGGAGCGGTCCGGTTCACGCCTCATGGTCCTGGAACGTTCTTCGGGGAAGATCTCCCACTCGGAATTTTCCTCTATCGATCATTGTCTTTTCCCCGGCGACCTGCTGGTTCTCAATGACTCTCGAGTTTTGCCCGTGAGGTTACTGGGGCGAAAGGAGACGGGAGGTGAAGTCGAGGTCCTCCTGCTTGAGTCTTTTCCCGAAGACAGCCATTTTTGGATTGCGCTCATCGACGTGGCCAAGAGGCCTCCTCTGGGGAGTCGGCTCTATTTTTCCGACTCACTTTCCGCACAGGTGGTCGGGGTCCTGGGGCGTGGGCGTTACGGGCTTCGGTTCCTTTGCCCGGGAGACTTCATGGAAGTCCTCTCCCGAGTGGGTGAGCCGCCGCTCCCCCCTTACATCCATCGCACACGGAAGCTAGAGCACACCGATTGGGAACGCTACCAGACCGTTTATGCGTCGAGTCCGGGGTCCGTTGCGGCACCTACCGCCGGGCTCCACTTTACCGAGGCGTTATTTAAAAAGTTGAAAGACAAGGGCGTTGAGCGCGCGTTTCTCACTCTGCACGTGGGTCCCGGTACCTTTCAACCGCTGCGCGCCCAGTCGGTCGAGGACCATCGTATGGAAGGAGAACGGTATACGCTCAGCCAGGACGCGGCGGCTGGGATTCAACGGGTCAAGAGTACCGGACGGAGGGTCATCGCAGTCGGGTCGACAACCACCCGTACATTAGAAGGGATAGCCCAACGCATGGGCAGGGTGGAGGCCGGTCACGGAGTGACCCGGTTGTTTATCCGGCCGGAATTCCCTTTTCGCGTCATCGATGGATTGATAACCAATTTTCATTTGCCAGCCTCGACCCCATTGCTGATGGTGGCCGCCTTTGCCGGACTGGATCTTATGCGCGAGGCCTATAGGGAAGCGGTCCGGCTAGACTACCGCTTTTATAGCTACGGGGATGCGATGCTAATCCTGTAACATTTAGGATTTTAGATTGTAAAGTTTTTAAATTGGTGATCCGGGAAAATAGTTTAATATTTTAGATTGAGATTGTAGATCGGGGGAAGCTAATTTTAGGTTGTAGAGTTTGAATTGAAGAACTTAGATTTTAGATTGTCGATTACAGATTATTGAAGAACCCAAGTTGCGGGGTTTGGCTTTGGCCTGTCCTAACTGGGGAATTGGAGCCAATCTAAAATCTCAAATCAGCAATCAAACATGCCCTTAAGGCTTTAATCAAAAATCTAAAATCAGGGCAAATGGCTTTTAACTTCACTGTACTGAAAAAGGACACGGCGACCCGTGCCCGTGTGGGGCGCTTAGAGACCGTTCACGGAGTTATAGAGACCCCCGCTTTCATGCCCGTAGGCACCCAGGGAGCGGTTAAGGCTGTATCGCCGCGGGACTTGAAGGAGATCGGTTGCCAGATTCTTCTATCCAACACCTACCATCTCTATCTCCGTCCCGGTGTGGAGGTGATTCGGGACCTTGGCGGGCTGCAGCGTTTCATTGCGTGGGACGGCCCCATCCTCACCGACAGCGGAGGCTATCAGGTCTTCAGCCTTGGGGCGCTGCGGAAAATCTCCGAAGAAGGGGTGAGCTTTCAATCCCATCTGGATGGTTCCTCTCATCGGTTCACTCCGGAGCGTATAGTTGAAATCCAGGAAGCCCTGGGAAGCGACCTTGCCATGGTCCTTGATGAGTGCATCCCGTACCCGGCCAGTCGGGAGTATACTCGCGCTTCGACGGACAGGACGCTGCGCTGGGCGCGTCGTTCCCTGGACGCGCGACGAGATGACTGCCAGGGACTCCTGGGCATCGTGCAGGGAGGCGTGTATATGGACCTCCGTGAACGTTGCGTGGAGGAGCTGGTGCAGCTTCCCTTCGATGGCTACGCGGTGGGTGGGTTGGGAATCGGGGAAGGGGAGGCCCTGTTCAAGGAGGTCTCGGGAGCAGTCGCAGGGCTCCTGCCGGATGATCGCCCCAGATATTTGATGGGCATGGGCCGGCCGGAGGACCTGATCTTTGCGGTCCAGCAGGGTTACGATCTCTTCGACTGCGTGATTCCGACAAGGAACGCCCGTAACGGCACCCTTTTTACCTTTAATGGGAAGATCAGCATCAAGCGCGCGGAATACAGTCGCGACGAACGCCCCATAGACGAGAGCTGCGGGTGCTATTGCTGCCAGAACTTCTCCCGGGCCTATTTGAGGCATCTCTTTCAATCGCGGGAAATACTTGCGGCTTGCCTCCATACTCTGCATAATCTCTATTTCTATCATCGCCTGATGGAGAGGATGCGTGAAGCGATCCGGGAACAGAAGCCTAAACTTTGGCCCTCGGGCCCGGAATCTGATATGGAAGAAGGAGCAGAACAGGAGGCATCATGTTAAACGTTGCTTTTGTCCAGACAGCCCAAGCCGCTTCGGGAATACCTTTCCTGGGGCAGATGTTTCCCTTGATCCTGATATTCGTGGTGTTTTACTTTCTTCTCATCCGCCCCCAGCAGAAGAAGACCAAAGAGCACCGGCAGATGCTTGCCGCGCTCAAAAAGAACGACGAAGTCATGACCGCTGGCGGGCTCTACGGTAAAGTGGTCGCTCTGACGGATACGGTGATTACGCTGGAAGTGGCTCAGAACGTCAGGGTCCGCGTGAGCCGGCCTCAGGTCTCGGTCGTCGTCAAGTTGGAAAAGGCTTCAGGGAAGGAGGCCAAAGCACAGTAACATGTCACAGGGACTACTCGTTCGAATTTCCATCCTACTGATTTCGGTTTGTGCCTCGGCGGTCTATCTGGTGCCGACCTATGTCGGTGAAAAGAACCTGCCTGGTTGGTGGTCGGGGTTTTTACCTACTGATGAGATCCGCCGCGGCCTTGACCTTCAAGGCGGGATGCACCTGATCCTCGAGGTGAAGGTGGATAGGGCAGTAGACAACGCTCTGGATCGTCTTCGGGAGGATCTGGCGCGGCTGTTCAAAGAAAAAAGTATCAAGTTCGATCTGCTGGAAAGGGCGCCCGGGTCCAGGCTTCTCCTAAAGGTCTCGGCGCAAAACGTGCAGGCGGCACGGGCCCTCTTGAAGAGCGATGCCCCTAACCTCATCGTGACGAACACGGATCCGGGGACCGCCGGTACCAGTTTCCTTCTCGGTCTTGACAAGCGGGAGGTCCGCGACATCAAGACCAATACGGTGGATCAGGCCCTTGAGACTATCCGTAATCGTATCGACCAATACGGCGTCAGGGAGCCCACGATCCAGCGTCAGGGCCAGAACAACATCCTGATCCAGCTTCCCGGCGAAGAGAACCCGGAGCGCGCCAAGGAGCTGATCGGCAAGACCGCAGTTCTCGAGTTCAAGCTCGTGGACGACACCCGGGATGCGGAGGACGCCGTTCGTGACGGCGTGCCGCCGGGGCGCCAGATCCTCTACGGCACCCCCAAACGGCTCGATGGGGGCCTAGGTGGCCTAGGTGGAGCCAAGGTGCCTTGGCTCCTGGAGTCGAGGACTCTTATGACCGGCGACACCATCAAGGACGCTATGGTCCGTCCCGGAGGCCAGTTGGAGGGGCCCTACGTGGAGATGTCTTTCAATTCGGCTGGCGCCCGGGTCTTCGAAAGGATCACCGGGGAAAACGTGAAGCGGCGCCTGGCGATCATTCTCGACAATCGGGTCTATTCGGCGCCGGTCATCCAGGACCGCATCGGGGGTGGGGTGGCCTCGATCACGGGCAGTTTCACCTTTCAGGAGGCCCGCGACCTTGCCATCGTGCTGAGGGCCGGTTCGCTGCCGGCCCCCGTGGAGATATTGGAAGAGCGGACCGTTGGCCCTTCCCTCGGGCGTGATTCCATCGAACAGGGTATCCGTTCCTTTATTGTCGGGAGCTGCCTACTGCTTCTCCTTATATTCGCCTATTATAAGGGTGCCGGTCTCTTGGCGGATGTGGCGTTGGTGGTCAATGTCCTGTTGGTGCTCGCGATCCTTGCGGGCTTTGAAGCGGTTTTGACCTTACCCGGCATCGGCGGGATTATCCTGACTATGGGAATGGCCGTGGATGCCAACGTGCTCATAAATGAGCGGATCCGGGAAGAAGTCCGGCTCGGAAAGGGACCCCGAGCGGCTGTTGAATCCGGTTATGAGCGGGCATTGCCGGCTATCCTGGACTCCAACATCACGACTTTTCTCGCCGGCGTCATCCTGTTTCAGTTCGGAACCGGGCCGATCAAGGGATTCGCCGTCACCCTCTGCGTGGGTATCGTGACCACGGTGCTGACGGCCTTCTTTGGAACCCGGATCTACTACGACTGTCGGTTGGCGGGAAGGAAGTTGAGCCGGCTCAGCGTTTAGGAAATCTTCTTATGGAACTCATCAAATCAGATACTCAAATTCCGTTTCTCAGTTATCGTTTCGTAGCCTTTATCCTCTCCGGATTGCTGGGGCTCGGTGTCCTGGCCCTGCTCCTGATCAAAGGTCCAAATATCGGCGTCGACTTTGCCGGCGGCACCATGGTGCACGTCAGGGTACCCCAGCAGGTGACCATCGGTGAGATCCGCGATATCCTGGGTAGTTCAGGGTTGGGTGATGTGGTGGTGCAGGACTTTGGCACTGTCGGCTCTGGAGAATTTCTCATCCGCCTGGAGAAGACGGAGGCTCAATTGGTGACCATCGGCTCCCAGGTTCGCAGTGCGCTAGTCGAACGTTTGGGCGCCGATCAGGTCGAGATTCGCAGGGTTGACTACGTAGGGCCCAAGGTGGGAAAAGACCTGCGCCGGCGAGGGACACTGTCGGTCATTGCCGCTACCATCATGATGGGGGTTTATGTCTGGCTCCGGTTCGGATCCAGCTTCGGGGCCCGATTCGGTCTCGGTTTCGGCCTCGGTGCTATTGCCGCCCTCATTCATGACGTGTGGATTACCGTGGGTGCGCTGGTTATTGCTAACTACGAATTTGACCTGTCCACCGTTGCCGCGCTGCTCACTATCGCCGGGTACTCGGTTAACGATACGGTGGTGGTCTCCGACCGAATCCGGGAAAATATGCGCAAGCTGCGGAGAGAGCCGCTAGAAAAGATCATCAACATGAGCATCAATGAGACTCTCAGCCGCACGGTCATCACTACCGGCACGTCGCTGGTCGTCCTTGTTGCCCTGCTCGTGCTTGGAGGGGGCGTCATCCGTCCCTTCGCCTTTGCGCTTATGGTCGGGTTTATATCCGGTGTCTACTCCACGATCTTTATTGCCACACCGGTGATTCTTCTGAGCGAGAAGACTAAGGGTAAGAGAAGGTGAGGCGATGGAAAAACGCTGGATTCTGAGAGAGGCAGGCGAAGCGAGTGTTTCGAGCCTTTCTCAAGTCCTTCATGTACCTTTGCTTGTCGCACGGATTCTCTTTCACCGGGGTCTGACGGACCCCCAGTCGGCGCGAACCTTCCTCCACTCCAGCCTACGCAACGATCTCCCTTCACCGTTTTTAATGGCCGATATGGACCGGGCGGTCCAACGCTTGAGCGTCGCCCTCGAAAAGGGGGAGCTTATCTGTGTCTGGGGTGATTACGACGTGGACGGTACGACCGGGGTTTCCACCCTGGTCTCCTTCTTGAGAGAGATCGGGGGGAGTCCGATCTTTTATATTCCCCACCGCATTGACGAGGGTTACGGGCTTAATTCGCAAGGTTTGGAGCGTCTAAAGGCTCGGGGGGTAGGGCTGGTTGTCTCCGTAGACTGCGGCATTTCCAATGGGGAAGAGGTTAAGCGGGCGCGGGAGATGGGTCTCGACGTGATCGTTGTCGATCACCACCAACCACCACCGGAGCTTCCCCCGGCGGTTGCGGTTCTGAATCCTCACAGGTCCGATTGTCCGTTCCCCGATAAGGGACTCTCCGGCGCGGGCCTTGCCTTCTATCTGATTATTGGACTTCGGGCGAAGCTCAGGGAAATGGGAAAATTCAGCCCTGGAGCCGCTCCCGACATCAGGCGCTATCTAGACGTTGTTACCCTTGGCACCATTGCCGATATGGTGCCTCTCCGGGGAATCAACCGAGTCCTGACCCGACGGGGGCTTGACGAGTTGGGTCAATCGAGCCGGCCCGGGATCCGTGCCTTGAAGGAGGTGGCTGGGATCACTGCGGACAGCGTAAATGCGGGTCAGGTAGGCTTTCACCTCGGGCCGCGCATCAATGCCGGAGGGCGAATGGATGCAGCTCTCAAGGTTGTCGAGATGCTTACGACCGAGTCACAGGAAGATGCCCGGCGCATCGCACAGGAGCTGGACCAGAACAACAAGGACCGGAGAGAGATGGAAGGCCGGGTCCTGGTGTCGGCTCTGGAGCAGATCGACAGGGATGGGCTCCTTCTGGATCGGAAGTCCATCGTCGTGGGGGCGGAGGGCTGGCATCCTGGAGTGCTGGGGATCGTCGCTTCCCGCATTGTCGAACGCCATCACCGGCCCACCGTCGTAATCGGTTTCACCCAGGGCGAGGGCAAGGGATCCGGGCGCAGCATTCGCGGCCTCCATATGGTGGAGGCGCTCCGAAACTGTGCGGAGCATCTTGAGAAGTTTGGTGGTCACGAATATGCCGGAGGACTCAGTATCCGGCAGGATAAGCTGAAGGTTTTCGCCGATCGGTTTGAGGACGCTGCCCGCTCCCAGCTCAGCGCCGAGGATATGATTCCATTTCTCGAAGTAGATGCCCAGGTCGATTTTTCCGAGATCGGCCTCTCTGTGGCGCGCGAGCTCCAGCAGCTTCAGCCATTCGGGGTCGGTAATCCTGAACCATTACTTATGACACGGGAGGTAGAGGTTGTCGAACGCAGGGAAATCAGGGGCGGGCTCCGGTTCAAGCTGTGCCAGGGTGGGAGTTCGTTGAACGCCGTCTGCTTCGGTGTGGGAAACGATTTCCCGGGACAACAGGGAGCTACCATTGATCTCGTTTATCGTTTGAGCGAGAACCTGTGGAACGGGAACTCATCGGCGCAGCTACGAATTGTCGACGTCCGCCTGTCAAAACAAGGTGAAGATTCGTTGTTGGCCCCATGAGACGGATTTTATCATGCAGTATGGGTTTAGAAACCGGGTGTTAGTCTCTGGGATTTTTAAGGATAAGTCCAGGAGGATGCAATGGATACCTATAACCGCCAGTCCTACGGTAGAGGTAGTGTGGGAGGGCCCGACTTCTGGTCGGTGGCTCCAATTGGGGAGCCGGCCCCGGATTTTACGTTGCCCGACCTCGATGGGCGCAACGTCTCGCTCTCCTATTTTCAGGGCAAAAGTCATGTAATTCTTGAATTCGGCAGTATTACTTGACCTCCCTTTGTGGGGGAGGTTTCCCCGCTTACGAAGATCTACGATGAGTATCGCTTCGAAGGGTTCGAGTGCCTCATCATCTACACCCGTGAGGCGCACCCGGGGGAGAATTTTCCGCATCATACATCCCTTGAGCAAAAGCACAGCCAAGCCCGGAGGCTGCGGAAAATGGAAAAGGTGAAGATCCCAATTCTTGTGGACGATTTGAAGGGTAGCGTGCATCGGGCCTACGGCCAGAAGTCCAATATGAGTTATCTGGTGGATCGCGATGGGGTCGTAGTCTACAAATCCGATTGGGCCGATGCCACGGAACTGAAAGGGATGTGCGATAGCCTCCTCAACCTGACCGATATGGAATCCCGTAAGGTGCCCATCATTCGCAAGGGACGATCCGAAAGGCTCCATTGGATTCCCATGGACCCGGTTCTCCGTGAGCGGGTGTATCGCCGCTCGGGTGCAAAAGCCATCGAGGATTATTATAAGGCCATGGGATACCTTCCAAACGCCGCCGACGCGGAAAAAGGCGCCCCGAAATCCAGTGCACACCATCAATCGGGTTCTAAAGGGTAGGATTCTTGCAAGCCGGTTTCATTGACTTGAAGCACCCTATCGGATAGGCTCTGCCGAAAAATAGCCTCGCCAATCCGCTAAGCTAGGGCGGTCAAGCGGTGGACATCTGGGAGGATTGCAGCGCGAACCCGTTGTCCAAGAGGAAATAGCAATTATTGCACATCAAGGTTAGGACATGACTATGAGTAGTTCGACTGAAGGAAAAAGCCAGCACGTACGTGTCGATGCACTCGATAAGGTGACCGGCAGAGCCAAGTATGTGGAGGATCTTCCCGACCTTCCTGGTATGGCCTACGCCGCGGCCTTTCGAAGCCCATACTCCCACGCACATATCGTGTCCATCGATACGTCGGTAGCCGAGGGTTTACCCGGAGTGTTTGGCGTGATCCGGGCACAGGAGTATGGCCCGACCCACCTTAACCTCACCCGGGCTGCCGGTG
Source organism: Binatia bacterium (assembly GCA_963664015.2). Taxonomy (GTDB): domain Bacteria; phylum Desulfobacterota; class Binatia; order UBA9968; family CAXXLF01; genus JACZQL01. Next base: position 587,031 of record CAXXLF010000002.1, on the reverse strand, counting down.
ATCAGCTCGATATCGAGATGGACAAGGTCCGGTTCGACGGGGACTTTGTCGGTATGGTTGCCGCCGAGGACCTGCGCACGGCACGCTACGCGGCCTCTCTGGTCGATGTCCAGTACGAGTTGTTGCCGCCGGTCTTTACCGCTGATGAGGCCCTGGCTCCCGGTGCCCCCCTGGTCCACGAGAAACACGGGACGAACCTGGCGCGCGAAGATATTATGGAATGGGGGGACATCGACCAGGCGCTCAAGGAAGCCGATCATGTCTTTGAGGAAGTCTACAGCTGCCCCAACGTCTATCACCATCCCATGGAGGCCGCCAGTTCCGCCCTGGTTGATTTTCACGGCGAACAGCTAGATCTCTGGGTGCCCACTAACAGCCCCCACCGGGTGGCCGACACGGCCGTGCACCATTTTGGTCTCAAGCAGCAACAGGTTCGCGTACGGGTCCCGTTTGTCGGTGGAAACTTCGGTGCCAAGGACCAGTCAGAAGAGGCGCTCATAGCGGCCGAGCTATCGCGTCGGATCAAGCGGCCTATCAAGTATGTCGTCACCGATGAGGAGAGCTTTCGCGCCTCGGCCCGGGACGCGACCGTATACAAGGCCCAGGTCGGGGTGAAGGCCGACGGGACCATTATGGGACTCGACGTCGAGGTAGTTATCGACACCGGCGGCTACTATACAGGGGCGACGATCATCACCAACAATATCATGACCTCGTCCATGGGTGGCTTTCGGGTCCCTCACTTCCGGGTCAAGGCACGGACGGTTTTTACCAACAAGGTCCCATGCGGTCCCTTTCGCAACACGGGAAAAAACCAAACAACCTTTGCCGTGGACTGCGCCATGGATAACATCGCCCGCAGGATGGGGGTGGATCCGGTGGAGTTCCGCTTGAAGAACCTGCTCCGTTGGGGTGAGTTCATTGCCCCGGATATGTGGCGGCGAAGCGGTCAGGAGTCCAAAGCGGTCACGCCGCCGGTAGACACCCATCTCGACCAACTCATCGATCATGCGATGAACGCCATCGGGTGGAATCGTCATGAGGCGAAAAAAGAAGATCCCGCATCTTCGGGGAAGGTTGTGAGGGGGCGTGGGCTGTCGGTCTCCATGCGTCGTGGTTCTCACGTCGGTACGGCCGAAGCCATGGCGACGCTCGATTCCGATGGGACGGTCACGATCTCGCACAATGCCCCGGATGTCGGCGAAGGTGCCTATACGATGATCAGCGTTGTGGCGGCGGATACCCTCGGTGTCTCCCAGAGCCAGGTTCGCGTGGGGGAACCGGATACCGACAACAAGTTGAAGTTTTCCGGAACGAGTTCTCAGCGCACCACCCTGCAGATGGGCGGTGCCGTGCACTCGGCCTGTAAGGAGCTCCTGCAGAAGATGGCAGCGGCGGCAGCCCGGGCCAAGGGTGGCAGCCCTGAAGAGTGGCATGCCGAGGGTGGCAAGATCTCACGTGACGGGGTCAGTCTGACCTTCGAGCAGGTTCATCGTGCTGCCGATGGAATGACGCCTCTGCTGGGATTGGGCAACTATCAACCGGTTCGTACCGGCCACTCTAGCTTCGGTGGTCACGACCACTGGGCTCCGGGTGTCGCGGCCGTCGAGATTGAAGTCGATCGGGAGACCGGGGAGATCCGCTTGCTTCAGTTTGCCACTGTCGCCGATGCGGGAAAGATCCTGCACTACCCGTCGGCTAAGGGCCAGATCGACGGCGGATCGGTCATGGGATTGGGGCAGTGCCTGTTCGAAGAACTTGTGTACCAGGAAGGCCAACTGCAAAACGCCGACCCTTTTCAGTACCGGTTACCGTTGATGACCGATTTTCCCCAGTCGTTTCGTTCTATCATTCTAGAAAACGGTGATGGCCCCGGACCTTTCGGTTCCAAGGCTATCGCCCAGGTCTCGATTCCCTGCGTAGCGCCTGCCGTGGGCAATGCTATATTCGACGCGGTGGGTGTCCGCATCCGCTCCATACCGTTTTCCCCCGAAAAGGTGCTGCGCGGCCTCGGCGTCATCAAGAAATAGGAGCGGCTCGGTATGCCGGATAGAAGGATCCGGGCGGTTCGGGGGCCTGGCCGGCCGCGGGACCCTTCGGTAGTTGCCCGACTCCCCTTGGCCTAGCTCAGTTGGACAAATATGTTTGCCTGGTAGGCCCCTCCTTATAATAATTGTCAGTATATTGGTTTTAAGGCTGTTTCCGCTGTTAAATTTCGCCTCCTAAATTCAAAAAACGCTCTGTATTCAGTAACTTTCACTATGCTCCCTGACGGCAGGCCGTTGCATAGTAATTGCTATTTTGATCCGCATATTCAAAGTGTTGGGCTAGGGTCGGCCCTGCGGATCCTCTTGCTCGAAGGAAGCAGCGCTATGAATTTGATGGGTGTGAAATGCGGTAAATGCAGCTTGATTCAGATGGCAAAAGATGCCTGCAAGTCTTACGGAAGTCCTCTCGCCAATCCGCTGATGCCTCCCGAACCGCGGGTAAAAGACGGGGCAGGTAGCATTCCGGCACCGGCGGTGGCCGGCCCAGGTGAAAACGTTTGCTGCGAGTGCGGCCAGGTGTTTTCTCCCGATGAGATGATCCAATACGAGGGTTCGTCTGTCTGCGGCGGTTGCAAACCCACCTCCGTCCAGAAGCTCAAGCAAGGCATGAGTCTGCCCCAGGTCATGGTATATGCGGGTTTTTGGATTCGCCCGGGGGGGCAAATGCATCGACGGTATCATTTTCGGGATCGCCAGCATTGTGGTCACTATGGGGGCATCGATGTTACTGCTTGGCGCCACCAAGTCCGCCGGCTCGACCGAAGAGATCGTCTTTTACCTGGTGATGAACCTCTTTCAATTAATCGCGGCCGCCGCCTATGCCACCTGGTTCATCGGCAAGTTCGGGGCTACCCCCGGAACAATGGCATGCAATATCAAGGTGGTGAACGCGGACGGAGACAAGGTGACCTTTGGAAAGGCATTGGGCCGTCACTTTTTCGAATACCTGAGCTGGCTAATCTTTGGCATCGGTTATCTCATGTCCGCATTCGATGCCGAAAAACGATCGCTCCACGATGGGATATGTAGCACCCGAGTGGTCAAGGGCTAGGCTCGGTACCCATGAATGTCTCGTTCAGCCACTGCGGCAAATGGAACCTATTACTTCCCAACGGTCTATAATACGACCGACTTCATCCGTTGCCCTTCGTGTAATTCGGAAATTCGGGTCGACGTATTTCCCGCCCTGTTCGAGAAACCCACGGGCGTTCAATCGGGACAGTCCCTGATCGTAGAAAGTGAGCCCAGCTGCTTCTATCACGAAAAAAAGAAGGGGGTCGTCACTTGTGAAAGCTGCGGCCGCTTCCTGTCCGCGCTCTGCGACGTGGAACTGAGCGGACAGCATCTCTGCCCGGGCTGTCTCCAGGTGGGAAAGGAAAAGGGTAAACTCCGTAACCTTGAAGACCACCGGACTCTGTACGACAACATCGCCCTGGGCTTGGCCATTTTGCCCGTGTTGTTGATGGTATGGCCGTCAGTTGTCACAGCGCCTATGTCGGTCTTCATGACAGCCCGACACTGGAAATCACCATCGAGTATTCTTCCACGGACCAAAATTCGTTTCATTTTTGCTGTTGTTATCGCCGCCTCGCTTCTTCTCTTTATGGAATGGCGGCAGGCTTCCCTCATTCTGGGAATACCGAGCATCCTGATGGGCGTCGGTTATTTTTTGCTGCGCGATCGGGTGCCAAGTAGTGCGCGTATGGGCAGGAAAAAGCCGCGCAAGCCGGACTCGATGCCTATCAGCGATGCCTCAAAGACCTCATATTGTCTTTACCGCTTTGATCCTGATGGTTGGAGCGGTGGGGCGCGGGACGGGATTTAACGTGACTTATCTCGTTCCTTCCTTTATGGAAAGATTTGATGTCACGGCTTTGCAAGCGGGGTTCTTGCTCATGGTCCTCGAGGCGGCCGGCGTGGTGGGACCGCTAGGTGTGGCTTGGCTTTCGGACCGTGTCGGGCGTAGGGCGCTGGTCGTTCAAAGCACGTTAATCTTGTCCGCAATCTTTACCATCTGGCTTGCCTATCAATCGGCGATCAACGTCTTGTTGATCATCAACCTTATCCTCTATGGGGCTTTCGTCTAGGCTCGAAGTTCCTTGACCCAGGCCATGATCGGCGACTTCGCTACGGATGATATAGCCGACGCGGCGTTTTCCCTCTACTGCTTTATCGGATTTATGTCCGGTCCTTTCTGGACACTAGTGACCCGATTCGGCGTGGACCGATTCGGCTTTACACCGGCCTTTTACCTCGCCGGGGCATCCTACCTTGCGGGGATGGCACTCTTAACACTGGTCGGCAGTCGCAAAGACGATAAACCTTCGACCAACCCACCATCCCTGTGAGCAAACGGAAGGCGCGGTATTCTCTAATTGATGTGTTTGTCGAAAGGGACAAGAGAAGAGCGGAGTATGGAAGCGAAGACACTGAATGTGATTATAGAAAAAGATGGAACGGGAAATTTCGTAGCGCAAGTGTCGGCTCTACCAGAAGTTCTATCTCCAGGGATAACGCAGAAAGAAGCTCTTAATAATTCCTTATTCCCTTTCCCGGTTACGCAACTCCTCTAGTCGTTCAAATTTTATCTCACTTTCTTTGAGGCGTCTTCCCATTTCCGCCGGCCTTCTAGCCGTGTACTCGCCAGCTCCCTCAAAAGTTATGACACCGGCTCTTTTACTAATCTTCGTCCCGCTAGGCAGCACGTATCTAACTTTTTGGATTTCCAATGCTTCCATGCTAGGGGGTAGTTTTCTCCCCCCGTCTTTTTTCTCATTGTGCTGGGAGTCCGCAGAAGGGGTTATGATGAAAACGGCAGAGAGAACAAGAGTGAAAAATTAAAAGAAGCTGATTGGTTCTCATAGCAATGCCTCCACTTAGATTATGGAATCCCAACTGTCAGGGGATGATGAATGGAATGCTACTGGCATGACCGTATGCAGTTGTTAAAATCATTCTGACAGGACTTGCTACGAGGATTCCAAAGATGTCGAGACCAAGTCCGGTATGTCTCGTAACAAGATTGTTTACATCTTCTAGTTATTCCGTTGTCATCCCGTCTTCGAACTCTTTCAAGTTGCTCTGCTTCAAATCTGCGATCTTTACCCCACTGTTCTTTCGGCAGCTTTCCGTAGTCTCCCAGCATAGACTGCGCAATGACGCAGCTATCATTGGGGTATGGGGCCTGTTGGGGAAGTAAGAGGTCGTTCAGCGGGCTATCAATGATGGACTCCCCGGAACAAATCTTTACATCAGCGCCGGTAACCGGTGCGGTGGACCAGGCCAATACAAGAAGGGCCGTCAGTATTCACGTTATGAAATTTCCCATCGTCTTGCCTCGGCATTGAGCGTAAAAATCTTACGGCGTGTTGCTTTGGTCGTCAGCTTGAATCCAATCCTATCTTAAACCGGTTGCGCCACTAGGCATTTGAACGTACATGAATCCTACTCAAGATGAGCTTCCAAGGTTCTTTGTGGCGCTAAACTTCTAGTAAGGTATGAAATGTATGTCAATAAGAGGTCAAAAGTTGTTCCAAATTTGAATTTTCCAGGCGAATGACCCCTGCCTTCCGGGACTGTATCTAATCTGACTGTCCTGTCTCCGAAGATGAAAACTCATTAGATATTAATGAATTATGGCCGGATACCCCTGCCGCGGCAAATCTTCTCCATACGTTTTCTATATGAAAAAGGCAATCCTCCTAGTAGAAAGCCTACCATGACCGATTTGTACTCTACTATTGGAAGTTCAGCGTTTAGGCTATGAAACCAATCAGACAAGTAACGGCCGGGAAGCTGTACGCGGTATATATGCGGGATGCTCAGCTGCAAAGTTGTCATTGTATATCATCTGGAATCATTTGACTTTGCTTGGGGTTTCGACTAAAAATGCAGCTTCAAAGGAACCTAGATATGTATGCAGTAGTAAAAACAGGTGGTAAGCAGTATCGGGTCGCCCCGGGGGAGACCGTTGAGGTCGAGTTGCTGAAGGGCGAGATAGGCGATCAGGTCAAGTTGGAGCCCGTGCTTCTGGTGGGTACGGAAGGGGAGGAGGCCCGCATAGGGACCCCAACCCTTGCCGAGGCGGCGGTTACGGCGGAGATCGTCGAACAAAAACTAGCCCCGAAAATCATTGTTTTCAAGAAGACGAGGCGCAAGGGATACAGCAAAAGGCAGGGACACCGCCAACCTCTGACCAAGCTCAAGATCGTAGAAATTCAAGGATAGGACGGTAAGTCATGGCACACAAAAAGGCAGGTGGAAGCTCACGTAACGGTAGGGACAGTCACGGCCAGAGGCGCGGTGTGAAGATATACGGTGGGCAGCAGGTGCGCGCCGGCAACATCCTCGTGCGCCAGCTCGGTACCCGGATCCATCCGGGAAAGAACGTCGGCATGGGCCGCGACTACACGCTGTTCGCCAAGATCGATGGACTGGTCCGATATGAGAGGATGGACCGAACCAGGAAAAGGGTTACTATCTTGCCCCTTGTGGCACAACCCGCATAGCTCAACCCTGCAATTCAAAAAGCTCCTCTCGGGGCTTTTTTTTTACCCCTAAAATAGTACTACAATAGTAATGGTTGGTTAAGGGCAAAGATGATAGAAATTGTACATAGGTTGCTCGGCATGGAAGGTGCTCTATTCTAATTTTTAATCTCGTATTGAAAGCCTCCCGTAATCAGCCTGGTAAAAAAGGTTCCAGTTAATTATGAAGTTCGTCGACGAAGTCAAAATCAAGGTCAAGGCGGGTGACGGTGGCCGCGGCTGTATGAGCTTTCGCCACGAGAAGGACCGGCCCCACGGCGGACCCGACGGCGGTAACGGCGGGAAGGGTGGAAGTATCGTTCTCGTCAGCGATGACCAGCTCGTGACCCTGCTCGACCTGCGTTACCAGAAGCTGTACCGCGGAGAGCGCGGTGAGCATGGTAGGGGAAAAGACCAGCACGGCAAGGGCGGTGAGGACAAGATCGTACGGGTACCCACGGGGACGGTAGTTCGAGACCTGGAAACCGGCGAGGTCCTGGCCGACTTCAATACCGCTGATGCCCGCGTAGTAGTCGTCGCCGGCGGCAAGGGGGGCAAGGGAAATGCCCACTTTGTCTCGTCGACGAACCAGAGCCCCCGCCGGTTCCAGCCCGGGATACCCGGCGAGGAAAAGGAGCTCCACCTGGAGCTCCGGCTGCTCGCCGATGTGGGGATCGTCGGGCTCCCCAACGCGGGGAAGTCGACGCTGATTGCGGCCCTGTCCGCTGCCCGGCCCAAAATCGCCGATTATCCCTTCACAACATTGGTTCCGAATCTGGGGGTCGTGGATTATGATGAGGGGAGGAGCTTCGTCATGGCCGATATCCCCGGGCTCATCGAGGGGGCCCATAGAGGCGAGGGACTGGGAGACCGGTTCTTGAAACATGTGAGCCGAACCAGCCTGTTGATCCATTTGCTGGACGCATCCCAGATCACGGAAGAGGACCCTCTGGTCGACTACCAGGTCATCAACCGGGAGCTGGAACTTGCCTCCCTGCAACTGGACCGGATCCCGCAGATTGTCGTCGCCAACAAGATCGATCTGCCGGAGGGAAGGGAGGCGGCCGAGCAATTGAAAAAGCTCCTACCCGTGTGCGCGATCTCCGCGGTAACGCACGAGGGTCTGGTGGAATTGAAGCGTCTGATTATTGGGCGGTTGGCGGCATTGAAAGCGGAGGAGGAACTGAGCGGTGTCACAGCTGGAGTCTAAGAAGGGAATCGTAAGCAAGGCGCGCCGGATCGTCGTCAAGATCGGCAGCCAGATCCTCTCTTCTGTAAACGGTATCGAAGAGGGGAAGATCCGCGGGTTGGTCGGCGACCTGGCCGTCCTGCACAATGCGGGTAAGGAAGTCGTGGTCGTTTCCTCGGGGGCGGTAGCGGCGGGGATGACACGGCTGGGTTTGACAGAACGGCCCAGGACCATCCCCCAGAAGCAGGCCCTGGCCGCGGTGGGACAGATCAAGTTGATGGCGCTTTACGAGAGGTACTTCTCCGAGTTCCAAAAAAGCGTTGCCCAGTTGCTGTTGACCCATGAGGATCTCTCCAACCGCAAGCGCTATCTCAATGCCAAGCACACACTGCAGACGCTGTTCGATTCCTCCATCATCCCTATTGTGAACGAAAATGACACGGTCGCTGTTGAGGAGATGAAGTTCGGTGACAACGATCACCTCTCGTCTCTGGTGGCGACGCTCATGGAGGCGGACTTGCTGGTTATGTTGAGTGATGTCGACGGGGTCTTTGATCGCGATCCCCGCCTCTTTCCGGATGCCCAGCTGATCCCCCTCATCTCTGATTTGAAGCAGTACAAGAGAAAGGTAGGCGCTACGACCCAGGGCCCTTACGGGACCGGGGGGATGGCGTCGAAAATCGAAGCGGCGGAGAAGGCGGCCGCTTCGGGGATCCCGACCATCATCGCTAACGGTTTGGGGACGGCCACGCTGCCCACGGTGTTCGATGTCAAAGAAGAGATCGGTACGCTTATCCTGCCCGAAGGAACCCGTCTGGCGAACCGCAAGCACTGGATTGCCTACAATCTTAAACCGTCGGGCGAGATCGTAGTGGACCCCGGCGCCTACGAGGCCCTGGTCAAGAAAAAGAAGAGCCTGCTCCCCTCCGGTTTGAAAGAGGTGCGTGGTTCGTTCGGAGTGGGCGAATGCGTGCGTTGTCTGGATGCCGAAGGAAGGGAGTTTGCCCGGGGGCTGGTTAACTACAGTGCTCACGAGCTCGAACGGATCAAGGGGCTTCGCACCAATGGGATCGAGAAGGTCCTGGGGTACAAGGTCTACGACGAAATCATCCATCGTGATGATCTGGTGCTTTTGTGAACCAGAGGGCAGATGTCAGAGGTCCAAAGACAAGCGAATGGCAAATGGTGAATAGCAAATAGTTAAAGGGCATAGGGTAAAGCGGAGAAGGACAGAGATAGAGACAGGGCCAGAGGTAGAGATCGGATGTCGGAGATCGACTCCGATAAAGAATATCTCGCGCACCCTTCGACAGGCTCAGGGTCCCGAGCAAAGTCGAGCGAAAGACGCAAAGGACGCCAAGGTCGGAGATCAGTAGTCAAGTTTCCGGGTTGAGAAGAATAAATGTTGGTAGCTGATGGCTGGGAGTGATGAGAACAAGATGTCATTGAAAGAAGAAGCCCTCGAGTTGGGAAAGAATGCGAAACGTGCCGGTTCACGCCTAGGGACGGTTTCTTCCGCGGTGCGAAACCAGGCCCTGCTTCTGATGGCGGATGGGCTCGAGAAAAAAAAAGCTGCTCTCCTCAAGGAAAACGAGAAGGACTTGAAGCAGGGAAGGCAGTCGGGTCTCTCGGAGGCGCTGATCGACCGCCTGGCCCTGAATCCGGCGCGAATCGTCGCCATGGCCGCGGGGCTCAGGGAGATCGTGACGCTCCCGGACCCGGTTGGAGAGGTGGTCAAGATGTGGCGCCGTCCCAACGGACTTCAGGTGGGGCGCATGCGTATCCCCCTCGGTGTCATCGTCATGATTTACGAGTCCCGGCCTAACGTAACTGCCGATGCCGCCGGCCTGTGTCTGAAATCGGGTAATGCGGTTATCCTGCGTGGTGGGAGCGAGGCCTATCACTCCAATCAGGCCATCGGTAAGGTTCTTGGAGAGGCGTTGATGGAGGCGGGTATCGCCCGCGATGCCGTTCATGTGGTTGAATCAAGGGATCGGGGGATCGTCAACGAGCTGCTTCAGTTGGAGGATTATATCGATCTGGTCATCCCCCGCGGTGGTGAGGAACTCATCCGCGCCGTGGCCGCCAACTCCCGCGTGCCCGTCGTGAAACACTACAAGGGGGTGTGTCACGTCTACGTGGACCGTGATGCCTCGCTGGAAATGGCGGAGAAGATCGCTCTCAACGCCAAGGTGCAGCGGCCATCCGTGTGCAACGCCATGGAGACGCTGCTGGTGCACGAAAAAATTGCACCCCAATTCATTCCTTCCCTGGTCGCCAGGATGAAGGAAGCGGGGGTCGAGATCCGCGGCTGTAAAAAGACATGCTTCCTGGTCTCCGGTCTCACCGAGGCGGGCGATGACGACTGGACGGCCGAATATCTGGACTTGATCCTTTCGGTACGGGTGGTTGAGAATATGGATCAAGCCGTCGAGCACATCGAGGAGTTCGGTTCCCAGCATACGGAAACGATTGTCACCTCCGATTACGCCAGGGCGAGGGAATTTGTCGATCGAGTGAACTCATCGGCGGTGCTCGTCAATGCCTCCACTCGCTTCAACGACGGCGGTGAGCTTGGATTGGGCGCCGAGATCGGCATCAGCACGAGCAAGGTCCACGCCTTCGGGCCCATGGGGCTTGAGGAGCTGACCACAACCAAGTTTATAGTCTTTGGGGATGGGCAGATAAGGGAATGAGGATCGGGCTGTTTGGCGGCACCTTCGACCCAATTCACTGGGGTCACCTACGCAGCGCCGAGGAGGTGAGGGAGGCCTTCTCCCTCGACCGTGTGATCTTTATCCCTGCCTCCATCCCACCTCACAAAAAGCGACAACCGACTACGTCCGCCAACGAGCGCCTGAGAATGGTGCGTCTGGCGACCGCACGAAACCCGGGTTTTGAGGTTTCCGACATCGAGCACAAGCGCCCCGGTAAGTCCTTTTCCATCGACACGATTCGGTATTTCGTCCAGAAGGAGCGGGGGCATAAAATCTATTTTATCCTCGGCCTGGACGCCTTTCGCGACATCGATTCGTGGAAGGATGTGCAGGCCATTTTCCCGCTCTGTCAACTCATCGTGACCTCACGGCCCGGGAGCGGCGATACCCTGTCGCTGGAGACCATCCCCGTTGCGGTGCGTAGCGGTTTTTGTTATGATCCCCGCACGAAATCATTCCGGCACATGAATGGCACACACCTTTATTTCACCCGAATAACGGACATTAACATTTCAGCTTCCGAGATTCGTTCACGCCTGAAAAGGGGGAAATCCATCCGATACCTGGTGCCTCGAGAGGTCGAGGCCTACACGGAAAAGCAAGGGCTTTACCGTGTGCAACGGAGAGGTTGGTCCCAGGTTTGAGCGCGATGGACTCCCTGGAGAAGGCCCTTCTCATCAGCAGTCATGCGCTGGATAGGAAGGCCTATGATCTGGTCCTGTTAGAGGTCAGTGAGGTCACCTCCATAGCGGATTATTTTATTATCTGCTCCGGCCGTTCGGACCGTCAGGTGCAAAGCATCGCCCAGAGTATCGAGGGAAATGTCAAGAAAGACGGGGTGATCCCCATATCCGTGGAAGGCATGACCGGTGGCCAGTGGGTATTGATGGATTTTGACGATATCATTGTTCATGTCTTCTACCAACCAGTGCGGGAATTTTACGACCTCGAAGGTCTCTGGTTCCATGCAACGGTTGTGGAGTTGCCGGAGCCCTATTCGACCCTGGTTAATCAGTTCCGGATCAAGACCGACTCCATGACCTGAGGCGCTGGGGCATCTCGGGTCCGTTGCGCAAGATTGAAATAGATAAACTAAAGACTACCCAGATATGTTTGAAATGTTCCCTTGAATTCGCAATTAGGGATTTGGAAAAAAAGCTACTCGCGCAAAGACGCAAAGGGCGCCAAGTTCGGAGCAATTGGAAAATTTGTTTTCGGGGTTCTTGACGTCGCTCTGTTGAACATTTAATCGGTAAGAAGCAGCGGAGTATTTCGTGCAAGACCAACGATCCTTACTCTTCATTATCCTTGATGGTTGGGGAATCAATTCCCGTCACGAAGGTAATGCCATCTACGAGGCATTGACTCCGAACCTGGATGCGCTGCTCACCAGTTATCCGTCCAGCGCCATCGGTGTATCGGGTCTCGATGTCGGTCTACCCGAGGGGCAGATGGGGAATTCGGAAGTCGGCCACATGCATCTGGGATGCGGAAGGGTCGTCTTTCAGGACCTGACCCTGATCCACCGCGCCATCGATGACGGCAGCTTCTTTTCCAATGAGCAATTAATCGCGGGCATGAAGGCCGTGCAATCTTCCGGTCGGCGGCTCCATCTCATGGGGCTTCTCGGCGACGGCGGGGTTCATAGCCACCAGCGTCATCTTGAGGCGTTGATCGAACTCGCGCGGCGGCAGAAGGTGGTCGAGATCTTCCTCCACCTCTTTCTGGACGGGCGCGACACCTCGCCTACCGCCGGCGAGGGATTTGTACGTGACCTCGAAGAAAAGCTCAAGGCCTATCCAGAGGCCAAGATCGCAACCCTATGCGGGCGGTACTACGCTATGGACCGGGACAAGCGGTGGGACCGTACGGAAAGGGCCTATCGGCTCCTCACCGAAGGGGCAGGGGAGACGGTCACATCGGCTCAAGAGGCGATTCGCAAGAGCTACCAGGACGGAAAGACCGACGAGTTTGTTTTGCCCACGGTGATCAACCGGTCTGCGTCTCAGGGGACGGTTAAGGACGGAGATGGCGTCATCTTTTTTAACTTCAGGGCGGACCGCGCCCGGCAGCTGACCCGAGCCTTTACCCAAAAAGACTTCAAGGAGTTCTCACGCCCATGTGGCATCGCCTTTTCCTCTTTTGTTACCATGACCGAATACGAATCGAGCTTCAATCTTCCGGCGGCGTTCCCGTCCAGACGACTGGTTCATACCATAGGAGAGATTATCGCCGATGCGGGACTGTCGCAGCTCCGCATCGCGGAGACGGAGAAATACGCCCATGTGACCTATTTCTTCAACGGAGGCGAGGAGAAGAACTTCCCCAATGAGAACCGGATCCTCATACCTTCAAATAAAGATGTTGCAACCTATGATCTCAAGCCGGAAATGAGCGCCTACGATATTACCGGAGCGTTGCTAAAGGAGATCGCCTCGGACCAGTACGGTCTCATCCTTCTCAACTATGCCAACACGGATATGGTCGGGCATTCGGGGAACTTCCAGGCCACCAAACGCGCTTGTGAGGTGGTTGACCAGTGTGTGGGCAAGGCGGTGAAGGCCATGCTTGCGGTTGGGGGACGGGTCGTCATCACTGCGGACCACGGCAATGCAGAGCAGATGCTAGACTATGATACGGGATCCGTCCATACGGCCCACACGATGAATTACGTTCCATTGATTCTGGTCGATGATAGGTTTAAAAATCGTAAATTGGAATCGGGAACCGCCATCGACATAGCTCCGACGCTCCTCAACCTCTTCGGCATCCCCTTACCGGTCGAAATGACGGGTCACTGCCTGATCAGTAACCAACAATGAAAGAGAATAACGGATAGAAAAAAATAGAAACGGCTAGTAACCTGTTGTCTATCGTGGAGATGTTGAGTCAGGCGATGGATGACGAGCCCCGTGAGTTGCCCGTTGCTATCCATGACGGGGTTTCTTGAGTTGTGAAGTACGACTCCATACTCCATTCTCTTCTTGATATTGTATACCCACCCCGGTGCCGTTTTTGCAGGGAACCCATCGTGGGGTCCGATGAGCGTTGTTTTTGCCTTGAATGCAACCGTAAGATCCTGCTGGTAACCCATCCCCTGTGCCCCGCTTGTGGCACGCCGTTTCCCCATGGGGCAGGAGAGGATCACACCTGTGGAATCTGTTTGATTCGCCGCCTGTTTTTTCCCTTGCCCGTGCCTGGGCATGCTACCCCCGGGGTGAAGTCCACCGGAACCCGCTACGCACCGTCGTGCAGCAGTTCAAGTAAAGGGAAAAGGTTTCTCTCGGGCGGCCGTTGGGAAGACTCATCGCCACGGGCTGCCGGCCTTATTTTCAGGAAGCCTCTCTGGATTGTATCATTCCTGTCCCGCTTCACCTGAAGAGGCTCCGCTGGCGCGGTTTCAATCAGTCTGTCATTCTATCCCGCGAAGTTGGTCGCTCGTGGGGAATCCCCGTCAACCCGTTTATCCTGTTGCGGACAAGGGAGGCTGAGGCACAGACCGAACTCACGGAAGAGCAGCGGAGGAGGAACGTGCGCGGGGCCTTTGCCGTTGATCCAAAGAAGTCGGTCCGGGGCATAAGGGTCCTGCTCGTTGACGACGTCTACACGTCAGGCGCTACGGTCAATGAATGTAGTCGTGTTCTGTTGCGCGCGGGGGCGCGGGAGGTCCTAGTCTTGACACTGGCCCGGGCGTGTTTTGAAGCTAGCGGACGGGAGGAAAACCTAATCAGAATTATTCAATAAGGGGTGATGAGCTGCTGGAGTTATTTACTGATCCTGTGTTTGGGTGGATCCGGTGCTGATATTCGTGGGTGTAGGCTGAGTTCGTGGTACTGACCAGGTTGACCAGCGTGGGTTCTCCCCGTCGAACTGTTTCTCCAGCACACCGAACAACTTGTCCATGTTGATAGGTGCCTCTTGGAGGTACACCATGGTCCCGGTCCTGTCGATCACCCCTAGAAAGCTATTGGTGGGTGCTGCGCTCAGTCCCATGCGATTCCATACCTTTCCATCCTTATCGTTGATAAAGATGATTTTATTCCGGATTTCCTCTTCCGTGATCTCCATGTTGCCATTGGCCTGTTGGCGCTCGATAGCCTCACTTACGGCGCGCTTCTCGGCCAAGGCGATCTTGATGGTGGCGACGAATCGCGCCCACATGGGGACAGCAGATGTGTTGGGGATAGCAATACTCTGATACCCGCGTTTGAGGCCGAACCTCGCGCCGATCTCCTGTCCCAACTCCATATCTTTGGTTTTACTTTGTTGGGTCGAGAAATAGATCACTGTCACTCTGTCAAGGAAAGTCTCAATGGTAATCGGTTTACCATGGATGTCCTGAACTGGAAAATTCCACTTTCTCAATTGCTCGGACGCCACCGACTGTCCGAGGATCACGACGCTAAGAATTATAGTTCCAACGATAGACCATAGCCTACTATACATAACTCTCAAGCTGTGATTCACTCCTGTTCAGGAGCCGTCCCCTTGATCAATTGCGGTCAGGATCGTCCTCTCGCTTTTTGGGTGGGTGTCCGATTGCCGGCGCGGGCTTTTGGTACCGACCTCGTTTCAGGCTCGTCAGGCTGTCCGGTTTTAGCTCGTCCATCGACTTTTGCATAGTCGCGATCTTGTCATAAAGGTGTTTTATTCGAAGCGGCGTGTCTTCACAGAACACCTCAGAGCTATCCTAGCCTCAAAACATAGCCCCGCTTTATAAACCGTCTGGGGCCTCGGCGTCAAGTGCGAATTTTTAAACGGCAAGATGACTAAAGATAATAGCCCATAATTTAAGGTCGTTGCAGATGAATATGAAGGGTATTTCTAGTATGAGGCTCGATTCCTGATGAATCTGCTGAAACCCTGGTTGGGAGGTTATTGTTTCGGTGTTGGTTTCGCCGGGCGGGACACGGCCTCTGCCTCTCTCTTGCCCAGATCGCTGAACCATCGACGCCATCGGGAGGAATCTGGCTGATCCCGCCAGTACCCTTCTTCCGACCCGGTTCTCTTAAAGATCTCTAAAAGCCCAGCCATAGCGGCGGTGGCGGCTTGGCCGAGGATGCCCGGGACGCAACCGATCTTGAATCCGTAGCCTGCGTAGGTGTCGAGTGACATCTGCTGACGTGGGGGTACTCCGACCATGGGAAGCCTGACGAAGTCCTTGAGCTCGGCCAGTTCCTCTGGGAGGCGGACCCCTGGCCATATGGCGTCGGCACCGGTTTCCGCATAAGCGCAGACACGATCCATAACCTGAGTGAAGGACTCCGAGTCGCGGGCATTGGAGCGCGCGACGATCATGAAGTCATTGTCGGTGCGGCTATCGAGGGCTGCTTTTAATTTGTCTATCATTTTCGTGCACGGGAGGGCCTTGTGCCCCCCCAGTTCCTTTGGAAAGGGATCGTCCTCGATATGGATCGCCGCGAGCCCCGCGCGCTCGTATGCCTGGACGGTTCGAACGGTGTGGACCGCCGCCCCGAAACCCGATTCGGCATCTCCGATAACCGGTACCGAGGTGGCCTCCACGATGCGCTCGTGGATCGCAACCATCTCGGTGATGCCCAGCAGGCCGAGATCCGCGTAGGCATGGAAGCGGTTGATGGCGCTTCCCGATACGTGAATGGCGTTGAAGCCCGCATCTTCGACTAGCCGCGCGCTCAGTGCATTGAAGGCGCTGGGTGCGACGACGAGCCCAGCGGGTCTTATCAATTCACGGAGTTTCAACCGACGTTCCTTGGCTGATGGCATGGGTATTCTCCTAATAGACTAGGGACAGCGAAACGTTGACGGGGAAAGCAGTTTGATGATTGGGAAACATGATGCATTTGGGAAGTGGTGTCAATACGGTGTTTTCTCCCTGACGTGACCGGTATCGGTGCTGGAGGAATCGTCCTGATCTCTCGACCGTAATCAGTTCCTTGGCCCTGGAACCACTCGGGCGTTGAAAGTCCCTCTGTTCCAGGATGGCCGATATCAGCAGACCGGCGACCATCCCCTAAAAAGGGGCCCCCACGTTCAAGATCGTTACCTCTGAAATAGTCAGCAAAAAGCAGGTGAGGTCGCCGAAACGAAACGGGCCCTCGAACGCGCTTACAAAGGCGTTGCACAGTACGGAAAATAAAGCCAAGCCCGTAAGCAGGTTGATGAGTATAGCCGGGAGAATCTCCCTGCCCGCGACGACGAACGGAGCAAAGATGGCGGCGATTATCCACAGGGTGCCGACGACGAATCCCGCCGCATAGCGACCCTCGGGGGGACCGGCCATTGGGCGAGAGATGATTGCGGTCATGGGACCCGTGATGCAGGCCGGAGCGCAGCGGAACAGCGCATTTGCTATGGTGCCCAGACCGGATGCCCAGGTCATGGCGGTCAGGGGAGGTTTATAGTCTGCCATTCTGAGGACCATGTACCCCTGCGCATTGTGGACGGCAACCACGCTCAGAAGGAGAGGGACGCTTAATTCGGTGATTGCCGGGATGCTCCAGGCGGGGCTGATCCATAGGAGTTGGGCGAATTCGATTTGAAAGAACTCGGAATGGACCTGACCGGTCAAAGCCGTCATGACAATGGCAACGAGGATTCCTCCGAGGATGGGGGAGAAGGACCTGGCCAGATTTGTGAACAATGAGATGCCCAGGAAGACCAGGGCCGCCGGTATCGCTATCCACGGGGCCGATGCCCATGCCCCGATGATATTGAGACCAAAAGGTAAGAAGACACCGGCCACCATGGCCATGATAATGGGGTGCGGGAACCACTCCATAACGGATCGGATCCTGCCGCTCACGGCTATGAGGATAAGGAGGATACCGGTGACTCAATAGGCGCCGGTGGCCTCGGCGAACGTTATGTGACGAAGGGCCGTGCCGACAGCACCATTCCCGGGATGGTTATGGCGGCGGTCAACGGTTGGCGATAGTAGAGCGAAAGGATCCAGCTGGTAACTCCGCCGACAGTAGTCCGATAAAGATCCACGAAACCGTGATGTCTTCCGGTAGATTTCCCTGTTCGGCCACGCTCAGGAGGATCAGCATCGGGCCGGTGATGCTGAAGACCCAACCGACGAACCCGTGAGACACGGTGAGAAGGTTGAGATGCTTTGGCAGGTCTCGAAGACCGTATGCGATTCCTGCTCCTGATTCTAAGAAGGTCATTGGGGTCCGCCACACGGATGAAAATCCTGTATCCGCCGGTGGGTTATCTTTTTCTTTTGCCGTCGAGATGTCAAACTCAGGGGGGCTAAGGGGGGGCGACGGGGATGGTTGAGGTAGGCCGTTCCCCTGCCGGTTCATCCCGTGTTATGGGGGGGCTCTTCTCTTGATGATGAGCGCAAGAAAAACCTTTATATGTTTTTTGATGACTGCCGGTTGTGGGGTTCTCTCCTCGTGTGCGACCCATTACCCGGTCTACGGCCGTTTCGACCGGAGCGATGAGCTGTTCCGGGGTGTCGTCCTATCCGAAACCATGACGGGACTGGGGAGCATCGAGCTGAAGGGGGTCAAGAGCGGCATCCGGTGCGTGGGGCGGTCCAAAAGCAAGGTTGCACCTCCCGGAGAGGAGGGAGGCGTTACTCTGGAATGTAAGGACGGCAGGACGGTGAAGGCCCGTTATGTCGTGACCGGATGGGGCAAGGGACGCGGTAGCGGGAAAGACCAAATCGGTGACCGATTCCAATTCACTTTTGGTATACCGGAAGGCGAGGCGCTCCTGGAGTTGAAGGAACCGACCGGAAGATAGCCTACTGCCTTTGACCGCCTTCGCAGCCGAAGCGGCTCCTTCGGCGGAGTAGGCTAGGAGGGTGCATCGGTGGATTCCGCCGAAGAAAAAGGAAGGATACCACGGGCGTAGGTCCGTGGAGGCTTAATTGCCGGGGCGGATTGAATACCTAGTTTCTCTGACTCGTTTTGAGGCCCAGGGCAAGGAGGATCTTACGTTGCGTTGCCAGCCGACAGTTCCTTCCTTTCTCGATCCGATCGATGGTGAGAAGCGAGAGCCCGGCCATACAAGCAAGTTCCGTTTTTCCCAGGAGCCTCGACTTACGAATCTTACGCAGTTGATTTTTTTGTTCCATGGGTGCATACCACCGGGCATGTTTTTTCACATAACCCAACCACTGATGTTAAGACCCGCCAGGGGTTCGCCGGCGGCCAATCCTTCATGATTTTTTCATCGCGCCTTCTTCAAGGAACCCTCATCCAACGTTACAAGCGTTTTCTTTCGGATATTCGCCTCCGCAATGGACGGGTGGTAACGGCCCACTGCGTTAATTCGGGGAGGATGACGGGCTGCATGGAACCGGGGAGCGAGGTCTATTTGTCGCGCCGCTCGGAGCCCCACCGGCGCCTTCGCTACACCTGGGAATTGGTGCGGGTAGGAAAGACGTGGGTGGGAATCAATACGGCCTACCCCAACCTGCTGGTGTCCGAAGCGATTCAGGCGGGGATCATTCGGGAGCTAAGGGGCTACCCGCAGATTCTTAGGGAGGTGTGGGTCAGCAAGCACAGCCGACTGGACCTCTGTCTCCAGAAGCCTAATGCGCGCTGCTACGTGGAGGTAAAAAGCGTGACCCTGGCCAACGATGGGGTTGCCGCGTTTCCCGATGCGGTAACGGTGCGTGGGACCAAACACCTGAAGGAGTTGATCCGTTTACGCAAACGGGGTGAGGGGGCGGCCCTGGTCTTCGTGGTCCAGAGGGCGGATTGTTCGATCATGAGGCCTGCCGACGAGATTGATAGTGAGTACGGGGTCTGGCTCAGAAAGGCAGTCAAGGCAGGTGTCAAGGTTCTGGCCTATGTCGCGCGAGTTAGCCCGCAGGGGATCATCCTAACCGGCCGTATGCCCATCAAACTGTGAACCCCCTTGGTGTGGTTGTGGCCTTCTTTCAGCTCTCCTCGTTCCATCGATATTTCCTTTTCACTCCGAGAAACGATACCCGTGCCCCCTATAGGTAAACCCAGTTCATCACTGCACCTTGCTGCTCCAAGATGACCCCTATGACACCTATCTCTCGTAGGAAACCGACCGTGATACTGGAAGGTATCGAAGAAAAGGTTCCTTAGAAAAACTCGGCCCCGGATCGTTCTTAACGGGAAGATAACTCGCCCAGCAGAGTCAACTCACTCTCACGATAAATTTTTAGTAGGTGAAGACGCGCTTGACGTATTTTCGCGTCTCCGAGTAGGGCGGAACGGCGTTGTATCTCTTGACCGCTCTGGACCCGGCGTTGTAAGCAGCGATGGTGAGCTGGAGATCGCTGCCGAAGCGGTCAACCAGCAACCTCAAGTGGCGTACGCCTCCGTGAATATTCTGCGACGGGTTATATACGTTGGCAATATTGTGCATCCGTGCTGTGGGCGGCATGAGTTGCATCAATCCAACGGCACCACGTCGAGAGACGGCGTCGGTATTGAAGTTTGATTCAGCCTTCATGACGCCCAGGACAAGATAAGGGTAGATTTCATTCTGTCGGGCGGCCGAGTGGATAATCCCTTGGTAACGGCGGTTCGATTCAAGGGAGGCGGTCAAGGCATGAAGCGTCCGGCTGTCAATGGTGGGGAGGGCGGATTCTACGGATTGGGGAAGATAGGCCTCGCGAAATCCCGTTTTAGCCGGTGCGTTTTCCTGGCCTCAGCCTGGCGATAGAAGGTCCGAATCGTGTTGGGACGGTACCAAAATCGCGAAAAACACGGCTAAAAACAAAAAGAATTTGCTCGAAGCCTGTGCTATCCTCGTCGGTATGGTGCCCGCTGGGTGTTCGATCCTGTCATCCCAAAGGGATGAATCCAAATCAATAGTATTCATGGACTCCGTTAAAGTCAATCTAACCATTCGTAATGTAAGGGTTTTATCTCAAGCGATCCATGCAGATCGTTGCGCGCCCCAGCCAATCCCGCGACGCTTGAGCATGATCAATGGAAGACTTAATATTCCATAGAAGAGGTAGAGTCAATATCCCTGTCCTTTTTATCCCAAGTTTGAATTTTTGTAAGTCTAAAGGCCTATTTTTCGCTAAGCTGTTTTATCTGCATTCGCCGCCGAAGCGCTGCTTCGGCGGCGTAGGCAATGAGGATGTCTCGGCGGACTCCGCCAAAGATAAGGAACAATAGCACGGGCGTATCCCGTGGAGGCTTCATGAGAGGAAAGATTATAAAATTTGCACTTGCCTTCGAGGCTTCTCTCATCGTTCTAGCCTGGGTCTTGGGGTGGGCAGTGGCCGTACCACCATGGGAACGGGTCCGCCTGAATTGGCAGTCCCTTGGGTGGGGGGGCATGGCCACGCTGCCCGCGCTCCTGGCCATGTGGGTGTGTACCCGCTTACCCTGGAGGCCCTTCCGGCACCTGATGGCGGAGGTCGAGGAAAACGTTGTCCCTCTTTTTGCTGCCGCCTCGCCGCTTCAACTCGTTGGTATCTCCCTGCTTGCCGGGATCGGTGAAGAGGCCCTGTTCCGCGGTGTCATCCAGGGGTGGCTCGGTGCTTACATGGACCGTTGGGTAGCTCTGGGCGTGAGTAGTGTCCTATTCGGATTGGGCCATTTCATCACCCCGACCTACGCCGCCCTGGCCGGGTTGCTGGGCTGCTACCTTGGAGCACTTGTCATCGTGTCCGACAACCTCCTGGTGGCCATGGTTGTCCATGCTTTGTACGACTATGTGGCGCTGCATTACCTGCTGCGCAGGCTGAGGGGTGTCGGTTTGCTGCTCCCCAGTTTAGGCAGGTCACGGCGGTAGAATTACCGGCCACCCAGCACCCTTCTCACCCTCGGATTGTATTGACAAGCAAGTCCATCTCCGACAAGATTGGCCATCTTTAACCGGGCCAAGTCAATTCATAGTCGTATCGCTTCCGTGTATCGGTAACAGGGAGATTACACTTATGGCTAACATTGTTCTCGGATTGGGCACGTCCCATAGCCCTCAGCTTAGCGTTAGCGCTAAGCATTGGAACTTGATGAGAGAAAAAGACGAACGCGATCCGCGCATGGATTATCAGGGGTTGATAAAGACAGCGAAGCCCGATATTGCCGACGAACTTACGCAGGAAAAGTGGCAAGAGCGCGACGATGCGTGCCAGAACGCCATTGCCCAGTTAGGACGTATGCTTGAAGAGGCCAAACCCGACGTGGTCGTCATTTTCGGTGACGACCAGCACGAGCAGTTTCATGACGACAATATGCCAACCTTTGCGGTTTATCACGGACAGTCGATCCCCGTCGTCAAGCACACGGGAAACAAAAGATCGCCCTGGAAGGAGGCGGAAGAACAACGCTGGGCGGAAACGGCAGGTGAGTATCCCAACGGTAAGGGGCTCGCGGAGCACCTGATCCAATCACTGACACAGGAAGAGTTCGATGTGACTCGCTGTAACCGTTTGCGCGAGGAGATCGGCATCGGGCACGCTTTTAGTTTCCTTTACCGCCGCCTCTGGCCCGGGACTACGGTACCCATGGTGCCCATCATGGTGAATACTTACTATCCGCCCAACCAGCCGACTCCCCGGCGGTGCTTTGCGCTGGGCCAGGCCGTTCGTAAGACCATCGAGTCCTGGGACGGAGATAGCCGGGTAGCCGTGATCGCCTCGGGGGGGCTGAGTCATACTATCATTGACGAAGAACTGGATCGGGTGGTTATTGATGCGATGACAACTCGTGACAAAGACGGACTCTGCCGGTTGCCTAGAGAGAAAATGCGTGGTGGAACCTCCGAGATCCTCAACTGGGTTGCCCTGGCAGGAGTGATGGACCCGAGTCCGATGAAACTGATCGACTATGTTCCGACCTACCGCTCGCCGGCTGGGACCGGCTGCGGCATGGCCTTTGCCTACTGGGCCTGACCCCCTAGCGGCGACAACCGGTGGCCGCTAGCTCGGTGCGGCCATGGTCTATCACCAACCGATGGGTTGTTGAGCGGTCTGCTTGAAGAGTTCCTGCCACTTTGAATAAACTTGGTTTCTGAGTGTGTCGCTAGCCCGGCTGACCTTGGGGAAATCCTTCATCCATTCCCACGGGCGGCAGGCGACGATCAACGCCCTGCTGGATTTCAGGTCGCCCCGGTTTTTCTTTTCCGGAGGCATCATGGGATCCAGCCAGGTGGACGGGCAGTCCCGCTGAATCTCAAAGGTCGACTCGGGGTCGCTCCGGGTAGCGATGGCCCAGAGGACCTCCCCCGAATTGGATATATCAATATCGTCGTCGACAACGATCATCATCCGGCACATGCTGTGCATCAATCCTGAAGCGACTCGGCCTACCTGCCTTGCATGCCCTGAGTACTGCTGCTTGACCGACACGACTGTAATCAGTCCACCGCCGGCGTTCAGTGAGTAGACTCCCTTGACACCGGGTACTCCGGATCTCTCAAGGCCCTCCCAGACCGCCAGGATGCTCCCTGAAGGGAGGCATGCCCAGTTCTCGACGGGTGGTTTCATTGGAGGCTCGCCGTGAAAAATGGGGTTGTTACGATGATACAAGGCCTTGACTCGAATCACGGGCCTCATTCTTTCGCCTCCGGCGTAGTAGCCCGTGTATTCTCCGAAGGGTCCTTCCTTTCTCTGTTCTTCTGTGAGAGGCGGCACTTCGCCTTCGATGATCATTTCGGCATTGGCGGGTACGGGTAGACCCGTTTTTGGTCCCGTAATGATTTCCTCGGCCTTTCCACGAAGGAATCCGGCAAGTTCGTACTCGGAGGTCCCCCAGGGGGCACCGCTGGAGGATGCCCAAAATAGATAAGGGTCCGGTGTGATCACGAGGGCGATAGGGCAGCTTTTTCCCTGTGCCCAGTACTTCTTCATCATCAAGTTACCATGATGATAAGGGGCGATTTGAAATCCCAGGGTCTGATTGTCGTGGACCATAACCCGATAGGTGCCGACATTGACCCACCCCTCCTCCGGATCCTTGGTCACCAGTGCGCATCCGGTGCCGATGTACAGGCCCCCGTCCTCCTCATGCCATTTGGGAACTGGAAACCTCTGAAAATCGATGTCCTTGCCTTCCAGCACGTTCTCCATCACGGGGCCCGTCGAGACCGGGATGGGCTTGACCGGTTGGTAGCTCTTGAATTTGTCCCTCCAAGCCAAAAACATTTCGAAAGGGGAAACGTCCTCCGGGAGGCCAAGGGCCACGGCGCCACGGGGCGCAGTCGAGTACGGCTTGGCCGCGATGCGATAGCCTTGCGGATAGCCCTTGATCTTGTCGAAGAGGAGCATGGGCCCATGCCGTTCGGCCATTAACTCGGTCAAGGTACCGATCTCCAGATGGCAGTCCGCCCCCTCAACGACCTTCACGTCTCCACGTCTTTCATACTCGGCTAATAGCTCACGAAAATCATGCCACCCCATATGATGTTCCTTTCATCTAAGAAGTATTGTTCAGGGGATCCGACCTGCCAAACTATGGGATCAATCGATCAGTGTCAATCACAAGCTCAACTCATTTGCGGCCTCCCTGCATCGTCCGGATCAGTCCCGCAACATACTGTGCCGGCCGATGATCCAGTAGACCAGGACCAGCGGTGCCAGACAGAGCAAAAGAACAAGAGTAATCGACGAGGCAATTCCATAGTTGCCGCTGCTCCAAATGCTCCATATGACCACAGGCATGGTGACGTTGTTAGGGGTGAACAGGATTGTTGCCAACGTAAGCTCGCGGAGGGTGAGAAGGCCCATCCACAACCAACCGCTCAGGATCGCGGGTAAAACTAGCGGCGCAAGGACACTGCGAGCGACCTTCATGCCGGTCGCGCCACAAACCGTGGCAGCTTCTTCGAGATCGTGGTGTACTTGAATCAACGCCGAGTTCAGGAGGCGTGTTCCAAAGGTCAACCGGTCCACTACATAGACGATCCCCAACAGTGTCAGCGATCCATACAGGGGTATACCCTTGAGAACAAACAGAGCGACAAAAAGGGCTCCAACGCCGAATATGATACTGGGGACCGCATGGGGCAAAAAGGCGAAAAAGTCCAGAACCATCCGGAAACGGAAGTTTGTGCGAACTACTATCCAGGAAAAACCGAAGCTGATGGCCACGGCTAGTGTGGGCACGATGATCATGAGGATGGCTGAATTCAGTCCGCTTCGGGCGAGTAAATCCAATGGCATATCACGGAAATTTTGCAGCGAAATGCCGGCCAGGGCCTGCATAGATGGCGGCTGGAAGTAACGAAGTAGAGATGCCCAGACTAACAATAAGAAAGGAAGCACTTTGCTCAATAGAAAATACAGTCCGATGAAGCCCCATACGGGTCCCGTCCATCTTCCCAGCCTGTACAGATGGGGCCGGTAGCCTTTGCCTGTGACGATCTGATACTGGTAACTTTTTTTGATCACACCGCTGTAATAATAGGCCAACAGTAG
This sequence comes from Binatia bacterium, assembly GCA_963664015.2. Taxonomy (GTDB): domain Bacteria; phylum Desulfobacterota; class Binatia; order UBA9968; family CAXXLF01; genus JACZQL01. Next base: position 562,201 of record CAXXLF010000002.1, on the reverse strand, counting down.
CGCCAGGGCCGTCATCAGCGAGCTCATGGCGGCAACGACGCCATAGTCGGGCAACGCATCCTCGGTGATACTCTGGGTGTAGACATACGTGCTGAAGGTAAAGATTCGATTACTCAGGCCAATGATCGCAGGGGTGTCAAAGACCCCGATGCTGATCGTAAAGATATAGATGGCGCTAGCGACAAGTCCCGGAAGCATCAAGGGGCCAAAGACCGACCGCAGCATTTGCCCGAAACTAGCTCCATGGACGGTCGCGGCTTCCTCGAGCGCGGGATCCATAGAGCGAAAGCTTGCTGTGGTCATGATGAAGGCAAGGGCAGTAAGATTAAGACCCTGGACCCAACCCATTCCGATTAGGTTCGTAATACTCAACGGTGCCGAGGTGAGTCCAGTGAGGTCCATGATCCAGCGATTGACGATTCCAATCCGCGGATGGAGTAGGAACAGCCAGCCCATGGCCGTAAAAAACCCGGGCATCAGGATGCCGAGGCTCATGATCGCATAGATGGAGGATTTTCCCGGAAGGTCGGTTCGTTCCACAAACCAGGCGATGGAGACTCCAAAGAAGAGTGCGACCACCGTCGTGGCAATTGCAAATCCCAGGGTATTCAGCAGTACAGTGACGACAAACGAGTCCGCATACAGGTTATGGTAGTTGGCGATGGAATAGTGTGCCTCGGGAGTGCCGGGCAGGCCCGCAATAAAGCTTATCCAGAATATGGTCAGCAAAAGACCGACAATGATCAGCACCATGGGACCGACCACGAACCACAGGGGGTTGATCCTAAGGCGCCGGAAGGCGTTTACGAACCCTTTGCCCTTTGCCCGGAGTCTCTGATTGGCGGCAGTTTGAACAGTCGCTCCGGATCTCAAAATTGCATGCCCAATTCTTTCCTGGCGGAATCTCTATCTTGGCCTCAACGCTTTTTTCTAAGGATCTTTGATAGCGCCCTGCCAAGCTTCCGCTGCTCGGGATGGTCGGCGACATACTGGGCATCGACCTCCAGGATGGGGATATTCCTGTCCTTGTATCCTTTCAACTCGGCCGCCCATTGGGATCCGGGCAGGGCATGGTGGTCGGTAGCATAATTTTTATAAACGACTTTCTGTCCCTCCTCGCTCATGGCCATATTTATGAAGAGCTTAGCCAGATTCGGGGCGGTCGCATTTTGGGGGACTCCCCAGTAAAAGAAAGAAATGGTGCCGCCGTCCTGCAAAATGACGTGTCCCAAGGGCGCGCCCTTGGCTTGCTCAAGACGAACCGCATAGCTGCCGCAGCCCATGGCCATCATCACGAACTCGCCGCTGGTGATGCGTGAAATCTCACCGCAGCGTATCAGACCCCCGACGTTATTTGAGAGCTTGGTGATGAAGCCCTTCATCTTTTCATTCCCCCAACCGGGAAGCAGCGCGATCCGGTCGAATTGAGCGGCGTAAGGGGTGGATGCAATCTTCCCCTTCCACTTGGGGTTCAGCACATCCTTTAGGTGCTTGGGTGCCTCTGCCGGTGAGACAATCTGCGTGTTATAGACGATGCCAGAAATGAAGGTGGCCACTTCCACACCGATGTTCCTGGGGGCCATGACCTCGTCGGTGATGCGCGCGGATAATTTCCTGTAGTTATACGGTTCCATCACGGACTTTTTCATGAGCGACCCATAGTGGCTTTCGGTTCCCAGTAGCACGTCCGTGGAGGCCTTGGTCCCAGCCGCCAATTCCTGAGTGACCTTGCCGATGATTCGTGGCATGGAAGGTCCGGGAGTAAAGTTCACCTTGACGTTAGTGCCATACATACGGTTGAAGAGGGCCTCGAATCTCTTTGCGCCCTTGCTACCGCCCATGGATTGCTGGCCCCAGGAGAGGTTGAGAACAGTCTCACCCTTTTCTTTCGCAGCCGCGATAAGCTGCTGGACTTCAGAGGCAGAAACGTCGGATACGGGAAAGGCTTCCAGCATCAACAGAGCCCCGATGACGGCTAAAGAGCCTAAACTTTTACGTTTCATAAATAATCTCCTTCCTTTTGCCTGGCGGTACATACGGCTCTTTCTATCCCGGGTATTGGTTGATGTCAAGGAACCCGTTGCCCGGCAAGTTTGACCGACAACACAGGTGCCATTTGGTATGAACCTTAAGGGTACGGATGGATAATTCCGTTGACCTGCGACCGACGGGTTTGCTACCATTCCTCGCGAGCAAATAGTCATGAAAAACTCAGTTCTTGGAAAAAATATCCCACGGGTTGAAGGGGTGAGTAAGGTCACGGGGACCTGTGTTTACGCGGCCGATATTAACCGGGATGACGCCCTTTGGGGCGGTTTTTTGCGGAGCCCCTTTCCCCATGCGCGCATCTTAAACATCGACACGAGCCGGGCACAAAGACTTCCCGGTGTGAAGGCGGTTATCACGGGTAAGGATGTTCCCCCCCGCTTGGAAGGTCTGAACCTCCAGGACCAACCCATCTTTGCTAGGGACCGGGTGCGCTACATTGGAGAAAAGGTAGCGGGTGTTGCAGCGGTCGACAAGGATGTTGTTGAAGATGCGTTGGAATGCATCGACGTCGAATATGAAGAATTGCCGGCTGTCTTCGACCCCCTTGAAGCTATGATGGATACGGCACCTATCCTTCATCCGGATTACGCGTCCTATCGGGGGTCCTTTAAAGAGGCATCGCTCAAAAATGTCCGGTCGGCGCACCGTTCAAACAAGGGAAACATTGAGGAAGGCTTTAGCCAGTCGGATCACATCTTCGAAAATACCTTTCATACCCAGATGGTGCATCAGGGTTTTATCGAGCCGCGAGCGGGCGTTGTGGAAATCAGTCCACAGGGCCGGGTAGACGTTTGGGACTGCCATCAAGCGCCGTTTCACGTACGTGAATGGTTAGCCAATCACACGGATCTTCCAGAGGAAGCGATTGTGCTCCATCCGGTCTCCACGGGAGGCTCCTTCGGCGGGAAACTGGGTTATGAAGATATCCTCTACGTCTATCACCTAGCGCGGGCATCGGGCCGGCCTGTAAAGGTTGTGAACACATATGCCGAAGGAATCTACGACGGTGAACCCCGCCATGGGGCGGCGATTACGGTGCGTACGGGTGTGAAAAAAGACGGACGGCTGTGGGCCTGGGAGGGACGGATCGTTTACAACGGTGGTGCCTACGGGTCGCGGAACCCCCAAAACGCCATGACCGGCTCCTTCATGCTGGCCGGGTCCTATCGGACCCCCCACGTGCGCATGGAAGGACTCATTGTCTACACGAATCAGGTCCCGTGCGGTTATTTCCGGGCACCAGGCGAGGTTCAGTGCTTGTATGCGGTGGAGAGCCACATGGACATGATGGCGGAGAAGTTGGGAATCGACCCTCTCGAATTTCGCCTTAGAAACGTCCTGCGCGATGGTGACAGCCAACCGAGCACCAAACCGTTGCGTGACCCTTGTGGGACGGAGGTGTTGGAACGGGTTCGGAAGATATCCCGATGGGGGGAATCCAAGCCTCCGGCAGCCAAAGACAAGTCCCAATTGCAATTTGGGCGAGGGGTAGGTCTAGGGAATCATCACATCGGGCCGGGAGAGTCTACGGCGGAGTTGATATTGGATCCTGGAGGTTCCCTTCGTCTGGTGACGTCCGTGCGCGATGTCGGCGTGGGAGCCTACACGATGCACCGGCAGGTTGTTGCCGAGGTGCTGGGAGTGGACACCGACTCGGTTCAGATTGATCTCAGGGGGACGGATACGGGAGCTTATGATGGCGGTGTTATGGCCCAAAGGGGTGTGCACATCGAGGGTCGGGCCGTCGCCCGGGCAGCGGAATTTCTACTGGCGCTTTTGCGGGAGCAGGCGGCACTCTGCTGGGCGGTAGCGTCCCACAAGGTGCACTGGGAAAAAGGACGGGCCTGTCTCAAATCTGCCCGTAAACGTTATTTGGATTTAAAGGCTCTTGCGCGACTTGCAACCAATGGACCATTCAAGGGGGTCGGCCATTGCAAGGATAATGCTTCCGACGTGTTTTGCTTTTTCGCGGCGGTTGCCGACGTGGAGGTTGACGGAGAGACGGGCCAGGTGGCGGTTCGACGAATACATTTCGCCCTCGATGTGACCCGCGTGATCAATCCGATTATCCATCAGGGACAGATTGAAGGTGGCATCATGCAAGGAGTGGGTTTTACATTGATGGAGAATCTGATCCTTGAGGAAGGCCGGATCATGACGCTTAATCTGGGTGACTATAAGATTCCCAACATACGGGATATTCCCCGATTGACGACGACGCTTGTCCAGGCTAAGGAAGGACCGGGCCCCTTTGGCACCAAGGCGGTTGCCGAGTGTGGCATCAGCGTTATTGCTCCCGCGATCGCCAATGCTGTTTATGCCGCGACCGGGGTCAGGATCATGGATGCTCCCATTACCCCTGAGAAAGTCTTGAATGGACTGGGGGAGTTGAAAGCGGCCTCTCCACTCTAAGTGCGCTCCCAATTCGGGAAAGGATAGGTTCACTATGAAGCTCAAAGATAAGGTGTCCGTGGTTGCCGGATTCGATTCTGAGACTGGACGTGCCATTGCCTTGGCCCTTGCCCACGAGGGGTCGCGGATTGCCGGGTGCTGCAAATCAATGGAGCAGGGTCAGGAATCCTTGCGTGAAATAGAAAAGGCGGGTGGGGAGGGAATCGTTGTGACGGGAGATGTGAGCGGAACCGCCACTGCCGAATCCATTGTTAAGGCCACGGTCGAGAAGTTCGGAAGGATAGATGTCCTTGTCAATTATGGTGCCGCCCGCCGGATCATGGGCAGCGTGATGGATGTCACGGAAAAGGATTTCGAAGAGGAAATGCGCGTCGACCTGATGGGTCTAATAACACTTTCTCGCCTCGCAATACCTGTGATAGCGCGGGGTGGGGGAGGGGCGATCATCAACCTGTCATCGATTGCCGGTTCCGGAGTGAAAGGGCGTGCCCTCCGATCGGCAAGTAAGGCCGCGGTGAATTCTCTCACGGTTGCTATGGCGCTAGATCACGGGGCTCAGAATATTCGAGTCAATGCGGTTCTCGTGGGCCCCACCTTGACCGCAGAGTTGAAGAAAAGGCCGGAGCAGGTGACGCGGCTGGTAGAGGATGCAACTTTGAAAAGACTCCACACGTCCGAAGATGTGGCTGCGGCTGTGCTTTTTCTCGCCTCGGATGATGCAAAGAATATCACCGGAGTCCTTTTGCCTTTGGACGCCGGAAGATCGCTGCCGACCTATTAGCTGCCGCCATTTTCCCTGTCGAGGATAAAGGCCCGAGGTATCCATTTCAGCACTTGCCAAAGGACTCTCGTCATCTTCCACTATTGGGTTTTTGACAATATCCTTCTAATCGCCCCGTTCAACCGAGTCTTGACAACTCTACTTTGATTGTGATGTAACGACCCAAGCAATAGTCCCCTGGAAACAGCCACGGAGAATTGAGGAGATAGACGATGAAAAGACTATCCGTTTCATGGATTATGATCTTGACTCTGGCTTGGGGTTTCACCATTCCCCACAACGTTCGTTCAGCGGGTTTTCCGAAATCGACTCAGAAGGCACTCAAGAGCCTGAAACTGGACGCTTCGATTTTGTCTGGCTTGGACAAGGAGCTGAGCGTCCCGAAGGCTTGGATCGATGGGGCTAAAAAAGAAGGCTTGGTCAAGATACGGAGCACGCCGCTCCAATCCAAGGAAAGAAACCTCTTCCTTGCGCCCTTTCGGGAGCGGTATCCGTCGATTAAAGTCGACTACTTTGGTTCCAACCGGGCTAGCCGGACCTTTAAGACCCTGGAGGCCTATACGGGCGGAAGGTACTTGTCCGATATCGTGGCCAACGTAGGCTCCTTTGTCTTTGAGTTCGTAAAGGCTGGTGGGGTCGAGCCCCTGGAGGAGATCCCCGGGTTCAAGAACGTGGCTGAGGGGCTTAAGGATCCCGAAGGTGGATGGGTAGGTACTTTCAGCATCTATTGGTGCCTGGCCTACAACACGAGGTTGGTGAAGCAGAAAGACCTTCCCAAGAAGTGGGAAGACTTTCTGACCAACCCCATCTGGAGGAACGGTAACCTTGCCCTTGGAAATCGTCCTAACCTTTTTTTAGCGAACCTGTGGCTGGACAAGGGGGAAAAGTGGACCAAGGAGTACATGACAAGACTGTTTAATGAGCTCAAGCCGCAGCTCCGTAAAGAGGGCATGAATGCCCTCCCTCAGCTCGCCGCAGCCGGCGAGTTTTACGGTGTCATCCCATCCCATTATAAGAGCCCTTACCGTTTGATGAAGCAAGGGGCACCGCTTGGGTTCTCATGCCCCGAGCCGGTTCCTGCGGCGGTAGGCGGATCCGCGATCATTCTCAAGGGAGCTCCCAACGTGAATGCGGCCAAACTCTTTCTGAACTGGTTGCTTAGTAAGGAAGGCCAGCTTGCGCAGTACGCTGCGACCTATTGGACCCCGAGCCACAAGGACCTTATAAGGGCCGAATTCCTGCCCTTTGCCGATCAGATCCTGGGCCGGAGGCAGGTATTCATCAATGCCAACCAGATGCAGCCCTTTCTGCCCGAGATGATGAATTTCTGGAACGACCTCTGGCTCAAAGGCGGGGGTAAGAAGCGGTAGCGTTCGAGATCGGTTATCCGAAGACTCGATCTCGTCCAGTTGCCGGTGAGCCCGGCAGGGGATTCACTGCTCCGAAGCTGTGGCCTTCCTTTGTCTATCGTCAGAAAAAATGCAACAGTAGTATCTCATATTTAAAAATTAGGAGGGTTGGAATGGCAAAACCGGCAACAGCGGTGAAACTTAAGGGAAACGAACTGGGGTGCATTAGCGCTTATGACGAGTTTCTGGTGGAAGAAAACATACCAGTCGTCGGGGGGTTCTTCATCCAGGATGTGCGAAAGGTGGAAGTCGCGCCCTGGAAGCGCATGGGGGCCATGGGGAGTTATCTGAACCTGGATGGTAGCGAAGGGGTCAACGATAGCTACATCCTGGAGATCCCGGCGGGGCAGTCCATCAAGCCTCAAAAACACATGTTTGAAGAACTCCTCTTCGTGGTTAGCGGCCGCGGAGCTACCAGCGTATGGAACGAAGGTGGGAAGAAGCAGACGTTTGAATGGCAGGAGGGAAGCGTCTTTTCGCCTCCCTTGAACGCCTGGTATCAGCACTTCAACGGCCAGGGGGATCAACCGGTACGGCTGCTGGGTATGACCGATGCCCCTACCGTCATGAATCTATTCCATAGCCAGGATTTCATCTTCAATTGCGATCACGTTTTTAAAGACCGTTACAGCGGGGAGGACGATTTCTTCAGCGGTAAGGGGAAGTTCCTTGCCGAGAGGTTCTGGGAAAGCAACTTCATCCAGGACGTCAGGGCGTTTCAATTGAAGGACCAGAGCGTCCGTGGTGCCGGTGGGACCGGGATCATGCTCGAGATTGCCAACAACGTGATGTCCGCTCACATCTCGGAATTTCCCGTGGGCACCTATAAGAAGGCCCACCGCCATGGCGCCGGCGCCCACGTGATCGTGCTCAAGGGCGAGGGCTATTCTATGATGTGGCCCGAGGGAAAAGACTTTACGAGATACGACTGGCATGAGATGAGCTTGTTTGTTCCTCCCGAATTGTGGTTCCACCAGCATTTCAATAAAGGTGCCGAGTCCGCCCGGTATCTGGCGTTAAAGCCCTTTACCAGCCGGAAGCACCCGGGGCTGAAAAAACAATTCGGTACCTCGGAAGACGTTAAGGACGGCGGAGGCCAGATCGAGTATCAGGACGAGGATCCCAAAATTCGTGGGATATTCGAAGGCGAGCTGGCCAAGATCGGTGCTCCCAGTCACATGGACGAGGTCCTAAAGGGAATCCGCAAGGGTTAGCCATCCGCATATTATACTGCGACGGAATCTCTCCGCCGCTCGAGCTGAATTCAGTGAGTTCATTGACGGGGCCGGTTCGGTTTCCGGACCAACCCCGGACATGAGCCCTATCCCACTTATTCTGTCCTAACCCTGATCCATGCTCTTTTCTCCCCGCTGTTTTTATCAATGGGAGACCCCGGCATCGAAGCCTGGGCTTGCATTGATGGTTATTTGAGGGAAACGAATGGGGGTAGCGGGTTACCCGAAGAGTATACCCGAATCTAATCTGCTGGGGGAACTATGTACAACGGACAAAAGGTAATTGATGTACACGGTCATATGTCGACCCCGCCCCATTTCAGGGCCTTTGCCTACAATCTCATTGCGCTTAGAAGCCCCGGTGGAACCGACCTTGAAATCTCTAAAGAACTCATGGATGGCGCATTGGCGCGGCACTTCCGGATAATGGACGAGAGGAATATTGATCTACAAATGATTTCCCCAAGGCCGGTGGCTATGATGCACTGGGAGGCCCCGTTTATAGTAAACAAATGGACCCGGGTCACCAACGATATCATTCATCAACAGTGTCAAATGCATCCAGACCGTTTCGTTGGGATTGCCCAGCTGCCGCAGAACTCCAAGTTGAACACGAGCAACTGCGTCCCCGAATTGGTTCGATGCATCAAAGAATTGGGGTTTGTGGGCGCCCTGGTCAATCCGGATCCCGGAGCTGACCGACAGACACCGGGCATGGACATGGAGTACTGGTACCCGCTTTACGAAAAGGCACAGGAGCTGAAAGCCCCTCTCATCGTCCACCCGGCCATCAGCCGGGATCCCCGCATCGAGATTATTCCCCATAACTACTAGTATAACAATATGACGGAAGAGACTCTGGCCACCCTGTTGCTGGAGCACAGCGACGTATTCCAGCGCTTTCCCGAGCTCAAGGTGATCATCTGTCATTGCGGTGGGGCCTTGAATCGACTGGTGTCGCGAGGAGCCAAGCCGTCCGGTGAAGAATCCGGCGGCTCGGTGGGGGCGGGGGTATAGAGGCGAGAAACAGGGCGTAGAATGGATGTCAGTAACAATCTCTTTTCCGACACCTGTGCCTACGACAAAGACTTTCTGGCTACGGCGATCAAGCAGCGGGGCGTCAGTCGGATGCTGTTTGGAACCGAGGCCCCTGGCTCGGGCACGGCGATCTTGAATCCGGAAACCAACAAACCATCGGACGACCTGATCCCGGTCATCGACAGCATAGGATTTCTCAGTGGCGAAGATAAGAAAAAGATCTTTACGGAAAATGCAAAGAGGATTTTTCCTCTTCTGAAGAACGCGTAAGGCCACGGGCTGGGGAGCAACGCCGGCGGTTGGTCGATCTAATAAGCCCTTTTCGTGGGGTTCTCGCGCTTAACCGGGAAGGGAGAACTACCCCGCCTGTTTAAGTTCCTGTTGCAGCTGATCCGCCAGGTCCTTCAACTCGGCGGGGCATTCATCAATCTGGAATTCGTCGAAACCTATGTCAAGGTCGATCATCTCCGGTTCCCGATCCAGGACGCCGCGGGGTTTTTGGCCGTTGGCTACATCCGCGATCCCCTCGCGGATCATCTTGCGCAGCATCAGGATGGCCCGGTCACCGTATCCGGTATGCTCCAGTGTTCGGTCCACGATGGGCCCTTGAGTCTCGACCATTGCCTTGTCTTCCAACGGAACGTTGCCTTCGATCTCGCCAAATTTACGCCGATCGTACGGTTTTAGTTCCCTGCCTTTGGCCTTGTCCATAGCAGCTCCATAATACCTTTCATCCGGTGGTTCTTCAGGATAGACCGTCAGCCTCATCTCCGAGCACTCCGTGTCGTTAATGGGGATAAGCCATATGGCCTGCTGGATATTTCCTTTAGCCCTCCCTGGGGCCTTTACCCCGGTTTCCTGTCTCGACTTTCGACTCATGGTCGGAAGCACGGTAGTCCTCTTGCGTAGTTTTAAAGTATTGGGTTTCTTACCCGGGTCCAGGATATAGATTTTGACACCGTAATCGCCTTCAACCGATTTGAATATTGGACACCGATCGTATATCCCATGCAAATAGGCCAGATGAGAGGTATCGGTTGTGTTTTCTACGCCCTGAAGCCAATTGCAATTGTATGCCTTACCAAGCTCATTGTCTCCTCGCTCGGCAACTCGATATCCATCTCCAACTAGAATGTCATACCTGGGAAGGGGAGGCGGGCTCTTTTTATCAGGTCCCAGGTAGCCAAAGACAAAACCGCCCAGTTCCTTGACCGGATAGCAGGTTTGTCGAATCTGGTCGGTCGCCTTGATGGGTTCTGCGGGCCGGTCTATGATTTTCCCTTCTCGGTCGATATGCCATCCATGATAGGCGCAGCGAATCCCGTTTTCTTGGATCCTTCCGTATTCCAGGGAGGCACGGCGATGGGGACAATGGGCGTCCAGCATAACCAGGTGACCCGAGAGGTCGCGAAACAAGACGAGCTCCTCGGCAAGAAGCCTGACCGGAACGGGAATGTCCTTCACCTCATCGGACGGCGCCACCGGCCACCAGAAAGAGCGCAGGTAGTTTCCGCCCAGAGTCCCCGATCCCACTCGAACCACATCGTCCCATGAAAGATCGGATGGCTTGATCATTTTGATTCGTCCTCTAAGCGGAAAATCTCTTTCTCAATTCTCGAAAGGGACTTGGCTACGGCCGCTTGGTTGACCTGCTGAGCGACGTCTTTATATCCAGCCTCTTCGATCAAAGATGAAAGCCGGGTCTTGAATTGACTGAGCGCCCACCGGGGGGGATCCGGGTTCCTGGATTTATCTATATCCATGACCTTTACTCGGCCAAGATGAAAATGTGGTTTGTCTCTAAAGCAGTCGAAACGCAGGAGCCTGTCCTTGTTTTTTCCATCTGCCGGGAACACGTCAAAGGTGAGGCCTTCGTCGCCCCGACTATGACGAAATTGTATTTTGAATAATACGCCTCCGGTCTGCAGGGATAGTGGTTCGATGGTCTGAGTCATCGATTTTCCCCTGAATCGGATCTTTGGCCAACGCTAGGATTAGACCCGTTCCTGTTCATCTTCCCCACGAATACCCACTATCTCATTTTTGTGCGGGTCCCGGATGATGTGCTTGGGGTCGCGGCCCTGCCGGACATCCTCTACGGCTACCAGGAGCATAACCCTCATTGCCGTCAGCACCGTGTCCAACGCCCCCAGGTGCTCCCGGCTGCGATCCACGATTGGGCCCTGGCTTTCATTGACCATGCTGTCTTGAACCAGAAACCCTTTGACGGCGGATGCGGTAGTTTTCATAGGTATTCCCGAGATCGTGTCCACCTCATCGTAGTTACGGAAGTAATCATTCTCGGGACCCGGTTGGGCGAATTCTTCCTGGGGTGGCCATGGAAAGAGTTTGCCGTTTTTCATCGGCGGTGAAAAGCTAACCTGGTACCTGACGGTGTGGGTATCGTCGATGGGGACGTACCAGGACTGGTATTTCTGGATCAGACCTGCCTCATGGCGTGTTTCCTGAATTCTCATGAATCCGGCGGGCATGAAGAAGTGGGCATAGACGGGGATCAAGGCGCCTTTGGTCGCCGCCTGAATATGGGACATCGCTGTTTGCCAGATGCCATAGTCGGTCTCTTTGAATTTGATCTCGCGTTTGGGCATGGCCGCGAGCTTGTGTTTCATCTTGGACCAGTTGTCGATGTGAAGGAAAGAGGCATGGGAGGTATCCAGGGCTCCTTCCACGTTTTGAAGATAGTTACTGTTGATCGTGTAACAGTCGACCTTACGGTTTCCGTCCTGGCGCACCAGGACCTCGTACCTGGGCAGCAACGGCATCTTGTCCAACGGTCCCATGTAGGCAAAGATCAAGCTCCCCAACTCCTGGCACGGGTAGGCCAGGTGGCGAAATGTTTTACTGATAGGCTCGGGCTCAGCCGGCTGCGCCAGGCATTTGCCTTCGATGTCGTACAGCCAACCGTGGAAGGGACAGCGAATGCCACCGTCCTCTACGCGGCCGTAAACGAGGGATGTGAGTCGATGGGAGCAGTGGAGACCCAACAGACCCGGTCTTCCCTGGTCGTCCCGGAAGAGGACCAGATCTTCCGCCATGATCCGGACCTGGCGGGGTTGTCCGCCGGCGGTTAATTCACTGGAAAGCCCTACTGGCTGCCAGTAGCGTCGGAGCATCTCACCACCGGGTGTTCCAGCACCGGTTCGACACAGCAGATCGTTCTGTTCTCTGTTCAGCATGGAAGGGCCTTTTTCGTATATTGGCTGAAATTATTCACTAAATATTGTAGCAACTCTCTGCTTCATTATCCGATGCAGACGTGACTGTCAACGCCTCGTGAAGCCATCGCATTTCAACCGGATTCAATCGGTTCTGTTAACAGCTTGACAATAAAAGGACAGTATATTAACGCATTAGAGGTCAGACGAAAGGCGCACCCGGCAATTTTGAACTAATATCTAACGTTGCGTAATGAACTGCGCTTCACACACAGCTTTAATAGAAGGAATAGAGGAATGATAAAGAAAGTTCGAGGGTCAATATTTATCAGCGTTGTCGTGGCCCTAACGCTGGTCCCATGGTATTTCGTATCGGCTGAATCGTTACCCGAAGCGACGCAAAAGATATTGAAAAAACTCAAGGTCGATCCCTCCATACTTAGCGGTATCGACAAAGAGCTGAACGTTCCCAAAGAATGGATCCAGGGCGCAAAAAAGGAAGGTGCGGTCAAGGTTCGTGGTACGCCTGCCCGGAGCAGGGAAATCAACGATATCTTCGCCCCTTTCAAGGAGCGATACCCATTTATCAAATTCGATTATACGGGGGCCAACCGGGAGGGACGTACGGTGAAGACCCTGATGGCGTACAAAAGCGGCAGGGTCCTTACGGATGCGGTTTTTTCGGTTGGAGCGTTCGTAAACGAATTTGAGAAGGCCAAAGGACTGGTCGATCTCCGTCCCCTTCCAGCCCTGGCAAGTGTCCCCGATGGATTGAAAGCTACCAATGGAACCTGGACCGGCATCTCCAAGCTCTACTGGTGCATCTCGTACAATACGCGAATGGTCAAGGATAAGGATCTCCCAAAAGGTTGGAAAGACCTTCTGACCAACTCCATCTGGCACAACGGCAATTTCGCCCTGGGGAACCGGCCCAACCTTTTTATTGGAAACCTGTGGATGGTGAACGGGGAGAAGTGGGCGAAGAATTTTATGAACAAGCTGTTTTCCGAGGTCAAGCCGCAGCTGCGCAAGGAGGGAATGAATGCACTGACCCAGTTAGCTGCGGCCGGTGAGTTTCATGGAGTGGCTCCGTCCAACTATCGACGGGTCTTTCAGATGGTACAGCAGGGTGCTCCGGTGAGCTTCCACTGCCCCGAGCCGGTACCTGCCTCTACGGAAGAAGCGGTCTTGCTGAATAATTCTCCCAATCCCAACGCCGCCAAGGTTATGTTGAATTGGCTACTCAGTAAGGAAGGGCAGATCTCACGTTTCGGTGGCGGGCTCTGGGGGCCGATCCATAAGGATCTCAACCGCAAGGAGTTCCTCCCGTTCGCCGATAAAATCCTGGGAAAGAAGCTAGCCTTCAGAGATCCTACTCGGATCGACGAGGTCATGCCGCCCTTGTTTGATTACTGGAACTCTTTGTGGCTCAAAGGAGGGGGCAAGCTGCGCGGTAGGTAATACGAGCTGAGAACGTGTGCTGGAAAAGAAGATTTCGATACGGATGGTTGTCTAATTAAAATCTAAGTTAGGGAGGTTAACAACAATATGGGTGTATTCGATAAACTGATGGAGTCAATGCAGAAGACGGCCTACTTCAAATGGGTCAAAAGCCAGGGGATTCCCATGGTGGAAGGTTACGCGCTTTCGGATGTTCGGGACATCAAGCTCGAACCCTGGAAGCGTATGGGAGGAAAGGGTTCCTTCATCCACCTCTACGGCCAGGAAGGCATTACCGGTATGTACGTGGCCGAAATTCCTCCGGGCGGAGCCCTGGAACCAGAAAAACACATGTACGAAGAAGTGATCTGTATCCTCGATGGACACGGGGCAACGGAGGTCTGGCAGGAGGGTGGAAAGAAAATCTTGTTCGAGTGGGGCCCCTTGAGCGTCTTTGCCAATCCTCTAAACAGCAATCATCGGCTGGTAAACGGCGGCCGGGATCCGGTCAAATTCCTGGCGGTTACCAACGCGCCGTTGGTCATCGACCTTTATCGTAATCCCGATTTCGTCTTCAACACCCCTTATGTCTTTGCCGACCGCTTCTCGGGACAGGACGGCTACTTCAATGTCACCAATAAAATATTCGAGACGGGACTCACCAAGGTCTGGGAGACCAACTTCATTCCTGATGTGGGCACGGCGAAACTGGAGTCCGAGGAGCTAAAAGGGGCGGACGTGAAGATTACCCAGTTCCAGATCGGTGGCAACTCGCTCATCGGACATATCTCCAATTGGCCCATGGGGCGCTACCACAAGGCCCACTATCACGGATCAGGGGCGATCCTGCTGGGCTTGCAGTCAGAGGGATACGTTCTCCTTTGGCCCAATGAGCTGGGGTTGCATCCCTATAGCAATGGGCACGAAGACCAGGTGATCGAGGTGCAGTGGAAGGCGGGAAGCGTTTACTGTCCGCCGGCCAACTGGTTCCATCAGCATTTCAACTCGGGTGCGGGACCCGCACGGCACCTGGCCCTCCGTTACGGCGGGCGTGTCTTTCCCATGGGCTTTGCCCAGGCGGGCAAACGTTTCGATGACGGAACATTGACGTCCGTCAAGAAGGGCGGCACCTTGCTCGAGTACGAGGATGAAGATCCGCAGGTGCGTAGCCGCTTTGAGGCCAAATTGGCCGCGAAGGGCATCGCTTCCGACATGCCTGAGTTCAAGAAATCAGCCTAATTCCCTGCAAAACAATACGACCACTACCTGGCTACCAAGTGTTGCCGGGTGGTGGTCGTAACCGTCGCACGGAGGATCCTGAATGGCCGAGATGAAATGGAACTGTCTTTACTACGACGAATGGGTTGAGAGAGAGGGACTGGACCTCATCCGCGGCCACAAGATCGATGACGTCTTTACCCAACCCCTCAAGCCGTGGGCACGGACCGGCGGGCAGGCCGTGCAGATTCAGCTGCAGGGCACCGGTGAGCTGAACGCCGCGTATATCTGTGAGATCGCGCCGAAAAAACAACTGTCACCACAGAAACACATGTACGAGGAGTTGGTGTTTGTCTTGAGCGGGCGGGGCAGCACCACGGTCTGGTATGACGAGAAGCGCAAGAACAGTTTCGAATGGCAGGCCGGGAGCCTCTTCGCAGTTCCGCTCAATGCGCGCTATCAGCACTTTAACGGTTCCGGGACCGAGCCGGCGCGCTACGTGGCGGTGACCACGGCGCCGATTATGATGAACCTGGTTCGAAACGACGATTTCATATTCAATAACGACGCCGTGTTCCCGGAACGCTACCAGGGCCAGGATCAGTACTACTCGGGAAAGATCAAGACGGAAATCTTCGGCCTGTGGGATATTCCCCTGAGCGTCAACTTCAGTAATTTTTTTGCCAACGTTTACGACGTTCCGCTGGAGGAGTCCAGTCGTGGGGTCAATACTCGGGGTTACAACTTCGAGCTGGCCAATGGAGTTCAGGGGGCCCATGTGCTTGAGATCCCCGGCGGAACCTTTAGTAAGGTGCATCGCCACGGGCCCGGCGCCCACGTGATCTGGCTCATGGGCGAGGGCTATACGATGATGTGGCCCGACGGTGGCGAGAAGCTCAAGGAGAACTGGAAGCGGGGTATGATGGTAGTTCCGCCCGACTGGTGGTGGCATCAGCACTGCATCGTCAGCAACGAGCCCGCCCGGCACCTGGCATTAAAGCTCAGCAGCAAGACCAACAAGGTCAACAAAAACAGTATGAACACCTTGAAGAGCACCAAGCGCGGCGGCAACCAGATGAACTATGAGGATACACCTCCCGAGTTGATTGCCGAGTTGAAAAATATCTTTGTTCAAGAGTGCGCCCAACGGGGCACTCCGGTGAATATGGATGCCGTCATTGACATTTGAGAGGCCCGGATAAAATCTTATTGCAGAAAATTCAGGAAAGTATGGTTAAGGAGGAATTCGATGGCTGAGATGAAGTGGAACTGTCTTTACTTCGACGAATGGGTGGAGCGGGAAGGGCTGGACCTGATTCGGGGCGCCAAGATTGACAATGTCTATACTCACCCCCTCAAGCCCTGGGACCGCACCGGCGGCAAGGCGGTGCAGATTCAGCTGGACGGTACTGGTGAGATGAACGCGGCCAGCATTTCTGAGATTCCGGTGGGGGGAGAGCTAAAACCCCAACGGCACATGTACGAGGAGATGATCTATGTGTTGAGTGGGCGAGGGAGCACTAGCGTGTGGACGAACCCGAAGAAAAAAAACTCGTTCGAATGGCAGGCGGGGAGTCTGTTTGCGATACCGCTCAACTGCCACTACCAGCATTTCAACGGATCGGGGACTGAGACGGCCCGGTATCTTGCGGTGAACACGGCGCCGATCATGATGAACCTGATGCGAAACGATGATTTCATCTTCAACAATGATATGGTCTTTCCAGAGCGCTACGACGGTGAGGAGAATTACTTCTCCGGAAATATCAAGAAGGAGAAGTTCGACCTTTGGGATATCCCTATGGATATCAGTTTCAGCAACCTGTTCGCCGACATCAATAGTCTGGAACTGGAAGAGTCCAATCGCGGAGTGGACACCAGAGGGTATTCCTTCGAGATGGCCAACGGTGTTCAAGGTGCTCACATCCTGGAGATACCGGGCGGTACCTTCAGCAAGCTGCACCGTCACGGACCCGGGGCTCACGTGCTCTGGTTAAAGGGCGACGGCTATACCTTGATGTGGCCCGATGGGTCTGAAAAGAACAAGACCATGGAATACTGGGGGCCCGGTACCATGATCGTTCCACCTAACTGGTGGTGGCACCAGCACTGCGTCATCGGCAAGGACCCCGCGGAGCATCTGGCACTGAAGCTCAGTAGCCGGACCAATAAAGTCGACCGGAGCACCTTTTTCACCTTGAGAACCACCCGAAAGGGCGGTAACCAGATGGACTACGAAGATGTTCCCGACGATACCATGGCTGAGCTCAAGCGGATCTTTATGGAGGAATGCGCGAAGCGTGGCACACCGGTTAATATGGGTGCCGTGGTCAACATGTAACCGGCGCTTAGCTATGGATCGCACAGATTTCTACGAAGTTTTTCAATTCCCATATACATGAGCGGCATGCCAGGCGGAAAGCACCCGATCAGGAGTTAAGGGAAGCTCTTCCAGACGTAAACCCGTGGCGTTATAGATTGCATTGGCAATGGCGGGAGGGACTCCGACGGTGGAGATTTCCGAGCAGCCTTTGGCCCCGAAGGGATGAGTGGGTTCACCCAATTCAACCATAATGGGTTCGATCTTTGGGGTATCCAGGATGGATGGCGTCTTCAAGTCCAGGAACCACTGGTTGAGGGCGGTCCCCGTTTTGGGGGGAAGCAGAACCCCTCAGTCAGGGCATAGCCGAGACCCTGAGCTGCGCCGCCTATGATCTGGCCTTCCACGATTGTTGGGTTGATGGCTCGTCCGACATCGTGGGACGAAATCAGCCGTAAGACTTTGACCTCCCCTGATTCCAAATCGACTTCAACCTCAGCGAATGTTGCGGCAAATCCGAAGGCAACGGAGCTTTTTTCATTGGCGTTAAACTCGCCTGATGCAACGATGAGGTCCCCAGTAGACTTTACAAGATCTGCCCATGAAACTCCTTTGGTTGGGGTGCCAGTCACCCAGACCCGATGGTTTCCGAGTTCCAGGTCTTCAACCGAGACCTCCAGGACCTTGGACGCTTGCAGGAGGAGTTTGTTTTTCATTTCCTAAGCCGCCCTGACTGCTGCACTCCCTGTGGCATAAACCGTTCGGCTGGAAATAGGACCCGTATCACGGGGACAGGTAGAGGTGTCGGCATTGGTCCCGCCGATGTTGGGTGCGGGTATAGATAAAACTTCCGCAACCATTTGCCGGAGTGTGGTTTGTTGCTCCGAGCCCTGATCGGTAGTACCCGAAAACAGGGCGATCCGGCCCTGGTCATCGATCTCGAGTCGGGCCGCGGCGGGCCGAAAGGGTTGGCTACCAGCACTGTGGATGACCATCGCCATTCCCATCCCTCGTTTTCTGTTCCCAGCATCCGATCCAGGGAGAGCCTTGCGACGGTGCCATCCTATGGTCTCAGCCCCTTGGCGTACTGCCTCCTCGACCCCCACGGTTGAGACTACCCTTCCCGGAGATGAGCAGAGGTCGTTGCCGGTATGGATCCTGTTCTTCAGGCGAAACTCGAGGGGATCCATCTGAGCCTTGTGAGCTAGCTCATCCACCACCGAATCGATGGCGAAGTGACTCTCCGCATCGGAACGTCCCCGATAAGGACCGGCGGAGGGCAGATTCGTTCTGGTGACAAATACTTCCCACAGGACATTGGGGCATGGATGGTAGAGGTCCATGATGTGATTGACCATTCCGTGAGCAAGCCTGGTTGTGCTCTTGCCCAGCCAATAGCCGTTATTCAAATAGGTCTTAATCTTGAAGGAAACGATAGATCCATCACGTTTAGCACCTGCCTTTACGTAATGAACCAGGGCGGGCCGGTTGTGGGAGTCCAGACTCTCCTCTTCTCTAGTGTGCCAGACCTTGACCGGTCTCCCGGTTTTCCGGGCCATGAGGGCGCACAGGATAGCAAATCTTCCCGTAACTTTGACGCCGAAGCCACCCCCAATCATGGTTGAAATGACCCTGACCGATTTTTCGGGAATATCCAGAACGCGGGCGACCGAGTTGGCCAGCTTGTAGGGTTCCTGTACTGAACACCAGAGGGTGCATTGCCCATTCTCCCAAACTGCCACACAGGCTCGTGGCTCGTGGGCGACCCCGCTCACATGGGGCTGGTGGAAAACCCTCTCAACCAGATAGTCGCTTTCCTGAAAATCCTTTTCTACGTCGCCCCTCCGGTTAAATAAGGTCGGTTCACCAGGGGCTCGGCTGTAGACATTGGTCGTATTGTCCCGAAAGGTGGGATTTGCGTGGTCTTGCCACCAAGGAATTGTGCTATCGGGGTCCGGAAGGTCCAAAACTGCGATGGGCGCACCCGGTTGCGCTGCAGTCTCCGGGTCGAAGACTGCCGGTAAAATTTCGTACTTTACTTGGATTGCCCGTGTTGCCTCCTCTGCGATGTTCCAATCTTCCGCCGCTATTGCTGCTACGGCATCGCCGATAAAGCGAACCTCCTGGTCCAGTGGATAGAGCTCGTTCTCGAACGGCCCGAATAGGACCCGCGGGACGTCCCGGTATGTGAGAACGGCGTTTACTCCAGCAAGACGCTCGGCCTCGGAGGTATCCAGTTCGAGGATCCGGGCGTGGGGATGGGGACTCCTCAGGATTTTCATCCACAAGAGATTGGGCAGGCTGATATCGGGCGCGAACTTGGCCGTTCCCATAACCTTTTCCCTTGCGTACACGGGGACGGTTCTTTGACCGACAGTCGCCCAAGTCTCCTTCATTGGCCCTCCTTAGAATAGAATTTGTCCCGTGCCCAGGTGCAGTTGCTTAGGGTCTGGAGGCGCTAGGTGTCCCCGGTCATCATAAGCTGAATATGCAGGAAACCTGTGTCTTATACGATTGATAGGTCATTTCCCCTCAGATCCCTTTACCCTGTGCGTTTCCTGGCAGGTACTACGACTTTCCGCCCTTGTGGTTAATCACAGGAGGGATACTATTGATTCGTTGCCTCGATTGTCAAGGTTTGGTAGTTATAGGCAATCATGAATCCATCGATATAGGAGGAAATTAAATGGCTGAGATGAAGTGGAACTGCCTGTATTTTGACGAGTGGGTGGAGCGGGAAGGGCTGGACCTGATTCGGGGTGCCAAGATCGACAATGTCTATACCCAGTCCCTCAGGCCCTGGGACCGCACCGGCGGTAAGGCGGTGCAGATACAACTGGACGGCACCGGCGAGATGAATGCGTCGTACATCTGCGAGATCCCGGTGGGTGGCGAGCTGAAGCCACAACGGCATATGTACGAGGAGATGATCTTTGTGCTGAGCGGTCGCGGGAGCACCAGCGTGTGGACGAACCCGAAGAAAAAGAACTCGTTCGAGTGGCAAGCGGGAAGCCTGTTCGCCATCCCGCTTAACTGCCACTATCAGCATTTCAATGGCTCGGGGACGGAGACGGCCCGGTACCTGGCGGTGACCACGGCGCCGATCATGATGAATCTGATTCGAAACGACGATTTCATCTTCAACAACGATGCGCCCTTTCCCGAACGGTACGATAGCGAAGAGAATTATTTTTCCGGTAAGGTAAAGAACGAAAAGTTTGGTCTCTGGGATATCCCAACTGAGATAAGCTTCAGTAATTTTTTCGCTGATGTTTATAACGTTGAATTGCGAGAATCCAATCGGGGCGTAAATTCGAGGGGATATTCCTTCGAGATGGCCAACGGCGTTCTCGGCGCCCATCTCGTCGAGCTCCCCGGGGGGACCTTCAGCAAGATACACCGCCACGGGCCCGGGGCCCATGTGATCTGGCTTAAAGGTGAGGGCTATTCCTTAATGTGGCCCGACGGGGCGGAGAAGAACAAGACCAAGGAATACTGGGGGCCGGGAACTATGATCGTGCCGCCTAACTGGTGGTGGCACCAACACTGCGTGATCAGTAGTGATCCGGCGGAGCACCTGGCGTTGAAGCTCAGTAGCAAGCGAAACAAGGTGGACCGAAGTACTTTTTACACCATGCGAAGCACCAAAAGAGGCGGTAACCAGATGAACTACGAGGATATTCCCGCCGAGACCATGGCGGAGGTCAAGCAACTCTTTCTCGACGAGTGTGCCAAGCGCGGGACCCCGGTTCAGATGGGAAAGGTCTTGGACATTTGAGTATCGGGTCCAAGCGCTCGATCGGTATCGACTGTTTTAAAGTTTAAGCGATCTCAGGATCGTCGTTTTTCAAACCTTGCTCATCCCCGGCCCGGTCTTTTGACCCGGTTTGGGGATGGGGGGTGCCCAGTTTCCTTCCTTGCGTTCGCCATACCCTTTGGTAAAGAACTTTGCTCGTCCAAGCTTTTCTATCTCGATCTCGACGATATCTCCGTCGTTGAGTGGACCCAGTCCTTCATGAAAGGTGCCCGTGGTAATGACATCCCCAGGATTGAGGGTAACGAAGCGGGTCACCCAGGCTATGAGTGCCGGAATTTTTTGAGCCATTTCTCTGGTGTTGTAGTCCTGGCGCGGCTTTCCGTTGACCCAGGATTTGACCTGGAGGGTGTAGGGGTCGCCGACTTCGTCTGCAGTGGTAATCCAGGGGCCGCAAGGACCCCACGTGTCCAGCCCTTTACCCAGGAACTGAGTCCGACGGACCATACCCCTGGACGACACGTCGATGAATGGCATGTAGCCGAGGACATAGTCCATTGCGGTGGATTCGCTGATATCCTTGCCCCCTTTGCCCATAACAAAGCCAAGTTCCGCCTCAGGCTGGAATACAGTGACAGGGGGGATGTCGGGGATGATGATCGTCCCTTCCGGTCCCAGCAACTCGGGGCACTTGTAGAAAAATTCGATGGGTACCATTCCAGGCTCTGCTCCGATCCTGTCCAGGTAGTTGACAAAGGCGGCGAGCACCTTGCTCGGCCGCGGGATTGGCGCTAGAAGCTTGACGCTGCTCAATGGGAGCGACTTTCCCTGCGCCACGGCCTGGTCGATTTCGCCGCGTGTCGAACCGAGCCTCTCGATGAATTCTTCCATGGCTCGATTAGGGCCTTTCTCCGCCCTGTGGGTAATGGTGTCACTGACGTCTACGAGCGTATTACCGTCTTTTGATATTCCAATTCTGTCATCGTTGAATCTAAGAACCTTCATACTTGCCCTCCCAACCCGTTCACAGTTTTCTCGGCTTTGCCGGTTAGTGCGAACCATAGTCATTTTGATTTGAAAGTTCAAGGCCGCTGTCATTCATTGATGTGCTATCAGGGTTGTGTTATGGCAGGGAGATGTCTGCTCCTACATAGGGTGGATTAAAAACTGTTGATCGGATACTGTTGGTGATAGTGGGCTCCGCAAAGGGCGAAAAAAAGGATTTCTCACCCTGGAGTTCAACGAGATCATGAGTGAAGGGAAGGTAGGTGAATATGCGCCTTATTGAAAAGACATGGGATGATCAGCGTTTGAAACGGGACCGTGTGCGCAATCTTCAGAAAATCATGAAGGAAGAAGGCGTCGGCGGGATTTTTCTGACCAACCGAATCAATGTAAGGTATGTGCTGAACCTGCGTATTCCAGGTGGGACTGCATTTGTTCCAGCAGAGGGCGAACCGGTTGCCTTTGTCCGGTCCATGGACGAAGGTTTCGTCAAGCTCTCCCATCCCGATACCCGCCCAATCATTTATCGTGTGGATCCTTCGGATTCGGATGCGGATCAAAAGGCCTTGAAATGGGCCGATAAGCTTAAGGACCTCATGAGGGAGTTTGGCGTTGTTGGACAAAAACTTGGAATCGACACTCTCGATCCTATCGGATTTAGCGCTCTCAGTCATCAAGAGATTCCCCTGATGACTGCGGATAATTTACTCGAGCTGTCAAAGACAGTAAAGACACAGGACGAGATACTGATCTACAAGGAAATCGCCAAGATCTACAGCAGCATTATGCGGACCTTTCGGGACGAGATGGCTCCGGGAATGAGCGAAGAGGAGATGATTAGCCTTATCTTCTCCCGCGTGATCCTATTGGGCGCGGAGGATCTTTTGCAAATTAATGTATGCTCCGGGGAAAACATGAATCCATGGCGGCGCTGGCCGACGGAACGCAAATTCCAGGACGGAGATCTTGTGGGTTTAGACCTCCATGTCTATGGGCCTTGCGGATATATCTTCGACTCTTCCCGGACCTTTCTCTGTGGCACCAAGGCATCGGACAAACAACGGGACCGTTATCGGCGTGCCCATGAATATCTCCATGGGGTCATTTCATTGTTCAAGCCCGGCACCCCCATCGCGCAAGTCAAGGCGAACTTGCCCCCGGTGCCCGAGGAGTTTCATAAATATCTCTATTCTTTCCATATCGCCCACTCCAATGGCCTGACTCCCGGGGAATATCCGAGCATTATGAAATATCAAAAGGATGTGGAAGACACAATCAAGAAGGATCAGGTCCTTTCCGTGGACTGCGTCTTTGGTGCCGAGGGAGATGACGTGGCTGTCAAGTTGGAAGAGCAGATCCTCATTACGGATCAGGGCCCGGTAAAAATGGCCGATATGCCTTTCGAGGACAAGCTTCTATAGGGGCAAGCTAAAATAGGGGGTGCTTGATCATTACGTTCTCATCACAAACTTTAATTGCAGGACCGTACCGTAGTTGGTTGGCCGTTGACGGCAAGTCCGGATCCAGCGAGAGGCCTTTTCGAATTTCCGCTGCCCATGATGAATGGAATCACTTGGCGATACCACTGGTGGCCATGGAGCGGGGATTCTTTGCAAAGGAGGGGCTCCGCCATGTGGAGCTTATCGCCACTGGGGACGAGGAAGCACAGGTGCGTGGACTGGAGCAGGGATGGATTGATCTCGGAGTCGACCCCCTGACTTCAATGGTATTGGCGGCCAATGCTCAGGGTAAGACGCTTTTTATCGGCGGTGCACGGCGCAAAGGGCACACCTTTCATCTCTACGGCGCCAAAGAGATAAAGAAGATGGAAGATCTCATGGGGAAGCGGATTATTATCGGGGCCCGAAACGGTGCCACGGATATCCAGGCCCGGGAAATATTTCGTCGATTCGAGATCGAACCGGATAAGGATGTTGAATTCGTTTACCATGGTAACATGCACGACATGCCACAGACGTTACGCTTCCTCGAAGAGGGTCGGGGCGAGGCGGTGATGGTGAGTGTCTCCTTCGCGCGTCATATGGACAAAGCGGGTTACCCTCAGCTGGTGGATGGCGGACAGTTTTTCCCTCCCAGGCAAGACCGGGTTACCGTTGTTTCTGATCTGGCAGTGCGGGAACATTTTGACGCTGTGGTTTCCTGTTTTCGGGGGATGATGCATGCGGCCAAGGTTGTTATTGATCCTGGAGAACGGGAGGCCATCCGCAAACTGGTACAGGCTAGCGGATTTGCAACGGAAGAGCCCGAGGATCGGTATCGTTTTGAGGAATTGCTGAACTCCCTTTATTCCCGGATCGATCCTACTTTTACATTGCCGATGAACGGCTTGTTGGGAGTTCTCGAGGAGTGCCAGCGGGATGGTCTCGTGCCGCGGGGGTTCCAAATGGAAAACGCGCTTCGCCTCGATGCCCTGAAGGCGGCGCAGGATTCATATCGTCCTTAGAATCGTCGCGATGGAAGGGCGCTTCTGCGGTAATATTCATAGAGGGATTTCTTTCTGCGTCCATCTGAGTAAATCAGCGGCCGATTTACCTCGTTCTGGCTCCTAACCGCGTGCTGCTACCTGCTTGCTGTTCTCGCTTTGCACCTTTGGGGTTCGCCCCGTGGAATAGCGCTTGGGCGAACATTTCGACTTCGGTTGAGCCTAATTCTCACAGGGCAAGTCGTCGTTTGTCCGATTCCCCGGCTACAAATTCAAAGAAAATTTTCGAAATAGTTTTGGTCGGATTTCTAGTTGAGTTCTTGTCTGCCTCCGAGGAGGCGGGCGGCTATCGCTGCGACAATGACGATAAGGGTCGTGACGAGCCCGATGGCGAATGCGGACTCCATGCGGCCAGACGCCCACAACTCGTAGTTCAAGACCGATAAAACCTTGGATTTCGCCGAGTAGAGAAGTATCACCGTGCTCAAGTCCCTTACTGCTGCGAGGAAGATAATTATCCACGTGGCGATAAAGGTAGGGGCCAACAAGGGCACGACGATGGAACGAAAGGTGCGCGGGAACGAGGCTCCGTGAACCCGGGAGGATTCTTCCAATTCGTTACTGAGTTGCATCAGCCCGCCGCTCATGGCCCGGATGCCAATGGGCATTTCCTTAATGATCATTGCCATTACCAGAATCCAAAGGGTTCCATAGAGGACGAAAGGCAAACGGATACCCCCCACATAGGCCCAGAAGATCCCTAATCCTAAGACGATTCCGGGCACAGCCCACGGCAACCAGCTGACAAACTCGAGGGCTTTCTTGCCTTTAAAAGTTGATTTGACGATCACGTAGCTGATCATGGAGTGGAGAATCAGCCCGAAGGTGGCCGCGGCGGCTCCCATCAAAAGGGTATTCTTCAGGCTGAACCAGAAGCTGGGATCCTCGAAGAGATAGATCCAATTATTACTCGTAAAAGAGCCGCCTGGTAAAAAAACACCAAAAATCTTCATGAACGATCCGAAAAGGAGGGTCAAGACGGGAAGAAGGGTGCTGATGGCGAGCCAAACGAGACAGATCCCCATTGTGACGTATCGCCAGCGTCCCAGGGAAATGGGTCGTACGGAGAATCCACGTCCTCCAATAGTCGTATAGGTTTTCCCCTTGATGAATCTGTTCTGAAGGTAAATCAGACCAAAGAGGGTGAACAAGAAAATGTTGGTCAAGGCCATGGCCGGAGGAAAGGCCGGCGGTTCTTCATGCAAAAGGTCGTATAATTTGGTCCCGTAGACATGGATTCCCGCGGGATATCCTAGAATCAACGGTGTCTCAAAGGCTTCGATCCCCCTGATAAAGGTCAGGAACAGGACGCCAAGAATGGTGGGGGCCATCAACGGGATCAAGATCTGTTTGATCGTAGTCATCCTGGAGGCCCCTGCCAGTGTCGACGCCTCCTCAAGGCTGGCCTCCATCCGGCGAAAGGCCGGGGTGATGAGAAGCACCATAAAGGACGTACTGGTGAGGGTGCTGGCCCAGATGATCCCTCCGTAGGAATAGACGTTGAACACCGAGCCATCAATAAAAGGCAGCCGTTGCAGCGCCTGATTGATCAGCCCGAAGTCCGGTGCCAGCAGGAGGACCCATGCCATGGCCAGGGGCATGAAGGGCATAAAGAAATAGAGCCAGAAGCCTACTTCCAGCCATTGTCTACCCGGGGTATCGGTTCGCGCGATGATCCAGGCAAAAAATATTGCGAGGGTGATTGAGATGATCTTGACCAGGATGGTCAGCCAGTAGGTGGTCCACAGGGCCTTCAATAAGCCCGGTTGGGAGAATGCCTCGGTATACCCTGCAAAGGTAAGATGGCCCGGCTCTCCCGGCATCGAGCTCCAGAAGGCGCCGAAAACGATCATGGCCATCGGGTAGATGACCAGGATGCTCACTAGGGCTAGCAACGCCCATTGGGGGATCGCTACAAGGGTTGCGGTCCAGATGAACCGCCCCTTATCTTGGGCCGCACTCCACAGTCCGGTAACTGACTCCACTCAACTGCCTCAGATCCGCGTCAGTAGTGTCTGGAGTATTGCGTTACTTGCCTTCTATGAAGATTTTTTTACCCAGTTTTAAGAGTTCTCTCGGCCTCGACCCCTGTTGGTCTTCCAGTAAGGCCATCAAATAGGGCTGTCCTTCCTTGTAACGCTGATTGGCCGGTATGAAATCCTGTGGCACATCCTTTCTTACGGAGATGGCTTGGGTGTTGGTCGCGTAAACGATTTGACCCTCTTTAGTGAAAAACCAATGGTAAAAGAGTTTGGCTGCATTGGGGTGAGGTGCATTCACGATAAAGCAGGTTCCCTGACTGGCCATATGGGAACCTTCCTTGGGCTGAATGAATTTGACGGGAGCGCCTTGTTCGATGAGCCTTCGGACTCTCGTCGTTGACGCTGCAAGCCCAATGGGATACTGCCCCCGAACGACACCCTGGGGAGTATCGTTGACCTTGGCCACGATCACCACCTGCTTGGCTAACGCCCTCATGTATTTCAAACCGAGATGACTGTGAGTGGCACGGAACCAGCCGGAGCCGGTACCCCCTCTCGCTGGGGTTTGAAATACGATCTTCCCTTTCCATTTGGGGTCCAGGAGATCCTGGTAGCTTTTCGGTTCCTGGCCCGAGGGGATCAGATTGGTATTGATCAGAAAGCTGGGTCTGAGCGGCATATTGATAAAAAGCCAGTCCCTCGCTTTGGGCTTGACCGATGTCGGGTCCAAACGCCAACCCCCTTTTTGAAAAGTAGAAGGTGGGACGATCGGCTGCACGTATCCTTTGGGTTTGAGCTGTCCATAGTGGCCGGCGATGCCTGACATCGTGAGATCCACGGTGTAATTCTTGGTCCTTTGCTCTGCGAATACACGAGGGGAGATATCCCTCGCACTCAGCGTCGTCCACTCTATGCTGACACCGTATCTGTCCTTAAAAATCTTGTTGATAGCGCTCTGGGCTTTACGGTTAATATGACCCGGTGCCGAGTAGATGACAAGGCTGCCTTCTTTTCGCGCCGCCGCCTCGACATTATCCATGTTCCAGGGGCTGGCAGCCGATGTTAAAGGGACCAATCCCGGTAGCAGGAATAATAGGGCCCAAAAACCTAAGGTCACGGTAATGCGGTTCGTTTTCATTGTGGCTCCTCCAATCGTGGTTAACCCGTATGTCTATCAGTAATGATCCCATAGTCGCAATTCTATGATCTGTCAAGTCCCATTGGGCTCGAGCACAGGAGGTTGAACAGTGGAATAGGAGAAAGGGGTTAATTCGAGTACACACTAGCTATCCCCTGAAAAGGAACTTCTGGTTGACAGTTTCCATTCGCGTAACCCATAGGTTTGTTTTTGCCTAGAGTTTTCAAATGAAAATGTTCTGTCGGTCTGCTAGGATCCGTATCAGATGGTTTTCCCCGGTAGAGGAGGTGCGTTCCTATGATTGAAGCGTCCCAGAGCATGGAAACAGCCAAGCGTCGTTGGTTGACCGTCGCAATTGTCAATACGACACACGGCCTTAGCCACATGAGCTCCCAGGGGCTGTCGGTTCTTTATCCAATAATCCGGGATCAGTTGAACTTCGGTTATACGGGGATCGCTTTTTTGTCCGTGATCACCATGCTGGTCGAGGGGCCGATGCAGATTACCTTTGGTGTGATGACGCGCTTCCTTCGTAGGACCCATATCCTGGGCATTGGCACGGCGGTGGCCTTTGTGGGCATGTCGGCCATGGGATTTGCTCAAAGCTTTAACCATATGGCCGTTGCTATGGCGACGCGGGGGTTAGGGACCAGCCCAAACCATCCGGTCGGCGGATCGGTCATGGCATACAGCTTTCCCAAGGACCGGGCCAAGGCTTTGGCCTTTCATCATACCAGCGGAAACATGGGGGGCTGGATCGCCCCGCTAGTTGTGGCTGGTTTGCTGTACTACCTGGATTGGCGCCAGATCGTCGTGGTGATGAGTCTTCCCCTCATAATCATGAGCTTTTCCTTCTTTTTCCTGGAGGAGCCGTCTCCCTCAGTAGTTGCCGAAGGCGGTTCGAAACGACGGTCCAGGCTGGGTCTCCATGAATACAAAGTCCTGATCCAGGACCGTAGGGCCCTCCTCCTTGCTAGTGTCATGATGGTGGGTGCCGCCGGTCGCGGTACCGGGTCGCTGAATACCTATCTTGCCGTGATCCTGGTGGACCGGTTCGGTATCAGTGCCTCTTATGCGGCCCTCTTTGTTGCCATGTACACCTTCGGGGGCGTAATAGGCCCCATGGTTTTGGGTTGGCTCTCCGACCGGACCTCTCCCCGGTTCGCCATCCGTATCGATCTCGTCCTATCCGCCGTCTTTACGCTCTTGATCCTGATCCCAAAAACAGCGGGAGTCGGTCTGTTCGGGATTACCTTTTTTGCCGGTTGTTTTATTTTCGGTCGCAGCTCATTGCTTCAGAGCTTGCTGATCAACGTGGCACCGAAGGAGACCCGGGTCGACACTCAGCTGAGCGTGTTTCATACCCTTTCGGCAATCACCGGACCCGTGTGGATACTGGTCACGGGATTGATTGTGGATCGGTTCGGGCTGGCGCCGGCGCTCGTGACCATGGCCATATCTTATTTTATAGGTGTGGTTATACTCGGCTTCATCAGTCTTGACACCGATAAAAGGCAAACATTCTAACAGCACCTCACGGGTGTTCGACGGTGAGCTCATGGCCGAGCCGGGGGGCCTTGACATACGCGGGGTCGGGTGCGTTAATAGTTTCAGGCTTCGTTGGATGCATCTGAATTATTGAAGGAATTTGGAGGGAGACCGTAATGACGGATCAACCGGTCGAGGGGCGGAAAGAAGAGAATGGGACTTGGATTACCGAGTCGTTTTCGATCCCCAGTTTGCCACCCCTAGGTCACCGGAACTACTGGTATCCCATTATCGAAGCAAAGAAGGTCACCAAGCGGCAGCCAGTTTCAGTAACCCTCCTTGGCGAGGACGTCGTTCTCTTTCGTGGGAAAGACGGAAAAATCGCTGCCCTAGAAGACCGCTGCCCCCATCGGGGGGCCATGCTCTCCCGCGGCCGCATCCTTTTTCCGGGTACCATTAGCTGCGGTTATCATGGCTGGACCTACAATGAAAAAGGCGATTGCGTTGCGGCCATTGTTGAGGGCCCCGAATCCCGTTTGCCAGGTCAAGTGTGTGTCAAGGCCTATCCCACGGAAGAACGTTTCGGTGTTGTGTGGGCTTTCATTGGGGAGGGAGAGGCCCCGCCCTTGGACGAGGATCTGCCGCCGAGGCTTTTGGAGCCGAATATCTTGGTCCAGTTTGTCTTCGAGTATTGGGACTGCGACTGGCGTAACGTCACTGAAAACTATCCTGATATGCTACACGCCATCTTCGTTCACCGAAACTCGCCCGAAATCCTATTCCAGCAAGTTCCTGTCTGGGGAAAAATGATCGTTAAACTCCTAGACGACGGTAAAGGACTCTTTGTCCAAGGACCGGGCATGGCCATGCAGGCCGATTACCCGGGGTTGGGCAAGTATCCCAGTAGCAATTGGTATCGAGTCCTGAAACGAAGGACCTCCGGCGGTGTTGGAGCGGAAGTACGCATGCCCGGTTTTATCGTCCTGGCAAAAAGGAAGGAACCCTATTTGGGGTTTACGTATTCTACCATGCAGTGGCCCATCTACGTCGGGCCGAGTAAAACCCGCATATTGGAGGTCAGTGTCACCTATCCCAAGACCTTTCTTCACAAGCTGTTTTATAAACTCTGGTGGAAAACCTATTATAATTTCATTCACCGTTTCTTTTTTACCTACCAGGACAAGCGTTACATGGAGGTGCAAAACTACCGTGAACCTGAGCACCTCTGCTCCACCGATGTGGGCGTGAACCTATACCGCCGTCTTGCCCAAAAGATTGCCAGGCAGTCCAATGGAAAAGGCTCTGTCACCGCATCTGGGCCCGAACTCGAAAAGGAACTCCACAAGGCCGCATCTTAAACGCCCTGCCTGTATTCGCATTCAAACAGTTGGCTGTGCTAGTTAGATTATTGGGGTAAGCCCGTGGCTGGGTAGTTCGGGAAATAAAGGGGAAAAGGTCTTTTCCATCTTTCGGGACAACCTGGAGCGCTTTCTGTCCGGTCAACCTCTGAAAAACCTGGTCGACAAGGAACTGGGTTACTAGAATCTTACCTTTGAAGTTTTAGAAGTTCCAATAGAACAACGGCAACAAAGTTTCCTCTTCGCGAAGGCTTTGGGGGGTCCTCCGAAGCTTTAGCGTAGGAGAATCTCGCGCCCAGACTCAGCCATAGGACGGATCAACTTCTGGCTGAGCCATGAGCGAATAAAATATTTTCTAACTTTTTCCGAACTTGGCGTCCTTTGCGTCTTTGCGCGATTTGTTTTTTTGATTCTGTAGTCAAAATTTCAATGAAAATTTCAAAATGCCATTAGTTATATCTCGCCTTACAGATTAGGAAAAGGCAAGATCGTTTTATATTTTTTTACGATATCGGCCCGCAGGTCCTTCTCCGTTCGGCTTGCCTTGGGAAACTTGTCCCGCCACGTCCATGGGCGCACCGCATAAATGATCGCGCGGCTGTTGGTATGGTCCCCTGACTCCCGCTGAGCAGGCGTCATGCGCGGATCCAGCGGCGTACTCCACGTACCGTCGATCAACTCGATATCGGTGGCCGGGTTCACACGGGTCATCATGGCCCATTCCACTTCCTTCATATCGCTGGGGTCAATGTCCTCGTCCACGATGATGATGTACCTGCCGTTGTAGGCCCCGCCGCGAGCCCCCAGGGCCGCATGGCCGGCTTGTTTGGCGTGACCGGCGAAGCGTTGGCGGATCGAGATCACCAGCCAATAGGAGGTGTGCTGCCAAACTCCCTGGATGTCCTGGATTCCCGCGCTTTCCAGCTGGTCCCAGAAGACTCCAGCCATGAACGGAATGGCGTATTTGGAAGCGCCCGGCCAGAGCGGCGTGGAGTCGAGGATAATGGGGTTATTACGATGGTAAACGGCCTTGATGCGCACGACCGGCTGTTGTTCACCGGTACCGATAGTGCCCCCTGAGTAATAGCCCGGCCATTCCCCAAAGGGTCCCTCGTCCCGTGCCTGTTCAGACGGGGGCGGCACTTCGCCTTCAATTGTGATCTCCGAGTGGGCGGGGATCGGTAGACCCGTAACCGGGCCTTCGATGACTTCAACGGGCTTGCCCCTGACCGCTCCTAAAAGATCCAGTTCGGATTTTCCCCAGGGAAGAAACGCAGTGGAGGCAAGAAAGGTGAGGGGGTCATGGCCAAAAGACGCTGTAATAGGAGCGGCCTTGCCCTGTTCCCAGTAGCGCTGCAGGATCAAGCGCCCATGTTTACCGGGGCTGATCCACAAGCCCAAGAGGTCTTTCTCGTGCACCTGCATCCGGTACGTTCCCGTGTTGAGGTAGCCCGTGTCCGGGTCCCTGGTGGTTATAATATCGCCAGTGCCGATATAGCGGCCGCCATCCTGGAGATGAAACAGAGGACTGGGAAACTTCCACATGTCGATCTTGTCTCCCGTTAGGACGTTCTCCATGACCGGTCCGGTTTTCACCGTCTTAGGGGGAATTAGGTTGGCCCGGGCTGCCGCTAGCCGTCTCGTGCCAAGCCGTATTAGCTCCAGTTTATGTTTGTCGATGGGGAGTCCCCAGGCCAGGGCCGCACGTTTGATCGAGGCAACGGAAAGACTGACGAGACGAAATCCCTTCGGGTATCCCTTGATATTGTCGAAGATCAGCATGGGAGGATCGGTGATGAGCTCGGCCGCCGCCTCCGTAAGGGCGCCAATCTCCCGGTTCCAATCGGCCCCATCAATATCGCGGTATTCGTCGACTTCCTTGGCGGCTTCGATAAAGCTGCGTAGATCGTCAAATGGAAAGGCTGCGTTCGCGTCAATCTTGGTTAAATCGGGACTTGTCTTGGCCATGTTCATTTCCTCCTGAGGGGCTCTTTGGAATCTTATCTTAATCGCATACCACCCCTTGGGCTGTCAAGGGAAGGACTGAGCTGGAGAGCAAAGCGCAAAGAGTATGGTGCAAAGCGGGGAAATTCAATCAAAAAGGGTTGTCGTTGCCGCCTCCGGGGAAACGGATCTGGACATTACCCGAGGCGGCCATGTGATCAAACTTTTTTCTCAGCCAGCGTTTGAAGATGGTCCGGGTATAAGGAATGAGCAAAAGGAAACCCGCGATATCGGTTAGGACACCCGGCGTGAGCAGGACAATCCCGGCGAAGAAGATCAAGACTGCATCCACCAGCTCCTCCGCGGGCACGACACCTTGGGCCAGGCTTACGTTGATCTGTTGCAAGGTTCGGTATCCTTGCATGCGTGCCAGATAGGCTCCAAGGACTCCGGTGAAAATAATCAGCAGGATGGTGTTCAGCGCCCCCATGACCGAACCGATCTCCAACAGAATGTACAGTTCCGTGAGGGGTACCAGCGTGAACAGTAGGAACAGCTTTGCAATCATTTGTCTTGGGTCAGTCTAACAGCCTGATCGGAAGTCGCTGTCCAAGGGAAGATCTCGGGGTGAATGATCTGGGCGAGGATTTCCAGGCCGTCAACCAGCCGCGGTCCCGGTCGGTTGAAGTAGGCATGACCGTTGACCGGATAGAGACGATCCTCCTTGATTGCAGGCAACGTATTCCAACCCGGGAGGCGGTCAAGCAGGTCGAGTTCCTCGACTGTTCGATCGATATCAAAGCCGCAGGGCATCAGGATCACCACGTCCGGCTGGCAATCCCGAATCCTGCTCCATGGAATTTGCTGTGAAGGCTGCCCCGTATCGGCTAGCGGATCCCAGCCTCCTGCAATCTCGACCATCTCGGGAATCCAGTGTCCAGCGCTATACAAGGGGTCGAGCCATTCTATGCACGCGACCTTCGGCCGGGGAGCGCCGTGGGGCAGCGCGTTCTTGATCATCTGGACTCGCCCTTCCAGCCCCCTGACAACGTTCTCCGCAGTTCCGCCCTGACCGGTAATTTCTCCGACGCGGACAATATCCTGAAAGACCTCGGAGAGATTGGATGGATTGAGGGAGAGGATCTGTGGCCGACGCGGCAGCGAACGGGCCGCGGCCACGACTTCATTGTAATCCAGGGCGCAGACATCGCAGAGGGCTTGAGTTAGGATGATGTCGGGATCGGCCTCATTGAAACGGGGCATGTCCAGGGTGTAAATGCCCTTGTTGCTCTTTAGATGTTGTGTGACGCTTTGGTTTATTTCGCTGCTGGAGGTATGGTGCGGATCGATTCGACTGTGCACGACGACGGGTGCCTGTTTTGTCTGCGTCGGGTAATCGCATTCGTGGGTCACACCGACGATAGAATCGCCCAAGCCGAGCACATAAACAATCTCGGTTGCACTGGGTAAAAGAGAACAGATACGCATATTAGAGGGTTAACGTAAAAAAGGTTATTTTACCAGGTGGAGGGCAAGGGCAGGTGAGAATCCCGTGTGTTTGATAAGGGGGGGCTTGAAAAGCAGATCCTTTAGGTCTATATTTTTTGGTTGACAGGTATGGAAGCGGTAAGATTTTACAGAATTGAATTAATAACTATGGGAGGTTCAAAATGGCTGATGACGTGAATCCCACGATCGAAGATCAGGTCAAGAAGAGCAATATCCTGGTCTTTATGAAGGGCAATCCCCAGTTTCCCCAATGCGGTTTTTCCGCGAATACGGTGGGCATCCTGCAATCCTATGGAGTCCCTTTCGATACCGTAGACGTGCTGGCTGACCCGGCCGTCCGCAAGGGCGTCAAGGAGTACTCCAATTGGCCGACCATACCCCAGATCTATATCAAGGGTAAGTTCATCGGCGGTTGCGATATCCTGAACCAGTTGCACGAGAAGGGTGAACTCGCACCGTTGCTGGAATCAGCACAGGCGAAATAGGTCTCGGTTTTTCGTCCAACGCTCAGGAGTGGCAACACTTCCTTATGACTTCAGAGGAAAATGACGCCCTGACTCGAGTAGGTAGCGGCACGCGGATGGGTAATCTGATGCGGCGCTATTGGCATCCGGTTGCAGCCAAAGCGGAGCTGGAAGAAAATCCGGTCAAACTGTTTCAACTTCTCGGTGAGTCACTGGTTCTTTACCGTGACAAGAGGGGTCGATTGGGTCTTCTGACTGAGGCGTGCCCACATCGTGGTGCGTCTCTAGCCTACGGAATCATTGAGAACGAAGGCCTGCGCTGCCCGTACCACGGTTGGCTTTATAATTCGGAGGGGCACTGTATCCAGCAACCGTTGGAGCCGTGGGAAGGGTGCTTTGACGAGCCGGTTCGAACGACATCCTATCCGGTCCGTGAACTTGGCGGACTGATCTTTGCGTATCTCGGCCCCGAACCGGCACCCTTGATACCCCGGTACGATGCCATGTTGTGGGATGATGCAATGCGTGAAACCGACGGAACCGTCATTGACTCCAACTGGCTTCAGGTCATGGAGAATTTACTGGATCCCTATCACGTTGAATCGCTGCATGGCCGATATTTTGAATATATACTGCGGCGCAAAGGGGGAGGGCAACTCGAAGAATTTCTCGGGCACTTCGCTCCGAAGCCCATGAAGAAGATCGCCTTCGACCGTTTCGAGAATGGTATCGTAGAGCGACACATGTACCACGACGCAGAAGAACGCTGCTGGAAAGAAGGAGCGCCCACCTATTTCCCGACGACAACGTTGATTGGGTCTCCCAAGAATAGCAAGGTGGTTTACTTTGTGGTCCCGTTAGACGATACGCACACGTGGCTGGTCATCTATCTGGCCGAGCGCACAGGGGGCTCAATCCCCTGGCAGGAAACCCCCCGGTTTATCAATGTGCCGGGCATCGACAAGGCCGGAAAATTTATCCTGGACACAGCCAATGGACAAGACCATATGGCGGTGGTGTCACAGGGGGAGACAACCCAGCGGAGCAACGAGCGTCTCTGTGTCTCTGATATTGGAATCACACTATACCGTGAATTACTGATGGAACAGATCGAACGTGTTGAGCGGGGCGAGGACCCGATAAACGTTTGCGAAGATCGAGACTCAGATTCTTTTCAACTTGCCAGGTACCGCCTGGAAGACCTCCGAGATATTGCCTAGGATCAAAATCGGGTGTCCGTAAATAACCAAGATCAGCAAGCTGCATGGGAATATCATAACCGGACTAAACACACCTACCAAAGCGTCCATACCAGCCGGCACTATCTGGACTGGGACAATCAACCGCGACCTTTCAAGGTCTATACCGAGCTGGAACCCATTTCATTGCCCGAGCCCTCAGCCTCTATGGGAGTCCCGGCATTATCCGCCATCGCGGTTACGGCCTCGAAATCGGTTGGCCATCCGGCCGTTACCAAGCAGATTCTTGCCGACACTCTATTCCTGTCCGCCGGCATAACCCGACGCAGGTTCCACGCCGGTGGACAAATCCTCTTCCGCGCGGCGGCATGCACCGGCGCCCTATATCATATCGATCTCTATCTGGTCTGCGGTGATCTCGCCGACCTGGAAGCCGGGGTCTATCACTTCGCACCCGACGACTTTGCCTTGCGCAGGCTACGCGTTGGGGACTACCGGGATGTCGTGGTTCAGGCCAGCGGACGAGAACCCGCTATCTCCGCGGCCCCTGTTATCCTCGTCACCGCGACGACCTTTTGGCGGAACAGTTGGAAATATCAAGCTAGGGCCTATCGGCACTGCTACTGGGACAGCGGTACGATCCTGGCTGGGCTCCTTGCGGCCACGGGCGTCTACGGGCTTCCGGTAAAGATCGTTGCCGGTTTTGAAGACCGCCCTATTAACAATCTGCTTGGGCTGGATACAGAGCGTGAGGCGGCATTGACTCTTATTCCTCTCGGTCGAGATGAAAAGAATCTGTTACACTCATCGGTAATACTGGAGCCCCTTCGGTTAACGACCTTGCCACTTTCAGAGAGGGAGGTTGACTATCCGGCTATTCGCGCCATGCATGGGGCTTCGTCATTGGAGAGTTTTGGAGAGGTTGTATCCTGGCGCGGCCCTTGTGGCAAGGCGGGTTCGTCCGGTCGGTTCGTAGGTCGGCGTTTCCCTTTACGTCCACTACCAGATGAGGGCATGGCGCAAGATACAATAGAATCGGTGATCAAGCGGCGCGGTTCCAGCCGTCAATTTGCCCAGGAGGCGATTGGCTTCGAACAGCTTTCCACTATGATGGTCCGGGCCACCCGGGGCGTGCCTGCCGATTTCCTTGACCGAATCCCGATCTACGACCTTTACCTTATTATTAACGCCGTCGATGGCCTTCCCAGCGGAAGCTATGTCTTTCATCGAGAGGAGTCGGCCCTCGAGTTGCTTAAAGAAGGCGATTTTCGTCGTGAAGCGGGTCATCTGGGATTGGGCCAGGAGATACCCGCCGACGCCAGCGTCAATCTCTTTTTTCTCGTCGACCTCGAGAGGGTTCTCGAACGATTCGGCAATCGAGGCTACCGCGCCGTCCAGCTGGAATCGGCCATCACCGCCGGGAAATTTTATCTAGCTGCCTACGCCCAACGGCTCGGCGCCTCCGGGCTAACCTTTTTTGATGACGACGTGACCGACTTCTTTTCACCCCATGCGGCTGGTAAGAGCGTGATGTTCTTGTTAGCCTTGGGTAAGTCTCTCAAACGCACGCAGAAGTGACGGAATTCGGGGGAAAGACGCAAAGCACGCCAAGTCCGGAAGAATAGAAAAAGGGTTTCTTACCTCCTTACGATGCAATCTGGCCCCTAGACAGATTGATTGGTCTGATAAATGAAAAAAACTCCAGCCCTCGAAATCCGAAGCGCATCCTACAAGGTCGATGGAAAACGCCTTCTCGATGCCATCGACTGGACCGTTGGGCAGGGTGAGCACTGGGCTGTCCTCGGTCCTAACGGCTCGGGGAAGACCACCCTCCTCAGAATGGCCTGCGGTTTTCTCTGGCCCAACGACGGTGGCGAGATCTTCCGTAACGGGAAGGAACGCGTCAATCTACGCGATCTCAGAAAGAGTATGGGATGGGTGAGTTCGGTGCTTCCCCCCATCATGCCGCCACGGGAGAAGATCGTGAGAACGGTGGTTTCGGGCAAATTTGCCCAGGTCGGACTCCTTGAGGGGCCCTGGGCAATGCCGATCAAGAAAGATTACAACCAGGCGGAAGAGTATCTGACGCAAATGGGATGCTCATACCTGATCGAGCAGGAATTCGGCACTCTGTCTCAAGGGGAGCAGCAAAAGGTCCTCATCGCCAGGGCGCGCATGACCAAGCCTTTCCTCATCTTTCTCGACGAACCATGCGCCGGGATGGACCCCGGGGCCAGGGAGAACTTTCTCGACACATTGCAAACACTGACAAAACAGAAACAGGTCCCGTCACTCATCTATGTAACGCACCATATCGAAGAGATCCTTCCCATGTTCAAAAAAACGCTGATCCTGAAGGAGGGGAAGGTCCTTCAGACGGGAAGCACCAGCGCGCTCCTCAGGCAAGGTATTCTGCAAAAGCTCTATAAAGTGTCGCTTCAGATCACTAAGAAAAAAGGACGCCACTGGCCCATCGGCAGATAATTTGAAAATCCCTGTTCCTGAAGAGTTCTCGAATAATTTGATTGACAGACCGTGGTGACTATACTAATGATCGACTTGAAAAAACTTCCCGTAAGTATCTCTTCTTGCTTAGAAAAAACTTTTTAATACGGTGATGGAGAGGCTACAATTCCAATCCAGTATAATCTGGTCAAAAAGTTTGGGAACTTTTAGTGGCGTCGTGGTTTTTTGACGTAAGATGGCAAATCTGGAAATCAGAGCGAACCCATTAATTTTGATTGATCCGCTTTCGCAGCGGGCCATGGGCGTAAGCTCGTGGAGGCATCATTGATATCCGATCTAGATACGAAAATAACCGGGTTGAGAAATCTCCTTCGAGAAATGGGCCGTGTGGTGGTCTGTTTTTCGGGAGGGGTGGATTCGAGCTTATTGCTCGCGGAAGCAGTCCATGTATTGGATCAGAACGCTGTCGGGCTGACGGCCGTCTCGCCAAGCCTCGCACCGGAAGAGGGGGCCGACGCAAAAGAGTTGGCCAAGCAGCTTGGCGCACGCCATTTACTGGTGGAGACGAGTGAAGTGGACGACCCGCGTTACGCGGCCAATCCAGTGAATCGCTGCTACTTCTGCAAGACGGAGCTTTACAGCACGGCCATCCAGCAGGCGTTGTGCCTCGAATTTCCCTACGTCGTTGACGGATTCAATTTGGACGATCGGGGCGACCATCGTCCCGGTCGAAAGGCCGCCCGTGAGCATGGTGTGCGCTCTCCCCTGGACGAGCTGGGATTTTCCAAGGCCGATGTTCGTGAGGCGGCGCGCAGGATTGATCTCCCCGTGTGGGACAAGCCCGCCCTGGCCTGCTTGTCGAGCCGGTTTCCCTACGGGACCCAGATTACCCCTTCACGCCTGACCCAGGTAGCCCAATGCGAGCGGGTACTCAGGGGCCTCGGGTTTCGGGTTTACCGGGTACGTTACCACGATACTATTGCCCGTATCGAGGTGGCGGCGGAGGAACTGCCTCGCATGCTACTTCCTGATATACGTCAGGAAGTGAACCGAAAATTTCGTGCCGCTGGATTCGCTTTCGTGGCCGTCGACCTGGAAGGCTACCGGCGCGGTGCTATGAATGAAACGGTAAAGAATCTGCTTTCACCGGATTCGGGCGAACGAAAATATAACGATTCAGCTTGACGAAAGCCTTGCGGTGCAATCAAGCGGTCCTTCCCCTTTAACTGATCCAACTAGATCTTAGCTTTTTGCTTTGTGGGGTTCGGCTCGTATCCCAGATTGGGGGAGAGCCATCGCTCCACTTCGGCAACGGTCATCCCTTTGCGCGCGGCGTAAGATTTGACCTGGTCCCTGTCGATAGAGCCCACGGCAAAGTAGCGCACTTCTTTGTGGGCGAAATAGAGGCCGCAGATGGTGGCATGGGGGAGCATGGCGTAATGCTCCGTCATGGTGATACCCGTCGCCTTTTCCACTCCAAGCAGTTCGAAGAGGGTCGATTTCTCAGTATGGTCCGGACAGGCGGGATAACCGGGGGCGGGGCGGATGCCCCGGTACTGCTCGGCGATCAGATGCTCGTGTTTCAAGTTCTCATCCTTTCCGTAGCCCCATTCGAAGCGGACCTTCTGGTGAAGGTATTCGGCGAAGGCTTCGGCCAGGCGGTCCGCTAGGGCCTTGGCCATGATCGAGTTGTACGGGTCGTTGTCTTTCTCAAAACGCGCGACGAGCTCATCCGTTCCATGTCCCGCAGTTACGGCGAAAGCGCCGATGTAATCCACCAGTCCCGTCTGATGCGGGGCGACAAAATCGGCCAGGGCTAGCTGGGAGGAGCTGCGCTGATTTTCCTTTTGCTGCCGTAGAGTATGGAATCGTTTGAGTTCTTTTGATCGGGAGATGTCTGAATAGAGCACGATGTCGTCGCCGTTGCTGTTGGCGGGGTAAAAGCTGTAGACGCCGTGCGCGGTGA
Organism: Binatia bacterium; assembly: GCA_963664015.2. GTDB lineage: Bacteria > Desulfobacterota > Binatia > UBA9968 > CAXXLF01 > JACZQL01. The sequence continues at coordinate 522,347 of CAXXLF010000002.1, read as the reverse complement.
GTAGCTTTTTGTCAACGATTTCCTGCAGCAACTCCTGGGCATTGTCGAACAGTTCACGGGCAGCCTGGCCTCTTGTCGGATCATCGAGAAGCCCCGGAAACCTTCCACGGATCTCCCAGGCGTGAAAGAACGGCGACCAATCAATATAAGGGACAAGGTCCGATAGCGGATGGTCCGGGAGCACCCTTGTTCCGGTGAACTGGGGAACCGAGATGTCCGAGTCGTCCCATTCGATGTGTTTTTTTCGCCGGATTGCCTCTTCGTAGGTTAGCAACGGTGCCGCTTGCTTTTTCTCGAACTGCTCCAGGAGCACCCGTTGTTCCGCACGATTTTTCGCATCAAGTGCCTTGCGCGTGTCGGGTTTTATGAGATTTCCCACGACGGGTACGGCCCGCGATGCGTCGATAACGTGGATAACCTCGTGCCCATAGCCGGGAGCAATCTTGACCGCCGTGTGACGTTTGCTTGTTGTTGCACCGCCGATAAGAAGCGGGACCTTCATGCCGTGGCGTTCCATCTCTCGAGCCACGTGGACCATCTCATCCAGGGAAGGTGTAATCAACCCGCTCAGCCCGACAATGTCGGCCTTTTCGTCGATGGCCGTTTGAATAATCTTGTCCGATGGGACCATCACGCCCAGATCGACAACTTCATAGTTGTTGCAGCCGAGCACTACACCGACGATGTTCTTGCCGATATCATGGACGTCGCCCTTGACCGTGGCCATAACCAGTTTCTTTCGTGTACGGGTGCCCTGTCCCGTTTTCTTTTCGGCCTCTATAAGGGGGGTCAGATAGGCGACCGCTTTTTTCATCACACGTGCGCTTTTTACCACCTGGGGGAGAAACATCTTTCCCTCCCCAAAGAGGTCTCCCACTACGTTCATCCCGTCCATCATGGGGCCTTCGATGATCTGAAGCGGCCGCTCGTATTTTTGGAGTGCCTCTTCAAGGTCGGGCTCGATGTAAGTGGTGATGCCCTTGATGATGGCGTGGGAGAGGCGGTGATCGACGTCTTCTAGCTCTCGCATCGATTCTTCTTCGACTTCTTTTTTGACGCCCTTGACCGTCTCGGCAAATTCCAACAGGCGCTCGGTAGTGTCCGGGTGGCGGTTGAAAATAACATCTTCTACTACCCTAAGAAGGTCCTCGGGGATATCTTCGTACACAATGAGCTGGCTAGCGTTCACGATGCCCATGTCCATGCCGGCCTGGATCGCGTGGTAGAGAAAGGCCGAGTGCATGGCCTCACGGATGGTGTCGTTACCGCGAAAGGAAAAGGAGAGATTGCTCACGCCTCCGGAGATGTGACAGCGGGGAAAGAGCGCCTTGATCTGGCGCGCCGCCTCGATGAAACTCACGGCGTAGTCATTGTGCTCTTCAATTCCCGTAGCCACAACGAGGATGTTCGTATCGAAAATGACGTCGCTTTCGTCAAAGCCTATCTCCTCGGTTAGGATCCGGTGGCAACGTTTGACCACTTGGACCCGCTCTTCGACGCTAGTCGCCTGTTTTTTCTCGTCGAAGGCCATGACGACCACCGCTGCCCCGTACTGCTTGACGAGGCGGGCTTGCCGTCTGAATTCCTCCTCTCCCTCCTTGAGAGAGATGGAATTGACGACTGCCTTCCCCTGGACACACTTGAGCCCAGCTTCGATAACCTCGAAGTTGGAACTATCGATCATGATGGGGACACGGGAGATTTCGGGCTCGGCAGCAATGTAGTTGAGAAACTCGCCCATGGCCTTGACCGAGTCTAACATCCCCTCGTCCATGTTGATGTCGATAATATTGGCTCCGTCCTCGACCTGAGTTCGCGCAACGGTCAGGGCCTCTTCGTATTGCTCCTCCCGTATCAACCGGGCGAACCGGCGCGACCCTGCGACATTGGTGCGCTCACCGATCATGATGAAGTTGGATTCGGGACGGATAGTTAGCACCTCCAGTCCGCTCAGGTGGGTAAAACCATCGGGCTCCGGTGGTATGCGGGGGGTGGCACCCTTGGCAACGGCGGCGATCGCCGCAATGTGCTCCGGTGTCGTTCCGCAGCATCCACCCAGTATGTTAACCCATCCCTCTTTGATCCACTCGGACAGTGAGCTGGCCATATCCTTGGGGGCCAGGTCGTAACCGCCGAACTCGTTGGGTAAGCCGGCGTTGGGGTAAGCGAAGACGGGAATGGGAGCAAGACGCGCGAGTTCCTCCACGTGGGGCCCCATCAAATTGGGTCCCAAGGCACAGTTGATTCCAACGGCCGTCAGGTCTGCTTGGGATATGGAAGTAAGAAAAGCCTCGAGGGTTTGCCCCGAAAGGGTGCGGCCGCTTCGGTCCGTGATGGTCATAGAGGCAAAGACCGGAATCCGGATGCTTCGTTCCCTCAGCAGGCTTTCGATAGCGAACAGGCAGGCCTTTAAATTCAGTGTGTCGAAGGTGGTCTCTGCAATCAGGATGTCCACCCCCCCATCGAGCAGGCCCCGGACCTGTTCCGAATAGACCTGAACCAGATCGTCGAAGTTTACGGCCCGGTAGGCAGGGTTGTTGACGTCCGGTGAGAGGGACGCGGTCCTGTTCGTCGGGCCTATAGCACCGGCAACGAAACGGGGACGCCCCGGATCCTTATTGACGGTTTCTTTAACGGTGAGGCGGGCGATCTGGGCCGCCTCCAGGTTGATGTTGTAGACCTCTTTTTCCAGTCCGTAGTCCGCTAGCGAGATGGCATTGGAGTTGAAGGTGTTGGTTGAAATTATGTCGGCACCCGCATCGAGGTAGGCCTTGTGAATCTTTTCGATAGCCTTGGCTTGGGTTACCGAGAGCAGATCGTTGCATCCCTTGAGGGGCCAATCGTGCTTGGCGAACGGCTCGCCGCGAAAGTCCTTCTCCTCGAATTTGAGGGCCTGGATCATGGTCCCCATGGCGCCGTCGAAGAGTAGGATCCTCTTGGAGATAAGATCTTGGATTTGTTTTACGGGGTCTTTCATCGCTGTCTCTTACGTTGATGATGTTTATCCGCCTTCGCAGAAGTCGATAGGCGTAAGCCCATGGATGAATGCGCCGGTCGGACCCTCCGACCTTCGTCGGCAACGGCCGAAGCTCAAGGAGTGAAGGAGGGCGCTTCGGCGGTTTCCGCCGAAGAAATGATAGATAACACGGGCGTAAGCCGTTAAGGCTTCATGAGCTTAGCATAATCTCCGGATTTCACTAGCAGGCTGCTGCCCGGGCTTTTTAGCAATTTGTTAGGGGAAACCGGGCCCTGATCCCCGGGCCTCCGTATGGCAGGCCAATGGATCCAGGTTGTTTAAGACGTTTGATCTGCTTGAACCGTTGCAAAGGGGTCAAATTTGAAATAGTTTAACATTTCTATCTGATCAATCAATTTTGAATTGGCGTAATCTTGATAGGAGGTAGTGCCATGGCAGATTCAAACGATAATTGTATCGATCGGTTTATCCATGAGGCGCAGCAGGTCTTCGCAGAAAACACGGATCCGCGTGCACAGGCTGGGGCCATAGCCAAGCATATGGAGACCCTTCTGGTTGTTCCCGACCTGGAGGACGAAATCAAGCGGCGCGCCGACGGGCGTACGGGCCGAATCGATCTGCATGTGGACGGAGAGCGCGGCCATCCGGACCCGGGCTTCTGCTTGATGACCACGATTGCCGACCCCACGGGGGGAGGTGGCTCGCGCGAGCGCTATCCCCATGATCACGGAGCTTCCTGGGTTGTCTACGGCGTATACAAGGGTGCCACACAGCAGCTGAAGTTTCGCTGGGCCTGTCCCGAGAACGGAGATCGTATGAAGCCCAAGTTGGAAATCTATGACCGCTTTACCCAGACGACGGGGCAGGCTGCGTTTTTTCTACCGGGTGAGATCCACATGACGGGCACCGCGGGGAACGAGGGGAGCAAGATTATTCGTCTCGAGGCTCAGAAGCTCGACCGCGTCCATCGCCACTTCTACGGCCAAAAAGGCGAGACCGCGACTCTGGTCATGCGATGATAGCCTTATAGAAATTCGGACGTATCCTAGTATTAAGAGGTAGTATATTCCATTCCGACGTCGTAATTTGGAACCATACCTTCCAATCTATTGCTTCCTTTCACTCTCCGTTACGCTCACGTGCTCACCGGGAATGGTTCGTTCCCAGGAGCCGGTCAAAATCAATTACACACGCTAGAGCTTGAAGCGAAGTCGAGTGCCCGGGTGCAGTCCTTTCTCGATAAAGGCGTTGTCCCGTAAATCGACCTCCAGGCGAGCCTAAAACGCCCAGATGGGGAACGTCACCTCGAAAACGCCCTCCCGGTCATGGATGAGCTGGGGGTGTCTCTGATCGCCTTTGATGGAAAGCAGGCGCCGAGGCGGAGCGAGGAACAGAGCGGTTACCGCTGGAGTACTTACACCAACGAGGTCGTCAATGCCTACCCTGACCGCTTCATCCCGATGACCAACGAGGGACAAGCAAGAACTGGCTTGAGGAAAAGGGTAGCTTCATCAAGCAGGTCGAAAAGCATGTCCGTAGCGGCACCTATGCGATCATGGGCGAATTTGATTTTCGTCACTGCATGTCCAACCGTCAGTGCAAGAGGGGACGAACCGATCGTGACTCAAACATTCCCCTCGAGGGTGCCAACGGTCACCGGCTCTTCCGCTTGTCGTCCAATACCGGCCTCCTCCTTGTCATCCACCATGAGCCGGAAGATCATGCTCTTGACGCATTGGAATTCATGCTGAAAGCGTATTCAAAGGCAAAGGTGATTATCGCATATTTCGGCCAGATTCGTCATCCGGAAAAACAAAGGCGTTACGGCCCCAAACTGATTCGCCGGCTGTTCGCGACCTACGGCAACTATACTACGACCTTTCCACCGGTCCTCCCGGTCGCCGGTACCGGTGCGAGGGCAACGTGTTGGACACAGTGATCTGGCAGGACGGTTCCCTCGGTAGTCAGAAGGACGTGCTGAAGCCGGAATACAAGGCGATCCTGGCCGAGTTTATCGGCCGATTCGTCGTGGGTACCGATTACGGTGGCGGCCGAAGGTCTTTGCCGGAACATTAACCCGACAAAGTCGGCAATGTTGGTTTGATCCTGAGGAATCTGCCGGATGAGGCCAAGCACAACATTGGGTATCGCAATGCCTGGCAGCTCATTACCGGACGAACCTGGCAGACCGTAAACAGGAGGCAAGAAAAACAGCAGGTTGCTGGTACTTCACCTCGGCGTAAAGTGCTTAATAAATACAAAGGAGTTATCTCAGACAGTCACCGCCACCTCGCTGGGGAAAGGGCCAATCCCGACGGCCTCGTGAAAGCGATGCACCGGAATAACATTGACAAGGTGGTTATCTTTGTAAAAGCGCGCGGTGGCTGGACCGATGATAATACCCAGGATTTTCAAGGACGTTATCCGAATCGGGTCATCACCGGCGTCGGCTTCCAAAATAAGGGCTGGCGGCAGCTCACGCATCCTTTTCTACGGGAGGTAACACAGAAAGCACGCGCGGGCAGATTCGGATGGCTCGGTGAGGTTTCAATCCGTGGGCAGCTTGGCGGCCGGCTTCATGTACCGCCGGACACGAAAGTTTTACAGGAACTGTTGGGTCTGTCCGTAGAGATGGGCTTGCCGATAACCATCCATCACAATCCGTATGAAAAAGAGGGGGAACACTGGAGCCGAACGCATGAATTCAAAGAGCTGGTCGATAATCTGACCCGTGAGCCAAAGGCGACCGTCATCTGGGCCCATTGGTGCGGGTTCTCCTCCCCGCAAGAGATCCGTATATTAGTCCGGCAACTCCCGAATCTCCGGTGCGACCTGGCCTGGATCCAAAAGCAGGCGCAGAATGAGTTTTCCGCCCCATTGATTGATGAAAATCACCGATTTCTTACCCCCTGGGGTAAAATTATCGGAGAATTCCATGAGCGTTTCTTGGTTGCCGTTAATAATGGGGCGGGCCCCAGTCAACTGGAGGATTATAACCGCCGCATTCGCATCATTAGGACAGCCCTAGTTGCCTTGAAACCCAAGGTGGCTCGCAAGGTTGCGACGGAGAACTCTCAGCGCCTGATCAGCCAGGGGGCAAAGTAGTGACTACCCACTCAGGTCCAAAAGTTATAAATGAAATTACGATTGGAACAACTTGAAGGGCTTGAATTCTTCGACCTGATTTAATACCGGTTTTTTCTGGTCGACCGGCTTGATTTTATTGCTGTATCAGGGATAAGAGTAGCTAACTTATTTGTCGGAGGATCTGTTATGAAAAGATCTTTGCTGTTCGTATCCATTCTGTTCCTTTTTATTGTTTCTGCTCCTGTTTCATTTTCTCTACAAGAGTTATCCTTCACTACGGCAACCGCCGAGGCGGCAGGAGGGGAGTTCTACCAGGGAAAGCGAATGCGCATCCTGGTGCAGTACGCGCCCGGGGGATCATTCGATATTCACGCTCGCTGGATGGCTCGGTATTTACCCAAGCATACCGGGGCCAAGACCATCGTGCAGAATATACCCGGCGGCGGTGGAGTTATCGGTTACAACAAGCTGTATAAGAGCCGGGCTGATGGTTTGACGCTCCTTACGGCCCATACCAAGATAGTTGCCTTCGATCTCTTCAAGCGCAAAGGCGTTCGGTATAATTTTAACAACTTCACTTATCTCGGACGCACAATGGCGCCGGACACCGCCATCCTTATCAGAAAGGATCTGCCGACTGATCTCGATAAGCTTCGCAAGATGGGTAAAATCCGCGTAGGTGCCTCATCGCCCTTTTACGAGGGGCTGTTTGCCGAAGCGCTGGGACTGTCCAATATCACGATTGTACCGGGATACGGAGGGTTCTCTGGGCGTATCGCAGCAATCCTGCGCGGGGAGCTGGACGCCACTGCGGGGAGCATTACGGGCGCCCTCAAGTTCAAGGACGTGGTAAAGGTCCTGGCGGTGATCAAACCGGACTCGAGAATGCGGGAAGCGCCTTCCTTGAAGAAACTCAACGCCAGGCAACCGTGGGTCGATTACTTGATCTCGTTCTCGGGCTTGATGCGGGCCACTCTCTCCACGCCAAAAATCGATCCGAAGAAGAGGCGGTTTCTTCAACAAGCACTGCTCAATCTTACCAAGGACAAGGAGGCGCTTAAGGAAGCCGAGCGTATGAATCTGAAAATAGGTTGGGATCCTCCTGAAACACTTCGCAAACAGGCAGAGGTTTTCACCACGCTCAAAGACAAAGAGGTAAAAGACCTCAAACAGATCATCGAGAGAAAATACGTAGGCGTGTTAAATTAGGCCGGTTGTTCCCTAACCGGTTGTCCGTTCGAACAGGGACCGGATCAGAGGTTCAGGCCAGGGAACGTGTAGAAGCTGGTCGAAGAGCCCGACCATCAGAAGGAGGACGCCGGCGGTCAGCAAGAGGACGAGACTCCAACTCGCTTGACCGTAAAACCTCAGGAATCCGACGAGAAAAAATACTGCGGCAGCGTGGAATCCTACGATCAACACCAGGAGGTATAGGCCGATGGCCGAACCGTAGAAGCCTCCCGCACGCTTGGCGACCAGGTGAAATGGTATCGAGCGGTCCGTCGGAACATCAGGGATGCTTTCCTGAACCAAGCTTCCCTCCTGTGATTGCCCTAGGCTCAAGGCGAGAGCGTCTTTTCCCAACTGAAATAGCGCCAGGACCAAAACCGGTACCCCGATAGCGAGGGGGAACAGGGCGGTTTCGAAAGGCCACCGTGTTGCCCAGACAACGGCGCCTCCCAGCAGCCCAACGACCAATAGATCGAAAAGCAGATTTGAGATTTGGTTTTTCAAGTGCTCACACCTCTCTGAGTTGAACGACGGGCGCGGCGGTTTCTCATGACGGGGACTACGATGGCCGCCACCGTGAGAAAGATTAAAATCAATACTCCCGGTCGAATCAGCCAGGACATGCCATAGGTCAGAATCGAGATGTAGAGGTATTTTTCAACAACCCGGCCAAGAACGAATCCGATGAGCATGGGCGGCCGGGGCCATCCGAAGCGCTTCATACTCCAGCCCACAATACCGAATACGAGCAGGACCAGAAGATCACCTCGGTGCCGGTTGGCCATGAAGGCCCCCAGGAACATAATGACCACGAGAACAGGGGACAGGATGCCCGCCCGCATGGTGGCGATCTTGGCCAGTCGATCGGCCAGTAGAAAGCAGGTTCCCGTACCGAGGACGTTGGCTATGGCCAGACTCCAGGCAATGGTAAAGGTTACGTCCAGATGTTTGGTGAGCATATCGGGACCCGGAGACAGGCCCTGGATGATCATGGCTCCGAGAAAGAGGGCCATGGTAGTGCTCCCGGGAATGCCGAAGGCAAGGGTTGGAATGAGTCCGCCCCCTTCCTTGGCATTGTTAGCGCTCTCCGGTGCAATGACACCCCTGACATCTCCCTGACCAAACTTCTCGGTATTTTTTTCCGTGTGCAGGGCGTGTCCATAGGCAAACCAGTCGACAACGAGGCTGCCGAGACCCGGAATGATCCCTATGAACACCCCCAGAGCGCTGGACCGCAGGACCAGCCACTTGTGGCGAAAGGCGTCGCGCACGCCTTCCCATTGGCCGTTTAAAGAGCTCGCCGATTTGTCTGCGATGCTCGTTCCACGCACCAGGAGATCGGCCATCTCGGTCAGGCCAAAAAGCCCCAGGGACAACGGCACCACGTTGATGCCGTCCCACAGATAGACCTGATCAAAGGTCCATCGGTCCACGCCCAGGATCGGGTCGCTTCCCACCATCGCAAGGAGAAACCCGAAACCGCCGGCAATGATACCCTTGATCGGGGCCGACCCGCTCAGCGTGGCCACCATGGATACCCCGAGGACGGCCATCATGAAGAACTCGGGCGCTCCGAGGATCAGGACGAGATATCTCAAAATAGGGATAAATAGAGTGAGGACAATGGCCCCGAACAGACCGCCCAGGGCGGACACGGTGAAAGCGGCGCCTAACGCACGGCCGGCCTCACCACGCTTGGCCATAGCATGCCCGTCGATTATCGTGGCTTGAGATCCGACTGTCCCGGGAACCGCAAACAGAACCGAGGGAATGGTATCCGACGTTGTCGTTACCGCGAGCATTCCGATAAGGAAGGAGAAAGACGATACCGGATCCATGTCGAAGGTGAACGGTAGGAGCAGCGCCATTCCCGTGACTCCCCCGATTCCCGGTATGACCCCAAGAGAAAGGCCGATGAGTACCCCCGCCACCAGCATCATAAGATGTGTTGGCGAGAAAACACTGACAAAAGCATGCCCCAGCGCCTCTAGCATAAAGGTCCAGATTGGGTTTCGATAACTACGGCGTTTAAACCGCGCCGGGTGAATAGGGGGGCGCTTCGGATCAAAAAATTGCCGCTTAGTGTATAGGTATCGACCGCTATGATAAATGGGCTTTGACCTCGTCCTCCTTTAAATAGCAGAACGCTTCCCTTGGGGGTCCTAATCGCGGGTAGAATTAAGATTCGATGCTTGACTCCAGGTCGTGAGGACAAGGAGACGATGTGCCCGTGGCCGCTCCGATCGCTAGTCGCAGCCGCGCAGCCCATAACAATAAAGCACGGAATAAACACACAAGAGGTCCTTTGCATTATCTATTACCTCTTACTCTTCTTGTAAGCATTTGCAGCCGTGACCCCGGATGTCAACTAAAGCTCAGTATATATTGTCAAAGACCATTTTATAAATAAATGCGAAAAACTTGCAGTCGATGACCGGGTGAAGCGACTCGACAGTTTAGCGGAAAACAGGTATATTGGTCGGGGAATTGGAAACCTATTTTCCCGGAGGCGTTTCATGTTCGTGAAGATATACTGGTTGTTCTTACATCTCGGTCTCATGACCGTTACTGCGGCTTTCATCATGGGCTCCCGGCTCGATGTCCTGGCATCCTCCGGCAATGTTAAGTTCAATGTGATCCTTTACGTAATCTTTATCATGGTCCATATCCTCATGACCATGCCCTTTTTTAAACGAGTTCTATTTGGAAGTCCGCAGGGGAGGCTCTTTGAACGGCAAATTTATATTTCGACCTCTATCGTAACCTGGCTGGCCGTCTATGTTCTGCACAGGCCGGTGCCGGGCATTGGCCTGACCTCTCCTTTTTGGCTCCAGTTTGTGGGTCTCTGTGCGGTGTTGCTATCGTTATTCGTTTTTTCGAATTCGCAAACTTCTCGGTCCCGCGCAGCCTGCTAGGCATGCCGGTTTGCCGTCATGATCAGTGGTTCCTTCCTGGCTTTTATCCGATTCGAAGAGCGCCAGCTCATCAAAGCGCGAGGAGATCAGGACCTGAAGTATATGAACAAAACCCCCTGCCGGGCTTTAGGGGCTCTGGTAGATGGCAGATGAGGCGCTGGCAAGGGTTACGATGGTGTTCTATGGCAAAGTCGTTTATTCTCCTTTGCAGAAGATGATGGGCATAAGCCCATGGACGAATGCGATGGACGAACCCTCCGAAGCTGGGAGAACGTAGGAGGGTGCTTCAGCGGATTTCGCCGAAGATAGTAAGGATACCACGGGGGTAAGCCCGTGGAGGCTTCATCAAATCGAAGAGGGTAAGGGATCGTGGAAAAACGAATAAAAATCACGGGAAAAGACGGGTTCGAGATGGACGCCTATAGGGCGGAGCCGGAGGGTAGACCGAAGGGCGGGGTGATCATCTGTCAGGAGATTTTCGGGGTCAATTCGTACATCGAGGGCATCTGTGATTTTTATGCAAAGGTCGGTTATACCGCCATTGCCCCGGCACTCTTCGACCGTGCCGAGCGCGGCGTTAACCTGGACTATGCTCTCGAGAGCCGGGACCGCGGTATGAAGATCGCCGGTAAGGTCGATTGGGATAACGCGCTGGACGACTTGGAAGTGGCAAGGGATATTCTCCGTTCGGCGGGGGCGAAAAAGGTTGGGGTCGTGGGGTATTGTTGGGGAGGATCAGCCGCCTGGTTGTTTGCGTGCCGACGCCAGGTTGATGGCGCGGTGGCTTATTACCCCAGTGAGACCAGCCATTTTCCCAATGACCACGCCCGGCATCCCGCGATCATGCATATCGGCGAAGAGGATATGGTGATACCTCGGGAAACACTCGATCAGATAAAAAAAGATCAGGCGGGTACGCCGATCTTTAGCTATCCCGGTGCCCCTCACGGCTTCGATAACCAAGAGCGGCAAAACTATCGAGCGGACGCGGCACAGCTTGCCCGGGAGCGCACGTTAGAATTTCTTGCCCGGCATGTCGGTAACTAGATTTTTGTATTGCCGTTTTCCCTGCCGTTTCGTCGGAGGGCATTTGAGTTTATTTGGAAGGTGATCGAAGACGGCAAAGGCCCTCAACGCGCAAACTTGCCATTCCGGATGAAGGAGATGGGCCAGGGCTTTGATATCGGATCGGCTAGCCGAGTAACTTGTCGCTGGACTTAATATATTCGGCTGCGCGGTATGCAAGGGCGCTGACGGTGGGAGTCGCCGCATAGCCGGTCATGCTCGGAAATACCGCTGAGCCGACCACAAAAAGGTTCTCCACGTCGTGGGCTTGGCAGTATCCATTGACGACAGACTTTTTCGGATCGTCGCCCATGCGGACGCCGCCGGCCCAACGGCTGCCGCGCTTGCTGGGTTTGGTCCAAACATGGCTTGCCCCGGTCTCCCTCATAATTCCTTCGCATTTCTCTCCGATGTAACGCCACATTTGGTGCTCGTTCTGATGGAAGCTGAAGGTGACTCTGGGTAGGGGAATGCCCCATTCGTCTTTACGCAGCGGATCTAAATCGACGACGTTGTCTTTGTGCGGGAGGGTCTCAGGGTGCATCCCGATGTCAAAGCAACGGGTGTAGTAGCGGGTTAGATTTTCCTTGTACTTTTCTCCCCAACGGGGCCACCCGGGGGGGATAACGTCGCATCGTTCGATAGGCGTACCGCCACCGCTGGTCCCGACAGTGGCTCCTCGAATGAATCCCAGACCTGTATGATCGAAGTTATTGGCGTTGAAATCATCCATGCGCATTCCGCCATTGGGGCCGATGAATCCATTGATGATGGTATCGTCGAATAGGCCGGTGGTGCGGACGTCTCCGTGGGCCATAATGGCATGGCCGACAAGTCCGCTGGAGTTGGCCAGACCCTTTTTTCCCTCTCCGGAGAGCAGCAGAAGGCGAATGTTTTCGTAGAGAAAGCCGCCGAGAATGACCACTTTGGCGGACTGCTCAACGATTTTTCCGTCTGGGTCAAAATAGGAGACCCCATTGGTCCGCCCGTCATGGCCCGTGTTAACGCGAAAGACCTTGCAACGGGTGCGCAAGTCCAGGTTCCCTGTCTCGAGGGCCGCCGGGATAACCGTGAAGGGTGAGGAGGTCTTGGCCTGGACATGGCAACCGTAGTTGTTGCACTGACCGCAATAAACACAACCACGGCGCTCGGGGATCCGTTGGTCGTACGGCTCGGGCGGTTTGTAAGCCTGGGACAGAATGCCCTGGGGGGTCTCGTAGGCATGGTAGCCGAGACGCAAGGTGGCCTCGCCAAATAGTTTCGTACGAGTGCTTGGTCGTAGCGGTGGTAGGGGATAGCCCTTTTTGCGTGGTCCTGCGAAGGGATTGGATTCGGCCTTCCCGGATACACCCATTTCCCATTCAAAACGTTCATAATAGGGTTCGAGGTCGTCATAGGTGATGGGCCAGTCGGCAATGTTGTAACCCTTTAGGTCGGCACCAGCCCTTTTGGCATTGCCGCTTTGTACATCATTTGTATAAACTTTGAAGTCATCCGGTAGAAATCGGGTAGCGCTACCGGTCCAGATCATCAGTCCACCGCCGACGTTATTGCTGGGTGAGGTGGTGTATTGAAGTCGTGTCTTGGTGCCCTTCTTGGGGCGGATACTGATGGGCTCGTGCTTAACCCGTTCTTCGAGATCGCGCCTGGAAATTGCCCGGATGGAATCCTTGTAAGCATAGTTTTCAAACTCCAGCATTGGACCCCGTTCAAGTCCGACCACTTTGAGGCCTGCGGTAGCGAGCTCTTTTGCCATGATGCCACCGACGGCACCCATGCCTACGATACAAACGTCAACGGGATTTGCCACGCCAATCCTCCTCTTTGGGGTAAGGCCTGTCAACGGCGACAGGCTCCAGGTCCACGGGCCGGTTGATGTACGAATCCGAGTAGCCAAATTGATGGCCCGGAAAGCCGACAAGCTTCCAACCTATCATGTCACGGTTGCCACCGTAGGCAGGCTCGCCCAGGATGCCTTCCATGGTATGGCTGCGCAGCGTTTCAAAGAATTCGGATGCCTGCTTGAAGTCCGGCACTTGCCCGGCCTCAAAGTCTGTAAGAACCGCATCCTGGTTGGACTCGGGGATCCGTAAGAAACCTAAACCGAACCGGCGCTTGGCATGGCGGTCGAATGCGCGGCACCCGTTCCGATACAAACCTGCAAGGCTCGGGTATGCCTCGGTGAGCAGGCGACTCACGTAGTTGGTTACACCGGCCTCGGTCGCTCCCGGTGTGGATGTAGTGGGGAAGATTCGAGCGGCTGCAGCCTCTACGATGGCGGCATGATGACGAATCAAAGTGATGCCCTTACTCGTTTTTTCACTCATGATATGGGTGAGGACACTCTACCGGTTTGCCTGCAAGGCTACGTCGAGTATCCCTTCTCCTTAAATTAAGGGAAATATAAAACCTACGGAAGGGGAGAATATTCGAAAAGGAGTCGAATTGTCAACTGGCTTTATTACAATCGGCGACGTGGTTACCACCGACTGCAGGAAAGGCTGCAGGGACCCAAGGGTTACGGGTCCAAGATAGCAAGATAGATGGGTAGATAATCGATTTGACTTGAATGCTAGATAGACGCAGCAGTACGGAGTGATAGCGTAATGGCGCAAATTTGGTTTGCGCGATCTTGTTGTACCGAGCGACCTTTCCCTTTTTCGTTATCCTGTTGGTGGCTGTCCTCATCATTACCTATTGGCCGGCCTTGTCCCTCTTCTTAATTGGTTGATCTGCTTTTTTCGCCGTTGGTCTTCTTTCCTTTTTCCTTACGATTCCCTTAGGATCTTTGAAAAAGCCCCAGAGTAAATTTTTAATGATCCAACCCTCGTCTTGGTCGTTGGCTCGTACTTTGATCCAGTCTCCCTTCTTTTCGAGGACTTGAAAGGCAACGCCCTTGTCCGCGGTAAAAAAACTGGATTCTGGGTCCCCGGGCCGCTGCGGACGTTGGCCCTTTTTACCTTGATCACGGCTGCTGGTGCTCGGTCCGTAAGCGGACCATAAATCCAGTCCTCGAAGCTTTCAAAATCCTTTACCTTTAGCCAGCGACCCTTGCGGGTAATCACCTGGTAGGGATAGTTGCGCGGGACCTCCGAAACTTTCTTGAAGTTTTTGCCCGGACCGGTACGCAGGTTGGCCGATTTGACCTTGACGCGCACCATTTCTTGGGCGCTGTGCGTGGTCGGGATGCCGACTAGAGAAACGCAGAGAATCAGAGCGATCCCGATCCCAAAGGTGATACGGGCCTTACTGCTTAATGGTCCTACCATTGATATCGAATTCCGGACCTTGATTACATTGCCGCCATAGGTGTGAAGCATAACTTTTCCCCTAGCCCCATCTATTCTATAAAATTTACCAAAGAAGTAAAGGGTGAATTATACGCCTGGCTTGATCTTTACCATGATTTGATGAAAATCAGTTCTTTAAATTGCGTTCCATTGCCACGGCAATTGTTACTGTTGCGATGGTGGTTTTCGTGGCATCATGCGGCAGTGGCGATCTCGGTGTTCTAACGGGAAGTCGGCAGCAGATAGCTGCACCACGGCAAGCGGAACGGACCGTCGAGGTTCTCTCAACCTTTTCTCCCACGTCGACAATACAGAAACTATTTCTAACACGTTTTGTTCAAAGGGCGGTGGAAGTCAGTAACGGCTCCATTGGCCTGGAGTATGTCTATGAGAGAAGTTATGTAACCCGGGGTCGAAAAAAGATGGAATATCCCAAGTGGCTCATTTACGATCGAAAGGAATACGATTGCAGGGTAAGCAAGACCAGTGGGGTTACAAAAATGAAATACGGGAATATTCCGATCCTTTTCAGTGATCCCAGTTATCTCCTGGGTCCCAAATACGTACCCGAACTGAAGGTCTTGAGTGTCTCCGGACGGTCTCCCCAGGAGATCCGTGGTAACGGCGGATTGGACTTTCTCAATGAACGGCTTCATCGCAAGGCTGGAGTGCATCTGCTCGCGTGGGCAATGGCCGACTTCGGACACTGGCTCTTTAGCAAACGCAAGATTCGTTTGGGAACGAAAGGTCCCGATCTCTCGGGCCATAATTTACCGGATCATTTGTTTCGCCAATTTGGTGCCACCGAGGTCGGTATCTCGGAACAGGTCGCTCCCTCGGGTGTGGAACGGGGGAGTATCGATGGCAGACTGTTCCTTGGAACGGACCTACCGGCCGAGTGGGGACGGTTAGCTACCGATATCGGATGGGTCCGCCTGTGCTTCGTGGCGCCATCTTTATTCTATGTAATCTCTCAGAATGGTTAAAGTTGAGCCAAGGCGATCGAAGGGCTTTTAGCGAACTTGGCCGGTCATTCGAGGATAGGATCAAAAGCGATGCGCGCCGAATCAAGGGCCAGGTCACATCGAGCTTGAATGAAGCGAGAATCCAAACCATAACCCTCAGCCGCAGTGCGGCCTTAAATTTTCGCAACCTCGCGGAGGCATTGATATGGCGGGAGTGAAAGCGAACCACCCCCAATTGGTACGCAGCCTTAGTAGAGAAGTTCGGTAAGTAACCCCTTGTTATCCCATGTGTTTTATGGGGAGGTGGCTTCGCAATCCGGACTGTCTGTAGTTTTGGATCAATAGCTGAAACCAGCCCCATGGCAGGGCGGTTGAGGAATTTTGTTTGGGGGTAATCCTGCGGTCGATTAAAAACGAGTTGGAACAATAGTCCGATCCCTATCGGTTGGCATAGACTTCCATCCCTCCCTTATGGTCGAAGGCGAAGATATCGTAAGGCTGGGGGTTGGGGCCCTCCATCCCTGGTGAACCGACGGGCATTCCAGGCACGCCTAGGCCCCGATGGGGCGGCCTATCGGTCAGCAGGCGTTTGATAACGTCGGCTGGTACGTGGCCTTCTATCACATAGCCTTGCACCACTGCCGTATGGCAGGAACGGAGGGTTGAGGGCACTCCTTGTTCTCGCTTGACTGCTATGAGGGCCGCCCCCGTAACATTTTTCTTATTAACGCTGAAACCGTTTGCTTCCAGGTGACCCACCCAGCTGGAGCAGCACCCTCAGGTCGGGCTCTTGTAGACCGTGATGGTGGGGTTTGCCGGGGCCGGTTGGGAGTATACGACGATGGCTGTAATCGCAACGACTAAAGGGACCCCAAAAAACCATAACAGCCTTAACTTCTTACCTTTAATCTTCATAGCCAGTCTCCTCCCAGGATTTCATCGAAGAGTTATGTCGAAAATGGGGATATGGATTCCAATATGCTCTTTTGAGAGAAAATCTCCCTTGGGGCCTACCCCGTATATATGAACCAGTGTTGCCCCATAGTGTCCCGTGATGCTAACCGTCAAAACCGATAACAGCAAGAATATCGAAGCCGTAGCCTGCAAGCTCAACCCCTGAAATCGTTGCATACAGGTAAGGACACCTATGCCAATGGCAATCGCGGTCACGTATAGGGTCATGCTTGCATAGAAGTTATGGTTCCACAGGGCCTCTTGGGCTGCAGGGCTCAGCCCTTCCGTATGAGGATGAAAAACGTAGCCCGCCAGAAGAGCCCCCAAGAAACCGAATGCGGCGAGAATCATGCCAGAGCGTCGGAACACGATTCGCCTACGGGCCGCTCCCCAGGCATAAAAGGGCATCGCGGCAATGATCAAGACGATAGGGAAATGGGTTATCAATGGATGAAAGGTGGGGAATTTGCCTTCCTTGAGGATCTTATCTCCTGGCGTTCCTGGTGGGGTTATTTGAGCCCGTACCACTTTCCCATACAACGGAGTCTCGTTCCCGTGTTTGCCTTCGTCCGCATGAAGAAGCGGAACGGTTAAAAACCAAGCGAATATAAATAAGGCGAGCTGAGCTTGTGGCATACTCTTTCCCTTTCAAGGATTTTTTATGAAAATGAAGGCTAAAACGCTGCCTAATAAGTATAACGTTGCAATGAGTTCAATTCAATAGGGTTAGGGCAGCGTCCCTGCGTCTGTAGGTCTAAAACTTCTCAACCCAGGGCCGGAGCTCGATATACGAGGCCCAGGCGCTACGGTGTTGGTGGTGCAGGTTGAGATAGGTTTGAGCGATGGCGTCGGGGTGTAGCATGCCATCGGGACCTTTCGTCTTGATCCGCTCTGGTTCGCGTTTGGCATTGAGAATTCCGCCATCGATAACGACCTGGGCGACATGGATATTCTGGGGTTGAAGCTCCCGGGCCAGGCTCTGGGCGAGCCCGCTCAGACCAAACTTTCCCATGGCATAGCAAGAAGAATTGGCAAATCCTTTGATCCCGGCCGACGCCCCAGTGAACAGGATGGTGCCTCGCCCTGCCGGAATCATCTGCTTGGCGGCTGCTCGCGCAACGAGAAAGCCCCCGTAGCAAGTAACCAGAATGGCGTTCCGAACCTCTTCAGGATCAAGCTCCGTGACGGGGCCGCGAGCGCGGCGGCTGGCATTGTAAATGACGATGTTCGGAGTACCCATGTCGTTGGCCACCGAGCTGAATAGGCTGTCCACATCTTTTGGGACGATTGCGTCGCAAAGATAGGCCCGTCCGTTGACCTCCTCGATCAACGCTTCCAGCTTGTCCGTATTGCGTGCCGCCATGGCGACCCGCATGCCTTCTTTAGCAAACAGGCGGGCAATGGAGGCACTTAGCCCTGGTCCCGAACCTACAATGAGTGCGACGTCCTGATTAGCCATCACTATTCTCCTATTCCAAACCGAGCACTATCATTTGGGCTCAAAAATAAAAAAAGCCTTATTGGAGTTTGAAATCCACGATTCCATGAATACGGCGTCGGTGGGCTTCCGTTGAGCTCGGCCATAGCTCCCGCCAGACAGAATCAGTTGAGCAGTTCGTGGTGGCCACGGTCTTCAGCCTCTTCGAGAGTCGTGTTGCGCCATTGAATTGGATGGATCCTCTGGTCCCTGGATCACTATACGGGAATCATTTGGCGCAACTCTTCTTCGGTGGCGGGCCGTTGGGTTATATCGAATAACACCTGGCGTTCTTCTAGTTCGAAACTCTGTCCCGGTTTTAACTGAACCAAGGGCCCATGGATTTCCATCTCAAAATAGGGAAAGCGGTCCGAGTTGTACACCTCGGACGTGCAACCATGACCGTACTCCTCATTCCGAAAAACCGGGACTTGTTTACGATAACCCACCAGCCCAGGGCCAGCGATGTCGATAACGCTTAGTATCCATGCTTCTTCCGAGTCGACGCCGAATTTGAAGGCCTGACCACCTTGGCAATGGATGGCGGCGAGGTTGCCCATTTCTTTGAGCACGGCGGCCCGGACACTTTTCGATTCGCCTTCCTCGACAAATGTCTTGACCCCGCCGTCAAATTGAGAGGTCTTACACCGTGGTAGGTAGACAATGCCTGGTTTCCGTACCATGGTGACGTCCCAGAGGGCCCAGCAAATATCCGAACCCGAGGCATTGGTCAGGCGATGCTTTACGGTCCAATCTTCGTGGTCCGACGATAGGGTGATGGTTCGAGTAAGGCGGGTACCGGTCTCGCGGCAGAGGGGACTGGTCATACTGAGACAGACCTTTGAGGCCGTCTCGTCATCGACGGATAGCTCGTAGGATCCGCTATCGAGATCGAGAAAGGGGACCGCGTCGGTCCAACGGGTCTGAGGTGCCAACCATGTCTTATCGCCACCCCAGAGGGGGAACCCCATTGCGCGTTTCTTTGCGTGAAGATCGGAAACGGCAGCAACATTTTCTATCCGTCCCTCGCGGGCGGGGTTGGTAAAGTAGAGGTCGTGACCGTGCCAGAGCATTCCCATGATCCGGCCCCCAACCTCGGGTAGTAACACAAGCTCCAGTGGGTCGCGACGTATATGCCAGGTTTTCCACCCCTTAAAGACTCCCCGGTTCAGGGTGATCCTTGAGGCGTTCATAGGACTATGCCTTGGTGCCCAGGGCTTTGTCCAGGTTGTAAGCGGTACTGATCAGTGCCAGGTGGGTAAAGGCCTGGGGAAAATTTCCGAGGGCCTCGCCACTGTGGCCGGTTTGCTCGCCGTAAAGGCCAACATGGTTGGCATATCCCAGCATCTGCTCAAACATGAGCCGGGCCTCATCCACACGGCCCGCGCGGGTTAAGGCTTCGACCAGCCAGAAAGTGCAGATGTTGAAGGTTCCTTCCTCGCCATCCAGACCGTCGGCTGTTTCCTCCACATTGTAGCGATAGACAAGGCTGTTGGATACGAGTCCGCCCTTTTGTGGGGAGCGCATCGTCGCGTCAAGGGTCTTGAGCATGCGTGGGTCAGTCGGGGAGACGAAGAATACCAGCGGCATCATCAGGTTAGCGGCATCCAGTGATTGGCTTCCATAATGCTGAACGAAGACCTGTTGCTGGGCATTCCAACCATCGTTCATTATTGACTCATAGATCTCGTCCCGGACCTTCAACCAGTGTTCCCGATCAGCAGGGAACGAGCGCTTTTCCGCGAGACGCAGGGCGCGATCAAGGGCTACCCAGCACATGAGCTTCGAGTAGAGGAAGTGCTGCTGACCGCCGCGCACCTCCCAGATCCCCTCATCCTTGCGCTTCCAATTCTCGCAGACCCAGTTCACCAGCTTTCTCAAGTGGGTCCATAGATCATAGGATAGGGGGCTGCCGTACTTGTTGAACAGGTAAACCGAATCCATCAGTTCACCGTAGATGTCGAGCTGCAATTGGTTCGCCGCCCCGTTGCCGATACGAACCGGGCGCGACTGTTTGTAGCCTTCGAGGTGATCGAGAATTTCCTCGGTCTCAATGCGGCGACCATCGATCCGGTACATAATGTGGAGGGAGCCGTCAGGTTCCATTTCATTACACCGCGCCTCCAACCAGTGCATAAACTGAGCCGCGGAGTCGGTGAATCCTATGCGCATCAGGCCGTACAGCGTGAAGGCGGCGTCGCGAATCCAGGTGTAGCGGTAGTCCCAGTTGCGCGTGCCGCCCAGCCCCTCCGGCAGGCTGCAGGTGGGCGAGGCTACAATGGCTCCCGTAGGCGCATAGGTCATTAGTTTCAATGCCAGTGCTGAGCGGTGCACCATCTCGCGCCACCGCCCCGTGTATGTGCAGGTTTTGAGCCAACCGCGCCAGTAGTCCACGGTTTCCTTGAATAACTCGAAAGCCTCCTCTTCGGAGAGCCCCACGGCGCAGCCGATGTCTTGCTCCACGTCCTGAAGTACAAAGGTTGCGGTCTCGCCCTCATGAAGGACGAAGTCGGCTGTGACCCCGGTGCCGTTTTGCTTTAATGGGATTTTGGTTGCAAGTCCCAGGCTCAGTTGGGGAGAGAAGAAACAGACTCCGGTAGAGATCACTTTGGTCTGATGTTGATCTCGGCCGTAATTAAATGCAGGAGAACATTCCAGTTGAAACGACATGGTTCCCCGAACGACGTTGACCCGGCGCACGACCTGGTGGTGTCCGTGCCCGTTGGCCAGGGTACCGACGGGCATGAAATCGGCAATCTCTCCGACGCCGTCCCGGCATAGGAAACGAGTAATCAGGACATTGGTCTCCGGCCAGTAGAACTGCCGGTGGGTCATCCCCTTGTCCACGGCGGTGATCTTGAAGCGCCCGCCTATTTTGTCGTCCAGGATAGCGGCAAAGACGCTGGGGGAGTCAAAATTGGGAAAGCAAAACCAATCTATGGACCCGTCTATCCCCACCAGGGCCGCGGTGTGCATGTCTCCGATGATGCCGTAGTTTTCGATCGGCTGATATCCCATAGCCGGCTGCCTTTCCAGTGTAGATTGATTCCAACCGTGAAGGCTCCTATGCCCACGGATTTACAGGTCCAGTATACAAGTTTCTGTGGGTTCAAGCCACTAAATTCTTGATTGGGGAAGAGGATATTATGGCGACCAGCCGTAGCCCTAGAATCAGGTGTTTTGAGTACTATTTTCCTCGGAGTCCTCGCTTGATTTACAAAATCAACCTCCCTCCGCAAATCCTGGATAGAGCGTCATTCCTCCGTCGACAAAAAGGCTAATTCCCGTTATGTAATCGGCGTGGTCGGAAGCGAGCCAAACGGCCGCACGTCCGATGTCCACCGCTTCACCGATTCGTTTGTAGGGGACCAGCTTCATCAGGTCGTTGTATGCCTCCGGGGTGCTCCAGGCGGCAGTATTGATCGGCGTACGAATAGCCCCCGGCGAGATGCTGTTGACTCGGATACGGTGGGGAGCTACCTCCTGCGCAATACTCTTCATCATGAGCATCACGCCGCCCTTGGAAGCCGCGTAGTTTACATGACCTGCCCATGGGATGATCTCATGAACCGAACTGATGCAAATAATCTTTCCCGCAGAACAGGAGACGGTTTGGACAATGCCCCGGCGCTTGAACTCTCTGACGGCTTCTCGTGCACAAAGGAATTGTCCTGTCAGGTTGACATTGATGACGCCATTCCACTGTTCCAGGGTCAACTCGTCGAAGGGGGCATCGATTTGGAGACCTGCATTGTTAATGAGAATGTCGACGGTACCAAACTCCTTTAACATGCGCTGGAACATGGCCTGAACCTGATCTTCCTTGGAAACGTCGGCCTTGTGTGCAAATGCTTTGCTGCCGTGATCTTTAATTTCGGTCACCACCTCCTCGGCGGCTCCCTCACCAGAAAAGTAGTTGACCACCACGTCTGCTCCTGCCTCTCCCAAGGCCTGGGCGATCCCTTTACCTAAACCCGAGTTGGCTCCGGTTATGAGGGCCTTTTGACCCTTCAGTATCTTTTCGATGCCGCACGCGGGCATGACGACATTAGGTAGTGTTTTTTCGTTTTTATTAGCCTTCATTGTCGTTAAACCTTTTGATCTTCGAATCCGAACCAGCGCGACATCATGGTGTCGATGCTGATCTTGCCCGGTCCCGAGAACACCAACCAGACAAAAATAGCCAGGAGAGATACCTCAGGTAGATAAAGGAAATCACCTAACGTGCTTACTTTCTTGATCTCTGGTATTACAATCGCAACTAGCATGATACAAGCCAAAGGTGCGGAAAAGAGACGAGTGGCCACTCCGACAATCAGGCAGGTCCCCCCGACGAATTCAGTAGCAGCGACAAAGAGCGCGTTGAAGTGCGGGAAGGGGACTCCCAACTGGACGAAAAAATCCGTGAATTCCTCGAATTTGACGAAAAGCTTGCCTCTACCGGATTCCAAAAAGAGTAAACCAATGGAAATCCTAACCAGCAGGATTGGGATCCATTGCAGCTGATCCAGGTCTCTCACCAGACCTGCGATCCACTGATAGAACACGGAGTCTTTAGCAATCATGTTCCCTCCCCTGTATGTTTATTACAAGCAAGACCGAAAATAACTTCAAGTCCCGTTAGGATTGTTCTCAACCATCCTCTCAACGGGAGTAGTCAGAGCGGACTGGATTATCGCAAGAATCAGGTCTCCATATTGCAGGCCCTTTCTCGGAGTATCTTGCAAGCTGTCCATGGTGATATCGTCCATGGATTACAACCGATTTCCCGGATGGTTATGCGAGCGGTGCGGCCCCGAAATTGACGCCGAAGCGGTAGCACCAGATACTGACCGAGCGGTAACGACTCAGGTCGGTATCGGGAGGGAGTTCATAGTTTTGATTGCCCATGTTGCCCTTCATTCGGCCAAGATCGATAAATCCTGATTTGGTAACGGTAGCGTCATCATTGGAGTCGGGGGCGGCGACTAGGTAAACGCGAACGTCGGGACCATTGGAGGTCTTGAACTCGGTGAGTCGAAGGATCAATTTTCCGTCGGGCAGGCGGTAGAGAGTCGCCACTCCCTGAGTCTCATGGGCCAGGCTATGAAAGCGCCCGGCCGCAAGGGTACTGGGTATGGACAATCGGTCGGTCGTTTGGGTCGAGGGCATCCCTTGAAGCTGTTCATTCACGGTCTTATTAATGAACATAAGCTCAGGTCGAAACAGATACCATCCCGTAACGAGGGCGATGGCAACAATTAGCCCGAGAATAGCCTTAAGTTTCGGCATTTATGGATCATCCTCCTGTGTTATTCGTCTTGATTAGGAAAACCTTACCATTGTGCAATGCAATCCGTCCATTCTTTTAGGATAGCGGGTGTGACAGAATTTTTCCAACGCTCTTCGAGCAGGCGCTCCAGAACGGATTCGATCTCATTGTACCCGCCCTCACCGAAGCGCGTATGGCGGATGATTCCCTTCTTGTCGATAATGTGGAGCGTTGGCCAGTAGCGGGTTCCGTAACGTTTCCAAGTGGTAAAATGGTTGTCGATGGCGATGGGAGCGGTGGCCAATTCGTAGACCTTGGCCCCGACGGCAGCAAACTGGAGCCCCTGGGTTCCCTGATTGTTGAGGAAGGTGATCTGCTGCTCGTTGGTTCTCCCTGCCCAGCGCTTTGCCATCAGGTCCGGCAGGGTGCCGATCTTGGGGTTGTCGACGCCCCGGTGAGGAGCGGTGGGAATCCGCCCTTTTTTCTCTGCCGTTCCGGCGCAATAGGCGAACATCCCGTCACTGCCGTTAATCGTGTCTTCAGGGAGGTGATCGATCATCATGGTTGCCGTACCCAGTCGTCCGATAACATCCATCTTTGCCAGCAGTTCCTGATTCACCTCGTTAGAGCGAACGTTGGTGACGTGCATACCGGGTTCTACCCATTCGGGGTTCATTACTGGAATCAAGGAGTCGGTAGCCAGTGCGACAATGTCGGCTCCCCTTACGGCCTGTGCTGCGGTGGGGACCGCCTGCACCTCGATGCCCAGTTGCTGCGTTATTTCCTCGGGATATCGCTCTCGATTGGCTTTGGGAGGACTGAAGACATTCATCCGTTCGATGGGGTGAACCGCTCGAATGGCCTCTGTATAAGTGCGGGCCATGCCGCCGGATCCCAGCATGCCCAAAACTTTGGAATTCTGTCGCGAGAGGTATTTGGCTCCTAATCCAGCGCAGGCGCCCACACGCAGGTGCTGAAGAATTCCATCGTTCATCAAGGCGAGGGGTTAACCGGTGCCGACGCTCAGGAGAAATACCAGGCCACAGTAGGTTCCTGGGCGGATGCAATACTTGTCCTCGGTTTTGAATTCCCCCTCGCGGTTCCAGATGAGCTTGTCCGATTTCATCCGTATGGCCATGACGCCCAGCTTGCGCGACGCCCCCTCCATGGTTCCCCAACGGTAATAGTGGGGTTCCTGGGGAACGTAAAAGTCGATCCTGGGCCGGTAGGCGGCCTGCTCTGCGGCCAACTCATGGTAGGCTTCTTCGATAACGTCGATGCAGGCATCCATGGTCAGGACCTGCTGAATATGTTGATTGGTGAGAAATATCATTGTCGTCTTCCTAAAATTAATTTGAGCCCATGACCCTATGATTCAACTCTCGTTGTTAGATTTCCTTCCAGACCTTGGCAAGGCTATCGCCATTCACACTGAGATCCCATTCGCAGGAATATCCAAACGGAGTGATTTGAACATGATAGTCAGTGTCTCGCAGTCGCTCAGCAAGTTCTCCGATCAGGGCCTGAGCAAAGGGGGGAGAGGCAACCTCACCCCCAAGATGGGCAAAGGAATGGAGCACGATGTTCTTAAGCTTTCTCTTGTTGGCCAACCACTTGATATGCTTTAAGCTGTGACGTAGGACCGAACCCATCCTCGACTCTTCTTCATCCGTAGGCTCGGCATGGAAAAAAACGATCAAGCCTTCTTTTACTTCTTTCTCGATATCCTGATCCTGGACATCGGATAGGCTCTTGGAATACGTCTTCCACCAAAATCGCTTTGCTTGAAAACAGAGGAGCTTCATTGCGTTACCGTGAAGTTATCGGATTCCATTGGAATTGACAACTTCGACGGAGTGTAAGGACTAACCAAACATGTTTGAAATTTTCCGTTGGATTGTGGATTCCAAATTAGGGACAAGATGACTCGCGCACCCTTCGACGCATCGACAGGCTCAGGGTCCCGAGCAAAGTCGAGGGAAAGACGCAAAGTACGCCAAGTTCAGAGAAAATAGAAAATTAATTTTCTTTGCCCCTTGGCGTCTTGGCATGAAGAACGTTCTTGAAATTGTTCTGTTGAACATTATATTGGTAGTAGCCTGAGAGATTCTCACTCGTATGGATTCTGTTCGTCTATCTCCCGTAGCATTCTCTTGGCATCCCGTAGGAACCAGATGAAGATCGCCACCGCCCCCGGACCAAGGATGAAAATGGCGATCCAGGTCCAGATACTCCAACTGCTCATGACACCTCTCTCCGGGTCCGGTTAATAGTTGAGCCTAAAAGAAATCCTAATAGGGAAGCGGGTAAGGCAAAAAATAAGCTGTATTCTCGCCAGATATCCCAGGGTTGTGAAAATAGGGAGATCCTTAACACAAAGCTTTCGTTTTCTGGGTGACCCAGAAACGTCACAAGGATGTAGTAGAGGACTACGGTTCCCAGGGCAAATAGGGAATAGAGAAATCCCTCCATGGGTTTTCTCTGTCCTGGGAGGAAGAGTCCAGGCATGATAGGAATTAGGGCCGTTGCCGTAAGCAACGTGGGCATAAACACCCAGGCGTCGGAAATTCGCTAAAAATAGACGGCAACTGCGAGAGAGGGGATCAGGACAATAAGGATACCGATACGGGTCAATCTGAGCAGTGCAGCTTCTGACAGGTTCGGACGGACGAAGGGTCGGTACAGATCATAGGACAGGTTACCGCCTGCCACCAGGAGGTAGGAATCAACGGTTGACATAGCTGACGATAGGATACCAGCGATAAAGAATCCCTGGAGGCCGATAGGTAGTGATATGAGAACCATCTGCATGAGGGCCTCGCGACCCACGAGACTGGCTAGAAGAATATTTTGTTTTACGGTCGCTGCGGCGGCCATTCCCAGGATCGTTGCTGCCCAGTCGTAGGCGGCCCAAAGGACTATGCTTATGAGGAGAGCGTTTCGGAGCGAGCGCTCGTCTTTGGCTGGAAAATCCGCTGGTAAAAGGTTGGCTCTACAAAAACACTAAGCACGGTCAGGATAAAAGCCATGCGGTAGGGGAACGGGATTTCACCGGCTGGGGTAAAGTATTTTGGATCCATGAGCGTCAGCATCCATTGAAATCCACCCACTAGCTCAAGAGCGAAGGGGAGGGCGATGGCCAATGTGATACACATCAAGACAAATTAGAACGTGTCTGTAATGGCATCGGCCCACAATCCTCCCAGGAGGGTATAAACAGCAGCAATAGCAGCGCCGATGAGATAGCCTTGCATCTCTGGGAGCCCCAGAATAACGCGAAAAAGGATACCCATCCCCATAATTCCCAGGAAGGGGAGATCATAGAGGAGACTCGCCAGAGCAACCATCAATCTTTCCGCCCTACCGTAGAAGTGCTCTGCGACGTCAGGCAAGGAAAGAAACGGGAATGCTTTCAAACGTCGGATCAGGATAAAGCTGGCGATCAGGATGCCGATGTAATAGGGCCTGGTATAAACAAACCAGGAGAGCACTCCTTCTGAAAACCTCACTTCGGAAACCCCGAATGTCACATCCAGTCCGTAGTAGGTCGACACCAATGTTGAGACGAGGAGTGGCGTCGTCATCATACGGCCGGCAACGAAAAACAAGGTGAAACCCTTGACCCGGCGGGCAATCCAAAACCCTACGGCGATCATCCCCGTGAGGTAAAGAATAACAATCGTATAATCGAGCGAGCTCAATTCGTTCAAGGGAGTCTGGAGCCTTTCACAGCCTGTCGATTCTTTCAAATTTGGAGTATGCCTTCTTCACTGGCGGCCAGAAAAGAGTTATTTTATCTTTCAATGTGGCTCAAACTTTTGTAGGTAAGAGAACTCATGAATAATGCCAAATCCAAATGGATCACGAATATTGTTCGTAAGCGGCAATTTACCCTACTGGCTCCTCTTTTCCTTATGCTGCTTTCGTCGTGCCCGCCTATGGGTCCGAAGGTATCCCTTGACCGTTTTCTTGTTCAAGACAATCTGGATCGTGAATCGATCCGTCAGGCCATCGGGCATAGCCTCAAGTATCTCGACAGCCTCCCTGCGCAGCGGATCGTCGGCGAATGGCCACGTAAGTTCACCGCCGGGGAAGTGAGGGAATCCCTGATGGCTTTTATGGATATTCTAGATCGTGCTGATGGCACGGAGAGTTTTCGCGAGGCGATTCACTCCCAGTTCGATCTGTTCGAATCTCCCGATGAATCGGAAGCGGATGTGCTGTTTACCGGATACTATCAGCCGGTAGTCGAAGGCAGCCTCGAAAAGACCGCCGAATATCGCTATCCCATCTATGGAAGGCCCGCGGACTTAATCGAAGCCAGGCTGAATAGTTTCAGGGATCATCTTCCCTCGGGCCTGGCCGAGGAACTTGCGCGAGAACGGGTTCTGGGACGGGTCGAGGCCAGTCGGTTTGTCCCTTATTTTTCACGCCATGACATCGAAACCCTGGGACGTCTCAATGGCAAGGGGTACGAGCTTGCATGGGGCAAAGACCCGGTGGATCTGTTTTTTCTCCATATCCAGGGGTCGGGTCTCTTGCGTTTGCAGGATGGGCGGCTGCTTCAGCTCAACTATGCGGCATCCAATGGGAGACCCTATACCAGTATTGGGCAGTTGCTTGTCGAACGGGGGAAGATTCCGTACAAAGACGTCTCCATGCAAAGCTTGCGTCGCTACTTGAAGGATAATCCGGATGAGCGGGGAACGGTTTTTTCCGCTAATGAAAGATTTGTATTTTTCCGTTTTCTGGAAGATGGGCCGATTGGTAGCCTGGGCGTGACTTTGACCCCGGAGAGGTCCATTGCGACCGACGCGCGTCTATTTCCCAAAGGGGCCTTGGCCTTTATCGTAACCCAGCGGCCGGTTCTCGATAAAGATGGAAATCTGGTTAAGTGGGAGCCTTTTAGCCGATTCGTTCTCAATCAGGACACGGGGAGTGCCATTCGTGGGTTCAAGCGGGTCGACCTTTATTTTGGAGCGGGTCCTGAGGCGGCAGCACTCGCAGGGCAAATGAATAGTAAAGGGAAACTTTACTTTTTAATGAAGAAAAGAATGGGATCTTGAAAGTTTTTCAGTTGGAGATCGACCTTTTGATTCCACCCATGAGATTTTCAGCGTCCTGTGCAATCCGTCTCGCCGTAGAGCAGCCTGCTAACAGAGTGATACAAACGGCGATTATAATGAAGGCTATCTTCATCGCTCCACCCCCCCGGCTCTGAAGGGCCAATTCCTGTAAGTTGCTATCCTGCGCGCTGGTCACCTGATTTCCGTCGACCTGCTCCACGGGAGCGCTGTTCTTACGGTCTTGCCCCTCACCTTGGCTGGATCAGATAGCCGCCCGCCCCGCCGATACCCAATAACAGCAGCGCCGCGCACCCGGATGTGAATACAAACATGGTACACAAGATAACTGCCATTATAGTCATGCGGATCGCGTTCATGGGTATCGCTCCTTCACCCCAATTGGTCGAGAATCTCATTTTTAACCTATTGATTGTTTAGCAAGATTCATGCCCAGGCGGTGGGCTCAATAAGGCCCCCAAATTGGCTGAATTTTCAATGCATACGGTGTTCATTTACCGAAAATTGTACACTGTGAGGTCTTGAGGACGCCTCGGTGAACCTCAGGAAGCCTGGGGGGCCGATCAACCTTGACCCTTTTGGAGCCGGTGGGGACGAGTGTGTTTCGTGGGGCAGCTGGTACTTTCAGGACCGTTTTGAATTCGGGGAACAAGGACGTCCTGAAATAAGTTAATGGGTAAAGGCCCCTAGAGGATAATTCCAATAGCGTTTTAAGCCGGCTGCCTGTGAGATCCGGAGATTTTTCAAGGTGACTATGCTAACCTCAAAGTGTATGCGTGTGCAGCAATTACAAGGTCCTTTTAGGCTCCGATTCATTGTATGGATCATCACGCTCTTGTTCCCAGTCTCCTTATTTGCGCAGGGCCCCGACGCAATGCAGAAGTTGGGCTTCGCGCCGGTATCCGACCCGAATCCGGCTCCCAGTTATGGCTCCACCACTATGACGGGTGTTTCCCTCGGATCCGATGATCTCAGCGGTAAGCTAGTTCTGTTGAACTTTTGGGCGACCTGGTGTCCTCCCTGCCGCCTCGAGATGCCCTCCATGGAAAAATTGTACCAGGAATTTAAAAGGAACGGACTGGAGATCGTTGCCGTAAATTTCATGGAGCAGGAGAAATCCATTCAATCCTATTTGAAAGAGAGCGGGTTTACCTTCCCGGTCCTTTTGGATAAAAACGGTGAAATCGCCCAGCGCTACGGAGTCCATGCCCTTCCCATAACCTTTTTGATCGGCCGGAAAGGCAATGTGATCGCAAAGAGTATGGGGTACAAGGATTGGTACACGGAAAAGACAAAAAACTTCATTGGTGCTCTGCTCAAGGATGAGGGCATGGCCAACGAGCCAATTCAAGCCAAGGCGATCGACGAACCCCTTCAAGCCAACCCCACGGTCGCTACTAACAAGGGGGATATGGAAAAGCGCTGGCTGTATTCGGGGTTAGGCGTGCTGGTTCTGGCTCTTGCCGTGTTCTTTATCTGGATTCGAAAAGCGCGAGTGTCGGTGAAGATCGACTCGTAACATCTCGGTTACCACGCGCCGCCCTCTTATCCTAGAATCTAATTATTGACTAGTGTCTGCCGCTTCCTCCATGGCGTTCCCGCCTGTCGCGCACAGGCCTTTCGACGCGCTCGCGTACCGACCGCTCAATCCGGTCACGGCCGCTCCGGCCGCTGCGCTCAACACGATCTCGAAATTTATTCTCCTGGTCTGGTCCCCGGTCCCGGCCATGGTCATTGTTTAGTTCACGGCTCAACTCGGTCGCTCCGCGTTCGACACCTTCCCACTTCACGATGCCCTTATCTTGACGGTATTCGATACGGACTCGGTTCCCGTCTTTGTCCACTCCCCGGATGCGCACGCGGTCGAGCCCCTTATCTTTGGCTAAAAGCGTAAGCTCCCCCGGGGTCATCCCGCTAACGTCCATTCCTCTGTATTCGGCTCGGACCGTCCCGTCATCTCGCCTCCTGATCTCAAACCGCTGGTCACCTAATCCCTGTATGCGAACCCGGTCGAAACCGTTGTTAAGGTAGCTCCCAAGCTGTTCCGGGGACATGCCGCTGATATATATCCCCTCCATGCGTAGTCGGAGCGTACCATCGTCTTCCCGTTCCACCCGGGTCGCAAAGGGATTGCCCCCCACGGTCCCCTGGAATCTGACTTGCTGTTCATTTTTCAGGGCGTCACCAACCGAACGTAGGATACGTTTATCAGGATCGCTGGCCAGGAATAATTTCAGGGCCTCATTACTGGTGAGATTGAGGTCGCGGAATTGAAGCTGTCTGAGTTCAGGATTTTGGGAGTTGTTAAATTCTCGGTTTATGACCTCCAGGAGACCTGGTGGGAGATCATTTCCGTTTAGGGTTACTTCCTGCTGAGCGTGTGCCGAGCCGAATCCCAAGCCTATAACAAGGGATATGACCATCAACATCACGGCTACCTTTCCACTGAGGCCTTTCATTGCAAATCCTCCTTCGTAAAGCTTTCCCGATTGAACGCAAGAAAGAGGCAGATCGGACTAGATAGGAATATTACTGTAATTATAAGGACTTGAGCCGGTCATGAAAGTGGATGAAGGGATAGAGATCTTCAAAGAATTGTCTCAGAAGACGAGTGAATGGCAAAAGATTAGACGAGCCTATCAAGTTGTAAGGGGATAACGCCGGGGAATCTTAAAAGCGCAAAAAGCGATAGGAAATGGCAAAACCAACGCCAAAATCGGGGCTCCCCTCGGAGAGGCCGATGGAGGCAAAGGGGCTGAAGCTCGTCTGCCTGGTAATTCTCCAGGTAAGGGCGGGGGTGATGTCCAAGGGGTCGTCCCTATCCCTAATCAGCGCGCGACTCCATGCCAGCGCCACGCTTGCCAAAAGGTTGTTAAAATTTCGGTACCCGGCCCCCCTCCCGCCGAGATCTTATCCCGTATGTTGGTATTCGACGGTTCTCCAATGAAAGTGTAGCCGACATCAGAAAATTGGGAAAAATCATCGATCTGCTTGTCGAATTCCATACCGAAACCGTAGTCGGACTTCCCGGTTCCGAGGCCGGAACTCTCACCTGCTGTGGGAAACTTGACCTTGGCAAACGGTGCTATACCTGGCAAGAACGAGTCAAGCCCCGGGTCGCCGATTCCGGGAGTCAGATTATCGAGTGCCAAAGAAACATGGTCATTCCGGATTTGTTCCGGTCATCCGCCCACGATGGTAACTGCATCGGCGGAGTCCTGATAGACAAAAGGAACCGTGAGACCCAGGTCGAAACGGTCTCCCAGATATCGCAGGGTGAAAGGGGCGATGACGGTTTTGGAATTCACACCGGTGCCGAAGTCGCCTTCTTCGTAGGAAAAACCAGTGATAATCTGGATCCGTTCTTTTTCTTCGGCCAAGATATCACCCGGAACGAGCAAGCTGACGAGCACAAAAGAAACGCTTATATAACTGAAAATCGCTTTTAACATGGTCGGCAAGGTCAGTTATTATACGACCGCTCAGGAATTGGCAAGGAAAAATTTGAGTCTTCCTGTTCGTGGACATCGTCTCGGCCCTGAGGTAGTAACGAGGTAGGCAAGAGTCCCGAGCGTCATTGACTGTAAAAGACTGTCAAAGGAGTAACCAAGTGACGGATCCTGTATGCGGGATGGAAGTCGATCCCGGTAAGACTTCACACCGTTTGGAACATAATGGCCAAGACTATTTTTTTTGCTGCGTCCACTGTTTGGCCAAGTTCCAGTTCGATCCCGACCACTACCTTGCTCAATCTTCCGGCAATACTCCCGCTGACGAACCAACCCCTGGCTTGAAAACGACCCCATTGGAAGGGGGAGGCGCCTATACCTGCCCGATGGATCCTGAAGTGCGTCAATCTCACCCCGGAGCCTGTCCCAAATGCGGAATGGCTTTGGAGCCGGAACTCATCACCGCACTGCCCACCAAGACAGAATTCATCTGCCCCCCGCACCCCGAGGTTGTTCAGTCGGAGCCGGGGTCCTGCCCGATATGCGGCATGTCCCTGGAGCCGCGCACGGTTTCGTTAGAGGAAGAGGGCAACCCCGAACTTGTAGACATGACCCGACGTTTCTGGGTCAGCCTCGTACTTTCCGTGCCTGTGCTTTTTCTTGCAATGTCGGAGATGATCCCGGGCCAGCCGTTACAACGAGCCTTCGCGCCCCGTTATCTCTCCTGGATCCAGTTTGCACTTGCCACGCCTGTAGTGCTTTGGGGTGGTTGGCCTTTCTTCCAACGCGGTTGGAACTCGATCGTATACCGCAGCCTGAACATGTTTACTTTGGTCGCCATTGGTATTGGAACCGCCTACCTCTATAGCGTGGTGGCCACGCTGTATCCGGGGCTGTTCCCGGCCTCGTTTCGTGGTGAGGGAGGGGGGATTGCCGTCTATTTCGAGGCCGCCGCCGTGATCACAACCTTGGTGCTTATGGGTCAGATCCTGGAGCTTCGCGCTCGCAGCCAGACCAGTAGCGCGATTCGTGCCCTGCTCGGCTTGGCTCCCAAGACCGCGCGGCGATTGGGTGACAATGGAACGGAGGAAGACATTTCACTGGACCTGGTCAAGCCCGGCGACCGCCTTCGGGTCCGTCCCGGAGAAAAGGTCCCCGTGGACGGCGTCGTCCTGGAAGGGACAAGCTCCGTGGACGAGTCCATGGTCACCGGTGAGCCGATTCCTGTGGAGAAGGTCGCAGACAGCCCGGTGACAGGGGGTACGGTCAACGGTACCGGGGGATTTGTCATGCGTGTCGAACTGGTCGGAAGCGACACGTTGCTCGCTCAGATTGTACGGATGGTCAGCGAGGCCCAACGCAGCCGGGCACCGATCCAACGCCTCGCCGATGTCGTTGCATCTTATTTTGTCCCGGCCGTCGTGATCGCGGCCGTCGTTACCTTTTTGATTTGGGCGATAGTCGGCCCGGAACCGCGCATGGCCTATGCCCTGCTGAACGCTATTGCCGTACTCATCATCGCCTGTCCCTGCGCCTTGGGTTTGGCTACTCCCATGTCCATCATGGTCGGAACCGGACGCGGCGCCTATTCCGGGGTATTGATCAAGAACGCTGAGGCCCTGGAGGTTTTGGAGAGAGTCGATACCCTGGTTGTGGATAAGACCGGGACGCTTACGGAAGGCAAGCCGCGACTCGTCACGGTTTTACCTGTTGAGGGGAAGACCGAGGCGGAGATACTTCGTTTGGCGGCAAGCCTCGAGCGAGGCAGTGAACACCCGTTGGCCGGTGCCATCGTAGAAGGGAGTCGGGAAAAAGCCATCGACCTTTCGGAGGTCCAGGACTTTCGTTCGGTCACTGGAAAGGGTGTGATGGGTACCGTCGAAGGTCGGCGCGTGGCTTTGGGAAATCGGAGGTTGCTCGACGAACTGGGTGTGGAGGCCGGTGCATTCGTCGATCAGGGGGAGCCGTTGAGGCAGGAAGGACAGACCGTTATGTTCGTCCTCATCGATAGGTCGGTAGCAGGGCTTCTTGGGGTGGCCGATCCGATCAAAGGGTCAACCATGGAGGCGGTTCGATTGATCCATCAAGGTGGGATCCGCATCGTTATGCTGACTGGAGACAGCCGGACAACGGCTGAGGCGGTGGGACGTACACTTGGCATCGATGAAGTGGAAGCGGAGGTACTCCCCGATCAAAAGGCCGAGGTGGTAAAACGGTTGCAGGCCAAGGGAAGTGTCGTAGCCATGGCCGGGGACGGCATCAACGATGCCCCGGCGTTGGCTCAGGCTGAGGTCGGTATCGCCATGGGTACGGGTACTGATGTGGCCATGGAGAGCGCCGGTATAACCCTGGTCAAGGGGGATCTAAGGGGGATTGCCAAGGCACGCAGACTTAGTCAGGGTGTTATGCGAAACATCCGTCAAAATCTATTTTTTGCATTTATTTATAATTCGCTCGGTGTGCCGGTGGCAGCCGGTATTTTATATCCTTTTTTCGGTGTCCTGTTGAGTCCGATGATTGCCAGCGCGGCGATGACCTTAAGTTCTGTTTCGGTCATCACCAATGCACTTCGGATCCGAAGGCTCACATTATAGAAGGCATACCGCTGAGGAATACCTCTTGTTCGGTTCCCCTTGTCTTTAGTCTAACTTTTTAAGTATGACTCGAAATTCAACGATTTTAATTGCCTATTATGAACTGCCATTTATCTGGCCTGTTCTTGTTCCGTGTACTGGCCTGATTTTGTGAATCGGTTTTGATAGGGTCAGATAAATAGCTCGGAGGGAACGTGATTTATTGGTCCGTGTTGATCGGGGTCCTTGGGGTCTTTGGCACAGTGGGTGCCCTGGCTTATTTGAAGAGAAGAGAAGATCGCCTGGTGGTAGCGTATTCCTGGCTTCTGGGGCTAGCTGCCCTGGCTCCCGCCTGGCTTGTGGGTATTCTGGCAATACTAGGCCAATTGCCACTTGAGGTCATCGATACGCCTTTACCTCGCTCAGTCCTTTTTTCATCAGCCACTGCTCTTTTGGGGGTGATCTTTACAGACTTTTTTCACCGGCGTCTTCAGGCCAGGGATATCGCTCCCCGTTGGATGACCCTCTGGCTTCTGGGGGTCGCTGCCTTCATCCCCCCATGGATCATTGCATTATGGGCACTAAGTTAACCCCAATTGTTTTCTCTGTATTCGTGGCGTTGACCTTTGCAGGGTATAGTTACGGCCATGTTCCAACAGAGAGCAACCCTTCTGCAGACTGGCATTGGCGTCCGGATGTTCTTTTTGTCCTGGCTCTTTTTGGCACCGTCTATACCCGGGGGTGGCTAAGGCTCCGGCGGCGTTCAACCCGCGCCGTATCTCATTGGCAGATCGCTCTTTATTGGGTTGCCTTAGGGGTGATTATTGCTGCCGTAATCTCTCCCATCGACGCGCTGGCGGCGACGAATCTCAGCATGCATATGGTTCAACATCTGCTTTTGCTGATGATTGCGCCTTTGGTTTTCCTTTTGGCTAACCCATTGGCAGGATTTTTGTGGGGGCTTCCAGTTAAGTGGCGAAAACCATTTTGCCGATTGTTGAGCCCCTTATCTCTCTTTCGCCGCCTGCTTTGGGCCCTGACTCTCTTGCCCGTGGCCTGGATTGTTTATGTTGTCAACCTGTGGGCATGGCACCATCCATCGCTTTACCAATTGGCCTTGCGCAGCGAGTGGGCCCATGATGTCGAGCACCTTATGTATTTCTTCGCGGCCCTTCTTTTCTGGTGGCCGGTGGTGAACCCGGCACCAAGACTTCACGGGGAAATTTCCTATGGTTTTCGTATCATATATCTCATCGCCGCTACTCTTCAGAATACACTGCTGGGGGTGGCTATTTCCTTGCCTAACAAGGTGCTCTATCCTTTCTACGAAGCGATGCCCAGGCTGACGGCCCTGAGTCCCATCAATGACCAGGCATTGGGAGGGGGGATCATGTGGGTGAGCGGCCACATGTATCTGATTCCGATCCTTTTCCTGGTCGCACGGCTCTTCATGCGCGAAGAAGAAGAATTAAAGGCCCATTCTCCCAAAAACTCCCAAGCAGGGGTTAAGAGCCGGATTGTCGGTTGTCGGAGTAAAAATATCCGGGGCCCGGGCGGTGAAGGCAAAGATTGGAAATAAATTACACTCATATCTAATGAAATTATGACTTAGTGAGTGCTAACTATTAGAATAGTGAGATCATGGTCCTGGCAAGAGAAATCATTGCTGATAACCCAATGCCGTTCCATGCTAGTACACGGACACGCGCTAAGGCCCTATGCCATGAACGAAAACCAATGCATTAAAACGAGCCTATGGGGATCCATCGTTGTTGCCATTTGTTGTTTTACTCCGGTGCTTGTTGTGAGCCTTGGTTTGATCGGACTGGTGGCACTTACGCCCTATCTGGATTATATTTTATTTCTTTTTCGCAACCGACGCCGTAGCTACACTGGTGGTTCCCTATCTGATCAAAGAATGAAGGCTCGCGAATAAGAGTCACCTGGATGCACGGGGGGTGGGAGATATCAGCGTGGTCGGCAAATATCGCTTTCACCGTGAAGATGCCCTGTTAGGGAGCAAACAGATGGCTTTTATTGGTGGATTAGAGCTGCCCACGGGGGATACTTCCAAAAGAAAAGACGGGGTTAAGCTTCCCCGGCCAATTCGTTGCGATCAGGTTAGAACCCAATTCCGTATCGTAAAATATTTCCCGAAGCGAATCGTAGCTTGTACCCATCTTGATTGTTTTAACTGTGGAAAATAATCCGGGGGCTTGAATTTGAAAGAGTATGCTGCCGAGTTTTTTGGAACTTATGCCCTTGTCTTTGTCGGCACCGGAGCGATCGTTATCAACGACGTGACTGGGGGGGCCGTATCCCATCTAGGGATTGCCCTCACTTTCGGTCTGATCGTGACGGTTATGATCTACGCGGTCGGTGATATATCCGGTGCGCATATTAACCCTGCGGTCACGGTGGGGTTTTGGGCCGCCCATCGCCTGCCCGGCCGGCAGGTTCTTCCGTACATTCTGAGCCAATGCCTGGGTGCTTTAGCAGCCAGCTTGACCCTCCGCGTACTGTTTGTGGGGCATCCTACCCTCGGTGCCACGTTGCCCTCGGGTTCGTTCCTCCAATCATTGGTGCTGGAAGTCGTACTGACATTTTTGCTGATGTTTGTAATCCTATGTGTCTCTTCCGGCGCGAGAGAAAAAGGGCTCATGACCGGGGCTGCGGTAGGTGGCGTAGTCGCGCTTGAGGCCCTCTTTGCTGGTCCGATTTCCGGTGCCTCCATGAACCCCGCCCGTTCCTTGGGCCCCGCCCTTGTGGCTGGGTATCTGAATAGTCTGTGGATCTATTTTCTTGCCCCCGTGATAGGTGCTTGGCTAGCCGTGTTGGCATGCCGATGTGTCCATGAATCCGGATGTTGTGGTGCGGCCCGCCCGTCACAGGAGGAGCTTGCAGGAAGAGCTTGATTGATGGACCGTTCAGCCAGGCGAGTTTTGTTTGTCTGTGTGGAGAACTCTTGCCGTAGTCAGATGGCCGAGGCCTTTGCGCGAATCCATGGCAAGGGCCTGATCGATGCCTACAGCGCGGGGTCTCGGCCGTCCGGGAGCGTCAATCCCAAGGCAATCAAGTCGATGCGTGAATTGGGATACGATTTAACGGCTCATCGTTCCAAGGCAATCCATGAAGTTCCACAAACCTACTACGATTACCTGCTTTCCATGGGCTGTGGCGATGCCTGTCCATGGCTCGATAGCGACCATAGAGAGGATTGGGAGATACCGGATCCCAAGACATTGGGTCCGGAGGAGTTCCGAGCCGTGCGCCGGCAGATCGAAGAAAAGATCCTAGGGTTGATCGCCAGACTATAGGTTTACGGATTCCACTTCTCGACACATTGGGGGTGACGGGTTACCGGGTGTGAGAATTGATGTCACCCCGTTTTCTCAATCTTGGCAAAAACTCATATATATCTTATTAGAAAGGGGGATAAATCCCTGGCATACCCCTTACATATTAAAACCCCAGGAGGGGATTGCAATGGCGGTTCCAAATCCCGGGAACAAAAAACGCGTCGGTTACGACGATCAAGGAGCGGCTTCCCTAATTCAACCGGATGTCCTGCTTCCGGAAGAATATCAGGAAGCCCAACGCATAAAACTGCACCTGGAGCCGGAGAAGATGCTTATGTTCGCGGTTTTGGAGGACGGGGTAAACTGCTATCAAAAGTACTTAGAATCCAGGTGGCCCAGAGAAAAGACTTTGTTCGATGAAACCGAGGAGTGGATCTTCGGTAAGGACGGCCAGGGGTGTTTCTCCTTTGAGAGCATCTGCGAGTATTTGGGGATCCATCCGGAATATTTTCGCAAGGGATTGCTGAAATGGAAACGGGATCAGGAGCGCCCAAAAGCCAAGGTCTACCATCTGGATCCCAATCAGAGAAACAAGAAAGACGCCCCGACGGAATCAAAGCCTCTGAAAACCGTGCCGAATGTTCTAAAGAACGGAACAGATTAGTTATACACCTCTGTTCTTCAGACACCTGGTGTCAACCCGCACACTTTAGTCCATACCTGAAAATTGGGTTCTTTTCTTCAAAGGTCAACTGGTATACACAGTGATTCTAGGGAGGGATGGACCGTGCCTCGGATAACTTTTAAAAAAGACCGGATCACGTTCGAGGTTGAAGAAGGGGATTGGCTTTACGGTGTATGCCAGGACGCTAGGGCATCAATCCCCTTTACCTGCAAGGCGGGTGCTTGCGGAACCTGTGCAACGGAAGTTCTTGAAGGTCGGGAGTCTATGGGCGATCCTAGGGCTCGCGAGACCCGTACCCTGGAATAAAATATTTTCGACCCCGGGTGCTATCGTCTCATCTGTCTTGCTGACGCCCATGGAGACCTTACCTTTGGCGGGTCCGCTCATAGGTCTGAGGATCGCGCCGAGCTTGAGGTCGTCAATGCCAGGATCGAGGTGTACCGGCAGCTTACGCTGACGGTATGCGAGCAACGATTCGCCCTGGAAGGTGGTGGCCTGAAGTTTCACCCGGGGCAGTACATGATCTTCCGGGTCCCCGGTATCGACCAGGTCGTGCGCCGTTCCTATTCCATCTCATCCTCGCCTTCTGATAAGGATCACTTCGAGATCTGCGTGCGTGCCGTATCCGGCGGCTTTTGTTCCAACTATATACACCGGCTGCGTCCGGGAGAATCGATCCAGGTAGAGGGTCCCTATGGCGAGATCTGCTTGGAAGAGAAATCCGACAGGGAGATCCTTATTGGCCACCGGCACAGGCAGGTCCCCGATCAAATCCATGTTGCTTCATTTGCTGCAACCAAGGAACTCCCGCTGCATACGGTTATTCTTCGGATTACGTAACGTTTTAGACCTGTTTTATCAGGACTTGCTGCGCAGGTTGGCAGCTGCCCATCCCTTGTTTGAGCCTCCGATTATACTCTCTCAGCCCGATCTCAAGGGTTGGGACGGGGCTCGCGGCCGGGTGACGGACTTGATTCGAGAGCGGGTAACTGACAAAGAGGCGAGTCGCACCGAGGCGTATCTGTGTGGTGGGCGCCCTATGGTCGATGATGTCCAGGCGCTCTTGTTGAGCAAAGGGATGAGTGCGAACCATATCCCTCACGAGAAGTTCTTCTAAGTGAGGGGTATCTGTTTCTGGTCGCTTCCAAAGGCTATGCAAATTACTTGTTTATCGGGTTCACTTTACGCGCTCCAGGTAGGCTCGGACCCTGTTGAAGAAGCTGAAATACCTTTGCATCTCCTTGTAATCTCTATGAAGCGGGAGTATTTAGTTGAGCTTGGCCCTAGTGCACATTCGGTTGGTTAGAGAGTCGTGGATTCGCACCTCAGTACCATCTCTAAGTGTATTTTTAAGATGAATCAAATTACTTATCTTCATCTTCAGGAGGCTTATTAATGGCGTCCTTTGCTGTCCCACCGGAAAAACTTCGGTGGCGCTGTGACCCTTCGGTGCTGCCGTATGGGTGTACCTCGGAAATGACGCCGCTGGCCGATTTCATCGGCCAGGAGAGGGCTATCCGTGCCATAGAATTCGGTCTTGGAGTCAATAAATTGGGATTCAATATCCTTGTGACCGGGCTAACGGGGACCGGTAAGACGACCATTATCAAGTCCTTTCTGAAAAAGGTGACTGCTGAAATGACTCACCCGGAAGAGAACTCGGTCGTACCTGAGGACTGGTGCTATGTCTACAATTTTACCGATCCAGATAGGCCCCAGGCGTTAAACATTCGGGGAGGGTGGGGCAAAATCCTCAAAAATGACATGGAGGGCTTCGTTCAAAGCCTGCAGCACGAAGTCAAGACGACTTTTGAGAGCGAAGAGTTCGCCCGCCAGCGCCAGGCCATGGTGGAAGAAACGCAAAAGAAACACCAGTCGATTATGGAAGAGGTGATGGAGGAGGGGCGAAAAGAAGAGAACGACGAGGAAATACAATAGTGGAAAAAGGCTTCATTAATTTACGGAGGCGTTATGGCGACTGAGCCGATAAAGGATTGGCACGAACCCAGCGGTGAAGTGGAAAAGGCGGGCTACGGAAAATGGGGCCGGCCGAACTCC
This sequence comes from Binatia bacterium, assembly GCA_963664015.2. Lineage (GTDB taxonomy): Bacteria > Desulfobacterota > Binatia > UBA9968 > CAXXLF01 > JACZQL01. Next base: position 481,988 of record CAXXLF010000002.1, on the reverse strand, counting down.
CCCTATGACACCTATATGGAAGAACAGGGCATCCCCATCTATCGGGACATTGGGGTGAGCAAGGTTCAGGATTTGCCGTTGAAGCCCTGGAAGCGGATGGGTGGAAAGGGGACCTTCATCCAACTCTTTGGAACCGAAGGGCTGTGGGGCTGCTATGTGGTCGAGGTGCCTGGCGCCGGCGCCCTGAACGTAGAGCGCCATCTTTACGAAGAACAGTACTTTGTCGTTGAGGGTCGCGGAACAACCGAAGTTTGGAAGGAGGGCAATGGCAAAAAGCACACCTTCGAGTGGCAGGTCGGTTCGCTCTTCTCCATCCCAATGAACGCCTCCCATCGGTTGATCAATGCGGCTTCCAGCCCGGCACTGCTGCTGGCGGGAACGACAGCCCCCAACGCCATGAACCTGTTCATGAATACGAACTTTATCTTCAACTGTCCTTATGATTTCACGGACCGCTATGACGGGCGCGAGGATTACTACAAGCCTCAGGAAGAGATCGAGCCCGATCCAGTGCGCGGTCTGGCCATGCGGCAGACCAACATCATGCCCGATGTGGTCGATTGTGAACTACCTCTGGACAACCGCCGCTCACCTGGCTACCGGCGCATCGAGCCGCACATGACGGGGAACAAGTTCTACATGTGGATCGGGCAGCATGAAATCGGCCGCTATTCAAAGGCCCACGCCCATGGATCCGCGGCCGTGCTAATCTGTATTAAAGGGAAGGGCTACACCTACACCTGGCCCAGCCCCCTGGGGACAACGCCGTGGAAGGATGGTAAGGCCGATCAAGTTAGGCGGCAGGACTACGAACCTGTGGGCATGGTGAGCGCAGCGCCCATGGGCGGGCATTGGTACCATCAGCACTTCGGCATCAGTCGTGAGCCCTTCCGTTTGATGGCATGGTTCGGTCCCAACGCCCCGGGGCGCGAGGCCGGCCGCCCGGGCGAAGAAGCCATCGACTACGGTGCCATCGAGATCAAAGAGGGAGGCACCGCCATTCCCTACAGGGACGAAGATCCTTATCTGCGTAAGGAATTTGAGGAGACCCTGAAACGAGAAGGCGTCCCTTCCAGGATGGTTGATTCTATCTATAAGTAGCAGCCCCGGCACCAACTTCTCTTTATCCGCCTTCGCGGAAGACCATGGGCGTTAGCCCATGGGTGAATGCGGTGGACGGACCCGCCGAAGCTCGAAGAACACCCGGTTTTCGCAGCCGAGACGGCGGATTCGGCGGAGTAGGCAAGGATGGTGCTTCGGCGGATTCCGCCGAAGAGAGGAAGCGCACTAAGGGCGTAAGCCCGTGGTGGCTTCATATTAAGTAGAACATGGAAGCGAAGAAGCAGCAGCTGGATTTCACTGGTGCCTCACGGCATATCGTCGACGAGGAGGAGATCCAGCTTACCAGCGTCGGAGTCGACATTGGCTCATCAACCACCCATCTCATTTTTTCCCGCCTCGAACTGGAGCAACAGAACACCCGGTACGTTGTCGTTCGGCGCACCGTACTGAATGAATCCGAGATCCTACTTACCCCCTATGTGGATGAGACCCGGATTGATGTGGAGGTTTTGGGAGACTTCATCAACCGGCAGTACCAGCGGGCGGGTATAAAACGGGAAGAGGTAGACACCGGCGCATTAATTTTAACTGGCGTTGCGTTGCGGCGGCGCAACGCCCGCGCCATCGCCGAGCTTTTTGCGAAAGAGGCGGGACGCTTCGTCTCGGTGAGCGCCGGTGACGGATTGGAGGCGACCATGGCCGCCCATGGATCCGGTGCCGTAGGTCGGTCGACGGATTCCACCGAAATGACCTTAAACATCGATATCGGCGGTGGGACGAGCAAGCTGGCTGTATGCACCGAGGGGCGGGTGGCCGAGGTTACGGCCATCGATGTGGGGGCGCGCCTTGTGGCATTTGACAAAGACGGGACGTTGACCCGCATCGAGGAGGCGGGGAGGAAGCATGGGGCGGCGGTGGGGCTTGAGCTGAAACTGGGCCAGAAGGTCGGAGAGAACGACCTTAAAAGAATGGGCACCACTATGGCTGACCGGTTATTCGAGGTCATTGCTCCGGGTGATCTGTCGCCTGAGACACAATCGCTCCTGCGCCTTCCTCCTTTATCCTTGCAGGGCCGAGTGAAATCGGTGAGCTTTTCGGGGGGCGTTTCCGAATTTATCTACGGTCAGGACCAGGTGAGTTACGGCGATATGGGTTCCTTACTGGCAGTGGAAGTGCGGAAGCGTGTTAAACGGTTGGGTATTCCACTCATCAAACCGGAGGCCCGAATCCGTGCTACAGCCATTGGGGCGTCCCAGTACACGGTTCAGGTGAGCGGTAGTACAATCTTTATCGACCCTCAGGACATCTTGCCGATCCGGAGCCTTCCGGTTGTGACGCCTGAGTTCGCCCTTGAAGGAGAAGAGATCGTCGAGGCCGAGGTCACGCGGGCCACCGAAGCTGCGTTGATCCGCATGGACCTTCTCGACGCCCGCCAACCGGTTGCGGTGGCCTTTCACTGGGGGGGCTCGGCGACCTTTACCCGATTGCAGGCCTTCTGCTCCGGCTTGCAGGGGGCCTTGCAGAAGATCCTGGCCAATGGCCACCCTCTCGTACTGGTGAGCGACGGTGATATCGGAGGAGTCCTGGGTATCCATCTCAAGGAAGAGATGGCGCTTGAAAACCCAGTACTGTCCATCGACGGTATCGACCTCCGCGAGTTCGACTACATTGACATTGGCGCCTTTATCGAATCCTCCGGCGCTGTTCCCGTAGTGATCAAGTCCCTGGTCTTTCAGAGCTAGACCGTTTGCGATCGTTAACGACTGCTCGTCTACTGTATTGAGTGGAATGCGTAAGGCGTTAAAGAATCCGGGGTGATGGCATGGATCTAATGGCCAACGGATTAATAGCGCGTGCCAAATGACTTTTACCTAGTAAGGAATACGATCTCCAAAACGATTCCAACCTTCCCATTGGAGAACAAGCACATGATCATCGATGCTGATGGACATCTCTTTGAGACGGAGGAAGTCTTTGAAAAATACATGGAGCCTCCTTTGCGGAGCTACCGTCCCCGCCTGATATCCGACGACGAAGGACACAAATTTTGGGTTATGGACGGTCGAACCCGTTACCGCCGTCCCCGAATTCCAGGAGCCTTCAATCCGGGGACGGCTGCACCCCCAGGCGGTGAACTGGTGAACTTCCGACGGGCATCCCTGGGGAGTCAAACCCTTTCTAATATCAAAGAGCGACTTGATGATATGGACAAGGATGGCATTGACGTACAGTTTCTCTACCCCAGCTTTCTTTTGCAGATCAACTCCTGAGACGATGGAGTGCTGGGAAACGGAGTTTGCCACGCTTACAACACGTGGTTGGGTGAAATCTGCGGAGCCACACATGATCGATTGAAAGGTGTGGGATTGGTTTGCCTGCAGGATCCGGCGGGAGCTGCACGGGAGGTGTCATATATTAAAGAGGCAGGACTAACGGCCGTCATGGTTAACGGCACCGTGGGAGGAAAACGCCTGGACCATCCGGACCACGATCCATTCTTTGGCGAGGCGAATCAACTGGAACTTCCTATCGCCGTTCATTTTAGCTTGGAATTTCCCGGTGTAACCGATCTCTTCCCCCATTATTTCCCGACTCGAGTCCTGGCCGGCCTTTTCCCTGTTATGGCGGGACTAACCAGCATCCTTTGTAGCGGACTTATGGACCGGTATCCCAAACTCCGCTTCGCATTTCTAGAAGCTGGGTGCAACTGGGTGGCCTCCTATATGGAACGCATGGATGATCATTTTGAAAACCCCCGCTACAACGCCCGTCAGTTGATCTCCCGCCCGCCGTCCGAGTATCTGCGTTCGGGGAGGATCGTTTTTGGTTGTGAAGGGAATGAAGCGTTCCTTGGTCGTGTGGCCAGTGAAATCGGCGAAGACCAACTTATGTATTCCTCCGATTATCCCCACGCGGATAGGAGCGAAGGAACAGCTCGATTTCTAATGCAGAGAAGCGACCTCTCGGCCTCGGCGAAAAAGAAGATCCTAGAAGACAACGCCAGACGGTTCTATGGAGTTTAAAAAAAAGATGTGTCTGCGGCTGGAGTGATTGTTCGGCGACCAACTCTCGGAATGCAGTACCCTGACACTTCGTATTTCAATAGTAACATGGAACTTAATCGTTATCCTTTGTGCTGCCTTTGCTTCCGGCAATCATTGGTAGAAGGAAATAATCTCCCTATATGATAATGAGACCTAGTAATAAACCCCCTGGAACGGCTAACCATAGTCTCCAACCGAAATATTCGCGAAAGATCAAGATCCCGGTGGCGATAAGAATGATCGGCAGCAAGCTAAACAGAGTATCCACCAGAGAGAACCCGCTTATCTCATTATCCGAGTACATATGCCTCATGGGTTTGCACCTGACGTTCAGGCTGAGCAGCCAAGTCCCGTCCACAAAGCGGCGGGACGAAGGTCTGTCTCAAGCCTTTGATTAGGACATCCAGTCATTTTTACAAAATCTCAATGACGATTTGCAGTACAACCGCCACTGTGCAAAGGACCACCGCAGTGACAACCAGCACTTTCAGGCCTCGTCCCTTCTCGAAGCGCTTAATCTGCTCCATCAACGACGCAGGCGCCATGCCTCTGCTCACCCAGAAGGCGTTTTCTGTATGTACCAATGTTGCCTATTTGTCGGGTCTCTTGACCATGAACCACAGCCACAGCCAGCACCCAACTGTGAGTATCAACAGAATTGTGAGCTTCATGAGTCGATAAGGAGGCCTAACTATTGAGTATACCGGTTGGTATAGTACGGTTAGCGAATCGGAAAAATGGTGGATATTGGATGGGAGATCAGGATTCGGGGTCTTCGCCCTGGAAGCCATATTTCTTGAGCTTGTAGCGAAGCGCCCGTTCGGTGAGGCCGAGCTTTTCGGCGGCGCGGGTCTGGACCCCGTCGGATTGGGCTAGAGCCTCTTTGATCATTCTTCTCTCTAAACCCTCGACGACGGCTGTCAGGTTGGTTCCCGTTTCTTCCTGCGCATCGGGTGTCTGGACACTCAGGGGCAAGTCGGCTCTTCCAATGACATCGTCACGTGTGAGCACGGTAGCCCGCTCGACGATGTTTTCCAGTTCCCGCACGTTGCCCGGGTAATCGTAGCGAAGTAGGACATCTCGTGCATCCCGGCTAAAACCACGAATACTCTTCCCGTTCTTTTCAGGGAAGACCTTGAGCATGTAATCCAGTAAAAAAGGGATGTCTGGACGTCGCTCTCGTAAGGGTGGGAGGATGATCGTGACAACATTAAGCCTATAGTAGAGATCTTCGCGAAATCTTCCTGTTTTCATTAGGCCTTCCAGATCTCGATGAGTGGCGGTAAGGATTCGGACGTCTGCCGTTATGGGACTGCTTGAGCCGACCCTTTCAAATTCCTTTTCCTGGAGGACCCTGAGGAGCTTGGCCTGAAGGTGGAGCGGCAGGTCGCCGATCTCGTCGAGAAAAAGCGTCCCGCCGTTGGCTACCTCGAAGCGTCCCTTCCGAGTGGCCACCGCGCCCGTAAAGGATCCTCTCTCGTGGCCGAACAACTCCGATTCCAACAGATTTTCCGGTAGGGCGGCGCAATTGACTTTGACAAGGGGGTGGGAGGCCCGAGGGCTGGCAAAGTGGATGGCTTTGGCGATGAGTTCTTTTCCGGTTCCGCTCTCACCACGGATCAGTACGGTTGCCTCGCTCGGAGCGACGCGCCGCACTAGGGAAAGGACTTCCTGCATGTGACCGCTCTCTCCGATGATACCCTCTACCCGATGACGTTCCTGGAGGGCTTCTTTCAAGTCGCGGTTTTCTGCCAGCAGGCTATTGCGTTCTCGCACCTTTTCGATGCGGTGAAGCAGTTCGTCAAGGTTAAGAGGCTTTGTCAGGTAGTCTGCCGCCCCTTCCTTTATGGCGGAGACTGCGGTCTCGATGCTTCCATAGGCGGTCATCACAATAACTGCGGTCTCCGGATTCAAGGTGCGAATCTCTTTGATGAGATCCAGCCCCGATAGTCCTGGCATCTTTTGATCCGTAATGACCAGGTCGAAGGATTCCTGACGGAACGTTTCTATGGCCTTTTTCCCGTCGTTGGCCAGGACAACTTCGAAGCCGTGCCTTCTAAGGAACCCGCCGATCAGTTCCAGCTGGGGTGCCTCATCGTCGACAACCAGGATGCAGAAGCCATCGGCCATTTAAGTTTCCTTACTTTCCGGCGGTCCATCTATGGGGAGGTTAATTCTAAAACGACTGCCTCCCTCGGCACCGCTCTCTACCGTGATGGTTCCACTATGGGCTTCTACAATTCTGCGCGCGATAGAGAGGCCGAGTCCGGACCCGTTTGTTTTGGTAGTGTAGTAGGGCTCAAAGATTCGGGAGAGTTTGTCTTCAGGAATCCCGACACCTCTATCCGAAATGGTGAGGGAGAGATCCCCATGGGACGTGCCCGCCTCAATTTTCAACGGACCTCCCTCTGGCATGGCTTGGATCCCATTCAGGATCAAATTCAGCAGGAGCTGTTTTAAGTAGTTTCGATCGGCCCGGAGTGCGGGGAGATTTGATCGGGCATCGACCTGAATCTGGACCTTGGAGGACTCGCCGTCGGCCCCGGTCAGGAGCATCAACTCCTGAAGGAATTCACCGATCCGAATGGATTCGAACTTTAGATCGAGGGGACGAGCCAGAGAAAGAAACTGCTCGACGATGGAGTTCAGACGTTGAACCTCACCGCGCATCAACTCGATGAAGCGGTTATATTGATCCTCGTCCTCGGTGGGATGAAACTCCGCTCTCAGGCGTTGCAGGCCCATGGAGATGGAATTGAGAGGGTTTCGGACCTCATGGGCGACGGTGGCCGCCAGGTTTCCCAGAGCTGACAGGTTCTCGCGGCGTGCGACCTCGGCTTCCAGGGCCTTGACCTCCCGCAGGTGCGAGTCCTGGTTGTAAAAGATGGCGGCCATACCGAGGATCCCGACGGCGAGGATAGCCACTCCAAGGATCAGAATGGACCACAAACTGCTTCGCCAGGCGACCTCCATGGGTTCGAGAGAAAGCCCGATCTGCAGAAAGCCCATGGGAGAGCTGTTGAGACTGATGGGTTTGACCAGCTGATAGAGTCGTCCCTGGTCCAGTTGAATGATTTCCGCGTGGGTTTTACCGCCGGCCTGGGTCTTCAAGAAAGGTCCCTCCGGTGCCTTCTTGCCGATCAGGCTGCGGTCCGTATGAGCCACGTAGTTGTATTGGTTGTCGAGCAGTGCCACGTGGTGGATATCCGGCTGCCGGCCCAGATCCTCGATCTGGCGCTGTACGCCGATCTCTTTTTTGAAATTTAAGATGTAGTCTGCATTGGCATGGACGGCGATAATTCCCGGTATGCTACGGGCCCCGATGGCTACGCCGAAGACGCTTCCTTCCCAAAATTTCTGTTCCGTGACCGGAGGAGGAGTGTCTGTTCTGGAATCGTCCCGGTCTCCGGGTAAGACCCACCGTCTTCCCCACATGAAAGTCATCATTCTTTGACGTTCTGGCCTGGCTCCTCTGTGCATCTGCTGTCCCATCTCTGCCATCATCTCTCTCATCTGCCGGGGCATGGGTGGTGGTTCTGGGATCTCCCAGGGATGCCCACGCTGATCGAGGAGTTCGATCTTGTGAAGACGATTCATTGTACTGAGTTCTTGTAGAAAGTCACTGCTTACGGGACCGGAGAGAAGAAGCTGATCGATTAACCGGGCGTTGTCCAAAAGCCGCTCGCTGACCAGCTTTTCCAGAAGTGAATTTCCGAGGATGGCATTTTTGGCACTCGACTCCATGGCCTCGGCCAGGGCCATCCCCTTGGCCGAGGTCTGTCGTAAAAGTTCCTGCTGCAGCCTCCGGCTTTCCGAAAGCACGTAGAGAGAAACCAGAACGAGCAGGAGAATGACGGACGCAATGAAGTAGCGTGGTAAAAACGGCTTCTTCATAATCAAAATATAGACCTTTTATCCTTCTATAGAAACAGGGCCACTAGCCGAAGTTCTTGAGGGCGAAAAACAATGTTGTTCCCTCGCGGGAGACGAGGAAAAGAGTGCTTTTCCCGTTGTCTATCGTCTCGGCTGCATTCAGGAATTCCTTGAGACTTCTAATCGGCTTGCGGTTAATTTTCAGGATCACGTCGCCGCGGCGAAGCCCCGAATCTTCGGCAACGCTACCGGACTCAACGGCGGTAATGACGACTCCTTTTGGGGAGTCGAGTCCCAGGCGCTCCGCCAGTTCGGCGGTTACCTCTTGAACCGTGAGACCCAGGGTGTCTTTCTCATCGATGGAGGCGAGGGTAGGTTTCTCCTTCAATTTTCCAACGGTAACCGTGAGGTTGATTTCCTTGGCGTCCCTGACGGCCTTTAGGTTAACCTTCCGATTTACGGCTATCCGGGCAACTAGCATGGGGAGCTCGTTGTAGCTTTTGACCTGTGTTTCGTCGAATTCGATGATTACATCGCCGATCTCCACCCCAGATCGCTTCGCCGGACCATTGGGGGAGAGGCCAGCGACGAGTGCCCCTCTTGGCTCAGCCATCCCAAGGGCCTCCGCAACCTCCGGTGTGACTTTTTGGATCGTGACACCTAACCAGCCTCGGGTGACTTTTCCGTTGTCCTTGAGTTGGGGCAAGAGCTCTTTGACCAGATTGATCGGGATGGCGAACCCGATTCCAATGTTGCCCCCGCTCCGGCTGAAGATCGCCGTGTTGATCCCGACGATTTCTCCGTTCCTGTTGATCAGTGGACCGCCCGAGTTTCCCGGATTGATGGAAGCGTCGGTCTGGATGAAGTTGTCGTAGGGGCCGGCGCCGATCTGTCTACCCTTGGCGCTGACAATCCCGGACGTGACTGTGTGTTCCAGGCCAAATGGATTACCGATTGCCAGGACCCATTCCCCTACCTGAAGTCCCAGCGAATCACCGAGAGGTACCGAAGGGAGAGGCTCTTTAGATTCGATTTTCAGGAGCGCAACGTCGGTCTTCGGATCCTTGCCGACCACTTCCGCGTCGAACTCACGCTCGTTGGAAAGCTTGACCACAATCCTTTCGGACTTTTCCACTACATGGTTATTGGTCAAGATATAGCCGTCGGGGCTGATGATAAAGCCGGACCCCAAACTCCTCTCACGGGAAGGACCTCTGGGCAATGGATTGCCAAACCTTCTCCAGAATTCATTGAATGGGTGCTCTTCTCCGAAGGGATTGGGCCCGCTTTGAGCCGCCTCTCTGACCTGCACTGTGGAGATATTGACTACCGTGGGACTCAAGCGTTTTGCCAGGCTGACGAAGTCGGGTAAGGTTTGGGCTGTTTGCGCCGATACAGTATTGTTATCCTGCGCCGGTGACGGCGCGGCGGAGATAGGTCGAGTAAGATCAAGCTGACTGCTCAGCACCAGGCCGATCACGCATGCAGCCGAGGTTGCGATCACTAAGGTTTTTAATTTGATGGATTTAAACATAATCTCTGTTTCCTCCTCATATTTTGATTCTGTGTTTTGATCGACTTTTGATTGGTTTGGACCGGATCTTAAAAAGCCTTCCGGGTCTATTTGGACCCGGGGGGCTTGGAGCCCCTTTCGTTTCGGTTCTACGAACCGTGCCTATAGGGGCCTCCAAACGGCACCACGTTACCAAACGGGTTGACGTGGAATGTCCGCAGCTCTCCCTCCGAATTCTTGAGCTCTATCGCGTAAGCCGTGTGATGCATTCCGGTGAAGGGGAGAACCTTCTCCACTTTGAAGCCAGCCAGAAACTGCTCCGCGTATTTCTCGGCCAGCTCCTTGGCCTTTTCCTCAGTCAAGGGTGCGGTCTCTGTGGCGGGACCGCTCCGACCCTGGAAATCGTCGGGTCCTGCACCCCATCCCATTCCGTGACCGTGTCCAATTCCATATCCCATCCCGTATCCTATGCCTCGTCCTCTCCCTGGGCCGCCGTCCCCGCCTTCCCAGTGGGCCGTAGCCGCACCGATCAACAGGATCAGAGCTCCTCCAGCTACGATTATACCTATGATTCTTTTCATGACCGTGTCCTCCTCTTCATTTGCATTCGAATGCTATTCCCTATTGCATCAGGTGTGCCAACATGTTCGGGCCATTCAAGAACCTGAAATTTCAGTGTTTGTGTCGGTGACGGGAAGCAAAAGGTTTATGTAATTCGCCGTTATGGTCGAAAAACTCGACCAAATGGTCGAACGCATTTTCGGTTTTAAGAGGAATGGGTGATCGTCGATGACGCCACCATAGAGTTAGGCGCATGGTATTTTTCGAGGGGGAATAAACAATTTGATAAAAAAAGGGGAACCCTCGATCAAAGGGTTCCCCTAATTACTGCGCCTTTGGCGCTAGGCTCAGGCCGTCTGGCTCGATTCGCTCTTGCCGCCTTCGATCTGGATCGCTACCTTCTTGGCCGCAAGATGGGTTGGGAGCGGCATGGAGACTTCCAGGACGCCGTCGTCGTAGCGTGCCGCAATCTTACTGGTGTGTGTACCTTTAGGTAGGGTCAGACGCCGCTCAAACTTTCCAAAGTAGGTCTCACGATAGTGGTAGTATTTCTCTTCCACCTCCTTTGCCCCTTTGCGCTCCCCCCTGATGATCAGGGAGCCGTCTTCCGCGACGACTTCCACATCTTTCGGATCGACACCAGGCAAGTCCAGTCGCACGAAAGCCTTGCCGTCCTTAGTATAGGATTCCAGGGTCGGCCACCACTGATTACCCTCTTGGCTTACGCGAAATGGACGGCCGCGAAAGCGATCGTATAGATCGTCAAATTCCCCGAGCCCACTTGTTAACTCTGAAACAGGATTCCATCTTATTAGGTTTCTCATTGTACTCTTCCTCCTTTGATTGTTCCTCTTCTCATTGTTCTTCTTCGACCTGGTCAGGTTTGACCTGTCAAAAAGTTAAGCATCGTCCCATAAGCTGTCAAGGGGGATATGAAACGATTGGATGTATGGGAATGCCATTTTAATAAAATGTAAAATATATTTGTCGTGACCATTAACCTGTTTGCTTTTGAATAGTAAGAAGCAATTAATCGAGGGGGTTGCCAATAAAGGATTCGTGGTTAAATTCTGTAGGGGAAATATGGGAGCTCAATGAAATCAGAGTGCTGAGTCTGATGTATTTAACCTGGTAGAAAATGGGAAGGATGCCACGGGGGGCTTCGCCGTCGGGGCCTGGGGTGCGAAGGCTGGATTAACTCGTGGAGGCATTATTAAAAAGTTAGAATGGAGTGTGCTATGGACCTGAATCGGTTTACTGAAAAGTCTCAAACGGCGCTGGGCCAGGCGCAGACACTGGCTGTAAAGCGAAACCATCAAGGGGTGGACGTCGAGCATCTCCTTTCAGCCCTTGTGGATTCGCCCGAGGGCTTGGTTCCTTCCATCCTCACTCAAGCGGGAGTGTCTCCGACAAAGGTCAAAGAGGAATTGGAAAATGCCCTCACCCGTATCGCACAGATATCGGGGTCCGGATCAACCCAGCAGCAGAACTACATTACGCAGAGGTTGGTAAAGTTAATGACCCGGGCAGAGGATGAGGCGAAGGATCTTAAGGATGACTACGTCAGTGTGGAGCATCTGCTTCTAGCTATAGTAGATGAGGGAGATACGGCGGGGCGTGTGCTGCGTGACGCCGGCCTGAACCGTGATCGAGTGTTAGAGGCCCTGAAGAAGGTGCGAGGGCACCAGCGGGTGACAAGCCCAAATCCCGAGGCTACCTATCAGGTGTTGGAGCGGTACGGTCGTAATCTCACCGAACTGGCTTCCCAGGGCAAGCTCGATCCCGTTATAGGCCGGGATGAGGAGATTCGTCGGGTAGTTCAGGTCCTCTCTCGACGAACCAAGAACAATCCAGTGCTGATCGGGGATCCAGGTGTTGGGAAGACGGCCATCGTCGAGGGGTTGGCCCAACGCATGGTCGCAGGAGACGTTCCCGATGGCCTCAAAAACAAGCGCATCATCGTCTTGGATATGGGGGCGCTTATTGCAGGGGCCAAGTTTCGCGGAGAGTTCGAGGAAAGGCTCAAGGCGGTTCTGAAAGAGGTACAAGAATCTTCCGGGGAAGTCATTCTCTTTATCGACGAGCTCCATACGGTCGTTGGGGCCGGTGCTGCCGAGGGGGCCATGGATGCGAGTAATCTTTTGAAACCGATGCTTGCACGGGGCGAGCTCCATTGTATCGGTGCTACCACGTTGGATGAGTATCGGAAATACGTGGAAAAAGACCGGGCTTTGGAGCGGCGCTTCCAGACTGTCGTTGTCGATCAACCCAACGTGGAGGAAACCATCTCCATCCTGCGCGGTCTGAAAGAACGATACGAGATCCACCACGGCGTTCGTATCAAGGATGCGGCCCTGGTAAGCGCGGCAGTCCTTTCCCACCGCTATATCAGCGACCGGTTCTTACCCGACAAGGCTATTGATCTGGTCGACGAGGCAGGGGCCAAATTGCGGACGGAAATCGACTCCATGCCGGTGGAGTTGGATCAAGTATCCCGTCAGGTGATGCAACTGGAGATCGAGCGAGAGGCGTTGCGGAAGGAAAAGGACCAGGCGTCCAGGGATCGGCTAGACAAGCTGGAAAAGGAACTCGCCGACCTTAAGGAGAAGGCCAATACACTCAGAAGCCAGTGGGAAGTGGAGAAGAACGCCATCTCCCATCTGCGGGAGTTAAAGGGGAACATCGAAGAAACACACCGGGCCATGGAACATGCTGAGAGGGAGTACGATCTCAACCGACTCGCCGAGCTCAAGTATGGAAAACTCGGGCAATTGGAAAAGGAGCTGGCGGACGAGGAGCTTCGTCTCCAGGAAGGTGGAAGGGCGCGCCTGTTAAAGGAAGAGGTGGACGAGGAGGACATCGCGGATGTGGTTTTCCGCTGGACGGGTATCCCGGTGGTGAAACTGATGGAGGGGGAGAAAGAAAAACTCCTGCACATGGGCGATCATCTGCATAGGCGTGTTGTTGGGCAGGACGAAGCCGTACAAGCGGTGGCCGACTCGGTGATTCGTGCCCGCTCGGGTTTGAAAGACCCCAATCGACCCATTGGTTCTTTCATCTTCTTGGGACCTACTGGGGTTGGGAAGACCGAATTGGGACGGGCCCTGGCCGCTTCTCTGTTTGATGATGAAAAGAAAATGATCCGTCTGGACATGTCCGAGTATATGGAGAAACATACGGTAGCCCGGCTCCTTGGTGCTCCTCCGGGGTACGTGGGCTATGACGAAGGAGGTCAGCTTACCGAGGCCGTGCGTAGGCATCCGTACTCCGTCATTTTATTTGACGAGGTAGAAAAGGCCCATGCGGACGTTTTCAATGTCCTGTTGCAGATACTGGACGATGGGCAGTTGACCGACGGTCATGGACGAACGGTGGATTTCAAGAATACGGTCGTGATTATGACCTCCAATGTGGGGAGCCATCATATCCTAGGATATCAGGGTACAAATGATTCGGAAAGCTATGAGAAAATGAAAGGGGAGGTCTTAGGGGTCCTCCGGCAGCAGTTCCCGCCGGAATTTCTCAATCGGGTCGACGAAATCGTCGTCTTCCATAGCCTGACTCGTGAAGAATTGAAAAAAATCGTGGATATCCAGCTCGAACGACTACGCGCCCGTTTGTCAGAACGTAGCATCACGCTCCAGTTGAGCGATCGGGCTAAGGATTACCTTGCCGAGACCGGGTACGATCCTACCTATGGTGCGCGGCCGCTCAAACGACTCATTCAGCGGGAAATCGAGACGGTCTTGGGACGGAAAATCCTGGCAGGCGAGGTTCGTGAGCGTTCCAAGATGGTCGTCGATTACAAGAAAGACAAGCTTACCTTTGACTTATCTACCCTGGCTGAAGCCGCTTAGCTCGGCGCCGCGGAGGAACGGTCGGAGCCCTTGGGACCCGGGCCAGCCCCAAAGGGACGACCGTCACAGTTTGAAGGTACGCCCAACACCGGGCCGAGTGCTGTAGGAATTCCCTTCGATCAGAATCTGCACCGGTTGTGTCCCGTTCTTATCCACTGAAAGGTGAAGCCGGTCTTTGGTTAGGTCGAGTTCAAACCAACGGTCGTGGTATTGGATTCGAAGATGGAGCTTTTGTATCCCTTCCGGGAGCACCGGATCGAAGGAGACAGTTTCACCCCACGTATCAATTCCCGCATAGCAGCCAAGTAGCAGGTCGTCGATACCTGCCATGGCGCCAAGGTGAATACCTTCCTATGTGGTCCCGCCCTGGATGTCGGCGATATCCGATTGCAGCGCTTCATTAAAAAATCCCCAAAACCTTTTGGGGTGAATACGGGCGACTACGAAAGCATGAACGACCCTGCTGAGGGTTGACCCATGGGAGGTTTGCTCCATGTAGTAGTCGATGTTTTTACGGAAAGTATCATCGTCGGAATGATAACCCAACTGTTTGAAAAGGCGTCGTACTTCGCGTATAGGAAGCAGATAAAAGAGCATCAGGACGTCGGCCTGCTTGGATAATTTGTAGTGATGGGGCGAATCCCCCCTCGGCCTCCAGGATGCGTTCCAGACGACCCATATTGCTGAATTTTTTCCGATAGTCCTCCCAGTCGAATTCTTTCAATTGGTCGTACCCTTTAAACTGGCTGATGATCCCATCGCCGTGGAAGGGGACGGTCATTTTGTATATGATGTCTTTCCAGCGTCGAATATCATCGTTCCGAAGGGCTAGTTTCTCCGATAATTCGATGCGTCGTTTTTCATTGAGTAGTGTCAGGAATTCGATGGCCCGCTCCAACACCCAGACCGCCATGACCTTAGTGTAGGCGTTGTTTTTGAGTCCGCCCACTTGGGCATCGGGGTATTTTTCGTGGTATTCGTCGGGACCCATGAACCCCGAGATCTCATAGCGCCGGGTCTCCTCATTGTAGATGGAGATACTGGACCAGGAACGGGCGATCTCCAGGACCATTTCGGGTCCGTAGTAGTCTAAAAATTCCAAATCGCCGGAAGCTTTAAAGTACTGCCAAATATTGTAGACGATGGCTACATTCACATGACGCTGCAGATGGCTGTGGTCATCGATCCAGCGGCCGGAGTCCGGATTCAGGTGGACGATCTGGGTCTCCTCCCCCCCCCCCCGTCGCTGCCGCTCTGCCAGGGATACATGGCACCTTCATAGGAGGCTTCTTTCGCTGCTTGCCGTGCCTTGTCAAGCCTGCGGTAGCGGTACAAAAGTAGCGATCGGGTAACCTCCGGAATGCGCAAGGTGTAGAAAAAGAGCATGAACAGCACGTCCCAGAAGATATGTCCCCGGTAGGCCTCTCCGTGGAGGCCTCTTGCGGGGACGCCGACATCGAGACGTACCGTGTGTGTGTGCAAATCGTTTGCAGAAGGTGGAAGATGTGCACCCGCAGTGCGAGCTGCGCGTGGTTCCCTGCCCGGATTTCAACATCGCACCGGTGCCAGAGAAACTTCCACGCTTGAGTGTGGGTTTCGAGCAAGTCTTGAAAGCGGCCGTATTGGGAATGAGCGGTGCGAGCGGCTAGAGAGCACTCGGATATGGTATAATCTTTCGAAGTGTAAAGAGAGACGATCTTCTCGACGCTGATGGTCTTCTTCTTTTCCAGGTTCAGGTGAAACTCCTGGCCGACAACCTCCTGTCCCTCATAGGTCTCCCCGTCGACGGCTACCCGATGGCCCTTGCCCAAGATTTGAGTCCTGGCCGCTTCCGCAACCTCCATTCTTCACTGGCTGGTATGAACCAGAAGATAGACACTGTCCTTATTCACAGGTCCCATGGATAGGGTTTGCAGGTGTTTCGAATTGAACTGCTTGTACCGTTCCACACCTCCGTTAATAACGGATCCGTCTAGCTCGGATTTGATTCTTATGCCGCCCTCCCAATTCTCTGCGGTAATGCTGGTTTCTATGGCCGCTAGGTGGCGATTGCCCATGGGAACCAACCGTTTGGATAGAATCGTCCTTTCGCGTCCTTGTTTGTCACGGATGCTAACCTTTCTAAACAGGATGCCGTTTTTCAGATGTAACTGTTGTCGGAGGAGAGGATTTCGACGGCCATGAGGTTCAACCAACCGCCGTCATCCGGGTGGAAAGTCAGGCGAAGCCAGTTGGGAGAGTTGACCAGGTCCTCGTTGGTTATTGTGCGTCCTCCAACTTCCGTATCGAGATGGTTATACCCGCCGGCAAAGTAGGTTCCCGGGTAGTGGTATGGGTCCGCCAACACCTCCTCTGCGGCACCCCGCGTGGCAAAATATCCGTTACCCAAGGTGCACAAGACCTCACGGAGCCGCTCCTTTTCCGGTTCAAATCCGTTGTACTGGAGAATCCAATTGCTCATTGATGTTTTTCTTTTAATAGGGAGGCGAACCCCAACAAAAACTCTTCGACCTGATCGGTGTTCTTGAGTCTGTAGGATGCACGGCTTGGCCTGGCCCCGTCGGCAACCAGGATGCCAATGCCCCGTCCGGCCAGGGCACGGAAGGCGTCCTCATCGGTCGTGTCATCCCCTAAATAAAGGGACACCACATCGGGCCCGTTCAAGTTGAGGGCCTTTAAGATCCACAACACGGCTTTGCCCTTGTCCCAGTCGATATTAGGGCGGACTTCGAAGACCTTTTTGCCATGGGTCATTCGTAGTTCGGTGTGTTTTCGTAATATCTCGTCGACCATCTGTTCAACCCGGGAAATCTGATTTTCCGCTACCATCCGATAATGTACGGATATGGAAAAGGCGGTGCGTTCTATCAGGGAACCCTTGATGCCCTTGACGGATTCAGAAATCTCTTCTTGGGCCTTGTCCAGGGCCGGTAGGAAACGATTGCCCTCCTGAAATTGAATTTGCGCTTGGTTCGGTCCTGCGATGTCGAAGCCATGGCTACCGGCGTAGACCAGGTGGTCCAGTTTCACGAAGTCACGGACCTTGTTTCGATCTCGACCGCTAACGACGGCGACCGGTGTCACAGTGGCCAATTGACGGACGACCTCGCGCATTTCATCTGACATGAAGGCGTTATCGGGATGCTCCACAATCGGTGTCAACGTACCATCGTAGTCGAGAAATACGGCGGCCTGTTTCTTGGATAAACGTGCTGCAATCTCGTCCATCCGCTCAAGGGCCAATGGGAGTTCGGATCTGTGCTGGCTAAACCATGAATCCAGATCGGTGAGACTGATCTCGCTCAAGTCCTGGAGCACCCAATGGGCTCCCTTTTCCTTGAGACCTCGTGACTGCTGGGTCCGATCGATGCCAATGACCATACCAAAGTTTCCGGCCCTTGCCGCTTCGACGCCGACTATGGAGTCTTCAATGACCACGGTCCTTCTCACATCGACGTCGAGCAGTTCGGCGCCTTTGATGAATATGTCCGGATTGGGGTTCCCCTTGAGACCCAGGGTCTGGGATAGTACTCCATCTACCCTCGCGTCGAAGGCGTTTCCCATGCCGGCCTTTTGAAGTATCGCTAGGCAGTTCTTACTGGATGAAACGATAGCGGTCTTGATCTGTTCTTCTTTCAACTCCTGGATCAGTTTCACGGTGGCAGGAAATACCTCAACGCCGTCCCGCTCCATAATCTCTGTGAATAGCTCGTTTTTACTGTTCCCCAGCCCGCAGATGGTTTCTCGGTCGGGGCCGTCGGTCGGGTCTCCCATGGGAATTCGAATTTCTCTGGATTCAAGAAAACTGCGGACTCCTTCATACCGAGGTTTGCCGTCCACGTAAGCGAGATAGTCATTGACACTATCAAAAGGAGAAGAGGGCGGCTTGTCCCGACCTCCTCTCAGCTTGAGGTAAGTATCAAACAGCGCTTTCCAAGCGGCGGCGTGGACCTTCGCCGTATTGGTGACGACTCCATCCAAATCGAAAAGAATGGCGTCGAATTGATGCACAGCCAATAGAAGGGACCTCCAGGGCGGTGTAAGTTTAAAATCTACGTTTAGCGGAATTTACCTGTAAGTGCGTACTTGCACTCAAGACGGCACCCGGCTGGTTCGGCCCACGCCGAGTACCCACTTACGCTAATTCATTGAGGTTACCATGGCTCAAATTGGGGTACAATGTTAGACGGTGTTGCAGGGCCATGACGCCTGCCTGGGGGGCGACTAACAGACGGCGCGAATGATCAGTACCGGGTTCCCGCTGTGCCTGACCATCCTTAACCATGTGGTTTCGGATCTTTTCGGTGAATTAGAGATTCGTAACGTACCTCCTGGAGCCTACCATTTGTAAGTGTGGTATGAACGCTTGGGAAGCCAGGTCAAGAGGGTTGTCGTTAAAGGCAAGGCCGTTTCCGAAGTCCAATTCCTCTATCGACCGGTCAAAGGGGGTAGAGAATGAATCACTTTTTGTTTGGGGTTCTTGCCTTTTGGACGCTCCTACTCCCGATTCGCGCAGTCGCCGCAGAAGGAGGGTCGGGGGGTGCCACTGTCACGGGAATCGTTACTCTCAATGGCCGGGTGACTTCTGATGTCGTGGTTGCGGTGAGCGGGCCCGGAGGAGAAACCCTGGGGGGGCAGCCTGGCCAGGGCAAACCCAAGCTGGTGACTGTAGATCAGCGGGGAAAAAAGTTCATTCCTCACGTTTCGGCGGTTATGGTCGGGACGCTGGTCAATTTTCCAAACAACGACAAGTCATGGCACAACGTGTACTCCGCTTCCGAGACAACGACCTTTGATCTCGGCCTTTATCCAACCGGGGAGAGCCGGGGGGTGAAGGTGCTATGTAATGTCCACCCCAATATGGAAGCATTTATCGTTGTGAAAAAGCACGCCTACTTCGCGGTAGCCAATGACAGGGGCCGATATCGAATCCCGGGACTGCCTCCTGGGGAATACCACCTCGAGGTCTGGTATCTTGAACTGGGGACCAAAGTGGAGTCCTTTAGGATTGGGCGCTTGGGAGAGGCTCGGACCGTAGACGTGGATCTGAAAAAGTTAAGGTAGCCTTGCGGGGTAAAGGGCCCGACTCGGGTACGGAAACAACCGAGGTATTGGGGTCAGGTTCGTCGTGCCGAATCCATGATCAGTATCGACTCGGTGATGTTGGTGATGCTTCCGGTACCGGTCATGATTAGAACTCTCTTCAGTTCATCGGCCAGAATCTGAATGACCCGTTCCACTCCGTGTGATCCGCCGGCCCCAAGCCCCCAACAGATCGGGCGGCCGACGAGAACCGCCTTGGCGCCCAGAGCCAGCGCTTTAATGACGTCATCTCCACTTCGGATGCCGCTGTCAAGGAGGACCGGGACGCGATTCCCGATAGCGTGAACCACCTCGGGTAAGGTCTCGATCGTCGCTCGATTATAATCGAGCACCCTCCCGCCGTGATTCGAGACCACGATACAATCAGCGCCCGCATCTGCGGCGATTCGAGCATCTTCGGCGCCCATGATTCCCTTGACCACGACGGGCACGGAGACCTCGTGCTTGAGCCACTCGATATCCCGCGGTGAAGCCGAATGACCTTCCCTGGGCCGGCCGTCGGCTTGAAGGGGGACATGATCACCGATCTTGACCGGCTGGACCGTATCCATGGTCAACCCTACGGCTGCATATCCCAACTCCTCTGCACACCGTGCGTATTCCAATACCCGCTCCCGCCCTCGGCTCAGATAACCCATGAAAACCAGGGGACTGGAGGCACCCTCGGCCCATTCCTTGGCCGTAGACCGTGCGGCGTGGCTCACGAAGACCATGATTCCGGCACGGCCCGCACCTTCAACCACCCAGCGTTCGCCGTGGGGGTGAACCTTGGCAAAACTTCCGACGGGGGCGATGGCGATGGGGAGGGGGAGGGGGCGGCCGAACAGGGTAACGGTGGTATCCGGATTGGTGATATCGTGAAAGATTCTTTGACGAAACAGGATTCTCCGCATGGCCGCTTGGTTCCGGCGTAGTGTCGATCGGCTTCCTGCGGCTCCCATGACATGTTCCCAAGCCTCCGAGGGAGTGTTTTTACGCGCCAGTTGACGAATCTCGCGTAGGCCCAACGTTCCGAGTGCGTCCGTTTTATCGTCACGATCAGTCATCATTGACTCCTCACCAAGGTGGGCACCTCTGAGTCTGGTTACGGTTAGTTATCGATCAAGCGAAATTGGAATAAAAGTGTACGCTGCAGCGGACTGTAGTTGTCATCTGAAACCAGGTAAAGCAAGACTCTACCCTGAGCGTCTTGATGCAGTGCCATTCCCTCAAAGTTGTCCACTTCCAACGGTGGGGCGAGCCTTATGATCTCCTTACCTGTAAGTTGAGCTTTTGCCCGTATGCTTTCCCGTGGGATCCGCCGAATCCGCACGATGGCCCCCCGGAGTATTTTGTATTGCCGTTCGAGAAGAAGAATATCTCCGTTTGGGAGCGTGGCCAAGTCCGTCGGTAAAAAGTCCTCGGTTATCGGATAAGAAAGGGAGGTAAAGAGGGACTTGTCAACGAGCCAGCTTTTGACGCTCCCATCCTTGTTTTTGAAACGCTCGGTAATGAGGAGGAGGCGCCGGTCGTTGAGTATGGTCGCCCCTTCCAAGCCTCCGTTGGCGGGAGCCTGGTGAATTTCCGGCGGGAGGGGTAAGGACACGGGAGGCTGGGAAAAAGGGGAAGAAGATGCAGGATAACGCCAGAGACGGGGCAGCCGCTCGAAGGCAACAATAAAGGAGCCATCTTGGTCCTGAGTTAAAGCTTCTGCGTCCCGTTCCCGTGAGTTGAGAACCTTTCCATTAATAGCGAGTAACGGTCCAACGGTCCACTTTCCCATATCAGTGAGGCGTCCCTCGGCATCGTGTTTCAGACCGGCGGAAAACCAATAGCCGCGATCGGAAATGGCGTAGAGCATTTGGCCGTCCTGGCTCAAGGTCAGCCCGGATAGACCCCCAAAGCGAGAGTCCTTGGAGGCAAGCTCAAAACCGTTCAGGAATTGAAGCTTCCCAAATGTCTGTTGCTCCGGTGCATCCCGATTCAGATTCATCGTGGCGGCCGTGACCGTGATGGACTGGGTTCTGGGTCCGGCCATTAAGACTGAGATCGAGCCGGCCAGAAGTAGTAACAGGAAAAGTAAACACCGGCCCATGGTAGCCAGGGGTAGGCCTGCCCGCTTCTCTTCTTTCGCATGCCTCGAACGAATGAGTGGTCGTTTCAGTATAGGGTTCTTTCGCGGGCCACCATCTTCGCCAATGAACAGTTTCTCCATCTTCCTATGAGTCCCCAACTTTGAATGTGGGGCAAACCTCGTTTACTGCCTGCCGTAGATAATCCCGGCCGTAGACGTCCTGATCAACGATCTCCCCGCTCCAGACCACGATGTCCAGATCAATGGTCCGCGGTGCATTCTTGTCGGTCCCTCGTACACGCCCCAGCTCACTCTCGACCCTCAGCAACCAGGCTTTCAGGTCATCGCGATCCAGTTCGGTCTCGATTAACAGGGCACCGTTGAGAAAAGGAGATTGATCCCGGGATCCAATGGGCGCGGTCTCCACGAGACTGGATTCCTTGACGATCCGGTGGGTCTGACCGATTTTGCTTATGGCTTTAGGGATATTGGTTTCCGGTTGGATGTTGGAGCCAATCCCAATCACGGCGTGATTCATTTTCTCCGTCCCGCCGTACAACTCACCGAGACGGAATCCGCGAAACGCAAGGCTCCGGGTTTATCGATCTCTACGGTCGCGCTCTTGACTCGTTTATCTTTCAAAGCGATCTGCATAAGATGGTGAGCAAGCTTCTCGAGCAGGTAATACTTGGACTGCTCCACTTCGCTGATAATTTGTTTCGTCAAGGATTTGTAATTTACCGTATCCTCGATGCGGTCGGTGTCCGTGGCCTTGATTCGATTCAGTTCCAACTTGAGATTGATGACCAGGCCCTGTTTTTCCACCCGTTCCCAATCGTTTATGCCGATGATGGTCCTTAATTTAAGGTTCTTGATGCGTATGGTCATGGTTCTCAAAAATCAGTTAAGAAATGGCACCTAGCTCTCGTACGGAAAATTCGGATTCACTGATTCGTTGACTTTGCCGATTAAGCAAACTGGAATAGGCGGGAAATGTCAAGAAGAGTCGCCACGGTTTATCGGCGCCCCCCCTAATCACTGCGCCGTTGGGGGTGATATTAATCCGATTCTCCCAAGGAAACAGGTGGGTACTAAGCTTGTACGGGGGCAACTCACTCAGGATGCGGCCAACTTCGCCCCTTTTTCGACCTTTGATCATCTATTCGCGATTCTCATCCCTCCCCACTCAGTACTCGTCCCTCAGCTCAAAGGCGCATTGTTCCATACGCAATGCGCGTTGCGATTCCCCCGTCTGTGTCTATCTGCGTAAATCTGCGGCTAATTCTTCTTAACTCTTTGCGCGAATCGTTGTGTATTCGAATGTCTAAACGCGAGTTTAAAAAATTAAGTATATATTGGTTAGATGATTGTCGCGTCCCGGGTTTTTGCAGATTCAGGGTAAACGATCTCCAGCGAACTATCCTGCCATTGGCATAGCTGCATGGTGGCCATAGGCAGTCCGTCGTTGGCAAAGCGTAACTTGCCCATAACGGTTTCGAATTCCATACTTAGCAAATTGTTTCGCAGGGTCTCATTGTCCCAATCCCCGGTAGGCTGAACCACTTGCTCCAGGACCTAACAGCATGCGTATCCGCCGGCCGAATGGTACTCGGGATAATTTCCATATGCGGATCTAAAGTCGGCCAAAAAATGTCTGGAAAGCGGGTCTTCGGCGACCCAGACCCAGCTCCCGCGCATGAATGTGCCGTTGATAGTATCCCCCAGTTCCGTATCCCTGGGTGACGGGTTGTCCGAGAGCTAAAGCTGTTGGAAGCGCATTCCGGCCTCAAGCGCTTTTCGGACACACTCGTGCTTGGGCTGGTCTGGGCGCACGTGATCGAGTCCCACCAGCACCACGTCCGGGTGGGAGGCCGCTACGTGTTCCATCATTCCCGTATCGTCAACGGGAGGATCCCCAATGACTTCTTCGTAAACCACCTGGACTCCGTGGGATCTTGCGTAGTGCCTCGTACCCTGGGCGACCGCATTGCCGATTCGCCAATCGGTATAAACTAACGCTGCCTTTTGGGTAGGGGCCGATCCCGCACCGCGAGCGTGAAACTCAAAGAAACTTCTCGGGAAGTCGAAGTCGCAACCGGACCAACAGAGAAAGAGATATCGACGGCCCTTTCGAAATAGTTCGTGGGAGCTCGCGCTGCCCTGGAGTAACAGTCTGTGGTGGCTCTCCACAATAGGTGCAACGGCTTCCACCAGGGCACTGTGGCAGGGGCCGAGCAAAAGCTCAACCCGATCCTCAAGAATCAAACGTTTATAGTTCTCTGCCGCCTTATCGGGTTGGCTCTGGTCGTCGTAGATCACTAATCCAACGGTTTTATTCAGTAGCCCTTGTCTCTGATTGACCTGTTTTAGCCAGAGTTCATAGGCCCGGCTGTAGTAAATACCCGCGGTTCGGGCGTAGCGCCCGGACTTGGGAAGACTCACGCCTATGGTCAATTTGTCTGGCGAATTCACATGGTCACCCGGCTTTCCATCCCCTATTGCTGACCCACATTGCCGCAGCATATTATGGGAATTCATCTCGCGCAACAATCGAATAGCGCGAATTGGGGACGCTTCCCCCGGCCTGTTTCTCCTATGGGCTTTCTTTCCAAACGCAAGATTCCATGATAGGTAAAGCCCATAATACAATGGATGCGATTGGTGTAACCGCCACTGTTGTTTATAATGCTTGGGTTCCCGTTCCTTGCAACGGATGGTCGACAAGCGTTTGAAAGAAATCCGCAGGTTAGTATGCGAAACTTTGAATACCACGAACCAACGGCAATTGGCGATGCCTGTCTGCTGCTCAAGCGATACAAGGGAGAGGCGGTCGTCTATGCGGAGATTGGTCCTCGGGTAGCGATGAAATCGGGCAGCACGGCAGCGGGCCCGTATCACATACCCCATGTCAAGATCGATGCAATGGCGGTTTACACCCATAAGCCATCGGTAGGGGCCTTTCGGGGCTTCGGGGTATCACAATCGGCTTGGGCAATTGAGTCCCACACGGACATGATGGCCCAGGCCCTGAAGATGGATCCGCTCGAGATCCGTCTCAAGAACGCCTACGAAGAGGGAGGCGAATTTGTCACGAGAGAGACTTTGACCAGCATTGGACTCAAGAGCTGCCTGCAAAAGGTGGCGACGGCTATCCGGTGGCAGGAGAAGGACCGTCATCCATCCGAAACTCACTTCCAAAGGGGCAAGGGTCTCGCTTGTCTCATCAAGGGGACCATTACACCCTCGGCCTCATCGTCGGCCTTGAAGCTCAATGAGGATTGCAGCCTGACCCTCTATGCCGGGACCATCGAAATGGGTCAGGGCTCCGAGACCACACTGGCCCTCATCGCCAGCAAGGAGCTTGGTATTCCGTTGGAGAGGATCCGTGTCATGGCGGTCGATTCGGACGTGGTTCCGTACGACTTGACGACTTCCTCGAGCCGTTTCACGTTTCACATGGGGAAAGCGGTCCAATTGGCAGCTCAGGATCTATGCCAACAGCTGAAGTACATCGTCGTAGCCGAATACGGAGTTCCCCTCGATCAGGTAGGTTTCGCCAATGGAAAGGTGCAGTTTGTCGAAACGACCCTGGAGTATGGGGAGGTGCTCGACAAACGTTATGGTATGCCCGGTGGCACGCTTATTGGTCGAGGGGAGGTCCGTAGCCAGACCCTGATTAAGCCAGGTGAAACAATGACTTCGGTTTTCTGGTTTGTGGGGGCCGGTGCGGTCGAGGTGGAAGTGAATCGTGAAACCGGTAAGCTCAAGGTCCTCAAATACGTGACCGCAGTGGATGTGGGCAAAGCGATCAATCCCGAGGGCTGCCGACAACAACTGGCCGGTGCGGCGATTACGGGCATGGGGCAAGCCCTTTACGAACAGGTTGTGTTCGACAACGGGCAATTGCTCAATCCCAATTTGATTGATTACAATATCCCTGCCCTTGGGGACATGCCGGAGGTGATCGAAACCATCTCGGTGGAGGTCCCTCACACGGAGGGACCCTACGGAGCCAAAGGAATCGGCGAAACATCGTTGATCCCGGTCGCCCCCGCCATTGGAAACGCCCTTTACGATGCTGTGGGGATTCGCCTCAAGGAACTTCCCATCACATCGGAGAAGATCTTTTTCGCCATGGAAAGGTCTAAGGAAAAATCATAGTAGGAGGACGAAAAATATGCCCGGCAGCGGATTACGACACATATCTTTGAAAACCCGCGACCTCGAGGCTACGGAACGCTTCTACACCAATGTCCTCGGTCTGAAAGTGGCCTTCCGTTCTCCTCCCAAGAGGGTGTTTTTGCGTTGGCCCAGGGGAGACGACCTGCTCGACTTCGTAAAGAGCCCAGGAAGAATCACCGCGACCCAAGGGCTGGAGCACTTTGGTTTTAGAGTTACCCGGGCGGCCATGAATCGAGTGGAAAAGAACCTCAAAAAACACCGCGTGAAGATTGAAGGTCGAAGGGGAAAGAACAGCATCTACTTCCGCGATCTTAATGGGTACTCGGTGGAGTTTTACTGCGACTGAACCCAAATCAGAGAAATTTGAAACTTTCGGTTTAATGTTGGGTTACGGAATCGGGGAAAAGATGACTCGCCCTGTGGAATATAGGCTCGACCAAGGTCAGGTTATTCGCCTGAAGCCCTATTCCACAGCGCGTGCTCCGTGGAATAATGCCGTGAATGAAACGATAACGCTCCTGTCGAAACGATATTCCACCGGGCACGCCGCAAAGACGCAAAGCCCGCCAAGTTTGGAATGGATAGGATAAATTGTTTTGTCCCTCTTGCCTTATTGCTATTTGGGAATAACCAGTGTCCAGCCCTGCCTCAAAACCGACATCGGGTTGACATAATAGGCGGTTATCGGATTTTGTCCATCCAAAACGAAGGAAGGCTGGCCCATTCGCTTCCTATCCCGGTCATCTATACGCGAGTCGAGAACGATCCCTATATAGGGTTTCTACCTGAACGGGCTCCATATCTAAGCAGGCCCGAACCCCCGGCATCTGTTTGAAAGGAACGCCCGGGGCGGAGGTCATCGACGAGCTCAAGCCCACGGCCAAAGACTATGTGGTGACGAAAGTCATATCGAGCGGGTTTTACGGCACTAAGATGGAAAAGCTGCAGAGAAGCAAAGGAGTTTGGATCCTTATCGTGGTCGGTGGGAGTACCAATTGGGGCGTGGAATGGCTCGCACGGGACGCCAAAGTGAGGGATCTCGTCACCGTCGCCTTGCGAGACTGCACCTACTCGGCCACGACCGAGGTACAAAACGCGAGTCTAGCGAATATCGACGACTTCATTGGCTACGTGATGGAGTCCCAACAGGTGGTGGAGATCTTGTCAAAGGCAAGGTAGAAGTAGAACTCAACCCAATAGGGGTGAGAAAGTCTGGATGTGCCCATGCAGAAGAGCCGTGTCGTTAAACTTGAGCCAAAAGAGAGAACCCTTAAAAAGGCAAAGAGTTATATTGATTCCGTCGAGCTCATCTTCGAGGAATGGGATCAAGCTGTCCCTCTGCTTCTGAGGGCCATGAAGTATGCGGATCGAGGTTTTAAACAAGAGATTATGTGGGTTCTCGGTAGCTTTGCAAAAGAGCATGTGGTGTGGCCTCTATTCGAAATGATGACGGATCCTGCCGAGGAAGAAGAGATTCGGTATAATGCTGCTATCCAACTGAGTGTCATCGGACCGTTCTTAAAGGAACCTGAGTCACTGATGGACCGACTGTTGAAAGAGATGGAAAGCCCGGAACCCGAACTAAGGCTCCATGCAACTTTCGCGATAGGATGGGAGGGCAATTCTGCTGCAGCGATTCCTTTAATCGAACGACTCTATGATGAAGATCCTCAAGTTCAACAAGCAGCCGTCAATGCCCTTTCCAATCTCAGGGACGACCGAATCCTGGGCTTGCTGTTGGATCGAATGGAACATTGCTCCTTGGAGCAAAAAAGAATCATCCTGTTAAAACTATGGCGATTTTATTCCAAAAGAGAAGAAGTCACAAAGGTATATCTCAAATACTTAAACCACGAGAACGCCGACCTCCGCTTCGATGCTTTGGTTTGTCTCGGGCAGGTCGTTCAGGTTCGAGAGCACCTGGAAGCTTACCGAAAGTGCCTAAAAGATTCAGATGCACGGATTCGGGAATTGGCATTAAAGAGGTTGGGTGAGGAGGGAGGGGCGAGTGCTTTGGGGGCGTTCAAAGAAGAAATTCAAGCACTCGTTAACGATCCGAATATGAAAGTTAAAAAAACTGCGTTGATGATCTTTAATAGGATCAGATGAAGCCTCCACGAGCTTACGCCAGTGGTCTTCTGCGAAGGCGGATAAATGGGATCAATGACCCCATAGGTGCTACGGCGTTTTCTGATCTAATACAATATCTACTTGTTTTTGCGAATCCACGTCTACGGGATTGTTTTTATAGGCTCCCGTAAGGTCGCCCGCTCCCCGGGTAACGGGATTGCCGTCCTTGTCCAGACGGGCTGTGATTACCATTTTTCCTTTAAATTGGGTCCCCGGAATCATCGTGTTGTCTTGCCCGAGGGAATATTTGAAAGGAAAGGCCGGGCGTTCAAATCTTCTTACGGCCAGGGGTGGTCCCCCTTGAGTGCCGGCTGACCGTGCGATAATAAAAAGCACACCCTGGCCGCTCTGCTGGGATTTGAGTTTGGGGTCCATCGCTATGGTTCCGGTTATGGCTCCTTGGACCGATTCTTTCGGTACTCCGGCCTGGGTGACGGCCCCTTCGCCTTCGTCTCCGCCTTTGCCCATTTCAGCGATCGTTTTCTTGAGCTGCTCTTTCTCCGGTCCAGGGGGAAGAGTGCCGAGCAGTTTTTTAAGCCTCTGGCTTCCGCCGTCGGTGTCTCCCTTTTGGCGGTACAACACCATGCCGCTGCCCAAAAGTGCGAGGGGGTAGTTGGGGTTGATGGAAAGAGCCCGATCAAAGGCCGTGAGGGCCGAGTCCGCATGCCCAGCATCCGCTAAAATCAGCCCCATATAGGAGTTTGCTTCCGGTTGATTAGCATCCATAGCCAATATTCGTTTGAACGCATCGATAGCTTTGGGCCACTCCTGGCGCTCGAAGGCGCCGCGGCCCTGGGCAAGCAGAGATGGCAGATCCTGTGCCCCCACGGTGGAACCGGAAGGGTCACCCTGGCTCGAAGTTCCGGTCAGGAAATCTCCGGTAATGCTGTCATCGGTTGAGGTTCTAGTCCGCAGGGAGTTGCTCAATAGGACTCCCAGAGTCACGCCGAAGATCAACAGGAACGTTGCAATAGCAGGAAAGATCCACGTCCGGCGGGAGCCGGCTGAGGTGGGGTTGGTGACGGTTTGACCCATGGGCTCAGACTCGGGAGCCGGCTCAGCTAAAGTTGCCGGCGAGATTGTATCCAGCTCTTTCAACACAACCGAGGCTTGTTCCTCGTAGCCGCGGCGAAGCTCCTCATAATCTGTTTTGGAAATCCTGCCCGCCTGGTAATCGAATTCCAGATCACGAAGCTCCGTATAGAGCCGCGCCCGTTCACGAAAGAGCGGTCCATGGGGTCCTTCGATGTCGGCCTTGCTGTCCCACGCCTTGTCGGCCCGAAGATCCTTTTGAATCCGTTGCAGCAGATCCGGGGACAGGTCCTTTGATTGGTTATTGGGCTTCGCTCGAGCCCAGCGTCGTATCACAAATACGACAAAGATTAAACCACCGGCGAGCGCCAGATAGGGAAGCACCCAGACGAGAAGACTGAAACCGCTTTTAGTGGGCGACAGCAGCACCCACTCTCCGTACTTGGAAACAAAGAAGGCCCTAACTTGGTCCGGGGTCTTGCCTTCCTCGAGTTGCGATTTAATAATCGCTCGCATCTGCTGAGCCAACTCCGACGGGGAATCGGCGGCGGAGAGATTTTGACAGACGGGACAGCGCAGATCGGCGGCTATGACACGGACCTGCTCCTCAAGTTCCGTCGGCTGGGCCCCCGACGAAAGGGTAGGCACACAAGCGAGCAGCCACAGAGTTATTAAAACTCGTTTTACCATAAGATCACCGGATCGGTTGATAGGAGCCCTTCCCCTCGCTAGCGCTGACGACGCGGCGTCTGGCCTCGTCCAGTTTGGCACTGATGATTGGCCAACCCAGAGTGCCTACATGCTTGTAAGTGATTTGTCCTTGGGGATCAATGAAAAAGGTCTCGGGGATACCCCATACACCGTAGTCGACAGATATCTTTCCCAACATATCCCGGCCGTTTCGGTAGGTGATCCCAAACTGTTTGAGAAAGTTTTTGGCGTCGGGCTCGGTATCCTGGATGTTGACCCCGAGAAAGACCGTATCCTTTTGCTTGAGATTCTTCCAAATGCTTTCCATTTCCCGGGCTTCTTCCCGACAGGGGGGACACCATGAGGCCCAGAAGTTGAGGAAGACGACCTTTCCCCGTAGATCTTCAAGGCTAAGCGTCTGACCGTCAAAAAGCGTGAGAGTAAAGGTTGGGGCGGGACGGCCGATCAGCGGTGAAGTAATATAACGGGGATCGCGGCTGAATCCGTACGCCAGCAGCCCGAGGAGCGCCAGGATAACGAACAGCGTGATGCCCAAACGTTGCCACGGTTTACTAATTTTACTGCTCCGATTTACGCCGCATGGGCCAAATAGCGATTATCGTTCCCAGGGTCATGACAAGCCCACCCACCCAAATCCAACTAACCAGCGGGCGCACCAAGACCTTCAGGGTTGCCTGGTTCTGCGTCAACTCGCTGAAGCCTGAGAGAATCAAGTAGAGATCACTTCCCAGGGTCATGTGGTGAACCGCTCTGCCGATGGGGGATTTCTGCGACGGGTAAAATTTAAGGGCGGGAGACATGGTTCCCAGGTCGGTGCCGTTGTTAAAGACACGGAAGTTCCCCTCGACTCGGAAATGGGTTGGTTGCTCAGATCCGCTGATCGCATCGAAGCGCACCGTATAAGGATCCACCTCCAGAGTCTCCCCTCGCTGCATTGTCGCCTCACGTTCGACGCTGTAGCTCATGGAGCCTACTATGCCCATGACGACGAGAACCACCCCCAGGTGTACTACCAGTCCGGCGTAACGGCGTTGGTTCCTGCTTACCAGTGTTCTCAGGGCGCGGAAGAGTCCTTCGCCGGCGATGCGGTGGCGTGCCCGGACGGCGGCCCAGGTGTCGAACAGGATGGTGAAGATCACGAAGGCAATCAGGGTAAAGCCCAAAAGCGGCATGAAAGATCGGATCTGCCAGATAAAGAGCCCCATCCCGACGATGAGAGAGACAATACACGGCCAGAGAAAGTTACGCCTCAGATTATCCCAGGAGGCCTTGCGCCATGCGATCATGGGGCCGACTCCCATGAGAAAAACCAAAAAGAGAAACAGCGGTGCGGTCACCGAATTGAAATAGGGTGCCCCGACACTTACCTGAACACCGACTATGGCCTCGGATAAAAGAGGGAAAATGGTCCCGAGGAATATGGTAAAGAGGGCCGATACCAGGACAACGTTGTTGAGGAGAAAAGCCGACTCCCGGCTCACGACAGCATCCAACTCGGGTTGGCCCTTGAGTTGGCCGGAACGATAGGCGAGCAGTCCAAAGGAGCTGAGTAACACAAAGGCCAAAAAAGCGAGAAAGAGCGAACCCACCGGTCCAGAGGCGAAGGCGTGAATGGATGATAGGATGCCCGAGCGCGTCAAGAAGGTGCCGAAGATAGTCAGGCTGAAGGCAAGGAAAATCAACGACAGGTTCCAAACCTTGAGCATGCTACGTCGTTCTTGCACCTGAATCGAATGCAGGAAGGCCGTAGCGGGAAGCCAGGGCATAAAGGCTGCGTTTTCCACTGGATCCCAGGCCCAGTACCCTCCCCAACCTAGAACATGGTAGGACCACCACGCTCCGACCAGATTACCCAGGGTCAGGAAGAACCACGCGATGAGTGTCCATTTACGTGTGGTCAC
This sequence comes from Binatia bacterium, assembly GCA_963664015.2. Taxonomy (GTDB): domain Bacteria; phylum Desulfobacterota; class Binatia; order UBA9968; family CAXXLF01; genus JACZQL01. The sequence continues at coordinate 450,966 of CAXXLF010000002.1, read as the reverse complement.
AATCCATCTTTCGTCCAGTTTGCCGGTAATGAGGGCCGCCATGGCAAAGGCGAAGGGAACGGTGAGACCGACAAATCCAGTATAGAGCAGCGGTGGATGGGTCAGCATATTGGCGTCTTCGAGAAGCGGATTGAGCCCTCGCCCATCGGCAGGAATGGGTGACATGATTTCAAATGGATTGGAGGCAAAGGCGATGACTGCGAGAAAGAACGCCGATACGATGGAAAAGATCATCAAGACCCAGGGTACCAGGTCACGGTGTTGATCCTTATAGATCCAGGCTACAAGGGCCGAGAATATAATGAGGATCCACTCCCATAAAAGGAGCGAGCCCTCCAGTGCGCCCCACAGTCCGGTCACGCGATAGTAGACGGGGGTGTTACGGGTGGTGTTGAAGGCAACATACTGAATCGAAAAATCGGTGGTAACCAGGGCGTAGATAAGCGTCGATGCGGCCAGGGTAACAAAGACAAATTGTCCCACGATGCCGAGCCGGATTGCAGTGAAGATGCGCTGCTGATGGGTTGTGCTATTGCTATAAAGGATGGGGGCCAGAATGCCCCAGAGGGCCAGCGCCAGAGCTAATATGAGACAAGTATACCCGAGGGTTGCTGTCACCGTGCTCCTTGCTCCTTGCCGGGAAGGAAGCTTCGCAATTCCGTATGTCCCTCTTTCTTGGGGCTGTACTCTTCAGAGTGCTTGGCCATGATGGTTGTAGCGTTAAAGACTCCGTCCTGTCTTACCCGCCCTTCTATGACTGCTCCCGCCCCCTCTCTAAATAGGTCCGGGGGAACGCCCTGATAGTAAACGGGTATGGTCTGGACACCGTCGGTCAGTTGAAACTGAAAGGTGCGTGATTGAAGGTTCTTCTTTAGCGAGCCGGCTAGGACCATACCTCCGACCCGATAAAACTTATCCCCAGGAATAGCCTCTTGCGCCTTCAACTCGGTGGGGGTGATAAAATAAACCATCGCCTCCTTCACGCCGCCATATATAAGATACGACAGGGCGGCCAGGATGATGATGGCTCCAATAATGAATCTTCTACGCCTATTCATTGTCTTCAGATCGGTTTAATCCTTCAAGTAAAGCCCTTTCGCCGTTTGCCCTATTAAGTCTACGGTTGAGAAAGGTCAGGTACAAGAGGATGGCGGACCAAACAATCCCGTAGGCAAGAAACACAAAACCCCAATGTCCCATTAGGCCCTCCCGTAAAGCTTGAGTTTTTTGATTTCCTCTTCGATTTCGCCCACGTGAAGGCGTAGTGACAGAAGATAAAAGAAAAGGAGGATAAAGGCAATAAAGTTAATGGATAGAGGAACAAGCCAATCGGGGGGGATATTCTCCCATGGCGCCTTTTCAGTTTGCAAAATCGATGGCGCTTGATGCAATGTCTGAAACCAATGAACGGCCATATGAATGAGTGGAATATCGAGAAAGCCGATAATGCCGAGCACCGCCCCGCAAACCGCCCCGCGGCGTTCATCTTCTATTAGGGCCCGGAGCATGAGGTACCCTACGAAAATGAGCAACAAAAGCGCAGTTAGGGTAAGACGGGCATCCCAGGTCCACCAATCTCCAGGACTGAACCATGTCTTTTTACCCCATAAAATTCCCGTGATGATTGTGACCGCAGTTAGGAGAACTCCGATCTCGGCCGCTGAATTAGCTAATATGTCATCACGTCGTTCCCCTTTCCATAGATAGAGACAACTACCAACGAAGACGATAAAAAAAGCAAGATAAGCGGTCAGTATGCTAGGAATGTGGAGGTACATGATTCGCTGTATGTCTAACTGGACAGGATGAGTCGGAGCATGGAGGAGTCCCCAATAAAGACCCAGGAGAACGAAAATGAAAACAAGTGCTCCAAGAACTTTTCTTGTTTTCCCTGTCCCTTTTGCAGACGTTGGCATATCTACTCCTCGATTACCCATTCGAAAATAAGAAACCCGACGGTCATAAATATCACATCAAAGACAATCAGCATGCGGATCCATTGAAACAGCTCCTCGGAATTTCCGGCCCCGAAGATAATCTGCATGGCCCTTATGGCCCCCAAGATTGAGGGGATCATAAGGGGAAAAAGAATGAGAGGCAGTAAAAGTTCCTTTGCTCGGGCCCTTAAGGTAAGGGCCGAAAAAAGGGTTCCCAGGACGCAGAAACCAAGGGTGCCAAGCAGTGCGACTCCGAACAATGATGGTAATAAGTTCCAAAGATCGAGATTGAACAGGATGCCAAACAGGGGAAAGATCACCAGCTCGACGAGCATCATTATGAGAAAATTGAATAGGACCTTGGCCAGATAGAGAGCCCCTCGGTCCATAGGGCATAAAAGAAGTGCATCGAGACACTGGCTTTCCTTTTCGTCTTGAAAGAGCTGGGTCAGTGCTAGGGTGCCGGTAAAGATGAAGGCGAGCCAGAGTAGTCCCGGTGCCATTGCGGCGGTTTTGTCGCGGGGGATCTCAAAGGAAAAGTGGAAGAGAAAAAGCAGAATCGTGCCAAAGAAAAACATCGACAACAGACTTTCCCGGCGCCGGATTTCCAGTAGTACATCTTTCCACAGTAGCCAGTAGGTCTGTCGCAGTATGTTCATTATTCTTCACTGGGTAGAAAGTCGGCAAAGGCCGCATGAAAACTCTTCCACGGTTCCTGCCGGGGTTCATCGAAGATAACCTTCCCGCCATTTAAGATCAGGGCCCTAGTGCAGAGAGCTAGAACCCTTTGAACGTTATGGGTGGCCATCACAACGATAGCTCCTTTTTGGCAAAGGCGCTTGAGAAAACTCTCTAAAAGATCCACACCGGAACCATCCAGAACTCCGTAGGGCTCGTCCAGAAGGAGCAGGCTCGGCTCAATGAGGCTCCATTTGGCTATGGCAAGCCGACACTTCATGCCGTGGGATAACGATGATCCGTAGGCGTCGGACCAAGATGAAAGGCCCACTTGTCCCAGGGCATGGTCGAGGTCTCTCGGGCTGAAATTGTTTCCCGACAAGGCGGTAAAGAACTGAAGGTTTTCCTTGGCAGTTAGCTTGTCGTAAATCTGTCCGTCGGGAGAAAGAAGGCCGACCGTCGAGCGGGCTTGAAGGTTCCCTTGTTTCAACGTCTGTCCATCGACCTCTATCTCACCGGATGTGGGGTAGAGCAGGGCCGAGAGGAGTTTGAGCAACGTGGTTTTTCCTGCTCCGTTGGGGCCAAGCAGCGCCACGCAGTCGCCTTTATTAAAGGTAAGATCAATCTCTCTTAAGGCCCAAAAGAAGCCGTAGGATTTGGATACCCGACGCAAGACGACGCCCAAAATTGACTCCTTAGCCCCGATTTGAAATTGCTTCGGTTGTAAAAACGATTGAATCTACGCCTCATGCAGCCTCGCCGAACGTAACGCTGAAGCTTCTAATCATAGAAGCAAAATTCAAATTCCTTTGAATATAATCCTTGGCTGGAGTGGATTCAAGCCCAATAGGAGAGAAACGGGGTTATAAAGGGTGTGGCCATTACTTTGATACAATGTCGTATCGAGGGTTTTTTGAGGCCCATTGTTTGTGCTCCAGTCCTGCTCCGGGGTTGACACGAATCTCTAAATCGGATAATAAAAGCGCTGTAAACCCAACGGGTTTGGTTTTTTTCTCACAATGTAGCCTAAGATCCTACCGATGAAGGGCTCAACCTAATACGGGAAACGAGAAGCGGCGGCTTTTCATCTTTAGCAACAATGCCGCCTAAATTGGATTCCTTGGTCTTTTTTATTGCCCGAGGTAATTCGGTTTTAAAAAAAAAGGACGCTATGGCCTCTTATCAACATATCAGAATTCCTACTAATGGTTCCAAAATAATTTGGTCTGCGGGAAAGGGTTTCCAGGTCCCCGATAACCCGATCATCCCATTTATCGAAGGGGACGGCACCGGGACCGACATCTGGAATGCCTCGGTTCGTGTACTCGACGGAGCAGTGGAGAAGGCGTATGGAGGCAAGCGGAAGATCGCTTGGGCGGAAATTTACGCGGGTGATAAGGCGCAGGCGGTTTACGGAGCAGACTGCCCTCCCAACCTGTTGCCTGACGAAACTATTGAGGCGATCAGGGAATTCCTAGTGGCTATCAAGGGGCCCTTGACCACCCCGGTGGGTGAGGGTTTTCGGAGTTTGAACGTAACTTTGCGCCAGGTCCTCGATCTCTACGTCTGCTTACGTCCCGTCCGTTACTTTAAAGGAGTGCCATCTCCGGTAAAGAGGCCCGAGCTGGTCGATGCCGTGATCTTCCGAGAAAATACGGAAGATATTTACGCGGGCATTGAATGGGAAACCGGTACACCGGAGGCTCGGAAGGTGATCGATTTCCTACAGAGCGACATGGGGGTCAATAAAATTCGTTTTCCCAAGACTTCGGGTATCGGTATCAAACCCGTTTCCCTTGAGGGTTCCGAACGTCTGATTCGCGCTGCGCTGCGCTATGCGGTGGATCAAAAGCGGCGTAGTGTGACCCTGGTCCACAAGGGCAATATCATGAAGTACACGGAGGGAGCCTTCATGCGTTGGGGGTACGCCCTGGCTAAAAGTGAATTCAGTGGCAAGATCGTCTCTTGGGAAGAGTGCAATGGCAAGCCGGGACCTGGTCAGATCCTAATTAAGGATGCTATCACTGATGCGTTCCTGCAGCAGATTCTTACCCGCCCCGACGAATTTGACGTTGTTGCCACGATGAATCTCACCGGAGACCTGGCTTCCGATGCCCTGGCCGCCCAGGTCGGTGGAATTGGGATCGCACCGGGGGGGAACATCAATTACGACACGGGTCACGCCCTTTTTGAAGCCACTCATGGTACGGCACCCAAGTATGCCGGGCAGGACAAGGTCAATCCGGGTTCCGTGATCCTTTCCGGAGAGATGATGTTTCGCCATCTGGGTTGGAACGAGGCGGCAGATCTAATCATCGCCGGGCTCGAACGTACTATCGCGAACAAGACGGTGACCTATGATTTCGAAAGGCTGATGTCAGACGCAAAGTTGCTCAAGTGCTCTGAGTTCGGTACGGCGATTGTTGACAATATGTAAATAAGAATGGAATATCGCGTATGAAAAGAAAGAAAATTGCCCTGCTCGGGGGGGGGAATATCGGCGGCACCATGGCTCATCTGTGCGCCCTCAAGAAGCTGGGCGACGTAGTCATCTTCGATGTGGTCGACGGCTTGCCCCAGGGCAAGGCTTTGGATCTGTTGGAGTCGGCTCCCATTGAAAACTTCGATGTCAATATTATCGGAACCACCAAGTATGAGGATATTGCCGGCGCGGATGTCTGTATCGTGACGGCAGGGATCGCCCGTAAACCGGGTATGAGCCGGGACGACTTGCTGGGAACCAACGTGAAGATCATGAAGCAGGTTGCCGAAGGCATCAAAGCCAATGCCCATGACTCCCTGGTCATTGTCATTACCAACCCATTGGACGCCATGGTTACTCTGGTCAAGGAGGTGACCGGATTTCCAAAAAATCGGGTCGTGGGCCAGTCGGGTATCCTGGATTCGGCCCGGTACCGGACCTTTCTTGCCCAGGAGTTGAACGTTTCCGTAGCCAGCGTTGCGGCTTTGGTTTTGGGAGGGCACGGCGACGATATGGTCCCTGTCCGAAGCAGTTGTCAGGTTTCGGGAGTACCTATCGAAAACCTGATCCCGGCCAAGCGGCTTGATGAGATCGAGGACCGTGTACGAAACGCCGGCGGGGAGATTGTAGCTCTGCTCAAGACCGGCTCGGCCTTTTACTCGCCGGCCTCGGCGGCCGTGCGGATGGCGGAGGCCTACCTGCTAGATACCAGAGAGATCCTTCCCTGTGCGGCCTATCTGGAAGGCGAGTACGGGGCCAAGGGGGTCTATTTCGGGGTCCCGGTTATGATCGGTGGCAACGGTGTAGAGAAGGTTATGGAATTGGAATTGAACACACAGGAGAAAAAGGCCTTTGAGACCTCTCTGGCCCATGTGAAGGATTTGATACAGGCCATGGATCGAATTCTCGCCCAAAAATAGCAAATTGCGAATGGCATATCGTGAATAGACCCAGCCTCTTCCCCTTCCATTTGCTGTCTGCTATTCCCTATTCGCCCATCAAATTATGAATATCCACGAATTTCAGGCAAAGGAGATTCTTGCCCGCTTCGGTGTGCCAGTCCCCAAGGGAAGGATGGCTACGACACCGGATGAGGCCTTCATCGCGGCGGAGGAACTGGGAAGTCCCTGTGTGGTCAAGGCCCAGATCCATGCCGGTGGTAGAGGCAAAGGAGGCGGGGTCAAACTGGCAAAGAGTGCGGTCGAGGCGAAGGAACTGGCCGGTAAGATGATCGGAATGAATCTGGTCACACACCAGACTGGGCCTGAGGGGAAAGTGGTCAAGCGGGTGTTGGTAGAGCAGGGATGCGATATCGTCTCGGAGCTCTATCTAGGAGTTGCCTTAGACACTTCGTTGTCCCGCCCGTCTGTGGTTGCGTGCGCCGAGGGAGGGGTTGAGATCGAGGAGGTTGCCAAGAAGAGCCCTGAAAAGATCATTCGTGAAGCCATCGATCCGGCCGTCGGCCTGTTCCCTTACCAAATTAGACGCCTGGGATACCGCCTGGGCCTCTCCGCGGATAAAATCAAATTGCTTGGCCCCATGCTGCAGGGACTGGTCAAGGCGTACATGGATTGTGATTGCTCACTGTTGGAGATTAACCCGTTAGTCATCACGGGTGACGGCCGACTTTTGGCTCTCGATGCAAAGATGAATTTCGACGATAATGCCCTCCCGCGGCAGCCGCAGATTGCCGCCTTGAGAGATGCCGATGAGGAGGACGCTAAGGAACTCGAAGCGTCCAAGTACAGCCTGTCTTACATCTCTTTGAACGGTAACATTGGTTGCATGGTTAACGGTGCCGGTTTAGCGATGGCGACCATGGATATTATCAAACTCTTCGGAGGTGAACCGGCTAACTTCCTGGATGTCGGTGGAGGAGCGGACAAGGAACGGGTGGCACAGGCTTTCAGAATCATTCTCGCCGATGAAAGGGTCCAGGGGGTCCTGGTCAACATCTTTGGTGGAATTATGAAATGCGACATTATCGCCGAGGGTATCGTACAGGCAGCCACCGAAATCGGCGTCAAGATCCCCCTGGTGGTTCGGCTGCAAGGGACCAACGTAGAGCGGGGCAAACAGATATTCGCTGAATCGAGCCTATCGATCATTTCGGCTGATACCATGACCGAGGCGGCGGAAAGAATCGTGAAGGCGGCCAGGGAATCAGGGTCCAGGGCGTATGTGCGTTCTGCGCAGCGGACCTGAAGGCGATAAAAAAGTTATGTCAGTTCTAGTCGACAAAAATACACGGGTCCTGACCCAGGGCATCACGGGATCTACGGGCCAATTCCATACGCGGGCCTGTAAAGAGTACGGGACCCAGATGGTTGCCGGGGTCACCCCGGGTAAGGGTGGAGGCTCCTTCGAAGGGATTCCTATCTTCGATACGGTCGAAGATGCAGTGACCGCTACGGGGGCCAACACGAGTGTGATTTATGTGCCCCCAGCCTTTGCCGCTGATGCCATTATGGAAGCGGTGGCCGCGGGCGTGGAGCTTGTCATCTGTATCACAGAGGGAATTCCCGTAATTGACATGGTGCGGGTCAAGCGGGTCCTGCACGGTAAGAGCACTCGGTTCCTCGGTCCCAATTGTCCTGGAGCTATTACGCCGGGTCAGTGCAAGATTGGAATTATGCCAGGGCATATTCATAAGCCTGGGTCTATCGGTGTGGTCTCGCGCAGTGGAACGCTTACTTATGAAGCCGTAGACCAGCTGACTCGCTTGGGAATGGGACAATCCACCTGTATCGGTATCGGTGGCGATCCGGTTCGGGGTATAGGCTTCATTGACGTGCTGAAGTTGTTCAATGGGGATGCAGATACCCAAGGGGTGGTCATGATTGGGGAGATCGGGGGGAGTTCGGAGGAGGAAGCGGCGCTGTGGATCGAACAGAACATGAAAAAGCCGGTTGTTGGTTTTATTGTGGGCCAGACAGCTCCCTCGGGAAAGCGCATGGGACATGCGGGCGCAATCATTGCAGGGGGAAAAGGCACGGCGCAGGATAAAATGGAAGCCTTGCAGAGGGCCGGTGTCCGTCTGGCACCGTCGCTCGCACTCATCGGTCAGACTGTACAGGAGGTGATGAAGTAAAGTGGCTATCGAGAGAACTCTCTCTATCATCAAACCGGAGGCCGTTGCCCGAGATCTCATCGGGGAGATACTACGGAAGTTCGAAGCAGCGGGTCTGAAGATCGTCGCTGGCCGATTGATTCGATTGAGCAAGGAACGGGCTGAAGGGTTCTATGCAGTCCATAAGGAACGGCCTTTTTTTTCAAGTCTCACCGATTACATGTCCTCGGGAGCCGTTTTCGTGTCCGTGTTGGAAGGTGAGGGTGCGATTTCTAAGAATCGAGAAATCATGGGCGCTACAGACCCCGCCAAGGCGGCTGAAGGGACAATTCGTCATCAATGGGGCGTGGACATAGAGAAGAATTCGGTTCATGGTTCCGACGGACCGGAAACGGCCGCTCAGGAGATTGCCTTCTTCTTCGAACCGAAAGACCTTTGCGGTTAACTTCAAGATTCACTGGAAGACCCAGTTTGGTAATCATCCCTATGGAGATGGACTGGGAACCGACTGTGGGTGCTCCCAGGCGGCACCAGTCCACTGTACTGAGAAAGTAGATAGCCATGGGAAAGCGGATGGTCGGGATTATTGGGGGGACAGGACTATACCAGATGGAGGGTTTGAAGAAGGTGAGGGAGGTCAGGGTAACGACCCCCTTTGGAAGGCCTTCCGACTCTTTCATCAGGGGAACCATCGGGGGAACTGATTTGGTTTTTCTCCTGCGTCACGGCAAGGGACATCGGATTCTGCCAACCGAGCTAAATTTTCGCGCAAACATTTTTGGTATGAAAAAACTCGGTGTTGAGCAAATCATAGCCATTGGAAGTGTTGGCAGTTTGCGTGAAGAGATCGCCCCCGGACATATCGTTATTCCCGATCAATTCATCGACCGTACCAGCCAGCGACCCAGCACCTTTTTTGGGAGAGGGTTAGTGGCTCATGTGGCCTTTGCTGACCCTGTGTGCGGGGAGCTGCGAAAGGCAGTTATCCGTGCCGGTGAAGAAGAAGGGGCACAGATTCATCCCAAAGGAACCTACGTATGCATGGAGGGACCCCAGTTCTCCACCCGTGCCGAATCCCATCTCTATCGAAGCTGGGGTGCCCACGTGATCGGTATGACCAATCTGCAGGAGGCTAAACTGGCACGCGAAGCGGAGATCTGTTTCGTGACCATAGCCCTGGCCACCGATTATGACTGCTGGAATGAGTCCGCCGGAGATGTGGAGATCGAAGAAGTCATCAGGGTTCTACAAAAGAACGCGCGGCTGGCGCAACAGATCATTGCTCGGGCTATAGGTTATTTTCCAGAGACCCGTTCCTGCCCATGCGCCACCTCCTTGCAGGACGCCATTCTGACCGAGGGTCGTCGGATCCCCAAGAAGACCCGTAAGGACTTGGGGTTGCTTATTGATAAGTATGTTTAAGAATTTACGGAAGACCCATTTGTTAAGAGGCTAAATTATGAGTGTTCTTGTTGTCGGTACGGTTGCTTTTGATTCTATCGAGACCCCATTCGGTTCTGCGGAAAGGATCCTGGGCGGATCGGCGGCTTATTTTGCCATGACCGCAAGCTCTTTCAACCCGGTGCAAATTGTCGGTGTGATTGGTGAGGATTTCCCTACTGAGTACGTGGAGCTCCTTACCCAAAAGGGGATCGATCTCCAGGGGCTAAAGACCGAGAAGGGGGAAACCTTTCACTGGCGCGGCCGATATCACGAGGACTTGAATGTACGCGACACATTGGAACTTCACCTTAATGTGCTTTCCGGATTCGTTCCCCGTCTGCCCGAAACCTACAAGGATACCCAATACGTCTTTCTTGGCAACATCGACCCCACCATGCAGATGGAGGTCTTGAACCAGTTGAAAAACACCCGCCTGGTGGCCTGCGATACTATGGATCACTGGATTCAAGAGAGCCTCCCGGAACTCAGGAAGGTGCTGCAGCGAGTTGAGATACTGGTCATCAACGATTCGGAGGCTAAACTCCTTTCCGGCGAGCATAACGTAGTTCGGGCTGCCCGCTCTATACTTAAGATGGGTCCCAAGGTGCTGCTGATAAAGAGAGGTGAATACGGAGTGCTCCAATTCTCCGATTCGTCCCTCTTTGCTACTCCCGCCTATCCTCTTGAGGAGGTCTGCGACCCGACAGGCGCGGGCGACTCCTTCGCCGGCGGGTTTATGGGCTATCTTGCCCGAACCGGCGATCACAGCGAGCGAGGGCTGCGCCGAGCCATTGCTTATGGAAGCGTGGCCGCTTCCTTCAATGTTGAGGCCTTTGGCATGGAAAGAATGGTGGCACTCACCCTCGAGCAGATCGAGGAGCGATACCACCGCTTTCTCGAACTGACAGACTTTCATACCTGATTTCCCATTCGCTGGATCCGTATTCTCTATGCGATCCTGGCAAATCTTATGTATACTAGAAGTCTTAGGCCGGTGTGCCCCCGGAAGGTACGACCGCTGACTTCTTGGATAAAACCTAAGAGGAATGGACTGGATGTGATGGACCTATCCATAGTGGTCCCCGTTTATAACGAGGAGGAAAACGTCGCACCGGTGAGCCGAGAGATTATCTCGATTATCGGATCCCTTGAGAAGGAAGTCGAGATTGTCTTCGTTGACGATGGGAGCACCGACGGGACCTTCGCAGCCCTTTCGGAGCTCCACCGGCAGGATTCTCGAGTCAAGGTTTTAGGGTTGCGGCGAAACTTCGGACAAACGGCCGCTATGGCGGCGGGGATCTCCCATGCCAAGGGTAGAATCCTTGTCTTCATGGATGGAGACGGGCAGAACGATCCCAAGGACATCCCCGCTCTCCTGGAAAAAATTGACGCAGGGTTCGATCTGGTCAACGGATGGCGCTTGCCACGTCGCGATCCGCTTTTGACTCGGCGGATCCCATCCTATTTGGCCAATTGGCTGATCTCGTGGATGACCCGAGTAAAGCTGCATGATTATGGTTGCACACTCAAGGCATTGCGACGTGATCTGGCCAAGGACATCAGACTCTACGGAGAGATGCACCGATTTATCCCTGCCATCGCCTATGAGCGAGGCGCCCGCGTGGCTGAGATCAAGGTCAATCACCGTGCGCGGGAGCGGGGAAAGTCAAAGTACAACCTGGTGCGGACCTTTCGAGTGATTCTCGATCTCATGACGGTGAAGTTTCTTATGAGCTATGGAACACGGCCATTGCACATTTTCGGTCTCATGGGTCTATTGAGCGGGGGAGCGGGATTCTTCATTGCCTTGTCTTTGACGTTGCAGAAGCTCCTTTACGGGGTCGAAATTGGGGGACGACCCTTACTGCTGCTTGCCGTCCTGCTGATGATGATTGGCTTCCAATTCATTACCATGGGGCTGCTGGGGGAGATGCTGGCCCGAACCTATTACGAATCTCAAGACCGGCCGATCTTTGCCATCCGGGAGATCCTGGATCGGGCAGATGAGGGGAAATTCTCATGAACTTGGCCGTGATCGGAACCGGGTACGTGGGGTTGGTGGCAGGAACCTGCTTTGCGGAGAGCGGGAACGATGTGGTTTGCGTCGATGTCGATGAAAAGAAGATTGCCTCGTTGAAAAAGGGATCGGTCCCTTTTTATGAACCAGGGCTCGGCGAGTTGGTAAAAAGGAACATCGATGAGCAGAGGCTTTCCTTTACACTTGACCTCAAGGCCGCGGTGGCTGGGTCCCAGTTGATTTTCATTGCCGTGGGAACTCCGCAGGGACCAGATGGGAGCCCGCAGATCGATCAGGTACTGGCCACGGCCAAGGCCGTGGCTCGGGGCATGACCGAGAAAAAGGTGATTGTGAACAAGAGCACGGTTCCGGTGGGCACGGCGGAACAGGTTGCGGCCCTTATGAGGGCCGAGACCTTGCATCCGCTCGCCGTCGTTTCCAACCCCGAGTTTCTCAAAGAGGGGGCAGCAGTTGACGATTTTATGAAGCCCGATCGTGTGGTTCTGGGCGGAGATGATCCAGAAGCCTTGGAAATCGTTCAGGGAATCTACGAACCCTTCGTGCGTACCGGCAATCCGATTCTTGTTATGGACGCCCGCAGTGCCGAGATGAGCAAATACGGCTCCAATGCCATGCTTGCGACCAAGATCTCTTTTATCAACGAAGTATCGATCCTATGCGAAAATGTCGGAGCCGATATCAACCAGGTGCGCCGTGTCCTTGGACTGGACCAGCGCATTGGTCCTCATTTCATCTTTCCCGGCGTTGGCTATGGGGGGTCGTGTTTTCCCAAAGATATCCGTGCGATGATCAGCATGGGAAACCCGGCATTGAAGATGCCTTTGCTTCGTGCCGTCGAACAGGTTAACGAAGAGCAGAAACGCTTGCTGGTAGAGAAAATCCAGAGCCATTTCGGTCCTAAGCTCACGGGCCTTACCTTTGGCGTATGGGGACTGTCCTTCAAACCACGAACCGACGATATGCGGGAAGCTCCCTCTATTGTGGTCATCGAGGCCCTCCTCAAGGCCGGGGCTCGAGTCCAGGCCTACGATCCCGAGGCGGGCCAGGCGGCGAAAAGGATTTTTGGTAATCGTATTCAGAATGCCAAACGGAACTACGATGCTTTGAAAGGGGCCGATGCCCTTATCATCATTACCGAGTGGAACGAATTCCGTCGCCCGAATTTTCAACGTATCAAGGAACTGCTCAAGAAACCCGTGATATTTGACGGACGCAATATCTATGACCCGGAGGAGATGAAGAAGACGGGATTCGCCTATTATTGTATTGGAAGACGTGATGGCTAGGGTATTGATCACCGGGGGCGTGGGTTTCATCGGCTCTCATCTCTGTGAGAGTTTTTTGGAGCAGGGGGATGAGGTTGTTTGTATGGACAATGTCTCAACCGGCAGCCCTGAAAATATTGCCCCATTCTCCTCCCATCCCCGTTTCACCTTTGTCCAGCAGGATGTGACCCGGTTCATCCAAGTGGATGGGCCTCTCGATCTGGTCCTCCATTTTGCTTCACCTGCGAGTCCCGAGGACTATCTGGAAATGCCGATCCAGACCCTTAAGGTGGGCTCCCTGGGGACCCACAACGCCCTGGGCCTAGCCAAATCCAAAAAAGTCGTTTTTCTTTTGGCTTCGACCTCAGAGGTATATGGGGACCCCCTGGTCAAGCCCCAGCGGGAAGACTATTGGGGTAACGTGAATCCTATCGGCCCGCGCGGTGTTTATGACGAGGCCAAGCGGTTTGCTGAGGCCATCACCATGGCTTATCACCAGTTTCATTCACTGGATACACGAATAGTTCGAATCTTTAACACCTACGGTCCCAGGATGAGGATGAAAGATGGACGAGTGGTTCCAAATTTCATTACTCAGGCTCTCAGGGGGGAAGATCTGACGGTATACGGAAAGGGACAGCAGACGAGAAGTTTTCAATACATCGATGATCTCGTGGAAGGGCTCCACAAGCTGCTCCAGTCCGATTACCACCTTCCAGTCAACATTGGAAACCCTCAGGAGATGACAGTTGTGGATTTTGCGAAAAAGGTCCTCGATCTCACCGGCTCTAGAAGCTCCATTATCTATCGCCCCCTGCCCCAGGACGATCCCCAGGTCCGCCAACCGGATATTTCCAAGGCAAAGGAGATCCTTGGATGGCAACCCCGGGTATCCCTGGATGCAGGGCTGAAAAAGACCATCCAGTATTTCCAGGATCGGCTGAGGGCCTAGGGGTTATGAAGATCGTTGTCACTGGTGGAGCCGGATTTATCGGCTCTCATATCGCCGACGCCTACATCGAAAGGGGACACGAGGTCAGGGTCATCGATAATTGCTCTACGGGAAGCGAGAGGAACCTAAACAAAAAAGTTTCCTTCTACCCTCTGGATATCCTGGATCCCAAGATCCCAGAGGTTCTCTCAAAGATCTCGCCGGATGTCTTTTGCCACCATGCGGCTCAAATGGATGTCCGGCGATCCGTGGCGGATCGACAATTCGACGCCCAAATCAACATCTTGGGATTGATCTACCTGTTGGAGGCTAGCAAAGGTGCAGGGGGCAATCGAGTTATCTTTGGCTCCTCCGAGGGTGCGATCTACGGCGAACAGGAAAGGGTCCCCGCAACCGAGGATCACGCGACCCGGCCTACAAGTCCCTACGGCGTGAGCAAGTTGGCTGGCGAGCATTACCTCTCTTACTACGAGCAGACCCACGGGATTCCATACGTGGCCCTGCGGTACAGCAAGGTCTACGGACCCAGGGAGCTGTCTACCGGAGAGGCGGGAGTGGTGGCGATCTTTATAGGAAAATTGCTCAGCGGCGAAGGGCCTACGATTCACGGCGATGGTAAGCAAACCCGGGATTATGTTTACGTGGGTGACCTGGTTGAAGCTAATATCCTGGCGCTGGAGACCGAGCTGCGCGGTCCGGTCAATATAGGTACGGGCCGCGAGACGGATGTTTTGACTCTGGTTTCACTCCTAAAAGAAAATACGGGCTCCAAACTCTCAGCCGTTCACGGTCCCGCCAAGGTCGGCGAGCAAATGCGCAGTTCCCTGGATTCCTCCCACGCCGCACGCAAGCTGGGGGGGGTCCCGCGTACCCCCCTGGAGGCCGGACTGGAAAATACCCTTGCTTACTATCGTCAGAGGACGTCGGCATGAATCCGGACCTGATCAGGAATTTCTGCCTTATCGCCCATATCGATCACGGCAAATCCACCCTTGCCGATCGCTTGCTGGAATATACGGGAGCGACCAACGATAGGAAGCGCAAGGACCAGATACTGGACAGTATGGATCTGGAGCGGGAGCGAGGAATCACGATCAAGGCGAGTCCGGTGTGCGTCCGTTACAGGGCAAAGGACGGCGTGGAGTACAAATTAAATCTAATCGATACCCCTGGACACGTAGACTTTAGTTATGAGGTATCGCGGAGTTTGGCAGCCTGCGAGGGGGCGATCCTGGTCGTGGACGCGGCCCAGGGTGTGGAGGCCCAGACCGTGGCAAATGTCTATCTGGCTCTGGATCACGACCTGGCGATTCTACCGGTCATCAACAAGATCGATCTGCCCAGCGCCGATCCGGAACGGGTGAGACAGGAACTCGAAGATATCATCGGTCTGGACGGTTCTCAGGCGATCCTGGCCAGCGCCAAGGAGGGAATCGGCACCGAGGAAATTCTTGAGGGAATCGTTCAATGCTTTCCTCCGTCAAAAGGAAATCCCGAGGTCCCTTTGCGGGCCCTGATCTTTGACAGTTGGTTTGACCCCTATCATGGGGCGGTTGTCCTCATCCGGATCTTTGACGGACACGTGAAACGGGGAAGCAGGATCAGGATGATGTCCAGCGATAAGACCTTCGAGGTCACGGGTCTGGGTATATTTGCTCCGGTCCCTGTAGCAGTTTTCGAGCTCGGGCCCGGTGAGGTTGGGTTCATGATGGCGGCGATTAAGGAGATCCAAGACACACGAATGGGTGATACTGTGACTCTTGCGGACCAGCCGTCCCAACACCCCTTGCCCGGTTTCAAACCCATGAAGCCTGTAGTTTTCAGTGGGCTCTACCCGACGGATTCGGGGCAGTATCAGGCTTTGCGGGCGGCATTGGAAAAGCTGAGCTTGAACGATTCGTCGTTCACGTTCGAGGGTGAGACCTCCCAGGCCCTAGGATTCGGGTTCCGATGCGGATTTCTCGGGCTGCTCCACATGGATATTATTCGGGAGCGGTTGGAGCGGGAATTCGGGCTCGATTTGATAACCACGGCTCCGACGGTTATCTATCAAATCGTGACTCGAACAGGAGAGACCCTGATGATTGACAATCCCATTAAACTCCCGGCGGAAATGGAGATCGAGCGGGTTGAAGAGCCTTACATCCAGGCCTCCATCCATTTACCGCAGGAATTTCTAGGCAACGTCATGAGCCTTTGCGAGGAAAAGAGGGGTGCTCAGAAAGAAATCCGCTACCTGGGTCCCAAACGGGTCATGCTGATCTACGAGCTTCCGCTCAATGAGATCGTTTATGATTTCTACGATCGTTTGAAATCCTTGAGCCACGGATACGCGTCCATGGATTACGAACTAGTCGGAATGCGGCCAGCGGATCTGGTCAAGTTGGACGTTCGAATCAACGGACAGGTGGTGGATGCAATGTCCCTAATCATCCATCGAGAAAAGGCGTACTATCGAGGGCGAGACCTGATTCAGAAATTGAGAGAGTTGATCCCCCGTCAGTTGTTCGAAGTTGTGATTCAAGCCGCCATCGGGAGCCGAATCGTGGCTCGTGAAGTGGTTAAGCCATTGAGGAAGAACGTGACAGCCAAGTGTTACGGTGGAGATATCACTCGGAAACGAAAGCTTCTAGAGAGACAGAAGGAGGGTAAACGGCGAATGAAACAGGTGGGTCAGGTGGAGGTGCCTCAGGAGGCGTTTCTCGCGGCTTTGAAGGTATAGCCCGATACGGCTATAGTAGATACCCAATGCGTGGCAAGGAGGAAATTGGCGAGGTGGAAGAAGCAGCAAAACGAGGGAAGTCGGTCGTCCGTGAATATCTCGAGGCCATAAGCATTGCCTTGATCGCGGCCCTTTTTATACGGACCTTCATTGTCCAGGCATTCAAAATTCCCTCCGGATCCATGTTGCCCACACTCCAGATCGGGGACCATATCCTGGTCAACAAGCTGGCCTATGGGATCCGTATGCCATTTCTTGAACGCTACACACTACGTTTTGGTAAACCGAAAGGCGGAGAGGTGGTGGTCTTTGTTTACCCCGTTGACCGCACCAAGGATTTCATCAAGAGAGTTATCGCTGTTGAGGGTGATCAAGTGGAGATCCGCGATAAGCAGGTCTACGTCAACAGTGAGCTCATCAAGGATACCCACGCATTCTTTGAAGACGGCCCAGTCATCCATGGTGGGATCCGGCGCCGGGACAACTACGGTCCAAGGACGGTTCCCCAGGGACATATCTTTGTCATGGGGGACAACCGTGATCGCAGCTATGACAGCCGGTTTTGGGGCTTTGTTAATTTCAAAGACATCAAGGGAAAAGCCTTTGTCATTTACTGGTCCTGGGACGGCAAGGATCGCTGGGTTCGCTGGGAGCGAACCGGAGACATCATATATTAAATATAATAAACCCGGTCGGCTTACCGCGGGACCATGATGGTTCGACCCATCGCCAGGCTCATGGCGGTGAGGTAACTCGAACCACAAGCTCACCATCCTGAGCAAAGTCGAAGGACTGATGCGACTTCCAACGGGGAGGATCGGTAATACTTTAATTTGCTCGACCACGGGGATTCGAGACCAGTGGTGGGTATGATTTGATTCGCTAGCTACCTAGTTAACTTGCCAACTTGCTTTTAGGCTTTCCTGGCCGAGGCACGCTGTATTCAACGAGTGTCCGCTCAGGATCCCAGGCCGCACAGTCTTGGACTTCATTCAAGAACCGTCCCCTTCATCAAACCTAGACACGAGCCGGAGCTTTGCTCTTTCGATGCCTTGGAAGGTTGAGGCACGACCCTCCCATTGGCATGTTTCTTGCATAAAATTGGGAACTTGAGGGAATTTCCCCTCTCAATTACATATTTTGTCTCCGGAATCCTTTAAATGCGTTATCGATTGCGTAAAGAGAAATTACTAGGCCTGTATCTAAAGCGGGTAAGGCCCATATGTCCTCTGGTGAAGGTGCATTCCTATCGCTTTGGTATCGTGACCTGGTCCAGGTTCGAGCAGGATATGTTGAGCCTAGTGCCATCGGTCTGACTTTCACCACATTCCTGTCTCTGGTCCCTTTCTTGGCTTTAGCCTTTTCCGTACTCAAGGCATTTGGAGTACAAAATCAGCTCGAGCCTTTTCTCGCCCAGGCGTTAAAGCCCCTCGGCTCCGGGGGCATTGAGATTAGCGCTCGCGTGATCGAGTTCGTAAACAGTCTCAGAGTGGGTGTGCTCGGAGCATTGGGAGTGGCGTTTCTGTTCTACACCGTGATCTCGCTCATAGGAAAGATCGAGGATTCGTTGAATGCCATATGGCGTGTTCGGCGGTCCCGGGGACTGGATCGAATGTTCAGCGACTATCTGAGTGTGGTCCTGGTAGGGCCGATCCTGGTCTTTGCCGCCTTTGCACTGACTGCCTCTGCTCGAAGCTATTGGTTGGTACAGTGGATTCTCCAAATCAAGCACCTGGGAGTCGTTGTGGCAACTGCGAGTCATGTTGTGATCCCCTTTCTGTTTCTCAGTACTGCATTCACGTTTCTATACCGTGCGATACCCAACACTCAGGTCAACCTGTATTCAGCCGGATTCGGCGGTGTTGTTGCCGCTGCCCTTTAGCAAATGGCGGGATCCTATTCACGGTTTTCGTTGCCCCCGTGGCACATAATGACGCTATCTATTAGAAACGGCGCGCTGGAAGGGCAAGCCGGTCTGTTCTTATTGCAAGTCTACCAAGACGGCGCGCAGCGAACACCGGCACCGCTGTTATAAGTGTCGAACCTCTTTTAGCGTAACAGTGGGGACCATCTTTCACCATACCCATATGCCACTTCAAAAGTGGTTCCTCGCGGTCATGCTGGTATTGAACGCCAAGAAGCGGCTTTCTGCTCTTCAACTATCACGCGATCTTAAAGTAAACAAGAACACGGCATAGCGGATCGCTATGCAGATCCGTAAATCCATGACTCAAAGTGAACAGCGTGGGATACTCACCGGCATAGTTGAAATGGATCAAACCTATATAGGCGGGAAGCCGAGGAAAGGCACCCTAGGGGACGGACCTAACGGGGAACACAAAAGAGGACGTGAAACCGCAAAGGCTCCGGTGATCGCGGCTGTGGAACGTGGGGGCAATGTCACGGCGAAGTCTGTTGGTAAGGAGAAGATGAAGGGTCGGCACATGCGGGCCTTCGTTCGGGACCGAGTCGATACCTTAACTGCCCGCTTAATCACGGATGAGTACAAGGGATAACTCGGCATGTCCAAGGTTCTGCCTCATTCCGTCATCAAGCATCAAGACTGGTATGTGGACGGCGATATTCACAGCATCACAATCGAGGGGTTTTGGGCAGGCTTGAAGCGTGGAATGTTCGGCCAGTTTCACAGCGTCAGCCGTAGGCACCTGCAACGCTACGTTGATGAGTTCTGCTACCGCTACAACCTGTGCAAGGAAAACTCTCTCGTGGCCTTTAACTCTACCATCAACCGCGGACTGGGGGTGACCGTATGAAGAAACAACCCCTCAAGGTTATTGCTGGAACACCGGATCACCCGCTTATAATCGGGGGGAACCAAATTCCATGCTATGTGCTGGAAGATGAGACGCGGGTATTGGTGCAAAGCGCAATGATTACGGGCCTTGGAATGGCTCTGGGCAGTGCCCAGGGAGGCGGTTGTGATCGATTGTTTAGTTTCGTGAAGGGGAGGGCCATAAATTTGCTCGCGTCGGGATCATCGCCCTAGTCGATGAAGCCACCGGATAAGAAAAGGTCCGAGCACAACGTGCTCTTGCTACAATTCTTGAACAGTTCATCGCTAAGGAACTTCAACCTTGGACCAAGACTTTCCCTTATGAATTTTACAGCCAGTTTCTTCGATTGAAGGGGTGGCCGGAACCAGACGGCGTGAAACGTCCACAGGTTATTGGCCACTACACCAATGACATCGTATATGCCCGTATCGCACCCAGTGTACTTAAAGAGCTACGCGAGAAAAACCCGACACTGCCAGTCGGTCACCGCAGAGATCGTCATCACCAGTGGTTCAACCAGACTATGGACACCCAAGGCTCAAAGAGCATCTAGCCGCTGTAACTGCGCTAATGAGAGCCGCACCGAATTGGGGGCAATTCCAACGCAGCCTCAAGCGTGCCTTTGTGCTTCAGAACGATCAGTATGAGATGGAGCTGGGGGAGAAGTAGGTGTTCCTCAGCTGTCTTCTCCTGGTTCTTCGGCCTTGGACACCTTCTTTCGTTTCGCGATTTCTTTTCGTTCACGTTCTATCTGCTCCAGTAATCTCTTGCAATTCTTTTGAATCGCAGATTGCTCCAAGGCTTCGGCTTCTCCCTTGAGCCGCGCCAACTCTTGGCTCCTGTCGCCACTGGCAAGGAAAAACAATGCGGGCCAGAATATAACCAACCCAACAGTCACGGTAACGGCATCACGAGTCGCTTTACTGCTCTACTACTTACTGATCCACGTCAAAGGTGAAACCCTTTGCGAAAGGAATGTCCTCATAGCGTCCCACTAGATTCTTATATTGCCGGGTCCCTCCAACCTGATTCATTGATTTTTCGACAACGCGGCGGAATGCAGCTGCGAGTTGTTTGCTGGTTTTGCCTTTGAAATAGTCGGTTGCGGCGGTTCCTCCACCGGGGAAAAATCTTTTGAGCATCTTCAAAGCTCATCTTTGGATGGCATCCAGGAACATTTGCTTGGCAAACGGGGCGGCCTTCTCTGCGGAACGGTTCATGCTTAGTACGAGCTGGTCTACTTGATCGCCGTATTCCACGAGCCTCAATCCTTTGTCCAGAGTCTTTAGGCTCTTGGGCATCAGAATCTTTATGGCTTCGTTGCGAAAATACCCGTCGGTGCGCCCCGTCAAATTGACGGTGTTGGCCGTTCCAACCTTAAGCGCCTCTTTTAACCCTGATTGGATCTTTGTATCGTTCATGCCCCCTTTTTTACCTACCCCGAAGCCCTCTAAAAATCCTGCCACTGAGGAGCAACGGGGAAAGCAGTGAGCAGGATCACGAAAATCCAAATGGTAAAGATGAATCGATACATGGGGCTTCTGTTAGGGTTTCGATAGTTCATGTAAAGGTTTGATCTATGAGTGTTCTCTTGCTGATGGTGAAGGGCCGGGAGGGGAACTCGGTCCATGATTTTTCGTGAAATGGGACTTGAGCAATTGGAAGCCGGCCTTGACCAGTTTAAATATCTTGGGTATCAGCCATGCGGCCAGGGCGATGAAGAGGAGAACGAAAATTAACATAATCATGGGATGGTTGAAGGTCAACCAGAGGGCTCCCAAGACGGCTAGGTCTTCACCAACGCTGAAAAACCAGTTGGTGAAAGGTTCCGGACTCGTGTTAATGGCGAGACGGGTGGTTGCTTTGGTTCCGTGGGCGGCCATGGCAACGGCGCCGCCAGCCAAAATGGCCGCGACCTCCAGGGCGGGCCCAACGTCCCCCACGGCCTTCGCCGCTAGTACGGCCCCAGCAGGAATTCGAATAAAGGTGTGCAGGACATCCCACCCGTTATCCACGTAGGGTATTTTATCGGCGAAAAACTCGATCAGGTACATGGCCGAGGCCGCGACAATGACGACCGGATGCATCAGAATCGATAGCTCGGGCGGGAGTTGGATCATCTCATATTTACCGGCGAGGCCCAGTACCGCTACTGTTGCATAGAGGTTAATGCCCGAGGTCCAGGCCACGCCCATGGCGAGACTCAAAGATTCCAGTACACCCATAGATTGGACTCCTTTGTAGGATAGTTAGTGGTCTTATACCTCAAGCGGGGCTGTCTGCTCCCTCGGCGCTTCGTCTCGCACCTCGGGAATGATCCATTCGGTAAGGGGTTGGCCATCGACAAGGGCCATCAACTCTCGCTCCCAGAGTTTTCGCCTGAGAACAACCCCCGTATCGATCTGCGCTAGACGATCTGCGGAGCGGTTTGCCATTTGTCCTTGACCCACCTGGACGACGTAGTCTTCCACGCGAAACAGCTCATAGGTACTGAACTCCCGGTTCATATCCTCAATACTCAGTTCGCCGGCCAGGATCTTTTCTCCCCACTGATTGGCGAAGTCTCTCCCGCTCTCGTTTTGTTCCCGGCGGCTGATTCCCAAAGCGGTGGCCGCTTCACCGGTCACATGGACTAGGTTGATCTCGAATCGAAGGCTGTTCCGGTCATCGATGGGCACCGCCCAGGTAAGTCGATCCTCCCAGACCTTTGTCTCGTCTGCACCACGCGCACTGGCTACACCGGTGCGCACCCGGATCTGGTTAATGTTGGGCATGTACTGATAGAGATAGTCGAGTTCTGAACCCGGCATACGGACACTTGTTCTTACTCCGTAGGGGGTCAACTCGGCGCCGACTCCCCGTTCCGTATATCGATTCAGTCTCCCGGTCCGCTGGATTGACTCGTGGTGGGTGTAGAGCACATGAAAACCGTCGGCGTCATTGTCGAGGCGGTTATAATAGTTACACGGCCAGTGTTCCGGTGGGAGGGTGATAAGAAGTCCGGACGCCTCGAATTGGGGGTAGCGTCTGAAGGACGGTGGCTCACCGTCACCCAAGTAGGCGAAGATAAGACCCAGATATTCACGCACCGGATAGGCGCGAATCTTAACTCGACTCCGGTCGGTAGCCTCTTCTCCAGGCTGCTCGACACACTGGCCCGATCCGTCGTACTTCCACCCGTGATAGCGGCATCGAATGCAATCTTTCTCAACCCACCCGGTGGAGAGTTGTGTCCCGCGGTGGGCACAACGGGAGGCCACCAGATAGCACTCGCGACTTTCACCGCGGAAAAGAGTGAAGCTTTCACCCATGATTAAAATGGGGATCGCCTGTCCCGGCGCCAGATCCTCGCCTCGAGAAACTGGATGCCAGAAGCTACGCATATAGCGGCCGGCAAGGGTTCCAGGTTCCGTATGCTCGAAATCACGATAGGCTTCTGATCCCATTTTATCTTCCCTCCTGATGGCTGCAAAATACCCCAGACGGGTCTAAAAGTCTAACCTTGAGATTCTTACCAGTAAAGTGTTGAAGGCAACAAGCTCAACAAAATTCTCCCCTTCGCCAGGGCTTCAAGCGATTCTCCGAAACCTAAGCATAGGAGGAGTTCGCTCAATGCCGCCCCTCGATGGACTCATAGTTCGAGTACTTCACCAGGACCCTGAACCTGTCGAATCGGCCGAACCACAAAGGACAATAAGTTCGGAGAAGATTGGAAAAAGATGTTTCTTTGCGATCTTGGCGTCGTTCGACTGTCTTCGACCCTGAGGCTCAGACTCGAAGGGAGCTCACGACGAAGTCCTGGCGCGAGGATTCTTTTCGATTGCGCAGGTGGGCCGGACTAGTCTCTCAACTCATTGTCCCGTACGGATGGAATGGTCCACTGGGTGAGGGGTTTGCTCTCGGCGAGCAACTTGAGCTCGCGTTCCCAGAGCTTTCTTTTGAGCACGACTCCCGCGTCGAGGTAGGTGAGGTGCTCGGCGGATCGGTTGGCGATTCTACCTTGGCCGACTTGAACGACATAGTCTTCGACCCGGAAAATTTCATAAGTACTGAGGTCTCGTCTCAGGTCTTCAATGCTGAGCTTCCCGGCCAGGATCTCTTCGCCGTACCAATTCAGGCTGTCGCCGGACCGTTGGGCTTGTTTCCGGCGATCGGCATCCAAAGTTTTGGCCTCGAAACCGCTCACATCCGCCAGATCGATCTCGAAGCGATAACTGTTTTCATCGTCAAGGGGCACGGCCCAGATCAGGCGATCCTCCCATACCTTTTTTTCATCTGCACCCCGAGCGCTGACCACACCGGTGCGCACACGGAGCTGAAATACGTTTGGCATATATTGGTGCAGGAAGTCGAATCCCGAATTGGGCAGGCGCACCGTCTCCCTCACGCCGTAAGGGGTCACTTCGGCGCTCACCCGTCGTTTGGTATAACGTCCCTGTAGTTGAGCCCGGTGAACCGACTCATGGTGGGTGAATACCACGTGAAACGGGTCGGGATCGTTGTCCATGCGATTGAAATAGTTGCATGGCCAGGTCTCCCGCGGGAGGATGAGGAGGAGCCCCGGGCCTTCAAAATGAGGAAAGCTTCTGAAAGGCGGGGCTTCTCCTTCTCCCAAAAAAGCAAATGTGAGTCCTAGGTATTCGCGCGTCGGATAGGTGCGGATCTTTACCTTTTTTTTGAAAGTGGCCTCTTCTCCTGGCTGCTCGATACACTGTCCCGAACCATCGTACTTCCAACCGTGGTAACGGCAGCGGATGCAGTCGTCTTCAACCCAACCGGTGGAGAGTTGTGCCCCGCGGTGAGCGCAGCGAAAATTAACGAGGTGAGGCCTTCCGCCATGGCCGCGGTACAGCGTGAAATCCTCGCTCATGATTCGGATGGGGATTGCGTGCCCCGGGAGGAGGTCCTCGGCGCGGTAGATCGGCTGCCAGAAGGTGCGCATATAGCGCCCGGCGAGGGTTCTCGGACCCGTATGTTCGAAATCGCGGTAAAGTTCCGGTTCCATTCTTTCTCGTATCCTCAAGGTACAATTAGATCATTAGCTTCCACGGTGGAAAATGTCTAGACCCTCGTTGTTATTGACAGACCGGTAGCTGCGGTGGTTTTATATCCCGTGAATGTGAGTCCGTAGCGGGGTTCAGGTGTGCCCAATGGCTAGGAGGCGTAGATGCTAACCGATGAACAAAACAACCGGTTGACGCAGGTTGGTCCGGGAACCCCTATGGGGGAGTTGATGCGCCGATACTGGCAACCCATCACCGCTTATTCGGAGCTTAAAAAGAACCCAACCAGGGCCGTTAGGCTCCTTGGAGAGTCTTTAGTCCTGTACAAGGACCGTCAGGGGCGGCTGGGTCTTATCGATGAAGCCTGTGCACACCGGAGAGTGAACCTGCTGTACGGCATTCCCGAGAATGAGGGGCTACGCTGTCCCTATCATGGCTGGCTTTACGATCATACGGGGCAGTGTTTAGAAATGCCCGCCGAGCCAGCCGATAGCACATTCAAGTGCCGGGTCAAACTCAAGGCCTATCCAGTGCAAGAGCTCGGTGGGCTCGTCTTTGCTTACCTGGGACCGGAACCGGTTCCCCTGGTACCGCGCTGGTATCCCTTCGTGCTGGAGAACTCGATCCGGGACATCGGCTGGGCGGTGGTCCCCTGCAACTGGCTCCAGATCATGGAAAATTCCCTGGATCCGGTCCACGGCGAATACCTGCACCGTTACTTTACCAACTACGTTCTCGAGCAGATGGGACTGTTGGAGGATAAAGGTAGCCTGCGTGGCCCTGACGGTGAACCGGGGCGTCCCAAGGGCCAGACCCCTGTCGACTACTGGCGCACAGGAGCGAAGGTTGTGCACCACGTCAAGGTGGACTTCAAGGTGTTCGAGCACGGTATTACCAAACACCGGTTGCTTCAGGGTGAGTCGGAGGAGACCTCCGCGTCATGGCGCATCGGCCACCCGATTCTTTTTCCCAATTACGAGCATGGGGCAGGGGGTGGGGGCTTCCAGATTCGGGTTCCCATGGACGACACCCACACCTATTACATTTGGTACACCTGCCGCACGCCGCTGCCCGATGAGGAGGGCGTACAACAGATGTCCGAGGATATTCCGACTTACAAGGTTCCGCTGTCCGGCGTGGACGAATTCGGCGTACCCGTATGGCAGCGCCTGGAAAACAACAGCGGTCAGGACAATATGGCTTGGAGCTCTCAAGGCCCCCGCACCCAACGGCATCTGGAACAGTTGGGCGAGTCGGACGTGGGGGTTATCCTGTTTCGCCGTTTACTGAGTGAGCAGATCGAGACTATGGAGGACGGCAAGGATCCAATGAACGTCTTTCGCGACCCCGCCATTAACCAGTGCGTGACTTTTCCCTATGAGGGAAGGGAGGGAGCGGGGGACGAGACGGGCGACGTTGTCTATGCGTGTTAAGCCATCAAAAAATCTAACCCTAGCGGGATTCGTTGCGTCATTACAAAATCTAACCGAAGTCGTCTCGCATCTGTCGTTTCATGTCCTGTTGTTGGCGCTGTAGTTTCTTGCTGAAGGTCCAGTTTCTCCACGGCGTTTGTTTCAGCGGTGGTCTCTCTCGTGGGGCTCTGTCTGCATGGCTGGCCAGCTTGTAGATCCGCTGCAGTTGCTGATCGATTCGGGTAGAGAGCTCGAAGGGATCAGTTGTCTTAAGCGTGTGCTTGAGGGCTGCCAGCTTTTTGGGGTCTCCCTTTCGGGACTCCACGACCCGTTCGAACGGGGTACGAGGCGTGTCATAGCGGCGAATAAGTCGAGAGCCTATACGGATCTTGCATCGCAGCTTCATGGAGGGCTGGAACAGATTCTGGAAGATCCTAAGCTCATCATAGAGCTGGTTGGCGGCCTCTTGGGCCTTTGCGGTGTCGTAGCGATCCCAGCCCATAAGCTTTCTGACATGGGTCCAGTTTTTCTGCTCGATGTGCGCGTTGTCATCTTTTTTGTAGGGACGCGAGCGGGTGAACTGAATGGTGTGGCCAGCTGGGCGTTGTTGACAGAAGGCAAGAAGGCGGTTGTTGATAAACTCACTGCCGTTGTCGGAGTCGATCCCCTTGAGGGGAAAAGGAAGCTGGTGTTCGATCTCGGTGACCGCATTCAAGACACCCAAAGCGCTCTTACCCATGACGGCCTTGCGCTCTACCCAGCAGGTAGCAATGTCGACACAGTCCAGACTATGGACAAACTCCCCAACCGCTGAGGCCCCTGAGTGTGACACCAGGTCAATCTCCAGATAGCCCGGCCGGTTCACATCCCAGTGATCGGTCTTAATCGGGATCATCTGCTTTAGTAGCGATCCGGGCCGAGTGGTGCCATAGAGTCGGCGTTTCACGATGTGCTTGGTTTCCCTCAGGCGCCGATCCATCTGACGGGCGCTGATGGCCAGGAGCTGATCCTCTAACGGTTGGGTCAGCTCGAAGTGTTGCCTTATCCAGGGCAACCAGTGTACAAGGGCGGCCTTCAGACGTTGGGAGCACAGATACCCCGAGGCCTCCCACACCTTTGCCAAAATCCTTACCATTGCCCGATTGTATGTAGGAGAGCGAGGTGCACCCCGTTTGCGTACAGTTGCCTCGGGCAAGGGCCGGTTTAAAAGCCAGATGGCATATTTGCGGTTGTAGCCGTAAACCTTGCAGAATTCCTCTAGCATCGTTCCCTTCTGTGCCCGTGGTGCGTGCTGATAACGATCATAGATGGATCGTAAATACTCCTGCTTGGATCGTCGTGCCATGGTGAACCCTTCCATTGTTGCCCTCCTTGAGCTCTAATGTGAGCCCTTGGAGGGTTAGAATCACAAATGGCGCAACGTATCGCCCTTGGGTTAGATTATACATGGCGCAATACGTATGGTTACACCCGACGCACAGCCAGGGTTTCGACGGGAACGTCAGGAAAGTACAGTCCCGTGAACTTGGAAAGGGCGAAGAAGGCCGGCGCCCCGTTGCCCAAGGAGGATCCACCCATAGCGGCGGATATTGCATCCACCTCAAAAGCGTAACTCTGGCACTCGGTCCCATTTGAATGTATGCTGTTGACCCGGTCAGCGACCACTCGCAGTGTGGTCGCGATTGGTTTCGTGGCATAAAACCCAATAGGTCAATTGTTGCTAATTGTCTTGCAGGAGGGGAACTATCATGGACGAAGGTGTAATGATTGGTACGGATATGAAGACTGCGGAAACTCCCAAGGAAGGCCTCACGGAGTTTGTCACCAAAGACGGTTACCAAGAATGGCTGGCGAAGGAAGGCGTCAAAGTTTACGAGGACTTTTACGTCGAGAGCCTGGTCAATATGGAACTGGGGCCCTGGGAACGGAAGGGCGGCAGCGGTGCGGTGATTCACATAAAAAACAAAAATATGCCAAACGATTGTCACGTGGTGGAAATCAAACCGGGGGGCAAGTCGGAACCGGAACACCACATGTACGAGCTGACCATCTATGTGATCTCGGGTAACGGGGCTACCACCGTCTGGAACGAGGAAAATCAGAAGCAAACCTTCGAATGGCATACTGGAAGTCTCTTCTGCATTCCCCTTAACGCCCGGTACCAAAACTTTAACGGTAGCGGCGACCAATCCCTTCGATACCTCGCGGTGACCAACGCGCCTCCCGTGATGCGTCTTTACCGGGATCTGGATTTCATCTTCAACTGTGACTTCAAGTTTCGTTCCCGCTATGAGGGAGAGGATGACTACTTCAGCGGGAAAGGCAAGCTCTATAAAAAGAGGATCTGGGAGTCCAATTTTATTGCCAACGCCCCGGATATGCCCCTCTATGGCTATAAGGAGCGGGGGGCTGGGGGGATCAACGCCCATTTGGAGATGGGCGAGAACAATATGAAGAACCACATCTCAGAGTTTTCTATCGGTACCTATAAGAAGGCTCACCGTCATGGTCCTGGCGCACATCTGGTACTGCTCAGCGGCACCGGCGGGTATTCTCTCGTCTGGACCAAGGAGGACCGTTCGGACATGGTGAAATGTGACTGGCAGTACGGGTCCATGGTTGTGGTGCCGAACGATAACTGTTTCCATCAGCACTTCAACACCGGAACCAATCGGGCCCGCTATCTGGCCCTCAGGCCTGGGAACATGGGCATCAGTTCGCCTGGAGGTGGTGGCCAGGCGAGCGGGAGCTACACCAGCATCAAGGAAGGCGGTTGGCAGATCGAATACGAGGACGAAGAGCGCGAGATCCACGAAATTTTCGAGAAGGATTTGAAAGCCCACGCTGCCCCGTGCAGGATGAAAGCTTTTATCCCTTATTGCACCGGCGAGACGGGTCCCACCAGCTCGCGCGATGCATAAGCAACTACCGGTTGCGTAACCTGTTAGAACAAACCTAGTCGTCTTAGAGGAGGATTTTGACTATGTCCATGGAAGGAATTATGGAAGGTACCGACATGAAGGTCGCCGATACACCCACCGAGGGCTTACCAGAGTTTTCGGTCTACGACGCGTACGAGGCGTGGCTGAAGGATGAGGGTGTCAAAGTCTATGAGGAGTTTTACTTCCCGAGTCTGGCCAAGATTGAGCTAGGGCCGTGGGAGCGCAAGGGAGGCAGCGGCGCAGTTATTCATATCAAGAACCCGCTCTTGCTTAACGACTGTCATGTGGTCGAGATCGGCCCCGGGGGCAAGTCCGAGCCGGAGCACCATATGTACGAAATGACCATTTATGTCGTCTCGGGACGCGGGGCGACGACCATCTGGCAAGATGAGAAACACAAGCAGACCTTTGAGTGGCAGGCGGGCAGTCTCTTTTGCATTCCGCTCAACGCCTGGTACCAGAACTTTAATGGCAGTGGGGATGAGCCTCTGCGCTACCTGGCGGTGACCAACGCGCCTCCCATGATGCGAATGTTCCGCGATAACAAATTCATTTTCCAATAGCGATTTCAAGTTCCATTCCCGCTACGCCGGCGAAGACGACTATTTCAGCGGTAATGGCAAGCTATTCAACCGAAGAGTGTGGGAGTCCAACTTCATCGCCAACGCCCCGGATATGCCGTTGTATGGGTACAAGGAACGGGGCGCCGGTGGTATCAACGCCCGCTTGGAGATGGCCAGTAACAATATGAAGAGCCATATCTCCGAGTTTCCCATTGGCACGTATAAGAAAGCCCACTGCCACGGACCGGGGGCCCATCTCGTACTGCTCAACGGAACCGGTGGCTATTCGATGGTCTGGACCAAGGAAGACCGTTCGGACATGATCAAGTGCGACTGGCAGTTCGGTTCGATGGTGGTCGTCCCCAATGACAACTGCTTCCACCAGCATTTTAACACGGGGACCAATCGGGCCCGTTATCTGGCCCTCAAGAGGGGGAATATGGGCACCTTCGACCCCAACGTCCGTGGCGAAGGCAGTAACACGAGCATCAAGGAGGGTGGCTGGCAGATCGAGTACGAGGACGAGGATCGGCAGATGCACGAGATTTTCGAGAAGGAGCTCGAAGCCCACGGGGCACCGTGCAGAATGAAGGCCTTTGTTCCCTGGTGCACTGGTGAGGTGGGACCGACCAAAGAACGTGATGCGTAATGAACAGTGTTTCGGCCCTTTTGCGGGTAAGATCCACGGCTGTGGGATTTTGTACGGTAGGATACGACTGGCGTACGCCTTCGGAGGCTTCCTTACATGAATAGAAATTGAGGAGAAGAACGGATGGGTAAGTTGAAGCTCACATTCTCGTGTTCCAACCTGGATCGAGCCCGTCCCCTAATCGATGGTACCGTGGAGCCGGATGGAATCGATTTAAATACGATCGTGCTGATGCCTCCTGAGCGACACGACCGGATGACCCGCAATCTGGATTTCGACGCCTGCGAGTACTCGATGGCGACATATCTACCGGCCAAGGAACGTGGGTTACCCATTACGGCGATCCCGGTTTTTCCTCACCGCCAGTTCCGTCAGGAATCGATCTTTATCCGGGAGCGACCGGATCTTCAAAAGCCCAAGGATCTCGAGGGGCGGCGTATTGGGACATCCCATTATACAAACAGCACCGGCGTTTGGGCCAGGGGGATTCTAAGCGAGGAGTACGGGGTCGATTTTAGCGGCTGTACCTGGGTGACGGAACGGGAGGACGAGGTCCCCAACTGGGAGCCGCCTTCCGGAATCAAGGTCGAGCGCCAGCCCGAGGGCGGGACCCTCCCACCGGCCTTCGAGCGGGGTGAGTTTGACGTGCTGATCTATCCGCCGGAGCCGCCCGCCGTGAAGCAGAAA
Source organism: Binatia bacterium (assembly GCA_963664015.2). Classification (GTDB taxonomy): domain Bacteria; phylum Desulfobacterota; class Binatia; order UBA9968; family CAXXLF01; genus JACZQL01. The sequence goes on along the minus strand of CAXXLF010000002.1, from coordinate 420,328 downwards.
ATGCCTGGATTCCGCCGTCTCTTCCCCGATTACCAGGAGGAGGAAATCGCCTACTTTCGGAAAACGAATATCTTCCCCATCATGCATTGCGTCGTGATCAAGGACGAGATCCTGGAGCGTTACCCATGGGTCGCGATAAGCCTGGCCAAGGCCTGGGCGAAGGCCAGAAAAATTGCCCATGAGCATTTATCACGCCAGCAGAGTCCGAGCTTGATCTGGCATCACCAACGCTGGGAGGAGCAAAGGGATACATTCGGGGACTTTTGGGCCTACGGTTTGAAGGCCAACCGGCATGTGCTCGAGAAGGAGATCGATTACTGCCTCCAGCAGGGGATCATGCGCAAGCGAGTCACTGTCGACGAGCTATTCGTCCCTTCGACTCTCGACTGGGAAGAAATAAACCCACTCTGGTAGTCTTGGCAGCTAAAAAAAAGGGGATGCCATTGGCCCAAGCATCCCTCTCCGTCTCCTATCGTCCGATCCACAACTGGGGTTTGACAGTGTCGGTCGTTCCCAATAAACTCCCCTCTGCTCCCAAAATCATAATTTGCATAGAGGTATCCGATATTAGATCGAGCGAGGTTTAGCCTGTTTTTGAGCGCCTTCCTGGCTCTGATCTTGTCGTTTTTTCAGGTGACAGCACAAGCGGATTGGAAGGCCGACTGGGAAAAGACACTGGCCGCTGACCGGAAAGAGGGACAGATTAAGGTCCACGGACCTCCGGGGACACAGTACATTAATGCCATTGAGACATTTAAAAAGGTCTATCCCAAGGTCAGGATGGTCGATGTTCCAGGTGGGGGAAGCCAGCACTCCAACCGTATGGGTGCCGAGCGCAGAGCGGGGGAAGTTCTCGCGGACATTTATATCGGAGGTTCCGGAACAGGCGGGATTTTAGCCGCAAAAAGTTTCTTTGAACCGATTCCACCTCGGTTGATCTTGCCGGAAAACACGGACCCGTCCCTCTGGTTTAAAAAACAACACCTGTACGCTGATCCCCAAAAACATGCTCACCAATAAGGTTTCCGCCCCCAAAGCAGCTGGAGGGTATCTGCTCAAGAGCCTGCACAAGTATAGGGATGTGAGCGACTTAAAGAAATTTGTGGCTAAAGCGAGAGCTGACGCGGGTAAGGCGGCTAGGAAGAGAAGATAGCGTTCAAATTGTTGCGGTTGGTTCTAGGCTGATCAAGCAACGTTTAACCATTTATACGCAAACAGGAGTTTGTATGGCGGGTACATCCAAGGACAATCGTCTCTCCATTACGCTGGCAAGCGGTATCTACGACATCACCCAGCCGTTGATCAACGGTCTCGTTGACGTCGAGGGTATCAATCTCAACGTCCTGTCGGATTTTATCAACGTGGATGCAATCTTCCGGCGCATGCTGAAGCTCGAGTTCGACGCGGCGGAAATGTCCACGGCTCACTATCTCGTGGCGCGGCAGCGGGGAATTCCCATCGTTGCCGTTCCTGTCTTTCTGAACCGTTTGTTTATTCATTCCTTTATGTTCAAAAACAAGAACTCGGGTATTAAGGGACCGGCGGATCTGGTTGGAAAGAAGGTCGGGGTACCCCAACATCAAGCCACTAGGCCCATGTGGGTTCGGGGGGTTTTCGAAGAGTTTTACGGCGTAGAGCGAACGGACGTGACCTGGGTGACGGATTTCCCGGAGAAGATGGATCTCGGGGTTGCGCCCGGTGTCAAGGTGGAGCGCGCCCCTGACGGCAAGACCAACGGGGATCTGTTGGCAGAAGGGGAGCTGGCTGCCGCCATGTGCTGGCACCCGCCTCAGTCCGAAAACGTGGTCCCCCTCTTCGATGACACAAAGGCCGAAGAGATTCGCTATTACAGGCAGACCGGCCTGTTCCCCATCATGCATACGGTTGTCGTAAAACAAGAAATCATCGATAGACACCCATGGGTCGCGCGGTACTTAACCGAGGCCTATTCGAAGAGTAAGGCCATGTGGTACCAGTGGAGAAACCGGTTCCCCGGAGGATCCCTTACTCTGTGCAAGTATGACCTCAGAGAACAAAATGCCATTCTAGGCGAAGACCCGTTTCCCTTCGACGTACAGAGCAACCTGAAGGTTATCCAGACTACAGCGCGGTATTCGGCGGCGGACCAGTTTATCAAACCCATAGACAACCTGGGTAGCCTTTGGATCGAGGATCAAAATCCCTAGACGGTCGGGCCGTAATTGGAACGCGATCCAGGGAGTAGGCTCAAGTTTCGTTAACGGGAGGGGACTATGCTTTCGAAAGAGGAAAACGATTTGATCACGCGGGTGGGACCCGGGACCCCGTGCGGGAACCTGTTGCGCCGTTATTGGCATCCGGTGGCGGCTACCTGCGAGTTGTCGGAACAGAACCCCAAGAAACGGGTAAAAATTATGGGGGAAGACCTGCTATTGTACCGGGACGGCAATGGGGGCTATGGGCTGGTGGCAGAGCACTGCTCTCATCGAGGGACATCTCTGTATTATGGCTTCATAGAGAACGGTTGTATTCGGTGCCCGTACCACGGTTGGTTGTACAATAGCGAGGGAACCTGTGTCGAGCAGCCATTCGAGCCGAACCCGCGATTCAAAGAGAGCATTCGTCATCGGGCCTACCCGGTGGAAAAGCTGGCCGGGTTGCTGTTTGCGTACCTGGGGCCCCCGGAAAAAAAACCTCTTCTTCCCCATTGGGATGTTCTGGCGTGGAATCATGGGGTCCGGAAACTCCAGATTCGTCCCGTACTCAACTGCAACTGGCTTCAGGCGGAGGAGAATACGGCGGACTTTGTCCATACCTTTTTTCTTCACGGCCAGGCGATCAAGAGAAAGGGGCGGGATAATGAAGTGGGCTTCTTTACACGGCCGTTTGCACGCTACGGCTTCCAACCCTGTCCCTGGGGTCTCATCAAGACATGGGAGTTCGAGGGAGCAAAAGCCGGTCGAGGGTGGGGAAATTTTCTCCTGTTTCCTAACATGCTGCGCCAGACCGACGTCATGAGCACACTTCACTGGCGTGTCTCAATCGACGATTACAGTACGACGATCTTTCACGTTGCGTTTAATGCGTCTCCCGATGGGAAGCCGGTGGAGCAGCCCGACGAGCCCCCCGTTGAGTACGACGAGGCGTGGCAGCGTGAGGATGGAGAATACCATATGCGCACTTTTGCCTCCCAGGACGGTATGGCCTGGGAGTCCCAGGGGCGCCTCTACGATCGTTCCGGAGAGAATCTGGGCGTTTCCGACCGCGGCATCCTCATGTTCCGCGAGATGTTAAAAGAACAGATTGGGATCGTAGAAAAGGGAGGGGATCCTATGGCACTGATTTGGGACCCGGCCCAAAACGAATCCATCGAGTTGGAGGCCTGGACCCCTTTTCGAGAGAGGCGAACGGGGGCGGGCCGAAATGCTTACAACGGGCCGCGGCTATCCACCGAGCAAGTCTTCGATGACAAGTTCGAAGAGTTCGAGGTGCCCGTAGGATCTGCGAGGCCGGGACCTCGTTAATTCGAAAACTTATTTTAACTCGTAAGGGGAATCATTTATGGCATATGAGTTTCGTGTAGGCATGGTTGGCCTCGGGGCTGCGGCAAGGATCGTGATCCCCGGCTTGATGGCCTGCAAAGATACCAAGCTGGTGGCGGTTTGCGACCTGCGTCATGAGGAGTTGGATTTTTTTAAGAAGCGATTCGGGCTCGATACCTACACCGACTACGAGGAGATGTGCCGCAAGGCGGATATCAACGTAGTCTACGTTGCTACGCCCAATGAACTGCACGCGCAGCACGCAATCATCGCCGCCGAGCACGGAAAACACGTGATTGGCGAGAAGCCCATGGCCATATCCCTGGACGAGGCCAATCGGATGATCGAAGCGGTGGAGCGAAACAACGTCCGGTTCGTCCAGGGCCACAGTAAGATTTTTCGGCCTACCTTCCGGAAGATGGGAGAGATCATCGCCAGTGGCCGGTTGGGCCGCGTCATCCAGCTCCATACCTGGATGTACAACGATTGGATGATCCGGCCGATGCTGGCCGCGGAGGTCGACGAGAAAAAGGGCGGTGGTGTGGTATTCCGACAGGGCCCCCACCAGATGGACATTACGCGCTACCTCGCCGGCGGGAAGATCCGGAGCCTTCGTGCGATGGTCGGGCGTGCCATGCCAATCTTCGACATCGAAGGGAACTATTCGGCCTTCCTCGAATTCGAAGAGGGTGCCGCCGGGCTAATAGGTTTTAACGGTTACGGCCATTTCGACGTCGTCGAAATGACCTGGGGGATCGGCGAGGGAGGGCAGATGCACTCAGACGAGTTTCTTTACGGCCCGAGGGTCCGAACCAAGGGCCCGGTGAGTATCGAGGAACGCTACGCCAACCCTATGTACTCCCTCGATTCCATGGAGCAGCGATTGGTGGGGGGAAGCAAGCAGGCGAGTCGCCAGGACTTCTTTGGTGTTATCATTGTGAGCTGCGAAAAGGGCGATATCCGCCAATCGCCCGACGGCCTTTACGTCTACACAGCGGACGGCAGGGAGGAGGTTGCTGTCGAGCCCGATGTCAATATCCGCGGCGCCTCGGAACTCGACACGCTGAGGGGCAACCTGGATCATAACGAACCCATCTTCCCCGATGCCTATTGGGGCAGGGCCAGCCTGGAGGCCTGTCTGGCCATGATCCAGTCCTCAAAAGAACACCGGCAGATTGAGCTGCATTACCAGTCGCCATCGCCGCTTTTGCCGGCCCTTCAGAAATTGGGGAGAGGGGACCAATGATGGGGCAATGGGTCAAAGACCAAGGCAGGGAGCATCACACGGCGAGTTAGGCCCCTAGTTATCTGAGGTTGGCGCGCCGAACGGTTTCCACTGGGAGCCAACAACCTTTGCAACGGCAGACGGGCAATTTGGAATTCGGAGTCCGTTTGTCTCTTCAATTCATGAACCAACTCAGTAGGGAAAGAGGAAGATTGAGATGATATCCCACGTTTACAACCACTTGAGCGAAATTCTGATTCAATACGGTGTACCGCAGCTTTTCGGTATGCGAATCTATCCAGAGATGGACCCGGGAAGAATCCAGCCGATGAATATCCACTTTGAAACTTCCGGGGGGCTGATGGCCTACGGTTACGCCCGTGTTAGCGGCAAGCCGGGGGTCATTACCCTGAACCGCCCGGGAACGATGAACATTATAATGGCCCTTACGGAGGCGTGGAACTCCTCGGTGCCGATCATCGTTCTTATGGACGGTATGCTGGCCAAGAACGAAGGGAAGCACTCGCTCTACGAACAGAAACAGATCGAAATGGTATCCCCGGTCTCCAAGTGGGTAGCGGATATTCACGACCTCAAGCAAGCCCCGGAGATGCTGCGCAAGGCGTTTCGCATAGCCACTACGGGAAGACCCGGACCGGTCGTGCTCAATATTCGAGGCGTTGGCTCCGTCATGGGCCCGGATCAGCAGATCGACGACGAGCCCTATGCAGAGACTCAATTCGCGACGTATCCGGCCCAACGGGCGGAGCCGGACCCAAAAGCGATCGAGGACGTGGTGGGTGCGCTCGGGTCGGCCCAGCGCCCTTGCATCATCGCCGGTGGCGGTGTCAACCTTTCCCGCGCATGGGATGAGTTGAGAGAGGTCGCCGAATTCGGCCAGATCCCGGTGGCCACGACAATATCTGGAAAGGGTGCCTTTCTCGAGCGGCATCCCCTAAGCGCCGGTCCGACGGGTGGGGTCGTTGGCGGTCGACTTGAAAGGGGCCGTGTGGCTGATCAGGTCGTTAAAAATTCGGATCTCGTTCTTTTAGTCGGGACGAAGACCAACGAGATGGCCACCAGCCGCTGGAAAGTCCCCGATCCGAAGTCTACGATTGTTCACATCGATATCGATCCAGAGGAAATTGGCAGAAACTATCGGACCCAGGTGGGTGTCGTCGCCGATGCCAAGTCCGCCTTGAGGTCACTGAAAGCGGCTATGAAGGACGGCAAGTTCGAACCGAAAGAATCGCGTGCCGCTGAGATCAAGCACCTCCTCGACCGTTGGAAAGAAGACAATGCGGCGACGTCGAACTCCAACGCCGTCCCTATACACCCGGCGCGTCTTGTGAAAGAGGTGGGGGAATTTATGGGTCCGGATACTATTTTGGTCTCCGACGGGTCCAGTCCCTTTATGTGGGCAACGAGCCACACCTTTGTCGATGCTGGGCCTACCTTTATTACTCCCCGGGGAACGGGGGCCATCGGTACCGGGCTTCCCATGGCTATCGGAGCCAAGCTTGGGGCGCCCAACAAAAACGTTATTTGTTTCGAAGGCGATGGCGGTCTCATGTGCGGCATCATCTCCGAGCTCGAAATGGCGGCGCGCTATAATATCGGACTTGTGCTCGTGGTCTTCAACAACGGATGTTTTCTGCTGGAGAAAAATCATATAAAGGACTCACCGCTCAAGGAAGAGATGGATTTCCTGCCCGGATTGAACTTCGCTAATATCGCACGGGAGTTCAAATGCGAAGGGATCCGTGTGGAGCGACCTGATCAGATCCGCCTCGCCATCGAGGAGGGGTTCAAGTCGGGAAGGCCCACACTGGTCGATGTTGTATGCGATCCGGCAAAGGGATTCCCGTCAGGGCATTAACGTGATGGGTAAATAGTTGCAAATACTATTAATCGCAGATTTACGCCGATGGACGCAGATAGTTTTTCGGCCGGGATGGCCGAAACATGCCCCGACGGACATGAAAACTAGTATCTGCGAGATTCGGCGAAAATCTGCGGTAAATTTCTTTCCAGGCTTGGAGTCTTGGCGCGAAACCCTTTGTTGAAGTTGTTCTGTTGAAGATTTTATCGATAAGAATATAAGGAGTCTCCATGGCAGATTTCGCAATTAAAATTTCGGTGATGCCTTCACTTTTGACCCGCCCCCTGTTCGATGGGGAGATCAAGCCGGAAGGGATCGAACTTCAGACTCGAGAACCCGAGAGTCTGGATGATGTGACCAAGCGTACGCTCAACCTTGAGTTCGATGTCGGCGAAATGGCGATCGCAACATTTGTGAAGGCACGAGAGATAGGGATTCCTCTCGTCGGGCTTCCGATCTTTACATCGGGCCGCCGCTTCCTGCAGGCGGGATTCCAGGTATCCAAGCGGGCGGGACTTCGCGACCTCTCAGAGCTGCGCGGCAAGAATGTGGGGACGCCCCAGTACTGGATGTCGTCATGCATCTGGCAGCGAAGTATTTTACAGGACTTCCATGGGATCGCTCCCCAAGAGCTCCAATGGATCACGCTGCAGCCCGAACGTCTCAATGAACTCACCATTCCCCCGGGTGTAAACGCGAAGCGGGACACCAGCGGGCGGAAACCGAGGGAGCTCATGGAGGCCGGCGAGATCGATGCAATCTTCACGCCCGGAGGCGGAGCGGACGTCAAGTCCGGAGGAGACGATGTCGTGGTGGGCGGCTATGCGGACAACGTGGCCGCTCAGCGTGCATATTATGAGAAGACCGGTATCTTTCCGATCATGCATGTGACGGTCATGAAAGCCGAGCTCGCCAAGGAAAAGCCCTGGATCGTGGAGAGCCTGTGTCACGCTTACGGTGAAGCCAAGAAACTGGCCCAATCCAGGGAGACCATACGCTCATCCGCAACGCCTAAGGCCGGAGAAACCACGCTGGAGATGAAAGAACTGATGGGAGGCGAAGACCCCTGGCCGTTTGGCGTGAAAATCCAACCGAAAGACCCTCGACGCTTTAGTGCTGGCGGCATCCGAACAACATCTGGTCAATCGCCCCATCAAGGTTGAAGATCTATTCTTGTCGAAACTACCTGGTTCCTTTCGCTAGGCAAGATAATATTCCCGAGCTATCTCATGGTTTGCACGCCATCCTGTACAGTGCTCTGGCACAATGACTTTCGGATTGATTTTCTTAAGGGATTGAATAGCGGAGGGTCAGGCTCGCCTTCTTGCTCTTCCGAGGAATATGGGGGGCACCAGTTGATGTGAAGAAGCTTACCTTCATTCCGTTGAGAACGCGTGTCTAGCTTTGTCTGGAAACTGAGGTTGCGTTGACACAATAGCCCTGCATCGGTTATTAATGCTCCACAATAACATCCCCAATCATTTTTAAGTCGAGGTCCTACAATGGCACTCAAAAGACCGAAGTGGTCATCCCGGAACGGTTGTAACCCTGGAGCATGTTTCCAGGGTCCTGGCGCATAATCCTCTCAGGGATCCCCATGTACGAATGCTCGATGTTTGGCTACCGCCCGAATACGATGAGGGTGCGACCGGAGGACGCGGCAAACGATTTCCCGTAGTGTTCGATCTCGTCGGCTATACGGGTTCTGGAAAATCACACACCAACTGGCGGAGCTTCGATGAAAATGTGCCGGAACGGGCGGCACGGCTCATCCATGAGAGCAAGATGGGGCCTTGCCTCATTGTCTTTGCCGATTGTTTCACGGCCCTTGGCGGTAATCAATACGTGAACTCCTCGGCCATTGGGCAGTATGCGGACTATATCACCCGCGAGCTGGTTCCTTTCGTCGATCGTCAGTTTCGAACTCTCGCGTCGCGGGAGCACCGGGGTTGCTTCGGTAAGTCCTCGGGCGGGTATGGGGCGATTTTGCATGGTATGAAATACCCGAGTATCTGGGGTGCGGTGGCTGACCATTCGGGTGATACCTATTTCGATTACATCTACCGAAGCGATTGGCCGAATACTCTGAAGGAGGTCGCCAGGCACCGGCCCCGTAAGCGAAGGGCGGGTGCTATCGATGTGCTCAAGGAAGAACGTGGGGCAAAGGAAGGCCTTGATGACGGGCGCGTAAGGAACTTTCTAAAAGCCATTTGGAAAAAAGATAATCTCTCAGGTTCAGAGGTGCATTGCCTGATGAACCTGTGTATGGCCGCTACTTACGACCCGGACCCGAAGGCGCCAAACGGCTTTCGTCTGCCCTTCAATTTGGAGACCGGTGAAATACTGGAGAACCGTTGGCGCCAATGGTTGCGTCACGACCCCATTCATTTGGTCAAGCGCTATCGAAACAACCTCAAGACGCTGAAGGGGATTTTTATCGATTGCGGATGGCGCGACCAGTACCACATCCAGTACGGATCCCGCATCCTCTCCAAACGTCTTCGCGAGCAACGTATCGAGCACATCTACGAGGAGTTTGACGGTACGCACTCGGGTATCGACTACCGCATGGATCGAAGCCTGCCGTTTCTGTACCGGGCCTTGCGCCCTTAGGGCAACTTGGTTCCGTTTAAATTTCAATCGAATCTTTCCTAATCCCAGGGTTCCTAGCGCCTCGACGGTGTAAAACAGTCAATTGACATCCCCAATCGGATATGCGATTTTGGCCGTGCTTTAGATTCTCTTTGCTAAAGTGCTGTCGAGGCATGTGTTTTGTCGGGTTTGGATGAATTCAGAGCATTCAATCGAACTGTAGTTGACTATTTATGGGGAAACTATCTGTGGCGGAAGTAGACGAGCAGAAACAACCCGAAGACCCGCGCCATTTGTACGATATTGAGCTAACCGTCAACGGTCAATCTCACCGTGTCAAAGTAGCCTCGACCTGGACATTGAACGACGTGCTGAGAAACCGGTTGGACCTTACCGGTACGAAACGGGCCTGCGACTACGGTGGCTGCGGCTCGTGTACGGTACTGATCAACGGGCTCGATGCCTATTCTTGCGTCACACTTGCCGTTGAAGCGGAAGGTAAGGATATCCAGACCATCGAGGGACTTTCGAACGGGTCCGAGCCTCACCCGCTCCAAAACTACTTTGCCTCACTCTATGCGGCGCAGTGCGGCTGGTGCACTCCCGGGATGATCATGTCGGCCAAGGCTTTGTTGGATAGAAAGCCCAATCCGTCGGACGATGAAATTCGCATGGCTTTATCAGGGGTTCTCTGTCGCTGTACCGGTTATACCTCGGTGATTCAAGCGGTGAAGGAAGCGGCGGCCGATGGAGCCGGACGTTGAAAGATTTTGAACATTTTAATGCGACGTCAGTTGACCACGCCACCGCTCTCCTCGGTCAACACGGCGAAGCGGCTCGCGTGATTGCAGGGGGCCAGGATATCCTTTTTCGGATGAAAAAATATATCGTGACACCCACTGTGCTAGTCAATTTGAAGACGATCCCGGGATTAAACCAGATTCGCCACGAGAAGAACGGCGGCTTGAGAATCGGCTCTCTGGTCACCCTCTCGGCCATCTCATCCTCAGCCGAGGTTCAGCTTCACTTCCATGCATTGGGCCAAGCGGCGGAGGTCGTGGCGTCTCCGCAGATCCGTAACTTTGGAACGATAGGGGGTAACCTCTGTCAGGATGTGTGGTGCTGGTATCTTCAGGACGGATTTTCCTGCTGGAAGTCAGGCGGTAAATTCTGCGACCTGGCCGGCGGTGACAGCAGTATTTATGGAAGTGTCATGGGTGGTCATCTCTGCTTGGCCAATCATCCTTCGGATTTGGGGCCGGCACTGGTAGCCCTGGATGCAAGCATTCACATCGCCTCACCGAGAGGACCGCGGACGGTTTCTGCCGCCGATTTCTTCCCGGGTCATATTTGGGTCGGAAGTCGATTGCAGTGCCATATCTTGCAGCATGATGAAATCATCAGCGAGGTCGAAGTTCCGTTTAGGCAGGCGCGTAGCACCTATATAAAATTCGCCTACCGGAAGTCTTGGGATTTTGCCGTGGCCAGCGTGGCGGCTGTAGCGGAGGAGAAAACAGTGCAATCGGACGGTGTGAGGCTGGTATTTGGAGGCGTGGCTACTCATCCCTTTCGTAGCCTTGAGGCCGAGAACTTTTTCCGTGGAAAGAAAATCGACGAAGCTTCGGCAAGTCAGGCGAGCGAGGTTGCCCTCGCCGACGCCCGTCCTCTAAAAATGAATCAGTACAAGGTCCAGTTGGCGAAAACGCTCGCTAAACGAGCGCTTTCAGCGGTGTCCAGTTAGAAAGTTCGACAATGCTTTCCCATTCTAATTTGAATCGAATCGTTCCAGAATTAAGTGTTCCCCTGGCTTATACGGCCCTTTACATCCCTTTGCGTATCTGGTGTGAGGAGGAGTCGAGTTGCTAGCTGTGCTGTATCCTGTCGTTCAATTAGATCATCGAATAATAAAGAAGATTTATTATGGAAAAAGGCCCTATGACGGAAGATCGTTTTTCCAAAGATTCGTCCGGCAGAGTCTTAAGTCTGTTCTACTTAAATAAAGGAGGTAAAAATGGGAGCATCCCGGATGTATGTGGGTACTGAAAAGGGCTTCTTTACTCTCAAGAGTGAAGATCGCCAGTCATGGAAGGTGGAGAGTCACAGTTTAAAGAATTGGGAAGTCCCAAAATTTACAACGGTTCCCACCCGACCCAACCAGGTTGTTGTGGGGACGCGGGGCGACGGTGTCTGGTTGAGCGAAGACTTCGGCCAGAGCTGGAAGAAGCCCTGCTACGGAAAACGTGGTCCGGGTAAAGTGCGATGCGTAACTGTGGATCCTCAAGACCCGGATACGATCTACGCGGGAACCGAGCCCATTGATATCTTCGTTAGCCACGATACGGGAAAAAGTTGGTCCCGGTTGGATGCCGTATGGAACGTCCCCTGGGTATCGTCAGTAAACTATGTCAACGGCAGGGTTGAGCCCCACGTTAGGGACATTGCTGTTGACCCGAAAGATTCTAACATTTTGTATGCGGCCCTTCAGGTCGGCTTCATGCTCAAGAGCAGCGACGGGGGGGCAAGCTGGAAGCTTTTGAATGAAGGCGTGGACGCGGACGTCCATACATTCGTCATAGACCCCGAGGATTCCAAGCATGTTTATATCGCCACCGGAGGAGATTATTCCAGGGACGGCAAGGCCCCCGGACGGGCCCTGTACGAGACCCCCGATGGTGGTGAGAGCTGGATCCCCCTTGCGATGAACTTCGAGGAAGAATACTCGGTGCCGCTGGTCATGCATCCGAATAATCCCGATATTCTATACTCGGTTGTGGCGAAGGGGAGCCCGGGGGATTGGAGGAGGAGATCCTCCGGGGCTGAAAGTTTCATCGTAAGAACTCGGAATGGAGGGAAAGATTGGGAAAAGGTGGAAGGAAAGGTTCCCGAGTTTAATCGGGAGTACGCCGAATCTCTCGTGATCGATGGAGTGGAACCCAACCACCTCTATGCGGGCCTGAGAAACGGGAGTCTCTACCAAAGTGATGATGAAGGAAACCGCTGGAAGAAACTCGATGTTGATCTGCCTTCCATAACCGACATGAGGTGCGCCCAGGCATAACATGGTGGGATATGGCGAGATCGACAGATCCCTTGAGGTTAATGACGTTCTACGGGATGAGGTGGTGGTCGATGCCTTGAAGCAGCTCAAGAGCCGAAATCTGATCTCATCCCGTAGAATCATCCCGGGCTCAGGTACTTTGCGGTAACCTCTTGCAATGGCAAGTCCTCACCACCGAGGACATTCCGGATAATTCTCAGTGCACCTTCATTTGCCCCCGGCGGTTCCTCTTCCCGGTGAACCATGGTGCAGTCCTCAACGACAACGACACCGGCGGATGCCTATTTCAAACCAGCGAACGACTACGGGGCTGCACTGTTCGGGCCCATCAACCGGGCTCCCGGCACCGTGACCGCCGGTACCGTCGAGACTACGATCGGCCGATTCGAGGCCGCAAACCTGCCCGATGGTCTCTCGCTCACAGTGGCAGGCCAGGGTTTTTCCGGAGCGAACGCGGTTACCGTACTTTCAGGCCGGCTTGTGGGACGATCAACCTTTGTTCGGGTTGGCTGCGAGGGCGGGAAAGCTAAAGGTGGTTTCGAACTTCGGGCCCGCATTCCGGGTGTCTTTTTACCTGAGCTGGGGAGCGCCGTTCTGGTTCAAATCAATCCGAGCCAGGCCTTCGTATTCCCTGCACGCTAGGAATTTCCAAAATTAAAGACTCATAGGTTTCGTTGCACAGACAGCTTACTCGTGTTAAGCGGCGGCAAAGATTTTTTGGACCTCGGCCCTGTCGTACCCGTCCTCTGCCTCATCTGCGTCAACTACATAGCGGGCTTCGTATTTGTCGATGGCCTCCTTGAAACTCGGTCGGGCCATGACTCGCTCCAGCCATTCGGTAACCTGAGGCCGGTCGGCCCACATTTCCTGCAAGCCCATTTCCAATAACCGGTGAACATAGGGGGTTATCCCTACATCGGCGAGGGTAAACATTTTACCTGCCAACCAAGGTCCGTTCTTGGAAAGCTCCTTTTCCATATTCTTTAATAGTGTTTGATGGATCAAGACGGAGTTTTTAACAACCGGATTTTGCCACCGTTCCAGTGTGCAGTCCCGGGCATTATTTGCCCGGATGTGATCGGGTACGTTCGCGAGTTGCTTTAAATACTGTTCTTGGTTTTTGCGCCGGGCGCGGCCCAGAAGGCCGGCGGAAGAAATCGCGGCACAGGCCGGGTGGATCTCCTCGTCGGGGATCTTGGCCCATTTGCGCATCATCGCTGTGGCGACGGGATCCGTAGGCCGCAAAGGCGGCTTGGGGAAGATGTCTTCCAGGTATTCACAGATGACGGTGGACTCGGTAATCACATGGCCGTCGTGAACAAGCGTGGGAATGACGCCCTTCGGATTAAGCGCCAGGTATTCGGGTCTTGTATGCTCACCCTTGCCGAGGTTGACCATATGGCCGACCCAGTCTGTTATGCCCTTTTCGGCAAGCACGATTCGGACCTTTCGTGCGCAGACTGATCCCTCACCATGATAGAGTTCGAGCATGGATGTGTTCTCCTTCCCAGTGGGCAGGTTCTGTAGGCAATTGAGACCCAACGGATGCGTTAGACATTTTCATTGCGGGGATGAAGATCATAGGTTGCCTTTTAAACGCGGGGACTTTTAATGGTGCGCCCGCCGAGAATCGAACTCGGAGTTAGGGTTTCGGAGACCCTCGTGATATCCTTTTCACTACGGGCGCGGGGCTTCTTTTTAACAATCTCCCGGGGGAGAGTCAACGTTGCGGGTTTCCCGGATAGCCTGGAGCATGGCCTCATGGATTCTGCCATTAGAAGCCAGGGTCTCGGTGCCCATAATGGAGAATTGTTGACCCGAGAGGTCTGTTACGGTCCCACCGGCCTCCTTTACGATCAGGCTTCCCGCCGCGATGTCCCATGCGTGGAGTCCAAACTCCCAAAACCCGTCGACGCGTCCGCAGGCGACGAAACAGAGATCCAGGGCCGCGGACCCGGCGCGCCGTACCCCGTGGGTGGACATCATGAACTTCTTGTAGAAGGAAAGGTAGAAATCAGCCTTTTCCCTGCGATCGTAGGGAAACCCGGTTGCCACGAGTGCTTTCCCGAGCTCTGCTCCCTCGGAAACATGAATCGGACTTTCGTTTAGATAGGCGCCCTGTCCTTCGTACGCCTTGAAAGTCTCTTCCCGTATGGGGTCGTGGACGAGCCCCAGAATGACTTTCCCTTGCCGTTCGAGAGCAATGGACACGGAGAACTGGGGATAGTCATGGGCAAAATTGGTGGTTCCATCCAATGGGTCTATGATCCAGCGGTAATCGCTTTCGTTACCGCCGATGGCCGTATTTTCTTCTGCGAGGATAGCGTGTTGGGGAAAGCGCTTCTGGAGGGTTCTGACGATAAGTTGCTCCGATTCCCGATCGATGGCAGTGACCAGATCGATGGATGATTTGTATTCGATTTGTTTTTTTTTCCGCCAGTTATCCCGGATCAGAGAGCCTGCGGACTTTGCAGCCTCCCAGGCGGCCGCAAGAAATTCCGTTGATTCTTTATCGCGCATTTGATTGGCAATCCATGACGAAGGATTTCTGAACGGTACTAACGTTCAAACCTTTCATTCCCTTCAGGCATTGTCAACCGGCGGAAGAGGAGTGGAGATTTTTGATTGTAGATTGCGGATTGAGGATCGGGGATAGAGGATGGAAGACAGAGATCAGAGATCGGAAGTCGGAGGTCAGAGTTGGAGCAAATAGCCACCGGTTATTTGGTACCCGATAACTGAATCAACGCAATGAACCCAACGAACTCAATCAACCAGGCCGCATGGCTTTCTGTTTGACCCTTTTTCAATTATGAACTAATCTTGCGCCGTTGTACGGGGCCTGTTGGGCAGTCAAAGCTGATTTGAGGAATGCCATGGAAGACAAAAATCTGCGTCCACATTTGCGTTATGTAGAGTTTTTCCCTTTCAAGGGAGAGGAGGGACGGAAGCTCTTTGCACTTCGGGACCCTCAGCAAATCAGTCCTCACGTTCTCGGTGTCCCACCGGAAGTTGCCGGGGCCCTACAGTTCTTGGATGGAACACGTACGTTGAACGAAATCCAGGCCGCTTATAAGCATCAATGGAAGCGAGAGTTCCCATTGGGTCATTTAATCGAACTGGTTCAAGCGCTGGACGAGGCCCTCTTCCTTGTCAGCGATAAGTTCCGGAGGCAGTTCAAGAGTCTCGTTGAGGCCTTTCAAAAGGCAGAGGTGCGTGAGGCCTACCATGCGGGGGGTGGATATGCCACGGACCCGGCGGGGCTCCATGAATCATTGAGGCAACACTTTTCACCACCCCGGGGGCCCGGTTATCCCGATGGGGTAAACAGCCATCGGCAAATTCGCGGTATGATCGTTCCCCACATTGATTTGAGACTGGGTGGGCACTCCTATGCCTGGGCCTACAAAGAGCTTGCCGAGGCAGAGAGACCGGATGTTGTTATTGTCCTGGGGACCGGACATAGCGGTCTCAAGAATCTCTATTCGGTGACTCGAAAGGACTTCGAAACGCCTTTGGGGCGATTGACCGTGGACTCTGAATTCGTGGAACGATTGGCCTCTCTCTGTCCCTACGATCTTTTCTCGGAAGAGTTTGCCCATCGTAACG
The DNA here is from genome assembly GCA_963664015.2 of Binatia bacterium. Taxonomy (GTDB): domain Bacteria; phylum Desulfobacterota; class Binatia; order UBA9968; family CAXXLF01; genus JACZQL01. Next base: position 404,441 of record CAXXLF010000002.1, on the reverse strand, counting down.
AGCACACCATTGAATTCCAGGTGCTGTTCTTGCAGTTGCTCTTCGGGACCTCGGTTTCGCTGGTCCCGGTTCTTTGCTCCTTCGGGCATCGGATGGTGACGGACGGGGGAACTGGGGACATGGTCCGGCAATTTATAGAGGCGCTCGGGACGGCTCTTGGACAGGAAAAGCGTCGCGTATGCGTGGTCGCAAGTGCAGATCTCGCCCACGTGGGGCCTCGCTATGGCGACAGAGAAGGGATCGACGGTGAAAGGCTGGCGGAGGTCAAGAAGGCTGATGCGGAGATGCTTGTTTACGCCCAGCAGCTCGATGGTGACGGATTTTTAAACTACATCGATCAAGAGGAAGACCGCCGCAGGATCTGCGGGTTGTCTCCTATCTATACGCTCCTCAAATCGCTGGATGCGACCAAGGGGACCCTTCTTTCCCACGACCACGGCGAGATGGATAGTGTCGGCTCCATTTGCAGCTTTGCCAGCCTCATCTTCGAAGCTTGAATTCGAAGCTTTTGTTTTCGATCAAGGACGTACGGAAGGGTTGAATCGTTGGGGGCTAAATTCACTCCCCTCGCTAGTATCCCGTTGGATCAGCAACCGGCTTGCCAGCGCGCCGACGGCGGGGCTGGTGGTCACGCCGTGGCCGCCAAGTCCGGCAAGCCAGAAAAAGCCCTGACACTTCCCGTCCCAACCGATCACGAATCGACCATCTGAGGCAAAGGTCCTGAGCCCGGCCCAGCAGGTCTTGATGGGTACGTTGGCTAGCTCGGGAAAATAGCACCAGGCCTTATCCGCCAGTATCTCCACGATGGGATCTTCCGTTGGTGGAAGTCCCGGAGGCATCTCGTCCTCATCGCAGGCGCATAAGAGCAACCCGCCCGAATCGGGTCGAAAATAAAATCCGTGAGAAACGTCCCATATAAAAGGCCATGCGGGATCCACCCAGGGCAGGGGGGGCGTTACAAAGAGGTGGCGTCGTAAAGGGTGTAAAGGTACGGTTGAAGCTGCGGCCATTCGCCCGATTTCCCCCGCCCAGGCTCCAGCGGCGTTGATGACCACCTCGGTCTTGATCGATTCACCTCCTGCCACGACACCGGTGATCCGGCCCGCTTTAACATCTATCTTCTGTACAGGACAGCCATAGCGAATCTCCACGCCCAGTGAAGTGGCTTCCTTGAGAAAGCCGGTAAGCAGGGCATGGATATCGACGACTCCATCAGTAGGACACCAAATCGCTCCTTCAAAGTCGGCGCCCTTGAGGACCTCGATCCTGCTCTGGGCCATATGCCGAGTCCAGAACTCTACCTCTATCCCACTCTGCTGCGCCTGGTCCGCATCACGTCGTAGATTGTGAAGGGCCTCGTTACTGGCCAGTAGGAGGGAACCGTTTTGCTGAAAGATTACCGGGGCTTTCCATTGGATGGGGGGGGTGCGTAGGAAGGTGGCCCCTTGGCTCGCCAGCGAAGCGATGGCCGGGTCGGGGATCACCTGGCGTATCATGGAAGCGTTACGCCCGGAGGAATGGACGCCGGGGACGTTCTCCTGCTCGACCAACAGGACTCCCTCGGCTCCGTTGGCGGCGAGATGATAGGCGAGCGAGGCACCGGCAAAACCGCCGCCGACAATGACATAACGGGCGGATGTCATATGGGGAAATATCTCTAAGGAAAGATTTTCTTTCCGCTCTCCTCTTCTTCAAGGAAGATGGCCTTGGCCGGGCAGACCTTGGCCGCAAGCAGGATCTTCTCGTCCGTGTCCCCGTGGGTATCGATGATCTCCGAAATATACTGCTCATTCATCTTAAAGACCTTGGGGGAAACCTCGACACATTTTCCGTGTCCGTCGCATAGGGTCGAATCTACAGTGACTTTCATAAGTCCTCCTTTTCCCTGGTTTAGCCTACCGGTATATACCCTAATTCTTACTGGCATACTACACGGCTGATGAGGTTCCACCGGCCTCAATGATAGCCGGTGAGGCAGGGGTCGGGGGGCATTTTGTGGGTTGCATGCACCAAGGCATGTAGGATATATTTATCGTTGTCGTGAGGATCCATCGCTACACAAATTGGGATGGAAGCCAGCAGGTTGTCTTTCCAACTGCCCAGGATCTCCTGAAGCATCTCTCCGACCGCTTTCTGGATGAGGGAGGAGTGCGCAAGGGTCTTAGGGATCTCATGAGGCGCGGTCTCATCTCCGATGATGAGTTGCGTTCGGTCAAGGGTCTCAGGGACTTTTTGCGGGACGCCGAGGAAAAAAAGAAAGAACTTCTACAAAAGTACTCTCCCGATTCCTTCAAGCTCACCCCCGAGCAAACTCAAGAGTTGAGCGAAAAGCTCAGCAAGCTGTCAGAAAAACTCGAAGCCTATCATGAGCAGATGAAGAATTTCATGGAGCGCATGTCGGGCCGTTACGCTCAGAACATGGATGAGATGGCTCGCAAGATGCGCGAGGCGCAGGAACGATACCAGGAACTCAAAAACCGGCTGGGGGATCAGATCTCAAAGCGAGGGATGCCGGGGCAGCCCGGATCCTCGGGGCTCCAGGGCATGCCCGATTTAGACCAAATGCTCGATCGCCTCAACAAGCTTCTGGAAGACGATAACTTTCTCAACAATCTGCCTAATATGTTGGATGCCGCAGTGGAGGACCTGGACAACCTGCTGGACAATCTGGATTCCCTGACGCAGGAGCAACTCAATCAATTAAGCGAGTCCCTGGCCCAGATGGAACAGCTGGAGCAGCTTTTGAACCAGTTTCCATTCCGTGGCTCCCAGCAAATGGGGATGGGAGAGGCCGGCCAGATCCTGGGTCAACTGAGGAACCTGGATCAGTTCCTGCGCTGGGGACAGCGGGGGCTGGGAGACCTGTCCCACTTGGACCTGGATGCGGTCCGGGAGCTGCTCGGGGAAGAGGCCTACGAACACCTCAAATATCTGAAGGGTGTCGAGCAGATGATGGTGGAGGAGGGCTACCTGATGCGCTCAGGCGACGGCCTGAAGCTGAGCCCCAAGGGCATGAGAAAAATCGGCGACAAGGCTTTGAGAGAGATATTTCAAGTACTCAACAAGAATCGTTGGGGCAGCCACAATGTTCACCAGCGGGGGCAGCAAGGCGAACGACTGGAAGAGACCAAGTTGTACAGTTACGGGGACCCTTTAAATGTAAAGATCAGTGAGACCCTGATGAATGCGGTAAAGGGAGGAGGCCAAGGGGTCCCGATTCAGGTGGCTCCAAACGACTTCTCCGTGCACCGTCATGAATTCTCCACCGATACGGAGACGGTACTCCTGATCGATGTCAGCTATTCAATGCTGATGAATGACACCCTGCACGCAGGGAAAAAGGTCGCCCTTGCCCTGCAGCGGCTTATCGAGACCAAGTTTCCCCAAGACGTTCTGCACCTGGTGGCCTTTCGATCCAATGCCAAGGAGATCCGCCCCGAGGACCTGCCGTCTATCGTGGCCATCACCTATTTTATGGAGCATGGAACCGACATCAAAGAGGCTTTGCGGTATGCCCGTCACATGCTAGGTTCGCAGAAGGCGGCCAACCGGCAGATCATCCTGATTACCGACGGCGAACCCACGGCGGCAAGTCTCGACCAGGGAGGTCGAATTCACAGTGGCTGGGGCTCCGCGCTGCTACACGAACGCATCGTACGCGAGACCTTGAAAGAGGTCCGGCGTTGTACGCAGAGTGGGATCAAGATCAATACCTTCATGCTGGGCACCGACTTCTATCGAAGAGGTTTCGTAGACCAGCTTACCCGGCTCAACGTGGGTCGGGTCTTCTACACTTCGGCCAACCAGATCGGCAACTACATCGTTGTCGACTACCTATCCAACAAGCGCAAACGCATAGGGCGAAACTGAAAATACAGAGACGAAGGGAGACAGAGATTTGAGACAGAGAAATTCTTTTTTCTCTTTGTCCACACTACCCTCTCCCTATCCCAATTCTTATTGTTTCGTTACCAACGGTTTAAGTAGAGTTTTAAGAAACATTAGTGATACAGGGTCTTGTTAGGTTTTACTGACGCTCTGTCTCTATCTCTCTCTGACCCCGTTTCAGTGTTGCCGTTCCGTAAAGAGCGCAAGCACCCCAGTGTACGCCAGGAGCTGGTTTCCCCCCCCCACGGGGCCTAACTCGAAATTGCCGAACATGCCGATCAGGGGGAAGTCCCCTAAGGCGCGACGGATGTAAGCCGTATCGATCCCGGACAACCCGTAGAGCGATGACCCGCGGGCGCAACAGTTAAAGTATAGGCCCAGCGCCGGTTTTTTCTTTCCCAAGCTCTCTTTTTGCCGTTGCAACATCTGGTCGAGGTCTTCTCTGGCTCTCTGGCCTTCCCGCAGCGTAAAGATCATCGACTCGCCTTCATGAACCTGGTCGCTTACCGCCAAAATTCCTTTCTCAGAATCCAGCCCGATAATGTTCCGTACCACATAATGGCCCGGCCCAACATTGTTCTCTTCAGGATCCGACGGCAGCCCTATAAAGACTACCGAGAGAGCGCGGCGAATGTCCTCGAGGAGGGGGCCTTTGATCGTGCTGGTGAAGACCTCGATGGAGGGCCGGTTGTCGATCTCCAAGATAAAATTTCCCTGTGCCTTGGTAATAACCATTGGGCGACCTACCGGCTGGCATCCCTGGGTGATGTCGATGGAGCTTTCCAAGGAACCGTTGAGAACGAGCCCGGCAATTCCATTGTCTGTGATACGGTCACCGTAAAACTGGAAGGTTTTACCGTGACTGCCATCTTCCGAACAGCCTGCTCCCAGCACCGGCACTGGGCCGAACTCTTCCTCCACCTGGTTGATGATTGAGGCCGGCCGTCCGGTGTATGGATCCGGGAGCAGGATCAGATGGGAGTTATCGTCCGACTCGGATCGCATAGTGGTCGCGATAGCTTTTCCCACTTCCTGCTCGCGATTTCTGATAGGATGAAAGAGAAAAGGGGTGGCCTTTAAACTGTCCGAAGACAGAACCATAACGGCCAGCCCTGAACCCTTCTCGACTTCCCCTTCAATCGTCAGGATGCCCACCGAGCTGCAGCCGACGGTCCGGTCTGTCTGAGCCATACGGCTTAGGCCCGAGGTGAGCTCTTTCCCCTGATCGATATGATTGGCTGTGAAAAAGGCCAGGGCAAGATCGGCCTGTTTAATTCCGGCGCCGGCCATGGCTGCACCGGTGGCCTCTTCAACAGCTCGACTCGTAGAAGTTGCGGTCGAATGACCGACACCGACGCGAAGCATGGGGGCACTTTATTTGAAAGAGGAGGTGTTCGTCAATGGAAAATAGAAGATAGAGGCCAGAAGATCGAGGATTGATGATTGAGGACCGAGGATAGGAGGCAGAGGTCGGCAGTGAGAGGTCATTAGTTAGTGGTCATCGGGCTCTCTGGTATCCTGGTCTCCAGCCTTCTAGCCTTTTCGGTCAGTTTTGCTATAAACCTTAGGCATGAAAGTAGTACAGGTCCCCTGTCTCAAAGACAATTACGCCTATCTTATTATTTGTGAAAATACCAACAAGGCCGCTGTGGTTGATCCGTCCGAGAGCGAACCGGTGTTGGAAAAGCTTTGCCAGGAGGGAGTCGACCTCGTTGCCATTCTCAATACCCACCATCATTGGGATCACATCGGCGGCAATCTCGGATTGCTGGAGAAATTTTCTCTCGAGGTATACGGAGGTATAGTCGATAAGGACCGGATTCACGGACTCTCCCATCCCCTTGACGAAGGCGACCGTGTTCGTGTGGGTGAACTCGAAGCCGAGATCCTTTTTATTCCAGGCCATACGAAGGGGCATATCGCTTATGTGTTTCCAGGAAACGTGTTTTGCGGGGACACGCTTTTCGTGGCCGGTTGCGGGCGGCTCTTTGAGGGGACACCCGAGCAGATGCAGAATTCCTTGGCTAAATTGAGCGGACTTCCTTCGGATACTCTGGTTCATTGCGGACACGAGTACACGGTGAACAACCTCAAATTTGCCGTTTCCATTGAGCCCAATAACAAGAATCTTACAGAAAAATTGCAAAAGGCCAACTCCCTCAGGGATAAAGGGTTGTCCACGGTCCCTTCTCCTATGAAGGAGGAGAGGGAGACCAACCCGTTTCTCCGCTGGGATAGTCAAGAGATTCAGCAAAACCTCAAGAATCAATTTCCGAACCTGTCTATGGAACCTGTCTCCGTGTTTGCCCAGGTTCGCGAGCTCAAGGACTCCTTTTAATCCTTCCTCTGGACTAACTCATGAATCAGTAGACCTGGGCGACGGAAGAAGGGACCGCCGGATACCGGGATCGCTTCAGGAATCAGGTTGCCGAGGGACACTTCCATAACGAGCAGGGCCTCTGGATCTCTTCCATCGGGATCGGGACCTACCTGGGAGGCCACGACGACGATACCGATGATCTCTATCGATAGGCTGTCGTTCGCACCGTCCAATCTGGTGGCAACGTCATCGATAGCGCCATCAACTATCGCTTCCAGAGGAGCGAGCGTGCCATCGGGGCTGCATTGAAGGAGTTGGCCCGCAACGGTGTCCCGCGTAGCGAAATCGTCCTGGCGACCAAAGGGGGCTTTATCCCTTTTGATGGGGCGCCACCGGACGATGTCCGTAGCTATTTTCTAAAGATGTTTATAGAGCCGGGTATCGTCAAAGCCGGTGACATCGTTTCCGGCTGCCACTGTATGATGCCCGCTTACCTTTTGGATCAACTCGACTACAGCCTGAGAAACCTATCGGTTCAGTGTATCGACTTCTACTACGTCCACAATCCTGAATCCCAGCTGGCAGAGGTCCCGCGTAGTGAATTCAATTGGCGTCTCCAGACCGCTTTTGAGGCATCGGAAGAAGCCGTATCGGCGAGTAATATCCGTATGTACGGGACCGCAACCTGGAACGGCTACCGTAACGACCCTGGCGCCAAAGACTACCTTTCCCTGGAGGATGTCATTGCCATCGCGCGGAAAGTCGGCGGGGACGATCACCATTTCAAGGTCATTCAGTTGCCTTTGAATCTCGGCATGGAGCAGGCCTTGCCCCTCAGGAACCACTCGTTGAGGGGGAGATGTTGACCACCGTGGAGGCGGCGCAAAAGTTGGGACTCTCAGTGATGTCCAGCGCGCTCTTCAGTTCGTTCGCTCGGCCCCGGGGGTTACAATAGCTCTGGTGGAGATGAAGCAGATCGTTCACATCGAGGAAAACCTTGGCGTAGCCCGAGTGTCGCCGACTCCTTGGCATCATTTGTCCAAGCTGTTCACGCAGGCTGAGAGTTAGATTCCCGCCGATGGATTTACGCGTAGCCGATCGACTCAGAACGGGTGAATGGATAGAAACGGCCTGAGTTCGTTGGGACTTTTGAGTTGCTTGAGTTCATTGAGTTATCGGGTACAAAATAACCAGTAACGAGTCACTTTTGGCTATTCGCTCTCCTCGATCTTTAATCTTCAATTGAAAATCCCAAATCCTCGATCTTCTATCCTCCATCCTCCGACCTTGGTGTCCTTTGCGTCTTTCCCTCGACTTCGCTCGGGACCCTGATCCTGTCGATGGGTCGAAGGGTATGCGAAATATTCTTTATCCGAACCGACTTCCGACTTCTGTCCCTGTCTCTGTCTGATCTCTAACTTATGATCTCCGATCTCCATTGACTATTCCCCACGCTCTCTAAGCGTAGCTTTCGTAGATGCCGTCGAACTTGGCGATTTTGAAGCGAACCATATTCTTTGCGCACGCGACGGACGCTTCTTCTTCCCAGGGGGTCTGAACGTAACGGGCGATGACTTCTGCGTTCAGCCTGATATGTTCGATGTCCGCCACGGCGTGGACCACGAAAAATTGGCAGTCATCACTGGAAAGATGGTAGTGCTTGTGTAGACAACTGTTGAATTCGGTAGAATAGCGGCAGACCATGGTTTCGTTGACCAGGGCACCGGTCCGGTTCTCTCCTGCAGCGCCGAGTAGCATCCCCCGTAGGACTGCGCTTGTATGCGCGAGGCACTCAAAGACCGGGGTGATTTGTTTAAAGTCTTCCTCCTTGAGCCCCAGCCCCAGCCCAAAGCGTTTGGCCAGATTGGGGTGGTGATACTCTTCGAGAAACTGATGGGCAAAGTGTTCATAGAGGTCGGGGATATGGGCATTTTTCACTATGCAGAGGGCGAACCCCCTGTTGATGGATTCGTTGTGCAGGTAATGCTGCAAGGCAAATCCCTGTAGTCTCTTGACGGATAGTTTTCCTTCTCTCAACTCGGAGAAAAAGCGTGTCTCCATAAGACGCTCGACCCCCGGGTGAATGATGTCTTTTAGCAGAGAGTCGATGAATTCTTGGCTTGCCATGGGGAGACCTCCTTTGTGTTGGTGCCTTGAATTGTACGAATGCGGATCACATCAAAAAATGACTGTCGATCCCCGCTATTTACCATTGTAGCTGAGGGATGACAACGGGTTAGCCCCAGACCGCCCGGGCCGTTTCCACAACCCGGCGGAGCTTCTTTAACTGATCCGTGATCGAGATGCGATTACCCATCACCGAACTTGCAAAGCCGCATTGTGGACTCAAAGCTAGCCGATCGAGGGGTAGGAATCGGGCAGCGGCTTGGATTCGCTGGATAAGATCCGTTTGGCTCTCCAGCAGATGCCGTTTGGTAGAAACTAGCCCCAAGACAACCGTTTTCTCCTCGGTGACTTCTTTCAGCGGTTCGAAGGAGCCGGAACGCGGGTCATCGAATTCGAGCAAGAGTCGCTGGGCCCGGACTCCTGAAAATACTTCTTTCGCGATTACGTCGTAGCCTCCCTCGGACAGCCACCGGCTGCCCTGGTTGCCCCGTCACAGGTGAAAGCCGAAGGTGACTGATGGGGCGTGGTCGATTACGGCATTGTCCAGCTCGATTCCTTTCCTCAACCATCGGTCCATGCTCCAGCCTCGAGACTCGTAGAAGGTCCGGGTCCTGGGATTTAGGAGCTGGCAATAGTGGGGCGCATCCAGCTGAATATAGGTGGCCCCAACGCGAGTGAGCTCGGCGACCTCGCTTTGGAGGATACGGACGATATCGGCCAGGAAAGAATCCAGTGTCGGGTAGATATTCCTGGAGCGCTCCTCGGACCAGAAGTTGGCAAAGAGGCTCGGGCTTGGCAGTGTAATCTTGGGTATTCGTGTAGTTCGGTCGCGCAAATAGGTGAACTCGTCGACGGATAGGTAGCGTTTGGGAGCCAACTTATTGACGACTCCCAGTGTGTGGGGACGCTCCAGGTTCCAGTGGCCGACATCTCTATCACCTTGCCATTCCCCCCACAGGAAAGCGTCGATATCATACTCGCCAAATCCGTTCACGGCCTCCACCATCTGACCCTGGAAGGACAATCGGCGCATCTCGCCGTCGGTAACAATCGCCAGTCCCGCCGTTTCCTGGAGCCGGATGGCCTCATCGACCGCGCGATTCTCAATTTCCTTGAATCTAGCCTGCCTACCTTCGTTGATAATACCCGCAGACAGGTCCTTGCGGTCGTTTAGCAACCAATCAGGGCGCAGAAGACTGCCTACGGTCTCGGCATGGTCAGCTATCATAGAATTTAGCTTCAGCCGTGGCTCTTCAGCATGTGTAGCCTAGGTGGGGTGGCAAAATTTGACTAAATTAATATTCATTTTTCATTATTAGAACTAGATATATATGCACTATCTCAATAATCTACATAAGATATTATGAGTCAGTCACCTTCCGGTTTCTATCCCTCCTGCTTGACATCGTTCTGGGGACGTAGTAAAGCCTCCGATACTAATTTAAGCGGAAAGGGGGAGTGAAAACAATGGTTAAAAAGCTATCAAGTTTGTTTGCGCTGGGGTTGTTTACACTGTCCCTGGTCGGTTCGGTCCTGGCGGAAGACTTTCGGGGCAGAATCGCAAAGGTTGAGAATGATGGGAGATCCATCACGCTCCGGAAGAGAGACGGTAAGGAAGTGAATGTCCGGGTCAGCGGCCGTGGTTCCCCTTTAGAGGGTGCCAGCGATCGTTCCGAGCTCGCGGAAGGGCAGCGAGTTAACGTGACTTTCGACGAGAACGAGGAGCGCAAGACTGCGAGTAAGATCGCCATCAGGAAGTAGTTTAGCCTTCTTCTTCCTTCTTCTTCGCGATCTGAAAGGGGCGGCTTTATGCCGCCCCTTTCTTTTGCGCCTACCCGAAGATCCAATGCCCTCCCGGGCCGGTTGGCCTAATGCGTAACAGGTTTAATCGCTTCGGTTTCTGGGAAGAGACGCCCTATTGTCAGGCCCTGTACCAGGATAGAGAAGACCACGACGGTGTACGTGGCCACCAGAATAACCTCCCGCTCAGGCCCAGGGGGCAGCGAAAGAGCCAAAGCAACGGAGATCCCGCCGCGCAGGCCGCTCCAGGTCATAATTGTCACCACATTTTTCGAGAACTGGCGTCGCAAGCTAAGCACGGCAACGGGGATACCGACGCTAATCCATCGGCAAACGAGCACGATAGGGATCGAGGCCAGGCCCGCAACGAGATAGGTGATCTGAAAAGAAAGCACCAGGATTTCCAAACCAATCAGCACAAACAGTACCGCGTTCAGGACTTCATCCAGCAGCTCCCAGAATGAATCCAGGTGTTCGCACGTTTTTTCGGACATGGCCAGGGCCCGCCCGTGGTTCCCGATCAAGAGTCCCGCCACGACCATCGCAATGGGTGCCGAGATGTGGAGCTTCTCGGCGAGGGCATAACCACCGGTGACCAGCGCCAGTGTCAGCAGGATCTCCACCGGATAGTGATTGACGCGTTTAAGCATCCAATAGACCAGGAATCCCGCGGCAAGGCCGAACAATGCTCCACCCACGGCCTCCTGCAGGAAAAACAGCACGATATCAATGGGTTTTTGGGCATGCCCACTTTTCACGATACCCAAGAGAACGAGGAACAGGACAACTCCGACACCGTCGTTGAAAAGCGACTCACCGGTGATTTTGGTTTCGAGACTCTTGGGGGCATTGCTGCTCTTGAGGATGCCCAGGACCGCAATGGGATCCGTGGGCGAAATGAGGGCACCGAAGACTAAACAGTAGAGAAGGGGGATGTGCAGGCCGAGGGCGCCGAAAGAAAACCAGGTCAGGATACCGACCAGGAAGGTCGAGGTCAGCACACCGACCGTAGCCAGAGAGCTGATAATCCACTTTTGTTCGAGCAGGTCGTCCAGGTTGACGTGCAATGCCCCTGCAAACAGGAGAAAGGCCAACATGCCGTGGAGCAGGAGATCGCTGAAGTTGACCCTGGTGAGGATTGCTTCGGCCTGGGATTCCACTTCCCATCCAAGCAAGGCGGTGACAATAAGCCCGAGGGAGAGCAGAAGAGAGATCAGCATTAGCCCGATGGTGGAGGGCAGGTGCAGATAGCGCTCGTTCAGAAAGCTCAGTAACGCTGCAAGTGTCAGCAGAATGGCTACAAGATCAAAAAGGCTCATTATAAGGACTCCTCTAACTCACGCCAGAAAGGCCGCCATCAGGCCGGACAGGACGATACGATCTAAGGTCCCAGCCCGCCAATGCTGCCCATACCGGTGGAAAGGTTTCGAACATCGCGTAAATGGAAAAGGTCGGCGCTGATGAGTGGACCCAGTACACCGGCAACGAAGGCGATTGGAGGGGCAAAGTTGGGGAACAGAATGATTCTCGGCACCGCGGCGACCAGCGGTGGATAAGTGTAGGAAGTCCGATACCCACCCCCGGAATGGGGCGCGCCAGCCGGTACGACAGACCTATGTTGACGATCGTAATGATGAGCATGATCAGGGTTGGGGCGAACCTCTCGTCAAAGACCCGAAAGCATTGGGACACTGCGATAACGCAAGGGATCAGGCAGCCGCCGACATTAACCGCCAGAGTGGTGTAGCCGCGTACCACTTGCAAACGCGGGAAGAGCTGACCAAGACCGAACAGGTCGACGTAGTTGACGACGTACTGACTTTCCCTTGGGATGCGCTTGATCGGGATGTTGATTGCTCCCCTAGTAGAATCCCCAGGAGGACACGGAGGGCCATCTCGGGGCTCAACTCTAGCTTGCCAAGGGCCGTGATCATCAGCTGGGTAAAGAAAAACGGCAGCAGGATCAGCGAGCCGAGGATGGCGATCAGTAGTATCAAACCCGGGTAAAGCATAGCAATTAGAGGTAGCGTTGCAAAAATAAGTTCTTATGGATAATAACGGATGTCGTCATCGGTGTCCGGCTGCCCATCTTTCCCTGAACTGGAAAGCTCAAAGCTGCTACCGGTGGGCCGGTAGCGGTAGAAACGGCTCCACGAGTCGAGGATCTGTCTTTTCTCCATGGGGTCCGTCGGATCGATCATTGCCAGAAGCGTATCTGGGTAGACACCTGTCTTGTCTTTATAAGCTTCGATCCTTGCAATGAGAGGCTCCAGTTTCTTACCCGAATGATCAACGCCCAAAAAACCATAACGGCTCAGAGCAAAGAAGCCCATGATTGCAAGCAGCACCGCGATCCCCAGGGGGATGCCCACGTATGTCGCAACCTGACGTATGTCGATTTGAGGAAACGAGGCTCTACTGATATCGATAACGGGACCTTCTCCCGCCACACCACCGCCTTGCGTGTTTTTGGCAATGCCATATGCATCGACGATGCCCCAGACCCATATCCCAATGGCGAGGAGAGGGAAAATTCCGCCTAGGACCACGATTCCGAAAAAGAAAAGGGCGCCTTTACCCCATCTGCCGCAGTAGATCTGTCCCAACCCTGGAATCAGACCAGAAAGAATTGCTGCGAGGATTGGATCCTTGCGAGGGTTCACGTGCTCAACGACCAAGGGCTTGTGGAATTCTCATCTCAAAGGTATCAGAACTTAACCTGAGGCACTTTTTTTTTCTCCGCAGGCACCTCATAATAAGGAAACGAGCTGAGAGCCATAGAGGAGGCAACGAGATTGCCTGGAAAGCGGCGGATGCCCGTATTGAATTCTCGCACCCTGTCGTTATAACGCTTCCGTTCCACAACGATACGGTTTTCCGTGCCGGCCAGTTCGTCCTGCAATGACAGGAAATTCTGGTTTGATTTCAGATCGGGATAGCGCTCGACAACCACCAGTAGACGTCCCAGTGCCGAGGACATGCCGTTGGCTGCGTTGATCTTGTCGCCGATGGTCTTGGCCCCTCCCAGTTTTGCCCTGGATTCGGCGATGCCTAAGAAGACCTCTTTTTCCTGGGCGGCAATACCCTTCACCGTGTTGACTAGGTTGGGAATGAGATCGCTACGGCGCTGAAGTACGTTCTCTACCTGTGCCCATTGTCCCCTGATGCTCTCTTCCTTCGTCACTAAGCCGTTACGCAGCGAAACGACGTACCCGCAGCTCCCAATGGCCAGAATGACGATCAGTCCAAGGGTGATTCCTACGATAGTGAGTCCCTTTTTCATTTTTGCTTTTCCCTCTCAATAATACTCTTACCAGCTACCACCTGCGCCACCGCCGCCGAATCCGCCTCCCATGCCGCCTCCAAATCCACCACCACCGAATCCTCCTCCGAAGCTGCCGCTCCTCCCGAAGCCTCCAAGAAAAAGGAGCGGCAAGAGGCCGAGCCTTCCACGCGCAAAAAATAGCAGAAACAGGAGGAGCAGGGGAAAGCCGCCGAAGAGCGAGCCTCGCCGCTGCTTCTGTAAAGGTGGTGGGCTCCTGATTCCTGATGCCAGGGACTGGACAGAGGTGCCGTTGGCTTTGGCGATCTCCTGGGCCAGGTAAATCGTGCCGTTGACGATGCCGGCCTCCATATTTCCTTTCCGGAAGTGGGGTAAGATGACCTGGTCCCGAATGCGGCCAACTTTCCCGTCGGGCAGGATGGGTTCGACGCCATACCCGGTTGCAATGAATACCTTGCGATCTTTTACAGCCACGAGAAAGACGACCCCGTTGTCTTTCTCCTTTTTACCGACTCCCCATTTTTGACCGAATTCGACCGCATAGTCCGACGGTGGTACCCCTTCGGTGGAGTCAATTACGACGACGGCGATCTGGGCTCCGGTTTTGGACTCCAGTTGTTTGAGTAGGGTATTGAGTTGCGCCTCGGTTGAATCGTTCACCGTGCCGGCGTAATCGTTGACATAGTTTTTGAAGGGGACGACGTCTATCTGGGCCGCTATCGCCATCGAAGGGAGACAAATCAGCAACGCCATAAAAGCCGCCACTGTCCTTGCCCGCAGACGAAACACGAAAGAAGCAAAAAGGAATGAAGCAGTCATCACGCCAATGTTCTCAAAGAAGATCAACAATAGCTTCGTTATCCGACGCTAGCCGACCTTCATCGTATTTACATAACGGGTGATGGCCATGACGTCGTTTAGATAGGTCTCAAAGAGGGATGGGAGTTCGTGACGGGAAGGGCTCTGCTCCCCCGTCTTGATCTGCCAGGCGGCCTCCAGGCCATCCAGCGAGAGCTCCGATACCTTGCGCAGCTCCGTGATCACATCCTGGCTATGAACGATAGGCCGATGTTCCTGGAGTCTCAGGACATGCCGGCCGATCTTTATAAATGAGGGTACAGAAATAATAATGGCTTGCTTGAGGTGTCGAGGCTTCAGAGCAGTTTCCATCACGATTTCACGCAGGTGGAGAAGCTTTCCCCTGGCCTCCTGTTCGCATTGGCGCCTTACGGATTGGTCAGGAGGATCAATATCGGCCAGCACGTCGTCGCCGAAGAGCACCCTGCGGGCCGATTGCATGTCGAGAAACTCCAGTGGATAGACATCCAGGGCGCTGGCAATATACTGAGGGTTCACAACCAGCGGTGTCGCGATGCGCTGACGGGACCACTTCCTTATATAAGGAGCCAGGGTCGCCAGGTGACGGTACTGGACCTCGTTCAAGACCAGGAGGATGTTCAGGTCAGATCGTTTGGTGTCGAACTCACCCCGTGCCGCGCTGCCGTAAAGAGTGATGCTCTTCAGGTCTGATCCCAGTAGGTCCCGTGCGGTGGTGACGAATGCTGCAAGTCTCTTTTCAAATTTTTCGGGCAATCGTTCGACAATCATAACAGATCTCCCGACGGTAGAGTTGTAGAGGCAGGCCTGTAGGCCCGTGATGGAAGAAGATGGGCACCTATGACTTCATATCCTTAGCGAGCTTGAGGGAAACCGAGTTGATGCAGTAGCGTTTGTTGGTCGGTTGGGGAGCATCGTCAAAGACGTGCCCGAGGTGGGCGCCACAGCTATTGCAGAGGGCCTCCACCCTTTGCATTAAGTGGCTGTTATCGGATTCTTCGGCTACGCACTCGGGGTCCATGGGGGCCCAGAAGCTTGGCCACCCGGTGCCGGAGTCGAACTTGGTTTCCGAGCTGAACAGGTCGTTTCCGCAGCACACGCACTGGTAGAGGCCCTTGTCTTTGCAGTCGTGATATTTCCCGCTAAAGGGTCGCTCGGTTCCCTTTTTACGGCAGACCGCGAACTGCTCCGGGGTGAGGTCTTTTTCCCAATCCTCTTCCGTCTTTTGAACTTTTTCCTTCATTGGCTAGCCATTTCTGGATGGATTGTTCGGGGTCCCCCGGGGGGGGGCCTTCGGGACATTGAGTACTTATAGGGTAATATATCCTGGCGACTGCTCCATAGCAACATAAAAACCCTATCTTTTTCCGATAGTTTTCTCTGCCCAGTGCCTTTTTGAATTGACTTTCGTTTTTTATTCGCCTAATCTGTCCACCCCATATTGAGGGGGCTCTTTTAAGCTTTTTCCCAAGGGGGGTAGGGGGACAATCGTGAACTCTTTTCAGACGACAAGTCTCAAACAATCCGTTGTTGAGTCCGCTCAACGGAGCCACTGGACTCTTCCGGAGATCACCGGGCGTCTGGTGGAGATCTCGGGATCGGGAGCAACCGCTTCACTCACCCTCGCCTTCGGCTTGGTGCTCGAGGCGCAGCAGCGGGGTGAGCTGGTGGGCTGGGGTACTGGGAGTGGGAGTTCCTTTTATCCACCCGACGCTGCCGAGCGAGGCGTGGATCTTGGCTCGCTGGTGGTTGTTCGTGTCCCTGACCTTCACACTGTTTCTCGGGTTGGTGAAAAGCTCCTGCGCTCGGGTGCCTTTGCTCTGGTCGTGCTTGATATCGGCGCGGTAAAGATCCCGATGCCGCTACAGTCGCGTTTGGCCGGCCTTACCAATCGACACCACGCCGCTCTGGTTTGTCTTACGGAGAAACCGAGCGGGGAGCCGTCCCTGGGATCACTCATCTCGCTCAGGGTTCATGCCCAGCGGAAAAAGGTCTCGGAGGGTCGGTTCGCATGTGAGCTGAATGTTCTCAAAGATAAGCGTCGGGGTCCTACCTGGACTCAACGGGAGATATGTCGTGGACCGGCTGGCCTGCGCTAATCTTCCAGTGTTTCCGCTCCAGCTCCTGCTCAGGCGCCATCCCGAGTGGACGGACCGTCCGGTGGCCGTAGTAGCCGAGGATAAACCGCAGGCGGTGATCCTATGGGTCAACCAAAAGGCGCGCCGAGCGGGAGTCCTGCCCGGGTTGCACTATGCCACCGGTGCTTCTCTGGAGCCCGGCCTGCATGCCGGCGTAGTTCCATTGGCTGAGATCGAAAAAGAAACAACCGAGCTGACCCATCGTCTGATGCGCTTTACTCCCGAGGTCGAGCCTTCCGGCGAAGAGCCCGGGGTCTTCTGGCTCAATGGGCTCGGTCTCGGTTTGCTCTATCCTTCGTTCGAAGAGTGGGGCCGTGTCCTCCATAGGGATCTCCAGGGTCGAGGCTTCCATGCAAGGGTGGCCGTCGGATTTACCCGCTTCGGGACCTACGCGGTGGCCAAAGTGAAAGAAGGGACTGTGGTTTTCGCCGACCCTTCTGCGGAGCGTCGGGCGGCACAAGAGATACCCCTGGGGCTTCTCGATCTCGATCCGGACTTCCGCGATACGCTTTTCAAGCTGAAGATAAGGACCGTCGGGGCCTTGCTTTCTCTACCGGTGGGAGGACTGCACGAGCGTTTCGGGCCAAAGGCCCACCGCCTTTACCGGATGGCCGCCGGCGATCTGTGGGCGCCACTCAAGCCTTTTGTGCCCAAGGAACCGGTTCGGCAGAGACTCCTGCTCGACGATCCGGAGACAGACACCACCCGTCTCATCTTCCTTATCAAACAGCTCCTCCATCCTATGCTTACGACCCTTGCCACTCGAAGCGAGGCGGTGGCGGAACTCGAACTCGACTTGCTCGTTGATCGAGACGGCTCGCACCAACATCACATCCGCCCCGCCGTGCCCACCTTGGATCCGGTCCAGCTGCTCGATCTGGTCCGCTTGCGCCTGGAGACACTGAAACTCGCCGCCGGAGTGGTGGAGGTCGAGGTTACAGTCGTGGCCGGTGCGGCTACACGGGAACAACTTCGGCTTTTCACCGAACGGCCCACGCGCGACCTCGACGCCGCCAATCGGGCGTTGGCTCGCCTGCGCGCCGAGTTCGGTGAGCAGGCGGTGGTGCGGGCGAAGTTGACCTATGGACATCTACCCGAGGCACAGTTCAGCTGGGAGCCCTTCGAGCACGTCAAGCTCCCCGAACCGGGACGGGGGGCCGAGACCCTGCTGCGCCGGATCTTTGTAAAGCCGATTCCCTTGCCTTCCCAACCTCACTGGACGCGGGAGGACGGGTGGCTTCTCCTGGGGGCGAGATACGGGGCGGTAGAGAGACTCATCGGGCCGTACGTCTTCTCCGGCGGTTGGTGGGTTCGGGAGGTGCATCGAGAGTACTACTTTGCCGAGACCCGGCGCGGCAATCTCCTGTGGGTCTATCACGACCGGCAGCGCCGCCGCTGGTTCCTGCAAGGGGCGGTAGAATGAGAATAGCGAATAGTGAATAGAAGTCGAAAGTCAGAGGTCGGTTCGGATAAAGAATATCTCGCGCAAAGACGCAAAGGACACCAAGGTCGGAGGATGGAAGATAGAAGATAGAGAATGGCAAATGGTTAATCGTCAACAGTCAATTGGTTACCAACCCGACCGAACTCAACAAACTCAATGAACTCAGAATCGCTGATATCTGACTTCTGACCTCCGATCGCTGTATGTACGTTCCCCTCTGGTGCAAGAGCAACTTTTCCTTTCTCGAAGGGGCGAGCCATCCCGATGAGCTGGTGGAACAGGCCCATCGTCTCGGCCTTCCCGCCCTGGCCCTCACCGACCGCGATGGTGTCTACGGCATTGTGCGTGCCCATGTGAAGGCCCGGGAGTTGGGGCTTCCTTTGATCGTGGGGTCACAGATCACCGTGGACGATGGATCGGCGATCGTCCTCCTGGTCGAGAGCAGGAGTGGGTACGCCAATCTCTGCCGTCTCATTACTGTCGGGCGCCTGCGCTCTCCCAAGGGGGGGAGCCGTGTGACATGGGACGAGGTCTGCCGGCACGGGGCCGGGCTCGTTGCCCTCTTGGGCGGTGAGCGGAGTTTGCTCGTGGGTGAGGAGGATCCCGGAGAAGTCGTGGGTCATTTGCGTGATGTGTTTGATAACAGGCTCTACGCTATGGTTGCACGGCATCGCCGGGATGGAGAGGTACGGGGAGAAGCGCGTCTGCGCCAGCGCGCGGCGCACTATGGCCTATCGCTGGTTGCGGCAACGGAAGTGCTCTACCACACGCCTGCCCGCCGCCCGCTCCAGGACATCCTCACCGCCATCCGCCACCTGACTCCCGTATCCTCCGCGGGACGGAGGCTCAAGCCCAACGCCGGGCATGCCCTGTTGTCTTCCGTTGCCTTCCGGACGCTCTATGCGGACGACCCGCTGACGGTGGTTCGGACCGAAGAGATCGCCGAGCGCTGCACGTTCTCCCTCGCCGAGATCCACTATCGCTACCCCTCGGAGCGTATGCCCGACGGGAGGACCTCTTCCCAGTGGCTCCGCTGTCTCACCTATGAAGGTGCGCGAGGTCGCTATGGCGGGGAGGTGCCACCGGAGGTCGTGAGCCAGCTGGAAAAAGAGCTTGCACTGATCGAGGCCCTGGACTACCCGGGCTACTTTCTCACCATGTGGGAGCTGGTCAGGTTCTGCCGTGAGCACGATATCCTCTGCCAGGGACGGGGTTCAGCGGCCAACTCGGCCGTCTGTTATTGTCTCGGCATCACGGCTATCGATCCGGTGAGGATGGGGCTCTTGTTCGAGCGCTTCATCTCTCAGGAACGCGCCGAGCCCCCGGATATCGATCTCGATATCCAGCACGACCGGCGCGAGGAGGCCATCCAGCATATCTACGAAAAGTACGGGCGCGACCGCGCAGCGATGGTGGCCAACGTGATCCGTTACCGGACTCGCTCCGCCGTGCGTGATGTGGGCAAGGCCCTGGGACTTCCGGAGACCGCTATGGATCGCCTGGCCAAGCTCCTTGCGCACTTCGAAGAGGTGACTCCGGGGGCGCTCAGGCAGGCGGGGCTCGACCCGGAGCTTCCCGTGCATGGGCATCTCATGCAGCTTGCCAACGAGATCCTGGAATTTCCGCGCCACCTCTCGATCCACCCCGGCGGGTTCCTCCTCGGTCATGAACCCGTGCACGACATCGTTCCCATCGAGAATGGGAGCATGGCGGAGCGCACGGTTATCCAGTGGGACAAGGAAGACCTGGAGAACCTGGGGCTCTTCAAGATCGACCTCCTGGGATTGGGGGGACTCACGCATCTCGACCGCTGCTTCCGTCTTCTCGAGAGACACCGGGGGGTGGAGCTTTCCATGGCCACGATCCCGCCGGGAGACCGTGGGACTTTCGAGATGATGACCCGGGCCGATACGCTGGGGACCTTTCAGATCGAGAGCCGGGCCCAGATGGCCATGCTGCCGCGCATGAAGCCGCGAAACTTTTACGACATCGTTATCGAGATCAGCATCGTGCGCCCCGGGCCGATTGTCGGCGGCATGGTGCATCCCTATTTGCGCCGGCGCAACGGCGAGGAACCCGTGGAGTATCCGCACCCGAGCCTGATCCCTGTCCTCGAAAAAACCCTTGGCGTGCCGCTCTTTCAGGAACAGGTGATGCGTCTGGCGGTGGTCGCCGCCGACTACACGCCGGGCGAGGCCGACCAGCTCAGGCGTGACATGGCGGCCTGGCACCACACCGGCCGTATGGAACGCCATCGCGAACGGCTCATCTCGCGCATGCAGGCCAAGGGGATCACCCCCGAGTTCGCTGAGCGCGTCTTCGACCAGATCCGTGGCTTCGGGGAATACGGCTTTCCCGAGAGCCATGCGGCGAGCTTCGCCTTGATTGCCTACGCCACGGCGTGGCTCAAGTGCCACTATCCGGCCGAGTTCACCTGCGCCCTGCTTAACGCTCAGCCTATGGGTTTTTACACACCGGCCACGATCGTGGAAGACGCCAAGCGTCACAGCATTGTGGTGCGCCCGGTGGATGTCAAAGAGAGCGATTGGGACTGTACCCTCGAGCCTTGCCCGGAAGGAACCGGCGGCTTCGCCGTGCGCATGGGGCTTCGGTACGTGAAAGGGCTCAGTGCCGGTGACTGGAGGAGGATTGAATCTGCGCGTCACTCCCGTTTCGTATCGCTTGCAGATTTTGTCCGCCGTACCAGGCTCGATGTGGGCCTGCTCGGTGCCCTGGCCGAAGCGGGGGCCTGCGAGGGCTTCGGTCTCGACCGGCGCACGGCCATCTGGGAGGTGCGCCAGCTCGTCCATACACGAGACGAGTCCCTTTCCATGGTGGACTGCGAAGGCAAACCGGCCTTCGAACCCTTGAACGCCTTCGAAGAGGTCGCGTGGGACTACCTCCGTACCCAGCACAGCCCCAGGCATCACCCACTGGCCCCGCTCCGCGAGCAGCTCAAGGCGCAGGGTCTTCCCGACGCCCGCACCGTGGCCTCCATGCCCGACGGCAAAAAGATTCGCTACGCAGGGCAGGTGATCTGCCGCCAGCGGCCGGGTACCGCCGGCGGCGTGGTCTTTATGACGCTGGACGATGAGAGCGGCTTCGTGAACCTGGTCATCTGGGACAGTGTCTTCGAGCGCTACTCGGTCGTGGCCAAGACCGCCGCGTTCCTTGGCATCACCGGAACCCTTCAGGTCAAGCAGGGCGTCGTCCACCTGGTAGCCCAGCAACTCTGGACCCCGAAGGTCGATCTCAAAAAGATAGTCGGTACTTCCAGCCGGGATTTTCACTGAGGATGAGAAAGGAGGTTCTTATGGAGGATTCCAAAGTAAAAAGCCTGGTCTACCACAGGCTCAAAACGATCGGTCGAAACGGCCAACCGGCGGTAGGCAAATCTCGACTGCTCGACCAGGTGTGCGAGGCTATTCGTGCTCGCCACCTGAGTTACAGTACAGAGCAAGCGTACGTTGGTTGGATCAAACGGTTCATCTTCTTCCATCGAAAGTGCCATCCGGCCGAAATGGGTGAGCAAGAGATCGCTTGCTTCCTGTCGAGCCTGGCCATGGAGCGCCGCGTCAGCGCCTCCACTCATAACCAGGCATTGAATGCGCTCCTGATTTTCTACCATCAAGTTCTGGAAAAAAAGATCGGCCTCGTTCAGGGAGTTGTTCGGGCCAAGAAAGCAACACGCTTGCCGGTGGTTCTTACAAAAGAAGAAGTAGGGCGGCTCATGGGCTGTCTAGATGGTGCTCCGTGGTTAATGGCCCTGCTTTTGTATGGCGCTGGACTGCGGCTCATGGAGTGTTGCCGCTTGAGAGTCAAAGACATTGACTTCACTAAGAATCACGTCGTCGTTCGGACGGGGAAGGGCGACAAGGATCGATATACAATGCTTCCTGTTGCTGCGAAGGGCCCGCTCCTGCGACACTTGCAGACCGTGAAGCGACAGCATGAGGAAGACTTGAGGCAGGGCCTAGGGCGCGTTAGCCTTCCCGATGCCTTTGAGCGCAAATATCCGAGTGCTGGCAATGGGTTTTTCCAGTGACCAGTTATTACATCGATTCGCTCACAAGAGAGAAGCGGCGTCACCACCTTCACGAATCGGTTTTCCAGAAGGCTGTCAAAGATGCGCGGTTTATGGCTAACATCTCAAAATCACCCGGTCCCACACCGTGCGCTATTGCTACTTGGCCAAATATTGATCCGCTTCTCGGGCTGCGCATTTCGTCGCTTATATCACCGCTCAATGGTACGATGTCCGTGCGTTCTGTTAGACATGTGGCTCACTGTCAGTTATTACGATGGCAGTATATGTACTTGTGAAAGCTTTCTAGGCACTTGGAGCAATCGCGATTGGTGCGACAATAGAGCTTCGACGGGTCCGTAATTACTTGGTGTTTACTATGTTTCATTCATTGGAGAAGGTGGGGAAGTTAGCCTATATTGGCGTAGCCATGGTCTCGTTGATGGTGCCTGCTGGGTGTTTGAAGGAATCCCAGCGGTCGCACAACAAGATGCGATTGTCTTCATTATGTGAAACTTGCGAAGAGTTGGATGGATTTATTCCGCCCAGTCAAATTAGTCGTGAAGTTCGTAGGATGGTGGGTAAGGATAGACGGAGAGGAGCTGCTGAGAATGTCGCGATTCAGGAGGCCAGAGGGGTCATCGAGACCTATCTTGTACCTGATTTTATTGATGGAGGAGACTGCCCGGAAATCGATAGTGAAAAATGGGCAATCGATTATAGTTTCAAGCGTGGCCGCGCCGCTTTACACAAAGGTATCGACATCCCCCAGCGGAGAGGAGCACCCATAAGAGCGATTGCAGATGGTCAGGTCGTTGGAAAGTTTCAGAATATTGGTAACAGAAAGGGCGTCGAAATCATGCTCCGTCATATCCCGGATCAGACAGGTCTGCCTTTTTGGACGTACTCCCAATACACCCACCTTCGAGAAATGTCCCCGCTCCCTATCGGTGCGAAGGTCAAGATGGGGGCCGTGATCGGGAATACAGCGAATTCCGGTAAGATGGGTAGAAGGGTGCGCCGAGATGCCTTGCATTTTGCAATTCTATATAGCGAGTCCCCCGAGTGGTCGAATGACGGGCGAGTCGTAATGCCAAAGAACGGGTACTTCATGGACCCGAATGCGTTTTATCGCCTTGATCCGCCTTATGACTCACAAGCCCTGGTTATGTTGCCCAGCAGTCAAGAACAGGTTCTTGTGCCATACATGAAAGCTGATGGAACGGTCATTCCGGCCAGCACCAAACGCATCTGGCCTTATGTTTGTAAATAGCATTCCCATGGTCAAGACACTGCCTTTTCCCCAGTCCCTTGGACGGCCTCAGGGCGGCTGAGCTTAACTGTTTGCCCTGAAGGTCCAAGGAAACACGAAATGAGCTTCGGTGAGGGATGGAGAGTGTGGGTGGTTCTGATAGTTGCAGCGGTAGGGGTGATTGGTTCGCTATTTGTACCACGGATCCCTCAAGACCCTTATGTACTACTAATTTGCGGATGATAGGGCATTGTTCGGAATACCGAACTTCTGGAACGTTACCATCAACATCCCTTTTGCTGTCGTAGGCGTCCTTGGAATGACCAGGCTTACCAAGGTAGTTGCACTACGCTCAGGATATATTGTCGTTTGCCGTCGGGTCTATTCCTATTATTACAGTCGGTACCATACTGCTGATCGTGTTTTTCTCGGCACCCAAGATTCGAGAAGGTTATAATCAAGGGGGTATCTCTTGGCGTGACATTCTTATTCGCTCAGCAAAATTCAAACTATTTCTCATGGGTTTGATCATTGCCTTGCTCCATGCGGCGTTTCTCGTGAAATTGTATGAATTCTGAGTATTCCAAATCCTCCTAATTGCAGCGATTGTTGGGTCACATTTCATTTTGTGTCGTGCGGCCCAACAAGATACCCCAACGTGATGGTGTATTATCTCAGCGGTTCAGCGGGCTCCTTTGCGGGCAGGAAAGGTAATTACTTCACCTATTTAACCGGCTTAATCGGCTCAGGTTTAGTGAG
Organism: Binatia bacterium; assembly: GCA_963664015.2. Classification (GTDB taxonomy): domain Bacteria; phylum Desulfobacterota; class Binatia; order UBA9968; family CAXXLF01; genus JACZQL01. The sequence continues at coordinate 380,569 of CAXXLF010000002.1, read as the reverse complement.
TTTCAAGGCCGGATGGCTCTTATATAGTGCGATAAAATATGCGGGGGTGCCCCATATCACAATCCAGAGCGGTATTTTGCCCGTAAAAAACCAAATGCTTGTGGGAGCTAGGGTCGTAACGGATGATTGGTATCGTTAGCTGTAGTACGAGAGTCGTCAATGATCATCGATGTGAATGACCCGTTCCTCAATCGGATCCTGAACGCCTGCCTTTTCGCTATAGGGGCTTTGGCCCTCCTATCCCTTTTTCCCTGGACGATGAAATCTGGGAAGAATCGTTGGACGCTGGTATTGCCGTTGCTTGGGATCGTTGTTTACGCTGCGTATGAGTATGCTATGCCGAATAACTGGGATATCCGGTTGGACCTGGTTCTGATCTGGCCTGTGCTGATTGTTATCGTCATTTCAGGGTTGCTTCGGGGCATTTTAGTCTGGTGGCATCGGGCTAGCGTGTCCCGACCGGCAATCAAGTTGAATAAAGGACAGAATGGCTGATTCTGATTTTAATGGAACGAGATGGTATTGTTAAAAATTGTTTGCGAGGACTGGGAGCGATACTTTTAGGCTTTGGGGGGTTCATGATACTACCGGATATCTTGACGGTAACAGGGCTGGTATCGGTGGAGCTTGAGTTCTTCGGGATCAATGTCGATACACAGGGGAAGCGTCTTGTTTGGACGGTGGGGGCAATCCTTTCCGCAATTGCCGGTTATGGGATACTGCGCAGTTTGAGGGACGAAAGTCACGGGTGATAATCTCCTATGCCTCTTCCGCCCTTTCATCTCGCACTAGGAGCCGCCCTCAAGGTGATCGGCGTGCACCATCTAATCCCTTAGTTCTGACCGTTGGTCGTAGCAAGTCCGTATAGCTTGCTCGGATTGAGGGATAGAATCCGTTCCTTGTCCTCCGGGCTTACCCCTTCCTGCCGCTGGAATTCGATAATGGCATCCATCTCACTGGACGGGTCCGTATGTCCGTAGTCGGTCCCGATGACCAGACAGTGTTTGCCCGAATAACGGAGGATGTAGGGGACATCATCATTGGTCTGGCAGGTTACGAAGATGTTATATTCACCAAATACGTCTTCCGGTAACTTTCGCCCCGATGTCTTGGTTCGAAGCATCACTTCATTATAGATCCATGGCACCCATTGAGCGGATGTCTCGATATATCCCCAGCGAAGCTTGGGAAATACGCTGGGTATCTCACTCAAGAGCACATCCAGGCAGGAGGTTACTGTTGGTTGCCGGAAGGTGGCGAATCGGCTGACCGGAGGATTTCGGTAAAGATCGCAATTTGCCGGGTTGCCGTTAGCAATGTGGACGGCAATGGGCAGATCCAGATTCGATGCAGTTTCGTATAAGGGGTAATAGTAGGGGTCCGTTAGATGACGGTTCCCCTCCAATGGTCGTAAGCAGACTGCCACTGCACCGTTTTCTTTTGCTGTTTTGACCTCTGCGATGGCTTCATTCATGGCCAAGACAGGTGTAACGCAGGACCAGCGGAGCCGATTGTTGCTCTTACGCCAAATATCCCCCATCCAGCGATTCCAGCTCCGACACAGCGCAGTTTCAATCTCCGGTCGTTCCGAAACCTGCTCGATCCAATAGGTGTTGTGCATCACCTGAACGTCAATATCCAACGAGTCCATATGCTTGAGCCGAAGGTCTACGTCGTCCAGCTCGCGGGCAGCCTGAGGCGTTTGCATATTCCTGCCCGAAACGTCAGAAAAATCCCGAAGCTGCTGTTCCGATAGGGTTCGGAAGCGAAAACCCCGGATCTTACCGTCGACTACCCAGTATTGCTGGCCCGGTTGGTCAGGGCAGGCGTAGAGCAGTGGCCTAAATTTCTGCTCCGATGGCTCTAGATAGTCCCAGGTGCGTTCAGTCTCGATAACATGGGCGTCGGCATCGATAATCGGGAGCTTACTTGGTAATGGCATGGCGTCTACCTCCTTTGGCAGGCGAGAGCGATTCCTTTGCAGTACGGTAGTTTAAACCCCTCCATATGTCAATGCCAATTGGTATGAGTCCTTGGTGTAATACATGGTCTGAATGGGAATATGATATCAGTGGAAACGGGCTCTGCAATTACAGTCGAAATCGTGGAATCAGAACACGAGCCATGATAAAAATCGATGCGGTTAGAACCGGATAATGACTAAATTAGGAGGATAGGGCATGAAACTTTACGGGTTTACACGTTCCCCTTATACACGCAAGGTTCGTATTGTGCTTAGCGAGAAGAGGGTTTCCTACGATTGGATTGAATATGACAATCGTCATGACGATTCGCGTTACCCAATGATGAACCCCTATAAGAAGGTACCGATCCTGGAGCTTGACTCGGGCACTTGCCTCTACGAGTCCACGATCATCAATGAATATCTGGAAGATGCCTATCGGTCGTCTTCTCTTCGCCCCGGTGATCCCGAGGGTCAAGCCCTGGTGCGTCTCTGGGAAGACTTCGCCGACTGCCATCTTTTTGCATCCCTTTTAGGGGTCGTTCGCGATCGGTTCGAGTTTACCCGGGATGGTCCTGAGCCACGAGATCCTGCCAGTGTCGATACCGCCGCAGAACGGGAACATCGCAAAGCCCTGGAAGAAGAACTCAACTATCTGGAGAAGCGTTTGCAGGGGCGCGATTACGTAGCCGGCCCCGGCCGTAGAGTGTTTACGCTCGCTGATGTTGCGATGGTGCCTCCCCTTTTGGGCACTACCGACAGACTGGACTTCAGTGTTACCGAGAACCGGCCCAACCTGGGCTCCTGGATCGAGCGTGTACGGGCCCGGCCGGCGATTCAAGAAGTTTTTCAGTAAAAATGATTCCGAGTCTTTGGGAATTGAAACTCTATCCGGGAGTTGAAATATCCATGAAGATGTTTCTGGTCCCCATCCCTTTTCTCATTACGATGGCGGGATGCATACGGACGCTTGATTCTGGGATGGTGGAGCACGACCGGAATATCACTGCGTGCACTGAACCGAGGCCTCAGATCTGCACCCGTGAGTACAATCCCGTATGCGGCCAACGGGATACGGGTGTTCGTTGTGTGACCACGCTATGCGATTCGACTGAGTGGAAGACCTACGGGAAGGCCTGTTTGGCCTGCGGCGATCCCAAGGTCTATGGATCCTATAGTGGACTATGTGAGCGTTCAGGGTAAAGGCCCAGGGGGCTTGTAATACGATGAGGATGACGATAGGGAAACCCAAACCGTATAGACGGTAAAAGGAGGATGCCCTATGGCTAAGTCAGCGGTAAATGAAAAGAACGAAATCAATAAATCTGGTCGGCGATAGCAGTCCGATGTCATTGTCGACATGATAAAAATGTACGGGTTCGAGTATATCGCACTTAACCCGGGCGCCAGCTACCGGGGGCTGCACGATTCTCTGGTCATTTACGGCGAGAATGATCCCCAGATGATACATTGCCAGCATGAAAAGATTGCGGTCCAAATCGCATACGGGTAGGCCCATGATTGCTATCGTGCACGACCTGGTCGGTCTTCTTCACGCTCCTATGGGCGTCTATTACGCGTATTTGGATCCTGCCCCGGTCTTTATTATCGGTGCCACGGGTCCCATGGCGGAACCTAAGCGTCGGCCTTTAATCGATTGGATCCATGCGACGAACGGACAGGGCGAGGCGATCCGGAATTTTGTCAAGTGGGACTATCAGCCCACGACAGTGGAGGGGGTGCCAGGTGCCTTCGCTCGTGCCTACTCGGTCATGATGAGCGCGCGCCAGAGGCCGATCTACATCTGATACGATGCCGGCATGCGGGAATCGGAGCTGACTCAGAAGTAGAAATGCCGATGGAGGGCTCCGCATTTCAGCCTGCACCGATGAGTCCGGATCCGGCGGCCCTGGATAAAGCGGTTGACATCCTGGCGGATGCCAAGCGGCCGGTGATCATCGCGGATTTTGCGGCACGCCCTCCCCACGGTTGGAACCACGCAATCGAATTGGCGGAAACACCTGGCGCTTCCGTGTGGGATGTCAATTCCAGGCTCAACTTCCCCAGCGATCACCCGCTCAACCTGAGTCTGGATCCCGATGGCTGTTATAAAGATGCGGATGCCGTTGGAGGGAATCATGATCCGAGTCGTAAGATACTTCTGTCTGATATTTATATTGTCACTAATGGCTGCATGCGCGCCAAAGGTGGGGAGCAAGGAATGGTGTGAAAATATGAAAAAAAAGCCCAAGGGTGACTGGTCGACCAATGAGGCTCTAGATTTCACCAAACACTGTCTGATGAACGATGGGAAAGGGTAAAGTTCGTCAAAATAGATTGACTGAATCAGAACTTATCTAGCTTTTGTTCAGACCCTCTAGGAGGTCACGCCATTTCTCCTCTACGCGCTTACGATCGGAGGCCGAGAATACGTTAGTTTTGGGAAAACGGTCCCGCCAGCTGTAGGGTCGACATGCGTTGATTAGCATGCGGCCTATGGTCAGGTCACCGTCGGCCCTTTTAGCCGGTGACAATCGTGGATCCAATCCTCCGGTCCATGTGTCGTGAATAATATCGACGGCCGTTGCGGGATCCACGCGGGTACACATCGCCCATAGAACCTCTTGGAGATTCGTCGGGTCGATATCTTCGTCTACAGCAACGTAGTAGCACTTCATATCGCCGTGACGAAAACCGGCCGCCGTGACTAGAGCCTGTTTGGCATGACCGGCGTAACGTTGACGCAGCGAAATGACGGTCAGCAGTCCATTATTGAAGCCCCAGACGCCTGTGACATCGGTGATCCCGGAGCGTTCCAAATGGTCCATTAGGTGGACATAGGTCGTGATATTGCTCCAACCGATAGGTCGAAGGGGGGGCGCCCCGGCCAGAATCGGGTTTTGACGATGGTAGATTCGCTGGATTCGAACCACGCACTCGGGGCCCTGGTGGGTATAATAACCGGGCCACTCGCCAAATGGACCTTCGTTAGCGCTTTCTTCCGTGATGGGAGGGATGACTCCCTCGATGACGATCTCCGCGCCGCTGGGGACCGGTAACCCGGTAAGGGGCAGGTGGACAATTTCTACGGGTCGGCCGCGATACGCCCCTGCAAGTTCGTACTCGGAAGAACCAAAAGGAGGTGACATGGATGCGGTCATCCATGTCACAGGTTCACAACCCAGGACAACTGCCACCGGGGCGGATTTTCCAGCGTTCCAATAGCGCTCGACAATGATCCTTCCGTGTTTCATGGGATTGATCCAGAGGCTGATTCGATCGCGGTCCTGAATCATTCCGCGGTAGACGCCCATATTAACCCAATTCTGCTCCGGGTCTCGAGTGATAACCATGTCCTGAGTCCCGATGTAGCGGCCGCCGTCTCCCATGTGCCATAGGGGGACGGGAAAGTGTTGGATGTCTACCTCATCGGCTTGCTGTACGTACTCCATGATTGGCCCATCCTTCACCGGTTTGATGGGGACAGCCATAGCTTCTTTGCGTTTGTCGCGCCACAGGCGGAGCAACTCCAGCGGATGGATGTGGACCGGCATATCCAACGCGAGGGCAAAGCGACGAATGGAGCGGACGGCATTGGAGGCGACGCGGTAGCCGGGAGGAAAGTCGCGAAACTTATCAAAAAGGAGCATGGGGCCGTCTCGCTCGGCCATTAGCTCCGTCAAGCAGCCCACATCCAGCTCCAGGTCGGCGCCCTCTACGGTTCTTACTTCGCCCACGGCATCCGCCGCCTTGATAAATTCGCCCAGCGATTCATACGGCATTAGCTTGATCTCCTATGTGATGAGAAAATAGCGGGAACATGATGTGGTGTCAACAAACCTGATTATGCCGTGGGTGTCGGGGCCGAATGATCTTTGGTATGGTAAAAAATCGATGATCGGTGGTTCCCATGGGCCGAATTGAAAACGGTGGGAGAATCCATGCGCATCATTGTCTATGGGTTTGGACCTTACGGCGAATTCAAGAATAACGTAACGGAGCGGGTTGTGCGCGGCCTACTGAACCGTCGCCGGCCCAAAAAAATCGTTTTCCCGGTGAAATTTCACCGAAATAAATTCATCAAAGCCGTCAAGGATACCAATCCGGATATTGTCCTCGGATTGGGGCAGTGCTCTGGAGGAAATCGACTAAGAATCGAGACCCGGGCTGTCAATGGGAGACGCGACCGTAAACAGGGTAAGCCGCGGCGGATTATCCCTCGTGGATCGCAGAGGTTAATGACCGGCCTGAGGCTGGTTGTCGGTGGGAAGGCCCGATCTTCCAGCGATGCCGGCCAGTATGTCTGTAACTATTCTATGTACGTTATTCTGGATTTCTTGACCCGACGCCGTTCCCATGCTCGATTTGGTTTCATTCATATACCCCATCGGACCGATGCGGCCAGGGCCTGTCGTTGCTGGTGACGGCGATTAAACGGCTAACGGAGGCAAGATGACTGAGACCTGCGACGCTGTCGTAGTCGAGTTGGGAGGGTTGGGAAGTGCTGCGGTTTGTCACCTGGCCCGGGCTGCTACAAGGGTTGTCGGGATCAATCGGTTTCACCCGCCTCATTAACAGGGGGCGAGGCATGGGCAATCCCGAGTGATCCGTCAGGCGTATTTCGAGGGGCCGGTTTATGTGCCTCTAGTCTTGCGTGCGTACGAGTTATGGGGACGGCTCGAGGTTGATAGCGGCCTGCGGCTCCTGACCGAAACCGGCGGTCTGATGATTGGAAGCCCGTCCAGTGATGTGGTCCGAGGGAGTATGGACAGCGCGCAGCGCCACCACCTGGAGCATGTCGTTTATGAGTCTGACCAACTCAACGCCAGGTTCCCCCAATTTGCCTTTGACTCGGATTGCATAGGTAAATGTTTAATCCATACTTTTATCGGATAGCCATCATTTCTATTCTGGGGGTTTCCCTGTCCGGCTGCAGCGCGTCCACGGGAACCCTCCGCTATGGTCAAAGGTTTACGTCCCAACCCAACGCTACCCTGATGTTGGACAAAGTGACCAACGTCACCGGTAAGACCTTCGATCAAAATGTGGTCTTACTGCTGCGGGAGTCCATGCAAGCCGCCCTGACCGACAAGGGGCTGACGTTGTCCACGGGAGTGGGATCAAACAACTATTTGCTGGATCTGCAATTTACCGAATACCGTCCAGGTAATGCCTTCGGGCGATGGTTGTTGCCGGGTTTGGGGGGGCGGTCCTAACCATCATAGGAGAGATACGGAGTTTTCGGGATGGATCCCGAATGGCTACGGAGGATCACCAGAGGAGCGTGTATTTCGGGGGACTCTTTACGATCTGGGCTTGGAAGACGGTTTTTGATAGGGCCGCGAAAGACATTGCACACGACCTCGAGCTACGGATCAAACACGGTACTGACATTGTACAAGGTGAAGTATTTGCCTTGTCCCTCACCCCTCGAGCTGAAACCTTGGGACCCGCAGCGCAGGTTGACTCGCCTGTTGCCACGAAAATAATCGCAGAGGCCCTGCCTGATGAGCTCAGCGCGATGGGGCACCGAATCGTCGTTTCCAATCAAGAGATAGGTGTGACAGGTGAAATCCGTAGGTTTTGGAGGCACACGGAGACCCCTCAACTTTACTGGGACGTTATCGCCGAAATACAAGTTAATTTTGCGATTGGAGGGAAAGGATCGGCATACGCGTTCCCTCGTGAGTACTCTTGCCGCACTAAAGACCGAACCTACGTTTTCCCGCCAGCAAAACTGCTTGCCCAGCTCCTTGGGCATTGTATAGAGGAGTTGCTGGCGGGGGGCCGAATGGATGACGTATGGAAGCGGTAAACATGATTTCCAGTGAGGGATATTAAAATGAATAGAAATCCCGCGCGTTGGAGGACAGTATCTTGTCAGTCACCTCTTTGGAGAGGTCCGTTCGAGCCCTCATCATGGCCACCAGTTCGGGTTCTTCCGAGGCATCGGGGTGCCCGTAATCGGACCCGATAATGAGATTGTCTTCACCTGTAAATTGGGTCAGGTAGGGGATATCCTCGTCCGCTTCACAGGCCACGAAGAGCCGGTATTCCCGGAAGAGGTCGACGCTCGAGGCGAACTTCCAGCGCCGGCGCAGCGACCGCCTAAGATGATGGACGAGAAACGGGATCCATCCGGCGCAGGCTTCTATAAAGCCGAATTTGAGGCCAGGAAAGCGTTCCGGGATCTTGTTGGCGACAATGTTTCTAAAGGCGATCAGGGGAAGGAGCCTCGACTGGGAAAAGGTGCTGTGCTGTTGGATATCGAATAGGCGCATCATAGTGGGGGAACCCATTGCCTGATGGATACAGATGGGTAGGTTCAATCGAGCCGCTTCCTCGTAAACGGGGAAAAAATAGGGATCGTCGATGTTCACGTCATTTTCCATGCCCCTAAAGAAAACTCCTACCGCCCCATGTTCTTTAGACCAGCGCAATTCGTTGATGGACTCCTCGATTGATCGTAGGGGTGGGATGGCTACCCAACGGATACGACTCCCTCCTTTGGCGCAGGCATCGCCCATAAATCTGTTGTAGGCACGACACAGGGCAACCTCGAAGCCGACATCCTCGGTTAAATGAACGAGGAAAAGGGTGGGATAAACAACCTGGGTGTGAATATTCAGCCGGTCCATATCCGCAAGCCGAGTCGTGGTGTCGGTCATCTCCCGGCAGCCGACGCTGATGTCTTTTCTTGCAGCCTGTTTTTTGGCGGCGGACGGTGTGATCAACAGACTGCCTCCCATACCGGCTACTTTCGGGAAGATGTTACCATCAATCAACCACACGGCGGTTTGCTCCCGGTATAAGGTGTCGTCGGGAAGGGAGACGATGACGGGCCGGCGGCCGTACCATTTTTGGTCGAGGTGTTCCCACATGCCGACCGGTTCTGCCACGTGGGTGTCGGCGTCAATGACTCGTGATTCCATGATTCCTCCTATGCGGCACCCCCACTACCTGGGTAGTGCGTAAAAGCGCCGTGAGTTCTCGCATAAAATTTTTTCGATAACCGCCGGAGAAATATCCTCCCGCTTGCGCATGAGTGCGACCATGCCCGAGTCCCTTGATTGGTCCGTATGGCCGTAGTCGGATCCTATGATCATATTGTTCTCGCCGATATGATGGAGGAGGTAGCCAAGGTCTTCATCGGTTTCGACCGCAACATAGAGCCGGTAATCCCGGAATAGTTTGGGGCCCCATTGGAGCGCTGGGTCGGCGTCTGCCGGGGAGCTGAGGTTGAAGCGGCTGGAACGGCTTAGGTGATGAAGAACGTAGGGCACCCACGACGCTGACGCTTCGATGAAGCCGAAACGTAGGTCTGGAAAACGCTCGGGAATCTTGTGGGCCACGATGTCGCGGAATGCAAAGAGCGGCAGGGAACGCACATGGGGCAGGTTATGACTGAAACTGCGGTCAAAGACATTGGAGATCCCGGGTGAGCCGGCGCCTGTGTGGACGCATATGGCCATTTTTAATTTGTTGGCGGCTTCGTAGACGGGGAAAAAATAGCTTTCGGCCAGCGAGCGGTCACCTTCCACTCCACGGAAGAAGACCCCGACCGCCCCATTGTCGTGGGCCGTCTCAATCTCCCTGACCGACTCTGCCATATTCCTGAGCGGTGGTACCACAACCCACCGTAAGCGATCACCTGCGTCGCGCCAGGCTCGGGCCATGTATCGGTTGTAGGCCCGGCAGATAGCGACTTCCAGGTCGACGTCGTGGGTCACATAGGCGAGGAGTAACGTGGGGTAGACGATCTCCGTATCCACGCCCCTTTTGTCCATATCCCGCACGCGGGCCCCAGGGTCCGTGATGTAGCGCACGGAGGCGGCAATGTCGGTCCGCGAGTTTTCACTGTCGGAGCCGCCGACAGCAACAATGGCGCTACCCTTTCCGGAACGCTTTGGAATCGCCGTTCCGTCAATGAGCCACAGCTGGTTATTGCGGCCGTAGACGCTGTCCGCCGTAGTCGACGCCAGGACAGGCCGGCGGTGATACATCTCGCGGTCGAAGCACTCCCACATTTCCGGATGCTCGATGATATGGGTATCGGCATCAACGACTCCAGACATTAGAATTCCCGCCTTCCATGTCGCATTGGAGCTATTATCCGATACGGGACTGAGATGTCAACCCGGTATCAGGTTGATTAAAGAGAAAGGGTCGGTTAACTTCAATAGGAAAGAATAACCGCATGTGCAACAAGTGTTTTTGCTTATTTCGACTTTCCCCGTTCAATTCTCAGCCGGTCCAACGAAAGGGTTCACGAACCAGCCCCTGCTATCGTTCGATGACGAGTCCCAATGGCTGAGCCGGAGGAAATCCAGCCTACCAACTGGGTGCGTGATTTCGTTCTAGTTGCGATCTCACGGTTCGGTATATTTTTCTCCTTCCGGCAAGTGAATCCGGTCTTCCCCGTCTACCTGGCCAGTCTCGGAGCGTCGGGAGCATTGATCGGATTCATCATGTCGTCGTTTACCATGATGGCGACGGTGAGCCGACCCTTCGTCGGCATGTTGATCGATCGCTCCGGGCGAAAGCGATATCTCCTGTTGGGTATCGTGTTGCTTGCCGTTGCCACGCTGGGTTATGCATGGGCTCCCGGTCTCATCTTCCTGGTGATTTTTAGGATGGTTCACGGCCTTGGATGGTCCGGGTGCACGACAACCGTTAGTACTTTGGCCGCAGACATCGCTCCCGGCAAGCGGCGGGGGGCCATGATCGCCTATGCCGGTTTGGCAAGCAATGTGGGAGGGGCGTTGGGGCCCATCGCCGGATTTGCGGCCTACTATCGTTACGGATTTCATGGGATGTTTTTGGTCGTCCTCGGAGTGATTCTTCTAAGTTTTATCTTTGCACTTCCAATCAAGGAGCCCCATAGAGAGATAGAACGGGATGGAGGTCGGCGGAGTTGGTGGGAGCTCCTCTTTGTGCGGGAGTCATTCCTGCCAGGAGCGATTATGGGGTTCCTGGCGTTTGGGCATGCGGGGATTTCAACCTATATTCCGCTTTTCGTGTTACAGGAGCAATTGGGCAACCCCGCCTATTATTTCGCAGTGGAAGCCGGCTTCGTGATCATTTGCCGACCCATTGCAGGTCCCCTATCCGACCGTTTTAGCCGGCATGCGGTGATCATTCCAGGTCTTATTCTGCAGATTGTGGGTCTCCTACTGGTGGCCTTTTCCAGTTCCATGACTATGCTATTGGTCGCTGCAGGCATCAATGGTCTGGGATTTGGTTCCGCTCATCCAGGCCTTATGACCCTGGCCATCGACTGGGTACCACCGGCGCGCCGGGGTCTTTCCATGGCTCAATTCCAGACCTTTCACGATCTGGGAATCGGTATCGGTGCAATGTCCCTGGGAATCCTACTGGATCTCACGAATAAAAACTTTTCTTCCCTGTATCTGGTGTCAGCTGCGGTGGTGATTATCGGTTCTGTGATTTTTCTTGTCTTTGGAAAACAGCCTCCCGCCGCACGTAAAGATTGAATTCAAGGACTGTCCGTAGGGTCAAACTCGAAAGTGGATAGGCGTACTTGGTTTCCTTGAGCACGTAACTTTGCTAATGATAGGTTCGCTCGTAGGGCAAGTGGGCAAATAGGCTAATAGGATTGCTCAGCTTCATTTGCTTCCAGTAAGGAGCGTAAGTGCTTTATGAAAGCTATCGCGGATGTGTGCATTGTTCCTATCGGGGTCGGTGTATCTGTTTCCGAGTACATCGCTGCCTGTGAGAAGATCTTTCTTGAAGCCGGGCTTAACCCAAAACTCCATGCTTACGGAACCAACATCGAAGGGGACTTCGAGTCGGTCCTTCAGGCGATCCAGCGTTGTCATGAGACCGTCCATAAAATGGGCGCACCGCGTATTAGCACCTCCATCCGGCTCGGTTCACGCGTCGATCGGGATCAGTCCATGCAGGACAAGATTGATAGCGTCGCGTCAAAGCTACAAAAGGGCTAAGGAGGGAAGGGATAAGAACCGTGTCAATGGACGTGCCAAGAAACCTGGTTGATTTTAATGAGTACCAGGAAGGAGCTATGTGAAGATGTGAAAGGTAGGTTGAAGAAAAATTTAATCCATAATGCTCATACTCAATAACCATGATGTTCAGAAGGCGCTGGACCGGGACGAGTGTCTGGCCATTTGTGAAGATGCCTACAGGGAACTGGGACTGAGCCGGGCAGTAAACCGTCCGACGACTCAGTCCTATTTGCCGCATTCCATGGCGAGCAGCACCTATAGTTTCAAATCCGTCGAAGGGGGAATAGCCAAGTTTAATGTCATGGCTTTGAGAATCTGCTCCGACATTGTCAGGGAAGAAGAGACGAGCGGAACCTTACGGCTCAATAAACTCCCCCTTGCCCCGGGAGGTAAGTTCGTTGGTATGGTCCAACTTTTCAGCATCGAGACCGGTGAGCCTCTGGCCATCATGCCCGATGGGCTCATACAGCAAGCAAGGGTTGCCATTACGAGTGCGCTTGGCGTCAAGTACCTGGCCCGTGAAGACAGTGCGACCCTGGCCCTTATTGGCACGGGGGATCAGGCCCGTGCGCATCTGCGCTCGCTGATCACCGTGCGCCCGATCTCGGTTGTACGGGTGTTCAGCCCGAATCCAGTCCACCGAAAAGAGTTTGTAAAGACTATGGGGGCCGAATGCGGGATCGACCTGCAGGAGGTATCCAGCGTGGAAGAGGCAGTTAAAAATTGTGATATTATCTGCACGGCTACCAATGCATCGAAGTCTATCATTACGGGCACCATGATAGAGTCGGGCATGCACTACAATGCGATCAGAGAATTCGAGGTCGAGGAGAGTGTCTTTACCCGGTGCGATGTGGTTGCCATTCATACACGTTTTGGCGGAGTAATTCATTACCTGCCCCCAGGGCAGGAGGATGACTTTCCCGGCGTAAGGCGTGAGAAAGATCGGGATTGGGGGCAATTCCCTGAAATAACGGATCTTGTGGCCGGACATGGGCCTACACGGATCAACGACAATCAGACGACTTTCTTCTTAAACAATATCGGAACTGGGATGCAGTTCGCGGCGGTGGGCTACTCGGTTTATTTTGGTTGCCTGAAGATGGGACTGGGACACGAGGTGCCTACGGATTGGTTTTTGCAGGATATCAAGCCGTAGCCATTATCTTTCCCTGTGGGGTTTAGCCTTCGGATTTAAAATGAGCGTGTTATTTGAAACCATCAGGCCAGCTTCAAACCTTACGACCAACCGGAAAGTGTTCTCACTGATTACCGAAGGTCAGGTTTTGGGAACTAGGATGCTGGAGATCGGCGCCGGGCGTGGTTACATGGCCCAGGAATTGGGGGAACATATCAATAAACTCGGGGGTACGCCGAGTGAGATACTTACAGCATGAGACCTTCTGCCCCAGCAGTTTAGATACCCAGGTGTCCAATGCGATCATTTCGACTTCGTCAATTCCCTTCCATACGAAGATAATAGCTACGATACGGTCTTCGCCATCGAGCTCATTGAGCATCTGGAGAGCCCAGTGGGTTTTATAAAGGAAGCCTACCGGGTGCTACGGCCCTGGGGGGGGGTATTTTTAGTACGCCGAACGTATTGAATATCAATTCCAGGTTGTCCTACCTTACCAGTGGTTTCTTTATTCTGTTCGGCCCGGTTTCATATGACAAAGCCGATTCAGGGAGTCTTGCCGGGCACATCATGCCTCTGAGCTATTATTATCTTGATGTGTTTTGGAATTTGGCTTGCTCTTGACGGCCCGATTAACCATGACATTGCTCCTCTCCAACAAGGAAGACGAAACTATCGTTCTCCGCGTTGTCGGCATGCTTTTAATCGGGCTGGGTTTCTTCGTGGTGCAGTTTATTTGGTTGCAGGTGACCGCTCTCTATCCTTCCACCATGCTCGTTCGGTGCGTGTTTTTCCGTTTGCCTAGTTACCTTTTTTCTCGTAACCCTTAACCCGTTTTTTCTGATACTGCTCATCATCGTAGTTTTCGGGGTTGTGATAACGAGCCTAGGCCTTTTCGCAGACCGAAAGGAGCGCGGGGATTAGGGCAAGTCTTGGTACTCGCCGCAAGAATTCGCCAGGTGTGTATTCAGAGAGCGGAGTGGTTTAATCACGGTAGTTAGTGTATTGAAGCGGGAGTTCTAATTTGTCCTTGGCCTCTTTGAGCATGCCTATCACCTGTTGGAGATCATCCCTTTTCTTGCCTGTGACTCGGATCTTCTCTCCCTGAATGGCAGCCTGGACCTTGTATTTCTCGTCCTTAATCATTTTTACGATTTTCTTAGCTAGGTCCGTTTCAATCCCCTGCCGGACGGTAACAACCTGCCAGGCGTTCGAAACGTTAACTTGAGGTGGGTCAGTATGCAAACAGCGGATATCCACTCCGCGCTTGGCCAGCCGTCCTGTGAGAATATCGTACATCTGTTTGAGTTGAAAATCGTTCGGGGCGCGCATGGTTACTTGCTTGTCTTCGAGCTCGAATTTTGCGTTGGATCCTTTAAAATCGAAACGTGTTCCGACGTCCTGGTTGCCTTGATTCACCGCATTGGTTACTTCGTCTGTGTTCACTTCCGAAACGATATCAAAAGATGGCATGTTTGATCCTCTTCTCCAAGGTTCCGCCAATGGGGCATCGTTTGTAGGGTTAGAGGTCTCGGTTGACGGAATTCATGGGGTTGTTTACCTGTCGGTCCGCAGGGAGACTTTCTCAGTATGTCAGGAAAATTGTCACCATGCCAGTCCCTTACGCAGTGACCGATTATCCCAGCCGTAGAGCTCCCTCTTTGGGTGTTTCTGGGCTAACCCCATAAGACTAACCACCGAAACACAATAGTAAAAATTGATTTTGACAATAGGGCGAGCTGGATATCTCGTTGCACGGTGTGGGGTGTAAAAAACGGTAGTTGAGAAGTCCCAGGGGCCGAGGCCTAACTTGGCATCAGGCTGTTTGTATGAATCAGGATTAAAACCGGTGCTGAGTCCCAGAGTATTCCTGGAATCCTGAGAGGTACGCCTCACTGGATCGGCGAATTTTCGTTTCCGGTTACGGTCAAGAACGCCGTCGGGCAAGGTGCGGAGGTGGTTCCTGGATTCCCACAGGGGCTTTCGACTCTGGAGCAATTTGCCGATACTGATATGAAAAAGAAGCTGCTTAACTTCAACAATTCTATCAGGCCCACGTCTGCACCCTATTTTGTCTCCAAGGGGGTGCCTGCCCCGGCTTCCAGGAAAGCCACCCGTAATTGGGGAAAGGCATCCAGGACCCCTCCACATATCAACGATCCAATAGCTAAAGAGATTTAAGCCTGGAACTGGAGCGCATTACCGCAACCTTTAAAAGGAGGGGGGGTGGTTAAGCGTCCCGTTCATAGAGAATGGGTGCCTGGCTGTTCGAGAATCCAGAGTTCGTTACAGGGAGTCCTTACGTGCCGTGCTAAGGATTAGGGCAACCATTATTGAGCTACGGGGCGGCTTGCCATCCTGGGCCGAATAAAATAGATAATCGAATCTGGCGCTGGCCGTTTAATGCAAGGAGGAACCATCGATGATAAGTGCGGAAGAAAATGAAAGACTGTCTCGCGTGAGTCCCGGTACTCCCATGGGAGAACTTCTCAGGCGCTACTGGTACCCCATAGGAGGGTCGGCGGAATTAATGGGCCATGGGACGAAACTGATAAAAATACTGGGGGAATCGCTGGTTCTCTATAGGGATCGAACAGGACGCCTGGGGTTGATTGACGATACCTGCCCCCATCGGCGTGTTTCCTTGCTATACGGTATCCCTGAGGCTGATGGCCTGCGCTGCGCCTACCACGGGTGGAAGTTCGACGCCCAGGGGAGGTGTCTGGAGCAGCCGGCGGAACCGGCCGGTAGCTCTTTCAAGGACAGAGTTACGATCAAAGCTTACGCGGTGGAGGAGCTGGGAGGCTTAATCTGGGCCTACCTTGGGCCCCAGCCGGCGCCCCTCTTGCCCCGTTGGGACCTCCTCGTTCAACCGGGGGTACTGCGTGAGGCTGGATGGTCCGTGATCCCGTGTAACTGGCTTCAATGTATGGAAAACTCCTTGGATCCAGTTCACGTCGAGTGGCTGCACGGACATTTTGACCAGTACGTGGTGGAACGGCTTGGCCAACCGGATTTGAAACGAAAAGTCTTTCATCACGAAAAGATCGGATTTTCTGTGTTCGAACATGGGATTATCAAGCGACGGGTCCTTGAAGGGGGAAGTGAAGAGGATGACGACTGGCGTGCCGGGCATCCGGTTCTGTTCCCCCACATTCTTCGCAGTGGGCTCTCAGCCAGCGACGGGGCCCTGCAGTGTCGAGTCCCCATTGATGACACGCACACCTGTCAAATCGTCCTCAAAGCCTGGTCGCCCGGAGCCGGCGTAGAGGTCCCGGAGCAGGAGACCATCCCCTATTTTAACGTTCCATTACCGACGGTGGATGAGGTCGGGCAGCCGCGGTGGTCCCTTTTGGACAATAATAGCGGGCAGGACATGGCCATGTGGTTTACCCAGGGACCCATCGCCGACCGTACGCTGGAAAAACTTGGGGAATCGGATGTGGGGATTATCGAGTACAGAAAAATGTTGCGCGAGCAACTGGAGAAAGTCGAGAGGGGGGAAGACCCCATCAACGTCTTCCGAGATCCATCGAAGAACATCTGCATTGATCTTCCTCATGAAGAGAAATCTAGGCGAGGTGGGTTCAAGAGGGTGCAGACCGACCAGCGGCGCAGAGGCAACGTGGGAAAGTATAGCCAGCTATCGGACCAGATACAGGATCTCTTTGATCAGGCAGCTAACTTGGAGGAAGGGAAGGAGTCCACAGATGAGCCCCACACTTAAGGTTGGTGTCGCCGGCCTGGGGGATGCGGGAAGCCAGGTCGTGCAGGCGGTCCCCGAGATCCCCGGATTGAGCCTTTCGGCAGTTGCCGATACGCGGGAGGATGCCTTAGAAGCCCAGAAGAAGGCACATGGGGTCCGTGGGTTTCTATCAGTCGATGCAATGTGTGAAAGCAACGAGGTGGATGTCGTCTACGTGGCGACGCCCAATAAATTCCACGTCGATCATGCGATGGCAGCGATCAAAAACGGCAAGCACGTGGTTATTGTGAAGCCTCTGGCCTTAACCCTTGAGGGTTGCGATCAGATTATTGAGGGAGCTGAGAAGGCCGGAGTCAAGCTGGTTTACGGTCACTCCCGGATCTATGACCCGCCTATCAGAAAGATGGCCGAAATCGTTCGGAGCGGGAAGATTGGACGGGTGATTCAGATCAATACCTGGATGTACGGAGGCTGGCTGCAACGGAAGCCCCGGCTTGCTTCGGAGCTCAACACCGAATCCGGAGGCGGGGTGGTATACCGGCAGGCGCCCCACCAGGCGGACATCGTTCGATGTTTGGGGGGTGGTTTGATTCGGGATGTCCGGGCGGTGACCGGGAAGTGGGACCCAAATTTTGACACCGAGGGCAACTATACGGCCTTTGCCCAATTCGAAAACGGGACACCCGCTACCATGATCATGAACGGATACGGATTCTTCAGCACTTCCGAGTTGACTCATGGCATGAGTCGTTCCAGCCTTAAATCAGAAGATCGCTATACGCAGGCAGCTAATGAGTCGACTAAATACAGCTCAACGAAACGACCGGATTACTTCTACGGGTCGGATGAAAAGCAGGGACAACCCTTTTACGGTTTTACCATTTTGAGCTGCGAAAAAGGAGATCTCCGTCAGTCCCCCACTGGACTCTACCTCTACACGGCTGAGGGTTGCCAGGAAATCCCCTGTGGTGGTTATCCCGGAGAGGGAAGGGCGTCGGTTACGGGAGCCTTGGTGGCGCTGCAGGAGGCTCTCGACGGGAAGAATTCTGTTTATCCGGATGGGAGGTGGGCCAAGGCAACCCTGGAGGCTTGCTTAGCCATACTGGAGTCCAATAAAAAAGGACAACCGGTCCAGCTTGGTAATCAGGTGCCCAGTCCCTACTGAATAAACTTTAGTTCCTTGCGCGACTCGCATTCATTGCTGTTCATAGGTGGATCTGCACGTTATCTTAATCGTATATCTCGCCATCCGTTTGATCAAAATCCGGGTCCCTTCGAATGAATCGATCAGGTGTTTTTCTTTGCGATGAAATGATATGTCATATTATATGTGGAATATCGGTGGTAAGGATTTTCGTCAAGAATTTACGAAATGCGCTTTCATCGAAACCATGGGGTGATGTGCGGCGTCATGATGCGATTGCTATCTTTGGTGTTGGTTTATTCTATCGGCTCAATTGGCTCACTGGCCAGTGCGGCACCCCGAATCAATCTGAAGACAGTTTATTACGAAGTCGAGGCTGATGCTATTGAATAGCTCAGGCGAGAGTTGGACGCAGAAACCCCTATTCGCCGCGGTACGGAGGCATTCCACGCCAACACCTCATGGTACGTAAAATGGAATATGCGGTGGACCGTCAAAAGCAGATCCTGCGAAGTCATTGACATCACCGCGCGGATTAACGTGACCATAACTTTACCCAAGTGGGTTGGTTATGGAAATGCGGGTTCTCGGGACAAGCGGGAATGGGACCGCTTCTACCAGATTCTGGTCGCTCACGAAAACGGGCATAAGGCCCTGGCCGTTGAGGCTGGTGAAAAAGTCGAACAGGAGATCCTCAGCATGGGGCCGAAGGAGAATTGTACTTTATTGAAGCGTGCAGCCAACCGCCTCGGTCAGAAGATTATCGAGGAATACAATGCTCGGTCGGAACGGTATGACCGGGAGACCGACCATGGAAAAAAACCGGGGGCCAAGATTCCGTGATGGGACGAGAAATCAAATCCCATGAGATAGATATTGCATATAAGATTTCGTTAGTGGAGCTGATTGTAACGTAAGGATGACGGTCAAACCAAAAGGAGGTCCAATGGGTGATTCTCATAAATACGTTGGTGGAAAATTTCCTTGCTGGGTTGTCGGCAAGGATATTCTTGATTTCTCTCCCCAGCGTGGCCAATAGCTTGGGGACGGATATCCTGGGGATTTCGTGGGCTCTCATTTCCTTATCAACTAGCCAGTATCTCCTTTTCGGTCGTATTTGGTCGATTGGGGGACCTCTAGGGGCGTGGGGGGATTTACACGGTTAGGTTTGCAATCATGACCCTAGGGGCTTTTCTTTGCGGGATTTCTCAGGATTCGGTGCAGCCATGACTCAGGCTGTGGGACGGGCGTTGGCAATCGAAGCCTTACCCGAGGGATCTGAGGGAAAAGGCCAGAGCTATATGACCATGGCTTTTCATTCTGGGTTTTTTATTGAACCTCCCCTTGGCGGGTTTATTGTCGAATATGTCAGCTGGCGCGGGGTCTTCTTCTTACTGGTTCCCATCGGCCTGGCATGTATGACTCTGTGTCTGATGGGAAGGAGAAAGGTTATCGAGACGGAAAAGAAAGATGGACCTCGTTCCATCGATTCTCAAGGAGCGCTACTTCTGATCGCCGTTACGGTTGTCTTTACCCTTTTGCTTGATCGGAGGGCGGGTGAGTTTTTTGGGATTAATCATCGAGGGGTTCTGCGGCTTATCCTTGCAGGGGTGGTTGGGAGGTTTCTCGTCCACGAAAACCGAGTATCCAGTCCCATTATAAATCTTTCGCTGTTTAGGATCCGGATGTTTGCCTTTAGCTTGATCAGTCTGATTGCGCTTTTCATCACCCGAGGACTAGTTGGGTTTCTGCTGCCCTTTTATATTCAAGGGATTCTGTTCATCCCCCCTTCACTCATGGAAATTATGTACTTAACGTCACCGGTTTTTACCCTATCCTTAGCTCCGTTGGTCGGTTCTCTGACCGATAGGATCGGACCTCGAATTCCCGCTTCTCTGGGAGTGCTTTTCTCGATCTTGGTGCTTGTTGTGGGGATTCTGTTGCGAAAGGACTCTCACTGGCTTCTTCCGACACTCATGTTATCCCTGACCGGTGTCGCCACAGCATTCTTCAATTCGGCTAACCTAGCTGCCATGATTGGCTCTGTCCCAAAGGAAGATAGGGGGTTCGCCAGCGGAATGGTCCACTCGGCGTTTGATCTTGGTCATATGCTGGGGGTTTCCCTTGGTGGGCTCTTCCTATCTCTGGCGTTCCAATACTATTTGGGAGTTGCTGATGCGGTACCGAATCCGGAAAATCCGTTGGCTTACGTGTCCGCAGTCAATATTACTCATGGGGTGGCTCCAAGCCTTGCCCTAGTGGCTCTTTCCTTCTCAATGTCACGGGGCAGCGGTAGAATCGAGGCGGCACAGGTCGGGGCTCATTGAATTGTAAGCGTTGTTCAGGCCGAAGGTTGGATCCTACAGATTGAGAGGAGGCAAAATCGTTCATTCAATCCGTGTAAGAAAAATTGCGACTCAGGGAGATCTTCGGAAGGCCTTTTCCATTCGTCTTCGCGTCTTTGTGGCGGAACAGGGAGTTCCAAGAGCAATTGAATTAGACAAGGATAATACCAGGGCCGCTCATTTTCTTGCCACCTTGGAGGGAAGGGCGGTGGGTACAGCCCGACTAGTGCTGGAGGGAGAGAACGCCAAAATCGGTCGGATGGCGGTCCTTAGACGGTTTCGGAACAAAGGAATCGGTCGGATTCTGCTAAAAAGAGTGCTCGCGTATTCGAAGAAATACAAAGTTAAGCTAGTCTTTCTCAATGCACAGGTGCTGGTTATTGGATTCTACGAAAAGATGGGCTTCCGTTGTGTAGGGAATCGTTTCATGGAGGCCGGAATCCCCCATAGAAGGATGGTCTTTGCAGACGGTATGCACCAGAAACATTGACAGTAAAGCGCTTTTCGTTATAGATTGCCAAAACTATCCGAGGGAGGAGGAAGCCATTACGGTAACCTATGAATTCTGACAAGGGAATCATCTTCGTTATTATAACGCTGGTATCGATTGCCGCCTTTGGATACCTTGCCTGGCAGTCCTTTAATATTCGAATATCATTAAAACAAATTGCTGCTGAGCAGGAGGCTTCGTCGGAGAAGCTTGCAGACCTTACTGCCCGCATTGAATCTCAGCGTAAACCGAGGACGCAGAACGTTCGACTGCCGGATGTGCAAAAATGGTTGAAATCCATTGAAAAGCCACTAGCCGCAAAGGCAACGCAGCTCATGGGCAACGCCCACAAAACTGCCTTGGAGGCCTCGGTGAAGCGATTCTCCGCCAATCTTGCAGAGCAGGAAAAGAACCAATGGCAGAATTTATTTCAGGAACTGGCAAAGGATCGTAAGGATGCTCAGAGTCAGGATCTGCAGAGTGACAAACGCTGGCAAGAACTGGTTGGTACTTTAAAGGCGGAGGAGAAACGTGCTACGGAGCAATATAAAAGACAGGAAAAACAATGGTCTGAGGTGCTGAAGGTGTTGAAGTCACAGGAAGCCGCCTCTCAGAAACAGTACCGTGAGGTCGTGCAACAGCTGACCGAAGAGAAGACTCGAGCCCTTGCCCGTGCTAATGAGCTTGAAGACGAACGTAAGCGCGAGATCGGTAAACTTCTTGACCAGGCCAATCAGATGTCTAAGGACCGTAAACGGCAGTTAGGCGAGTTCTGTGCCAAGAGACCCGAGTCGGCGATTTGTCGGGATTCCTAGTTTAAACTAATCCCGCATTTTGATGATAGGCATCACAGGAGACTAATTTTTCATGGAATCAAAGTGGGAGCAGGTAAAGGTTGAGAATGGAACCATGGGTCTGTTTGTAAGCCGACCGGATGGTGAAGGCCCTTTCCCCGGTATTGTTGTGGCTCAACACCGGGAAGGTATCGACGGGTTCGTCAAGGAAATGACCAACCGTCTCGCTTTGATGGGGTACGTTGCCGTAGCCCCAGAAATTTATCATCGGGACGGTCCCGATTGCCAGGATGAGGGGCCTACCCGAGCAAATCGGTTGCAGGACCCTACCGTCATGGTTGATATCAATGCCTCAGTCGATTTTCTCAAGGGGCTTCCTTATGTTCGGGCGAACAGGATAGGCATCGTCGGCTTTTGTCAGGGAGGGCGAGTTGCTTACCTAATGGCCGGTGTAAATCCCGAGTTCAAGGTCTGTGTGTCCTACTACGGAGGGGGGCTTTTCGCCGCTCGTGGTGGTGGGCCGTCCCCTTTCGAGCGTACGCCGCAGATCAACTGCCCTGTGCTCGGCCACTTTGGAACCGACGATGTCAACCCATCCCCCGATGATGTACGTAAACTTGATGCTGAGCTCACCAAATACGGGAAGGCCCATGATTTCTACTCCTATTCGGGGGCGGGACACGCCTTTATGAATTTTGATGCCGAATCATACCGGGCCGATGCGGATCGTATTTCTTGGCCGAGGACCTTGGAGTTTCTAAAGAAATACCTATAAGTTACAAGGAAGGTTGTATTAACCCAATGGAATTGCGAGGGGGCAATGAGGAGGAAGAAAAATGAGTAAACCTCAGCGTCTGTCCCTAAAGCAAATGGACCAGGTCGATTTAGTCAAGCATCACTATGGGAGAAGAGTGCAGTGGGGGAGGGATTCTGTCCTCTACAGGAAATCCCATCCTATGTCCTGGAAAGGCGTTCATGGGAATTATCAGAACTGGTACGTCGATACATCACAGATTCAGCCTCCCGATGCCGAGTCCCCATATGGCGGACCGGAAAAGTTGTTTTTCAGTGAAGACGTGACCGTCTGGCTTTCCCGGCGTAGAGAATCTCTGCCGTATTTTTTCCGTAACTCCGATGCCGACGAGCTCCATCATACTAGCCGAGGTATTATGAGGTATGAAACGGATTTCGGAGACATCACGGTGGGGGAGGGCGATTTTCTCGTCATTCCAAAGGGAATCACCTATCGTGTTTTACTAGACGGGCGGCAGGAGATCTTACGTGTCATTTACGAATCCGTACCCGAGATCTTTGTAGTACCGGCAGAGATGGTTGAGCATATCTACGGAAAAGGAAGACCAGCGCTGGCATCCGAGAAGATTCGATATCCAGAACTTACTCAGGGAACGCAACCCAAAGGCGAGTTCGAGGTTCGCGTGAAGTATGGAGGGCCCTTTTCGGAGTTTTTAGGAGCTATCAGTACCATTTACTATGATCATTACCCGCTAGATCCGGAGATTATCGATGGGGAGATGCCGGTCTTCAAGTTTGGCGTTGCCGATATCGAGAAGCTAGGGACGACTCCTGTGGCATTTATAGGGGCCGCCTATCTGGATAATAAGAATAATCTGGCGTATACATTTCACTTGTCCGGGGGGGGTGGTAGTGGAGCTCCTGTGCACCGCGACCCTGACGACGATGAGCTCAGGTATCCCCTCTCTGGTCCAAAAATGGGCCACTTTGTTTTCACCCTTCAGGGGGTTGATCATGGGGCTGGGAGGGGGCATATAAAGAATGAAAGGAATCGTCCACCGGATAGTTTTGATCGCGGGTTTTCGATCTCAGCCTATACCCTTAAACCTTTGAAGAGCACACCCATCGCATTCAGGCATGCTAAACCCTACATGGCATAACATGTATCTTTTCTTTAAATGGAGTCTAACTGATGAGTAACAAATACGGAAATCTTATCCCCACGGGAAAACTGATTGACGGTAAACCCCGGAGTATTCTTTTCGATGCTACCAAGTGTATCGGCTGCCGTCAGTGCGTCCATGCGTGTAAGGACTGGAACGACCATCCGCGTACGAGTGTGTATGAGATGTCCAGCACGACCTGGATCAATATGGATCCCCCGGTACTCGAAGGGCTGTCTCCCGTTTGGGCCAGGAGTAGCTGCATGCACTGCGAGTTTCCCATGTGTGCTGCGGTCTGTCCCGTCGAGGCCATCACCAAATACGAAGAAGGACCTGTCGTTATCGATCAAGAGGTGTGTATTGGCTGCGAGTACTGTATCTATGCCTGTCCATGGGGCGCGCTGACTGAGAACGACATCAAAAGTGTCATCTCCAAAGATGCGACTTCCCAGAAAGCCGCCAAGTGCACCATGTGCAGTGACCGGATCCAGGAAGATAAAGACCCTTTCTGTGTTCAGGCCTGCCCCGTCGACGCTCTCGACTTTGGCCTCACGGAGGATATGTCCACGAAGGCGAAGGACCGTGCAGATGAAGTTGGAGGTTACCTCTATGGGGGAAACGAGGCTGGTGGTACCCAGGTCGTGTACGTTTTAAAAGAAAAGAGAGAGGAATACGGCGTTCGCCCGGTGGGCAGCGAGAAGTATCCGAAGCATAGGATCCCGGTGGGCCTCATGATCAAGGACCTGTTTACCCCGCGATGCGGCATCAAAGGGAAGTTACGGGCCCTTTATCTCGCGGTGATTCATCCAAGGCGTTTGCTCTATCGCTACTGGCCCCGGAAAATGCAGGGTTAGAAAGGATTATGTCTATGATGGCTGACATCTTTCCTCGGGAACGAAAGACTCTCCTACCGGGGGGATATATGGGCAAGATCCTGCGGGTGAACCTGACGTCGGGGACAACCAAGGATGAAAACCTTCCGGAAGAACCGGTCCTGAAAAAATTCATTGGTGGGCAGGCCCTTGCGCTCTACATCCTCCTCCATGAACTCCCCCTCGATGCCAAGCCTCTAGGCCCTGAAAGCAAGATGGTGTTGATGACAGGACCCATTACGGGAACCGGTCTGACTCCCGGTGGGACCAAGGTGACTGCTATTTTCCTTAGTCCCCTGACGGGGCACACTTTGGGACGGGGTGCCTCGAGTGGCTTTTGGGGGACTTATCTGAAAGCGTCCGGCTATGATGGGGTCATCGTTGAAGGTGTGGCAAAGAGACCCACATATTTATTTATCAATGATGGCCAGGTGGAGTTTCGGGATGCCAGCAAGGTTTGGGGCAAAGGGACAAGGGAAACGGAAGATCGTCTAAGAGATGAAGTCGGTATAAAAGACGCCAAGGTGCTTTGTACTGGGCCCGCCGGTGAAAACCTTAACAGTGCAGCCATGCTGGCCAATGACTACAATCATAGTGCCTCCCACAGCGGAGGAGCCCTCTTTGGTGCAAAGAAGCTTAAGGCCATTGTCGTATCCGGAACGAGAAGACCCCCGCTTCACGACAAAAAAAAGCTGATCGAGTGTGGGTTGCGATGGCGTAATACTCTAGCGCCGTATACACCGGATAAAAAACGCAACGTCGGTCACGCCGAACATTTGGAGGCTCTCCCCAATTTGAACTTTCGTAGCACTCTTATCGGTGCCAAGGACGCTTGGGGGTTCGACAAGAACCGAATTACTTTAAGACCTTGTTTCCAATGCGCGCGCATGTGTCCGTGGGACGTGGAGCTTATGGAGGGGGCCCATCCTGGTGTGCTGGGTCATTTTAACGCGGGGAGCGAGTGGTTAGATTCCTTCTATAATCTGGGCGTGAAGGGTAACGATGTGCTTTACCTCGCGGAAAAGATCAATGACCTGGGCATCGAATGCAGTCATTTTTCCTGCGGCGTTGGGGTAGCCTTCGAGGCGTGGGAGAAGGGGCTACTGGGTCCGGACCAAACGGAAGGACTGCGTTTCGAATGGGGCAATGTTGAAACCATAGCCCGGCTGTTAGATATGGCCGCCCACCGGGAAGGGCGGTGGGGTAATCTCTTGGCCGACGGACCCACTGAAGTGGCTGAGGCTATCGGGGGAGATGCCCCCCAATGGGTTGTCCATACGAAAAAGGGGACTCCTGCCATGCATGATTGGCGGCCTCACTTCGGTCAAATGCTGCGGGAGCTGGTAGCCAGCGGTGGTATGAAGCCGCAAGGCGGTGGGTCAGTTAACCCGCCCCCTGATCTGAAATTTAGAGAAAAATGGGGACCTCTGGATAGGGATGACCCCCACGGATGGCCATGGTCTCAGGTGGTGTCCGAATGGCATCGCCAGTTCACAGGACTCATGGGAGGCTGCTGGTTTGCGGTGAATGTCTTTAAACCGGATGGGCTGAACAGCATCGTGGACTCGCTAAACGCTACAACCGGGTGGGATTTCAACCTGGATCAGGCCCTTGAAGCAGGACACCGAAGCGCGGTCCTTCAGAGCGTATTCGCGGTCCAAAGGGGGTGGAGCGTGGAGGAAGATTGGAAAAACGTGGGACCCCGATTCCTGGAGCCTGTTCCTGACGGCAAATACCAGGGATTTACCATAGCCAAATGGCTTCCCGACATGATTCACGAATACTACAGTCTGTCAGGCAGGCACCCCAAGACCGGACGTCCCTTTATGGATACGCTCACCAAGCTGGGAATGGAGGAATTCAAAGAGTGGGGGCAACTGGACTGATTAAGTGAGGTATCCCTTTTTCCGGTAAAACCGCTTTGCTCCGGGATGCAAGGGGAGTGTTAGGGGACCTGCCTCGCAGCCACCGCAGAACTCCTCCATGGTCATGCTTCGACCATCGGCATAATCAACCGGAATACTCGTATGCTCAAGGTCGATGGCTTTGGCTATCGCATAGGTCATCTGGCTCGATACCCCACGGTGGCAAAAGAAGAGCCACCCGCTGAAATCGAGAGTTGTTAGACTTCGCTTCAGTTTGGAAAAGGTCTCAGGTGTCAACTCCGCCCGGGGCATACCGATCCTTTCCATCTTTTTTAAAATATTTTCTTCAATAGGTAGAAACGCCATACCCAAGTTCAATGCCCGTGCGCCCAAGTTCTTAATTCTCTCGTCAAAAACGGCATCCACTTGGCCTTCGTCAATGTGCTGGGCCGTTCCTTTGAGCTGGGTCGAGTTATTGGGAGCATCCTTCCACCCCACTTCTCAATGTCCGAAAGGGTGAATCCATAATCTTTGCAAACTTCTTCAATGGCAACCATGCTGCCACGGTATTTTCCTGAATATCGGGTGGAGATGCGAAGGGGGATTCTTTGTCGCTTAATATCCGCCAGGGAATCGATTCCCGAATCCTTATGCACGGCGAAGACCAGCCGGTCCCAGGACGGGAATACACCGATTGTTCTGAAGTCGAATTTACATTTGTAAAAGCCTCTCCCCAGCAATGCCATGCGACCTAATCCAGCGGGGTTGCAAAAGCCAAAGTCAATTTTGTTATTACCGACGACCATTGGGATACCGATTCCGCCGATTCCCGAGTCACCGCTGCCGACCACCAGGGTCAGGGTTGAGCCTCCGGTTCCCAGTATAAGGTCGTAAGAACCCGATATAATTCTTCCTGCAATGACCGTTCGCCCTTTTGATGTCACGGTCATTTTGAGCTTGAAAGTATCACTCATCTGAATGTCCCTTTCGATGGAGTCCCAGTGGGTAGTATCCAGGAAGAGCAGGGAAGAAATGGAGCTCAACCCTGTGTGTATAAAATCTCTCCGCTGGTGCTGGCGTCGTAGCCGCCAAGGGCTTCGACGGCGTTGCGCAGGCCATCGGAATCTAGGATACCCAACAAGAGTTGTCCTTTTTCCGAATCGAAAAAGGAACGTAGAAAAAGTAAATCGTACTGTTCTTGTCCGACTGGGATAAACTCTAATTCCAGGGCCTTGGCCGCGGAACGTACGCCCAGTCCGACGTCGGCTAACCCACTGGCGATGGCGACGGCGACGCCCATATGGGTGAACTCCTCACGATCGTAGCCTCCGATGGATTGGGGGGCGATCTTCAATCGCTTGAGTTCGAATTCGAGCAAAACCCTAGTCCCTGAGCCGAGCTGGCGGTTGATAAATCGGACTCCCTTGGTCGCGAGACCTTTTAAGTCTTGGATCCCTTTTGGGTTACCTGGCTGCAGGATAAGGCCCTGCTCCCTTTGGGTCAAGTGAACCAGTGTTACCGGGAGCCGTGGCAGTATTCGTTTAATATCAGGGATATTGTATGTGCCGCTTTCGGGGTCCAGCAGATGGGTTCCGGCCAAATGGGTTTCGCTCCGTTGCAGCGAAAATAGTCCGCCGAGGCTTCCCACGTTGGTCGTCGCAATCTTAAGTCCGGGATGGTGTAGCTTGAGCTGGTCATCGAGGACCCCAATGGATAGGTCGTGACTACCCGTGCAAAGAATGGTATTGTCTATCTCATCGGTCGTTCGCAATAGCTCGACTTCGACCTCTTCACCGGCGTTGATCCCTTCCGTAAGACTTGGAATCCGCAATAGACCGTCAGCCTGAACCATGGTCGTTATAACGCCAGCTCCGCGTCTCAAAGGGACAGCAATTAGTTTGCCGGAGACACGTCCTAGGTTGACCCGAACAAACTCTTCCAACCCCAGATGTGAAGCGAGTTTCTTGGGTACGGACACTCTAACCTTGAGGGGAGGTGACGGGCTGGAGCGAAGAAAGGTTGTCAGGGCCGGCTGCAAGATTTCCCGAGCAACCACGATCGCGGAGACGGGATATCCGGGGATACCGATTACAGGCCTCCCTTGGACGGAGCCAAGCACCGCCGGTTTACCAGGCATGACGTCCATTCCATGGACCAAAAGTTCGCCCTCTTCGGCGACAATCTGAGCTGTGAAATCATACTCCCCCGCGGATGACCCCGCAATTATGGCGACCATGTGATGGTTTTCTAAGGCTTCTCGTAATGCCCGTTTCAGATCCGATGGGTTATCTCTCACACTAGCCAGCGTTACGGCAACGCCACCCCACTCGCTAATCTGGGCTGCGAGGACGATCGAATTGAACTCGATAACCCTTCCCGGTTCCGCCTTTTGTCCCGGTTGGATAAGTTCATCACCGGTTGGGATAATGGCAACTCTGGGTTTGCATTTGACCTTGATGTTCACATGCCCTGCGGCAAGTAGCGCCCCGAGATCGTATGGGCGGAGCCGGTGGCGACGAGGCAAAAGGGGCTCTGTGGCAACAATATCCTCTCCGACCAGTCGAACGTTTTGCCAGGGCGTTGCCGCATCCAAAATTTCTACCGTTGTTTCGTCTAGCTGCCGAACATGTTCGATCATAATAACGGCGTCCCCCCAGGGGGGGAGGGCGTTTCCCGTATCGACGTAGACGAATCCGTTTTCCGATTCCTGTCCTTCGGGTAACAGGCGAAGCCGTTTTGGGGTGAATTCTGTAGTGCCGAAAGTTTCCCGGGCGCGGACACAGATGCCATCCATTGCCGCACCATGGTAGTGGGGGGAAGAGATTTTAGCGAAGACAGGCTCGGCAGTGATGCGATTGAGAGCCGAAGATACGGGAACTGTTTCATCTTCGATCAGGGATGAATCAATTCTTTTCAGGAACAGTTCCCGCGCCTCATTGAGAGGAGTCTTTTTGAGATATCTTTTGCGAGCCACGTTTTCTAACCGGCCTAAAACAGGATAACTTCCACTTCTTCCCCCTGTTCGATGCCTTCTTGGTTGAGATCGATCTTGATCATCCCATCGGCTCTCACCAGTGTGAAGATGGCACCAGACTTGTGGGGGAGAGGCTCCGCGTACACCCGATCTTGATGCTGGGTAAGGCTCACGCGAACATAGTCTTCCCGACCGGTTTGGGAGGCAATATTGGTTTTGAGAATGGCATGGGTAGTTTTCGTGATCTTTCCCACGCCGGTTAAATCCTCGCCGCCCAATTTACGAATCAACGGGGCGCCAAAAAGGTCGAAGATTACCAACGCAGAGACAGGGTAACCTGGTAAACCCAGTAATGGGATCCCGGCTACTTTGGCAAATAGGGTGGGCTTGCCAGGGCTCACCGAGATGCCATGAAATATGATACGTACCTCAGGTAGGGATAAAATCACTTCCAAGGCGAGGTCTCTAATGCCCACGGAGCTACCCCCCGAGAGCAATACGAGGTCTGCCGACCCAAGGGCCGTATTCAAAGCCTGGGTTAGTGAGTCCCGCTGGTCGCGATAGACGCCTAGATCCCGCAGATCAGCACCGCAAGCCTCGATCAGCCCGGCAAGGGAGTGCTGATTGATATTTCTAACCTGACCGGGGAGGGGGTGTTGTTCAGCCTCCACAATTTCGTCACCGGTTGAGATGAGGGCGACTCTGGGTTTTCGATGCACGTTGAGGGTCGAGATTCCAATACCCATCAGTGCTCCCAGGTCGTGCCCCCTGAGACGTCTACCCCGTTGGAAGACGAGCTCGCCCTTTTTGATGTCATCACCGATCTGGATCACGTTCTTCCATGGTGAAACGCCACGTTGGATCTCAACCCTGTTTTCGGGCACCTCTTCCGTATATTCCACCATAACCACCCCGTCACTGTCGGGAGGAAGCATTCCACCGGTGGAGATACGCATGGCTTCCCCTTTGGCGAGCGGACGGGTAACTTCTTTTCCCATCTCAACGGCGCCTACGAGCTTTAGGTAGGCCGGAAGGCTAGTGCTTGCCCCGAAGGTATCTTCAGCCCTGACGGCGTATCCGTCCATCGCTGCCCGATGGAAATGGGGCAGGTGGACTTGGGAGTAGAGGTCTTCTGCGACCACGCGTCCGAGGGCTCGGGTGCTTGCAAGGGGCTCGATTCCTACGGGGGCGACATCGAGAAGGTGCTGCCTGGCTTGTTCGGGAGTGATGGCTTTAAAAAAGGCTTTCAAGTCTATTTCCTTCTATTGGCGCAAAGTTATCGAAAGTGCAGGGGGAATGCAAATCCAAGCCATACCGGCGAATTGAAATTTCGCTAGAATTTGCCAAACTGGAAGTATGGACCATCCGGATCTGATTATTTTTGACCTTGGGGACGTCCTTGTCCATGTGGACATGCTGACCGTCGCAGCCAAGTTGGGTGGGTTGTCGGAGGAATTGGAGTACCACAATCCGGCCAATTTTATCGCCGATATCAAAGTACGAAGCGCCGCGCTGTTAGCAGATTTCGATACGGGTAAGATTTCTTCACAGAGATTCTTCGAAGAGGTGGCGTCGAGCTACCGTTTGAAACTCAGCTTCGACGAGTTCGTGGCCATCTGGAACTCAGGGTTCCGTGAGAATCCTGAGGTTTCTTTGCTGATCCATCGATTGGCAGATCGGTGTCGTCTGTTCCTCCTATCCAATACCAACCCACTGCATTTCGAATACCTCGAATCGGTTTGTTCGGTATTCAAGAAGATGGAGGCCTTGATTGTGTCCTATCGGGTGGGATTTCAAAAGCCCGCATTGGAGATTTATCGACACGCATTGGAAACGGCCGGGCTTGCTCCAGATCGCGTGTGGTACGTAGACGATATACCCGAATTTGTTGCAGCGGCTGCAGACCTTGGGATTCATTCGATTCAGTTCCAATCGGCCTCCCAACTGGAGGGCGAATTGACGTCCATTCTGGAATAGATTGCCGTTGTACGGATTGGGATAAAGGACCGGTGGTAAAGGTAGCCCATCTTCTAGTATCGTTGAACACTGAGGAATGTCAGGATAAGGCATTTTTGGAAGAAACTTGCCCCCCCTTGTAGCAGATCCTTCGCTAACTGATTCTGAGAATCGTTGTAAATCAATAGGATATGGATTGGCACCCCTTTTGCGCTTATTGTTTTGACGTCACGATCTAGCGTTCTGGATATGAAGAAGAAAATCCTCATCCTAGAAGATAATCAAGATCTGCTGAGAGTCTTGGAGATGTTGCTTCGTAACCCTTATGAGACCATAGGGGTGATGAAAGGTAAGCAGGCTGTAGATTGAGCAGTGGCTGAGCAGCCGGATCTCATTCTTCTGGATATTGTACTGCCCGATCTGGATGGCCTCGAGATCGCCCGCCAGGTTCGTCAGCATCCCAAGACCCAAGGCACCCCCATACTCGCTATGACAGCCAAAGTGAGTAAGATAGAGGAAGATGACTGCCTCCTGAGCGGTTGCACCGATTATATGGCGAAACCTTTTACCTACGAGCAGCTCGTACCCCGAATTGAACTCCTCCTCAACCAGGCTACAACTCAAAACGGCGATACTGCCTGAAATTCGTCTCTGAAGCTCCTCGCCGAGAATGGCCCCCAAGGTTTCCATGGTTGGGTGTATGATCCTCGATCAAGGCACTCGGTTTGGAATTCTCAACGCAAAGGGTTTTGGTTAGACGTAGCAGTTATACCTTAACCCCTTTTTCGACTTCATAGCCCGGTCATTGCTCAAACCTATTTTATAACAAAGTCGACCCGGCCATCAGAAGTCCGAACAAAAGTACAAAATAGCCCAAATTCAGCCTTTTGCTCACCTTGAGTAAAATATGAATGGTTGCCAGACCAAAGCCAAAGGCGAAGAGGGTGCCCAATAGATTCGAGGTCGTGAGGAGGGAACCGTTCGCGTTAAGCAGGATATTACCCCCGAGGACGACCGGAAGGCTCATCAGAAAGCTCAGGGTCAACGCGTCGGTGTCATCGAATTTACGTAGAAGCAATGCAGAGATGGTCAGACCGGAACGGGAAAGGCCTGGCAATATGGCCAGACCCTGTACCACGCCCAAGATAACGGCATCCAGAACCGACGAGTCCTTGGCACTTCTCGGCTGCCCGGCCCGAGCCGAGAGTTGGAGCCCCCCGGTAACGAGAAGCAGAAGTCCGATTAGGCCCGTCAATACCCTTCCGGAAGTGAGGAGTTGCTCTTCCAAGTGGATCAGGGTCTGCAACAAGCCGAACCCGATGAGACCGCTCATCAGCGTGCTGATCATAAGAAATTTCAATGTTGCCTGCTGTTCCAGACTGGATTGGGGATAGTGAAATAGCGACTTGAGCAATTGCCAAATCTTGCACCGAAAGTAGATCAGTGCGGAAAAAAAGGTCCCCAGATGAAGAAAAAGCGCGAGTTGAATACTTTCGCTCAAGTCGTCCTTTCCAAATAGGTGGATATTAGCCAGAACAATAAGCCCCTCGGAACTGACGGGAAGCCATTCCGTCATACCTTGAATAATTCCTAGAATGATTTCTTGCTTCATTGAGGGTGTCGATACTATGAGGCGCTAGTGTTAAGCCGGTGCGGTGGAATTATGGCGTCCCCGACGGGATTTGAACCCGATCAGGCTAACCAAACAAAGCATAGGAAAACATCAGGAAGTTAAAGTAATTTTGGGAGAAATCAACTGTTGCTATTGTCTGCTATAGTCCCGGTGTCATCCTTAAAAACCCCCTTTATATACCATAAAATCACCTTAGAACCGAAACCGTTTCGGTTGTTGTTTATGTCACCGAAAAATTAGCCGCCAGGGGGGGGCCGGCCATTGAGATGCTGATATAGTGATGTGTGATCCCCAAGCAAAACAAAAAGAGCGTCACCGGGACGATCATAAAGACCTCTAAAACGCCCTAGAATTAAATTTAATGGGGGTATACCCAATGCGAGGGAAGAAACCTAACAAGAAAGAATTAGCACGTATGAAAGCCATGAATGACCTGGGAGTCAGCCCAACGGCTATCGCTGTGAGAATGGGAAAAAGCGATAATACGATCATCAGGTATTTGAAAAGTGAGGTGTTTACCGATCCTGATATTAGCATGATGGTCGAGAAAATTAAGGAGAAGGAGATAGAGGATCTCTACCTCCTGGGAGCTAAAGCCAGGATGAACCTACACGACCTAGCAGAGGAAGGGGAAATGAGGCCAATCGAGAATATTGCGCTAATGGATCGGTCCTTTCAGCAAAGAAGACTGTTAGAGGGCAAATCGACATCCAACATAGCCAGTTTAAGCAGGATTATCGAAGGGGCGCATGTCAAAAAAGGGTCCTCGAAGGTGGATAATTGACCAGCTTGGACTCTATTAAAAAGGGGAGCCTTTAGGGGTCTAGTTGGTTAAACCACTTTCCTACGTCGCCTATACCATCACCTTGACTGCCGCCCTTGACTTAACCTTGGGGGGGGGATAGAAGCCGCTAGAAGGAGGACTGAGTTATGCACTATAGTCGTGCTGATCATTTGCCTGTGGTTGCCGAGTCTTGGATTTGCCCAGCTTCCGCTTTCATCTCTAAAAGCAACGCTCCAAATATATTTAATCAAGCGGCAGAGCTAAGTAGGACTAGGCAAAGAAACCAACAAGTACAATTAGAGGGGGAGAGATTGAGGATAGAGTCAGAAAGATTGAGAGCTGAGGAAGAAGATAGGGCGAACACAAGAAGGCTTCTGGAGCAAAACCAGGGGAAATCTCAAGAAAAGGTTAGCGCATGGTTCTTGGTAAGCGTTGGTGTAAAAAAATGGGGAATTAAAGACACGTTTGAGACGCTTTCACAATGCAAAATATTCAGAGCCGTTGACCCGACTAAAAATATTTGTGTTCCCTCGGATGCGATAAAATCCCATTGATTTCTGAGTTGTGCGCAAAGGGAAGGTGCGAAGGAGGATCCATGGCATTATTTTTGAGCAATCAGGAACAGGAACGCTCCATTACGACGCAGGAAGCCATCGAGGCATTGGAAAGCGGGATCCGACAAATGGCGCGTGGAGACGCGATTCGTCGTCCCCGCATCGACAACCTGATCCCGTCAAAACGTCCCGATGAGTTTTTTTCCTTCAGCTCCATGGAAGGAGGCATGAAAGAGCCAGGTTATTATGCCTTGCGGATCAAGCCCGACATGATCTCGTGGCCAGTGGTAAACGGCATGCGGCGACGGGTTACCTACTGTTCTCAGCCGGGCCTATACGGCGGGTTGGTATTTCTGTTTAGCGTAAACAATGCGGAACTTCTCGCCATCATGAACGATGGATTCGTACAACATCTCCGCGTCGCTTGCACGGCAGCCATCGGAGCGAAGTACCTAGCGAGACCAGAGGCAAAGGTTCTTGGTATGATCGGATCAGGGGGGATGGCCAGAAGTTTCGCCCGGGCCTTTTGTGCGGTCCACGACATCTCCACCATCAAGGTTTATAGCCCGACAAAAGCCAATGTAGCAAAATTTGCAGGTGAGATCTCTCAGATACTGGAATGCGAGGTTATCCCGGTTGGCAAGCCTGAGGAGGCCTTGCGCGGGGCCGACATTGTGGCTGCCTGCACGAATTCCTATACCCCTGTAATCCAGGGAAAGTGGCTCGAGCCAGGTGTACATATCGCCAACGTCATGGCATCGGAATTGAGCCCGGACGTATACGAGCGAATCGACACAGTCGGACTCCTGGTTCGCCGAAGGCCGCCTTCGGTGGCGGATTTCATCGACGATGATTTTGCTGTCCGTGTCAACACCATGTGCTATCTTGCCGGACAACCGGATGAGCGGGACAAAGTACCGACCAGCAGCTGGAGTTCGCAGAATCTCAAGGGGCGTGAGCGGTATCCTAATGCGCGCTACGTAGATTGCGTCGACTGGGAAAGTGGTCAACGGTACCAACGAACCGGGAAAGACGAGATAACGACCCTTGCAACCCAGTCCTTTGGTACTCTAGAAGGCGATATTGGGGCAAGCTCAGGCATCCAAGGGATCCAATTTGCAAGCGTCGGCGGTCGGATCTATGACAACGCCCGGCAAAAGGGCCTGGGAAAGGAGCTGCCAAAAGAAATGTTTTTGCAGGATATCCCTACATAAACCCGGAACGGTGTAGGGGGCCCGGGAGAGGCAGTCAAGCCCCCATATCGGGGTCAAGCTTGCCATATTGCTATTTGCAAAGGGTTCAATAATCCTGCTCTAATGCGGGTTACCCCAAGTCTTGGATTCAACTATTTCCCTTCCGAAATACCAAGTCATTTGTTCTTTTCTATCATAGGGTTTTCCCAACGTAACGGAAATTGACAAGTGAGTGCGAATTTGTATAAAAGTCACCAGATATCAGTGATCAGCTCTCAGTAAAGAAGTAATAAGAGTAAGGCAGGGTAAGGCAACGGGACAAGGCAACATTCCAGCGGTGCTTTTTGTTTTTTATGACGGAAAGGGGGCTATTTGATTGCAAGCCCTGAACTACGGGGCTAGAGTTTCTCGGGGGGGCTGGCGACAACGCGATCTCATTCGAATAAAAAGATATGTTGGCGGTGAACGCCGAACCTAGCATTACCGCACACCGGCAATTTGCGGCGAGATCTCACTGCGAGCTGTCCGGTTCCAGAGGAGATGTTATCTGAGTAGAATTGACATTAATGACAAAACTAAAATCTCGTGCTCCTTGGGCGACGTTTCGCGGCGTTCGTTTCTCAAAAAGTGCGCCGTAATCGCAATTGCGGCGACTGGGCCCTGGATCATCAAATCACAGGTACTCGCGGCGTCCCGGCAGGTGAATGTTTTCGCCTGGGTGGACTACGTCAACCAGGACATGATCGATGGCTTCGAGAAGGAAACCAGCATCAAGGTCAATCTCACCACCTTCGGATCCAATGATGAAGCCGAGCAAAAAACCAAGGCCGCCGGAGGCAAAGGCTGGGATGTCATCTTCCCGTCCGTCACCAACCGGGCGAACTACGAGGACTCCAATGCCCCGGGTGGTATCTGGCTGGCACCCATCGACGAGAAGCGGGTGAATCTCCAGGCCGTAATCCCCTCGTTTTTGCGTGATTCGATTCAGCTAGGTGCCGTGTATCGCGACAAACGCTATCTGATTCCGTTTGACTGGGGAACCGAGGGCATCACCTACAACTCCAAAACCCTGAGCTTGAAAGACGACGAGATCTCGTTCGGTGATCTGTGGCGGCTGGAGGTCAAGGGAAAGGTCGCCTTTCGGCAGAAATCCGTCATTATGGGTACGGGATTATACTTGGACTCCATCGGCGTGGTAAAATCCAATCGTATGCTCGACGTCTACAAGTCCGAAGAGGGCGCGCGGCGTGTATTGTCCGAGATCACAGACTGGATTATCGAGCGCAAGGACTGGTTCGGCGCCTTCTGGAACAACGCCACCGAAGCCACGTCCTCCTTTAAGGATGCTGGGGCCGTAATCGGGCAGACGTGGGATACCACGGGTCTGTTGCTTGCCCGAGAGGACTCGGCCTACAAGTACCGAGCGCCCAAGGAAGGCATCCTCACATGGCTCGACTCCGTCGGCATCCTAGCTGGTGCGGAGAACGTCGACGAAGCTTACAAGTTCATCAACTACATCTTGACACCGAAAGTTGGCGGCATGTTCTCCAACAAAACGGGATACAACTCCGCGGTCGCCGGTTCATCAGAATTCACCTCTGACACCTTCAAACGGCAGTTCGCGGAAGTCTATCGCCCTGACGTGTTGAGCAACATGTGGTGGTGGCAGGCGGACACGCCGTGGTTCGCTCCCCTGCGCCAGGAGTACGTTGAGAAAATCAGCAACGCTTGATGCTGGTTTTATACAATCGTGGCGGGCGGCCACGTCTTTCCGGGCAACGACTGACGAGACGAGCCTCCATGGCGAGGCTGTCCGTATATCATGGTGGGCTCGAGCAGTGCATGGCAAAGAAGTAGTCCTAGAAAAGGTATCCGCGAAGTTCGGCGATTTTACCGCTGTGTATCCTACCGACCTCGTGATCAACGCGGGGGAGTTCTTCTCGATTCTCGGCCCCTCGGGCTGTGGCAAGACGACCATGCTGCGCATGATCTCGGGGTTCCTCAGCCCAGCAAGTGGAAGCATTCGTATCGGCGAGGACATCATGCTGGGTGTACCGCCGAATCAGCGGCCTACTGCACTTATCTTCCAGAACTTGGCCCTTTTCCCATACATGTCCGTCTGGGAAAACATCGCATTTGGGCTAGAGGCACGAGGGGTGGGCAAAGCCGAGCGACGCAAACGCGCCATGGAACTTATTGACCTGGTTGCGTTGAACGGCGAGGAGATGAAAAAACCGGATGAGCTATCGGGTGGTCAACGACAACGCGTTGCGGTAGCCAGGGCTTTAGCGGTAGAACCTTCGGTGCTTCTGCTCGATGAGCCCTTGTCCGCTCTCGACCTCAAACTCCGCCAGCACATGCGCGCCGAGCTCAGGCACATTCAGCGCATGACCGGTGTTACCTTTATCTACATTACCCACGACCAGGGCGAAGCGCTCACCATGTCGGACCGCGTGGCAGTCATGAATCACGGCCGCATGGAGCAGGTCGATACCAGCGATCGTATTTATGACCGCCCGAGTACGCCGTTCGTGGCTAGTTTCGTGGGCGAGAACAACATTCTAAGGGGGCGAATAACAGTGATAGAGGACGGCGTCGCGACCCTCGAATCAGAACTCGGCACCTTGCGCGGGCGGGCGGTTGCCGGTCTGGCGGTCGGTGTCGACGCAATGCTGTTCGTGCGCCCCGAAGCCTTGAAAATCGGCCATGAGTCCCAGTCCGATAATCGCGTGGCTGTAAAGCCCGTCCGCCGCGACATGGAAGGCGCGTACGTGAACTGGGTATTATCCACGGGAGAGCAGTCCATCGTGGCCCATATGTCCAAGGCCGACGACGCCGGGATCGATCACGATCATTCGATGCATGTCGGCTTTGCCGCCGTTGATGCAATTGTCATGGCCAGCGGGGAACTCGCTGATACGGGTCGTCAAGTCGATGAAGCAACTAATTGAAATCTACGGTTGGCCGCTGACCACGTTCTTTTCAGTCTGCGTGGCGTTGTGGCTGACTTTCCTCATCGTTGCACCTCAGTTCTTCATGATCGAACTCAGCCTTCGCTTCGAGGAGCGTGGCGACCGCCTGACGAAGATTGTTAACGATCTGGACGTATTGTATCGCGACAAGGGAACCAAGAAATACGATTTGGTGAACGGTCCGGCCTGCAACTCCACGGGCATGGTCAATCCCATGATGACCGGTGATTCGAGCTGTGGGGAGTTCGGGGAAGAAGACAAGCTCCGGTTGGAACAACAAGTGCACGAGATCGAGGATAAAATTCAATCACTGCTCGTCGAGGAGCAGAACCTCAAGGCAGCCAAGGCTCAGCAGTTTCCCTACTCTGCCAGGAACTACACCTCAATGACGGGACTGCACGCGTGGACTCTGACCAAGACCATCGCCTTTGCACTGATCGTCACGCTGATCGCGCTGGCTGTATGCTATCCGGTGGCCTATGCCTTAGCGCTACGGTCCGGACCGATAAAAACCGTCATTCTGTTCACCGCGCTTTTTGTACCGTATGCGGTTAACGAGTTGATGCGGATCTATGCATGGTTGATGGTGTTCGACTTGCATGGACTCTTGAATACCTTACTGGATCTTGCCGGCTTTGCCTCGTTTGCGAGGGATGAGGTCATCATCTGGTATCGATTCCCAGGAGCGGTGCTGGTGGTTCTGGTCTACACCTACATTCTGTTCATGGTTTTCCCCATATACAACACGATGGCAACGCTTGATCCGAACCAGGTCGAGGCGGCCCGGGACCTCGGGGCCAAGACATGGCGCATTCACTGGCGCGTTATTATTCCCCACACAAGACCCGGAATTGCCGTTGGCTGCATCATGACCTTCATGTTGGCAGCAGGGTCGTTCTCGGTGCCTTATATTATTACTCGCGGACTTCAGCCCAAATGGTTCACACAGCTCATCTATGACAAGTTCTTCGAATCGTCGAACTGGAATCAGGGCTCGGCTTACTCTTTCACACTGCTACTTATCTGCATCGTGTTCATATTCGCCGTCATGGCCATCTTCGGCGTGAAACTCAGGCAACTAGCGCGATGAACCGGGAAGAAAATGGACAGAGGTGACGCCCTACTAAACATCTTCATCGGCATGTTCGTGATGTTCATGTTCCTGCCCCTCGTTCTCATGATACTGGCGGCCTTTAACAGTGTGTCGCCACCGTCGGTGACCAACTGGCAGGAATTGACGTTGGCTTGGTTTCCCCGCCTTCTCGCGGAGGATCGGCTGATCGGCTGTCTGCAGAACTCGTTCCGTATCGCCATCTTTGTCGTGCCGGCGTCGGTGTTGCTCGGGTTGTCGGCTGCTATCCTACTCACCAGACTCGAAGGGTGGGCGACGAATGTGCTCTATGCGTTCTTGATCTCTCCCATGCTGACCCCGGGAATCGTACTTGGCATCGCTACCATCGTATTCTGGCGTAACTTTAGCGTCGGCGCCGATCTCTACACAACGATATTGGCGCAAACTACCTTTATTGCTTCGTTCCCGATGCTGATCATCATGGCCCGGCTCCAGCGAAAAAACCGTTCGCAGGAAGAGGCAGCCCTTGACCTCGGCGCTTCACCGTTCTTCCTGTTCCGTCGTGTGACCTTTCCCTTCCTCTTGCCCGCCATTCTCAGTAGCGCTGCGCTGGCCTTCCTGATGTCCTTCGAGAATTACAACACGACGGTGTTCTCCATCGGTGGTTCGTGCACGCTGACCACGGAGATCGCGGCTCAGGCGCGCAAGGCCCACACGCCGGTGATCAACGCACTTGGGGTAATTTTCGTGACGGTCACGGTCCTTTTCTCGGTGATTTACACGTTGCGGAAACAGTGGGAAAAGTAGACTGCCGAATATCGGACGGAAGCAAACGGCAAAAAGGAAAGCCTGAACATCTTTCGGATTCGGAAAGGCAATATCTGGAAGACAACGAATCAAACAAGGAGGATAGCAATCTGTTGCGAATAGGTTCTTATTACATCAAAGTGTTCGGCAGAAGGGAAGGAGAATAGACGGAGTCGCACGAATCGCCCAGGGGATTTTGGATCTTCCGCTAACAATGTGTCTACCAGGTTTAATTGTTTTAAGTGCTGTCCTGGTTAAGGGGTATTAAGCCAGGACTAATCACATTTAAGGGGGGGGGATCCGCCTGGTGGCCATCGATATTGGGGCAGGCCCTTTCCCCCTCCCTTATAAAAGTTTAGAACCAGTCTTGTAAAGTGTGCGACCTCAGAGTTATCTAGCCATTAAACATTGTTTCTATTTTATCGGGTTATCTTTATATCAGGCACGGCAATGAGGGAATCCGTGCAGTTACACAATGAGAAATTTGGCGTCCCCGACGGGATTTGAACCCGTGTCGCCGGCGTGAAAGGCCGGTGTCCTGGGCCAGGCTAGACGACGGGGACGATGTGAGCCGTGCTGGATTCGAACCAGCGACCCTCTGCTTAAAAGGCAGATGCTCTAACCAAGCTGAGCTAACGGCTCGCGATATGTGGAAGGGACCGAAAATAAAGACAAAACCTGCAGCTTAATTGCTTCCGTAGTCGACCCCAAATTCGTTTATTCTTTTACCATATTTGTGGGGAAATACCAAGAGTTATGACCCTAATCCGCCTGATCAGGGCATCCGTAGGCTTCATCGGATGGGGAATATAAAGGGGATAAATCCGGTTACGCTGGGAGCCAATGAGAGATCAACTGAGGAGGCCCAGAATATCGTTGATCAGATACATTCTGGCCGCGTCGGCAGGTAACGCCGGCCCAATACTGGCCGGCAGTTCTTGTCGGCCTAGCCGGGAGGCATTCTTTTGACGCTCGGCGACCCGTTCTTGGCACTTTGAGCCATCCTGTATTATACCTCGGAGCTCTTTCCACTGGAGCCAGAAGATATCCTCCGGGTTATCGATTGAGCCGGCGTCCTTAATGCGCACTCCAATTTGCCGCAACCCAGATAGCATCACGGTATTGCCCTTATTAAGAACCCCAAGGGCTTCCTTGGTAATAGCCAACCCATCGTCAGCCGCACGAATCCATGATTGAGCCTCCGTGCTATTATGTCCTCTTTCTTTGACGGTTTCATTGGCGCGGCGCTGGACAAGGGCTGTCGGGGCGACCACCGGCCGGACTATATTGAACCACTGGTTTGTTCTTACCCACCGAAGTTGACGGACCTGCTCGGCTAATTCTTTAGCTGTGCAGTCGGGTGGGATGAACTCGGCCATCCAACGGTTGTAGCCGTCGACTTTGGGTTGGACCTGCTGATGCCAGTGATCTCTGATGTTTTTTGTGTATCGAAGATTCAAATCCCAAATACGCCGTAAGCGTTGCGGTGCATTCTGTTCCGCATTCGCCGTTGGAGCTATGGCGAGATATATCTGCCCGTCCAATAGTCGGGAGCGGACTTCCGTGAGGGGGAATTCAAGACTCTCTAACGCGCGAGTGACGCCGAAGCCGAATGCCTCTACCTCTATGGTGTATTCCAGAGGGCGCGGGAATAAGGGCAACCGCCCCTTGACTGGAAACCAGCTCAGCTCGTCATCGGGAGGGGGAGCCCACGGTACTTTGTTTCTCCTTAGATTGGTCATTGCTCTGACGCTAAACCCTTTCCAGACGGCAACGCTGTGGCTTACTGGATATCGACACAGACCGATCGAATCGGGCCCTCACCTCTGTGGATCTTTTGCCAACGGTTACCTCGGTCGTGACTGCTCCACACCTCTCCGTAACCGGTCTCCCCATCGGAAAGATGGGGGGTGTAGTCACCAATGCTGGCGTATATGGAATCGTCGTCCTGTGGGTCGCGAAAAATGCTCCAGACCATGCGCTCCATGTTTTCGTGTAGGCCGCCATTCAAGAGATGCCAGGAGAGGCCGCTGTCATTACTGCGATAGATCGCGGCTTGAGCCTTCTCTTGCCGTCTCCATGCGGGTGGGGTGCCGTTAGCCGTTGCCACTAGCAAGGTTGAAGAGGAACCCGGAAGTGCCACAAAATCATGAAAATAGTCCCTGGATACACCATCCGTGGAGAGGATCCAATCCCTTCCAAAATTCTCACTTCGATAAAATCCGCGTGCCGTGGCCGCGTAGTATAGATTCTTTTCGATAGGGTCGCCCATCACCATATGAATATCCAGGTACTCAATGCCGGCAGACAGGTCCTCCCAGTTATCACCCCCGTCCACAGTGCGAAAGATTCCGCCGTGCTCAAGTCCCACACAGATTATTCGTGAATCGTGCCAATCGACAAAGATGCTTCTTACATGGGAATCGTGGGGGTAGATCGGGAACCACCATCTGTCACGAGCCTCTTCCGGGACCCGCTGTAAACCTTCGACTTCAATCCAATGTTCCCCCGTATCGTCGGACCTAAATAAGTGGACGGGCTCGGTCCCTGCATAAACTACTTTCGGTTGTCTCGGATCGACGGCCAGTGTGTGGACCTTGCCGGGGAATACCAAATCCCATGATTTTCCACTATCTTTTGATGCGAAAACCCCTTCTTTCGGGACACATGCATATACGACGTTGCCTCTCTGCGGTGTCGCGACCATATTGATAGATTTATCCTTGAGTGCTACGGCTTCCTGTTCCCAGTGAGCGTCCGTTTGGGTCATGACAACGAGCCCGATTTCGGAGCCCACGTACATTCGTTTCCTATCTTTCATGATCCCTGGATCTCCCTTGCCGTTTCTTGAGGTCGGTCACTGGTTTGTTATTGACTTGTATATTCCACAATATACATTCCACCCCTGCGTCTATCGGTTAGGTAGATCAATTTATCCGAATCCACGTAAATATCGTTGGTTTCTGGTGCCTCCTCACCGGGTGGGGGCGGGGGGATGAAATAGCCCACTTCAGTTGGCCGATCTGCATCGCTGATATCGGTGATGCGCATGCCGGCGTTGAACCACGTGGAAAAGATCAGTTCCTCGCTCTTTAACCCGTTGAGATAATTCTCGTGAACGTTGTGCGGGCCGAAGCGCAGGGGGCGATCGTGGAAGCTCTTCCAAGGTGAATTCTTTGGTGGCTTGGGTTTTGGAAAGCTGCTGATCATGACCGGTTGGCGCTCATCTCGAATATCCATCACCCAGATCCGCTTGTCGCCGTTTTTTTCGAGGCCGCCAGTCAGCCACTCACAGACTTCAATGAGGAGCCCCCGCCCGGGCAGCGGCAGAGAGGTGTGCGCGTAGCCGCCATAGGGTGGGCTCCAGTTGATGCGACTGATGAGTTTGGGGGAATTGATATTGCTAATGTCGAGAATGCACATCCCCGCGTCAGTACAAGAAACATAGGCGCGGTCTCCATTTGGGATGGCCCCGTGCACTTGGAAGTGATCATGGGTTGGGTCGAGGGCTTTCCATTTTTCCGGATCGTCTTCCTTGGCACCTGGTAGCCACCAACACCCGACCATTTTTGGCTCGGACGGTTTTGAAAGGTCCACGATATGGTAACCACGAGATTTTGTCCCTGGGGTTGGAGCGGCAATGTGAGCGTAGGGTGCGTCGCGGAACCATATGCGGTGCACGCCACGGGTCGCCACAGGATAAAATGCAACTAGTTTCGGGTCAGTTGGGTCATCGATGTTGTACACATTAAGTCCCGAGACTGGTTCTTCAGGTCCAGTCCTGGGTATATAGGAAATGAACTCGCTGTTCTGGATCAACGTGTTGCCAACGATCTGGACCTTGTGGTTATGGGTATTCGGTGGATGGGGGATCTGGCGAATCAAGCGAGGATTCTCTGGATCGGAAACGTCCAGGATGGAAAGGGCCATCTTGCTTGTGCCGACATGGGCGACATAAGCGTATTGCCCGTACTTGATAATTTGCATCCCGTCGCCGCTACCATCCAGGTCGTGATGGCCAATGAGACGCGTGTTCTCCGTGTAGCACTCATCCTGCATCTTACGGAGGTTAGAACCAGTGGTTTGCATGTGCCAGAAAACTCCCCGGGATATATATTTGGTAGTTACCTTTTTTATTTGTGGAGGGATGGGAAGTCAAGGGTTCAGAACTTCTGATCTTTTAATGACCTGTATATTCGACTATGTATACGCCACCTCTCCGTCGATCAGTGAGATAGATCAAACGATCGGCGTCCACGTAAAGGTCGTTGACCCTCGGCACTTGCTGGCCGGGTGGAGGAGGCGGTACGAAACGGCCCACTTCCGTTGGACGATCCGCCTCACTAATATCGGTAATACGGAGGCCTGCACTAAGCCAAGTGGAGAAAATAAGATTTTCGTTCGTAAAACTTTTAGGATAG
Source organism: Binatia bacterium (assembly GCA_963664015.2). Taxonomy (GTDB): domain Bacteria; phylum Desulfobacterota; class Binatia; order UBA9968; family CAXXLF01; genus JACZQL01. Next base: position 335,984 of record CAXXLF010000002.1, on the reverse strand, counting down.
TGCTCGTGTACGTTATGGGGTCCGTATGGCAGAAGATGATCGGGGAGATCCTTCCAGGGGGAGTTCTTTGGTGGGCGGGGTTTCGGGAAGCTACTGATGATCACGGGTTGGCGCTCGTCTCGAATATCAATGACCCAGATGCGTTTGTCTCCATTTCGTTCGGGGTTGTCTCCCAAGTACTCGCATACTTCGATCAAGAGTCCACGGCCAGGCAGTGGTAAGGATGTGTGCGAGTAGCCGCCGTAAGGTGGGTTCCAGTTAATATGGCTGATGAGTGTCGGAGAACTGAGATCGCTGATATCGAGAATGGCCATGCCCGCGTCGATACAGGAAACATAGGCGCGGTTCCCATGGGGAATGGCACCGTGTACCTGGAAATGATTCTGGGTAGGGTCCAGAGGCTGCCATGGCCTTGAATCATGTTCCTTGGAACCCGGCACCCACCAGCAGCCAATCATTTTGGGTTCGGTAGGATTGGAAAGGTCGACAATGTGGTAGCCTCGGGATTTTGTCCCTGGAACTGATGCTGCTATATGAGCGTAAGGCGCCTCCCGGTACCAAATGCGGTGGACTCCCGGCATCTCTACCGGATAAAAACCAACCGATTTTGGATCCACGGGGTCGTCGATGTTATATATTATTAAGCCACTGACAGGCTCTTCGGGTCCAGTCCTGGGAATATAGGAGATGAATTCACTATTCTGAATTAACGTGTTGCCGACAATTTGAACCTTGTGGTTGTGAGTATTGGGAGGATGGGGGATCTGGCGGATCAAGCGAGAATTCTCTGGATCGGAAACATCCAGGATGGAAAGGGCCATCCTACTCTGCCCCACGTGGGCAATATAGGCGTACTGGCCGTACTTGACAATTTGCATCCCGTCGCCGCTACCATCCAGGTCGTGATGCCCGATCAATCGTGTATTGTCTGATTCGCATGCTGCCTGCAAGTTTTGCATATCAGAACCCAGTGTTTGCATGGGTGGCCCCTCCCTCCCTGAGACTTGGCCTGTAGGTGCCACCCTCATTATTGTATCGTCGGAAAAATGTCAAGTTTGATATGTCATTGAACTTCAACATTTGGCGTCTGTTTGAATCTTGCCCCTAGTGGAATTTCAGATCGAGGTAGATTCATAAAGTGGATAGCGGTATGAATCCTTAGGTCACGGGTACTAATAATCCATATAGGAGATCATATGGAAAACTCTATTCAGGTTGATGGATTGAAGATTCGGTATTTGGAAGAGGGCTCCGGCACACCCGTCGTGTTATTGCACGGGGCTTCTTTAGGCTCGGCTGCCGATGTGTGGGAGGCGACCTTGAGTCAGTTGGCACAAGGTGGATTCCGCGCCATTGCCTTTGATCGACCCGGATACGGGCTTTCGGACAACCCCAAGGATTACAGTGCGTCCTATCAGAAGTCCTTTGTGTTGAAATTCATGGACGCCTTGGAGCTTGAGCAGTCCTGCTTGCTTGGTCATTCCATGACAGGAGCCATTGTCCTACAATTGGCCTTGGAGCACCCCGATCGGGTCAGTCAGGTGATTACTGCGGCGACAGGAAGCCTTCTTCCCCCCTTGCCGGATCAGAAACCATCGGGTCGTGGTGGGGGCGGGGAGGAAGAGAGTCCATCAGAGCCGACCCTGGAAGATACAAGGAAGCTTCTTGAGGAAAACCTGTTCAACAAGTCTCTTATTACCCCTAAGGTTTTGGAACAACGGCATCAGATGAGCGTTGGAAAGAATTTTCAGGCTTTTTTGGAGCGAAACAAAGCACGGGAGCCGCGAAAAGAGGGGGTGCCCTTATGGCAGCGGCTTAAGGGAGTGCAAGCTCCCTTGTTTATGCTCTATGGGACCCATGATCGTGGTTCGGCAGCCAAGAAGTGCGCCTTGCTCATGGAGAAAGAACCAAACCTGAAAATCGAACTGATTGAGAATGCGGCGCATATGGTCATGTGGGATGCTGAGGAGGATTTTGCGCGGAAGGTGTTGGCTTTCCTTTCAGCATAGGGACCCCTAAAAGGAATTGACTCATGATCGATCTTTATTCGTGGAAAACTCCAAACGGCCGCAATGTTTCATCATGCTTGAGGAGGTGGCCCTACCCTATGAGGTTAATTCCATCAATCTTTCCAAAGATGAACAGTTGGCCCCTGAATACCTGGCCCTGAACCCAAACAACAAGATCCCAACCATTGTTGATCGCGAAGGACCCAACGGGAAACCCTCCACACTGTTCGAATCCGGTGCCATCCTGACGTATCTGGCAGAGAAGACGACTAAACTGTTACTCAGTGAGCCAGCAACCCGATACCAAGTCATTCAATGGCTGATTTTCCAGATGGGTGGAGTAGGTCCAATGTTTGGCCAGGCCAATCATTTTTTTTGGAGTGCTGCAGTATCCTTACGATATTTTAAGCTAGAAAGTAGCCCCCCGCGCCGATGATCGAAGCGCGCCACCAGAAGACCCAGGCGACTGCTAACCGTTCCCGATAACTCCATGCCAGTTCCTGCATCTCTGTTTCCTTTATATAATATTTATCATCGGTTTGAAGGGCACGTTTCTGTTCTAGCAAAAGGGGCGCCATAGGTAAGGTGCTGATTTGGAATGGAATTGTTCTCATCTTTCTCCGACAACCATTCGATTCTGTGTAACTTTGCCCAATTTCTTCCAAAATACGGCGATCTTAAGGATAGGCGAATTGGGTTGATCTGTGCACGTGCGTGCACCGGCTCTGGGATGGAAACACCGAGGTGGTGGTGTCACTCCCCACACCTAATCTCAGCGGCAGGTAGATTCTGTCTAGAATTGTCCGTGAAATTTGGCGTTGAATACGGAAGGGGCGGTTGTGCCGTGAGTTCTATAATGAATCATGGGTTATGCGTTAAGTAATTACATGTAACCCGTTGATATGTTGACTAAACGGGCAGCGTACTGCTGGTTTGATTTTACCTTAGCCCAGGGTTTAGGCAATCCGCTTTACGGCTGGTTGCAACTCCGTACCAGTCATTTTGGTAATCAAGAAAGCTTGACTCACCCAGGCGAATCCATTAGTGGTTCATTCTTCTGAATGGGATCGGATGAATCGTAAAACAGGGTCCGGGTAATAACTCAAAACCGACCTTTACATGCAGTGCCAGGTAAATCGAGGTTGGTTCAACGGGTCACTTAAAATTTTTCTTGAGATCTGGTAAGTTCACCCTGTGCCCCCGTAGCTCAGGTGGATAGAGCACAGGATTCCTAATCCTGGGGTCGTGCGTTCGAGTCGCGCCGGGGGCATTTTCTTTTCAAGCACTTAGCCAGGCACCCACCTGTTCTTATACTACCAATGTCTCCAAAATGTCTCCACGGGGCCAATTGGAGGCGAGGGGCATTGGTGGGTCGGATCCAAAGCCATCTCATTTTTCAAAGTCCTTAGATCCAATTTTATCCAATCCAAGCTTTTTGGGGTAATCATTACTGACCTTCTAAGACCGCTCAGAAGCGAACTCATTAAATGTAACTTCCAGTTAGGCTCAGAACCGCTCTGGGCGTGGGTTTGCTCTTCATTGGGCCTCCAGAACGCAATTAATGAGCTATTTAAATGCGTTCTAATTGCGGAAGTAAGGCCGTCCAAAGCCCTGCAGACAGATTATGGTGAACGTGATATGCCGAAATAAACCGGAGATATGCAGATCAGCATATTACTTGTTGGAATACTCAAAATGGTTCAGGCGAACGTGTTAAAACTGTTTCTTACGTTGGTTCCTCTTTTTAGGATTGATATCAATGTCGTCTGCCCAGGACAAAATCCTAATAGAGGGGAAGGGTTTTGAAGATCTAGTAGTCGGTAGCAGCAAAGTGGATGACGTTATTCGATCGCTAGGAAAGCCGGACTCTGTTCAATCAACCAAAGCTGAAGATAGCAGAAACTATGTCTATTCGAGTGTAGGTTTGAAAATCAACTTTCATGATGACACTTTGAACACTATCAGCACGTTACCTAATTTCGACGGAAAAACTTCAAAAGGCATTACTCTGCGATCATCTTTGTAAGATGTTGAAAGGATTTACGGCTCGCCTCTTGTGGCACCGGGGAGAACAAAAGACAATGCTAAAACGTGGGTTTGCGATGGAGTGATCATTTGGTTAAAAAGGTCTTGGATATCTAATTGGTTTGATGGAATTGACAAGATAGTGATTTACGACAAGTCTTTTCGAAGGGCCAATAGATAGTTTCCATGGGGTAGATATTCTAACCACCGGCTTGAGACAGACTTTCGTCCCGCCGCTTGATGGGCGGGACTCGGCTGCTCAGCCTGAACGTTCGGGGTCCTAACTTAAGGGGCATACAAGTAAATTGTCCGAAGGAGGTATCTCATTCTTACATTTGATTCCGTTCTTAATCTAACTACGATTATGGGAATCGCAGTAAAGGTTGTAATCATTCTTGCTATCGCTATTGCACTCAATATTATTCAGAAAAAGATAATACCGAGGGTAATAATCGCGAGTATCCCGAAGATCCGGGTAGAATCACAGAATCAGTTATCCACCCGCTCCAAAACAATTGCTTCTGTCCTTATAAGAATTATCGCAATTATTATCTGGATCATTGCCATTGTGATGGTTCTGGGTGTTATTGAAGTAGATATTACACCCTTGCTGGCGACACTCGGTGTTGCCAGTCTGGCACTTGGTTTTGCTGTTCAAAACTTCATTCGCGATTATCTTCAGGGCTTCTTCATCGTAATGGAGGACTGGTACCGGATTGGTGATTGGGTTACCATTGCGGGAATGGAAGGAGAAGTTGAGACAGTAGATCCGAGGCGTACAGTTTTACGAGAAATAAATGGCACAATGCATGTAATACCCAATAGTCAGATACAATTTGCCAGTAATCAGACCAGAGACTGGGCGCGGATCAATCTATATGTTACGGTGGCTTATAAAGAGGATATCAGCCATGTCTATCAAGTTATTGACGGGGTGTGCCAGGAACTGAAAGATGACCCCGATTTTGGAACGAACTTAACAACGACTCCGTCGGCGATGCGTGTTAGTGATCTTGGTGACCATGGCGTCGACATTTGTATTCGGGGCTATACCAAGCCTGGAGAACAGTGGGGACTAACTGGAGAACTACGCAAACGGATCAAGAACCGTTTTGACCAGGAAGGTATCGAGATTCCCTGGCCCCACACTAAAGTCTATTTTGGAAACACGCCAGAAAAGAATTAAATGGGGACAGATCTTTTCAATTTAATTCCTCGCCACGGATGAATCAAACGGCAAAAACCGCCGAGCCAGCACATTCAGTTGACCCGTAATTCGCAACCGATTTTTCTTGCAGATTCAAGGCAGTATCTTCTGCCAAGTTAAGCCGTAACTCCAAAGCGGGCAACTGATGTAGGACGTTCATGCCAAATAATCCCACAGAACACAATTAAGCGACGCATTAATTGAGTCCTATGGATCGTTGCACCAAATGGATGCCAGCCCAATTACTCTTTTCAGCCCACCGCCTCGCATCAGGCCAATGCCTTGGAGGAGTCGGGGTGATTACGTTACACCTTGAGATTTGCCAGCATCTCCTCCCCTGCTCTCCGATCTGAGAGCCTCCGGTTGACGACGCGGTTGATGAACGCCGCTTGAGCATCGCCACAGGATTGGATCTCCTGGGTTCAAGAAAAACTCTAGTGTTGCTGAAACCTTAGAAGGTCATGTCTCCATGATGTCTCCACGTAGGGAGGTTGCGTGAACACCAATGGCAGGCATGGCAGGAGCGGACCCCTAGGGACCAAGAACGCTCTCCCGCATGGGCTACATGCCTATAGAGTGAGCCTGAACTGCGATGGGTTGGACCGAAGATCTGGGCTGAACCACGGTCTAAATGAAATCGGAGGGCCACAGCATCCACCACAAAGGACACAGTACCAGGGGGGGGAGGGGCGATACCGAGTGTGGTGAGTGAAAGAGCCTCGTTGGGTGGTGACAGAAAAATTATATTATATTTTCACACGAGGCGATGGGTGGCCCTTTTAAGGCGGATCGTCCGGGAGGAGGTCCAGGCGGCTATAGGCGAATTAGCCAGCCCGAAGGTCCTGGCCGACAGCAAGAAGTGGATACGAGCAAAGGAAGCGGGCAGCTCTACGGCCTTCCGCAAACTTGGTTTGAGGAACGGGGGAGGGCCGGCGATATCGCCAGGACAAAACCGGGGCGCATGTGCTTTTTAAGCGGCGTGATGTGGAGTCTTTTTTAGAAAGCAAAAAAATAACAATGGAGTCAGTTGAGACAGCCCTATGGCCATGATACATAATGTATCATCATGACAGAAGCAGAGATAAAGAGAGCGAGGAAGCAGCTGGGCATGACCCAGGCCAGCCTGGCCGATGCGCTGGGCATGCAGCGCAATAGCGTGGCGAGAATGGAGAGGGGTGAACAGCCGATCATGCGGACAACTGAGCTCGCTGTTAAATATCTGCTCCTGAAAATGAGAAAACCCAGAGGGAGGAAGTAGCATGGCCATCAACAAGACTCGGGTCGGGACGTTTGCCGTTGATTTCCGCGACCAACAAAGGCGGAGGATCCAGCGGACCTTTCGCACCCATAGGGAAGCGGCCGCCTTCGAGAAAGAAGTGCGGGCACAGGTTCAGCGCCAGGAATACGCGAAGCCCTCAGAGAAGACGGTCGCTGAGGTAGCCCAGGAATGGCATAGACGAAAGGTCGATGCCGGGACCTACCGCCGTTCAACCCTGGAGGCATGGAAGAATCATGTTGACCACTTCATCGTGCCTGAGCTTGGAACCCTCAGAGTCCACCTGGTAGATGTTGAAATGATCGAGGGGGTGGCGGCTCAATGGGCGGGGCGGGTGTCCCCAAAGACCGAGAACAAGATTCTGACCACGTTGACCGCCGTGTTCGCGATAGCCAAGCGATACAAGCTCATCAAAGACAACGCCGCCAAGGAAGCCGAGCACCTTAAGGTCGCGACGGAGAACGAGGATAGCAATGATGTCGAACCGGATCAGGTCTACTCGAAAGAGGAAATCCGGAGGCTCATTAGTGCGACCGAGCCGGGAAGCCTTGAGCGGCTAGTGGTTATGGTGCCAACGCTGATGGGCCTTCGTATCGGGGAAGTGCTGGGGCTTACGTGGCCTGCGGTTGACCTGAAAGCGGGCAAGCTCCATGTGTGGCTGAATTTGGCTGACTCAGACAAGGGCCAGGATCCTATCCTTCAGCCTCCCAAACGAAAACCAGCCGACGGACCATTGACTTACCGTCCGAGTTGGGCCGCGAGTTCAACGTGTGGAAACTACGCTGCCCGAGAAGCGAACGGGATCTCATCTTTGCTACGGAAGAGGGCAGCCCTTTCATCGGAAGACCGTAAGTAAATTTCTGGACAGGGCCATCGGTAAAGCTGAGATCAAGAGACTTACCCCTCATGGGCTCCGGCATAGCTTCGCAAGTCTACTCCTGGCCGATGGGAGGCCGACCCCCGAGGTCTCTTACCTGCTGGGCCACAAAGACTCATCCGTGACGATGAAGATTTCCGCTCACTTTATTAGGGAAGAAACCCGGTCCGTTCAGAACCTGGCGGCGAGTATCCTGGTGGGAGGGGGGAGAGGTAGGGTATGAATATGGAATGTCTTCATCGCGTCGATTTCTGTTAGCTTGCCTCAGGTTGCCAGTTGGGAAAAACCGTTGACTTTCCTAGCTTGCGTCAAGTAAGAAGACGTGTGCTGAGGGGCAGCCCGTAATTCCTAATCCTGGGGTCGTGCGTTCGAGTCGCGCCGGGGGCATTTTTCTTTTTGCTTGGGGGTATTCGCTTAGGTTCCCCCTGTCTTTTTCTCTCCGTATAGCGATAACATGTCACCCGGACCCCTGAAAACGGATCAGTTAGGAATGAATGGCGTCCGAACTGATGAAGGGCCATCTCGGTCAGATCAAAAACGGCAGGCGCTAAGACCTCGATCGGTCCAGTAAACGGAAGCAGATTAAGACATGCAACCTTAACAGCTTATTTATATTACTTTTGCGGGAAATCGTCTTAACCCTTGGCTACAATCATAGACCTGACCCCAAACCCAAACCCAAACCCAAACCCTGGAGTTTGTTAAAATGACGCAGGTCCCATCTGCTGGCCCCCATACGAGCGTGGATCCATCGCGCTCCCAGCGTCCGCCCCTATGGACGCAGAGCTTTACTCTACTGTGCGTTGTCACCGTGCTGTGCTATTGCAGCCATCTTCTCGTCTCGGTAGTGTTGCCTCTGTTCGTACAGAGTCTCGGCGGCTCGCCGGTGATCGCGGGGCTCATATTCACTGCCTTCAGCGTTACCAGCTTTATCTTGCGGCCCCTGATCGGCCACCTGATCGACACGTGGAGTGTGCGCGGGGTCCTTATCGGCGGGGCGACGATTCTAGGCTCTTTCGGTGCCAGCTTGATTGTGCCTTCCCTTTGGTTGGCGTTTATCACTAACGCGGTGAAGGGTGTGGGATGGGGTGCCTTCAGCACGGGCCACTCCACCGGAGTTGCGCTGACCGCTCCAGTCTCACGCCGTGCGGAAGCCGCCGGCTACTCTTCTGTTGCGACGACCACCGCGTCGGCTTTCGCGCCGGCCCTCTCCCTCTGGCTCCTCAGTACCACGGGGAAGTTTTACCCTGGCTTTGCGCTTGCGGGAGTTGCAGGTCTTGCGGCAACGTTGGCAGCCTGGATGATCCCTCCCATTGGCAGCAGCGGGACTACCTTCCGGGGTGCTTTGACGGTGCCCCGTGGGAAGTGGAGCCTGGAGACGTTCATTGAACGGCCTGTGCTTCTGGCCTCCCTGCTGCTGGTGTGCGTTACTATGACCCAGCCTGTGACCTTCGCCTTTGTTCCGTTGCACGCCAACGCCTTGGGTATTCAAAACATCAGCCTGTATTTTGTGACGAGGGGTGCGACCGGCATATTGACGCGAATTCTGCTGGGGCCCTTTGTGGACCGGGTTGGCCGGGGCATTTGGATTGCAGCGGGCTACTGTGCCATGATCGCCTCCTTCGCGATCTTCATCATAGCCGCCAGTATCGAGATGTTCATAGTCGCGGGTTTTCTGTATTCAGTCGGAAGTTCTCTGGGCCAGCCGGCCTTGAATGCCTTTGCCATGGACCTGGCGGCGCCCGGCCGAATGGGTAAGGCCATGGCGACCTTCTCCATGGCCTATCGCGTCGGAGAGGGGCTGGGAGCTCCTCTCGCCGGTGCCCTGATCGTCGCTTTTGGCTACACGGGCATGTATGCCGGCGCCATGACTTTCGCTGCAGTCGGGCTGGTCCTTACAGCGCTCAGCTGGCGAACGGTCGGTAAGTCCATGCCTCGTAATGCCCCCGCATAAACGCAAGGATGCTGCATGTGCCGGGTCTTGGCGTCCTTGACTGCTTCTATCGATGTGATAATCGTGCCTAAGTAGCGCTTTCCTCCATAAATATGTCTACCCGCGCGATGTGAGGCCTAACAGCAATGGGGAAAGGATTTGGCCAATGAACGCACGCCTAATTTCTATGGGTTTGATGCTGGTCATCGGTATTGGCATAGGTGTCATGGCGATAGGTTAAAAGGCTCTTCCGGAGCGAAATGGCGGGACCATCGCTTTGATTAAAACCGCTTCTGAAACCACAACCCCCACGACGGATAACACTAATCACCACCCCGGTATCCATTGAAAAACGGAAACGCAATGGCTCTATTGGCAAAGCCGACGAATACGACGGGAGACCTGGGCACGGTCGCTGTTCTGGCGGATCTTCTCACCGAGGAGGTTTCCAATCGCCGCCGGCTGGAAAGGCGCCTTGCCGCGCTTCAAAATCAAGTAAGGCAGTTGCAAACGGCCGTTGCTAACGGCTCGTGTGAATCCTCATCGGAAGAGGAGGCTCACAAAGTAGGGAAGAAAGAAACGGCCGAGGACCCGGAGAAGGTTAGTGAGGCGAGGTTCCTTGCCGTCGGTTTTGATGCCACCAGCAGGACGCAGCTCAAAAAGCGCGCCAGCAAGATCGAGATGGAGCGCCTCTACCTTCGTCACCAGGCCAGGCGGGAAGGCTAGCTTCGCACTCTCGAATACTGCGAAGCGTCCGGGCAATTGCGTAATGGCATGAGAGATGAACTCGGTGAGGATTGTTACGATCGTTTTCTCTTTGCCAGAGAGCGACCCAATCGCCTTCAAGTGGATTCGGTTATGGAGAGCTCGCCTGCTGTACAGAGCGGCCTTCAGTCGGGCGATATTATTTTCCGCTACTACGGTAGCCGCGTCTTCTCCTCCAGGGATCTCAGGGAGGCGACGGCCAAAGGAATTATGGGTGAAACGGTCCCGGTGGAGATTCGACGCGGCGGTGAAATCCTTGAAGTGAAGCTTCCTCGGGGCCCGTTGGGCGTCGGACTGGACCGCACTATCGTTCGACCTTAGCGGAGCAGGTCCGGACAGCTCCAAAGTTGATCTCATTCGCTTCACCCAGGGCTAGGATTTTCAGAGTCGCGGTGCCTGGTGAAACCGAGACCCCAGCTAAATGAGGTTCGCTGGAACCGTCCAATAGTTCACAGCAGTCTTGACCCTACTCTGTCTTAACTTACGGTGCACTTCTTGCTCCGTGGAGATCAGCAATTCATTGACTCAAGCGCTGCAGTCCTATAGGAGTCTAACCAGATTCACTTATTGAGGGAGGGGCCTATGGCTAAAAGACTGGAAAACCGTGTTGCGATCGTGACGGGATCAGGCCGTAATGTGGGGGAAGCCATTGCGCGCGCTTATGTTGAGGAAGGGGCGCGGGTTGCGGTAGTGGATCTTGTGGAAGACCGGGTCCAGTCCGTGGCCGCGTCTATTAACTCAAGGCACCCCGATGCCACCCTGCCCGTGCAGTGCGATGTCTCGTCGAGCGCCGCTGTGCAAAAGATGGTGGAGCAGGTGATAAGACAGTGGGGGAAGGTGGACATACTGGTCAACAACGTGGGCGTCGTAGATCGAAAAAACGTCCTAGAATTGGAAGAAGCGGACTGGGATCGAGTGATTGGTGCAACACTGAAAAGTGTCTTTCTCTGCAGCAAGTATGTGGGCAGGAAGATGGTAGACCGAGGTGAGGGCGGACGCATCATCAATATCGCATCCACATCGGGCCACCGCGGAAGGAAAGACGCCACGGCTTATCCGTCGGCAAAAGGTGGAGTACTGAACTTGACCCGATCGCTGGCCGTTCAACTGGCCCCCTACCGTATCCGCGTCAACAGCATTACACCCAACAGGGTAATGACCTCCGTGGGGCCCGGGGAAAAGCCACGGGTTTACGGAAAGATCGAAAATCTTATTGGGCGGCAGTGTGTCCCTGCGGACGTCGCGAATTTTGCAGTATTCCTCGCCTGTGACGAAACGGATTTTATCACGGGGACCGATAGTCTCGTGGAGGGTGGCATTCTAGCCCTTTGACTGGATCTTGGGGGAGTTACTTCGGGGCAAGTTCGGCACATTACCCCCACGGGCCAAATAGGTCTCGCCTTCATAAGTATCTGACAGGGGTTCAAGAGCCTCCAGAGAATGCTAGGAAGCTTCTCAAACTTCAGCCAACCTAAATAGAATGAGTGTGGCAAGGTTTTTTCGGCGAGAACCCCGACAGGGGTCAGATCAATCTCGGGATGATTAGGGTGAGTCAAGCACGCAAAGAAAAAGATTAAGCTATTTTTTCCGAACTTGGCGCCCCTTGCGACTGTGCGCGAGTCGTTCTTAATCGAACCCCTAAATACTATTTATTAATCGGTAACGATTCTTCCTCAAACCTTGTGCATGCCCCCAACCGTAGGCTTGGAAGGCTGAGAGGTCCCCGGTAGCCATTCGTTATCCTTCCGTGGACCCTGGCTCTTAATAAAGAAGCGGGCTTTCCCTAAATTCACTACCTCAATCTCAAAGACATCCCCATCATTGATGGGTCCGAGTCCCACGTGAAAAGTCCCCGTCGTTATAACATCTCCTGGCTGAAGCTGAATGTGTTTGCTGAGCCATGCGATCTGGTCCGGTATACTGTGGACCATATGCTTAGTATTGTAATCTTGCCGCGGTTTTCCATTAACCCAGGATTTCACGTTCAGATCGTGGGGAGCGGCAACTTCGTCCTTTGTGGTGATCCAGGGGCCACAGGGACCGTAGGTGTCCTGTCCCTTGGGTACAAACTGGCTGCGCCGAAGCATACCCCTGGCTGAGATGTCTACGAACGGAACGTATCCAAAGACGTAGTTCAGAGCATCGGCTTCTTTTACATTCTTTGCCTGTTTTCCGATAACGTAGGCCAGCTCGGCCTCAGGCTGAAAGACCACAACCGGTGGAATGTCCAATAATTCAACGGTTCCCTCGGGACCGAGGAGCTCCGGGGCTTTGTGGAAGAATTCGTTGTGCATGGTGCTGGGGTCCCGATCCGGGCTGTCCTTGTAATTGGAAAAGGCAGCCAGGCACTTGCTGGGCCGGGGAACCGGGACCAGGAGTTTAACGCTGCTCAGAGGAACAGCGGCTTCTCGGGCGACGATTTGCTCGTATTCAACGCGTCGGGCGTCAAAATTCTCGATCACCTCTTCGATGACTCTTTGGGGTCCCTTTTCAATCCGGTATTGGATGGTATCGCTAAGATCCACCATTTTATTTCCGCTTTTGAGTGCGCCGACCCGATCATCGTTGAAACGCAGTATTTTCATAATTGCATCCTCTCTTCCTTTTCCTCGCCAGTGCGTGATCCGTTGATCTTTTGAATACGATGGGGCGAAAATAGCCAATCCATGCGGGGGCTGTCAAGGTTCGGCCGGTAACGATGTCGTCGCCCACTGGGCCAGTTCTCAATATAATCCCGTATGGGCTGTCCTTTTATAAGGTTCGACGCAGCGGTTGCGAGCCACACGGGACTGGGCCACCGGTGAGCTCTCTGGGATTGAAAGTTCCATCGGATGCGCCCCTCGGAGTCCACCAGGAAGGTCGTTGCATAGAGCATCGTGCCCATCCAATGTCTCTCCCGTTCGGCACCAACCTTTCGGCTCAGTTCACATGCGGGGTCTCTGATGAGCCGGACCGGAAAAGCGCTATGGGAATCGCTCCAGAATTCATGATGACTGTTATGGGCGGCCTGGTCAAACCGGGCATCCCGAATGCTCCGCTCCCGGAGTTGCCTGCCATGGTCTGAAGTCTGTGGACTCATGCCAAGGATTCCAACCTGATTTTCTCTAAACCTTTCGTATTCGTAAATGAAGGCGGCAACCTGCGCCCGGCACCAGGGTCACCACTGGCCGCAAAAGAAAAACACAACGGTGGCGGGAGCCAATCAGAAGACTTCTGGGGAATTCACCGATTTTCCATCAATGTCCTGGAGCGTTGCCTCTGGAAACGTTCCGCCAACTTGTAACAGCGCCATGAAACCTCCGAAAGGTTCGATACGGGACTATATTCATAATCATTCTGCCGGCGCAACTATGGCCTGTCGTGTTGGAATGGGGAAAATGGGGCATTCCCTAGGTCGGTTCCTCTCTTGCTCTCATCTCTCTGATTACATAGTATGCCCTTCAGCGCTGAATGAGTATTGGGCTGTGGATGGCGGGAAGGAAAAACGAGGGCCCCGTGCGTTTCTATATTAATCTACTTTCAACCTATTACCCCGACCGTGATCCGCCTTATGACATTTTCTACCAACAGGTGCTCGAACAGGTATGCTTGGCAGAGGAGCTGGGTTGGGCGGGCCGACAAGGCTATCATATTATGACGGTCGCCCATCCTCACCCTCCAGAGTCGGTGGGGAAAGGAGTGGAGGCATGGCGGGAGGGGTTGGTTGCCCAGGGACATGATCCCTCGGCGCACCACTGCCAGCTTCACTTGCGTATCTATGTCAACCAAAACTCTAAGCGGGCCGAGGAAATAGGAACGGCAGCCATAGCCCGATACGACGATGTATCTCGGATCGGCCGCAAGGAGCCGCTTCCACCGGGAAGCGTCTATGACTGGCAGGGAATGTTGGCTTCCGGGTGAAACTGCTACTGGAATCCGGAGCAATTTATTCAAATCATTAACAATTCTATGCGGAACTATCTATTCGATACCTTGATGACAACCTTTAATTTCGGCGGAATCGCCCACGAGGACATTAAAAGGTCTATGAGTTTGTTTGCAAAAGAAGTTATGCCAGCATTGGGGTAACAGGGGTGGACTTGCCTGGCACAGTGATTCGTTAAAGGAGAGAGGTGCTTTATGCCACAGGTGGTGATCGTCACTGGGGGAGCGGGGGGAATCGGATCTTCTATTTGTACGGGGCTTGTGGGTGATGGCCACAAGGTGGTCATCGCCGACTATGCCGGCCATGGAGCCGAACGTCTTGCCAACGATCTCGGTGCTGAAGCTTTGGCGGTGCAGGTGGACGTCAGCTGTAAGGGTAGCGTTGAACAACTGGTTGAGACGACGCTCGGTCATTTCGGTACGATCGATGTCCTTCTCAATGGGGCCGGTATCATGCCGCGCCACCCGGTTAATGATATCACCGAAGAGGAGTGGGACCGGGTTCTAGGCACCAACCTCAAGGGGGTTTTTCTTTGCTCCCAGGCGGTCGCCAGGCACATGGTTAAAAAAGAAAAGGGGCGGATTCTTAGCATCGCATCGGGAAGGGGTGTTGCCGGTGCTCCCAACGCGGCCCACTATGCGGCCTCCAAAGGCGGAGTGATCGCATTTACCAAGTCACTGGCCGCTGAGCTTGCGCCCCGCAGGATACTGGTCAATGCTCTCGCTCCCGGACGGACGGATACGCCCATGTCCCGAGCGGGTACTTCCGATGAGGCATGGAAACGGCGCAAGGTCATGTCGCCGCTGCAGGGGGCTTTACACCGGTGGAGGAAATCGTCGGACTCTTCCGGTATTTAATATCCGAAGCCACTGAAAATGTAACCGGGCAGATATTTTTCCTAAAAGCGCCCTGACGGTCCTTTGAGGATGCCTCAAGCGGGTCTAAGTGGGGCTGAAGTATATCGGAGGTATAAAGAAGGTCGGAGGATATACATGAGTGGTGCACTTGACGGAATCCGGGTTTTGGAACTCGCGAGCTATGTTTCAGGACCCTTTGCCTCGCTACTTTTAGCGGATCTTGGTGCGGAGATAATCAAAGTTGAAACTCCAGGAGAAGGAGATCCTTTTCGAGGATGGGGGGAGAATGGCTATGCCTCAAATTTTCGCAGCCTGAACCGCAACAAGAAAAGCCTAACGCTGGATATCGGTCAGCCCAAGGGAAAAGAGATATTTCTGAAGCTCGCATCCGAATCCGACGTGCTAGTGGAAAACCTGCGACCGGGTGCGATGAAGCGGCGGGGGTTGGATTACGAGACCATTCATTCAATCAATCCAAGAATTGTCTACTGTTCCATCAGTGGATATGGTCAGGAGGGGCCCTACCGTGACTTGCCGGGATACGATACGGTGGGTCAGGCCATGAGCGGCCTACTGAGTCTTCTCACTGATCCGGAAAAACCGCAGGGAATGGGCATTTCCCTTTCGGATCACCTGTCTGGTATCTATGCTTCTTATGGCATCCTGGCCGCCCTGGTAAATCGTGGAGTCACCGGCGAAGGACAATGGGTGGAGACGTCGCTCCTGCGTTCCTCGGTTTCGTTCTTGAGCGAGAACGCGGTGCGCTTCTTCGAGACCGGTATTG
Source organism: Binatia bacterium (assembly GCA_963664015.2). Lineage (GTDB taxonomy): Bacteria > Desulfobacterota > Binatia > UBA9968 > CAXXLF01 > JACZQL01. The sequence continues at coordinate 320,326 of CAXXLF010000002.1, read as the reverse complement.
TGCCGCGTCGGGCCGAAAGGACCCACACGGCCGGCGTCTTCGCCTTCGTTGACCGGGATGGCCTGCCTTTTGTGATCCACCTCTCTTCACCGAAGAAATTCTGGCAGGGACTGCTGGAGGTGGTCGGAAAACCCGAGTGGGCGAGTGATCCTCGCTTTAGCGAGCGGTCAGCGAGGACGGAGAATCACGACGAGCTTGGGGCACAACTGCAGGCCGTCTTTGGGGGCGGACGTAGAGGGGACTGGATCCGGCGGCTGCGCGAACGAGATGTGCCCTGTTCGCCTATAAACACGTTGGATGAGGTATTTGAGGACCCGCAAATAAAAGAGTACGGCTTTCCTGTCGAAGTGACCCATCCACGAATGGGGTCCATGCGTTTGGTGGGAAGCGGGATTAACCTGAGCCGTACTCCGCCTGAAATCAAGTCGGCACCACCCATCCTGGGAGAACATACGGACGAGGTTTTAAAAAGGCTCAATTACGACGATTCCAGTATTCAGAAACTCAAAACGGAAGGTGTGGTCTAAGCTCGAATGCTTCCTCTGGAGAGATCATGAGTATCAAGGGAAAAGCGGCTATTGTGGGTTGCGGTGAGACTCCCGTGGACCGCATGGGGCGAAAGCCCGGAGAGCCACGCAAGACGATGGCCCAATACCTGTCCTGGGCTGCGCGATTGGCCCTGGAGGATGCCGGTCTGGAAAAGAAGGATCTTGAGGGACAAGGTCTCGCAGCGATCTACACGGCTAACTACAGTCAACCTTTCTGGCCCGAAGAGGCCGCGGAAATCCTGGGGATCTCTCCGGGGCTCCTCATGGCGGGGGGCAATGGTGGCGCAAGTGCCGTGTCTCTTTTAGGTCAGGCGTCCGCAGCCATCAGTGCGGGGTTGGTGGACCTGGTTCTCTGTGTGGCGGCAGCGGCACCTTTCTCAGAATCCCATACGAGTGTCCAGTCGGAAGAAACTCGTGATTTTGAGCTTCCCTATGGCATGATGGGCCCCAACAGTAGGATCGCTCTAGTCATGCGACGACACATGCATGAGTTCGGCACGTCGCTGGATCATCTGGGAAAAATAGCGGTAACGGCACGGTATCACGCCTCGCTAAACCCCAGCGCCTATTTGAACAAACCCATGACACTTGAGGATTACAAAACTTCAAGGCTCATTGCCGATCCTATACGGCTCCTGGATTGTGTGATGCCGGCCAATGGAGGCAAGGCGTTTATCGTTGCATCTCCTGAAAGAGCCCGGCAACTGGCGAAACCGCCCGTTTATCTTTTAGGTTTCGGCGAAAGGGACAACCCGAGTTTTGGGCCGAGATCCAGTTCCGATCCATTAATTATGGGGATTCGGGATGCCGGCGAGAAAGCTTTCAAGATGGCTGGTGTTACCCATGGGGAAATCGATTTTCTAGGCCTGTATGACGACTACGTGATCATCGTCCTTATGCAGATCGAAGACCTGGGTTTTTGTCGTAAAGGTGATATCCCTTTTTTCGAATCCACCGATTTCTCCTATCAGGGGCAGCTACCCATCCAGACAGGCGGCGGGATCATCAACTGTGGACAGCCCTCCACTGCAGGAGGAATGGTGCATATCGGGGAAGCGGTGCGTCAACTCAGGAGTGAAGCCATGGGTCGGCAGGTCAAGGATGCCCGGATTGGCTTGATCACGGGGCTGGGCGCGACGGCGTATGGTAAGAACCTGGGTTGTACCTCAGTGGCCATCCTGGGCAAGGAGCCATAATCGATGGCCGATGAGATAAAACCCCTTCCTAGCATCACACCATTGACCGAACCTTTTTGGAATGCGATGCGGGAACATCGGCTTGCGCTCCAGCATTGCCGCGCCTGTAACGAATTCGTCTGGACTCCTCGTCCCGCATGTACGGAGTGCGGCAGCGACCAATTGGAATGGAGTGGCGTTAGCGGAAAGGGAACGGTTTATTCGTTTACGATCATTCGGCAAGTTACCCCCCGAGGAGGTAAAGGATTCGAAAAAGAGGTCCCCTACATTGTCGCCTGGATAGAACTGGATGAGGGGCCAAGGTTGTGCAGTAACGTTGTGGATTGCCTATTGGATTGCGTGGCCATCGGTATGCCCGTTGAGGTGGTCTTTGAGGAGGCCGACGTTAAAATATCCCTTCCCAAGTTCAGACCTCGGACGGGTAAAGAAAACCCGGACTAAAAAATATCCTTTCTAGTTCAACCCAATGACTGAACAATTCACGACGGGAAATTTTAAAGAGATCGGCTGATCCTTTTTCACGTCGGACATCGGGTACAACCAAACACGCACGATTTCTTCGCCGACTAAAACAGGACAGTCACAGGTTGCGCCAAGGAAGGTTGCGCTCTTGATCTTGCCTGGGATGCAATTCTCGCCAGTGCTAGAAGGTTCCATCATTGTCTCGATATTCTCAGGCCTGGTTGCTCCGATCACCTCATTCCCTTTTTGTAATGTATCCGGAATGAGACAACGCAAGCGCCCAATAGTGCTGTCGACAAGCGCCAGTGCATTGGGATTCTGGGCTCCGGCCACCTTGCCCCTGAAGGAATTGGCGAGCCCGACGAAATCAGCTATGAATTTACTTGTGGGTCGATTATAAATCTCCAGTGGGACGCCTCCCTGAACAATCATACCGTCGTTCATAACCCCGATGGCTTGGGACAGGGTAAACACTTCCAACTGGTCATGGGTCACGTAAAGCGTGGTGAGGTTTAAACGTGTTAATGACTCTGTCAGCTCGACTCGCATCTGCTCCCGCAGCTTGGCGTCCAGATTGCTCAATGGTTCGTCCATCAATAGGGCCTTGGGTTCCTGTGCCAGGGCCCTGGCTACCGCGACTCGCTGCTGCTGGCCTCCGTTCAATTGAATCGAGGGACGGTCTTGAAACCCTCCAACCCGACCATTCTTAAGCCCTCTCTTCCCTTCTCTCGAATCTCATTTGCCGGCCGTCTCTTCCATTTGACCTTCAAAGGGAAGGCTACGTTCTCGAAGACGTTCATGTGAGGCCAAATGGCATAGGACTGGTAGACCATTCCGACGTCCCTTTGTTAGGGGTATAAAGATTTGCTTCTCCAAAGAAAATACGACCTGATCACCCGATGGTGATCTCTCCCGCATCCGGTGTTTTCAACCCCGCTACACATCGCAGCGCCGTACTCTTGCCGCACCCGCTGGGACCCAAAAGGCTATCGAATGAGCCTGTAGAGATGTCAAAACTTATTCCATTGACGGCGCGCACCTCGTGCACGTCGTCATGTTAAACGGGATAGGTCTTTCGCAAGCCTGAAGCTTTTATCATAAGCTCTCCAATATTTTTGATGAAGTGGATGGCCTCGAGTTAGCTGATTCTGCATGTTGGAACCTCACTGTCAAGTTATGTATTGGGGCTATCGCAAGAGGATCCTGTTATTAAGAGTTGATGCCCTCTCCCAGAGCGTTCAGAGATGCTTCCATGAGCGCCTCTGAAAGAGTCGGGTGGGCATGAACGGTTCGGCCTATGTCACCCACGGTGGCCCCCAGGTGTTGTGCCACGCCAGCCTCGGCCACGAGCTCGGTAACCCCCTTACCGATCATCTGGGTCCCCAGGATCCTTCCATCCTCACCGGAAATTACTTTCACCCAGCCATCGATGTGGTCTGTAGCCACGGCTTTCCCCGCGGCACGGAAGTGGAACCGGCCGACCTTGACGGCCTGGCCTGTTTCCCTTGCTTGTTTCTCACTCAACCCAACGCTTGCCACCTCCGGTTGGCAGTAGACGCAGGCGGGAATCTCATGCCGCTGAACCTTTTTCCTGTCCTTGCCGAGCATCATCTCCACGGCGGCGATCCCCTCCGCGGAGGCAAAATGCGCGAGCAGGGGCGGACCCGTGACGTCGCCTACGGCATAAATGCCTTTACAACTGGTTTGGTATTGATCGTCGATTTTAATAAATCCTCTGTCCGTTTCGATCTTTAGCCTTTCCAGCTGGAGACCCTCCGTCAGAGGCGCCCGCCCCACCGCTACCAGGACCAGTTCGACGGCGAGGGAACTCTCTTTTTTGTCTTTCCCCTCAACGGTAACCGTTACAGTACCTTTCTCCCGTTGATTTGCCTTATATCTAGTTTGGGTGAGAACGCGGATCTTTTTCTTTTTAAAGGCCCGCTCAAGTTCCCGTCCCAGTTCTTCGTCCATTTCCGGCAATAGTCTGTCCATCATTTCGACTACGGTGGTCTCGGCCCCGAAACTTTTGAAGGCATAGGCGAACTCCACCCCGATGGCGCCTCCTCCGATAATCAAGACCGACTTTGGGAGATTCTTTCGTGCGAGTGCCTCTCGACTGGTCACAATGGTTTCGCCATCGATCTCCAACCCGGGGAGGAGCCTTTCCTTGCTCCCTGCAGCGAGAAGTATCTTGGAGGATAGGATCTTGATCTCTGTTTTTCCTTGAACCAGTACTTCCCCAGGTGCCAGGAGGCTACCGATGCCCAAAAATAGCTTGATGTGATTTTTCTTGAGGAGAGATTCGACGCCCTTAGCCAGCCGGTCCGCAACCTTTCGGCTGTAGTCAATGACCTTGGGATAATCTACGGAGATGCCGTCACAATGAATCCCGTACTTCGCGCTCTCGCGGTAGGATTCGACCATTTCGGCGCAATGGAGAATGGCTTTGGACGGTATACAGCCCCAGTTGAGGCAAACGCCGCCCGGTCGTTCTTTTTCAACCAGAGCGGTCTTTAATCCAAGTTGGGCGGCTCGGATTGCCGCGGTGTAACCTGCGGGGCCGCCCCCAATCACCGTTAGCTCATAGGACTCTTCCTGCATAAAGGCGACTCTCCTTCAAGACGGTCTAGGCGTTGTCGACTTGCGCTTCGTAATTTAGAAACAATATAACATCGGTAGATTGGCGTGCAAACATGATGAAATTCGTTAGTTCGCAGGATCCCTTGCTGCCATAGGAGCGATAGGTTGACAAGCCCAAGGCAGTCCTTTAATGGGAGGATCGGAGTGTGAATCACAACAAGTCTGATGACAGAAGCGCGTAAGAGGCAATGGAGAATAAATGGCTTATATGAGTTGGCGAGGCACAGTGGGATTGATCAAACCCACGCTAAGGCCGGGATCCCTGGAGGAGCTCATTCGTCTACTTCCTGAAGGCATCGGGGTGATCCCTCTGTTCGTTGGCATTAAAAGGGGTACCGAGGACGAGTTCCGAGAGGTGATGGCGGCTTATGAAACCAAGATAGCCGAATTGGCAGAGGCCGAGGTGGACTTGATCCATCCCGAGGGAGGGCCGCCTTTTATGGTTCACGGTTATCAGGGAGAACAGGCAATCCTGAAACAGTGGGAGGCTAAGCATGGCATTCCCGTCATCACCTCGGGAACGACGCAGGTCGAGGCCCTGAAGGCCTTGAATGTAAGGCGTTTTGTGGGTGTGACCTATTTCACGGGGACGATCAATGATACGTTTACCCGTTACTTTACTCAGGCAGGATTTGACGTTGCCGATATGGCTGGCATTTCCGTACCCTTCCAAGACGTAGGCAAGCTCTCTTCTCAGGAGGTCTACGCCCATACCAAGCGGGCCTTTCTCGGAAGCCCGAAGGCAGAGGGAATCTACATGCTGGGTTCCGGATGGCGCACTCTCGATATTATCGATTTGCTTGAGCAGGACCTGGGGGTCCCAGTCGTCCATCCAGTAACGGCACGGTGTTGGGCTATACAAAAAAGGCTCAGTGTGCGCCAGCGGCAAAAAGGATACGGGTGTCTTTTGGAGAAGATGCCCTAAGGTAAGGACAGGTAACGACGAATCTTCCGTTCCAGAACCCATGGTACGGGGATGGCAGGGTCTATCCTTGACAGACTGCCTAGGCTGAACTAGAATCCGCGCAATTCTATCGAAATATTTAAAGAAATGTCAGATAGATGATTCCCCTCGGTACCGTTACTGGACTCGCCCAGACACAATGAGTTGAAGGATTTGAGATGGACAATCAGTACCAGAATTTAAGGCAATGGATAGACCAATTTCGAGAAACCGGTGAAGTCCTCGATGTGAAAGGGGCTCACTGGAACCAGGAAATCGGGGTGTTGACTCAACTTGCACGGCGACAAAAGCAGGGGCCCGCCCTGCTGTTCGATGAGATTCCCGACCATCAGGTGGGATTTCGTATTCTGGTCAACACGCTGGGGTCTACCCGTCGGCTAGCGCACACCCTCCGTCTCGGGGATGTCAGTGGTTACAGAGAATTGGTTGATAAGTGGAAGGCGAAGTGGAAGGGGCTCGTTCCCATTCCCCCCCGATTGGTTGACAATCCACCGGTCATGGAAAATCGCCTTGGGGGTGCTGATGTCGATTTAGGTCTCTTTCCTGCGCCCTTTTGGCATGACGAGGACGGGGGACGTTACATAGGTACCGGGTGCGTGGTGATATTCAAGGACCCCGACACTGGGTGGGTGAATTTGGGAACTTACAGGGTTCAGCTTCAAGGAAAGAGTGAATTGACCGTCTATATCGGCTCGAGTCACCACGGCTCCATTATTCGGAGAAAGTACCTTGACGAAGGCAAACCCTGTCCCGTGGCCATTGTGTTGGGCCAGGACCCACTGGTATTTCTCAGTGCCAGTTCCCTGGGGGTTCCGCCAAACCAAAGCGAATACGATCTGGCCGGCGGTATTAAGGGCGAGGCAATCTCGGTGTTTACCGGAGAGAAGACAGGACTTCCTCTGCCGGCCGATGCAGAGGTTGTCTTGGAGGGGCATTTTCAGCCCAACAACAAGCGTACGGAAGGGCCCTTTGGAGAATTTACAGGTTACTACGGATCGGGACAGCGTGACGAGCCTTGTATGGATGTGGAGGCGATTTATTATCGGTCCCAACCCATTGTCCTGGGATCCCCTCCCACGCGTCCACCCAACGAGAGCACGTTCGTCCATTCTATATTGAAATCTGCCTCCCTGGAGGAAGAACTCAAGGGAATGGGGGTCCCCGGGGTCCTCGGTGCCTGGAACCACGACTGCGGCGCTGCACAGATGTTTGTAGCGTTGTCGATTAAACAGCAGTACCCGGGTCACGCAAAGCAGGTTCTGGTGACGGCGAGCAATGCCTACAGCGTTATGCATAGCAAGATTGTTATCGTGGTGGATGACGACGTCGACATTACCAACCTGGAAGACCTCATGTGGGCGGTTTGTACTCGATTCGACCCGGGAATCGATGTCGATATCTTGAGGAGAGTGCCCAGTAGCATTTTAGATCCGGCGGTGCCCAATGGTGCACCCGCCTTCACATCAAGAATGCTCATCGATGCCACGCGACCCTATGAAAGGCTAGCGGAGTTTGCTCCCGCCATCACTATCAATAAGGAAGCGGAGGCCAATGCCCTCAAACGATGGGGAAATCTATTGAAGATGGATCGCTAATTACCACGCAACAGTTAGAGTGGGTTGCCAGAGGGGACAATCCAGTGGGTCTTGCCTTTAGCTCATCCATTTATGAAGCACTCAAGAAGCAAGGCTTACCGTGCGAAATACAGACCGCCGACAAGATGAAAGAGGGCAGTTATGTCATCTCGGGTTCCGCAAGTATGGGGTTGGTGAATCGTTCTCCCCATCCCAATGCGGCCAAGGTTTACATCAACTGGTTGCTGAGTCGTGAAACCCAAACCCAATGGACTCGCGCCTCCGGGAACTGGAGCCGGCGTGTTGATCTGTCACAGGATCATCTCAATCCAAGAATCATCCCACGGGTTCAGAATATCGCTAAATATCAAATGAACTATAAGGAAAAATGGGTGTCCAAGAGGAAGGAGATTCAGGACTTTTTAAGGAAGATAGTGAAGTAACCGGCAAACCGGTTTAAGCTCATCATAAAAGGTTAGAAAACACAGGAGGTGACTCGTGGCCAGACTTTCGGATCGAGTGATTATTGTTACCGGGGGTGCTCAGGGAATCGGTAAGGCCTACTGCCAGGGATTGGCTCGAGAAGGAGCCAAGCTGGTGGTGGCAGATATTGACGGGTCGCTTGCCGAGCGGACAGCCGAGGAGCTTGGGGCGGCGGAAGCCCTCCCCTTGGCGGTGGATGTGTCCCAATTGGAGGCAACGGAAAAAATGGTTAAGGCGACAATGGATCGCTTCGGACGAATCGATGGGCTGGTCAATAATGCCGCCTGTTTTCAGCGTCCTTCCGTTACCCGTGGGCCCTTCGAAAATATTTCGGTAGAGGAATGGGACCGGGTGATGGCCGTGAACGTGCGCGGTGTTTTTCTCTGCACCCGGGCGGTCTTACCTGCAATGAAGCAGCGGAAGTACGGGAAAATCGTGAATATTAGTTCGGGTACGGTTCTCCAGGGGACGCCCAGGTTCGCACACTATGTGACCTCGAAGGCGGCGGTGATCGGCTTTACCCGATGTATTGCCCGCGAAGTGGGTGATTGGAACATCTGCGTCAATGCGGTGGCGCCAGGGCTTACCTTGAGTCTCGACGATGTGGACGATGCCGGTATGAAGCAGTATGAGCAACGGTCCCAGGCGGGGTGTATTAAAAAAGTTGAAACTCCACAGGACCTGGTAGGAACCATAGTGTTTTTGAGCTCGGGGGAAAGCGATTTTATAACCGGCCAGACCATCGCTGTTAACGGCGGCAGTCAGATGCTCTAATCCACACCCTGCTGCCCTATTTACTAACCGCCTTGGCCAGCGATCTTTCGTTTTCCCAGGGGAGCCGAATCGGGACTTGCAATGTAACTGTCCCACTCGGCGTCTACCCTTTTGAGAGTCTCTTGATGGACATCGCATACTTGCGGGTACTCTCGATCGAGTGGTAAGGTTGCATCGATTCCATAAGTGGTAGTGGTCTTCCGGCCGGCTTTTCCCATGGGTGCAGGGTTGAGACCCCCGTACATGTCGTCTGCAAAGATCGCGTCTTTTCGAAATTCGCTGCGTGTGGCCACGGCCCATTCAACCTCCACAGAATTTCGTATATCGATATCGTCATCGACGACGATGACCTGGCGCAGTCCATTCCTGGCGGATAGTGCCGCAAGGATTGCACGGCGGGGCTCGGCGTCAAAGCATTTTTTGATTGCAATGATGCAGTGATAGGTTCCGCAACTGCCTGGGGTAATATAAATATCACGGACCTCGTTTACACACTCCCGTATGATTTGATAGACGGTTGCGGTCTTGGGCATCAGGGTCAGGTAGTTGTTCTCCGTTGGTGGCTTTCCGATGAGGATCATCTGGTAGATGGGATCCGGTCGTGTCGTGATGGCTGTATAATGAACGACTGGAGACGCCTCAGAAGAGCCATAATAGCCGGGAAATTCACCGTAAGGTCCCTCGGGCTCTTGCTCACCTCCTTGTATATAACCTTCAAGAACGATTTCGGCATGAGCCGGTACGGCAAGATCCACGGTTTTACACTGGACCAGCTCCACGGGGGATTCGCGTAAGCCACCGGCTAGCTGGAGCTCGTTGATGCCGAAACCCATTCGGGATTGGGACGCGATGTAGAGAACGGGATCGGCACCAATGACGATGGCGATCTCCAGACGCTTTCCTTTTTCCCAGGCCCTGGTCATGTAGTGACCCAGGTGTTGGACCTTTCCGCAAAGGATTCCGGTCTTTTGGGGACCCTTGAGGTGAAGCCGGTGGATGGAAAGGTTGTAACCCAATTCCGGGTCGCGCGCTATGGCGAGCCCGGAGTCGACGATCCGGCCGCCATCGAATTCGTGGGCTATGGGTATGGGGAGGTTGTTCAGGTTGACCTCATCTCCCGTGTATACCCGCTCTTGAACAGGTCCCGAATTCACCACAACCGGGTCAATGGGAGTCCGAGAGCGGCGCCAGTATTCCTGCACGAGTGTTTCCCGCTCTAGTTGCAGGCATAGTTCGATCTTCTTGGGGTTGCCGAACAGGTTGCCGACCATGGGCATTGAGGAGCCTTTGAGATTATGAAAATAAACGGCCTTTTCTCCAGCGCGGCGAATGACCGCCGCGGTTTCAAAAACCGGGTCCACTTCACGGTGAATGTGAAGGAGGTCTCCATCGCTCTCCAGCCTATCCAAATAATCTCTTAAGTTTTTGTAGGACATAGGGATTCCTTTCCTGAATGTCGAGACGGTTTCCGAGAGTTTTTGAGAGCACTCCCTGCGAACCGTAGTATGGTCTCGGCGAACTTGTCAAGTTGATACGGTTCGTTGTAAGATGGCCGGCGGTACGGGGACTGAGATGTCTTATCGGAATACCTAAGCCGTCATTTTGAATAATTTAGAGGGCAACTATGGAAAAAGAAAGGGTTAGGGAGGCGGAGCCCGCCCAGGTCGTTGATGACCCGGATTACGAGGCCTTGCTTAAAACCACAGCTGCAGATAGAGCCCGTGCAGGGAACGGAAATATCGTGTTGCGGGCCAAGGAAATTCCCTGGCGTCAGAACCGTCAAGCACTGGTTAAAACATTTTTAACTCCCTATGGCGCCTTCCACACGGCGGCGGCGGATTGGATCTGCTTTATTCATGACATTAAAGCCCATTCAGGGACACACCGCCACCAGGGAGGAATCCAGCTGTTTATTCTGGAAGGGGAAGGTACGACCGATGTTGACGGGAAAAAATATGATTGGGAGAAATGGGACCTGGTCATTCTACCCGTCAAGCCCAATGGCTGTGAGCACCATCATGTCAATAAAGAGCCCGGGAAACCTGCCAAGTGGATGGCCTTCCAATATAATCCGTTCAACAAGCCATTGGGAAACATGTTCGAGCAGGTAAAAGACTCACCGGACTGGAAAAGTAAAAAAGGATAAATAAAGGAGAGGCGATGGAGAGAGAAAGAGTCAGAGAAAGGGAGCCCGCTCAGAAGGACGATGCGAGGCACTACGAGGAGACGCTGGAAATATATTCAGCTCTGAGAGATCGTGCCAAGGAAGGTAAAATCGTTATCCGTGCGAAGGATGTACCCTGGCGCCAGAACCGGCAAGCGCTGGTCAGAACCTACCTATCCTCCCATGGAATTGACGATACCGCAGCGTCAGATTGGATTTGTTTTATTCATGATGTGAAAGTTCACTCCGGGAGACACCGGCATCAGGGGGGGATCCAGCTGTTTGTACTCGAAGGTGAAGGTTACACGGTCGTCGATGGAGAGAGATTCGACTGGGAGAAATTTGATCTGATCATCTTGCCGGTCAAGCCCAGGGGGTGCGAACACCAACATTTCAACAAAGTCCCCGGGCAACCCGCCAAATGGATGGCTTTTCAGTATGACCCTTTCAATAAGCCGTTGGGAAACATGTTCGAACAGGTGGAGAATTCCCCCGACTGGAAAGGGAAGGATGGAGCCGCTTCAAAATAGTCCCAGTGGACCTCACGGGTCGGAATCCGGAGACAGGATAGAAGGGAAGTTGGAGAGGGAAAAGGTCAGCGAATCGGAACCTGCCCAAAAGGACGATGCCAGGCATTATGATGAGACGCTAAAAATCTACGCTGCACTCAGAAACCGTGCTCGAACCGGTAAGATTGTACTCAGGGGAAAGGACATTCCCTGGCGCCAAAATAGACAGGGTTTGCTGAAGATGTTTTTATCCTTTCATGACACCGACGATGCGGCTGCCTCGGACTGGATTTGTTTTATTCACGACATCAAGGCCCAATCGGGTAAGCACCGCCATCAGGGAGGCATCCACCTGCTCGTCCTGGAGGGAGACGGTTACACGGTGGTAGACGGCCAAAGATTCGATTGGGAAAAATGGGACCTGATTACCTTGCCGGTCAAACCCAGGGGTTGCGAGCACCAGCATTTTAACAAGATACATGAGCAGCCGGCGAAGTGGATGGCTTTCCAGTATCATACCTTCATGAAGGCCCTGGGGAACATGTTCGAGCAGGTAGAAAACTCTCCGGACTGGAAGGGTAAGAAGGACGCACCGGGCAGGTAACGATTCGGAGAATCAAATGGGTTTAATAGGGGAATTATAAAGGAGTAAACCACAATGCGTACAATCGATGCAGATGGCCATATTGTTGAAGGCGAAGCGATGTTTGCCGATTTGCCCGGCGAGTTTTATCCCCGCAGGCCGGTCTCGGTTTTTATGCCTGCGGACACTGTGCGGGGCGATTTCAACGGAGCCTGGATTATTGAAGGCAAGACCTATCCGACCCTGGGAACCCGTGGGCGGACCACGTTTCTTGTCCCCGGTGACCGTAGAACAGCGTCCCATGATGCCAGTGTAGGCTCTCAGACACTTTCCGATGTGGAGGCTCGCCTGGGGGATCTCGATCAGCGTAATATCGACGTGCAGATAATTTACCCTAGTTTGTTCCTAGTCTCTTCGGCAAGCGATATAAAACTCGAAGGGGCTTTGTTTAATGCGTACAATACCTACCTGGCGCAGGCATGTGCGAAGTCCAAAGGGCGCTTAAGTTGGGCGGCGTTGATCCCCTTCCGTGATCCGGAAGCGGCGGTGGCAGAAATCCAACGGGTGAGCGATCTTGGCGCTGCTGGAATTTTTACTATGGGGATGGTCTGGGATCGATCCCTGGACGATCCAACTTTCCATCCTGTTTACAGTGCAGCGGAGAAGCATGATCTGCCTATTTGTATTCATCTTGGTTGGTCTTCACCCCAGGTCACCGACCTGTTTAGTGATGGACGTGCTTTTTTCTGTTCGGCGACGGTACCCGTCATCTGGGGTTTCGTAGCGGTTATGGGAACGGGCCTTCTCACTCGTTTCCCAAAGCTACGGGTGGGATTTTTAGAGACCGGTGCGGGGTGGGTTCCCTACACGGTTCAGCAATTACAACGGCGTTCGAAACCGGTGGCGGTGTCCAGAGATAAGACCGGTCAACCCGTCTATGCGAGCGGGATCGATCGTGAACACTATCAAGATCCGGAACAGCTTATTCGTTCAGGCCGGGCCTTTGTCAATTGCGAAGGGGACGAGGATTTTCGCTATCTATTTGAGCATTTGGGTGACGGGGCTCTCATGTGCTCTTCGGATTTCCCCCACGAGGACGCATCGGCGGAAGGGTCTTTTGTGGCAAACTGGCGGGCACGATCGGATATGCCCGATACGGTAAAGCAGAAACTCATCGGGGAGAACGCCGCTCGATTTTACAGACTTTAATCCAACTCCGAGAAAAAATCGGCCTCAAAGGGTAAACCATGCCAAATATTGATGTTCACTGTCATACGGTTCCCCGTCCTCTTATCAATGAACTGCAGCGTGTCGCCGAAGGGACTACACCTCAGGCGAAGGCGGCGAGAGGTTATATCGAACGTCCGGAAATTTTCAACGATGCTCAGTTCACTGGGGCTCTTGACGAAAGAATTGCTCTCATGGACGGTGCGGGTGTCGACATTGAAATTGTCTCTACCCCCTTACCGGTGGGAATGTACTTTGCAGACTTGGGGCAGAGATTGGCGGTCGCTCAAGCGTTGAGCGATGAATTCACTACTGCCTGTCAACGGCACCCGGGGCGCTACCGTTTTTTTGCGACCCTACCGTTGCCTGACGTGCCAAGCAGCATCAAGGAGTTTCAGCGGGTTGCCAAATTGCCAGGTTTTTCCGGAGTCCTTACGCCGACAAATTTTGGCCTACCGTTCAACGATCCAAGCCTCGAAGATCTCTATAGTGAAATGGCAAGGGCAAGGTCCCTGTTGTTTATCCACCCTTGCCGAATGGAATTCGTAGGACGTTACGGGAAACTTGGAATGGAGACCATGCTGGGATGGCCCTCGGAGGATACCCTTGCTGTAATGGAACTCGTTTTGGGAGGCGTTGTGGAGCGTCATCCTCAGTTAAAAATTATAGCTCCCCATGTAGGTGGAACGGTGCTCTATCTGGTCGGACGGATCGATCACGGTTATGGGGAACAACCTGTAGCTGCAAGAGGGATCCCACAGGCCCCGAGTATCTATCTCAAACAGCTGTACTATGACAGTGTGTGCAACTCACACCCGACCTTGAATCTGGCCCGGTCAATTGTAGGCTCCGATCACATCGTGCTTGGCTCTGACTTTCCCTTTTGGTCTAGAAACCGAATGGGGGAGTGCCTTGAGATCATCAACGGCCTTGATTGGCCGGAAGAGGAGTTGGACCTTGTCCGTGGAGGCAATATGGAGCGGTTGTTGCGCGAGCAGGGGCGATGGTAAAATCCTGACTTCCTAAAGGAGAAAATTATGGCACGAGTATCATTAGTGATGACCTGTTCCCATTCTCCGTTTCTGTATACGGATCCTGGGATCTGGAATGGTATCCGTGCCAGGAGACCTTTGAGAAAGGATGTCCCCCACGATTCTGAGGAAACCAATCGGGAAAAGTTTGACCGATGCTTGAAGGGCTTTGGTGTCCTGAAATCGAAGGTCGAAGAGGTTCGGCCGGACGTTCTTATCATCTTCGGTGACGACCAGCTCGAGTTATTTGATTATAACAATATGCCCGCCTTGGGGATCTTTATCGGCGAGGGGTTTGAGGGTTACCGTACCGTTGCCGCCTCAACTCCGTCGATACCGGGAGCTCCAAAACAGAGGAAACCCAAGACACCCGAGCACTGGACGCGGGTTAAAGGCCATCCCGATTTGGCCAAGCAACTCCTTACGGGATTGATGGACCGCGGCTTTGACATGGCCTATTCACAGGATTTACCCAACAAGGACCGCGGCATGGGCCATGCCTTCATGCGGCCCCCCCACTACATTACCCCGCAGTACGATATACCGGTGGTTCCTATTTTCGTAAATTGCTACTACCCGCCGCAGCCTAGTGCCAAGAGATGTTATCAGTTGGGCAAGGCGGTCAAAGAAGTTATTGAAAGCTGTCCTCTGGATCTCAAAGTGGCGGTCTTGGGTTCCGGGGGGCTATGGCACACCCCCATGGCCCCAGATGCCTATCTCAACGAAGAATTCGACCGGGTGACACTAGATGCTATTGAGGCCGGCGATGCTCGTCGGATGGCGGAACATTTTGATAACGGGACACCGGAAGGACTCACCGTGGGTGGGACGGGAGAGACGCGCAATTGGATTTGTGCAGCGGCTGTGGCAGACGGCAAGCCGGGTAAGGTTGTGGATTATGTCCCGGTTTACGCTTCTCCCTGTGGCTCAAGCTTCGCCTACTGGGATCGATTCTAACGCAGAGGATCTCTAATTTGAAAGACAGTAAGCAGTCGGCAGCAAGAGGGAAGAATGGAAAGCGCATAGCGCATAGTGTCCCGATCTCTATTTCAGCTCTTTTCCGATTTTCAATCCTCGATTTCCGATTCTCATCCATTCCCAATCAGAACTACTCAAATGACCGGCATTTTAATCTGTTCCCGAGTGGATGGGTATAGATTTTAACCGTGGATGGGATTGGCTTGACTTCTGCGTGTTCAGTGTGCTCTGCGATAATTACGCCGTTGACTTTGCGCCTGCGAGGGTACGGTATCCTAGGAGTGTGTAGGGGACAGGTGGTTCAATCGCCGAGCGCCATCTGGTGGGTGAGGAACACCTCGCGCCGTTCGCGGGCAGATTGCAGGATTGCCAGGCAGACCTCGAGGGTTGCCTTTTCCCACCGCCCATCGCGTACAAGCGGACGGTTGTTCGCTACGCAGTCGTAGAATTCGCTCATGACGCCGGTGTCCTTAGCTGGGGGCAGGATAAGTTCTTTTTTCCCTTCATCCCCATAGATCCGTATCCCGTCCACGGACTGTTTCATCTCTCCCCTCTCACAGCTAACGATCATCAGGCCCCAGTGATTGGAGTGTGAGGATGAATTGTCGGCTTGCATCGACCGTTCTCTCTTTCGGGTTCCCCCGTATCCATAGGACGCCTTGAGAGCCGCTTCCTGTTCGGGAGTGGACGCGAGTCCTTTAAGGGATTTTCTGGCCTTGCCGTGGTGGTTTGGATCTTTGGGATAGCCGTAAGTTCCAATCCATCCGTGAAATTCATCGGTATCGAAATGATCATAACCACTGTAG
Source organism: Binatia bacterium (assembly GCA_963664015.2). Classification (GTDB taxonomy): domain Bacteria; phylum Desulfobacterota; class Binatia; order UBA9968; family CAXXLF01; genus JACZQL01. Next base: position 304,387 of record CAXXLF010000002.1, on the reverse strand, counting down.
ACCATGGTTGCAGGTACGCCGTTGGCAAATTCCAGGTAGGCTACAATGCCGCCCTCGGATTTACGTGCCGGGTCCCAGATCCCGGTCATCGCTCGCACGCTTCGTAATAGTCCCCCCCCAAGAACCCGTATCATATCGATCTGGTGCGGTCCCTGGTTGAAAATCACGCCGCCACCAAGACTGGTGTCGAGTTCCTCGGGGGTACGAGGACGGTACAGGAAGTCTCCGTAAAGCCATGAATTGATCATCCCCAGGTTCCCTAATTCACCACCACGGATGATCTCCCTCATTTTTAGGACGGTTGCATCGAACCCATGGGATCCTCGCCCCACGAGCAGCTTAACGGCCTGCCGGTCGGCCTCGGCGATCATGGCATCGCAGTCTTCGAGGGTGAGGGCCATGGGTTTCTCAAGGATTATGTGCTTGCCCTGCTCCAAAGCCCGAAGCGAATGCTCGGCATGAAACTGGTGTGGTGTGGCCACATAAACCGCGTCGATTTCCGTGTCGGCGCAAAGCTCCTCTACGCGCTCGTAAACTTTCCCACCCAACTCAATCGAAAACTTATCGCGGGCCTCCCGGCGGAAATCGGCGCCGGCTACAACCTCAATATGGGGGTGGGCGAGCATCTCGGGAAGGGTGGAGGCGAAGGCCTGCCCTAAACCCGCGATTCCGAATCTCAAGGTTGGGTGATTATCTACATGGACCGCTGTCATGGCCTGCTCTTAATTAGCCAGGAGTGGCCGATTACTAGAAGAATATGGTGACGTTTTTTGCCAGCATAACGTTCTGATCAAGAATGATCTTGCGGTTTGCGATTTTCCACTGCCCCTCCACTTTTCGCAGTAGGTCCTCGCGCTTGCCCACAAAGAAATCTGTCTCGTCCTGAAGGCGGTTGCGGTAAACCAGCATGCGGCTCCCTACGTTAATCTCGGTAGCGGCCTCTTTGAGGACGCGCACGTTGCTAACCAAGTGGCAAACCCTCGAAAGGGGTTCCTCCGCCCAGTGTAGCCCTGTCTTGATCTGTTCCACCCTGGACTTGAGGGTCGTCTTGCCCTCGTCGAACCAGGAGATGCCGTTGACGTCGCTGGTGTTTTCACGGTGTTCCTGACCGCGGGGGATGTTCTGTCGCATGGGCATCCAGTAGTGGGTGTCTTCGGTGAAGAGTTCCAACCATTCATCGAAGCGGCGCTCGTCGAGGAGATCGGCCTCTCTGTACAAGAACTCGGTAACTTCATGGTTGAGAAGAAGTCGCTGTAGACCGCTGTCCCTCTCGGGTCTTTCTTCAGTCACGGCCGTTGCCCCGGGAAGATTTGCCATTTTTGGGGTAGATCGCATTCCAATCCGGGGCCTCCATAAACTCCAACCAGCGCTGGAATCGACAGCGCTGGTTTTCTTCCGACAAGACCTGGGTGACGGTTCCGGGTATAGGAACGTCAAGGATCTCATTTTCGATGCCCATTTGGTAGTTGTACGGATAGCGTCGTGCGATGGTTCCTTTACTGGCAGCGTAGGCGTAGTTCCAGTTTTCCATGTCGTCCTGCTCGGTCATGCCCACGGGGCCCGAGTAGCGCATCAAATAACGGCGCAGGGGATCGCGAACTTCCTGAGGGGTATCCTTGTCGACTAGGTAAAATCTCCATGCCTCGGTCATGTGAGGACCGCGGGGATGCCAGACGACAATAGTTCGTCTCGTCCCGGCGGCAAAGGAGGCATTGGGGAACATGGTTGCCGCCCCCACCTCCATGCGTAAGGGAGTAGGCAGGCGACTCCGTTGTTTCTCATAGGCCACCTTGAAGTAATCGTCCACCGATTGGATGCTTCCCCAGGTAGGGGTATAGGGGCATTCCGCGTCGTAAACGGATACGTGGGCGCCATGACCCAATCCGGGAATGGAAACCTCAAGCCTCTTTTCCCCCGGGCGTGCAACTCCATGGCGGTCTCCCTTGCCCTGGGGGCCATAACCGGCCACATGGGTGGAACGATGACTGTATTCGTGGGCCGCGTCGCCGCCGAAACTGGTTGCCGGGAATTTCCAATTGCACGGCATGCGCCATTTGTGGACCCCGGGAAGGACCTCTCCGCCTCCGTCTCTTCCGTCAAAGCTATCGAAAAGCTGGTCCAAATAGACTTTGAAGTCGCCAAGATAATCGAGAAATGCGGGTGCTTCCTTGTCCCATGTGGCCCAAATGGATCCCTTGTAGTTGACCATCTGAGGAACTTCAATTAGTCCCCACAGAGTCTTATCGAGTTTATCCTGATAACCGTCCTTGAAACGAGGGACGCCACCTAATTTACCGTCCGTATCATAGTTCCAACCATGGTAGGGACAGATGAAGGTTGTCGTGTTTCCGGTATCGTAACGGCAGACTTTCATGCCCCGGTGGCGGCAGGTATTCAAAAAAACATGAATCTTTTTCTGTTGGTCACGAACCAGGATGACCGATTCCTCACCCATGGAGGATACAAAGTAGTCCCCCGGATTGGGCACCTGGCTTTCATGTCCGATAAAGAGCCACGCCCGGGCGAAGATCTGCTCTTGTTCGCGCTGGTAAATCTCCTCGTTGACGAAAACCTCTCTGCTAATCAAGCCGTGATCGAGATCAACGAGAGAACGCAGTGAATTGTTTGCTGGCATGTTAGGTGCCTTACTGGGTAGCTAATCTTGGCCGGGGGCTCCATCGAGCATTTAAACGCCTTAGTTTCTAACAGCTTACATGGCCCAATGGAGACTATCCAATAGTAGTGGCTTTGTCAAATCCATGAGATGGACTATTCGCACTTGCTTATCCTCATATGTCGAAATATACATGGCGCAGGAAGAAGAAACGGCTTTAGAGAAAGGGCTCACCTATGATTCAGCTCACTGAAAGAGATGCGGAAGAGTTGATTACGGAGCTGACCACAAAGGTCAATCAACTCTGGAAGGAGACCGTGGAACAGACTCAGTTTATGGATAATCTGGTCGGTGGACGACTAAAAATGGAATCGATCAAGCTCTTTTACCAAAACTGGGGGGCCTTTGTACCGGTAATCAATTCTATTTACACCTCGGCTTTCTACAAACACCTTTGGTTCTTTGTAAAGAATGTGGACCTGATGGAAGCCTATACGGAAAAAGTGCTCGATGAATTCGGTCACCCCAAGCCTCCCGGACATATTCAGATCCTGATTTCGACGGGAGAATGTTTAGGTCTAAGTCGGGAGCAAGTCCTACTCTCACCCATGCTTCCCGAGGCCCGGGGCCTGGCGGATTTTCAAAGAACCCTTCTCGTGGACGGCCTTGTTCAAGAATATTGGTTGTCCGTATTGTGGGAGGGTGCCTTTGGCGAAACCTGCCACAAGTGGTTTCAGGCCCTCACGCGTCACTATGGATTCAAACCGGATCAGGTCATCTATTTCTCCAAGCATCACGAGGCCGATACCATGGATCACCTGGATCGGAAGGCCCACTCCAAAGTGACCCAATTATTTCTCAATCGTCTCCTGCAGCAGGGGATTATAGAGAGGCCCGGTTACCCGGTAGAGTATTGTGCCCTGACTCCTGTGAGCCTCTATGCATCGATGCTCGATGGCGTTTATCGGGCAACCCATTGAACTCTAGGGTCCTTGCAAAATCCTGAGGTGGCCATGTCCCAAAATAAATTAGATGCGCTGAACGAAGAACTCAAGAAAAAGAGCCTTTTGGGGTATTGGATGATTCCCGACCGCAGCGTTGGTTATCGGGAGCCCCAGCCTAAATTCGAGCCGTACCTTTGGAAGTGGGGGGAGCTGTACGAGTCCCTTCAGAAAGCCGCTGAATTCATTCGTCCCGAGGAAGCCTTTAGGAGATTCGTGGGATTTCAACACCCCCAACTCCCAATGGGGACGGCCCACACCTTGCTTATGGGTGCCCAGTTGGTTCGTCCGGGGGAGTTCGCCCCGGCCCATCGCCATATGATGGAGGCCATTCGATTCGTTGTGAAGGGTCAGGGGGCATCCACGATTATCGAGAGTGAATCGTTTCCCATGGAGGAAGGGGATCTCATTACCACTCCCAACTGGAGCTGGCACGATCACATCAATGCTGGAGACTCCCCTGTTGTCTGGCTCGACGGCGCTAACGGCCCGATGATCCAGTACTACCAGGTGGGGTTTTCGGAACCGTACTCTCAACCTCAACAACCCCGGTCGCGACCGGTTGGTTGGTCTAAACACGCCTATGGAGCCTTACGCTCCGGAGAACGGACCTCACGCCAATCAACCTTTCGTTCCCCGTACCGCTATCCCTGGGCTGAGACCGAGAAAACTCTCGAAGCATTGGCGGAAAGTCCGGGGGACCCCTTCGACGGCGTGCTGCTTTGCTATACCGACCCCATCACCGGGGCAGCAACCCTTCCCACCATGTCCTGCGAGATTCAGTTGTTAAGGCCTGGTGAGAGGGGAAGGTTTCACCGCCATACCCATACGGCCGTCTCTCACGGCTTTCGAGGGCAGGGAATCCTCCACGTTGGCGATCAGAGATTGGAATGGAACAAGGGAGATTCTTTTGTTGTCCCTTTATGGAACTGGCATGCACACGAGAACAAGTCAAAAAAACCGGCTATCCTTTTCTCCATAAACGATAGGCCGGCCATGGAGTCTCTAGGACTTTACCGCGAGGAAGTGCGGGATTAGCCTGGAACCGATTTGTCGGATTCAGGCTTGTTTCCGGATATGGACATGTGCTAGACAGCGGCATGTCAAAATGAAATTGGGGCGATAATAGGAGGATCTTAGGAAACTAGTTGAAGGTATTCGCGAGGTTCGGGAACGAGCGGTAGTGGTAATAAATCTTGGATTCATGGGATGTTGCGGTGGAGCATCATATTGGCTAACTGCCCCCCCCCTTGGGGCATTTCTGGTTTAATCATTGAATTTTTAGAAAGATCGATATCGGAACTATGTTTGATGCGGCAGTTCAGGGATTTATAAACCTCTTGCACTGGCAGGCCCTCCTGGCCATGATGGGCGGCATCGCCGTCGGGACCTTCACGGCGATCACTCCCCAGGGGCTGGGAACTCCATTGATGTACGCCCTTTTTCTCTCGGTGGTTACCCAATGGGACCCTATTTCGGCAATAGCCTTTCTAATAGGCATGGATGCCGTAAGCAGCACGACCAGCGCCTATCTCCCCGTTCTCTTCGGCATCCCTGGTGGTGCGGGTTCACAGGCCACCGTGCTGGATGGCTATGCCATGGGTCGCAACGGGGAGGCGCGGCGAGCGCTCGGGGCGGCCTTCACGGCTGGTATCCTGGGAAGCCTCGTCGGGACGGTTACCCTGGCCGCGGCTATTCCTGTCGCGAAGGTCCTAGTTCTATTCCTAGGCTCTCCCGAGCTGTTTGTTATTACCCTCTGGGGTCTGACTATGGTGTCCATCCTGGCGGGCCCCAGACCACTCAAAGGACTCATTGCCGGTGCCTTTGGCTTGATTTTGTCCGTGGTGGGCATTCAGGCGCAATCCGGGGTCATGCGGTTTGTCTTTGGCGAGCCCTATCTTCTGGAGGGCTTACCGCTCGGGATCATGGCATTAGCGATCTTTGGGATTCCTTCTTCCCTGGATCTAGCGATCACCCGGGTGGGAGTGGAGAAGGCTCCGGTGGAGCTCAAGGGAAGTCTAATGGAGGGCATCAGAGATGCTTTCAGCAATCTGTGGCTCATCGTCCGTTGTAGCTTTCTAGGTATCTGGGTTGGGATTATACCCGGTCTCGGCGCGCAGGTAGTGGATTGGCTGAGTTACGGGCACGCGGCTCAGACCTGCAAGGGCGCAAAGGAAACCTTTGGAAAGGGCGATGTGCGCGGGGTTATTGCGCCGGAATCATCCAACGATGCCAAGGACGGAGGCACCCTGATTCCGACCTTAACACTGGGGATCCCCGGTAGCCTTGTCTCGGCATTGTTTCTTTTTGCTCTAATAACCATGGGCTTTTCCCCGGGACCCTATATGCTCGAAAGGAATGCGGACCTGGTTTACAGCATCGTGTGGGTCTTGGGCGTTGCCAGCATTATTGGTGGTGCCATAGGTCTGATCTTTGCCAATCCTTTAGCCAAGCTTGCGGAGCTTCGCTACTCCATCATAGTTCCGATGATTCTCGTCTTTGTGTTGATCGGCGCCTTGAGCGCAACTCGACATCCACTGGACCTGCTCATGGTATTTTTATTCGGGCTCGTTGGTTACATCATGAAGCGATTTTCATACCCGAGACCGCCGCTCATTCTTGGGATGATTTTAGGCCTGTTGATGGAGAAGTATCTCTATATTTCGACGGCAAGGTATGAATTCAGTTGGCTCCAGCGACCGGCGGTAATGATCCTTCTTTCGCTTGTGGTCGTTTCCCTTGGTTATACCCTCTGGAGCCGGCGGGAAAAGAAAGTGGACGATGGTACTGCTGCTGCGGACGCTTCGCAACCTATTCCTTGGACGTTTAGCTACCCAGCGGGCTTGACGCTGGCCTTCGTAATCTTTTTTGTCTGGGTAATATTGGAGGGGCGAACCTGGCCTTTCATCGCGGAGCTCATGCCTGTTTATATTGCAGCTATACCCGGGTTATGCCTTGCATCGATGCAGCTCTACCGGGATGTTACGGGTTGGGAGCTCCGGGTTGCGGCTCAGGGGGTTGAGATGGACGAGACTGCGTCCGGACGAGAACTCGACCGGCGCACGGAAATTATCCGTACGGTCACGTTCTTTGCGTGGTTTGGTGGTGCGGCTCTGCTTACCTGGCTGTTCGGTATCAAGATATCATTGCCGCTGTTTGTGTTCTTTTACACTTCAGTTGACGGAGGCGAGAAGTGGTGGATGTCGCTGGCCATGGGGTTGGTAGCTTGGCTCTTGGTCTGGGGATTGTTCGAATCGGTATTTGATGTGCTTTGGCCCCCGGGGCTCTTGTTTGAATAAGGGGGCTCTGTTATCGAGTACAATCCAAATAGGTGCTTTGTTGTTCATAGTAAAAGTTCTCAGGATACGAAAGGAGGAGCGTTATGAAGATTAAAGATGTTCAGGATATCATCAAAAACAAGGAGGCCCCCAGTGGGGATAACCGCAGGACAGACCTGTTTAGGGCTCCCAATTTGACCTCCTGGCTGTTGTATTTCCCTCCGGGAGATTTGCAGCGGATGCACAACCACCCTGCGGACCGAACCTACTATGTCATCACGGGCCGGGGCATCCTAAAGGGACCCAACGAGACCCATGAAATTTCCCAGGGTATGTTGATCAACATCCCGGCAGTGGAATTTTACGAGGGGTCGAACCCGTATGATGAGCCCATGGTCCTTTTGGGTAACAGTTCCAAGCCGACCAAGGAAGACTATGTGAAGGTCGGTGGTATGCGCTCTGAAGTCGATGCCTCTACGGGGCAAAGGGTTGCCTTCGAGGACGGCGGCGGCAATACCCCGGCAAAAGTCGTCGAGTCGTAATATATTGATCCGGCGGGGGGCCCCTGCTGGTTACTATTCTGTTCGATCCTTAGGACTGAGTTCGTTTTGGCGGCTGATAACCTAAACGCGGATAAGCCTTGTAGACCTCGGATTCCCACTGAGTGTAAATACGTACAGCATCAACAACTTCCTTAGCCGAATATACCCCCTCCGAATTTCGTTCCACTCAGTACCAGCGTCTCCCCTTCATGTGAAACTCGGGGTCCTTCCCGACCTTTAGGGGTCGATGTCCACTTCTGGAACAACAAGAGATGCCGTTTCAATATCACGCGAGGTTTGCATCATCATCGTTAAGCCATTGGCCTTTGATTTTTACGAATCTTTGGTTTGCAAGCAGTCCCTTCCCAGCGGGAATGTTCTGAATGATAAAATCCGGGTTGCCGGGCAGGTATTTCTTCAGGTATCGGGCCACCGTACGACCCTGACGATCGAGACGACCGCCCGGGTCCCAGCCGATGATCATCGTGAATGTCTATCCTCTGAAATTTGTTTCCGCCTGGCTGGAGGCGGGACTCCATGTCAGGGCCCCAACCAGGACCATGGCCATAAGTGCCGGTAATGAACCTCTGTTAACGATCATCGAATATTGCTCCTTGACGATGAATGACTATTGAGGCGGTTGATACCCCAGGCGCTTGTAGGATTTTAAGACTTCAGGCTTCCAATCCGTGTAAAGTCGTACGGCCGCTTCGACATTTGCCGTGTCGAATGCGCCTTGGAAGGGTCGGATTCCAACTTCAATCTCCCACAAACGCCGGAACTTGGGATCTTTTGCTGCATTTAGGAGTGCCTTCTCCATGATCTTTCTGAATCGGTCCGGGGTTCCCGGAGGAAAGGCGAACGCGCCACCCAGCCGGTCGGTGGAATTTATCTTTTTGATAATTTCCCGGTGGGTCTCGGTCTTGGCGAATTGCATGATGGAGGGTACCTTGGCAACCACCGGGTGATCGATGGGCGGTAAATTTTTCGGTAGCGTCATGGCCACGTGGGCAACGATTTCACGTTTATCGAACCAATCGGGCCGGTCCCTAAACATAGAAGCCGAGTCGTTGACCCGTCCGTCAACTTCACCGCGCTCGATAGCAATGTAAAGCTCGGGCGTGCTGTATCCGAGTACCCAGCGCACATTGAGACCGAGGATTTCCGTTATCAGGCGTGAGTAGAGATAGCTACGATGTCCGACATTGATCGCACCTATTGCGATTTCCCGTGTCCTGACCTCTTTAAGAGAGTTAAACCCTGCTCGTTTATGGGTGTACAAAACGTTTCGCTGTTTGCCGGTACCGATGGCTCCCACCCATACGTAGTCTCTAGGTTTATAGTTTGCACCTGGCGTACCAAAATAGGGGGCTTCCAAGTCACCAGAAACGACCAAACCCAAAACGGTCCCATCGGTCTTGCCCCGGGAAAATCTGAGCTGGGCAGGAATGCCTTTTCCTCCGGGTATATTTTGAACCAGAATATTCGGATTGCCCGGTATATATTTAGAAAGGAACCGGGCGGTTGTCCTCGAGATCCGGTCCCGGCGCCCGCCGGGCGCTGACCCCAGTATCATCGTAATGGATTTGCCCTTGTAATAAGGCTGTGAGTGGCCGGTACGCGGGATACCTACGGATCCCAGACCTATCAATAAACCCGTGAAGATGAGAAAAAGCTTCCTTGTTGTCATTCGATCCCTCCTTGGATGGTTATAGTGCTGCTTCTAGTTAGTCATTATTACTTAGGCGGTTCATAGCCCAGACGCTTATAGGCCTTTAGGACATCAGGGCTTCAGGTCGTGTAGATTTGAACCGATTCCTCAACGTCTGCTGCGGAAAAGGCTCCCTGAAAGGGCCGTATACCGACTTCTTTTTCCCATGCCTTTACAAACATGGGATCCTTGCCCATCTTCAGAAGCGCCTTCTCGGCGATCCTCCTAACATTGTCCGGTGTGCCGGGAGGAAAGGCAACGGCGCCGCCCAATTTATCTGTTGTGTTGAGCTTTCGGATGATGTCCCGGTGGAGATCCGTCTTGGCGAATTGCATGATGGAAGGTATGTTGGCAAGCAGGGGGTGGTTCACCGGAGGCAGATTCTCCGGGAGTGTCATGGCGATGTGGGGGACGATGAATCCTTTGTCGTACCAGTCCGGACGATTCCTATATACAGTAGCGGCGTCATTAACCCTGCCGTCCACCTCTCCACGCTCCATGGCAATGAAGAGTTCCTGCGATGAGTACCCCAGAACCCAGCGAATCTTATTCATGCCGAGAATCTCCGCAATTAAACGGCCATACAGGTAGGCGCGGTGTCCAACCGTCCTTCCGCCCAGGGCAACTTCCCTTGACCTCAGGTCTTCCAGCGTTTTGAACCCAGCCTTTTTGTTAGTGAAGAGAAAATTTCGTTGCTTGCCCGTGCCCAGTGCCCCTATCCATACATAATCTTTGGGATTGTAGTTGGCGCCGGGAGTTCCAAAAAACGGGGCCTCCATGTCCGAGGAAGTTACGATGGCCATCATTGTGCCATCGGTCCTCCCTCTATTGAATTTTCTCTGTGCGGGAATGCCCTGACCGCCGGGAATGTTTTGCACTAAAATATTTGGCTTTCCCGGTATGTATTGCGAGAGGTACTGGGCCGTAACCCGCGCTATCCGGTCCCTCCTGCTTCCCGGGGAGGTTCCAAGGACCATGCTGATGGTTTTATCCTGAAAGTAGAGTTGAGCCTGAAGGTTCTTGGGAGTGGTTCCAAGAAACGCGAAGACCATTGAGGCCATACCGAAGGTTGCGATGACCCATGGGGGTTTTATTGCTACCATTGATTTTTAATCTCCTGGCCTATTAGCTGATTACTTTTTCGTGAGCTTGCTCATTACTTGGGTGCCTGATAGCCCAATCGCTGATAGGCCGCTAACACTTCAGGTCTCCAGTCCGTATAGACCTTCACCGCCTCAAGGGTTTCGGCTGCCAAGAAAATTCCTTGAAAAGGCTTGATCCCGACTTCCTTCTCCCAGGCTCGACGAAATTTTGGATCATCTTGTAGTTTTAGGAGTGCCTTCTCGGCGATCTTTTGAATACGCACGGGGGTCCCCGGAGGAAAGGCGAAAGCACCACCCAACTTGTCAGTCGTGTCGAGTTTTCGAATAATGGTGCGATGGAGGTCCGTCTTGGCGAATTGCATCAAAGAGGGCACGTTAGCACATAGGGGGTGATCTATTGGAGGTAATTTTTCCGGAAGGGTGGTCGCCACCTGGCAGGTCACCTCGCCCTTATCAAACCAGGTTAGCCGATCTCTTATGGCGCTTGCCGCATCGTTGAATCGACCGTCGATTTCCCCCCGCTCCATGGCGATGTAGAGCTCCGGAGTGGAATAGCCGAGAATCCAGCGGACCTTCAGGCCCAGAACTTCCGCGGTCAAGCGGCCATTGAGATACACGCGATGTCCCACTCGGTGGGCACCCAGGACCACTTCGCGTGATTTCAAATCCTCTATGGATTTGAAACCTGATTGATTATGGGTAAAGAGGGTCTGGCGGTTCTTGCCGGTGCCGATGGCCCCAATATAAACGTATTTTCTGGGATCGTAATTCGCCCCTGGGGTGCCAAAATAGGGGGCCTCCGTTGCACTGGATGTGATGACACTCATAACGGAGCCATCGGGGTTTCCGTTGAAAATTTTCAACTGTGAGGGGATCTCTTTCCCGCCCGGTATATTCTGGACCAGGATTGTCGGATTGCCCGGAATGTACTTTGAAAGATATTGGGCCGTAGTTCGGGTAATTCGATCCCTTCGGCCTCCCGGTTGGGTCCCGACAATCAGGGTAATCGATTTACCTTCGAAATGTGGCTGGGCTGGTACCGGAGCCGAAGTCAGCAAATAGACCAAAAGGACGAACAAAAGGATTGCGAATTTAGTTGTCTTTCTCATGGTTCCCCGTCCCCCTTATATCGAGACCTAGCTGAATCCTACGAGGTAAGTCCATTATTAGGTTGTTGTCAAGGGTGATTAGACCGAAAATCTAATCCGGCAGCCGGTGTGGAATTACCTTGATTGTCGCGGGGTTGGTACCGACCCTGCGAGGGAACCACCGTCCGCCAAGAAATCCGTCGCCGCAATAAAATCGGCCTCATCTGAGGCCAGGAAACTGACAACGGCTGCGATGTCCGGCGGCATGCCTTGTCGGCCCACCAGGTTGGAAACCTCCCGGTTCCCTCCCGCGATAGTCTCTTGACCCACAGGCGATCCAATCCTGTTGGGAGTGACCGAGTTGACACGAATCCCATAAGGGGAAAGCTGAATGGCGAGAGATCGGGTGAGGTTGAGGACTCCTCCCTTGGCCGCGGTGTAGGCAGTGGCATCAGCTCGGCCCCGGTGGCCGGAAGTAGAAGCGATATTGATGATCCTCCCTCCTCGTCCCTGCTCAACCATGCGTTGAGCAACGTACTTAGTGCACAGGAACTGGCTTTTCAGGGTGACCTTAATGACCTGATCCCATTCGTCCTCGCCTAGCTCCAACACGGTTTTATGATCCGTGATAGCTACGTTGTTTACTAGAATGTCGATACCGCCCCAGCGCTCCACAACCGATGATACCATCCGTTGAACATCGGTACCGGAAGACATATCGGCGGCTACCGCAAGCGCCGCCCCGGGGTGAGCTGCGTTAATGGCGTCGGTGACGGCCTTGGCGGGCTGCTCACGGATATCGACGACGGCGACCTTAGCGCCATCCTTTGCAAATGAATGGGCGACTGCCTCTCCTATGTTGCGTCCTGCACCTGTAACAATTCCAACACGGTTCTCTAATCGCATGGCTTTAGTCCTCCAGTTTTTTTGAAGATAATTTTTAGCCTATGGGCTTGGACCGTGAAATACTTCAGCTCAGGCCTATAAAACAGCCTCTTGAATGGACCTTATCAAGGGAAATAGCCTAACACCAGGGCTGCTCGCCTGCGGTGTTTATTCCAGCGATGTTCCCGCCGATTAAACACTCATGTTATTACCGGCCAGCATGTAAAGGTGGCCAAAGATCGAATCCATGGCCTCTTTCGACCCGCCTAGAGGTACCAAAGCGAGCTCGTGGCTGTCAATCTGACAATTTACTCATTTCGTAGAGTCTGAGATTGACCAGACAGCTTCCATTGCGATAATGCTCTACCAGAGAGAGGAGGTTAGGTATGCAGAAAAAAGAACAATCTCAATCAGTACAGACCAATGGTACATCGAATAGGGGTGTGGTTATCAGCGAGGGTATAGCGGCGAACCCGTTGATTTCAGAAAACGAGAAGGCCTACCATCAGACCCTCGATGATGAGAACATCAACCCGTTGTGGCTAAGGCATATGGCGCGCGGCGAGCGACCCAAACTTGAGCCTTATGTCTGGCGCTGGGAGAAGATGCGTGAGCTCGCATACCGGGCAGGACAACTGGAGAGCCTGAAGGGCAAGGGGTACCGCCGCGCACTCACGATGCGTAATCCAGGACTGAAGAATCCGGAGGCCGGTGCCACCAAAACCATGTCGGCGGCGATTCAGATCGTCTGGCCCGGTGAGATTGCCGAAGCCCACCGGCATACGGCGGCTGCGATCAGATTCGTCATTGAAGGTAAGGGGGCGTTTACCGTGCAGGACGGGGAACGCTTTTTGATGGAGGCCGGTGATCTTACGCTGACCCCCAGTTGGGCTTGGCACGACCACAACAACCCCGAAGATAAACCGGTCATCTGGTTGGATTGCCTTGACGCACCCATGGTCGGATTCTTTGATTCCATGTTCCAGGAACCCTTTCCCGCAGAGGTCCAGCCTGTCACTAGGCCAGTGGGCTATACCAATGCGGCCATCGGCAATGGGCTTATGCGTGCCAATCTCAAGGATGTCGTTGGTGGTACGCTGCCAATCACCTATAAATGGGACCAGGCTTACGGGGCACTGCGCGGTTTCGGGGAGAAAGACCGTTTCGACGGCGTGATCATGGAGTACGCCAATCCGATAACTGGCGGTCACAGCATGCCGACCCTGGCTCTGAAGCTGCAGCGACTGGAAGCAGGTATCCACACGGAGATACACCGGCATACTTCAAGCGTGGTTTACCACGCAGCAAAGGGTTCCGGTTACTCCATTATCGATGGAAAGCGGTTGGACTGGTCCAAGGGCGACACCTTCGTCTTGCCACCGTGGGTTTTTCACGAACATGGGTGCAATCTGAAAGACGATGACGCTGTCCTGTTCTCCATGAGCGATCTGCCGGTGATCAAGTCTATGGGCCTGTACCGGGAGGAAGAGGGCGATAGCCAGGAAGTCACGGGCATGATTGGTTGATGGCCCCACATGGGGTATCAACCTGTTTCCAACCATTTGAGGAGATTGAATGACGACTGGCCAACCTTCGGCGTCCACGGGCCCCGGCGCTGCCAGGGTCTTGAAGATGGGGATTATCGGGATCGGTGTCGGCGCAACGCAGATCATGCCGCAGATGGAGTCGCTTCCTGAAGTCGAGCTGGTTGCCGGCGCTGACATCAACCCAAAGGTCCGGGAGACTTTTGCTGTGAGGTATCCCAATGCCAGCATCCACGACAGGGCTGAAGGCCTTTGTGCAGATCCAAATGTGGACGCTGTGTGGGTATCGACTCCCAATCATCTCCACTGCCCCCCACACGGTGCTGGCAGCCAATGCGGGCAAGCATGTGGTGGCGGAAAAGCCCATGGCGCTGAATATGGATTAGGCCGAGCGAATGGCCGAGGCCGCAATCAAGAACGGGGTCAAACTCCTCTATGGTCACACGATCGGTTTCAGCCCACCGGTGATGCAGATGCGACGTATCATCCGCTCGGGGAAACTGGGTCCTCTGAAGACGGTAAACGTCTTCACGTACCCGGATTGGAGGCTCCAGGCCCGCCAGCCCGAGGAACTGGACGAGTTCCGTGGTGGTGGCGTGCTTCTACCGCCAGTGACCGCATCAGCTGGACTCGGTGCGGCTACTGGGTGGCTTAATGTTCGTTTGGGGTTTTCTTCTGCTTGGGGACAGGTAGGGGAAAGGAGCAATGTAGGGGGAATCCTTATGCAACGATCCGATTTTCGTCTGTTCTATCGTGATGCCCATGACATATCCTGTTTGACCGACCGGGAGAAGATGTTGCTGGGGCTTGCCGTGGCCATGAGCCGAAACTGCGACCCTTGAGTGGAACGGCGCCTTGCGAACGCAAGGAAAGCGGGTATGACCGAAGAGGAACTCGATGGGGCAATGGACATTATCGCCGCCGTGGACGCGGGTATCATAGAATCGCTACATCAGCGGTTCAAGCAGAGGAAAGCCTGATCTTAAACTACAGGGACTACACGCGGGTTCACGAGGATTTGACGCCCAAATCGATTCGGAGACCCGGTCAAAAAGGCCTCGAGCGGCACGGAATGGGGCGCCCTATTCCGTGGCACGAGGTCTTCCTTAGTATTATAGGTGTTGCAGGTTCAGGGGCTAACCAAACGTAGATCCTAATGATTGAACCAGAGAACGCGCAGGGAACGAACTGGCTGCGGGACTTTGTTCTGCTCTCCATCTCGCGATTTTTTATCTTCTTTTCTTTCAGTCAGATGCAACCGGTTTTTCCAGTCTATCTGGCAAGCCTGGGAGCGTCAGGGAGTCTCATTGGCTTAGTCATGGCCTCCCTTAGCGTGACAGCGATGGTAAGCCGTCCGTTTGTGGGAGTGCTTATCGACCGTTCGGGGCGTAGGAAATTTCTTCTTCTCGGGATAGGAATCTTTGGCGTCTCGACTCTGGGCTATGCGTGGGCCCCTGGCATTATTGTCCTCGTGGCCTTTCGGATTCTGCAGGGCCTGGGGTGGTCGAGCTGCACCACAGCCGCCAGCACTTTGACCGCCGACATTGCTCCAAGTCATAAACGGGGAACCATGATCTCCTATGCGGGTCTTGCGAGCAACTTGGGCACAACGTTGGGCCCCATTGCAGGTTTTGCGGCCTACGACCGCTTTGGATTTCACGGAATGTTTCTAACCGTATTCTGTATGATCTCTTTAAGCGTTGTCTTCTCGATTCCGATAAAAGATCCTCACGTGCCTTCCTCCCATGAAAAACGTCACAGGAGTTGGTTGGATCTCCTCTTTATCCGGGAGTCCCTTCTGCCGGCAATGACAATGTCCTTCATTGCCCTTGGGCATACCGGTGTTGCGACATACATTCCCCTTTACATGCTGCAGCAGGATCTCGGCAATCCGGCACTGTATTTTGCTACGGAAGGGATCGTTGTCCTGCTTAGCCGGCCAATTGCTGGTCCTCTTTTAGACCGCTTTAGCCGTCGAGCGGTCATCCTCCCGGGTTATACGCTCATCCTTTGCGGTCTTGTGCTCGTGGCACTGGCTCCATCCACCTCTATTCTACTCATTGCTGCAGCCATCAATGGATTAGGACTAGCCTTTGCAAATCCAGGTCTGATGACATTGGCCATTGATCAAGTCCCTGCTGGGCGGCGGGGTCTCTCCATGGCTCAGTTTCAGACCTTTCACAGCTTGGGAAACGTGCTGGGCGCGATCACGCTGGGTAGTTTGCTGGACCTGTTGGATGGAAACTTCTCTGCGATGTACCTTGTGTCAGCTGCGCTTGTATCTTTAGGTTTGGTGCTTTTCGGTCTCTTCGGTAAAGAGTATCGTAGAACAAACTAATTTTGATTGAAAACATTGAACCGAGGAAAAGTCCTTTCGCGAAGTAAAGAGCTCAGATCTATGGTTGTTAGTTGATATGTTTTGGGGGACGGTGAAATCTTTTGTTGCCTGATTCCCTCACCACTTAAATCGGATTGAATTGTCCTTAAACCGAGTTCTACAACACTCATTTGAAGCGTCGTTTAAGTGTGTTCTGGGATAATAATAGGCAGGGACCCTAATCTCTGGCATAAGCGGGCGGCTTCAGCCGGTCCGCTTATGTAATTTTTCGGCCTAGGATCTTGCTCCAGCAAACATGACGTCTCCCATGACACCGTATACGCTTGTCCATGCGTCTTTGACACAGGGTGCTAAATCTTCGCCCAAGCCTTGCTCAAGCGTCTTGAGAAGTGCGGCGCCAACTGTTTGGTAGTGCGACTCCTGAACGCCATAATCAACATGGCGCCGTGCCAGGTCTTGAAGGACGGGAACAAGTGTTTCTAAATCGTTCAGTCTATCTACAGCAACCCCGATCATTTGCATGAGCTTCTTGCCTTGTTCGGCCATATTGCCTTTAAATAAAGGCTTGAGGCTGGGGTCTGCTTTAAACAGAGTTTGGTAAAAGAGTTCTGCTGCCTGCGATGAAATTGGGGCGACTGTTTTTCATAACTCCTGGAGGAGCGTGACTGTTCCCTGCTTCATTTTGAACCTCCTGTTTGTGTGCGGTTAACAAGTAATATGCGGATCGGCATATCTCCACTTCATGTCGGCCTATTATGGCTCTGAATAACCTATAAGGCAGCAGCAAAAAAAGTACCAGGCTGCAAACGTTTGGTCTTTGAAGGGTTTCTTTTTTCTAGGATTTCGTACATATGGTATTTCTGGCAATTAATTGGTGAAAATGTCCACCTTTGGCAATATGGCTAGGGCCTTTGACGGCCTTACCCCACTCTTAAACTTTGGAACGGGTCAAAATAGCTCTGAGACGCATTTAAATAGCTCTTGAAATGCGTTCTGCGAGGTAAATAAGGTCTGCTAGGTCGAGTTGACATAATAGCTCGTTATCGGATATCCTCCGCTCATAAAGGGTTCGTGGCCATGTCGCTTGTTCCGATAGCGGCCGGAGGCTCTCAGGCGGGAGCCGAGACCGAGTCATTTCGGGGCAATTGCGAGTTCTTGGCTGCTGAGTCTCAAAAGTAACTTCCTATCATTCGTTGGCGGGAGGAGCTTTTCATACAACGCCAATCTGGTGGACTCCCTGAAATTTAAATCCCATTGGGACCTGACGGATCCCAAATGGAAGGGAAAGCTCACCTCCCAATCTCCGGCAGGTACAGGATTCGGGGCCGTCTTGCAGTTTCTCTATCACAACCCGGAGCTTGGTCCCGAGTACTTAACAAAACTCTTTGGCACTATGGATGTCACGTTTGGAAACCGTCGCCAGATTACCGACTCGTTGGCTGAGGGACAGTATGCCATCTCGTGGGCTGCCGGCAGGTGGAACGGGCCAAATCCCAGGGTCTGCCGGTGGATATCTTCGATACGGCCGATTGGAAAGAAGGCCAGGGCTTGAGCACAGGTGGAGCTTCGGTGAGCTATATCAAGGTGCGCCCCGCCCCAAAGCGGCTCGGGTTTTCGTCAACTGGTACCTTAGGCGTAAGGCTCAGATACTGCTTCAAGCCCTTAAGGATCTCTATGGCCAGCTCGCCCCGAATTCTCGGCGGATTGATATTCCAAAGGATATGCTGCCCCCGGCTAATATGTTTGTTGACGGAAGGAAATATTTGGATGTTTCTCGTCCCAAGTTTACCGACATGGCCCCGATCTCAAAGTTAAGCAGGAAGATCATGGCCGATATCAGGCGGGCGAAGAACCGGTAGTTTACAGGTTGTTTAATGACAGCGTCCTCACGACGCTATGATTTGAAACTTTGGACTAAACAGTCGTGCCAAGCGAGGTCGTGTGGTACCTGAAAACATGATTGATGACCCGCTTCTCGTGGACTCATAGAAAGGCAAGTTATGGCAGATCAAAGCTCTCCAACGGGTCCGGCCATTGAGGAAGCGGCCGTCCAAGAATTCAAAGCCAATCAACTGGGTGAAGTAATCGATCCTGGCCATCCCGAGTACGATAGCGCGCGGCGGGTGTGGAATGGGATGATCGATAAGCGGCCTGCGCTCATAGCTCGCTGTGCTGGCGTCGCGGATGTGATAAACGCCGTAAACTTTGCCCGGACGCGCAATCTGCTTGTCGCGGTGCGGTGCGGGGGGCACCATCCCGCCGGTTTTGGGGTCTGCGATGGTGGTCTTGTCATTGATCTGAGACCGATGAAGGGGATGCGGGTCGACCCCATCAAGCGAACGGCTCATGCTCAGGGAGGACTCTTCTGGCGGGAATTTGACCGTGAGGCTGCGGCGTTCGGCCTAGCCACTCCTGGGGGAAATGTCTCCGACACAGGTATCGGCGGACTGACTACCGGGGGCGGCATTGGGCATATAAGCCGCAAATACGGTCTCACCTGCGACAATCTTTTGTCGGCGGACGTTATCACCGCGGACGGAAAGTTTCTCACTGCTAGCCCTCAGCAGAACGAGGATCTGTTTTGGGGCCTTCGGGGTGGTGGCGGAAATTTTGGAATTGTGACTTCCTTCGAGTACCAGCTTCACCCCGTAACCCGGGTGCTGAGGGGTTGGGTCGGCTATTTCCTGGATCAAGCCAAAGCCTACCTCAAGTTCCTCCGCGAGTACGTCAAAACGGTCCCGGATGGACTTGGTCTAAGCATCTTTTTTGTGACCCCACAGCCCGGTTCCTACCTGCCGCCATCTGTTCATGGGAAGATTATCATGGCTGCCGTGGTCTGCTTCACCGGTCCAACAGACGAGGGCGAAAGAGTCCTGAAGCCGCTCAGGACTTTTGGCTCGCCAGCTTGCGACACGGTCGGGCCAGCCCCGTATCTGGTGCTCCAGGGTTCAGTGGATCCTTTGATGCAGGCGAGTCTCAGCTACGAAAAATCGGTCTATTTGAAAGAACTCAGCGACGATGCCATCGAGGTGATGGTCGACCGGGCAGCCGCTATGACATCGCCGTGGTCTCATCTACATTTCGTGCTCATGGGCGGCGCGATCAGCCGTGTCGCGGAAGATGAAACCGCCTTCCGTTACCGCCAGGCCGCATATGATTGCTACATCCTCCCCCACTGGAAGAATCCTGAGGAGTCGGATCAACATATCGAGTGGGCCCGCACAACTTGGTCAGCGCTGCAGCCATTCTCAGCAGGCGGCGGATATCTGAACCGGCATCAGAGCGAGGATGAGAGCGAGGTTCCCCGAGTGTACGGAGAGGCGAAATATGGGCGCCTCGTGGCGGTCAAAAACAAATATGATCCCACGAATTTATTTCGTGTGAATCACAACATCAAGCCGACTGTGGGCGAGTCGGGAAGCAGGTCATAACGGCAGCCTATCGTAAACAGACTCCAAAACCGAATCCATTGTCGGATTGTTGACTGAAAGGAATAATTTACTTATGAGGACAGCTAACATCTGCCTCCATTCCGTCACACCGATTACACATCGAATGAGTGAGAAGGCAAACGTCTTATGGTCATAGACTCAGATGCCCATGTAGAAGAGAGCGTTGAAACCTGGAGTTACCTCGAGCCTGAATTTTACCCTTTTCGGCCCATTCCGGTGGTGTTTCCGGAGGACACGTGTTTCGGGGATCGGAATGCCGGCTGGGTGATCGATTATAAGCTTCGCCATTTCGCTGGCACCCCCACTTGTATGAAACTATCGCGTGAGAAAGGGGTGTCGATCCCGGTACAAGAGATGACGGACGTGAGCCAACGGCTTGCATGCATGGACGAGCTGGCGATTGACCGGCAGGTGGTGTTTCCTTCATTGTGGCTGGGGTGTCTGGCAGAAAACGTTGAGCTGGAGGCGGCGCTAGCCCACAGCTACAACCAATTCATGGCTACCCAGTGCAAACATTCAGCAGGTCGGTTGTGGTATGTTGCAGTGGTCCCCTGGCGTCGACCGGACCTGGCAGTGCGAGAGATTCAGTGGGCGAAAGAGCAGGGATGCGTGACGGGGATTTTCGCTCGCGGCCTGGAATGGGATATGCCGCTCAGCCACCCATCGCTACGCCCCATCTACGGGGAAGCGGAGCGTCAAGATCTGCCTATTGCGGTCCACGTTGGCAACGGATCGAGCCCAACCATCAGTCGTATGTACGAAGGTATCCCGCGGCCCATTGGGGGCGCGTTCCCACATCCGTTGGGGGCAGGACTGATCAGCGGCCCGTATGTTCTCCACGCATTCCAGCAAATTCTGGGTTCGGGACTCCTGGAAGAGTTTCCGAGATTGCGCGTCGGATTCCTGGAGGCCGGTGCCGATTGGACGGTTCGTTTGGTGAAAGGACTGCGGGAGCGGAACGGAGCCAAGGTTGACGGGTGGCTAGGTGGACGGGTGTTTGTCTCGTGCGGGCTCGACGATGAGCTGCCTTTTATCATCAGTAAGTTGGGGGATGATTTCTTGATCACGGCGACGGATTATCCCCATGCCGATCCCAATCGCCAAGATCGTTTGGCCGAAGATTTGCTCCGACGGGGTGATCTCGGTCAGCGTACGGTGGATAAGATTCTCTCGGACAATCCCCAGCGGTTGTACCATTTCTGATACGGAAGGATCCTGTTTGAAAATTCTCCCTCTTTCCCATCTTCCATTTTTACGCCACGACTTCTCGCCGCGGTGTGAGAGGCACGAAAGGAGTACTCCATGGTAGTCATCGATGCCGACGCACATGTAGAAGAGGGTGTCGAGACATGGAAACACCTGGACGCGGACTGGCACAGGTGGTGGCCCTTTCCCGTGGTCTTTCCCGAGGATACGGTTTTTGGCAGTCACAATGGCACCTGGGTAGTCGAATTCAAGATGCGCCTGGTCGGGGGAACGCCCACGGTCATGAATCGGGCTCAGGAAAAGGGTGCAACCTTACATTTTTTCCGATAATCCGCAGCGTTTGTTCCGATTCTAAGGAGCTTGACCTCTCTCCGTTGAGAGAATGAACAGAAAGATTCTACCAAGCGAAAGGGTATGCAGGAGAAATTATGACTGTTTTGGTGACCGGAGGTTGCGGGCTGGCGGGATCATTTGCCGTCCGTCACGCCGTGGAATGCGGTGAAAGGGTGATCGCTTACGATATCGCAATCAAAGCTGAGCTATTACAGGATATTTCTGAGAAGGTTACCTTCGTTAAGGGTGATGTCCTCAACGCTTCGGAGCTCATGGGTGCCATCAACAAATATGGGGTGGATCGTATCCTTCACCTGGCAAGCATGCTTACTCCGGGGGTTTATGAACGACCCTACGCAGGAGTTCAAACCATCGTCATGGGAACCATGAACGTGCTGGAGGCGGCTCGCCTGTCGGGAGTTAAACGATTGGTTTACCTCAGTACGGGAAAGACTCCTCGGACGGCGTCTTCCTATGGTAAATCTGCTGCAACGGGAGTCCTGGACCTCGACGCTGACCCGTACACGAGCGCCAAAGTGGCCTGCGAGCTCTTCTGCAACGATTACCGTAAACTCTATAATCTGGACATTGTGATCTTGCGTTTTGCTCAGGTCTTTGGACCCGGATATGGTTTTGCCGGTGTGATGGGGCAAAGTCTTAAAGATGTGGTTGAAAAGCCTCTGCGCAATGAGCCGGTGAAGTTGGCCTCGCTATCCGGTACTGTTCCAGGGAGGGAAGGGCCCGTCTCCACCGCCCCTGTGGGGTGCCTCTACGCGCGGGATGCGGGCTCCGGTGCCATGATGGCGACTCTGGCAAACAAACTCAAGGATTACGTATTTCAAATACGGCCCAAGGAACAACTGACCCAGGGCGAGGTAGCGGATCTGCTGAGGGAGCTTATTCCAGGTGCCAGGATCGAGGCACCTCGAGGGACTGAAAAAGGCGGGGCGGTGAAGCCAGATCCGTTGGCCCAAGAGCAGTTTGGCTACATTCCACAATACAGTGTCCGCCGTGGGTTAAAGGAATACATCGAATTTCTAAAGACCGGTCACTACTGCCAGCTAACTGAATAGGGACCTTCAGTGGGGTTCAACCGCGAAGCAATGGAATGGTGGGTGAAGGAGACACGATGATTTTTATAAACAACAAGGAGGTCGAACAGGTCCTCAACATGGCGGACACCTTGAAGGCCATCGAAGAGGGGCACAGGGAGCTCGCACAGGGGGATCTGGTCGGGCGACCACGGGTAGATGTCCTGACGGAGACCAGTTCCAACGAGAGTTTTCATCGCTGGGGCACAATGGAAGGTTCCAGTAAGAGGCTCCAGCGTTTTGCCATAAGGATGAAATCCGATGTGGTGAGCTGGCCGACTCGCTACGGTACGCGGGTAGAAAACAAGTACTGCCTCCGGCCGGGTCTCTTCTGCGGCTTGATCTTTCTGTTCAATACGGAAAACGGTGAGCCACTTGCCATTATCAATGACGGATACCTGCAGCACTTTCGCGTAGGGGCCCTCTTTGGCCTGGGGGCCAAGTATCTGGCGAAAAAAGACGCGTCCGTGGTGGGGATGATTGGGTCAGGGGGGATGGCAAAAAGCCATTTGAGAGCGTTTACCGAGGTTAGAAACATCAAAAAGGTCAAGGTCTACAGTCCCAACAAAGAACATCGGACAGTTTATGCAAACGAGGTCGAGCAAGAACTGGGGTTGGAAGCGATTCCATGTGCGAGTCCTGAAGAGGCTGCCAAGGGTGTTGATATTTTGTCCACGTGCACGAATTCACAAGAACCTACGATTCATGCCCGGTTATTGGAACCGGGAATGCATCTGACCCAAGTAGCAAGTGAGTTTGCCTCCGATGTCTATTCCAAGATCGACGTTTGCATGATTGGGGGGCCGATGAGCCAAATCGTGGGAGGGGTCGCCGTAGATGACTCACAAGGGTTCCCTACATACCTTGCGGGAGATTCAGAAGGCTACGTGAAGGCCAGGGGACCGAAGCAAAGCCGCAGTACCCAGAAAAAGGACTTTCACGGGAAGATGATTTCTCTTGTCGACCTCATTACCGGTCAGAAGAACGGCCGGGAGAACGATCAGGAGGTGAGTTCATCCAGCGGGATCAAGGTCAAGGGCGAAGACACGGTCAAGGGGCTTCAGTTTGTAACCGTCAGTTCGGTCGTTTTTGACCTTGCAACAAAGGCCGGCCTTGGCCGGGACGTACCGGTGGATTGGTTTCTCCAGGACATTCGAGATTGAATGGCCTGGCTCCTACAAGGACAATTTAGCTTAATCGGGTCATTAGGATTTATCCTATATGTTAGACCAGGAAACCAACGATCTTTTGTGCCGTGTGGGACCCGGGACTCCCATGGGGGAATTGCTGCGCTGCTACTGGATGCCCATCGCTCCCAAGGCTGAAGTTGATGAAAAGATCAAACGGCCGGTCAAGCTCCTCGGCGAGGATCTGGTGGTCTTCAGGGACGGCAAGGGACGCTACGGGTTGATTCGGGAGGCATGCGCCCACAGAGGCGCGTCTCTATGCTACGGGATGGTGGATGAGGAGGGGATTCGTTGCCCCTATCATGGATGGAAGTACGACGTCGACGGAAAATGCCTGGAGCAACCCGCCGAGCCAACCGATCGCGATACCAAGGATTCCATACGCCAACCGGCCTATCCAGTCCAGGTGTTAGGGGGATTGCTCTTCGGTTATTTGGGACCATCCCCGGCACCACTCCTACCAAACTACGATATCCTCGTGCGGGAAGACTGGGTCCGGCGGATTGAAATCCATCCTGTCCTCGACTGCAATTGGCTTCAGCCCATGGAAAACGCCGTCGATCCGGCGCATCTCTACTGGCTTCACGGCTTTACCGGTGGGGCCCCGGCCATGCGCGATGAGCGGATGGAGTTCGAGATCTTTGATTACGGAATCTACAAGTATCACCACGGCCATAAGCGCACGGAGGTGCACCCCATCGTCTTTCCAAATATATTGAGGGGGACGGGGAACGTCATTCACTACCGGGTCCCTATGGATGATACCCATACGCAGATCATCTATGTCATTTACAGCCCGACTTACGACGGTAAACCCAGTGGGCAAGTGGACGTGCCTTATCACTTCATCGGGCCGATCAAAGAGGCCTACGATGACTATGGTTACACGCGATACCGCCATCATATGAAGACTTTTGCCAGCCAGGACGGCATGGTCTGGGAGACTCAGGGGCCTATTGCGAATCGGAGCGAGGAGCACCTTGCTTCCAGCGACCAGGGAATCGTTATGTTTCGGCAGATGCTTCGTCTTCAACTGGAGGCCGTTAAAAAAGGCAAAGACCCCATGGGGGTGATTCGGGACCCGGCAGTAAACAAGATCATCGAATTTAAGGTTATGCAGACCGAAAAGGAAACGGGCAAAGAGATTCCTATTACCAACTACGACCAGAGGAGTTTTGCGCGGCCCATTAGAGATATCCGAAGGTGAACTCTCAACTGGTATTAAGGGCTTAGAAATTGAATTCAGGTAAAGGAGGAAAGCGCACAATGGCGGAGAACGAGATTGAAAAAATTGACGATACCAAGCTGTCGCGTATCGATACCTACCAGGAATGGCAGCAGGCGCAGCGGATCCCGATCATAAACGGTTTTTTTTAAAGGACATCAAGACTGTGGAGGTCGCGCCTTGGGATCTAAAGGGCGGCCTGGCTACCTTCATCAACCTGGAAGGAACCGGCGGGCGGCAAGCTCAAACCAAAAAAGCACCTCTACGAAGAGATAGTCTATGTCGCCAAAGGGCACGGAGCGACCTCGGTTTGGCAGAAGGACGGTAAGAAGCACACCTTCGAGTGGGGGCCCGGTAGCCTCTTCGGGATGCCGCTCAACGCCCATTACCAGCATTTTAATTACGGGGCCAAGCTCGCACGGTACCTGGCCCTCCGATGGGGTAGCTGGCGTTATCGGTTTTCCGGTGTGTATCAAAGAGAGGGAGCGACCTATAATAGCCTTAAGGAAGGCGGTGATCAGATCGAATATGAGGATGAGGATCCACAAATTCACCCGGATTTTGAAGCTGCCGTGGCCAGGTCTGGGGCCGTCTGTGGAATAGCTAAACACCATCCCCGTTGTACCCAGCGAGCCGCGGTCTAGTCGGTAGGGCGTGGCCAACCAAGACCGGCGGCTTTGCCGTTGACAGTCGTAAATAAAGGTGTAAGCTGTTGGAAACCTGTGACAATTCAATTCTCGGTCAAGTTCAGTTCCGACTGAGGGGCTCCGGGAACGAAGGTCACAGTACTTAAAATAGGGGAGGCGAATCCTATGCTGACCAAAGAAGAAAACGAGAGGTTAACAAGGGTTGGTGCCGGCACACCGGGCGGCAACTTTTTGCGTCGCTACTGGTTTCCCATCGCGGTCGCTGCCGAGTTGACAGAGGAGAACCCCACCCAGTTTATCAAAATTCTAGGCGAAGATCTGGTGCTCTTCAAAGACAAGAGCGGGCGGGTCGGTCTCATCGAAGACCGCTGTGCCCATCGAGGCGCTTCCCTCGTGTACGGCAGAGTCGAAGAGAGGGGTATTGCTTGCGCCTACCACGGATGGCTCTATGACGTACAGGGGACCTGCCTTGAAACACCACCAGAACCCTCCGAGAGCCAGTTCAGGCATTCGGTAAAGATGAAAGCCTATCCTGTGGAACGGTTTATCGGGCTTTACTGGGCCTATCTGGGACCCCAGCCGGCTCCCCGAATACCTCAATATGATGTTTGGGTGCGTAAAAACGGTACGCGAAAAATTTTAATTCAGCCTCGGCTCGACTGTAACTGGGTCCAGGCGATGGAGAATTCCGTTGACCCGGCCCATCTGCAGATCTTGCACCAGAATACGGCTAATCGGGATAGGACTCCAGTGAGCACGACGAGGGGTTTTACCGATGATGTAGAGAAGTTTGAATGGTATGAGGTCCCCTATGGGATTATTAAGAGACGAACCTACAAGAATGGGAAGCTTGACGAGCACCCGGTGATCTTTCCCAATATTCTTCGTCAGTCCAACTGTACTCAGATCAGAGTGCCGATGGATGATACCCACACGAAGATTTTCTTCGTTCGTTTCTTTGCGACCCAGGACGGAAGCATGGTGGAGCAGGACGGGGACCCACCGGCGACCTACATAAAACCCTATAAGGACCCGCCCGATACCCTCCACCCGTTTACCCGGTTCGATATCAGTAAGGAGGTCCAGGCCCAGGATCACATGGCATGGGAGACCCAGGGGCCCATCGCCGATCGGACCAACGAGCGACTGGCCACATCGGATAATGGGGTCGTGATGCTGAGAAATATGATATTGGAAAACATCAAGAAAGTGGAAGAGGGGCAAGACCCCAAAGGTATTGTCAGGGACTCGGATGAGATGATCGATACCAAGCTCATGGAATCCCTGCGCGGTCCCGAGGGAAGGCCCGAATACCGCCTCACCGAAGTTTCAATATAATTTGAAGTAAGATAAGAAGCCAAAGAAGGGCCGCCCATCTCCTCAAACCGAATAAGTTCGCGGTGAGGAGTTAGGGTCGGCCCTTCTTTGGTGATGACCACTCATTCCTCTCTCGATTCCCAAAGGTTCTTTCCATAAATCGGCGGATAACCTCAATGCCACGGGTTGATTCTTAGCCCTTGATGATGGCCACCTAATTGGTGTACTTTACCGGGCACTATCAAGTCTAGAGAGGAAACAATATGGCCAATAAAAAGGTTCGAATTTTTTACCGGGCACCGAGCCACGTGCCCCTATGGAAGGTGATGGAAGAGAAAGGGTTCTTGGAAAAACATGGTCTGGAGATCGACTTGGGATCTATGGTGGGAATGCGAACTCGCGCCATGGAGGGCCTGAGAGCGGGGGATCTGGATATCATTTCGGGCAACCACCACAATCTGTACTCACGACGGTTCCTCAACGGTGAGCCCTTTGTCCACCTTGCAGAGCCGGGTAACTTTTGGGGAGAGCACTTCATGGTTGGGACCCCCGGGATCAAAGGGCTGGCCGACCTGAAAGGCAAACGGGTCGTGATGGATGACTTTACCAGTCATACGGGGTTGAACGTATGGCTATATCTCCACCTCAACGGGCTGGAAGAGGGTAAGGACGTCGAGCTGGTGGGGGCGGATCTGAATGGTGGTGAGCGTGTGCAAAAGGTCATGGCCGGTGAGTACGATGCGACATTTGTAAGGGCGGTTGAGCAGCTACGTGCCAAGTCCATCGGGGCCAACGTGATCGAAGTCCCCACCATGGCCATGATCGAAGGAGTGACACTCACCACGACGACGACTTATGTCAACAGCCACGAAGAGGAAGTAAGAGCTCTGCTTCACGCGTTGGTTGATGGCATCCATTTTTTCCGGACCCAAAAGGACGCTACCATGGAAATCATCGACAAGACCTGCCGCAAGCAGCTCAAGCTTCAGACCGACGAGGAGATGGATGTGTTTTATCATGCCCAGGCGGACAGGCTTGAGCCGAAGCCTTACCCTACGATGGAAGCGATTCAAAACGTCTTCGCGTTGGCCGTAAAAATCAAACCGGAGGTGGCGAGTTTTAATCCCCTCGCTCTGTGGGATCTGCACTACTTGCGCGAAATCGATGACAGCGGTTACATCGATCGCCTTTATCAATAGGCTAGGCTGGAGGCCTCAATGGTAGTCATCGATGCCGACGCCCATGTGATGGAGTCCCTCCAGACATGGCAATACCTTGATCCGGAATTTGACTCCAGGCGCCCGATCCCGGTCACGGTTCCAACGGATACCTCTTTCGAATGGAACAATGCCTTTTGGGTAATCGACCAGAAAATACGCCATGTGGGAGCAACGCCAACGACTGCCAAGCGCGCCGAGTCCAAGGGCATGGTGGTTGCTTCTCAGGAGATTACGGATGTCCAGGCCCGGCTGGCTGATCTCGACCGCTTCGGCATCAAAAAACAGGTCATTTATCCCACCATCTGGATGGCGTGTCTCGCGGAAGATCCGGAGCTCGAATTGGCCTTGGCGCGCAGTTACAACGAGTTTCTGTCCCGGCAATGCATCGCGTCATCGGGTCGGCTTTGGTATGCGGCGGTTATCCCCTTCCGGCGACCGGACAAGGCGGTGGAGGAGATTCGACGAGTGGCGGAACTGGGTGGCGTCGTAGGCGTCTTTGCCCGTGGGCTGGAATGGGACAAGCCGCTCAGCCATCCCTCCTTTCGTCCTATATTCGAGGAGGCCGAGCGGCAGGATCTGGCCATCACCGTCCACATCGGTCGTGGTAGTCCGACCATAAACGGTATGTTCGAGGGGATTCCCAGGTTGCCTGGCGAGCCGTCACACCTCCCCCCCGTTCCTCTAAACTGGTCAGCTCGCTAACATGCCAGTATGGTTTTTACAGCATTCTCGAATTCGGTCTTATGGCGGACTTCCAAGGTCTTCGGTGCGTGTTTTTGGAGGTGGGCTCCGAATGGATGGTCCCGGCGTTGTCTACTTTAGCCCGTGGTGGTAAAGGGCATCTCCGGAAACTCTTTGACGAGGGCCGGCTCTTTGCTTCCTGCGAACCCGATGAGGACCTGCCTTATCTTGTCGATAAACTCGGAGAAGACTGGTTGGTTGCCGCCAGCGATATCCCCCATGGGGATTCATCGAGACACGAATACGTCGAAAAGGTGTTTCGTGGTAGGGGGGACTTGTCGAACGGATTGTTGGAGAAGTTACTGATAGATAATCCTATGAGACTTTACGGAAGAATGGATTGACTCGTATTTCGGCTTGGGCGGCATCGCTACAAACTGAGGCTAGCTCAAGAATACATTAGTGTTTACCAAGGAGGATTTCACAAATGGCAGATAACGTATTGGACTTTTGGAGTGGTACGACACCTTACGATCATTGGATGGAGAAGCAGAATATCCCGATTCATGGAGGGTACTACATTGAGGATTTGAGGACCCTGGAGCTCGGTTCCTGGGACGCCCGTGGTTGCAACGGGGCCTTTCTTCAATTGACCGGACAGGAAGGAGTGGCGCAGGCCTATGTTACCGAAGTCCCTCCGGCAAAGACGATTGAACCGTATCGGATGGCGCTCGACGAGGTGATTTACGTGGTCGAGGGGAGGGGACTTACCCATATCTGGGCCGAGGGGAAACCCAAGAAGACTTTTGAGTGGCAGAAAGGCAGTATGTTCATGATCCCAGGGGGGTATTATTATCAATTGGGCAATGCCCAGGGGAATCAACCGGCAAGGTTACTGCACTACTCCTACCTCCCGGTAGCCATGGGGATTTTGGGGAATCCGGACTTTTTCATGAACAATCCATTTGTGGATACGGACACCCTTTACGGTAACAACGGAAGTGACTATTACGCTCAAGCGCGGGTCGTGAGCCGCCCTGGTTCGCCGCCGGGCCAAGAGATGAACGTTTGGTACGGCAACTTTTTTCCCGATATGCGTTCCTGGGACAAGCTTCAACCTATGCGGGGAAGGGGGGCCGGTGGTCATGCGGTCTGGATCCGTTTTCCCAAGTCTCCCATGTACAGCCACATGTCGGTGTTTCCTTCGAAGAGTTACAAGAAGGCCCACAGACATGGACCCGGCGTGGTGATCGTGATCCCTGCAGGGGAAGGCTATTCGGTCATGTGGCCGGAGGGAGGGGAAAAGGTCGTGATTCCGTGGCATGAGGCAAGCGTCTTTGTCCCGCCGAACAGGTGGTTCCACCAGCATTTCAACGTCGGGGCGGAACCGGCGAGGTATCTGGCCTGGCATGCGCCCCGGGTAATTCGAGGAACAGGGGAGAGGATCGAAAATCGGGAAGCCGACCAGATCGAATACCCAAGCGAGGAACCCTGGATTAGACAGAAGTTTGAAGAAGAACTCGGCAAGCGAGGATTGAAGTCCATCATGGTGGACGAGGCCTACCGGGATCTAGACTACCAGTGGGAGTACAAGGAAGATAAGTAGAGCTTCCGGCCAGCGACAAACGGCGGGAAGCGGGAGGTGTTCTGATGGTAGGTGACCGGGCAAAACCACCTACAGAATTTTTATCCACTCGATACAAAGCGATGGGGCAACGGGAGTTGGTGGAACTAGGGTGGAAGGAAGAGGATTTCACTAGAGAGCAGAGTGGTAGGCGGAATCGGGGACGTATTTTTGGCACGAACCACGGAGCCTCAACCGTAGAACAGTTATTTGACTTTCTTAAAGGTGCGGGTTTAAATCAGGTCGATTGTCTCTGGAAACAGGGTACGGAAGCGGTGATATGCGGGGAAAAGGAGTCGGCTCAACGCCGAATGGCTCCTTAAAAGGGAGGATTCTTACCATGGGATTGCAAGGTAGGGTTGCTGTAGTTACCGGTGCAGCGACCGGTTTGGGAAAGATATACGCGTTGCGTTTAGCATCGGAAGGGGCAGATGTCTGTGTTGCCGACATAAACAAGGAGGGAGTGGAGAAGACGGCGGACTTGGTTCGCGAGAAAGGGAGAAAGGCAATTGCCATAAAAATGGATGTGACTTCGGAAGACGAGACGGTGAAGGGTGCCAAATTGACTTTTGACACCTTTAAACGGATCGACATTCTGGTAAACAATGCGGGGATCGTCAGAAACGTCCAGCGAATACCTCTACAGGATTTGACGCTCTCCGAATGGAACCGGATTATCAATGTTAACCTAACAGGGACATTTCTGGCCAGCAAGGCCTTTGCTCCCTATATCATCCAAACCGGCAAAGGAAAGGTGATCAACATCAGTTCGGGAGTCGCCCTGCACGGAACAGCCCTCAGGCAGGATTATGCGGCTTCCAAGGCCGGGGTCATTGGTTTCACAAGAGCTCTGGCTGTGGATCTTGGTCCTCATAACATCAATGTCAATGTGGTGACCCCGGCAGGTGTCGAGGCATCGGAGGCGAGGGGGGAGGCGCCGAGGCAACTTCCGGTGAATAGTCAAAGTGGCAGGTACATTCAGAGGCAGCTACTCCCCAAAGACCTTGAAGGCGTCATTGCCTTCCTGGCATCAGACGACAGCGATATGATTACGGGGCAAGTGATTAATGTTGACGGCGGCAGAGTGTTTATAGGCTGAGCGGGACCAATTGGAGACGAATATTAGGAGGAATTAGGAATGAATGTGATCGATGCCGATGGCCATATAGAAGAATCGACTGCAATGTTCGATCTCCTTGAGAAGGAGTATTTTCCGCGCAGACCCCTACCTTTGGGATTCGGTCAGGACACGGTTTATGGTCCGAACAATGCAATTTGGCTGCTAGACGGTAGGAGCTTCCCTAAATTTGTCGGCAAGGGCGGATTCCGCTTTGCCACCCCTACGATCATGGAGCAGGCCAAGCGTAAAGCTGCTTCTATACCCGCCCAGGAACTCACCGACGTCGAGGCCAGGCTGAAGGATCTCGATACGGCGGGAATAGACAAGCAGGTGATCTATCCCACCATGTTCCTGGCAACGACAGCTGAGGATTTAAAATTAGAAGCGGCGTTGATCCGGGCGTATAACAGTTTTCTTGCCCAGGCCTGTTCCAGTTCCGGTGGACGGTTGCGATTTGCCGCACTGGTACCAATCCGGGACATTGAGGAATCCAGGAAAGAGCTGCGTAGGGCCAAGGAGCTAGGTGCCGTTTCTGTAATGCTCCTTGGGGTGGCTTGGGATAGAAGCCTGGGTGATGAGCAGCTAATTCCTTTCTACCAGGAGGCAGCGGCCTTGAGTCTGCCCATCTGCATTCACTTTGGTTGGGGATGTCCGGCAATTACCGATGCCTTCTATGCCCAGGACAGCTTTAACAGTGCTGTCTTACCGGTACTTATGGGTTTTTTAGCGTTCTTACCTCAGGCGTGATGGAAGCCGTGCCGGGATTAAGATTTGCTTTCTTAGAGGCAGGTTCCCAGTGGATTCCCTATGTATTGCACCAGATAAGGCGAAGGCGAATCAAAGGTAAAGATCCGGCGGACTATTTTCGTGAGGGGAGAGCCTATATCGCCTGCGAAGCCGATGAGGATATCGATTACCTCATCAAATGGATCGGGGAGGACGCTCTAGTCGTGGCGTCCGACTATCCTCATTCGGACGCGTCCCATGAAGATCAATTGGCGGAAGCCATTATGAAGCGCGAGGACCTTCCACTACGTGTCAAGGAAAAGGTTCTGACGTTCAATCCTCAGGCCCTGTACGGACTGTAAATGAAGACCTCATCCACAGGGAAAAGGAACCATGATTCTTCTTTAAGTTTTTTGGGTGCAATCCATCCACTGTTCTTGGGGTTCGCAATTTTTATCATTCTTACTTAGCCTTTCCGACTTTCTGGAACCCGCCTTTGCCGGGTGGAAGGATAATTGGGGAAAGGACGGTTGCCGCTGGAGACTCGACGGATTTAAGAGGTTGAGTATCTGGAGGTCGATAGTCGTCCTGAGTGGATAGAGATGGGATCCATGATCAAACTATTCAATGAAGTGTTGGCGCAAAGAAAAATAGTGATCTGAGGGTAATGCTATGGAACATGAAGCCGATGTATTAACCCACACGGATGCGGGTACCCCCTGTGGGGATCTGATTCGGAGATATTGGCAACCGGCAGCCCTTTCGGAAGAGTTACCTGCCGGTGGGGCACCCGTGCCTGTTCGCCTGCTGGGAGAGGAGCTGGTGGTTTTCCGAGACGACCAGGGCCGCCCCGGTTTGCTGGGAATCCACTGCTCCCACCGGGGGGCAGACTTGAGTTATGGCCGGGTCGAGGACGGCGGGTTGAGGTGTATTTACCACGGATGGCTTTATGACATACATGGCAATTGTCTTGATCAACCGGGAGAGCCTGGAGGGGGAGAACATAAAGCTTCCATTCGCCACCCCGCTTACCCGTGCGTTGAAAGGGCCGGCGTAATCTTTGCCTATTTGGGGCCCGGTGAGCCCCCTTTGCTTCCCAACTATGAGTTTTTGACCGTACCCGGTAGCCATGTCTTTTCCATAAAGCTACTCAACGATAGCAACTACCTCCAGGGCAATGAGGGGAATATCGATTCGGTACATCTCTCGTTCTTGCATCGAAGGATTAACGCCGGTGATCTGACCGAGCGGGATCTTGTACCCAAGGTCGAGGTTGAGGTGGTCGACTTTGGAGTCAGGATCTGCACGCTCCGTAATGCAGGAACCGATCAAACCTATTTAAGGGTCTCCAACTTTGTCTATCCCAATCTGAGTACCTTTCCCGGAGGGATTTCGCGAGACGGCTATAGTGTCAACTGGCATGTCCCCATCGATGACACGCACCATTGGAAATACACCTTTACGTTCGATCGCACGAAGCCGCTCGATAAAGAGGTGGCCCGGCGTGGGCGGAGCGAGATGACACCGGATTACAAATCGATTCGAAATAAGGCCAATCGTTACCTCCAGGATAGAGAGTCCATGGTTGACAAGAGCTACACGGGAATCGGGATGGTCTTCCAGGCCCATGACCTTTGTGTGGTTGAGGGGGCGGGACAAATCGAGGATCGGACAAAGGAGCACTTGATCTCTTCCGATAAGGCCATCCTTGCCGCTCGCAAGCTTCTATTAAACGCGATCAAGGACGTCCAGGAAGGACGGGAAGCACCCCATGTGTTTCGCGATCCGAAGGCTAACCGGATATCCCAGCTGATCACCCGGGGAGAGGTGATTCCGAGTTCCACAGACTGGAAGGAATACGTCGCGGGGTTGGAACGATGCCCTTAGTTCTGACTGACCCAGAGATCTCAGGGGCTCGTTCCCATGAAGGAATACGTCCAGGCCATGGAACAGGCCTACCTCGAATTCGGTCAGGGAGCAGCCGCAATCCATCCACGCCAACGGTATCAGGTTGCGCTGGATGACACCCGGTTCCACATGACCAATGTTATAGCAGGCGCCGTTCCTAGTTACGGGGTTTCTGCTGTGCGGCTGAATTCTTGGCCACGCCGGAAAAAAAATCCTAGTGAAATCCGTGCCGTAAGCGCCGTCGGAGGGTGGGGATTTATTGTACTCTTTGATCTGGAAACCGGAAAACTGCTGGGGATGCTAATGGATGGCATTATCTCGGATCTGAGAGTCGGTGCTACGACCGGTATCGCCATCAAGAGACTGGCACGGGAGGATGCGAGCTCTATCGGTATTCTAGGGGAGTGGTAGGACAAGCCAGCTCGAATCTCGAAGCCATGTGTTTGGTCAGAAAGATCACCCGCGTCAAGGTTTACAGTCCTAATGTGGAACATCGAATTAAGTTTGCTAGGGAAATGGAAACGCGCCTGGGAACGCCCGTCATGCCGGTCGATAGCAGCGCCTCCTGCGTCACGGATGTAGATATCATAGGATGCTTTACCAGTTCTGACTATCCGGTATTCAATGGGAAATCTAATCAAGGAAGGCCAAACGGTTGTAAGTATACGAAACACTGACCATGTTAGCAGAAGTGACGAAGTCGACCAGGCGACCTTTTTAAAAAGCGAGTTAATCGCAATCAGCGATAAGGCCACCCTGCTAGACAACAAACAAGGGGAGCTTTTGACGTTAATTAATAACGGGAAGATTCCTTGGGGGCGAGTGGTGGAGCTCAAAGACCTGATTGCAGGGAAGGTCCCTGGACGGACCACGGACCGGCAGATTGTTTACTATAAGAACAATACGGGAATGGGTATCCAGTTCGCCGCGGCAGGTAAAATAGTTTTGGAGGCAGCGAAACGTAAAGGATTGGGTACTGAAATTCCCGACAATCTTTTCGG
Organism: Binatia bacterium; assembly: GCA_963664015.2. Taxonomy (GTDB): domain Bacteria; phylum Desulfobacterota; class Binatia; order UBA9968; family CAXXLF01; genus JACZQL01. The sequence continues at coordinate 269,545 of CAXXLF010000002.1, read as the reverse complement.
AAGGGTGCGATAAGCTGTCAATATGAGGAGGTGATTACAGGATCAATAGTTCGGGGAGGAAAATATGTCCAAAGCAATGGATCTTGAAAAACAGCGTGTCGCCTATGAGATCTGAGGGTCTACTTGAAGCTTCTGGAATATTCTGGGCTTCTCAAACACGTCAAAGCAGAGGTGGACCTAAAACACGAATTAGGGGCGATCTGTGTGCGCGGGCTGAAGCTCCGGGGACCGGGCCTTATGTTTGAGAACAGTAAAGGTTACCCGGGGATGCGATTCCTATCCAATATCCTGTCTACGACTGAACAACTGGCAGTCGCCTTTGGCAAGGATGTTGATGAGCAGAAGATCTATGAAACGATCCAGGCCGGAAAAGCCAATCCGGTGCCTCTCCAGTTGGTTGAAGGCGGGCCCTGCCAGGAAGAGGTGCATTTGGGAGAGGATGTCGATATCAATTAATTCCCAGCCCCGTGGTGGCACGAATTGGATGGGGTGTTAGTATATTGGCACCACCGCCGGGGTTTGATTTTCTTTGTTAAACCAATATAATCGGGCACTTTGAACGATTGCCGATTATCCAGATCTTGGTTAATCGCCAAGATTTCCAGTAGGAGGATCCCGTCATGCTTACCGCAGCGGAAAACGAAAGACTAACCCGAGTAGGCCCGAATGCACCCATGGGGAAACTCCTGAGGCGTTATTGGTATCCCATTGCTGGAAGCCCTGAGCTCGAAGAGGAACCCGTTAAGGCAGTAAAGATCCTTGGCGAATCCCTTGTGTTGTATCGGGATAGGGGAGGACGTTTGGGGACTCATCGGTGAATCCTGTCCACACCGCCGAGCATCGATGATGTACGGGATACCAGAGAAGGGAAGGCCTTCGGTGCGCGTACCACGGTTGGTTGTATAACGCGCAAGGGAAGTGCCTGGAACAACCTGCGGAAAGATATGGAAGGTGCGGACAGTAAGTTCAAAGACAAAGTCACCATTCCTGCATATCCTGTCCAGGAATTGGGTGGAATGATTTTCGCTTATCTGGGCCCAGAGCCGGTGCCTCTGCTGCCGCGTTGGGATGAGTTAGTGAAGAAAAACGCGATTCAGACGGTTGGGTTTGCAGTCATTCCCTGTAACTGGCTGCAAATCATGGAAAACTCTCTTGACCCTGTCCACGTGGAGTGGCTGCACAGATATTTTGACAACTATGTATTGGAGCGACTCGGGAAACCAGAGTTGAAGCACCCGGTCAAGCATCATGTAAAATTGGACTTCGATATCTTTGAATATGGGATGGTCAAACGCCGGGTATGGACCGGTGGTTCGGAAAACGACGTGGAATATCGGATCGGGCATCCAGTCATTTTTCCCAACATACTCGCCAATGTAGGTTATCAATTTAGGGTTCCCGTAGACGACGAAAATACGCTTCACGTTTGGTATAAATCGAAGCCATTATCCGAAGGGGTTCAGACAGAGGAGAAGAGCAGAACAAAAGTCTACGACGTGCCGGTGGTCACGGCCGGTCCCCGCGGCCGTGCTCAATGGTCGCTAGTGGACAATAATAGCGGGCAAGACATGGTCATGTGGTATACGCAAGGACCCAATGCGGATCGAACCAAGGAAAGGCTGGGCACCTCGGACAAGGGGATCATCCTCTACAGAAAGCAACTGGAGGAAAACCTGCAGAAGGTTGAGCTGGGAGAGGATCCGATGAATGTGTTCCGTGACCCTAAAAAAGAACGTATGTCTAAAGATACCCACGGAAAAGGATGGGGGCGGAATTGCTGAGCGTCGGTTAAGGGAAGTCGGTGGACGTAAAAATACCGGCTCCTCCACGAAATACGACCCTCTCGACAATCAAGAGGTCAGTGAATTTATTGCGAATCCTAAGTAAGTAGGGTTTGCCCATGACGGTGAGCTAGGCTGCGATGAGTCGATGATAACAAGAGAAGAGAACGAAATGTTGAACCCGGGTGGGTCCCGGGACACCCGCGGGAGAGTTGTTACGCAGGTATTGGCAGCCCGTTGCTGTTGGGGCCGAGTTGACGCCTGAAAATCCAACCAAGTTTGTGCGAATCCTCGGTGAGAATCTGGTCCTTTTCCTCGATCGCTCGGGAAACGTAGGTCTCCTGGAAGACCGCTGTCCCCACCGTGGGGCCTCACTTTCCTATGGCCGGGTGGAAGAGCGAGGGCTTGCGTGCGCCTATCATGGGTGGCTTTTCGATTCCCAAGGTAGGTGTTTGGAAACACCTGCGGAACCAGCCGATAGTAAATTTCATCTCACCGTTAAACAAAAAGCCTATCCGGTCCGTAAATATGTTGGATTCTATTGGGCTTATTTGGGACCGCAACCCGCTCCCATGATACCTCCGCTGGATATCTGGGAAAGAACCGACGGTCGGAGAGGCGTGGTGGTGTACAACGTTATTGACTGTAATTGGCTCCAGTCCATGGAGAATTCGGTTGACCCTGCACATTTACAGATCCTCCATTTGGATACCACCTGGACCCGTAAAGCACCCAGTAGGACAAGGGGCTATATCGATGAGGTGGATTCGGTTGAGTTTGAGGAAGTACCTTACGGTATAATGAAAAAACGGTGCTTTAAGGACGGACGTCAGGATAATCATCCGTTGATCTTCCCTAATAATTTGAGACAAGCTAACACTACCCAATTTCGTGTTCCCATTGATGACACTCATACCTGGCATGTTCATGTAATCTTCGAGCCGTTGGAAAATGGCAACGCGATTAGTGATAGGGAGGACGTGCTGGTAACCTATATGGAGCCATTCAAGGATCCCCCCAATGGGGTTTATCCACGTACCCGCTACACAATGCACAAGCCGTTGGCCCAAGACACCATGACCTGGGAGACCGCTGGGCCCATCGCTGACCGAACACAAGAACGTTTGGCAACCTCGGATAAGGGGATCATTATGTTTCGTGACATGTTGATACGAGAGATTAAAAAAGTCCAGCAAGATATTGATCCCATTGGTGTTTATCGAGATGGATCCCAAACTATCGATACTGCTCTGGATGAAATTCTTGACCCGACGTCTAAATTTCCACGACGGATCTGGACCCTTAGCGGCGGTATACGCCAGATTTGATTTCTTCCTGCCTTTTTCTACATAAAAAGCTTTTTATTCTTACGGAATTTCCGATCGTTTTGAGGCTTGACGGAATCATCGAAAGTAAATATGCTCACCCCGGTTGAGTTCGCATCCGGAAGATTCTGTATCCTTAAAAATAATAAGCGAATTTAATGAATCTTGGGGTCCGTATTCAAAAGGGGGGGAGAAGAGCGCGGTACGCGATCAAGTATGGATTAATTGGCCGCGGAAGGCTTCGATTCTAACCAAATAGGAGGTGTCATATGAATTTCAGTCCTAAAGGTAAATTCTATACGGGTAGCCTGGTTGCAGCATTTCTAGTAACCCTGTCAGTGTCTGGGGTAGCCTCTGCAGGTTGGGAAGATGACTGGAAGAAGACAGTTGCAGCTGGAATAAAAGAAGGAACAGTTAACCTGTTTGGCGGGTATAATCCCCGCTACCGGAAACTGAACGCGACATTTGAGAAACGATTTCCAGGGATCAAAATAAATTTCACACCCGGTGGTGGAGTCGGCCACGCCATCCGCATCCTTTCCGAACGTCGCGCCAATAAATTTCTTGCTGATATCGTGATGGGGGGGAAGACCGCATTTGTGAGTCACTTCCGGAAAGAGTTTGAGCCAATGGGTCCCTTATTGATCCTCCCGGAGGTATCCGATCCCTCCAAATGGTGGGGCGGAAAACACCATTTCATCGACCAGGAAGAAAAGTACGTATTGAGTGCCACCGCGTATGTGTCTCCGGCGATCGCCATCAACACGAACATGGTGAATCCCGATGAGATCAAGTCGGTAAAGGATCTTATGAACCCCAAGTGGAAGGGAAAAATCCTTCAATACCATTCCTCCGACCCGGCGCTGACTACTGTAATCCTTTTTATCTACCACACCCCATCTCTAGGTCCTAAGTTCCTGTCTCGTTTTTACAATGAAATGGATATCACCTTTACGAGAAACCTCCGCCAGGGGGTCAACTGGGTGGGCCTGGGGAAGTTCCCCATATATATAGGCGGGACCAGTGGTTCCATTTATCGAGCAAAGAATAAAGGCCTTCCCATCAGCATACTCCCTCATGCTCTTAAGGAAGGAGAGATCATGGAGGGTGGTTACTGTTGCATGGGGGTTCTCAACAATGCGCCTCACCCCAATGCAAGCACAGTCTTTGTTAATTGGCTTCTGTCCAAAGAAGGACAGACCACCTGGCAGAAGTTGAAGGGACATCCCATTGCTTCCCTGCGCCGAGATATTCCCAAGGATTATCTACCGCAAGAGATAGTGCCCAAAGAAGGCAAACCCTATTTCTACATCAATCAAGCAAAGGTTTATGACCGTAAGCAGCTTGCGGAAGTTCGTGAAATTGTTACTGCAGCAATAAAGAGAAAAAGACAATAACAGAAAGAAGAGAAAAATAATGAGTCGGATTGGTTTAATTGGATTGGGAAACGCTGGCGGACCCTTGGGCCGAAGACTCCTTGATAAGGGCCATCAGCTTGATGTTTACGATCTTAATCCCCAAGCTATGGCCGCCATGGGGAAACTCGGAGCAACACCGGTGGCTTCGGCACGGGAGGCCACGACAGATGTAACGATCACGGCCCTCCCGTCGTCCGTCGAGGTGATGGCGGCCGTTGAAGGGGAACAGGGCATCCTTGCAGGAATCCGTCCCGGATCCCTCTTGATCGACTTGAGCGGGACCGACCCCGATTGCGCGCGGGACTTGCAGAAAAAGGTCAAAGAACGGGGGGGCGAATTCCTAGGGGGAACCCTTCATGCGGATGGGGCACCGGCGGTCACTATTCCCAAAGGTCTTCTGTCCATTGTCATCGGCGGAAATCGAGAAACCATTGCTGGATGCGAGTCTATCTTGAAGGATCTAGCCCAGAAGGTCCTCTGTCTTCCCGAGCCGTGGATGCCAAAATCCCTAAAAATTGGGGTCATCATGATGGCTACGGCCAACTCCATAATCGTAACCGAGATCCTAACCTGGCTTGCCGCCCAGGGGATCGAGCCCAGGCTGTTTCTTGAAGTGCAGCGTGGTACGGGTTCTAATGAGTCGGCCTCTCGGATTGCGCAGTTCTTCAAGAGGAAGAAAAACTATGGAGGTGCATTGAGCAATAGCTACAAGGACCTTCGCCAGGCATTGAAAGTCGCCGCAGACTTGCAGCTTCCACTACCCTTCACCTCACACGCCCATCAGGTTCAAGAGGCGGGGCGGGCGCAGGGGTTGGCCCGTACGCCGAGCCCCGATGCCATCGGGACCGTATACGAGAAGATGACCGGAATCGACCTATCCCAAGCGGTTCTCGAGGAGGAACGGAGCTTTCCCGAACCCGAGGAGCCCAAGGTTATCTATTTATAGTCTCCCTCTATAGTCTCTCTAGGCCAGGCAAGGTGTGAATCACGGAAAAAACCAACCATGAATGAGCCGGCTGCTGGTACATCAAGGATAGCACTGCCTTTTGATCTTCAGATTAACCGCGGGCTGTTTTTAATGATAGTCCTTTTGGGGACTCTCGGATTTTACATACTTTATCCTCTAATCCTGATTCTCATCAATAGCTTCAATGTGGCTTCCATTGCCGACGATCCGGTCTACAGCTTCGCGCCGTGGCGAGCGGCATTTGGAGACCCCGAGCTGTGGGTGTCCCTCTGGAATACCATCAAGGTCGCGGTGATATATCAGTCCATTGCATTTCCCGTTGCCATACTCATTTCATGGCTGATTGCCCGTACCGATATGCGCTTTGCAAAAGGGTTTGAGTTCATGTTCTGGGTCTCTTTTCTTCTGCCCAGCCTGGCCACTACCTTCGGCTGGATCATGCTTCTGGACCCTAGTTCCGGACTAATTAACAGATGGATTCATGGAATACCGTTTTTAAAGGATGTTACCTTTAACATTTACTCCTTCTGGGGAATAATTTGGGCTCATCTCATGGCCAATGGTATCTCTATAAAGGTTATGCTCCTTACCCCGGCATTTCGGAGAATGGATTCAACATTGGAGGAAGCGAGCCGGATGATGGGTGGTAATACCTGGACAACCATGCTGCGTATTACCATGCCCGTAATGACGCCGGCATTGGTGGTGGTGTTTTTGTTGAGCCTGATCCGAATGTTCAGTACCTTTGAAACCGAGCTCTTGCTGGGGGCACCCTGGGGTTTCTACGTTTACTCGACAAAAATCGTCGATATGGCCAAGCAAGATCCTCCCCTATTGAACCAGGCGGCGGCCCTTGGAAGTATAACCCTGATTTTTCTGGCGATATTTATTCCACTGCAGCGCTGGTTGATTAATCGACGCCAATTTACAACGGTAACCGGGCAGTTCAAGGCAAAACTGGTTGATCTTGAAGGGTGGAGGATTCCCGGAACGATATTTGTATTTTTCGTAGTTTGTCTGCTGGTCATTATCCCGACCCTGAGCGTGATCGGAAGTAGCTTTATGGTTCATTTCGGGTTTTTTGATTTACCCCAGGTCTGGACCTTGGAGTACTGGTATCTGGCGCTGAACGATTCGGGCCTCTTGCTCGCATTCAAGAATACTCTTATTGTCGCGGGCATGGCGGCCATTATCGGCCCATTGGTCTTTTCTCTGGTCGCGTATGTGATTGTGCGCACACAGCTCCCCGGACGCGGGTTGCTGGATTCTATCTGTTGGATCCCGTCGGCGATTCCTGGAATCCTAGCGGGGCTCGGGCTCCTGTGGATGTTTCTTGGGACGCCTTTTTTTCGTCCTTTTTACGGTTCCCTTTTCCTTTTAACGCTGGCCACGGTCCTGGGTGGCATTACTATCTCAACCCAGGTTTTGAAATCAAACTTCATTCAACTGGGCAAGGAACTGGAGGAGGCGTCCCGTATGTCGGGAGCGGGTTTTTGGAAGACCTATTTCAAGATCGTCATCCCTTTAATGGCCCAGACCATGGTCTTGATAGGGGTGCTAAAATTTATGTTCGCTGCTCAACACACGTCGAGTATTATTCTGCTAGCCACCTCCCATACATGGACTCTATCTTTGTTAACCCTGGAGCAGATTGGATACGGATACTATGAGCAGGCGAGTATAACGATCAGCTTAATTATCATACTAACCCTTGGGTTGGCTATCGTAGCCAGGTCTTTTGGTCTCAAAGTGGGAATACAGGCAAGTTAGGAAAAATTCGATAGAGAACGGTGAATCGTCGTAGACGCTCATGTCACAACTTAGCGGAAAAGCTCCAGTATAAGCGGTTCAGGCCAGTAAACGTGTATAATCCGTTCATAGAAGGCATATTCAAAACCCGCGATAAGGGAAGCCAGCGTTAATGAGATGAGCCATTTGGCCCCATAAAATTTTGCATAGGCAAAAACAAATAGGGGTAGCGCGATAGGCATTCCGATCAAGTTTGTCACAATCAGAAGACCCAAGAGCCAGGCTCAGATCTCCATGTCCCCCCTGTGGATTGTCTTCGAGTCGGTATCGTCGAAAGAGGGTATCTCATAGTCTAGTTTACTTGATACGTCTCCATCCGCCCTTCCGTAGTCAAGAACGAATTGAGCCACGACCAGAATCAGACCGATACTTCCCAGAACGAGAATGATAATGGATGCACGTAAAGGCCAACTCCAGGCATTAATCAGCGCCGCTGCAAGTACTACAGCTTGAATCGAATTATAGAAATGGGATTTGATCCTGCCGATTCCAGACAAACTCGTTATGAAGGCGGAATGAGACATGCCTTTGCGCGGGTGCTCAAGTTTCTGACACCCCATGCCCGTTACCCTGTGGTCCCGATTATGGTCAACACTTACTATTCACCGGCACCTTCAGCAAGGAGATGCGTCGAGTTCGGTCGAGCGTTGTCTAGCGCGATTGGAAAGTTTCCCGATCGAACTCGGGTGGTGGTTATTGGTTCGGGCGGCCTCAGGCACACGAAAATTGACGAGACGTTGCATGACGGTTTTATGAAGGCCTGGGGGAAAAATGAGATGGTGCACCAGAAATCCTCGCGCTCTAGTGTGTTAATCGAGGGGACTTCAGAGATTAGGAACTGGATCGTTACGGCCGCAGCTGCCGATCGCCCTGCTACCATGGTTGATTACGCACCCCTCTACCGGACCACTACCGGGGTGGGCTGTGCGATGGGATTTGCGTACTGGTAAGTAGTCAATCTGGAGGAATTAGAAAATGCTTACACAGGAAGAGAACGAGCAGCTCTGCAGGGTCGGTCCGGGAACTCTTATGGGAGAATTAATGCGCCAATACTGGATCCCCGGACTGCTCTCTTCCGAATTACCCAAGGGCGATGGCGCTACACTGAGAGTAAGGCTTCTGGGCGAGAATCTGGTAGCTTTCCGTGACAGCAACGGGAAGATCGGAATGCTAGGGGCTCATTGCCCCCACCGTGGGGCCCCCCTTTACTACGGACGGAATGAAGAAGGTGGGTTGCGTTGTATTTATCACGGGTGGAAATTTGATGTCGACGGTAAGTGCATGGACATGCCCAATGAGCCACCGGAGAGTAACTTTAGGGACAAGATCCAGCATATTGCCTATCCATGCCGCGAACGTGGAGGAGTCATCTGGACGTACATGGGTCGAGTCGATCCAGTGCCATCGTTGCCGGACCTGGAATGGAATATGGTGCTTGAAGATCAACGCTACTTGGCCAAACGTGTTCAGAACTGCAATTTCGCGCAGGCCTTGGAAGGAGACATTGATCAGAGCCATAATTCTTTCCTTCACGCCTCGAATACCCAGCTCAAGCAGGGGGTTGGAGATGGAAAAGGCGTGGATCTATGGAGGAAATTGGATACCCATCCGCGTTTTCAGGCCACGGATACGGAATACGGAGTCCTGATCGGTGCAAGCCGTGAAGTGGGTAAAGACTCAGTTTACTGCCGCATCACCCAATTCCTCTTTCCCTTTCACACCATGACCGGGCCCTACGGGGAAAATCCTACGCGGCAGAGCCGCGCATGGATCCCAGTGGATGACGAGACAACCATCTTGTTCTCTGCCAACTTTCATCCCTTGCGTCCCCTTACAGAAATGGAGATCTCCCGGATGCGCAACGGTGCTGGAGCGGGCTTTGTCGGTGATGAACATTTCCTCCCTCCTAGCACGGAACCCGGCGGGGCATGGCGGCCGAAGGGTCGCGCTGAAAACGATTATTTTTTTGACCGCTCCCTTCAGCAAACCAAGTTCTTTTCCGGTATTCCCGAGTTCTGGGCCCAGGACGCCGCCGTACAGGAAGGGATGGGTCCCATATACGACCGGACCAAGGAGCATCTCGGCACAACGGATGCAGCGATTATACGGGTACGTCACCGCCTCATCGATTCGGCCAAGGTCTCGTTGACAGAAGGAATACCGGCACCGGGATCCCAGGAGCCTTCAATCTATCGAGTCCGGGGCGCGGCCGCGGTATTTCCCAAGCATACGGATTGGGTTGAAGGGACGAAAGAACTCAGAAAAATTATCCCTGGCATCAACCAATCTGCACCCGGGAGGTAAGCAGGAGAGATCGATTATCGTCCTGCCTTCGATCGTCCAACTAGCCGGGATGTGCATCGAGCCGCGAATTTTAGAGACCAGATCTGACCAAAGAGACTATCTTCGGCTAAGAGCTAGTAATTCCCGGGTACACTAGATCGTTAGGACAACAAGCCGGTAAGACAACACACGAGATAAGAAATTTGCAATTCGAAAGGTAGGACCCTCGGAGCTCATTCCCGGCCTTTGGTTGAAGGATATAGGCCTGGCAAAAGAAGTAGAACGGGTAATCGTTCCCGAGGCGGAAGTGGGCAGGTGGGGGAACTGGAAGAAAGTGCTTCAGGGGGAGTGCCACGGCTGCTTTGTCACCAATCTCTACGCCGATGAACCGTTACAAGCCGGGTTAAAACACATTCCGATCGAGCCCTATGGAGTCCTGGGCAACGTCACTCTGACGGTGACGGAAGATCTCACACAGCGTAGGAGGCAGAACGTTCAATGCCTTGTCGATGCCGCATTTGACGCTTCCCATCTTTTCAAAAACGACGAACGTCGAACCTTGGAGATTATGGGCAAAGAACCTATGACACTGATGAAAATCGATGACAAAGCTCGTTTGATTCGGGTTTACGAGATCCTCAAAGAGGAACTACCCGACTATCCGATTCCAAGCGCACAGGCCATTGCCAATACCCATAGGATGAGATTGGGCAGTTCTCCCGAATTGGGGGATTTTAATCCCCTTTTAATGTGGGATCTTAGCTTCGCTAAAGAGAGCCTTAAAACCAGGGGGCTTTCATCTCCCTCATAGCTCAACAAACGTGAGCTCGATCTATCATAACGTTACCCCAGGAAGCTTGACGTCTAGTTTCTCCCATCGGTCTCCGCCGTCCTCACTTTGGTATAGTTCCCCGCTGGTGAGCTCTGCGTACAGGTGATTGGGGTCCTCCCCGTCAATCACAATCTCGGAAGCAAAGTGTTTACTCATTTCGGAGCCATTACCGTCAAATTTCTCCCAGGTTTTACCGCCGTCTTTGGTTCTAGCAATCAATGATTCTGCACCGGTGGGTCGCTCCCATTGACGGGGCTGGCCATTGGCCATCGCGCTGTAGAGGATCTTTGAGTTCGTTGGGTGCATCACCAGGGGTAAGGAATACTCCTGGGTAAACTCGCTGCACATGGGGCTCCAGCTTTCACCGGCATCGGTGCTTTGATACAGGGCTCTACCCTTGGACTTGCCTTGTCTGAAATCGTGGCCGCCGGTGGCACAAAAAAGGTTAGCCGTATTCGTCGGGTCGATAACAATTGTGTGAACATCCGAATCTAGTCCGTTGTCCAGATGCTTCCAGCTTTGCCCTCCATCGGTGGTCTTGAAGATATGGCCGATCTGGAGCGCGACATACAAGGTCTTCGAATCCTTTGGGTCCACGGCAATGTCCCTTACATGAGGCTCGACCGTGGGAACCGGATAGCCTGCGGATTGGACAAAGGGGATGTCCCGTAGGGAATCCGTCCGGGTCCAACTCTTGGCGCTATCCCGACTGAGGAAGACGTCAATGGGTTCGGTCCCCGCATAAATCACATTGGAATCGTGGGGGTCGAGGGTCAGGCATCTGACCTTTCCAGGTCCGGGTTTACCATAGCAGGGCTTTTTCCAGGTGACTCCATAGTCATCCGTCAACCAGACACCGTCGCCCCTCGTCCCCGCATAGGCACGCTGAGGAACCCCTGGGACAGAAACGGCCTTGATGACGGCCCAATCCTTAAGACCATGGGAATGAACCTTCCACGACTTACCATTCTCGCCTTGTACGGCAAGCACCCCCTTGTCGCTACCGAAATAAACTGTTGATGCCATAATTTCCTCCTTAGAAAAATGAATTGATTTTCATGTTGCCCCTATGCCCCTAGTTAGGGATCAATTCCTTTGACTGCGACAAGACCCGCTCTCGCCACATCTTCATCTACGGGAGGTTTATTCCCGCTGGCGGCAATGGCTCCCACGACCTGACCATTGATCTTGATGGGCAAGGCGCCCTGGGCTGCGACGAACTTACCCCCGGAAAGGGTGACCAGGCTGGTAAAGAATGTCGGATTGTCCGCTGCACGTTTAGCCAGGTCGGCACTGGGTACTTTGAATGCTGCGGAGGCAAAGGCCTTGCCCCGGCTGACTTCCGGCCCCAGAAAATTGGCCCCGTCCATTCTAGCCATAGCAAGGGGTATGCCCGAGTTATCGACCACGACGACTGTCATAGCGAGATTTTGGGAGCGGGCTGAGGTTACAGCCGCGTTGACCATTTGTTTGGCCATTTCATATGTAAGCATATCTTGCCTCCTTCTGGTCAGGTAAAACCGGTCGAGTGGGATCGTAGTAAAAGCTATTGATTGCGTCAAGGGAATTGAATCCGGCTATTTGACATCGATTATCCTCGCAGAACCGATGCATTTTGGACCGGCTCAAATATTTTCGCAACCCAATGATGGTACCTCCATCCCGCTATACACTGGAGTTCTGATGACTTTCAACTCACTGCATCCTGGGGGGTGCCGGGTGCGAAGCAGGCATAATGGCGATAGCTTTTGTACATTGACAAGCCAGGATACCGGTGGATATAGTTCCCCGGAAACCGAAAAGTAGCATGATGATCGCAAATTTTAAAAGAAGGAGTCAGCCCCATGAAGGAATTTGACGAACTGCGAGAGCAATTACGGTTTGGGACCCGTCTGTTGTTTAAAGACCTGGGAGACCCATGGGGGCATATCGCCGTACGCTTGCCGGAGAGCGATAAACGGAAGGGTTTCATGCTCAAGCATGTACGCGTGCCGCCACCGCCGGCGGATCCCGAGGCAGTTATGATCTTTGATTACGACGGTAATATCCTTGAAGGCGGCCGGGCGAGGCCTTGGGAGGTGCCGATATACACGCATGTGTTTAGGAATCGACCCGACGTACAGAGCTGTATTCACACCCATCCGCGCGTCGCGACGGCCCTGAGTATGGCGGGTAAGACGGTTTTTGCCATCACCCACCAATCGGCGCAGTTCGAGCACGGTGTTCCGATCTTCGCAGGGGATATGATTAATACGGAAGAGCTGGGAGGGGGAATGGCTAAAACTATGGGAAGGTTCCCGGCAATTCTTTTGAAAGGGCATGGGGCTGTAACCATCGGATCCAATGTGGGTCAGGCCGTACAAAATACCCTGAACCTCGAGCAAGCTGCCCAACAGCAGATCTGGGCGGCAACATTGGGCACCCCCGAGGTATTGGAGGATCGGTTCATCGATTTTCACAAAAACCCGCCTCCGGGGGAAGGTGGACTGGCCCTCTGGTACACCCACATGTATTACGATGGAAATCAAAAACGACCCGCGCCGAGCAAACGGGCTCTTGTTCGAGCTAAGAAGAAGCGTCGGTAAGCTATGCTAGTTTGGGACTGGGGCAGGGAATTGCACCGAACGTTTGAGCCTTTTGGAGCACCGCGATGAAAAGTGAAAAACTAGTGGCTTGGATTACCGGTGGCTCTACGGGGATCGGTCGCAGCACGGCCCCGGCCCTTGCTAAAAGCGGCTAAGAGGTATTCATAAATTTTAGCCGCAACGAGGCAGCAGCCATGGAAACCGTTCGGTCGGCCGAATCCCTGGGGGCCCGCGCCTTGCTCCATCGCTGCGATATGAGTATCGACTATGCCGTGCGCGAGATGATCGAAGCCACCCCCCAGTAATTCGGCCGCCTGGACGTTCTGATCAACAACGCCGGTAGAACCATTGCCGTTGAGCCAAAGAACATGGAGGAAGTAACAGTCGAGGCCTGGAATCGCGTATTCGCGGTCAACGTCCTGGGGGTGTTCCTTGTGGCTCGCGCCGCAGTGCCCATGTTACGGGAGTCTCCCGACGGCTGCATCGTTAATACCTCCAGCATCGCAGGGCTGCGTCCCAGTTCATTGGGCAGGCTCTTCCATATGCAGCAAGCAACGGCTGCCCTGGGCAATTTGATGAAGACCCTGCCCAATGCACTGGGACTCGAGGTGCGCGTGAACGCAGTCGCCCCGGTTGGCTCGAAGGGGATTGGATGAAAAAGATGTTGGGTGAAAACTATGAGGGGCTGATGTCCCGAGGCGCCCGTTACACTTCCCTCAAACGATGTTGCACCAATGAGGATCTAGTGGAATCGATGCTGAGCCTCATTCGCTCGAATTCGTATACCTATACTTCGCCCTTCAGAAGATCGGCGCCTGACCGAGTTCTCGGCCGTATTGGTAGCGTGAGGCAAAATCAGATGTTCGGCCGGTATCCGGCCCCGGCAACGTCCAGCAGAACCCGTCCAAATTGCTCTCGCCTTTGAAGAATGCGGTGGGCATCGGCTGCCCGTTCCAGTTGGAAGATGTGGCTTATAGCGACTTTTATTCGGTTTGCGGCCATCAAGCCCAAGACTTTCAGGGCTTCATCCGGACGACTCCCCTTTGAAAAGAGGATCGTGCCTTGGGTTTGGATCAGTGGGCCGAGATGGAAGCGAAGTTCAGATGCCGCCGCATTGCCTGGTACAACGATTCTTCCACCACACATAAGGCATTTGGCCAGGTCTTGAAAAGCCTCGCCACCAACAGTTTCGAAAAAGATATCGACACCGCGACCGTTGGTTATTTCTCGGACCTTTTGCAGAACATCCTCTCGGGTGTAGTCGATGACCTCGTCTGCTCCGAGGGCTTGGACGAGCTGCGCCTTTTTCGGTCCGCTGGTCGTAGCGATGATATGGGCGCCTGCGTGGCGTGCGACCTGGACACCCCCACTGGCGACAGCGCCACTGGCCGAACGAATCAGAACCGTTTCACCTGCCTGTAACTGTGCACGTGTAATCAGGCTGTGCCAGGCAGTCAACGTACCGCCTTGAAACGCCGCCGCCTGATCGTGCCCCAGGTCCTTAGGCTTACGAATCAGACTCGTTGCAGGCAGCGTAATGTAATCCGCATAGCCTCCCCAGGCCGATACCCCCTGATAGCGGGGTTTTCGGCAGGCTTCGGGCAGGTCCCGGCGGCAATTATCGCAGATCCCACACGGAGTGATATTCTGGGTGATGGCCTCATCGCCCTCCTTCCAATCCGTCACGCCATGTCCTACACCGGCAACGACCCCGCTGGATTCGCGGCCCAGTTGAAAGGGGACGGGGGCTCGAAAATAACTGCCGGTCCCCGAATGCATTTCCAGGTCGGTTCTACGTACGCTGGTTGCATGGACCCGCAGCAGAACTTCCCCGTCGGTTGGGTCCGGCACAGGGACTTTCTCCAAGCGCAGGACTTCAGGTCCACCATATTCATTAAATCGAACCGCCTTCATTCCGTACTTTTCCTTAAACCGGTTGTTAATAAGTCAATTGTGATGGGCCGATGGGGCGCTCTCGGTGTTGGGGATAAACGAAAGTGAGAAAGCCTTGAGTGGAGAGGGACGGAGGAGAGTGAATCCGTCCCTCTCGCGGTCAATTATGAATCAGGCGTGTTGGACATGGCCCGCCTGAGTGGATTTGACTTGGTGGTTCTCCCTTACAGGCAACTTGAAGAATCGTTGGGCGTTGCCCCCGAGCAGCCCGGCCTTGTCAGTGGCGGATAGCCGATCGTCGTCGACCGTGTCTTGAATCATCTGTTTTGCGGCCTCCAGATCGACTTCGTGGGGGTAGTCGGACGCCCAACTGAATACACCTGGTCCTACCCTTTCAATTAAATGTACCAGGCTGCCATCGTTGCCCTCGCAGCCGACGAGAATTCGGCCGCTTTCCAGGCATTCTGTCAACGTTCCCACATCGATTCTCCCCGTAACCCTCTCATGCCGTTCCATTCGGTCCAGCAAGAGGACTAACCAAGCGCAACCGCCTTCGAAAAACCCCACACGCAGGGTGGGGAAACGCTCCATAATTCCGTGGCCAATGATGGCGGTAAGGCCGAGGAGTAATGCGAGGGAATGGTGGGTTCCGGATATGGAGCGTCTGGCCGTAAAGGTATCCATACCGATGCCCATGACCGAACCCCCGTGGACCCCAAGGACACAGTCCAAATTGGCAGCTTCTTCGTAGATGGGAAGGTAGTACTCGTGGCCGATATGTAAGGAGAGGCCGGAAGAGGGAACCATCGCCCCCGGAAAACCAAGTTCCTTTACGGCCCGACGGAGCTCCAGCTTGGCCTGCCCCGGATCCTGAAAGGGGATCAGCGCCATGGGGTGCAAGCGGTCACTGACACGTGCATAACGTTCGTAGACATAGTCATTGTAGGCCCGGCAGATGGCTACGGCGTAATCGGCGTTCTGAATGAATCCGGCGGATAGCCCCTCACTGGTAAAGATGATAGCCTCATTGACGTCGGCCTTTTCTAAGAAGGCCGTGAAATCCTCCGCCGATCCCTTCCGATGGGTGCTGGCGGTAACGTAGGGACGTTCGTCCCCACTGGGGGGTTGTTCGGCACCGCGAATCCTTGGGCCGTGAAAGCCGTCCAGGGATGGGAAAGCACCCTCCCTTTGGCGACCCGCTTCCAGGACCGATTTTCGCATATGGGGGGACATGAATTCGGTCAACTCGGGAATGGATTCAACGAGATGCCCATCACAATCGATTACTGGATACTGCCATAATTCCATAATGCCCTCCTAAATTTTTGACGACGGCTTACTTATACGTAGTGTTACCGGCTCCCCATTCCCTATGGGCTAGGATTTTCATAATTGAACCGACACTACCCGATAGGGGCTTTTCTGTCAACTCTCCCCGGGGCCTGATAAGCCTTCGTCATTTCAGGAGTTTGAGTGCTTGACGTAGCTTTCTCGAAACGATATGAGTCCTAAGATTTGGGTGGACAATTGATCAGGTGCATGAAGCGTAATGATGATTTTGTTTTTCCCTTAGTTCTCCCCATTGCCAACTCAAGAGCTCGTACTATCGAAGGGGGATTTATGTCTGAGTTACCCTATGGGCCTGAAGATTTGAAAGAACCACCTCTTACGGGAGAAGCGTTTATTCGCTTTCTTAAGGACGAAAGATCGCGAAAATATCCCCAACCACCGCCATTCTATCAGGGCATATTCGAAGGCATGATGGAAAAGGAGCATGTGAAAATCTGGCTCAAGGACATGTACACCTATTGGGATTATGCCATGGTCTACAGCACCGGGGCGATCTATATCAAGACCAATGATGAAGAGGCAAGAACCCAAATCCTAAGAAAAATGGTCGACCTGGAAGGGAAAGACGTTGTCAACGACTTGACCGGCTTGACCACCCCTGCCTATGAGGAGCTCTGGCTACGACTGGGGGAAGGCCTCGGACTAACACGGGAGGAGATCCTTTCCTGGAAGTCCCTTACCCGAAGCCACTATGCGATTACGACGTTGTGCATGCTTTCTCGGTGGTGGGAATGGACCTGGTTGGACGGGATCGCGAGCATCTATGCGGGAGACCTGCATGGACGTGACACCTTAGGCAAGGTGGGGGCGGCACTCCAGAAACACTATGGCGTCTCGCAAAAACATCTGGAGTTCTTTCGAGCCTACCAGGAGGATGTAGAATCCCACCTACCATGGGAAGAAAAGGCCCTTTCCTACTGGTGCTGCACCCAGGAGAGGCAGTTGACGGTGGCACGGGCGTTTCGCAAGAGGCTGGACATCGAGGACCAATTGCTGGTGGCCGTACAGAGGGCGGTAACCTCGGAACGGGTTCCCCTTCAGATTCCATGATGAGGTCTCACCAAAAGAGGCTGGTCAAAAACCTGCGAGAGGAATCAATTGGATAAAAACGAGCTCAAGGAAAAATTGGTCCGTTGTATCCGGATGATGGACATGATTGGCCTCGTGGAGCACAACGGCCACGTGAGCGCACGGGTTCCCGAAATGGACCAGGTGCTCATTCAATCTCGTTTTTCGAGTAGGGCAACCCTGACCACCAAAGACATTGTTACGGTCGGCATGGAGGGCAAACTTTTGGAGGGGGAAGACGAGCCTCCGAGCGAGACTCCTATCCACACGTGCATCTACCGGGCCCGCCAGGACGTTGGGACAGTCGCTCATCTCCACTGCCACTATTCGGTCCTGATCAGCATGAGCGGGGTTGATTTCGCCCCGGTCTGTAACGATGGGGTCATGTTTGCCCGCGATGGAGTTCCCCTCTTTCCGCACCCGTGGAACATCGGTAGCACGAAACGGGGAGAGGTTCTGGCGGAAACACTAGGCGGTCGGCGAGCGGCCCTCATGAAAGGCCACGGTGCCGTCGTGGTCTCAGAAGTCCTCGAAGGGCTCTTTCAGACCGCCTATCAGCTCGAGCAAAACGCCCGTTACCAGTACGAGCTCATGTTGCTGGGCAACCTGAAACCGTTTTCGGCGGATGATCTCAAAACAGCGCCCAAGCAGACCCTGGGGGCCTTGGGTGGAAAACGGACCTGGAAGGTATGGAACTATTTTGTGACCGTGGCTGAGAAGAGAGGTGTGTTCGATTAGAGAAAAGGGTTCTCTGTATCCCCATCAGGAAACGAAGGAGAGTTTTATGGAGAAGCAGAAATTGATCACCGGCGACGAATTACTTGAAGAATTGGAGCAACATAGAAAAAACCACCTCGGAGGCGGGCTGCTCCGACCGTGCCCCCGTTACAAGAGCAAAGGGGAAATCCTCGAAGCCCGGCGTAGATACCACCGTGGAGGAGATAATAACCACAGATTCGAGGGTGAGCGGTATCTAAACTGTACGGACAAGGAAATCCGCCGCCGGCAACTACGTAAGCTGATCGACGAGGGTGGGCAAACCACAGTGGGTGGTAAAACGCCCAGTCACCCTATCCTGGCACGGTGGGAATCGCAGGAGTTCGGCCTGACTGACGAAGAAATCACACGGCTGGAACAGGAAGACTGCAGTCCGGAAAAGCTGATCATATGGGGTTGGCGGGTCAATCTGCATCGCACCGGGCACTGGGCGGTTGCCATCGGCAGTTCGCTTGTGGGTGAGGGGGAGAAGAGGATCCCGGAGATCAGACAACGACTTTTGGATAACATTGACGTATTACGCAAAGAATACGCAGAGATGGGCATAAAAGATGTAGAGCGGGCCCTGGCGTTCAAGATCGAGCACGCCGATGTGGATATCGAACACGCCGAACTAGGAGCGGACGTCGTTAGGCGATACATCAATACGCCGGAACTTCAGGACGGGATGCGAAAGGCCTTTGTCCTCACCCTTCACATGAATGGGTTTTAGCCATAGAAGGGAAAGGGCGTGCCTCGCGCGCTTGAATTGTATATCGAGTGGAGCAAGCAGTCCTCAATTCCGGCAAACACTCCTCTCCCCGGGCATGGGAAAGAGGGATTTCTGTTTTGGATGTTGTTTTAATTACATCATATATTTCGATAGACATTCGTATTTTATTACCACTTCGTGATCCGGTTGGAGAAGCTTCACTTTGAACAATACCGCTCTTCCTGTCGATTAACTCAATCTTAATTACTTTCCCTGTGAATACGTGATCTGCACGAGTAAATAGATCATCAGTCGATATTCTTTCCAGCCTTGTGGCATGCGATACATCTACAGAGCAAGGATGCTTATAATGATGATTAATTTTCGTATTGTTTTAATATGCATGACTATTAGGTATACCGCTCTCGCCCTTGCGGCCTATCTCGAAAACCCTTTATTCCCCGCTTTGCAGAATCACCCGTAATATCGATTGCTTTCTAGCAGTTTGTTAAGATTCTTGTATTGGGAAACACCGCCGATTGGCAATCTGTCCCGATTATATCCAGGATCACAAACAAATGTTGGAACAGACCAGCAGGGCCGCAAGCGGCAGTTAATTAGCTAAGGAATTGAGTCTTAACAGTCTGATGCAGAGCAAATCCTGGCCCAGAGCGGGATTGGAGGCAGACAGAATTGACAGAATTGAACCTCTAACGCTCCCGGCATTAAATATCCTGATAACTGTGCACAGAATGTGCCTGATTCAGTGTAGGCATGAGCGATTTAAGCCCCATTAGGGATACCTGTGGGTTTTGAAATGTTTGGGTTTCTCAGGAGGACTTAGGCTGGAGTGATGCCTTGGATTTGATCCGCTTTCCCAGAAGACCATGGGCGTAAGCCCATGGATGAATGCGACGGTTGGACCCTCCGAAGCTCAATTCGCCCCGTGGAGTACTTTCCATGATCGAGACGAGACCCCACGAATAAGAACCTACTCCACGGGGCGAGCGAAGGAGGGTGTTTCGGCGGATTCCGCCAAAGAAATGATGGATACCACGGGCTTAAGCCCGTGGAGGCTTCTTTTGGAGCCTACCGACCCGACGCTCGGAGGAGCCCTCCGGTAAGAGGTAAAGTAATCAAAAGGATTAGACCGACGGATAACACCATTATCACGGCGCCTGCCGAGGCCGCCCCAATATTCCCAGCATCCCAGGCGTTCCAAACCCCTACTACTAGCACCTCATTGCGCCGACCGGACAGGCAAAGAGCAATGCTGACCTCTCGGAAGGTCGACATGGCCGTCCAAATCCCGACAAAAACCATAGAAGGCTTGATGAGCGGGACAAGGATTCGCCAGATAGTAGTTGCGGTTGTTGCTCCGCACACATGGGCAGATTCCTACAGCTCGTGCTGCACCTGAATAAAAGAGGCATTGGTGATGCGGGTCGAATAGGTGATTCGTTCCATCAGATGGGCGAACACAATAATGGTTATGGTCCGGTTCAGCACTATCCATGATGCCCATACCTCCAATAAAAGTGCCGTAATGAACAGTGCAAAGGCGAAGGCCAGGCCCGGTATGGTATGGGGAAGCATGGCGATGTTGTCCATAATGTGGCGTGACCGTACGCGGGTTCGTACGACCACCCAGGAAATGGTCACACTGAAGAATAAGACCAGGATGGGTACCGTGACCATGAGTTTGAACGTGTTCCAGATGACATGGCTCCCACCAATGATTGCCATGAAGTATTCCGGATCGTAATTCTTCAAAGTGGCCTTGGACAGTGCTGCAACCGATGGCATATGGACGTAGGGGAACAGAGACATCCATCCAAGGACGAGCATGGGCAGGACGGCGACAAGTACAATATATATGAGAACAAAGCCGAAGGCAGCATATTTAAACTTTCCAAGATCATATGCCTGAGGCCTGTAACCCTTACCGGAAATGACGGCATAGCGATGGGACTTCTCCAGTACCCGGTGGTAAAAGTAGAGTGCTACCAGAGACGGCGTAGCGATCATAACACCGTAGACTCCCGCCGCCCCGTAGCTGATCATGCTCGCTTCACCGGTAGCGGGACGAACCGCATAGAAAAGCTCGGTTGCCAGGACCGGAGACTGGCCGTCGGCGGTGCCCAGCATGGCCGGGACTTCGAACATGGAAAGTGCCGTCATGAAGTGATAAATGGAACCGCCCAGAATGGCCGGCCATACCAGTGGCATCCCGACCTTTGCAAATGTCCACCACCTGCTGGCGCCTGATACACTGCCTGCCTCTTCCAGGGATTGGTCCATCGAGCGCATAGAGACAGAAAGGAGAAAAAACATGGAAGGAGTGAGAGAAAGGCCCATAACCCAGGCCATCCCATAGGGATTGGCCAGACTCAAGGGGAAAGACTCCATTCCAAATAGACCGGCAAGAGTGTTATTGATGAGACCAATTTTGGGATTGATCAATAGGATCCAACCCATTGCCTTGACAAAACCCGGGATCAGAACCACGACGGCTAGAATGGAAATGAAGGTGCTACGAAAGGGGAGAGCCGTACGATTGATCAACCATGCCAGCGGCCCGGCAAAGAACAGGGAGACCAAAACCGTTCCGGTCCCGACGATTAGGGTATTAGGAAGGACCCGCTTGAATACATAGGGCCTAGCCAGGTTCGTCCAGTGTTCCAGGGTCAAGCCGGGCTCGGTGGGGAGGAAAGGGACAAAGCTCATTTACAGAGCGATGAGGGACATCAATACGATTGCCCCCAATAAGATCCACGACAGGAAAACCGGAATTGTATGAGAGCCGACGATGCGGCCATACCAATTCTGAAATGGCAGGGACCAGCCTGTAGCTTCGGTTCCTGTTGTCGTTGTCTGAATCCCTGCCACTATGGGTCCTGATTACTAAAGGTCGTTCCGCCGTCAGTTAACGTCTCTGGGTCACCGACGACTTCATCTTGGAACGATACTTTCTACCTTCATCGGTGGCCCACCACTTCAACACTGCCACGTTCTCGGGAGAACTCAGATACGATACCAACTTGCTTCCACTTTTTTTAATAGCGGCCCGGGACCGGTTGTCGATATCGCTCTGCCCGAAGAGCAGGATCTCCTGCGGACTCGTCTGTTGGAAAATCGATTGGGCCTCCTTGGTCGTCATCCATAGGGCCCAGAGTGTGGCAGCCGCCGGGTGTCGGGAGCCCTTGGGGACGATATACATCATGGGGGAAAGCGGGGTATAATCGGAGAACCAATGCACTTTGATCGGCGCCGATGGATCCTTCGCCTTGACGCCCCAGTACGCGGCGCTGTTCATGTATGTGTAAGCAAATTCCTTCAACAGTATTCGATTGAGGGCCGGCTGAAAACGCATGACTCCCATCGCGTTCTTGCCGATTTTGTCCATCTTCTTGAGCCGTTTAGTTTTTTCGTAAACCAGAACGCCCTGTTCAAAGATATCCGTCCAGGGTGCAACGGTGAACTTACCCTTGAATTTGGAATCGGCCAGATCTTTAATGCGGCGAGGAATGGTCTTCTCAGTGGCAAGCTCCGAATTATAAACCATAACCTTGGTTCGGGTACCCCAAATGAAGGCCTTGCCGCCAACCACGTCGGGGCTGACTTCACTGGCCTTAGTTTAGCCGGAACGCACCTGCGGGTTGATGGCCGCCAGCAAGGGCTTCTAATTCTTGATCGGGATCGCATAACCCTTGTCAACTGTAACGATCGCGTCGTTGGCTCCACCGGTCAGGCTGTGGAACTGGGGCCGGCCACCGGCTCGAAGAGTGATCAGCATCTTGGCGAATTTCCCGGCCTGATCGCCTAACGCTACATTGATGTTGAGATCAAGGGCAAATGTTTTATTGAAGGCTGCAACCAGCTTCGGAACTACGGGCCCGAGCTGGGTTACCGTAGCCGTGTCCAGAGTACCTTACTTCCTCACTTTTTCGATCAGGTTTTTGAGGAGTTTCTCGCCCTGCGAATTAGCTGTGGCGGTGGATGCTCCAAAACCAAAAATCATTAAGAAGATAAGGGCCCGTATCGACCAGCCGAAGGCGGAAGTTTTAAACAACCATGTCATAAAAACCTCCTAGCCCTTTTTACATTTTGTAGTTTCGAGGAATGCATAGCTTCTAAGTCATATCTACGCGTGGACGCATTTCAAATCAGCTACCGATGGGGTTTTAACATCAAACTTTGCCCATGACACACCGTTGTCTTTACTTCCAAAGAGCTCCCCACCCCTTGTCGCAGTGTAAAGGTGTTCCGGGTTAGAGCCATCGAAGGCAATGGCCTCTGGAAAGCCCTGGGCGACCGCAGAAAGTCCACCGTCCAGCTTCTCCCATTTGGATCCACCGTCACCGGTCCTGACGATCAGCGACTCTGCGCCCGTGTCCCGGCGCCACTGGTTCGGCTGACCATGAGCCAGGCCGGCTAACATGACTTTGGGGTTCTTGGGATGCATGATAAGCGGGACGGAATACTCCTGGGTGAACTCCATGGCGATGGGGTTCCACTTCTCGCCAGCGTCGGTGCTCATGTAGAGGGCCCGTCCCTTGGCCTTACCGAGCCTGGAGTCATGGCCTCCGGTTGCGATGAAAATATTGTTGGTATTGTCCGGATCGATCACAATGGTGTGCACATCGCAATCCAGCTCCTTATCCAGGAGTTTCCAACTGGCTCCTCCGTCGGTGCTCTTTAAGATATAACCGACTTGAAGAGCGGCATAGATCGTATTGGGGTCTTTGGGGTCAATGGTGACCTCTCTGACGTGGGGCTCGACAGTCGACACTGGGTACGGAACCGTTGCGACAAAAGGAATATCCCAGACAGCGTCCAACCGGGTCCAACTCTTGGCCCCGTCCCGGCTTACAAAGATGTCGATGGGTTCGGTGCCCGCATAGATCGTGTTTGAATCATGGGGATCAATAGTAATGCCCCTGACCTTACCTGGTCCGCGCTTTCCATAGCAGGGTTTTCTCCACTTATTACCGAAGTCTTCGCTGAGCCAAACCCCATCTCCTTTCGTGCCGGCAAAGATTCGATTGGGGGCAGAGGGATCCACGGCTATCTTGGGTATTTCCCAGTCCTGTAAGGCATGATTCTCGGTCTTCCATGATCGCCCGTCATCACTCTTAAGAGTCACAACCCCTTTACGTGTGCCCATGTAAAGTATTGCCGCCATAGACTATCCCTCCTTTAAATAAGGTAATGTATTACAATGATTCTCTTAATCTTTTTGGATACTTGTAGGTAGCGCTATCATGCGAAACAAAGTGAGTCAAGAGTTTAGAGTCCCTTGACATTACGCTAACGAAGGGCGAAATATACACACAGTTGAAACTGGAGGGTAACCGATGGAAAACGTTGTGCTTACCATGTCTTCGGATCTACAACTTGAAGAAGGAACCCCTGGACTGGCACCGGCCGAGTTTATTGCCAATATATGGCTGGAACGCAGACGATACGTCAAGGAAGGTCGAATCAAGCAACCCCATCCGTGGAATATTGCCCTGGCAGGGGGCAGCGTATCAAAAAAGGCCGTGGTTGAGTACGTGAAGAACCGTTACTATTTTCTTGCCAACATCAATCGAAAGGATGCTCAGATTATCGCCAATTGTCCTATTTCCGATGCCAGGAGACTCTTGATGAGAAAATATATCGACGAAGAGGGCCAGGACCTCTTTGGGGGGGAACTGGGTGCACACTACGAAATGTGGGTCAAGGTAGCCGAGGGACTTGGGATCTCCAGGGATGAGCTAGCGAGTTTTAGCGACGTGGTACCCGCATATCGGTATACGGTTGACGCGATCTTCAGTTTTGCGAAGCACCATGGCTGGCTGGAGGGACTGGCCTCGACCTACGCTACGGAAGGCCAGATGTGGCGGCGTTATACTCCTAAAGAAGAACACGGAGATCGGAAACTCATGGGTGAGGGAGAAGCACTAAAGAAATTCTACGGCCTTCCCGAGTCCGCTCTGGAATTTTATACCGTTCACGGTAACGCCAATGACGAGCACGGCGACATCTGCGAAAATATTCTAAGGAAATACTGCACCACACAGGAACTTCAACGCAAGGCCATGGCGGCGGCCAGGTTCAGATGGGACAACCACGAAACGCGCCACGATATTGTTTATCGTTACTTCGTTCTCGGGCAGGATTAGATCGGGGACCTATCGACCTCCGAACTTGACACTAAGAATACGAAACGTTTACGCTTATAACTGATCTTTGGGGAGCGTCGCCTGAGAGGAAGTTCAATAGACGCTGTCCCATTGTGTTAAGACAATTTAGAATGGGGATTTAAACCTATGGCTTCAGTGAAAAAGACCAGTGTCTCCAGTTTAAAAGAACGTTTGGTGGAAGGATTGAAGGTATTGACAGGTGAGGGAATCCTAACCGGGTCGGGCCATCTGAGTGTTAGGATCCCGGGAACAGAGACCTTCTTGATCAATCCCCGGTTTCCCGGGGTTTTAGCTACCCCTAAAGATATTTGCACCGTCAACTTTGGGGGCAAACGGATCGCCGGCAAGGGACCGCTCCCCTCTGAAACTCCGATCCACACTGCAACTTATCGCAACCGGCCCGACATCGGAAGCGTTCTTCATTGCCATGCCCGCTACTCGATCCTTATGGGACTGCAGGAACAGGGATTGATCCCGTTTAACCGCGAGGCGAGGATGTTTGCTGATGGTGTGCCGATCTTCCCCAATAGCAAAGGTATCAACAATGAAGGATTGGCCGAGCTGATGGCAAAGGCCCTGGGAAAACACTACGCGATGTTTCTAAAGGGACACGGAATCGTCGTGGGTGGACCGGGTGTGGAGGGGACCTCTATTACGGCAATTCAACTGGAGCGAGCCTGCGAAGACCAGCTCTTTCTCATGAGCTTCACGACTCCCAAACCCTTTGCGGACGCGGAAAGAGGTCGGGTCGAAGCGAGGTTGGAAAATCCCTATCGTGCCTGGCCCTTCCTCCTGTATAAACACAAAGTGAAGTCTCCTGCCCGGATTCGTGCCTCCATCAAGACACTCAAAGAGGGCGAGCATTACTGATCCACTTTCCGTGCTCTATCTTTCGCCTTACCAAATTCGATCACAATTTAGAAAGAGAAAGGGATGACTTGGTGTCCTATCAACCCGATTCGTCTGAGATCTCTTTGAAAGCGGAAGTGCTACGGGTGAAATAGCGGGCTAATGACGTCAAGGTGCCCAAAACAACGATCATCAGTACCGCTAGCGCTGCGGCCTGGCCCGAATCTCCGGTGTCCCAAAGACGCCATAAAAACACCGCCAACACCATATTGTCAGAGCTCTGGAGCAGAGTGGCGATGGACATAATCTTAAAACTCAGAATAAAGACAAAAAGAAAACCGTTGATCAAGGCGGGGGGCAACAAAGGCATCCAAATTCGCAGTACCCTGGTCAAAAAACCGGCCCCGCTGGCCATGGCCGCCTCTTCCAACTCCTTATGGACCTGTACGATGGCCGCATTGGTAAATCGTGTACCGATGGGTAGATAGTTTACGATTTACGCCAGTACAATTATCCAGATGGTATTATGATCGGGTTGGGAAAGGAGAGGGAAACGATCATAAAGGCCACCCCTACGGCAAGCCTGGAGACCGCATAGGGCAGAAACACTATAAAATCGAGCACCTTGCGGCCGCGAATGTCAGTCCGGTAAATGAACCACGATGACAGTACCGAAAGAAACATGATGGTAACGCTGCTCACCCCACCCAAGATGATTGTGTTCATGATCACAGGCACTAGGCTTTCAGATTCGAAGAGTTCCCTGTAGTTTTCCAAACTCACTAGAGATAGGCCCACTGCAGAAGGCGGTTTATAATAAGGCAGCAAGGATCCCCAGATCAAAATAAAGAGCGGTAACAAGATAGCGAATATCAGGTAAAATCCCACAAAGCCCCAGGCCTGATAGCGCCATGAGCCCAGGCCGATGGTCCGAGGGCGGTACCCTTTTCCCGTAACGACCGTGTACTGCTCGGAACGCTTGAACTGCTTTGGTAAATGATAAGCGCCCCCAGAGTCATCACCACCAACGTCATGCTGTAGGCAAACCCCAGCCCATAGTTGGGAGGGAGGGAGGTACGCAGGGAGTAGTAAATGTTGGTGCTGAACACAAATATACCATTGCTGAACCTCAATAACATAGGCCCTTCAAAGGTCTCGAGCCCTCGGATAAACAGCAGAGTCGCTACGCCTGCAAGCCCGGGTGCCATCAGGGGGAGGGTCACCCGAGTCAACACCGTCCCTGACGACGCTCCACTTCCGAAGCCAGCCTCTTCCAAGGACGGATCCATCTGCCGTAGAGTGGCCCCAACCAAAAGAAAGGCGAGGGTGCTCATGCTGATCCCTTCCACCCAGATCATGGCGGGTAGGGAGTAGGCGCTGAACAAGGGTGACTCGAAGCCCAGGGACATCCCGGCCATGTTGAGCAAGCCGATCCTGGGCGAGAGAAGAAAAATCCAGGCGGTTCCCTTCACCACGGAAGGCATGATGAGGGGGACCATGACCAATAAGGGGATGAGCGCACGCCAGCGAAAATTAGTACGCTCGGACAAAAATGCCAAAGTCCCCCCGAAGAAGACGGGACCCCTATCGATCCAAAAGCAAACAGGAACGAGTTCAGGAGCATTTTGAAGGTCGACGGATTGGAGTAGGCTTCGATGTAGTTGCCGAGGTTGAAATTGCTCAGGCCAAAACCCAGTTCCCCTATACCTACATGCCCAGGCTGTTCAAGACCAAAAGGCTCAGGGGAACCAAGACGAAGACACCTAAGATTAGGGTCAAGCTCCAGAAAACAAGGCGCTTGCCATCGAGACCGAGCCACCGCATGGCGCGGAAGGCCTGTATATTAACAGTAGCTTCCATTCTCCAATTGGCCTTCAGCAAGTTTTTAGCTTACACGGCCCACCCCACTTCCGAATGACAGGGGTAAAAAAGTCGTTACCTGAGGCCCAAAAGCTTGAAGAAGAACCCCTCCTGTTTTTTCTGGATCTCGTCAGAATAAATCTCCTTCAAGTTACTCAGATCTATCAAGTCCATATTCTCGACCTTGCCGCCACGATCAACCATCCATTGCGCCAACGCGCCCGTTTTGGCCTTCCGGTTCAGCGGGATAAAGCCGGCCACCTTGTCGGTAAATTCAAATTGCCCCTGGGGGGAAGTGATGTATGCCATCAACAGCCAGGCCGAAACCGGATGGGGAGCATCCTTAAATACGCTCCAAGATCGCAGGCCGCCGAAGTACTTGGTCAACGCGATGAGGCTTACAGGAGCCCCTTTTTCCAGGTTTAACAGTGCAGGAAGAGTAGCAGGGCAAAACCAGAAGATGGCACCTCGCCTGCGGCAACCCTCTGCGCACCGCCGCTGTACCCG
Source organism: Binatia bacterium (assembly GCA_963664015.2). Taxonomy (GTDB): domain Bacteria; phylum Desulfobacterota; class Binatia; order UBA9968; family CAXXLF01; genus JACZQL01. The sequence goes on along the minus strand of CAXXLF010000002.1, from coordinate 241,362 downwards.
CGTCCAATAACAGGATTATGGGACTACAACTTTCTGAACAGGTCGAAGGCACGCTCCCAGTTCAGCTTCCCACCCTTGGCCCAAAGATAGGTCAGCTGTGCAGGAAGGTCCTCGGAAGAGCGAGAAAGCATGGTCTTCCCGGTCCATTTGGGATCCACCATGTCTTCCCAGGACTTGGGTGCTTCACTTGGTTTGATTATCTTTGTATTGTAGAGGCCTTGTACCCTTGAGTTAAAAAAAGCTTGCACATAGATTCCACTACGCGGTTTGGTCCCCTCTGCAAAGTCCTTCAGGCGCGGAAACTCCATCTTGTCTACGAAGATAGCCTTGGCGAGTAATTCCAAGCCGTCGCTGCTGATAGCGGGCAAATCAAGGCTAAGCTTATCTGCCTTTGCTTCGGCGGAGCTCCGGTTAATGGTGTCGCCGGTGTCGGCCGTTAAGGCTTTAACGGTGATAAACGGGTATTTCCTCTTAAACCCTTTGAACTCGTCGCGGAAGTTGTGGGCGTTGTTGCCAGCCACGACGAACTGGCCTTCCTTACTTGGCCTTGGCGATCATTTGATCACGTAATGAAGCAGCTTCTGTGATGGTTGGAGTAAAACCAAGCGTAACCGTCAAAAAGGCAATGCTCAGGATTGCTCCCAATCCTTTCATTAAGTTCATAATGGTACCTCCAATTGGGATAGTTCGATTAGTCTTTAAACATGAGGCCTTCGGTCCAAAGGGGCCTTTTACTATAGCCCCGGTTGGCGGTCAAGGTCTTGAAATGCGGACCTTGACATCCAACCGGGTAGGGAATATACAAATGATGGTCCTTTAAAACCAATCCAGTGAGGTTGGGAAGGGATACGATGATTCATAAGTATAAATTCTATAATATTCATTCACCTTGTCTTCAAAATGACCCTGGCGGTAATCCCGTTGGGGTCTTTTTTTGCCTAGTATATTTATGGAAAACCAAGAAGAGATCCTTTTAGAGGGTGAGGATATGGAGCGGGCGATCACCCGCATGGCCCATGAGATCCTCGAGCAGATTGAGAAAGGGCAGAACTTCGCCGTCGTGGGTATCGAAACCCGAGGCGGCTATCTGGTGAAGCGGATCGCGCAACGGATAGAAGCCTTAAATTCTAGCGTAATTGCCGTGGAAAGTATGGATGTGACGTCATTCCGGGACGACCTGGCAAGAGACGTGGGTACGGGGCTCCAATCCCCTATTTCGTTTCCGTTTTCCCTAGATGACCGGGTCGTTTTTCTAGTAGACGATGTGATCTACACGGGGCGGACCACCCGGGTAGCGCTCGATCTGATCACTCAAATGGGAAATCCGATAAAAATTCTCGTCGCGGTTCTGGTTGACCGTGGGGACAGGGAGTTGCCCATTAAGGCAGACATCGTAGGGAAGAATGTCCGCGTTTCGGAGGGCCAACGGGTCAATGTGTTGTTTCGCGAAGCGGACGGAATCGACCGGGTTGTCGTGGGAGGGGACCAGCCCCGGAAGGTGCGGCCACCGAGTCAATCTTAGAGGAGTTCAATGGACCGACGGGATCTCATAACCATTGCCGATCTTTCCAACCAGGAAATTGAAGAAATTTTTTCCCTGGCTGACGAGATGAACCCGACCGATTCCGGGCGGGTGGCACACACCATGGAGATGGGAAAGATCATGGCCACGCTTTTCTATGAACCCAGCACCCGGACTCGACTTTCCTTCGAGTCAGCCATGCACCGCTTGGGCGGCGCCGTTATCAGCTGTCCCGATATGAAGTCTTCGTCAGCGACTAAAGGAGAAAGCATAGCGGATACGGCCAAGGTAGTGTCCAGTTATGCGGATCTCCTTGTGATCCGGCATTATTGGGATGGCGCCGTGAAAGCCATGGCGGAACATGCCGATGTCCCGATAATCAATGCCGGCGACGGGAGCCATGAGCATCCCACTCAAACCCTCTGCGATCTCTATACCCTTAGAAAAGAAAAGGGGAAACTTAACGGTCTGACAGTGGTCATCTGCGGAGATATGAAGCACGGGCGAACCATTCATTCGCTGGTTTACGCGCTGGCCCGATTCGGCGCCCATGTCATCATTCTGGCAGCCCCGGGGATGGAGATCCCTCAGTACGTGATTGAAAGGCTGGACACCCAATTTCACTATAGTCCAATCCCTGTCATATCGGACGATCTCAAAACCGTAGTCACCTCGACAGATGCCGTGTACCTTTCTCCCAGTCAACCCCATCAACTAGCGTTATTTACCCAAGCCAACACGGAGATCCATAACCGTTTGAACCAGATGGCAACGGGGCGCAAGTTGGATGCCTTCTACGTCACGAGGCAACAGAAGGAGCGGGGGTCCCAGGAGACAACGGAAGGCCAATCCGACTACCCCAGAATTGACGAGAGGTTCCTCAAGGCCAAGGGCTTCAAGGAAACGCTGGTGATGCATCCATTGCCACGGGTGGACGAGCTTGCCCCGGAGGTCGATAAGGACCCGCGGGGGATTTATTTCAAGCAAGCCGCCTATGGGGTTCCGGTTCGCATGGCGCTAATCAAATTCCTACTGGACCGGTTCGGCGCAGGGAAGTCAAAGAGGCCGGCAGTTAAGCTTGCTCTTTACCAGAGCCCGGAACCATCGGGCCCTCGATGTACCAACGCCAATTGTGTGACTCACAACGAGCCCGGCTCCACGCAGGCTGGATTCGAGATCCTCTTTACGAGTCCGGTAAGCGGTCTGTTCCTTCGCTGCCTCTATTGTGATCATCAACTCAAGATTCGTCTCATCGGCCATTCCAAATCCAAACGGTATTGTTCCTACGACCTCATGCTCGAGGAAACCGCGCGTAGTTGGATCGGGCTCGGCGAGCTTTCCGTATTCGACTCCATCAAACAGGCCGAAGAGCTGGGGTATGAACCCTATAAGAGCGGACCTCAACGTAGCGTTATGGACGAAAGTGAAATCCAGGCAGCTATCGATAAAATGACCGAGGAAATCCAGAGCGAGACAAAGGACTTGAACCGTCTACTTGTGCTCGGCATACGCACCAAGGGAGTATACATTGCCAAGCGGGTTGCCGCACGGATGGAGGAGCGTGAGGGGCGAAATATCGAAATGGGGGAGGTTGAGGTCTATAGTGCCACGGGCGAGGAACCATCGGGGCCTTCCATAATGGATTCCGACGGTGCGCCAATTAACCTCCAGGGTCGCTCCGTCGTGCTTGTCGATGACGTGATCCATACGGGCAGAACCGTGAAGAGAGCGCTCAGTATAGTTTTCAAATCCGGCCGCCCAGAATCGGTACGTCTGGCCGTCTTGATTGATCGGGGCCATCGAGAGGTTCCGGTCAAGCCTAACTACATCGGCAAGAATATTCCCAGTTCGCAACGGGAAAGGGTTCGAGTTAAACTCCGGGAGGTCGAAAAGGGGGAACGGGACAAAGTGGTTATCTATTCGCTCATCAATCCAACGAAGCCCGGTAAGGATAACGTTGTCAGATGAAGGCGATGCTGGCATTGGCTGATGGGCGGACCTATACGGGGCGGTCTTTTGGCGGTGAGGGGGAGGCACGAGGTGAGGTCGTCTTCAATACGAGCATGACCGGCTACCAGGAGATACTCACGGACCCTTCCTACCAGGGACAGATGGTGGCCATGACCTGTCCGGAGATCGGTAATGTGGGTGTCAATTTAGAAGACGTCGAGTCTCGGAAACCCTTTATGGGCGGATTTATCGTTAAGGAGTACTGCCCTATCCCCAGTAGCTGGAGATCCGCCCGACCGTTGCATGAGTATATGGGTGAGCACGGGATTGTGGGCATTGAAGAAATCGATACTCGCTCACTGGTCCGACATATTCGAGATCATGGTGCCCAGGAGGGGATCATCTCGACACTCGATCGCAGTTCGGAAGAACTCGTTGCTATGGCCAAGGCCTCTCCCGGCCTCGTGGGAAGGGATCTGGTTCGGGAAGTGACCTGTCAGTCGCCCTACGTCTGGGAAAATGGGACCTGGGAGTTAGGCAAGGGGTACCCCTACGCACAACGTTCGGATTTCTTTGTGGTTGCCTATGACTACGGAATCAAAAGCACGATTCTCAGGAATCTTGTCGAGTCGGGGTGTCGGGTCAATGTGGTCCCGGCATCGACACCGGCGGAGGAAGTCCTTGGGTGGAATCCCGACGGCATCTTCCTCTCCAACGGTCCCGGTGATCCCGATGCGGTACCCTATGCAAGAGAGATTGTGGGTAAGCTCATCGGCAAGAAACCCATTTTCGGTATTTGTTTGGGCCACCAGATACTCGGCCTGGCCCTAGGGGGCACGACCTTTAAGCTCAAATTCGGCCATCATGGCGGCAATCAACCGGTCATGGATCTTACAACCCGGAAAGTAGAGATTACCGTACAGAACCACGGATTTGCTTTGGATGCCCATTCGTTGGAAGGGACAGCCATGGTTACCCATGTCAACTTAAATGACTGCACGGTGGAGGGATTGGCTCACAAGGATCTACCCATATTTTCAGTCCAGTATCACCCTGAGTCCTCTCCTGGTCCCCATGACGCAAGCTATCTCTTTCGTAGGTTCCTGGAGTTAATGAAAGGGAAACCTTTAGAACAGTAACCCTTTTGGTTATAGTAACTTATGACATTGCAATGAAAGTGTTAATTGATATTTTACGTACTATCCTTAGAGGTGAGGATCCTAGGGGTTTTTAGCCCTTATGCCCAAGCGAACAGATATAAAAACTATCCTTGTTATAGGATCCGGGCCGATTGTCATCGGACAGGCCTGCGAATTTGATTATTCCGGTACCCAGGCCCTCAAAGCACTCAAAGAAGAGGGGTACCGTGTAATCCTGATCAACTCCAATCCTGCAACAATCATGACCGACCCGGACTTTGCCGATCGAACCTACATTGAGCCCATCACCCTGGACATGGCCGAGAAGATCATAAGTAAGGAACGCCCTGACGCCCTGCTGCCGACCATCGGAGGGCAAACGGCTCTAAACCTCGCTATCGATCTGGCCGACAATGGGATCCTGGAGCGATATGGCGTCGAGATGATCGGGGCCAAGTTGGAATCCATCAAGAAGGCGGAAGACCGGGCCCTGTTTAAAAATGCCATTCAAAAAGCAGGTCTGAATGTACCGCTAAGCGGATGCGCGCACAGCGTTAAGGAAGCGGAGGCAATTCAACGGGAGCTCGGATTCCCGGTGATTCTCCGCCCCTCACGTACCCTGGGGGGGAGCGGTGGAAGCATTGCCTACGGACCGGAGGATTTCAGCGAGCTAGTTTCCTCGGGCTTGAAGCTTTCTCCCGTCCACGAGCTTCTCGTCGAAGAATCGGTTTTGGGTTGGAAAGAGTTCGAACTGGAGGTGATGCGAGACCACAAGGACAACGTCGTCATCGTATGCACCATCGAAAACTTTGATCCCATGGGAGTCCATACGGGGGACTCTATCACTGTAGCCCCGGCTCAAACCCTTACGGATAAAGAGTACCAGTTGATGCGTGACGCAACATTAAAAATCATCCGTGAGATCGGCGTGGATACGGGAGGCTCCAATGTCCAGTTTGCCGTGCATCCGGGAGACGGACGTTTGGTTGTCATTGAGATGAACCCGCGAGTGTCCCGCAGTTCGGCCCTCGCCAGCAAGGCAACTGGGTTCCCTATTGCCAAAATAGCGGCCAAGCTAGCAGTGGGTTACACCCTGGACGAAATCCCAAATGATATCACGCGGGAAACGCCCGCATGCTTTGAACCGACCATTGATTACGTCGTGGTAAAAATACCGCGTTTTACCTTTGAGAAGTTTCCCCAGGCCAGGGATATCCTCACCACGCAGATGAAATCCGTGGGTGAGGCTATGGCCATCGGGCGCACTTTCAAGGAATCCCTACACAAGGCTATCCGTTCCTTGGAGATAGGAAATTATGGTTTCGAGGAGAAGGTAAACCGCGAACCCGGTAAGGATCAACACAACCAGGCCCTGATACGCGAAAAATTGACCACCCCAAATGCCCAGCGGTTGTGGTTTCTGGCCGATGCCTTCCGAATGGGAATGTCTGTGGAAGAGGTCCATGAACTAGCCAAGATCGATCCCTGGTTTCTGGAGCACATCCGGCAGATTGTAACCATGGAAGAGGAGCTTCGCCGTGCCGGGAAAGAGTGGGGGGCCGTCACCTACAAATTGCTTCTCCGTGCCAAGGAGATGGGTTTTTCCGACCGCCGGATGGCTTTCCTCATGGGCCGGCACGAGGATGAGGTCCGTGCCGTTAGGATAGAGAAGGGGATCCGCGCCGGGTTCAAGACAGTCGATACCTGCGCCGCTGAATTTGCCGCCTATACCCCTTACCTGTACTCCAGCTATGAAGGAGAGGACGAGTCCAATCGAACCAGTCGTAAGAAAATTATGATCTTGGGAGGGGGGCCGAATCGGATTGGCCAGGGCATCGAATTCGACTACTGCTGCGTACACGCTGCCTTTGCACTAAAGGAAGACGGTTACGAAACTATCATGGTGAACTGCAATCCCGAAACCGTTAGCACCGACTACGACACTTCAGACAAGCTCTACTTCGAACCGCTGACACTTGAAGACGTCCTGAATATTACGGACGTGGAACGACCCGACGGCGTCATCGTCCAGTTCGGCGGTCAAACGCCGCTGAGATTGGCCCTCGCCCTGGAAAAGGCCGGAGTACAGTTGATCGGGACGTCGCCAGACAGTATCGACCTCGCTGAGAATCGGGACAGATTTAGAGATCTCCTCAACCGCCTCGGTCTGAAACAACCGGTGAGCGGAACCGCCCGTTCGTATGAGCAGGCTTTGGAGATTGCTAACCAGATTGGATACCCAGTCCTGGTGCGCCCCTCCTATGTCCTCGGGGGTCGGGCCATGGATATCGTTTACGACCAGGATGATCTGAGGCTTTACGTGTTAAACGCGGTGGCGGCGTCACCGGAGCATCCGGTCCTGATCGACAAGTTTCTCGATGACGCTGTGGAAGTGGACGTCGATGCCCTCTGTGACGGGGAGCGAGTCATCATCGGCGGGATCATGGAACATATAGAGAGAGCCGGAATTCACTCGGGTGATAGTGCCTGCGCTCTGCCCCCCTACTCGATTGATGGTTTGATCCAAGAGGAGATCCGACGCCAGACCCGGGCTCTCGCCCGGGCCCTCAAGGTGAAGGGACTGATGAACGTCCAATTTGCGGTCAAAGATCGCGAGGTCCTTATCTTGGAGGTTAATCCCCGGGCTTCTCGTACGGTTCCCTTCGTCAGCAAAGCCGTCGGTCTGCCGTTGGCCAAGTTGGCTGCAAGAATTATAGGTGGAAAAAGCCTGAGGGAACTGGGTGTGACCGAGGAGGTCTTTCCAGCACACATTTCCGTTAAAGAGGCGGTTTTCCCCTTCAATAAATTTCCCGGCGTGGATACCCTTCTCGGGCCCGAAATGAAGTCAACCGGTGAAGTTATGGGGATCGATACATCATTTGGACGGGCCTTTGCGAAAGCCCAACTGGGCAGCGGCATGCGCTTGCCTCTGGAAGGAAAGGTGTTTATCAGCGTCCGCGACGAGCACAAGGAGAAGGCGACCGCCATTGCCAGGAAGCTCTACGACATGGGGTTTCAACTCATCGCTAGCAAGGGTACGGCGGCGAGTTTTCACCAGCAGAAAATACCTTCCGATGTGGTTAATAAGATTCAGGAGGGAAGTCCCCATATCGCCGATGCCATACAGCGCGGCGAAGTGGCGATGGTCATCAATACCCCCACCGATACGCACTCCCAAGCGGATTCCTATTATATTCGTCGGAGTGCCTTGGACTTTATGGTGCCCTATTTCACAACCATGTCGGGTGCGGGTGCGGCGATTGAAGGAATCAGTCTACTGCGATCCCATGGGCTGGAAGTTCAAGCGCTGCAGGACTACCTGGGTATGGCCCACAATAGGGTTCGAAATAAGCTTGCATGAGTTCGTTGGATACTACCCCCCGCGAGCAACATCCTTACCTGGGCTGTTCCTATCATCCCCGTGAGTGCTGGCATTCACTGCAGACCTCCATTCGATTTATAAAAGGCGTCGGACCGACCCGAGCTTTAGTCCTGGAAGGCTTGGGCCTCGGCACTGTAGAGGACCTTCTCTATCATCTTCCCTTTCGCTATGAAGACCGCCGTAAAACTAAAAAGATTCGCGACGCCGTCATGGGGCACGAGGAGTCTTTTATCGGCACCCTGGTGGATCTGGAAAAAAAAACGGTTCAGAAGGGAAGGCGCCAGATCCTTACGGCACGGTTGGATGACGGTACTGGAGAACTCGGGCTCATATGGTTCTATCCCAAGCCCTACATTGTAAACCGCCTGAAGCTCGGCCAGGACTTCATGGTGCACGGGAAGGTCGACCGTGGCAAAGGGAAGGAGTTAAGAATCGCCCATCCCGAATTCGAGGCCGTCGAGTTGGGGGATCAGGACGCGAGGGAGCGGATTCTTCCAGTCTACTTGCGACCGGGCGGGATCCCCATGGGAATGCTCCGACAATGGGTTCCCCAGGCGTTAAGTGCCTATTGCGATTTTCTTCCGAGTTATTTACCCAAAGAGATTACCACCCGTCAACGCATAACGGATTTGAAACAGGCCCTCACCGAGATCCACCACCCCGATACGGGCTCCGACTTATTGGCCTTAAACGACTTCCGTTCACAGGCCCATCGTTCCATTATCTTTGACGAGTTTTTTTACCTGCAGTTGGGAATGGAGTTGCAGAGAAAGCGACGAACGGCAGAAAAAGGACTCTCCTTTTCAAGATCAACGGGCCCATTGATCAGGACGATGCTTGCCTTGACTCCTTTCCGCTTGACTGGGGCACAGCAACGGGTCTTGAAGGAGATCGGTAGCGACATGGAGGCCCCGCACCCCATGCTCCGGTTGGTGCAGGGAGACGTCGGATCGGGTAAGACCATCGTCGCCTGGTTTGCCGCACTAAGGGCCATTGAAAACGGTTTTCAGGCAGCCCTCATGGCTCCAACAGAGCTTCTAGCCGCCCAGCACTTCCACAATCTCAAAGGTTTTGCCGATAAGTTGAAAGTTACGTGCGTCCTACTCGTCGGTTCTTTGCCGGCCCAGCAAAAAAGGGAAACCCTCGACCGCATCTCTCGTGGTGAGATATCCTTTGTCGTTGGGACCCATGCGCTGATCCAAGAGGGAGTGTCTATTCCCCGAATGGGGCTGGGAATCATCGATGAGCAGCACCGTTTTGGTGTGGCCCAACGGGTCGCCCTTAAACGGCTCTCAAGTTGGAGAAGGACCACGACCCCATCGCTTCCTCCCCCCGATATCCTGCTCATGACGGCCACGCCCATTCCCAGAAGCCTCGCGATGGTTCTTTACGGAGATATCGAAGTGTCGGCCCTTGACGAGATGCCTCCGGGCCGGACCCCGATCCGAACCAGGCTATTTCGAGAGGGGGAACGATCTTCCGTTTACCAGATTGTGCGCTCGGAAGTCCGCCAGGGACGCCAGGCCTATATTGTTTATCCATTGGTAGAGAGTTCCGAGCGCCTTCCGTTAAAGGACGCTACTGGAATGGCCGAGGAGTTTTCACGGGTCGTGTTCAAGGAGTTCCAGGTTGGGTTGGTACACGGAAGGATGGCAGCGGAGGAGCGGGACGAGGTCATGCGGCGTTTCAAGGAAGGTAAACTTCAAATCCTGGTGGCGACCACGGTCATTGAAGTCGGCATCGATGTTCCTAAGGCTACGGTGATGGTCGTGGAGCATGCCGAGCGATTCGGTTTGTCTCAATTGCATCAATTGCGGGGTCGAGTTGGAAGGGGCAAGGATCCCTCCCAGTGCCTGCTCGTGCAATACGGGGGGCAGAGTCCCGAAGCCGCGAAAAGACTTCGTGCCATAGAAAAACTACAGGACGGATTCAAGATTTCGGAAATCGATCTGCAGCTTAGAGGACCCGGCGAGGTTCTGGGTACCCGGCAATCGGGTCTACCGGACTTTCGGCTAGCCGATATTGCACGAGACGCCAAGCTCCTCATGGCAGCACGACGGGAAGCCCTGGATTGGCTTTCCCGCGATCCCTCTTTGCGAAGTCAAGCATCCAGGGGTTTAAGAGAGGTGCTGAAACATCGTTGGGGAGATAAACTCGAACTCGGTCGCATGGGTTAGTTAGGAGTGTTCGACCGTTGCTGAATCCAATCTTCGAATGAGGTTGGACACGCCTGGTTTGCACCGAAGGAGAGTATAGCTTATAAAATAGGTAGCTTACGACACGTAGCAATCAGTTTTCAGCAGGAAGAAGAGAAATCCTTTTGTATTAATATGACTGCTCATAGCAACTAATGGACTATTGCTAGAAAGCTGAATGCTGAAAACTATTGTTCTGAGGTAAAGAGTGTGGAGTTCAACAGAATAAACAGACTCCCCCCCTACGTCTTTAACATAATCAATGATTTGAAGTATGAGGCGCGACGTCGCGGGGAGGATATCGTTGATTTCGGGATGGGTAATCCGGACCAACCGAGTCCGCCCCATATCGTCGATAAACTGATTGAGGCGGCCAAGAAATCACCCAACCATCGTTACTCGGTCTCCAGGGGAATCTATAAGTTACGATTGGCAATCACCGATTGGTACAAAAATCGCTTTCAGGTCAGCCTGGATCCGGACACGGAGGCCATTGTCACCCTTGGTTCGAAGGAAGGTCTGGGGCATCTCGTTCTGGCCATTCTGGACCCGGGCGACGTGGTCTTTTGCCCGAGTCCGACCTATCCCATTCATCAGTATTCGGTCATCATTGCTGGCGGGGATCTTCGCAGTATTCCACTGCACTCCAGTGAGAGCTTCTTCTTCCATTTGCAAGAAGCGATCAAGCAGACGTGGCCCAAACCAAAGCTGCTCATTTTAAATTTTCCTCACAACCCGACCACAGAGGTGGTAGATCTCGACTTTTTCGAGCGCATCGTCAAGTTTGCCAAGGAACACGGGCTTCTAGTGATCCATGATCTGGCCTATGCGGACCTGACATTCGATGGGTATCAACCGCCCAGTTTACTTCAGGTCCCGGGCGCCAAGGACGTGGGCGTGGAATTCTACTCATTGTCAAAGAGCTATAACATGCCGGGCTGGCGTGTGGGTTTTGGCGTGGGAAACCAGGAGATGATCAATGCCTTGGCGCGGATCAAGAGCTACTTTGACTACGGCATTTTTCAGCCTGTCCAGATCGCAGCGATTCATGCGCTGAACGGCCCGCAAGATTGTGTGGAGGAGGTCCGGGAGACCTATCGCAAACGGCGGGATGCCCTGGTGGATGGACTCGCACGGGTGGGCTGGGAGATTCCCAAGCCCAAGGCGACCATGTTTGTCTGGGCACGAATTCCTCAACCCTGCAGCCACATGGGATCCGTGGATTTTTCCAAGTACCTGTTGGAAGAAGCCAAGGTGGCGGTCTCTCCAGGAGTGGGATTCGGGGAATACGGGGACGACTTTGTTCGCTTCGCCCTCATCGAAAACGAACACCGAACGCGTCAGGCGGTTCGGACCATACGCCGGGCTCTGAGTAAATATACGGAAAAATCCCGTACACCATGAGTCCCTCGAGAAAAAGAAAATCAATCAGGATCGGCTTGTTGGGTTCTGGGACCGTCGGAGAGGCGGTGCAAACCTTCGTCTTCGAGGGTCGGCTCGAAGCCAAGACGGAAGTGACGGTTGAGATCGTAAAGATCTATACCCGTCATCCCAAGGGAAAAAAATGGTTCCGCAAGTATCCGTCCCTATTTACCACGAAGGCTAACGAGGTAATCGATCACCCGGACGTCGACATCGTGGTAGAAGTCCTGGGAGCGCAACAGGAAAAGGACCTGTCAGTTTTTAAAGGCTACCTGATTCGTGCGATGGAGGGCGGAAAGTCCGTTGTCACTTCAGATAAGGCGGTCCTGGCTAAATTCAGTGCTGAGATATGGGCCGCCGCCAGGCGACATGGACAGGCCATCGGATTCGAAGCCTGCGTGGGAGGGGGAATCCCCATTATCCGTTCCCTGCAGCAGAGCCTGTCGGCCGAGGAGCCTCAATCCGTTTACGGGATCGTCAACGGGACATGCAATTACATTCTGTCGGCCATGAGGTCTAGCGGCAAATCATACGGGGAAGCGCTGCGTGAGGCGCAGGAGCTTGGGTATGCGGAGACCAACCCGGAGGCCGATATCAGCGGGAAAGACTCGGAGGCCAAGTTGATTCTCCTGGGGGCCGTAACCTTCGGCTTGCAGCTTGAGTCGGGCATGATCCTTCGCAAAGGAATAGAGGCGATCCATCCCATCGACTTCCAGTATGCCCAGAGCAAAGGCTCGGGAACGATCAAACACCTTGCGGTGGCACGGGAAAACGGTAGTGCCGTACAGGCTTTTGTTGCCCCGGTTCTCGTGCCGAAAAATCATTTTTTAGCTACCGTCGATGGCGTTACCAACGCGGTATGCTTCAATGGAAAGCGAAGCCGCCAAGGAATGGACAACGGCGATGAACAGGACTGGAACTATGGGTTTATTGGCCCTGGAGCCGGCGGAGGTCCTACGGCCATCGCGGTGCTCGGCGACGTATTCTCTATAAGCACCACGGTTCAGGGCACGGGTGGGCCGCTGATCACTCGCGGCGACCTGCGGGTTCTGCCCAAGGACCAAATCCAGGGTGATTTTTATGTGCGGTTCGTTGTCAAGAATCAAAGCGGAATCGTCGGCGATATCTGCCGAGTTTTCGGTGAAAAAAGCATTCATATCGCGGAGATCTGGCAGTTGAACCACACACGAGAAGAGCTGAAAAGTTTGGCAGTTGGCTACCGACTCAGGGCGAAGACTGGAAACCTTCTCCCCTTTGTGATTACCCTGGAACGGACAAAGGTAGGCCAGCTACAAGAAGCCCTGGAAATTATTCGCAAGAAGGACTTTATCCTGGTTGAGCCCATGTGGATCCCTATTTGGGGGAATCAGTAATTCATAAGGATAGAATGGCAGGCTGAATGAAATTTGTGATTCTCCAGGGGGACGGTATGGCCGATTTCCCCATAGAGAGTTTGGGCGATAAAACCCCGCTTGAGGCGGCGAAGACACCCCACATGGATTGGCTTGCGGCAAACGGGGATTTCGGACTTGCCTATACCATTCCAGAGGGCTTGCCGCCGGGCAGCGACGTGGGAAACCTGAGCATCCTTGGTTACGATCCAAGGAAGCACTACACAGGTCGCGCCCCCCTTGAAGCGGCCAGTATGGGAGTGGCCCTGGGCAGCAACGACGTGGCCTTCCGGTGCAATCTGGTGACATTGAAAGAGCAGGGAAGCGGACACATTATGGAGGACTTTGCCGCCGGGCATATCTCCAGTGAAGAGGCGGCAGAGGTGATCGAGGATCTTGGACGCCACCTGGATAGCTACGGCGTGGAGTTTCATCCGGGAGTGAGCTATCGCCACCTGATGGTTTGGCGCAATGGCAAAGAGGAGATGGAGACCACACCACCCCATGACATCACAGACCGAGAGACGGAACCTCATCTGCCCCGGGGAGATGGCGCCGACTTTCTCCGTCAGCTCATGGAATCTTCCAGGAAGTTTTTGGCCCGCCACCCGGTCAATCGTAGACGGGAAGAGAGGGGTGACAGAAAGGCAACCTCCATCTGGCTGTGGGGGCAGGGGAAGGCCCCACAACTGTCGTCATTGCAGGATCGGTTTGGAATCAATGGAGCCGTGATATCAGCCGTTGATCTTGTCCGCGGGCTGGGTGTATACGCCGGACTCGAACGGATCGCGGTCCCAGGAATTACGGGTTTTCTTGACACCAATTATAAGGGGAAGGCCGACTACGGGCTCGACGCGTTAAATCAAACAGACTTGATCTTTATCCACGTGGAGGCCCCCGATGAGGCTGGCCACATGGGAAACGCTGAGGAGAAGGTGAAGGCCATCGAGTCCTTTGATGAAAAGGTGGTAGGGACCATGATCGAGGGGATGCAGCACTGGGATGAGTGGAGGCTTCTTCTGTTGCCAGACCACGCGACTCCCGTTGCCCTGAAGACCCATGCCATGGGACCGGTGCCGTTTGTACTCTATTCCTCCACCGCGGAATCGACTCCTAGGCCATTCGGTTTTAACGAGCGGGACGCACAAACGAGCGGTGTGGTTGTCAAAGACGCCCACAGGCTCATCGAGGGGCTCATTGAAGGAAGCAAAGTATGGATCGAAACCTAGCCTTAGAAGTTGTTCGTATAACTGAGGCCGCTGCCCTCGCTTCTGCACGCTATTTGGGCAAAGGCGATGAGAAGGCCGCCGACCAGGCCGCGGTGGACGCCATGCGCCAGGCCTTCGATGGTGTGTCCGTGCGAGGGACGGTGGTCATAGGGGAAGGGGAGAGGGACGAGGCGCCGATGCTTTATATCGGTGAGACGGTCGGGGACGGTACGGGTCCCGAGGTCGACATCGCCGTGGACCCTTTAGAGGGGACATCCATCTGTGCCAACGGAGGTCCCAGCGCCCTATCGGTTATTGCAATTGCGGAGCGGGGTAATTTTCTACACTGCCCGGATACCTATATGGATAAGATGGTGGTCGGGCCCGAGGGCAAGGGGATTCTGGATCTAGACAAAAGCCCTACGGAAAACCTGAAACTATTATCCGAGATCAAGGGACGGAAGGTCGAGGATCTCACGGTGATTATTCTCTACCGGCCCCGTCACGAGGCCCTCATCGAAGAGGTGCGCCGCGCCGGCGCAAGGATCAATCTAATCAGCGATGGGGACGTTGCAGCGGCTATCGCAACGACGAAACCGGAGACCGGTATCGATTTGATGCTAGGCACCGGGGGAGCGCCGGAAGGTGTTCTTGCGGCGGCGGCTCTTCGCTGCATAGGCGGTGAAATGCAGGGCCGCTTGAATCCCAGAAATCCGGAAGAGATCGAACGGGCCCAAGCTATGGGGATCAATGATATTAAAAGAAAATATGCTATCGATGAGCTGGCGGCGGGAGAGGTGATGTTCGCCGCAACCGGAGTGACCAACGGCGAATACTTGAGTGGCATCCGTTTCTTTGCTGGTGGGGCGCACAGCCAATCGGTGGTCATGAGATCCAAGACACGGACCGTTCGGATTATTCAGGCCACCCATCACTTCGAATATAAGCCTAAGTCCTGATTAAGCTCGTCCTCCATCCTTCATGAAGAGAAAAAGGGCCAAGCCAAAACATAAACTGCCCCCGCGGCTCTTGCTGATCATAGCTGCTTTTTCCATTGGCGTTATCCTCTGGATCAATTGGAGCCATATCAGAGAATTTATCCAACCGGAACGGATACTACCCATCTCACGCCAAGTCACAAAACCATCTCAAGAAGAGATTCGGGAACAGGAGAGAAAGGATCTCGACAAGATCCTCAAGCGCCGCTAATGATCAGGCTACACCCTTCCCCTGTATTTAAAGCATGGGCTCAATTTTCAGTTAGGTTTAAGGCGAATGAATAGACGTGTGTCCCGGAGCCGCGATCATCGGAACTGGAGTAAGGGAAAAAGGCTTACGTAGTCACCGGTCCACAACTGGAGGTCGTCGTATTTTACGTGATCGGGAGTGGCAGCCCCGGCTCCAGGCGGCAAGCTGAAAAACTCCCCAGCCCGGGATAGCAGCATCCAGCTGGTTCCCGCCTCATTGTCGGTCTCTGGTGGAGAGTCGACTCTAATGGACTCCAATCCGAAATGGGCCGCAAGCCGCCTGATCACGGGCTCGAAATCCAGGTGGATTGTGTCGATCAGGATAGCGATGACGCCATCGGTCGTGAGGTGGCGAAGGTACGTCTGGAAAGCTTCAATGGTTAGCAGATGCACAGGAATCGAATCTCCAGTAAAGGCGTCCAGGACTAGGATATCGAACTCCTGAGGCAGGTCAGGCTCCATCGCCAAACGACCATCCCCCATGACAATCACAATTTCGGCTGGGGAATCCTTCAGATAGGTAGAGTGCGATTCGGCTAAACGCCGGATTTCCGGGTTAATCTCGTAAATCCTCATCGTATCTCCCTCACGGTGATAGAGGGAAAGGTAACCCGCCCCCAGGCCTACGACGCCGATTCGACGTTCGCGCTTTCGTGGAAAGTATCGAAAAACCAGGCCCGCCCCACTGTTTTCAGCGTAATAGCCGCTTGCCACACGCCCCTGCCAGGGGCCATAAACTGTGTCCCGTGGAGAATTCGTCCGTGGCGGAGATGGAGTTGCTCATTAGGGGAGCCTCGGAAGTGCTGCTGCACCGTGAGGACACCGTAGAAATTCCGTGCTCGGGCGATGGCGGACGGATGTGTTGCCCTGGCGTTGCGATAAACAGCGCCGCAACGATAACATAAACGGTGATCAACGGGATGACACCCCAGGACACCCGTTTCTGATGGAACCAGGAGCCGTTATCCTTATAAAGGGCCAAGAAGGAAAGGGCCCCGGTACCCAGCAGGCCGACGTGGAGCTCCAGATAATTGAGGAAGATCACCGGCGCGATAAGGGTAACGAACACACCACCCAGGGCGCCACCTAGAGAGATCATAAGGTAGTAGCCCGTCAGACACCTTGGATGCGGCTTGAGACGGCTGAGTTCTCTGTGGCATATCATGCAGCAGACGAAAAGTATCCCGGAGAAAGCCACAATCTGCAAGATGACGTCTGCATCTTCCCTGACGGTCAGCATGACCAGTGCTCCGATCAGCGCTGGTAAAGATGTTCACAAAAAGACCGGGCGGGAGTCCCAGCGCTCGCCCTCGAAGCTTAATATAAAGGTCAAGAGGTACAGACATAAAAGCAATACCCAGAGAAAGGGGACAATAACCAGGTCCATAGTGATCTGGTTGGTAACCGCCAGAAGCAGCCCTACCGCACAGGCCGGAAGCGCTAGCCAAAGGGCACGGATTCCTGTGGTTGGATGGGGGAGTTCCTGTTGGGTCAGGTTCGTGCTGTCTTGTGCGAGGGACGGGATCGACCCGCGCTTCCAGGTAGCCCAGACGCCGATCATGGAGGCGATGACAAAGACGCCGAACCCGATGGCCCACAACGTGGACTGTACGCTCCTGGAAAATATCGGCTCGAACACGAAGGGATAGCTCAGTAGTGCCAGCAATGAGGCGGTATTGGAGAGGGCGTAGAGCCGGTAGGGTGAAACTCCAGGGTGATGCTGGCTAAACCAGGCCTGCATCAATGGCGCGGTTGAGGCGAGTGTAAAGTACGGGAGGCCAACGGTAGCACCAAGGACCAGAAGGATATCCCAGGTCGGGGTGGCGGGGGAAAGGGGTTTCCAATTGCTGTCGGGAGTGATCGCCACTGGAGGAGTGCCACCAGCAACAAAACTCCGTGGAGCAATGCCTGGAGCCGCGGTCTAAACCGACAGATGCTCAAGTGAGCGTAACGGTATCCCCCAAGAAGCAAGACCTGGAAGAACAACATGCTGGTTGTCCATACCGTCAGGCCACCACCGAACCACGGCAAGATGTACTTCGTGATCAGGGGCTGCACCTGGAATAGAAGGAACGCGCCTACAAAAATAGTTACCACGTACGGCAGGATGCCCATCATTGGGGAACGGTGGTGCTGAATCACGGTAAGCTCCGTGAATCCTTGAAAAAACTCATTGGTCTACTGTCTTGGTGTGCAGGTTCGCTT
The DNA here is from genome assembly GCA_963664015.2 of Binatia bacterium. Classification (GTDB taxonomy): domain Bacteria; phylum Desulfobacterota; class Binatia; order UBA9968; family CAXXLF01; genus JACZQL01. The sequence continues at coordinate 223,701 of CAXXLF010000002.1, read as the reverse complement.
GTTTGTTGTTGGAGCCCCCAATTAGACGGATGCGGGTTCCATTTACTAGCATGTAGAGCATTCGGCGAAAAGAGACGCGATCGATAGGGTGTTGCCTGGTCGAAGCATCCGAAGTATTTAATGATAAATCTCAGGCCTGAATCAAATTGTGAGTCTGATCAGGCAAATCGGCCAAGTAAGCCCAGCTAGGCTAGTCTGACACCCAATATTTAATCTTTAGGATGCAATTGAGGCATCGTTGAATTGCATCGTGGGGATAAAAATTGGTAGCAACCCTAACGATTAGCGATTAACCCGCGACACTACAGGATTCGAACAACTGCGAAGTGACGTGCGAGCTTTGTCGAGTTCAATCGCTGGTTAGAAATTCCCAGGTCGTAGAGCGTCTCCGCAATCTTGCTTAAGTTTTCTCGACGTGGATCGTAAGGGGCTCCAGGACCCCGTGAGCCTGCTTCGCGGCCTCGATCTCGGGCGAGTCGAGCGCCGGCTGTACGGCCGCCAGATCGTGAACGTTCACACTCACGGCCACGTTTTTGCTGCCGTCAGCGCTGAGGTAGTCGAGCACGTTCGATCCCCACGAAGCGAACCGTTCAACTCGCTCCGAGTGCTTGCTCGCCCAATGGGCAGGATCACTAACAGAGTGTGTAAATACGACTTTTGGCATGACTCCTCGTCTGTGACAGTAGGTCTATCTAACTATTAGGAATACGGCTCTCCCCCTCGCAGCCTATCTCGGGAACAATTTAAATGCCCGCTCTGCAAGGTCACCCGTAATATCGATGAGTTCCAGTGGGTTGTCAAGTTTCCTTTTTCAGTTTGGTAGGACTCAATTAAAGCGTCGTTTAATTGCTAGGTCGAGTTGACATAACTGCACGGTGTTGAATACTGTCCCTATGAGGAGGATCAATGGCCATCAACTTCACTCCAACCCTCAAGGGAGTTTTGCGAGAGTTGCAGGCACTGAGAGCAAGGATAGACCAGCAGATCAAGGTGATGCAGAGCGTGATTCGGACCTCCACGGTTCGCCAAAAGGAGGGGCCAACAAAGCACGATAAAAGCCCGTCCTTCCGCTATGGTCGGTTACGCCCGCGATCGCCGTGTCCTGACGCGTAAGCGTACGCAAAAGCCCCGGTAACTCATTGCGACTGTCCATTTCTTCTTAACACGGAATGAGCAGGCTCTCGTCATTTCCTTCGATCCTTATATCAGTAAGACGCAACAGATTAGCTCATTAAATGCGTTCCGGGGATCTAATGCCGAGCAAACCCAAGCCCATACCGGTTTTGAGCCAAATTAGAGGTAGCGCCTAATGAAATCGCGCCTGGAAGTCTTAGACGGGTAAGTATGAGGGGCGGAGTCGGGAGAATCTTTCTGCTTGAGTGGTCAAGGAACACAATATATTAGTGGGTCCGCTCTTCGATGAAGTCCCCCAGCGCATGAAGCACACGAGCATCGTTCCCGAATGAACTGATCGCCTCTTTCCCCTCTTCGATAAGCTGCTTGGCTCGCTGGCGGGAGACCTCGATGCCAAGTACCGTTACGAATGTTGCTTTGCGGTGGCGCTCATCGCTGCCTTGCGGCTTGCCGAGCTTTTCGGTGGTAGCGGTAACGTCGAGGATGTCATCGACGATCTGAAACGCGAGGCCGATGCGCTCGCCGTAAATCGCTAGCTGTCTGAGCTGCTCATCGGTGGCGCGGCCCGCGATACCGCCCGCTACAACAGATGTGCGCAGGAGTGCCGCAGTTTTCATTTGGTGCAAGCGTATGAGGGTGTCGGTGTCGAGCTGTTGTCCGTCGGAGAGGATGTCAATGACCTGCCCGCCTACCATACCGTGGGCTCCTACAGCAGATGAGATCTCATAAACGAGACGAATGGCTCGGGAGGATCCGATGCGCTCTGAGAGCGCCGGATCTGCCAGTAGCTCGAAAGCACGGGTCAGCAACGCGTCCCCGACAAGAATTGCCATCGCTTCGCCGTATACCTTGTGAGTGGTTGGCTTGCCCCGACGCAGATCGTCGTTGTCCAAGGCCGGTAAGTCGTCGTGCACCAACGAATAGGTGTGAATGAGCTCGACCGCAAGCGCTGGCAACATCGCGTCGTTCGCGGTGGCCCCCACGGACTCCGCAGCCGCAATTGCCAGGATTGGCCGCAACCGTTTACCGCCAGCCAGTACCGGGTAGCGAACCGCGTCGGCAAGTTGGTAGGGCGTCGCCCCGCTCGGGAGCGATAGGTCCAGAGCTTTTTCAACAAGCTCCCGCCTAGCAGTCATGTAGCTGCTCATCAACTCGGTCGACGTCTCGACTATGGCCGTGCTCCGGCGGGGTGCTGTGATGGTCAGGGGGTCCCGATTCAGGCGGTGAAAACTGGCGCGTAGCGCTTCGTCGTTGTCCACATGGTTGGCACAATCCTGGATCAGCTGCTCGACCTCTGCACGTGAAATCTTCACTTCCTGGCCGCGGATGATCTGTGCGTCGTTTCTCCGGGCGTAGGCAAGGGTGCGTACCGCCATCCACAAGGGCAAGAGACAAAACAGGCGCATGTCCCGCTCCACAGCCGGGATCGCCAAGCAGTAGGTGAGTGCATGCTCGAACGAGCGCTCGGCTCTTTGGAACAGGGGAGCTAGTGCCATGTGGGCTCGCTCTCGGGAGTCCGGTTGCAACAATTCCGCAACCTCGAGGCCCGCTTCCTTGCAGATCGTGCGTGGGACATAGCAGACGCCGCGCTCCCAGTCCTCAGTGATGTTCTTGAGTATGTTGGTCAGCTGCAAGCCAACGGCAAACTCCTCTGCGTTGGTGCGCAAGGTGTGGGTCCGTTCAGCATCGAGATCGCAGGTGGACGTGAACAAGTCGGTAAGCATGTGCCCAACCGTCCCTGCGACAAAGTAGCAATAACGTTCGAGGTCGGCGATCGTGGTCAATGCCACGATTCCATCTGTACCGGCAGGGCGCCGGTTGTAGATGGCCATCCCGCGGACCATCTCGCACACGCTTCGTCGAATCGCTTGCTTGGCTGTATCGTTCAGCTCGGCGAAGACGCCAAGGAGGCGCGGCAGATTTTGCATAAGTCGACGCTCGGCACTCGCCGGTTTTTGGTCATTATCAGGGAACCGGCTTGCGAGGGCCGACGCTGAAGCCTCATCCTCCAGGCAGGCGAGGAACGACGAAAAGAGGGCGTCCCGCTCTGCCAGCCCAAGGTTGGGCTCGTCCTCAATGGTATCGGCAATTCGACAGAGTAGGTAACCGCAGGTGACTGCTTGCTCGAGCGGCTCGCGCAACATTGCGATGGGTAGACTGAAAGTACGGGAGACCTCCTTCAGCGACCGCTGACAGAAACCCCAATCGGTGAGATTCAAGGCGGCATCGGTTAGCATAGCTTAATCACAAAACGCAACCCCTTCATTCTGATCGGAAATAACTAGAACTTAATAGAGCTTGTTTTTTAAATATAGTCAACAAGAATCCAACGATAGCCGACTCACCCACCCTTGGCCTAGGAGTACAAGATGGTATCCATTTATATGTCAACTTGGGGCCACTTCCAAGGATAAGATTTCGAAAAGTTTTATCGCTCCAGTGATCCCTCTACACAAATTCTTAAATAAGAGATATCAGGTCCGAACCATATTACTGATGAAGACACGCAAGTGTCGCAAGTCTGAAATAAAACACTCGACTATCTCCTGTTATGGAATTCCTTGTCGGGGGGTGACCGCCATCGATTCGATATCCAAGCGGCTAGCCCCACCGTTCTGGGCGAAGAAGAGCGCGCCAAGGCGGGCAAGCTCGCAAAGGGAAATACAATTTCCTAGATCCTAAATTTTCCTACCTTGGCGAACTTTGCGCCCTTTGGGTTCTTTGCGCGAGCAATCTTGTTCCGGTTGTGTCTGTGGGGCTAGACCTGGACCCGTCCTTTATAAAAGGCTATGCTTGGGGCGCTTTAATAAGGAGTTAGGGGTTTGTCTTGACCCGGAAAAGCTCCCTTGGTAGGGAATCAGGTAGGCATTCTCACCTTTTATATATTCACGCAGATAGAGGAGGGTTGAACACGTGGCCAGCCTGAATGAACAGTCTATCGAAAAGGCGGCGAAGGACCTCTACGTCGCCGAAAAAGAACGTCGGCCGATCCGTCAATTTACCGAGCAATACGAGGGCATCGCTCCCGATGACGCCTATCGGATCCAGCTCTCGCTTATAGAGCTGAAGAAAAAGGACGGGGCAAAGGTAGTCGGGAAAAAGATCGGCCTCACGAGCACGGCCATGCAAAAGATGCTCAGCGTGGATAGTCCGGACTACGGGCATATCCTGGACGGCATGGTCTTGCAAGACGGGGCCCAATTCCCAGCCAAAGATCTGATACAGCCGAGAATCGAACCCGAGATCGCCTTCATCCTGGACAAAGATTTAAAAGGACCGGGAGTGACGACTGTCCAGGTCCTTGCGGCTACGGCCTTTGTCCTTCCAGCACTGGAGATTATCGACAGCCGGTTCGAGAGTTGGAAGATCAAACTCAGTGACACCATTGCGGACAATGCGTCATCTGCCCGTATCGTTTTAGGCGAGACCCCTCGGCGTGTGGATCAGGTGGATCTCAGGCTGATAGGTATGGTGATGGAAAAGAACGGCGAAGTGGTTCAGACCGGTGCCGGCGCAGCCGCATTGGGTCACCCGGCCAACGCCGTTGCGTGGCTGGCCAACGTGGTAGGAGAGTTCGGTGTGACCCTGAAAGCCGGCGAGGTCATCATGCCGGGAGCCCTTTGCGCCGCTGCCGATGTGGCTCCAGGAGATACAATTCGTGCTAACTTTGATGGGTTAGGCACGGTCTCAGTACGATTTATCTAAATTAGTTTACTTGAAAATTTTATCGGAGGAGTTCATGGAGAACGCAAGAGTGGCAATTTTAGGTTCCGGGAATATCGGCACCGATCTTATGCACAAACTGAAGCGGAGCAAATTCCTGGATGCCACCGTGATGGCTGGTATCGTACTCGAGTCGGAGGGATTGGCACGGGCGAGGGACAATGGGTTGGTCACAACTCATGAGGGGATCGAGGGGCTTCTTGCCCTTGCGGACCAGTTCGATATCGTATTTGAGGCGACCACCGCAAGTGCCCATCTGGAGCATGCGCCGCTGCTCAAAAAGGCCAACAAGGTGGCCATAGACCTGACGCCGGCAGCAATCGGGCCCTACGTGGTACCGCTGGTGAACCTTAACCAGCATGTCGGCGAGCCCAACGTCAATATGGTCAGCTGTGGTGGGCAAGCCACGATCCCCTGTGTCCATGCCATGGGGCAGGTGGCACCGGTCGAATACGCTGAGATCGTCGCATCCATCGCGAGCAAGAGCGCCGGGCCGGGGACAAGGCAAAATATCGACGAGTTTACGAACACGACCGCCCACGGGTTGGAAACTGTCGGCGGGGCGAGCCGCGGCAAGGCAATTATCGTCTTGAACCCGGCGGAGCCGCCCGTCCTAATGAGAAACACGGTTTACGGTATTGTGGAAGAAGCGGATCCAGAGAAGCTTCGGCAATCCATTGAAGCGATGGTCCGACGGACCCAGGAGTACGTTGCAGGTTATCGACTCAAGGCCAAACCACTGGTTGAGGATTTTCCCGGTGGCAAGGGGAAAAAGAAGGTCACGGTCTTTGTCGAAGTGGAGGGAGCCGGCGACTATCTACCCAAGTATGCGGGAAACCTGGACATCATGACCTCGGCTGCCGTAAAGGTGGGAGAAGAAATCGGCAAACACCTGGTAGCAGGGACCTGGCAAAAAAAGGAGACCATGGAGGCACGGGTATGAGCGAGATGACCAAGATCCATATTCTAGACAGCACGTTAAGAGATGGAAGCCATGCCCTGGCCCATCAGTTTACGGCTGAGCAGGTGATGCAGGTGGTTAAAGGTTTGGATGAGGCCGGCCTCGAGATCATCGAGGTCTCTCATGGAGACGGGCTCGGAGGCTCAACGGTTACCTACGGTTTCTCGAAGCAATCTGAAATGGAGCTGCTCAAAGCGGCTGCGTCCGTAATCAAGAGGGCCAAGCTAGCCGTGTTGCTTCTCCCTGGAATCGGGACCAAAGAAGATCTGAAAATGGCCGCTGATTTTGGAGCAAAAGTAGCGCAGATTGCGACCCATGTAACCGAAGCGGATATCGCCGAGCAGCACATCGGCCTGGCCAAGAAGATGGGCATGAAGGTGATCTCCATGCTCATGATGTCCCACATGGGCTCGCCTGAAAAGATCGCCGAACAAGGAAAACTGGTGGAAAGTTACGGGGCAGACGTGGTCCTCGTCACGGATTCGGCTGGTGCCCTCATGCCCCATACGGCGAGGGAGCGAATCGCAGCCCTAAGAGCATCTGTCAAGATCGATATCGGATTTCACGGTCATAACAACCTCTCGCTTGCGGTGGCCAACACGGTTGCTGCGATTGAAGAGGGGGCCCGCTGGCTCGATGCATGCACCTGTGGGCTAGGAGCCGGTTCGGGAAATACCCCGACGGAAGTCATTTCAGCGGTGCTGGACAAATTGGGGTATGACACAGGCATCGATATGTGGAAGATCATGGATGTGGCCGAAGATGTGGTGCGACCGATGATGCTGAAGCCTGTACGAATCGGCAAGGTGAGCCTGACTATGGGATACGCGGGGATCTATTCCAGCTTTCTGCTGCACGCGGACCGGGCGGCCGAAAAGTTTGGCGTCGAGGCCAGGGACATCCTGGTGGAAATCGGCAAGCGTAAGCTGGTGGGAGGACAGGAGGACCAGATCGTCGAGGTTGCAATGGGGTTAGCCGAGGGGAAAAAACAGGCTTCTACCGCCTGAGCAGGGTTAGCCAAGCAAGCTATCGTCGAGTTGGTAATTTAAAATGAAGCCGCGACGGGTTTATGCCTGTTCGGCTGGGAGTTCCCGCATGGCCATGGTCCATTTGGAAGGCGGATAAAATCAGAGTAATTATCTCCCACTCGTCCAAAATTCAAGGCTTGGCTTTATCTAAATCTGCTTTTCCTCCCGCCACTCGCTGCTCGGGTTTTCCCCGCATGGAAGACGTTATCACGGCAATCATAGAGACCACACCACCGATCATGAAGGTGGCATTCAGGGATGAAACGAAGGCCGTTGGGTTGGTGGTGGTTACGGCAGCCCCGCGGCCCACATAACGCTGAAAGTTTAAAGTCATCAAAAAGGTTCCCAGGGAAATCCCAAACATATGGGCCAGGTTAAAACAAACCTGGATCGCCCCGTTAGCAAAACCCCGGTGTTCCTTGGGAACCGAGCCGATCATGGCCCCGTGATTGGGCGAATTGAAGAAAGCCGATCCCAACCCTGTAAATCCCAGCATGGCCGCTGGAAGGAACCAATGGGAGTTCGGCCGTAGAAGTATCCCTACAATAGCCGAAAAGAACATCATGGCGGCTCCCGTGGTCGCCGGGATTCTCGGTCCGATACGGTCGGCTATCTGCCCGCTGACCGGAGCCAGCATGACCGTAAAGATGGGGGCAGACATGAAGAGAACCCCCATAAAGGTTGGAGTCATAAAGAGCACCTCCTGCAAATAGAAGGGCAAGAGAAACCCCGACATGGAATGCGACAGGGTGACGAGCAGTAGGGAGACGCAGCTGAAGGAAAACATTCGATTCTTAAACAGACTAAGATTGACGATGGGGCTTGAAATCTTAAGTTCTCGATAAAAGAATGCGACCAAGAGGACCGGGATAGCGAGGAATACAAAATACGTGAATTCGGGTGGCAACGCCTCTCTCGTGCTCCGGTCCAAAAGCAGAATCAACGAGGTCGTGATCGAGATTAAAAGCACCGCTCCAAGATAATCGATGGGCTGCACTTTACTAGGCCGCTGGAAGGACTTGGTTTGCACGAAGGCGAGAATCGAACCGACGACCGCCACCGGGACCAGAACAAAGAAAACCGCCCGCCAGTGGACATTATCGATGAGAAGCCCACCCAGAGTTGGTCCCAAGAGAAAGCCCGAGTGGAAGGCCGTTGTCATAAAACCCTGCGCCTTGCTGCCCTGATCCTCCGGCATGGCCTCTGCGGCCAAAGCCCGCCCTACGGATTGAGTCATGGCGGCGCCAACCCCTTGCAGGATCCGGAACAGAATTAACTGGAAAATCGATTGGGACAGGCCGCATAGGAGCGAGCTCACTGCAAAGATTGCAAATCCGAACCCGTAAAGTTTACCCCTCCCATAGATATCACCCAACCTCCCAAAGACGAGGGCCAGCCCGAGGCTTGTGAGATTAAAGGCGATAAGGGCCCAGGAAACTCCCGCAATATCAGTTTTCAAGGCATTGGCTACCGTAGGCAGGGAAATGGCAAAGATTCTCGATGCCAGGCCGGACATGAAGTTTCCCAGCATCGTGTTGCAAAGAAGCAAGAGATTGATTCGTGGGTCCACCGATGGGTTTCCTTTCTAAAGCCACCATACAAGAGGAAAATCGCAAACGTCAACAAAGGGCGCTTAAAGTGGTGAGCACAGCCCTTCGAGAGCCTCATGGTTCGAATGCCGCGCCATGACCCTGAGCATGGTCGAAAAGTTAGGGCCGGGAACAGCTGATAGCCAACCTCAGTCGTGAAATCATCAAAAGATGTTAATGCAGATTTACGCAGATAAGGATTCGGACATTTCACTGCTGAGACGCGGAGCACACTGAGAGAATCCCTTTTGCCCAATCGGGAGACGACGATTGGGCAAACACTTACAGCTCTAATCTGAGTAATATTTTTGTTTGTCGGCGTTTCGCAAACGACCAACATTTAATTCCCTGTGCCCTCTGCCCTTCGACGGGTTCCGGGTTCCGAGTGGGGTCGAGGGGCGCCTTTGCGGTGATATTATTAAAGGGATATCCTTCTGAATCCATCCGCGAAACACTGTGTTAAGTTTTTAGAGACCGATGAACATTATTAAGGAAAGGGTTAAATGAAATTTCACAATCCGGTCATTAGTCTTATCCTGTTTTACAGCAGCGTGGCTCTGTGGAACCTCGTAAATGGCATGATGATGATACTGGTTCCTCTTTACGCTCTTTCACTGGGCTTCTCCGTCTTAAAGATCGGCAGTGTTATTGCAATTCCCGTATTGGTTATGCTCGCGGTCCGATTCGTGGGCGGAGCGCTTTGCGACCGTTTTGGCGAGCGTTTGATTTTGCAGATCTGCTACCTGTTGTTGGTATTGGCGGCGATTCTGTTGCTTCAAGCGGATGGCTTTGCTTCCTTGCTGGTTAGTCAAGGGGCCGCCAATATTTCGCGGAGTATTTTCTGGATAGCCGCTCAATCATTGGCCACCCAGCTCCCAGGCCCCAGCATGGGGAAAAGACTTGGGCACCTTTCCGCCTGGAACCATCTTGGGAACCTGCTTGGTATGAGCATGGGTGGAGCCCTCGCGGCCTTGATAGGATACTATGGATCGTTTCTTATATTGGCCGGTATGTCCGTCGCGTGTGTTCTCCTTGGTCTGATGATCCCCCATGTGGCAAGAAAACCAAGTGGTAGGACTGTGTGGCAGATTACGGCCGGAATCGGACGTTTCCTCGGGCATCGGCCAGTGTGGCTGGGGATCTTCGCATCGTTCGGCGCTGCACTTCCTTCGACGCTCACCCAGACCCTCTTTCCGGTCTATTTGTCCCAGATGGGTTATGGCGAGCAGTGGATAGGACTCGCGGTCTCGGGGCGGGCCCTGGGGACAATAACCATGGTCTTGATCCTGGGTCCATTGATTACGCCACCTCGGCTGATGGGATTTTTTGCTCTAGGAATGGGAGGTTTGGGCATTTTCATCACCGGTAGTGGAATTCTGGAAGGGCTTTACTTCCTTAGCCCCTGCATTATGGCCGTGGGAGCCTGCGGCGGTGTGTTGGACCTGTGGTATCAAATGCAGGCTACTGAGTTGAGTGAGGCGAGGGACCGGTCTATGGCCATGGCGACCACTTCGCTGGGATGGCCTTTATCCCTTATGATCTCACCCTTAATACTTGGCTGGCTCGCAGACTCGAAGGGTTTCAAGTTTACCTTTTTGGTTACGGGAACCTTTTTCCTGTTGGTGGCCCTAGGGAGCCGTTTGTGGGTTTTAAAGGCCGGGCGAAAGGTTAGGCATGAGGAGCAAAAGGTGGGTCACTTATGATCCGGCAGGCCGGAGGCTCCTGAGACACCCAATTCTCAATGATGGTCGATAAAACACCTCCTCATCCTCCCAATCGTTCTTTTCTTGCAAGGCTTTTCTTGCTCGATGACACTCAAATGGGGTTGACAACTGTACCTTTTTGCCGATATACATCCTCCTTCCACTATTAATCTAAAATCCCTACAGGTAGGGTCTTACCTAAGCTAGTTATCGGAGTGAAAGGAGAATTATATCAATGGATTTTGGCAAAATGAGCATGCTTTGTAGCGATATTTCCCATATGGCGCTGCTTTCTGTGTTTCGTGACTGTGGGGCACCACAAAAACACGGCTTCGATCTCGAAGTCGACGTGGCCACGATACCACCCAAGAGCGGGCGACCGGTTCGGAGTATGAAAGAACGTGCTACTTCTCTTCTCGAAGGAGAATACGAGTTCTTGAGCGGGCTCCACCATGAAACCTACATCTACCGCGCCAAAGGAGACAAGCGATTTGTCTATTTAGGACAGGCACAAAATGACTGGGACGACCGGTTGATAGCCAGACCGGAGTTTCCAGAGGCCAAAGATTTAGAGGGCAAAAGGATCTTGACCAATCGTGCCCCGTGCGTAGGGGGAAATCTGGAACATTCATTAGCGTTAGCCGGGGTGGATACCTCAAAGGTAGAATTTATCTACAATAAGCCTAACGTCACGATGGCTGACAGGGGAAATACAGCGATCGAAATGCTCTCCCGCGGTGAGATCGACGCGGCCAATGTGGATATCCCCTTTGACCTTCAGGGTAAAAAGAAAGGGTTCCATCCGGTTAAGCTCCCTTCCGTACCTGTTATTCATAACACGACGATCTGTGCCAGTACTGATTTCACTCTCAAAAACGAGGAAAAGGTGACCGCTTTCTTAAAGGGGTTTATCGAAGCAGTTCACTTTTTTAAGACCGAGAAACAGAAGGTATGCGAGATTCTGAAACGTGAACTGGCTCCTATGATTAAGGTTACGTCCGACGATGAGGTTGAACATTTACATCAGGAGTGGAGCGAGCTTCTTAGTGAAAAGCCCTATCCCCATCCGGTCGCCATTTGGAACGTTTACAACCTGGATGTGGCCCATGATCCGAAAGTTAACTTTATTGCCCCGATGGAGCCCTGGGATACCCACTATCTCAGGGAGATCGATGATACCGGTTTTATCGATGCGCTGTACGCGAAGGGGAACGGCTAAAAAATAAGGATAAAAACGAATTGAGTCTTTGAGTTTGTTTCGGATGGGTGTTTCATGAGTGGGGGCGTGACGCAACGTCAAGTGGGCGATGGTCATCAATCTGCAGGGTTAAGTAATACTATTTCCATGGACTTTTTCTTGTGTTAGGCCGTTACATCATCCAGCGCATCATGCAGCTTATCCCGGTTCTTTTCCTGGTAAGCCTGATCGTCTTTTTAATCGTTCACATAATCCCCGGGGATCCGATCCTGGTTATGCTAGGCGTTGACCCGGAGGTTGGCGCCTCTTATAGTGAGGACCAGTACCGAGCGCTTCAAAAACAATTGGGATTTGACCAGCCTGTGTATGTCCAGTATTTCCGTTGGCTGGGAAGAGTCCTCAATGGGGATCTGGGGCTCTCGCTCCAATCCCGGCGTCCCGTCTTAGACATATTACTCGAGCGTTATCCCGCGACCATCTATCTCGCCTTTTCGGCCTTTATCACGGTCATCTTCATCTCACTGCCGGCCGGTATCATTGCCGCTGTCCGGCAGAACACTCTTGTCGATTACAGCGCCATGGGGTACGCCATGTGGGGAATGGCCATACCCAACTTTTGGTTGGCCCTTATGTTGATTTTACTCTTCAGCCTCAAGCTGGGAATCGTCCCGTCCATCGGTTACGCAAGCCCATTGGAAGACCCGTTCAAGTTCCTGCAGCACGTCTCTTTACCCGCTATTGTGCTTGGAACCTCCATGGCGGCTTCCGTAACCCGCTATATGAGAGCAGAGATGCTCGAGCAGCTGAGCCAGGATTATGTTCGCACGGCCCGCGCTAAGGGACTCCCACCCAAAATGGTCATTGTCAAACACGCGGCAAAAAACTCAATGATTTCGATCGTCACCATACTTGGCTTGGACATCGCACGTTTGCTGGGAGGATCTACGATTATTGAAACGGTCTTCACGTGGCCTGGCGTCGCTAGCCTTCTTCTGGAGGGGATCTATGGCCGGGACTATCCCATTGTCCAGGGGGCGGTGCTGATTATCGCTTTGACCTACGTCGCGATTAACCTGATTGTTGACATCCTTTATAAATGGCTGGATCCCCGGATCAAGTTGGAATAATTAATGGAAACTGTCTCTTTACAGAATAATGGATCTTCCTCGCCCGCGGGTTTGAGATTGGCAGCCTTGCGTTTCACCGCCGGCTTCCAGGTCATTGCGCGCAATCGACTCGCCTTGATAGGTTTGGTAATTATTCTCGTCGGGCTCTTTGCGGCGGTCTTCGCCCCATTCCTGGTTACCCATGATCCTTTTGAGATCAACATCTCCGAGCGGCTTCAGGGTCCCAGCCGGCCTCACTGGCTCGGGACGGATTTCATGGGTCGGGACACCTATACCCGGATGATATTTGGCGCCCGGACGGCCTTCCTGGTTGCCATCGGAGCCGTAATGCTGGGGGCGCTACTAGGGATACCCATTGGTATGTTTGCGGGTTATTTTGGGGGCTGGGTCGACATGTCGCTGATGCGGGTGATGGACTCCATCCTGGCCTTCCCCGGGCGTCTCCTTGCCATCGCCCTGGTGGCATCCCTTGGAGGGGGGCTTTTTTCGCTATATCTGGCTATTGGTGTGAGCTCTATACCATCTTTCGCCCGTATCGTGCGCGGCGCCGTGCTGACCCAGAAGGAAAAGGAATACGTGGAGGCCGCCCGCATGACCGGTGAAACGGACAGCTTGATCATGTTCAGGCATATCCTGCCCAACTGTCTACCACCGCTGCTGGTGCGCCTTAGCCTCGATTTTGCAAATGCCATCTTGACCGAATCGTCCCTGAGTTTTCTTGGCCTGGGGTTTCCGCCTCCTACGCCCAGCTGGGGCCTTATGTTAAAGGAGGTCAGTCCCTTTCTGGAGCTACAACCATGGGCTGCATTTTTCCCCGGATTGACAATATCCTTCATGATTCTAGGTTTTAATCTCTTCGGAGATGGACTCCGGGACGTCTTTGATCCGAGGCAATACGATCGTTAATATGAACTCTAACACACCGCTTCTCGACGTCCGCAATCTCACCGTTGAATTCCAACTCAAACAGGGAATTCTGAGAGCCGTCAATAACGTCTCCTTCTCTCTCCGTGAAGGTGAGACCCTGGGTATCGTCGGGGAAACGGGCTCTGGCAAAAGTGTCACGGCCTTTTCCATCTTAAGCCTCATCCCGTCTCCCCCAGGACGCATCGCCAATGGGGAGATCATATTTGATGGCTCCGACCTACTTAAAAAGAGCGATAAAAAGATGCAAAAGATACGTGGAAGTCAAATCTCGATGATCTTCCAGGAACCGATGACATCATTGAACCCTTCTTTTACCATCGGCAACCAGATCTCCGAATGTTATCGGATCCATATGGGAGACTCGAGGAAGGTGGCCCGTGAACGGTCGGAGGAAGTTCTTAGCTCGGTCCGTGTCCCATCACCCAAGACGCTGATAGATCGCTACCCATACGAACTCAGCGGCGGGATGAGGCAACGAGTGATGATTGCGATGGCGTTGGCATGCCAGCCAAGGGTCTTGATCGCCGACGAGCCGACCACGGCCCTGGATGTAACCATCCAGGCTCAGATCCTGGAATTGCTCAAAGAACTACAGGAAAAATTCAAGATGGCCCTCATCTTCATCTCCCATAATCTGGGCGTTGTTGCATCGCTCTGCAACCGTATCGGCGTAATGTATGCGGGATCCCTGGTGGAGTTGACAGATAAGAAAAATCTCTTTACCAATCCTCTCCACCCCTACACCCAGGGGCTTATGCAGGCGATTCCCAGGCCTGAATACCGTGATAAACCCCTAACGGCGGTACCGGGGACCATCTGCAATCTTCTAGATCCTCCTTCCGGTTGCAAATTCCACCCCCGTTGCTACAAAGCCAAAGAAATCTGCAAGACCGAGTCTCCAGAGTTGGAAACCAAGTCAGCGAGCGGTTCGGTGGCCTGTTATTTTCCCGGAGGCCAAAAGTAATGAAACTTTTAGAAATTCGTAATCTTACCAAGTATTTTGATCTCAATTCAGGATTTGTCACAGGATTAATATATGGCGAACGCATCTTAAAAGCAGTCGACCATGTCAGTTTTTCCATTGAAGAAGGGGCCCTGTTCGGCCTGGTGGGTGAAAGTGGTTGCGGCAAGTCCACCACCGCCCGCCTCATTACTCGGCTGGTTCCAGCGACCGGAGGCGAAGTCTTCTTTCAGGGGCAGAACATCCTCACTCTTCCCAAAAGGGAGGTCCGTGACCTCAGGCGACATATCCAGATGGTTTTCCAAGACCCCTATGCCTCGCTAAATCCCCGGATGAGTATCTTAGACATTGTGGGCCGCCCCCTGACGCTCTATCGCGGGTTGAGTGGTAGGAAAAAAGCCCTCGCGGTGGGCGAGTTGCTGGAGCTTGTTGGGCTCCAGCCGGATCAGATGAATCGTTATCCCCATGAATTCAGTGGCGGGCAGCGCCAGCGAATCGGTATTGCGCGGGCCCTGGCGCCCCAGCCCAAACTGATCATCGCCGATGAACCCGTATCTTCCCTCGATGTCTCGGTTCAGGCCCAGGTTCTCAACCTGTTCAAGAGGCTTCAACGGGAGCTCAACCTGACACTCCTCTTCATCTCTCATGACCTCAACGTCGTGGAGTACATGGCGGATGTGGTAGCCGTCATGTACGCTGGTAAAATGGTAGAAATCGCCGCAACCTCAGAACTGTTCACCCATAGGCTCCATCCCTATACCAAGGGATTGATTGCCTCGAACCCTATCATCGATCCCAACGCCGACATAACAAAGCAAGAGATTCTCTGGGGCGAGGTTGCTCTCCCCATTAACCCATCTTTGGGCTGCCGGTTTGAGCCCCGTTGCCCGATTCGGGTTGAGCGTTGCAAGGGAGAAGAGCCCCTTCTGGAAGATAAACGCCCCCAACACTACGCTGCCTGCCACGAGTTGTGATCGGCTGAGCCCTTCCAAGCCAGCTCAATATTTGCATAATTGAGGTGAGAACAGCCCATGGCTGAGCACAAGCACGACCAACATTCCCACTCCCATGAAGGCTCCCATGGCCATTCCCATGACCATGATGAGTTGCAAGGGGTTAATCTGGGAAACCTGACGAGCGTCGGGATTGATATCGGTTCTTCGACCTCTCATTTGATGTTCTCCCGTATACGGATCGGGTATCCGTCCCTTCATACTCGCCGTCCCGAGGTCCTCGAGCGTAGCGTGCTTAGTCGATCAACCGTCCTGCTCACGCCGTTCACTCAGGACTGGACTATTGAGACACAGCCATTACAGGATCTGATCAAGAGGGCCTTCGATCAGGCCGATTTGAAGCCCAGTGAGGTTGATACCGGCGCAGTGATCATTACCGGTGAGGCGGCCCGAAGAAGTAACGCTCGGGCTATCGTTGACCTGTTCTCGGACGAGTCCGGTCGATTTGTCTGTGCCACCGCGGGCCCCCGATTGGAATTGCTGCTGGCGGCCCATGGGTCTGGCGCCGTTCTCGTGAGTCGGGAGAGGGGATTAACCCTGCTCAATATCGATGTTGGAGGCGGGACCACCAAGATCGGACTGATCAAAAACGGCAGGTTAGTGGATGGCGGAATTTTTAATATAGGTGCGCGGGTGATCGCCTATGAAGACGGTGTCCTTAAACGCCTGGAAGAAACCGGACGATATTTTTTGGAACAGGTAGGCAAGCCCCATCGGGTTGGAGAGGCAATAGATACGGACATCTGCGAACTGGTATCTAAGAAGATGTCCGATGTCTTATTTGAGATCCTCGGGGGGGAAAAGCCGGCAGACGAACTCGTAGTCTCTCCCTTTGAGGTCTCGCCGCAACTCGCCGGGATCGATGGCGTCGTCTTTTCCGGGGGTGTCTCCGAGTATATCTATGGCCGTGAGCAAACTAACTATGGCGATCTGGGGCCTTACTTGGGTCTGCAAATAAAGGCACGGGCAGAACGGGTTGGCCTGAGGATCCTTGACGGCACTGAAGGACTCCGAGCCACGGTTATTGGTGCGTCCCAGTATTCCTTGCAGTTAAGCGGCGAGACCATTCACATCCCGGATCCCAGTGTGCTCCCGTTCAGGAATCTCCGTGTCGTCGTGGTGTCGGTGGAATGGGGGAAAGCGATTTCGGAAAAAGCGGAGAGAGTCATATTAAATACAATCCAAGGCATGGATCCAGTGGTCAAAGGGGAGCCCTTCGCCCTTGCCGTCCTGTCACCGCCATTTATAGGATACGGTACGGCCCTGGAACTGGCCAAGGGGCTTCGGGGAGCATTGGAGTCGGTGGACCCAGAGAACCGTCCCCGGGCATTGGTCTTTGATCAAAATATTGGTCGAGTGGTTGGAGAATCGCTGGGAGATGACCTCAAGATTTTGTCCATCGATGAGATTTCGCTATCCGAGTTGGATTTTATTGATATCGGCAGTCCCACAGGCCCCGATTCCTATGTCCCGGTCGTGGTCAAGAGCCTTGTGTTTGAAGGTTAACGTTACTCTTACCGCGCTCCAGTGTCACTAGTTTAACCTGCCTAATCTGCTCCAATATTTGACAACCTGTTCTCCTTAAGATAGCAAAGATAACGCATCTCAAGCCCCTGTGTCATATATGCTGCGAGCATCGTAATCCGTTTAGTTAGAAAGCGAGGCATTTATGAGTTGGAACGGCCATAAAGTGATCGATATGGATACTCATGTTTATGAACGACCGGACCGTATGTATGGGGAATATATCCCTTTGGCCTATCAAGAGCCCTATCAACAGTTGTGCTCGGCTATTGAAAAACAGGCGGAGGCGGGGCTAAGTTACTCGCTATTTGGTACACGTCACGCGGTTATTGAGCCCTTTGAGGCTGGCCGGGCTCTCGGAGTCCGTGATTCATTCGGCTTGAGCCGTCAACGGGGTTCCGGCAAGAGGATTATCAAAGAAAAGAGCAGTTCTCGGCAAACCCAGCTCATTCGGCCGGAAGTCAGCTGGGATGCCAAGGCACGACTGGAAGATATGGACCAGGCGTCAACGGATATCAACGTAATCTATGCGACCCATGTATCGAGTTACTGCGCCCTTAGGGATGTGGGGTTCGAAACGGCCCTTTACCGCGCCTATAACAGTTGGGTGTCCGACTTCTGCTCGCAGGGTAACGGTCGGCTCAAGTGGACTCTCGCAATTAATATGCGCGATATTGAGGCGGGGGTAGCGGAAATTAAACATTGGGCTGACCGCGACATGAATATGATCGGGATCTACCTGCCCCAGGTCGGCCCTGAGGGAAAACTCCTTGATAATCTTGATTATCATCCCATTTATCAAGTGGCCCAGGACCTGGATCTGCCTCTCCTGGTTCACCCAGGGACAGGACGGCCTCCCTACACCCCCGGGACCTTTGAAATGGACGGTGCGTGGTTCATGATTCAGAGCCTTTTGAATCCCTGGGCCGGGATGACTGCCATGGCGGCCCTGGTGGGTGGTGGAATCTTTGATCTCTTTCCAAAACTCCGCGCTGCCGTCATAGAAACCAGTGGGGGTTGGGTCTCGGTCATCGTCGACCGTTTGGATTCCCACTATCTTGCCTCTCCCGATCATGTCCCCCATCTGAACCGTCTGCCCCGGGAGGTCGTAACTGACGGCCGTTATGCACATGCACTGGATACCTGGGAGAGTAGTATTCAACAGAGTGTGGAGAGCATGGGGGAGGATATTTGGTTATTTGCTACGGACTATCCGCATAAGGGAACTCAATGGCCCAAGGGCGTGGAGCAAATCGTCGATCTACCGGGATTGTCAGAAAAGGCCAAGGCTAAGATTCTCGGCGGAAACGCGCTGCGGATATGTCCGAGATTACGGGCCTAGATTCTTATCTTTGATATGATCAACAGAACGACTTCAACAAAGTTTATCGCCCCGTGGAGTAACAGCTCAACCGAGTTGGATTGTCTCGAGCCGGGGTAATATTCCACGGGGCGAGTCATCTTTAACTTTCAAATGCTTTGACTGGTTACACTCTAGGCGAGGGGAGACCGATTCATGGAAGAAGTAAGACTTGCTTACCGAGACAACGACCGGACTCCGGTGATCTATTGTATCAAGAAAATGGCCCGCCGGCATTACAACCTGGACGTCAAGGTGTTGCAGATACGCGGCGCCGGCGACTATGAAGCGGCCATCTTCGACAACATGGCCGACATCATTATCGAGCGTCTGGACTATCTCTTTGGTGAGGCGGCCCAGGGTAAAAAGGTCACCATGTTCTGTGCTCCCGTCATCACAAGTGCCGCGAACCTGGTGGTCCCCCCCCATGTCTCGAGCATTGATGATCTCAAGGGTAAAAAGATAGCCGTCAGATCTTCCGGTAGGCCCTATACGATCTTTCTCAGGCTCAAAATGATCGGGCTGGAAAATGACGTTGAAAGGGTCATTGTCACCGATGATGAGGTGGGCCGCTGGGGACAGTGGAAAAAAGTCGTCAGCGGTGAATGCATCGCGACCTACATGGATTCGATTTATCTACCCGACGCGCTGGAGGCAGGCTTGAAGGTCTTGCCTACGCCCGAACTCCCATCCATCGGTCATTTCGCGCAGGCCTGTACCGCCGTTTTCGCCCTAAAAAAGCACGAGGTCCTGGGGAGCTACGTGAGATCTGTCATCCATGCCCTCTGCCTGTTAAAATTCCGGCGGGAGGAGGCCATAGAAATCGCCGCACAGGAACCCATGAGGCTGATGAAGATCCAGGATAGGAAGGAACTGGAGCGGCAGGTTGACTCCATGACCGAAAAATTGCAGGTTAAACCCTATCCCACGTCGGATGCGATTATCAATACTCACGAGATCTCCACCGATGAATGGCCCGCGGGCAAGGCTTTGAAAAACCCCCTGGCACCCTGGGATCTCTATTGGGTCAAGCGGCTTGATGACGAGGGGTTTATCGATCAACTGATTGGCGGGATGAAACGGTGAATCAGAGAAGCTGGATTTTTCTTCCAAAAGACACCATGCAGCCAGGATTATTTCAAATAACCGGATCTAGAGAACAATCCAAGGGGAGGCACAGATGACACAGCTCGGAATGGTAGGCGTCGGTGCAATGGGCAGTTCGCTTTTGGGTCGCCTGCGGTTGGCCAATTTGCAGGTCACCGTGTACGATTCGGCCCAACCGGCTCTCGAGAAAGCTCGCGGGATGGGTGCAGTGCCAGCGCCTTCGGCCGCTGCCGTTGCCGAAAGCGCCTCAATTATCGATGTGGTGGTGCGGACCGACGATGAAATTCTGGACTGCACCTTAGGCGAGTCCGGTATCTTGAAGGGTGCAAAGAAGGGAACCCTTGTCTTGCTTCACAGTACGATTTTACCAACGACGACCAAAAAAGTAGCCGAGGCGGCCCGTGACAAGGGAGTCGAGGTCATTGATGCTTGCATGGTTGGTGTTCCCCGAGTGGTACAGAAAGGGGAGGTCACCTTTCTGGCCGGGGGAGCGGTTGAGTTGGTGGACCGCGCTCGTCCCCATCTGCTCGCAATGGGTAAGGCCGTGATGCATATGGGACCGCTAGGTGCGGGGAATGCAGCAAAACTCATCAAGAACTTGTTGACCGGATCCGAAACCCTCATCGTTCACGAGGCTATCAAGATTGGCGAGGCCTGCGGCATCAAGTATTGCGACGCCCTTGAAATGATGAAGCGGGTTTATACGGGGAGCATGATCACGGAATGGGAGAATAGGTTCGACCCATCAGGAAAAGGTTCAACCCCGAAAGTAGGGATGAATCTTTACGACAAGGATCTACCGTTGGCGGCTCAATTGGGGAAAAAGTACGGCGTTGATATTCCAATAACCGAGCAGCTGGTCGCAGCCGGCCTTCGGCTACTGGCCGTACAAGATAGAAATAAATAGAGTAACATTAGTTAGATATAAGCAGTAACCATACGTTATACATGAATTTGCGATGTCGCTGAACTGCTTCGAATATCCAACCACGATTCCAAAGCATAAAGCGTGACCATAGATAGGGCACGATAATGAGTACTCCAGCTGTTGATTTTGTTAAGACCGGACCCGATACGATGGCCGGTCGTTATTTGAGGATGTTCTGGCAGCCGGTCTACCGGGTCAAGGACCTGGAGCGGGGACGAGCCGTTCCTATCCGCATCATGGGAGAGAACCTGACTCTTTATCGAGGCGATACAGGTCTACCCCATGTGGTATCGTTCCGCTGTGCTCACCGTGGGACCCAGCTTTCCACGGGCTGGGTAGAAGGGGACTCGATTCGATGCCGGTATCACGGGTGGCGATACGAGTCATCGGGGCAGTGCGTGGAACAGCCCGGCGAAGAAGAGTCCTCTTCAAGTAAAGTGCGAATACAGAGCTATCCGACCCAGGAGTACCTCGATCTCATATTTGCCTATCTGGGCGAAGGGGAGCCTCCTCCGTTACGGCGTTTCCCGGACTTTGAAAGACCCGGCATTGTCGATGCGGGCACAGTCGAGGACTGGCCATGCAATTACTTCAACCGGATCGACAACGCCTGCGATGCGGGACATGTCATCTTCACCCACCGGGATTCTATCGTCCGGTCGGGCAGGCCTGACCAGTTGGCCGTACGGCAGATCTCTGCCGAAGAGACTGAATACGGGATCAAGACGGCCATCAATGTCCCTGGTAAACCAGTGATTTACCTCAATTTTCATATGCCCAATATCAATCAGGTACGAATCCAGGTGATGATCGAGGGGGCTCTAGAAGACGCAGGTTCCCTGTGGTCAGACCGGCTTTTCTGGAGGGTACCCGTTGATGACAACCACTCGGTGAGTTACTCCACTGATTGGATACCGCTGCAGGGACCGGCAGCCACGGATTTTCAAGAACGGCGTCTTCAGGCTCGGTCGACCTTTTCTTCCATGGTCAGGTCTCACAAGGATCTGGGCGACGATGTGCTGAAAGGCAAAATGGAGTTAAAGGAGATCGATCAGAAAACCAACATGTATCAGCTCTTCCTTGCGGAAGACTATGCGGTACAGGTTGGGCAAGGGGCCGTTGCGGACCGCTCGAGCGAATGCCTAGGGCGGTCGGATGTGGGAACCTTTCTGTTGCGAAAGATCTGGGAACGGGAGCTTCAGGCCTTGGCCGAAGCACGTCCCCTGAAGAAATGGACCACCCCCGCCGGATTATCGGATCAAAGCGTTATCCCTTGAAGACTATTTGTCCCCTTTGATTCCGCCCTCCCTCGGACGACCTGGAAGATAACCTGGGACTTCGGAATTCAGACTTGCCCGAGCTCTGGACCGCATCGACCCAGAATACATAAACAACGACCCCATTACCGCACAGCACGATCCGCAAAGTACGATGGCCATTGACGTTCCCATAAGAGTCGCCAGACTACCAATGAGAACCGTCCCAAAGGACCAGAGACCTCGATCCATGAACATCAGGCTCAGAACTCTTCCCAGCAGCTGCGGCGGGGTATCCATCTGAAGCCTTGCGTTTAGCATAGAGCGGAAGCTCATCTGACTGGCTCCTACAAGGGTCAGACAGGCCAAGGAAATAACCATCGAACGTGACAGGGCAAAAAGGATGAGGAACAGTGAAAATATGATAACACATGCAAATAGAATGTAGTTCCGCATGTGTAGTTTTTCTAGGGAGGCGAGGCAGAGGCCGGCGACCACCGCACCCAGGGCCGGTGCCGACATGAGCAAGCCAAATCCTGTGGCGCCAACATTAAGAATATCCGTTGCGAATATGGGTAGGAAACGAGAGTAAGGGGAGCCCAGCAGGGCGAGGATATAAGCCATCAACAAGGCGGCATAGACACGATGGTTGGACCGTATGTACTCAAACCCCTCGCCGAACTCAGACCAAAAACCGTCGGGGCGCTCTTCCTTTTGCCAGTGCGGCAGATCCATCATCGACAGTGAGACAATGATTGCTGAAAAACTTAGGGCGTTGATAAAAAGGCACCCGGAGACACCAATGGTGCTGATTAATATCCCGGCCAGGGAGGGTCCAACGATCTTGGTGAAGTTGGCTAAGGACGAATGCAACGCCACCGCGTTCACGATCTGCTCGCGAGGAATGATGTGGCGGATAAGGGAATGACGTGCCGTCTGATGAATCGAGTTTACGATTCCCAGAAACACGACCAGGACGAGAATCTGCCAATATTGAATAAGGTCGAAGTAGACCAACGCCCAGAATATGAATGATTGGGCCATGGCCAGACTCTGGGTTACCAAGAGAAGCCGGCGCCGGTCCGTGCGGTCAACCAGCACCCCTCCAAGGGCGCTCAATAGAAGGCGAGGTAGCGCCTGGCAGAAACCCACAATTCCAAGAAGAAGGGCGGAGTCGGTTAATTGCCAGACCAGCCAACCCTGGGCCATGACCTGCATGAAGTCGCCAGTATGGGATAGGCCGGTTCCAATCCAGAGGAGTCTGAAATTGCGATAACGAAGGGAACTGAGCATCGTATAGGTGGTCTACGCAAGTATTCCCCGAAACGGCTCAGAACTCAAACGGCTCTCGAATTGAGAGGGAATTCGGCTGTAGATGAATGATAAACTAAGGTAATCGGGTGAGTGGTCGGGAAAATTGAAAGGGTTACCGGTCCATTGCCCTTCACATCCGGCATTGATTCGATCGAGAGCGTAGGATGGGTGGTTCTAGAGCTTCCCTTGCAGTCTCAAATGCTCGATGCGCTCTCGAAGTGTCTTTTCAATTTCGTTGCTGCTGATGGAATTTGCGATGGTCATGGGTTCGGCACCGAAGCGAGAAAATTTTTCATTTATACTATTGAGTTCTTCATGGGATTTAGCGGACTTGTCGACAAGGGATCGGCAGTCGAGAATCGTCTGGTCAATGGCGTTGAGACAACTCTCCAGCCTGTCTACCTCACTGGCGTGGACTTCTAAGAGATTGTTGATGTTGGCCTGAACAATCTGCTCCTTCAAGGGACGAATTTTTGCCTGCACCTCACCCTTCATGTCCTGTAACGCCTGAAGCAAGCGTTCAAAGGTCTGTTCTTTCTGTACGAGTCCTTCATCCATGTATGGGGGCTCCTCTTTTTCGTTCAACGAGGCACGTGGGAGGGATTCTGAGATCTCTTTTCTAATACAAGAAAGAGAGGCCTGAGTCTCTTCCAATTTCTCATCCACGCGATTCTGCTCCGTCAGGAGCCTTGCCAACTCTTCAATCGATTCCATGGTTTAAATCCAGGAAGTTCACGTAGCATTTCCACGGTTGGAAAACAAGGCGGCCAAATCCTTACTTTTTTGACTGACCTGGCGTTAAAGTTTCCACTAAATCTGTTCATTAAGTTGTGCATAAGTGGGTTCGGGGAGAGCCACGGGGGCCAAAAGTAGCGTTCGCCAGCGTATTGCTTAAATCATAAGCTGCGAATATGACTACAAATCAATAACTTACCAATAACTGGGTAAGCTTCCTAGGGCACTCTCCGCTGAACATTTGGAGCCCTGATGGGCCGTAGGGTCGATATTGTGTTTTCCTGCCTATTACCACTAGATCTTGCGTTCCTTGGGTATGCCCGTGAACGAATTCGAGAGCATGACGACAGGCGAGCACGTCAATCCATGAGAACACCAAAATCCAAGAAATGGTATCCTCCTGTTTTAAACCGACGGTTGGAAAGCCATATGAGGCGAACAGCTGCCAAGAGTGGGATTTACACATTTATAAGTGATAGGATTTGCGCAATTTTAAACGGAACTTCCTAGTTTAAGGTCTTGACATCTATTTAGATTCATGGTACGATCCTTCCTATAGTCAATGGGAAAGGACGTAGCATGATGAATATTACAAGGATTTTCGAGCAGTTTCCAACCCAAAAAGATTGCATAGCTCACCTGGAAAAGGCCCGCTGGAAGGATAAGCCAGTTTGTCCTTATTGCCGATCAATCAATACAGCACGCAACCAGCATCGCCACCGCTGTTACGATTGTAAAACATCTTTTAGTGTGATGGTCGGCACGATATTTCACCATACCCATATGCCGCTTCAAAAGTGGTTCCTTGCAGTCATGCTGGTATTGAACGCTAGGAAGGGGCTTTCATCACTTCAGCTTTCCCGCGATCTCAAGGTGAATAAAAACACGGCTTGGAGGATCGCTATGCAGATCCGTAAATCCATGACTCAAAGCGAGCAACGCGGGATGCTAACAGGCATCGTTGAGATGGATGAGACTTATGTAGGGGGGAAACCAAGAAAAGGGACCCCAGGTGATGGACCTGGCGGTAGTCACAAAAGAGGACGCGGGACCCCTAAAGCTCCGGTAATCGGGGCTGTGGAGCGTGGGGGGAAGGTTACAGCTAAGTCCGTTGCTAAGGATAAGATGAAGGGCAGACACATGCGCGCCTTCGTACGAAGCAAGATTGATACATCAACCACCCGTTTAATCACAGATGAATACAAGGGTTATCTCAGTATGTCCAAGGTTCTGCCTCATTCCGTCATCAAGCATCAAGAATGGTACGTAGACGGCGACATTCACACCAATACGATTGAGGGATTTTGGGCTCTCTTGAAGCGCGGTATGTTCGGCCAGTTCCACAGCGTGAGCCGAAAGCACCTGCAACGCTATGTTGATGAGTTCTGCTACCGCTACAATCTACGCAAGGTAAACCCTCTCCTGGCCTTTAACTCCACCATCAATCTTGGATTGGGGGTGGCAGCATGAACGTCCCACAGGCTACCCATAGTGGGGAATTGAAGATAGGAGATATAAGATTCACATGTTTTGTACTAGCTGATGGACGCAGGATTTTGAGTCAGCGTGGTGTCTTAGGTGCTTTAGGCAGGTCTGGTTCAATTAGAGGGGGGACAGGGGGTGGCGACAAACTGCCCCCATTTCTAGCCCAAAACAACCTAAAACCCTTTATATCCAAAGACTTAATGATGGCGACAAGTGTTGTACAGTTTTGGTTCGAAAAACATCTGATCTTTGGATATTCGGCAGAGATTTTGCCGGGTGTCTGTGAGGTATATCTTAAAGCCCGTGACGCGAATGCGTTATATCAGTCACAGACGCATATAGCAGAACAAGCTGAAATCTTGTTGCGTGGATTTGCTCATGTAGGAATCGCAGCATTAGTCGATGAGGCCACTAACTATCAGGAAATCAGAGACAAAGCGGCATTACAAGCGATTCTGGACCGATACCTGACGCCTACACGGGCAGCATGGGCCAAGACATTCCCTGATGAGTTTTACAAGGAAATCTTTAGGCTCAAGGGGTGGGCATGGCAAGGAATGAATATCAATAGACCACAAGTCGTAGGCTATTACACAAATGACATTGTGTACGCAAGACTAGCGCCTGGGTTACTAGATCAACTGGAATTATTCAACCCAAGGATGGAGAGTGGAGAAAGGGAAGGCAAGCATCATCAACACCTGACTAGGGAAGTGGGCTATCTGGAATTAATGCAACATCTACATGGCGCAATTGCCATCATGAATACTGTCACCCATCACGACCCAGAACGGGCATGGAGTGAGTTTAAGCGTAGACTGCAAAGGTGGCGACCCAGAATTAATACAAATCTTGATCTAGACTTGCCGGACACAGAAGATTGAATGGAACCAAACTGGAAAAACCGAACCATGTGGACCGGGGACAACTTGGACATCATGCGGGGTATGAACTCCGAGAGTGTTGACCTGATCTACCTGGACCCGCCGTTCAAAAGTGACCGCAACTACAGTGCTCCTATCGGTTCGGAGGCAGCCGGAGCGGCCTTCAAGGACACCTGGACCCTTGACGATGTAGACGTGGCTTGGCACGGGGAAATCGCCGAGCAGAACCCGACTATGTACTCAGTTATCGGTTCGGCGGGGTTGGCGAATGGGGACAGCATGAAATCCTATCTGATCATGATGGCCGTCCGGTTGCTAGAGATGCGGCGGATACTCAAAGACACCGGCTCCGTCTACCTTCACTGCGATCCCACGGCGAGCCATTACCTGAAGCTGCTCATGGATGCAGTATTCGGAGTGAGAGAGTTTAGAAATGAGGTTTCTTGGTGCTACAGGAAATGGTCTGTTGAAGCTAAACAATTCGTTAGAAACCACGACACCATCCTCTTCTACTCCAATGCTGACCTTGCGACGTTCAACCCGCAGTATGTTCCGGTGTCGAAGGGCACCATGAAGCGGTGGAAGGGGAAAAAGCAGCAGGCCGTTTTCCAAGATGGCATGAGGCTGGCAACGTCCACAGACAGTGAAGCCAAGAGTCCGTGTCCCGATTGGTGGGAGATTTCTATAATAAACCCGAACGCTAAAGAACGGGTCGGATACCCTACACAAAAACCCTTAGCCCTGCTGGCCCGTATCATCCAGGCCAGCTCCAACGATGGTGATATGGTGCTAGACCCCTTCGCCGGGTGCGCCACGGCCTGTGTCGCAGCCGAACGTCTGGGCCGTCAGTGGGTAGGCATCGACATTTCTGAGAAAGCAGTCGATCTTGTGCAGGTACGAATCCGTAAGGAGATTGACCTATTCCACAACTTCAAGCCGATCCGCCGATCCGACATACCGAAGCGGACGGACCAGGGAGAATTGCCAAGATACCGGACCCACAAGCATCAACTATTCGGCAAGCAAGAGGGTCTGTGCGGAGGTTGCAGGGTGTTCTTCCCCTTCCGCAATTTCACGGTGGACCACATGGTTCCTCAGAGTAAGGGTGGGAGCGATCATTTGGACAACCTGCAACTGCTCTGCGGGGCATGTAACAGCACCAAGGGAGATAGGGATCAAGCTTTCCTAATCGCTAAACTGAAATCCGATGGCGTTAGATAAGACCTTAAACTAGGAAGTTCCGATTTTAAATGAACAGATAGATAGAAGGGCCATGGAGAAACTCTGCTCAATGCAGGAGGCAATTGGCGAAGAAATTGTGGATGGCATGTCGGTCGCTATGGGCTGTGGGCTTGAATCTCTGATCCCATTCGCGGCTAGTCATGAAATCGTTAGGCAGAATAAAAGGAACCTGACGCTGATCGCCCCAATTTCCGATATTCAGTTTGATCAACTCATAGGGGCCGGATGTGCGAAAAAGGTCCTCACAGCCTGGGTTGGAAATGTGGCGGCAGGCTTGGGGCATAACTTTACACGGGCCATGGAGGAAAAAATACCCGGCCCATTGGAAATTGAGGAACATTCAAATTTTACCTTGCGCGTGGGTCTCAAGGCTGCAGCGATTGGATTACCTTTCCTGCCAACTCAGACGATCCGGGAAAGCGCTTTTAGCCACGACACCCAGTTTAAACCGCTCCGTTGTCCGTATACCGGTGAGGAGCTTTTGGTCGTTCGGTCCATTGTTCCCGATGTTGCCATTCTTCATGTCCAGAGGGCGACCCCGAGCGTAACGCCCATCTCTGGGGCAATCTAGGAGTTGTGCAGGAAGCGGCAATGGCGGCCCGAAGGGTGATCCTGACCTGTGAGGAGATCGTAACTCACGAAGAGATCCTTACGGATCCCAACCGTACGGTCATCCCCGGATTTGTCGTATCCAGGGTTGTTCATGAACCCTTTGCTTCCCATGCCTCGCCCACGCAAGATTACGTTGGTCGGGATGACTATTTTTTCTTTGATTACCACAAGCAATCCCGAAGCATGGACGAATCTTTGCGTTGGCTGGATAACTGGGTGCTCGGCATTAGGGATCATTCGGAGTTTCTTCAACGACTGGGTCAAAAACGGGTGGCTAACCTCAAGCCACGGGCCGAACTACTCCCGCTACCCGTTAATTTCGGCCTTTGACGATGGATTATACGCGTAGAGAATTGATGGTTGTGGCCGCCGCTCGTGAGATCCACGACGGGGAAAAGGCCTTTGTCGGCATGCGGCTGCCTCTGCTTGGGTTCGTTGTCGCAAAGGAACTTCACGTCCCTACGACGATAGGAATCTTTGAAAACGGGGTGATCCGGGATTGGCCCGCCCTGGACCCCCATCTTCACCATGAGCGATCCTCCCAACGTGGCCCGTTCCCTCTCCTGCGGCGGCCTGTTGGATGTGATGGGTCTGCTTCAGAGCGGACGAGTCGAATTGGGATTTATCGGTGGAGCCGAGGTGGATCAGTTGGGCAACCTGAACACCCACTGGGTCGCAGACCGAATGAAGCGAACTCGGCTTCCCAGGAGTGGTGGGGCCGCAGACATCGCGGCCCTGGCGGGCCGATGCATTATTATCATGAATCATGAGAGACGTCGGTTTTCCCCTAAGGTCCACTTTATGACCTCACCAGGATACGGTAGCGGTTATGATTGGCGACAAAAGCAGGGTCTTAGAGGTGGAGGACCCAGTCGCGTCATTACGAGCCTAGGAATCTTTTCATTTGATTCCACGAGCCGTGAAATGGTTCTGAGCTCCGATCACCTTGGTGGCACGGTTCAGGAGATCCAACGCGAAACGGCCTGGACCCTAAAACCTGCAGATGAGATTCAAGAAACCACTCCGCCTTCGATGGATGAGATCGCCGCCGTGAGAAAATATGACCCAAAGGGCGTTTGGACGTCTTAATACGGTTCCACCCATGAGGGAACTTCGTTTCTACTCCGGTTTCTGAGGGATTCAATGAGTTGGATCGATGTGAGCATTATCGCCCTGTTTGTCATCTACGCAATCTGTTCCGGCCTTAAAAACCGTAGTCAGGCTTCCAAGAACATAGAAGAGTATTTCCTGGCAGGGCGCAGTCTCCCTGGATGGAAGGCTGGACTGAGCATGGCGGCAACTCAATTCGCGGCCGACACCCCCTTGCTAGTGACCGGAATTATCGCGACGGCTGGGATATTTGCGCTGTGGCAATTATGGATTTATGCTCTTGCCTTTTTGCTCATGGGATTTGTCCTTGCGTCCAGTTGGCGGCGGGCAGGGGTCATTACCGACGCAGAACTCACTGAGGTCCGTTATGGAGGATCACCCGCCGCCGTCCTTCGAGGGGTTAAGGCCGTTTATTTTGGTACCATCTTCAACTGTACCGTCCTTGCTTGGGTGCTATTTGCCGCCGCCAAGATCGCTGAACCGTTTCTCCTCTGGGACCTTTGGTTGCCATCAGCGATGTTTCAGCCCGTTGTCGATTTTGTAAGATGGGTGGAAGTTCCTTTGACCGCAGCCCCGGCCAACGATCCAGAGATTTGGGTCAAGTCCGCAGCCAACCTGATTTCCATAGGATCGATTGTCCTTATCACGACCCTTTATTCGGCCACGGGGGGATTGAGAAGCGTTGTGGCTACCGATATCGTACAGTTTTTCATAATGTTACTGGGGACCCTCAGCTTCACTATCATTGTGGTTGGCAAGGTGGGCGGGTTAGAGGCGATCAAGAATCAAATTTTTGAGAAATTTGCTACTGGGGGACCCGGTGGTATTCTGCCCCAGCAGATATTGGCTTTCACCCCGGACCAGGCCAAGGATGCCTCCTCGGCCTTGCTCTTTCTTTTCGCCCTTCAGTGGATCATCCAACTCAATTCAGACGGGACGGGTTATCTCGCTCAAAGATCCATGGCCTGTCGCAGCGAAAAAGACGCGAAAATCGCAGCCATTGTCTTTACCTTTGCCCAGGTCCTACTGAGAAGTTTGTTGTGGTTACCCTTGGGGTTAGGGCTTTTGCTTCTATTCCCTGCTGACCCCAACCTGACGCAGGAGTACCTGCACGCCGATCGAGAGGCAACTTACGTGAGGGGAATGGCTGAACTGTTACCCCCGGGATTGATGGGGTTGATGCTGACCGCCATGCTGGCGGCCTTGGCCTCCACAGTGGATACCCATTTGAATTGGGGGGCTTCCTATTGGACTAATGATATTTACAAAAGGTTTATCTGTCAGGCTTGGCTGAGGCGAGAACCCGGTGAGCGCTCCCTGGTCTGGGTGGCTCGTTTTTCCAATATTCTCATATTGACCATTGCGTTGCTGATTATGACCCAACTGACTTCTATCCATCAAGCCTGGGAGTTGAGTCTTCTCCTGGGGGCAGGAATGGGAGTCGTTTTAATCCTGCGATGGGTGTGGTGGCGCATGAACGCATGGGCAGAAATTACGGCAATCTTAGTATCTTCAGTCATTGCGCCCATATTACTCGTTTATGTCGACGATCAACAACACGCATTGCGATTGCTGGTTATGGCTGTGGTGTCCACTTTAGCAGCCCTACTGGCCATGGGACTGGCTGGTCCAGAGGAAAGGAGTCGGTTGTTATCCTTTTACACCAAAGTGAGGCCTATCGGTTTTTGGGGGCCCATTGCCAGGGAAGTGGGTGTTGAGAAGGATCATGGACCCCGCCGCTTGTGGCGCGCCATAGGAGCTATGACGTCTTGCGGACTGTCAGTGTTTTGCCTGCTTGTGGGAATCGGCTCCTGGCTCATAGGTAGCCCGGCTCCGTTCTGGTTCCCATGGCAATCTTCCTGGATCGGCCTATTATTGATCTCCGGGTTGGGCCTGATACCGTTATGGTATAAGCTTGGATTTAAGGAAAATGAAAGTTAAAATTTTGCTCCTTCCACCTGGGGGCCGGCGTCGCGGAAAGAGGGAAAAAGATGCTTGCAGAATCATCTGGGACCAGGTAAATAGGAGGGCCAGTTCAGCTCTAAGACTCAAAATGAGTTTAATTTCGCTCCAAGCCTATTCATGCACGCCACTCGGATAAAGAGCGTGAAATCTGATCATTCGAAATCAGCGCGTCGCTTCAACAGGGCCGCATTCTTTTTCACCTTCTGCGTACTCTTTGCTCTGTGGCTGGTATTGTCCGGGCAATTCGATCTCTTTCATGTTGGGTTCGGGCTCCTTTGTGCCACGTTAGTGGCATATCTTTCGCACGATCTATTACTACCGAACTATGAGGTTGCAGGATCGGTCGGAATTTTGCTTCGATTTTGCCGCTATCTACCCTGGTTGTTCTATCAGATCCTTCTGGCAAACCTACACGTCGTTAAATTGGTTCTTCACCCCAGACTGCCCATAGCACCTCGTATTGTGGAATTGCACACGGGCCTCAAAAGTGAGTGGGCATTGACGACCTTGGCAACCTCCATTACGCTAACGCCAGGCACCATTACCGCTGATGTCCGAGAGGGCACCCTTTGCGTACATGCCATCACACAAAAAGTAGCTGATGATCTCCTCAGTGGTGAAATGGAAAAACGTGTGGCCGCCATATACAGGGAAGATAAGCGGCCGATGGCACGAAAGGACTAAGGTGCATGGAAGGGTTTCTTCTAGGTTCGGTGCTTTTTCTTTCCTTGCTCGTGATCCTCTCACTGATCCGTGCAGTCTTTGGACCTGCGATTTTCAATCGAATCGTTGCCATTAATGTCATTGGGACCAAAACGGTGGTCATTCTGGCCCTGATTGGTATGATCAAGGGGCGATTGGACATGTTCGTTGATATATCCTTGGCCTATGGGCTCTTGAATTTTATCGGCACTCTGGCCGTCGCCAAGTATCTAGAGTCAAAGGAGGCAGCCCAGTAAATGGGTCTCGTGGCGATCATTCTAATCGTGGCCGGCCTTTTCTTCTTTTTCACGGGTACCGCCGGACTCCTTCGATTCCCCGATGTCTACACACGATTGCACGCGGCCGGGAAGTGCGACACGCTGGGGGCTCAATTGATCCTCCTGGGCATTGCGGTTACTAACGGGGTGAATCTTGTGAGCCTGAAGCTCCTCTTAATCACCGTTTTCATTATGCTGGCCAACCCCACTGCAACCCACGCCATGCTTCGGGCTGCCCTCTACTCGGGTGAGCTGCTGTGGAAAGTGGGGCCAAAGAAGTGATTTGGCAGCTCGATTTTATTCTCCTGATTTTCGTGGTCATCTGCGCCTTGGCGGCCGTTACGGTCAAGGACCTCGCCAGTTCGGTCATGATACTGAGTGCCTATAGCTTTTTTATGGCCCTTTTGTGGGCTGAGATGGCTGCAGTGGATGTTTCATTCACTGAGGCCGCAGTCGGTGCTGGAATATCCACAGTTCTATTTATCACGACCATTGCGACCACGAATCGGAGGTCTAAGGATTGAAGCTTTTTGCGCTTCTCGTATCGGTCTTGATGGGGGCATTGCTGATTTATAGCACCGGTGACATGCCCGGGTGGGGAGACCCCAAGTCGCCTGCCAGCCGGCACGTCTCGCCACGCTACCTGGAAAAATCCATGGAAGAAACCAATACTCCGAATGTCGTGACCGCGGTTCTGGCAGACTACCGGGGTTTTGATACGCTGGGTGAAGTCACGGTGATCTTTAGTGCCGGCATCGCCTGTCTCTTTCTCCTGGCTCGAAAAAAACGACGATGATTTTTGAGTACCGTAGCGTTATCGTGGCGACCATTTGTCGCATCCTGGTACCGTTCCTGCAGCTTTATGCGTTGTACGTTATCCTTCATGGCCACAGCAGCCCGGGAGGTGGATTTCAGGGAGGGGTCATTTTTGGAGCCAGCTTCATTCTATTGTGTATTTCCCTGGGAAGGGAAGAAGTAGGGAGGCGGCTGACAGAGCGGTCGAGGGAGCTACTAGCCAGCATGGGGGTACTCATTTATTCCGGGATTGGATTGGCCTGCGTGATCTTCGGAGGCAACTACCTTGATTATTCGGCTTTAGCCTTTCTGAGCACTACGCCGGCAAAGGCAAGATACCTGGGCATGCTGGGCATTGAAATCGGCGTTGGGATTACAGTCATGGCCATGATGGTGTCCATATTCGTCAGTTTATTGGAACCTGAGCCCTCCTCCGAGGAAGACGATGGAATATCTAGTTAACAATTACAACTACTGGATCTATATCCTCATGATGATGATCGGTTTTTACGCCATGATCGGGAAGAAGAACCTGGTCAAGAAACTGATCGGGATGAATATTTTCCAGACGGCCATTATCCTTTATTTTGTATCCATTGCGGTTAAAAGCGGGGCAACGGTGCCCATTCTCATAAATCACGCGTTCAACACCGCTGTGGATCCTTCCAAATATGCCAACCCCTTACCCCACGTTCTCATGTTGACGGCCATCGTCGTCATGGTCAGCACCACGGGCGTGGCCCTTGCCATCGTAAAGATGATCTACAACAGGTACAAGACACTGGAGGAAAACGAGATTTTAGAGGCAGGTAAATGATCGGGGATCAAAGCCCCATTCTCATTATAATCATTCCCTTGATGAGTTCGTTCCTGGTGCCCCTTGTGGCTTGGCTCAGACGAGAGTTGTCGTTTGTTCTCACCATAGCCGCTCTTGGAGCCACCTTTGTCTGTTCCTTGGACATCCTGGCGACGGTGCTCCGTGGAGACAACATCCATTACTCCCTTGGGGGTTGGCCGCCCCCTTGGGGGATCGAAATCGTCATCGATCACCTCAACGCCTATATGCTGCCATTTGTTTCGGGCATTGCCTTGCTGGTCGGTATATATTCACGTCGAAGCCTGCTCAAGGAAATCCCTGACCGCTTCGTCCATTTCTACTGTCTTTACCTCTTGTTAACCACGGGTCTTTTGGGAATGCTCGTCACGGGAGACATGTTCAACCTCTTTGTCTTTCTGGAGATATCTTCCATCACGGCCTATGCGTTGATTGCCATCGGTGAGGACGGAGCTCCGCTGGCCGCGTTCAACTACGTAATCCTGGGAACTATCGGCGCAAGCCTTTACCTTCTTGGCGTTGGGTACCTGTACATCATGACCGGTACATTAAACATGGCGGACTTGAGGGGTCTTCTGCCCGAGCTCTACGGCTCCCCGGTAATTCGTATCGCGTTTGCTTTCATTACCGTAGGGTTGGGGATCAAAATTGCCCTGTTCCCGCTACACACTTGGCTGCCCGACGCCTATACCTACGCCCCATCTGCAGTGAGCGCCTTCATTGCTCCCCTCATGACTAAGGTTGCCGCCTACGCGCTCATCCGGACCATGTTTACCGTTTTTGAGCCTCGCTTCAGTTTCGAGCTCTTGCCGGTGGGAACCATCCTATCCGTAGTGGCTGGTATTGCCATCATTGTAGGATCGGTCATGGCCATCGCCCAGAGGGACCTCAAGAGGATGCTTGCATACTCGAGCGTCAGTCAAATAGGCTACATTTTCCTCGGCATTGCACTGGGTAACCGGCTGGCCATCATTGGCGCCTATTTACACATTCTCAATCACGCTCTCATGAAAGGCTGCCTGTTCATGGTTTCGGGCTCACTCATGTTCCGACACGGCATGAGAGATATTTTTCGTTTGAGGGGAGTGCATCGAACCATGCCCTGGACCATGGCAGCCTTCGTGATTGCAGCCCTTTCCATGATCGGGATTCCCCCAACGGCGGGATTTTTCAGCAAGTGGTATTTGCTCTTGGGAACGATTGAGGCCAATCAGTGGGGCCTCACTGTGGTTATTTTAGCGAGTAGCCTTCTGAATGCGGTTTACTTCTTCCGGGTCATCGAGAAAGCCTACCTTGAGCCAAGTCATGTAGGAGAGAACGAACATTTAGCAGGTGGAATCCGGAACGAAGCACCCATCAGCATGCTTTTACCAACATGGATCATGGCAGCTGCGATCCTCGTTATCGGTTTGTCTAGCGGGAAAATTGTCTCCTCAGTTCTCGATGCCGCGGTTCCCAAGGTAATTCAATAGCATCCTTACTTAGGCGAACGGATCAAACAGGTGAAGAAGATATAGTCCAATGGAAGTTGTTCACTCCATCCGACCCGCCCTCACCATTCTGGTGTCTTTGGTTGCTGCATTCCTTATACTTTCCTCGAATCGCCGCCCCAATGTCCGCGAGCTATGGACACTTTTGGCTGCGGTCACCAAGTTTTCTTTGGTGGCCTCATTGCTTCCAACGGTATTGGATGGGAAGGTGGTGGAATTCACTATTTTAGACATCCTTCCGGGTGTTCCTCTCCAGCTCCGGGTAGATACCTTCGGTCTCTATTTTGCGCTGGTAGCATCAGGTCTGTGGATTCTGACCTCCCTTTATTCCATCGGTTACATGCGTGGTCTGAAAGAGCACGCCCAGACCCGATACTTCTTCAGTTTTGCACTTTGCCTTTCCGCCACCATGGGCATTGCCTTTGCCGGCAACCTCATGACCTTTTTCGTATTCTTCGAAATGCTCACCATTTCCACTTATCCTCTGGTTATCCATAAAGAAACCCCCGAAGCCATTATGGCCGGACGAAAGTATCTTGCCTATCTTCTTACGGCAAGCGTGTTTCTCCTGTTCTCAATCGGTTGGACCTATAACCTTGTGGGCAATCTCGACTTCGTACCGGGCGGTTTCCTGGCTGGGCATGCGAGCAGAGAGGTGCTTCAAATTCTATTCGTGACCTTCATGCTTGGAGTCGGGGCTAAAGCCGGCATTATGCCCATCCACGCCTGGCTACCGACAGCCATGGTGGCCCCAACCCCAGTCAGCGCACTATTGCACGCCGTGGCCGTTGTCAAAGCCGGCGTGTTCGGAAGCGTGAGAATCATTGGCTACGTGTTTGGCCCCAATCTCCTCAAAGAGATCGACCTATGGATTATCTTGGCCTATCTCGCGTCCTTTACCATACTGGTGGCCTCCATGTTTGCTCTCGCTCAGAATAATCTCAAGCGGCGTCTCGCATTCTCTACCATAAGCCAGCTTTCCTACATCATTTTAGGAGCGGCTCTCGTTACTCCCAATTCACTCACGGGCGCCATCCTCCACATTTCCAACCACGCGTTCATGAAGATCACCCTGTTTTTTGTGGCAGGAGCCATCTATGCCAAGACCCGCGTAGAGAATATCAGCCAAATGAACGGCATCGGGCGACAAATGCCAATTACCATGGCAGCATTTACTATCGGGGCCCTGGGAATGGCGGGGGTCCCCCCGGTCAGTGGCTTCTTGAGCAAGTGGTACCTCTGTTTGGGTACTCTGGAAGCCCACGAGACCGTGTTTCTGGTGGTCCTCCTTTCGAGCGCAGTTTTGAATATTGCCTATTTCTTTCCGATCGTATTTCGAGCTTTTTTCCGAACCTCGGAGGAATTCACGGGAAGGGACGAAGCCTCTCCGTTCATGGTGGTACCGCTGGCTATTACGGCCATCTTGGCTATTGTCCTTGGCCTGGTCCCCAATGCCTTTATTAGTCTTCTTCACTTGACTCGAATGTCGGTACGAAACATCTTGGGGATGGGATAAATCCAAATGAAGACCAAGGCCGGAATTGTCCTAAGCATCGCCATCGCCGTAAGCGTCCTCGCTGACTTTTTAATAGCAGAGCGGGACCACCCGGTTTTCTGGTGGCACGAAACGCCCGCCTTCGATTTTCTCCTCGGCCTCGTTGCGTGCGTCTTGATCATTAAATGCTCCAAGCTTTTGGCCAAGCATTGGCTTCAACGAGGAGATGACTATTATGATTGACGGTATTCCTCCCGCGGTTATTTACTTCCTGGGAATACCCCTTGTACTACTTTTTAAGGGCAAACTTCGCCAAGCATGCCTTTTGCTCGTCCCCCTAGCAGCATTCTTCAATCTGCTTGCTCTTTCACCCGGTGATCAGTTTGTTCTTGATTACTCAGGTTTACAGATCGTATTGCTTCGTGTTGATCGCCTGAGCTTCCTATTTGGCCTTGTTTTCGTGATCATGAGTTTTGTCTCTTTTATCTATGCCTTGCAGATAAAAGGAATCGGCGAGCATCTGGCGGCCCTGGCCTATGTGGGCGGTTCCCTCGGGGTCGTTTTTTGCGGGGATTATTTTAGCCTTTTCATCTTTTGGGAGATCATGGCCATCTCCTCCGTGTTCCTGATCCTTTTGCGGAGAAAGGAGACATCGACAGCGGTTGGGTTTCGCTACCTTCTGGTGCACATGACTGGAGGATCCTTACTTCTGGGAGGAGTCGTGATTCAATGGAGCCAAACGGGGTCTCTGGACTTTGTCACACCAGGGCCTGGGTTAGGGTTCTATCTGATCCTCCTCGGGTTCGGACTCAATTCGGCTATTCCCCCGCTTCACGCATGGCTTACGGATGCTTATCCGGAAGGTACGGTAACCGGAAGTGTCTTTATGACCGCTTTTACCACCAAGACCGGTGTTTATGTCCTGGCCCGTACCTTTCCCGGAGTAGAGATTCTGGTTTGGGTGGGCGCGATCATGGCCGTTTATGGTGTTATTTTTGCCTTTGTCGTTAGCGATATACGACGTCTATTGGCCTATCATATCGTAAGCCAAGTAGGATATATGGTGTGCGGCGTGGGCCTAGGATCCCAGATGGCACTCAATGGCAGCGCCGCTCATGCTTTTTGTCACATTCTTTACAAGGCACTTCTCTTTATGGCGGCCGGTGCCGTTCTCCATATAACCGGCCGAAGTAAGTTCACAGAATTGGGCGGACTGGCCAAAAAGATGCCGTGGACGTTCGTGTGCTACATGATAGGAGCCTTCTCAATCTCCGGAGTTCCTCTGTTTAACGGGTTCATAAGTAAAAGCATGATCATTACCGGGGCCGCCCTCAACCACCAACCCATTATCGAAATTCTGCTGCTTGTAGCATCCGTTGGGACCTTTCTATGCATCGGCGTTAAAATTCCCTACAAAGTCTTCCTTAGGGGGCACATGAACGTTGACGCACGCGATCCCCAATGGAACATGCTGCTAGCAATGGGGTTAATGTCCGCACTGTGCGTGATCATTGGCATTTACCCAGATTTTCTGTACCGCCTCCTCCCGTTCCAAACAGATTATCATCCCTATACCGCAAATCACGTCATCAGAACCATGGGCATCCTGCTGGGAACAATCCTGGGCTATCGCTTACTCTATAAAAAGCTTGTCATGGAAGACGTCGTCATCCTTGACACGGATTGGTTGTACAGAAAATTCGGCATTGGTTTCTTACGGTTTTGTACTGACATTATCGACACAAGTGGTCGAACCACTCAGAGATGGGCTTCTGCAGCCGTGGCATCAGTGGGACGCATTAGCAGCGATCCACACTATTATTTTGAAGTGTTTCTATTCCGAACACGGAATATCCTGACGGGGCAGGCTCTTAAACCTTTAACACACAAAGGTCGAGACGGAGGGGCGGGTGAATTTGTGCCGCTTGCTGAAAGAGGAACGGGTTACAATGAGAATCTGTACCGACCCCGGTTGGGTTGGGCGGTGCTCATGGTTGTCCTCGTCTTTGTCGTTCTGGGATGGATCTTGATCCGTTTGAGCTAGAAGTTATTTACATAGTGGGGGTTGGAAAGATCAACCCATTTTGATAAGAGACGCTCTATTCTTTGACCGTATGAACCTAGATAGCGACTCCCAGGCGGAATAACATAAATAGCCCGGCAAAATAGGCGAGCGCCAATATGAGGCTATCGGGTTCCAACAAATACCAGCGCTTTTCCCTACGGAAAATAAGTCCCATAATACCGATGCTCATCAGTATGATGGCCAACAGCCCGGCCGTCACTTGTGTCGTGGATACCGCTTGCAGCAGACTCCCCTTCGAGTAAGCCACGTCCGTTGGAAGAACGAGCATCATGTTGAAGGCATTGCTTCCGAAGAGGTTCCCCACGGCTAGGTCGTACGCACCAAGCCGAACCGCCGCCAGTGCAGTCACCATCTCAGGGAGAGATGTTGCCAATGCTACCAGGGAGGCTCCGATGAATGTGGTCCCCACTCCGGTGACGTCGGCGATTGTTTTGGCTGATTTGGCCAGCAGCGGGGCGACGAGGAGGATGGCAATAGCCGCTAGGCTGAAGAAAAAAATCGCACGAGAAAGAGAAACGCTTCCATCGTATGTACTGGGCTCGGAATCTTCGGCGGCTTTCAGTTGCATCTCATAATTCAGAACGAATCGGATTCCAAGGACGTAGACAAGCCCGATGACCAGGGTATCCCAACCAACCCACCCAAAGATCAAGGTTTCCACATCCGAAAGGATAAAAAGGGAGACAAGTCCAGCCAGCGAGATGGCCAGGCCCGCCAGTAGGATCTGAGAATAAGAGACCCCGTGCCAGACCTTTGCCTTACGATACAGCAGATCGACCAGGGCGAGTGTGAACATGTTGAGCATACAAGCACCGAACAGATTACCCAATGCAAGATCCGGGGCATCCACCCACGCTACGGCGCTGATGCAGGTAAGGGCTTCCGGCAGAGAGGTTGCCCCAGCGAGCAGTAGTGCGCCAATCCAAACCCGCCCCAGGCCCGTAATGTCAGCCAGGAGGTCTCCGTATTTCGAAAGCTTCGTCCCGGCGATAATAATAACTCCGGCGCTAATAGCAAAGAATAAGCACGCGCTCAGTAGTGTAGGCTCTCCCATGATGCGACTCCTCCGGATGAGTTGACCTGAAACTGTGTTGAATAGCCTGTTTAGATCCAAATAGCAAAAAAAAACGTCCGCAACCCGGTTGACACCCCAGGGCTTACCACCTATGCTTGGAACGGCCCAGGTGTGCGCCATTCGGCACCTGGCTGGCCACTCGATTTACCATGGGAGATAAAAAAGACCAAGACGGCCCTTTAACCATTATCTCCAATCGCGCACCCTACGATCCAAAGAAGAGATCCGGATCCACTAGATATGAGAGAACCGTAGGTGGCTTAGTTTCGGTCCTGGATGAGATCATGTGCCAAAGGGGCGGCAACTGGATTGCCTGGGGAGAAGATCTGGGTTCGTCGGCCGAGATCCGTGTCCCTGAGGGTGATCCCAAGTATTCCATGCGTCTCATCCAGCTCACTGAGCAGGAAGTAAGAAACTACTATCAGGGATTTTCCAATCGTGTCATGTGGCCTCTCTGCCACTACTTCGTCGAGCGGTGCCAGTTTAACAACGAATACTGGAAGGCTTATGACACAGTTAATCGCAAGTTTGCTAAAACCTTTATTTCCCAATTCGACGATCAGAGCAGCATTTGGATCCACGATTTTCATTTGACCCTGCTGCCCGGCATGCTCAGGGAGGCTAGGCACAATCTATCCATTGGGTTTTTCTGGCACATCCCTTTTCCCGCATCACCTTTATTCCGGGTTCTGCCTTGGCGAGAAGAGGTCTTGCGGGGTATGCTTGGAAGTGACCTGATCGGGTTTCAATTAAAGATTCACGCGGATAACTTTCTCCAATCGGTTGAAGATGTCTTGCAACTGCCTATAGACAGAACCCGCTCCCAAATCGAGTATGAAGGCCGCAAGGTGAAAGTCGGAGCGTTCCCGGTTGGGATCGACTACGTAAAATGGAACGCGTTAGCCTCCACAACATCGAGCGAAAAGATGACAAAGCAGATCCGCAACGAAGTCGGGGTCCAGCATGTTTTACTTGGCGCTGACCGTCTCGACTATACCAAGGGGATTCTGGAGCGCCTCCTGGCCTATGAACGTTTTCTCGAAAAGTATCCCAAATACCGGGAGAATGTTTGCTTCATACAGATTGCCGTTCCTTCACGAACACAGCTGCAGGAGTACAGAACCTTGAGGCAAAAGATCGATGAGATCATTGGGCGTATCAGTGGTCGTTTCAGTACTGGGAAGTGGGTCCCCATCCGCTACCTTTATAGGGCCTACCCCATGGATAGGTTGGCTCAATATTATGCAGCGGCGGATTTGGCTCTCATTACGCCGCTAAGAGACGGCATGAATTTGGTGGCAGAGGAATACGTGGCTTCAAGGATACACGATGATGGTTGTCTTGTCCTAAGCGAATTTGCCGGCGCCGCGGGCATCCTCAAAGATGCAATCGTCGTAAATCCGTACGATATCGAAGGACTTGCAGACACCATAGACCGTTGCCTTACCATGGACGAGAGTGAAAAAAAGA
Organism: Binatia bacterium; assembly: GCA_963664015.2. Classification (GTDB taxonomy): domain Bacteria; phylum Desulfobacterota; class Binatia; order UBA9968; family CAXXLF01; genus JACZQL01. The sequence goes on along the minus strand of CAXXLF010000002.1, from coordinate 182,589 downwards.
GACGCATGCAAAGATTGCGACGCGCCCTCCGAAATCGGGACGCTAACTGGTGGTGCGATACGTTTCTTAAATCCCTGGCGCAAAACACCGCCCAACCTAAGCTACGGATACCGAACGTCATTCGGACATCTCCTAACCCGACCGTTCAATAAACCGCGCAAAAGCTACGATCAGAAGGAAATAGGCCCCGACCAGGACGTAGACGATTGACCAGTTGATACTGCTGGGTTCTAATGATGCTTCTTGGACGGGTTTTGGGGACGCCTGATCCCACAACCCTATCAAACCCGCAACTGCCACAGCGACAAGAAATCCTGTCATATTCCACCAGACCCAGGAAATTGTAGTGAACTGCCACAAGCAGAGGTTGAGGACGACTCCTGCTAGAATCCCGGCTTTGATTGCCCGCGGACCCACCCAATGGGTGGTCATTCCCACGAGAAATGCGGCAAGGATGGGGCCGTAAAGAAAACTACCGATGACATTGATCAGGACGATCGTCGTCTGCCGAGTCGCCTCGGGGGTACTGGCAAATAGTAAGGCAAAACCAACGCAGAAAACACCCCAGAACAGCGTGATCCCCTTGGATACTAGCAAATAATGTCTATCGTCGGCATTTTTTACCCAGCGACGTTGGTAAAAATCGCGCATCGTTACCGCACTCATCGAGTTTAACGCTGAATCGAGACTGGACATGAGCGCGGAGAGAATGGCGACAAAGATAAAACCGATCACCCCATGGGGAAGGTAGGCCAGGATAAAAAGAGGGACCATGCGATCGGGGTCTCGCTGTAGTGTTTGCGCAACAGTCTGAGCGGGCGATCCCACAATCTGAGCGGCCCGCTCTAAAAATTCAGGAGTCGCAACAACCGCGCCCACAAACACCCCCATTAAACAGTAGAGTAAGACCATGGGAAACCGTCCAAAGGCGTTGAGCAAAAGGGACTTTTTTACGTCATCGATTTTCCCTACGGTCAATTCCCTTTGGACCTGACTCTGGTCACAGCCGTAATACGACGCGTAGAGAAAAAAGCCCCCGATAACCATTGGCCAAAAAGCATAGGTTCCGTCCGCATCCGAGCCCCAGTGATCAAAATCTAGTATTTTGAGCCGCTGCGGATCTAGAACCGACCACGCGCTATCCCATCCGACGATGGAGAGGGCAACCCCACCGCAAACCAGAACGCCGGCAAGGATAATGACCATTTGGATGACGTCGCTGATGATCACAACCCTGATTCCACCCAATACGTCGTAGACTATGGTAATGAGGCTGATGGCAATGATGGCAGTAACCGTCGAGATTCCAAGGGCGGTCGAAAGGATAAGGCCACCGGCGAGCAGAGCGACTGCCGTTGCCAGCCCCCTGCCAATCTGGAAGAGAAGGCTCACCAGCGTCCGCGTCCCTTGATCGAAACGATCCTCAAGGTACTCGTAAATACTAATGACACCGCGGCGGTGAAAGGTGGGAAGGATCACGATCATGACCAGTAAAAGGGCCAGGGGGACAGCGAATTCGTATGCAATCCACTTCAACCCACCCCCCTCTTTAAGGACGACAAACGCCGGAGCCGATACAAAGCTCACAGCTCCCAGTTGAGTCGCCATGGTCGACAGTCCCGACTGCCACCAACGGATAGTTCTGCCACCGAGATAGTAATCACTAATTGTCTTCTGGGAACTTCCCAGAACAGCACCCACCCCGATTATCAATATGCTATAAGCGGTAATAACTCCCCAATCCAGTGTGTTCATCTTTCTTCCTTATGAAGGTGCGATGACGAACGATGTCATGTCTCTGAAGCTCTTAGCTATAACAAAAATATACCTCGCGCAAATTCAAAAAGACACCCGATCGGGTTGCCCTTGGCAACCACATTGGATAATCTTAAGAGGGTCAGAAATACCACCATCGAATTGAACTCAATGAATAACCTGGCAGAGTTACGCGCCCATGCAGTGACCATCTTTCACAATGCCGTCCATGCGGTAGATCCATTCGCTGCTACAAAAAAAGTCGTCAGCCTTCAGGGAACCGGTTGAATGTCCAGGGGCGGATTTATGATCTTTCGCGTTATGAGCGAATTGTGGTGGTGGGTGCGGGGAAAGCCTGCGCCAAGATGGCTCAAGTGATCGAAGACATCCTTGGTGCCAAGGTGACATCCGGTGTCGTTAATGTCAAATACGGGCATAGCTTACCTCTGAAAACGATCCAGATCAATTAAGCAGGCCATCCGGTACCGGACGATGCGGGGGTTCGGGGGACGGCGCAAATCGTGGACCTCTTGGAACGGGCTTCAGGAAATGACCTGGTCTTTTGCCTGATTTCCGGAGGTGGATCTGCATTGATGTCGTGTCCTGCTGAGTGACTGACTCTGGAGGACAAGCAAACACTCACAGGACTGCTTCTGAAATGCGGTGCCTCCGTCCATGAACTGAATAGCTTGAGAAAACATCTATCACAACTGAAAGGGGGCCGCTTGGTGCAAATCGCCTATCCTGCCCCTGTGATCTCATTGATCCTGTACGACGTTGTAGATGACCACATGGGGACCATTGCATCCGGGCCAACGGTACCCGATACCAGCCGTTTTATCCATTGCCTGAAAATACTGGAAAAATACCAGCTGAAAAAAAAGACACCATAAAACATCTTGAGCTTCTTGGAGAAGAAGGCCCGGGAAGAGCAGGTCTCCACACAAGAGCCGGAGAATCCTCTATTATTTAGCCAAACCCATAATGTTATTATCGGAAGCAACCTCATAGCACTCGACGCAGCAAGGGCCAAGGGTGAGGAGTTGGGTTACCACACTCTGATACTGTCCAGTTCCGTGCAAGGCGAAACCCGAGAGGTCGCCAGGGTGTATGCCGCCATCGCGAGAGAGATCCTGACATCGGGCAACCCAATTCCAAGACCCGCCTGCGTGATCTCTGGAGACGAAACCACCGTTACGATTAAAGGGGAGGGGTCGGGGGCCGAAATCAGGAGTTTGCGTTGGCAGCAGCTATCGATATCGCGGGTCTGAACGCCGTGGCCCTTTTGAGTGGGGGGACCGATGGGACCGACGGTCCAACCGATGCTGCCGGCGCGATAGTTGACGGTTCAACTATTCAAAGGGCGCAAGACTCCCGCCTGGACGCCGACCACTATCTCAAGCAGAATGATTCATATCACTTTTTCCAAAGCCTTGGGGACCTCCTACTCACAGACCCGACCTATACCAACGTCATGGATCTGAGGCTTATATTGGTAGGCTGATTTGTCACGGTAAAAGAACTCTCCAAGCATGTTTCCCATTACAGATAAAACGGATCAACTAATGGGCTCACCATTTCCACTACCCAAGACAGTACGGTAAAGACTTAAGTACTCACGGGCCGAATCGCTCCAAGAAAAGTCACAGGCCATGGCACGTCTCACCAATTTCTCCCATGACGGTTGATTGCTGTAGACCGTATGGGCTCTCTAGATCGTATCCAGCAAGGCAGAGCCCGCACAATCGGGATAGTCCGGTATTTGAGGCTGTAGATCTGATTGAATCCATAGGGTTCATACAGAGAGTGCATAAGGAACATGTCCGCACTAGCTTCTATTTTATGGGCTAGGCTATTGTCAAACGCGATCTTGACCCCAATTCTCTTGCCACGGCCGTTGAAGGCGGCAAGAGCTTTCTCATAGCCCGCCGCACCGGTCCCAAGGAGAACCAGTTGCATATCCAAATCTACGATCTTGTCCAGGACATCGAGAAGAATGTCGATCCCCTTCTGCTTATCGAGCCGGGCGACCATCCCTACGAGCGGGGTCGAGGGTTCCTGGGGTAGTTCAAATAGCTCTTGTAAATCCCTTTTGCATTTCTTTTTCTCCGCCAGATTGTCGGGACCGTGATTCTCTACAATATACGGATCGCTCTGGGGATTCCATTGGGTGTAATCGGCGCCGTTCAAGATGCCATAAAAGTTCTTTTCCCGAGTCTGAAGAACACCTTCCAATCTACAGGCAAATTCGGCCGTCCGAATCTCCTCGGCGTATCTCCTGCTCACGGTACTCAAACCGTCTGCAAAGAGCATACCGCCTTTGAGGAGATTGATTCTGCCGAGAAACTCCAGGTATTTAGGATCGAAGTAACGGCCTTCCAAATCCAGTAGCTTCCAATCGCTGTCGGGGAAGGATCCTTGATAAGCTGGGTTGTGGATAGTGAGGAGAACCTTGCGTACTTGGTCCTGGTCTGAGTTTAGTTTATGCTAAACAGCCACGAGAGCACTCTGCCAGTCGTTGCAGTGGAGGATGTCCCAGGGGCCCGTCCTGCTCGCTAATTGGTGTGCGACCTTACTGAAAAAGATAAACCGTTCGGCATTATCCGGGTAATCTCCGGACCCCGTACCGTACAGCCCGTCGCTTAGGAAATAATTGTCCGCCCGGATTAGGTAAACTGGCACATTCCCTCCCAGCCGTGCCTCCCAAACGCCAGCGTGTTTAGTTTTGCCTCCCATGTCAACTCCTATCTTAATCCCAGCTGGCTGACAGGGGACTCCCGCCCTAAGCCCTTCCTGGTAGGCCGGCATGACAAGAGAGACCTTAACCCCAAGTGCTATCAGGGCTTGGGAAAGTCCAGCGACAGCATCTGCCAAACCACCCGTCTTTGCTAATGGGGCGATCTCAGAAGCGATCATAAACACTCGCATAGGGATTGATTTACCAGATTCCTATCTGGAGTCATAGTTTTCACTTAGGTCTTACTACAAACCAGGAAAGATGTTCTCATATAATTATTATCTGCAAGCAAGACCCCCGAAGCCCATAGTTTATTAAACAGAGGAATTTAATGGCAAGAAAATACTCATCGGCACTGAGAGAGGACGTTCATCTATGGTTAAGGTAAATTGACAATGTGGACATTCTGGTAGAGATTCCTTGCTTTAACAACGAGGACAGTATCGAGTATGTGGTCCAGCAGGCGGGCATCGGTCTAGCGAAATATTTTCTAGACCAGAAGTGTGCTTTATTTGTCTGTGCCGGGGGATCCCTGGACGATACACGGGAGAGGGTCTATGAAACGCCCACACCGGAAGGGGTTCTCAAGCGCGTCACGATCTACCGGGGACTTCCCGGTAAGGGGTCGTCTCTACGGGGGGTGTTTGAATTGCTCATCCTTTCAAAAGCGAAGGCCGCTGCTATGATGAATTCGGACCTGAGCAGCATCACTCCCGAGTAGATAAAATCCTTGATACAACTGATTCTTGACAGATCCGCCGCTTTCGTCCCTCCCTATTGTCGCAGGCATAAATTCGACGGGACTATCACCAATCAGATCGTCTATCCTAACTGACTCGCGCGCTATATGGTGTCGATATCCGGCAACCCATCGGTGGTGACTTCGGGTTTTCGCCAGAGCTCGCTGCCTTCTATATGGACGAGGACGTATGGGACTCGGACGTCGCACGCTTCGGTATCGACATCTGGATGACGACCTCAGCAATCAATGAGGGATTTAAGGTTGTTCAGGCCTATCTTGGGACGAAAATCCATGGTGCTAAAGATCCAGGTTCCGATTTGGGACCTATGTTCCAACAGCTGATTAGCACTCTCTTCTACCTCATGGGAAGATACGCCCACCAGTGGCGCCATGACAATCCGCATCAACCGGTTCCCGTCAACGGCCTAAAACACGAGGAGCTTTAATTAATAGCTGTCTCTGTGGGCCTATCCAAACTGCATTCTGAATTTATCGATGGCTTTAATCATTTTCGGCCTATGTATCAGGAGATCCTAAGTGCCGAAAACTGGGAAAGCCTAAAAACCATTCACCGCAAGTGGAGCAACAGTGAGGAGGCGGAGTTGGATACGGATCTATGGAGCAAGATCCTTTATGATTTTGCCTGTGTTTATCAGCTTTGGGAAAGAAATAGACGTACATTAGTCAATATTTTTACCCATTACACTTCGGACGCACAAAAAGCTACTGCCAACAAGTAATGGACATGTATGCAGGTGAGGTCGAATCTGTGGATCAGGAGCAGGCAAAGATATTCGAGAAGAACAAGCCTTACATGAACAATCGTTTCTTTAGCTTTGGCAAACAACTTCCCTCCTGACAAGCCCATGGTAATGAGCCTTCCAACATTGCCACTTAAATAAAATTAGTGATTGTTTTTGAAAGTGTGGTTCTTTCATTAGCCATGGTTCAATGTTTCCAACTCCATTACCTAACAAGGGAACGCTAGTTTTAATAACCAATATCGGAATTTTATTTATGAAGGCAGAGTTTAGCTAGTCGTTGACACTCCTTTACGATGCATCTATGCTGGCAGCAGCTATGGCCGTCGCACAAAAGATTCTCATTCCGATCCTAGATCCCGCTCAGGCCGGGTCCTCCTTGAAACTTGCCGCTGCCTTGCTTCCTCCGACCGGCAAGGTCGTAGGCTTAAAAGTTGTCTGTGTTCCCGAAGAGGACTCCCTCAGCGAAGGGGCGGAAAAGGCCCCAACCGATCGAGCGGCACTGGATAAGCTAAAGGAGCAGTTTCCCGAGGAAAGAATTGAACTCCGGACTCTTGTTCGTGTCTCCCGAAAGGTGTCCGAAGGGATCGTCGAAACCGTACAGAGCGAAGGGTGTGATCTTCTTTTACTTTTCTGGAAGGGATACGCCTCATCCCAGGAACAACTTTTCGGGGTCACCATCGATAAGCTATTGGATCATCCCCCGTGCAAGATCCTGGTGGTGCGCACCCCCGATATCTTCAATTGCCGAAGCATTCTTCTTCCGGTTCGGGGCGGGCCTCATGCGGAGTTTGCACTGGAGGTAACCAGCCAATTGGCTCGGGTCCTCAACGGAAAATTCACATTGCTTCACTGTGAACCGCCTGGAGGTGAGTCGAGGTACCAAGATCGACCCTATCTGGACTTTCTGAGCAGCCTGCGTTTCCATCCACAAATCAAACGATTTTTAGCTGTGCAGGCTGATCCCGAGGCGGCCATTATGGAGGAAGCCGATCGCCACGATCTGGTAATTCTCGGTGCCGGAGCACAAATGGATCCTCAGGCATTTTTCCTGGGGACGGTGGTCGAACATGTCGCACAGCAGATGCAAAAGCCCCTAATCGTCGTCAAGACCCCACGGTCCTTACAGCCATGGAAGCAACATCCGCCAGATCCTCAAAAACCCCTGTCCGAAAGAGTAGATCAATGGTTTGCTGAGAATTCATTCCGTGCACGGGAGTTTGCCGGCATCTCGAAGCTGGTAGAGTTGAAACAGAAACAGGGGCTAACTGTTAGTCTCGGGTTGCCCGCCTTGAACGAAGAAGAGACCGTCGGGAATATTATCCGCACCATCAAGTCCCGTTTGATGGACGATTTTCCCCTTTTGGACGAGATCGTTCTTATCGATTCGAACTCGACCGACGACACGGTTAAAATAGCAACCGATGAGGGCATCCCGGTCTTCAAGCATACAGAGGTCCTTCCCGAATATGGCTCCTATCGAGGGAAAGGGGAAGCTCTATGGAAGAGTCTTCATGTGCTAAAGGGAGATCTGATCGTCTGGATCGATACGGATATAAAAAATATTCATCCAGGCTTCGTTTACGGTCTCGTAGGACCGCTACTAAAAGAACCAAAGATTCAATACATCAAAGGATTTTACCGGCGGCCCATTCGGGTTGGAGGAAATATCTCGGCGAGTGGCGGCGGCAGAGTTACTGAACTTACGGCGCGCCCCTTCTTGAACCTTTTTTATCCGGAGCTTTCTGGCATTGTCCAACCCCTGGCCGGTGAATACGGAGGGAGGCGAGAGATTCTGGAACGGGTTCCGTTCTTTACTGGATACGGTGTGGAGACGGGTCTCCTCATCGACATCTACAATTTACTCGGCCAGCGCGGCATCGCCCAGGTGGACTTGGGAGAGCGAATTCACCGGAACCAGGCTCTGCCGGCCTTGAGTCAGATGTCCTTCGCCCTAATCCAGGTCTTTCTTCAAAGGCTACAGGAGACAAATAGGATCGAACTTATTGAGGAGGTGAGTCGTAGTATGAAGCTTGTCAAAGCAAATCGTAAGGCTTATTCCTTGGAGGTAAGGGAGATACGAGACCTGGAACGTCCTCCCATAGTGACCCTTCCGGAATATCAGGCAGCCCATAAAACTCCCCTGGATTCTGAAAGTGCAACGGTATCTTGACTGGGACTTCAACCGGGTCCGCCCGATCCACGAAAATTATAGTCATCACTGATCTGGACGGGACCCTCCTGGATCAGCAAACCTACAGCTATGAAGCCAGTCGAGGTGCGATAGAGCGACTCAAAGTCCTGAACATTCCGCTTATTCTTTGTTCTAGTCAAACCCGAAGCGAAATGATTGTTCTGTGGCGGGAGTTGGGTCTCGCGGACCCGTTCATTATAGAAAACGGCGGTGCCCTATGCTTTTCCAAGGACTATTTTCCCTTCGCCATTGAAGAGACGAGAGAAACCAACTCATTGGAGGTCATCTCTTTGGGAAGCAACATTTCCCAATTACGAATATCACTGAAAAACGCAGCCTGTGAATCTCAGGTCCGGATTAAACCCTTCGGTTCGATGAGTTTGGAGGAAATCGGGCACTTGACGGGGCTGGGCAAAGCCGAAGCGCGACTGGCGGCAGCCCGGGAATACGACGAGCCATTTGTGGTCGAGGCCGGTGACTGTGAAGGGCTGTTTGCTCGGCTACGCAGTCAAGGGTATCAGGTGACCATGGGCGACCGTTTCGCCCACCTCACCGGGGGCCATGATAAGGGTAGGGCGGTACACCTCCTGCTGGATTTATACCGTAAAACCGGTTCAACCGTACTGAGCCTGGGTTTGGGGAATTCGAGCAACGACATTTCCTTATTAAGCCATGTAGACTACCCGGTGGTCGTCAAAAATCCGGACGGTACGTGGGATGCTACCCTACTGAGGGAGTACCCAACTGTTCAGAGGACTGACAAGATCGGGCCCGAGGGCTGGAGTGAAGCGATCCGCGCATTTCTCGCTTCGCAAAACTTATGAGATTTCGTCGTTAAGAATGCTGGGGGGGGTAATTTCGAATTCAAGCGACAAGGAGATCCGATTCGTGACCAATCTGGAGAGTCCCTTACAGGTGGTGGCTGGTATTCTTCATCACGATGGAAGGCTGCTGGTCTGCCAGAGAAAGAAGGAGGACGGCAATTTCCCTCTAAAGTGGGAGTTTGCAGGAGGGAAGGTGGAAGCAGGTGAACAACCTGAAATCGCATTACAGCGGGAGATGAATGAGGAGTTAGGGATCAACGTTCTTTCAGCGACTGAGGTCTTCTGCCAACGGCATCTTTATCCCAATGGCTTAGATGTATTCGTTAGATTTTACCGGGTGGACCGCTACCAAGGGACACCCGCCAACCTGGCCTTCCACGCCATCTGTTGGGTCGAGCCGCCCGAGCTACGCAATTTGGAGTTTTTGGATGGGGATGGTGCCCTTGTGGAAAAGTTAGCCCAAGGTGAGCTGATTAAAACGTCCGGCTCTCATGGTGATTGAGGATTAGTGGGCCTCGTCTTCGGCAAGGAATCTCGCCCCATTCTTTCCCAAGATTCTCTCCTTAGTGGACTCAGCAATTTCCGTACGCTTGCGGAAGAGGCCAACGGCGTCAAAGACCCGGTGCGTGTGGGGGATGTCTGACGCATAGAGGATGCACTCGTCACCTATATCCCTAGCAACCTCGGCGATCCGTTTTTCGTCCAGCTCGCAGCTAAAATAGACGCGGCCCTCTTGAACGTACTCCTGGGCGTATTTACCGGGCAGGTCCCGATTCGCCAATCCTCCCGGAGGCTGGCGATGGAGTCTCTCGATCTTGTCAATCCAGTATGGGACCCACTCGACTCCCGCCTCGAAAAAGCCGACCTTAAGTCTGGGGAAGCGATCGAGTACGCCACCGGCCATGATACTGACAAAGGCCATAAAAATCGGCAGAACAAAGGCCGAAGATTGGGAGAGAAAGACGTTGTCGTACAGGGCCGTTAGTGGTGGATACGCCCAACCCACGTGGACGCAAACTGAAAGATTCTTCCGTTCAGCGGCGGCATAAAAAGGATCCAAGCTCTGATCGTCGAGGAGCAAGTCTCCCGCAGTCCCAAGGGTAAGCAGGCCGCTTGCCCCGAGCTACTTCGCATGGTCAATTTCCTCAACGCTCGCTTCAATATCGGGCAGTGGTAGGGCCGCAACCCATCGGAGCCTGCCGCCACTTGCCTGACACTGTCGAGCCATCCAGGTATTGTAATTTCGACATAGAGCGTGACGGAATGCACGATTCTCACCTACCGGGTAGGTAAGGAAGAGGGTTGGAAAGATGACCGAAACGTTTATACCTTCCTCATCCATAGTCCCGAGCCGCGCCACCGGGTCGGTTAATTCTTGGCTTCCCCGTGAGGTTCTTCTCGCTTTGTCCGCCTGATTTCCCTCGGACGGACCGTGAGGGGTGCCGAAAGTGAACACTCCCTTAACGGTGAGCTTGGGGAAGACCTTCCCTTCGATTAACCAGAATGCTCGCCCCGATCCTTCACTGATCCGTGGCATGGATTTGATAAACTTCTCGCTTTGTGCCAGTGACTCAAAGGTCTCTGCATTTTCTTCTACATGGGCATCAGAGTCAAAAATCATAAAATTCCTCCACCGCATATCTGAGTCATGAATTCTCTGTACTATCGGGATCTCTAGTGAAGTAAAGAATCCCTTGGAGAGAAAAAAGGATCACACAGGATTTAAGAATCAACCGGGACGGGTGCTCTCTTTTGGGCCCCAGTGACTCTTCACCGCAAGTTGGCTTACCTGCTTGCTGCCTCTCTTGATCTGAAATAAGAGTTTTTCCGAGACCTCGAGACAACTCAAGGTATTGCCGTAAACCAGCCCGGTATCCAAACCAACCTTAAAAGGAAGGTCGAAAAGGACTGAATCAAAAGAAGTATGGCCGAATAGCACAGTATAAGGAAGACTGTGCCCCGCGCTAATAAAGTCGTGGCGAATCCAGAGCATTTCATCGTCATTTTGCTCCCCCAGAGGCTTTACCGGATTGATCCCCGCGTGGACACAGAGGTAAGAGTCCATGATGTGGTAGCTCTTTAAACCCTTGAAGAAATCAAGATGATCCAGGGGAATTTTTGAGCGGAAGAGATCCCCCCCAGCGCCTTTTTCACTGACCCCATAACTCGCGAGAGTCGCCGATCCACCATTGACTAGAAATACGTCTCCATGGTTCCCCTGTACCCCGATATAGGATAGCAGCATATCTTCGTGGTTGCCCTTCAACAACACGAGTTCGAACTTTGCCTTGGAGCGTAGCTCAATCAGGTAAGAGATAACCCCTTTTGAATCGGGCCCTCGGTCCACATAATCCCCAAGAAATACCAGCTGGTCTTCGGACTTGAGGGGAAGGGCCCCTATGAGATATTCCAATTCGTTCAGACAACCATGGATATCACCTACGACGTATTCCCTCATAACCCATTTGCTCCGTCAGCTATGTAGTACCTTTTCTTCAATGCGAAGGATTCACCTTGTCGTCGACGCTGAGTTCGGGATCCAGGGGAACTTATCTTAGCCATACAGTTCCGGTAGGCAGGCAGAAGAACCGATCAAACAACATGCTCCGTGCGTCTGCCCCAAGTAGGATAATCCCTTGTTCACTGTAAAGGACGGCCAGTAGCGGTGCAAGAACCGCTGGCGGGGCAAAATCAGTCCCTTCTTGACATAAGCACGGTAACGCGGGATAAAATCAATGGATACGGTTACTCTAAATCTGCCAAGGTACTGGAGGACCTAGATGGAACATCAACAGGAGAGGAGAGTGGAGCTGTGGAGACTGATCTAGTTTCAATTCCCGACGCGCCCCTGCTTGGGTATCGCAATTACTGGTACCCCTTGGTTGACGCTAAACGGTTGGGGCGCCGCCCAGTTTCTGTCAAGATTCTGGGCGAAGATATCGTACTGTTCCCCGGTAAGGGCGGCAAGGTTGCCGCATTGACGGATCGTTGCCCGCACCGTGGTACAATGCTTTCACGCGGGCGCATCCTCTTCCCTGGCACGCTGAGTTGCGGGTACCACGGCTGGACCTACGATGAGAAGGGGGAATGTGTCGCTGCTATCGTCGAAGGTCCCGAATCGAACCTTCCGGGAAATGTGCGAGTGAAGTCCTATCCAACGGAAGAACGTTTTGGGATTATCTGGGCGTTTATAGGTGAAGGGGAACCGCCGCCGTTGGATGACGACCTTCCGCCGGAGCTTAAAGAGCCAGGGATCATGACCCACTTCACCTTCAGCGAGTGGTCATGTAATTGGCGCACCGTCGTCGAGAACTATCCCGACATTCTTCACGCCCCCTATGTGCATCGAAAATCGGTTGAAGTGATATTCAACAAGCTGCCCGCTTGGGGGAAGGTTCATATGGAGCTTCTACCCGACGGAAGAGGAATGCACGTCCGCGGAATAGGGGGAGGCCTTCAAGCGGATTATCCAGGGGTTGGAAAATTCCCGGCTCATCTATGGTGGCGTGTTGTGCGGCGGCGCTACAAGAGAAAAGAGTTGAGCGGCGAGTCCTCCACGGCCGGAGGGGATATTCGTATGCCGGGTAATATTATAGTGAAGGTCCGCGATGTCTACTGTGGAATTCACATATCCAATATGGGGTGGCCGGTCGCCATCGATGAGAAACGGACTCGACACCTGAATTTTCTGGTGACCCATCCAAGCAACGCAATCCATCGTTTGGCTCTGAAACTTTGGTACAACATCTATTTTCGGCACGTTCACCAACTGTTTCTCAAGCAGGACCGGCGCCAGATCGAAGTCCAGCGCTACCGGGACGGTGAACATCTCTCCAATACGGATATTGCCTTGATTCAATGGAGAAAATTGGCTTCGCGCCTGGCACGGAAGGCCAACGGTTCCAGTTCCATGGTGGTGGGTTCGACTGGAAAACCGGATCAAGAGCAGGATGAAATAGCCAGTGATGTTGGACTAACCAGTTAATTGGCATGAGGCGGTTACGATCAAACCGAATTTGTGGCATTGGACAACAATTAAAATAAAAGCACCCCCCTTTAAGATCTATTGGGCAGGCCATCCAAGAGCTCCGAGATATTGTAAAGGAAAGATTGTGCGGGCGGCTTACTCCGCCTTTGTAGCCTGCGGCTACAAAGGCCAGAAGGGCTAGATTGGCCCGTGGAGGCTTAAATTATCCAGCGATTTTGTTAGTGCAGGGCCGGATGATGGGAGGATAGAGGCATTCAACAAGAATCGAATGAACAATTTTGCAAATAAATTCCCAGAATGGTACACTTTTATCAATCGACAAGAGGCAAACTCTAATAGAATACAACACTTACCCATTGGCATCCCAATTGCTGCTATATTCCCTCAGAAGCAAAGTTCAGGAGGTTAAATTATGCCTGGATTCCTTATCGTTTCTCTTTTAGTTTTTACGACCTTAGTGGCCTTTCCAACCCTTTCCTCGGGTCAGGAAATTGTCGAAATCATATTTGCTCGGGATGTATCAGACCGAGAGCCGGTTGCCCCTTTTCAGCCCGGGACCTACTGTGGCAATAAATCCCAACCCAGCGGGCAGGTTCCCGTAATCAATTCACAAGAAGATCGCAAGGTCTATTTGTGGAACCGAATCAAGTCGGCCACAGGGGGTGTCCTTCGCCACCGTTGGTATAAGGATGGCATGGAGGTTGCTACGGTAGAGCAAAACCTTGGTGAATCGTCCGGCTATCGCACCTGGAGTTCTAAAATTATCGATCCCAACTTCCATATCGGAAAATGGAGTGTCGAAGTAACCACGGCTAGCGATCCGAGCAAGGTTCTCTGCGTCGCCCATTTCGAAGTCCAGTAACCTCCAATCGTGCCCCTAGGGGCACGATTGGGAGGTTACCCGCACGCCATTCAGGGCCCAGCACGTGAGTGCCGGGCGTCCATACAACGACTCACTCCCGACAACGAGCCCTGATTCAGAGGGCTCTCCCGTATTTTTCTTTGTATTTCCCGTTTTCCCAGTAGAGCAAGGACTAAGCCCATGGATTAAAGTCACGGTCGAATTCTCAGACCTTCGTCGGCCATAGCCGACTACGGCCCGCGACGGCTGAAGCTCAACTCGCCCCGTGGAGTACTTCCCACGATCAAGATGAGAACCCCCGAGTAAAAAACTACTCCACGGGGCAAGCGAAGGAGGGCGCTTCGGGCAATTCCAGTGATGAAATCAAAGAAACCATAGTCAAAAGCTCGTAAAAACTTGCCGGGGGAACAGGCTGCTTCTTTTCTCTACGGTTCTGGCAGATGGATCCCTTCTCCTCTCAACGATCAGGTGCGTTGTAGCAGAAGGCTGCAAGTTGTCGTAAATACCGTTGGTTAGTGAAATGATTGTAAGGCGTGTGCGGCGGCAGGGAAGCCTAAGGGCAGGGGAGAACTGTACAGATTACTTATCTAGCGTACTCTGTTAAACAGGTTATGAATCTCGCCTTCTGCGATCCAGAGAACAAGGAGAGGAATGATTATTTCGGGGTGCTTTTACAAAATTCCAAAATACCAGGTGATAGAGATAAGTCCCGAATATTCGATGAAATCGTAAAAGTATTTCTTGATCCTTGTTTGCTATCCTTGTCTGCGCTATTCATTTTCGGCGCTGTCTTCCTCTACACTAAAGCCAAAGTTATGCCAGACAGGAATCCATTGAAAATTAGAGTAGTTGCGCTGTTAGTGGTAAATGCGGATGTGAAAGGAACGCGCGAGACTAGGCCAGATTGAATCAGGTGTTTCCATATTAGACGGTTTCACGGTGTCTATCGGTTCCTTGCTTAGGCCCCCCCCCTGTTTTATCCTGTACATCCTAGTAACCGGAGCCTGTGCATACGGGGACTTTACCGACCGTATCAATCGTAGCACGATGGTAAAATAGGTGACGAGTCGACACAATTTGTAACAATCCCACTGCAACCCCGGTAAGGATCGCATTGGACAATCCTTTCAGCATGTTGGATAAATCCCTGAAACTCCTAAAATTAATTAGAGAGCGTTGGCCGCCCAACCCTTTGGCACATTTCTAGCTTCTCATTGATCCATCTAGACTTATGGGAGACAATTGGATGAGCATAGAGAAGTGGACGGCAAAAGCAGAAAGCCCTTCCCTGGTGGTTAAAAAGCCCACGAGAAACAGACCATCTTCGTTCTTGACGACGACCCGGATCTGGTCACCATTCTCAGGCTAATTCTCGAGCACAATGGATTCAATGTCCTCTGTGCCTACAGTGGTCGCCAACTGTTTACTTCCCTGGGAGAGAAAAACCCCGACCTGATCATTCTTGATGTTATGATGCCCCACATGCATGGATTCGAAGTACTGATCCGACTGAAAGGTTCCCCCGAAACGGCTACGATACCGGTCATTATGGTTACGGCAAAGATTCAGTTTGAAAACACACTGGAGGGCTATAAGTCAGGGGCAGATTGTTATATTCCTATGCGGTTGACTAAGAGGCAACTTATGGAAGGGATCAATCAGATCTTGAATGGCGACAAAGAACACACGTCGACTGGACGTCGAAGTCACCTCGCCCGTATTCGATCGATCCCGGCTTATTTCAAGGCGCTTGTTTCTAACCTATTGATCCTGCTTGAAGTCACCTCAAGTTTTAGGTTCCATAGAACGTATCAATTCATGCCATTGAACTTGGCACACCGCTAGCAATCCAGATATCCTCCGGAACGAAAATAAAGCCTCCTGGGCCTTCCAGCCGTATTTCTTCGGGGAATTCCACGATGCGCCCACATTCAGGTCTTGAGACTCGGCCGTCGCTGACCGAAATCGAATATGGCCAACGAAGGTCTGAGAGGCCGACTGACCCATTCCCCATGGGCTTATCCAGCCTGCGTGGCTGTGCTGCTACCACCGAGTAGGCTCCCATGGTCGTCTGGGAAGGCGGATAACCGAGCGCTAGGGTGTTTTGGGCCTGTGGTGTCAGGGATTCTCATTCTCTTCATTGCTTTGTGCCTCCATTGTGGTATGAAATTAAATCAGACGGTGAATTGGTATCAATCTGTGAAGATTTGGACTGCAATACAGCATAGCCTTGGTCTTGTGGCCGGGTTGGGGCTTTTCGTTATTATCTCAGCATACTCGACGGATGCAAAGTCCGGAGCGATATCCATTGGGCTGGTCATGATATTCGTCGGAATTATCGGTTTTTTTGGAGCGCGTTTCTTCGCCCGCAGGTATCAGCGAACCTAGAAAAGGCTCCTTCTGATTTGTACGTATCCTCTCGCTGGTAGCTTGAATTCAGACCGCGGGCGAGAGCTAAGCCATCCATACAATTCGTGCACGTATTGTCTTCTATGGTCCGGTTTAAAATTTATTTATGGAATGCTTACCGTTTTTTAAGGGGAAAAGACGTATGCCGAGTGTTGTGAAAACCCCGCTTTTTACAACCCAACAAGCAGTCGATGGATTACGGCGGGCGGTTCATTCCAATGCGGGGAATTTCTTTGCCATGTACTCCAGCCGGATCGAAGGGATTGTCACCGATCCGGCTCTGATGCTCATTCCCCTTGACGATCACATGGTGCATCGCGGCCATGGTATTTTCGATACCGCCACGTTGATTGATGGCAGGCTTTACCAACTGGACGATCATCTACAGCGCTTTTACGATTCGGCCAAATTAGCGCGCATTCCGCTCCCTTTTAACCCAGAGCGGATACGGCAGATTATTTTGGACACTGCAGCCGCAAGTGGGCACCGTGGCGGCTCTGTTCGCTACTGGCTTTCAGCTGGGCCAGGTGGGTTCGGCTTGGATTCCAGCGAATGCATCGCCAGTGCCTTCTATGTAATGATCTTTAGGCAGGCGGGCTATCCGGAGTGGTATTATACTGAAGGAATCAAAGTCGTAACCAGTTCCATACCCATAAAGGCTCCGTTTTTTGCTCGCATCAAATCGACGAATTACCTGCCCAACGCGCTAGTGGTCCTCGATGCGAAGGACCGGGGGGCCCAAAACGGAATTTTCCTTGACCGTCAGGGCATGATTGGGGAAGGCTCCAACATGAACGTTGCTTTTGTGGACAAGGACCTAATCCTTCGTCACCCTTCTTTTGAATCTATCCTTACGGGTATCACCGTTCGGCGCATGGCCCAACTCGCTCGCCGCCTGGTTCAGCAGGGAGACCTGAAGGATATTGTTTTTTACGATGTATCTATTGAAGAAGGTTACGCGGCGGCAGAGATGCTTCTTTTTGGTAGTACAATTAAAATTGTACCCGTTGTCGAGTGGGACAATCGGACTATCGGTACCGGCCGGCCCGGTCCAATTGCTAAGAAATTACTTGAGCTTTGGAAGCAAGACATCCGAAACCCCTCCCAATTGGTCGAGGTGCCCGATTTGGCCGGATAATGAATGAATCGGGGGTCGAACGGTTGTCACTTTTGGCACAGGAGGGGGATTCCGGATGTTGCGATGTAAATTGAGGTAGGCTAAATTTCTAGCGTGCTCGGTCGAACTTCTATATATCTTTCTCTGAGTTCTCTTTGTCTCGTAATGGGCCTGATGGCTTGTTTCGGGGATTCGAATAACAAGACAGCATCGACCCAAGGCCCCAATCCGGACCGGGGAAGGAAACTCTTCCTAGTAAACTGTACCCCCTGCCACAACAGGGACCCGGCGAAGGATGGACCAACGGGACCAGCCCTTAAAGGATCTTCCCAGGTTTTACTGGAGGCCCGAATCCTCCACCGAAAATATCCTCTTGGTTATGTTCCCAAGCGCAAGTCTGTTGCCATGCCGGCCTTTCCGCACCTCAGAAAAGCGATTCCGGACATTGCAGTCTATCTTCGCTGAGCGCCCGCAGACTCCTCTATTATAAGAGGAACCTGAAGACCAGCCAGAGCATCAGAGTCAGCAGAAAACCTGACCAAATGGTACCCGAAACCGAATCCAAAGGCTTCTTGGCAGCGCCCTGGGTCCCCACTAGACAATTCAGTTCCACGACAGCAATAATCCCAAGAGCGACAACCCAAAATCCTGTTGCCGATCCCATTGCCGCACCGATTGAAGGATAGTGACTGGCGGCGCCCATGAAGAAGAGCATGGGAATCGAAAACAGCGTATTGGTCCTTGATGCAAGCGAAGCCCTCCGGGCACGGCGGGCGGCCTCGGGAATGGCTTGTCCACCCTCAGCAACCTGAACCGCCGAAGCGATCACGACCTTTTGCGCGGGCCAGATCACCAGCCAAACATTCAGGAACATCAGTGTTCCCATCGTTCCGCCTATGGTTATTGCCAGCCCGTAAGGGGAAGCGAAATAGATGGAGCTTCCCACCTCTGCCAGCTTGTGCATATACATCAGAATGCCTGACAAGAAGGTAAACATGGCGCCCCAGCGGAACCACCAGAGAGCGCGAGGGACCAATTTTTGAACGGCACCGCTTCTAACCGGAGCCTCGGTCTCTGCAAAAAACGGTGTCTGTACGAAATTAAAATAATAGAGAATGCCAATCCACGTAATACCGGAAAGGAAATGAATCCAACGCAAAATAAAGAGATAAGCTTCCATGAACGGCCTCCTTCGTCCCCTGTTAATGTTGACTACGTTCCCTATATATTAAGCTTGGTGCAAAGTTGTCAAGGGAAAATACGAGACTAGGCACCTTTAGAGATCCAAGTTGCCAGCAACTTCTGCAAACCGGATGAGGCGATGGGATTCTTCAGGATGAAGAACGAGCGCCAGCAACCCATCAACCTTTCATTCGATCTAACGCCCAGCCCTCGGGTGGGGGACAGGGGTAGGGCTTTTCGATTGCCACCGGTTTCGGCTCCGTCGCTAGAGGTTCAGCTTGACCTGGCTATGGATATATGCCACTTTTTGCCATTGTCACCGATACAGAGCGGGGAGCTCAACCGGCACCCACACCTAATATTAATCAGATGCAAAACACCGTCCCTTTAAGCAATGGGCAAAACTCGACCGACCTACCGATGAAGTCGGAGGATCTATTCGATTGCCTTGCCACCGAGCTCGATCTGGTCGAAAAAAATCTGGCAAAATCTATTCGCTCAAGCGAACGGACATTGACGGAGATTTCTGCTCACCTGATCGATAGCGGGGGGAAAAGGGTCCGCCCGCTCGTGGCCTTGCTCGCTTTCAAGGCATGCGGCGGCACCCGAACGGAAGAGATGGTTGACATCGCTACCGCCCTGGAACTCCTTCATACAGCCACCCTGCTTCACGATGACATTATCGACGGCGCCGATGTGCGACGAGGGAAAGAATCGGCCTATAAGAAATTTGGGCTCAAATCGACGCTGGTCACGGGTGATTTCCTGTTTATTAAGGCCTTCGAATTTGCCGGAAAATTCGACGAGACGGTGGTTCAGTGGACTGCTGATGCGTGCACACGTTTGACTGAGGGGGAGATGCTTCAGAGTTCATTTAACCGTAACAGGACGGTTACTTTCGAAGATTATCTACGGATTATCAAACGCAAAACCGCCTCATTGTTCCAGACTGGGGCCCAACTCGGGGCCTACATGGCCGATGGAGGGGACGAGTCCATCCGACAGATGAAGGAATACGGTCTCAACCTGGGGATGGCCTTTCAGATGATTGACGACGTCCTGGATGTGATAGGCCACAAAGAGTTGCTGGGAAAGCCTATTGGCATGGATCTTCGAGACGGGAATCCGTCATTGCCGATCGTTTTATCGGTTAATGAAGGAGAGAAAACCGTTATGGAGGCCTTTGAATCGCCGCATCCATCCGAGTTGTGTATCCAAGGTGCCATCGAGGCTATGAGGCAAGGTAAATCCATTCACCAGGCTAAAGTGATGTCCAAGGGATACGCCCTTGAGGCCACTAAACTTATTGAGAAGCTTGAACCATCCATCTATCGAAACGGGCTCGAGAGCCTGGCTCGTCTCATTGTCGAAAGGGATTTCTGACCTTATCCCCGTCTGCCCTTGGTCTCCACAATCGGGCCATGCCTTCACCTAGAAACCAGCATGAAAGATTTGTACAGCAGATCTTTGATAGAATCGCCGGCCGTTACGATCTTCTCAACCGGATAATCAGTTTTCATCTGGATACCATCTGGCGCAAGAAGGCCGTAAAAAGCCTTAACCTCGCGGAGAAAAAGGTAAACATTTTGGACCTAGGGAGCGGAACCGGAGACCTGGCCTTTACAGCAGCCAATGGACTCGCAGCCGAGGGCAGGGTGGTCGGATTGGACTTTGCACCGAAAATGCTCCAATTAGCCAATGCTAAAAAGAAAAATCATACGGGTGGCGATAAGACCCTGTTCGTCCTGGGTAGTGCCCTTGCAGCCCCCTTCAAGAACAATAGTTTCGAGGCTGTCATGACGGGCTTCGTTTTGCGAAATGTCTCTGACCTCAATCTTTTCTTTGTCGAGGCTTACCGTCTCTTGAAACCCGGAGGACGGTTAGCCACTCTGGACATGTTCCCCCCCCGCAAGGGTCTTTTCTATGTCTTCTATTCGCTCTATTTTTTTCGTCTGGTGCCATGGATCGGAGCCGGCCTGACCCGCCATGGAGGCGCCTATCGTTATCTCTCAGAATCGGTCAAGGGTTTCGCTGGCCCAGAGAGCATTGCTGAAGTGATCGCTAATGCGGGCTTTAAGGGAATTAGAATCGAGAGATTTCTTCGAGGAGCTGTTTGCCTTCACATTGCGCAAAAGCCACACAAACCATGAAAACCTACCCAGTTAGCTTTCTCTTTCTTTTACAGCAAGTCTCCTTGGGAGGGCTGTTTGCATTGGCCGTAACGCCATTCCAGGATTTGGAGCGAGGGTTTTATAAATCAACAACCGGGGTTCTCGTGGTCATGGCTCTCCTCGCCCTATGGGGCAAGGTGGACCTCTATCTGAAGTCCTACCTGCCGGGCGATGGCTTGATGGCCACGATCGATCTATCGATTTTCATCCTGTTTGTCGTACTCATTCTGATATATTTCGTGTCCTTGTGGGGGGAGCGCGTGTGGATTCGGGCCAGGGCCTTTTCAACGGCGTTACTTCTTGGACTTGCGGGCCTGGTTCTCACGTCCTTCGGTTTTCATGATGCGCCCATTGGATCTATCGAGACTGTTCTATACCCCTTCAGTTTTCTGCTCTCATCGCTCCTCCTTGGGGCTGTCACGGTAGGTATGCTGATAGGTCATTGGTATCTGATCGATGCCGGCCAAAGCTTGGATCCCTTTCTCCGTGTATTCAGGTTTTTTGTGGTGGTGCTCATTATCCACACTTCATTCCTGGTCTTTGCACCAGCAGTACTCTATTTCTTGGGGGCGCCGCAGGCGGTCGAAGGAGTCGAAAAATTGTGGAACGACCACTTCTTCTTGCTTGCTGCGAGGCTGTGTGTCTCCCAGGTGGGGCCACTCATCCTATCCTATATGATTTGGCAGACGTTAAAGATACCCAACACCATGGCGGCTACCGGTCTCTTTTATATTGCCTTGTTGGGAGTCGTAGTCGGCGAGATATTGGGGAGGCAGCTCTTATCCTTGACTACCTTGCCCCTCTAGATTCGGTGGTTTCTCTTCAGCGCCGGGTTCCGGGTAGACCTTGATCTTTGTCACCCTGAGTCCGCTGGACGTCCAGCCCAGGTCGTACCCAACCTTTTGTCCTTGTTTCAGATCATTGGGATCCTGAGAATCACTCAGAACAATGACCAAATTGTACGCGAAGGCTATCTCACGACCGCTTGCGGTACGGACAATTCCCAGGTTGTTTCTAGGAAACAGCTTTACAATGACGCCGTGGTAGAACAGGTCCATATTACCCAGAATATCCTGGAGCGCTTCACCTTCATCGGAGCTTGCCATTTACGGCTGGACTTTTCTATCTCAGTGGATGTTTCTGCCGGGCAATCCTGCCTTGAAGTTCCATGAGCCCATCGAGAACCGCTTCCGGGCGAGGGGGACAGCCGGGGACGTAAACATCCACGGGAATAATGCGGTCAATGCCCTGTACCGTGGCATAATTATCATAAAAACCACCACTTGCAGCACAAGCTCCGAATGCCATGACCCACTTGGGGTCCCCCATCTGTTCATAGATTCGCTTGAGGACAGGTGACAGCTTATGGTTTACAGTTCCAATAACCATAAGAAGATCGGCCTGGCGTGGGCTGAAACGAGGGAGTAGGGCACCAAATCGATCGATATCATAAGGAGCCATGGTCAGAGACATGAATTCCATTGCGCAACAGGCCGTGGCAAAAGGATATGGGAATATGGAATACTTTCTCGCCCAGCCAACAGCCTTGTCCAAGCGGGTAAGCACCACCCCATCGGCGAGAAGTTTCTCTTCGCCATAATTAGATGCTAGTTTTTGTTGTGGGGATTCCATCAAAGTCTCTATAGAATAGATTGCTGGGGGGAAAAGTCAACCGATCAAAATACTCTTATTGATGAGGGGCTTCTATGGCGCAAAAAAACAAGTTTCTTCAGATCTCTGTGGTAGGCGGAACCGATGCAGATAGGTCCACCCTTGCTCTTGCCGAATCCGTTGGTAAGGCCATTGCCGAACAAGGGGCGGTATTGATCTGCGGCGGCTTTGGTGGTGTCATGGAAGCGGCAGCCCGTGGTGCAAAGGAAAGAGGGGGCCTTACCGTTGGTATCCTATCAAACTATAAAAAGGAAAAAGCCAACCCGTTCATCGACATCACGATTCCTACTGGCCTCGGGCATGCGAGAAACTTTCTCGTGGCAGCCTCTGGTGATATCGTGGTAGCTCTCTCGGGCTCCCACGGGACCCGTTCGGAGGTTTCCGCAGCCCTCCTACTGGGCAAAAAAGTAGTGGGGCTCAAGGCCTGGCAAGAAATTGAAGGGGTACATCGGGTTGAAAGCGTAGCAGAACTCAAAAAATATTATTTTGCCTAAAATCTAGGCAACCGGTCACTGATGGTAAACTCTGCGATATCAAAGATTAATTCATGAAATTGGCATAAGGTCTCAAGATAGAAAGGAATTTTATATTGACAAACCTTTCGGAATATATTAATTTTACAAAGGAATGATTATCCACAATAAAGGGCCGATGGTGCAACCATAGACCTCGGAAATGGCAATTTATACCCGTCTGAGCAAGAAGGAATGCTCACTGATTGCTGATGAATTCGGACTTGGGGATATTGTTTCATATTCCGGTGTCCGGAACGGATCGGTTAACACCCATTACCTCCTAGAAACAAAGAAAGGCCGCTTTTTCCTCAAGGTTGACGAGGTAAAGAGCGAGCTTGAGGTCAAACAAGAAATCGATCTCGTGCTGTTTCTCAAACGGCATGGATTTCCTGTGCTACAACCGCTTCGAACAAAAAAAGGCAAGCACTACCACGACATTCAATCGAAGCAGATCTCCTTAACACGTTACTTGGATGCGAAGGAGTTATCGGCCGAGGAACTTACCTTTCCCCAATTGGAGTCCTTAGGACATACCCTGGCTAACCTGCACCTTATCGGACGAGCCTACAAAAAAGGCATTGATAATCGCTTCCCCTTTGCTAAAATTGCACATATATATCAAGACTTTAGAAAGGATTTACCGACACATTTAAAGAACATTATCCGGGTATTGGATGACGAATTTACTTATTTGGAAAACTATTTGGACAATAACCTCCCGAAGGGTCTTATCCACGGGGATTTTTTTTCTGATAACGTAAAGTTCAAGGGATCCAGGTTGGTTGGCGTTCTGGACTTTGAGGCTGCATGCCGCGCGAAACTCATCAATGATCTTGCTACCGGCGTCAATGCGCTATGTTACGTGGACGGTCGCTACCGAATCGAACGTTTCGAGGCCTTGATCTCGGGCTATGAAAGCCTGCGCCCGCTGTCATTGCCCGAGTGGGACTCTTTCCCCAACGAACTTCGCTTTTCAGCGCTCAGATTTACCGTAACTCGAATCAAAGACTTCTTCCTACGAAAGACGGACGATACCCAACGAAACTACAAGGACTTCAAGGAGTTCTTCGATCGCCTGCTAATTCTTAGAAGAGAAAAAGACGGTGGCATGGAAGAGCTTCTACTTGCCATGGCCACGGGGTACGATTACCGTAAATATCAGAAATCCAAACCGGCAAAATGACGAACGTCTCTTCCGATCCTAGCTTAAATCTTATTACCTGTTAGTGATGATTCCTAAGCAGTTTAGAATTTAGTCTTCGGATTTTGCTGATACTATCCTGCCGGATGAGTCGGATTAGGGCCAGGAAGGTCAAGAAAAGGCCCAGAAAAAAGAGTAACCGCCCACCGGCCAGCACAACATAATAAAAATCCACCTTGACCCGGGCCGTATTGCTTCGCTCTGTGCCCTCATTGATGCGGCTTAGGACCTCTTCGCTCTTACGTTGATCCAATTCCTGAAAATTCTGATAGCTGTTTTCCCGTCCACGTTCAGCCGTGCTTTGTAACATCCTTTGATACTTGGTGATTTGTATGGCCCCAAAGATCCAGTTACCGATGCCGAGGCTCAGCAGGATGAGTGCCGCCATGAGAAGATAACTTGAAAAGATATCTTTGAGTTTCATTAGATTTGCAGATACCAGACTTACCCGTGAACGTCAATCAAGGCCTTGGATCATGGACAACCCCAACCCCCATTGTTGGCTAATAGTCACAGGAACTCACCTCATGTAGATTCCCGGCCTTTAAGAGAAAGTTTCATACGTACCTTGACACTCTACGTTAACGCGAATAGTATAAGCCCCACTTTTGCAGAGGAGGTGGATCATGGGTAATTTCACAAAAAGTTTCCTTTTGGCTGCTGTATTTATCCTGGGATCAGGCGTTGTCGGGACCTACTCGTGGGCAAGTCCCGAGGGGAAAAAGGCCCTGGCCGACCTGATTGGTCAGGCGAAGAAAGAAGGAGTCCTGGATTCGGCAATTACGTCGGGCATTGTGAAGGCCCAGGCCCGTTTGACAAGCGCCTTTAAAAAGCGCTTCGGACTTGACAATTTGGAGATCAATCTTGCACGCGGAAGCATGTCTCCCAAGTTCGTCAAGCTTCACGCCACCCTCAAGAGCGGTGGCACACCCACCTTTGATGCCCTGACCGGCACAGGTCAGGAGCATATGAAGATGAAGGAAGCTGGTTTCTCGACCCCCATCGCCAACTGGAAGCTCCTATTGGCCGAAATCAACCCGCTAGTGGGTTCCGGACAAGTGAATCCGAAGGACGTGAGCCCCTCACCATTCAGCGGTTATAGCTTTCTGTGGAGCACCCGAACCCGTTCGTTTATATACAACACCAAACTCATTACTCCCGATGAGCTCCCAAAAAGCGTCGCCGACCTGGCCAATCCCAAATTTAAAGGAATGTTTGCCGTGCCCCCTTGGACCTCCATGTGGGAAGTCGCGACGCTGGTTTACGACAAAGAAAAATGGCTTAAGATCACTGATCAAACGGGAAGAAACGCGGGCGCCGTGCTCCGTTACGGAGCTGGTATGGACCGCATGCTACTGGGCGAGTTCGCCTTCCAACCAACGAATTCTTATTATTACTGGCAACGCAAGGCTAAGGACCCCACGGTCCCCTTAGGTCAGAGGTGGTTTACGGATTTTACGCCACTGACCAAGGTACTCCATCTCGTTCCGAAGAACGTCCGGCATCCTGCCGCGGCTACGCTCTGGTCCCTATGGATGACAACCCCGGAGGCCCAGGCCATATGGCAGCCGACGAACTCCCAAGCCAATGCCATCTTTGGGCAGAGTGCCGTCGACAAAGAAGCCAGGAAAAGCTTGAAAGCGAGTGGTAGCAAGATCATTACTTGGTATGACAGCCCCGCGACAATTCAAAGATTTAAATGGTTTGGCACCGATGAAGGACGCGCCTACCGCGCCGAACTCAAAAAGGGATTGACGCAACGTAGGAAAAAGAAGAAGGGCAAGCGTTAGCGAAAACTCCCTTTCGAATGCGGGAACGAATAAATCCACTTAGCTCGCCCAATGTAAGCAAGTGCCTCTTCACGGATAAGGGAAGACTGTGAACGAGGTCGTAGGGGTGTTCAATAAGCAGGATAGGTATAGAAGGGCCGGGGACCGGATAAAGCGGTTCCTCGGCCCACAAATCCTCCCTGTGAGTTTGTCTTGGATGGCGCTTGCCTCAGTGTTGGCGCTCACCTTTTTCGTCCTCTACATGACTTTCGTCCCGGGGCTGCCAATAGAACCAGGGCTAACCCTGAGCCATTGGGCCCTGTTGAGTGATTCCTACCTGGCGCTCGAAGTCATTCCCAACACTCTCATTGTCGGTGTGGGTACCGTTCTGGTCACCATCTTCTTCGCTGGACCCCTGGCCTGGTTACTCAATCGAACAACCCTACCGTTTCGTAACGTCTTCATGGCAATGATTGCCACCGTGGTCGTCATCCCTGGCTTTGTCAAAGCCATGGGATGGATTATCCTGGTCAATGAAAAGATTGGATTGATTAACAAGGGACTGGCCGCCCTCCTGGGCCTGGAGAGTATCCCCATAAACTTGAATAATCCCTACGGCATGGCCTGGGTTATGGGCCTAGCTTTAACCCCTTCCATGTTCTTTCTCATCTCGGGTCCCATGCGTGCACTGGATCCGACCTTAGAAGAAGCCGCCGGGGTTTCAGGTGTTAACCGGTGGTGGACCTTTGTGCGAGTGAGCCTGCCCCTGGTATGGCCCGCTATATTGGGGGGCGCCATATACAATTTCATGACGGCTATCTCGATCTTTGAAATTCCCGCCATGCTAGGAGGAGCTAGCGGGAGGGCGCCTGTGCTTGCCAGCGAACTCTTCTACACTGTCCATCCGACAACCCCTGACTCGGCGGCCTCCGAGATCCCCTACGGGGCTGCGGGAGTCTATGGAGTGCTGATCGCTGCTCCGAGTTTACTGGCGCTACACTTCTATCACCGGATCCTGGCCAAGACCCATCGCTACGGTGTCATCACCGGGAAAGGATACCGGCCACGGAATGTGGAATTAGGGCGCTATAAATATTGGGGTGTCGCCTTCGTGCTGTTTTACCTGTTGCTCGCCGTTGTATTACCCATACTCGTGATCGTATGGACCTCGCTTTTGCCTTACGTTCAAATGCCTTCCATCGAGGCCCTTTCGAAACTCAACTTCGCAAATTATGACGATCTCTATACCATCATGGGCGGCCCCAAGGTGATTCGTAATACGATTCTCTTGATGGTTACCGTACCTGTTCTAGTCTTGTTCTTCAGCTTTATGACCTCTTGGGTCGTGGTGCGGACCCGGTTGCGTATGCGTCAGACGATGGACACCATAGCCATGCTTCCCCACGCGATTCCTGGCCTCGCCTTCGCTTTCGCATTATTCATCTTGGGGCTCGTTGCATCGAGATGGCTGCCCTGGCTTCCACTGCGGGGCACGGTGATGATTATCATTATCGCCAACTCCCTCAACCGATTGGCCTATGGCACCCGAATCACCAATGCGGCCCTGCTCCAGGTGACGCCCGAGTTGGAAGAGTGCGCCAGAGTGTGTGGCGCTTCGAATGTCTCGGTCATGTGGCGGATCATTGCGCCGCTCATCAAACCATCGTTGATATTCGCTGGACTGTGGACCGCCATGCTCACGTTCCGAGAGGTGAGCATGGCGTTATTCTTGACCGAGACCAAGAACCTGGTGCTTGCGGCGTCAGTTTGGATGCTATGGCGCGATGGTGATTTAAGTGTCGCTTCAGCGGCAGCCACCGTCATGGTGCTTATTACGGGTGTCTTGATGATCCTAACTTTGGTGTTCGCTGGTGGGAGGCTGGTAGAATCCAGAGATGGGGCACAGGAACGGCCCCCTGGATAAACGGATAAACTGGATGAGCGATGTAAAGTGTATTCCTCAGGATCGAAGCTGATCGATCAGGCTATCGATGAAGCCTTCATCGTCGAGTTTCTTCACCCAATGGAGGTCCCAGAAGGTCAAGGGATTTACCTCCTTGGACCCATACTCGGTGGCTGCAATCTCGTCCGAATTGAAAAGCGCCGGCGGGGTAGGGTAAGGCTTGGCTTGGAGCCCCTTTGTCACAGAGTCGAACTGCCGCTCCAATTCACCGGGATCTTCAACCTTCATTCGCCTCATGGGTTCTCCCGAGACAATCTTCAATGCTTCGTCCCTTTGAAACTTCATCATGCAGATGGCGTGAATGACCGATCTCAGATAAACCAGGAACAGATCCGGGTTACTGTTGGGCAACCTGGAGAGACAGGCCTGGGCAAAATGCCCGACTACTTCGATATCCTGCACGTCGCGCACCTTTAGCCCCGCTCACGACCTTTTTCCACTGTCCCCATCGCCCCACTTCGCTATCCTTGACGATGACGGTTCGCACGGTGGATTCAAGGCCCATCTTTTTGATCCATAAGGTAACCGCATGGGGCCCCCCGGAGGACCGAACGGCCATGGTTTTCCCATTCCATTCTTCCAAATGGCGGACTCGAGGGTCCACGACCAATTCCAGGCCGCGGCTGATACTGGGGGCGCAGAACAGAGTCACCGGCAGTCTATCGTTGGCGCCGGCAAACAGATACTCCAAATGTTCGATGATGACGTCGCAGGAACCGTCGAAGAGCGCCGCCTCATACGCCTTGGTCCCCTGAATCTGCACGACCTCAACGTCAAGATCATAGAATCTTTTTACCATTTCATGAATACAGAAGATGACCGGAGTTCGATTGTTGTCTCTGTAGGCTAGTTTTAAATGTCTCATGGAAAACTCTAACGAGGTGCCGATTACCACGTAGCCTGATGGGGTGTCAAGATAACCGGCTGTGTCCATGCTTGACAGAGGGGGTGGTGCCAGTGCAAAAGAAAAGGACCCCCAAGACTCATCATCACCTTAGATTCACAAACCGACAGGAGCATGTGAACTTTATGATACAAATTACTGAAGAAATGAAGGAGCGGTTGGGCATGTCCTTTGAGGAGAACAAGGAGTGCCTGTTGGCAACGGCTTCAAAAGAAGGAGTATCCAGTATTGGTTATCGCGGTAGCATGTTTGTCTGGAACGGTGATCACCTTGCCTTTTGGGAACGTTCACACCAGTTCGGATTGCGTCACATGCAGGAAAACCCTAACGTGTGTGTTCTTTATGTCGACCGAGGGCGCCGGGTGGGATGGCGTTTTTATGGTCAAGCGACGCTATACAAGCAAGGAGAGATTCGCCAGAAGATTATGGATGGTACGATCCAGGACGAACTGGACAAGGATCCTGAGCGAACAGGATTTGGAGTACTGATCCGCATTGACCTGATCAAACGCTTCAGTGGAGAAGACATCGTTCAAAAACGCTAGATTCGAGTTGTTTCAGGTCGAGAGTGAGACCAATCAAATTGAGCAACTTCGGACTTTAAGGAATGATGGGTAAAACCCTGCCAATCAACCGGCAAAGCGTCCAAATATCGCCCCTAAGAATTACTCCTCACACTAGCCACCTGGAAGGGCTCATTCCCAACACCACCCGGGGTACCAATTATAGGTATAGGTCTCTTCTGGGTCCAGGGTTACACCTTTTACCGACCGTCTAGACTAGACTGCGATGCCAGTTGGCGCCACCCCCCCCTCCGGTCCTGCATCTGGTATCATCCGTTAGCCTGTGTTAGCTAGGATGACGATGAAGATCCTGGCACCGGCAAAGGTCAACCTGTATCTCAGGATAGTGGGTAAACGGGCCGACGGTTACCACCTCCTCGATAGCCTCATGGCACCCGTCAGCCTGTATGACGAACTCCGGATCACCCGATCCCCCAAGGGTAGCGACCCAATTGAGGTTACATGCGATGATGCAAGTGTCCCCACGGGGAGGAAGAATCTGGTTTACCGAGCGGCGGAAATTCTTCTCCAACGGGCAAACCTCTTCACGCCAATCCATATCCACATCAAGAAGAAGATCCCGCTGGGATCCGGACTCGGTAGCGGAAGCACTGACGCCGCGGCCACGTTGGTAGGCCTGAATCGCCTCCTACGGTTGGAATGGTCCATACCAGTCATGGCAAAGTTGGGGGCCTCCATCGGAGCCGATATCCCATTCTTCATTCACGGGGGCCCTGCCATTGTTCGCGGGGTAGGGGATAGAATCCGTTCGGTTTCGAATCTGCCACGGCTATGGTTGGTCATCGTGTATCCTGGGTTCCCAGTCTCGACCCAATGGGTCTACAACCACCTCAACTTTGAGTTGACAAAACCCATTAAGAATACTAAGTTAATCCTTCCATTGAGCCACTCCGACCAGCTGGTGCGCTTACTAGTAAATGACCTGGAAGGCGTCACGATTGCCCGCCACCCCCGGATCGCTTCACTCAAGCAGACGTTGATCCAGGAAGGCGCAATAGGAGCTCTCATGTCGGGCAGCGGTTCATCGATTTTTGGGATTTTTGCAGCGGAAGAAGGGGCGAGAATGGCCCTCCGTCGATTACGGACGAAAGATCCCATCCAGTCTTACTTGGTGCGCTTATTGACTTGAGGCCACTAGGATTCTCTCTCCCTTGGAACGAACGCCTCTGGCTTGACCTGGTAGCCAAGAGACGCACTCACATGTGTCCAACATCTCAGTACATTTCAGACCTACTTAGCAGCAAGTGCCCGGAAGTGTGGCATTCAAAGAGGGCAGCAAATGAATGGAAACTGGCCAAGAGCCACAGACAGACATTTCTTTGAATTTGCATGGAGAACAGCAGCGCTGTATGTATACATACACATGTACTGTATGTACAACACATCACAAAAGGTGGCAGAATAGGGTTAATGAGACACTGAGTACTGCTGATAGCACCTCTCTTGGAGTTGGTAATGAGATTACGGTGGAGCTTGTTGCTAGAGAGTGGATAATGGGGCTGTATATGAACACACTCTGCAGAGGGCAATGCATTCTTGAGTGTGCATGTGTGTGTACATGTGTGCGTGTGTTGTGTATGTGTTGGGGTGTTGTGTTGGTTTCCTCAGGTATTGTAGCTAGCATCCCCCCTCCCCTCCTCTAGGGAATCCTGCTAGATTCCTCCTGCCAGCCTCGTTCATCAGAGTGGGCTGAGGTGAGATATCTGCATGCCAACGCAGTGTCTCAACAAACTCATCATCCTATGAAACTCCAATTCCTTGCGTAGCAGTCAGGCCACAACACACACCACATATTGTATACACACAGCTATGTACGTACATACATCACACTGTACAACACAGCTTCACACATGAGCACACACAGTTTGTGCAATACCCCATAGAGTGTGGGAGGTAGGGTGAGGCAAATTAGCACAGCCCCTACTCATAATGGCAGCTATTACAGCCAGTCTAAACTAAGACACACACACAAAGGCAGCCAGCCCAGATAGAGCATGCTCTCACAATGGCATGGGAGCATAAGACAAGTCAGAAGTGATAATGTCTGGCTCTATGGCTGGTGTTGTGTGCCCCAGAAGAAAGGGAAGCTTGAGATACACACACAGAGTGAAAACAGGCAGCAAAGGACACATTTCCCTGGACTTCCAACGCAAATAAACACCATATTTCAGTGATTGACTGTACGACACACAATACAAAATGTGTGTACGTACAATACCATATGGAGAGCAGTAAGTATAGGCTGTAGTCACACATACAGAGGGCAAGACAGTGCAATAGAGGTGAAGAGAGTGGGTGTGTGCACAGCATATGCCACCAGACTACGTTTCTATGAACCACTATACACCACACCATGTGTATATACTGCATTTCAAACACTCACCTTGAACTCTCTCTTAGCCTTTGCTCCCTGCTTCCTCAGCGTTCCAGTCTGCCCCGGCTTCATCCTGGCCGACTTCCTCATCCTGTTGTCCCGATTGGCAAACGGGTTGTCCGATCCCTGGAATACGCGGGCGTTCAATTCCTGGAGCTCAGGCATTGATGCCACCATCAGATCAACCTGGACCCCCGAGGCCTTGATCAGTTCCACAACCCTCTCGTGAGGCTCATTCTCAACCACCTCCCCGTTCACCTCGATTATCCGGTCCCCTGTCATTAGTGGGCCCATATAATCAGGTCTCGGCTCCACCAAGTGTACCAGTCTCGTCTGCCCCGGATCATCTGGCATCGGGAGGTAGGACTGACGCAGAATAAAGCCGAACCCTCCGCCGTGGGAGGGGCTCTTTTCAGCCAGCACGCTGCGGTGTTTGACGGTGGCCATCTGGAGAGGAGGGAGAGGGAGGTCCCTCCCATCTCTAACTGGATGAGCTTCTTCTTCTGTGACAGCTGGTGGGCTCTCGAACCCACTGTAAGAGCTAGGCAGTTGGTAGGAGGTGGTTGTGGAAGGGGCTGTGAGGGTGATCTGGTCAGAGGAGGGAGAGGCGACGGAGGAGACGCTGGAACCAGCGGTAGAGCGGACCTCAGGGCGGAGCAGAGAGGCGTAGGAGCCGTGCTGACTCGCGGCAGAGCTGGAGGGAGGCGGGCTGGTCGTGGAGCGGTCGCGGGAGTTGAGGCTGGTGTAACTAGCGCTCGCTTCCTTCACCCCTGCCACCTGCTCGTAGCGAGTGACCTTGTCTTTCACCGACCCCATCGCCGACAACTCGCGGTCCCTCCTGACGCCGCCAGCCGAGCGAGAAGACGAGAGGTTCTGCAGGGAAGAGCTTGGGCTGGGTTTAGAGGCGCCTCTGTGACCTCCTCCTGCATAGTGCTGGGGAGAGTCGGGTGACGGCGGCTTCTTGGCCCCCTTCTTATCCTTATCTTTGTGCTTCTTCCCAAACAGAGGCATCGCTGACTCTCCCTGCTCGGCTGATTACTATTCCCCGCCCCTCGAGATAGAGGTAGGAGTCTCTTCTTCGACTCACTGACGGGCGACTAGGAAGGTTCGTCCTTACCAAACCACCTCTCCTGTCTGATCGAGGCTGTAGTCTCCTCTTTTCGACGGGAGAAGGAGTTAGTATCTTCCCAAAAAGAAGAGAGAGAGACGGTTGCTGCGGCGCGCGTGCGATAATTACAATATCCAACGTAATATGTCCGCGTGCGGAACCGAACCGGGACCGCGAAAACAAGCCCCGCCCAGTCCAAAGGTCGACCCCGCCCAAGCGGTACCACTGTGAGTACTGCGGGAAGTCCTTTCAGGACACTCCAATGGCTAGGAGGCGGCACCTGCAGGGAGCAGGTCACCAGAGAAACCGCCGCCTTCACTACGAGTCATTCGCCAGTGAGAAACAATAAATCTTCATGGTGCGCTCTAATTGGAATCAACCTCCCCTCACAATAGCGGATAGAAGTGTTAGGGGTGGACGAGCCGATGTCCTGTACAGCGAGCTGAGTGGGGAGGAGCTTCTGCAGCAGTGGCTGACCACCCACCCGGAGGTGCTGGCGAGATACGAAGAGCAGAAGATGAAAGAGAGGGAGAGGAGAAGAGAAAGGGAGGGTGATGATGGAGTCAATGACGCCTCGTCAGGTCTGAGAGGACCCAGTAGGGAGGACCTGCCACTCTACCTGGAGCCATACAGATCATTTCTCCCTCCGTCACTGATGACTCCCACTGCAAGAACCGCCTTTCCACACTCCCTAGCAACAAATGATGAATCAGAGTGGGGTTGACCCTTCTTCATCAGCACCCACCACACACACTTTCACCGCATGTTGTATTATTCAGACACACATGTTCACCATCTCATTTTCAGAATTCTTTCAATATTATGCGCAGATTTTTGAAAATATTAATATTTTTGAGAACATGATAGTATTTGCATCTTCGATGTACAGAGAACACACGCACGCACACACACAGCATACAAAATGTAAGGAAAAAACTTGATTAGAGAGACGATCGTGTGGATTACCATACAAAACTGGTTATCAAAAATGATCACAAAAACACAAGATAACAGGCAAAAGGGGTCCCTCGACCTTTGAACCCTCACCGGACCCACGGAGCTGGCATCACTCCCGGCTGACATGGGTTCAGGACGCAGTTCCCGATGACTGGAACGGGAACGTGACCGATGTACGACCCGTCCACCATGCTGTTCACGCCCACTCCGGGCATGACGGCTGTGATAGGGAGGTTTTGATGGTGCGGGGCAGCAGCAGCATGTGGTCCATAGGGCAGAATCTGCACTCCGTTGACCATCTGGACCCCTCTGGTCGAGTTATCGGACATCTGATGAGGGGGAACCCCTGTCGTCATCGGCTTGAGAGAGATCATGTTTGCTGCATCCATGAACAGGGCAGTCTGTGCTGTATTCGGGACAAAGGAGAGGTTGTGCAGTTGGTGGATGTCAGGCGGGAGGGTGGGGTAGGACACGCCCTGCATCGCCATGTACCCTCCGCCAGTGATTGCCGTGGTGGGAACTCCATACATCTGTAGGAGGGCAATCTGGTGGGCGGGGTCTAGAGAGGTGGGCGGGGCAGATGTTGTAATGGGTTTGGAGGTGTTAGCAGCCGCCTCGGCAGCAAGAGCTGACACATTCTGTGTGTGTGTGTGTGTGGGGGGGGGGGGGGGGGGGGGGGGGGGGGGGGGGGATGATGGTAGAAAGGATCACCAAAAACATATTTTTGGCAGTTCTGAAAATGCGAACACACACACACGCACACACACACACACACACGCACACGCACGCACCTTTGCCTGTTGTTGGTGTACAAGTATCTGTTTGGCAATAGTCACGTGAGCAGAGCACCACTTGACCCGATGCGACCTGCCACTGTCCGAGTTTCCAGTCATACCCACTGACCTCTGCTGTGAAAAGTAGCATTATACATTACAGCAACACAAAAGAGATGTATGTGTGTGTGTGTGTGTGAAAGAGAGAGAGAGAGAGAGAGAGAGAGAGAGGCAGACCTGCTGGTAGAAGTTGCTAGATGCCTGGGAATGAGGTGCAGAGAAAGCTGCCGTTCCCCTATTCCCATGCTGCACGGAACCGGTATCCGACTGGTCCTGCAGGTATCTGTAGTTTAGTTCCTGCTGCAGCTGAGTGTAGACTGAACAAGAACGGAAGAGGGAGAGGGAGAGAGGGAGGGAGGGAGGGAGGGTCATGTGACTACTCGAATTCACACAGGCGACATACGCACGACAACACCGGACTACTATACACACAGACCACAACAAAAGCGGCATCTCATATAGTGACTCTGAAAACACCTCTATCGAGACACACATGACAGGTGATGCATGGAGCATATTGTGTATAAATTGAACATGAATGTATGTATGTATATGTACACACAACTATATGTGTATGTATACCAGGGTGAGTGAAGGCTTTCTGTTCGGCAGCAGTAACCACAGGTAGAGAGGGGGCAAAGTGGTAGGTAGCTGGCACTAGGGGTACGGTGGAGGCCAAAGTGGCCTGGGGGTGTGAGGGGAGCACTTGGTGTGTGTGAGTGCGGGGAGATAGGTGGGTGGGGAGGTGGGTGGTTGTAGGGACGTCAGTCAGCTGTCGTTGATTCACACTGTGAGTAGAGAGAGAGAGAGTGAGTGAGAGAGAGAGAGAGTGAGTGAGAGAGAGAGAGAGTGAGTGTGTGAGTGTGTGTGTGTAGTGTGTGTAGTGTGTGGAGAGATGACATGCAAAGGTATCAGCCAACACACAGACACAGAAGTCTTATTCACATATGTGCACATACAGCAGGCAAAGGCAGTTCCTATGCAAACAGCAATGTCATGATGCACATTTCTCAGATAAATAAGAGCACAGATAAGGAAGGAAGCACAGAAGCAACCAACAACACACACATTCACACTGGATACAGCATACATAATATACACACACACACACACCTATAAACAAACACAGACAAGCACACACTATGTACCACTCACAGCCAATTAAATTGTCCTTTGGACCCCACACAACTGCAAAAGTGAATGCCAATAGGCACAACAAGCACTCTGGGGTAATATACTATGGACACTATGGGGAGCTCCTCTGAAACACTCTCTCTTGCACACACAGTGGTTCAGCACACTTACACACACTCTCTCTTGCACACAACAGAGTAACACTCACATACACAGTGGTTCAGCACACTAGTTACACACACTCTCTCTCTCCACACAACAGAGTAAGTTGAAGGGAGACATGAGAAGGGGTCATATGGCAATACGCACAAGTGTACACTACACACCCACTCATGTGCCGTGGGACTATTATATATATAGTTGCTATCGGCAATCGAACTAGGAATGCACGCAACGAGAGAGAGAGAGAGAGAGCCACAAACATGTGGGCAAGGGGCTATAGGTAGTAGCTAGCTACACACACAAACCACAGTCAGTGAAAGTGTGGGAGGGTGAACTCTATGTAGAAATGCATACGGAAGTCAACCTGGAACACACACACTCGCACACACACACTCTCGCACACACAGAATGTGCACATACACACACTAGTCGAAAGGCCGCCTGACACGCGCACACAGGGAGATACAGTGACCAATGAATATTAACAACCACAGCAGGTGGTCGTCCATTGAGTGGGGCAAAGAGAGGCAACACGGTATACGTAGACCTGCTACAGACCTACACATATCCAACTAGTGTAACACTGTATGTGTATGTGTGTGTGCATATGTATGTGTGTGGCCTCGTGCACACATTGGTAGTGTGTATTTTCTATATTCAAACACACCACACTCTGCACACATTGTACAATAGCTATACACATGTTTTTTCATGCAAGCTTGTCTGTGTTGGACCTGTTGGTGTAGTGGGTGTAGTGTGAGGGTGTGGAGGTGGTGATAGGTGACCTAGTGTGGTGTCTGGTGAGGGAGTCTAGAGACCCAGTTGGGCTGTTTGAGGTGGAACCATCAGAGGAGGAGCCATTGCCTCCTTCTCCCCAACCCTCAGCCGCAGCCGGGTTCCTCCGCTTCGACAGCCTCCTGAGGTTAGAGAGAGAGAGAGTTTGTGTGTGTGAGAGAGAGAGAGTGGGTGCATGTATGTATGTGTTGTAGAAACACCATGGTAACAGAAGCACTACCGTCAGAAGCACTACAGTCAGAAGTACTACAGTCAGAAGCAGTACAGCAGTAGTAAACCTAAGGCCACCTGGAGTTAAACAGAGCAGGCTGCCTTGCAATACCCCCAGCAAGATCCTTCTCCCGTACAAAGGTTTTGTCACTAGGTGTAACACAATGCCAGCGTAGTCAAGCCCTATCTCTCCCTGCACATCCTGTGCAGCCCCACACACTCTATAGTAGCCCCTACATACCACACACACACCACTGCAGGTCATCGTACATAGCTGGCCTGACACACCAGTCACTGTGATACCGTGTGCATGTATAATGAATAGCACTAAAGTGCAAAACCCTCGGCGGAATTCATATGCAGGTCTCACATTCAACAGTGGCTACGCACATAGTATACACTAGCGTTGTGTATATATGTACTGCGCATGCGCGTACGAGTGCCTCGCTGCTCCAAGTAGGCTGTATCTCGCTTGTTTCACGCCCGTTTGCACCAGTAGCTAGCCTCTGAAGCAACATTCGACCCACCAGTTGTCCTTCACGTAGCTGCTGTGTTTCGTCGGTCCCAAAACTGCGCGAAAGCGGCTGACGGTGAGCTCTAACTCATTTGCATATTGGCTTTTTCACGCCATAACTTTTGAACGGAAGGTTTTTTCGAAACTCCACACATTAATCCAAGAAAAGCCTAAGAGAAACCCGTGAGTACCGTTGTTTGCTGGTTTCAACGGACGCTGAAGCAGCTAGAGCGGGAACAGACGGACAGTCAGACAAACAGACACACACACAGGACGACTACAGTAACCCTCGCGCATGCGCGCCGAGGGTTAATAAGTGCAAGAGTGTCAATATGCGGCACACGAACAGTGTAAAACACACACACACCTTCTGGCGATGGCGCTGGTCACGGTGAAGTCTGCAGTTGCAATGATCTTCTCTTTGTTGTCGGGCGCAGCTGCGGCAGAGACAGCCAGTGGCGGAGAGGCCATGGAGTGCCAAGGGTAGTCCTTACACTGGTACATCTGTGGCAGAAGAAAGGAACAAGAGACAGCAAGGAGAGAGAGACATACAGAGAGGGAGAGAGAGGGGGGCAAAGTACACATGTATGGTGGGAACTCAATAAAACGGTACATACGAGGATGAGTAAAAGGATTAAAAACAGATATAAGGGCCCGCCATATCAATGGTTACAAAGGGCCATTGTCGCACCCACAGAGCTATACAGATTGGAGAGAGAGATAGGGCAGATCCTATCTGCAAAGGAGGATAATTTGCCACAGCCAGACTATGACAACAGTAGCTACAGGGTACACACAGGCCATGGAGTCAGCCCGAACTGTTGCCCTGTGTGTATGGAGCTATTGTCAGGTGAGTGGCTGTTATTGCAGGGTTGTCCCCACCATACAACTATTGTGATAGTCCACTAGAGGCCCATTGTATTGGGGACAGTGACTACATTGCTTCAGCAGAACCTCTCTCTCCCTCAATAGAGTGAATCACATAGAGAGAGAGAGAGGGTGGTTAGAGGTGAATGTGAAATTCCTACCACACATTTTGAGCTGTTGTTGTCGGTAAACTGAGCCTTCCATTGTAACCCACCCAACTGCCATTCCCACCCCATGCATGCACACATCGCACTACACACAACACACGTATACACACACAAATGCACACGCACCTTTTGTTGTGATTAATGTACCAAGAGGTGTCAGAGGCTATTAAGCACAACATTTCAAACATCTCACTAGGTCAAAACAACATCTTAACAACGCCGAAACAACTCTTACGCAAGTCACGTTCCTTGCACACACACACACCAGCTAGTATCACCTGTGCCACTCACTCACACACACACACACACACACACACACACACAAATGGCTTCAACGCTCACCTGCAGTACGGCTTGTGGGTTCACCACCGCGATCTCCATGGTATCACTGTCGTCGGTGTGTATATACAGACACGCAGCAGCAGCGAGAGGAGTTGATTGCACTGTGTGTGTGTGTGCGTGCGTGTGTGCGTGTGTGTGTGAGGGGGGAAGAGAGAGAGAGAGAGAGAGGTATCAGGCACGTGGCCTCGTACACATTCCACATGCTACATAATAATTAGAGAAACAATGGCGAAAAACAGGCCGGTAGTTAATAAGCCCAACAGGTGGCTCCAACGAGTCTGGGCAGTTGGCAAGGAATGCAAATATAGTCAGTAGAGAGCGGCACTGGTAGCTTGCACAGCACGAATTCCACAGGAAATGTGCAAAATAATGGCGGTGGCCTGACCTAAAACAAACAACACCATGCACCACTGGTGGGTGCACGCTTGCACACAAAGTGTGAGTATGTGTGTGAGTATGTGTGTGTGTGTGTGAGTGGGTGTGCAGAATTCGGATGAAAAAACAAAAGGCATTTCCAAGGCCGCCTACTATAGCTTGTGGTCAGTCTCCCTATGAGATCCAGGGGCACTGCATGTATGATCCGTACACATAGTACACACTGGTATATACGTGTACACACACCACACACAGGGAATAAAGGCTTGGGATAAAACACTACAACCTACACGTAAAACAACAACAACACACACACACATATACGCTATTTGGCTATATATAGTAGAGATGAGTATGTACAGGTCATGTGAGTGTGTGTCTGGCGTCAGCCAAAGTTGTGAGGCCCAGAGCCAAACAGCATCAAGACCAATAGCAAACAACTGAGCAATTCGACTAAAAGGGAGCTGGCCCAAACATACAGAGTATATTCAGTGTGTCCTGACTGAATCACGGAGTTGGACCCGCACCTAGTTTCAGCAATTACAGCTACCAATGTTCGCCCCAGCCCTGCATGCTTGCAGTGAGTCACGCACACTACAAGGCTGATCAACGACTAACCACCAATGATTGGACATAATTCCCACACAATTCGACACATGCCGCACGGAATCCCCAGTAACAAGGGCCTCACAGGGAAGGTTGGCAGTTCACCAGACTCTTCCCATACATTCTGAATGGACTCACTAACACAGTCGCACACACTCAGGGAGTAGCATTCCAACATCCACTTGGTGAAATGTGCAGAAAAACAGAGAGAGGTATATCAAAGTATGTCAACCTGGTTTCATTGCCCACACAATCCTCTGATGGAAGTAGACAAATTCCCACCCTCAGCACACAGCATCACCTCTCACCTCCCCCAAACTAACATTCATACTTCTCTCTCTCTCTCTTTATCTCCCGTGCCAGCCAAGCTATCATTCATGGCACATATTCACTGCAGATAACACGCACACTAAACCATCCCCGTCCCACAGTCTTCGCCCCACACACAGCAGCAGCAGCAGTGAGAACAAGGCCCTGGCACCCACCCTCTCTCGTAGATTCACAACCATAAATCACGCAACTTATGAAAACTGTGGGCGGGTAAACGACAACAGTTAAACCTGTGGTCTGTCAGAGACTGTAGGAACAGCTCTCAACTACAAAATGAGGTCAACAATCTCTGCACAGATGTGTAGAGATAAACTTCACAGCTGTGTGGTGGCCAGAACAGTGTACACAGAGCTCAGAGTAAGGACAACTGCTGCCTGTGTGAGATTGTACTGTCTAACCCCAACCTCTGGGAAGACCCACTATCAGACCTGTGGATCAGAGATTACACTGATAGGGAAGGGGGATAAGGTATCCTTATCAACTGCTATGCTTGTCACCATATGCCAGTGTGTGTGTGTGTGAGTGAGGTGTGTATGGTACCTATACGCTAGTTCAACTGCAGCGAACCCCCTCGAACCTTCTCAAACCCGAATGTGTGTGCGCGTGCGTGTTGTGCACTATAAGAAGCCTACTCTGTCCTACTCTATTAGAACAAGTCTCATAGTAGGTCACAGTCGACATAGTATGGAGAAGGCTTACATCGGCACGTACTGTATCGTACTCACTCACACACACTGAGTGGCCACTTGTGAATGGTACACAATGGTTCGCGCAGTGGCGTGTGCATTCAGGCACTGCAAGTATACTGCAGCATCATGTGATCCATTCAATCAGTGCTAAAAGCACGGTTGCATCAGACACACACACACGACACAATCCCTCAATGGTTCCATTCACCCTCCCTGCTCTCCTACCCTGCTCTCAAACTCCCCACCTCCACTCCTACCCACCACCGACACACGCTCGGCCAACAACCCAGCCAGCCT
This sequence comes from Binatia bacterium, assembly GCA_963664015.2. Classification (GTDB taxonomy): domain Bacteria; phylum Desulfobacterota; class Binatia; order UBA9968; family CAXXLF01; genus JACZQL01. Next base: position 141,480 of record CAXXLF010000002.1, on the reverse strand, counting down.
CACATAATGGAGGCAGGAGTAGGTGTGCCTGAACAACAGAGGGTGCCACTGTGCAACCCACCTCACCACTCAATGGTGGACACTTTAATGATTATTTTATTGCTAGAATAACACAGGTCCAAGTTCTGTCCTCTGTACCGTATTGAGTTGTATTGAGTTGACACTGTGCAGTGCGTAGAATACAGAGGAAGTGATATAGAGTACAGAGAGATATGAGGGGTGCAATAGAGCAGGCTCTTATACCACCCCCAAAGAGTCCACCACAATAAGACAACACACCCAGGAGGGGCTGGATAAACAGGCCCAGATGATGAACACACACCCCACTCAATTGAACAACACACACACACACACCACAAGAAGAGACTCTGTGGCTAGCAGGTGAGAGGGAGGGAGGGGGTGCAAACTACACCAAAGATCAACCAGACCTCCAAGGAGAGTCATGACAATGTGGCTCTACAACGACACACACACTAATCACCTCTAATTGCTATATATCACTGTGTACCAGGGTCTGGGGAAGAAATTGAAACACAACAGGGATGTAGCTATGTGTGTCCAAGGTACCACTACTTGGAGGAATGTACACACACACACACTACTTGATACCACAGTCAGTCATACATAGAGGGCAGCAGGAGGGTCTTGTTTACTGCGAGGCTCTGTTAGCGAACTGTGGCAGTGTATGTTATGTGAGAAAAACTGGTACGAGTGGGTCACCCCTGCTGATTATCACTGATAATCGCACCGTTCTAACAGCGAATTTACAAGCAAACAAGAGCTGTAAACAACGCCGGATGTGCCAGCTGGCACGGTATACCACATACACACTGGGAGATCCGTAGTCAGTAGAGAAACACATGCACTCTGTGCTCTGGCCTGCTGCCCTCAATTCTGAAAACAACACTAATGACTAGAGTGCATCGGGAGCGAAGGGTAGAGCTGCCTGGCTTGATACAGCAAACACATACACACACACACACAGGGACACACACACAGGGACACACACAAAGTGTGGCTGTCATAGGTTATTTCCAAACTAGCTCATTTTCAGATTAGAAAAAATATCGTTTCATTGAAGCGCCACAGGGGAACTTTGTGAGAGCTAGAAGGAGGGGACACAGCTACCACTGCGTTGGCTGGTCAGAGACTCGCACATTCACACACACAGTCGAGAAAGACGACCTCTTTACTGACCACCCACCATCGCCAACAAACACGCAGACACACACTCTTCTTCGTGTCGGCAGCGAAACGAAATATCAAAACAGCCAACAAGCACAGGTCCTACCGCCGCCCGACTTACCGAGGGTCTCTAGTAGCTAACTAGGGTACCGCTAACCAGCTAGTGCACTCAACCACTACTGGAAAAGAAGGCGAAAACATATTCTTAGGTTTAGGTCGCGCACAACGTACCGCACACGCCGTGTACCGCTCGTGCAAACTAAAATCAACTCACGATCTCTCTGGTCAGTTATGGAGGTCAGAAAAGGCGGCCTCGACGTCCCAATGCAGCGCTCCTATACACTCCAGTCCACGGCTCCTTCTTCTCGCTCGATGTAGACTGAATGACATGACACACACGCGCGGAGTAAATAAAGACAGACTTCATTAGCATACCGCGCGCCATTCAAACCACGCCCACTTCATCAACAATAATGAGCGGATGCGCGCATGCGCAAATGATTAACCAGTCACATACATAATACCCTCACACAAGTGAATTTCTACACTGTTTCTAAAAATGCAGAAGTCAAAATCTCTATCTGGTGTCCTCAATGACCTGGACCTGACAGGCTCTTGTCCATGAATCGTCTCTTGGTGAAACACAGCCACCACTAAAATGACAGAGAAAGAGATTATGTATTATACAGAAAGGCACCTGAAACAATGGCAAAAGTCGACAAAAACTGAAAACAGTGAGTACCTTGCTAGGCTTTGCCTCCTGTCCAAACACTTTTTCCACCAACCTCCCACCCAGCTCCTGTCGCAGCTGGGTGAAATAGGCCCTCATTTGGTCTGCACAGGGCAAACAAAAACACACACACACAGTAGAGAGGTGTATTGACTGCCAAGGGTCCAATTCACCTGCGTCGGCCCTGGAGGCTGGCTTGCCGAGGAAGGCATTCAGAGGGAACGCAGAATCGCCAGGAATGGTGAAACTTGACACTGCCAATGTCGCAAGGGACTTCTGCGCATCTACTTTGTTAGGGCACTGCAGATACACACACACACACAACACACACAACACACAGTGTGTACGTACGTTGTATTTACACAGGAACAGAGCAGGAAACTATTGCATGAGGACACACACACTTCAGAACGGAGACACACAGTCACTTCCAAATGCACCCACACACACACGCACCTTTTGTAGCTTCTTCAAACACTCGCTGATGTACAGGGTGAGGTAAATCAAAACACGATCAGCGGAGCCCTGAAACACAGCGGGGGCAATGTATACACCATTGTGTTAAAATAAAACACACACACAGTAAAACAAGCCTTGAAATAAGGCAAACCATAGACAAAAACACACACAAACTGCTGCAAAAGTGGCTAAGACAACATCCTGAAATTGCACAGTTTGTGGTCCACGAACAGTAGCAGTATCCCAAACAAGGGCTCACCTTCACTTCATACTGTTTGAAGAACACGTTGGCCTTGAAGTAGTAGAGGGCCTCATCTATGATGTCATTCTCGTCAGCTGTGTGTGGGAGTAGGTGAAGGGGGGATATTTGTGTGGGTGTGAGAGTAGGTGAAGGGGGGATATTTGCGTGGGTGGAGGTGTTTCAAAATGTTGGTGGGGCTACAGAAAGTCTGCTCGTATATTATAATAACTCAAAAGGCAGCCATAGCCATTGACCAATGCTCATATATTATATACTTCCTGTTAGTTGGAGTAACTGACAATTTTTCTACCACACACTAATGAACCAGGGCTGCTATGGTGAGCCATAGGCAGTGGTAGTGTACACAGAACAAGACTTTTCACTAGGTAGGTTATATCTCAAATTAGTGGGAGGATCCTTTACAGATGAAGGTGGCACTAATTGGAGTCAACGTAGTGTTTTTCACTGTGTGTCTGTGTGATTGCGGGCCTGTGTGTGTGTGGGTGCCTGTGTGTGTGTGGGTGCCTGTGTGTGTGTGTGTGTGTGTGTGTGGTGTGTGTGTGTGTGTGTGCCTGTGTGTGTGTAGAGACGTACTGCTCTTTGGTGCCGGTCCCTTGTAGTTGGTCCTGACGGGTAGGAGAGCTAGGTTCCCAATGACTCTACAGCCGTCAGAGTTGTACTGGGAATGGTAAGCCTGCAATACAGGAGACATTCACACAACACACTCAACACTCACACTACAGCTACATCGACCCTTCTTCCAATACATAACATACTGCTGACACCACATAGCTACATTATTCCCTCGATCATCAGCACACATGTATATACCTACAACAGCAAACTTATCCTTTCAGACCTACACTATCTTCCCTACCCAGTTGAAGCAGAACGCTAAGCTTACCGGCATCTCTGCAGGGCCCCGAGCGAGAAGTCAAGAGTGTCTCTCTGTGACCAAATTTGGCGATCGACGAAGTAGGTAAAAATGTAGCGGGTTGCCCGACCGAAATAACGATGGGCGTGGCGAGATTACACGCATGCTCATTCTCTCTGCGAGCCGAGCACTCAGCTGAATGGGTTGTACATCACTTTCGACCGTTCAGTAGTGCCAAATGTAGACTATGGTCCCAGATTCTTTCATGTCAGCTAGGTGCAACATGTTTTTCCATGAAATATCTACGCATGCGTACGGCTCTTTTGAATGTTCATCATGCGACGCGTCGCGGATCGTCGCTTCGCGACAGTTTCGTCACGCACTCGTGATCGCCGAGGGTCCGTTCAGAGAGACTGAGAAGGAAATGGCGCCGACTGGTGTTAGTTCGACCGGGGTGAGACGGAGAGGAGAGGTGAACGACGAGGCGACGCTGCTAGCGGCGGCGGGTGACGACCGCTGGACCTCTCAGCGGTTCGCCGAGCTCCCTCAGTGGATGCAGGAGAACGAGTACCTCACACACGAGCACCGTCCGCAGATGAACTCGTACGCCAAGTGCATTATGAGCATGTTCCGCATGCACACTGAGACCTGGAACATATGGACCCACCAACTGGGGTTTGCCTTCTTTGTCACCCTCTGTCTGGGGATATACGTGTACGGAGACTACATCACTTGTCTGTTTGAGGACATTGAGGTGTACCAGCTCCCAGCGACTGAGCAGGCCATGTTGTTCTGTTTCCTCCTGGCGGCCATGGTCTGTCTCTCCTGCTCTGCTCTCTTCCACCTCTTCAGCAGCCATTCCCGTGATGTCTACCGCATCTTCAGTCGACTCGACTACTCCGGTATCGCTATCCTCATCGCTGGATCCAGTATACCTGCATACTACTACGGATTCTACTGCTACACAATCTCCCAGTTTGTCCACATATCCATCCTCGTCTTTCTTTTCGCCGGATGCATCGTTCTGTCTCTCTGGAAAAAGTTTGGCACACACGAATATCGTCCGCTTCGTTTCGCCACTTTCTATCTGTTTGGGCTCTACGGGTTCATCCCAGGCATCCACATTGTCATCAAGGAAGGGTTTCAGAATCAGCACACTGTCAATGCGTTGGTGGGGCTACTTTTCATGGGTGGAGTGTACACACTCGGAGCCATGTTGTACGTGTCTCGGTTCCCAGAGAGAATGTTTCCTGGAAAGTTCAACACTTGGGCCAGCAGCCACCAGCTCTTCCACCTGTGTGTGGTGTGTGCTGCTCTTATACACTACAACACTCTGCTTGGCATGATAAAGTATCGAGTTAGCATAGACAGTTGTGAGCTCGAGCATCTGCCGACACTAACTACAATATTATGATGGCCACTGAATCAAGAACCGGGCTCACTCGGGAGTCAAGAAAAAACAACTGATTTCACTGTTTTTCTGAGTGACCACCTGCATGACACGCACGCGCAGGCGATGAGCGAGGTACGTAAAGGTGAATGACTCTGAGACAATGGAGGTCGCCGTGTCAGTACTGAGGCGAAGACCAGCGGCGGTAGAGGAGGTAGCGGCGGCCAGAGAGAGCTCTGGAGACCTTCCAGAAGATCAGAAGACTCCGAGTTCAGCCTCAGCTAGTGAAGAAGACGAACCAGACTACCAGACGTTGCATCACCCCGACTCGCTGGACCTGGAGGGAGAAGAGGAGGTAGAAGATGATGACAGTTCCAGCGTCCACAGCGACTCCTCTCTGGTGGCGGCCTCTCTGCGGCGGATCCAGGAGACGGTGTCGGGGATAGGGGAGAGGATGAGCAGGATAGAGGTCCAACTGGAGGAGAAGATGGGCCAGCTAGGGGAGAAGGTCTCCGAGCTGGAGTCGCGGCTGAACGAGAAGGTGGGGGAGCTGGAGGCCCACATCAAGGACAGGGTGGTGAAGACAAGGGCAAACATAGAGAGGATATCCCACCTGGCGTGGACCTCTCTCCCTTTCGACAAGCTCCCTCAGTGGATGCAGGACAACGAGTACCTCACTGCCGAACACCGGCCACCGATGAACTCGTTTCTCGGCTGCTTCAAGAGCATGTTCCGCATGCACACTGAGACCTGGAACATATGGACCCACCTACTGGGGTTTGCCTTCTTTGTCACCCTCTGTCTGGGGATATACGTGTACGGAGACTACATCACTTGTCTGTTTGAGGACATTGAGGTGTACCAGCTCCCAGCGACTGAGCAGGCCATGTTGTTCTGTTTCCTCCTGGCGGCCATGATCTGTCTCTCCTGCTCCGCTCTCTTCCACCTCTTCAGCAACCACTCTCAAACAGTCTACCGCATCTTCAGTCGACTCGACTACTCCGGTATCGCTATCCTCATCACTGGATCCAGTATACCTGCATACTACTACGGCTTCTACTGCAGCGATACAGCACGACACACGCACATGACCATCACCGGAATACTCGGTGTTGCTTGCGTCGTTTTATCTCTCTGGGAAAAGTTTGCCTCTCACGAGTACCGTCCGTTGCGGTTCGCGACCTTTGTGCTGTTCGGGATCTACGGGGTGGTCCCCGTGGTGCACATCATCGTGAGGGAGGGGCTGGACAAACAGCACATCGTTGACACTGGACGAGGTCTCCTTGTGATGGCCTTTCTCTACCTGTTCGGTGCCACACTCTACGTAGTTCGCTTCCCGGAGAGGGCCTTCCCGGGGAGATTCAACACTTGGGCAAGCAGTCACCAGTTGTTTCACGTGTGTGTGGTGTGCGCGGCAGTGGTTCACTACGACACGCTACTCAGCATGATAAAGTACAGGATGAGCATCGATTCGTGCGCCCTCGAACTCGTGAGCGCCATTGAGTTGGCGGGTGGATTCACATGACTTGCATGTGCACACACCTAGTCTGTGTTTACACATCGCCATACTGAAAGTGTGTATGAAATACAATTGTGTGTAATATCTATAGAGTAATTCTTTGTGAATATTAACATAAATCAACCTAGAAAACAATTGTCCCTAGCTCCACACATCTTGAAGGAAGCGGTTCCTCTTCTGTAGTTTCTTGATGTACTCGCTGGCAGCCTGTGGGTCCATCCCTCCCTCCTTCTGGATCAGACCCAGCAGAGCCGCCATGACGTCCCTCGCCATGTGGCGGGCATCACTGTGTCAGTTAGTGTGTGTGTGTGTGTGTGGGAGGAGAGGGGGAGAGAGAGATTGAGATTCTTCCCACTCGGCTCATCAGTCTCACAATCATAATCAAATCAACACTGAATGTGTGTTACTGGATTACACCGTGCCAACTAAATTCTAATTAGAGCCCACCACCAGCAACACTAGGGTGATGCTTCAGACTAACCCGCAGATGTAGAAGTATCCCTGTTTCTCCAGCAGCTCCCAGACCTTGGCTCCACTCTTCCTCAGTAGGTGCTGCACATACACCTTCTCAGATTGGTCTCTGGAGAAGGCCACCTGCATATCAGTGAGGACACCGGCCTCTCTATGACCCTCCAGCTCCTCCTGGTAGATGAAGTCCTCCTTCATGCGACGACAGCCGAAGAAGAGGACCGTGTCCCCCAGCTCCTTGCCTGGTGTGCGTGTGTGTGTGCGTGTGAGATATATAGTAGAACAAAAGGTGACCTATTGAACAATCTGAGGTCACACACTACACATCACACACACTCACTCACTATGTATATATTTAGCGGCTGACTGACCTGACTGTTTGACAGCAGCTCTGTCCTGAATGAATCCTCTGAAGGGAGCTAGTCCAGTGCCAGGTCCCACCATGATGACTGGCTTGCTAGAGTGGTAGGGCAACCTCAGACTGGAGTGACGTATGGAGATCGGAGCCAGCACCGTCTCACCTGCAAGAGCACAAAATACAGTAACAATATTCATTGTTCTAACAGAAACCACAAGTAGAATCGTGATTCATCACGGCTCGCTCACTCTCACCATCCTGCACTTTCTGCTGGTTCCTTTTGAGCCATGAGGTGGCAACTCCTCTGTTGGTCCTGCCAGTACTTGTAGTGTACTCCACTAACACAGCGGTGATATGCACAGAGGTTGGGTGCAACTGTGTGTGTTTCATGCATGAGTGAGTGAGTGTGTCTGAAAGGTGAGTCTGACCTTGGGGGAGGAAGAGATGGAGTAGTATCGGGCCTGTAGTCGTGGCAACAGCTCCACCAGGTGATCCAGGGGAGGTCTGAACGACGGTAGATCTTCCAAAACAGCCACAATCGTCCTACGATCCTCCAACACCCACTCTCTGTATCGTTGCTATAACAACAACAAACGACACATGAAGATCCACACAGACGTCAATAGTTAATAACCAGTGCTAGCTAAACTACTTCATGGATCTCTGCGGATCATGTCCTGCTGGATACAGACTGTGGGAAGTTGCTGTTTGTTAGTTATATACCTTTCCCTCGTCGCTGGATGAGGTAATCTTCAAGAGGAAGTCCTTGTCGTTTGGGTCGCTAGCGAATTCGGCAAGTTCTCTAAGGACGTTGGTGCGAGGGGGAGAGGTGATGTCGACATAGTAGGAGAGGGCAGTACGATAAGAGGTGGGGCATGGGAATGGATTCTTCTTCGTTGCTGCCTCTGAAGGAGAGGGAGGGAGAGAGAGAGGGGGGAGAGGGAGGGGGAGAGAGGGAGAGAGAGAGAGAGGGAAGGAGAGAGAGGGAAGGAGAGAGAGGGAGGGAGAGAGAGGGAGGGAGAGAGACTTTAGGAGGGAGAGAATCAGAGGGTGTAGCTACAAAGCAAGTGCATATCATGAATCAGAGGGTGTATTAACACAAAGCAAGTGCATATCAAATGAGCTGCCCTGGGTGGGACTCGAACCCACGTACGTGTGTGGCGTGTTTGTTTTCATGTGTGTTGTGTGTTAGTACATACCGTCATCGCTAGTGAGAGAGAATATAGTCTCCAGGTCTGTCCCCAACAGTTCTCCAATTCTCTCCACCAACTGAGGGTCATTGGGAGCAAACAGAGCCAGATGGTCCCCTGCCACATAGTTCAATCTACTGCCAGAGATATCCAGCTCGACGTGCATGCAGGAGCGGTCGCCTCCCTTGTGGAGCTCCCTGATCACCCTTATCGGGGCCAGGAACGGGTTCTTGCTGTTGTAGGGCCTGCACACACACACACACACACACACACACACACACACACACACACACACACACACACACACACACACACACACACACACACACACACACACACACACACACACACACACACACACACACACACACACACACACACACACACACACACACACACACACACACACACACACACACACACACACACACACACACACACACACGCACAATGTTCAAATGATGTTTCTAAGCGACTCACGGTTTCTGGTTGGCAAAGGAGCCGAGACGCTGCGGCTCGCCCGAGAATACCCGCTCCGACGAAAGGTCAGAGTGCACGGTGAGTGTGTACTCCCGAACATTCTTGGTCTGCTGCGAGCTGTCGATGCCAAACTTCTGACACACAGCAGGCCAGAGCCCCTCTGACCAGGTAACAAAGTCCTCCTCAATACTAAAGAAAGAACAGACACAGCACATAAATGCTCAAACTCAAAGCTCAAACACATAATAAAGCTCAATAGCGTCTCATAGAGTAGTTATACTGATAGTCAAGTTCAAAAAGATTTTGGAATTGTGAGAGCTCACTTGGCATCATCATCTCCCTCTCCGTTCTGGTAGACTCTGGTCGCTCCCAAGTCCGATAGACGCTTGTCGACGCATCGACCCATCGCATTGTAGTGTTCGTACGTTTTGTTGCCCAGTCCAAACACCACATAGCTGGATGGTGTGTGTGTGTGTGTGTGTGTGCGTGTGTGTGTGTGTGCGTGTGTGTGTGTGTGTGTGTGTGTGTGTGTGTGTGTGTTTGAGTGAGTTAGGAATCTCAACAGATGACTGACTTGAGTGAGCTGAGGTCAGGCTCTCCATTCTTGAGCCAGTCGTACATCTCTTGGGCATTATCAGTAGGGTCTCCCTCCCCGTATGTGGCCAGACAGAAGACTGCCAGAGATCCCTCTATCTCTTTCCCCAGCTTCTCCACATCCTCCTACACACACCACACACCACATGACAGTGCATGTGTGTGTGTATATGTATGTGTGAGAGAGAGAGAGAGAGAGAGAGTACCCAGTCAGTGCATTCCTCTGGGTCGAATGTCATGGCAGGCAATCCGTGCCGAGTGGCTTGCTTGGCGAGACGAGAGGCAAACTCCTCCGCCGTTCCCGTCTGAGACCCATAGAACACCACCACCCTCTTGTTCTGTGGGGGGTGGGGTCACGTGGGGATCACGTGATGCTCTCACGTGAGTCACTCACCGTTGATTGCATCCTGGAGAGGAAGTTCCCACCCACTCCTGCATAGTTCTCCACGGGACGTCCCAAACTGTGTTTTTACAAACACACGACACATACACACACACTAAACAACGCAGAAAAGGCTCACGAGAGGGCTGGGACGCTGACTTCACGAACAACCTCCTTCTTGCTGCGTCTGCGCCACCTCAGTACCAGGACAACAACCGCCGCCACTGCTACCAGCAGTAGAACCACATCTAGCGCTCCCACAGCCAGCCCCTGACCCTCCGCGTCGCCTTTCACCTCCTCCTCCGACATAGCTAGCTCCCGCTCGCTCAGTTAGCACCACCTCCAACTCTTTTTATAGCGCACCATGTGGGTGGAGCGAATCGTGAGCTAATGACGTAATTCCTCACGCTCTTTGCACTCACTACAGAAGCCCTGCTACAGAAGTGACAAGATGGTGAGTTAGTGCCCACCTCTGACCCCTGCCACCACTCAGGTCACGTGAGGGTCACGTGTGTCCCAGGTTCTGGGGAGTCTGCTGAGGCTGGGGGCACGCAGGATACCCATGACATCCAAGAGAGGGAAACAGAACTTCTACAAAGGTGAGAGCGACTCGTGTGTGTCAAATGATAACTCGTGTGTGTGTGTCAAATGCACGTGTGATGTGTGTGTCTTGTGTTTTGTGTACAGGTCGTGGTACCAAGTCAACTGGAAGGCACACCAAGAAAGGTTGAACTTTGAAAAACTCACTCGTGTGTGTCAATAATAGTCCCCTCCCCCTCTTCCCCACAGGTGGGTATATCATTATGAGAGAGAAGATACCTGAACTTGTTGTGCCGCCCTTGGAAGGATTTGAGGTTAGATCGACTCTCCCTTTGTGACTTCTTCATACATTGTTACTGTGTGTGTATGTGTGTAGCTAAGGCCCTATGTCTCGTACAAGACACCGTATGTCAGTGGAAAGGTGGTCAATGGACAAGATATACTGGATGTCGCCGGCAACCCAGAAACACAATGACATCATTATTACATCACTGCATATTCGCTCAGTTCATTTCACTCTCGCATTCGCACATTTTGCAAAACAACACCTATCAAGGATGAATGACAGCTATGAAAAATAGTGTGTGTATCCTAGAGAATACGTCCATGCAATGATCATCATTACAAGTTGGGAAAGATAATGTTGAAACTATATACTATAATTTATCGTTATTGTCTAAAGGTTTGAGAGTGTTTGCTAGTATTATCGTATATTGAGTGTGTGGCAGATTATACTGCGTCACTCTGCTGAGTTCCTCGCAGCTGGGCTTGAAGCAACGCCATCTGTCGCCTCATATCCTCAAGCTATCACGACAGAGGGAGAGAGAGAAAGAGAGAGAGAGAGAGTGTGTGTGTGGGTTTTTAAGAAATTAAGAGACGCTGACCTCTTTCTCCTTGGCTTGAAGCACGGTCCCGTCTGTGCCCTCGGGAGTTGCTGCAGCTCCTCCACTGTAGTCTGGAAACTCATTCATCTTGCGACTTCGAAAAATCGGACAAACGATAAAAAAAAAAGAAGTTTTTGGAGGCGAGATACTAACCCAGGAGAGCCTTGGAGAAGTTTCTTCTTGCGGAAGTTCTCGTAGTGGACGTCTTGCGTGTAGTCCTTCAGGTCCTGCATGTGAGTCCTGTGTGTGTTGGGTGAGTGTGTGGGTGGGTGGAGCTAGAGGATAATACCTACCTGATCAGCATTGTTCGTAACTTCACAAAGTCACAGTGGTCCTTATTCTCAACTGCAAAAGACACACACACACACAGTGAACATTGGTACTATTCGGCAGCTATAATAACAGTCCTCACCTTCCACGACTCCCCAAGGATACAGTCTCCCCCTGACTCTCTTTCCATTCACCTCCAGCAGAGTATTGCTGCCCACCACAGCAAAGGGAATGATCTCCTACACGATATACAGATTGATACATTGTAGATTCACATACACAATACAATGTGAATGTACAGTATAATGTAGCTACAGTAGAGGGGGAGAGATGTATGGTGTGTGGTGGGTGTGGTTGAACCTTGAGTTCCTTAATTTCAGGGTTGTCCTCATCGTCCTCGTCGGTCTCTCCATTGTAGATCTTGATCCCATTATCCTGTATCTCGTTCATGATCTGCACACAACACACACACACACACACGATATACACAGCTCGTGAATATACAATTTTAGAGCAATTTCAGGCCAAAAATTTCTAGAAAGAGAGAGTGTGTGCTGACCTTGATTTTGAGGGCCTTGATTTCTTTGGGAGTGAGAGTGTCAGCTTTTGCAATGACTGGTATGATGTTGACCAGGTTGTGTAGCTGTTTCATAAACTCTATGTCCAGCGGTTTGAGACTGTGTGTGTGTGTGTGTGTGTGTGTGTGGTGTGTGTGAGGGGTGACGGGAGAAGGTGATAAGAGGGAAAGAGTCGATGAGGGAGAGAGAGGAAGAGCACTCACCCATGCCCGAGAGGGTTGATGAAGTAGAGACAACAGTGGACGCGATGGTCTTCGATGTTTCGTCGGTTCAGACCTGACTCGTCTCTGAGGTACTGGTCGTACTTCTCATTGCAGTAGTCTATTACTGGCTGCCAACTGTAGTGTGTGTGTGTGTGTGTGTGTGTGTGTGTGTGTGTGTGTGTGTGTGTGTGTGTGTGTGTGTGTGTGTGTGTGTGTGTGTGTGTGTTATAGACAGACAGACAGACAGACAGAGAGAGGGAAAGATGTACATATAATGTGTACATGCACACCTGGGTACTCGGTTGCTATACACGTGTACACTCGATAATGGGGCCATTCTTAACAGCCAACTCAGCCAACATGTCATTACTTACACTATGGAAACTACAGCACACCGGGCAACACTGTGTTCCTATTACTCAACAGCTAGCAATGTTTTAGAGAGAGTGATAAGGGGGAGTATCGCTCACCATTGGTCGTTGTTGACGGCATCTCCGAACCCGGGCGTGTCCACCACTGTCAGCCTCAGCTTCACTCCTTTCTCCTCAATATCCACTGTCGTTGCGTCGATACTCACTGTCTGGGAAATACGCTCTGCAACACACAACACACATTCATCAAAACACCAGTGAGTGAGTGTGAGAGGGTCTCACCGCTAGCTGCTGAAGAGGTCTTGTTGCCGAAGAAATTGGTGAGAAACAGTGACTGTATCAGAGTCGACTTTCCCAGTCCAGACTCGCCTGAAAGATTGGCAAACACAACCAGTACGCAGATACATAACACTTGTAACACACTCGCTCACCTACGACCATGAGTGTGAACTCAAAACCGCGCTTCACCGACTTTCGGTGCGCCAAGAAGGGCAGGTTGTGGAACCCCAGCTGGTCCGTCATCTTGCTGAACTGCTCTACCAGGTGTGCAAGGACAAGAAGCTCTCTCTGCCTCCCTTTTCTCTCACTCTCCTCTCTCTACAGAGATGTGAAGACACACCTAGACGTTGGAATGCGCGATCGCAGAGTGGTACCGTAAATATGCGCACGTTCTAATTGAGCGAAAATAATTTCAACATATTGCGGTAGAAAAAGGGGTGTGTTGTGTGTGTGTTGTTCGAGAGATCATCGAGGTCCTACACCCTCCTCTGTGCCGTAGGGATATCTGACCGCCGTCTGTGAGTCGTGATAGGATGGTCTAGCTGCTCCCTGCTCTCCTGGAGTCGATTTGGCGAGCGGAGGGCATGGAAAACATGGATCCTCAGCAAAACATGCACTTCATTTCTCTGATCCCGGGTATGGCCCCGAGCAGGTCAAACCAGCCGCCCCCGCTACCCCCCGGTCTGGGGACCACCCTGTCTCCCATGATGATCCCTCTGGCCACCAGCGACGCCGCTGTGGTCATGACCTCATTCAACCAACCCCAACCTGCCATCAGCCTGCTCCAGGCCCCGCCCCGGTCGACTGCGGTGCTCCTCCCACAGAGGCCCCATGACGTTATAGCAGTGTCGGCACCAGCTCCTGAGGTCCCGCCTGTTCACCTCTACAAGTGTTCTACTGGTGGGACGTCAGGTGTGGTTACCATATTCACATGAACCACACACACACACACACTATACACCTACCCACACACACACGATATCTCAGAGGTGACTCATGAGGTGAGCGAGCAGAGCAAGGAGAAGGCCTCTCTGGACCAGCTCCAGAAAGCCTACACAGAACTGAATTCCCGCAAGATCAAGGACTCTCTCAGCTCCTTCCTACCAGATATACCTGGTGAGATACGCCTCCGAGGAGAGAGAGGAAATGTTAGTATTGTGTTGTTGTACAGGTGAATTTGATAGTGCCGAACCTCCAGGAACCATGTGAGCACACACACACATAAAACACACAAGAGTGTGTGAGGACTCCTCCACTATACACACCATATTTTGTATTCTCCCCACAAAGGCTGCTAGACCTGGTGGAACACAAGCCAATCGGAGGGAAAGAGTTCCACCCTCTCTCCGGTCAGGCCCTCCTCGGGTTCCGACTCCTCCCCGGCCCCGTGAGACTCCGCCCACCACACACACACACCATGCAAATACAATACAGAGGCTGTGTGTGCCCACAATACTATTACATTGTCTCTGACAGCTCCCAGAGCAGTACCGTATTGACCCACCCTCCATGGCGGGTCACTCCAAGCCAAGAAAGAAGAAGAAACACAAACACAAGAACATCGATCGCTCGGAAGACAAGTCAGACGCATATCACACTGCAACCAAACCTTCGAAACCTCCATCTGATGCCTACTCATTCATTAAACATGAGCCACACATGCCCAGTTTCCTCATGCCAGGGTCGGAGACTGTCCTGCACTCTGGTGGAGGGGGTGGAGTTGTGGGCGGGGCTGGCAGTGGAGGTGTGATTGGGGGTGGGGCTGGGATCATTGGAGGAGGCGGAGTTTCGGCTGGACAGATCCTCCAGCAGCAGGCGGTGTATGGGAATCCAGGTGTGTGTGTGTGTGTGTTTAGAGAGATCAATATAGTGTGTGTTAGAGAGATCAATATACTGTGTGTGATGTGATGTGGTTCTCGATTTGACAGGTCCCACACACTTAGTAAGTGGAGGACTGCAAGTACTAGGGGACAAGAAGAAAAAAGTTAGTAAAATTTATTTCTCTGGCTGAACTCAAAATTGTTGTTTTTTCGCACAGAAAAAGCGTGACAAGGACGAAAAGAAGAAGAAAAAAGACAAGAAAAAGAGGAAGCACCATCCGCCCCAGGATCCCACTGGTCACCCCTCACACCCTCCCCTCCCACACTCACATGTCACCCCTCCACCACCCTCAACCACCACAGCACACTTCCCACACCCTCACACCTGACACAATCACATACACAATCACGAAACGACATTCACATGTCATTTTCAAAATCTATTTAGGAATTTTCAACATTAATTGTTGCGCCACTTGTCTGAAACTAGCCGGAGGAGGAGCCCTAATTACCAGGGGTTCCCCCTCTCCGTGGTAATCAGGGATGAATATTTGGTAGGCATGGAGACACATTGCAGAGCCTTTAGTGTGCTTGAGATGTTTCAGTTTTCGCTTGAGGTTAGGGTGGGCTCTAAATAGAGGTCCTCCAAACTTGTAGTCGCCAATCACGGGACACAAGAGGGCATCTGCCAAGTGAACTCTGATCTGCATAGTTTACTGGAGATTACAAGAGTATACAGAAGATTACTAGACCCACTTGGTGTTTGAAGCCAGTGGAAGTATTGACTTGAATGAGACTGCATCTCTGGCCATACGAGCTCAACAATCGGTACTCTGTGTGTGCAATTTGTATACCAAATTGCAGGGTCTTCCCCAATAGCTCCTGGCAAGAGATAGTGTGTGTGTGTGTTTATGTGTGTGATGTATATACCTTGCAATAGAGGTCAACCTTATCCTGCCTCAGTACGACCTACACACATAACACATAAGATAATGGACAGAGGCGACAGGTACACATACCCTATGCATGTGATGCCTAGGGCTGTTCTTGGTAGCTAAATCTTTAGTCCCCAGAGGTATGGTTATGATCCCTGAAAAAATTTCACGGCCCTCAAAAATCTGGTAAAAATTTACTCCAACCTTCATGTTCTGAAGGGACGCTGAGAGTTATTGCCCTGTGGATGTGGGGGAAAATTAGCACACCCGTCAAAATTTTTGACGGACCAGTATGTTTTCTTTATCTTCCTCTCCTGGAATAGATTGGCCAGTTTACGAGCGGCGCTAGAGTGCCGACTCAGAAGAATCACACCCGAGGTATCCCTGGCAACCACCCCAGATATTAGTGGGTGTGGTTAGTGGGTGTGGCCTAACCGATCGAGTCTGTGAGCCAGGTTGGGAGGGTGGGGAGAGTTGTACTGCCAGCGATGCAAGTGTGAGCACAGGTCATCCTCCACTTTCGGTCCAGCTGATGTAATAGGTAAAAGAGAGTGAGAGAATAGGGAGAGGTTGAACTCAAAGACTAAGCTATAATATACTGACTGTGAACAGGCAGTCCTGAGGGCTTGTTCAGAGCAATGATGTCATCTGGAATGCGAACCAGCTCGGTCAAACATTCACACACACCACACACAGTTGCGTACCGTCCTTGTAGAGAAGTAGACTCCTTGCATCCAGTAGTTTAGAGCTCGCCCGTGTTGGTCCTGAAGGTTTGGGTGGTGATACTGCTGGTAGTCTAGCAGCAGCAGCGGCCACACTGGCACAGCGAGACGCGTGCATGAAGTCTACAGAGCTGCAACACGTGGGTTGGCCACGCCCCCTTATCGTTGAACTTCGACCTTTTCTCATTCTTACGCGCCCAATTTCCTCTTCCAGCTTCCGGCTTTTTTTCTCCAGCTTCCAGCTTGTCTCCCAGCTTTTCTCCCTAGCTTTTTCACTTTCTCCCCCAGCTTTTTTTCACTTTCTCCCCCAGCTTTTTTCACTTTCTCCCCCAGCTTTTTTCACTCTCTCCCCCAGCTTTTTTTCAGCGCGCGCCGCTTCGCTTGAGATAAAAAGCTGATAAAAAGCTGATAAAACCTGTAACACATACACGCACACGCACACACACGCACACACACACACACGCACACACACACACACACACACACACACACACACACACACACCTATGAAGTCTCTGCCACCTCTTGAATCTCAGAGGAGGAAGAGGAGGATGAGATAGGGGTGGTATCGACTGTCTTGTGGTGACCGAGAAACGAGAGGAAATAAAAAACAATCACTGCAGCAACGGCTGCTCCCAGAGCCATGCCAGCCAGGACGTCAGTCGGGTGGTGTCTGTGGTCGGAGATGCGAGAGAGAGAGGTGAGGACACCCAGCGAGAGGGAGAGCAACATCAAGAACAGCTTGAGAGCCGAGCGATGGTAGAAGCTTCGGACGCTCGCCAGATACAGTAGGAGAAAGACGAAGGAGTACATGCTGGCTGAGGCATGCCCGGAGGGGAAAGATAGGTGGGAGTCATGTAGAACAGTGTCGAAATATTCTATGTCGTCCCTACCCATACACTCGTATTCCGTCACGTAGATCATGTGATCGTATCGGTCGGTGCAGTTGAAATGGCCGAAATTGGGTCGGCAGACGGAGAAAAAGTGGGGTCGCAGTCGCCCCACGGCCGCCTTGCCGATGTCAGTCAGGACCAAGGTGAGAGCGCCTCCAATGGCGAACCACCGGACCTGGAAGAGGGTGCGAATCAGCCAGGGCGGTACCGCGAGGGTTCTCCCGCTCCAGAGTGAGACTCGCTTGCGAGGACACTCGGGTCTCTTCCTGTAGAACTTCTCGAATAGGTTCCCTAGGAAGATGGCGGCGAGGGGAACGAGGACGCACCCGAGCACTAGCAGCCAGATCGGGACGGCGGGACGGAGGGAGAAAGGGTAGCGGAGCGACTCGTCGTCACAGAAGAAGCCTCGCTTGACGTACAGCCCCCTCTCCGGGGCCAGCTCTAGGAACACCAGGAGGGCCACGAGGATAGAGAGAACAACTAGGTCTGATATGACCCGCCACCATCGCCCACAGAACCCCATTTTTTCCCAAATCCCAGCCTTTCTTCAAGGTGCGATTTCTCGACCACGCCCATTCTACTTGAAGCGCACGCGCATAAATTCAGCATACATAAGCGCGTGCGCTAACTATAAATCGATGGCATAAAAACATCTTTTTATGGTCGACCTTACATATGACCTGGTATCGTAATAATAATAATATGACATTACTCCTATTGCTATCTTAGAGTTTACATAATCTCAATTCCTATGTTTCTGAAATTCCAGAACCACCTGAAGACAAAACAACGCACGGGTGAAGAGATAGAACGAAATTTCAAAGAAATTCTTGCCTTCATTTTCCAGCCCCTGGCATCTGGTAGCGACCCACACCTCTAGGGACCCCTGAAGCAACTATCGAGAGAGAGAGAGAGAGAGAGAGAGAGAGAGAGAGAGAGAGAGAGAGAGAGAGAGAGAGAGAGAGAGAGAGAGAGAGAGAGAGAGAGAGAGAGTCAAGAAATTTTTCCGCAAGGGGTGGGGTACACAATTCTTGCATGATCCGTCAAGTTTTTTCAAAATGTTCTGTTTTCGCAAATTTTCACCCTTAAAAATTTCCGGCTGTGTGTATGGTACTAACCAGTTGTTCCAGCGATACCCTGTTGGACAGCGGAGGGAGGGTTCACCTGCGGCACTCCGGCTGCGGCCGCGGCAGCCGCCATCATCTGAGGCTGGTGCATGAGAGAGAGGGCCCCGCCCATGTACAAAGACTGGCCAGGAGCTGGCATGACAATTCCCTGAGGAGTCATTATCTGTGCGTGTGTGTGTGTGTGTGTGTGTGTGTGTGTGTGTGTGAGTGTGTGTGTGAGTGTGTGAGTGTGTGTGCGTGTGTGCGAGTGTGTGTGTGCGAGTGTGTGTATACCGGCTGAGTGTGTTGGAAAAGTTGTGGCTGTTGCATTAGTGGAAACTGCTGCTGTGCCCCACCACCTGAGAGAGAGAGAGAGAGAGAGAGAGAGAGAGAGAGAGAGAGAGAGAGAGAGAGAGAGAGAGAGAGAGAGAGATGAGTTAACGTTTGACAATAACGTACACAGCAAAACCTACCAATTACAGGAGAGTGGGGGTTGGCAGCTATAATCTGCAGTGTACATACAATTACAGAATTACATCATCATTACATCATCCTCATTACCTGGGGAATGACTCCGCCCACTAGAGGACCATGTGGGACGGCGTACTGAGGGTAAGCACCGGGTCTTAGTATGCCCGCCATTGCTCCACTGGCTGCTTGCTGACTCAGCATATAGTTGGATGCAACTGCGTGTGTGTGTGTGTGTTGTATATACATAATTATGCTCAAACAAAGCACTTACAGTTCACAGCACATGTACGTACGTACCTGCGGTATGAATGATGGGATCAGAAGAAAATGATGCGTGCGAGTACATGTTGCCCGCAGTCGACGGACGAACCCTGGGGCTGTTGTTGCCAGGGTAACGACCTCCGCTACGAGGGGTGTGTGGGTGTGTTCTGGTGTATGACTGAGAGTGGGTACTGGAGGGAGAGCTCTGCATTGAGACAGCCAGCCCCTGAGAGAGAGAGGGAGAGAGAGGGGGAGAGAGAGAGAGAGAGAGAGAGAGAGAGAGAGAGAGAGAGAGAGAGAGAGAGAGAG
This sequence comes from Binatia bacterium, assembly GCA_963664015.2. Classification (GTDB taxonomy): domain Bacteria; phylum Desulfobacterota; class Binatia; order UBA9968; family CAXXLF01; genus JACZQL01. The sequence goes on along the minus strand of CAXXLF010000002.1, from coordinate 121,968 downwards.
AGAGAGAGAGAGAGAGAGAGGAGTGGGTGGGAGAGAGAGAGAGAAATTGAGAGAGAGAGAGAGAGAGAGAGAGAGAGAGAGAGAGAGAGAGAGAGAGAGAGAGAGAGATGTAATTGACTCACAGGTGAAGCAGCAGAGCTGGAGATGGGAGAAGACAGAAATGAGGACGCCACAAACTCCTTTGCCGTCGGGTCCAACTTGAAATTCTTTATTGCCCTAGAGAAAATCACGACATTGGAGTCTATGTATGATATTGTTGGTGTAGGAATGTGAGATACATATATGGGGTCCCCTAGAAGTATGAATCAGAGGGTGTAGCTACAAAGCAAGTGCAATTCAACGACACCCAGAACACCAGCTGTCCTGGGTTGGACTCGAACGCTCACTTTTCTTTCTCAGCAGCTTTAGCAGGCTCTGGGGTTGAGCTGGAGGCCCTGACCTCTGTCTCTCCCTCTCCACTGGTGGGGGACTGGAGGAATGGAGGCTGTTGGCTCTCCTCTCCTGCTGCCACACCTTCTCCCTGCAGACACAAGAACTCCCACTAACACCCTCACACACACACTATAGCTACAGATGAACATACACATACACACAAAAACTGACGACCATACACACACACACACACCTCTCCAACCAAAGAAGGTCCTAATGAAGTGTGTTGAGGTTCAGAACTGCCTTCGCCACTAATCTCAGGGGCTTCCCCCTCGTTAATCTTATCTCCCACATCTTTGACAGCTGCAATGACATCATCAGATAAACTTGTCTGATTGTTGCCAGGAGATGCAGAGGATGTGGGTGGGGCAGGGGGTGTGGTCTCAGAATCACTAATAGTGCTGTTGGTCTGAGGTGAGGGTGGGACAATGGGAGAGGGTGACGGGGTGGAAGTGGGAGGAGCTAGCAACAGTGGAGGTGTGGAGATGGGCGGGGCTTGAGTGTGAGGGGTGACATGTGAAGTTGTGACGCCATTTTCTTTCACAGCTGTGCTTGGTTGAGACCTGCGGCGGATGAATGACTCATGAATATTCATGAACACACTCTGCTCATGAATATTCATGAGCACATACATCTCTGGCTCTCTCAGCACCGAACTCCATCTAGTGGTGTGTGTGTGTACACGTATGCCATTGATACACAACACACATCACACACATTTCAGCTACAGTATATACTACATAATGTGTGTGTACTAAAACACTACACACTGTATATACAGTACCTGTCTTCCTCTGATCCCAGGTCATCTATGGCATGTCTGGATAACTGTATATAGCAGAAGAGAACAATATTTGACACACACGCACGCACGCACACGGCCTACCGTGCTCCGGCCCTCGATCTCATTGGCCAATTGAATTGCCTCCATCTCCCTCTTCTTGTATCTCTCTCCATCCCTAGCTAGTGGTGTCCTGAACACACACACACAGACACAGACACAGACACGTACGTATATTGTACATCTAACACATTTTACGAGAGCTTACGTATACTGAGGCATTTCTTCATCGTATGTTGACGAAACTTGAAACTGAAAGAGATATAAAAAGATTCGAAAAATGTCGAAAAAGTTGCGTACTTTATTCTGATTGACGGCAAACATTTCTTCAACACTCCACCCATCTCCCTGTGAGTAACACACACACACACACTTCACACACACACACACACACACACACACACACACACACACACACACACACACACACACACACACACACACACACACACACACACACACACACACACACACACACACACACACACACACACACACACACACACACACACACACACACACACACACACACACACACACACACACACACACACACACCTCCGAGCTCCCCACTATGTCAAGGTTATTGCCATCGCCACTGAAATCAGTGAACGGCTGGGAGAAGGTAAAACAAACAACACCACAGAATATAAAACCACAAGATAGGGCGATCAAATTCCCCTAAATACAGTTCGCTACACACACACACCACACACAAACATATAAACACACACACACACACACACTCACCTGTAATTCTCTTTTCTGGGGGCCATTGGAGTGACCACTGATCTCTGTATCCGTCTTGAATATATCTGTCGGTAGAAGAGCAACATTGTGTGTGTGTGTGTGTGTGTGTGTGTGTGTGTGTGTGTGTGTGTGTGTGTGTGTGTGTGTGTGTGTGTGTGTGTGTGTGTGTGTGTGTGTGTGTGTGTGTGTGTGTGCGTGTGATGTGTGTGTATATACGTGATGTTACAGTTCGCACTGTGGTTGAAAAGCATGTGTGTGGTATACATACACACATGCATCATACATTCACACTGCATATATACATTGCTATAATATATGTACATAGCTGACCCACCCAACTGAGGGTTGGTGCCTGTCTTGGCCGAGATTGTAACGACCTCGGCAAACGATATATCTTTCCTATTGTACACACTGTCCGTGGTCGGGGGCTGTGTGTGTGTGTGTGTGTGTGTGTGTGTGTGCGTGTGCGTGCGTGTGCGTGCGTGTGTGCGTGTGCGTGTGTGAGTGTACATTGGTCACATGATATACAATACCTTCACCCACCTGTCCCTTTATGTGTGCAACATTGAGAGAGATCTCCATGCTGGGTGATATGGCCCTGAGCACACCCTCACACACATCCCCACTCACCAACTGCACCTCCACCACACACCCCTAGGGCACAGAGAGTCACACACTCACACCAACACACACACTTACAATGAGCGACACAAGTGTATGGGCCAAGGGAGGGTTGCTGTACACACCATCACCTACAGACTGTGTGTGTGTGTGTGTGTGTGTGTGTGTTGTGTGTTAGAGAGATCAAATAAAGGCACATCTGACTCTGAACTGACATTGGGTGAGAGCAGATGGGCCAGGCTGTCTCCTGGCGACGTCTTGTGGGAGCGAGCGGCGCTGTAGATGTAGATGTAAGATAAACACGAGCAAAAACAATATGGCGTCAGAGTGAAACTGTGAATAAGTGAGTGTTTTTTACCCGGGCCTCTCGCCCCGGCGCCCCTTCTTCCCGGGTCTCTGGATCATCCCAGCCATCAGACAGCTGCCTCGGGTGGTCCTGCCGCTATCGGAAGAGCGAGTGTCGCGGGAGAGAGAGAGGGAGACGGAGAGAGAGGGTGGGAGGGAGAGATGGTGAGTATTATACGCTACGTACGTTAGCACGTGAACGCGCCAATTGCGCGCGTGATCCGACAACTGACCTTTGACCCCTCAGAGGTCTTCATTGCGAATTGAAGTTTGCAGAGATGCTGCTGGAAACTGATGTTGCTTACATTACACCCTAACATTATAGTCCATGTGGAAAATGTAGTTAGTTTGTTCTCCTCCCCCTCCACTAGCTCACAAAAAGTACAAAAGTGTGGCAGCCATAACTTTCTTTCTCAGGCCATATAGTTAGAGCCAGAGCAAAATCAGTTTGACCATTACACACACCCACGTGTGCCCACTGTATATGCCTGTGAGTTTTTTGTTGCCTTCATCTGGTTCTTGTGCAAAAAGTACGAAAGCTTCAAAAGATAGAAAATACCCAGGCATTACTTTTATGTATGGTATAGGTAGAACAAGTAGAAGTGCTTCTGAGCCAGTTTGAGTGGAAAAGTAGGGACTCACCCACTGAGACACGGCTCACGTCATTCGTGACTCCCGCCGCGCGCCGTGACCGTATGGCCAATGACGTCACGTATAGTGAACACATGGAGGTGGACGCGGGGCTGGTAGAGCTCGTGGACGAGCGATTTGCGGCCATAAAGCGGCAGTAAGCCGTCCCTGAGCCTCTCTAGAGCACCTCACGCTAGATAAATCATCTCTCCAGGCATTTTCCCAGCTACCTGGGCCTACTGCGCAGCTGGAGAGGTCTAGCTATAACTACCTTCTCCGAGAGAACTGTGTTTTTGATGTCTTTTTCTGTAGAGAGTCTGGTGCGGACTGAGGAGTGGATGGTGAGGAAGGAGCAGGAGTTTACACAGTATGCAGACAATGTCATGTGAGCCCCGCCCTCCCTTCTGTCTCTCCCTCTAACTCTGTTCAGAATCCCTCCGTTCTGTGTCTCTGCGTTACTTAGCTCTGTGTTTTTTAATGCAGAGCTCACTATCAGAGGGAGCCTCCAGCTCTACAAGACCACAACTACTGCACAAGCGAAGAAGACAATCCATGTCAGTACTCACCCCCTCACACCCTCACACCCTCACACACTCTCCAGTTGTTCCTCACAACTGTTCGGAGAAGTGCTGGGTGATGGGGTGTGTGGTGAACTCACCATCAAAGTTCAGCGCACTCTCTCTCCCTCTCCTTCTCGGCTGGCGCAGGTCTGGTGCTAATCCAGGGTCAATGTGTCCATATTTATGCATACACGCACACACACACACATACACTACGTATATCTCAGAGTACTTCTGCTGCGTCCACCAAGCGAAGGAAACAAGACTGATTCATACTACGTAGCTCCATGTGGAAGAAGACTGGTACATATATACATACTGTACATACATGCATAACTATATGAATTTTGTTGGAATATTTTTGTTGTTTTTTCCAGAGGACAATGGATGAAGTGAATCAATTTTGTGAGTCAAAACTAAAAATATTTTGAGAATTTTTATCGATCATTTTCCCCCAGTGGAGAGCACTTGTGTTTCAATAGCTGAGTGCAATATTTTCATCACCAACTTTACTTTTGATCCACTCTGCTCTCTCATATGCCCCCCATACAATGCTAAGGTGTGTGTGTGGTGTGTTGGGGTGTGTGAGTGTGTTTGTTTGTTTGACAGTCTTCCGGAGCAAAGGTTTTTATTCCCGACATCACCTGCGAAGCGGAACCCATACCAATCACTGTACGTCAACACACCCTCACACCCTCACACCCTCACACCCTCACACCTCCCCCAGTGTGTCAACTCCCTCACCTCCGAACCTCCGGAGCATTTCCACTACATCAGTCACAGAGAGGTGGGCCCTGCAGTCCACGTGGAGTCCGACCCTGGATTCCTCGTCTCCTGCTCCTGCCCCGACAACTGTGCCAATCGCTCCACCTGCGAATGCTGGCAACTCACAATACAAGAAGCCAGCGCGATCGGCTCGGCCGCGATCGGACCGGGAAAACTGGGCGTCGGGTACCAGCACTGTCGGCTGAAGAAGCCGCTGAGGTCGGCAATTTACGAGTGCAACTCGCGGTGTGCGTGTGGCGTGAGGTGTGGGAATCGGGTGGTGCAGAGAGGGGTGGAGCACCACCTGCAGGTGTTCCGGACCGAGGACAGGTGAGAAGGGGTTAAACACTATATAGTGGGGAAGGGGTTAAACCACTATATAGTGAGGAAAGGGTTAAAACTGGTAGTTGGAAAAGTGTCTAATGTAAGTGGCTTGATGCAGTGTATTTCGTAACTTCGAATTTACAAGAAATTTTGTGCACCTCATTTGTGTGTGTGTGCAGGGGATGGGGACTGCGTACACTGAGGGACATCCCAGCTGGAAGCTTCATCTGCACGTATGTGGGACAGATATTTCCTGAGCACACACTGGAGGGCCAGGGAGTACAGCAACCTACTGTGAGTCTGGGTAGAATTGGGAGTTTTTGCAGAATTTATGAATGTTTCATTCTTTTCTTGTGTGTTTTAGCCAATCAGTGATGAGTACTTTGCTGAGCTGGATTATATTGGTGAGCTTGGGACATTGAAACACACACATACCTCTCTAACACACCCTCACACACCACACACACCTCACAGAGGTGATGGAGCACCATAAGGAGGGGTACGAGAGTGAGGTAGAGATGCCATCGGACCACGAGGACAGCTCTAGCAGCACTGGAGACGAATCCTTCATCCTCGACAGCATTTCCAGCTCCACTGTACACACACACACACACACACACACACACACACACACGCACACACACACACACACACACACACACACACACACACACACACGCACACGTGCACACACACACAACACATGCAGTTCAAGGTGGGTACAGTTGGAGAAGCTACTGGTGGTGGTCAAGTCAGTGAGGACGACAGATTGTCCTTGGATTCCATCAGTAGCACCTTGTCCAACATCAGGTAATAACATCACTCACCCACCCACACTCACACTGTCACACTCTCACATGTCACACACTCTCTCTTATAGTCTCTGTAGCTCCACTGTCATCTCCCCAATCCCCTCACCAACTGCCACACCCTCTCAACCACACCCATTGGCCACATCCCTTCAGCCATACCTACTGACCACACCCCTTCAGCCACACCCACTGACCACACCCTCTCAGCAATATCCTCTCGTCCCACTTCACACTCCATCACACGTCCCCACATCACCATCACAACCGTCCCATCCCACAACTGGGCAACCATCACCAGATGGGGCAGCTGTACTATCTTCAGAACCCCCACCTGTGGTAACCCCTCCCTGCACTGCATTACCAAACCGGTTGTCCAATCTGTGGATTGAGCAACAGATCACAAGGTCACCTCGCGACTACGTGGTTCCAATATCCCCACGCAAGCTGCACGGAATGAAGACACGGCAACACTTCAAGGAAGACTTCAGTTACATAATCGACGCCAGGGAGAGAGGGAACATTGGTCGCTATATCAACGTAGGCAGCTGCATTCTGAAGACATTAACTCTCTCTCTCTCTCTCTCTCTCTCTCTCTCTCTATCACATACACACACCACATACAGCATAGCTGCTCTCCCAATATGTTTGTTCAGAACGTGTTTGTGGACACTCATGACCTGAGGTTTCCGTGGGTGGCCTTCTTTGCAAGAAAGTAAGCCACCAACCTCTCCCCCCCCTCTCCCCCTCTCTCTGTGTAGTATCTATCTATCTATCTATCTATCATCTACAGTATATAATACAGTATCTCTCTCCCTCCCTCTCCCTCTCAGTCGTATCAAGGCACTGCAGGAGGTGACGTGGGACTATAGTTATGAGGTGGGGTCAGTGGAGGGCAAGGTCATCTACTGTCGATGCAAGGCACCAAACTGCAGAGGAAGACTCCTCTAGTGCGCAATCCACGGATTGTATAACTCCTAGTGCACAATTCATGGATTGAACTGGCCCATAACTGACTTGTGCACACATGTGTGAAAATCATGCCCAATTTTCCACTGTTGAACCCTAAATAGAGAGCACCACCACCATATATTATGAATACAGCATACATGGGAGAATGATACACTGCAGTGTGTGGTGGTGGTGGTGTCAGCCGCTGAGAGGGTCCTCCATACAGTGTATAGCATAGCGTAGTTTCTCTGACATGATCTCTAGTGTTGAATACTGGGGCAGTTTCAGTAAGAATATGCACGTCTCTGCACGTATATAGCGTCCGTCTGGAGGACCTAAGGAGTTAAAATAGACACTGAATAGCAGAGCACACATTATGTAGAAGACGTATCTCTAAACATGCCTTTTCACCACCCCAAGTTCCACTCTTGCATGCATTTCAACCTCTGAAACAAGGACACCTCACTACACTCTCTTGCCCCACTGGTGTCCACACTAAAGCGGTTCCACATGAACTAACAACTACCACAGACTGACCGTTGCCGTCTGGAGGTGCTATCTTCATTGGATAAGGTGGTATGCTCATGGTCGACTCATCTCTACACGGATTTCCAAACGGAATGCGTTCTTGATTACACGCAAACTTTATGAATTTTCGGAGCTCCTCCTGTGAAAGAAAGTGATCGACACTCACCACACGCACACACACACACCACACACACACACACACACACACACACACCTGCGAAAAGCTCTCCAGGGCCTCCCAGAAGAACTGCACATGTCTGTCCGTCTCTTCAAGCCCGACATGATACTTAGTGTGTTTCTTCACAACAAACAAACAAAAACAACAACAAATTGAATATGTTTGTTTGTAAACAAGGCCTTACTCTGAGGTAGTCTAGATTTATATCTGGGACGCCGCACACCCGAAGATCGAGGTCAGCGGGAGTTAATATCTTTAGCAGTTGGAGAGGAATGACGGAAGCAAGGCCACATCTCACGCTTGCCATACGATCGTCACACGACAACTCTCTCAGTCGCAGTTGTCTTACGTCTTCCACAAACTCTCGTCTGTTGTCAAACCTGAGTCAATACATGAGTGTGTGTGAGTGTGTGAGGGTGTGAGGGTGTGTGTGTGTGAGGAGGCTTACGTGAGCAGTTTTTGGTGGCCATCTTGACACAGCTCCACCTCCTGACCTGTCATTGTGTGGTACACAAACTGCACCTCCTGCTGAGTCGGCTGATGGTAGACCACGCCCCCTGCCCCGCCCCCTTCCTGATTGGAGCTGCTCTGGAGCAGACTGGAGAGCAGCTCATCAAACTCTTCAACACTCGAACACTGTAGAGAGATCAATTCATACATGTGTATGAGTTCATGAGTTCACACAGTGTGAAGTGGTATATAACACTCACTGCTAGTATCTTCTCTGTGAGATCGTAAGTGACACAATCGGCTTCTCTCAGATCTGCTAATGAGAGGGTCTGCCCCTTCAGGCTCTTCCAGAAGGAGGGGAGGAGGTCGAGGGCAATTGGGACATCGGCCCGGATAGCCACACCCACTAACTGTCCGAAGAATTGGAGCAGCTTTTCTTCAGAGTAGGTCATTGGTCCAGGCGAGAGGATATACTTTCCCTGGACACACCAGAGGGTGTGTGTGTGTGTGTGTGTGTGTGTGTGTGTGTGTGTGTGTGTGTGTGTGTGTGTGTGTGTGTGTGTGTGTGTGTGTGTGTGTGTGCGTGTGTGTGTGTGTGCTAACGGTGTTGAGTCCAGTGGCTCCGCTGGGACAGGGCAGGAGAATGGGGAGAACACTGGACTGAAGCTCTCTCACTGCCTGCCACACAAAGTGCCGGAAAGAACCACCTGAAATACACACAAAACATGATCAAATATACATAAATACTACACAACAGAAGCGCCTTTGGATACGTGCATGTAGTGTGTGTGGTGGTTACTTGTTCCGTGGACTTCTTCTCCGGAGAGTTTGACGTTGAATGCAAACGTAGGGTCTCCTCCGCTGGCCATAGCTACACAGAGCTGGGGAGAGGGGATGGAGAGCATCTGACCCGCAGCCTTGCAGAACTGTGTCTCTACAGCCACCGATGCCACACCTGTATACAACATCACACACACACTGATACACACACTGATACACACACACACACACACACACACACACACACACACACACACACACACACACACACACACACACACACACACACACACACACACACACACACACACACACACACACACACACACACACACACACACACACACACACACACACACACACACACACACACACACACACACACACACACACACACACACACACACACACACACACACCAGTAAGAGACTCCAGAGGGTCCATCTTGATCTCCGGCGGAGCCTGATCGAGAGAGCGACGTGTCGATGCATTCAGTACGGAGTGAACAAAAGACATCTTGATGTCGTAAAACAGCAGTGAGGCCAGTCGAGAGAGGCGTCCACCGAGAGAGAGAGGGTGTGAGGCGGAGCAGAGATCCACCGCGGGGAGAAGGAGGGAGAGTTGGTGGTTGATGTGTTTGAGTTGGAGGAACCTCGCACGGAGGTCACCCAGCGAGACCGACCGCAGTGGGGCCAGCAGCTGGCTGGAGAGGGAGTCCTCGGTGAGGGAGAGGTCCCAGGGCTGGAGGGAGGAGGAGGAGATGGAGAACTGACGACAGAGAGAGTCTGTGTGTCGCACGAGAGCCTGATCCTGAGTGAGTGTGGTGTGACTGGTGGTATCTGGGCTGTGTGTGTACCCACACCTTGAGGGAGGGAGAGGGAGGGAGATGGATCAATGCATACAGTATATGTACGTTCAAACAAGACACACTCCCTTACCTATGTATATATAGAAAAAAGGCACACACATACAGTACGTACATACCTTATGAAGTGACAGTCATATCCACAGGCAAACAGTCCCAGCCAAACCTTCCTCGGGCTCTCAACTGCTCTCACCTCACACCATCTCAAGAAATCCTCAGAGGTCACTCCCTCCCTCCCCTCACTCCCACCAACTTCAGCACGATGGATCTCACCCCACACAGCCCCCGCCATCTCCCTCTCTGCTCCCTCCCTCTCTCCCGCTGTGTACCCAGCCAGGAAGAGGAGCAGGTCGCCAGTGGGACACACACACTCTGTCACTGATGGCTCCTCTCCCACCACTACAACCTCTTTCTTGCCCAACTTGAAAATAGACTGCAAAACCTCTCTGGCCAAGGGCAGCAGTGATCTATTTCCTTCTCCCACCAGTGAGAGTCTGAGATAATCCTCCAGTGCCAGTCCGGCTGTCTTGTTCTCTCCGACTGTCAGAGTGTCACTGACGCCAGTGGCTGCCAGACCCTCCCCTTCCCCTCCTCCTCCTCTGACCAAGAGAGGGAGGTTGAGAATCGCACTACACACGGCCGAACTGTTGGTACTACAATTCAACTCCAGCACAGCGTGTCCCACCAGTTCCTGAGAAGATGGTGATGGATCTGTTGCTGTAGATGCGTCGGTATCCTGACCCGCTGGCTGTGTCTGTGTGCGTTCTCTTTCTCTCACGACATCTCTGGTCGGGAGATAGAGACGGTTGCCATGGAGACCACCAAACGACCGGCACACCTTGCGGAGTTTGTCCCTCGTCTCGTCAACTGGGAGATTGCAGGGGATCCCCGTCACCACCACTAATCTCGAGTTGGGGTGGACAGGGAGGGACCCAGCGAGAGCTGTCTCACAGTGCTGCGGAGGCAACCTGGCAGTTGGGTGTGTGGAGGAATCGATAGAAGAGGCTATGGAGGTGAGAACGAGAGAGGCTGTCGTGACCACACCCAGCCACTCCTCCCGTTTCTTCTGATTTGATTCCGCCAAGTTGCCCCTGGCAACCGCACTTCTGAAGGGGCGTCGTCCTCGGACTCCCCGCTGTGCCCTCTTCCTACCAGCGAGAGAGGTAGATTCAGTCTGCGAAGATGATGGTGATGATGTAATAGAGGGCGTGTCCTGGTGGGTTCCATGAAACTTGCTGCTGTAGGACCCAGCGGCAAGGACACACTCCAGTAGGGACTGGAAGTAGGTAGAGAACTTCCCTTGTCCTCCGTCGGAGATGCTGCCAGCAGGAGGAAAGCTTGTCTTATTCTTGGCCTTGGAGAAACGCCCCACCTCTAGCTCATAGAGTGCTAGGACCTCTTGTTTCAATCCCTGGAGGAGACTCGGAGGGAGGGGGGAGGGGGTGGTTGGAGCCACTGCACACAGTGTCCAGAGGACCTGCGAGAAGAGGTGGAGGGTCCTCTCCTTCAAGACTCGGGGGAGATCCAGTCGACACAGGAGTCGTGCGAGTCCTTCTAGAGTCTGAGAGAGGGCCTGGGTGGATCGTAGGGTGGCTAACGAAGAGGGGTTCACCCCGAACAAGGCGAGGGTGTGTGTACAGAGAGAGTGAGCGAGGGCGAGAGAGAGAGGAAAGTCTGCGGGTACAGAGAGGACCTGGAGTGTCTTGAGTGGAGTCACGGAACACCCGCCTATATCGAGGTTGAGCCTCTGGAATGGGAGGACGAGGGAGGGGTAGGTGGGACCGCAGTATTGGTTAGGGATCTCGCTGGGATAGCGGACAACTTCCTGCATCTGCTGCTCCGCGTTGAGGTCCAGTCCCCCTCTGTAGCAGAGACCCCGGGCCCAGGGGTACTTGAATGTACCACTGAAAGAGAGACACACACACATGGTGCAACCGTATTTACATTGTACAATAATACAGTACCTAGGAGGTGGTGCTGCTCCCTTCTCATCTACACAGTCCAGTATCAGGAAGGCTGCACAGTCGTGGCCAATGTTGACTGTGTATTTCGTCTTTGTTATTTTCACTTGGACAGTTGAGAAGTCCTGTGAGGTGTGCAGAATCTGGCAGAGTCTCGTGGCCATTTCCTCCACCTCCTGCAGTGGTAGGGCACACAAGACAGTGTGAGAGTGAGTGTGTTACTCTCTAGTACATATACAGCACCGTATATAACTGTATACGTGCACAATGTTGCATGTGCATAGTATGCAAAGACATATGCAGTGTAGCTCACCAGAGGTAGTGTCCTGAGGATGGCTGAGAGTTTACTGAGGACTCTGGAGGGATGGGAGTAGAAGAGAGGGAGAGGGGAGGAGTCGAGGAGAGAGAGGTAGGACTGGGGAGAGGGGGCCAGGTCTGGCGATGTTGTGGTTGTACTGCCTTCCATTAGTGGCTCAGAGAGAGAGTCAACCGCCACCAACTGGTGAGATTTAGTGTGTGTGTGTGTGTGTGTGTGTGTTAGAGACAGGGAGAGAGAGATATGTACCTGGAGGTGATCCAGGGCAGGACCAACGGAGAGAGAGGAGGGAAGGCCAAGAGAGAGCAGCACTCGGCGACAGTACATCGAACACAGCGCGGCCTCACACTTGAGCAGCTTTGCGTGAACCAAGAAGCTGGGTGCGTTGACTCCGCGCAGTGTGGGTGACTTCCGGTAGCCCGGCGGAGGTTTCTCGAGATACACCACAGGGAACCAGAACCTCACTAGCGCTCCCTCATTCTGCAGGTAACACTCTACCTGTACCAGTTCGTTCGGCTGCAGTGGGAGAGGGGTTAATTTAAAATTAGCGGAGGGAATCCTCCCCTTCCATCACCTCCCATAATCATCCCCTCCCAGCCCCTCACATAATCCTCCCCTTCCAGCCCCCATTGTCCATGAATACACATAATACATACATGCATATGTGTACGTATGTACATGGGATGCTAGTGAACCAGGTGCCTGACCTTGTCGATATCGAGGATGATCCCAGTGAGGCCCTGTGTCTTCTGCATTGATCGGACTCCGCAGCGAGTGTGTGGCATATCCTTCTGCACCACAACTGCCATTGATTTCTGCACCTGCACACACACACACACACACACACACACACACACGAAATGATTCAATCTTAAAAGTTCAACAAGACATACAGTTGTACACACACAACAACAACAAAAACAAAAACAACAACAAACAAGCTATTATACACAAAGAGGGCAACATACAATTGCACTCGAACTCACTTTCGAGATGGTCAACTTCTTCAAATCAGCCTTCACGTTGTCCATGGTTGGCAGGTGAAGGTCCTTTGGAATCCCCCCGTTCTCCTCGTAGAGAAACTCCACCGTCTCTCTCGCTATTCCCTCCATCCCCAGCTGCAGGGCTCCCTTGATCTGCTCCAGACCAGACTTCCTCTCCTGGTTGTTTCTGAACCTTCTCTGGATGACCGGGAACACTTTGCTCTCCCACGCCTTCACCAGCAGAGCATGGATATCTTCCTCCTGTGGACGAGGGCTCTCTCTTTAAACCCTCTCAGCAGCAAATGGTTTTGGTATAAATATACATATTATATGGGTCTGCCAGTGTCTATCTCCTGGCTCTGCGAAACACACACCCTATAATAGGGGCCCAGCTGCGGGCATTGTGTGGGAGTTTGTACATGTTTCCATTAGTGCACGGTAGCGGGTAGCATAGCACACACACCTCACGTCTCTCACACGCTAATACACACAAATACACTCAACACACACACACACCACCTGAGGCGTGGCAGCTGCCTCCTCCTCCTCCGACTGTTTCTCTTGGCCACTCCCCCCTGGCCTAATCAACGGACCACATTCCAACATGTTGTCATAGCAACCGTTCAGTTGGTACGTCTGCGATGAAGTCGCATCATAACCTAGAAGAACACGAAACAACAAAGATTGTTCAAACTATAAATCTCAATCTCTCTGTATCTTACCGTCCACCTCAGAAATGGCACTCTTCATCTCTACCAATTGAGGCCCGCAGTGCGAGAGGTTGAATGGTATATCTTCACTCCCCACATCATCACCAGTCTCCCCATCATCACCAATATCACCATCCTCACAAATATCACCATCCTCACCCATCTCATCGTCACTAATCTCCCCATCCTCACTCGCCCCCTCGTGAAATGGGAGCTCTGCAAACAGAGCCGCTATCTCTTCTGCCGAGTCCCCTTTTGGAACATCGGCCGCATTCCTGTGGGCATGGCCTTCTGCGTAGACGAACGGACGATCTCCAAAGTTGACTCTCACACGAACAGCCTAGTGGCACACACACACACACACATGTACGTACATAAAAGTGATGCCTGGGTATTTTCTTTCGTACTTTTTGCACAAGCACCAGATGAAGGCAACTAAAAACTCACAGGCATATATAGTGGGCACACATGGGTGTGTGTAATGGTCAAACTGATTTTGCTCTAACTCTAACTATTATGGCTTGAGAAAGAAAGTTATGGCTGCCACACTTTCGTACTTTTTGTGAGCTAGTGGAGGGGGAGGAGAACAAACTAACTACATTTTCCACATGGACTATAATGTTAAAAGCAACATCATTTTCCAGCAGCATCTCTGCAAACTTGGGCAACTCCGGAGAAGCAATGGTAGAAATTCAGTATAGCAAAACTCAAAAAAACACGCAAACCTTTTTCTGTATGTGCAAGAAGGGGATCATTTCAGGAGGAACTTCAGTGAATGTGGTCTCAGTTTTCTGTCCATCGAGTGTGAAGTACACAGTCCCTTTCCCTCCCTCCTCCTCCTTCACCCACCCACAGCCGACCACGTCTTGAGTCTTGAGTGGAGCAGTCACTCTGACCTTGAGCCACTCCCCTCTCACCTGACACCCTTGACCAGAACTGGTGTGTGTGCATGTGTGTGTGTATTAGTGTGTGTATACTTCATATGTAGAGAGAGAGAGAGAGAGAGAGAGAGAGAGTGTGTGTGTATTTGTGTGTGTGTTTTGTGAGGTGTATAGAAAGTCAGGCTACTGACCTCTGAATGAAAACAGCGTCAATGGGATAGTCCCAGGACTGTCCCTCTGAAGGTTTCTCTGGAGCTGGAGAGTAACCCATGGCAACCTGGGCCGTGTCGGGCAAGTTGTCCCCAATGTGGCACATCTCCACCTCCCAGTAGAATGAAGGGGCCTGATACACACACACACACACACACACACACACACAGTTTCATACACACACACACTTTCATACACAACACACAAACTGTCAACAAAGGACTAACGTATGAAGGGATGGGTGAGTTGGCAAACAGCATGACTCCCTTTGGCTGTGAGACCACCTCCTCTGGCCCCTCTCCCTCCTGGGGTGCAGGGCCCGGGGTGGCAGAGGGGCCCTGGTAGGAGACTGAGGTGAGGTTGTGACTGAAGGCACACGAAGTGACTGGAGGCCATTCTCGGGACACCTCCAGAGTTATCACCTTTGGCTGTATGGCGGTGTGCATGTGTGAGAGAGAGATCAGTGAGAGGGAGAGAGAATTATTGTGTGATATTCTACCTCAGAGTGGTGTTTCTCTATCCTGGGTGCTGGAGTCCTGGCATAGTCCCTGTAGAGCATCCTTAGTGTCAGACAATGAGACTCAACCATCGACAGACGCAAACCTGCAACCAAACAAACACTCACACACTGACTTAAACAAACACACTCACTCACCGGGATCGCTAGTAATCTGCCCCTTCAGCTCCTCGCAGCAGCCACTCTCGAGAAACAGTCCCAGAAACTCCCGCGACTGCTCAACGTGGTGCAACAGGGACACACACGCCCTCGTCCTCATCTCTGCAAACACCCGACAGAGACCGAGCGAAGCGTTCCTCGTGTCCCACCGCCTGGAGTTGACTTGGCGTAGCAAAGGAGGGGCGGTGTCGAGGACAGAGCAGATGGCCCTGCAGAGTTCGGGGCCCACTTGAAGCAGGTCCAGCGGGAGGACCTCTTTCTGGGAGGGGAGGAGCCGGGCAAGGGGGACGTCGAGAGTTTTATTGGGACCGAAACAGTATTCGTCATCGGCGAACTGGACACTTGCTACACCTCTCCTCTCAGCAATGGATTGCACGACTCCGTGTGATTGTTCTACTCCGTCTCCCACCACTTGGACCTTCATACCAGTTCTCACGCTCTCCTTGAAGCCTCCCAGGGCAGCAAACGTGGCGTTGGCGATGCAGGAGGACTGGAGGAGCTGCTCCGGGGCAGGAGGGAGGGGGTTTCTGGTGGTGACCATGCTGTGGATTTGGTCTGAGAACGACACTAGTTTTGGTGCCATTTTAGGGATGGAGCAAAGATTCTTCAGAAGGGCCTGTGAGTGTGTTTTATGTGAGCAAGAGTGAGTGTGTGTGCGTGAGTGTGTGTCTGTTTCACCTCTCTGATGGCTGTACTCCACACCTCAGTGGCTCCAGGGACAGTCACAAGCCCATGTAACAAACCTATCACCTCCGAAGCAAGAGAATAGGCCACTTGGCCACTCAGAAACGGCCTACACACATACACAACACCTCATGAAATACTCAATCACACACACACACAGGTTCAACCTGGGAGGGTCTCTCCGTAGTAGTTCAAGGTTCTTTCTCTTTGCGGCTGCCTCCGCTCGGACCTTCTTCTTGTCGACAGTAGCCCCCTGCTCCTCCCCATGGCTGCCAGAGGGAGCTCCAATACTCACAACAAACCCCATACCAGCCCAGCGCAGTGCACGTCTCTGACAGGAGCTAGAGAGAGAGAGAGAGAGAGAGAGAGAGAGAGAGAGAGAGAGAGAGAGAGTTTTTTTACAAAGAAAATTGTGCTACCTACCGGTATGTGTCAGTGAAGAGCTCAGCCTTCCCGTGCTCGGAGAGGGCTCGATCGATGCTCGCCACATCTCTCATCCTCGTCCCTCCCAGCCGGAGCTGCCTGGGGTCCTGTGCAACCAGTGGCTCCAGCACCTCAGCAGCCGTCTCTCCCTCTCTCCTGTGAATGAAGACTGATGCCTGGCCAGTTTCGTCCACCTCCTCTCCCAGTTCTACTGGTACAGGTGGTGGTGGTGGGAGGGGGTGGGGATCAGGGTCCACTGGGGACGGTGTGCCTTCTACTGCACTGTCAGGTGGCGGCTTTTGAGGAAACTGAGGGAGAGAGGGAGAGGGAGAGAGGGAGAGAGAGCTGGTCAACACATTAGAGGTTCAACACAAACCTCTAACCGAGAGAGAGACACACAACACACACAAGAAATTAATGCATATACTACCAACCTCTGTGAAACTGGGTACAATGTACTCTCCCAGTTTTGCCAGGAGAAGCTGAACAATGTCGGCGGCCAGCCCGGCTCCCTTCGAGGGAGAGGGGAGGGATGGGTGAGGGGGGACCACCACTTGCGAGCAGTCGGCCAGCGTCATGAGAGGGAGGGCGATCCGACAGAGCTGGAGAGCTATCAATACCAGCTTCGGAGATGGTCTGGTGTGTGTGTGTTAGTGCATATGCATTATGTTGCATATGCATTATGTACATATATGTATGTATGCGATACCCAGGAACAATATTACTAGCACTTTCAGATTGGAATATTGGTCACACACACACCTCTGGTCGGTGAGTAGTAAGAGGAGTTTAGAGATGCAGGTGGGCTGTGAGAGGATTGCGCGACCCATCCTGCTACGGGCCAGCCCGAGAAGGAGGGAGAGGGCGTCCTGGAGACCCTCGGATGCCCCGGTCTCTGATATGACCAGGGAGTCCATTGCCCTTGAGAGATGGTTTGTCAGTAACAGTGCCACCTGAGGAAGAGGGAGAGAGGATGGAGGCGTGATGATCATGCGAATAATCTGGCTAGAATATATATTTTTCCTCACTAAACACTTCAATACCACTTGAACTCTACAGAAATGTATTGCTACTGTACTTCAAATGTGTAAGGTGCATTACGTACTATATACATATGTTCAGCACAGTATACTACATATAGTTGGACAGTGCACACCTGTTGAGCGAGGCCAGAGCAAGTGACTGTCTCTGTTTCCCACGACACACACCTCTCAGCCAGCACTTGGAAGGCTGCCCAGGCCAGCGACGTCACTCTGTGCTCCTCCTCGTCCTCCTCGCGACCAGCCTGACATACCGAGAATTCAGTAGAGAAAGAGTTAAAACTAGTAAATATTGATATTCGATATTGTTTGTACATACTACATGTATGTATATATACAGTACCTCGATGGGTTGTGCAGTGGCGACCTGACTGCAGAGCTTGTCCAACAGTCTTACCAACCCACTCCTAACCAAGCACGATTCCTCTAGTCTGCACGGTAAGAAGCAAACACACACACAGTTTTTATTGTCATGTCACACACACACACGCACCCATACACACACATATGTACACTGAACATCCACTCACCTTGTGTATGGTACCACGCAGAGCATGGTGATGGTGTTGATGCACTTGGTAGGCTGTTTGCTGGCTAGCTCCACCACCGCCTGCATTACCCCAGCAAACGCCTCCCTCACCTGCTGAGCCACGCCGCCACACGCTATATCTCTCACCCCGGGACCTCTCTGAATCACCGAGCTATTGGGGAAACAAAACATCACATGACTGTCACATGACCTCATGTGATCTCTACCTGACGGAGGCCAGGAGGTGTTCGATGGCGAGGACTGTCACGTGATCACTGCTGAGGAGTTGGTAGAGATGGCGGAGGGCTCTCATTCTGCAGACCCCACGACGCCACTGCTGGTTGGCTGCTGCCAGGAAACAGTCTGGGGACACCTGGAGAGTGGTGAGTTAGGAGACACTGTGTTTGTGATAGAGAGAGAGGGACAGAGAGAGAGAGAGAGAAGATAGAGAGAAGATAGAGAGAGAGAGAGTGTGTTGGTGACTCACAGCCTCCTCAGGTTTGGAGCCGATGAACAGGAAGATCTGGTGAAGCAGGTTTGACTTGTCGAGACAACTGGAAATCTCCAGCAGAGCCTGTCGACTCCGAGACAAGCCCACCCCACTTCTCTGTCTCCTGAAAGAGGTAAGAGAGAGATCGAAGAAAAAGAAAGATAGACAATGAGGAACTATACGATTTGTACGGTCACCTGATGGCATACTCTGCTGTGATTGGTGGAGCTGAGAATGAGCGAGCATACGCCAACATCGGAGTCAAATCTTCATCATCTTTACCTGCTAGAGTGTGTGTGTGTGTGTGTGTTTTGTGAGTGGGATAAATGCTCACTTCTGCTTTCTTCTTCAGTCGAAGTGTAAGACGATAATGAGGGGGTGTGGCTTCTTGCTATGGTTACTGAGAGCAGTAAACGAGCCCTCTCCATCACTCCAGCCACCAGCTGTCGGGTCTGAAGATCGATACAACACAATCACCGTGCACACACACACACACACACACACACACACACACACACACACACACACACACACACACACACACACACACACACACACACACACACACACACACACACACACACACACACACACACACACACACACACACACACACACACACACACACACACACACACACACACACACACACACACACACACACACACACACACACACGCACACACACACACACACCACTGGAGTGGGGTCAGCAGGTGAATCAGTCGAACCCACAGCTCTCCTCCTCTCCACATCCAACTCCATAAAATCCCTGACAAAAATGGTCAAAAAGTTCAAAAAAACAACTTGAATCCTCTTACTAGCTACAGTATGTAGTATGTACTATGTATGAATAGTACACACACACACACACACACACACACAGAGACTTACTGGAGCTGTCTGGCGGAGTAAAAGATGTCTCCCTGGCTGGTGTCCACACTCTTGAGGCAGCAGAGCAGCTCAAAGTTCTGCAGCGAAGTCTCGTGCTGGAGGAGGCTGAAGAAGAAGGCGTCCGCTGGACTCATTGTCCCGTGAATGATGTCCTCAACGTCTGTCCACCAGTTCTTTTCCAGCTCTGCTAGTACCTTGAGAGAGAGAGAGAGAGAGAGAGAGAGTGTGTGTGAGAGAGAGAAAGATAATGTACATGTGTGTGTATACGCATGACAAAAAGTACCAAATTCTTCAAGGACACACACACACACACCTGCAATCTCCGTTCCAAGCCGTTGATCCTGGTGAACACGGCATCCAACAGAGAGCACTGTTCCTCCATCTCATCCGTCCTCCCACTACTGTCCCCCTCCCCAGAGGAGGAGGTGGCTGACTGCCCCAGTAGCTGCAGGGCCGACTCCAGCCCGTGCTGCTTCAGACACACACTCACTATCACATCCTCCAGCAAGTCAGACTGCAGGAGGTCCCTGGGAGAGTTAGAGAGAGTTTATATTTGAGACACAGATGTACGCAACAAAAATATATGTACGTAGGTGAAAGCACAAAGTAGAAAATGACACACTGTAGTGAACTATTCTAGTATAGTGCAAAAATTGCGTTCATAAGATCTGATTTCTATTCACCTTGTGCTGGGTCTGAGTAGTGGGCGTGGTTTCTTGGCGAGTGTTCTGAGCCTCTCAATAACGAGCGGGGGCAGGGGGGAGTGAGGGGGAGGCGGAGTTATGGCTGTCTCGTCTCCGTCGAGAGGGAGAGACTCCATCGCCCCCTCTGACACTACCTGCCACTCACACCTGCAGCCCCATGAGGGTGAGTATGTTTTAGTGTGTCTTTGTATTGGAACGTAGTTTTTGTTCTAACTATAGAGAAGTGCATGAACAAGGGGCGCAGTGCAAGAACTGCCAACAATAGCGTACTGCCGCCTATGTGCATATCATCCGGTCCATGTAGCGCTAGCCATTTCACTTATTTTCATGCACAGGTACAGTAGTATTACACTAGCCACACAGTGTGTCCTCATGAACAATGTATTATATCACCAACAAAGAGCGCAGAGCTAATGTGGCTACTTTCCTCCCCCACTCACTGTTGGAGGAGCTCAGAGTCCATCAGATGCCGGCACTGTCTCTCCTCCTCAGTAGAGGGAGGGCCATCGTACATCCCTCCAATTAGAGAGCACCCGACGGAGACGAGAGAGAGGTAGATATCGATGGGGAAGGGGAGGGAGGAGGAGTTGTCTTCCGAGCTCTCCTGAGGTCTGACGGTGCAGGCAAACCCCCACATGGCCTGGTCGGGGCTGCTGTGCTCTCTACCACTCTTCATGTCAAATGTGAACGTGACAACATCACCTTCAACCTGCACGTTCAGTAACGAATAAATCACTGACACACACATTCTACTCTCTTTCTCTAACACACATCCATGCTAACACACACACTTACTCACATATCGTACGTACACATGTAGTATAATACACATATGTATGTACATACCTTCACAAGATCATTGGGCCAGCCTTTACCCAGTACGCTGCGGCTGCCAAAACCGTGCGCGTTCCCTCCAAACTCCGCCACCTTCGGAGCAGACACACTGTCCCCAGCGTACACGATGACCTTGTCATAGTCGTACTGCGACGAGCAGCGAGAGTCGAACTTCAAGTAGAGGTTGCGTGCCCCGGGGAAGGAGACGGACTCTTTGAACTTGTAGTTGTCCCTCACTGGGTGTATGGTTTCAATTGTCCTCCCTGTCGCCCAGGGTGAGGGCACCTTGATGGCCGACAGCTTCCCCGAGCCACCGTAGAGCAACCCACACAGCTATGGGAGCAAATATGTACTATACAACACATATACTATTAGAACGAACTCAAAAACAAACAGTGTACACTGTACATTTTTTGTGTGTGTCAGAATTAGTGGGTGTAAAGAAATGGTTGTTCTCACACACAGAGTCATTCTGACAGAGTTATACAGATAATGTGTGTGTTGGTGTTTACTACCCAGTTCACCTCAAGCCTGGGTTAGCTATAGGGGCACCAACACAGGCTCACACAGCAATTGCTGCTGAGTTAATATTGTAGAGGAGTGTCCAACCCAGCCAACTTTAGCTGGGTTGAGGTTCACCACTACAGAATGAGTCATGTGACTATATCACATGATTCATGTGAGTGTCACGTGACATGTGTCTGGAGTATCGCTAGTGAGAGGCACTGCTCTGCCCCACATCTCAGCCTCCAGACTGGAGTTTACTGTCTGTGGCAGTGGTTGGGCTGTTCTGCACTTCACTGCTGAACAACCTCTAAAGACACCACCACACATGTACCTACTACTCTCTCTCTCTCTCTCTCTCTAATTTTCATTACACACACACAGTCCTTTTAGTACACACACACACACACACCTTCATACTTTGTACATAAGTAACACACACACTACTACTAACCTGAGCCACCAGTTGAACCAGTGGGTGCAAGCTGTTCAGCAACATACTGGCCATGGGCAGTGTGCACACTCTCCTATCTCCAACAACCACCAGTAGAGGTAGGAGGAGCCCTCCAACTACTGTGGACTTCAGGGTCCTCTCTATCACTGAGACCCAGGCCCCTGTCTCCCCCTCTCCCTCCTCCCCTTCCTCTCCCTCTCTCTGCACCAGCTGTTCCTCCAGACCACTGCATAGAACCTCCAGAGTCTACAACAAAACACACTCAGTAAGCCATTATACTGTACACCAGGATCGTAGCAATTTGCATTGGTACAGGTACGTACAACTACGTACCTTTTGACATGCTTTGAAGAGGTCGAAATTATTGCACAGCTCCAACAGAGTCTCCTGTGCTTTCTGAAGATACTAGATGAGAGAGAGGAGATGAACGCACCAGATGATGCTATAAAACACATGGCACACACACACACACCTGTAGGTTCACCACTGCAGCTTTACCATCAGTCTCCTTCTCCCTCGCATCACCTTCCGCCCCCTCTCCCCCCCTCCCCCGCCCCTCCTGCTCGGCGGCGTGTGTGAGCATTCTGAGAGCGATGTTCATCAGAGAAGAGGCACACTGGAGGGCGGGGCTGAAGACTGGGTGGACACAACTAGTGCTGCTGGACAGTTTGTTGCGTGGGACATTCAGACATTGAGTCACAGCTGATAGTGAGTCTCCCACTACACTACCTTGCAGCAAAGGACACAGTCTGAGAGAGAGAATGTGTGTGTATGTATGCATAGAGGAGTGATAGAATGCTAAGTATTCCATGAACATACATACCAACCACACCCACCTCAGTATTGCAGGGGAGAGAGAATTAGCTAATCTCAGGTTTCTTGCAGTCTGTACTAATACCTCATTCTTCAGGGCCAGCAGGCCAGGCCGACTGGAATCTAAACAACAAACAACAACAAACAAAAAATAAGGAGTTTTGATATCAAACAAGCAGTCTCACCAGCCTCTCGGAGAGTTTGAATAAACTGTTGACAATTCTCGTGATCAAGAAACAGACTTTCCGCATTGAAACTGCATCGGTAGAGAATAGTATGTGTGTAAGACCACACCCATTGGCTCCGCCCACCTGATTAGTCTCCTGGTCTCAGTGTAGAGTGACTCGGAACAATCGGCAGTAGTCAGCAGGTTCCACACCAGACACCTGCAGTAGCATAGATGAAATGTCGTACATCGTACATATGTATGTACATACATATAAATATTCATTTACAGTATGTAATGTCACTTGTAAGATTCGTGAGAGTGTGTGTGTGTGTACCTGACTCTCTCTTTGAGGGGAGAAATATCCTTCTCCTCGTAGTTCTCTTTCTTCAGAAATGCCGGCAACACTGCCTGCAATACACATCAAACACACATGTACTACACACACATGCACACACACGCACACGCACCAGCAGTGTGAGGACCAGGGCCAGACAGTTCTCCCAGTCCCCTCCAGTCAGAGCAGACTCCAGCAGGTCACACGACTGCTCCAGGAATAACAGAGGGAGGGAGTGTGGTGCCACGCCCCTCATCTCCCTCCCAGGGACCAGTCGACACGACTCCAACCCAATGTGCCTCAGGAGCAACTTTATCGCCTCGGAGACTGATAATTACAGGGACATCCCCACATCATTTTGCATCAATGTAGTATGTTGTATGTATAGATTATGGACACACAATTTTTGCAGTATACTACAAGAAAACTAAGTTCAACACAGTGTGTCTAAGGTTCCACTTCTATGTACTATGTATGTACATACTTGATGCATTCACACAGTCGTATACCTCTGATGGTGTTCTGGGTATTGTCGACCTCAGGGATGAGGTCTGTGGTGTTGGTTTTCCCGAGACGGCCAGCAAGAAGGTGAACGGCAGGTTTTGCCCTCCCTGCACAGTCCCACACATCCACCCAGTCATCGTTGGCAGTCCACACACAGTGGTTGATGGAGTCATAACCCGCAGCTGAGTGAGCGAGTGAGTGAATGAATGAGTGATTTTTGGGGAAAATTCACGACAATTTTCGTACCCATATTGCTGATGGAGGCTCCTTTGGCCAGAGCACAGTGGAGAGAAGGGCTGGGCATTAGTTCTCCCTGTGATACAGCCATCCCACTAACCAGACTGAAACACACACTCACACACAGAGCTGCATGGGTCATTGAGCAAAAATGGAGCAAAAATTGAGCAAAATTCACATAAACTCCACGCACTGTACATCTGATGGAGAGTTTGCTATAGTGGTAAACCTTTGGCAATGGAAGGTCCAAAGAGCCCCCTGCCCCCCACAGTACTGGGTGGGAGGATGAGGACTAGAGAGGTCCCCGTGGTATAGGCCGAACAGCTCTGCAGAATACGCAGCGTCACTCCGACACTAGTGGCACCAGCTGAAGAAATAAGTGTGTGTGTGTGTGTCTGTGTGTACTACTACTATGTATTTCTTCTGCTCACATGTGTCATCCTTGCTGACTCCGAGAAGTGCAGAAAAAGTGGCAGAAGAGGTGTAGGAAGGGTTTGCTCTCATGAGAGCCTTCACGACCTCAGAGTTCTTCTCCTTGTCCAGGACTCCTCTCTGCAGCAGCACTGGGTCTCCCGCAGGGTGGAGGAGACAGTCTTGGGAGCTGGCGGTGGACGGCTGGAGGAAAGAATGTGTTGCATACAGACACACATTCATGTATGTAGTAGACTGTAATATAGTGGGAACACATGCACAATATTAAAGAAGAACACTAAAGAAACGCACACAGACTCGAAGCAAATAATACACACTCTGAACACATGCAGACACTGTACACATAGAGAATTGCTAACTTTTAGTTGAAGTCGCTGGAGGAGGATTTGGTATTGCTTCATCCTGTCTCCAGTGATGGGGTTGACAACACCGTCCTGTGGCTTGTGGTGGTAGAGCCAGTAGAGCAGTAGTCCGTCTGACATGAGGTGGAGGGTCTCTGCACCCTCTGGCAGGGGGCAGGAGAGGGAGATCCTACCACAAGCCTGCAGGAGTGAATGGAGTTGGTGAAATGTGTGTGCGTTCGAGTGTGTGTGTGTGTGGGTGGGTAGTGTGCACATGTGTGTGTGAACCTTTAGTGTGATGGTGTCTAGTTCGGTACAGAATATTTCTTTGTCTCCTTCTTCTTCTTCTTCGGGTGTCTTGAGTGGTCTGTGGAGTAGTCTGCCATTGATCCAAACCACCCACCCCGGCTCAACAGCCTGACTGCTGTACACATAGCCTCTGCCAAAGGAGAGAGAGGGAGAGTGTGAGTGAATATGTTTGTGTGTGTGAGAGAGCAAGAGAGAGAGTGAGTGTGTGAAAATTGAGGAGTAATTCACCTGATGGTACCATGTTTACCAGTCCCAATCTTCAGCAGTTGAGTGAGAGATGAGTTCGTGACGTACACAAAAGTTCCGTCAAACGCGATTGACCTCCGACCACACCCCTCTGGCCCCACCCCTTGCCCCGCCTCCTGCTCCATCGTCTCCTCATAGTTCCAGCAATCGAGGTGGGCGTCGGCAGCTAGCGAGGTGGTGTCTCCGTGGTTCATGTGTACGTGGAGCAGTTTACAGAGGATCTCTGGTACAAGGAGGGTCAGATCTGGGTAGGTCGACTGGAGATTCTGCAACACATGAACTGTCCTCATGAGCAGACCTCTGGTTCCCCTGTAGATATGTACGATCAGTGTATTGTATATACGAACAATTTGTAAGGTTGAGTAGCTATACATGGGAGATGAATATTACACTGCGAAACTGAAAAGCAAGCAGGAATTCCATAACCCTATGGACAGAAGGTGTGTGTGTGTGTGTGTGTGTGTGTGTGTGTGTGTGTGTGTGTGTGTGTGTGTGTGTGTGTGTGTGTGTGTGTGTGTGTGTGTGTGTGTGTGTGTGTGTGTGTGTGTGTGTGTGTGTGTGTGTGTGTGTGTGTGTGTGTGTGTGTGTGTGTGTCTGTGTGTGTGTGTGTGTGTGTGTGTGTGTGTGTGTGTGTGTGTGTGTGTGTGTGTGTGTGTGTGTGTATGGTGTGTGTGAGAGAGAGAATGTGTGTACAGACTTACACAGCCACTGAGAGAGCCACAAGAGCAGAAGCGGCATTCTGTACCAGAGGTACACCACCTTCCTTTGTGTCGACCAGCCACGAGTGCAGCAGGTTCTCAGCCCCCTGCACACAGTCCATCTGCTCCCCACTCAGAGAGAGAGGTTCGTACACTCTCAGGCACTCCAGGAGACCTCTAGCCGCCTCAGAAGAGAGGGTGGGGTCGAACCGACTCAGGGATTTCACACTCAGGAACACCAGTACTAAACACATGCGTGAGGCCAACCCAGTGGACCCAGCGGTCGCACTTGGAGAAGATTGAGAATCAGAGGAGGAGGAGGAGGAGGAGGTTTCTTTCCCAGAGGGTGTCAGTTGCTGCTCTCTCTCCCTTAGTCTCACAGCTGACCAGAATCCTCGTAGAGCGTTGCGTCTGTACTCCATTAGACTGGCGTACGTGGTGGTCTTGGCTCCACACTCTCTCAGGATGATCTCCGCTAGGTCTCGCGTGCTCCTCCCGTCCATCGCCGGGAGACCTGGGTCGTTATCGGTGACCTCCGCGACCCCTGAGGGGACAGGAATGTGGTCGATGAGCCTCGTTAGTCCACTATGAAGGAGGAGCTGCTCCTCATTAGCTGCCAGCCACAACCAGAGGTCCTCTGCTTTCACAGTGGGCGTACCTGCCATTTCTGAAACACGAGAAATTAACAAACACTTGAATCCAAGAAGGGGTCTTGTTTAGTTCTAACAAACGCCCCGCCCCCCTCAACGGTCAATAAGTCCTCACTCGTACCGTAGAACTCCTACACGGCGGTGCAGCTCGTGCAGCGGCGAGCACACACACACTTCTTTAGCGAGGAACCCTCCCAGTCAGCCGAGAACCAGACCCTCTCTCTTCCTTGGTAACGCCAAGTGTCTTCCTCAGCCGCCGTCTCGAGGGGAAAATTCGGAATTACCGGGGCAATCACGTGACACTCACATGATGACGCAAGATTGCTGATTCAGCAACTTCAGAGACTGTTTTTCTCTTCTTCTCGGCTGATACGGGCTGTGATGGCGACTAGTGCCAGTCCTGGGGAGGGGGAAGACTCGGAGAAGAGCAGCGAAGGACGCTACGAGTGCAACATATGCTTCGAGCAGGCCACAGATGCCGTGGTCAGTATGTGCGGACACCTCTTCTGGTAAGAATCAAAACTCTTCCTCGATTTATGCTCTAAAAATGTGTCTTTTTCTAGTTGGCCGTGTATTCATAGGGTAAGTCGGTCCCAATGTAAAGTAGGTGTATGAAGAGGTGAGTGTGTTATTATACACACAGTGGATGGAGAGCAAGCCACACAATCCAACTTGTCCTGTGTGCAAGTCTAGCATTGAGAAAGACCGCCTCATACCACTGTATGGTCGAGGAAACAACGACACTCAAGACCCCAGGTTAACAACCACAAGTGTATACTAAATACTGTCTTTTTAGTGAGTGTTGAATGTTTGTATAGAGACAAGGTCCCTCCAAGGCCTCAGGGGCAGAGGGAGGAACCTTCTCCACACAATGACGTGAGTCATGTGACTGTCACGTGATGCTGGAGGATGTTATTAATTGATTCAGGTTGGGATGGATGGAATTCAGTTTTCGTTTGGAATTGGAGCTTTTCCCTTTGCAATGATGGGAGGGGTGAGTTAGTCTGTAGTAGTGTCCTGATTACTTTGTTGATGTTTATTTCCGAATCAGCCAATGTTTCAAATGTTTGGGAACAGACCTAGAGGTGAGTGTTGTATTTCACAATTGTGTGTGTTGTGAGGTGTGTGTTTTGTGTGTGCAGATCAGCAACGCATGACACGTCAGGAGAGAGAGCAGCACCAGAGAATGGCAGCACTCTTTACCACTCTTGCTGTACTCTTCCTCATCCTCATCATATTCTCATAGCTCGTCCTGTTTCGTGTGTGTTCAATACTACTGCTCTTCGGCACGAATCCAGTCTTGTGCGCATGCGTGGAGATGTTTTGTTGCGATGGCAACGTTTGTAAGGTGCGCGTGTATTAGAGAAAATGTGCGATTCTCGCGACCAGCTTTGCTCGCGGTACAGCCTGCCTCTTGAGCTGCTGGCCAAGGAGTGGTTAGAAGACGGAGAGCGACGCGGAGAAGACGTGGAATACGTAATTGACACACTTCTCCCTACTCTCATACTCTCCATAGACAAACTCCTGTCTGAGGTATGGCAGCAGTAGATGTGTGTCCACCCAGCATGTTCCGTGGGGCAGGTATCAAAGAGAAGTCTGGAGGATACTGAGGAGAGACAGTGTGATTTTAATCCCATCAACCTCCTGGCCCAGTACCTCATGAGAAACAACCCTCATCACACACACCTTCCCACCAGCCACCCTTACTGCAGACAACTCAAGCAGGTGACCCAAATACAACAACCCACTATACACAGTTTTGTGCACACATTGGTATTGTACAGGTATCACAGCAGTTGCGACAGATGTCACTTGGCATCTCAGAGAAGAACCCAGAAGTACCAGATCCAGCCAAAAACACTTGAATAACCCCGAAACCACACGAAATCAACTCTAACAGTTTTTGTGAAACAGATAGTATAGAGTGTAGTGTATAGCAGCAGGAAATATGATCACGCACACAACATAGAGGATAGCATTTCTTGAATGTCAGATTCTGTGGCAAAAGACAAAGAAATGCAAAGTGATTGTGATTTTTGAGAGGGAGTGAAGGATGGTCTCACTTTTTCACGACTTGTACCACATCCTCGTCATGTAAGATGTGGTCCTTGCCCACTTTCTGCGGCTGATGTTTGACTGAAGATCCCCACACCAGAGCACTGCACACACACACACACAGAGAGGTATATAACTCAGTTATGAGAGAGAGACACACTCACTGTTTGAACTCCTTCATGATGCTCTTGTGGAGGGTGTTGCACAGATCCTCCACACTCGACCGACCACTCTGTAGAACCACAGGCGCCGAATAGTCCGGTAGCTGACCCTTGGGCTTTGTATAGCTACATACACCAAGAGAGAGGGCATTGTGAGTGTGTGTGTGTGTGTGTGTGTGTGTGTGCGTGTGTGTGTGTGTGTGTGTGTGTGTGTGTACATTCTGATGAGGCTGAGGTAGGACCACATCTTCTCAAGGAGGTCGTCAAAGTTCCACTTGTGGTGGGCTGAGATCGGAACTGCATGCGGAATCTTATAAATTATGTCTAACTCCTGCAAGAAAATTTTAAGAAAATTCTCTCAAATTCTTGTCATGTGAGTTGCCCCTACCTCGATTGATATCTGATCGATCTTGTTAAGGAGGTAGATGGCGGGAACGAAGACTCGGTTGCCCTCGACGACGTCGATGAGGTCATCGGCAGTTGCGTCACAGCGGAGGGTGATGTCGGCATTGTGGATGCGATACTCTGCCAAGATACTCCGTACCTGCTCCAAGTCCAGCCTAGACTGTGCTGCCTGCACACACACACACACACACACACACACACACACACACACACACACACACACACACACACACACACACACACACACACACACACACACACACACACACACACACACACACACACACACACACACACACACACACACACACACACACACACACACACACACACCAAACATTCAACATAACACTATCCCAGCTACAGTGGTTATTGTAGGGTATAACACCAGTTGGCGTAGTTTCTTACGGGTGTAGTCATGTTGATCCCTCCCTTCTCCTTCTTCTTGAAGCTGAGGTTGGGTGGTCTCTTGTTCAGCCTTATTCCAAACCCCTCCAGCTCTCTCTCTATGATCCTCTTGTGCTCCAGAGGCTTCAAAACATCGAGGATGATGAATATGAGGCTGCAGGTTCGAGCCACTGCTATGACCTGTCTCCCTCTCCCCTTCCCGTCTTTTGCCCCTTCAATTATACCAGGCAGATCAAGCAACTGTGGGACACACACACACCATGCACAGTAGCAAAATACACCATTTGAGCAAAGTCAACCTTTGTGTTAGCTGACCTGAATTCTTGCTCCCTTGTACCGGACGACACCAGGGACAGTTGTGAGAGTGGTAAACTCATACGAGGCCACCTCCGAGTAAACCCCTGCCAGATTAGTCAGTAATGTCGACTTCCCCACAGACGGGAACCCTTGGTAAAGCACACAGTGAGAGAGATTGTGGATTTTCGAGACTGAGTGTGGCCTATCTCACCTACAAAACCAATTCTGGCATCTCCCGTCTTAGCAACGTCAAACCCCTCTCCTGGACCAGAGCTACCGCCCTTCGGAGTGATCAGCTCTCGTCGCAGCTTCGCTAGTTTGGCCTTGAGCACCCCAAAGTGGCGCTCAGTCGCCTTGTTCCGCTGGGTCCGGGCCATCTGGGGAGGATACGGACAGAGGTGAGTCGCCCTGGCTTGCTAGAGGTGCTCACCTCGGCCTCTATGTCCGCTATCTGCTCTAGAATGGTCGGCATCCTCCACAGCTAGGAACACGAGTTTGGTTTCTAATAAGAGCGCACCATCAATAGCTATCCGCGGGAGATTTGATCCGCAATAAACATACCCACAGCTGACCATCCACCATGGCAAGTATAGTCTGTAGTTGTATTGCTGATCCGAGTTCCATATACACTTTCTCCCTCTATTTCTACAGTCAAAGAGAGGGCTGAGTTTGGAGGAAAAGAGGACTCGACTCCTCCAGATCTTCTTTGAAAAGGTCGACAAAAATAACTAACGTCATTTTTTACCCATCTTACAGAAGGAGTTTTTCCAGCTGAAAGAGCTAGAGAAAATTGCTCCGAAATTGAAAGGCATCAGTGAGTCACTATTGTAGCTATATACCTTAGTACATAGACTCTATGCATATGACACACACACACACACACACACACAACTCACACATGCACACAGCTTCTATGTCAGTGAAGGATGTGCTACAGAGTCTGGTGGATGACGATATGGTGGACACTGACCGCATCGGAACTTCAAACTACTTCTGGGCCTTTCCCAGCAAAGCCTCCAACCAGGTGTGCAGTGTGTGTGTCAGCTGGACCTGGAGAGAGAGAGAGAATTTGTGGCTGTAGAGGAAGAGAAAGCTGAAGGACATACAAGAGCAGTTGGCGGAGAGTGAGAGAAAGAGGCAGTCGGTGGAGCAACAGGTCAAGACAGCCTCAGTTGGTCGAGAGCAATCAGTGAGTAGCCCCTGTCGTAACGAAGTGAATGTTGATTATTGAACCCACTCTAAATAGGATGAGAGGGAGGAGCTGATGAAGTCTCTGAGAGAGAAAGAGACACTGAAGAAGGGGTTGGCAGGGGAGCTCAGTCAGTACAGGGACTGCGATCCTACCACTGTCACACATATACGTACGTCCACACACACACACATATGAACACATACACACACTGATATATACACAGGTGAACAGACTAGAGTTGCTGTAGATGCTACCAACAGATGGACAGGTGAATTATCTCAGATTTCTCAAAATTCAGCATTCATCATACAACCCCATATTTCATACAGACAATGTGTTTTCTGTGAAGAGCTGGTGCAAGAACAGATTTGGGATGGAAGAATCCTCCATGGACAAACAGTTTGGCATCCCTGAAGACTTTGACTATATTGACTGACACAAACACCATAGATTGACTGTACACACATAATAGTTGGCAACGACACATACGTGATGTCATTGGCCATTCCGTGCCGCTGTACGGTCACGGCGCGCGGGAAATTGGCGGGAGGTGATACCTGGATATTTTCGTACTTTTGAAACTTTCGTACTTTTTGCACAAGCACCAGATGAAGGCAACTAAAAACTCACAGGCAGATACAGTGGGCACACATGGGTGTGTGTAATGGTCAAACTGATTTTGCTCTAACTCTAACTATATGGCCTCATAATTTCCTGCACGCCGTCCGTGACCTAACTCTTTATGGCCTGAAAAAGAAATTTATGGCAGCCACACTTTCGTACTTTTTGTGAGCTAGTGGAGGGGGAGGAGAACAAACTAACTACATTTTCCACATGGACTATAATGTTAGGGTGTTTATGAAAGCAACATCAGTTTCCAGCAGCATCTCTGCAAACTTGAGCAACTCCGGAGAAGCAATGGTAGAAATTCACAAGTATTCGGTCAAGAAATTTATGGCAGCCACACTTTCATACTGTTTGTGAGCTAGTGGAGGGGGAGGAGAACAAACCAACTACATTTTCTACATGGACTATAATGGTAGGGTGTAATGAAAGAAACATCATTTTCCAGCAGCATCTCTGCAAACTTGACATGGACAACAGCGCGATGTTTTGTGCGCATGCGTACCCGCGGACAAGACGAAAATGACCTCCTCGCGGATTCGTACGGGAGTGTGTGGGTGCAAGGGAGCTAGGGCGTGTCTCCTCTGCGAGGGAGAGGCCGCCAGAGAAGCCGAGGCGGCGCGACCTTCCCTGTACCTCTGCCACAACTGTGGCGAGCTCCGCTCAGCGAAAGATTGCCGTGAAGACCCCGCCCACCCGCCTCTCCGCGCCTGTATCTCACCTTGCTCGCCTACCGCTGTCCTCCGTGGTCCCTGGCCAACATTACTTCAGTTTGAGGGGGTCACTGTGGTGAAGGAGTTCATTACCAGTCCAGAAGAGGCTGCCATCTTGTCTGCTATTGACTCCAAACCCTGGGTCTACTCACAGTCTGGTAGAAGAAAACAGGTGAACCAGACTTCGAAATATTTTGGTGTTTGTAACATGTTTTTCTGTAGGATTATGGGCCAAAGGTGAACTTCAAGAAGCAGAAAGTGAAGGTTGGTTCTTTCAATGGTCTCCCAAAGTTTATCGAACAATTTGTGAAGAGAATGAGAGAGGAAGTGGATGTTCTTCGACACTTTGTCCCCGTAGAGTTGTGTAACCTTGACTACCACCCAGAGAGGGGGGCACACATTGAGGCACATAGGGACGACAGCTGGCTGTGGGGGGAGAGACTGGTCACTCTCAACTTACTCTCTCCTGTTCTCCTCACTTTCTCCCACCCCACACAGGACACACTTCACCCTACTGAGGACACTCTTCACCCTACTGAGGACACACTTCACCCCACACAGGACACACTTCACCCCACACAGGACACTCTTCACCCCACACGGGACACACTTCACCCCACACAGGACACACTTTACCCCACACAGGACACACTTCCAAACATCCATGTCCCCCTTCCTCAGAGGTCAATAGTAGTGGTTCAAGGATGTGCCAGACATGTATGGCTTCATTCGATAGAGAGACAAAATGTAATGAGCAGGAGAGTGGGTATAACCCTGCGAGAACTAACCAAGGAATTTCTTCCCGGTGGAGACGCTGAAGAAATTGGTGGGCATTTATTAGAAATTGCTCGGCAATTCAACGGAGAGCCAACAAACACGTAACACTTGTCACACAATATATTTTATTTCAGTGTAGTACATACAACGTGATGGATTTTTTTTATTGCTGCGTGTGAGTGAGTGTTCTATCTTTTCTTGCGGCCCTTCCTGGAGGAGGAACCGGAGGAGGAACCGGAGGAGGAACCGGAGGCCGAAGATGGTGGTGGTTGGGTCACAACCAACTGACCCTCTTGTATCTCCTGAGACAGAGAGGGAAGGGGGAGAAGTGTTGTGAATCAAACAGACTAACACACGCACACCTGTCTAGTTCCCTCCGGAGTGTCCTCAATCTTTTTCTGAGTCTCCAGATAGAACATGAGGTCCCTCACTTGCTCCCTCAGTTCCTTCATCTCCTACACAGCACACAAGTCACACATTGTGTATACTATTGGCTCAGACACACACACACACACATGTACGTACTTGCTCTTTTTGTTTGATGGTGACATCGATCTTTTCCTCCAGTGTAGAGACCCTCTCTTTCCAGAGCTTCTGGTTCTCAGAGAGACAATTGTTCATCTGAACACACACACACACACACACACACACACACACACACACACACACACACACACACACACACACACACACACACACACACACACACACACACACACAGATAATGCATGCACGGATGTACAGTGAATGCACACAGACCTGTTTCTCTTCATTGAGCTGTGCAGTTAATTTCTCAACCTTATGCTGCAACTGTAATAACCAAGCCAGCAACTCTAAAGTGCACACATATATACTAGAACCATACACATCAATGTATACACTAATACATACATAGTCAGTAATGGCAAGTAAATATATACAGGAGTGCACACTCAGTTTCTCGTCAACACACACAGAGGACAAGTTATGCGGACAAAAGTGATGTCGTATGGTTGCCTCTGACGTAGGCCCAGAGTGCCCAAATAAGGCAGAATGTTGGCTTGACAGAGAAGCTTTAGCTGGAGCGTAAACAATGCCCAAAAAAGAGCCTAGAGCAGAACCTCAAAAGACTATTGAATATATGCGACTGTATCTAAGTGATGAACATTGCATATACACACACTGCACACTGTGTATCTGAACTAGGGCTGGATGTAGACTGTTCCAGTTTATTGTATACCACCCTTCCCCTCCCACTACACTGCTGCTGAACTACATTCCTTCATTGCCACTGAACTACTGAAATGGCATTCACACCTACACCTTTCTCCCACACCTGTATATCATATATACAGTATATACCTGTTGAATCTTCTTTTCAGAGCTCCTTTTGGCTCTCTCTGCCTCTGCCAGTCTCTCCTCGAGACTGTTCTTCTCACTCACCACACTCCTGCACCTCTGCTCCATCACCGACAACTGCAACACACACACACACACACACACACACACGCACACACAGGGTACCATCTTCAACTGAACACTACAGTGTGTGTGTGTGTTAACCTCTTCATTGGCCTGTTTCTCGACCACAGTCAGTTTTTCTTCGAAGAACTGCCTCTGACTCTCCAGTTGACTGGTCAGCAGGTAGGTATACTAGTGTGTGCGTGTGTGTGTTGTGTATGTGTGTGCCATTTTGAACCTTACGTATGTATACCTCTAACTGTAGTGAATCAATCTTCTCATCGTCAGCAACCTACACATAAGAAAAAACACACTACTAAGGTATAGTAGAAAGAAACAGACCCACCATGGCACTTTGTCCTCCCACCTCGACCAGTTTACCGTCCTCCTTATTACGCACCAGCCGATGGACATAGTTGTCTGACTTGCAAGAAAAAGAGAATAGTAATTTATGTTAGAGTGCTTCACTCTTGAAGGTTGGAATTTGACCTACAACTGTGTATACAGTATTCCTAAAAAGGGCAAGGAACTGAACATATCCTTTTATAGACTGCCAGCCAAACCACAAACACACACAAATCCACACTAAAGACCTCACACAGAGTACATAGCACACCTCCGACATAGTCCCATACTCTCTGTGTCCCCAACTGCATGGCAAAAGTGTGCTGTGTCTGCACAAAATGCCTGGAAAAAATTTGCAACACCCAGGAAAAATTCACGCGGGCAATCAGAATATTTTTGACGGTCAACTCACGTGTGTGCATGCCCACCAACATACCGACCACACCCAACATTGCCACAAATTAGGCAGATCCACAAGTCCTAGTGTTAGAGAGAGAGAAGTGTGGATCATGTGATAGTCACATGATACCTCTTTGGAGTCACATGACAAGCACGTGTTGTCACCGGTTGGGTCTGGACTCTGTGTATATCTGCACACAGGGCAGCTGCAAGTAGGGAGTGTGTGTGTGTTTGTGTGGTGAGTAGGAGAGGCAGGAGAGAGAGTAACATACGTGGAGTCCTTCCATTTAGTGAGGCAATGAGTGTGAAATGAGTGGTTGCACAGAATGGTGAGCACAGAGTCATCCTGGAGGGAGGGAGAGTGTGTGTAACACACACCAACCCAGTCAGGCAGGACTGACCAGTTTCTCCAGACACACAGGGCAGGATGGTAGCTCGACCAGACCAGGTTCAGCAAGCCCCGTCGAAGACTTCTCAATCCTGACTCTACTGATGTAGACCAACTGACACACTGTCGGTTCCAGGCTGCTATAGCGACGCCCGTTGTACAGTTTGTAGAACTCCACCGCCTTCAACTGTATATACAGTGTGCGCGTATATAGATCTGTGTGTACATGTACATTGTATGTGTGTACTCCTCTTGTTTGGCAATAATGCAGCTCCAATGGATTAAGAACTGACGGCTTGTTAGAGTGAAAAGGGACCGTAATTGCAAAGTGGGTAAGCGAGTGTCTTCCAAATTTCTGGATTGTGTAGGAGAGTGTGTGTGGCTAATCCAGTCAACACTAACTAGCACCCTCCCTCACCTCACAACTGCTCACACAGTACAAATACATACACATACAGTAGGTGTATGTACACAGTAAGAGTGGTATTTATGGAGTGTGTGCATGTGTGTATATACCTCATCTTTGAACTTTAGGAGAAGCATGTACTGGTTAGGAGTGCTGTCTCTGATCACACGCAAGCTCTCAACACTTGGTCTGAGAGCAATGTTTGAAGAGTGTGTGTGTGTGTGTGTGTGTGTGTGTGTGTGTGTGTGTGTGTGTGTGTGTGTGTGTGTGTGTGTGTGTGTGTGTTGCTCACAGTATGGAGGAGAAGAAGGTGAGCAGGTCGGAGAGATGGAGACAGGCTGGGACACACAACACACACACCAGACAACTAGAGTGGGGCTCAGACCTGCACACATGGAGAGAAGAAATCAGTGACACACAAACACACACTGTAAAAAGCCCGGCACCCACCATGCACCATGTAACACTGCACATCAAGGGGCACGCATGTACATACGCCATTTAGACACAAGGAAATTTCACTAAACCAACACTTCTGAAGCCAACCAAAGGTACAGCTTCGAAATAGTGTGTTACATGTACACACATACAATAGTACGAAACTACAGACATAATGTATTTTAAAATACCTGTGTTTGAAGAGGTGCATGACACCCTTGATGCACTCCACAGCTGGTATGCCTGAAAAGAAAGGTATCTTGTCCTTGAGGGTGACTGTCTCCTCCCTCAGAGAGGAAGAGGGAGAGATGTTGGCCGTCGCAGAGGCATACGTCCTCCCACTGCTCCCAGAACTCTCGCAGGAGTCTGTGAGGGAGTGTGAGGGCGTGACGGGGTGAGGGTGTGACGGGGTGAGGGTGTGAGCTCACCTAGCCGAGAGAGGTGGGTTTCAATGGTAATACTGTGTGCGGCTCGCTCTCCGAGACACACTTTTGCTGTTTCAGCATCAACTGCAGCAAAACACACTTTAGGCTCAGTAGCAGCTAGAGTTGCTATACCATCAGCAGCACTGGCCATGCTCCGCCCTGCTCCGTATTCTTCTCCGTATACTAGGTCCCGTATACTCTCCGGGAGGGTGTCCAGGCGTTCTTCTACTTCGAAGGTGATGGCTAGCGTGTCTGCTGCTGTTCTCGCGGCGTGTGCGTCTCTCTTCGTGCTCAGAGGAGAAGGGCTCAGGTCCGTCGCCATCGGCAGTAAGACGGTGGGCGTGGCCAAGTTTTGGAGAACTGCGCATGCGTGTTGTCTCCTATAAAAGGCTCTTTGACCGCAAGAATTCTCTCACTCTCTCCTCTCCTTTTGCCGTCTCCTTTGCTCCTCTCTCTCGCGGTGTGGTAGTCTGCCATGGCTGGGCTCATGAAGGCCAAGAAGTACGACTGGAAGGACAGCAACCTTGCCCTGTTCGGTTCTGACACCGAGAAACAAGTGAGCCAGCAGTGCATGCTAATGGTTGCGTGTGTGACTTCTTGCTTGCGCATGGTTGCAGGTAAAGAAGGACTCGGCCGAGACGGAGCCGGCCTGGAACGGAGCTGGACAGAGGGTCAGCATGCAGATCTGGAGAATCGTCAAGTTCAAGGTAAGGCAACGCTCGATCTGCGAGTGAGTCCTACGGCACCCGCCTCGCTGGTTTTACTGGTTTTGACCCGTTTGCAAGGAGACGTGTAGGAGTGCTTGAGCTGGATTTTGGGCGTATGCGTTGTGCTTGGTGCTCTGTAGGCCAAGCCTCACCGTCTAGGTGCCCTAGATCTGCATGGATCTGCCAAGTATGGAAACCGCATCAAATGTGCGCCGTGAGGTCCATGTGCGTGCGTGATTTAGCTGCGCTTCACGTGCGCGTGTGTATTGCACATTGTGTGTGAGTGTGGTGCTTCAATGGACTGTAGGTGACCCACTGGCCAAAGGACGACTATGGAAAGTTCTACAATGGCGACTCCTACATCCTTTTGAACACCTACAATGAGAAAGACAGCGAGGTGTGTGTGTGTGAGTGTGTATATAGCCATGTCTTGAATTGTGCTGTGTGCGTGAAATGTACAATACAATGGTCCATTTGTGAGCTACCTGGCTGTGTATGGCTTTCTACTGTGCCCATGTATGGGGCGTATTAGTGCTAGCAATGTGGATGATTGTCTTGCAGGAGCTGCTCTATGACTTGCACTTCTGGATTGGAGCTGACTCTAGCCAGGACGAGTATGGAACTGCTGCCTACAAGACTGTGGAGCTGGACACTCTGGTACACACACACACACACACACACACACACACACAAGCACTCACGCACACTGTTGTTGTCATCTCAACGCTACGTTTGCCCAAAACCTACTCACGCTGTGTGTGTAGAGAGGCAGGAAAAGTCACTAGTGCAGCGTGCAATGGAACAGGGAAACTGGACACTTTTAGTGTGTGTGTCCCTGTGTGATAGTGCGGTTCTCCTTACTTGGCTGCCCTCCCGACAACACAGACCAACACACACAGCACTCTGTTGCTCCCTCCCATACCTCTCTCTCTTGTGCGGCTCAGCCTCTGCCAAGTCCACAGGAGCACGGCCTTACACTTGTACCCATAAATGGCACAGAACTGAATAGCTGTTGTGGTTGCTAGGCATTTACTGGGTCAATGCGTAGTCATGCATGACAATAGCCAGTTTGTGTAATTCCAGCAGCTCGGCTTTTGCCTTTATAAGGCTCCCTTTTGAACTGCACTGACCTATATATGTGCCTCCCTCCTACTGCACACTTTGCTAATATACACATAGCTAGCAAGTATTGTCTAACTCGGGCTTTAGTAACATTTCTATAGTCCTGAATCAGTAGAGTTGGGAATTTCAATGGACATTCCTGCAGCCTAGATCTATATACTCTCCAGAGGTGAATATCAGCTACATATACATGTAAATACAGTAAATATGGATTGCAGTAAGTATGGAGGTTCAAAGCGGGGATAGTGTGTGCCGCAAGGGCTGTGTTGACCAGACAGGAAGCAGTGTGGTTGAACGAGGTGTACAAACTC
>CAXXLF010000002.1:60000-80000 GCA_963664015.2 Binatia bacterium | reverse complement strand
AAGTTGGGTATGCTAAACTACATGTGGAAACTTACAAGGACTGATTTTAGTTGTCTATCATGTCCTAAATCAGTAGCAGTTTACAACTTTAGAGTCTACTTCCTCTCAATTTTGTTGCGTAGAAATTTTAGATCATAAATTTTTTGAGACAAATTTTGGCGAAATTTTTAGAGTGAGGAAGAGAGATACTGAATGAACAGGCTGGGAATAACGGAGTGATTGTCTGGTGGGTGGAGCTTTGTGTAGTTGATGTATTGTCTCCTCAGGCGACGCAGTTCTGCCATGGTAACATGACGAGGTAGGCGGAGCTTATCACTGGGGGCGGGGCCACAGGATACAACTGGTGTGTCACCGGGAGACACACGCTGGGTGTGCATTATTTGGGACACGACCTCCTGTGTGTGTCTGTCGAGGAGATGGAGGAAGTCTGAGGAGGAGAGGGGCTGGGACTGGGTGGAGAGGTTGGGAGGAGGCGGCTTGCGATTGAGGAGGACACCCATCAGGGCCTCCCCAGGGAGGGGGTCGTTAGGGGGGACAATGAACAGGGGGCTGTCCCACCGATTACGTGAGTCAGGAGCCTCGTATCTCATCACGAGACTGTCAAACACTTCGGGCGTGTACCTCTCTGGGTCTGCTCGGGCAGAGTTCCATGCTCGAGCATCGTCAGGGGAGACGACGCAGTGCAGGACACACTGGGTGGTCTTGACGTGTTTGGAGAGGCAATAGAGCTCGTAGCGATAGCCCTTTATGTAGTTCAGCGAGTCAGCCACCACTACCCTCTCTGCAGGTGGGAGAAATGTGAATTGTTTGAGACTTTGAGCTGAATCTGTCACATACCGGAGTTTAGGGAGCGTTCGATGCTCGACTTCAGTGAAGCTCGCATCACCTTTTCCTCTCTCGGCGACGAGTAGGCCTCGCTCTTGGACACACCGCCAGTGAAATCATCCATCACTACCTACAGCACAACAAGAAGACTGTGAACCTCTACCACACGGAGCTAGAGACCCTGTACAACTTTTACCTGGACTTCTCTGTCCTTGTGGTGAGTCTGTATGTACTCCACCAGCTCCGCCACGCGCCGAGACTTGCCGGAACAAGGCAAACCAGTCACTATCACAAGAGGCATCGGGAATTTTCCATATAGAGCGCACCTTCTGCTAGCGCATGCGCTAACGTGTGCGCGCGCGCTTTCACATGGGATTGCAGTGATAAACAACGACAAACAACAACAAATAATAAATATGTATTTATCAGGGCATCATATTTTAGGCATCCATATCTGAAGTTAGTGAAAAGGTGCTACGATTATTTTTGAGTCTCCGCGCAGCGAGTTCCATTGCTCGAGCTCTCTCCTCGGAGAAGTGAATGTCGGCCATTTCTATGTGTTCCAGATGCATGTCCCTCCTCGTGATTCTGAACTTCAACATCTGTGGTGTGTGCGTGTGGATGAGTGCCATTATATCGCGCACAGCTTGACTTCCATAACTAATACGTATGTGTTTGGTTATGTGTGTGTGTGTGTGTGTGTGTGTGGGC
This sequence comes from Binatia bacterium, assembly GCA_963664015.2. Classification (GTDB taxonomy): domain Bacteria; phylum Desulfobacterota; class Binatia; order UBA9968; family CAXXLF01; genus JACZQL01. The sequence goes on along the minus strand of CAXXLF010000002.1, from coordinate 78,464 downwards.
GTGGGTGTGAGGCACTCACTGCAGGTATAAGTACATCTTCGTGGGTTACGGACACTGGCATGTCACGCAGCTTTCTCGTCAGGTTGAAAAACCTACACACACGCACTGACATTCACACAGCACACGCACACTAACACCGACTCACTCTTTGCACCCTGCTCTGTCGGAGGGGCTCTGGAATGCAAGGTAGAGCATTGCCAGAGCCGTCTTGTGCAGGATGCGCACTCCCTCGAAGAAGAATATGTCCCACACTCTCAACACTGACGGCCACGGCAGAGTTCTAACGCCAAGAGACACACACACACTGAAATTCAGTGACTCAGAGGGTTCCTACTACACAGCAGAGTGATACAGGAAGGAGGAGCATATCTTCCTATCCCCCTTCCTTCCAGCTTTGTGTTACACAGTATATGAGTATGGGGTGGGGAAGAAGTAGGGGAAACAGGGACAGGGTGTCCGACAATCTGATGCTGACCTGCTGAACATGCTCATGTACCACTCTGTGCAGTAGAGGACTGGATCCAGGCCCCTCCTGTGGGAACTCTCGTCAGGATTTGGAGGTAACTTCGACTGCACAATTTCACACACACACACACACACATCGAATTAACAACAACACACACAATCGATACAGTTGAATGATTTGCTTACGTCCATAAAGTGGTTGACGATCGGAAGGTACTTCTTTAGCAGGTCCTTTAGGATGAGTGCATCGATTTGGAAAGCATGCTGCAATACAAAACAAACAGAAGGAAATAAACAGAAACTATGACGACTACTATGCGAGTGTCAAATAAACGTAGCATGTGTGTGTGTTGTTTGTGTGTGTGTGACTGACCAGGCCAGGACTATAGTAACCTGGTAGGTACTGCTCACAGATTTGCACCAGGCACCAGAAGGCCTCCTGAAATACAAAAATCGAGAGTTCTATGAATTAGTCTCTGTGTGTGCAAGAGTGTGAGAGTGAGAGTGAGGGTGAACCTCGGCGGTCATGTGCATTAGGAGGGTGGCTGCTACAGGTGCCATGGCTTGACAGTATCCTGTCTTTGGGTCATGCACAGCATACGCCTTCAGTACCCTCCTTAGGTCCCTCTGACTGCACCAGAGAGAGAGAGATAGAGAGAGAGAGAGAGAGAGAGAGAGAGAGAGTGAGAGAGTGTGTGTACCTAACCTTCTCTCTCACACACACACGCACACTCACCCCTGTGATCCAGGTTTTGCAAAGTGGGTGTGTGCGGGAAACGTTCTGTCCAAGTCTTTGTCAATCACATTCACCACAATCTCTGTGTCCGGCTGCTGGACAAGGTCCTGCAGTATATAATAGCGTGAATCTATGTACTGTACTGGCTCTGGTATTGCTCAATTGCTCACGTCAAAAACTCCCTTGTTTTTGAGTAAGAGTTCGTGTGCTCCACAGAGGTGCTGCCACGCTCGTCCTCTCATGGATGAAGGTATACCTTTTCTACACCTCTCCTTCAACTGAACAACACACACACACACAAGTATGTAGACACACACCTCACACAGAGTATACTAGTTACTACATACATACGTACTGTATATATACCACTGTAAAAACACACCACACACATGCCAATGCACACGCAATGTCTACAGTCCATATACTGCGTTAGAACACTACTACAGGCATGGTAGGATAGAAGCTGATGTGTATTGTGTATAATAACACATGTGTGACTATATACATACGTGTGTGACTTTATAGTACAGGCATGGTAGGATAGAAGCTGATGTGTAATAACACATGTGTGACTATATACATACATGTACGTGTGTGACTTTATAGGTGTGTGTGTGTGTGTGGGAGAGATGGTGAGTGGAATGAGTGAAGGAAATGATCCGTGGCAAATGAATATTTCACTCTCCGACTGACCTTGTGTTTCTTGGGCCCCATCCACACATCCCACTTTGCGAACATGTCCAGCCACTTCTGCTCTCTCCCGCGACTCGTCTGCACCGCCACTTTGGGCGTGCTGCGTCGTGTGAGAATGTGTGCGGATATTCAACACGGACACACACACACAACACACACACACAAGAGACACACTTCACAATGTTTTGAGCAGCTGCCAAAAAACTCTTCAAAAGGAAGAGCCATTACCGTAGTTGAAAACATACATCGGTACCTCCCTATCTCTAACACAGGTAACAGCGACACACACACACGCATTAGGTTGCTCAAATTCCCATCTGACACAGCTAATGTCACCGGCCACACACAGGCACACATAATACACAACGTAAATCTAATATCTCACACAGACACACTCATATGCACACATACTCACATGATCGTCGGTAGTATATACATACACTACGATACATGTGTAGAATGTTTGGTACACACACTCGCTGTACCCTCCCTTTCTTTGCATCTCTCTTTCATTCACACACACACACACACACACACACACACACACACACACACACACACACACACACACACACACACACACACACACACACACACACACACACACACACACACACACACACACACACACACACACACACACACACACACACACACAGTAACAAAGCGGTGACAACAGGAGGAAGCCCGGGGTATTGGAAAACCGGCCATTCACCGCTGAATGTGGTGTCTATGCAGGACAGTGGTGTTGGGACTTCACATGCACACCACTGCCAGCTTGCAGGGGACGTGTAAAACAAACAACTACGACACCACAACACACACACGAACACACACAACACACACGAATCATAGCATGGCAGCAACTACTCCAATGGAAGCAAACTTCATAGATAGGCCTTCAACACACACACAACACAACAAACACACACAACACAACAAACACACACTACTGGCTCACTAGTGTCTGTCTGCCTCGCTGATGGAGTAGAGAAAACCATAGTGGTCCTCCTCCCTCACCCTCACACCCTCACCATTCCCACTCGGCACATCACCATACGTCGAAAGCCCCGCCTCCTCTAACGACATGTCGTTCTGAGCTGCCTCTGCCCCTCTCGCCATCTCTTCACCTTCTCTCTCTCCCTCCTCCTCCCTTTTCTTCTTCTTCCCCTTCCCCTTGTCTTTTCTCCTGTCCTTACCCACCCCTGCCCCTAATTGGAGCCCCCTCTCAGCGGACAGTCTCTTCTCAATAGCTTCGTCCGGATCAATGGGCCGGGCGTCCCGTAAAATGATCGACTGTCTGCCCCACTGACCGAATTCTATCCCGTTCGACATCTGCACCGTTTCAAAATCTGCTAACACGTCTATTCAGTCAGTAATCTCTGTCGCTAGCTCGCCAGTGTCTCGCTCGTTCCAGCAATGACAATGACCTTGACAATGACCTTGCTCGCTCACTGGAGCAGCGGCCAACGAAGGCACGAACACGGTAGAGGTTTTGTCGGGAGCTACGAGCGTCGTTTTCCCCTCTCCTGTCGCCGTCTTTCTCTCCTCTCCTCCCGAGATAAACTGCTGGTCCTGCAAAAACTGCTGCCTCTCTGAGAGCTCCGTAGGGAGAAGGGCGTGGTCGACCGGCCACCTTTCGCAATACGTCATTCCCAGCGCGCCCGCCGCGCCACTGCTGAACAAAAAATCCCGCGAAAAGGGCGCGAACGCACGTGCACTTTAGTTCTCTCTCTGGGGAAGATGGCGGCCGAACCAAGTCCCAAGAAGGCGAAGGAGGCTCAAAACAGCGACTACTCACACCTGCTCCCCCCTCACTACAGGGAGTTGGTGCGCTCCTGGCTCCAGGAGGATCTGCCCAGCTTCGACTACGGAGGGTACGTGGTTGGGTCTCGTCACAGAGAGGCGGTCCTCCTCTGCAAGTCTCCCGGGGTCCTCTGTGGGGTGCCGTTCTTCACGGCAGTCTTTGAGGAGCTGGGTTGCACGGTGGAGTGGGGGTACCAAGAGGGGAGTGTGTTGGAGCCAGTGTGTGAGGTAGCTAGAGTGAGTGGGCCTGTGAACAGGGTGCTCCAGGGAGAGAGGACGGCTCTCAATGTTCTGACGAGGGCCAGCGGGGTGGCCACCCACGCCAGGGACCTGGCGAAGGAGGCAGAGAGGGTGGGATGGAAGGGGGAGGTGGCCGGGACTCGTAAAACCACGCCCGGTTTCCGGCTGGTCGAGAAATACTCGTTAGTGGTGGGCGGGGTCTCCACGCACCGGTACGACCTCTCCCAGATGGTGATGTTGAAAGACAACCACATCTGGTCCGCCGGGAGCATCTCCCTCGCCGTCGGCAGGGCCCGGAGTGTCGCCGGGTTCTCGGTGAAGATCGAAGTCGAGTGTCGCTCTGTTGCGGAGGCGAGAGAAGCAGCCAGAGCCGGTGCTGAGGTTGTTATGCTAGACAATTTTGACCCGTCGGCACTAGCAGTGGCTGCAAAGACACTCAAGAGTGAGTTTCCTCACCTCACGATCGAGGCAAGTGGAGGGATCCGTCGCGAGACCCTCGCACAGTTCTGTCTTCCCGAGGTCGATGTTGTGTCATTGAGCACCACAACCCAGGGTTACTCGCCAGTAAACTTTTCACTCAAAGTCTGTGTGGAGGGGCGCGACCCACGAAACCCCAAGGTCACCTTGAACGATGTTTAGTGCAGGTTGTTTTCATACAAATACAGAAACTGAAAACTCTTTTCTTAGGTATATACACTCTACAGACTCTCAAAGTGCTAAAAAGTGACCACCAAAGTATATACATACAGTGGTGTACACAGGTAGTTCGTTACTATTAAGTCTTATATTGTGGGTTTCGTTCGAGAAATATACTTCTTTTCCAGGTTGGCATGGCAGCAATTTCGGCCATCTTTGACTCCCACTCATCTTGTTGCTGCTGTCTGGATGCATCGGTGGCCGCCTGCTCTTCTCTCTTCTTCTGCACAATGTTTCTCTTCCAGGCCGGGATGTTCTGTGCGAGAGAGAGAGAGAGAGGAGTGGTGAGAATTATTTAATACACGCACACACATGCACACATACCATGTATGCCTCCTCCTCTTCTTCCTGCCTCTGCTTCTCTCGTGCCATCTCCTCCTCCACCTGGTTCATCCTCTTCTTCATCATAGCCTTCTTCCACTGGGGAACTCTCGCCATTTCTGCATCCCCGTCCAGTGGCACTCCCTGTGAGTGTTCGTGTGTGTGGTCATGTGTGTGTGGTCATGTGTGTGTGTTCATGTGTGTGTGTGTGTGTGACCTGAAAATTTTCAACTCCTGGTGTACTCCTCTTCTCCCTGACTGGTGGTGGAGAATCACCCGCTGAGCTCCCTCTACCTTCTTCGACCTGCCGTGTGGCTCTGCCTTGCTTGCGATCCAGAATGGCCTGTTTCCAAGCCGGTACGGAACTGGTTTGTTCACCGGATCCACCCATTGACTCTCGTCTCCCTCTCTGTTCGCTTGTCGATACTTTCTGTTTCGGTGTGGGGCTGGGTGAACGAGAGGGTGGAGATTCATCCGAATGTCGGCGATGCCTGTGTTTCTTCTTCCTCTCTCGGTGTCTCTCTCTATCGCCTGAATCTCTCCCTCTCTCCCTTTCTCTCTCTCTCCCCCTCTCCCTTCTGCGATGTTCCCCCCTCTCTTCCTCGCTCTCCCTCTCGTGTCTGCCATGTCTCTGTTGGCGGTGGTCCCTCTTGTCCCTTCTCTCTCGATGCCTCTCACTCACCCTCCGATCATCTGGACTGTCATCAGAATACCCCTCATCCTCTCTCTCCCTCACCTCTCTGGCTCTCATCTTTGCCTCCTCGTTCTTCACCTTCTTCAGTTTGTCCTTCACTACCATATCCACTGTGATGCTGTCCTTCTTGGTTCTGGTCTCCTTCGCGTGGACGTTCATTTTGTCTCTGGATACTTTCTTGAGCTTTTTCCCAGCTTTCAGCTCAGCTATGAGACTCGCTTGAGGTGTGTCTGGGCTCTGTGAACCACTGGAGACCTTTCTTGACTGTGTTTCACCCTCTTTGGTTGGTTGTGGTCCGTCAGTGGTAGCTGTGGCAGGTGCCACTTTTCTCAGTTGTTTTCCCCGGCGTATTTGGTCAAGGATGGTGTCCCTTTCGGCATGTGTGTCGCCGTTTGGTTCTGGTGGTGGTGGGGGTGGGGGGCCACTATTAGTTGCTGGTGGGGGTGGCAGACCACTGATAGTGGTAGGGGGTGGGGGTGGGGGTGGAGGACCACTGATAGTGGTTGGTGGTGGGGGTGGAGGACCACTGATAGTGGTTGAGGGTGGGGGTGGAGGACCACTGATATTGGTAGGGGGTGGGGGTGGGGGTGGAGGACCACTGATAGTGGTTGGTGGTGGGGGTGGAGGACCACTGATAGTGGTTGGTGGTGGGGGTGGGGGGCCACTGATAGTGGTAGGGGGTGGGGGTGGGGGACCATTCACAGTGGTTGGTTGTTGCATGGGCACTGCAGAATCTACTGTATCATCGTCGCTGTCCAGATTAGTGATGGTTGGCTCCTCCAGCTCTTCCTGCTGTCCCACTGTCAATCCGGGTTGTCCCATTGTGGGATTGGATGGGTGTTGGTCTGGAATGTACTTTACTGTACCATTGCTAGGCTGGTGGGAGGGTGTAGCTGTGATGGGTGCCACTGGTGAAGTAGTGATAGTGTGCGTTTGGGGACCCTGTGAGGGTGTGATGGTGGGTGGTGCTCCCAGTGACGACGAAGAAACTGGTATAACCTGTGTGACTGGTTGCGGCACTTGAACCACTCCCCCTGCCGTTGTAGTGGTGGGCATTATCAAGAACTGCTGCTGCTCTTGTTGGGGCTGGGGTTGGGTGGCTGTCAGTGCGTACATGTTCCCAGATACATCCTGTACCAGTTGTACCACTTGTTGCTGCTGGTGAGCCTCATGAACCAACTCCTGCTGAGGCTGGTGTACTAACTGCTGCTGAGGCTGGTGTACTAACTGCTGGTGAGGCTGGTGAACCAACTGCTGGTGAGGCTGGTGTACTAACTGCTGCTGAGGCTGGTATTGCAACTCCTGCTGAGGGTGATGTACTAACTGTTGCTGGTAATGCAACTGCATGAGGGCCTCCTGTGTTTGATACTGCTGTTGGACCTGTGCTGGTGTCTGCACTAGCATCTGCTGCGGCGTCTGGCCCACTTGTGGCTGGTGTACCAACACTTCTTGTGGTGCTACTGTCGGCTGTACTAGACCAGGCTGGGCGAGGGATGCTGGCTGGGGTGGCCCTGGAGGGTGGTAGTGTGGGTGAACTGGCGACAGTGCGTGCTCCTCCTGAGGTGACTGCTGCTGCTGTTCGTTGAGTAGCTCCGACAGAGCCTCCGCTACCGTCTCCTCCTGGAAGAGTCTCTCTCCAGCATCCAGGAGACCCGATAAATCACTCATGTCGTTTTCTCTCCGTTTCCTCTCCCTCTCCTCGTGGAGGTCCCGTCGAGACCGACCTCTTCGGTGGTGGCGACGAGACGAACTCTGATCGTCCGAATCTCTGCTCTCATCTCTACGATGTCTCTCTCTCCTTCCTCGTCTCTGGTCCCTGTCTGATCCATCCACGCTGCTCTTTCTTCTTGATCGCTGCTTGTCATCCTCGCTCTCTTTCCTCTGTCTCTCTCTTCTCCTGCCCTTCTTTCTCTCGCCTTCTCCTGAGTCGCTTCTCTTGTGTCTCCCCTCTCTCTCCACAGAGTCACCTCTTTTCTTGTTCCTGTCGCGTCTTCCCCGAGGCTTGCCTCGATCTGGTGACTCTTTCTTTCTAGGTATTTCTTCTGTATCTCTCTTTCTCCCTTTCTTAACTGGAATGGGTGGTGGGGAACCTCTCTTCTCTCCCTCCTCCTCCTCCTTCTCCTCCTCCTCCTCCTCCTCCTCCTGTTCCTCCTCCATGATCACACCTCCCCCTCCTTCAAATGCAGCAATCTTGCTCAGTAGACCCCCACGTTTCGGACGGTCCCTCCCCTCCTCTCTGTCTTCTCCACCCCCACTACTGCCCGTCAGGAAACTGGCTAGTTTTCTGACATTCCCTCCTCTGGCACTGCCACTTGTTTCACTTTCAGTTTGTTCACGTCCAAGTTTACCCGACTCAGAGGCACCGATGAGGTCTCGGACGGACCTTCCTCGGGTCGGGAGTTCGGGAGGAGCTGCTGAGGACTTTGATGGTTTTTCAAACATATTCAGTCGATTGCTCACATCTCCTCCTTTCCATGCCCCACCTCCACCACTAGCACCACTCACACCTTCTCTCCTACCCACACCTCCACCACCAGCACCACTCACACTTTCCCTCCTACCCACACCTCCACCACTAGCACCACTCACACCTTCTCTCCTACCCACACCTCCACCACCAGCACCACTCACACTTTCCCTCCTACCCACACCTCCACCACCAGCACCACTCACACCTTCTCTCCTACCCACACCTCCACCACTAGCACCACTCACACTTTCCCTCCTACCCACACCTCCACCACTAGCACCACTCACACTTTCCCTCCTACCCACACCTCCACTGGCAGACGGTGGCACTGCAACAGAAGACTTCCTTCGACCTTAAAAAAAAAAAAATGTCCTTCACACATTTTTTACACATTCTTTCGACATTTCCTATATTTTATAACCCACTGGAGAGCTGTATATACGTATATACATACCTGGCCCTGTTGGTTGTGTAGCAGGTTCTGGCTCAACATATGTACCATCCAATACCTCCTGGAAGGTCTTTTGGTCTTCCATGTCCACAAGAACCTTAGCACCCTCCCTCAGGTGTTGCCTGTCCCGATGCAGTACCGGGGAACGAGAGCGGGTGAATGGAAATTAGTGTTTATTAGTGCTCACTTGTTTCCACGGAAGAGAAGTTTGGTTTTCTTGCAGAAAGCGACGACGTCGACATGACATCGTTGGTAATTGAGCCAATCGAGTCTAAACTGTCTCAACTCGATCACACCACACGCCTTGGACACCTCGAACATGTAGGCCTTGTGGGTGGGGTCCCGCACTGCATCATCCACCTTCACTAGCACTGCAGTGTGTGTGTGTGTGCGTGTGTGTGTGTGTGTGTGTGTGTGTGTGTGTGTGTGTGTGTGTGTGTGTGTGTGTGTGTGTGTGTGTGTGTGTGTGTGAAGGAGACCTGGCCATGGTTTTCTCTCTCGCGGAGTTTCTGTTTCAACTTTGGTAGTCATAACAAACTCCTCCTCATCCTCACTGCATTACGAGAGAGAAAAACGATACACTTCGAATTTTGAAAAACTTTGTTAAAACTCACCTCTTCTGTGGCTCCTCGGTCTCTCTCTCTTGGTCTTGCTGGTCTGGTTGGTCTGTTGGTTGTAGGACAGTTGGCATATCACCAATTACAGTCTCTTTCTCACTCATCGACGTCTTGTACAGAGTAGCTCCCTCACTGTCGCCATCAATCCTAGAGTCAGACAAACCAATGATGTACACCAATTTCATTGTTCATCAGGTCACACCCTCTATAATATGATGCAATGCTAGGAACAGTGTATACTTGAGAAATGAACTGTTTTTTCCTACCTTGTTTCGACTTCTCCCTCTTCCATGGTGTCCAGTAGTTCACTGGCATGAGACTTTCTCTTGGCACTCCCTCTTGATTCCGACAGCTCTTGGTCCACTTCACTCTCTCCTTCCTCCTCTCTCTCTGTTGCTGGTGGTGAAGGGGGAGGAGGTGATGGTGGGAGTAGAGGTGGTGAAGGCCGTGATGATGTGAGGGGTGGTGGAGGTGGTGAGAAGGGAGGAGGAGAAGCTGGTGAGGGGATGACAAAGGGAGGAGCTGTCCCCACCAGCAGGAACTGCGAGACCTGCATTGGCTCCAGAGTAGGCTCGGAACCAGAGGCAGAGTTGGGGAAACTGTCTGGCCCCACAGTCAACCTGGTCTTGCTGCGAGTGGACAGGAGATCGAGAATGTCTGGCACACGCACACCCTCCGTGTTCTCCAGCTCCTGTGTCACCACGTTCCCGTCGTGGCGAGCCGACGCACGACTCACGACCAGCGGAGGAAGAAGATCGGCTCTGGATCCCTCGAGGGACTCCATCGAGGGGGCACCCCTGCCCTGATTGACTGCTAACAGGTTCCGAGTCCGCTTCGACTGAGACCCAACTTCTGCCGTGTTTTTCAGCCGCTTCAGTTTGGGTCCACGAGACCTCTTCTTCCCTCCCGTGCCGGCGGGTGTGGTAGTCACCGCCAGAAACTGTTTCCCAATCTCCTCCGCCAGCCCCCCTCCCCCTCCCCCTCCCCCTCCCCCTCCCGAGGGAGATTCAATACCTCCCGATGCCCCGGAGAGACCAGAACTGACCAACGGGACCAGAACAAAGTCTCTATCAGCGCTCTCCTCCACGTTACTTCTAGTCTTCTCTCTCCTCATCTTCTTTCCTTCGTCCATCGACCGCCGCTGCTGCTTCTTAGATTTTCCCGATTTCTTCTCTTTCTTTTTCACGCCCCTCTCGTTGGTGGTCGTCACGGCTCCCTGCTCCACCGCGGCTCTTGAGATTCGTCGAAGCATCTTAGTCTTCACTGGAGCCTGCGTGTGTGCCGTGGCCTGTTCTTCCTGTCTCCTTCTCTCTTCCTCTCTCACGACCAGACTCAGGAACTGTTCGTTGACCAGCGAACACACGTCTCGAACAACACTCTGCGTGTTACCAGCGCAACACAGATACTACACACCTGCTATAAGACTCCACTATCTGACACCTATACTAACACACTGGATACACAGAGTTAGTAAAGTTCAATGCTATGTATACACATACGATATACACGTAATAATTATGTCCTACCTCACTCTTGCACTCCAGTACATGGCATACTATAGAGTCTCCATGGTTCACACCACCTCCTCGTACGGAGGCAGGTGAGCGTGCCACTTTGATTCCCAGGATGTGTCTACCATCGTCCTCTGCATAGGCCACACTGCCTATTGCAGCCACCAGGAACTCCGCATACATCACCTGTTGTGTGTGTGTGTGTGTGTGTGTGTGTGTGTGTGTGTGTGTAGCACGGAGCAAGAGGGTTAGTTCAACCTTCTTGTCGTCAGTGACGACCATCCACCTCTGGTTGACGTGGATCATCTTCGGAGTCAGCGAGTGCCACATTAGGTGGCCCTGCATCTGTAACAGAGACAACTGCTCCATCTCTTTCTCGCATAATCACCAAGCACGGTAGTATATACTTGGTATATATATATAGAGAAACCTCTCACATTTTCTATCTCACAATATTATACCTACTATTGTTGTATCTCTCTATCTCACTCACAGACAGAGAGAGATATGTAGGTATAGCTAGTGTACCTGCCCTTCGTCCACCATTTGCATGAACTCGGTGCGAGAAGAGGGGCTCTGCCAGTCGCTCACGTGAGGTATACATCCCAGATACTGCAGTGGGTACACAGTTGACAGTGCATAGAACGAGTGCGAGGTCCATAAACGTGTGTAGGGCTCACCTTCACTTCCCAGCGACGGGAACCCTGCACGTGACGAGGGTTGACTCGCCCAATCGCTGCAAGAAAGGGGAGACGAATGTATTGAGCCCCGCCCACTTTTTCGGTGCACACAATACACCATGCATGTAAAGTTGGATTGTCTGTGGACTATAGGGATGTATAGAGGTGTTCTTGTTGGCTGGCACTCACGTCTGTATGTCTCTGCACTGTTCACTGAGTAGTCTGGCTGCTGCTTGATGCGCGCGCCGCTCCTTCTTCCCCGCCCGAACTGCTCAGTGTTGTGTGTAGTGTATTGAACATTGCAAACTATCAGCTACTGATTCAACTGGCAATCCTTACCAAACCCAGCAGTTTCTTGCCACCTTTTCGCTCCTTCTTCTCGTTTTCAGAGCGCCGACCCATTTTCTCAACACTGTCTGACACCGCTCGATTGTGCCAGCCCCACCCAGTTTTTTTAGAAATTACGTAATCTTGACGATAAAAACACACACACACACACAAACAACACAGTACTAAGTGCTGGCAGTACTGATGCTCTTGGCCATGCTCATCCTACGAGCCACTGGAGTCAAACTAAAGAACTTTATGAGTCTCTCGACGCTGGCATCTTGGTACTCGTGACTCCAGGTCACTGCGTTCATTCTGCAAAGTCCCCTCAAGTCCTCTGGTAGCTGTTTCTCCACCGGCCAGGAAAAGTGTGGGTCGCACAGCGGAACAACGGTCGCATTGCTCTCCAGAGCACACGCAACCTCCCTGTGGAGCCAATCCTCTATCCTGCAGTCACCGATACAGCGCTGGAGACTGTTTGGTGTCAGGACCACCACCACATTGAGACACTTCCTTATGACTGTCAGGAGTGCCTCGTCGAACTTTCCCCCACCCAGAGACGTGACGTCAAGAAATGTCGAGAGACCTCGAACTTCGAGGTACACCTTGAGCAGGCTGGCCAGCTGGGACCCGGATTCACGGCGGTAGCTGACAAAGACGTCGTACTTCTTCCTGTATCTCGTGGAGAGAGGGAGGATGGAGTCAGGAGAGGCTGAGTCGGTTGATTCGACGAAGCCCCAGGTGTCCTGGATGTGGTTTAGGATTCGCGTGCGATCGATGGTCGAATGTACGCCCAGCTCAAGCAGCATGTCGGTGGTGAGGTGGGGCAGGAAAGAACCCGTGATGCCTCGCCTGGCAAAATCCACCCGATACATGGTCAGGTCCCTGTGGATGTCGGTCAGAAACTTGGAGATGTTTTTGTGGTCCAGGAACGAGACGTCGGCTCGGCAGCGGAGTTTCTGGGTCTGGTGCAGCACCCAGCGACTCTGTACTCTGCTCTTGAGTCCCACCTCGAGTAGGTCCTCCACTGTTAGATCCAGCAGTATACTGCCTGTAGGTCAAACACACACACATACAATACACAGTATATACATACATACGCACACATACACACATGTGAGATATTGTACATGATTAGAGGGTGGTTGGGCTTACCGGTGACCTTGTGAGTTACAAAGTGTGAGGCAAGATCACCCAGACCCATATCAACTGCCCAGAGTTTCACCTGTAAATAAACAACAACAACAACAACAACAACACATACGTAAACAAAATACATACCACATACTCTACGGACAATCTTCACTCATACTCTTACACAACAGCTCAACAAAAGGTTATAAACCACACACACAACAGATATATTGCACTACAACCCACACACCTGGTCTGGTTGCCATTTGAGAACGTTCCAAGACTGGTAGGTGGGCAGAGGAGCTCCGATGGTACACAGAGCCTTACAGCAGTGACAAGCAGTCAACTTTGATCCTTTCTTTGCCGCTATTTGTAGGTTGGCCACCACATCTATCTCACTGAACACCTGAAGATTACATACATAGTGTGGTACTCTACTGTATATATACATAATGGTGCTACAATGAATCGCTCTAAGCAAGGAGCCTTATACGGTCAGAAATTAGGAAAATTCAAAGTTGTGCGAGTGTTTTTGTTTTGTGTTTTTTGTTTGTTTTGAGCGTGTGTGTATGTGTGTGTCCCAACATACGTTGATCTTGTTCTGTTTCTTCTTGATGGTGGACTCCATTGCGAAGTGGAAGGCGACCATCGAACGTGCCTCCTCACACTCCGACACCAGCAGAGGTTTCAGTCGAGCCAGCCACCCGGCTGACCGGCCGTGAGCGTGCCCCGGACAACTGGCGGCAAACTGGTCTGGATCCCGGGAATGGAGGAACGGGAGAACGAGATCTAGGGTTCCGCTCTCCATCACTCGATCCACAATCCTCTCATTGGCCGCCAGGTAGGACACACCCAGGAGTGCGTAGTATTTCACAACATTGTCCTTGGAGAAGGCGAGAGGGAAGAGCCAGTGGTCGACATTGCACCGAATCATCATCTCGTGACACTCTGTAGAGCCGTACATTGCACAGTTTGTGAGGGCGGCCGCACAGTGCTGCAGGACCTGTGGGTCACTAGAACAACATCCGTGAACAACACCCTTTAAACCTCCGTCTTTGATGAGACAGAGACAAGTGGTGGATGATTCTTTGAAGAGGTTTTCCAGGACTCCGATTCCGTACGGCGTCAACCCCGGGATGTCCTGGCGACTGACCACACCCACCGTCTTCCGGAAGAGGGCGTGGCGGACGATGAAGGAGCGGTTTCCGGAGACCATGACCTGTTCGAGTGCCCGAGTGAGAGAGAGGATGAGTTGGCGGCTCTTTGTGGAGCACAGCAGCTGCATAACCCTCTCAAGTCCACCGTTCAGTCTGAAGTGGGAGGGAAAAAGATATATAGATCCACACACACACACTCTAACACACTGTTCTAAGTGGCAGTGTATAAATAAAAGCTGCATCTATCTAGTTAGCTAGTGTGTTTCAAAGTATGAGTGTACGTATGGACCTGATCTCGTCACAGGCGAAGTCTGCAGCTCTCCTGGATACCTCTCCCGTCTCCAGACCCCATATCTCCATTATGCGGTCGTACAGCATCTTGGCTCCCTCGCCCTGTCTCGCCTCGTCTCCCTCCGCCGAGAGCTTCTCCGCACACAGGCCCAGCTGGGACTTGAGCTCTTCTATCAGCAGCTCCCCGTCTCTCAGCCACGGCGGCCGAGCAGCAGTCGATCCTTCTTCCATCACGTTTCACGTGTTAGCAGAACTAACTAGCCCCGCCCATTTCAATGACGTAGAGCTCCACCCCCACACACCAAATGAAGCAAGGTGCGCACTAAAAAGAATACCCTCAGTTGCAACAGAGAGGGAGATGTTGTCGGGAGCAAAGCGGGAGAGAAGGCGGTCCAGCAAGACGGCGCCGACCTCTCTGGAGGTCAGAGAGCGCTGGCCGCTGCACTGGCTGGTCTGGGAGGGGAGAGACGCGGAGCTAGAGGCGGCACTGAGCGACCCAGAGGTGGACAACATCCCGATACTTTGCCGGTGGAACTGATTTGTTTTGCAGTGTGAGCGCGAGAGTGTTGATCCGAGAGGGAGGACTCCACTGCACCTCGCAGTGTTACTGGGGAAGGTTCGATGTGCCAATGTACTGCTGAGAAGTGGAGCCAACACTCTGGCTTTCAACAGACATAATTGGACAGGTTTATAGATGAGAGCACACACACACACACACCCAAACACTCTCTCTCACACACACACAAACCTTCACACACAGACACACTCTAAACTTTCACTAACTCACGCGCGCAGTCCTGCAGGAGTGTGTGGCGCATGCCCACCCGGAGCTGATAGGTATGGTGTTGAGGTACAAGGACCAACAGCAGGCAAAGCTGAGGTCTCAGGAGATCCCTCTGATGCTGGACAGACTACAGACCACTCCTGACTACTACATCGAGATGAGATGGGAGGTCAGCTCGTGGGGTGAGAGTCCACTAACTACAGTATGATCAGCTCTGTTTCATTCGTGATTTACAACAAAGTTTCTTGTGATGAATGTGTGTTTGTTTGATTGTTTAGTGCCCTTCTTGTCTCGAATGTGTCCGAGTGACACGTACAAGATTTGGAAGAAAGGTACATATGTATATATATACATGTACGGTAGTGTATGTATGTGTATGCATGATGCAAGAGGGATCTATGTATATTATACATGTACTTTAGAGTTGCTTCTTGTACTGTAGCTCAATGTTCATTTCACTCTGCCTGATATTATGTTGTATATCTCTCTGTCTCTCTCTGTCTCTGTCGCTCAGGTACAACAGTGAGGGTTGACACAACTCTGGTAGGATTTCATCAGTTGACGTGGCAACGTGGGAACCTCTCCTTCATCTTCAAGGCCACAGGTTTATTCACCACACACACACACACACACACACACACACACACACACACACACACACACACACACACACACACACACACACACACAAAGTCACGTATTTATTCCTAATTTGTAACTCCGCGAGTGTACAATTTGCGCAAGTTATGCTAGCAATGCATCGCAGATTACATTTCCAGTTATCTCGAATTTTGATACACGCATCACACCGTGTTGTGTGTCCCGAGGGTGCTGTGTGTGTACATATAGATTTGTGTTGTGTACGTATGTTATGTATGTATGTCTTGCAGCTAACGGAGCTGTCATATCTGAAGTGAACCATGACCAACATACAGTAGTGGAACAAGAACTAAAGATCGTAGAGTTAGTAATGCTCACACATTCACACCTCACCTATTCACTAATTCACCATCCCCACCTCAGACGTGACCCGGTGGAGACGATGATGTCACAGGAAGTGGGTGTGGTCCAGAGACTCTCGTCTCCCATTGTTTCGACCTCGGTCGACACCACCTCTGTCAGCTTCCAGAGGTCAGAGGTCAAATATCTCTCTCTCGGACCATAGATTGTATACGTAAATGGATTGGCAACGCCGCGTACATTCTATACGTGACGTCATTGGCCATCCTCCGTACGGTCACGGCGTGCGGGAAATTGGCGGGAGTCACGAATGACAAGCTTCTATAGCGGTCCGTGAGCCATGTCTCAGTGGGTGAGTCCCTACTGTTCCACTCAAACTGGCTCAGAAGCACTTCTACTTGTTCTACAAGGTAATATCGATACATATACCATATATAAAAGTGATGCCTGGGTATTTTCTATCTTTCGTACTTTTTGAACAAGCACCAGATGAAGGCAACTAAAAACTCACAGGCATATACAGTGGGCACACATGGGTGTGTGTAATGGTCAAACTGATTTTGCTCTAACTCTAACTATATGGCCTCATAATTTCCAACACGCCGTGACCTAACTATTTATGGCCTGAAAAAGAAATTTATGGCCACCACACTTTCGTACTTTTTGTGAGCTAGTGGAGGGGGAGGAGAACAAACTAACTACATTTTCCACATGGACTATAATGTTAGGGTGTAATGAAAGTCACATTATTTTCCAGCAGCATTTCTGCAAACTTGGGCAACTCCGGAGAAGAAATTCACAAGTGCTCGGTAAAGCAATGAAGAAGAGACCAACTGGCCGAAGTATTCACACTTCAAGGGAAGAGACACTGCACCTAGACACTACCAGCAGCAGGGTGGGGAGCTGTATCGTTAATTCGTCAACTTCGGGAGAGAGACTACACGCGCGCGCCACACGTGCAATTTTATCACGTGACCGTGTCGGTGGATGACAAAATATTTATTTTGTACGGCGTTGCCAATCCATTTACGTGTATAATTATACAATCTGTGCTCGGACCATATTGTATGATTTTGTGTGTGCAGGCAGAAGAGTGGGTTTTGGGGTTTCAGGTCGGACAAAGTGGAGACAATCAATGGATTCGACTCTAAGGTTAACACACACACACACACACACACACACACACACACACACACACACACACACACACACACACACACACACACACACACACACACACACCGTCTACAGTATGTACACATGGTTCAATGGGGCATCAATGGAGAAGTACTTCCTCTTCTTTGCAGGTGTTCTCTGCGACGGGTTTGGACATTGTGTCTCGGACGAGAGTTGAACATTTGCCAGAGTCTGAGAAGAGCAAGCACAAGGCAGTCAAGTAATCCCTATCTCTCTCTCTCACACACAAACTGTATAATACACACGCACATGCACATGCACACACACACACGTGTCACCACAGATAATTTGATGAATACACACTCAATTAAGCATATAATCACATACGTCTCCAGTTTCCGATCAATTCAAGTGTTATCGAGTTGCTCTCTCTATTATAGTCCCCTTCAGGACTTCCTTGGAGCAGCTCAGGACCACATTGACACCTCTGCCCCGCCCTCTACCGCTCAGCTACCACCCAGCAACCAGGCTCCTCCCCCTAGCAACCAGGCCCCGCCCTCTCTGTCGATGGAGGAGTACTTTCAGGCACCGAGAAACCCAAAAGACTACGACAGTCAGTACACGCACATCTTGACAGACACACTTTGGCATACGGTCCCTGTCAATAATGGGTGATAGTTGTGTGTGTGTGTGTGTGTGTGTGTGTGTGTGTGTGTGTGTGTGTGTGTGTGTGTGTGTGTGTGTGTGTGTGTGTGTGTGTGTGTGTGTGTGTGTGTGTGTGTGTGTGTGTGTGTGTGTGTGTGTGTGTGTGTGTGTGTGTGTGTGTGTGTGTGTGTGTGTGTGTGTGTGTGTGTGTGTGTGTGTGTGTGTGTGTGTGTGATTCTATGTGCTACAGGGATGGGTAGGCCAGTTGAGGTGGCCTCAAGAGTGCAGAGACTGAAGGCGACCGTGTGGCTGGCCGAGGACTTCCCTCTCTCACTGCAGGAGCAGATCATGCCCATCATTGACCTCATGGTCTGTGTGTGTTATACGTACAGTATGTGTTGTGTTGTGTGTGTGTGTGAGAGAGAGTATCTTTGTTTTGTTGCAGGCACTCAATAACTCACATTTTGCTCAGCTCAAGGACTTCATTGCACTTCAGATGCCGTCTGGTTTTCCCATCAAGTTCGGTACGCCACTGTTTAACCCCTCTCTCACTACATTTAATTTAATCCCTCTCTCACCACATAATTTAACCCCTCTCTCATTTAACCCTTCTCACACTATATTTCGTTAACCCTTCTCTCACTGTTTT
>CAXXLF010000002.1:0-55000 GCA_963664015.2 Binatia bacterium | reverse complement strand
GGACTCTGTGTATGAATGCTGTGTATGAATGCACAGGTATTTCCCTGTTTGTTGAGTGTGTTTGGGTTTGTGTGTTACAATCGTACTAGTAGATCACAATAACAAGAAAGGAAATAACCAACGGAACCTCATATTATATACTTTGCCACTCTTAATTGAGTTTCCCCTGGGTCACGTGAAGGAATAAGTATACAACACACACATATGTACACTAATCTACAGGAAAATAAATAGTGGTGTCAAGGATTAATACCTGAGCGATGGTACCAGGCGAACTTGAGAAGGAGGAGGACAATGAAGATGGCGTTGTGTTCCAACCATCGCACGCCATCGCTGATCTCAAACCCGATATTCTGCTGCTGTTCCTCGTTCACCTCCACCCTCTCTCCGCCCCTCTCTCCCTCCGCCCCCCTCCCTCCTCCACTCCCGACGCCGCCCCCTGTTCTGTGAGGGAGAGGGTGGGGGGACATGGGTGACCCCGGTGTCCCGTATCTGATCCCGCTGGCCAGGGGAGGGAGGGAGACCTGAGAGGCAGCTCGGCTCAGCAGCAGAGGTGACTCCGGCAAAGCAGAGTCGCTCTCGGACCCAAACGACGGAACGATCTCTCGAATGACGGAGGTGATGGGAGTGAGTGCTGCGAGACTGGAGGTGAGGTCACCGGCCCCAGAGCGCGGCCCACGAGAGTTGAACGACCAGGACTGGCTCCGGGAGTGACTCCGGGGGTTCACGTGGGAATATTCGGCCGCCGGAGGGCCCCCCTCAGTGTCCATATCGATGCCAATGTGTTGCATTCTCCCGCTCATGATCCTGGGTCTTCCAGACTTCATATCACTCTCAGACAAACTGTGGGTAGGGGAAAAGCGAACTTGTGGTATATTCACACGTGACCCACCGCCAGTAACAAAACAACACACACACAAGGACAGGGCTACATGTATGTACGGTAGAGCAGCGTCCGCGACGCACCTGAGCCATTAGCAGGCACTCGGTAACCGTGGTTTTGGTAAGCGAGCGAACAAAGACGGACAAACTTTGTCGCTACTAATTCACCAGGTGACAACTATGTACATATGTAGCTACCACCAGAAAAATTATAGGCTGAAACAGGCGCGCTTTCTACGGCACTCTGTCTCTCTCTTTACTATCTACGCTCTAACCGACCAACTCACTCTCAGGCAGCCAGTAAAGTATGATGCCAGCAGCGCATTCCCTTGTGTCCTTTGTCACCAACTTCTGTCCATCGTACGACAATGAAGCGTCTTTGACACTGTGCAGACCACGCCCCCCAATAGTTCCGCCCTCAATTATCACCTCCGTACGTACTTCCGGATACTCGGCGTGCACGTGGAGGTGTGTGAGCATGGCTATGCCGTTTCCCAGGCTCTTGCTGAGAAGAAAGCTGTGGGTCGGCGTCGCTATCTCTCTAGTAATATGCGGAGCATACATGTACTTTCAATTCCTAAAGGTGAGCGCTCTTCCTCACACTCCAAAAAATTACCTATGACGTAATTATTTCGTAACACCCCAGCAACCAAAGGACAACGTCACCCCTAGCCCCCTCCCCGTGTTTCACTGGCTCCCTGTGGCCAACACCACGACACTCAATGTCTGTCGGAACTCCCAGCAAGGCTACTCCACCGTGGTGGATGAGCTGGGTGAGGTGACGCGCGCACACACACACACACACACACACACACACACACACACACACACACACACACACACACACACACACACACACACTAACACACACGAGAGCACTACCGTAACACTGCAGAAGTGGAAAAAAACACGCATACACAGGTTACCTGTGCATGTGGCCCAACCTCCTGCCGTCTGGCTGCTGCTCCATTCAGAACTCCAAGCGATACGAGTGTGCCTCTTGCCTCACCAGTGGCTGCTGTGTGCACTACGAACACTGTGTGTCATGCTGCCTTCATCCAGACAAGGTGTGACTTACACACAAACCAGCCATCTCACAACAAACTACCAACATCCATTACATCCTTCATATATGCACATTTTCCTCCTTACAAACATGTGCATTTAGTATAGTACAAAGATGTGCATTTTTGAGTTTTCATGTGATACTTTTTCTTTTCTTTCTTAGCAACCACTGTTGCGAAGTATTCTGAGTCGTTCGACAGAGACTTTCCACCCCCTCTACTCCTCTCTCCGGGACCAGTTTGAGCTGTGTCTCTCCAAGTGCCGCACTTCCTCTCTGGTCAGACACACACACACACACAGACATACACACATACACACACATACATAACACTCACACACACTACTACGTACTTGTATAGAGTGTGCAACATGAGAACACTTATCGCTATCCTAAGACCAAGTACTGCTATGGAGCGGACTCCACCACAATCCTTCCTGACATTAGGTTTGTTTGACCACACACAACACACACAAATTCTCCAAAACGCAACCCACAAAACGAAGTTGTTGCTGTTTTTCTGTCACCAGTGAGACCAGACAGTGAGCAGTGCAGCTGGTGACTCCTGCAGTGTATGGACCACAGTGTGTGTGTGTAGATACTGAGAGTGGCTTCTCACACACCTTGTGACCTCAGGTCCCCGTAGTAACTGCAGCCCTGACTGCAGGCCACAGACTCCTTTAGTGCAGTGTGCACTCAAAAATCACCTGATACCACACCAACTAATACGAATTCACACAAGATTTTTTACTCCTCTTAACCATATTCATTGTCATGTGACCCACATCCATAACTTCTCTGATATCAATATCACAATGTTTTTATATATACTCTACAAAGCAGATTACAACTCAAAAAGTGTCATGTATAAACACCAACAGTTCATGTTTTTTCAGACGTTCACTGGCTGCAAGCTGTTGGAACAGTGAAATCTTTAGCTGGAGGCTCAGTTGTGGAGAACGTCGTGAACTCGAATCCAATTATGAACGGGCCCATCTTGCGCCTGAAAAACTTGGGTGTGTTTGGGTCTGTCATTGGCACCAACACACTCAGTTCGACTCCACCAAACTGAATGTCATAGGTCACACAGTGTTGAGTGCACATGGAAAAAACAGTAGCTTACGCTGGCAGTCCAAGAGTCATATACCACCTCATGGAAAGTGAAATTGCCCGTGTAACTGGCCAGAGAAACCCAGCTCCAGTACTGAGGCAGATTTCCTGTAACCTTCTCCATCTCACAGTGGGGTTCACCGCTACCCTCTCTACACACACACACACACACACACGACAACCTTTACACAACCTACGACAGCATAGAACCTACTGTCTGACTGTGTATCTGTCTCCAGTGCTGTAGAGCTCCAGTGTTTCATAGTGTCCTACAGCATCGTCTGTTTTGAATGTTGCATTCTCCACACCCATATTCTTGCTCTGGTCCCTGTCGACGATAACTTCAAACAAGGAAGAGAGGGGGTGGGAGGGAGGGAGGGAGGGAGGGATAATATTGGATCAGGCAAAGCGAACGTAGAAACAATCCTTACACTGTCCGAAGAACGTCCCTCGAGTATCATGCACCTCGAAATTACCCTGGAGAACAGCATACAGCATCATTCCCTTGTCGCAAGAAAAACAGCCCATTCACTCACAGCGCTGGAGAAGGTCTCGGCGATGTTGGGCCTATTAGGGGTCTGCGCCAGGCAGACGGCAGCCAGGGCAAGAAATACTGCGACTTTCAGCATCGTGGTCCGTCCAGTAGAAGAAGCAGCGAGTGGAGGACTTTTTGCAACAACCCTGGAGAACTCTGCAGTCGCGGCGCGGTACCCGCAAAAATCGGACGAGTCACGAGGGGTGATGCCATGTTGCGCATGCGCAGGAAACGCGCGCCACGTGCACTGCACGTGCGACAAGCAGCATTATACTACACCCTGATACACACTTATTATGTCAAGGATAAGAGGAGTTACTAAACAGGAAAAACATGACTGGAATTGCTAATATTGTGTTTCAGACTCAAATTCATAGTGTTCCTCAGCAGTCATTGCAGCTGGGTTTCCGTACACCTCATCCAGATCATACTGGAACGTAATTACAGGGACTTCCTCTTTCTCCGTAGCAACCCTAATTTTCTCCATTCTCTCATCTTCTTCCTCTTTCTGCTGCTCCCAGTCCTTACCAGCAGCTGTGGGACTCACTCCCCCACAGCACAACCTTTCCCTCCAACGTCCGAGAGAGAAAAAGATGAACATGGCAGGCCCCACACACCCACTGGCCAAACAAAACACAATCTGTGCACAGAAGCGAAGGCGGCCGATATTGAGAGGGTGTGTAGCGGGCAGACCGAAGCCCCATCCGATGTCAAACAGCAAGAGAGAGAGCACAGTACCCGTGAACTCTCTCCCCCACGACTGCTGGACGTGTTCACGCAGGGCGCGAGAGAAGTAGGGACAGGGTGCAAGCAGGAGTCCCAGGTAGAGAGGGAGGTGGAGCAATCCCCATGGTATGATGAGACCATAGTGAAATGCATCGTCCACTGGTCTACAACTGGAGGGTCAAACACAGAGCATAACATATTGTACAGATAAGAGCCATAGATAGAGACAGACCCACTTACAATTCTCTGGTGTTGTATGGGTCGCTGAAAATGACTGTCAGCGCCACTATCAATACAGGCAGACCTGTCAATGGAATGAACCAGACATATTGGAAATGGCTAGAAGAATAGCTTACCCCAAGATGTTATCACTCCCGAGACAACCAGACATTTCGTCACGAGTGTCCCTCGCGTCTCTCTCTTTCCCGCTCCGCTCAGCTTTGTCAGAGCAAGCCCAGAGAAAGAGAAGACACCAGAGAGAAAGAGAAAGTGAAACACTATGGACACTCCCCGACAGGTTGGGTCTGAGAAGCGAGGAGAGTAGTAGGCAGCGATGAAACAGAGGTTCAGGAGAAGGAGTGAGGTGGCAGTGTTGAGGAGAAACACTCCAGTGGCTGAGGTGCTCCATCTGGGTTTCAGATATGAGGGTTTTGACTTCTCTCTCTCTCTCTCTCTACTCTCTCACACACGCAGAGAAACTCTCTATACAATGTCCCATAGCAAACCTGGTGAATAGTTGGGTAAAAATCGTGAGCACAAGAAACAAAGCTGACACCAGACACCCAACATAGACATAAGCTCCTATTCCTCTGTCTTCCCTCTTCTGAGGCTCACTTGGTGCTGTGTCCTGAAGCAAGTCACACACAGCAAAAGGGGTGACCCTACACACAGTAAATACACCTACCACAAGCAGAGCAAAGCTGGTAAGGTGGTCGCACTGACATGTTGCCACAAACTCATCTTCACTAACTAGCCTACACCCCATCTCGGACCATCCGCCATTCCCCCCGTCAAAACTCTCGTCCCAGAACACACAGTGGGCCATGGTCCCATTCTCCATCGCCTTCACAACACAAACAGAAAATCAGAATTTTTCGAAATGTTCTCGAACCTCAACTGTTTTCTCAAACATGAGTGTGATAACGTTGGTAATGTCAGACACAACAGCTCCTCCGCTGAGTCTCGCATCCACCACAATCACACTCCCCACAACGAAGCTAGAGCGATTGTTCTCCTCCACAAACTCTTCTCTCTCCACAAATATTCCCTCGTTCGTGAAAGCAGTGTAGACTATCCTGGGGTCTTCCAGCTCCCTCAGTACTGAGGCCAGGTCTTTAGAGAGACTCACAGAAGACGAGAGAGCAGTTTCTGAGTCAGAATCATCGAAACCACTTCCAGCTAACCCCAGGCCGGAACCAGAGTCAGCCACTACTGAGCTGCTGGAGAAGGTCACAGAGCTCCCTTGGAAGGTGTCCAGGTCGAATCCAAAGTCGACAACGGCCGAGAATGATTTCTGCCGCAGCTCAAGTGGTGGGACCTCTGGCAATGGGTAGTGGTCAATCACCCCTCTCAACCCCTCCAATATCCTGAGTAATTAGTGGCTTAATTCTGCAGTACATTATACTGGATTCACACACGTACAGAGAGGAGGTGTTGAACTGTTGCTGACTCTCCTCCAAGATCTCTGGTGGAGCTGAGAGCAGATGATCAATAGCAGCCAACACATCATCACTCCTCTGAGACAAACACACAAGGATAAACACAACATTCACAAGATTGTATATCTTTAGCAAGACAGCTACCGTAAGACAGCTATTGTAAGATGTGGTGTGGTGTAGTTACTGCTGTGTTTCCAGTGGTTGTGTTACTGGAGAACTTCTGGATGTTGACCGCACTGAGGAAGACCTCCAGTGGGCCAAGATCTTCAGGATTGTCTGTCACTAGAGACAGCTCCCCCGTCTGCAAGTGTGATGTGTGTGTGTGTGTGTGTGTGTGTGTGTGTGTGTGTGTGTGTGAAGAAAATCTTTCACTCACTTCAGGAATCGTACACAGTATCCTTGTCATTTCACTGAAGTGGCACTGCGAATCGTCTGCCTCCGCCCATTCGACCACGCCCCCTATAGTCCCCGAGCACCTCCGAGAGGCAGTCAGAGGGAGAGAGGCAGCATCGCAGGGGCAGTGAATCTCAGCTAGCCCCCCAAATGGCAACTCAGGCCAGGGCAGATCCAAATCCATCGAATTGAACGCAATGGTAGTGATATTTTCGGGACAGCCATCTGACACCAACACACAATAAATTCTGAAATAGAGTGATAATTTCAGGGCCTACCAGTTCTTGTGATATTGTTGAGGGAGAGATGGATCCCTAGCGAACCACTGGTTCTATTCAGGAGACTAGAGATACCCTCCATTGCTCGAGAGAGAGTGAGGTCTACTCTGTCTACTGACTGCAGTGTAACAAACACACTCCACAACCTATTGAAACAGGAAGAAAACATTAATACACTGTTATATAGTGAGAGAACCTATATTATAGCTCACCCTTCTATTGTATGATCGAATGAATCTATGCAGAGAACTGTAGCCAATGCACCTCCTCCAATGCTTATGTCAGTTCTTTCAACATGTACATCAAACTATGAGCAATTATGAAACAATTATCACAGCGGCAGTTATTTATACCCATTTGTCAACGTCAGAAAGGTCTGTTTCTCCGCTCAGGACCGACACTCTGTACTGAGCTAGTCCTACACAAGAAGGAATTGATATTATTGTTAGGATGTACGTATATACACCCGTACAAACCTATGATATTGAGGTAGGCTCCATCAGATGTTACACTTCCCTGAGAGTTGGCTGCCGTGCAGTGGTAGACTGCTCGATCTGAGATACCAACTTCGTCAATAACGAGCGTTTTCTGGGTGGCCCCTTCAATTTCGAGGCCGTCTCTGAACCATGTCAGTACCGGTTCGGGGTTCCCAACTGCCTCACATTTGAGCTCTACGTCGGTGTATAGCTCAGCAAACACAGTCTGTGGAGGTTTCACCAACACTGGGGCTGACAGCTGCGGGTCACCTTGAGAGTGAGGTAGAGAAGAGAGTTTTGAGATGTGTGTGTGTGTGTGTGTGTTTGTGGGTCTGTGTATGTGGGAGAGAGAGAGAGAAGATAGGGAAGAAAGAGAGAGAGAGAGAGAGAGAGTCTTACTCTGTTCACACTGGGCTCCAACCCAGCCATCCCGACACAGACAGCTGTAGGAGTCCCCTCGACTGAGGCAGGTGCCTCCATTGTGACACAGAATCACTGCTATCGATCCACATACATCAACTGGTACAGGAACATCTGTATACATACCAGTGTAGTTACGTAGTCCCACACATACAGACTGTTGGCATACCATTCACTGTGACTTGGTGTGAAGCTGGTGAGTATGCAGTGTCCAGTTCGTTTGTTGCTCTGCACGAGTAAGCCCCCGAATCTCCCTCCGAAATTGCCTCGATTGTCAAAACACTCTCAACTGCGTCGGGAACGTGTGATCTAAATCCCGAAACGACACTCTGTGTGACGTGGAATCGTGGCGAATCCTCTATGGTCTGGGAGAGTGGACAGTTGTCCTTGAGCCAGAAGATCTCTGGTGGAGGGACGCCATCGGCTGTACACACCAGTGAAACAGTCTCCCTAACGAATTTCTCTTGGTGGGTGGGCTCGTACAACACCTCTGGCTCAACTGCAATGGAAACACACTGATCTCCATAACTAGGGACTATTCATCATGGTAAACAGATTTAATGCTGCAGATAAGTGTGTGGCTGTGTATGCACACTAGTGTGTAGTTTCTACCTGTGACATTCACTAGGAATGATGAGTGTGAAGTGGAGTTGTCTCCACTGACTCCATTGCTGGCAGTACAGGAGATGAGGCTGGTGGTCAACAGCCCAGGGTGAGAGGGACAGAGAAAGAGAGAAGAGTAGACAGCTCCAACCCCACTCTCTACAAACTGTCCGGTGTGAATGGCACCCTCAGCAGGTGTGGTGATGGATTGAGTTGTATTTGTGGGCTCCAGGTGAGTAGTGTGTGAGTGTAGTGACCACGTTATTGTGGGGGCTGGGCTCCCAATTGCAATGCAGCTGGCCACAATACTCTCTCCCGCTTCTGCCACTATATCCACATCAACTGCAACAGGAGAGCAACAACAAAACCAATCATGACACACACACCATACACGGCAGCTATGGTGTACCTGGAGTGTGCAAGAGAGAGGGTGGAACTCCAACGACACCCACTTCAAACTCAACCCTATTCTCCCTCTCTCCAGTTACTGCAGCACAACTGTAGACTCCACTGTCAGCCTCCACTGTACCACATATCAGTAGGTGCGACCTGACAAAAATATGACCCCCAATCACCACAGTCTCTTCCCCAATCTCAATTCTGCTGTCAGTGGAAGACTCTATGGGTAGATCGAGGTCATTTCTGCTCCAGAGAATGTTTGGTAGAGGAAGGCCGAATCCAGTGCAGGAGAATCGGATGGTGTTTCCAGCGAAAAATCTCGAGTTGTTGGGAAACACTACTATCTGTGGTTCAACTGGGGAAAATGAAATATGGAATGAAACGTGCGTGAGAGAATCTGCTGTTGGTATTTTTTTAACTTTTTACGGAGATTGTGAATGTTTCTTGAGATGTGGAGTGGTTGTTGGATGTGGAGCAGGTGTATTGGCCAGTGTCTGTCAGTTGTAGGGAGCAGAGAATCAAGGTTGACCTCACGAAGGTCACGTGATCAGTCATAATCTCAGTCTCATTGATCATCAGTTGAGAGTGGAGGGATAGTGGTTGACCAGCTCTAGTCCAGGATATAGTGGGGAGAGGGAGCCCATAGCTCACACAAGACAGAGATACACTATCTCCGACATAGACACTGGTATCGTTTGGAGCAACTGCAACGTTGGCAGGAACTGTGGAAAAAAGAAATAAAAACGTGAAAAAAGTGACAAAAAGGTTGGAATTTACCTTCAAGAGAGAGGGTGGTTGTGAATGAGGTGGCTCCTGCATAGCTCTCAGCAGAGCAGGTGTAGTTGCCAACTGAGCCCAGTGAAAACCCACACACGTGTAACACAGACTGCACCAGATAGAGAGACCCTACTCTGATGACCAATCTATTCTCCATAGTGGGTGTTGAGGTGAGCCCAGTGGTCCACACAACTGACGGTGGTGGGGCTCCAAACACAGTGCAGGCCAGACTAACAGTGCTGTGGACAGCTACTGACACATCTTCAGGGTACATCAGCACTTGAGGCGGAATTGCTGCAAAAACACAAGAAATAATCTGAAAAATGAAACTCTGACACAACTTGAATGTTGATAGAAGCTGGCTCACTCTTGATTGTAAGATTGAAATCCACAGTGTCTGGTTCCCGAATGGTATTGCTAGCTGAACAGCTGTAGTTGCCACTGTCTGTCTGGCTGGTGTTGCACAGCAGAAGTGAGCTCCTCACAAACACACTACCCTCCACCACCAATGCGCTCTCCACTCTGTGAAACTTTGACCCATCTTCAGTGATTGTCTCTCCATCTCTCTCCCAGGAGATGGAGGGTTGAGGGACACCATATCCCACACAGGTCAAGAGGACAGAGTCTCCAGCCAAAACCACTGTGTCTTCTGGATACACCACCACCAGAGCAGGCTCTACAAACAAAAATCGCAATTTTGAAAAAAGTTTCCACATTTTTTAAATTCACCTTGGACTGTAAGTTTGAAGCTGGTTTCATCACTCCCGGCACTGTTAGAGGCTACACAACTGTATACACCATCATCCGACTGGGCAACAGTGTCAATAGTGAGTGTTGAGTGCACAGCATCTCCAGTAGCACTCTCAGATATGGTGACTGTGGAGTTGGTGTGTACTGGACTGCCATCAACTGTCCACACTACACTGGGTGTGTGTACCCCTCTAGACTCACAGAACACCGCCACACTCTCTCCTATCACCACTGACGTGTTCTCCGAACGACCAACTATCTCAGCAGGCTCTGAAACAGACACACAGGTCCACCAATCCTCATACATTGAGATGGTGCCATACCTAACACTAGGAGGTTGAAAGTTTGATAGCTGGTCCCAACACTGTTGACTGCTGTACAGTTGAACACACCAGAGTCATTCCGACTTGCAGCAGCTACCACCACCAGAGTAGACACGATACTCTGGTCTCCAGTGACTTCAGTGATGGTGTAACTGGTACTGTTGGTCAGCTCTGTCTCTCCAGGTCCATACCAGGAGATGGATGGAGATGGAACTCCACTGGCAGAGCAGGAGAGAGAGATAGAGTGAGAGACAACCACTTCACTGTCACTTGGGGAATCTTCTATAGCTGGAGGTACTGTAAGGAGAAATAAATAATGATTCACACACAGCCTCAAAGCTATTTTCGTGCTGATTTTGTTCACCTTGGACTGTAAGTTTGAAGCTGGTTTCATCACTCCCGGCACTGTTAGAGGCTACACAACTGTATACACCATCATCCGACTGGGCAACAGTGTCAATAGTGAGTGTTGAGTGCACAGTATCTCCAGTAGCACTCTCAGATATGGTGACTCTGGAGTTGGTGTGTACTGGACTGCCATCAACTGTCCACACTACACTGGGTGTGTGTACCCCTCTAGACTCACAGAACACCGCCACACTCTCTCCTATCACCACTGACGTGTTCTCCGAATGACTCACTATCTCAGCAGGCTCTGAAACAGACACACAGGTCCACCAATCCTCATACATTGAGATGGTGCCATACCTAACACTAGGAGGTTGAAAGTTTGAGAGCTGGTCCCAACACTGTTGACTGCTGTACAGTTGAACACACCAGAGTCATTCCGACTTGCAGCAGCTACCACCACCAGAGTAGACATGATACTCTGGTCTCCAGTGACTCCAGTGATGGTGTAGCTGGTACTGTTGGTCAGCTCTGTCTCTCCAGGTCCATACCAGGAGATGGAGGGAGAGGGAACTCCACTGGCAGAGCAGGAGAGAGAGACAGAGTGAGAGACAACCACTTCACTGTCACTTGGAGAATCTTCTATAGCTGGAGGTACTGTAAGGAGAAAGATTCACACACAGCCTCAAAGCTATTTTCGTGCTGATTTTGTTCACCTTGGACTGTAAGTTTGAAGCTGGTTTCATCA
The DNA here is from genome assembly GCA_963664015.2 of Binatia bacterium. GTDB lineage: Bacteria > Desulfobacterota > Binatia > UBA9968 > CAXXLF01 > JACZQL01. The sequence continues at coordinate 43,511 of CAXXLF010000002.1, read as the reverse complement.
CTCCCGGCACTGTTAGAGGCTACACAACTGTATACACCATCATCCGACTGAGCAGCAGTGTCAATAGTGAGTGTTGAGTGCACAGTATCTCCAGTTGCACTCTCAGAGATGGTGACTGTGGAGTTGGTGTGTACTGGACTGCCATCAACTGTCCACGCTACACTGGGTGTGTGTACCCCTCTAGACTCACAGAACACCGCCACACTCTCTCCTATCACCACTGACGTGTTCTCCGAATGACCAACTATCTCAGCAGGCTCTGAAACAGACACACAAGTCCACCAACCCTCATACATTCTAATGCTCTAAGAAGTATGAGATGGTGCCATACCTAACACTAGGAGGTTGAAAGTTTGAGAGCTGGTCCCAACACTGTTGACTGCTGTACAGTTGAACACACCAGAGTCATTCCGACTTGCAGCAGCTACCACCACCAGAGTAGACACGATACTCTGGTCTCCAGTGACGTCAGTGATGGTGTAACTGGTACTGTTGGTCAGCTCTGTCTCTCCAGGTCCATACCAGGAGATGGAGGGAGAGGGAACTCCACTGGCAGAGCAGGAGAGAGAGACAGAGTGAGAGACAACCACTTCACTGTCACTTGGAGAATCTTCTATAGCTGGAGGTACTGTAAGGAGAAAGAATTCACATGCACACATTTGAAAAAAGTAAAAAGTTTGCACCTAGTAAGTTGAGGTTGAGGGACATGGAATCACTTCCGACATGATTTGTAGCATTGCAGGTGTACTGGCCATCATCACCGATATCAGAACTGAGAATATTCAATACTGAGAACACAGATCCATCAGAAAACATTTGTGGCACTTCGACGGTGATACTAGACCCATTCACAAGGTCCACCCCATCTTTCTTCCACGCCAAACTAGGTGGTGGTACCCCAGTAGCAGCACACTCAATCCTGACATCATCACCCAGGGTCACCCCACCTATTGATGGGAAACTCAAAAGACTAGTCACCACTGGAAGCTCTGTAGGAGAAAAACGCATTTTTAAAAAAATCTTGAAATTTTCGTGTGAGCTGTGTCTCACTGGTGACTAGTAGATTGAATGAGGCAGAGCTGGTACCAGTCTGGCTGGAGGCAGTGCAACTGTAGTTCCCACTGTCTCCCAGTTCAGCAGAGGAGACTTGTACCACTGACTGTAGTGATGAGTCAGTGAGAGCTGTCGTATTGATACTGATATGTGGTTCTTCATCATCTAATGTGGTGTTGTCTTTGGTCCAGGTGAAGGCAGAGAGAGAGCTACCCTCAGCCACGCAGGTGAGAGAGATGGAATGGCCAAACTCAACTTCAGAGTCGGCAGGAGAACTCACTACCTCGGGAGGAACTAAGCAGAGAGTGAGAGAGAGTTTTCAATACAGCAGCCAATGTTAGAACACACAGCACAAGTGAGAGAAAGAGAGATAGAGAGACTGACTCAGGACTTGAAGTTGAGTTGATGAGGTGAGACTGCCAGCTCTGTTTGTGGCCTCACACACATACAGTCCACTATCTTCTGCAGTCACACTCTCTATGGTCACACTCTCACTGATTGTGTATGTCTCGGGTATAGTTCTAGTGATTAGATCATCCCCAATGACTTCTCCGTCCCTGGTCCATGTGAGAATGGGTCTGGGCACACCGTGAGCAGTACAGGAGATGGTGAGGAGAGAGCCATTGATTGTGAGTACGTTGTTTGGAGTTTCGATATCGACTCCGTCGTCTGAGACTGTGAATGCATCGAGAACTGGCTGCTCTGTGTGTGTGTGTGTGTGTGTGTGTGTGTGTGTGAAAAGTGAGTTGGATTGTATTTTGAATATCCGCCGGATATTCCAACTGTAATTTATCCTCATCAAATTACACACACTCACCTTCCCTTACAGTCACGTTGATCTCAGCATAAGCTACTCCTCCACTGTTCCCACTGTTCCTTATGCACCCATACACCCCACCATGCACATGGTCCACCTTCACAATAGTCAAACTAGACTCACTAGACCCTGCACTGATGTGCGTCCCATCATAAGTGTTGCTACTGTTGAGAATGGCGCCATTTCTAACAAAGAATATAGGAGTGTAGCTGAAAGAAGAGGGCAAGCTGCAGGTGATAGTAAGGGTCTCCTCAACCCCTATCTCTGAGTTCTCAGGTCCAGCAATACTCAATTCCACTGCAAAAAAACATGAAAAACACACAACAATCAAACTCAATATGAGGCAACTTGAACTCAAAAACCCACTCTCTAAAATGTGGGACAAAGTGTATGAGTTTGTGGTGTATATAGTTTGGTTGTGTGTTCACCTGATTCTTCGACTACTGAGAGAGTGAAATTTCTGGAGACAGAGAAAGAGAAGACACTGGCAGTACAGGCCAGGGAATGAGTTATGATCGAGGGAGACCCTGAGAAGATTAATGTTGTCGTGGCGAATCTTATCCCCCCAGCAACCAGAGTCTCGTTGTACATTGATAACCCATCATCTGAGCTGATAGGTGTGTTGGTAGCAGAAACAGACCAAGTGAGTGTGAGCTCAGAGACGTCTGCACTCACATACGCCGAACACTTCACTTGCGTCACTTCATTCACCGCCACAGTTGTATTAGCGGGCTCTAGTGCAAACACCACTTCCACAGCTGTGCAGTAGAGAAACAACAACACTATCTAGAGAACGTGTGAATGATTCACTGGAATTGTGTATATGTGAGATATATAGTTTAGGCTAGAGAACGTATGAATGATTCACTGGAATTGGAGTTAATTGTGGATATGTGAGATATTATAGTTCAGGCTCAGTTTCATACCAGGTGGAGGAGTGGCAGGTATTGTAGTGTCTTCGACACGGTACAGATACTTCCCAGGAACTCCAATGTTACTGGTGGAGGTTATGTTCACAATTTCCGGCGTCTGTGAACCAGATATGGTTGTAGCTCGAACTCCGTCGCCGGCATTGAACCCAGCCTGTGCGTGTATTGAGGACGAGGTGCCCAATGACCACTGAATCAGACCATCAGCATAGAGAAATATGACAAACGAGTAGGTGCCGTCTGTTATCAAGATGCACTGGAAGGTGTTTGTCTGTATCCGGGGGGAAAAAACAAAGTTTCCTGCGTTCATATTATGCTGGGTTTTTTCTTGTGAAGTTATTTTTGACTTACAGAACCGTCGAAGAAGTCCCGACTGTTAAAGTGTCCGACGTGGTCCCAGGTGACAATGAGGAGGATGGTTGGTTGGAAGGTAGAGAAGGAGGGGTACACTTCCAGTACGTCAGCTCTCGCCTGAGCCAGGAGGATGACATCATTGGTCTGTCGGTATCTGATCTGCCCCGCCCCTACCCCTCGCGTGTCCACGTCCCCCCAGAATGGTGTGAGCATGGCAGTGGGAGAGAAAGGGAATGAGGCAGCATTGTACTCCTCAACTGCCATTGCAAACGACACCACTCCATTGGTGTTCACCTGAATTTTTACACCACATCAATCCTTTTCAACACACCACTATTTAGCTAGTCTAGCCACTGAATATAATATTATAGCTAATATGAAAGCCCCCATAATACACTAGCTAGATGTAAGAGAGATAAAGCTAAAGACATTGATGCAATGGTATATTGATAGCTAGCTACAAAGCATTCGCCCTCAGAGCTAAAATTGAGCAAAAAACTGATGCTCACATATGCGGTGGTTTGCGATACACCAAAGAAAGGGAAGGCGGTGGCGAGGGTTATGGGTCCGCTGTGGCCGTCGTCGAGATTTTGCGGCAGAGAAATGTCGGTCGCTGACGACGACGGATAGAACGAGGACAGCGGAACAGCAGTCGCTTCGTACGGCAGCAGAATCAGCCAGATCACGAGCACGCAGACCTTACGGAGAGAACCACTCCTATGCATAGCCATTCAAAGTTCAGAGAGCAGGTTTACAATCTGAATAAACCACAGCTCTACATAGATGCAATCGCAAGTTCACCAAGAAATTCGCCGAATGATTTGCGCATGCGCATCAAATCATCGGACACCGCACGTGTGTGTATCGTGTACGTGTGTTGCTAAGGGAGAAGGTTATGGCGAGTCATCCAGGCGGCGGGAAGCCGAGAGGGAGCGTCGGGGAGGTGCGTCAAGTTCAGCTGGACGGGAGCGTGGCGCTCAAGATCATCAAACACTGCCAAGAAGAGGGCAGCGGGAGCGAGTGGGTGACGGGGTGCCTTGTGGGCGTGGTCATTGTCGACACGCTCGAAGTCAGTAACTGTTTCCCTTTCCCCAAGGACACTGAGAGCCCTCGCGAGGAGGCCGAGTACCAGAGAAGCGTTCTCAAGAAGCTGCGAACCGTGAACATGGATTACCACGAGGTCGGTTGGTATCAGTCGACTTACCTCGGTTCCCACGTGTCACGTGAGTTTCTCGAGACTCACGTGGGCTACCAGCGAGCCATAAAAGAGTCGGTGGTGATAATCTATGACCCTCTGCAGACGTCCCGCGGCGCTCTCAGCCTCAAGGCCTACCGTCTCACCCCTAAAATCCTCTCTCTAATGGATAACACGGAGCAGTTCTCCCCCGAGGGTGTCCAACAAGCTGGAGTTGTCCACAGCGATATCTTAGTCGAGATCCCAGTGACCCTGCGAGCCTCTCGCCTCACCTCAGTCCTCCTCCACGAGCTCCCTCACTCCACCACCCTCCCTCCCAACTCCCTCCTCGACCTCTCAGCCAGCGAAGTCTTCCAGAAGAACGTCCAGCTCCTCATGGAGAACGTGGAGGCACTACAACTCGAGACGTACCGACTTCTCGGCTACGAGAAGAACATCTCGAAACAGGCGCAGCAGAAGCAGCAGTTCCTGCAGCGGAGGAAGGAGGAGAACGAACGCAGGGAGAAGTCGGGGGAGCCTCAACTGCCAGTGACGGATGAAGCAGTCGAGCAGGAGCTGAACTTGAAGCCAGTGGTCCCCCCGCAGCGGCTGGACGCTCTCCTGGTCGGGGAACAAGTGGACCTGCGCTGCAAGCAGATATCGGAGATTGCCGGCGCCGCATTCGGAAAACTCTACCTTGCGGAGGGACTGCAACCAAACTAGGGTGTTTCATATTGTGTAAGTAATTCATGGTCTATTGTAAAGCAATGAAACTTGGTTCGTTTTACTGCGCAGTGCATAAAGATAGTGTGTGTGTGTGTAACATGGAGAAAGTGTGTGTCATGAGCTATGAGAGGTCAACAGATTTGAGACATAGTCTAGCTAGTAGTCCTGAGAGCTGTAGTTGAGACTCCACCCCTTCGGTCAGCCTCATGTGAGTATAACCAATCTCCTAGGAGAGACACATTCAACACCACACACACACACACACAACACTAGAACACCTTTATAAACTCCAGTTTGAGATACTCGGCCATCTGGTGCGTCTTGCACACTCTGAACACATTAGTGATGATGTCGTGAGGGGAATACCCCTTGTCCCAGAGGCTCTTGAGTATGAGGTAGGCCCTGTCGATGTCAGTGCTCACACAGTGAGAGAGCATATTCTTAATCAACAGTGGGTGTGGCTCATCACACACCTGTATACAACACACACATCATACAATACAAACATCATACTACAAATACCTTGAAGACGTTGGTGGCATTGACGTGGCCAAACCCAGCAAATGTGGACTGTACATTATTGAGTGCCTGAGACACAGAATGCAAGCACAACATATTCACACAACACGCACACAACACACACAGCACGCACACAACACACACACACCTGTCTCATGTCTCCCTGGGCTGTGAAAATGACGGCCTCCAATCCATCGTCAGTGTGTGACACCTACAACCAACATACCCACAACTTCAAGTGCACAGTCAATACTACCTATAACATATTCTCTCTCTCTCTACTGATCTATATATAACACTCAGCCATATCTGTTGTACCTAACACACACACACACACACACACACACACACACACACACACACACACACACACACACACACACACACCTTCTCCTTGTCGCAGACCTCCAGGAGTCTGGTGAGAATCTGCCCGTCACTGAGTCTAGAATATCTCAACACTGCACACCTCGACTGGATGGGTTCTAAGGTAGAGAGAGAGAGAGAGAGAGAGAGAGCTCAGGACATGCACACAAAAGGTGTCCTGATCACAGCATGTTCAGGACATGCACACAAGTTCCCTGATTACAAGGTGTCCTAATTATTTACGGCCAGAGTGGGCGGGGCATGGTGGGAGGGGTTTCGTTACCGATGATTTTGTCTGAGGCGTTGCAAGCGAGGGCGAATCTTGTGGTCTTTGAGAATATCTCCATTGTCCTTCTCAGAGCCTGCTGCGATCCCTCAGTCATACTGCAGAGATGAAACAACTCACTCTCTCTCTCCCTATCTCACACACACAGGCATGCACACACGCACGCACACACACACACACACACACACACACGCATGCACGCATACATACAGACCAACACGCACAGGATACATACACACACCTGTCGGCTTCGTCAAGAATTACAATCTTGTGTCTCCCAGGTGGGAGGGTCACTTTCTGGTGGGCAAACAACTTGATCCTGTTGCGAACCACATCAATACCCCTGCAATCAAACACATTAATCAAATTACACTGTATATACAAACACCATCATAGCAATGTACACATTGATACCCAACTTTGATATTCGGTATACACATATACGACCTACACACCTATTCCACCCGTAATGTGTATATTATGTTAGATACACATATTCGAACTGTGACGTAAAGAACGTAGATGCTAATACACTCATTAGACCTGTCATTTGAAGCATTCAGTTCCAGGACTGCGTCCTTGAAGGAGGCTCCGAGCAGTGCACGGGCCAGACAAAGAATACTGGTAGTCTTGCCGGTGCCGGGGGGCCCCTGGGGAATTGGGTCGTTAGTGGTGTGATGTGAGGGAGGGGGGGAGGGAGGGACTTACGGCTATGATCAAGTTAGGTACATTGCCTTCTCTTGCAAACACCTGTACTGAACAACGAATTGGGTATGGATGAATGTTTGAGGGTATGGGAGAATGGCAGAATGGGGTATGGGTGAATGGAGTATGGGTGAATGATAGAATGACCTCCAATCGACTGATGGTATCCTCATTCCCCACCACTTCCTTCAGTCTCGTGGGCCTGTATTTCTCAATCCTTCAGTGCACGGAAGAATACGGAGAGAATACGGGTCATGCAGCCAAATACGGGTATAGTAGATACCAAGGAAGCTCGTGTGTAGCTTTCTTGGCAGGTTTTGAGGTGTCTGCAGACTTTGAGGCACTACCTTCCCCTGCAGCAGCGGAGGAAAGCTCCATCGGCTCCTCTCCGTCGTCCGCCATCTTTTCCCGCGAAGTTCGCGGCTCCCAAGGTCTGCGCATGCGCGTGACGATTGCGAACACGCTAAAACTTGGCCGCTGGCCAGGAACCGACGAACTTTGCGTTCTTCCGAACAAGAAGAGGAAAGTTTGCTGGACATGGCGGGTCTATCCGGACGCCTACTGCTACTGGGAGTTGCCGTGGCTTTGTGTCTGGGATGTAGCGGGATACCTGATAACTCCAACACTGACTGTAAGCAAAGAATTCCAACACACACACTTTGAAGCCTGCTACTAGCTAGCTAGCTGCTGCGTGAACATCTGTACAATATACCAAACAAGCGCTTTCAGTGTCTCTGAAGCTCCGTTTCTAGACTGGCATGCACCGCACTGAATCATAACCTATTTCTACACAGCCACCTCGCCCCCTGAGCTTTTGATAGTGCCAGAAGACGCGACTGCGACAGCTGGCAACACTCTCATACTCACCTGCGTCGCTTTCGACACACCCGAGCTGGCCTGGGTCAGAGACGGAGCGGTACTGATGAACGACACTAGGACCTTGGTCTCTGTGGAGCAGTTAGTGGTGCAGGATGTTATGTTTGTGCGAGCGACGCTGGAGATATGCTCGCTGGAAGTGGCCGACTCGGGTACCTACTACTGTAGGGCCTTCAACGACAGTGGCACCGCCAACAGCTCTTTCCAGATCACTGTAGAACCTGCAGGTCAGTGAGTGTGTGTGTCGGTGTGTGTGTGTGTGTGTGTGTGTGTGCAGGTGTGCATTATGCAAAACTACCTAGCTACTAAAATCTTTGCACAGGTGTAGATTACATAGCTACTTCATCCAATTGGTTTTTCTTCAACTACAGAGAGGGTTGAAATAATCATACAGCCAGACGACGGGGAGTTCACCGAGGGCAACACGGTCATCTTTGCCTGCGTTGCCACCGGCTACCCTGACAACCCCAACATAACCTGGTGGAGGGACGGAGATGAAATAGACTCTGGCGGCGAGGGAGACAGAGTGAGGGTGTACCAGGAGGTCCTGCAGGTGAGAGAGGAGGAGTTTGTGCTCTCCACCCTCGAGATCTGCGGGCTCACTCGGGAGGAGGCGGGGCTTTATTCTTGCTCCGCCCGATTGGAGTCGGGCCTCAGTGCCGAGAGCGGGTCCTTCTGGGTCAACGTCACTGCCATTGGACGTAAGTCCTTTATTGGAGAGTTTTGGTATAATCAGAAAGTATATACACATAGGACACAGTGATAGTTTATTGATAGTTTAGTACATATATACATCTACTGCAACTAACTCTTTAACAAAAGCTGTTGTTTGCGAGTTGTATATGCTGGCTGTGGTTTCAGTGTGTGGGGGAAGGGAATTTTGTAGTATGTCAGTGTGTGTGTCTCTATGAGAGCTGGGAATGTATGAACGTGACACATGTGCTGCAGTAATAACTCTTTCAGTTCGTGTGTGTGTGCACGTGTTACTCCCTCTCTCTCGATCTCTCTCTCTCTGTCTCTACAGCTGAGATAGTCATTGCTCCCGACAGCTCAGAGGTGGACGCTGGAAACACAGCCATATTTACCTGCGTCGGCCTATCTGACCCACCACCCAACATCGCATGGACTTTCAATGGCGACGTTCTCTCCAACGACTCAACAATTTCAGTGTACACACAGCTGGTGAACCAGGGTGGCACGGTGTTTGTGCTCTCCATGCTGGAACTGTGTGGAGCAACTGAGGAGAGCAGTGGGTTGTATGCATGTGTGGCGACCGATGGGGAAGGGAGGAGCACCAGCGCCGACTTTTCTCTCTTTGTTATGCAACCCGGTAAGGATATGTGTGTACATGAATGTGTGTGTGTGTGAATTTTGTAGTATAAATCAGTGTGTGTACACAGTGTGTATGCCTCTATGGGAGCTGAGAATGTATGAATGTATGTGCATATGTATGCGACACATGTGTTGCAGTAATATATTGTGTGTGTTTGACTCTCTCTCTCTCTCTCTCTCTCTCTCTCTCTCTCTCTCTCTCTCTCTCTCTCTCTCTCTCTCTCTCTCTCTCTCTCTCTCTCTCTCTCTCTCTCTCTCTCTCTCTCTCTCTCTCTCTCTCTCTCTCTCTCTCTCTCTCTCTCTCTCTCTCTCTCTCTCTCTCTCTCTCTCTCTCTCTCTCTCTCTCTCTCTCTCTCTCTCTCACTCCAGGAGCACCTGAGATAGTCATAGCACCAGAAAACACAACTCTGGAGGTGAACAACACCGCCCTCTTCACCTGCGTCTCTCTCGTCGGCTCCTCTGAGGCCGACGTCTTCTGGGCGAGGGGAAACGACGGGGTCCTCTCTAATGATTCCCGCGTTACCATCTACAACACACCCATCGTGGAACGGGGAATGATTTTCGTCCACTCGATTCTTGAGATCTGCGGTCTGACCACCGACGACACTGATTTCTATTCCTGCGTCAGTAACAACAGCTACGGCTACGACTACAGCCACTTCTTTGTGCAAGTGGGCGATGTTGGTAGGTCTCTCTCTCTCTCTCTCTCTCTCTCTCTCTCTCTCTCTCTCTCTCTCTCTCTCTCTCTCTCCCTTTCATCCCTATCTTCAATACCCCTACAGGTCTACCAGAGATTGTGATTGCTCCGAGCGACGCGGAAGTCTCGTTGGGAAACACTATCTTCTTCACATGTGCGGCTGCATTCGGGGAGACTCCGCCCCAGTTGACCTGGCACAGAAACGACTCCGGAATCATCCGGAATGCTGACGAAGTGAATATCTCTTCCTCCATAATCTCAGAGCGCGGGGTCAATTTCATTGTGTCGATTCTGGAGCTGTGTGGAGTGGAGCTGTCGGACGAAGGGCTGTATTTCTGTCAGGCAACTTACACCTTTAACCCTGATCTCACTAGTCGAGTGTACTTCACTGTGGACGTCCTCGAACCTGAAGGTGGGCACTGTAGCTACAATTTCGCTGATGTGGTGAAAATTTGATCGCTGATACTGCGATTTTATGCTCTCTTTCTCTGTATTTACTATCTCATATGTGTTATGTGTGGTGTTGTGATGGTGCCTGGGTGGTTGTGTGAGTGTAAGATGTGAGACTGGGGTGTGTCCTGGGGTCAAGGGGCTGTGAGGGAGGGGGGGAGGAATGATGGAGGAGGTGTCTCTGGGGACTAACAGTTGTCATTCCACACACCATCTTCTTCTGTTACCAACTTATCAAATTACTGGTGCAACCTCCACTGTCTGGTGTGTGTGTGTGGTGGGTATATAGTGTGCATAGTTTCTCAGTGGTTCATTGAGTTTCAGTGTGTGATATAAGGAGTGTGTTAGGATTGTACATTTCACGTGCTCTCTCTGTGTGTGTGATGTGTGTGTGTGTTATACTGCTGTTGACTAGGGATGCGGTTTGGTATATACACACCGGTTGTATCATGTTCTAGTTCATACATTCACACACGCACACATACGTGTACTCACTCTCTCACACACTCACACACACCACGCTCACTACAGAGGAGATAGAGATAGTGTTGGCACCGGCAGACTCTGTAGTGACAGCCAACTCGACTGTCCTCCTGACATGTGTGGTCCATGGCTTCCCTCTCCCTCCCACCATCTCCTGGTCCTTCGAAAACTCCACCCTCTCCAACTCCTCAACCGACAGCTACATCATCACGATACAGCAGACGGTGTTTGAGGTAGGAGGGGTGGAGTTTCTCCAGTCTATACTGGAGATATGTGGGGTGGAGGTGGGCCTGGCTGGGTACTACGCCTGTAGTGCTGAGAACAGCGCTGGCAACGATACTGAGTCCTTCACGCTTGAAGTACAACCTCAAGGTACATACATAGTATCATACTGTAGATTCAAATGTTCATCCATACACATGTACAGTAGGTATTGTACTAGTATTTTGTATGCAAAGACCTGCCTCAAGGTATCAAATGTTGGTGTACTTCATACTGTACATATACAATATCGAAGTGTTTCAGCCAAGTGTGTGTGTGTGTGCACTCCCACAATCATTTCTTTCTGTCCAGCTCCACCTGAGATTCTGATAGCTCCCTCTGAGGTGGTCTCAGTGGACGAGGGTAACACCATCCTCCTCACCTGCGTCGCTCTCGGCCCGCCACGCCCCTCAATATACTGGTCCCATTCCGGTACCGGGACTGTGTATGGGCCCGGAGCCGGGGACGACAGACACAGAGTTAATGAGACGGTGGGGAGTGAGGATGGGGTGGAGTTTGTGACGAGTGTGTTTGAGATATGTGGGATTGAATTCGGGGAGGCGGGAGAGTACAGCTGTATGGCGGGGAACTCAGCTGGCGTCAGCTCCGTCAGCTTCAACATCACAGTCGAAGACCCAACAGGTGTGTGAGTGTGTGTGTGCAACTTTGGACCTTCTACTCCCTTTCGAATCCCTCCATATCTCTCTCTCTCTCTCTCTCTCTCTCTCTCTCTCTCTCTCTCTCTCTCTCTCTCTCTCTCTCCAGAACCTCCTGGCATTGCGATAGCCCCAGATGACTCGGAAGCACACGTCAACTCGACTGTCATATTCACATGCGTCGCCTACGGCAACCCCACACCTAACATCACCTGGTTTGCCGGGGACGAACTCCTCGCCAACGACACGATTGTCACCATCACCTCTGGCGTCTTCTCCGAGGGAGGTGTTCTGTTTGTCCGCTCCTTCCTCCAGCTCTGTGGGTGACGGTGGACGAGGAGGGAGTGTATGCCTGCGTCGCTGAGAATAGTCTCAATAGCACTCAGATCGAATTCAGCCTCAATGTCCTCGGTAAGACTCCCTTTATAGTGTAATATGTGTACAATGTATATACTAATTTTGTTCAATGTGGTTGTATAGTGTAGCATTATTTCTCTTTCATCTTCTCCGCTATTGTATGTACTGTGCACCTACATATATCTATTACTTCCGTGTACATGTACGTACATATATACACTACAGAGCCTCCGAAGTTGGTGTTGGTGCCATCAGACTCTGTGATCTCCTATGGCAACACTGCCCTGCTGACCTGCGTGGCAGTCAGTGTGGAGCCCGACCTGCCTGCCCCTCCCACCATCCTCTGGCTGAAGGACTCGCAGCTGCTCTCAAACTCCACCCCCGGAGACGACGAGGGGGCCAGCGTCACCGTGCGCGAGGTGGTCTTCGAGGTGGACGGTGTGGTGTTCACCCGCTCGATCCTGGAGCTGTGCGGGGTGACTCTGGAGGAGGAGGGACAGTACAGCTGCGTCGCCGAGGACTCTGCCGGTACTAGCACCGATGTCTCGTTCTCCCTCTCCATCTTCACAAATGGTGAGGAACACACATAGTATGTATGTGTACAGTAGAGACGCATCTATAAGGACACCGCTGAACTGAGGACACATCTCTAAACATCCTTCCTCAGGTTGTATATACGTACATACACTTGCATGCATTTCAACCTCTGAAATGAGGACACCTCTCTATAAACGACACTTTCTTCTGTCCCATTGGTGTCCGGATTAGAGAGTTCCTATTGGTTTTTTCACTTTGACTATTGCTTGCTTTGCTGCACCCACAGTTACCATAGTGACAGCTCCGACAAATGCAACCCTGTTGGCAGGCTCCACTGCATTGTTTACCTGCGTTGCCACGGGGATCCCAGACCCCGCCTTCTCTTGGTTCAGAGGCAACTCAGAGATAACGGTGGACGACCGACACAACATCACCATGACGACAGAGGTCGTCGAAGACGTGACCTTTGTGACCTCCGTCCTCAAAATCTGCGAGCTTCATAACATCACAGACGTCGCAACATACACCTGCGTTGCCACTGTACCGAGGGTCACAGACTCCGCCAGTTTTGAACTAGACGTCAGAGCGATCCACGCGGCCATCGTAACTGATCCGACCAATATCACAGTGGTTATAGGGACAGAGGTGTCCCTCATGTGTCAGGCTGAGGGTGCGCCGCTACCCAGCTTCTCCTGGACTCTAGGTGGGGTGGCGGCAGAGGGGGAGATCAATGAGACAGTAGTGGGTGATACTACAGTGAACTCGACCATTGATCTGGGTGCTGTGAATGTGACTGGTGTGTATGTGTGTTCAGTGTCGAACGGACTTGGTGATGGAGCCACTGCATCTGCTCTAGTCACTGTACAATGTGAGTTCAGCCACACAAACACACACACACACACACACATTTTCTCTCTCACTGCCTTTCATTGTGTGTTGTGTAAGTGCATCTAACATGCACACACACACACACACACACACACACACACACACACACACACACACCTCGCAGATCCACTGGAGGTAGAAACAAACCCACTCAACATGACAATACTATCGGGCGACACTGTCACCTTCAACTGCTCCTTCTCCGGCAACCCATCTCCTCCCACCATCGAGTGGTTCGAGGGTGACTCACCAGACTCTCCCCTCTCCTCCCCCAATTACACAGTCACCATCTCTGACGATGGTCTTGCCTCAGAGCTCAGTTTCGAGACTTCTCTGTCGGACCACGAGACGGCCTACTACTGTCGGGGGGAGCAGCAGCTGGTGAATGGGGTGGAGGTACTGGGTCGCAGCGAAACTGCCACACTCACCATCATTTGTGAGTTTCACGACAAACTGTGTATTATTGTGCTGTTGGTTGTGTGTGTTTGTTAGCATCTTCAACTATTATAATTATGCTACTATTGTTTGTAGTGTTCTGTTACTATTGTTTGTAGTGTTCTGTAGGTATTAATTTCTGCTTCAAGAGATGTGTCGTTATTTTACCACTGTTTGATCATCTCTCCCACTTATATACATACATGTTGTTCATACTCTCTCTCACTCTCTCTCCCTCAGCCCCTCCAGAGCTTTCAGGCAATACCAATATCACAGCAATAGACAACGGAACTCTCGAGATCACCGTCTACATCACCAACGCCCTCCCTCCCATCACTCCGCCCGATGTCGCGTGGTTTTTCACACCCATTAGCGCGGACCAAGCCGATCTGATCACACAAGACACGGACGAGAGATACACCTTCTTGTACACGGAGCAGCACGTGAGGTTGACGGTACACCCTGTGGATGAGCAGTTGGATGAGGGTAACTACAGAGTGACCGTCAGTAATGTAGCTGGCTCTACCAATCTGACCATTCAAGTGGAGGTTGTGGGTAGGTCGCTCTCTCTCCTTCATCACCTTCTTCTTCTTCTTCCTCCTCCTCCTCCTCCTCCTCCTCCTCCTCCTCCTCCCCCTCGCCCTCCTCCTCCTCCTCCTCCTCCTCCTCCTCCTCCTCTTCTTCTTCTTCTTGTTCTTCATCCCCTCTCCCCTTCTCACGATCTCTCTCCCTCTATCTTGTATAACGGAGCCACTCACTATAACCGCACACTCTCTCCTCCTCAGTTGGTGCATACATCCTAGACCCACCGCAGGACACCACAGTCCATGTGGGACTGAACGCAACCTTCAACTGTTCTGCGACCGCTGAACCACCCCACAGCGTCCTCTGGTTCTTCAATGGCACCCAGCAACTGTCCCCTGGAGATCATTACATCATAGTTGACGAGAGTGCTATGTTGAGTGTGTTGACCGTTGTGAATGTTGTGCCGACTGATGATGGAGAGTACACGTGCGATGTACGGAATGATTATGGCGACGATACCAGCACTGCCAGCCTGACAGTCATATGTAAGTCATGTGACATCACATGATTCAAGATTCATGTATAACTGGTATAATGTGCAACGTGTTCACCCATTTACTAACTCTCTCTCTCTCTCTCTCTCTCTCTCTCTCTCTCTCTCTCTCTCTCTCTCTCTCTCTCTCTCTCTCTCTCTCTCTCTCTCTCTCTCTCTCTCTCTCTCTCTCTCTCTCTCTCTCTCTCTCTCTCTCTCTCCTCCCTCCCTCCCTCCCTCCCTCCCTCCCTCCCTCTCTCTCACACACACACACACACACACACACACACACACACACACACACACACACACACACACACACACACACACACACTACACAGCCACCCCAGAGGTTAGACCCATCTCCGACACCCCTGCCAGAGCCCTGCTGGATGGAACCGTGACTCTAGAGTTCGAGGTCGCCAACTCTCTCCCTCCCGTGACACTCTCCTCTGCAAACTGGATACAGACTGCAGCAGATGGCACTGGGAATCACACACTAGCAGGGGAAGATTCACGTCTAACATTTACCAATGGTTTTACTCGGCTAAATATTTCTTCTGTTGATGAGGTGGACGAAGGAAACTATACATTGACTGTCACTAATGGCGCTGGTCTGACGGGCAGCGCATTTATTGAGCTGGACGTCGAGAGTGAGTTTGTGTGTGTGTGTGCATGTGTGTGTGTGAATAAGTGTGTAATATATTATGTGTGTGTGTGTACATGTGTATGTTCCATGCGTCACACACACGCTTGTTTCCCTCTGCAGGGATACCGGTAATACAAGTCGCACCCAATAACGTCGAGACACGCATAGCAGGCAACAGCAGCACCTTCAGTTGCACTGCCTTCGGAGAGCCCACGCCCACAATATCGTGGGAATTCAATGACAGCCGCCTCTCCAATGGGGATAATTACAACATAACTGTGGTGGGGCCAGCGGGGGAGGACGTGGAGGGAGGGGCGACGGTGCAGTCGACTCTAGTTGTGTTGGATGTGGAGGAGGAAGATGAGGGGACGTACACCTGTGTCGCTGGGAATCGACAAGGGGCTGATTCGGCCGGAGCTTTCCTTCAGCCGCTGCGTGAGTGTCCCGTCTCTGTGTGTGTATCATGTGTGTGTGCACGTGTGTGAGAGAGAGAGAGAGAGAGAGAATACTGTGTGTGTGTGTCCATCTCTATGTGCGTACATACGTACGTGTAATGTGTGTGTGCACATGTGTGTGTTAAGTGTACATACATGGTGCTCTTCTCCCTGCACAGGTGATCCTGTGGTGACCATCACTGCACCGGAAGTTGCACTCCGCGGCGGAGAACTGACCGTCAGTGCCACCATCGCCCAAGATTTGCCTCCAGTGGCCCCCAGTGGTATCCAGTGGTTCTTCTTGGCCACCGACGGTACCGCCAACTGCGACAAACTGACTAGCGACGGATTTGGTTCCGAGATTGTCGGAACTGACGCAATCTCCTTCTCTGAGTCTCGACGTGTACTGTTTGTTGATCCAGTGGGTTATGCCAATGAGGGCTGCTACACGGTCAGGGCTGTGAACACTGCTGGCTCAGATGCCACCACTGTCCAGGTTAACATTGAAGGTAAGAGACGGAGAGGGAGAGAGAGAGAGAGAGGGGGGGGGAGAGAAGGGGAGAGAGAGAGAGCGAGAGAGGGAGAGGGGAGGGAGACAGAGAGGGAGAGAGAGAGATGGAGAGTTATATAACAATGATCTCCATTGCCTTCTTGTTGCAGCTGCCCCTGAAGCCACAGTAGTGAGCGTACAACAGCACGAGGGAGCCGTGGCAACAATCACCTGTGACGTGTCGGCAGAACCGAGTGCGGAGGTAGAGTTCATTTTCAACGAGGCAGTACTAGACAATACAACTGACAATCAATACACTTTTGCCGAGTCGGCTGGTTCCGAGTACTATATAACCATCTACACACTGGTGATCAGTGACCTTATGACCTCTGATGCCGGGCAGTATTCGTGTAGAGCTACCAATATCCATGGCAATGATACTTCGTCTGCTCTTCTCGAAGTCCTAGGTTTGTAAGAACTCACATTGCTTCTCTACATACACATACTTACTGTACGTCTGCATTTTGTGCACGACACAATACTGAGTGGTTGTTAAAACCGAATCGTATGTGTATTTCCTGCTGCACGTATGTTGTAGTTCTACACTATACTATACTGTGGTGTTAGAATGATCGTTTTTCCTCCCTCCATCACTGGTATATAGTGGAGCCAGAACTGTCAGCCGTTGCAGCTCTAGTTCGGTTCATATCCGGAGAAGATAATGTCTCCATCTCCTTCACCACTTCCGGGAGAGAGTACCCACCCCTGGACCTGAGCGATGTCTCCGTGCAGTTCCGGAACCTGGACGGAGTGGTATCGGGCGTGGCCAACTCGGAGATGTACACGATCACGTATGCCCCGCCCACCAATGACATCACCAACGGTGTCATAAATGTGACGTTTGTGGAAGTTGGGATTGGGGACAACGGGACGTATTGGGTGTCGGCTACTAATGACGCTGGCACTACCACTTCGCCCGAGACCACTATCGAAGTGTTCGGTGTGTGTGTGTGTGTGTGTGTGTGTGTGTGTGTGTGTGTGTGTGTGTGTGTGTGTGTGTGTGTGTGTGTGTGTGTGTGTGTGTGTGTGTGTGTGTGTGTGTGTGTGTGTGTGTGTGTGTGTGTGTGTGTGTGTGTGTGTGTGTGTGGGTGTGGGTATTTGGTGGAGTTTGTATAATGCACGTATGCAATATCGTCTCTCTCTCTCCTTCTCTCTCTCCCGCCCCCAGTCAATCCGACGGTGAAGGTTGCTCCAGGAGTACCACTGATTCAGACCCTCAATGAATCGACCTCAGTCAATTTCACCTGTGTTGCTACCGGCAACCCATCCCCCTCATTCACCTGGACCAAAGACGGAGAGTTCCTGCTGGTACACACACACACACACACACACACACACATACACACACACACACACACACACACACACACACACACACACACACACACACACACACACACATACACATGCACACACACACACACAGAAGTATGTTCCCCTTGTATTAAACCTCCTAGTACGTACGTATGTTTTAAACGTACTGTATGTCTCTTCTCTCTAGACGTCGTTTGCGAGGTTCCAAGTGAGCAATGTACTGAGTGTTGTGGTGGATGGAAACGACAGTTGCCCCAGCTCCATATGTACCACCACTGGCACACTCACCATACTCGACCTCACACCCAGCGACTCGGGTCTGTATGCATGTGGGGCTTCAATTGGAGTGGACCTTGCAGCTGCCACCATAGCTGTCATCCCAGAGCCCTTCGACTTGACCGTCTTGGAAAGTACGTGTTTTCGCTACCAGTTGCCTGAGTGTAGTTTGTGAAAAAAGAGTGTGACTGACGTATCATCGCACGTGCACACACACACACACACACACACACACACACACGCACACACACACACACACACACACACACACACACACACACACACACACACACACACACACACACAGTACCGCCACCCGACAACTGTAGTCCCAATCGGTGTCAAAACGATGGAGACTGCACGACCGTCGCCAACGGTTTCGTCTGCGACTGCCCTGAGAACTACAACGGCCTTCTCTGCGAGAACCGTGAGCCTCCCAACCACAAACACTTCCAATATCACTTCAACATATATATGCTCCAATACTTTCAGTTTCACTTTGATACTTTCTTACGTTCAGTTTCATCATCCTCCACTCCACACACACAGGTACGGAAGTTCTCTTACCTCCGGTGATACTGGAGGGACCAACGACCGTCTTTGTCAGACTTTTCGGCCGTGTCGTCTTTTTGTGCGAGGCCACGGGGAACCCTCAACCGAAGATCCAGTGGACGAGGGACGGGGTTGTCCTGGAGGGAGAGGTGCTGGAGGAGCTGATCATCCCCGAGGCAAAGGTACGACCGGACAGAGGAGCGTATGTGTGCTATGCCAGCAACGGCGTGGGAGAGGACGCGGTCTCTGACGAGGCGTTCCTCAACCTGGAGAGTGAGTGTTTGGCCAGCTTCTCTCCTGACATGTGTATAACTCACTCTCTCTCTCTCTCCTTTTTCGTGTTTGTGTGTGTGCGTGCGTGTGTGTGTGTGTGTGTGTGTGTGTGTGTGTGTGTGTGACGTGTGTGTGGTCCAGACGTTGCCCAATATATTTTCTTTACTCGGATATCGTCACGAACCTCCGCTCGCCGCAAGAGACTCGCCTCCAGCGAAGTGACCGCGCTGGTTGCCACGGTAACGAATTTTCTTACTGTTGCCATGGCGATGCAATTTCGTCTCTGTGTGCGTTTTCTCTGCCACAGCTCAATGCCCAACTGACTGGAACAAAGATAGGCAACATTACCGTCTACTCTGTTGCCATACGCGAAGACTTTGACGTTAGGTGAGAGTCTGTTTGTGCCGACACCGTTGTGAACTATGTATATACATACGTCTCTCTTACTTACTTCAAACTCTTCATGAGTCTCTCTCTCTCATCTCCCTCTCTCTCTCTCTCTCTCTCTCTCATCTCCCTCTCTCTCTCTCTCTCTCTCTCTCTCTCTCTCTCTCTCTCTCTCACACACACACACACATTTTCTCTCTGCCTCCCCCTCCCCCATCTCTCCAATCGACAGCACAATCAATGAGGGAGTACCGCTCGTGTTCACCTTCTTCTCTGAGGAGGTAGTAGTTGTCGACCCCGGAAGCCCCGCCCCCTCCGGCCCTGAGGTTGAGATATTGGTCGACCTGGATGAAATAGAGAGGGTGGTCGAGGCAGACATTACTCTGTTTGCAGCGGAGTTGGGTCTGGATGCTATCGTGGAGATGGTGTTCCGATTAGGTGGGTGGGGTGCCCGTGTGTGTGGGCTCTCTCTTGTGTATTGCTGCTTTTTTCGGCCATAACTGAATAATTAACACACACACACACACTGACACATACGCACAACACACACACACACTAAAGACGCGTGCCCCAGAAACACCACCACTCTGGGTGATGGCCTCGACTTCTCCTGGGAGGAGACCTCAATTGGCGCCATCAGGACGCTGAGCTGTCCCTGTGGGGCGGCTGACTTGAAGAGGACAGCGACGAGGGAGTGTGGGGGCATGTTTGCAACCGGGGGCAACTGGACGACGCCCCTCGACTACGCTTGCGATTTCGACGCCATCACTAGACAACTGTGCATGTCTCCCGAGGTTTCTCTCTCTCTCTCTCTCTCTCTCTCTCTCTCTCTCTCTCTCTCTCTCTCTCTCTCTCTCTCTCTCTCTCTCGCACAGATTCTCTCTCTCGCACATATATACACACATTCTCTCTCTCTCTCTCTCTCTCTCTCTCTCTCTCTCACACATACACACATTCTCTGTGTGTGTGTGTGTATTCACGTGTCAACTCTGTGTGTGTGTGTAGTTGGATGTGATTGAACAACTGGTGAAGATGGACTTGGATTTCCTCAGCGTCGCCGTGGTTACCGAACTGCTGAACGATGCAGTCAATGCTAGCTCTGGCAATGCAACGGTAGACGTCTTTTATATAGAGCATCGTCAGTTTGCAACTAACTCACCGTGTGTGTGTATGTGTGTGTGTGTGTGTGTGTAGGTGAGTGATATCGTATTCAATGTGATTGAGGATATTCTGAGAATTGAATCCGATCAACTTATCGAGGGACAGCTTCAGTTCAACACCTCTGGCCGGTCAGCACACACACACACACACACACACACACACACACACACACACACACTTATATTTCTCTCATCTCCCACTGCAGTCTCCTCTCTATCTTGGAAACTCTAGTTAATGCCTACCCCACTGCCTCCATCACTCAATACATCACGCGCGAGCCGTTCCGATACATCCTGGTCCCTGCCGTCGCCATCGACGATCTTTTCACGCTCACCGTCTCCACGGAGAACCGGTTCTTCTTGCAGCCCTCAGAGCTGGCCCGAGCGAGGGTGGACCTGCCAAACCCAGCTGCACCAGACGGTCTGGTTGTTGGGGTGTACAATACACTGCACCTGTTCTACAGTAGACCGCAGTACTTAGAGTACAGCAATAGAACCAACTTTGTTGTGGGTGGGAAAGTTGATGTGATTAGTGTGAGCTTCAAGGGGCAGCTGGAGCGGTCCAGTTTGTCCGAGCCGGTCCGAATCACGTTCTGGAAGACCGAGGAAGCTTCCGAGAATGGAACGGCGACAGAGTGTGTGTTCTGGGATCAGAGTCTTGACGAAGGGTATGGGGCGTGGTCTGGGGAGGGGTGTCGGTTGGTTTCCGAGACGACAGTGGTGGCCGTTTGCAGCTGCAACCACCTCACTCAGTTCACCATACTAGTGGTGAGTGTGTGTGTGTGTGTGTGTGAGTGTGAGTGTGAATTAATACTTTAACCCCTTTCGTCCAGGATCTGACCGCCGAGCCGACCACGATGCCGCCGGTTACCAGAGAACCAGCTGATGATGATGACGATAGTATTGGGGATGGAGTGTATGTGGGAGGGTTGTTATGCATCATCTGCTTGGTCATTATCATCATCACCTACCTCAGTACCAGGTATGATTCTATCTCTCACTCGATCACTCTTTCTGTCTCCGTCTCGAGTATATATGTAATATCTCTAATCAGGACACCAATGGGATAGTAGAAAGTGTCATTGTTAGTGAGGCGTCCTAATTGAAATGCATGCAAGAGTGGTACTTGTGGTGGGAAAAGGTGTCCTGTTTAGAGAGGTGTCCTCAGTTCAGGAGTGTCCTCATAGAGAGGGGTTCCACCATACATGCATACTGTATGTTCACTCACTCAACCTCTCAAAACCCTCACTGCTCATTTCTCCACCAAACCCAGTGATCTCCGCACCTCCCCAATGGGTGTCTCCCTCATCAACTCCTCCATCTCTCTCTCTGCTCTCTTCCTCTCATTCCTCATCTCCTACTACACCACCGAGAACGACTGGGCGTGCACCATCTTCTCTGCCATCTTCCACTACCTCTTCCTCGTGGCCTGCATCTCTCTCCTGGTCATGACCGTGCTGAAGACAATGCAGCCTGAGAAACTCTCTCGCATCTTCTTTCTGTTCCTAGCCCTGCAGCTCGGTGAGTCCACTCTATTCTATTTAGAGCCCACCATTGGTAACTCTCTCTCTCTCTCTCTCTCTCTCTCTCTCTCTCTCTCTCTCTCTCTCTCTCTCTCTCTCTCTCTCTCTCTCTCTCTCTCTCTCTCTCTCTCTCTCTCTCTCTCTCTCTCTCTCTCTCTCTCTCTCTCTCTCTGTGTGTGTGTGTGTGTGTGTGTGTGCATGTGTTTGTAGTGGTGCCTGCGGTGATAGTGATCATATCGGCAGCTCCCGACCAGGATAACTATATCAACGATGAATTGTGAGTCCTCCATCTCTCCCTCTCTTCTTCTTCTTCTGTGTTCATTCAATGCTGAATTCTACTCCCTTTCACTCACACGCACAATGCACACACACACACACACACACACACACCCACGCACACACACCACACACTCACACACACACACACACACACACACACACACACACACACACACACACACACACACACACACACACACACACACACACACAGCTGTCGCCCGCAGAAAGAGCCCTACTGGTACGGCCTCCTGCTAGTGGGCGGCCTCATCCACATCCTGGCCTGGTGCACCCTCTTTGCCGGGCTCTGCCTCGTACACCTCAGACAGGAGAAGATCAACGCTCATTGGTTCGAGGAGTGGCTCGGAGTTGCACTCACACTCGTGGTGTTTGAGCTCGCCTGGGGTTTCGGACTTCCCGCCACCAACTCTCTCGGGCTGGGCCCCACTCGACTGGTGTTCCAAATCATCTTTGTCGTCGCCTGCATCGCCCTGGGTGTGGTGGAGCTGGTGTTCTTTGTTGTTCTCCTGCGAGTACCAAGAGAGGTGTGGACCGGTCTCGTCAATCGCTGTATTCCTGGTCGCTCGGGCGGGTTCAACACCGCCACGAATGTCACGTACGGCGTGAATGTTGAGGAGAACCCATACGTCACCCGGGGGGAGGGGGGCGGGGCCATCGGGATGAGTGAGGTGTCGGCCTTCAAGGTTGCCCCGAGAGACGAGGAGGAGGTGGGCGACGCGGCCAAGAGGGGTCCCGACGGGGCGGCAATGACGGAGAAGGTCAACGGGGAGGACCCTGAGGCAATTGTCAATCCCATGGTGACAGAACAGAACGATGAGGACGGAGGGGTCGAGATGGAGACCACCGAGGTGAAGGTGGACCTTGGCATGTTCGATGATGATGGCGACGCTGCCAAGGACACCAAACTCTGAACTCCGAATTGCGCTTCTTTCGGATTTTCTGACTGATTTTGTTAGTTGTGTGTAGGTACTGAGGCTTTAGGTTAGGCTATAGACTAGACCTTTAGGGTTTTGATTGCTCATTTTGTAAGCCAGCATCTCATGTTTCTTAGCTATTTCTGTGAACTAGCTGGCGAACGCTTTCGAAAAAGGTGCGATACATGTATTTAGCGACAAAACGTTTCTGTTTTGTGTGTGGTGTGTGTGTGTGGCTATATGAGTGGTGGAATGTCTGAATCATCATCAGATGGGCCACACCCACTTTCATCAAGCTCCTCTACCAGAGGTGAGGCCACCTCTGTCTTGTGTGTCCCCCTCCCTTTCTCCTCCTCCTCTCTCTTCACAATGTTCCTGATATCTACTGTTGCAGTGAGCTGCAGCGAGCCTATTGTGTGCTGTTTAGAGTTGTCACCGGTTGAACTGGTGTGAGTGTGAGTGTTGCGAGGTGATGTAGAAGGTGCTGCTAATGACTTCTTTGGCTGATGATTAGTCTTGGCTGCTCTTACCACTTCTCTTGCCTTTGAGAGACAGATACACAACCTCACACACCCACACCCACACTACACAGTAACTACCACACACCTTGGGTAGTGTGACCAGCAGGCAGCCAGAGGTCTGTGATCTCTGTGCACAGCTCCTGTCAGGAGATACCTCCTCATCCAACACCAGCTGAAGAATCTGTGGGACAGCAGCAACAATACCCACTATATAGCATAATACTCAATACATACATAATAGGGAAATGGTGGTAGAATGTATGGAGCTCTGCTTATATTAGCTGATCGAATGTGTGTTTGTACCTTGCCTTTGATCTTGAGCTTTACATGTGTTGGTTGGACATCGCACTCTACCAGACTCGTGTCCATATACCTTTCCAACACACACACACATGCACACACGCACGCACACCCACACACACTATGTATAGCACTAGCCCTCTCACAACACCCACCTAGGGATGGCCACCTCCAATATGTACCGATTCTTCTCCTCCTCATCCTTCAGCTGAAAATCATACCTACACACACACACACACACACACACACACACACACACACACACACACACACACACACACACACACACACACACACACACACACACACACACACACACACACACACACACACACACACACACACAGAGCAAACTTTAGTAAGGTACATAGAATGAATGGTAGGCATTATTATACATACCTTCCTTCATTGATGTTGAGGATTCTCCCATCTCTTTCCAACGTCACCTTTCTCTTGTGAGTTTCAAGACCTTTGTTACTGAGATACAGTGTGTGTGTGTGTGTGTGTGTGTGTGTGTGTGTGAGAGAG
Source organism: Binatia bacterium (assembly GCA_963664015.2). Taxonomy (GTDB): domain Bacteria; phylum Desulfobacterota; class Binatia; order UBA9968; family CAXXLF01; genus JACZQL01. The sequence continues at coordinate 18,875 of CAXXLF010000002.1, read as the reverse complement.
AGAGAGAGAGAGAGAGAGAGAGAGGGAGACCTGCAATATCAGTCACACACACAGCTGGACACATACTCTGGTGATTTCGCCTCATCCTTCCTCTTCTCGGCCATGTACTGGTGTACCTCAGTCCGCGATTCAGGAGTGTAGGCTGTTGGCTCATTCCAGAACCTGAGAGTGTATAATTAGTATATCTGCTAGTATATCTGCTAGTATATCTGCTAGTATATCTGCAGTATATCTGTTAGTATATCTGCTAGTATATCTGCTAGCTGGAGGAAGTTAGTTTCTTACTTTCTGTCTTCTTCTTCTTCGTCTTCTTCAGTTGGGGGTGCACATTCTTCGTCGCTTTCCACACTGTTTGTGTGTGTATATGAATGAGTGTGTGTGTGTTTATTTGTAGCATGCACACAGAAATTGTTGATGTTTATAGAACCTTTCTCTGTGTTGAGTGTGTGAGTTGGTGTGGGTGTACCAGCGACCATCAAACCCAGGTCGAGATTTCATCTCTTTCGTCTTCTCCTTCTCTGCCTCCTTCTCACTGTGCTCCCTTCTCTCCCTCTCCTACAACACACACTCACACACTCACACACTCACACATGTACCCTACCCTCTTGGCTTGGTACACCTTCTGCTGTTCAGCTATCCTCTCCCTCAACTCTTTATAGTGCTAGCAGCAAAGAATTGTACCAAACAACACTTAGAAACTTCAACACTAAAGTTTCGCTTCACTTAACACACACACACATATGCAAGCATTACAATAGATATGTATTGCTTATACGAATGTGTGTGTGTGAATTCACTTGTTTGGCAAGGATCCTCTCTGACTTGGAGACCTCTTTCCCATCCAGCCACTGGAGGTGAGGTAGAGTGGCCACCACAAACTCCCTGTAACCCTCATAGTCAGTACATGGATTCCCCGTCAGATATCTGTGTGTGTGTGTGTATGAGAGAGAGAGAGAGAGAGAGAGAGAGAGAGAGAGAGAGAGAGAGAGAGAGAGAGAGAGAGAGAGAGAGAGAGAGAGTGTGGGGGTGTGTCCTACAATTCTCTGAAGTGGTGGTTGTCTTGGAGGGACTCTACACTCAGCAGGTCACCCACAAAGTTCACAGTCAGATCCAGCTTATTCAGAAACTCACAACCTGCACACACGATCACAACACACACACGCACGCACGCACGCACGCACGCACGCACGCACACACACACACACACACACACACACACACACACACACACACACACACACACACACACACACACACACACACACACACACACACACACACACACATTACACTGCATTGAATATTTATAGCTACGGACCTTCAAGGTTTTCAATTCTCTCTATGTTGTTGAGGGCCAGGTTTAGATACTCCAGCTGCTTCAGACGACCCACATTCTCTGTGGAGTGAAGAGAGACCAAGTGAAGTGTGTACAGGTGCAGTGCCATAGAATATTGTACAGTTCACGTAGACTGTATAATATGTTGGTACTGAGAACGATTACTAGTTTAGCTACATACATTTCATGGATTATATGAGTGTCTACCAATTCTTGGGATGAGGTTGTTCTGGAGATAGAGTATCTTCAGCTTGCGGCACCATCTGTCCAAATGTTCAATCCTGCATAGAACAATACACAACATAGAGCTCCATATTATGTAGCACTAGCTATACTATGCTTGTGGCTGGTTCACCTCTCAATCTCTTGCTGGTGGAGGGAGAGCTCCTCCAGCGAGGCTATATCTCCCTCGTTGTGCTCCGCGCGGCGACGAACGAGGTCTTCAGTTACTGCAGACGACAGGAGAGAAAGAGAGAGATTTTATTTTTCCATCTGATATCTAGCTAGCTGGACTCACTGCGAGGCATTGCAAGGTCTGTAGGTTCTCAGTGACTTGCCTCCGAGCTAGATCGCCGCAGGCTCTCTGATTCTGCCACAGGAGACAAAGAAAACGCCCCCTCCGGCCACCGTTGTTCAGTAACTCGTGACAACAGCTGGCCGCCATGCGCAAGATGGTCACTGTGGGCGTGGTTTAGGAGCAGGGTCAAAGTTCAATCCGAACTACCGTGAACGTTCGTCATGTCTTCTTCCCCAGGTATTAAGGCGGTGGTTCAGCGGGGCGAAGGAGGAGGAACTGTAGTGAGCGTCTCTACCTCCTCCTCGACCAGGAAAAGGCCGCCAAAGACCTCTCTAGAGGAAGACGAATTCACTGACGTAAGGATGACATCATTTACACACCCATCAAGCTCTCTCTCTCACACACACACATGCAGGCTCTGACAAAGATAGTGAGGCGAGATTTCTTCCCCGACGTGGCGAAACTTGAGGCACAGCTGGAGTTCATTGAGGCCTCTGAAACCAACGACTACGAGAGATTGAGAGCCATATCTGAGAGATTCCCAACCATCATACGTACCCCCAACCCCAGTAGCGGTAGGACACACACACATACACACACACACACACACACACAAAACACTCCCATATTAAGAGTCATTCGTACGCCACACAAAAATCTCCATAGACAGGTCAAAAATACAAAAACACAACCCCACTAAAATTTTCCAATTTTTGTGTTTTTTGCAGCTGCTCCTAATGCCACTCCGTCGACATTTGAGACACCACTTCACAACCAAACTCCCCACAGAGCTACCAACACTACCACTGGGACCAAGGGGGACCAAGAGGGACCAACAGATACAACTAGTGTCAAACCCGAAGACCACACACTCGACAAATTTCTCTCCAAATACCAGAGCGAAGACGACGCTTCGTTTTCGGAGATCATGGAGAGGACCAAGGCTCAGAACAGAGAGAAGCACGCCTGGCTATTTGAGAAGGAGGTTGAGTACAGTAGGAGTATAGAGGGGCCTGAACTGCGGCTTGCCATCACTGATGGTAGCGAGGGAGGGAGTGAGAAGACCACTGCTAGCAAGGCTGTGGTAAGGAGGGAGGAACCGGAGAGAAGTGGAGTGGAGAGCTGGACCTATACTGCAAAGAACTCTCTCATGTACATCCCTGAGGGTCTGGACCAGAGTGTCATGGAGAAGGTATCCGACCCAGCCAGGAAGAGAGAGGTTGTTCACTCTAACACGCGACTCCCCGGGGCCTTCCTCCGTAAGTTGCACGGAGCAATGAGGGGCGGGGCCACGGGAGAGGGAGAGGGGGAGAAGAAGAGCAAGGATAAAGTTGGGGTGGACGGTAAGGTACTGGATCCCAGCGCCTCACCACAAGTCAACGGATACGGATTTGTAGCGACACCTCAGATACAACCAGGTCAGAATTGTGATGATGTAATAATGTGTAATTATTATTGATGATGTAATGTATATTGATGAGGTAATCATTACCTAATTTCTATATCAGGTGTGGACGCTTCCCCCCTCATGACGTGGGGATCAATAGAGGGTACTCCAGTCCACCTTGAAACGGACGTCACACCTGCTCACGGCCCCACATTCAAGATACCGACTGTCACCCGTCGCGAGGAGTTGGCTCACAGATTGGCCGACACGGCCTCGAGGTCAACTAGAGAGAGAAGGAAGGCTGCTGCTGCCACCGCTGCAAGGTCAGGACACAGAGTATTTTACCCAGATTATGTCCCTCAGTGGTTTAGTAGTATGAGTGGGTTTCCTGCCTTGAGATGTTTCAGTCCGTGTGTGTGATCTTACTTCTGAATCTGTCGTGGGAAACTTCAGTGGTGTGTATAAGACTGGAATTTGGGTTTCCTGTGTGTGTGTTTGTGTGTGAAAAATCCCTCTCTCTCCTATCTCTCCAGCCCTGCTCTGCTGAGAAGGAGACTAGGAGGAACTCCCACTACACCGGCAGAGAGGCTGCAACTTCTCTCTCCTGCGGCTCGCAAACTCGCCTCCCGAGCTGCTACTCCGGGCAGCAGTAGAGGGGTGGACAAGGCCCTCCGACAGAGCTATACGCCACAGAGAGTCCGGACACCAGGCTCCACCCCTAGCTCCATCCCCAGCTCTACCCCCCGGCAACCGTCTGGGAGGGCAACTCCGAGAGAGGAGCAGGGGAGCAGTACACCCTCTCTCACTGATAATCTTCTCAATCTCAAGAACAGATGATGTCGCGCGTGTGTGTGTGTGAACACTTTCTTTTCTGATTTTATATCTCTCTCTTACTGCACCCCAAATTACCCATTTGTATTTGCACCTCAATACTATCCTCTTCACATCACACTGGCTTGGTTTGCCCATGCGCAATAAAAACAAGGGCGTGGCACGTCACCTTTTATATGCAGCAGCACGTCCCTTTTGCAAACTCTTTCTTGTGATCGTCTTAGTTCTGAGGGTCATGGGTGCCTCTCTCTCTTACCCGACAGTGAGTCTGACTGGAAAGGTTGCGTTGGTGACTGGCGCCAACACTGGCATCGGATACGAGACTGCCAAGGCAGTGGCTGGCATGGGAGCCCACACTTTCGTCGCCTGCCGCTCCCTCGAGAAAGCCACGGCTGTAAGCTGCTCACACACACACTCTCTCTCATATAATACACACACAGGCATTCACACTGGAGTTAGCTAACTGATATTATATTACTAGCTACTAACTGACAGAGACTGTTTTTGCATGCATATATACAGTGTGTGGAGAGAATGAAAGGGGAGCTGGCTACTGAGAGGGAGGGACAGGAGGTGAGGGTGGAAGGGCTGGAAATAGATCTCGGTTCTTTTCGCTCCACTCGGGCGTGTGCTGACACCTTCAAGGCCAAGAACCTGCCTCTACACATCCTCATCAACAATGCTGGAGTACTTGCTGAACAACTGAGTGAGTGAAACTTGTCGCAGTGTGCGAAAATAATTTTAATTTTGGTCGTGTTTGCAGCGAGGACTGAGGATGGCCATGAGATCATGTACCAGGTATGCAAAACAGTTCACACTTCTTGTGTGTTGAGTAACTACCAGTATATACCTAGTGGACCTATGTAGTGTGTGTGTTGGTATAATTATAGTTCAGCCATTCTCTTCTCCACAGGTCAACCATCTCAGTCCATTTCTCCTGACTCTGGAGCTCCTCCCTACACTGGAAGAGACAGCTGCAGCCATGGCAGCAGCTGGAGCAGCTGGGGAAGGAGAAGGAGGAGGGGGAGGGGGAGGGGGAGGTGATTGTAGGGTGGTGTGGGTGGCCTCTACTGCTCACGAAGGAGCTTGCTGGGAACCCAACAACATTGACTCTGACGCTTTCCATCGAATGGGCACCTATAGAAACTCTAAACTCTACAACGTGAGCTTTTCTATAGAGAGTGTATTCTTCTCATGTGTTTTGGTATATACGTAATGGTGTTTGAATCTGCAGGTAATGACTGCGTTCAGTATGCAGCGAAGAGTAAATGACAAGGGAATCACTGTTTCCTCTCTCCATCCTGGAGTGGTCAGTCCCTCCTCGTGTTTGTTGTTTCAATTTGTTTGTTTGTTGTTGTTGTTGTTTGCAGATTAAGAGTGAGTTGTGGAGGAACATGGCTGGGAGCAGTAACATTGCTGTCGGCCTCTTTGGCAAGCTTGGCCCATGTGAGAACACGACCAACCCTCCAACACACCATCACCCTCTCTCTCTCTCTCTCTCATGTGTGATATTGTATAGATTTCATGCGCGGCGTGAAGGAAGGTGCAGCCACCACCATCAACTGTGCTGTGAATCCTGAGTTGAAGAATGAAGAGTGTGTCTACTATGCCGACTGTTCTCCTAAGCAACCCTCTGTTACTGCCAGGTATATACATGAATATGCACACTTCAAAAATTGTAGCTCAATGCTTATTTTTCGAAGTATAGACATCAATCTAACTTGGGCTCCATAATATCATAGCTACTTACTTTATGAATCCATCTCTTGTGACTTGAAACTTCAACTGTGTCACCCCCTCCCCCCTCTCCCCCCCCCCTCTCTCTCTTCTCTAGGAATGAGGGATATCAAGAGGAACTGTGGGGCATCAGCATTGAGGCCATCAAACAGTACCTCTCTCCTGAAGTATTGGAGAGATATGGAGCTGCCATTTCCAACACAACTAGTGATGGCTCACAGCAGACATCTGCTGCTACTGGTAAGACAGTCCTTACTGCTGCCCTACGTCCATAGTTCATTATCTCTATAATATAGCAGGGGATGTTGAGTCACCAGAGCAACGCCAACCAGCTGAACCTGCTACCGTGCAGCCTGAAGAAACAGACCCTCACAAACTTCAAGACTCTGAGAAATGACCAGCGAGATTCCATCACGCGTAGAATGATTGATTGTGTATACAAACTCCCGTCGTTATTATTTCGCATGGCAACAGTATACAAGGTGCTATTAATTAAATATAGCCACACATAATTTGAGGCAGAGTTGAAAATTAGTCTTGGTGGGTGTGGTTTATGTCTGGATGGGTGTGGCTTCAGTCTGGGAGGGTGTGATCTCTGGCAGCTCTGTCTCTGGCGGTACGACCTTCACAGAGTAGAACACCTCCTTGGAGCGAGTCCAGCTGTAGGTGTTGTCAAACTTCAGTAAATCTGCGAAAAATACACATTAAAAGATAGCGATTGTGTGTGAGTGTCTGAGTGGCTCACATTCTCCTGAGCTCTCACAGATGTGTGCTCCAATCTCTGGGATTATGTTGGTTTTCTTCCTCTTTACCGGCACCTACAATAATACACAATGGAACCTCAGTAATCAGGACACCAATTGGGCAGAAGGAAGTGTCCTTTTGTCCTTTTTTCAGAGGTTGAAAGAAAAGGTGTCTGTTATGGATGTATACAGTTATGTATACCACTTCCAACTCTTCTTCATTCTCCTGCTTAAGAGTCCAGCCATACCCAATGTCATGCTCAGTGCTCATAAACTCCCACCTATGTAACACAAACAAAAAATATGGCGGAATTTTTTTGGCTCACTTGAGTATGGTTCCTGGCTGCTCGACAGTGAATGAGACGAGGTGGGTGGAGCCTCACGGGATAGTCACTCTATCCATGTCCTTCTTGACATTCTCCATCAGCTTCAGCAGGTAGTACTCCTCTGGTATGTCCCCTCCAGGATTTATCTGTGTTTTACGCCGCCTCACAAGACTCACACACACACTCTCGTGCACAGACACGCAAACACACACACACTCTCTAAAACATTTGGTGCTCACATATTTGGTGCAAGAGGGGTCTGGTTCACACCTGGTGCCACCATAGGCTGCTGGTAGCTGCTCTGGGTCAATATATTTCCTTAGAACCTCCTTATAATCCCCTGCATAATATCACAACACCAATACAGTCACACTGCACAGCCTTACAACACAGCAAGCTCAAGTAGCTACATACGTATGTTAATACCTCCCAGTATGAAAATCTTAGCTCTAGTCTCCTCCTTGATCACTGATTTGAAGAGTTTGAAACACACAGGGAAGATGGGGGGCACTGGACAAACAAAAAAAATTGGAAAAAACCAAACATTTTCCACCTCACAGTTTATCAAAAAGATGCGTTTGACTGTCTCAGGATAGTTGGCCTCCAATAGTGCAAGTATCTAAAGTATCAGAGTTTCATAATAATGCTAAACAGTTGAACTTCTGTACTGACCATTCTGATCATCTGAATACCAGGCCAGTAGTAGTGTCTCTGTATTGACAGCTTTTTGTAGTCCAGCACTAAGGCAGCCAGCTCCCTCTGCAAAGAGTCCACAACACTTCTGTATAGCTCAGTTGAAGTTTGTTTATACACATAGCTCTAGCAACTAGCTACACGGCAAAGAATTATGAGAAATGTATATGTTTTGACGGACACCTTAGCAGTTGATTCTCTTCCGAGCTTTAGAAGCAGCTCTGCTCTGTACAGAGAGTAGAGTATGATTTATTTCTGTCTCGCTGAATAGTGGAGGCCTGTGTGTGTGTGTGTGTGTATGTACATGTATGTCAAATGAACAACAAAACAAACTATAGTGCACCTTTGAAATCATAGTTGAAGTTACTGTACCACACAGGATCACCATCCCTGTCTTCACCCATCGCACCCCCTGGGAAGTACTTCTGTAGCACCTAGAGAGAGAGAGAGAGAGAGAGAGAGAGAGAGAGAGAGAGAGAGAGAGAGAGAGAGAGAGAGAGATGTTTGTTTGTGTGTGAGAGAGAGTTGCTACATTTACTGCAGAAAGTTTGAGATTTAGCTACCTCGTTTGGCTTGTATTCCTCGACAATGGTGTCCAGCTTGTACTGCTTTCTCATCTCGAGGTGCTGTGCGTCGGGAAAAGAATATGGATAAATTCGCATTATGCAGCATTTGCTCGCCTTCCTGAGCATGTCTTCTGCCTGGCTCAAGTCGAACTTGCGTGCCCTCAGCCAGCGCAAGAAGTAGCTGTCGCCTTTCCAGGCCAGCTCCTCCGCGTCCGCCATGGCTGACTTCAGCTGCGAGCACAGCAGCAAGTGAGACGGGGAACGAGAGAGGGTAGAACCATCTCACCTTCTCAAGAGCGTCTTCCTGAGCTGGAGATAAACCACCCACATGACCACTCATCTTCTGCTTCTGCACTAGCTAGCTACTACACTCAAACTCCAAGTTCTATATAGCGCATGCGCAATGGCTATAAGCCAGGACCTATCATAGCTACCCCTTTGCCAAATGTAAGCCACCATTCCACTGCAAATTTCACAGTGCAATGACAAAGCTGTATTTTTTTTTTATACATGCTGCAATGCCACATTATTTGAGGCAAAGTGAAAATTGTCTTGGTGGGTGTGGTTTATGTCTGGATGGGTGTGGCTTCAGTCTGGGAGGGTGTGATCTCTGGCAGCTCTGTCTCTGGCGGTACGACCTTCACAGAGTAGAACACCTCCTTGGAGCGAGTCCAGCTGTAGGTGTTGTCAAACTTCAGTAAATCTGCGAAAAATACAATTTGGCACATTAAAGATAGCGATTGTGTGTGAGTGTCTGAGTGGCTCACATTCTCCTGAGCTCTCACAGATGTGTGCTCCAATCTCTGGGATTATGTTGGTTTTCTTCCTCTTTACCGGCACCTACAATAATACACAGTGGAACCTCAGTAATCAGGACACCAATTGGGCAGAAGGGAGTGTCCTTTTAGTGAGGTGGCCTTTGAGTGGTATATACTTGGGGCAGGAAAGGGTGCACGTTATAAAGGTGTTCCACTGTATATATACAGCAGTTGAAAATGTGTTATACCACTTCCAACTCTTCTTCATTCTCCTGCTTAAGAGTCCAGCCATACCCAATGTCATGCTCAGTGCTCATAAACTCCCACCTATACAACACAAACAAGCTGTGCTGAAAAAAAAGGGCGGAAACTTTTTTGGCTCACTTGAGTATGGTTCCTGGCTGCTCGACAGTGAATGAGACAAGGTGGGTGGAGCCTCGCGGGATAGTCACTCTATCCATGTCCTTCTTGACATTCTCCATCAGCTTCAGCAGGTAGTACTCCTCTGGTATGTCCCCTCCAGGATTTATCTGTGTTTTAATACCTCACAACTCTCTCTCTCATACACCCACACTACTCACTCTTGCACACACACACTCTCGCGCACACACGCAAACACACACACACACACACACACACACACTAAAACATTTGGTGCTCACATGTTTGGTGCAAGAGGGGTCTGGTTCACACCTGGTGCCACCATAGGCTGCTGGTAGCTGCTCTGGGTGAATATATTTCCTTAGAACCTCCTTATAGTCCCCTGCATAATATCACAACACCAATACAGTCACACTGCACAGCCTTACAACACAGCAAGCTCTACGTATGTACTGTATAGCTATGCATATATACCTCCCAGTAGGAATATCTTAGCTCTAGTCTCCTCCCTAAATGCTGTCTTGATGAGGTTGAAACACACGGGAAAGACAGAGGGCACTGGACGGGCAAAAAACAGAAAACCAACTCACACACGTGAAAACCACAGTTTTCCCCAATGGCTCACAGTTTATCAAAAAGGCACGTTTGTGAGCCTCTGGGTAGTTTGCCTCACACATTGTAAGTACCTGCACAACAAAACGTTTCACACAAAACATAGACACAGATACTTATGGTACAGACCCTTCTAAGCATCTGGATACCAGGCCAGTAGTAGTGCCGCTGTAACGAGAGCTTCTCATAGTCAATCACAATCGTGACCAGCTCCCTCTAAAGGGTCAAAAGCACCACACATGTTAAATACTGCACACAAAAAACTCATATTCATACATACACACATGTATAATACAACAGTGCAGTTGAAGTATGTTATACACCGTCTAGTAACAGGCCACACATCAAAGAATGAAGGTGTCGTGAGTGAAGACCTTAGCAGTTGATTCTCTTGCTAGTTTTAGAACCAGCTCCGCTCTGTACAGAGAGTAGAGTATGATGTCTTCAGGCCTCACAGAATAGTGTAGACCTGTGTGTGTATGTTGTGTGTGTGTGTGCGTGTGTGTGTGCGTGTGCATGTGTGTGTGTGTGTGTGTGTGTGTGTGTGTGTGTGTGTGTGTGTGTGTGTGTGTGTGTGTGTGTGTGTGTGTGTGTGTGTGTGTGTGTGTGTGTGTGTGTGTGTGTGTGTGTGTGTGTGTGTGTGTATAATATCAAACGAACGACGACGTACTGCGTACTTTGCAAGTGTAGAATAAACTAGCAAAAACCTTTGAAATCATAGTTGAAGTTATCGTACCACACGGGATCACCATCCCTGTCTTCACCCATCGCACCCCCTGGGAAGTACTTCTGCAGCACCTAGAGAGAGAGAGAGAGAGATGTTTGTGTGTGTGAAAGAGAGCCGCTGAATTTGCTGCAGAGAGTTTGAGATTTGGCTACGACCTCGTTTGGCTCGTAATCCTCGACAATGGTGTCCAACTTGTACTGCTTTCTCATCTCGAGGTGCTGTGTGTTAAAAGATCAGAATAATGGGATAAATTGTCAATATACAGTGTCAGAAGTTGCTGCTCGCCTTCCTGAGCATGTCTTCTGCCTTGCTCAAGTCGAACTTGCGTGCCCTCAGCCAGCGCAAGAAGTAGCTGTCGTCTCTCCCGGCCAGCTCCTCCGCGTCCGCCATGGCTGACTTCAGCTGCGAGCACAGCAGCAGGTGAGACGGGGAACGAGAGAGGGTAGAGCCATCTCACCTTCTCAAGAGCGTCTTTCTGAGCCGGAGACAAGTCTCTCACATGGCCACTCATCTTCTCACGACTAGACTGTAGTACTAATAGCGCATGCGCGTAAAATCTGCTGACGGTGCGGTGGACTGGTTAGCGCATGCGCCATGGCTAACACACGATGGGATAAAAATTGACAGGTCGATCGGAAAAATTGAGCTACGTTCGAGCGGCCTGCATGAGGTGTGTCTTGTATTCTTTGCTGAGAGCTGCTCTCCAGTACTGCAGTATAGGCAGGTCCTCATATCCCACATACAGTATCTCATGCAGCAGCTTAGTGAGCCTGGAAAAAAAAGCCGAAACGAATGAAAAAAAGAAGTGCTTGAAAAGTTGTGCCTGAACGCTGACCTCTCGTTCTTCTGTGGCATCTCTAGATGGCCCATCTGAGAGAACTTGTACAGCACTTTCACCTTACTGTGTGTTAGTGTGTGTGTGTGTGCATGTGTGTGTGTGTGTGCACGCGCGTGTGTTCAATGGAGTGCACTTCATTATTTTCAATCGCTATTGTTGAACTATACAACGCACTTCATCCACTCCTCCTTGAGAGCGGAGATGGCTCCAGCAATGGTGGCGTCTGACAGTGCCTCACTGGACAGAAGTGTCACCAGCCTTGTCAGGAACACCGGAGCTGTAACAACACAAGAACTTGGTCAAAAAATAACACTCAGTAACAAAATGAATCAAAAAATGGTAGTCGTATGAACAGAGGAAAAACTCTCACTATCATAACGTAGTACATTATACCTAAAACACAGAAAAAAGTCAATGATGGACAAATATACTTACCTTTTGCCTCGCTGCCTCTTGATCCACTCTGGACAGCAAGACGGTAGCTGCCCGACGGACTCCCCTCCTCTCTGCCCCTCCCTTCCCCCTCACCAAGTTTAAGCCCCGCCCAGACTCCGCCCACCCTCCCCCCGCCGCTGCTACCAAGAGGGAGAATCTCGACCACCACATGGAGGTCGGAAGAGGTCACGTGTTTAGGGACCTCGGCTGACGAGGGGAGCCCCAGAAAATTACAGACAAACGACTCCTTGTACGACCTGCTGAAGGCCACAATTTGACAACACTTCTCTGGCACCAAATCCTGCAAATACAGTCTACAAAATAAACTTTTTTGTGAGAGGCTCACCTTCAGTATGTTTATTAGCGATGTAACCAAGGAAACGCTGTTGCCCCTGACGATGACCTGATTGCCCTTGAGTATGTGAGTGGCGAGATATTGAAATGAGGCCTTGTCCATTGAGTGGAAGGCCTGTCTTAGAGACACAAACAATGGAACTCCCTCCTCTACACACACACACACACACACGCAAATAAAATATTGAGAATGATTGAAGGGGCTCGTTGTTACCCTCGACGACGTGAAAGTCGGCAGCTGAGAGTGGTCTCTCCAGGGCCTCGGCAGATGAGGGGGCGGGGCCAGACTGATCACTACTGGCCTCCAGAGTTGCCACCACCTACACACACACACACACACACACACACACACACACACACACACACACACACACACACACACACACACACACACACACACACACACACACACACACACACACACACACACACACACACACACACACACACACACACACACACACACACACACACACACACACACACACACACACACACACACACACACACACACACACACACACACACACACACACACACACACACACAGAGTTTAAACTATCGAGTAGAAAGCAGACCTCACACACACTTTTAATACACAAAAATTAGCAGTTATATATAGTAGTTCAACACACTGTGTCTTACCCTTGGTGGGCCCTCCAGCACACACTCTGTGATCCTGAGTCCTCCAGCCTTGAGTAGGAAGACAAAGTACCTGTGTAGGTGGCGAAATATCCTGCCATCTCCTGTCAGCTCCAACAGCGAACGGGCAGTCTCCTTGGCCCTTATACGACGCAAGTGATCTGTAAGGTGAACAGAGCCAAAACAAGTGTTTGAGTAATAGTAGAAAATGTATGGAGTGTGTTGGGTGTGGTTTGTGAAATTGACTGTGTGTGTGTGTGTGCTGACCGTGGCCAGGTGTGCTGGAGACGGAGGATCTGAGGGAACGAGCAGCCGCGTGCTGCTTGTATTCCTCCATCTCTCTAGTGTACACACACTCCGCCTGCACACCAGTGTGCGTAGAAAATAATACAAAAAGAAAGTGAAATTCAGCTCAAACCTTGCCCTGCAGATCATCAATGAGTGCTCTGAAGTGTTTCACTAAGAAAGGCCAAGAGTTAATGAGGAAGACCCTGTCCATCATCACCACAATTAGGCTGTACCTGTCAACACAACCACAATATCATTATATCTTACAAATCACCGTAAGTCAGGGAATCAAGTCACCATACTTATTGGATGTAGGTTTGGTACAGTCATCAATGAAACAAGAAATCGATTATTCTCTCGCACTCACAGTCTAGTGAATCCGCGTGCTTGTGAGTCCTTGATGTTGAAGGTGTATGAGAGGGCGTGTGAGCTGCCGTCTTCCCCGAATGCAATGGGACCTTCTCTCCCAGGGCACACTTCACAGTTGAGACTGCCGAGAGGAAACAGTGGTCATGTGACCGGTCATGTGACTGCTGACATAGATCATGTGATACTAACTATCGAATCACCAAAGTTCATGATTATAAACCACATGACTTCAAACATAGTACCAAGATCATATATCACACACCCTCTCTCTCTCTCACAATCACTCTCACCCACCATAGATTGTACACGTAATGGATTGGCGTTGTGATGCCCGGGTATTTTCTATTTTTTGAAGCTTTCGTACTTTTTGCACAAGCACCGGATGAAGGCAACTAAAATCTCACAGGCATATACAGTGGGCACACATGGGTGTGTGTAATGGTCAAACTGATTTTGCTCCAACTCTAACTATATGGCCTCATAATTTCCCGCACGCCGTGACCTAACTATTTATGGCCTGAGAAAGAATTTATGGCCGCCACACTTTCGTAATTTTTGTGAGCTAGTTGAGGGGGAGGAGAACAAACTAACTACATTTTCCACATGGACTATAATGTTAGGGTGTAATGAAAGCAACATCATTTTCCAGCAGCATCTCTGCAAACTTGGGCAACTCCGGAGAAGCGATGGTAGAAATTCACAAGTATTCGGTCAAGCAATGAAAAAGAGACCAACTGGCCACACTATTTAAGAAATTTATGGCCACCACACTTTCGTATTTTGTGAGCTAGTCAAGTGGAGGGGGAGGAGAACAAACTAAGCACATTTTCCACATGGACTAGGTCTTCAGCCTTCGGCCTACTCAGACCCTCCGCTTCACGTTGCACTGGGTCCCGATCTATGTAGACCTCTGGTCCGTCTATTTAAGTTGATCCATGGCCACTACAAGAAGTATTCACACTTCAAGGGGAGAGACACTGTACCTACTACCAGCAGCAGGGAGGGGAGCTGTATCGTCGATTCGTCAACTTCGGGAACACTGCACTGCTCTGTAGCTCAAATCCGGGGAGCGTTGTACAGCATTGCCAATCCATTTACGTATGCTTCCACTGACCTTACTATACGCCCCATATCCTCACCTCCTAACGCAGGCCTGTCGCACCACACTGTACAACTGGGGCTGCTCTGGGTGCTGCTGACTGATGTAGCATATGTTGGCCTTGGTATCGTACGAGACAAAACCCGCCTCGTCTGCTGGGATGGAACGACATGCCTCGCACTGCTCCGACTTGGTGGGAGGGGCTTGGATGAGGGAGGAGACGGATGAGGTGTCAGACGCTCTACTGTCCGGTCTGTGTGTGTGTGTGTGTGTGTGTGTGTGTGTGTGTGTGTGTGTGTGTGTGCGTGTGTGTGTGTGTGTGTGTGAGGTCTACCGGTCGGTGAGAGGTATTCTCTTGTCAGGAGGGACGGCATCCATCATTAGCTGCGCATCGTGGGCGCTGTGGAACGACTGAAAGAACCAAAAAACCCCAAAAAACGAAGTAGCTAGCTAGCTAGCTACGACTAAACGTAGATAAGTAGAACTACAGCTCTGATTGGAGTGTACGTGTATGTACCTGAGTACAGAACAGTATTCCTGGCCCGTGGGCCTCGCAGAAGTGACAGAGAGCGACCACAGCGTTCATCTCCACTCTGTCTACACGAAACCCGTGACCGAATAGTGCTGAATCAGCAACACCAGAAATAGCCCCACCCCATTTATAAGCGCCCACTTCGTAATGAGAATCCTCGTAAGCGCGCAGAGACGGAGAGAAAAAGGGGAGGAGGCGTCCGTGGCTGTTCACTCGGCGACGCGACGACAGGGACCACCAGTGAGGCAGCAGACTACCATGTACGGACTGCTACTCGACGCGATCCAGAAGTTTATTCGGGAGAAGTATGGAGAGAACTACTGGATCAACATCAGGCGGCGAGCCAAGCTCTCTAATCATTGGTTCGTCACACACGAGGTACGTACCGTTCCCCTCAGCTCCCTCTCTGTCTCTCTCGCTTCTTGCACGTGAGCGTTGGATTTTTGCAACTGTTCGCCAGCAGCAATCTGTAATTTGGTCGTTGTTTTATTGTTTGTCGACTTTTTCTCACACTTTTGTGTGTAAAGCAGACGTATGCAGCAGCGACTAGGACAGCTAGTGTGCACATGTGTGTGTGTGTGTGTGCACAAACCTACGTATTGTTGTAGTGGTGGTATAGTCAGTTGCTACATATCTACATATATGTTATGGTCTACACTAGATAATGGCTATAGACACAACTTGTTCTCTTTATCACCTGATGTGCTGCTCCTCACAAGAGGACATTCATGCACGCACACACCCACACACTCACTCACACCCACACACGCACCCACACCCACACACACGCACCCACACACACACACACTCACAGGTGTACCAAGAGAGTGTCATACCCACCCTGGTCGATGCAGCGGCTGAAGAACTCGGCGAGGACAGAGAAAATGTCATGAAAATGTTTGGCGAATATTTCGCCGAAAACATCGGTCGCTATGGTTACGCTCGTCTCCTCCGAGTCCTCGGACGAGATCTCCGAGACTTCCTCAATGGTCTGGTGGACCTACACGAGTACTTGAGGTTCAGTTACCCCAATATGAGCCCACCGGCTTTCTTCACCTCCAACGAGACACCGGAGGGTCTGCATCTCCACTACATAACCAAGAGAGAGGGGTTTCTGTGCTACGTGATCGGACAGATGAAAATCATCGGGAAAATCTACGGAAGACAGCTCGAGATCGACGTCATATCGAAAGGTCAGACGGAGAAAGGGGAGTATTTTCATATCCTTGATTTGAAGTTCGATAATCGTGCAATGCTCAGAGCCAAGCGAGCGAATGTCGTGGGTTCTGCAGAATTCCACATAAGCTCCGAGTCCTTCTTCCGGATGTTTCCGTTCAGCATCGTCTTCTCCAAGGACCTGGTCATCTGTAGGGTGGGGCAGAAGTTGCAGGAGGTCCTGCCGGGGCTCTGTGGGAGCGTGGTCTCTTCTGCATTCACACTCACTAAACCATACTTGGCCGAACTGGACTGGAGCTCGGTTGGTTTACATATGTACACACACACATCACACTTTGCAAATAGAGAAATTTTCTCTTTCAATACAGCATACATGTACAACGTAATGTATAGTTGGTTGATCTATCTATTCACATACGTATATAGAAACCATTGCGTGTGTTAACCAATAGTGTATTTTATGTTCGTGGTACATACTAGCTACGTACGTACATGTGTAATCTGCAGGTTTTTGTGTAAGCAAGAGAGAGCTACACATATTATAGAGTTAACTATAATATGCACCTGCAAATATTCATTAGCGTGAATTTTGTAAACTATATCCGGCAATTCCAGAGCAGCCCCGACAATAACATCATACTATAGTCAACGGCTCAACTTACTGTCTGCGTGTGTATGAATATAATTATGCCACATACGTAACTCTCTGAAGTGGCAGTATATACTGTGTACGTGGCATACTACTGTACGTGTATATCTGAAAGTGATACCTTGTAGAGCGGCCTACGAGCGTACATTTTTCCACACACATGGCTAGTCATATGCAGCTGTGCTGTTAATGAGGTGATTTGTCCAGGGACAGGGTATGCGTGTGATGGAATGAACAACTCGTCAGATCGGAGCCTCCTTAATTTAGGATGACATATAATGCGATAACCTCGCCACGCCGACGGGTAGTAATGCAGCTGGAATAGGAGAGGGGCCCTGAAATTAGGATAATTGGGGAGTGGGAAAAGGTGTCCTGTAATCCTGTTATTAGAGAGGTACAATGTGTTTGTGTGTGTATATGTAGCTCCTCCAATATATATTATATTGTGTGTGTGTTGTGTAGATCCAACTGAGGACCAACTGTACATTTGAACTACAGTCAGTGAGACAGGTCCAGTGCACCACACGGGACCAGGAAGTGGGCGTGGCAGCCGAACAGGCTCCGAGATTGAAACTGAAAGGAGAAATGTTGCCATTGGATGGCGTTGAGTATATCGCCTTCCTCTGCTCTCCAGCGTGAGTTCCCGTGCATACTTCATACCCTGGTTCCGCCATACTCCCATTCTCCATACTCTGGTTCCCGTGCAGGATGGACAGTCCGGAGGACCTGTACGATAGTGGTATCTTCATCAGTGATCTCTCTCTCCACAACTGTAGCCGCGAGTTCATCATGGCCGGCTCCCAGAAACACCCCGAACTTAACATAGCCTTCAGCCAGGTCCACTGGCACACACACACAACACACACACACAGCACACACGTTGTATCGAAGTACAGCTAGTTTATAGTGTCCATACCTCTACCACTCTTTGGCACACTCACGCATGTTTACATGCACTTCACACGGTCATCAAGATCATTATTGGTGTGTGTGTGTGTGTGTGTGTGTGTGTGTGTGTGTGTGTGTGTGTGTGTGTGTGTGTGTGTGTGTGTGTGTGTGTGTGTGTGTGTGTGTGTGTGTGTGTGTGTGTGTGTGTGTGTGTGTGTGTGTGTGTGTGTGTGTGTGTGTGTGTGTGTGTGTCTGCAGGAGAGAATCCGCAGTGCCCAACTTGAGACCAGTATCAAGAAGACGGACGAACTCCTCTACCAGATGATCCCAAAGTCCATCGCCGACCAACTGCGCAGCGGGCAACCGCCCCTCAGTACCTGTCAGGAGTTCGAATCAGTCAGCATTCTCTTCAGCGACATTGTCAGTTTTACGCCGATGTGTTCTCGACTGGGCCCCATGGAGGTCGTGTGTGTCCTCAACGCTATGTGTACCGCGTACGACAAGCTCTGCGAGAAGCACAATGTGTACAAGGTAATCGCAGAGTGCTCGAGGGCGTGAGATAAATTTCCGGGCAGCATTTTTTACATATTATTGTGTGTATGGTAATTGGTCCATTGGGATGGCTTTCCTGGAACTGTGTGTGTATTAGCTTCTCTTATCTCTCTCTCTCTCTCTCTCTCTCTCTCTCTCTCTCTCTCTCTCTCTCTCTCTCTCTCTCTCTCTCTCTCTCTCTCTCTCTCTCTCTCTCTCTCTCTCTCTCTCTCTCTCTCTCTCTCTCTCTCTCTCTCTCTCTCTCTCTCTCTCTCTCTCTCTCTCTCTCTCTCTCTCTCTCTCTCTCTCTCTCTCTCTCTCTCTCTCTCTCTCTCTCTCTCTCTCCTCTCTCTCTCTCTCTCTCTCTCATTCTCTCTCTCTTTCTCAAAGGTTGAAATGATAGGAGATGCATACATGGTACTAGCTGGAGGGCCCATAGCCTCCAAGCCCAATACACACC
>CAXXLF010000001.1:0-1267001 GCA_963664015.2 Binatia bacterium | reverse complement strand
ATTAGTTGTGCCACTTTTGATAATTTAGCGAGTGTTAACTTAATCATATCTAGATGCCTATTCTTTAAATCTTGTACGAAAGTCCCGCCGTTACTTTGTTTCAAGGTCAGTCCCTTAGCTTGAAGATCATTTTTAGAAAGAGCCAAGATGTGCAGTTTATCTAAGCAGGAATTGGGGCCTGTGGCTAATGCTAAAACTACCTCCTCGATAGTGCTCTGTTCGACATTGCAATCCCAAACTGAGAGTGTATTATCGGTGGTCTTCAGACATGATGTTATTGCATCAGCAGCAACATCATTACTATTCATGAAGGGCAGTATTTCCCATTTGGCTCTGCTGAACTTCCTTGCGACGTGATCCATTTGTCTCTAGTCTAGCGACTCTGTGATAAATCTTGGATGACTTGCTGTGCATACTTTGCGATCCATGGTACAGCATCGTTATGCCCATGCAATATTTCGAGCATGTCTTCACCACCCCACTGTTCAATTACGGTAATAGCGGCCTCGCGCAGCTCAATGCTTTCATGGCTCAGTCCCTTAGTAACAAGTCGTTTGGTAATGCTCTTTATCCGATCAGGTTTGATCCGGCCTAAGCACTGAAGTAAACCCGATGCATAAGACAGCTTTTGCTCTGATAACATTTCTAAAAAAAGTCCATTAATCCACATTGGTGTATCTTGCGGGTACATATCCAACGCTTTTTGGATTGCTACCTCGGCTGTATGGACAACACCATCCTCAACTGCTTCACTTTCCAGATCGAATACGAGCTGCGATTTAAATTCGGTCATCTCTTTTTCACTGGCGGTAAAAGGGTTTAAGTGGACAACCGATAATTCACCGGGATCATCGAAGTAGAGCGGTGCGTCCTCAGAAAATGGCAATTGGTAACTTTCGAATTTCCGATGCGGACGATGGATATTTACTGCTCTCCCCGCAACGAAAGTTGAGGCTGAAGGTGAGTAAGATTTTGTACCTTGAGAGACAAACCAACTTGTATCACTAATACGACCTGGAAAATCTACAAGACGAGTCCCCGAATCTAGTTCGATACTGGAGGGACCTTCATCTAATAGATCACCAGTACTTATTGTTCCTAAGGAATATTGAGAAGCCTCAGCCATTCTGTCGTCCCCAGTTCTGTTTCTGAACCTCAAGGCCGGTCAAATCAGAAAATCCACACACTATCCACTCGTGAGCCATTTCAAACCACTCCCACATGCTTTCTCTTGTGCCAATATTTTCAAACCCGCGGGCAGTTAAATCCAAAAGCAGAATGGGTTTCTGATCCTGTTGACGTATCCCATGGCGTATTTTTGCGTGTAATCTACCCTTTTGATTTGGTAATCTAAAGTTCGTCTCCCAGTTAATTCCCTCGCACTCAACTAGGAATCTTTTGCCTTTGGTCCTCCATTGGAAGTCAGGAAAAATCTTACCCAAATCCCGGAGGGAACTCCATCCTTCATCCTTGGCGATGTGGTTTACGTATGTAAGTTCATACTGTAGTGGTTTAATTTCCCCTAAATTGTTTTCGCGAAGAAATGATTCAAAACAGTCCAAATGAGCCCGGAATTTCTCGATCACATTGACGTAATGCGGGTATTCGTCATCTACTTTGACCCTTTTCCAGTTGTGAAGGAAACGGTCCTTTTGGATTTGAATGAGTCCAATTCCGTCCTGGCGCTCCAGCCAGATTCGGGGGAAAAGGGGAAATCCCTCCCATCGGCCATGAGGAGTAGCGGAAGAGTTTTCAAAGGTCTCCACGACGGGCGGTAGGGGAACTACGTCTCTAGGGATGGGATATTCATCTTTAAACTTATCCCAAAGCAAGCCAAGATGAGGGGTCACAAATTTTTGGAGCGGTTCAAATAGAATTCCACAGACCAGTTCGACAACTGGTGGATTCTCGTATTTTGGTAAATTCTTTACTCCCGCCGCCATGTTTTAAAAGGGTTATAACTTCCATGCAGCCTAGCACAGACTAGGCTAGGTGTCACACTGTAAGTAATTATTATACGGCAATTACCGCCTCTTTTTGGACTGACCCCCTGCAGTTGGACAGTTTGAGGGAGCAGGTTAGAATGCCTGATGGGAAGGGGAAAGGATCTCATCATGGCAGAGAGAAGAAGGTTTACAGCGAATTTCAAGCGGCAGGTAGTGGAGGAACTCCTCAGTGAGAGCTCCACGTTGGCCCAACTGAGCCGCCGCTACGACATCTCCTCAGGACTTATTCGACATTGGACGAAGCGCTACGAACAAGGGGGCCTGGTGGAGGGCCCCTCTCTGCCAGAGAAGGAACTTCGAGCGCGCAATGCGGAGTTGGAGCGGATGGTGGGCAGACTCACCATGGAGAATGATCTTTTAAAAAAAGCCGTAGAGTACACACTGCGGCGGAGAAAAGAGAATTCGTCACCCATCACGGCCAAGAGTTTGGCAGCATCCATAGGGGGTGTGAAGTGATGGGGATAGCGCGCAGCACTTCTTATTACCGAACCCGGGAGCCTTCTATGCTCCACGAGATTGAGGAGGCGGACTTACGGGACCGGATTGAGCAGGTAGTGGAGGAGTATCCGCGTTACGGCTACCGGCGAGTCACCCATCATCTGAGGCGCGAGGGCTTTAAGGTTAATCACAAGCGGGTGTCGAGAATCATGCGGGAGGAATCATTGCAATGCCAGGTCAAGCGGCACTGGGTGAAGACCACTGACAGTGATCATCCCTATCGGGTCTATCCGAACCTCCTTAAGGGACTAAGGGCCACAAGACCTAACCAGGCATGGGTGGCCGATATCACCTACATCCGGATCCTCACGGGGTTTTTGTACTTGGCGGTGATCTTGGATCTGTTCTCACGTAAGGTTATTGGGTGGGCGCTTTCTAAATCGATCGATACCGAGATGACTTTAATGGCTCTGCGGATGGCTTTAGTGGAGAGAAGGCCGCCCTGGGGTTGTATCCATCATTCAGATCGCGGAGTGCAGTACGCCGCCCATGCTTATGTGGAGGAGTTGCGGGCAGCGGGGATCTTAATCAGCATGGCCCGCAAGGGCAATCCCTATGACAATGCGACAGCGGAGAGCTTCATGAAGACGCTCAAGCATGAAGAAGTCTACCTGTGGGAGTACAGGACGGCGCAGGATGTGAAGCAAAGGGTTCCTTATTTTCTGGAGGAAGTCTATAACCAGAAGCGGTTGGTAGTGGGTCAGTTTGAAATTACTTTCTTGTACGGCCCACGGGTCCGGTCCCGCATCGTCTCTCGCTCATCGATCAGAGATACAATGTCCGACATCTCCCACAAACGTTCGGTGACCCCAGCCGCCATCGCGGGAGTAACGCGCAGCGTCTTGTGAATGCGGACAAAGTTGTAATGCATGAAGTGAAGCGACACCATGTGTGCGTGGTTCTCGACCTTCTTTGAGAAAGCGTTAGTTAGCCGGGTGAACCGACGCACCGACATCCGCATGGTCAGGTTTTGCCGTTCCACATAGCTAGTCGAAATGTGCGCTGGGTCTGGATTGCCTGTCACTGTGTTGAGGCGGATACCAGTGCACTTTGCCGGGCTATAGCGCTTCTCCCCTTCGGGTGACGCGCCGTAGAGTTTGATCAACTGGGCATAATCTACGTCTGTGCCGAAAGCACTCTCCACGGCTTCGAGGTAAGCCTTATGACCGTCCGTGGTGAGCTGCACCCGAAGGGATAACCGCTCGGCCACGTCGTTCATAAACTCGGTGGCGTAGCCAGCGTCACGTCCGCCCACCAGCCATGACACGGCTAGTTTAGAGTCCGCATCTATAGCTGTCCAGGTCCATACATCTCCGGCTTTCCCGGGTGCCGCCTTGGCGCTATCCACGTTCTTTTGCTTTGAATAGCAGAAGGACCAGAGTTCATCGCACTGGACGCGGCGACTGTTGAGGTCACGGACGTGAATGTCGTGGTAGGCTTGGCAAGCCGCCCCCGCGTCAATCAGGAGCTTCGCAACTGTGTTCTTGCTGACTCCGGTGACGCGTACAACGGAGCGCATCGCCATGCCCTCGCACAGGAGTTGTAGGACGTGCGCTCGTTGTTGTGATGATAGCTTGTTCATGGTCTTGAATATAGTACATCCCACCCCACATGTCAAGCATAAAAGTGAATTTGAAAATAATAGTTGCAAAACTTCGACGGTTTGCTATAGTGGCGGTACTTTCTCTACTGGAAGGCAAAATGATGCCAGATGATCTAGCTTCATATAGGACACCAGGTCAGTTCTTAAATGCTTTGTTGAAGGAGCGCGGCTGGACACGGGAAGCTTTAGCAGTCGTGTTGGATTGCAGCAAATCACTGGTTTATAGGATAATAAATGATCGCCAGCCGATCACGGCTGCGATGGCGCTTTCCCTGTCAGAGGTGTTCGGAGTCGATGCTGATCACTTCCTAAGTCTTCAGAGGTCATATGATTTGGAGAAGGCTCGGATCACCGCTCGCCCCGATCCCAAGAGAGAACTGCGTGCGCGGCTCTACAATGGGCTTCCGATCAACGAAATGATCAAGCGCCGGTGGATCAAAGCCGAAAATATCCGAAATTTCGTTGAGATCGAGCGTGGCCTTGTCGCATTTTTCGGTGTCGACACCCCCGATCAGATACAGATTCTGCCTCATGCTGCGAAAAAGACTCAGGTTGGCTCTGATGTGACGCCAGTCCAGATGACTTGGCTTCACCGCGTTCGCAGCATTGCTGAGGAAATGCTTGTTAAACCCTTCTCTCCAGGGTCTGCAAAGGCAGCAATCTCTAAACTGGCTGCGCTGCGGCGTCATCCAGAAAATCTACGCAAAGTGCCACGCATTCTCATGGATTGCGGAATCAGGTTTGTCATCGTTGAAACGTTAGCGGCCGCTAAGATCGACGGCGTTTGCTTCTGGCTTAACGAACGGTCGCCGGTTATTGGGTTGTCTCTCAGATACGACCGGATCGATAATTTTTGGTTTGTTCTGCGTCATGAAATCGAGCACGTGTTGCAGAAGCACGGTTTTGATAGACCGGTGATTGACGCCGAATTAGAAGGGGACAAAGCAGGAGTCGACGCAAGTGTGACCGACGAAGAGCGCGTTGCAAACGAAGCGGCAGCCAATTTTTGCGTTCCGAGATCGCAGATGTCGGCCTTTATTGAGCGCAAGGCCCCATTTTTTGCCCAACAGGACTTGCTGGGCTTCGCGGCGACGCTAGGCGTCCATCCTGGATTAGTAGCCGGACAGTTACAACACAAGACGGGCAGGTACGACCTCTTCCGCAAACATTTGGTAGCGGTGCACAAGTTCATCACCACAAGCGCGATCGCAGATGGATGGGGCAACGTGGTGCCTGTTGGGGACTGATTATTCTAAAAATTGGAGGAAATAACCATGAGTAGGATGCAACAGATGCAGCGGTTGATCCGCTTGTACAAAGACGAGACAGGCAACTCGGAAATCGACATGTTCGCCGTTGCGAATTGGGCGGTTAAAAAGGGCGTTCCACTGCCTCAACCTAAACGTCCCTTGGATATGTTAGCCAAGCAGTTCGCGGATGCGGCTCGCAATGAACTTGGATTTGATCCCGATAACGGCCAGCCTTACCGAGTCTACCATGCTGTACGTCATAATGGACAACATAACCTATTTACTTGGATCGACATCCATGAGGCACCACGCCGGGCCATGCATAAGTCCTTATTTCAACGACGCGAGCAGATGGTGGGAGACGGCGTCCAGCTCACCTTAGATCTAACGTACTGGAATAAAATGCATCCTAGTGAAGAACCCATTAGTCTGCAAATGGACCTGTCCCCGGATATTGAGTGGCGATTGAACGCGCCGGATGACGAAGCAAAGAGCGTTTAGCTTTTCTTCCAACGTATATTCGCAGCGAGTCGGGCTATATCCGTTCGCTGTTTAGGTGTGAGATTGTTTGCCCGAGCCGGGCCACCATGCTCGCCAGCCTTTCTGGATTGCTTAGCCCGTTCGGTTTCTTCTGGCTCCTGAACTTCACCGGTGGCAATATCCACCATCAGCTTGGCGAGTTGGTTGGGATCGCGTGGGCGTTTCAACTTAGCCATGGTTGGAGTCTACCCATGCTCCCGGTCGGATGTCAATACGGTTTGGTTTCAAACTGACCCACTACCCTTTTTTCATGTTACTTGACACCGGTTTCTTCATCACTGCGAGCCGGATGATCTCGGGGGAACTGTTGAAATAACGGAAGCGATTTTGCATTCTTACAGGCTAGGGGACCTCGCCAGGTGGCTTAAGCCGATTTACTCCGACAATGCCGTCCGCTTGTCTCCAGCACTGCGTTATGCGAACCATGCCAAGAGAACATCACTCCGACTCTCATTTCAAGCTCGGCGGCTACCAAGTCCTCAAGAAATGGCTCTCATACCGCGAACGCGATATTCTAGAACGCCCGCTCACACCGAAGGAAGTCCAGCATTTCACGGATACGGCGCGACGGGCTGGGGCGATATTGTTGAGGACCGTTCGACGAAATTCTTTTAGTCGATGATACATTCACAGGTTTCGTTAGGCTCACCCATGAACCAAATACGCCGAAACGGGCCACGTTCACAATCGAAATAGAATCGTATCTTAGAAATGATCATATCTGGTGGTGAAACGTTCCGTCCATCTGTGTAGCAGAGCAGTTCGATAGGATAATTGGTTAGATACTGTTTGGATCGTTTATTTTTTAGGGTTGAGTCACCAGTATTTCCTAACCGCAGAAATACCGGTCCCGGGTTATTGAGTTTACGCTGATAGGAAATGGTTTCCGCAAGACTATCATCGCAAATTTCCACGAGTTCGAATCTCAAGAAACCCTCTTTACCAACTTTGCACAATATATCTGGTTCTGGAGGGTTGCGTTTCTCTACCGAACTCGGATCAATAGGTAATCCCGAGCGCAAAACGAAATCGCTAAATATTTTCAATTCGCGTCTTGACTTTTTCTCGTCGTCAATCATCATTTGTTTCCAACGGGGGATAGATTCAAGGATGCCCCCGGCAGCTCGATTAATGAGTCGGCCGCATTCGGGAAATCCTACTCCGAAGGAGTTTATTAACCGTTCAAGCAAGGTTCAACAGCGCCATTGCTTGCCGTCGAACCAGTTCCGCAATGAGCCGCACACGGAGCAACCCGATACCTCATCTGACCTATACACCAGCCGGGGGGGGGGGAACGGTCTCCAGGGCCGGGAGCAACCTTGCCTTTTTGCCGTTCCGGGCTTCCTTCCCTTTCGGATTCCAGCTTGTATTATACCAATTCTCTTGTGGGATGTCCTGTCCATCTGGGCACAGTCCACCAAAGCATAGGGTCTTCTCGTCTCAGGTTTGACGGCCGTTACAACTGCCACCCTACCGAAGCTTGACCCCTTTGTCTTTGTTCAATAACTTTTGAGAAGGCGAGATGAATCATGTCAAATGTCAAGGTCTGACCCCCACACCGTCATGCATGTAGGGAGTCGATACGGGCTGAAATCAGCGCGATAGCGTAGTCGTTTGCGGGCGCCGATTCAGGATTACTTGATAGCGATAGCGCACAATATCGAGTTGTTGATAGATTATGCGCGGCCAAATCCCGGAGCGGTTATGGCTAAAGCAACGAATGGGGCCACGGCCTTGCGATTCAGCTAATGTAGAAGAACGGCACACAGGGGAACATCAGTCTCTTGCCACAATTGTCGCCCCATATTTGTGCGAGGAAGGAAATAATAAAACCTCACCCCGAAAAACAAACAAAAAGTCTTTTATATTTGTCCGCTCAACCATTTCGATTAGGAAGAGTCTGCTTCCGCCAAACCTCGATTGCCCCCCATGCGGCTTCGACCGCTGAAATTTCATCCTTATTAGGGAAGTATTCTTCATGAACGACTCGGTTGCGAAGCGTCCTGATGCTATGCATAAAGTTAGCAATGTAATCAGGGATAACCCTCTGTTTAGTAAGATGAACAACTCTCGTTGCTAGATTTTGACGATCCGAATTCGGATCTAGTTTTTGAATTGCTTCTTCCATGTCACCGTAAATCCGGTTCAGCTTGTAAAAGACATCTTTCTCAGTGACTGGTCGGCTAGATGAATTGCTAGACCTATTGGTTTGAACGGCTTGTCGATCACTCGTTAGCCTTTTCTCTCGTCCCTTGCAATTCGGCGCAAAGGGATATTGGTAGAAGCCTTTGATGTATCATAACATGGACTCTGAATCGCTTTGTTCGCGGTAATGCCGGAATCGGTCCGCTGGATTAAATCCAGCTTGCTGTAATTTCTGGTCTGCGGCAATCGTACGTTCGAGCAGTTCATCGACAGTGAGCTCCGGGTTACCATCTTCGAGCCACTGCTTCTCGATGAAACCAGTTAGGGAAACCCGTCGCGTCATTGGGTGGCCTCCTTTACTCCTTTTCAAGCCCCCCCCTCTCTGCCAATATAAGTGTCTCATCTATATTGGCAGAGAGGGGGAGGCAGTAACAGTTCTGGCTGAGAAGGCGACGTTTCGGTTCCTCAATGGTATCTTCTTGGATCCAGCACTGAAGGACTATTATCTCCTTGAAGTTTTCACTGTGCGGCACGACGAGACAAACTCGCTTTCTAATGTAGACGTTAAGGTAATATTGGACTGGTGTCAGCAAGGCGATTTTCAAGAACGACTGGTCATGATTTCAAAGGCGATTTATCCGTTTGAAATAGAGCCAGAAGGCGAAGGGATCGTATTGTCGGAACAAGCACGTGCCATTATAAACGAAACACAAGACCCCTCTCCGGTTCTTGTGAATCTTTCCGCTTCTGTTCTGCCAAGTGTATCGTGGGGGAGTTTGGCGGACATCATCGCCAAGCGACGCCAAGCTTTCGAGAGGCTGTTAAAGCATGATCGCTCCGATATCCGCGATGCGGCCAGTAGACAGATCGAGCAAATTAAAAAGCAGGAAGTCCAAGTGCGACGGAGCGAGCGGGCCGAGGACAAACTACGTGAGCAGAGTTTTGAGTAGCTCTTTTGGAACTGGTGCGATACATTCACTTAAATCCAATTCGGTCCGGAATAGTCAGGCGTCCCGACCGGTATCGCTGGAGCAGTCACCGGGAGTACTTGCAAGGCAACGAGGCCCAAGGGGTTTCGGTGAACCCGGTCCTGGAGCAGTTCGGCAAGAGGCAAAAGGAGGCGATTCGACGTTACCGTGAGTTCACCAGGGACGGCTTGGGGGAAGGTCATCGCAAGGACCTTTACGATGTTATTGACCAGCGGTTCCTGGGGGATGAGGAGTTTGTAGAGGACACACGAGAAAGAGTGGAAGAACCTGACACCAAGCCCCCTGTGGACATTGCCCTTAAGGATATCGTCGGAGTGGTTTGTTCCCGATTCAACGTACTACCACGGCGGGTGCGTCAAAGAGATTAAGAGCAGGGAGATAAGCAGGGTACGCTGGATAA
Source organism: Binatia bacterium (assembly GCA_963664015.2). GTDB lineage: Bacteria > Desulfobacterota > Binatia > UBA9968 > CAXXLF01 > JACZQL01. The sequence goes on along the minus strand of CAXXLF010000001.1, from coordinate 1,257,570 downwards.
TAGGGAAGATAGCGGTTGAAGAAGGCGGATACCGACTCACGGAGGTTGCACGATATTTAAGCCGTGATGCCGGAGTGGTGAGCCGCGGGTTGCGGCAACTAGAAGATCGAATCCAAATGGACGAGACATTGCGGAGGAGAATCGGCACGATACGGGCTGGAATCCGAAAGGGAAGGAAGCCCAGAACGGCAAGAAGGCATGCCTGACACCGGCCCCTATCTTCTGTTCCGCGATGATCATGGCCGACACATTAGCTCAATTGCGGGATTGTGACACGGTTTTAGACAGTGCGGAATCGCTGCAAGACCTAGCCGGGTTGCCGAGTAATCGATTGGAGCGATCCACCTCGAACAGCTTGTTGATGAACTGAATCTGTCGCCGAACATCCGAACCGCCCACCCGCCTCGCCTGCCCCTTCCGGATCATGCGCATTGCCTCGTATCCCTGGATCGTTCGCCGCGCCGCGTGGAATCCACGAAAGCCCTGCTTGGCCTTCACTCGTCGTTTGATAGCTCGATGATCCTGCTCCAGGATGTTGTTCAAGTATTGGATCGGCCGGCGGCGGCAACGGCGCTGCAGGATTCCTCAGCTCGGTCAACTCATCACAGGCGACCTGCATGGACTCCGCAGGGAGCCCTCTCAATAAACGCCAGGAAAAATCCGGTACTTCACCCGTGCCTGATACTCTGCCCACTTATCGGCGCCGAATTTCTCGGCGCAGAGCCTGTCGTCATCACGTTGACGAAAGGTGAACAGCGTGACGATGAAGACAAAGTAGGTCCAAGCCCAGGGATTAGTGAAGTAGCCGAATACCAGGGCAATTGACAGGGCACGGAACCCCTCGCCCATGTAGTTGAAGTGGCGGGCGACACCCCATAGACCGCTGCACAGGATCTTGCGGTCACCGGCCTCAATGTACTCAGGCTCGATGAGCCCGAGAAACTTGCGGTCGGGCCATCGCTTGAATGTGTATTTCTGCATGTTGGCGCCGCGCGAGATGCTCCACCCGAACAGGAACAGCGCAGCCGTTCCGATGAGCCAAACATACGTCCGCGCCAGCGAGAATCCGGGGTCCGGGTAAGCGGCCATGCCCCACAACGGGAGGATGAACAGCCACCCGTAGACCACGAGGCCGCCCCAGAACAACTTGAAGCCGAGATTCTCATGGATCAGGTCGTAGGTATATAGCTGGACGCGCTCAAAGATGAAGTAGTCCAGAACGTAGAATGTGAAGAACGCCGCATACAGGAAAACGCCTGGATTGGAGTCTTCGCCAAAGAGTTCGTAGTGGTACGCGGCCCCGGACAGGGCGTTGAGCGACAACATCGTCCCACCGACGACATAGAGATACATCTTTATGTCGAAGCGGTTGTTGAAGAACGACAGCTCCCGGGCCCGCCCAACCCACAGCGCCAAGATCGGATTCTGTATCTTGCCCTGCGGCCGGCTGAACACCGCTACGATGGTAAAGATAGCGGTGAAGACCGTTCCGCCAGCCACAGCATAGATCGAGGACCGGTAGAACCAATCACGCGGCATCCCGGTGAGCTCGAGAGCCCACACGATCAGCGCGATTGCAAACACCAGAATACCGTTTAGCCGATAGTTGCGGGGTTCACGGGTCTCCGGATTGATGACGTAGCCGGGAACCCGCCTTCCCGGCAGTATGAGCTGGGCCAGGAAAAACACGGCGAAGATCACCAGCGGGGTGAAAAACCCCGCGATCGCTTCCGTCCGGGAAAGCTCGAAAAGGTGGCCAATGCCAAGCCATTCAATCATGACCGAATCCCCCTTCCTCCAGTGACGCGGTCATTATGGATATGGGCACTGAGGAGGTCAATAACCCACTACGCGGTAAGAGGCACGACAGAGTCAACGCACCTCCCATGGGCCGCCGCCGGGCTCAAAAAACCGGATATTTCCATTCTTTCCGACGAGTTCCCGGCCGAGGTGCACGGCATGCCGCAGCTAAACCCCGCGGTCGAGTTGCTGCGGAAGCTGCTGAAAGGCGAGGTCAAGGCGCGCTCGAAGCGCAACGTGGTGCAGGGGCGATCCTTCGCCGACCTGCTCGAACAGGCAATCCGCAAATACCAGAACCGCGCTATCGAAACCGCCCAGGCGATCGAAGAGCTGATCCAGCTCGCGAAAGACATGCGCGCTGCCAACGAACGCGGTGAAGCACTGAAGCTGACCGAAGACGAGCTGGCCTTCTACGACGCGCTTGAAGTGAACGATAGCGCGGTCAGGGCGCTCGGGGAACCGACGCTGCTTAAAATCGCTCGTGAACTGGTGGAAACGGTGAGAAAGAACGTGACTATCGACTGGACGGTCCGTGAAAATGTCCGCGCCCAGTTGCGAGTGATCGTCAAGCGCGTCCTGCGCAAATACGGTTATCCGCCGGACAAACAGGAAAAGGCGACGCAAACGGTGCTGGAGCAGGCTGAAGTCTTATCTGAATCATGGACGGAGGGCTGAATCGACCCGGGTTCCGCAGAAAGAACTACCTGAGCAATTATTTGCCCACTACGACCACCTGGACGAAGATCTGAAAGCGGAGTTGCCTTTGAAAAGAATTTGGACCGTGGCCGTGCAGGAAGAAGAATAACGCCGACCTGCTCTCACGCTTCCCGTCTTCCTCAAGAGGGTTGCCATTAACCTCGCTGTGGGGAGACGGAAATAATGAGAAACTCTCGCTAAAACCGTCGATAACCGGCCCTAAAAAGCCCTTTTAGGTCCTTTTAACCTGTAAATAGTTGGCCTTCCGGCGGCCGGATACGAGCAGGCGCCGTTTGATGCGGGTTGTCTCGACCGTGTAGACCCGGGCGAGCTTGCAGGCGCCGGGCACCGACATGAGCCGAACCCGGCGCCGTATGACGGTCTATCTATTTAATGAGACCAGCCAATATACATAAGTGGTTTTTGATCGAAAATATAAAATGCTTGACAATAGTTCGGTTTAAGTTATTAGCTTACGGTACTTTTTGAGAAATATAGTCAAATTAGATTCTTTTATGAAAGTGAAATAAGCTATGTTTGAGAATTCCACTCTGATAAGAAGCATCTTATTGAAGTCAAGACAGGTCTTTGTCGGCGCACTTGCCGTTGTCGTCGGCCTGGCGTACGGAGCATCGGCTCAAGCGCAATCGAGCTTGTCGGCGAATGTCAAGCTCACATCGAATTACGCTTTTCAGGGCGCTTCCGACAGCGACGGGCTCCCGGCGTTTCAAGGCGGTTTCGACTGGTCGCACAGCGCCGGGCCGTATGTCGGAATCTGGGCGTCCAACGTGGCAAGCGCGAGCGGCGAAGGTGTGGGCGGCATCGAGCTCGATTACTATGCCGGATACGCGACCTCACTCACCGACAAGATCGGCCTCAACCTCGGCGTTTTCTACATTCACTATCCGGAAGGCGACTCCAACACGAGCGTCTGGGAAAGTTTTGTGCAGCCCAAGGTGGCCGTGAGTTTCGACCCAGGCTTCGCTAGCTTCGGCGCCAGTTACGGCCGTGTATTCACCGACAACCCGCAGAACCGCATCGTTCTCAGCGCCTCCGTGCCGCTCGGCAAGATTCCTGCCACCTTTTCCGGTAAGTTCGGGATCAACGACTACGAGAACAACGAAGAAGGCAATGACTATTACTGGTATCAGGTGGGAATCGGCACCGAGATCAAGAATTACTTCGGCATTAACTTTTTCTACACAGACCGCGACACAGCCGGTTCGGATGGCATCGTGGGCGCTTCCATATCACGGAGCTTCAACTTCTTCTAGTCGGAACCTTCCAGACTGGAGGTTTCCAAAATAACGAGCGGTCGGCCGACTTGGCCGACCGCCGTTCATGGAAGGTCAGACACTGGAATAACGATATTAAACTCTAAGAGAAAGGGGTATTTAGCAATGCAATTATTTAAGTCACTGGGCACTGCCGCTGCTGTCGTGTTGCTCGCAGCCGGTATAGCGAACGCCGCCACGCTGGACGACGTCAAAAAGCGCGGCCATCTTCAATGCGGCATCAACACCGGCCTGACGGGATTTGCCGCACCCGACGACAAGGGGGTCTGGCGAGGTTTCGATGTGGATCTGTGCCGCGCCGTCGCCGCCGCCGTGCTGGGCGATGCGACAAAGGTCAAATACACCAGCCTGACGGGCAAAACCCGCTTCACCGCACTGCGGTCCGGCGAGATTGACATGCTGTCGCGCAACACCACCTGGACCTTCAGCCGCGACGTCGATCTGCAGCTCACCTTCGTCGGCGTCAATTACTATGACGGACAGGGCTTCATTGTCCCGAAAAAGCTTGGGGTCACCTCGGCCAAGAAGCTTGGCGGCGCGTCGGTCTGCATACAGACCGGGACCACTACCGAACTCAACCTGGCCGATTTCTTCCGCGCCAACAATATGAAGTACCAGCCGGTGCCGATCGAGACCAACGCGGAAGCGCGCAGCAACTATCTGGCCGGGCGCTGCGATGCGTATACCACCGACGCCTCCGGGCTCGCCGCCACGCGCGCCACCTTCAACAACCCGTCGGACCATCTCGTATTGCCGGAGATTATTTCCAAGGAACCGCTCGGCCCGGTAGTGCGCCATGGCGACGACCAGTGGGCCGATATCGTGCGCTGGACGCTCAACGCCATGATCACGGCGGAAGAGTTCGGCCTCACTTCGAAAAATGCCGCAGCCATGGCCAAGACCACCAAGAGCCCCGAGGTCAAGCGGCTGCTAGGCGAGGAGAACCTGCAGGGCCGCGAGGTGCTCAAGCTGTCGAAGGACTGGGCGGTCAACGTCATCACGCAAGTCGGCAATTACGGCGAGGTCTTCGAAGCCAATCTAGGCAAGAACACGGCACTCGGCATCGCGCGCGGCGTCAACGCGCTGTGGACAAACGGCGGGCTGATGTACTCCCCGCCCTTCCGCTAGAAGAAATCCTTCCATCACCCCGCGGCGGTCCCGCGGGGTGATTTTCTTTGAGTTCACGCTCAACCGCCGTGACAAACCAGTCGCTATCCAGCCGGACGCTGCCGCCGAAGCCGCCGTTTCGTCTGTCACGGTTGTGGCACGATGAACGCCTTCGCGGCGTCGCGATCCAGATTCTCGTGGTGCTCGGGTTCTTCGCCGCCACGGCCTGGCTGATCGGCAATGTGCTGGTCAATTTTGCGGCGCTGGAAAAGACCTTCGGCTTCAGCTTTCTGTGGGAACTGCCGGCCAATTACGACATCAACCAGACGCTGATAGATTACACCAACCAGGACACGCACCTGCGCGCCGCCGTGGTCGGACTGATCAACACCCTCCTGGTGGCGGTCGTCGCGATCATGGTCGCCACCGCCCTGGGCTTCACGCTGGGGGCGATGCGGCTGTCGTCAAACTGGCTGGTGGCGAAGGCCGCCTACTGTTTCGTCGAATTCACCCGCAACGTGCCGGTGCTGCTCCACATTCTTCTGTGGCACGGCATCATCATCAACACACTGCCCCATCCGCGCCGGGCAATCGGGTTTGGCGGGTCCGTCTTCCTGGCCAATCGCGGGTTTTATATCCCCAGGCCGTTATTCGAGGAAGGCGCGTGGGTGCTCCTCGCCGCCTTGATCGTCGGCATCGGCGTCGCCTATGGCGTCAGCCGCTATGCAAGACGCCTCCAGGACGAAACCGGACGCTATTTCCCGGCACTGTGGGTCGGCGCCGCGGCCATCGTGGGGCTGCCACTGCTGGCTTATCTTGCCACGGGCGCGCCGGTCTCCTTCGAGTTTCCGGCCTTGAGCGGCTTCAATTTTCAGGGCGGTCTGTCGCTCATTCCCGAATTTGTCGCGCTGACCTGGGCGCTCTCGATCTATACCGCCGCCTTTATCGCCGAAAACGTGCGGGGCGGCATTCTGGCCGTTGACAAGGGGCAGCGCGAGGCCGCCCAATCCCTCGGCCTGCGGCCCGGCCGGGTACTCAAACTGGTGATCCTCCCGCAGGCCCTGCGCGTGATCATCCCCCCCCTCACCTCGCAATATCTCAACCTGACCAAAAACTCCTCCCTCGCCATCGCCATCGGCTATATGGATCTGGTGGCGACGCTCGGCGGCATCACGCTTAACCAGACCGGCCGCGAGATAGAATCCATGATGCTGGTGATGCTGATCTATCTGTCGCTGTCGCTCGCCATCTCGGCTTTTATGAACTGGTACAACAATCGTGTCAGGTTGGTGGAACGATGACGCGCACGGAACCGCCGCCACGGGCCTATCCGCCGGGCCAGCATCCCGATCTGCCGCCGCCCATGGGGTCCGTCGGTGTGCTGGGCTGGCTGCGCGCGAATCTGTTTTCATCGATATCCAACACCGCATTGACGATCTTCTTCGCCTTTCTTCTGGTCCAATTCATCGTCGCCGCCATCGACTGGCTGCTGCTCGACGCGGTGGTCGACGCCGATTCGCGGGTCGGGTGCCGCAAGATCGGCGACGGCGCATGCTGGGCCGTGATCGCTACCCGGGTCGAGCAGTTCGCCTACGGCTTCTATCCGGCCGCCGAGCGCTGGCGCCCCAATCTGGCTTTTGTCTTGCTGTTCGCCGCCCTGGTGCCGATGCTTTACGACCGAACCCCGTATCGCCGGCGCCTGGTGCTGTTCTCCCTGGCCTACCCCTTTATCGGGGGCTGGCTGATCTATGGCGGCCTCGGGCTCGAGGTGGTCGATACCCAAGCCTATGGCGGGTTTCTGCTCACGCTGATCGTCGGCGTAACCGGGATCTTCGCCTCGCTCCCGATCGGCATCCTGCTGGCGCTCGGGCGGCAGTCCAGGCTATTGGCCATCCGCATCATCTGCGTCAGTTTTATCGAGTTCCTGCGCGGCGTACCGTTGATCGCACTACTGTTCGTCGCCTCCACCATGCTCAACTACTTCCTGCCGGCCGGCACCAGCTTCAATCTGCTGGTCCGGGTGCTGATCATGGTGTCACTGTTCGCCTCGGCCTACGTCGCCGAAGTCGTGCGCGGCGGCATTCAGGCCATCCTCCGCGGTCAGTACGAAGCCGCCGATGCGCTGGGGCTGTCCTACTGGAAGACCACTTTGCTGATCACCCTGCCCCAGGCGCTTAAAGTTTCGATCCCCGGCCTCGTGAACTGTTTCATATCTCTCTACAAGGACACTACGCTGGTGATCGTCATCGGGCTCCTTGATCCGCTGGGAATCGGCCGCGCCGTGCTCGCGGACGCCAAGTGGAACGGGCTTTCCACCGAAATCTATCTGTTTTGCGCGCTTTTCTTTTTTATCAGCTGTTTCGCCATGTCGCGCTACTCGCTGTGGCTCGAGAAACGGCTCAGCACCGATCACCGTTAGGAGTAACGCCATGTTGGACGCTTCCGCCGCACCTATCATCGATATCACCGGCATGCACAAGTGGTTCGGCCCGTTTCATGTCCTGAAGAACATCAACCTGACGGTGGCGGCGCGCGAACGCGTTGTTATTTGCGGGCCGTCGGGCTCAGGCAAATCGACTCTGATCCGTTGCATCAACCATCTCGAACAGCATCAGCGCGGAACGATCGTGGTCGATGGGACGGAACTCACCGGCGATCTCAAACATATCGAGCAGATCCGGTCGGAAGTCGGGATGGTGTTCCAGCACTTCAACCTATTCCCGCATCTGACGGTGCTGGAGAACTGCACGCTGGCGCCCATCTGGGTGCGCAAGACGCCCAGGGACAAAGCCGAGGCGCTGGCGCGGCAATATCTCGAGCGGGTCCAGATCTCCGAACAGGCGGATAAATTTCCCGGCCAGCTATCGGGCGGTCAGCAGCAGCGCGTCGCGATTGCAAGATCCCTGTGCATGCAGCCCAAGATCATGCTGTTCGACGAGCCGACGTCTGCGCTCGACCCCGAGATGATCAAGGAGGTGCTCGACGTGATGATCGAGCTTGCCGAGAGCGGCATGACCATGCTGGTCGTGACCCACGAAATGGGATTCGCCAATCGGGTCGCCGACCACGTCATCTTCATGGACGGGGGCGAGATCATAGAGCAAAACCGGCCAAAGGAGTTCTTCGACAACCCGCAGAACGAGCGGACCAAACTGTTCCTCAGCCAGATCCTGTCGAATTAGCGCAGGACCGATTAAACCCGAACCGGGGCCCGTATCAAACAGCTTGAAAGTCTTATCCTTGGGCTTTGCAGAACGAATAGAGGTATCAGTCAACGACACATGGGGGCAGATTTAGTTGGACGGCATGGGACCATAACGGACGCTATATCAAATTAACTTTATGATTTACAAGGGATTTTTTGATCTTTTTTGGCGGGGGAACTACATTACGCTCGCAAGTCATTGATCGGTAAGGAGATCAGTTTCAAGAAGCCGAGCTATTGCCCCCAAAGTTGCCCCCACTGATTCTCTCCTTGTCCTCTTTTTTCGCTGTAACTGCCTTAAGCGCCCAACAGGGGCTAATGCTTGACAGATAAATGCCCGCCCACTCTCTGATGGCGGGTTCAATCTTAGCCTGCACACTCCGCACCGGCGGGTAAGGCCCGGTATCGGCGGCCTCGCGTTGAAGAATGTGTTGCAAATATTCTTCCATGGTCATTTACGGGGTCTCTTCTGTTGCGGGCGATCTTGTGGCTCCGCTGCTGGGAGCCGGCGCCGTAGGCGTCACGGCCTTACCCATGGCGAATATCGCTGTGACTCCAGATCGAGGCGTCATGATAACGGGCCACCAGAAGGGAAGTCCCCGCCAACCCCTGCCTTTATCGCCTTTCTGGCGAAGGAGCATGAGGACCGGGACATCGTCGGCCTTCGTTCGCACCAAATCCATCTGTTGCTTGGTATCAGGAGCGTTAGAGAACCGTCCCTCCTCGCGGTACCGCGTATTGCGCCATGTATAATCTAACCCAAGGGCGATACGTTGCGCCATTTGTGATTCTAACCCTCCAAGGGCTCACATTAGAGCTCAAGGAGGGCAACAATGGAAGGGTTCACCATGGCACGACGATCCAAGCAGGAGTATTTACGATCCATCTATGATCGTTATCAGCACGCACCACGGGCACAGAAGGGAACGATGCTAGAGGAATTCTGCAAGGTTTGCGGCTACAACCGCAAATATGCCATCTGGCTTTTAAACCGGCCCTTGCCCGAGGCAACTGTACGCAAACGGGGTGCACCTCGCTCTCCTACATACAATCGGGCAATGGTAAGGATTTTGGCAAAGGTGTGGGAGGCCTCGGGGTATCTGTGCTCCCAACGTCTGAAGGCCGCCCTTGTACACTGGTTGCCCTGGATAAGGCAACACTTCGAGCTGACCCAACCGTTAGAGGATCAGCTCCTGGCCATCAGCGCCCGTCAGATGGATCGGCGCCTGAGGGAAACCAAGCACATCGTGAAACGCCGACTCTATGGCACCACTCGGCCCGGATCGCTACTAAAGCAGATGATCCCGATTAAGACCGATCACTGGGATGTGAACCGGCCGGGCTATCTGGAGATTGACCTGGTGTCACACTCAGGGGCCTCAGCGGTTGGGGAGTTTGTCCATAGTCTGGACTGTGTCGACATTGCTACCTGCTGGGTAGAGCGCAAGGCCGTCATGGGTAAGAGCGCTTTGGGTGTCTTGAATGCGGTCACCGAGATCGAACACCAGCTTCCTTTTCCCCTCAAGGGGATCGACTCCGACAACGGCAGTGAGTTTATCAACAACCGCCTTCTTGCCTTCTGTCAACAACGCCCAGCTGGCCACACCATTCAGTTCACCCGCTCGCGTCCCTACAAAAAAGATGACAACGCGCACATCGAGCAGAAAAACTGGACCCATGTCAGAAAGCTTATGGGCTGGGATCGCTACGACACCGCAAAGGCCCAAGAGGCCGCCAACCAGCTCTATGATGAGCTTAGGATCTTCCAGAATCTGTTCCAGCCCTCCATGAAGCTGCGATGCAAGATCCGTATAGGCTCTCGACTTATTCGCCGCTATGACACGCCTCGTACCCCGTTCGAACGGGTCGTGGAGTCCCGAAAGGGAGACCCCAAAAAGCTGGCAGCCCTCAAGCACACGCTTAAGGCAACTGATCCCTTCGAGCTCTCTACCCGAATCGATCAGCAACTGCAGCGGATCTACAAGCTGGCCAGCCATGCAGACAGAGCCCCACGAGAGAGACCACCGCTGAAACAAACGCCGTGGAGAAACTGGACCTTCAGCAAGAAACTACAGCGCCAACAACAGGACATGAAACGACAGATGCGAGACGACTTCGGTTAGATTTTGTAATGACGCAACGAATCCCGCTAGGGTTAGATTTTTTGATGGCTTAACACGCATGGTCGCGGCCATCGTGCTCCTGCCGGCGCTCGGCGCGTGGCTGGTGAGGCCGAAGATGGCAAAGCCAACGGAAGGCGCCCCCGTTGTCTAGCGGCTCGGCCGCAGGCGAGGGGGACGTTGAGCGGCGTCAGTCGCCGAACCGGTACTTCAGGGCGAGCATCAGAGACAGGTGGTCCATGTCGCTTATTTTGGTGAGGCTGGTGAGGCCGGGAACCGCATGCTCGGAGTAACCGCTTTTGTCCTCCATGTCGTCCACCAGGCCGTAAGAGAGCTTCAGGCCCAGCAGAAAACTGTCATTCAGGCGGTAGTCGACGCCGGCGTAGAGGCTCTTGGAGAGGACGGTATCGGACAGGTCGACATCCTGCCGGCTGTTGTACTGCTCGGGTCTCTCGCAATTCGATGAGGGATCCTTGCACGAGTATCGGCTGTGGTAATACAGCCCCGACAATTTGACGAAAGAGACACCCACTCCGGCGCCCAGGTAAGGCGTGAGCCGGCTCTTCGCAAGGGGGAAGTCGTAGTAGACGTTGAGCGAAACGGTGCGCACCGTCAGACGATCGATCTCGGTCGCGGCGGACTCCGTATAGTTGCTCGCCGGGTCAGGTACGATGGCGGATCCGTCAAGGTAGGTGATGCCGGTGAATTTTTGTTCAACGTCGTTTCTTCGCTCGGTCAAAGACAATTCCAGGCGCGCTCTGTCGAACATGCGGCCGGCTGAGATTTCGAACGCGGCGCCGCCGTCCGCAGGGAGGTCGTAGTACCATCGATAGCCCCCGGGCGCGGCGCCGGTGCAATCGTTGTTCGGGTAACAGATGGTGTCCCGGTTGCGGCCCGCCTGCTCCATCTCGGATGTCCAGTTCAACCCGACGCCCGCGCCTATGTACCAGCCGGAACGCTTCGCCTCTCCGGCCGCGCTCTGTCCCGCCGCGCCGATCACGGCGCATATTCCCAATGCGGCTCCGATGGCGCTTAGTTTCCACGATGACGATCTCATTTCGTTGCCTCCCGCCCCGGGGCCCGTGTCTATGGATTCTCGGTTTCTGCCTCTGCTTCGTTCAAAGCCGCGCGCAGGCCCCGGTCCTTGCTCTCGGCGGCTCGGCCGACCGCATTGCTTACCGTTCCATGATGCAACCCGACCGGCCCGCCCGTCTCCACTCACCCCATTGAACTATACCACCCCGTTAGATAGTTCCCCACCTCTCTCGCTTCGGTGTAGCGGCGGGACAGCTTGGGGAGGCGCCGATGACGCGGGTCCGGTTGCTGAACCGAGCGGCATGGAACCGGATAGAGTCTATTATCGTAGCATGGGTGGGAAACCGAGGTGTTCGGCTCAGACGCACGGCGGGGTGCTGCGAACATGTGACGACTGGAGGGAACGAGCATGCATTCGATAAAACATCGAGCACGAAGGCTGATCTGCAAGGCGCCGCTGGCCGTTGCGTCTACGCTCCTTGCGCCGTTCGGCGCCCATGCGGTTCAGGAAAAACGGTTGCCTATTACGGAGACGTAAAGGGGTTTCTCGCTACGCCCGACAACGCCGGGAAAGCGCCGGCGTTGATCCTCATGCATGATTTCGGGGGGCTGAATAACGAGATGCGGAAAAGGGCGAGGGCCTTTGCCGCCGCCGGGTTCGTCACGTTGGCGCTGGACGCTTTCGACGGCAAGACCTATGCCTCGGCGCAAGCGGCCCGACCCGTCATTGGCGAGCAGATAAAGAAAAGCAATCACCGTGTGGTGTTTAGAAACATGAGAAGCGGGCTCTCCTACCTCCGCTCCCTGCCTCAGGTCGATGGCGGGCGCGTCGCGGTAGCGGGCTGGGGATACGGGGCCGCCTGGTCATTTCACATGGCGGTGGCCGGGTTCGACATCGGCGCATCCGTTGTCTACTATAGCGATAGCGGGGCCATCACGGCCCCGGCCGCCTACCGGCTGGACAAAATGGAAGCGCCGCTTATCGCCCACTATCCGGAAAAAGCGGCCGACAGCGATCTGGACGCCGTGAAGGAGCTCGCCAAACGAGTTATGGCGCGGAATAAGAATACGGAAGTCCACATCTACAAAGGCGCCAGCGACCGTTTTGACGTCGAGGACGGGGCGGCGTTCGATGCGCCGGCGGCACGGCTCGCCCACCAGCGGACCATAGATTTCCTGAACCGCCATCTCTGACGAATAATCCGACCGTCCCCCTCCCATTCAGAACTACAATGGAACTTCGTATCCGCCGCCGGCTCATCTTCCGCGATGACGACGAGCGGGAACATCACCTTACGATTCTTATCTTAAAGGTCTGCCGACCCGATTCGGCTGCAAGCTCTACGCATCGGGGTCACGTCTTGTCGGGCTGTTGCCCAAGCGTCGGTTAAATAGCGCAATAGATCCAACCGAGCCATAACCGCTCCGGGTTTTGGCCGTGCATGATCAATCGACAGCTCGATGTTCTGCACTATCGCTGTCAAGCAATCCCGAATCGGTGCCCGTCGACGACCACGCCACCGTGACCGTTTCAGTCCGTATCGACTTCCTGCATGCATGACGTTTTTCTGTTTCCGGCGGCATCGAGCACGGTCGTTGCACGGCCCTTTCAGGGGCTTTGCATGGGCGATTTTTGGGTTATCTTGCCCGGGAATTTCTCCGATTTTCCCGGCCATCCTCAATTATTTCCGAACCGCTGCGCCGACTGGCGCCTTGTCGATGGCATTTACCCGGGCGCATCGTTTGTGACAGTCTATCCCGACGTAAAGCATGGGGTCTGCTCCTTTCAGGTTTGATGGCCGCTACAACCGCCATCCTGCCGGAGCTTGACCCCTTTTTCATGTTGCCTGTCCCCGGCCTAAGCGGGACAGTTTAATCGGCTGTGCGGTGGATGGTAACGGGTACAGCCGGAGAGAGATGGCCGATTATCTAGGCCTGCACCATGCCGCGGTCAGCCGGTTGGCAAACAAGGAGTGATGCAAGAGACAAGACTTGACACCAGTGTTACTATTCGCCGGACGCCTGCGACGGTGCGTTAGGGCAATGAGAACCGGATGCTGGCGCCGACGTGATGCCCTCCGTATTCACTGTCGAAGTTGCGTCCGCTCACCTCACTCTTCAGGGCTGGATCCTGGGTCCCGAAGTACCGATAGTCTAGACTAAGGGTCGTGGCTGGGGTGATCTCGTACCCGATCCCCCCTCCCACCTGATACGCGAACACGGTGTCGTTGTCGTCGAGAAGTTTCCGGCCGGTAGTCGGAGACTTCGACTCAGCCGAAAGGAAGGCAACTCCGACACCGCCGCCGACATAGGGTTTCCAGCCGGATCCTACATCAATGTCGTAGTACCCATTGAACATAAGGGTAACCGTCGAGAAAGCGCCACTGTTGTCCTGTTTTCCCAACAGGCTTTGACGGGCCTGAGGGTTGTCCCGCTGGGAGGGCGGTAGGAGGTCGATGAGGGCGCCGGGACTCTTGACGTTGATTTTATTCAAGTCACTCCTACGGTAGCCGACTTCACCTTCGACTCGTAAGCCATTGGTAAAAGCGTACCCGACCGCGCCGTTCACGGCGAAACCCGTATCGCTGCTGCTGTCGACGTCGAGTGCGGGATAGTCGTCTACGGCTCGGCGGGTGTTGCTGGCGCCGTTCGGAAACGTGGCCCCACCACCAACCCCGATATACACCCCGCCATCGGCCCCTGCCGCACCAACCGGCAGCAAGCCTGCCACGGCGAGGGAAACGATCAATGCAAAGAATGCTCTCCGCATACCTGACCTCCTGACCTCAAACGGCCAGAGACACAGCCCCTCCTTAATTATAAGACGGGGGCTGGACCCCATGGTTAGTATAACCAACTGTTATCTTAGCAATTCGGTGTAGTCAAGAGATCGTTGACCTGCCGCCGGATCAGTGCCGCTGATTAGGATGGACTCGCGTGCGTTGAGGAAAGGTTCGGTTCGCACGCAGCCCAGCCGTGCAGGCTCCTCCACGCCCGCCGCCACCCGATCCAATTCATTTCGCTCGTTTTCATTCATTTTATTTTATCCTGTTCGGCCTTTCCGCAAAACCTTCTCGGCCTGGTGAGCACGACAAGCGTCGTCAGGCGCGACGGTTTGTCGGCATAGGGGCTCCGAGGGTTACAGCGACGCTCAGGCATGCTCAGGCACGCCAGACCCCCTGCTGCTCCACGCAATCCTGGTTTGATTCGAGCTGCGTTAGCGAGGCCATGGTGCGTGTTGCAAACTCTCTTGGAATGAGATGAAATAAAAAGCACATGGATAGCACGGCGGGGCGCCCGAAGCTAGATGCGAAAGCGTATACCCGTGAGAATACCGGCGGGAGAGACTCTGGATACCGCGCCGGTTCATGGAGTTGGACGGACGGGAGAGCTTTGGGTGACTTCATGGGAGGAGGGATTCATGAATCGCGGAAAAAACATCGGGCGTGTGGTGATTCCAATGCTTTTCATCATAGCCTTGACAGTCGCCGCGAGCAGGGCGTTGGCCATTGAGCCGGTGTTCTCGACCTATCTCGGCGGCGCCATCCGGGGATATGACCCCGTGGCATATTTCACCGAGGGCCGGCCGGTTCGGGGAAAGAGCGCCCATCGGCTCGAGTGGATGGGGGCGACCTGGTACTTTGCCAGCGCTAAGAATCGGGAATCGTTCGAGGCGAAGCCGGAAAAGTACGCCCCCCGGTACGGCGGCTACTGCGCCTGGGCGGTAAGCCAGGGGTATACTGCCAGCACCGACCCGGACGCCTGGAGTATCGTGGAGGGCGCTCTCTACCTCAACTACAGCCTGGGTGTCAAGAAGCAGTGAGAGCAGGACATCCCCGGCAACATCGCCAAAGCGGACGTGAACTGGCCCAAGATCCTGCAACTGAAATAAGCGGCTTCGGCATTGCACGGACCCTTTCCGCGCTTTTGTCAATCCCGGCTTGCCCGGGCTCTACAGGGTCCACAGGACAATGCAACCGGCCGGGGAGTCATCGGCGAGTCTGAAACGGGAATAGGACCATGCGATACTCGAAGCTCGATGCGAAGGATTACGCGTGCGGGAACTGGAAGGTGTGCCACGGAAGACGAAATTCATCTAAAAAACCATGTCAGGTTTACGGAGGCATCCCGTGTTTGTTCGTGTCTCACGCGCTTGTTCGCGCTTCGGAAATGTCATAAGCCCCACCCTCCAGGAGCCAAGGCATGAGCGTGCGGGCGCTGCTGAGCCCATCGCCCTGTGGCCGGTGTCAGGTAACATGAAAAAGGGGTCAAGCTTCAGCAGGATGGTGGTTGTAACGGCCATCAAACCTGAAAGGAGAAAACCCTATGCTTTGGTGGACCGCGTCCAAATAGACTGGAAATTCCAAGAGAGAATTGGTACAATACAAGCTGGAATCCGAAAGGGAAGAAAACCCAGAATAGCAAAAAGGCAAGGTTAACTCCGGTTACAAAGACGCAACCCAGTGAGGACTCGAATCCATGAAAAAAGTCGTTACCGTAAACATCGCGCTCATCGTTTCCTTTGCGCTTCTCGCCGCTGCCGCCTTTGCCGGCAAGCACGAGCAAAAGCGCGGCACCCCAGCCCAGGCCCAGGCCATGGTGGTGAAAGCCGTCACCCTCTTTGACGAGAAAGGAGCGGAGGCGGCCTTCGATCGTTTCAACCGCCGTCCCGGCTCCGAATTCAGGCGCGCCGACCTCTACATTTTCGTGATCAAGGCGGATAAGGGCGGCTCCATCCTCGCTCACGCCGCGACCCCCTCGCTTGTCGGCTCCGACACGGTCACGCTGCTAGACCCCAATGGTCTCAACATCGGTCGTGCTATTCTGGACAAGGCCACGGCTCAGGGCGCATGGGTGGATTATGGGTGGGAAGACCCCCTCTCCGGGAAGGTCGTGCCCAAGTCCTCATGGGTCGTCCGCCACAAGGGCCACATCTTCGGCTGCGGCATCTACAAGCCCTGAGCAACGCCCTTACTTTGCTTCCGGCTGGACGAGCGGTTCGAGCAGGGCGATCAATTCTGGCAAGTGCCGCCACCTCCGCCCGCTACCAGGCTCATCCAGTCCGATACTTCGGCTCGCACAGTGCAGGCCCCGGTGCTGAGGCCAGTGCTGAAACCGCCGCATGGTTTGTCGGGCACCATCTCGTGTACCCATGCAGGTAATGCGGGTTCACTTGCCGCAGACCGCGTATTGCGCCATGTATAATCTAACCCAAGGGCGATACGTTGCGCCATTTGTGATTCTAACCCTCCAAGGGCTCACATTAGAGCTCAAGGAGGGCAACAATGGAAGGGTTCACCATGGCACGACGATCCAAGCAGGAGTATTTACGATCCATCTATGATCGTTATCAGCACGCACCACGGGCACAGAAGGGAACGATGCTAGAGGAATTCTGCAAGGTTTACGGCTACAACCGCAAATATGCCATCTGGCTTTTAAACCGGCCCTTGCCCGAGGCAACTGTACGCAAACGGGGTGCACCTCGCTCTCCTACATACAATCGGGCAATGGTAAGGATTTTGGCAAAGGTGTGGGAGGCCTCGGGGTATCTGTGCTCCCAACGTCTGAAGGCCGCCCTTGTACACTGGTTGCCCTGGATAAGGCAACACTTCGAGCTGACCCAACCGTTAGAGGATCAGCTCCTGGCCATCAGCGCCCGTCAGATGGATCGGCGCCTGAGGGAAACCAAGCACATCGTGAAACGCCGACTCTATGGCACCACTCGGCCCGGATCGCTACTAAAGCAGATGATCCCGATTAAGACCGATCACTGGGATGTGAACCGGCCGGGCTATCTGGAGATTGACCTGGTGTCACACTCAGGGGCCTCAGCGGTTGGGGAGTTTGTCCATAGTCTGGACTGTGTCGACATTGCTACCTGCTGGGTAGAGCGCAAGGCCGTCATGGGTAAGAGCGCTTTGGGTGTCTTGAATGCGGTCACCGAGATCGAACACCAGCTTCCTTTTCCCCTCAAGGGGATCGACTCCGACAACGGCAGTGAGTTTATCAACAACCGCCTTCTTGCCTTCTGTCAACAACGCCCAGCTGGCCACACCATTCAGTTCACCCGCTCGCGTCCCTACAAAAAAGATGACAACGCGCACATCGAGCAGAAAAACTGGACCCATGTCAGAAAGCTTATGGGCTGGGATCGCTACGACACCGCAAAGGCCCAAGAGGCCGCCAACCAGCTCTATGATGAGCTTAGGATCTTCCAGAATCTGTTCCAGCCCTCCATGAAGCTGCGATGCAAGATCCGTATAGGCTCTCGACTTATTCGCCGCTATGACACGCCTCGTACCCCGTTCGAACGGGTCGTGGAGTCCCGAAAGGGAGACCCCAAAAAGCTGGCAGCCCTCAAGCACACGCTTAAGACAACTGATCCCTTCGAGCTCTCTACCCGAATCGATCAGCAACTGCAGCGGATCTACAAGCTGGCCAGCCATGCAGACAGAGCCCCACGAGAGAGACCACCGCTGAAACAAACGCCGTGGAGAAACTGGACCTTCAGCAAGAAACTACAGCGCCAACAACAGGACATGAAACGACAGATGCGAGACGACTTCGGTTAGATTTTGTAATGACGCAACGAATCCCGCTAGGGTTAGATTTTTTGATGGCTTAACACGGTGTCCACTGGAGACACGGTCCTAGACTCAAGATAAGAAGCGCCTAACAACCCCCACCCACTACTTGTGCCGATGGAACAGTCGCAAATCTTTATAAATCCCTAAACTAGGACCTTGGAAAGCATGGAGGGGCTATAGCCTTAAGATCGAGGGTTGGGCTTCGTTTCCGATCAGGAAACCCGGAGAGCGGGAAATTGCCCGCGCCATTCTGGTTTTGGGCTACGCCGAATGTCGGGTCAGGACCCAGCGTAACGGTTGAGATCGTTCCTACTGCTTAGCTGCGCCGAAAGCGCCGATATAGTCAAAGCGGCTGCCGTCCGCTTCGGTGATGCCGCCGCCGAATGTTCCGCCCACTAGCCGTGGATCGCCGTCGGTGGCGCTCACTGGCCGGTTGGAGAACTGCCCGCCCCACTTGCCGCTAGATGATGCGACTTGCCTTGAAGGACTGCTCATGGAGGTGTCGCCTACGAACTGGCCGGTGCCGATGGGGGTAGTTTCCAAGGTAAGAACGTAATCGACCGAGTAGCTGTTGTTCATGTATAGCATCTGTCCTTCGGGATTTGCTGCGTCCTCAATCACTGTAGCATTGTTGATAGAGCCGCCTATCGTTCCAGCATCGAAGTCGGCCTGGAGAGTGGCATCGGCCTCGAACTCCCCCCATGCGCGCGAGCCCTGGGGAATCTCCTGATTGCTCCCGACCTCGGCAATATAATACCCCTGGGACTTGCCTCGATAGGTAGCGCTTCCACTTACTGGCACGATGGGATTGCCGCGCAGTTCTGGACCATCCAGGAATGTTCCTACCTCGTGGATATTCATCGATGGGGTCCTGAAATTATCCGCTTTGAGCCAAAACCCGTACCCCACGTAGTCGGTCGGGTCTCCGGATTTCCAATCGGCTCCGAGAACCGCATATATGTCATCGCTCCCGGCCTTCTTTATGGCTACCTGCCGGTGGCGGTAACCAGATCTTATAAGACTTGGGAACTCGGTGCTATCGTGAATAACTGAGTCCACGGTGGTGTCCAGCGTGGTAGTGCTGGAATCCTGGTGGGTGATTGTAACCCGGCCATTCGTCCCGTCGAATGACGCTCTGGCGGTATCGAACGTGACGTTGGTCGAGCTCACATTGCTCGATTGCGTGACACTACCGAAGTTGGGGATCGCTTTGGCAGCGGTACGGACTGCATTTCCTTCGGGAGTTGGAACAACAACAGGTGGAGGTGGCTGCATGGTAACTTGCGTACCTCCGCCCCCTGCACTGCATCCACCCAAGTAATAGCAACAAAAGTGCAAAAACGATGTGAAACATGATTTCTCCTGTTAGTTAGAGAGTGATGTCGTGACCGGGCAAAATTGCCGGGCCATTTTGCAACTATCGCACAGATGATGTGTGAAGTTCTGCCTATTCACCCAGCTCGGATAGCTAATCCGAACCTTGGTTGGGTTATTGTATTGAGCAGATAACCGAGTCACGGGGATCTGCACGATAGTTGCGAGCGGGAATATAGGACAGCCCAGGAAAGGGTGTCAAGGGAAACATGGGGTCGACAAGGGGGGTATATATGTTATCCGCTTCCTCGGCCTGATCTGGCGGTTCGCACATTCAACTACCTGCTTGCCGCAAACCGGCGAGTACCTCGCGAAAACTATTCAGGCCAGCTTCGAGGTTCTCGATGATCTCTTCGGCGAGGTCGTCGGGGTCAGGCAGGTTGTCCAGGTCGGTCAGGTTCTTGTCCTTGAGCCAGAAAATATCGAGGCTGGTCTTGTCGCGCGCGCTGATCTCCTCATAGCTGTAGCTGCGCCAACGGCCTTCCGGCGCGTCCTTCTCGTCCCAGGCGGCCTTTCGCTTGTGCCGGTTCTGCGGGTTGTAGCACCTGACGAAGTCCGACAGGTCCTCGAAGCGCATCGGCTTTTTCTTTAATGTGTGATGAATATTGGTGCGGTAGTCGTAGTACCAGACTTGTTTCGTCCAGGGGTTCGGGCTGGCTTCGTGGTTATCGAAGAAGATCACATTGGCCTTGACCCCTTGCGCGTAGAACACGCCGGTTGGAAGCCGAAGGATGGTGTGCAGGTCCGTGATGTCCAGCAATTTCTTGCGGATCGTCTCACCGGCGCCGCCTTCAAACAACACGTTGTCCGGCACGACGACGGCGGCGCGTCCGGTAGTCTTGAGCATGGTGCGAATGTGCTGCACGAAATTGAGCTGTTTGTTCGAGGTGGTCGCCCAGAAATCCTGTCGGTTGTAGGTCAGGTCGTCCTTTTCCTGCTCGCCCTCCTCGTTCGTAAAGCTCATGGAGCTCTTCTTGCCGAAAGGCGGGTTCGCTAGCACATAGTCAAAACGCTTCCCGGCATCGGCGACCAACGAATCATTCGACGATATGGGCGCGCCGCCGTCGATCTCACCGATGTTGTGCAGGAACATGTTCATCAGGCACAGGCGGCGCGTGTTGGCGACGATCTCGTTGCCGTGAAACTCTTCGTGCTTCAGAAACGCCTTCTGCTTCTTGTCGAGCTTGAAGTTGTCCGGGTCGGCGATGAGCTTGCTCGGTTCGGGCCGCACACACTCGACCATGGCACGGATGAGGGCGCGCGGCGTGAAATACTGCCCGGCGCCCGACTTGGTGTCCTCGGCGTTTCGCTCCAGCAGGTTTTCGTAGATATCGCCCTTGATGTCGGCGCCCATGGTGACCCACTCGGTGTCGTCCACCATGTCGATAAGGCGATAGAGCTTCGCCGGGTCCTGGACCTTGTTCTGGGCTTTGGTGAAGATCTGCCCCAGCATGCCCTTCTTGGTGCCGAGCTGGCGCAGCAGGGTGACGTAGTGGCTTTCGAGCTCCGCACCGTTCTTCGATTTCAGGTTCTGCCAGTTGTATTCAACGGGGATGCCGACATCGCGTTTGTGCGGCGGCTTCCCGTACTCGTCGGCCATCTTGAGGAAGATCAGATAGGTGAGCTGCTCCAGGTAGTCGCCATAGCCGACCCCGTCATCGCGCAGGGTGGTGCAGAAGCTCCAGACTTTGGAAACGATAGGAGCGGTGTTCATGCGGCGGCCTTCCCTTTATTTTTCTTCTTGGGGGTTTTGTTCTTCACAGTCTTTTCTCTTTCGGCTCTGATCCTGTCCAGAAGAACCGACGCGGGCTCATCGCTGGGGTCCTGCGCGACGAGTTGGCCGGCAAAGGCTGTCTTCAGAATCGACTGGCGTAAGGCGTTCAGCTTTTCAAGGGAACTCGCAACATTCTGTTCCAAGCGGTCGATGATCGCCGTTTGGTTTTCGAGTCTTTGAATCATTTCCTCTTGTTCCTCGATCGGTGGGAGAGGGACAGGAAATCTACTGAGAACTGTCTTGTTGATTGATGCGAGGTTTGTCGTCTGTTTTCCCTGTGCCTCGAAGTATAGTTGGCCGAAGGTGTTGCCCCAGTGCGAGATCCATTTGGAGTGTTGGTGGGACTCAAGAAACGGGCTTGCGCGGAACACATGGTTTTGCGTAATACAAGGTTCTATCTTCGACTCCCACACCCACCCTCTGCCCAGCTTGTCACGGTCCCCCCCTTCGTTGAAGAGAACGTCCCATCGCTTAAGCGCGAGCCTGGGTAGTTGGGAGCTCTCGATTTTCATGATCTTGACTGTCGAGAGGTCGAGTACACCGCGCTGAACATTGGCTACACTTAAGTATGGAATCTCAATTGGGACACCAAGCTTGCGCGACTTGCTAACTGACATTCCCGAACCTATGTCAGCGATTTCCGATAGTCGGACGTATTGCCATAACTGTGGGATGTTCGGGAGTCCGATCAACTCACTCTGCGCGATTGGAACCGAAGCCATCAACGAGGCTGGTTTTGGAGGCTTCTTGCCCAGCTGATCCTTCGCCTCCCATTCTTTGACAGCAGCCTTCCACTCCTGAAGTTGCCGATCGTAGCGCGCCGCCCGTTCCTGCTTGATACGAGCGAGCAACTGTTCGGGCTTCTCAAGCTTGTCTTTGTTCTCTTCGCGCCATCTGGCCGTGAGCTTGCCTTCGAAGGCGTGCTTGAGCACAGCCTGGCGGTAGACATCGATCTGCGCGCGTGCCGTCTTCAGGCTCTCGACGCCCTTGTCCAGTTCTGAGAAGAGTTCCTCGATCTTGGCGACGATGCGGCGCTGTTCATTGAAGGGGGGAAGAACAAACTCGAAGGCCTTTAGCTGCCTCTGGTTAATCGATGACTGATTAACGGCACGCTGTGCAACAGCAACAAATTCGCCATTTTGGCGTAACAACTGAAAATGATAATTCAGATATTCACTCGAAATTTCTGCTGATGGCCTTATTAGCAGAAGATTGATACCATGAATCAGACACTTTACTTGTGACTGAAAAATCGCAGTCTTCCCTAAATGGCTGTCGCTATTTATATGACTGAACAATATATCGCCATTCATAAGCCCGTAGTTTAATCTTAATTCGTCGTTAACTTCCTTAATATACTTTACCCTATTGAGATCTATTGTCCCGTTCCAGATAGTTTCTATTCTGGTTATAGGCAGCCCTATCCTCTCTTCATGCTGGGTTACATTTACTCCATTGCTAATCCTGGTAATCAGATGCTCAAGAGTGGTCTTCTGCCACCCTTCAGGAAGAATATTAATCTCGTTACTCACGCCGCCAACACCTCGTTCAATTCATCAATCACCCCATCCATCCGGTCGCCGAAGAGCTTGTACATTTGCCCCAGGCCGCCCTTGCCATCGAACGGAGCCATGTCGAGGTCGTCGCGCTCCAGATGAAAGGAGCTGATGATGTGGTCGCGAATCATTCGCAGCCATGCCATCTGCTCCTCATTGAATTTCTCTCCACTGCCGCTGTGGCGCGTCATGATCCAGTTCTGGAAGTTGCGCCGCACGGTTTCCGAATAGGGCGAGACTTTCGCATCAATGCCGCAGGCCCACCGGATCGACGCAACGAGCGCCGTCAAGTCGCTCGCCGGTTGCCGGCCCTTGTATTCATCGAGCAGGGCATATGCTCCCCAGACCCGCAAGGGGGCCAGGCGGGGTTTGTCGTATTTCAGCTTGTCGAATACCTCCCGGATCATGGCGTAGGTCAGCTCGCGGCGCCGGTGCGGTTGGGCAAAGAAGATGGTCAGGGCTTCGATCCGGTCGCGGTTATCTTCCAGGTATTGCCGGAAGTCCTGCGCAGTAGCCTTGGCGTTCTCATGGGCGTTGCCCTTCCATTCGGCGCGGAGCACGGTGTCGAGGCCCTCGTGGTCGATGGTCTGTTCCTTGTCGCGGCGAATCGAGTCGATCAGCTCGATCAGTTCACCGTTGAACACACCGGCGGCGTCACCGACCAACTGTTCCTGAGCCTTTTGGCGTGTTTGCTCCGGCGGTTCCGCGTCTTCGGGGAGGCTGTCAATCTGCCGGGCCTTGTTCTCAATGCGGTCGGGATCGATGGCGGCGAGCAAGTTACCGACGATGTCGTTTAGCTCCATGCCGCCGGTCTTCTCCCTGATGCGCTCCCGGTCCTTGTCGTCAAGTTGCCGGTTCAGACGGGCCAGGCGGCCGGCAAGGGAACTTACCGTGTCCTCGTCGCGAGCACCCATCATCACGCCCGTGGCGAGGTCCTTGAGCGGCACGGAGGGCTTGGTGATGAGAGGCTGGCTGGCGGTCTTGAGCGATTGCGTGACGCCGACGGCGTCTACGATTACGTAGTGGGTCTTCCCACTGACAGCGGAGGGCGAGACTTTCATGAGATCGTCATGGTCGAGGGTGCGGGTCCCGCGGCCCTTCATCTGCTCGAAATAGTTACGGCTCCTCACGTCGCGCATGAAGAGCAGGCATTCGAGCGGCTTGACGTCGGTGCCCGTGGCGATCATGTCCACGGTCACGGCGATGCGCGGGTAGTAGTCGTTTCGGAACTGGGCAAGCACGGATTTCGGGTCTTCTTCGACCTTGTAGGTGACCTTCTTGCAGAACTCATTGCCTTCGGCGAATTCCTCCCGCACGGTCTGGATGACGTCGTCGGCGTGACTGTCGGTCTTGGCAAAAACGAGCGTCTTCGGTACTTCGTCGCGGCCGGGAAATATCTCCGGCAGCTTGTTGCGGAAGGTGCGGACAATGGTGCGGATCTGATCGGGGTTGACGATGTCGCGGTCGAGTTGCTGGGCGGCATAGATGACATCTTCATCCTGGATCTCCCAGCGTCTTCGGCGCGTCAGGCGCTCGCGCTTCTCGACCTGCTGGTCCGCTTTGAGTTGGCCGCCATGCATGGTCTTCTCCGTGTCGATGACATAGATCTCGTTGCCGACATTGACGCCGTCGGCGACGGCTTGCTCATGGCTGTATTCGCTGACGACGTTCTTCCTGAAGAACCCGTAGGTGCGGCTGTCCGGCGTGGCTGTCAAGCCGATGAGATAGGCGTCGAAATATTCCAAGACCTGGCGCCAGAGGTTATAGATCGAGCGGTGGCATTCGTCGATGATGGTGAAGTCAAAGAACTCAGGCGGAATCTTGCCGTTATAGACAACCGGCATGGGTTGATGGGGCTGAACCAGCTCCGCAGGATTGATCTCCTCGGCGGCTTCGTACATCTCCTGGTCCTTCAGGAGCGAGTACATACGCTGGATGGTGCTGATGCAGACTTGGCTGTCCTTGGCGACGAAGGACGATTGGAGGCGTTGGACGTTGTAAAGCTCGGTGAATTTGCGGTTGTCGTCGTTGGGCACGTAGGCCATGAATTCCTGCTCGGCCTGTTCGCCCAGATTCTTGGTGTCTACCAGAAAGAGGATCCGCTTGGCGTCAGCGTGTTTCAGCAGCCGGTAGATTGAGGTGATGGCGGCGTAGGTCTTGCCCGAGCCGGTGGCCATCTGAATGAGGGCGCGCGGGCGGTTATCTTTGAAGGATGCCTCCAGCCTCTCGATGGCATTGGTCTGGCAAGCTCTCAGGCCCGTGGGGTCCAGATTCGGAAGCTCCCGGAGCCGCAAACGGAGCGAGGCCGACTGGGTATGCCAGTCCTGCAC
Organism: Binatia bacterium; assembly: GCA_963664015.2. Taxonomy (GTDB): domain Bacteria; phylum Desulfobacterota; class Binatia; order UBA9968; family CAXXLF01; genus JACZQL01. The sequence goes on along the minus strand of CAXXLF010000001.1, from coordinate 1,232,688 downwards.
CGTCTCCGGCCGAGGGAAGCTGAACACCTCCCGGGAGCGGGGCTTAGGATCGCGCGTGTCGGTGAAGCGCGTCAGCACGCCGGTGCTTTCATAAACGAACGGCAGGGGCTCTCTATTGTTCAGCCACTTGAGATTGGCAGCGGCATAGGCGGCGGATTGCTCCTCGACCGTCGTGATCTTCTGGCCCCAATCCTCCGGCTTGGCCTCTACAACGCCGACGGGGTTTTTGCCGATAAACAGAACATAGTCGGCGGGGCCGACATCAGTCTGGTACTCACGAACGGCGATGCCGGAGCCGGCACTGAAGTCGATCTTTTTTTTCGACTGCACCTTCCATCCGGCCTGGCCCAGCATATGGTTGATGGTGTCGCGGGCCTTCTGTTCGGGAGTCTGGTTCTTGTCAGCCATTGCTTCGGTCATTCCGCTCCATCCAGGAATCGAATGCCGTTCGCGGAACCGCTACCGGCCGCCGACATTGAAACTTGGGATGTCGCTCTTCCGGGCGGGACCGTACACAGTCTTCTCCGCCACCTTGAGGAGGCTAGCCACGTCGGAGATGGCGAATAATTCGTCCTGGCTCATCATAGCTACTCCCACCGGGGCAAGGTATAGAAAAAATTACCATAACACTCCAGAATAAGCTAAACTAGATATCAGTCTAGTTGTCACATTTAATTCGGGCTGTTGCACAATACCTGCACAGTCAGGATCTAAAACTCCTTTGAATGAATACTCACTATTCTGTCAAATGTTCCAAGCCCCGTCGGATAAGCATTCCAGACTAGTGTTACCGGAGTTCCGCTGACATGCTGATGAGGTGCGATCGCCTTGCTACCGATTTTAGAGGAAGCTCCTCACCACCAGCCTCAGTCTGATCTTAGGACCACTTGATGGTCAGTCAAACGGACCTAGCTAAGTCCTTTCATTGCAAGCTGTTTTTTCATCCTGTCCGTGAATTGTCCGTGTCTTTCGGAGGGATACGGATTGGCAACCCAGGGAGATACAGAGGTCATACTTACTGCGCTTGGTAAGCACGTCTTCAATTCAAAAAACGAATCACCACTCATGGCGGTTCTTCAATTTCATATCGTCCTCCCGCTTCCTTGGCGCTAAGTGATTGCATAACTTGCCTTGCTGGATGCAATTGCTGCCAACCGTGGGAAGGCGTAAGCAGTTCGACACGTCCTGTAATGCGATGGATTCTTGCCAGCTTTTAGTTCCAAAAGTGTTCATGCCGGTACTGATCGAACCAAAGAAATTAGCTAAGCGCACGGACGAGTACCAGAAGCAAAATGTGAAGCCAGTCAAGTTTCATTGCTGTAGCTGAGCCATTGAAGTCAAGAATCGATTCATGGAGTGATACTACTTGGGCGTGGCTTCTGATTATTAGCCGCCCGTGGCGTCAACAATCACTGTTGTTCTTGCCGGTGCCGTCCAGACAGTGCCGGAATGCTCAATCGGCCTTGATCCAAACAACAAATGCAAAGTCGAGGGATATCCAGGCTGAAGCGAATTCTTCCTCGCCCAGGATTTGTGAATTGCTATTTTGTTCGCTACCTACTTCTCCTCCTTCCGAGGCTTGAGGCGCTCGCGCCCCATTTGCTCAATCAGCCCCGCCGACTTCATCACACATTCAAGGCTGATTCTAGGAGTCTCTTGGTGATTCTTAACGTAACCAGAAAGGTATTCGGCCGAGGGATTGTCGATACCAAGTCGGCGGCACAAGAGATAGCAGACCGACTCCGCCTCGAATTCGCAAAGCTCACGCGATAAACCCCGCCGATCCGGCCACCACTTTGGGTTTGGCGTGCCCAAATGGCCACAATATAAATGCCCAAGCTCGTGGACTAGTGTCGCATATTGTGCCTCGCCAGACAGCTGGGAATTCAGTAGGAGGTCATACCGGACACGGATGCTTACGTACTCGGGTTCTGGTCTCTTTTTGGTTTGGAACGTGACGTCCCTCACGTTTTCGGCCTTGCGGATTTCGCCAGCGCTCTGTGAGCCAGCTTGCCTCCTAGTGATTTCAATACCGTCTCGCTTGGCATTTTCCATAGAGATACACGATTCACTACCCACGTGCCCTCCCCGAACTTCAAAGGGTCGTTCGATCTCAGGAGGCAGTTGTGGCGCGTCCTTCTCCGGCTCGGTGTCCGAAACGTCGTAGACGAACATCACCGGACCCATCGGTCGGAGGATAACCAGCGAACGTGCCCCAGGCTTGATCCGTCGGCGATATTTGCGAAGCCAGCGGTCTGGCGGCGCAACAAACTGAGCACCCGGCATCTGTGTATGAATCAACATCGCGTTATAGGGGGAGTAGAAGCGAAAACGACCCACGAACTGAAGAAGCTCGTAGTAATCCTTTGTGGCGTTATACTCTCCAGCAAGGCGAAACAGTTCATCGAGCGCCCTTCGGGAAACATCCCTGTCCCACTCCGTTGCCGGGGATTGATTCTGAATCGGCAGTTCCTGTCTGGCATCCATTTTTTATCTGCAACACATCGAATGCTGTCTACTACACCCGTAAACCCATGGACTCTAGACGTTTAGTTCTTTGACATCAATGGTCAGGTCAGTGTGCGTGTTGACCCTCGTCACATGCTCTATACACAACGTACAGTTTTCTTGATAGGATGAGGTCCTAATCCCCACCTTGAGGGCAAGGTCCTCACTCCTTCTCTCTATCGAGACCCGAAACTGTCTATTGTACAGAGGCTACTCATTGTCTGTATATGTATAGAAGTCAAACCGATTTTCTAGGGGCGTGAGGCGAAGCTCTCTAGGTTCCAGCGAGTTACGATCACCGGAAGGGAAGCCAGTCAATGGCCGGCTAATTCTTGCGGCAAATATCCGACGTCTCAGGCTCAAACGTGGATGGTCACAGGAGGGCCTAGCAGACAAGGCGGGGATTCACCGTACCTACCTTGGGTCAGTCGAGCGCTACGAGCGCAACATTGCCATAGACAACATCTGCCGAATTGCCTGGGCGTTGGGCGTGGAGCCGTCTGAACTCCTTGCTCAGAGAAAGCGTGAAAAATAGATGCTGTGAGGTAACGCGCACATGGCTTACCACAACCTCTAACTTCTCCGCATTGTTAGTTCGGCATTATGATTCACTTGCGAGCGCAGGCGATAGTGTTTTTGCCTTGCGTTTCAATGCGCCGGCCTTAAAATTACGATAACAAGAAAGTCTAGGGAGCCGGACCCGAAAAGCCGTGCGCTCCTGCAGGTTCGGTCCCCCCTTGCCAAGGCAGGAGTCCATGCAGGGTAGGGCAGTGAAACGAAGTAAATTGGTCAAGATGTCCCCAATTCCGGGGTTTGGAATGTTTCCGAAGACCATTAAACCGGAAGCTCTAAAACCAATGCCTCTTCCATATCAGTTCCGTCATGCAATGAGGGGACCTAATTGGGAACTACCAAATGATAGCGAGCGAGACGCTTTAAAGAAGCCGTTTACAACAAAGTGGTTAGAAGCTTGGGTAAAAGTTTGCCAGGCATGGGATGATGATGAAGAGTGTCAAAGAAAGATTCAGCATTTTAAAAGTAACGAAGGCATGAACTATCTTAGGTCTCTTGCAGAGAAGGGTGCGGATCCAAATTTCATTTTTTCACTATTTGCCTTGTACTTGTGGCTCAATGACAATATTGTCCCAAAGTTTGATCACAAGGATACTAACCTTACAGCCCACTTCCAAGATTTAAAGGCAATTCAAAAAACCAAGCAACTGTTTAGTAACCACACATGGGAGCCAAGTCCCGGTAGCGGTCTTGTTCAGAAGGCCCTAAGCCATTTGGAAGCGATTGTGCAGAACTACATCGATGAAAGAGATTCCCCCATTGGAGAGACAAGAGGGTCAGCCAGGGACAAAATCAACCGTGTTATCTTTGCCCTCCATGAACACCTGAAACAGAAAACAAAAGGATCTCACTGGGAGATCTTTTGGAACCTTCTAGTAGCCGCTGGAGCCATCAAAGGCGGTGGGACACAAGTTCACAAAGACGGTCAGATAAAGGCTCATACAAGATCCTTTCAAAAACACCACCCCAAAGAAGTACGCTTTATCAGAGCCCTGATAGTTTCTTAGCGGGCCTTAATCTCTCACCCCCCTAAAATAAAAGTTCTTATTTTACGAATTGCGCCTTAGCGTGATCTGTCTAAATTGGGCTATGCCCTTTTAGATCTGGGCACTACGGAAGGAGGCTTTGTAATGGAACGATTACTTTCGGTCCGCGAGCTAGCGGCTTTGATCAGTTGGGATCAAATGACGGTTTATAAGAAAGCTTCCTCCGGGGAGATTCCCGGTAGAATTAGACTAGGACGGAGATCGATCCGTTTCCGGGAGACGGTGATCGAGGCATGGTTGCGGGAGAGGGAGAACCGGCCTGAGCCCGACTTAGTGACTTAAAACAAGAAACCCTGCCAGGCGGCGGCAATGTTCTCCGTGCCGCTGTCAGGTCCAACTGGGGGCAAGAAAAAGAAGGAATAAATATGAATACACCTGGAAAGAGTAAAAAACAAGTGGGAAACGACGTCGCTGGTCAAAATGACCTACTTACACAAAGTCAAGTACTTAAAGGGGTAAACCCTACCAGAGGACTTAGAGGATTCGGAGATCCGGAGACCAAGAGGAATATAGAGGAATTAGAGGCTAGTAAGGAGTCCCCCAAGACAACACCTCTCCGTATCGTCAGAGGACTCAGAAAAGAGGAATCGGATAACAAGGATCAGGTTCCCTGTCGGGTACCAGAGGATACAGATAGTATCCCCACGGATCTCCCTCTTGGTAAGTACACCGAAAGGATTTACCATTTCCTGCTTACCAACTTATCCGACTATGTTCCAGATGAGCGGTGGAAGTCGGACACATGGGAGTTCACACGGCTTATGAAGCGACACCCCGACTTGCGCAACCTTACCGGCAGCCAGGCGGCGAACATCATTCCCTGGCAGGTTACCGACTTTGACGAGGACGAGCAGTTTCAGATCGTAAACGAGTGGGACGAGATACGCTACGTGGCCGGTGAGGGTCCTCTCAATAAGGCACACGCCCTTGCATTACAATTCCCAGTTCCCCGTAAGTCCAACCTCACTCGTAGGTTTACCCGCTACGTCGAGTTCTTGAGTCTCGCTGGGTGGCTCCAGGTTGTGGTGGGTGAAGAAAACGAGATTTATCTTCCGCAACGTAAAGCGGCGGAGATTTTCGGTTGCGACCGTAGCATGATTAGCAACCTCATCCGCGCTGCAATCAAAGAAGGCTACCTCACGGTCGTTAAACCACACAGCACAAATGCCGCAACGAGGTTTAAATTTGAGTTTGATAAAGTTCCGGGTCACTTTCGGTCGATCAAAACGTAGAGGGAGTTCCAGGGAGGTAGGATGACAGAGGCTTGTCTAGAATTAGGAAGTATTCAGTTCTCAACTTAGCCGGGAGTTCGAGAAGCAATTGAAAGGGGCCGGGATAGATGAGCAGTCGAATAAGCATAGATGGTAGCAAAGAGGAGCGGAAGGAGATCTTCTGACAGGGGCTGAACAAACATGCAAGATGACTGGAAAAGAATCGACATGACGGGGATTACAGACTCAAATCTGTACGATCTCGACACCGAGCATTGGACTCCAGTTCACAATGAGGTGGTTGAACGGCTTTGCTTTGCCAACCTTTGTGCACACGAGGGCCGCGTAGTGGCTGCACTGTTACGCAAAACTTTCGGTTTCCATGTTAAGGGTCGCCCGAAGCACGAGCGAAAAAAGTGGGATAGGATCGCCCTGAGTCAGTTTGAGGAGTTAACTGGACTTGATCGAAGGCGTGTACATGAAGCGCTGTCACGACTTTTCAAAAGGAAGATTGTGTCTGTCCTAGCCGGAAAGGACAGAAAACCGAAAACCTATGCAATTAACATGAATATCTCTCTATGGCAGCTGTCCTATGTTGCTAGGACAGAACCCAAAAAGGGCAAATCAGTAAGTCCTGTCCTACCCAAACGGGACAAGCTGTCCTGTGGGGGTAGGATAGCTCCATCCTATGCCGTTAGGACAGGCCTGTCCTACCCGGACGCACACACAAAAGAAACTCCTAAAAAAAACTTAAAAGAAAGTCCGAAAGAAAGCGTTGGCCCGATGACCATTGGAGCCACGGGCCACGCTTCTAAAGGTGGACAATGCACTGTGGATATCCCCAACAACGAAGAATTGGAAGCCCAGAGGCGACTCTCCTCATTCCGTAATCAGATCGCAAAGAGTGACCTTTACTTCGAAGATGAGCTCATCAGCTTCAAGGCGAAAACTTACGAGGAGCTACAGATTATCCACACGGAAAGGGAATCCAAAGCTCATGCTTAACGATTTTCCCCTTAAAATCCTGGAGCACGCAGGCAGGGGACACGGACAACTAACGGACAGGCCGGAGAAAGAGACCATTAGCCGAGCAGTTATGTCGGAACGTCTGATACGCAGTCAAAAGTGCAGATTCTTACTGGATAATTTTAGACGAGAATACCTCTGCACTTGTTCTACACATGTTTGCACATTTTTGGGGCGCTCCCAGGTTTACTGAGAAAAGGCCTCAATCGTGCTGGAAATGGGTACCTTATTCTGGTGCCACGGTGATCCAGGAGGGGCCTCAAAGCGGGGCAAAAGTTAAAAGGTAACACAACCTATTTGGCCTGGGAGAGACGAAAGCGGGGCGGACTCTATTACACGCGAAGCAGAAAGGTAAGGGGCCGTGTTGTCCGCGAATATATCGGTGGCGGCCTTGCCGGGCAGCTTGCAGCCAATACGGACGCGGAGCAGCGGGCGAAACGGCAATTAAGAGCAAAAGCTTTGCGCGACGAACGCATCCGCTTAGAGACGGCGGATGCTCCAGTAGTGAAGTTCTGTGAGGTTGTTGAGACCCTGGTCCGGGAAACCTTGATGCTGGCTGGCTACCACCAGCACCACCGGGGAGAATGGAGACGGAAACGTGAAGAAGTTCAATCAACAAAAGACAGCTAAGCTACTCGAATACGCAGGAAAGGGCGACAAGGAAGCGATTTCGGAGTTGAGGAAGCAGTTTGATGCTCAACCAGCACTACGGGAACAGGTAGGGAACATTGCCTTCCAGGCTGAGCATAGTCTGGTCAATCTCGCCTCGGGAGGCAACACGGTGGTCAAAGAGGCTACCTATGAAAAACTGCAGGCTATGAAAGAGGATCTCGCCGGGTCAGCGCCCACACCGTTAGAAAAGCTGCTGGTAGAGCGGGTGGTGGTGTGCTGGTTTCAAGTTTACTATATCGACACCATCTACGCGCAAAACATGAAAACTATCAGCCCAAAGCAGGCCGATTACTACCAGCAGCACCAAGATCGTGCGCATAGACGCTACCTCTCGGCCATTCGGACGCTGGCTCAGGTGCGCCGTCTGCTGATTCCCACGGTTCAGGTGAATATTGGAAACCAGCAGGTGAATGCGGCCCAGCTCACCGCTTTCCAGGAGAGTAAGAGGCCCATTGAGATAAAGTCTTAACGATAAAATATGGATTTCCTAGAGACATTACCCCGGTCACAGTTGTGGCCACAAAAGGGACTTTAAAAGCCAATCTCTACAATGGATGGGCAAAACAGTAAACTAAACCCCTTCGAGAGTTTGGAGGGCTGGCTTCGGGAAGTCATCCGAGACGAGATCTGTGCCGCCACCAACGGAAACAGCTACCAGGAAGGGGACCGGCTCCTCAACGCTGAGGAGACCTCCAATATTCTATCGGTCAGCGAAGACTGGCTTTACCGCCACGCGTGCCAACTCCCCTTCACCCGCAAGTTAGGCCCCAAGATGCTCCGGTTCTCATCTCAGGGTATCCAGAAATGGATGGCCACAAGAAAATAACTTGACATACAAGTGACCTAATGATATCCGCATTGGATACCATGTCAGGAAAAGAACTGAAGCGCGCAAGGCTGCGGTTGAAAATGACGCAAAAAGAGCTTGGAAAGGCCCTTGGTGTCCATAAGAACAGCGTCGCACGGATGGAAAGGGGGGAGTTTCCAGTAATCCGTACAACCGAGCTTGCCGTGAAGTACCTTCTTGTCATGGAATCCAAAAAAGGAGGAAGGAACACATGAGAGGTATAGGACGGACTTTTCAACGAGGATCCACTTGGTGGATAGCCTACTACCACAGAGGAAAGGAGTTTCGGGAAAGCTCGGGTTCAGGGAGCGAGGCTCGGGCATGCAAACTACTAAAGAAACGCCTGGGGGAGATGAACGCTGGGAGGTTCATCGGACCTGATGAGGATCGCCTTACTTTCGATGACCTGGTGAATGACTTGAGAAATGACTACCAGGTAAACAACAAACGGTCCCTTTCCACGGTGAATTACTACATCCCCCACCTTAAAGGTTTCTTTGGATTGTACAGGGCAATTGACATAACCCCAGACAAAGGGAAGGCATACCAGGTTCATAGGCTTGATGAGGGTGCCTCCAGGGCAACCGTGAATCGTGAGGTTGCCATCCTGGGACGCATGTTCTCTTTGGCAGTGCAAGCAGGTAAGTTTTCCCGTAAACCAAGATTCCAAATGCTGGACGGCGAAAGGATCAGACAGGGTTTTTTGGAACATGGGGACTTCCTCCAGCTTTTGGATAAACTCCCTGAATATCTCAAGCCTGTAACGGAATTTCTATATCTTTCCGGCTGGCGCAAGGGCGAAGCACTCAAGCTCGAATGGCGAGATGTGGATCTCCAAGGTCGAGTTATCAGGCTTAGGATTGAAAATTCTAAAAACAAAGAGGGGCGCGTGTTGCCGTTGGTTGGCAGACTTTGGAAGGTTCTTGTGGAAAGGGCGGAACGGCGTCGTTTAAATTGTACCTACGTTTTCCACCACAACGGACGAAGGATCAGGGACTTTAGGAAAGCGTGGGAAACGGCATGTAAGGAAAGCAAACTGAATGGAATCATAGTCCATGACCTAAGAAGGTGCGCAGCACGAAACTTGTCCCGGGCCGGCGTCCCAGAGTCAGTCGCTATGGAGATCACAGGACACAAAACAAGGAGCATGTACCGTCGCTACCGGATTGTTGACGAAAGGGATTTGCGGGAAGCCTCCGAAAAGCTACAGAATCACCTGGAGAAGCAACCGAAAGACTCAACAGTGGCCGCTATGAAGGCAGTTGGATGAGAGAAAGCGGACAAAACACGGACAATGCAGGAATGGAGAGAATTGGAATGGCCTCCAAGTTATTGATTTTATGGTGGAGCCGATCGGGATCGAACCGACGACCTCTTGAATGCCATTCAAGCGCTCTCCCAACTGAGCTACGGCCCCACGGGATGAAAATGTGAAGGGTGGCGGGTAATAGATCAATGACGGCTCATTGGGTCGTCATTGCCCCAATATCCAAGAATAGAGGTCAAAAGTCAATCAGACTTGCAGGCTTGAAAACACGGAATGGAGTCTGTTTGATGCTTAGTCTTTGATATTTTCGCCTTGCGGATTGAGCATCTCTGCCGCGTGGCGCCTGGCCTGCTCGGTTACCTTGATTCCACCAAGCATACGGGCCACTTCCCCAATCTTGTCCTTGTCGCTGAGCTTTCGAACTCTGGTGAAAGTCCTACCCCTGGACACCTCTTTTTCCACCACGTAGTGGGAATTGGCCAGGGCCGCGATCTGGGGGAGATGGGTTACGCAGATCACCTGATGGGTAGCCGCAACTTTCTTCAGCTTCGTTCCCACCATTTCCGCGACCCTGCCGCCGATGCCGGCGTCGACCTCGTCGAAGAGCAGGGTGGGAATATCGCCCTGACTCAATACCAATGACTTGAGCGCCAGCATGATTCGGGATAGTTCGCCTCCCGAGGCGACCCGCGCCATGGGTTTTACGGGCTCTCCCGGGTTGGGGGAAAAATAGAATTCAATCTGGTCGGTTCCCTGCTCGGTGATCTTCCTCCCCCCGACCGCAAAGGGCGGGTTGTCTTTTTTACCATTACCGTCGAGAAAGTGGGCCTCGAATTTTGTCCGCGGCATTCCCAGGCCGGTCAGTTCCTTTTCCATCCCCTTTTTGAAGCTCTTAGCTACACGTCTTCGTCCCGAAGAGAGAATTTCCGCCTGTTCCCAGGCCAATCGACATGCTTCCTCGAATTCCCGCGCGAGGCCGGCTATCTCTCCTTCGTCTTTTTGCAGGGCGGCCAGATCGGCGTCTATGTCCTCTTTTGTTTTAAGGATATCTTCGATGGAGCCGTTGTATTTTCGTTTTAAACGCCGGATCTCATCGAGCCGGTCTTCCAAACGTTCCAGGCCCTGTGGATCGAATTCGATGCGGCCCGCATAGGCCCTGAGGGCCGAGGCGGTCTCTTCCAATTGGATCAGTGAGGAGTTGAGCAGTTCTACGGTCTCTTTGAGTGAGTCATCGATGGTGGCCAGCTGCTGAAAACGGAGCAGGTATCGTCCGAGGCGGCTCACCAAGGCATCCTCGGATTCGTAGAGGAGCTCTTCTCCTTCCTTACAACCGTTGAAGAGCTTTTCCGCATTTACTAGGACGTTTCGCTTGGCCTCGAGTTCCTTTTCCTCTCCTGCGCGCAATGAGGCGAGGGCGATCTCATCGGCCTGAGCGCGGAGCGAAGACTCTTCCTCGGCCCGCTTTTCCAACCTTTGCTTGGCCTGCTTGAATTTCTCCCATGCCCGTCTAAAGGTCTCATAGCGCTGCTGCATCACAACCGCTTGGTCCTCAAGGTTGCCGTGGGCATCGAGCAAGGTCAGGTGAGTCTCCGACCTCAGCAGACTATGGTGTTCGTGTTGGCCGTAAATGTGGATCAAGTGGGTTCCCAGTTCGGCGAGTAAATTTAACGGATAGAGACTCCCGTTCAAATAGATTCGATTTTTCCCCGAACGGCTGACGATCCTCCTGATGATGAGTGCCCCCTCGTCGGTGTAGCCCCCTTCGCGCAGCTTATCTTTGAGGGCCTGGGGAATATTTTCGAACAGGGCCTCGACGGTTGCCTCCTCGGCTCCCTCGCGGATGATGGTAGTGGACACTCGTCCTCCTAGGATCAGACCGAGGGCATTCAGGATGATGGTCTTCCCCGCGCCGGTCTCTCCGGTCAAAACATCGAGCCCGGGACCGAGTTCCAGTTCCGTCTCATCGATGATGGCAAAGTTTTTTATGCGTAGTTCCCGGAGCATGCCGGAACCCATCCCCCTTTATCGTTCACCCCATTTGAGCCGGTTACGCAGGATCTCGAAGTAGCCCCGGGAGGGGGCGTTGACCAGGGATATAGGGACGCCGTAGTCCCGTGCTTCCACCACATCTCCGTCGGTCAAAAGCACGGCCTGCTGTCCATCGGGGCTCAAAAATACGGTGTCCTCGCCTGAGCGCAGGGTGACGCGGACGGTCGACTTATTGGAGATCACGATTGGGCGGTTGGTCAGCATATGGGGGCAAATGGGCGAAAGAATGATGGCCCCTAGGGACGGGTAGAGAATCGGGCCGCCGGCGGCCATGGAATAGGCCGTAGATCCCGTGGGTGTGGAAATAACCAGGCCGTCGGACTTGTAGGTGCATAGGTATTCGTCCCCCACGTAGGTCTCCAGGCCGATAATCTTGGAGCGGGCCCCTTTAGTAATGACCCCGTCGTTAAGGACTCGAAACTTTTTTGCCTTGGACTTTTTGCTGTAGACCCGAAGCTCAAGAGTCATTCTCTTTTGCACTGAAAAATCGCCGTTCAAGATGTCGTTGAGCACGGACTCCAACTCGTCGGCGGCCACTTCCGTGATAAAGCCCAGGCCCCCCAAATTGACGCCCAGAATGGGGACCTGAGGCCGTTCGACCAGTCGGGCGATACTCAAGAGGGTCCCATCGCCACCCAGGACGATTATCAGGTCCGCCTTCTTTGCCATTTCCTGCTTGTTACAGGCCTTGCCTCCCAACGCGTTAAAGCTAGTCTCAACCAGGACTTGCTTACCCTTTTTCTTGAGCCAGGGGATCAACCAATCGGCGATATCGACAGCCTTGGCCTCTCCATGTTTGGCCACGAGGCCAATGGTTTTGATCATGGACCGTTTGCCCTCCAGCCGAGACATTAGCATACCGTATAAAAAGAAGTCCATAATTCACCGAGGGCCTGGGACTCGACTTATTCCGGTTATTCCTGGCATAAGGTATAGATAAGGGTATCATCGGCGGAGGTGGCTATTGGAGAGTCAGAAACTTTTAAAGATTATAAAAAAGCGTGCGAGTGTACGGGTATACAAACCGGGCAAGGTGAGCGACGAGCAGATCCAAACGATCCTGGAGGCCGCCCGCTGGGCACCCTCGGGGGCGAACACCCAACCGTGGGAGTTTGTTCTGACTCGGGATCAAAAAAAGATGAAGCGGGTCCGGGAGATCTATTCCCGGGAGTGGAAGAAACGAAAGCTGGAAGACCCCGTCCACTATAAGGGTTTGAAGAAAGACTATGTGGGGGACGTCAGTGTCCTGGTGCTGGTGTGCGGCGATCCACGAACGAAGAACGTCTATCTGACCACCCGGCAGCCAGCCGACCGGGAGAAGCTCTTCCATGCCAGTATCGCCAACGCGGTCGAGCAGCTCATGCTCATAGCGGCGAGCATGGGACTGGGCACTGTGTGGGTTTCGGTGCGGGAGGAGGTGGAAGGGGAGCTTAGGAAAATGTTTCAGGTGCCGGAACCGCTTCGCCTCCTGTGGTTTGTCCCCATCGGACATGCCCAGACCTGGCCCAGGCCCAAACCGCGCCGTGAAATTTCAGATATGGCCCACTGGGAAACCTACGATCGCAAGAAACTGCGCACCGAACAGCAGATCCGCGCCTGGCCCAAATGAAAACCGCAAATTGGCTATTAGCTGTCAGCCTTCAGCTCTCAGCCTAGTGCGGGCCTCTTGACCCTCAACACGGATCACTCAACTCTCACCAGGTGATAGGACGATCAGGCGTCTTAGCCGATAGCTCGTATAGTCGACGGCCATCACCAGACCAATGAGGACCAGAACGATGGCAGCTGCCTCCTGGTATTGGAAGGTCCTGAAGCTCGTATTCATCAGGTATCCGATGCCCCCGGCCCCAATGAGACCGAGCACCGAGGCTGCCCGTATATTGGTCTCCAACCGGTAAAGCGTAAAGGAGATCAGGTCCGGCAGGACCTGAGGTAGCACGGCGAATGTAATAACCTGGCTGTATCCTGCCCCCGTGGCACGAATGGCCTCGACCACCCCTTCATCGATGTTTTCCACCGATTCCGACAACAGCTTTCCCAGGACCGTACTGGTATGGATGAACAGGGCGAGGGTGCCGGCGAAGGCGCCCAGACCCACGGCGGCAACGAAGAGGAGCCCAAGGGCCAGGTCGGGAATAGTGCGGATAAAGTTCATGACCAGGCGAATGGCGTGATAGAGAAGCGGGTGTGGGGTGGTGTTGCGGGCCGCCAGAAAACCCAAGGGAAAGGCGACGAACAGGGCCAGAAAGGTGCCAGCCAGGGCCATCTGAATGGTTTCCAGGGTCGCACCCACAATGGTTTGGGGGAAGGTGTTGTTCCACCATCGTTTCTTGGCCACGGATCGTTCCGCCGAGAGGGGGAGGGGAAGCAGGAGCTTGGGGGCCGAGATGTTTTCAGGAAAATAGTAGCTGGCCGAGTCCATGACCTTGCTGAAGTCGGGGGGCAACATGCGTCCTAAAGTCACGGCGATCTGGGGTATTCCCTGAACGAGCTCGGCGGGCCTGAAATTGGCCCCTTCAAATGCCCACCATAGGACTACGAGCAGGCAGATTAGCCGTACGTAATAGCCGGAGCCTCGGCTCGGTTGCGGCGGCGCCTCAAGAAAGATATCTCGTTCGGAACCTTGGGCCCGTGTCTGATTGTGCTGTGCCAATGCTATGTCCTCCTGTGGTTAGTCACTGTCTTCCCGATAAATCTCATCCACGATGCCCTGATTCAGGTCACTGGCGGGACCGTCGAAGATGAGCTGTCCGCGACTGAGTCCCACGATGCGATCCGCATACTCCTTGGTCAGCTCCATCGTGTGAAGGCTGACCACAGCGGTGATCCCGTCTTCACGGCATACGGCCTTGAGGATATCCAGAATCACACGGGAGAGTTTTGGATCCAGGTTCGAGACCGGTTCGTCGGCCAGGATGATCGTCGGCCTCTGCATTAGAGTCCGAGCGATGGCGACTCGCTGCTCTTCACCGCCGCTCAGATCGCTGGTCCGTTTATAGGCATGGGCCAATAGCCCGACTCTCTTGAGATTGCTCAATGCCTGGTGCTTTTCTTCTGACGTAAAGAGTTTGAGGCAGCTTTTGAGGCTGGACTGGTAACCCAAGGTTCCCGAGAGGACATTTTCGATCACCGTAAAACGTTTGACGACATTAAATTGCTGGAAAATCATCCCCACCTTGCGCCGGAACAGGCGTAGGTCGTGGCGTTTCAAATGGCGAACGTCCGCAAGTGCGGTGTTGTCCCCAGCATCAAATAGGGCGCGGGGTACCAGGATCTCGCCTGAGGTAGGTTCGATGAGACGATTGATGCACCGGAGCAACGTCGATTTACCGGATCCACTGAGGCCGATGATGCCCAGAAACTCGCCTTGGTTGACCTTGAGGTTGATACCACGCAAAACCGGGGTGACGGGTCCAAAGGACTTATGGAGATCTCGTACTTCCAGGATGTTCACGGCTGTTTCTTCTTGAGTGCCGCTTTGATGTCAATGCCCGCAATCTTGAATGCCTGGCGGACCGAATCGTAGTCCTGGTCCGTGGCGGTAACAAATCCGTCGATCTGATAGAGATCACGCAGCATCTTTTTCCCTGCCGGGTCGGCGCTCAAGTCGAGAAATATTTTCTCGATGCGACGGATGAGGTCAGGGTCCAGGTTGGCGTTTATGACTAGGTTGTCGGCGGGGATGGGTTCCGAATAGGCGATAGCGCGGATCTGCTTCTGTTCTTTGGGGTCTGTCAGGTACCGGGTCCAGGCGCCACCCCTGCCATCGGGAAAATTGGAAAAGGTAGCACCGGCGTCGACCTTGCGGTTCAAGACGGCCAGGACTGTCGCGTCGTGGCCTCCCGAGTAGATCACCCTCTTGAAGTCCTTGGTCGGGTTGATCCCGTTCTCGGCAAACATCTTGCGCGGAAAGATATGCCCCGACGTGGATAGGGGGTCCCCGAAGGCGAAAGTCCTGTCCCGCAGGTCCGCAAGACTTTGGATATTGCTGTCGGCGTGTGTGATGATGGCCGAATAGTATTCGGCCCTTCCCCGGCGATGGGATTTCAAGATGACTCTGACGTTGGCTTCACCGTTGGCGAGTACGTAGGAGGCCGGAGTCAAAAAGGCGATATCCAGTTTGTTGGCCCGAAATGCCTCGACGACGCCCGTGTAGTCGGTAGCGACAAAGGATTGAACCTCCATCTTCAGGTTTTCCTGCAGGATCTGAACGATGGGCTGGGCATTGCGGGCCACCTCTTGGGCGTTCTCGGCTGGAACAAAACCGACTCGGAGGATTTTTGACTTGTCATGGGCGGGGCTACAAGCAAACGACCCTAGAGAAAACAGTATAAGAAAGATTAACAGTTTCCATTTTTGAATCATGTTAATAGTTTAGATACTTGAACTTGGTCAATTCTGCAATGCATCAATTGGGAGCAATAAATTCCTTCGTTGACACCATATGACCCTAGGGGCTATAGTCAACGTCCGTAATGCTCCGCCGGGTGCATTGCGGTTTTTTTTATCCGCCTTCGCACAAGACCATGGGGGGCCAACTTCGCCGTAGCAGCATACGGCTGCGACGGCCGGAAATACCCAGGGTGAATGCGAAGGTCGGACCCTCCGAAGCTGATCGAGCGAAGGAGGGTGTTTCGGCGGATTTCGCTGAAGAAATGAAGGGTACCACGGGCCCAAGCCTGTGGAGGCTTCATCCGCCTTCGCAGAAAATCATGGACGTCATTCCCTGGAGGCCTTCATGGAACTGGAAATGTCGGAATATGAATCCTCTGCAAATCGGGTCTCTGAGACCAGAAAAGCCATCCAGCTATGACCGTAGTCGCTATTATTCCTGCTCGTTATGGTTCCACTCGTTTTCCCGGAAAACCCCTGGCAACGATCGGTAACAAGCCCATGGTGCAGCATGTCTACGAGAGCGCTTCCAGGCCGTCGTGTTTGGATGAGGTTCTCGTTGCTACTGACGACCGTCGGATTGTGGAGGTCGTAAAGGGATTCGGCGGCAAGGCCGTCCTCACTTCCAGCAGTCATGTCAGTGGCACCGATCGACTGGCGGAGGTTGCCAAGAAGATCAAGGCCCAGTGGATCATCAATGTTCAGGGTGATCTGCCTTTTTTTAAACCGCAAACCATTACCCGTACCCTCAAGGCCCTCCAGCGCGACCGGTCAATACTCATGGGAACGGCTCGGGTTCCCATCTTCGACCGGGACGAGTTCTTGAATCCTAACGTTGTTAAGGTTGTTACCGATTCCGAAGGATTCGCCCTCTATTTCTCCCGCGCCCCCATCCCTTACCCCAGGGGGACTCAAAAGGAAAAATGGAAGGGGCGCAGTGTCCTCGGGTATCGTCATCTAGGGATTTATGTCTATCGGCGTGATTTTCTAATCAGGTTTGCCCGACTTCGGCCGGTTCCTCTCGAGCAGGCGGAAGGGTTGGAGCAGCTTAGGGCGTTGGTTCATGGGGTCCGGATCCGTGTGACGGATGTCGATGAGGACTCGGTGGAAGTCGATACGCCGGAGGATCTCAAACGGGCCGAATGGTATTTCACACACTCAAAGGGTAGGCATTAAAGATGGCCAACGCTAAGACCAAATTCATATTTGTTACGGGTGGAGTGGTTTCTTCCCTGGGTAAGGGCCTTGCCGCAGCGTCCATCGGCGCACTGATGGAAAGCCGGGGCTTGACGGTCACCATGTTGAAGATGGATCCCTACATCAATGTTGACCCGGGTACGATGAGTCCCTATCAGCACGGTGAGGTCTTCGTAACGGATGATGGTGCGGAAACGGATCTCGACCTCGGTCATTACGAACGCTATGTTTCGACATCCATGGGCCGCAACAATAATTTTACCACAGGCCAGATCTACGATACGGTGATAGCCAAAGAGCGAAACGGCGATTATTTAGGCGGGACCGTGCAGGTCATTCCCCACATCACAGATGAAATCAAGCGGCGCATCCTGGCTGCAGCCGAAGGTTTTGACATAGCGATATGTGAGGTTGGCGGTACCGTCGGGGATATAGAAGGGCTGCCCTTCCTGGAGGCGGTGCGTCAGATCCGGTGGGATATCGGCAGGCAGAATGTCATCTACATTCACCTGACCTTGGTTCCCTATATCGCCACCGGCGGCGAATTGAAGACTAAACCCACCCAGCATAGTGTGAAAGAACTGACCGGTTCAGGAATTCAGCCCGACATTCTTCTCTGTCGGACGGATCGTCTCTTGGACAAAAAGCTCAAGAACAAGATCGCCCATTTTTGCAATGTGGACGAGAATGCGGTGATCACCGCCAAGGACGTTGAGTGGATCTACGAAGTCCCTCTGTTCTTTCACGAAGAGGGGTTGGACGAGAGGATCGTGGAACGACTGCATATCTGGACCGGTGCGCCCAACCTGCGAAAATGGCACAGGATCGTTAACGTGCTCAAGAACCCTAAGGAGACCGTGCGCATCGCCATCGTCGGAAAGTATATGGATCTCACCGAATCCTATAAGAGTCTCATGGAGGCTTTGGTTCACGGGGGCATCGCCAACGAAGCTCGGGTGGTGTTCGACTGTATCGAGTCCGAGCGCATTGAAGAGGAGGGGGCGGAAGGCATTCTGGACCAGGCCCATGGTATCCTGGTCCCCGGTGGGTTCGGTGGCAGGGGGAGCGAGGGAAAGATCGAGGCGGTGCGATATGCCCGTGAAAAGCGGATTCCCTTCTTCGGTATCTGTCTTGGGATGCAGATGGCGTTAGCCGAGTTCTCCCGTAATGTCTGCGGACTGGAAGGCGCCAATTCCAGCGAGTTTGATGAGAAGACACCCCATCCGGTGATTCACCTGATGGGTACTCAGAAGGACGTGAAGAAATTGGGCGGTACTATGAGACTGGGCGCCTATCCCTGCGTCCTGGAGCCAGGTTCCCTGGCCATGAAGGTCTACACTAAGAAAAAGATATCAGAACGACATCGGCACCGGTACGAGTTCAATAACGATTACCGGGAGACGTTCAATCGTCACAGAATGATATTAAGCGGGCTTTCTCCCGATGGGAAGCTGGTAGAGATCATCGAACTCAAGGATCACCCGTGGTTCATCGGCTGTCAGTTCCATCCTGAGCTCAAGTCCCGACCCACCGACTGCCATCCTCTTTTTAAAGGCTTTGTGAAGGCGGCTGTGGCGCAGCGCGCGACGGCTAAGGACGTTCCCCGAATCAAGGCGGTCCGGTCCTGATAGAATACGGTCATGCCACTTGAAAAACTGAATATTGGCGGAGTCGAGATAGGTGCAGGAAAACCGTTGGCCTTGATTGCCGGTCCCTGCGTCATCGAGGGGCGGGACGCGGCACTGCGCCACGCGTCCCAACTCAAGGAGATTACCGACCGGGTAGGTATCCCCTTCATTTACAAGTCTTCTTACGACAAGGCCAACCGAACTTCCCTCGACTCCTATCGTGGGCCTGGTATTGAGAAGGGCCTGGAGATCCTGGCCGAGGTTAAAAAGACGGTGGGTGTGCCACTCCTTACAGACGTCCACGAACAGGAGCAGGTTGACTTGGTCAAGGAAGTGGTCGATGTGCTGCAAATTCCCGCTTTTCTCTGCCGTCAAACGGATTTCGTCCTAGCCGTGGCCCGGTCCGGCCGGGTCATCAATATAAAGAAGGGCCAGTTCTTAGCCCCCTGGGATCTTAGTAACGTGGTCGATAAGATCGTTGTAACGGGCAACCAAAGGGTGTTGGTGACCGAACGGGGAGTGTCTTTCGGCTACAATAACCTGGTTGCGGATATGCGCTCGCTCATGATCATGAGGGAATTCGGCTGCCCTGTCGTGTTCGATGCGACGCATAGCCTGCAGCTCCCCGGCGGGATGGGAAAGGCGTCAGGCGGGCAACGGCAGTTTATCTCGGCCCTGGCCCGGGCCGGGGTGGCGGTAGGAGTGGATGCGGTTTTTATGGAGGTCCATGAAGATCCTGATCGGGCCCTTAGTGACGGTCCCAATTCACTGCCCATGAATGAGCTCGAGGAATTGCTCCGGTGCCTCAAAGAAATTGACAGTTCGGTCAAAGACAGGATACGGGTCTCATCGTGATAAATCGTGCGAAGATCCTGGAACGGGCGCGGGAAGTTCTCGACGTGGAGGTCAACGGCCTCCAAACGCTCAGGGATCGATTGGATGATAGCTTCGTCCGGGCCGTGGAGTTGCTCTACAAGTGCCAGGGCAAGGTGATTGTTACGGGTATCGGAAAATCAGGGCTCATCTGCCGTAAGATCGCAGCCACCATGGCCAGCACGGGAACTCCCTCCTTGTTCCTTCATGCGGGTGACGGTATTCACGGGGATCTGGGCATGATGATGAAGGGGGATATCGTGCTGGCGGTGTCCAACAGTGGCGAGACGGAAGAGATTCTTAAGTTGATTCCCATCGTTAAACGGCTTGCATTGAAGGTTATCGTCATGACAGGTCATCCCAACTCATCCCTGTCCAAGGCCGGTGATGTGGTCTTGAACGTGTCGGTCAAGGAAGAGGCCTGCCCCCTGGGACTGGCGCCTACGGCAAGTACGACCGCCGCCCTGGCTATGGGGGATGCGTTGGCGGTAGTTCTTTTACGTGAGCGGGGGTTTAAGGAAGAGGACTTTGCACTCAGGCATCCCGGCGGGATCTTGGGTCGAAAGCTGTTGCTTCATGTCGAGGACGTGATGCATGACGGCGACGAACTCCCGCTGGTCAAAGAGGCCACTCCGATGAAAGAGACCCTGCTGGAGATAACCTCAAAGCGTCTTGGGGTGACGGGTGTTGTGGATAGCCAGGGCCGGCTGGTTGGGGTGATCACCGATGGGGACCTGCGCAGAGGCTTGGAGGGAAGGGGCGATATCTTCCGCTTCAAGGCGAAAGAGCTGATGACCCGGAATCCCAAAACCATCGTGGCCGACGCGCTGGCGGTAGCGGCCCTTGGCCTGATGGAAGGACTCTCCATTACTTCCCTGTTTGTCATCGAAGATGGGGGACGCAAGCCCACAGGCGTTGTTCATCTCCATGATTTGTTGAAAGTCGGAATCTGACTTCTGCCGTGGGTCCTATCCCTTCAAACATTCGAAAGAAAGCCCGAAAAATCAAGCTGCTTTTGCTTGACGTGGACGGAGTTCTGACCGATGGGGGGATCGTCTTCGGTTCCGGTGGCGAGGAGCTCAAGCGTTTCAACGTTCACGACGGGCATGGGATCAAATTGTGGATCGAGGCCGGTCATGGGCTGGGACTCGTGACGTCGCGCTCCTCCATCGCCGTACGCCATCGGGCCAGAGAACTTGGAATCCGAATGGTTTACCAAAAGGTTGCCAACAAGCTCGATACCTACCGAAAAATCAAAAAGAAGACCGGCCTGACTGACGCTGAAATCGCCTACATTGGAGATGATATTGTCGACCTGCCGGTTCTAATACGGGTAGGATTGGCCATTGCCGTCAAGGACGCGGCGAGCGATCTCCGAGACAAGGTGCACTACCGGACTCGGGAGGAAGGTGGGCAGGGGGCGGTACGCGAAGTGATTGAGATAATTCTCCACGCCCAGGGCCGGTGGCAGTCCCTCATTAAAGGGTATCTTACCTAGCCTTCTGTCCGTTGTTCCACCATTTTGTTATTATCTTTAGCAGGCTTAGGCTCAACATATGGGGCAAACGCAATATCCATGCCTAGTTTCTTTACAGGTTTGGTGAATAGTGATAGTTTGAAAAATTGATTGTGTTTAGGAAATCCCATGAATAGAGGGGCACGAATCTTAATCCTCATGCTCATCGGTGTCTCGGTCATCGGTGTCGTTTACAAGGTTGCCGAGACTCTGTGGATGCAGAAGGTCCTGGAATTCCAGCGGGATCCGACCAAGCTCTTGGATGTCGTCCCGGAGGCGGAGCTTCAGTTAAAGAGTTTTCGGCACAGCAAGGTGGAAGCGGGGCGCAAGCTCTGGGAAGTCACGGGCGACGAGGCCGTCTACCTCAAGGACAACAAGGAGGCCTTGATCACGAGACCGAGGCTCACCTTTTACCATGAAAGTGGGGAGCCCATCCAAGTCCAGGGGGATCAAGGGCGTCTCTTTTTGGTCCAGCGGGAAATCGAGAAGATACAGTTACAGGGAAACGTGGAAGTCCATTACCAGGGATACATTCTCAAAACCGATGAGATCGTCTATTTTCAAAAAGGGGGCCAGGTCGTCTCTGAGAGTAAGGTCGATATGATCGGCACCGGTCTCACCATGGAAGGGATAGGGGCGGACATTTCCCTGAAGGACGAAACCATTCGCCTGCACCAGAAAGTGAAGACCCGAATCGAGCCTGACCTCCTCGAGGGGAAAAAGATTAAAACCGGTTGAGGTTGTGAAAGAAGCATGCAGATCCGAAAATCAAACTCTTTAATCACTCTCTGGTGTTTTGTGGTGATCACCCTTATGGCCGCTCCTGTTTGGGGGGCCCAGGGGGCAAGGTCAAAAAAAAGCCGAGGGTTGAAAAAGGATACGGTCAAACAAGAGCCGATTACGATAACGTCCGATCGCATGGCGATGGATCAGAAAAAGAACAGTATACAATATAAGGGAAACGTGGTTGCCGTACGTGGTGATGTCACGCTGAAGAGCGATACTCTCACCGCCACTTACAACCCCCTTGCCAAACGAATCGATAAGGTGATTGCTCAGGGCAATCTGGTGGTGACTCAGGGGGATCGAGTGGCCACGGGAAACCGGGCGGTCTTCAGCATTGTAAAAAACACGGTAACCTTGACGGGTAAGCCTTCGGTGAGCCAGGGGAACAGTCAGGTCAGCGGTACCCGAATTATCCTCTATCTCAATGAAGACCGGGGCATCGTCGAAGGCGGTAAAGAAAGGGTCAAGGCGGTGATCTTCCCTGATGAATTGGATGCCAAGGATCTTGGAGGCAAGAAGTGAACGTTCTCAAGGCCCAGGGAGTCACGAAATCATTTCATGGCCGCCGTGTTGTGAACCAGGTTCATTTGAACATCCAAAGCGGAGAGGTCGTTGGTCTGCTGGGGCCCAATGGAGCGGGAAAGACGACAACCTTCCACATGATGGTGGGTCTAGTCCGACCGGAGCAAGGACAGGTCTTCTTGAACGACAAGGACCTCACTTTGGCGCCGATCTACCGTAGGGCGCGTGCCGGTATCAGCTACCTGCCCCAGGAAGCCTCCATATTCCGACGTATGACCGTCGAGAACAATCTCTTTGCGATCCTGGAGACTTTGAACATAACCCGCGAGGAACGCGAGGCCCGTTGCAAGACGCTCATGCGGATGCTTGGGATCACCCACCTGGTCAAACACAAGGCATATACCCTGTCGGGAGGTGAGCGGCGCAGGCTTGAGATCGCCCGTGCCCTTGTGCTTTCTCCGTTCTTTGTCCTTCTGGATGAGCCCTTTACGGGGGTGGACCCCATCGCCGTTGCCGAAATTCAAAAAATCATTCGTAAGCTCACGACCAGTGGTATCGGAATTCTCATTACGGATCATAATGTGCGAGAAACTTTGGGAATTTGTGATCGAGCCTATATTTTGAGCGATGGAGTGATCTTGGAAGAGGGTAGCCCTCACACGATTGCTTCCAGCCCAAAGGCTCGTAGCGTTTATCTAGGCGAAGGATTCAGGCTTTAGTTATGGCACTTGAGATTCGACTCATACAGAAACTTGCCCAGCAGCTTGTCATGACGCCACAACTGCAGCAGGCCATCAAGCTGCTTCAGTTGTCCCATATCGATCTTGAGGGTCTCATCTCACAAGAATTGCAGGAAAATCCAGCATTGGAAGAAGGTGCGGGAGGTGAGGAGGAGGAGGGTGCTGCCGCAGAGCAGAAGCTACCGGAAAAAACCCAGGAGGTATTATCCTCGGATTCGACGGACCAAATCGGATCCGTTGACTGGCAGGACTACCTGGATAACCACGGCTCCAACTCCACACACGGGTCCCTGTCGGCAGAGGCCGGCCGCGATGACGGGGACGGTTACCCGTCATGGGAAAATACCCTCACCAAAAAAGACTCACTTCAAGATCATTTGGTTTGGCAATTGCGCCTGTCCGATCTAGAGGAACGTGGCCAGCAGATCGGCCAGTACATTGTGGGTAATCTGGACGAGAAGGGGTACCTGGAGATTTCACTGGACGATGCCTGTCGGGTCACCGGGGCGTCAATTGAGGATGCAGAGCGGGTCTTGAAGCGTATCCAGCGTTTCGATCCCATAGGTGTTGCAGCGCGCGATCTGAAGGAATGCCTGCTCATTCAGTTAGAAAATCTTGGACTATCGGACAGTTTGGCGGCCCGTATTGTCGCCGGACATCTGTCTGAGCTGGAAACAAGACGATATGAGCGGGTGGCCCGAAATCTGAGTATCACTGTGGATGAGGCGTTGGATGCGGCCCAGCTGATTGCCACCTTGGAACCCAAACCGGCACGGGGATTTGGCGACGAGCAGGTTCGCACCATTATTCCAGATGTTACAATACAAAAACTTGGCGACGAGTATGTGGTGCTTCTCAACGATGACGGGGTGCCTCAGCTCAGGGTGAGTTCCTTATACCATCGTTTGAATGGGGCCGAGGGTGAAGAGGCGGCCAAGGCAAGGGCTTACCTCGAAGAGAAAGTCAGAGCAGCCACCTGGTTAATCAAGAGCATTCACTGGAGACAGCAGACCCTCTATCGGGTGACCCAGAGTATCTTCAAGTTTCAGTCCGAGTTCCTGGATTCGGGGGTTAGCAACTTGAAGCCGATGGTGCTCAGGGATGTGGCGGGGGATATCGGCATGCACGAGTCCACAGTGAGCCGGGCGACGGCCAACAAATACGTCTATACCCCCCAGGGGCTTTATGAACTAAAATACTTTTTCCAGAGTGGCCTGCGCCGGGGCAATGGCGAGGATGTGGCCTCTGAAAGCGTGAGGGAAAAAATCCGCAACCTTATCTCTGCCGAGGATCCCAAAAAACCATACAGCGATCAGGACCTTGCCCGGGTTCTCGAGGAACAGGCCATTGACATCGCCCGACGTACGGTGGGTAAGTACCGTGAGGCCATGGGGATTCTTACATCCTCCCGGCGTAGGCAGCCGTACCTCCGTAGGTAGTTTTAAGAAACCATGCGTTTCAAATCTGGTGGACCTGATCCATCCGGATTGCTATAGGTGAAATAGCTCTATAGGATTTTATTGGCCAAGCGCCCCTTAAACCCTGCCAGCATGTTCAGGTACAACCTCAGAGGAATTGAAATTTCATAGACAGGGTGATTCATCACTAATTCAACACAGGAAAAGAAAGGTCCAAGTTGCGAATCACAGATTTATTGCAGGCTGAACGAATCATTCTGGAACTCAAGGCCCGAGATAAAGATTCGGTCCTAAAGGAGTTGGCGCAGGAGGCGGCGAACCATTGTGATGTTTCGGATGCCGGAAAGATTCTGGAGACTGTTCTCGCACGAGAGAAGTTGGCCAGTACCGCCATTGGAGAAGGAGTGGCGATCCCCCATGGCAAGATGTCAGGGGTCGCTCGAAGTCTGGCCGTATTAGGCCGCAGCTCCAGCGGGATCGATTTTCAATCTCCCGACGGTCAGGCAACGCATCTCTTTTTCTTCCTCATTGCTCCTGAAGATGCAGCCTCCGACCACCTGGAAGCCCTGGCCAGAATCTCCCGCCTGCTCAAGAAGGCAGAGTTTCGGAAGAGGATTATCGCGGGCAGGACGGAGCAAGAAATCTTCACGATCATTGAGGGGGAAGACAGCAAACCCTAACGGTTATGGCCGAAGCCTTGGATATTATCGTAGTCACGGGGTTATCGGGCTCAGGTAAGAGTAACGCCATTCGAGCGCTTGAGGACGACGGCTTTTTCTGCATTGATAATCTCCCCGTTCTTTTGATCCCCAAATTCATCGACCTGTGCCAGGGTTACCGTGAGGAAATTCAGAAGATCGCGCTCGGTATCGATCTTCGGTCGGGATATTTCTTCCAATATTCGCCCGATATCCTGGATGAGATCCGTCAAGCCGGACACCGTCTGAAAGTCCTCTTCTTTGACTCCAGCGATGAAATCCTCCTGCGCCGTTTCAACGAAACCCGTAGACCGCATCCACTGGCCGGGTCCGGCTCTGTCCAACAGGGGATTGCACGGGAGCGCAAGGAGCTGGAGGGAATGCTCGCCTCCGCCGACATGGTGATCAATACGAGCCGGTTGAACGTCCATGAGCTGAAAAAGGCCATACAGGATTGCACCAGTCAGATCCTCAGCCGGCGCGAGATGGTTTTTTTCCTGACCTCCTTTGGCTACAAATACGGCATCCCTCACGATACCGACATGATTATCGATGTGCGCTTTCTTCCAAACCCCTTTTTTATCAATGAGCTGAGGGGAAAGAGTGGTCTGGACCACGAGGTGCGCGACTATTTGCTCAAACGGGAAGAAACGGGGGAATTCTTGGGTCGTCTATGCTCCCTTTTGGAATACACGCTGCCCCAGTACCAACGGGAGGGCAAAAGCAATTTGTCCCTAGCCCTTGGTTGTACCGGTGGGCGACACCGCTCAGTGGTCTTGGTCGAGGAGCTGAAGCGAAGGTTGGGCGGGGGGCAGTTGGGTATCCACATCCAGCACCGCGACATCGATAAGTAGTGCGATGTCGAAGATCAGCAAGAAACTCAACGTCAAGAACAGGCTCGGTTTGCACGCGCGGGCGGCCGCCCTTTTAGTGCAGACCGTGAACCGGTATGCGGCGGAGGTCAAGATCGGCAAAGACGGTCAGGTGGTGGACGGGAGAAGTATCATTGGGATCTTGACCCTGGGAGCCGCCAAGGGTAGCACGGTGAGTATCGTCGCCAATGGCGCGGACGCTAAAGAATCTATGCACGCGATTGAAGAAATTTTTGAAAAAAAGTTTCACGAGGGTGATTGAGCTTGATTTTCCGTACCCTGTCCGCTATGCAATGACACTTTAGTAAGTAGTCGTTGAGGGGAGACTGGGAGAATGGCAGAGCGAATTAAAGTAGCAAGTATGAAAAAGGGAGACACCCTTTTTACCTCCGAGTCGGTTTCGGAAGGACATCCAGACAAGGTCTGCGATCAGATTTCCGATGCAATCCTCGACGCCCATTTGGCGGAGGATCCCAATAGCCGGGTGGCCTGTGAAGCCTTGGTCAAGAGCGGCATCATGGTGATTGCCGGCGAGATCACGAGCAATGCGCGGGTCAGTTACGCCGACGTCGCTCGTCAGGTCGTTTTGGATATCGGTTACGATGATTTGGCCAAGGGATTTGATGCCAATCGGTGCTCTATGCTCGTTGCCGTGGATCCCCAATCCCAGGACATTTCCATTGGCGTGACTGAAGGAGAGGGGCTCCATAAGGAACAAGGGGCCGGTGACCAGGGGATGATGTTCGGTTTTGCTTGTGATGAGACCCCGGAACTCATGCCTCTGCCGATCCAGTTGGCCCACAAGCTAGTTAGCTACCTGGCCAAAATCCGAAAGGGAGGCGAAGCCCCGTTTATACGGCCGGACAGCAAGTCTCAAGTCACCGTCGAGTACGATGGTGGCAAACCGGTCAGGGTGAGCAGCGTCGTTATCTCGACGCAGCACAGTCCGGAAGTTACCTACGAAAAGCTCAGAGAGACCGTGATCGATGGTGTGATCAAAGCCGTGGTGCCTTCACACTATATGGACAAGGACACGGTGTATCACGTGAACCCAACCGGCCGTTTCGAGATCGGTGGCCCTCAGGGCGACTGCGGACTGACGGGGCGGAAGATCATTGTGGATACATACGGCGGTATGGGCCGCCACGGCGGAGGTGCCTTTTCCGGTAAAGACCCCTCCAAGGTGGATCGCAGCGCGGCCTACATGGCCCGCTACATTGCCAAGAACATCGTGGCCGCCAAACTGGCTAAAAAGTGCGAAGTCCAGATGGCCTACGTTATTGGAGTACCGGAACCGGTTTCCGTTGCGGTGGATTCCTTCGGAACGGGAGTTGCACCGGATACCGTATTGGCCGAGATTGTACGTGAACAGTTCAATCTCAGACCCAAAGGCATTATTGAAATTTTGGATTTGAGAAAACCCATCTATAGACCTACCGCCGCCTACGGCCACTTTGCCGCACCCCTGTGAACGGCACTTTCACCTGGGAAAGAACCGATCGGGCGGACGACCTTGTAAAAGCTGTAGCAAAGCGCTGAAAAAATCCGGTTGACGGGCGGAGAGGGAGAATCGAAGAATGAATAAATACCATGTTAAGAGTATGCGTTTGGCTGATGACGGAAGAAAGCGCGTCCTGTGGGCTGATCAGGAGATGCCCGTCTTGCGCAAAGTACGCGACCGCTTTTTGAAAGAAAAGCCCCTTCGAGGGATGCGCGTTTCGGCTTGTCTTCACGTGACCGCAGAAACGGCTAATCTGCTTAGGGCGCTCAAAGCCGGAGGTGCTCAAGTTCTCCTTTGCGCGTCCAATCCGCTTTCCACGCAGGACGATGTGGCGGCCTCGCTGGTCAAGCACGACCGTATCTCAGTCTACGCCGTACGCGGTGAAGACCGTAGGACCTATTATCGCCATCTGCGTGCGGCTCTGGATCACAAACCGCTCCTTACCCTGGACGACGGAGCGGACCTGGTTTCCTTGCTTCATAAAGAGTACACCAAGTTTGCCCCCCAGATGGTAGCCAGCATGGAGGAGACCACCACGGGTGTCATTCGCCTGCGCGCGTTGGCGCAGGATGGCGCGCTGAAGATCCCGGTGATAGCCGTAAACGATGCCGCGACCAAACACCTATTCGACAATCGATACGGTACCGGTCAGTCGACCATCGACGGTATCATCCGTGCAACGGATGTTCTTCTGGCGGGAAAACGGATGGTCATAGCCGGTTACGGATGGTGCGGCAAAGGGTTGGCGTCCCGGGGACGAGGCATGGGCGCTCAGGTGATCGTCACCGAGGTGGATCCGGTCCGCGCCCTGGAGGCCGTCATGGATGGATTTCAGGTGATGTCGATGAAAGAGGCCGCTAGAGTGGGGGACCTCTTCGTCACGGTGACTGGCGACATGCACGTTATCTCCAAAGATCATATCCGGGTGATGAAGGATGGGGCCATCCTCTGCAACTCGGGACACTTTGACATCGAGATCGACCTCAAGGGGCTGAACCAGATGGCGGTGAAGCGGCGGAAAAACGTGAGAAATCATGTCGACGCCTATACCCTGCGCGGTGGAAAAACCGTTTACCTGTTGGGAGAGGGGAGATTGGTGAACCTGGCCGCGGCGGAGGGCCATCCGGCCTCGGTCATGGATATGAGTTTTGCCACCCAGGCCCTTGCCTCCGAGTGGGCCTTGAAAAACCGCAAGAAGCTCAAGGCCGAGGTCTACGATGTTCCCACTGTGGTTGAAGAATGGGTGGCCCGGTTGAAGCTCATCAGCATGGGAATCCACTTAGACAAGCTCACCGATACGCAGAAGACCTATCTCACCTCATGGGCCGTAGGGACCTAAGCAACGAAAGGCACTCTGCCTAGACTTGCCAGAGGGGATTCTGTGGCCGTTCCGGTCAGACAAAGTCCACGAAGATAGAATTGGCGACCATCAGACCCTTCTCTGTCAGCCGCAAGCGGTTGTCAATTTCTTCCATCCAGCCCTGTTTCGTCCAATCCTCGATCTTGGGATAAAATTCGCCGACGGTTTTGCCGAAGCGGCTGAAAAAGGTCTGGTGCGATATCCCTTGAGTCATTCTCAGGCCCAGGAACATAAATTCTCCCGCCGCCCTGTTGAGGTCGATTTCTTCGCATTCCACAACCGCCTGCTGCCTGTCCCGCCTATCCTGCCTATCTTGGATGCGGTTTATGTAGCGTCCCGGGTCCTTCTCGTTCTGCCAGCGCTTGCCCCCAATTTCACTAGTTTCACTAGTTTGAGAGATTACGTGCTGCTGGAAGCTATGGGCGCCGGCCCCAATGCCCAGGTAGTCTCCGGACTCCCAGTAATTCACGTTATGTCGAGAGTGGCGGTGAGGTCGCGCGTAATTGGAGATTTCGTAGCGTTTCAGACCGTGACCGGCCAGTGTAGATTCGACAAGCTCAGCCATTGCGATTTCTTCGTCTTCCGGAAGAGAGCTGATTTTACCTGAGCGGAATTGCCGGTAGAAAGGGGTTCCCTCCTCAAAGGTAAGATTGTAGGCGGAGAGATGCGGGGGATCGAAGCTCAGGGCCTCGTCCAGGTCTGCCTGCAGGTCCGGCTGCGACTGGCCCGGTAGGGCGATCATCAGATCCATATTGAAGTTGTCAAAACCTGATTGGCGAATGATTTTCATGGCCTGGCGGCTCTCATCTGCACTGTGCACTCGGCCCAGGAATTTGAGCCGACGGGGGTCGAAGGACTGGACGCCGATGCTGATCCGATTGACGCCACAGCTGCGATACCCGGCAAAGTTATTGCTATCCACCGTGCCTGGATTGGCTTCCGCCGTGATCTCTATGTCGTTTTCATAGGGAAAGAATGAATGGGCTTCGGTCAGGATGCGCCCAATGCTTTGGGGCTTGAAGGTGGAAGGCGTCCCTCCGCCAAAGAAAATGCTTTTTAACCACCGTCCGCCCCAGCCGGCCTTGGTGGCGTAGAAACGCAACTCGTGAATCAAGGCATTCGTGTACTGGTCTTCGGGAATTAGGGAAACCACGTGGGAGTTGAAGTCGCAGTAGGGACACTTGCTGATGCAGTAGGGGATGTGGACATACAGGGAAAACGGACCTCTATGGGTCGCATGATACCGCGCCTCATTACCGTCGGTGCCGGTCATGGAGATCGTCATGTCTGAGCCAATTTTTTCCCCATGGCAGCCATAGCTCGGATCCGTTCCTCCGTAGTCGGGTGGGAGTAGTGGTAGGCCGAGTACCAGGGATGGGGCGTTAGATTGGAGAGGTTCTGCACTGTAAGCTCGATCAAGGCCTCTCCCAGAGCTTGTGCGTTGTTCGATATCTCGGCGGCAAAGGCGTCGGCTTCATATTCATACCTGCGTGAGAGATGGTTAAACAAGGGGTTGAGATAGAAAGTGAAAGGACCGGCTAGAAAGGTGAAGAGAACCAGGGCACTATGGTGGGTGGGTTCCTGAAGCCCGAAGGCGTGGAAGAATGGCGGATAATCCACCAGCAAGCTCAGAACGAACAGGGCCGTAAGGAGAAAAGCGCCCCTTAAGACGAGCGACCGCCGGATGTGCTTGAGCTTGTAATGGCCTATCTCATGGGCCAGAACGGCCAACAGCTGCTCCGTATTCAACTGTTTCAAGAGCGTGTCGAACAGAACGATTCTCTTGGATTTACCCATTCCCGTAAAATAGGCGTTGGAATGGGCCGAACGCTTGGAACCGTCCATGGTATAGATGCCGCTGGTTTTCAGTCCTACCTGTCGGGCCAAGGACGAAATCTGCTCCCGTAGTTCGCCCGGTTCCAGTGGGTAAAAGCGATTGAACAGGGGGGCGATCAGTGCAGGATAGAGGACCAGCATTAAGAGTTGAAAGCCGAAGATAAAAAAGAAGGCCCAGATCCACCAGCTAGTCCCCGTCCCTCGCATCACCCACAGGATGCAAAAGAGAAACGGGCCACCGATCAAAATAGCCAGCACCAGCCCTTTTAATTTGTCGGCCAGGTAGAGTCCGAACGGTGTCCGGTTGAAGCCAAAACGTTGCTCGATCACGAAGGTCGAATAAAGTTCCGTCGGTAGGTTCAGCACTGACACGACGAAACCGGTGCCGAGACAGAACAAGATGCCGTTGGCGTGCAGGCTGGGTGGGAAGAGGGACCCCAGCTGGGCCGAGAGTTGCTCCGCGACCGGGAGGGCGCCTCCGAATAGGACTAGGAGTGTGGCCAACGCGCCGTAAAGGGTTGCCCATCGTTGGAACCGGTCGATTGCCAGGGTATAGGATACCGACCGTTCCATCTGTTGGGAGTCTATCTTGCCGTGAAACGAATCGGGGATCATCTGGCCCGACCGACGGCGCTGGACATAGCCAATATTCAACTCGTTAAGTACGAGTTCGACCAGAAGCTCGAAAAAGAAAAAGGCTAGAAAAATGACAACTACAAGTTGAGTCATGGGGCCGAGGAGTCTTTCGAGGTCGTCGCTCATGAGCACCGAACTCTTCTATTACTCTATTATGGGACGTCCCAAGGCGCAACGGCTGGCCGTGGGCGAGGCGGGCGCAGTGGTGCCTTGGCTATCAACCTGCCGATACGCAGCGCTGGGGCTCTCTTGAAACGGTTTGGAAAAAATATGACTATTAAGATAGTGGGACTTTAAAATTTTCCATTTCTACCCTATGGAGGGGCCTATGCTTTCCAACAAGATTAAGGAGATTATGAACCTCGATATCATGACCGTGCAGCCGGCCGATTCCATTGCGGCGGTCATGAAACAGATGGAGGAAAAGAACGTGGGGCGGGTGATTGTTACCGAAAAAATACCTAATATCCATTACCGGTATGAAGATAGAATCAACCTCTACCAGAAGCGACCCGATGGAAAAATTAAAGTGCAATGGGGATGTATAGATTTTGCCAATTAGCAATAAAACACACACGGTATGCACCCACTGGAAGTGACTAACGTAGAATAGATTAGGGTTTGGTTGAGAGGCAGGAAATATGTGGGATTCGTTTATAAACGGTTTTTGTAAAGTTGAGTTTCTTTGTTATGCGGGTGACCCCAACTGGTTGGGTTGGGTTATCTTAGGATTTGGAGGATTGGCTGTATCTTTCCTTATTCTCGGTTTATTTTTGAAAATGTTATTGGATTAGCCCTTCTAATCAAACCCTTATCAGTTTTACGGGGAACTGGTTGGTGTTGTCTCCATGGGGGATGTGCTCAAATACGCCCAGGCTTTGGACGTGGACGAAAGCGTGCGGAAGGCCTGGAAAGAGATCTAAGGAGTACTGGGATTCGGAGGAGCAGTACACTTCCGGATAGGGAGTAGGGTGCGAGCATGAATCCGATGGTTTTTAAGGGGTTATGGGCCTTTCGAGTCAAGAAAAGGCCTGCAGTATGTTTGGTTTTTTTAAACAGCTATGTTACTTTAAATAATTGTATGTTTTAAAGTATTCTTCTTCTGGAGCCTGTAGATGCCTGCAATCAACGACCTCAACATCTGTGTAGCGACGGAAAACGGATCGGGGAGCGCCTCTTCAAACAACGTTCTTTTTAAATCCATCTTCAAGATGGGCATACCCTGCTCGTCGAAGAACATGTTTCCTTCCAATATTCAGGGCCTGCCCACCTGGTACCAGATCAGGGCTTGTGGCGACGGTTATTCGGGCCGCAAAGACGTCATCGATATCATGGTGATGTTCAACGATGTCACGGCGGCTCAGGACATCCGCCGGGTACGGGACGGCGGTGTGATTATTTACGATGACTCCAAGCCCCTGCCTGCCCAATTGAAGCGGGACGGGGTCCAGTATGTGGGGGTCCCGGCGAACAAACTGGTGCAGGACAATATGGAGGCCTCACCGCTACGGGTCAAGCAGCGAAACATGGTCTACGTCGGTGCGGTGGCCAAGCTGTTCGGTATCGAATGGGAGATCATCCAGGAAGTCCTGCGCGACACCTTTGGAAATAAGCCGGCAGTCATCGAATCGAATCTTCTCTGTATCGATCTCGGTTACCGGTACGTGGAAGAAAAAGGAACCAAGCAGGATATCGGTCTATTGAAGGCCATCCCCGGAGGTAACCAGGGTAAGATCATTACGGAGGGGAACACGGCCTGCGCCCTGGGAGCAATATACGGCGGGGTTACGTTAGTTGCCTGGTATCCTATCACGCCATCCAGCTCGCTGGCGGAATCCATCGAGCACTATCTCCCACGATTACGCAAGAGAACCGACGGCAAGGCGAGCTATGCCATTGTTCAGGCGGAGGATGAGATCGCTGCCGCGGGTATGGTTATTGGCGGCGGTTGGGCCGGTGCCCGTTCCATGACCTCGACCTCGGGTCCCGGACTCTCCCTCATGAATGAGACCATCGGCCTCTCCTATTTTGCCGAGATCCCAAGTGTCTTTTTCATCATTCAACGGGGCGGGCCCTCAACGGGACTCCCTACACGCACCCAGCAGGCCGACATCCTTTCCATGTATTACTGCTCCCACGGTGACACCCGACATATTATTCTGATCCCCCATGACATGCGTTCCAGTTTCGACCTATCTCGGCGTAGTTTTGACTACGCGGAGCGCTTTCAGACCCCGGTCTTCATCATGATGGACCTGGATCTGGGGATGAACCTGTGGTCCTCGGAACCCCTCAAGTTGGAGGCCGAGCCCTTTGATCGCGGTAAGCTCCTGAGCGCCAAGGATCTGGAAAAACTGGAGGGTAAGTTCCGCCGCTATTTTGATCTTGACGGAGACGGGATCCCCCAGAGGACGGTGCCGGGTACGCCGCACCCGAAGGCGGCCTATTTCACCCGAGGCTCCGGCCACGATGACGACGCCAAGTATAGCGAAGACGAGAAGGACTACAAGGCAACCCTTGACCGGCTCGCGAGGAAGCTGGATACGGCCCGAGGGGCGGTTCCCAAGCCGATTGTTGAGATGTCGCAAGGCGTCAAAGCCGGTTTTATTTGTTTCGGGTCCAGCTATGAGGCCACCCGGGAAGCTCGGGATCGGCTCAGCGCACAGGGTCAAAAGACCAATCACCTGTTGCTGAGGGCCTTGCCCTTAACGGAAGAAGTTAGAAAATTCATGGTCGCCAATGATGTTGTTTACCTGGTGGAACAGAACCGTGACGGCCAAATGGCGGCAATCTTCAAAGCCGAGTGGCCTGACCTGGGGATGAAGATCATCAGTGTCCTCCTCTACGACGGACTTCCGGCGACTGCAGGAGGGATCGTCAAGCAGATAAAGGAATATCAATCGAGTCTGGGAAAAGAGGTAAAACCGTGGCCGGTGCAAAGACCAATCGCGTCAATCTAACTGAGAAGGACTACCGGGGTGGCGAGTCCACCATGTGCAAAGGCTGCGGGCACGATGCAATCTCGGCGTCTGTCATCCGCGCCTTTTTCGAAAGCGGGATCGACCCGCGTAAGGTCATCAAGCTGAGCGGCATCGGCTGCTCTTCCAAGACACCAGCTTATTTTCTCAGCCAGTCCTTTGGCTTCAACACCATACACGGCCGTATGTCGGCGGTCGCCACGGGCGCTAATCTAGCCAATCATACGCTGATTCCGGTGGGCGTATCGGGCGATGGGGATACCTCGGCAATCGGGTTGGGTAACTTCTGTCACATGGTCCGGCGCAATGTGAACATCACCTACATCGTGGAGAACAACGGCGTCTATGGGCTGACCAAAGGCCAGTTCTCGGCCACCGCCGACAAGGGCTCCCTCATGAAGGGCGGTAAGATTAACGAGCTGCCTCCCATTGACATTGCTGAGCTAGCTATCAATCTGGGTGCGACCTATGTGGCGCGGAGCTTTTCCGGGGACCGGAAACAGCTTTCCCCGTTGATTCAAGGAGCTTTCGCCCACCGGGGGAGCGCTATCCTCGATGTGTTGAGCCCCTGCGTTACCTTCAACAACCATGAGGGATCGACCAAGAGCTTGCAGTATATCAAGGATCATCTGGATCCCCTCCACGACCTGGACTTCATCCCCCATTTTGAGAATATCGAGGTGGATTACGAGGAAGGAACCGACCACCAAGTAACCTTGCACGATGGGTCGCATATCACCTTGCACAAACTCCGGGAGAGATACGAACCCACCAACAAGGAAAACGCCTTGAAGGCGATCCATGGTTCCGTCGCCGAAGGTAAATTCCTCACGGGGCTCATCTACTACGACGGCGAATCCCCCGACCTGGCCACGGCGATGGACCTCTGCGACACCCCGCTGGCCAGCCTGGGACAGGACGAGCTGCAGCCCTCCGCAAAGCTGCTCGACGAGATCAACGCCCAGTTGATGAAGTAAGAAAGAGACAGAGACCGCCTCTCCTCCCCTGCACCTTAGCCCCCCACCCATACCTGAATTGCGCATCCTACCGCGTTCCGCGTAGACCATCCGCCGCGCTGTAAGGACACCAATCAAGTAATTAGTCTCCATGGCAGGCTTTGCATGAAATACTAAAAAGCGTACAATCAGACTTGTCTAAAAAAGGGTAGCCATGCCATGACGTTCAAAGTTGAAATTGAGCAAGAAGAAAACGGGCGCTGGATCGCGGAAGTGGTTGATCTACCGGGGGTTCTCGCCTATGGAAAGACCCCAGATGAGGCCAAGGCGAAGGTCCAGGCCCTTGCCCTTCGTGTGATTGCGGATCGTCTGGAACATGGTGAAGCAGGTCCAGAACTGCTGAGTATTTCCTTTGCTGCGGTAGCATGAGCCAGTGGCCGAGTATTCGTGCCAGACGTGCGTTTGCAGCACTTCTTAGAACTGGGTGGATTCTTAAGCGTCGGGTAGGATCTCACCGTATCCTTTCCCGTCCCGGGTGGTCCGACTTTGTATTTGCCTTCCACAATCAAGAGGAACTTGGGTCCAGGATGCTTGCCAGAATCGCCAAATGAACTGGACTCAAACCAGAAGATCTGTAGACACCCGTTTTACCCGCCGTGTGAGTCGACGCAAACCTCTGGATGCTATTCAGATGTGCCTTTGATTAGGGGCTCAGTGGTACAACGTTAGGTGTACGCTACATTCCAGGCTAGGAGCGCTGAAGCCGTGATCAATTTTCTCTATTTTTTTGCAGCGGCAGCCTTTGAAGTTGCAGGGTGCTACGCTTTCTGGATATGGCTTCGGTTAGACAAAAGTGTCCTCTGGGTAATCCCAGGGGTAGCAAGCTTGGCGCTGTTTGCTTTCATCCTCACTAAAGTTGAGGCCGAGTTTGCCGGCAGGGTATATGCGGCCTATGGCGGTGTCTATATTGTTTCATCGTTTGTATGGCTCACCTTTATCGAACGCAGTCGGCCGTTAATATCGGATTATTTCGGAGGTGTGGTTTGTTTAATCGGGGCGGCGATCATTCTGTTTGGGCCTCGGTTATTCAACCCTTAACCAGGCATTTAACCCGACACCCACGGCCGCGCAGCGGCCTCGGTTTAACACAGCGTTAGACAGCAATTCAGAGGGACCCGAAATGGCAAATCTGACATCCGTAATTTCAATCGTTCGCGAAAGCGTCACGGCTATCATCCACATCCGCTTGACTCGACCCGAAACAGTCAGGAAGGGGAAGGTTCGGCCTGCTCAGTTTCAGGCCACTCTCGGGGGGAGAGCGCCTTCTGCGTCGTGGAGGACCGGTATCTGCTGACCGCATTCCACCTTCTGAACGGCGGGCAGCATCGTAACACGGTTGACCGCTTCTATGCGTTCGTGGTGCCGGGGAACGGCAATCCAGCGTTCCATTCTTCAATAGTCGGATTCCCGGTCGAACGCCCCGATCTCGATCTTGCGGTTCTCGGAATCGGTCCCTGCACGACGGACGGTGTTCACATGCCGGCTCTTCCGGTCTCTTTCACGCGTCGACCGGATGGCACGCGTGTCGTCACGACGGGCTACCCTGCCCCTTCAATCGCCGGCCTCAACGTCGACCCTCAGGGCAACTTGAAGGGCGGTGAATTTTTCCTGAAAAGCCACGCGAACGAAGGCATCGTCTCAGCCCAATATGTCATCGGTGCCGCTCTGATCTACGAACTCAATGTCGGTTGGCATAACGGCGAGAGCGGTGGTCCAGTGGTGGCTCTGGAAGAGCCGCCCGCGGCGATTTCTCTCATGCAACACTATCGGAATATCCAATCCCCTCACGGCATAGTCGCGGGTCCTCACAGGGGCTGCGACTTTTTCGGGGATCCAGACGGACCTAGGGAGGATTGGAGTAAGCGGTGTATGAGGACGTGGAGAAAGGGGTCGCGAGGAGTTTCTTAATGCTTCTGCATGACAGGGATGAAACGCGAAGCTCGAGTTTTCGTTCCATGGAAGTATCTATTCTCATCGCACTATTCATGTCGTCGCTCCTGGCCGCTGAAGCAGCAGCCGATTGCTCAATCTCGAGACCGTGAGAGAGAACCATTCGAGTTGACGCCTGTGAGCTCGTTGTCCCGGAAGAAAGACCCAGGCTGAAAGAGTTTGCGGACCGCTACCCCAGGGGATTCGTTGAATCCTATCGGGGGACGGCCGAGAAAGAGGTCCAACGAATTCTAGATTCGTACCGTAAGACGATTCTGATGGAGGGGCACGATGGGAAAGCGGGTCGCTACTTTATAGCCAGCCCAGACCGAGGAATCTGCGAACAGTTCCCAACGGGGCGAACCCTGCATGATTTCGTCGGAGCAGCCTGTTGCGATGGGGATCCCAACCCGCCGTGCTATCTTGGGCTTGGCAGTTATGTGGATAAGATTATCGAGAAATAAGAGAGCGGTAGAGTACCTGGAAAACAATTACCTTGCCGGAATCAGAACATCACCGCTCCGACCCCTAAATTATTCTCTATGTTTTTTGGCCGCATACGGAGCCGTTGCCTTCTTTGTCGGTTTTCAATCGGGTCATTTCGAGCCTGGCATGGTAGAGGGCCGACTTGCCTTTGTCCTGCCGATCTCACTTTTCGTCTTTCCCGCGTTTTTGGAAGAGTCCTCCTTTCGCGGACTATTGATTCCCAACGGTGCAAAAGAACGTGGGCGGAAGTTCATTCTTTCTATAACCCTATTGAGCTCGACACTGTTCACACTATGGCATCCATTGAATGCGCTCACGATCAACAAGGGTGCCCAGGGGATATTTCTCGATCCCTATTTTCTCATGATCGTCTTTTGCCTGGGGGTGGCATGCAGTTTGTCGTATATTTATTCCAAGTCCCTATGGGCTCCGGTCCTAATCCACTGGCTTACGGTCTGCGTCTGGGTGCTTTTTCTCGGCGGCCGTAACATCCTGTTCAAGTAAGGTTCGCGAAGGAGATCCGATGCCGATCACGCCGATATACGCATCCGTGTTGGGCCTTGTCCTTGTGTTTCTCAGGGTGCGCACAATCCTTCTGCGGTTCAGGTTTAAAGTCCCTTTGGGTCACGGGGATCAGCTCCTGCTCATGAAAGGTGTCCGCGCTCATGCCAACTTTGCTGAATACGTTCCCATTTCCCTTCTGTTGATCTACTTCTTCGAAGTCCAGAGCGGCGCTCGCGGCAGGATCCATCTGCTGTGCGCTGTCCTGGTAGTCGGCCGGTTGGTGCATGCCTATGGGGTGAGTCAACTCAAGGAGAATCATCTTTTCCGGGTGGCCGGTATGATTGTCACATTCGCGGTGATTGTCTCCGCCTCCGTTGGGCGGCTAGTCCCGTATGTCGATTCGTTTAATCTCTTTTAGGAAGATCAAACCGGGCCTCATCGTTCTCGCGATCTTGGGGTTCATCGCAGGGAATTATTACCTGGTGGAGCCTTGGGCGGTTACCTTTGTCGACGACGGGCCGTACTATTCAAAAGAATACAAGGGAGAGAGCGATCCACTCTCCCTTTACTCGGAGATTCGACTCACCCGGTTCGGTCGGACGGTATGCGTGTTGGAATCTCGATTAACGGAGAAAAAAGATTCAAGTATGCTGATTTTTGAAAAAAAGTTCGGGAAGAGAAGAGTGGTGTGGAAGAGGGTGCCCTTAAAGCCCGACGGGCCATTGGGACCGATCAAGCTTACGAGGCAGTCTTTAGCCTGGTATGGCGGTTGGGAAGTCGGTATCAAGCCGGCCCAACAAGAAGGGGGGGTATCTCTATCTCGGGCCACTGGGAGGGTTCCAATTCTTCAACCACAGTTGGTGAGATTCGACCCCCGTTAAACAAGGCTCAGTGATCGTGCTTTTTCTGCAGGCCGCCCAGTGCGAGGGAAAGGACATCCGTGCGCGACAGTCTCTCTCCGGCGAGAAGGCGTGGGAGTAAGACATCGAGGGAACTTATGGGGTCGTGCAGCACGCAGCCGGAAAGTCCCAGGATCGGCGTGTTTTGCAGGTTACCCAGGAGGAACATGGAACCGGGTAGAACCGGGAAGCCGTGGCACTCGATATGGGCCCCGCTCTCGCGAATCCCCTCGGGTGTCTGATCGTCGGGGTCCACCGACATGCCGCCACTGATCATGATCAATTCGGCGCCGGCCTGGTACGAGTCTTTAATATGGTTGGCAATTTTTTTGGGATCGTCGGGGGCCAGTTTGACCTCCTCCAGACCACACCCCAGGGCCTCTAACTTCTTTCGTACCACGGGCTCGAAGCCGTCCTTGATCCGGCCGGTAAAGACCTCGCTACCGGTTACGATCAGGTGGACCCGTCTGGGTTCGATGGGGAGGATCGTCGCGATGGGCTTGAATTTACAGATGGTCTCGGCCCTGTGGAGCAGCTCCTCCGGGACCAGGATGGGAATGGTGCGGGTTCCGGCTACCACGGTACCCTTGTTCACGTACTCGTTGGCCGGCAGTGTGGCCAGGATTATATCGCCCAGGGCGTTGAAGCGGTAGAGAAGCCCCTCGTCGACCTTGAGCACCCCTGGGATTTCGGCGACCAGGTTCACCCTGCCTTCACTAGGATCGGTGAGGGTGATGTGAGGGCCGGCCGCGGCTTCGGCCAGCCTGCGTGCGGCGTCCTCTTCGTGCACCTCCCCATCCTCCAGGTCGATTATGTAAATGTGCGCTTTCCCCATGTTGAGCAGTCTGGGGACGTCTTTCTCCTCGATCACATGCCCGCGTCGAAAGGCCGGTCCTTTGTGCTTGCCGGGAATAATTTCGGTAAGGTCATGGGCTAGGGTCATTCCTACGGCCTCTTCGACAGAGACGATCTTGAGCATGGTTATTCCTCCCTAAGCCCTATCATAAAACAGGCGCCGCTGGGTTGTCCAGGTCATCGAACGGTTTGAAATGATGGATTGAATCGGTCGGATCGGGGAAGTCCTCTATTGGGCAGGGCTAGCCCCCCAGGGTGATCATCTCAATCTTTTTATGTCGTGTCGGATCATAACCGGACGAAGAGAGAAGCTCCTTTAGTCGATCGTCCGAATAGCGGTCGCTTCTTAGTCTCCAGATGTTAGTTACAAACTCCAGAATCTCCTCATCTGTGGACCCGTTTCTAAGGAGAATCTTGAGGTCATGTCCGGTCTGGGAAAATAGGCAAGTGACCAGCTTCCCATCCGCCGTCAGCCTGGCCCGGGAACAGGTGGAGCAGAAGGGCTCGGTTACCGAGGCGATGACGCCAATGCGCCCCCGGCCATCGAGATACTCGTAGTCCACCGAGGGAGCATCACCGTCGTTTCGGCCCACCTCCCTAAGCGGGTAGCGCCCTTGGATTCTCTCGAGGATCTCCTTCTTCGAGACCATCTTTGTAGAGGCCCAATGGTTGGAGTTGCCCACGTCCATGTACTCTATGAAACGGAGTTCGAATCCATATTCCCTGGCGAACTCTACCAGCTCAATGATGTCTTCTTCATTCACTCCCCGCTCAATGACCGCATTGATCTTGATGGGGTTAAGGCCGGCGGTCCGAGCCATACGCACGCCCTCCAAGACCTTTGCAAGATCGCCTCGTTTGGTCATGCGTTTGAACTTTTCAGGGTTCAGGGTGTCAATACTGATGTTGATCCGCTTCAGGCCGGCGGATTTGAGCGTAACCGCCTTTTCAGCGAGCAGGGAGCCATTGGTCGTCAGCGAGATGTCCTTGATCCCATCGACAGCCGCGAGCTTGCAAATGAGCCCTTCGATGCCCGGGCGTACCAGGGGCTCTCCCCCTGTGATCCGGATCTTTTCGACCCCAAGGCGTACGAACATGCTGGCAAGCCGGGTAATTTCCTCGAAGGAAAGGATCTCTTGCTTGTCGATCCAGGTGTATTCGTCGAAAGGCATGCAGTAAGTGCAGCGAAAATTACACCGGTCGGTGACCGAGATCCTGAGATCCTTCGCTGTTCTCTTGAGAGTGTCCACCAACATACTATTTAATATGCAGCAAAGGCCCAAGGTAGGCAAGCTCTCCCATGGTGCACCAGAGGGGACTGAATGCCTCGTATTCCCATGAACTGGGTTGAGTTGCCGAAGCGGGTGAGGGGCGTGGGAGGACATGGGAAATCTACCGCGGGCGGGTATTTCGTGAACACCGCCTTCCCCGCCCAGAGGTTGTATTTTAACGTAGTAACGGTATGTTAGAATACGTTCTTTTTAGGCAAAGTAGCTCGTGGAAGATTTAATCAAGCAATTTGGCCATCACCTGCAATACGAGCGCAATCTGTCGCCTCATACGCTGAGAAACTATCTTAGCGATCTTCGGCAGTTTCACGGGTTCGTACGACAGAGCCTGGAATCCGAGGGTGAAGCGGGGGATGGACTTGTCAGCAGGGTCGATGCCAACCTGACCCGTGCCTATCTCGGCTCTCTGGCTAGAGTGTGCCAGAAGAGCACTATGGGACGAAAGCTAGCGGTGTTGAAAGGGTTTTTCCGTTATCTGGTCCGGGAAGGCGTACTGAAAAAGGACCCCCTGGTGAGCTTCGGTAGCCCCAAACAGGACAAGCCGCTGGTGAACTTTCTCTCCGTCGACGATGTCTTTCGGCTGCTGGACGGAGTGAAGGGAAGCGGTATCCTGGAGATACGTGACCGGGCGATCCTTGAGGTGCTCTACTCTACCGGCGCACGCGTCAGCGAGTTGGTTGCTTTAAACTGGAGCGATATCGATTTTCGGTTGGGCGTTATAAGAGTTACGGGTAAGGGGTCCAAAGAGCGAATCATTCCCATAGGAGCGGCCGCTCTGAAGGTACTGTGGGACTATGGGATGGAGCAGTCGAGAAAATGGCAGCGGCCGGCCAAAGGGGAGTCCCCTGTTGTTCTAAACCGCCGCGGTGAGAGGATCACCACGCGGAGCGTAGCGCGGATCGTGGAAAAACACCTGCGGATTAGAGGCATCCCGGTACGGATCGGTCCCCATGGACTGCGCCATACCTTTGCTACCCATCTGCTCAACAGTGGTGCTGATCTACGGGTGATCCAGGAAATGCTGGGACACGCCAGCCTCTCGACGACGCAGCGTTACACACATGTGAATCTGGATTATCTCTCGGCGGTCTATGACCGCGCCCATCCGCGAGCCCAGTGATGGACGGTGAAGAAAAGAGTTCAATGACGTTTCATGGAACGACCATATTGGGGTTGCGCCATTCGGATCGGGTGGTCGTCATCGGGGACGGCCAGGTGAGCCTGGGGCAAACCGTCATGAAGCACAGCGCACGCAAGGTGCGGAAGCTTTACAACGACAAGGTCATAGCAGGATTTGCCGGG
This sequence comes from Binatia bacterium, assembly GCA_963664015.2. Taxonomy (GTDB): domain Bacteria; phylum Desulfobacterota; class Binatia; order UBA9968; family CAXXLF01; genus JACZQL01. Next base: position 1,190,256 of record CAXXLF010000001.1, on the reverse strand, counting down.
GCGACGGCTGACGCGTTTACCCTGTTCGAGAAGTTCGAGGCCAAGCTCGAGCAGTACAACGGCAATTTGAGACGGGCCGCGGTGGAACTCGCCAAAGACTGGCGTACGGACCGCATCTTGAGGAGGTTGGAAGCTCTGCTCGTGGTTGCCGATACGGAAGGCCTATTGGTGATCTCGGGAATGGGTGATGTGGTGGAGCCCGACGATGGACTCATCGCCATCGGGTCCGGCGGAAATTATGCGCTGGCCGCCGCACGGGTCCTGGTCAAGCATAGCCAACTGGACCCACGGGCGATCGCCGAGGAGGCCATGAAGGTCGCTTCACAGATCTGCGTGTACACGAACGATCATTTTACCATCGAAGAGCTGCCCTAGCGGTCATGAAGAGTGAAGAACAAGAAAAATTGATTCGAGGTCGGGCGCTGCCCGCCCCGGCTGCGGTCATGACACCGCGGGAAACCGTCTCCGAACTCGACCGTTACATCGTGGGGCAGAAGGATGCCAAGCGGGCCGTGGCCATTGCCCTGAGAAACCGCTGGCGCCGGCAGAGGGTACCCGATGAATTGCGCGATGAGATTGCCCCGAAGAACATCATCATGATCGGACCGACGGGCGTGGGCAAGACGGAGATATCGCGCCGCTTGGCCAAGCTGGCCCAGGCCCCCTTCATCAAGGTGGAGGCCTCCAAATTTACGGAAGTGGGCTACGTGGGGAGGGACGTGGAATCGATCATTCGCGACCTTACCGAACTTGCGGTCAACATGGTCAAGGAAGAGGAGAAACAAGCTGTTGAGATCAAGGCTCGAGAGCTGGCGGAGGAGCGGATCCTGGATATCCTGCTTCCGGCCGCACCCACGGCAAAACCTGGGGTACAGGAAGAGGAGGCGGCTGGGCAGGGGACAAGGGCCAAGCTCAAGAAGATGCTGCGGGAGGGTAAGCTCGATGACCGTACGGTAGAGGTCGAGATCACACGCACTTCGATGCCCATGATCGAAGTTATGTCGCCCCAGGGAATGGAGGGAATGGAGTCCAATCTGAAAGAGATGTTCTCCAATCTCCTTCCAAATAAAACCAAGAAAAAGACCGTCAAGGTTCCCGAGGCCCTCGATATCCTCTGTCAGGAAGAGGCCTCGAAACTGGTCGATATGGATATGGTCACGGGTGAAGCGACGCGCCGGGTGGAACAGTCGGGAATCGTTTTCATCGATGAGATCGATAAGATTGCCGGACGGGAGTCCGCCCAGGGTCCCGATGTCTCACGGGAGGGTGTGCAGAGGGACCTGCTGCCCATTGTCGAAGGTTCGTCGGTGAACACCAAGTTCGGTCTCGTGCGAACGGATCACATCCTGTTCATTGCATCGGGTGCCTTTCACAGTTCAAAGCCGTCGGACCTGATCCCCGAGTTTCAGGGGCGCTTCCCCATTCGTGTGGAGCTCAACTCGCTAGGCAAAGATGACTTTGTTCGGATACTGACGGAGCCAAAGAATGCGCTCATTCGCCAATACGTTGCCCTTCTGGAAACCGAAAACGTGAAACTCACCTTCGGTCAGGATGCGATCGAAGAAATCGCCAGCATGGCGGCCCATGTCAATGAGAGGGCGGAGAATATCGGCGCCCGCCGGCTCCATACGATCATGGAGCGGCTGGTAGATGAAATCTCCTATTCGGCGCCGGAAATGCCGGGGAAAGAAATCAGTATCGATGCCAAGTACGTACAGGATCGGTTGAACCCGATTTTGAAGGACGAGGACCTCTCCCGATATATCCTGTGAGATTGGCCCTGCCCGGGTTCGGTTTCGCTGGAGTCCGCGGAAACAGGAATACTAACACGTAAGAAAAGCAGCGTTCATTGGAAGACTTTATTGGCAAGGCTGAAATCCTGATGGAGGCGCTCCCCTACATCCGGCGATTTTACGGCAAGACTTTTGTCGTGAAGTACGGCGGTTCTGCCATGGTGGACGAGGGGCTCAAGGCCAGCTTTGCCCAGGACATGGTGCTCCTCAAGTATGTGGGCATCAACCCTGTGGTGGTTCACGGGGGAGGGCCTCAGATCGATGAGACTCTAAAAAAGATGGGTGTGACGAGCCGCTACGTACGAGGCATGCGGGTTACTGATGCGGAGACGATCGATGTTGTCGAGATGGTGCTGGTGGGAAAGGTGAACAAAGAGATCGTTAGGCTCATCAACTATCACGGCGGGATGGCCGTGGGGGTCAGCGGCAAGGATGGGGGACTGATCCTGGCTCGGAAAATGAACGTCTACATTTCCTCGGATGAAAAGGAACCCGAAATCATCGATATCGGCATGGTGGGCGAGATCGTCGCCATCAATCCTACGTTGATCAATACGCTGGGCGAAAATAAATCCATCCCGGTCATTGCCCCCGTTGGGGTCGGGGAGAACGGCGAGACATACAATATCAACGCGGACCTGGTAGCGGGGCAAACCGCTGAGGCGTTGGGGGCGGAAAAACTTATTTTGTTGACCGATGTAGAAGGGGTCAAAAATAAAAAGGGCCAGTTGATGAGCACCCTCAAGGTGGGTCAGGCTCGCAAGATGATCCAGGACGAGGTTGTCGGATCCGGGATGATTCCCAAGGTGGAATGCTGCATCGAGGCCCTGGAAGGCGGGGTGGCCAAGACCCACATCATCGACGGGCGGGTGAAACACGCCGTATTGTTGGAGATCTTCACGCAGGAGGGAGTCGGGACTGAGGTCGTGCTGAAGTAGGGGATGAACAACGAAGAGATCCAGGCGCTTACCCGCTGCTATGTGGCCCAAACCTACGCCCGCCTTCCCATTGCCTTGGTCCGGGGTAAAGGGGTTAAAGTTTGGGATGCCGACGGCAAAGAGTATCTAGATTTTGTTTCCGGCATTGCGGTAAATAGCCTGGGACACGCCCATCCTGCGGTGGTTCGCGCCATCCAAAGGCAGTTCAAATCTCTGCTCCACGTCTCCAATCTCTATCACATCGGTCCGCAGGCGGAGCTTGCCCGCGATCTGTGTCATCATTCTTTTGCCGACCGCGTCTTCTTTTGTAACAGCGGGGCTGAGGCCAACGAGGCCGCCATCAAGTTGGCGCGCCGCTATGGCTCGGAACGCCAGGGCGGGAAGTACGAAATCATTTCCATGCACAACTCTTTCCACGGCCGAACCCTGGCAACCCTGACGGCTACGGGCCAGGAAAAGGTACGCCTGGGATACGACCCGTTACCGGAGGGTTTTCGTCAAGTCCCTTTCGGAGATCTGATAGCTGCACAAGATGCTATTGGTCCCAAAACCGCTGCCATTTTGGTCGAACCCATACAGGGTGAAGGCGGAGTGGTCGTCCCCCCTGAGGGATACCTCCAGGGGCTGCGCCGGCTATGCGACGCCACGGGAGTCCTGCTTATCTTCGATGAGGTCCAGGTCGGCATGGGCCGTACGGGCAAGCTCTTCGCCTATGAGCACTATGGAGTGGAACCGGATATTATGACTCTGGCCAAGGCACTGGGGGGTGGGCTGCCCCTTGGGGCGATGCTGGCGAAGGATAGGGTGGCCCAGAGCTTTAGCCCCGGCACCCACGCGTCGACGTTTGGAGGCAATCCGCTGGTGTGCGTCGCGGGGAGCGCAGTGCTCAGCACGATTCTTCAGGACCGCCTGTTGGACAACTGTGTAAAGATGGGAGAGTTCCTGACCCGGGGGCTCAGGTCGCTCCAGAAGCGATTCGAATTTGTTCGCGACGTTCGCGGCAAGGGGTTGATCTTGGGCGTGGAAATCGAGGGAGATGCCGGTAAAATCGTGGCCCAGTGTATGGAGGAAGGTCTCCTGATTGTCAGCGCTGGGCACAACAACGTGCTGCGTATGCTCCCGCCTCTCACGGTGAAGAAAGCGCACATCACCAGGGGATTGGCTATCTTAGAAAAAGTCATGAGCCTTCAGTAGGAGGCTCGCTTCGACATAACCAATGAAAAAGAGAGATCTGTTAAGTCTAAAAGACCTCAGTCGTAAGGAAATAGAGCAGCTCCTGTCGCTTGCCCGACGGCTCAAGCGCGGCCAGCAGCCGGGAGCCGCTCGGTTACTTGCGGGAAAGACCATGGCTCTGGTCTTCGAAAAGCCCAGTCTAAGGACGAGGGTGAGTTTTGAAGTGGGCATGATGGAGCTTGGCGGCCGAACGGTCTTTTTAGGTCCGGAAGAAATCCAGCTTGGGGTACGCGAGAGCCCCCGAGATTGTGCTCGAGTCTTGAGCCGCTGGACGGATCTCATCGTGGTCCGGACTTTTTCCCAGGAGACGCTGGAGGAGGTGGCCGGATACTCCTCGGTCCCCGTGATCAACGCCCTGACCGATCTCTGTCACCCTTGCCAGGTCTTGGCCGATTGTTTTACCCTCATGGAGCACAAGGGGAGTTTGGAAAAGCTGAAGATCGCCTTTGTCGGCGACGGCAACAACATCGTTCATTCATGGATGCGCGCAGCGGAGAAGATTCCCTTTGAGTTCTCTCTTGCCTGCCCCGAGGGCTTCGGTCCCGATTCGGAAGTCACACGGATCGCCGAACAGAATGGCGCCCGGATCACGGTGACTCATCGGGTGGACGAGGCCGTTAAGAACGCCGATGTGATCTATACGGATGTCTGGGCCAGTATGGGACAGGAAGCGGAGCGGGAGTCGAGGCTCAGGAGCTTTCAGGATTATCGAATCACCCAAGACGTCCTGAACCTGGCGAATGCGAAGGCCGTGGTCATGCATTGCCTCCCCGCCCATCGGGGTGAAGAGATCACCGACGAAGTCCTGGAAGGGCCCCAGTCGGTTGTTTTCGATCAGGCTGAGAACCGTCTCCATGCGCAAAAGGCCATCCTGATGTGGATCTCGGGAAAGATGAAGGGAGCGAGATGAAAGTCAAGAAAGTGGTTCTGGCCTATTCAGGAGGCTTGGATACGTCCGTGTGCCTGCGCTGGATAAAGGAGCAATATCAGTGTGAGGTGGTGGCCTACTGTGCCGATCTCGGTCAAGGGGAGGACTTAAAGGCGGTTAGACGCAAGGCCCTGCAAACCGGCGCGAGTAAAGTCGTCATCGACGACCTGAAAGACGATTTTGTCAGGAACTACATCTTCCTGATGATGCGCGCCAATGCGGTTTACGAGGGGACTTACCTGTTGGGGACCTCCATCGCTCGCCCCCTGATTGCCAAGCGCCAGATGGAGATCGCGGCAAGGGAAAAGGCCGATGCGGTGGCCCATGGGGCCACGGGGAAGGGAAACGACCAGGTTCGCTTCGAGCTAACCTATTACGCCCTCAAGCCTAATGTGAAGGTGATCGCCCCATGGCGTGTATGGGACTTGAACTCCCGCAGCGCCCTGTTGGCTTATGCCCGGCGATATGGGATTCCGGTCCCGGTAAGCCGTAAGAAGCCTTACAGCATGGACCGTAATATCTTCCACATCAGTTATGAAGGCGGTATCTTGGAAGACCCGTGGAAAGAACCGCGGGCCGATATGTTCCAGTGGACTCGAGCGGCTGAGAAGGCGCCCGCTCGCGCCGAATATCTTGAAATCGATTATTCGCGGGGTGATCCTGTGGCGGTAAACGGCAAGCCCCTCTCTCCCGTCAGGCTTCTCTCCAGGCTGAACGACCTGGGCGCGAAACACGGGATTGGGCGGGTGGACCTCGTAGAAAACCGCTACGTGGGGATGAAGTCGCGGGGTGTCTACGAAACCCCCGGTGGGACGCTTCTCTATGAGGCCCATCGGGCATTGGAGTCCATTACCATGGACCGGGAGGTGATGCGGTTGAGGGATTCGCTGATCCCCAAGTACGCGGAGATGGTCTACTATGGATTCTGGTTTTCCCCTGAACGGGAGTTGCTGCAGAAGACCGTCGACGCTACGCAAGAAAACGTTACCGGCCGAGTTCGTCTCAAGCTTTACAAGGGGTGCGTTACGATTTCCGGGAGACAATCGGATCGGTCCCTTTACGATCCTAAAACGGCGACCTTCGAAGAGGACCGGGTCTATCACCAGGGAGATGCGGATGGGTTTATCCGGCTCAATGCGTTGCGCCTGAGACTGCGGCGGCTCCTGAAAAATAAGAGGGTTGGGGGTTAGGATTGCCCATGGCAAGAGAAAAAAAACTTTGGGCTGGGCGCTTTAAGGGAGGGACCGTGCCGTCGGTTGAGTCTTTTACCTCCTCCATCGCCGTCGATCAGAGGCTCTACCGGCACGACATCGCCGGGAGCATCGCCCACGCCAAGATGCTTGCCCGCCAGCGGATTATCACGGCGGCGGAAGGGAAGAAGATCGTCCGGGGCCTCCAGCTGATCGAGAAGGAAATTGCCAGAGGCGCCGCTCACTTCTCGACCGCTGACGAGGACATCCACATGAACATCGAGCGACGGCTGGTGCAAAAGATCGGCGCCACCGGTGGTAAACTCCACACGGCTCGAAGCCGTAACGATCAGGTGACGTTGGATACGCGCCTCTACCTGAGGGAAGAGCTCGCGGTCATCGGCCAGGCTATGACCAGTCTCAAAAAGGAGCTGGCGCGCGCTGCCAAGCGGAATCTAGGCGTCATTATGCCTGGATACACGCATCTCCAGCGTGCCCAGCCCGTCCTCTTCTCACATCACCTGCTGGCCTACGCCGAGATGCTCGAACGGGACCTGGACCGTGTTGCCGATTGCGTCCGCCGGGTCAATGTCCTTCCGCTGGGCTCCGGGGCCCTGGCCGGGACGACCTTTCCCATCGATCGGGCCTACGTGGCACGGCTGTTGGGTTTTCCGCGGCTGGCGAAAAATAGTATCGACGCGGTGAGCGATCGCGACTTTATATTGGAGTTCCTCGCCCTGTCAGCGATCCTCTTTGTTCACTTGAGCCGACTTGCCGAGGAACTGGTCCTCTGGTCCAGCGAGGAGTTCGGTTTCATTGAGCTACCGGACGGTTACTGTACGGGCAGCTCCATGATGCCGCAGAAAAAAAACCCGGATGTGCCCGAGTTGATTCGCGGCCGAACGGGGCGGGTCTATGGTCATCTCCACGCCCTGCTCACGGTTATGAAGGGCCTGCCGCTGGCCTATAACCGCGACCTCCAGGAGGACAAAATACCGCTCTTCGATACGGTGGATACGGTCAAGGCAAGCCTGGGAATCCTTGGGGAGCTGATGGGCCAGATCAAGGTTAACAAAGGCCGGATGCTGGCAGCGGCTTCTGGCGGTTATATGAACGCCACGGATCTAGCCGATTACCTGGTGCGACATGGGGTGAGCTTTCGGATCGCCCATGGGATCGTGGGCCGATTGGTACGTCACTGCCTTGACTCAGGGCAGAGAATCGAGCAGCTTTCCCTTAAAGAGCTAAAACACTTCTGCCCCCGGATCGAAAAAGACGTCTATCGTTATCTCGCTCCTGAGGCGATGGTTGAACGACGCCGTGCGCCCGGTGGGACTGCCTCGGCCAATGTGCGGCGGCGGCTCAAAGAGATGGGGGTTTAAATGGGGAGACAGAGATCAAATAGGCAGAGACAGACAGGGACAGGGAAAGATAGGCAGAGATAGAGAAAAAAACGAAGATAGAAAATCGAAGATCGAAGATCGAAGATTGAGGATATAAAGAGCGTGAAAGTGGCAATGGGAAAAAAGAGAAACAGGGTAAACAGGGGTTGGGGGCGTTCTCTGTCTCATATCTCTGTCGGTTTCGTTGCACTATTCGTTGTTTTGATTGGGGGAAGCTCCTGTGGCAAAAAGGGTGCGCCGCGGGCGCCGGAGCTGGCCGTGCCCCAGGTCATCAAGAATCTCAATGTCACGGCCGGGAGCACCGGGATCGTTCTCACCTGGGGCCGACCGACCCACTACATAGATGGGCAACGGCTCCGTGATCTGGAGGCCTTCGTGATTTTCCGAAAGGAGTTCTCTCCCACTTGTCCCGATTGTCAGGTGCCCTATCGGGAAAGGGCAACAATCCTGATCGACGACCAGGAGCGTTTTGTCAAAAAGGATAAGTTCCGCCTGGTGGACCAACAGCTGACCCCGCAGGCAACGTATCTTTACCGAGTCTTTTCCCGTCTCGTCGATGGCTCGCTCAGCCAGCCGTCCAACGAGGTTACAATGGTCTGGAGGCCCTGATGGATTATTTTGAGTACCGAAGCGGTAAGCTTTATGCTGAGGGGGTCCCTGTCCAGCGAATTGCCCGGGAGGTGGGCACCCCTGCCTATATTTACAGTCTGGCCACGTTGCGGCGGCATTACCGGGTCTTCGATGAGGCCTTTGGCCAGTCGGCTCATATCGTCTGTTTTTCCGTCAAGGCCAATTCCAACCTTGCGGTGCTCCGCGCCTTCGTCAAGGAAGGGTCAGGCTTCGATATCGTATCCGGCGGTGAACTTTTTCGTGTGCTCAAGGCAGGGGCGGATCCAAGGAAGGTTGTCTTTTCAGGCGTCGGTAAGAACCGCCAGGAAATCGAGTACGCCTTGAAATCGGGGATCCTGATGTTCAACGTCGAGTCGGAACCAGAACTCGACGTGATCAACGAGGTTGCGGCGAAGGTTGGGAAAAAGGCCCCCATCAGCTTTCGGGTGAATCCGGATGTGGACCCGCAGACCCATCCTTATATCTCCACTGGAATGAAAAAGAGCAAATTCGGAATCGACATCAAACGCTCGGTGGACCAGTACAAAAGGGCACTCTCTCTCAGCCACCTGGACGTTATCGGTGTAGACTGCCACATTGGCTCCCAACTCACTTCGGTTACACCGTTTGTCGACGCTATGGCGAGGGTCAGGGGATTGGTCGAAACCCTGAACAAAGCAGGGGCTAAAATTCAGTACTTGGATCTGGGCGGTGGCCTGGGTATCCGTTATGAGGACGAGGAACCTCCGCTTCCAAAGGAATACGCCGAGGCCATCTTGGGCAGCCTTAAAGGATTGGATGCCACACTGATTCTCGAGCCCGGCCGAGTGATCGCAGGTAACGCCGGCATCCTGGTCACTGAAGTGCTCTACCTCAAGGAGACCAGCGAGAAAAACTTTGTCGTGGTTGATGGAGCGATGAACGATCTAATCCGGCCCGCTCTTTACGGGTCACACCAAACCGTGAGTCCGGTCATCGACCGCCAGTCCAAAGGGGATGGTATCGTTGCCGATGTTGTGGGGCCTATCTGTGAGAGCGGTGATTTTTTCGCCAAAGATAGGGAGATACAAAGACCCATGCCGGGCGACCTCCTCGCGATCATGGGGGCCGGGGCCTACGGATTCACAATGGCCTCCAACTACAACTCAAGGCCCAAGGTTGCCGAGGTCCTGGTTGACGATCAAAACTTTCACATCATTCGGAGCCGGGAGACGCTGGAGGATCTCATCAGTGGAGAAATCATTCCGGCCATGCTCCGGTAAGCGTTGGCAGGGAAGCAACGAAGACGATGTCGGATCTCAAGTTCACCAAAATGCACGGTTGCGGCAATGACTTTATTGTCATTGACTGCATGCCAGGAGAACCCCGAGGACTCGAGGCTCTCGCCAGGCGACTCTGCCATCGCCGTTTTGGCGTCGGTGCGGACCAGTTTCTGACCGTTCATCCCTCCCAGGTTGCGGACTTCAGAATGGGCATTTACAACGCTGACGGTGGGCAGGTAGAGATGTGCGGCAACGGGATTCGTTGCTTTGCCAAGTACGTCGTCGATCACGGTCTGACAAAGAAAACCGAGCTGGAAGTAGAAACCCTCGCGGGCATCATTCGGCCGCGGCTAATGGGAAACCAGGTGGAAGTGGATATGGGGGAGCCCATTGTGGACGGTCGAAAGATTCCGGTTCAGGCCGATGGCAAGGTCCTGGAGCAAGCCTTGGAGATCGATGGGAAGGAGTACCGGGTCGGTTGTGTTTCCATGGGAAATCCCCACTGCGTACTCTTCGTGGATGACCTGGATAGTCTCGATCTGCAGAATATCGGTCCCCGATTCGAGCACCATTCGTTTTTCCCCAACCGGATTAATACGGAGTTCGTCAAGGTCCTCGGTCCCGGAGAGGTGCGCATGCGGGTGTGGGAGCGCGGAGCAGGGGAAACATGGGCTTGTGGTACCGGCGCCTGCGCCGCGGTGGTAGTAGGGGCAATGACCGGTCAAACCAAAAGGCAAGTGGCCGTTCATCTCTTGGGTGGGGATCTGTCCATAGATTGGAGGCCCGACAATAGGGTCTATATGACAGGCGGAGCGGAAGAGGTCTTTCAGGGCACCGTGTCGGTCTAGCAGGAGGGTATGATGGTTTTTTCCGGTTCCATGGTGGCGTTGGTGACGCCGTTCAAAGAGGGGCGAGTGGATTGGGATGCCCTCGAGTCGCTCGTGGAATTCCACATTGAGAACGGAACCCATGGGATCGTTCCCTGCGGAACCACGGGAGAATCAGCAACCCTTTCCCATGAAGAGCACGATCAAGTCATTAAGGCGGTGGTCAAGAGCGTCAAAAACCGTGTTCCCGTCATCGCGGGGACGGGATCCAACTCGACCCTGGAGGCAATGGAACTTACCCGGGGCGCCGAAAAAGCCGGTGCCGACGGGGCATTGATGATATCTCCTTATTACAATAGGCCCACCCAGGAAGGTATCTATCAGCATTACAAGAAGGTCGCCGCCGCAGTAAAGATTCCCCTGATCATCTATAACATCCCGTCGCGAACGGGATCCAAGATCGAGCCCGAAACCCTGGCTCGCCTTGCGGAAGTTGAAAATATCGAGGGGGTCAAAGAGGCCACCGGCTCCATCGACCAGGCCATCGAAGTGATCAGACTCTGTGGAGATGGGCTCGCAGTCTATTCGGGGGAGGATTCCTTGACCTACTCGCTCATGATGTTGGGAGGCAAGGGAGTGATTTCTACGGTAGCTAACGTGGTTCCCAGGGAGATGTCCCAATTGACGCGGGCTTGCTTCGAGGGAGACTGGGAGAGGGGAAAACGGATCCAGTTTCAACTCATCCCGTTAATTCGAAGCCTTTTCTTGGAGACCAATCCGATTCCGGTCAAGACCGCCCTGACTCTTATGGGCAAATGTCAGGGAGATCTGCGCTTACCGCTTACCCCCATGACTGATGGAAATTTACAGAGGCTCAGGAAGGTCCTGGGCCAGTATAAACTGATCTGAGGAACCCCTTGCTGAATCTTGTCGTTTGTGGAGTCGGCGGTCGTATGGGGGGCGCGGTGGTGCGTGTGATTCAGGAAACCCCGGGAGCCAAGCTGGTCGCTGCTGTGGATCGTCCTGGAAGTCCCCGCATCGGTAAAGACGCAGGTGAACTGGCCGGCCTGGGACAACTGGGTGTCCCCGTAGGCGACCGAATCGCTTCAGAGTTGAAAGGCCGGCCCGTCATTATCGACTTCAGCTGGCCCGAGGCCTCTATTAGTTATCTCAAGGAGGCCACCAAGAAACGATGGCCTATCGTTATCGGGACTACGGGCTTTACCGATAAGCAGTGGAGTCAAATCAAGGTCCTCGCACGGCAGACCCGGGCGCTGGTTGCTCCCAATATGAGCGTTGGTATCAACCTGCTCTTGGGACTACTGGGCCCGGTCGCCCAATCCCTGGGACAGGAGTACGACGTCGAGCTCATGGAGGTGCATCATCGCTTCAAAAAAGATGCGCCGAGCGGGACCGCGTTGGCCCTGGGTCGAGTTGTTGCCAAGGCGCTGGGTAGAGATTTGGATCGTGTCGGGGTTTTTGGACGCAAGGGGATGATCGGTGAGCGAGGAAAAAAGGAGATCGGTCTTTCTTCGGTTCGGGCGGGGGACGTGGTTGGGGAGCACACCGTCATTTTCGGTGGATTAGGCGAGCGATTGGAGTTTATTCACCGCGCGCAAAGCCGAGAGACCTTCGCCCGCGGCGCCGTGCGGGCCGCCCAGTGGATCGTGGGGCAAAAGAAAGGGCTCTACAGTATGCAGGACCTGTTGAAATTGAACACTTTAGGTTGACAAAACCAGGATTCTATATTAATCAAGTACGCTATTCTAAGTGATTTCAAACTCTCCCCATTCAGGTCAGCAGACCCCGGAAGATGAAGTTGAGCGATTAGCCCAAGAGATCGGTCGTCTCATCCGGGCGGTCGAACCCGAGAGGCGGGATGATCTCAAGGATATGGCTTTTAGCCTTGTCCGAGAGGAGATGAACCAGGGCGCAGCGGCGGAGAAGGCAACGGGAGAGGCATCAGCAAGGCCATTTAACCCGTTGGGATTCGGTGCTCTTATCTTTTTCTTGGGTGCGGGGCTATCTTTTATCTTTGGCCCTGTGGGGCTGCTCCTCATGCTAGGCGGTGCATTCTTTGTCACATGGGGATTGATTCTAAGCTGGATGAAGGGATAGGAGTCAACGATGGCAGAGGCGAAAGCAAAGGAAAAAAAGCGAGGCATCTGGAGTCGTCGCGACTTTTTTACCCGCTTTGGTTGGGGTGGCTTTGGTGTCTTTTCGGGTTTGACTCTCGTCGGTTTATTACGCTCCGCATTTCCCCGGGTTCTCTTCGAACCCCCCTCTACCTTTAAGGCAGGGTTACCTTCCGATTACACCATTGGTGAAGTCAGTGAAAAGTTTAAAAAAGATTTCCGCGTTTGGATCGTGCGCGAAGAGAAGGGGTTCTACGCCATTTTCGCCAAATGCACCCATCTGGGATGTACGCCCCGTTGGTTGACAGCGGAAAACAAGTTCAAATGCCCATGCCATGGGAGCGGGTTTTTTAAAAGCGGTCTGAATTTCGAGGGCCCTGCACCTCGGCCCCTGGACCGTTTCGAGATCCGCCTGGCTGACGATGGGCAGCTGGTGGTGGACAAGAGCCGGGTCCTGAGAATGGGGCCCGGGGTGGAGCCCGACGAGCAGCATCCAGAAAGTATCGTGAAGGTGTGATCGAACATGATTAAATTGGACGAACTTAAAAAGGAAATCGTTGAGAGTCAGGTCTGGAAGGCCATCTTCCGGCACGGTTACGAGGACACTCCAAGAAATCGTGTTATGATGGTCACCTCCAATATCTGGCTTCATCTCCATCCGGCCAAAGTGCGCAGGCATTCGGTGAGGATGCGGTTTACTTGGTGCATGGGAGGATTGACCTTCCTCATGTTTCTGGTGACTGCGGTGACAGGAATTTACCTCATGTTTTATTATCGGCCGGTAGCCGAATATGCCTATGCGGATATGAAATACCTGGAGTTCGATATGCCCTTCGGCATGCTCATGCGCAACATGCACCGATGGGCGGCCCATGCCATGGTGACTTTTGTCTGGCTCCATATGTTTCGTGTCTTTCTCACCGGCTCCTACAAGCCGCCGCGAGAATTTAACTGGATCGTGGGCGTCCTATTGCTGGTATTGACTCTGCTGTTGAGTTTTACAGGCTACCTCCTGCCCTGGGACCAGCTTTCCATCTGGGCGGTTACCGTGGGCTCCAATATGGCGCGTGCAGCGCCACTGCTGGGTCACGAAGGGCCCTTTGCCGAGTTCGTCGGTGCCAACCCGATCTACGATGCCCGAGCGTTTTTATTTGGTGGTGGTGAGATTGGGCCTCATACATTGCTCCGTTTCTATATTCTTCACTGCATCTTTATCCCCCTGGTCGCCAGTCTGCTCATGGCGGTTCATTTCTGGCGCATACGGCGAGACGGCTTCTCGGGGCCACCGCTGTAACAAGTGTCTGAGAGGGTGATTTAAAATGGCCGAAGCGAATGAGGAAAGAAGACGGTCTTCCATCATCGACGATAAGATACACACCTGGCCCCATTTGGTCCGGGTGGAGTTCCTTGTTGCCTTATTCGTCATGGTGGTATTGATCCTGTGGTCGCTGGGAGTGGATGCCCCGCTCGAGGAGCCTGCCGATCCGACCCGTACGCCCAATCCCTCAAAGGCCCCCTGGTATTTTCTGGGTCTGCAGGAAATGCTGGTCTATTTCGATCCCTGGCATGCGGGTGTTGTACTACCGACCCTTATTATCGTGGGCCTCATGGTTATTCCTTTCATCGATACCAATACCAAGGGAAACGGCTACTACACATTTAAAGAGCGTAAATACGAGATCTTGACCTTCGTTTTCGGATTCCATGTCCTCTGGGTGATTATGATTATCATTGGGACCTTTTTTCGCGGACCGGGCTGGAACCTGTTCTGGCCCTGGGACCGGTGGGATCCCCATAAGGTTGTGGCCATGACCAATGTGGATCTGCCTTACCTGCTCGGATTTCGGGACTACATCTGGTCTTCGGTGTTTGGCGCAGTCTGTGTCTTTGGTTATATTTTGATCTCAATCGGGATCTTTCATCGTTGGGTCATCTGGGTCAAGGGCAAGGAATTCATGCTCCGGTGGGGGCCCGTACGCTTTGGTATCACTGCGTTTCTCGTCGTTATCATGATGGCACTTCCCGTTAAAATGATTTTACGTCTTGCCTTCAACGTGAAGTACGTGTGGGTGACTCCCTGGTTTAATATCTGATGTTTTACGTGGCAAAGATTCTCCAGGCAATCGGGATGGCCGACGTGGGCTATGCCCTGTATGTAGGCATCATAAAGAATAGCTCCATGGCCGAAGAGATCGTTCTGACTATATTTGGAGTCGGTCTGTTTGCTATGGGCCGAACCCTAGAGCGAAAGGCCACGTGAGCGAGATACCCTAGAACGAAAGGTGGCGTGAGCGAGATACCATGGCGGTCAGGGGCTTTGATCCAGTAGAAGAGCGGAAGTCATACGGAACCATTTTCTTCCTGGGGGTGTGTCTCCTCGTCGGGTTGAGCCTGTGGGCTTTGTACGACGACAACTTTACACGCAGACCGTGGAAGCGGTATCAGGCCGAATTCTACCGTATGGATTACGCAAAGGCCCAGGCGGCCTATGGGGCGGAGGATAAAAAGCTTCAGACTGATCCCAAGTATCAGGAATTGGCTAAGAAAATCGCAGTTCAGCGCGCTAGTCTGGACGGTGGAGAATTGGCTACCCGGCTTGCCCGGCTGCTCGAGGAAGAAAAGGTCGTCGATATCCGGTTCAACGAGGTAGATCAAGAGGTCAAGTTCATCAAGAGCGGGCTGGAAGAGGTCTGGTACGAGTACGACCATGCGATCCAACAGGGCCGGGGCGTCCGTGTCTATGAAGATCGGATCAAGCAGTTGGATGCAGAGCAAGCCGGACTCGAACCCGAACTTGAAAAGGTTCGACAGCAGCGCCTGCAGGTCAAAGAACAAATCAAGGCAGTCCAGTCGAATGTCAAGGATCTAGAAGCAGAGATCTCCAATCTCGCGCGCAATCGGGACCGATGGATCAGGGTGATGGACAATGCCACCGTGAGCCTGGGACCTGTGTCTTTATATAAGATTCCCAAGATCGAACAGGTGGTTTTAACTGAGTTCGATCGAAACAACTTTGATAAGCCTGTCGCGCGGGTAGACCGTTGCCAGAGCTGTCACAAGGCCATCAACCGGCCTGGTTTTGAAAACGAACCCCATCCGTTCCGAACCCATCCTCGCCGGGAGGTTCTCCTGGCGGATAATGCGCACCCCCCCGAAAAGTTCGGCTGTACGGCTTGCCATCAAGGCCAAGGGGTTGCTGTTAACAGTATCGAACAGGCCCATGGGGAGGTTAAGTACTGGGAGTACCCGCTACTTCGAGGGGCCAAGGTCCAATCCAGCTGCGCGGCTTGCCACCAAAATGTGCAGCCTCATCAAGACGCAAAAATCCTCGCCCAAGGACAAAGACTCTTTGAGCAGATCGGTTGCACAGGCTGTCATCTGGTGGAAGGCCACGAGAACATTCCCAAGGTCGGTCCCAGTCTCAGGCGCATCAGTGCCAAGGTCGACCCCAGTTGGGCTATCAGCTGGATTCAGGACCCCCACAAGTTTCGGTCTCGCACCCGGATGCCCAATTTCGGTCTTAACGAAGACCAGGCCGTGGCTATTGCCTCCTACCTATGGACGAGGTCGAAAACGGACGGGGATAAGTGGTTAAAGGATCATCCCCTCCCTGCTGGTTATCGTGGCCAGGCCGACCAGCTGGTGACTCGGGGAAGGGAACTCGTAAATTCCATTGGCTGCAAGGGGTGTCACGGCTTTGCCGATGGGGAGTTCTCCACGG
The DNA here is from genome assembly GCA_963664015.2 of Binatia bacterium. Taxonomy (GTDB): domain Bacteria; phylum Desulfobacterota; class Binatia; order UBA9968; family CAXXLF01; genus JACZQL01. The sequence continues at coordinate 1,174,217 of CAXXLF010000001.1, read as the reverse complement.
CCCTGGGGACCAACAAGGATTTAATCCCCAATCTGAAAGATGTCGCCGCCAAGGTGGGGCCTCAATGGACCTATCACTGGCTAAAAAACCCGCGTGATTTTTCGCCCGATACGCGTATGCCGAGCCTCCGTCTGACTGACCAAGAGGCGTTGTCCATTACGGCTTATTTGATGACGCTGGGGGGGAAGGGAGCTGGAATCCGGGGTATTGAGCAACGCCTGGCCGATGCGGGCAACGCGAAGCGGGGCGAGGCCTTGATCCGTAAGTATGGCTGCTTCGGGTGTCACGATATACCGGGGATGGAGAAGGAATCTAGAATCGGTGTTGAGTTGACGACGTTTGGATCCAAGTTTCTGGAAGAACTCTCTTTTGGTAACAGGAAGGATATCCACGAGACCTGGGACGATTGGACTTTCAACAAGCTGAAGACCCCTAGGATCTACATCACTCCAAGGGTCGATCAGTTGATGCCCCAGTTCAACCTCTCCGACGAAGATGCCAAGGCCTTACGTGTCCTGCTGGCAACCTTCAAAGAGAGCGAGGTTCCTGCCGGCTACGCTGCCAACAACAGTGAAGAGGTTATGAACATCGTGGAAGGGCGCAGGCTGATGCATCAGTATAATTGCATCGGCTGCCATACCATCGAGAGTCGGGGCGGCTTTGTTCAGAAGTACTACGAAAACAAAAACTTAGCCCCGCCAAACCTCAATGGCGAGGGGGAGAAGGTTCAGTCCAACTGGCTCTTCGCATTTTTGAAGGCGCCGATTCCGGTACGTCCTTGGCTCCAGATCCGCATGCCCAGTTTCGGCTTTTCGGATGAGGAGACCAATCTGCTGGTGTCCTATTTTAACGGACTTTCCAAGGTGCGAATCCCCTATGTTCATTTTGATGATGGAAGCGTCCCGCCGGAGCATATCCCGGCTGCCCGGCGTATGTTCTCTAAGGACTATTTCGACTGTTTAAGTTGCCACCAGCAGGGGGAAAAGAAACCCGAGGGACCCCCGGAGGGCTGGGCTCCAGATCTGACTTTAGCGCGCAGCCGACTGAATCCCTACTGGGTCATCAAGTGGCTTCAGGATCCACAGAAGGTCCAACCTGGCACCAAGATGCCCTCCTATTATCCCGGGGGCCCGGATGATATCCTTGGCGGTAAAGATGATCGTCAGATCGAGGCGCTGAGGGACTACATCATGACGCTGGGACGATCCGGTGCCGCCGGAGGATAGGATACCTCTGAAGGTGTCATAGACGGGTATCGAAATCGTGCGGCGGCCGAGGGTCGTGTGCCCCAATTTTATTTAACTGCTAATTCATCCAGGAGGCTCCAATGATACGCAAGATAATTCCTTTATTTGCTCTAATCGCCTGTATGGTGATCCAGGCCGCCGTTGCCACCGCTTACGAAGGAGGTGCCGTAAGTAACGGAGGCTCCATCTCAGGGGCCGTCAAGTTCAAGGGCACCGCCCCTGCGCCAAAGAAATTGATGATTTCCAAAGACAAGAAGGCCTGTGGCAAGACAGCCAAAACGGAACCTTCCCTAATCGTTTCCAACGGTAACCTGGTCAATGCGGTGGTCTCGCTAACCGACATCACTAAGGGAAAGAAGATTGTGCCCATGAAGGTCACTTTCGACCAGAACGGATGTGAGTACCATCCTCATGTTCTCGCCTTCATGGCAGGAACAACCGTGGAGATCTTGAATCCCGATAAGATTCTGCACAATATTCACACGTACAGTAAGGTCAACAAGCCATTCAATCGGGCTCAGCCCAAATTCAAGAAGAAACTAACGGTGAAGCTTGATAAACCCGAGGCGGTTTCCGTCAAGTGTGACGTCCACAGTTGGATGAGCGGTTGGTTATTCGTCGCCGCAAATCCTTATTTTAGTGTCACCAATGACCAAGGGGCCTTTCAGCTGACCGATGTACCCCCGGGGACGTATATGCTGGAGGTCTGGCACGAAACCCTCGGTAAGAAGAGCCAGAAGGTAACCGTGGGGGCTAAGCAGGACGTCAAGGTCAGCTTCGAGCTCTCCCAGTAGCGGTTGCCACCGGTTCTCTCATAGATTGGGATTTGGGTCGGGGAGAGGTTCGTTACCGCTCCCCCCTTCTAATCACTATAAATTGCCTATAAAATTAGGTAATCTTAAGGGAGGGACGAAAGACTCGTCCCTCCTGTCTATTCGGGTGTAGGCAGGATTTTCTCCTCATATCCGGCGGGTCCCGAAGCGACGGTTTACAAAAACAATATCTCATATAAAAGGGAGTGTTTCATTCATGGCAGAGTCCGATGGAAATCAGCATCTGGTGATAGTGGTTGGGGCCGGTCCGGCTGGTATTTATGCCTCGCGCAAACTCCTGGAGGCGGGACATACGGTCCTCCTGCTCAACCGGGACATCAAGCCCGGCGGTCTGGCCGAATATGGGATCTTTCTCAACAAGTACAAAATGAAGGATGGTTTGCGTAAGCAGTTCAAGAAAATCCTTGCACACCCCAAGTTGCACTACTTCGGGCACGTGGGCGTTGGAGAAGGCAAGGCGGTCAACCTCGATACGTTACAAGAAATGCTGCCAGGGGCCATCGTGATTGCCGCTGGCGCCCAGGGAACCAAGAAGCTCGGACTTCCAGGAGAGGACAGTCTTGGGGTCTACCACGCCAAGGACGTGGTGTACCATTACAACAGCCTGCCGCCCTTCAGCCAGCAAAAATTCGAAATCGGGAATAAGGTCGCCATCATCGGTATGGGTAACGTGATGGTTGATATCGCCCACTGGCTCCTGCGTTTCAAGGAAGTCAGTGAGGTGTTCGTGGTGGCACGCCGGGGCCCACTGGATAAGGCGTACGACGACAAGGAATTTGAGTACGTACAGCCTTTCCTCTATATGGCGGATTTGGAAGAGGAGTTGAAGCGGATCGAGCCAAGGCTCAAGGCCGTCGGTCAGGACACAACAGAATTTATGAAGGCATTGGTTGAAGGGAAAGAAGATGCGCCATCGAGCCAACGTCTCAAGTTCCGTTACCTTTCCTCGCCCCATCAGGTTATTCCCAACCCAGAGGGCAAGGTTGCCTCACTGGAGGTCGAGGAGAACGAATTGCTTCTCAAGGATGGACGAACCTCCCCCAAAGGCACGGGGAAATTCCTGCCATTAGATGTGGACACTGTCATCTATGCCATTGGCGATCAGGTAGACCCGGCTATCGGGATCCCCAGTTCCCGCGGCTACTTCATTGCTAACCCGGAAGAGCTACCCGGCAGTCCGAACCCTGCCCAATACCAGTCCTATGATCCGCAAAAGAAGGCCGTTTGTCCGGGAATCTTTTTGATCGGGTGGTCGCGCAATGCAAGCGTCGGTCTGGTCGGGATTGCGAAGCAGGATGCGGAGCGGGGTGCTAAGGTGATCAATGAATTCCTGGCTACCAACGGGGACCCGGCGGAAAACGAAATCTCACAAAAAGTAACAGAACCTAGAAAAGATGCGGAGAAGGGGGCTAAGATTGTCGATGCCTACGTGAGTGTCGGTGCAAGTCTTTCATCGGCTGAGGTTTCCCAAAAAGTGGATTTCTTTGAGAAGCTTTTGAAAAGCAGGGGAGTTGCCTACATCTCCAAGAAGGATCTGGAACGAATTGAGGCTGAAGAGAAGGCGGAGGCCGTTAAACGCAAGGTAGAGGAGTATAAATTTCCCGGCGATGATGAGATGCTTTCCCTCGTCGCTCAGAAGTAACCATGCGACTCGTTCGTACTTAGTCCTTACGCCTTTTCCAGGATTATCACCCAGGGGGAGGCACCTTTACCGCTCACTTTCACTATTTCTCGCCTAATGGGTTGTCGCTGGCCCGTTTTGTGGATTGACGCTGGTTGAACTTGCCTCAGGTGAGTGCGACCAGATCAATCTCGATCAAGGCTCCTTTGGGTAAGTCGACGATTACGACTGTAGAACGTGCCGGCTTTGAGGCGCCAAGATACTCCTGGTAGACCCCATTGATGGTCGGGAAATCACTCATTGCCTTGATAAACACAGTTGCCTTGACCACCCGGTCCAACGATGAACCCCCCGCTTCCAGAACCGCCTTCAGGTTTTGAAACACCTGTCTCGTCTGTGCCGTGATGTCACCCTCAATCAGTTTTCCACTCTTGGGATCGAGGGCGATCTGACCGGAGGTAAAGAGAAATCCATTGGCCTTGATCCCTTGCTCGTACGGTCCAATGGCCTTGGGCGCGGCATCTGTATTCACTGCCTCTCGACTCATATCTATTCTCCTCTTTCGAATTCGATCATAGGCTGAAATCCTAACAATTATAATACGTCTTCTCCCGGTCGCAAGGCGCTAACGGGACCGGCCTCCTTCGCCTGAGTTCAATGTGCTGAGGGGAATGAAGATGAGTGCGCGCCCGAAGATTCGTTTCCCAAGGAGCACGGGCTCGGGGGCTGTCCCCCTCTGCGGTCGCCTAATGTTTAGCTATCAGTTGTCAGCCTTCAGTTCTCAGCTAATCCAAGCGGGTCCGGACCCTTTTACCCGCTGGAGTCGATCCGAATGGGATTGAGGCGAAAGGCCGAAGGAATCCGATACCGCACTTCAGTTATTCACGGACCTATTGCCAAGGCCTGGAGGCTCGGTCCCCGAGGAGCGTACTTGTCGCCAGGGCTGTCTCCCACCGGTAGTATTAACCTGCATAGGGGCTAACCCCTCAGGACTTGAACCCGCGTGGGGGTTGTGGTTTTTTGAGGATAGAATCTTTAAACTGGTTTCGCTGAAATTTGGAATTCACCTGTCCATGGCAAACAAAATATGTATTTCCGGTCCTACCGATAGACCTTGGGTCGAGGCAGAGTTCCGGGCCGCCGGATACGAGGTCGTTCTGGGGAAATCCTTTGAGCGATTTTCTAAACATTTTTATGGACCCGAGGCCTTTATTGACCTTATTGGGAGTGCGGATCTATTGCTGGTTTCAACCCGCGAACAGGTGACCCGTGCGGTATTGAAGGGGTGCCGGAACCTTCGTGCGGTCGTCAAGGCCTCTATTGGAGTTGAAAATGTCGATATTAAAGCCGCTACCGAGTTAGGCATTCTTGTTTGTAACAGCCCTGTTCCGGAGAATTATATTGGTGTTGCCGAAGCCACGGTCGGTCTCATCCTGGCCCTGATCAAACGACTCAAGCTCAACGAGGAGGATATCCGAACGGGCGGGTGGAAGAAGGAGAAGAATACAGGCGATCTGATCATGGGGAAGACCGTTGGGCTGGTTGGACTCGGACGCATAGGCAAGGAGTTGGCCAAGCGTCTTCAGGGATGGGGGGTGCGGCTTATGGCCTGTGATCCGTATGTACAAAGTGATGAGATGGCAAAACTTGGCGTGGAGATGGCATCGCTGGAGGAAGTGATGCGTCAGTCGGATGTGGTTTCGATCCATATGCTCCTAAATTCGGAAACCCGACACCTGATCGGTCGCCGGGCACTCCGGTTGATGAAGCCCAGTGCCTTTCTGGTGAACACCTCACGGGGAGGCACGATCGATCAGCAAGAACTCGCCTCAGCCCTCAAAGAGAATGTAATTGCTGGAGCGGCCCTGGATGTATTCGAGAAAGAGCCGCTCCCTATGGACGACCCTCTGCGCTCGCTGGACCCCACGCGTTTAATCCTGACGCCCCATATCATCGGAAATAGCATCATCAGCCGTGATCTGGGGCACCGGATGGCCATCAAAACTATTCTCTCGCTTTTGGAAGGGAGTCCCCCCGCCCATGTCCTTAATTCGGAAGCCCTCCCCCGGTGGCAGCAAGGATTTTCCAACGGCTAGGCGGGAATGGATGACTCATGACTTTGCTCACGGTTCATAAAATTCTGATTACAACGGCAGTCGTTTTTTTTCTTGGATTTGTAGTTTGGGAATTCGCCCGAATTCCGACTGACGGAGATTCCTGGGGCCTCGTCCGTGTCCTTCTTTACTTTACGGTTGCGGTGGGATTCGGCGTTTATCTACGGTCGTTGAAGAAATGGCTCAAGTAACCAAGGTGCTTCGGAATATATGCCAGAATGAACCATCCTGAAGGCTTTCTAGTCCCCGTGAGCGACAAGGAAATACAACGCGAGCGCAAGAAGGCGCAGGAGCTGCGTTCGAGCCAGTGGTGGAAACGCAAAACGTCCAAGGGTGTATGCCATCACTGTGGCGAAATGTTCTTGCCACGGGAACTGACCATGGACCACCTAGTCCCTATCGCTCGCGGTGGAAAGAGCACGAAAGGGAACCTTGTCGCCAGCTGCAAGAAGTGCAATAGCGAGAAGAAACATCGCCTCCCCTTCGATTAGTCCAAATCTAACCGGAGCCGGACCCGGTTGTAATCATCGTGAAGATCCGAGTTCGTGTGGTGGCACAGTCCAAGAGCGAAGAGGTCCAAATGACCGGGGAAGGTGAATTCATCGTATCCGTCCGTGCGCCCGCTCGGGAGGGAAAGGCCAACCAGGCGCTGATTGGCGCGCTGGCGACATATTTCTCCGTACCCAAGTTTGTGTAAAAATCCTGCGGGGCGAGACCTCTAGGACCAAACTGGTTGAAATCGTGTCGTCCTTGCCCCCGGAATAGATTTGTCCCTAGCTTCAGAGATCGTACGACGGAGGTCTAGTGAAGTGTGGGCTTGGAGTCGTCGTCTTTCTTACCGTCAATGATACGCAAGCGACGCTTTCGGCGAGCCAGAAGGTAGCGATCGATGGTGATGTTTACCCAGCCCAGGAAATAGCCCCACCGTAGATAGAGGTAGCCAAAGGCCATCCCTCCCAGGTGGGCCATGTGGGCGATGCCCGAATGGCTAGCCGTCAGGGAGGAATAAAGAGAAATCCCACCGATGATTAGCACGAAATATTTCATTTTGATTGGGAAGAGAAGGTAAAAATAGATCGTCCGATTGGGATAGGCCAGACCGTAGGCAAGCAGGATGCCGTAGATTCCCGCTGAAGCCCCGATACTGGGCACGATTTGCAAAGGCAAGAAAGCCGTGTTGAGTAACGCACCGCCTATCACGGAAACGAAGTAGTATTTGAGGAAAAAAGCGGTTCCCCAACGTCGCTCCAGATCGCAGCCGAACATCCACAAAGCCAGCATATTGAATAAAAGATGGAAGAGCCCGCCATGAAGAAACTGGTAGGTAAAGAGCTGCCAGAGGTAATATTCCTCCCAAACCAGGAAAGGAACGAGGCCGAAGATGATAAATACGCTACGGTCCAGGAAGCTTTGGATGAGAAAGACAACCCCGTTGATGATGAGCAATGCCTTGACCGCAGGGGTGACGCTTCCTCCGCCGATCATGGGGCTTCTGGTCTGGTAAATCATGGCCTGAAAAAAATTACTCTAGCTTAGGAATACAACCTGGGCGCTTAATTAATTGCATTATAGTCCTTGGTCTCACGGAAGACTGTCCGGCTCATCCAGATCAGCCCGATTAGATTAGGGATGGCCATGGCGCCGTTCACCGTATCTGCGAAATTCCAGATAAACTTAACACCTGCAACATCGTCAGCAAAGCGCGCGCCGATGACGATGACCAGGCACCAGAACCACCGGTACAGAAGCGACGCGCGGATCCCAAAGAGATAGTCCGTGCATTTTAAACCGTAGTAGGACCAGGTCAGGAGTGTAGAATAACCGAATGTCACTGAGCCGAAGGTAACGATCCAGGCTCCCAGATTGCCCAGGACGGAGCTGAAGGCATGGGCGGTGAGAGATGTGCTAGTGCGGCCAGTGGACCACGCCCCGGTCAGGACAATGGCCAGTGTCGTGATGGTGTTGATCAGCAATGTATCGATAAACACTCCCAGCATCGCCACATTACCCTGGCGTGCGGGGGACGTGGTCTTGGCGGCGCCATGGGCGATGCCAGCAGAACCAATTCCCGCCTCGTTGGAAAAAATCCCTCGCGCCACCCCATAGCGAAGTGCCTGGGCAATCCCCGCCCCAGCAAATCCCCCCACTGCAGACTGTCCCTTGAAGGCGGTCCGAAAAATCAAACTCAATGCGGCGGGGATCTGGGCGCTTTTTACAATGATGATTACAATCCCACCAAGGAAATAGGCCACACACATGATCGGTACTAGAAACTCGGCCACCGTAGCAATTCGCTTGATACCGCCAATGATTACGAGCCATGTGAGCAGTGCTAGCGCTACGGCTGTGATCCAGACTGGAACACCCATCTCTGTGCGAAAGACCAAGGCAATAGAATTGGCTTGGACCATGTTGCCGATACCCAGTGCTGCGATGGCGCCGCACAGCGCGAAGATCCAGCCAAGCCAGTGTTTGCCGAGACCGTTCTTCAACGCATACATGGGGCCTCCGGACATGGTCCCATCGGGCGCCTTCTCCCGATATTTAACTCCCAGGAGCGCTTCTGCGTATTTGGTTGCCATTCCAACCAGACCGGTAAGCCACATCCAGACGGGGGCGCCAGGACCGCCCAGGGCAATCGCTGTTGCCACCCCTGCAATATTGCCGTTACCAACCGTAGCCGAGAGTGCCGTCATCAACGCTTGAAAGGGAGTGATGTCTCCTGTAGCTGCATTGGATGGGGCTTCGCGGCGGAAGGCGCCTCCCAGGGTTAGACGCCAAGCATGCACGAATTGTCGCACCTGTACCACTCGGGTTCCAAAGGTGAGCCAAAATCCGGTACCGATGAGTAGGATCATCATAGGATAACCCCAGACAAAGGCATTGACGACTCCAATTAAATTGAATACGGCTTCCATACTGTTCCCCCCTGTGCCCCCAATGGACTTGAAATTTAGATACGATGCACATTCTCGCTTGCTCAAATCTAAAAAGCCAGCCATTTATTTGCTAGTCTCTCGTATGGTCAGCGGGAAGATCTCTGACTTCGACTGGTATGGGAATTGCGTCATTATAATGATTATCCCCAATCAAGAATGAGACGAACCGATTCATAGAAGCAAGGAACCGTTACTCATGGGGGAACTCAAACGATTCGCGGGTGGTCGTGTCGTGGTCAAAGCAGGAGATATCACCGAAGAAGCGGTCGATGTTATTGTCAATGCCGCCAACGGCTCCCTGATGGGTGGTGGTGGTGTGGATGGAGCTATTCACCGTGCCGGTGGGAAGGATATCCTGGCCGAATGCAAAGAGATAAGACGAAGCGAGTATTCGGATGGGTTACCGACAGGGCGGGCGGTGATCACTACGGCAGGAAAGATGACGGCAAGGTTTGTCATTCATACGGTGGGTCCGGTTTACTCCCGCGGAGGTCCGGACAAGGCAAGACAATTGGCGGACTGTTACCGTAACTCACTGGCCCTTGCGGTGAAAAAAGGCCTCACCACCGTGGCCTTCCCGGCAATCTCTACAGGGATCTACGGATACCCTCAGGATGAGGCAGCCCGAGTCGCTTCCAAGGCCATTGAGGAATCGCTGGTCGCGGCAATAACGATAAAAGAGGTTGGTCTGGTCTTTTTCAGCAAAGAGGATGCCGACGTATTTCTGAAGAACCATTCTTTTACGAGCTAGGACTGGACCCTGCGTTTTGGTAGGGGTCCGGGTGATCGTTTGAGGTTAGATCGTAGCGTATGAAATTGTATCTAGTAAGGCATGGAAAGGCCCAATCGGATGGTAAGGACCCACGGCGTCCTTTGAGTCAAAAAGGGCGGGAAGAGGTAGCGCGGGTTGCGCGCGCCGCTGTCAAAAAGGGGATGAGGGCGATGCGGATCCTACATTCGGAAAAACTCCGAGCTAAGGAAACTGCCGAGATCCTGGCCAGCACCCTTCACCCTTCTGAAGGTGTCAGTGAAATCAGTGGGTTAGCACCCGAAGACGATCCTTTGCTAGCGAAGGAGGAGGTGGAAACTGAAGAGGGGCCACTGATATTGGTCGGCCATCTACCGCATCTTGAGCAGCTCCTCTCTCTCCTGGTGAATCGCAATGGAGGCGCCGAGGCGGTTAGTTTTTCAACGGGAACCGTTGTTTGTCTCAGCCAAGAGAAGGCTCGTTGGAAGATCCAATGGGCACTGCATCCGGACAGCGTGTAGTCACTGGCCGGGCAAGTTGACTGGTAGGATAGGATGGTCTAAAAAATAGTTCGATTCGAAATGTATACTTGGAGTTAGGCAGGGGAGAATGACTATGGCATCTGACACACTGATAATTAAGGACAATCGCACCGGGAAGAGTTATGAGATCCCGATAAGTGACGGTACCATCAACGCGACGGATCTGCGCCAGATAACGGTGTCCGACGACGATTTTGGCCTGATGAGCTACGACCCCGGCTTCATGAATACGGCCTCCTGCCGAAGCCGAATTACCTTTATCGATGGGGATCTGGGCATTTTACGTTATCGGGGCTATCCCATAGAAGAGCTGGCAGAGAAGAGCAGCTACCTGGAAACCGCCTATCTTCTCGTTGCAGGCGAGCTCCCAACTCGCCCCCAGTTAGAGGAGTGGAGTTGGAATGTGATCAACCACACGATGGTCCACGAGAGCATGAAGAAGTTTATGGACGGCTTTCATCATGACGCACACCCTATGGGGATGCTGGTCAGTGCTGTCGGGGCCCTCTCGACCTTTTATCCTGATGCAAAAGACATTTTCAGCGCCGAATCACGCAGGATCCAGACCTACCGCCTACTTGGGAAGTTGCCGACTCTGGCTGCTTACGCCTATCGGCATAGCCTGGGTCTTCCTTACGCCTATCCGGACAACGAGTTCAGCTATCCGGGTAATTTCCTCAACATGATGTTCAAGATGACCGAGCTCCAATACAAACCCAATCCGATACTGGAGAAGGCCATGGACGTGCTGTTCATCCTGCATGCGGATCACGAGCAGAACTGTAGCACGAACACGATGCGTGGGGTGGGGAGCTCTCAGGTGGATCCCTATTGCTCTCTCGCTGCATCTGCGGCGGCTCTCTACGGCCCTCTTCACGGAGGGGCCAACGAAGCGGTCCTGCGTATGCTCATGGAAATCGGGTCCAAGGATAAGGTCAACGACTTCATTAAGAAGGTGAAGGGAGGAGAGGGGAGACTCATGGGTTTTGGCCACCGGATTTATAAGAACTATGACCCCAGGGCCAAGATCATCAAGGAGACGGCAGACTCGGTTTTCGAGGTCACGGGCCGCAATCCACTCCTGGATATCGCCCTCGAATTGGAACGAATCGCGCTTGAAGACGACTATTTTATCACACGCAAGCTCTATCCCAACGTGGATTTTTATTCTGGGCTCATCTACCAGTCGATGGGGCTTCCGCTGGACATGTTCCCTGTACTATTTGCCATCGGTCGGACATCCGGTTGGATCGCCCAATGGGAAGAGATGCTGCTCGATTCGGAACAGAAGCTTGCCCGGCCTAGACAAATTTACGAAGGAGCGGATAACCGTTCCTTCGTGCCCATGAGTGAGAGAGGCTGAGACTCGCTGTTTTATTTCCGGCTCGCTAAACGACAACACTTCCGGCGACGATGAAAACCCTTGCTATTCTCGTTGGGGGCGGACCCGCTCCCGGCATCAACGCGGTCATCGCTGCAGCAACCATCGAGGCGCGCAATCGCGGCCTGCGGGTGCTTGGTTGCTAAAACGGGTTTCGCTGGTTGCTTCAGGGTGAACGGGACATATCGTAGAGCTTGATATCAGCGATGTCTCGTGCATTCACTTCGAGGGCGGTTCTATCCTGCTTACCTCGATAGCCAACCCGACCCGCAGCTCCGATGGCGTCAAACGTGTTGCGGACACGCTGCGGAGCCTTGATGTTCAGCACCTGCTGACCATAGGAGGAGACGATACGGGCTATGGGGCGTCCCAGGTTGCCAAGGCGCTTCCCGAAATGACTGTCGCCCATGTTCCCAAGGCTATTGATAACGACCTGCCTCTGCCCGGCGACATCGTGAGCTTCGGATTTACGACGGCGTGTAACCTGGGCAAGGACTTCGTGCGCAATCTGATGCTGGATGCGGTTACGACCGAACGATGGTTTTTTGTCACCGTGATGGGCCGCCACGCCGGTCATCTGGCCCTGGGCATCGGTGGTGCCGCTGGAGCGACGTGCACATTGATCGCTGAGGAGATGCCGGAAGAGATACTGCGCCTCGATCGTGTTGCCGACATCCTGGAGGGGGTCATCATCAAGCGGCGTGCCCAGGGAAAGGACCATGGGGTTGTTCTCCTCTCCGAGGGGCTGGGAGATAAACTCGATCCCGAATCCCTTGGGGAGGTTGAACGTAACAGCTATGGCAACGTTCGATTAAGCGAGCTTGATCTGGGCCGGCTCCTGAAAAATCGTGTGGCTGAAAGCCTGCAGAAGCGCAATCTCTCAGTCACCATTGTCGTGAAGCTTTTGGGCTATGAACTCCGCTGCGCGCCACCGGGAGCCTTTGACATCCAGTACTGCCGTAGCTTGGGCTACTGGGGCACCCGCTTTCTCCTGGAGGGGGGGGCGCAATGCTATGGTCACGATCCAGGCAGGACGACTCGTACCGATCCCCTTTGATGAAATGATGGATCCCCAAACCGGGAAGATTCGCGTGCGCATGGTGGACCTGGATTCGGAGACCTACAAGATATTTTACGAATATATGATCCGTCTGCGACCGGAGGACTTGAATGACCCTGTAATGGTCAAAAAACTCGCCGAGGCGGGCAATCTTACTGAAACCGAGTTGAAGCGTCGATTCGCTCCACTATTCAAAGGGCATTAATCGATTTCAGAGGCCGTTCCCTACCGTTTAGCTATCAGTTCTCAGCTTTAAGTTCTGATTGCTCTGCTGTTTCCAATCCTTGTTTAGTCTGTGGTCCTGTAGTCAGTAGTCTCTTCACCCTCTGCTCTTCCCTGTGGACGGTCCTATTTCGCCTGAGTTCAGTACTCCGAGGGGAACAGAGATGAGGGCGTGGGCATCCGATACTGGAGCTTCAGTTATTCACAGGCCTATTGGGCGCACCCGAACATTCCTTCCTCGAGGAGTGTGGCCTCGCGGGACCGGCCCCCATCGCCCGTAATCACAGCTACGAAGGGTTGTGAAATTAAAGGGGTTAAGGCACGGATGGGGCGGCAGGCTCCTGTTGGGTCATGCAGTGGATCGCACCCAGGCCGTAGACCAGGGCCGTACAGGGTATTCCGACGATCTTTCGATCGGGGAAAAGAGATCCCAGGATTCCCAGGGCCCTGCTGTCGTTTGGATGATCGTACACAGGGACCAGGACACTCCCGTTAGCGATATAAAAGTTCGCATAACTTGCCGGGAGCCTTATACCGTCCTCCTTGACGGGTCCGGGTAAAGGGATTGGCACCACCTCGATCTTTTCTCCGTCCTGGTCTGTTGCTCCCTGGAGCCGTTCGTAGTTTTCCTGCAGTGCGGTGTAATTCTCATCCTTGGAGTCTTTCTCTACAGCACAGATAACCGTGGTTGGATTCACGAACCGGGCCAGGTTGTCGATATGGCCGTCGGTGTCGTCCCCCGAGACCCCGTGCCCCAGCCAGATCAAATGCGTGATTCCCAAATGGTCTAGCAGGCTCTGTTCGATCTCTCCATGGGTCCGGTCGGGATTTCTATTTGGATTCAGAAGGCACTGTTCCGTAGAGAGGCAGGCGCCGCGACCGTTGACTTCGATGGAGCCGCCCTCGAGTACCAATCCGGATTCAAATAGGGGGACCTTGAGGAATTCGGCCACCTGGCTCGCCACGCTATCGTCCTTCAACCAGGCCTCATATTTTTCGCCCCAGGCGTTGAACACCCAGCGATTAGCAGCCACCCGGTTCGCGCCGCTTTCCCGGGTGACAAACGTCGGGCCGTAGTCCCGGATCCAAATATCCACGGTCGGGATTTGTACCAGGGAAACTCGATCCATGGCGGCGCCGGCAGTTCGAAGCCTTTGATAGACCTCTTTTTCGCTTTCACGGTTATAGATGAGCAGTCGCACTTTCTCCCCCAGCGAGAGGACGCGGGCAATCTCTAACCAAACATCCTGAACAGCATTTAATTGAGAATGCCAGGCCTCGGGATTGTGAGGCCAGGCCAGCCATGTCGCCTCATGGGGGGCCCACTCGGGCGGCATAGTATAGCTATCTGGGGAAGGAGGATTTGATCTCATATCCGAACGATGGCGTGAGACAGGATTGGCCAATGGGTACCCTATTGGGGTGGTTTCGGGTCCAGATAACGTGCCGTGAGTGACTCGTAGGCGTCGATTCGACGGTCCCTGAGAAAGGGCCAATTCTGCCGGGTTTCGTCGATCTTGCCCAAATCGCACTTGGCCAGGACGATCTCTTCCCGGGCTTCACTTGCCTCGGTGATCATCCCTCCGAATGGATCCACGACAAAAGAGCCACCCCAAAAACGCAGGTTGCCCTCGCGACCCACGCGATTCACTGCCGCTACAAAAACGCCGTTAGCCACGGCGTGCCCTTGCTGGATCAAGCGCCATGCCTGGCGTTGTGACTTTGCAGCTGCAGCTGAGTCCGCTGCTATCTTTCCGATAGCCGTGGGGTAGACGATAATCTGGGCCCCACTCAGCGAGATCAGGCGTGCGGCCTCGGGAAACCACTGGTCCCAGCAAACAAGGACACCGATCCTAGCGTAGCGTGTCTGAAAGCTCGGAAAACCCAGGTCTCCCGGGGTAAAGTAGAATTTTTCATAATAACCGGGATCATCGGGGATATGCATCTTGCGGTACTTGCCCGCGATGGAGCCGTCGGCGTCGATGACTACTGCCGTGTTGTGGTAAATGCCGGCGGATCGTCGCTCGAAGATCGACGCAACAATAACGATTTTCTCGGTTGCGGCAAGCTGGGACAGTTTTTCGGTTGTCGGTCCTGGGACCGGTTCGGCCAGTTTGAAGAGATCTGGATCCTCCACCTGAGGGAAATAAGTCGAGAGAAAGAGTTCCTCAAGGCAGACGATCTGAGCACCCCGCCGTGCAGCGTCACGGACCTGCACCATGGTTCTGGACAGGTTCCGCTCGGAGTCTACCCCCGCCTTTGCTTGAATCAACCCCAGATGGACCGTTTGGAACACTTAGAACAACCTCGTTTCTCCCTACTGTATCACAAAATGATATAAGTCACCGCTGGGATCCGAACGGTTAACCCGCAAGCCGATAGAGACTCCAGATTTTACTGCCGACGGTCCCTTCGGCAACGATTTGCCAGCTGAGCTTTATCTGTTCTGGTACCCGGCGCAGGTCCTTTCCCTTGATCATGAGATAAGCGCGGTCTTCCCCTTTATTGACGGATGCTAATTCCTCAGGACTAGACAGGACCCGGATGACCTCGCGGTTCAGGTAATAATTAAACGTATTCATTGTGTCTTTATAGATATAAAGCTGTTCCTCAGACTGGACCCTTGCTTGAACCTGCGTGACAAAAGCCCGGGGGGATTTGTACCGATCAATGGTTGGAAATACCCAATAGGCATTCGAGATGACAAAACCGAGGAACATAACGGCAAGCCACAGGGAACCACTACAAAGCTGAGATCTGTGAAAGGACAGGTAGGCCGCGCAACTTCCCAGCGCCATAATTAGGGCTGGGAATAGGGTGCCGCCGAGCAGGTCCGGTTGGACCCAATACGTGACCACGGGAAGGGAAAGGGCAGTCAACAACAACAAAGCCGAGTAAAGAATAGCAACCGGCCGGAAACCCCAAGGGACAGGCGACCCTCGTTGCTCACCGGCGACCAGCGCATGGGCCAGCCAAAGGGCGACGGTCGGGTACATGGGAAGAAGATATAGGCCTCTCTTGGTGTCGGAAAGGGAAAAGAAAACGAATACGACGATTGCCCAGGTCACCAGGGTAAGAGCCACGGGGCTCAGGGCGATCCGCCGTCGATTCCAGGCAGCCACCGCCGCTGGGATGAGAAGTGGCGTCCAAGGAGCGAGGTCTACGGGTAAGTTAATCAGGTAATAATAGAAAGGGCGTCTGTGCCCCGAGCTATCGAGATAGCGCTGAACGTGGTGCGTCCATATGAACTCGCTCAGCCACTCGCCTTGAGTCTGAAGCGCAACCACCACAAACCAGGGAGCAATCACCAAGAGAAAAATCAAAGTCCCGGGAATCAGATTCAACCGGCTCCACCCCTGGCCGTCTTTCCTCATGATCAGCAAGCATAAGAAGATCATTCCGGGAAGGACAAATCCAATCATTCCCTTGGTCAGCGTTGCCAAACCCATGAGTGCGTACGCAACAAGTGCTTCACTGGAACCAGATCGACCATGCCAGCGGCGCAAGAGGAGATATACGGAAGCGGTAAAACAAAAGGAAAAAAGCATGTCCGTGTGGGCCCAACGTCCCTCCAACAACACTCGCGAAAGCGTTGCAAAAATCAGGGAAGCGAGGAGCCCGACTCGTGCACCGAAGAACTCACTCCCCATACGGTAGGTGATAAGACTCAGCCCGATAGCCGACAAGGCGGAAGGTAACCGGAGCGACCATTCGCTCACGCCGCCGAGAAGATGCGAGAAGATCAACACCAGCCAGAAATAGAGGATGGGTTTATCCGTATAGAGACTGCCGTTGACGGTGGGAACGATCCACTCTCCACGGCTGAACATGACCCGGACGATCTCCCCATAGCGGGGCTCCACTGGCGACCAGAGGTCGCGTCCGCCTAAAAAGGATAGGTAGAGGAGGAGGGTAAACAAAAAGAGGAAAGGTAGGTGAACCCTTTCCTCTTTCAATAGAAACTCCATGCTTTATTTCAGATGCTGAGCGAAAAAGGTCTTGGCCTTGTCCCATGCGTCCTTGGCCGATTCCGCGTGGTAACTCTGCTCTCTATCGTCGCAGCAAAAGCCATGGCCGGGCTCCGGGTAGACCTTGAGGGAGAAATCCTTCTTGTTGTCGGTGAGGGCCGTCTTGATCTGCTCCACTTGCTCTTGAGGTATGAAAGCGTCCTTCCCGCCGAAAAAGAGGGTCATGGGGCAGTTGATCTCACTGGTGCGCTCTAATGGACTCGGCTTGCCCAGTGGTATGCCACCTCCATAGAAGACGACGGCCGCCTTGATGTCCTTATTATGATGGGCCGCGGTCAGATAGGTGAACCGACCCCCCATACAAAATCCGGTGACGCCAATGGCCCCGGCGTTAACATAGCTCTGGGATTTCAGGTGGGACAGGGCTGCACCTACGTCCTCCATGATTTTGGGGTCTTGCAGCTTCATCATGTTGCCGACCGCTTTTTTCAGATCCGAATAGGGAACGAGCCCTTCGGACTCCCGGTGGAAGAGATCCGGGGCGATGGCGACGTAACCTTCTTGAGCCACGCGCTCTGTCACGCTTTTTATATGGCTGTTGAGCCCGAAGGCTTCCATTAACACGATAACGGCGGGCCTTGCACCGCCGTCTTTCGGCCTGGCCTCGTAGGCCTCCATCTTGCCGTCAGGGGTATCCAGTTGAAGATTTGTTGTGGTGATTTCCATTGAGCCTCTCCTTTCCATTCCAAGAATCATTCATCCGTCGAATCGAATCATACCTCTAGCAAATTTCTTTTCATTCATCCAGTGATTCCTGGTGCCCGCTCGTTTGGCTCCCTCTACCAGTCCGTAGTCCCGTAGTCAGTCGTCTCTTCGGTCCCCGAGCGGTGCGGTCTCGGAGGCTGTCCCGTTCGTTTCAGCTCATGTCGGAGCCCCAGCGTTTGCCATGGGGCTTTGCCAATCCCTTTCTGCTTCCCAATCCTCAACTAAACGCTAGATGGCACGGTGAATGAATCCGTTTGTGTTTGACACAATAACGGTCAGGCTCTTGACAAGGGTGTTTCCTCACCCATAAGTTTACTGCACCATATGGGTCAGGTTGTTGAACTCAAAGAGATTCACCGGGCGCGCCGCAGCCGAGAGGAAAAGCTCAGCACCCAACAGTGCATAGAGTTGCTCGAGTGGAATCTCAAGCATAGCGTCAATGTTTATCTCTCTTCCCCCCGTGACGAGCGTCCACTGAGGGCCACACAGATCCGTAAGCTCAGCGAAGTCTTGGAGTATACCCTCCAGCTACGCTGATTTGCCTGAAGCCGACCGTGAATACGCTAACTCCATTCCTTCCTTACCTCCTAGTTGCCGGTCTAGTGGTGTTTGTTTGGGTCCTTTTTCGTAGGCTGGAAACCCTGTTGGCTGCAAAGAAGGATGACCAGACGCTCCTTGTAGTTACGCAGCAGATCGAACAGGTGCGCAACCAGTTATCCCAGACCCTGGAAGGTAACACACGCCTCATCAACGAGCAGCTGGGACAGGTCCTCGGCCATGTCTCCGACCGACTCAAGGAGCATTCGGAGATCCTGCAGAAGACTCAGCAGAGCCTCGGAGAGAGGCTCGATAGCGCGGCGCGAGTTGTCGGGAACGTGCAAAAGAGCCTAGGGGGGTTGGAAGAGGCCAACCGCAAAATTTACGATGTGGGCAAAGACATCTCATCCCTACAGGAGATCCTGCGCGCCCCCAAGCTACGAGGCGGCTTGGGCGAGTACTTCCTTGGTGACCTGTTGGGGCAGATCCTTCCCGCCCATCACTTTGACACCCAGTTTGCTTTTAAAAACGGTGAAAAGGTTGATGCGGTTATCAAGCTCGGAGGCTCGCTGGTGCCGGTGGATTCCAAGTTCCCCCTAGAGAACTTTAAACGCATGTTGGAGGGAAGTTCCGACGAAGAGAAATTGCGGGCCAAGAAACAATTCGTTGTAGACGTCAAAAAGCACATCGACTCCATTGCGAGCAAATACATCCTTCCCGACGAGGATACTTACGATTTTGCGCTGATGTACATCCCGGCGGAAAATATATATTACGAAACCATCATCAAGGACGACGCCCTGGGAGGGGAGAATAGCATCAGCCATTACGCCCTGAGCAAAAAGGTCATCCCGGTTTCCCCCAACAGCTTCTATGCTTACCTCCAGGCGATTGTCCTGGGACTCAAGGGCATGAAGATCGAGGAGCGGGCTAAGGAGATCCTCCAGTACCTGGGCCGACTGGAGGGGGATTTTAGCAAGTTCAAGGGGGAATTCACCCTCGTGGGTAAACACCTGGGCCATACCCAGTCGAGTTTTCTGGCCGCGGAAAAACGGCTGGACCAATTCAGCCAGAAACTGGTCGCCGCTGAGGGGGGGGGTAAAGAAATTCCCGACGCGTGAAGCGTCGATAGCTTTTGTCTATTTACTAGTTGCGGTTGGTGAGCGCCATCCCAACCGTTCCACTTACCTAAAAACCTTTTCTTGACCTCGCCGGGTCACCGTAGCACGAGCGCGGTCATTTGTTGGGTTGCAGGACTGCTTTGTCTTTGAATTGAGCAACCGTTGTCAGGACCCCTGGGGGCACCAACTCGTTATTTTCACTGGAGCGGATCAAAACGATCCGTCGGGGGGTCCGGGGATCGAGAAGTATCTTTTCGGCGGTTGCCAACACCTCTTTTTTTGTCAGACCTTTGGCCACCTCAACTAACTGTTGCTTGTATTGAAAGTTGCCGTCGTCTCGGGTGGCAAAGCGATAGAGTTCTCCGGTGACCTCCGCGATGCTGTCCCCGTTCTTTTCCAGTGACACGATGAATCCCTTACGGTGTCGTTCGAATTCCTCATCGGTGAGTTCAGCCAGTAACCGGTGGGACTGGGTCATCCACGTTTCCACCCGCTTTTGAAGTTCAAAGGGACCGTAGCCCGCAGACTGAATCAAGAATTTGAAATACAGCTCATCCTGGAATCTCTGACTGTAGCTCGACACGATGTAGCCCAGTTGTTGGTTGGTCCGCATCTGCGTGTAAAAGTCGCTTTCAATGATGGAGGCCACTAAGGAAACCTTGGCACGGGTTCTGAGGTCCATGGGGCCGATCTGTAATTCGTAAATCAGGGCGTTGTTGTTGGTTGCCGCCTGGGTGGAGAACCGAACTGTTTGATCGGGCTGGAGGACCTCCAGCTGATCGCGAAACCGTTCCTCCTGGGGCAGGGGCCGGCTCTGAATCTGGGCCAACAAAATCTGGAGACTCTCCCGTGCCTGCTCGGCGGTCCAGTTTCCGTTAATAACCCCGGTAACGAATATTTTCTCGTATAGCTTGGTTGCATGGGCTTTGATATCTTTCAGGGTCACCTGTCCCATGGCCTCAAGCACCTCCTCCTCCGAGTACTCTTTGACCCGTCCGAGGAGCCTGTTGTAGTATCCCGCGCGGGAATAGGCCGAACCGACCTTTTGGTTCTCGAGGCCACGGATGATGGCCCGCTTGAGATCGTTAAACTTACTTTCGTCAATTTTGATCCGGGTGAGATTCTTGGCCACCAGCGAGAGGAGGTCAGAGATCTTCTCCGAGTACCCTCCCAAGGACAGGATGACGCCCTTCTTTCTGACCCGAAGTTGATAGAACAATCCAGCCATCTGTATGGGGTAGACCAGTTCATTCAATCCTTCCTGAATTGCGGCGGTATAAAGTTGGGTGTGGGCGTAGTGCTCCACGGTGTCATAAACATGAGGAGTCTCAATTCGGAACTTCATGCTGACCTTGGGATGCTTAAACCGATTGTCGAAGAGGAACCAGACTCGCGCGAGGTCGTCGTCACGAATCAGGACCGGCTGTTCGGGGATCAGTTTAAGGCTGTAGGGGATAAAGTCATTGGGTTCCGGATAAGTTATTCCAGAGATAGGGAGCGGATTCTTTAACCGCTGAAACGCATCGCCGTCCATTTGGGCTACCGAGTATTCGGCTTCGTAGAATTTTGTTTTCCTGTCAACTTCAACGTCCCGGGCCTGCATTACGGCCAGCATGTTTTCCGGGGTCAGGGTGCTGAGAATAGCCATGTAGGCCTCAGGCTCGAATTTCCGAATTAAGTAGGGAAGGGTCTCCACATCCGTGAGTTTGTAATCCTGCATATTGGCCGCCAGGCGGCTCACATGTCTCATGCCTTCTTTGGGGTTCCGCCAGTCAAAGTTGATTTGAGCCATGGTCTGGGCTTCTTTGAAGGTGTACTCCTCTATGCCCTTTTTTTTCAGCAATTGAATATATGCAAAGATGAAGTCAATAACACGCGGGTAATTTTTCTCCCCTTTTTTGGTCAATTGTACGCTGATATCGAAGGACGAAAGATCGGGGTGACCGTAATCGGCTTCGGCAGAGAGTCCGAGAGCCAATCCTTCCTCCTTAAGCTTCGATAAAAGCGATCCCTTCCCTTCATGTCCCAAGACACTGGCCACGATTTGTCCCGGCTTTCCCTCCAGGTGATCGTGGAATCTGATGGAGGGGAAGGTGAGGGTCAGGGTACGCATATCCCTGATCGTCTTGACCTTCATGAACCAGTACCGACCCTCGAGGGGCTTGCGGTAAACGGGTTCGATGGTGGGAAGGTCCACCGGGCGGTCGGGGATGTCTGAGAAATAACTCTCCGCCAACGCCTGCTGTTCTGTTAGGGGCGCGCTTGAGAGCATGGCCAGCTTCATTCTGGAGGCGACATAGTAGCGTTTGTGAAACGCCAATAAAGCCGATCGGTTGTCCCCCGCCAGGGTCTCCAGGTTGCCGATGCTAAACCTTCTTGATAAATGTCCTTCTTCCGAGACCTGGTTGACAACGTAGCGGTAGCGCCAATCGTCGCGTAGTTTATTCTTGTCGTACTCGCTATGGACCGCATTGGCCTCTCGTTCCGCATATTTCTTATCGAACAGGGGTGCCGTAAAAAACTGGCTGAACCGGTCCAGGGCTCCTGGAAAGGCCTCGTGGGAAATCTCAAAGTAGTAGTTGGTAATCACGTCACCCGTATAAGCGTTGTTGTCGCCTGAGTTCTCTGAAAGGTACTTGTCGAAGGAGTTGACCATCGGGAACTTCTTGGTTCCCAGGAAAAGCATGTGTTCCAGATAATGGGCCAAGCCTAATTTCTCGTCGGGGTCATAGAGACTGCCAACACCCACGGAAAGGGCTGCCGCGCTCCTGTGCACTTCCGGATCGTGGACGAGAATTACGGCCAGGCCATTTTTCAAAACGAGAGTTTTGCTCTGCCGATCCCTGGCCTCTGCGGTCCAGGGTATCATTAAGACGACAATTAAAAAGAACAGGGGACAACCCAACCCTTTATGAGTCAAAGTACTGTTAAAAGTAGGCACGTGGCACCTCCGTGAATCTGGTCTAGTTGTCAAAATTGAATAGGGTCCCTAAAAGTTCCCAAACGATGTCGTGGTGTTTGGCTTTGATCCTTGGCCCACGGAACATCGATGGGCAAACCATAACGTGTAATTCCTATTATACCTTTCACCAACTCTAGTCCCAAGAGCTGGAACTTGTTAAAATGCACTGATGGCTACAACGTCAAGTAAAGAACTGGAGACCTTTGTCAACCCCAGACCAGAAAGGGACTACGAGATCAGTCTAGAGTGTCCCGAGTTTACCTGTGTCTGTCCGCGGACGGGGCAGCCCGATTTTGCCACGATTCGGATCCGCTATGTGCCCGACGAGTGGTGTATTGAGCTGAAGTCCCTCAAGCTCTATCTTTGGTCGTACCGTAACGAAGGGGCCTTCCATGAAGATGTTATCAACCGGATCCTGGACGACCTGGTGGGGGCTTGCCATCCCAGGTCCATGACTGTGGTGGGGGATTTCAACGTGCGTGGGGGAATCCATACGGTCGTCACAGCCGCTCACAAAACCGATGGCGTAGCCTAACTCTCGGTTTGCAACTTTTTGAATGCACCATGTTTTTAAATGGTTACGTTATCCCGGGCCGGGTGTTAAACCACTAGGCGAAGGCCAAGCGTCTCATCTCCGAGTGCCGGGTCCCGGCGATATCGTTAGCTTTTAAATGATCCGCGAGCGTATTCGGGTGAATCTTCATGGCTGAAATTAGTGTCTTAAAACAGCTGCTCATCGTTCTCACCGCCACCTTATCCATCGTATTTCTCTTCCAAAAGCTGAGGCTCCCCACTGTTGTCGGATTTCTCCTAGCCGGCGTTATCATGGAACCGGAAGCGTTGGGGTTGATCCGGGATGTAAAGCAAGTCGAACTGCTGGCCGAGATAGGTATCCTTCTTCTCCTTTTCACCATCGGCCTAGAGTTTTCATTGGCGGAAATCCAGACGGCGGGCCGTTCGGTCATCTGGGCCGGGACTCTTCAGATCCTTCTGACGACTCTTGCAGTTCTGCTCGTATCTCTTTCGTTGGGCACCACTCTAGAGGTAGGAATTTTCTACGGATTTCTCGTCTCCCTCAGCAGCACGGCGATTGTGCTCAAGATGTATAGCGACCGGTATTCTTCTATTCCAGGACCTCTGTATCGTGCCCATGATGCTTTTGGTGCCGATCTTAGGGCAGTCGGAGGATATCTCTCTCGGGCGAATCGTATTGGCCCTTCTCACGGCGGTCCTCGTTCTAGTCACTGTGGTCCTCACCGCTCGTAAGGCATTGCCCTGGCTCCTGCAGCAAGTCGCAGCCTTGCGGAATCGGGAAATCTTTCTGCTGTTTGTCATCTTTGTCTGCTTGGGGACCGCGTGGTTGACATCCGAGTTCGGCCTCTCCCTGGCGCTGGCGGCGTTCATCGCCGGTCTTTTGATCTCCGAATCCGAATTCAGCCATTAAATTGTGGGGGATATACTCCCCTTGAGAGATTGCTTCAGCGGCATTTTCTTTATTTCAATCGGCATGCTGCTGAACCTGCACTTTCTTTTCGAGAACCTTCTGGCTTCCCGGTGGAACCTGCTCCTGATAGTGGGCATCAACGGGGCGGTGGTTTTTGTCGTTTACTGGTGGCTCTATCGTTCAGTTCGTCTTAGCCTGTTGTTGGCCTTGAGCCTGGCTCAGGTCGGCGAGTTCTCCTTTATCCTGGCAAAGGCCGGCCAGAGCTACGGTATTTTTTCAGAAGTTCGGGAGCAAGCCTTTCTGGCCACTTCCATCCTGAGCATGATTGCCACGCCCTTGCTTATCCAATGGGGTCACAGAGCGGCGTTCGGCTTGGAATCCATGTTCAGTGGCGGCGGGGAAATGGCGGGCTTAGAAGAATCCGAAACCCTATCAGCGGACGGGCATGTTATTATAATCGGCTATGGGTTGAACGGGCGTAATCTTGCGCGTGTGCTCAAAGAGGTGGGGATCGTATACGAGATCTTGGAGATGGATCCGGATCTGGTCAGACGTGCCAGGGACTCGGGAGAGCCTATTCGTTTCGGTGACGGGACCCGGCCGGAGGTGCTTCAACGTATTGGAATCGATCGGGCGCGGGTCCTGGTCGTGGCCATCTCGGATGTGGCTGCCACGGTCCGCATCGTCTGGCAGGCGCGGAGCCTCAAGCGGGACCTCTATATTCTGGTCCGGACTCGCTACGTGGCCGAGATCGATAGGCTCTACCGAATCGGGGCCGATCAGGTGATCCCGGAGGAATTCGAGACCTCGGTAGAGATCTTTGCCCGGGTCCTCGAAGGGTTCCACGTGCCACGCAACGTCATAACCCTCCAAGTGGATCTCATTCGTCAGGAACGCTACCTGATGCTGCGGAGGCTGAAGCTCGAGGGTAAGAGCTTGGATCAGCTAAACCGTTATCTGGTGGGAAGCACAACAGATCCGGTCCTGCTGCTGGATGGGTCGGTGGCTGTGGGGCGGACACTAGCCGAGCTGGAGGTGCGTGCCAAGTTTGGGGTCACGGTCATTGCAATAGTACGGGATGGTAAGTCTTTCCATAATCCCGCCCCTGACTATCATCTGGCCGCCGGCGATGTCCTGATCCTACTGGGCAGCCATCAAGAGCTGGATCAGGCAATGCGTTTGCTCAGTCCGTCAAGGCAGGAAGACTGATTTTAGGTCAGAAGTTGAATTCCTGGGTAAATTTGCATATGCAATATATGTTCGGGGTTGAATCCATGGGCCTCCCTGAGGGCCAAAACAATGACATTCAAGGACCAATGGCTGACACGATGAGAAATGCAAAACTGGACGGTTGGATCCGGGAAGTCGCTGACCTTTGCAAGCCGGAATCTATTCATTGGTGCGACGGGACCCGGGGAGAATACGATCGATTAATGGGGCAGATGGTCGCTAGTGGTATGGCCATCCCGCTCAAGAGGCGGTCCAATAGCTTTTTATTCCGGTCCGATCCCAGTGACGTCGCCAGGACTGAAGATCGAACCTACATCGCCACTGCAAGTTCGGTGGATGCCGGTCCCACCAATAATTGGAGAGATCCCGATGAACTCAAGCGAAGCATGAGGGAGCTTTATGACGGCTCCATGAAGGGACGCACCCTCTATGTCATTCCCTTTTCTATGGGACCCATCGGCTCTCCCATAGCGAAGATCGGGGTGGAAGTGACCGATAGCCCGTACGTCGTTTGTAACATGCACATAATGACGCGTGTGGGCGATGGAGTATTGGAGGCCCTTGGCCCGGAGGGAAACTTCATCCCCTGTCTGCATTCGGTCGGCGCCCCA
Organism: Binatia bacterium; assembly: GCA_963664015.2. Classification (GTDB taxonomy): domain Bacteria; phylum Desulfobacterota; class Binatia; order UBA9968; family CAXXLF01; genus JACZQL01. The sequence continues at coordinate 1,148,872 of CAXXLF010000001.1, read as the reverse complement.
GTTACAAATCCTGGTGAGAAGGGTTCTACGTGGCCCTGCGCGCCTATGGACAAGAAGTACATTAGCCACTTTCCACAAGAAAATCTTATCTGGTCTTACGGCTCCGGCTACGGCGGCAACGCCCTGCTGGGAAAAAAGTGTCTCGCCTTGCGGATCGCCTCGGCAATGGCCTACCGAGAGGGCTGGATGGCCGAGCATATGCTGATCTTGCGGTTGACCAATTCAGCGGGAAGGCAGTTCCACATCGCCGCTGCGTTTCCGTCGGCTTGCGGCAAGACCAACATGGCCATGATTGTCCCCACCATTCCCGGCTGGAAGGCCGAATGCTTGGGGGATGACATTGCCTGGATGAAAATCGGTGCCGACAACCGGCCCTACGCCATCAACCCGGAGAGCGGTTTCTTTGGCGTTGCACCAGGGACATCCTACCAGTCTAATCCCATGGCTATGGACACGGTGAAGGAAAACACGATCTTTACCAACTGCGCTCTCCTAGACGAGGGAGATGTCTGGTGGGAAGGGATCGATGGTGTGCCACCCCGACATGCGGTGGACTGGCGGGGGCAGGACTGGTCGCCTGACAACAAACAACCGGCGGCCCATCCCAACGCACGCTTCACGGCCCCGGCTTCCCAGTGTCCTGAGATCGCAAGCGACTGGGAAAAGCCCGAAGGAGTACCCATCGATATCTTTGTTTTCGGGGGGCGCCGTGCCGGTGCCGTCCCGCTGGTTACTGAATCCTTTAATTGGGACCACGGGGTATTCCTCGGCGCCACCGCCGCGTCGGAGACGACTGCCGCCAATATCGGCCAGGTTGGGAATCTCAGGCGGGATCCTTTCGCCATGACACCTTTTTGCGGCTACAACATGGCGGACTACATGCAACACTGGTTGGACATGGGTGACCGGATGGGGGAACGCGCGCCGCGCATCTTTTACGTCAACTGGTTCCGCAAGAGTCCGGAGGGAAAATGGTTGTGGCCGGGCTTTGGCGATAATAGCCGTGTCCTCAAGTGGATGTGCGAGCGGGTTGAGGGCAAAATTGAAGCGCAGCCAACACCCATCGGCCTTTTGCCCAAAAACGGGGACTTGGACCTGGCGGGGCTTGAGCTCCCACCCCAGAATCTTGACGAGCTGCTCAAGGTCGATCGAGAACTCTGGCGCGCCGAATTGCCGGACCTGGACAAGCACTTTTCCCGGTTTGGCGACCGTCTGCCCAAACGTATGCGCCAGCAGCTCAAAGAACTCGCAACCCGCCTTGCCTAAAATCCCCATAGGTTGATACCACAGGAGTGTCATGTTCCGAATTCGGAACCCATGGGGCATCCGTTATCCGTCAATGCAAAAAATCCCTTGCCTTTTTTTGAGGTTCAAGTAATTAGGTTAGTTCTGATTATTCCTTCGCGTTACACGATGACAGGATCGGCGCCTTGGCTATGTACCTTCAGCTTTGAACTCAATCCGTGGCTACTTTAGATGAAAACCTCCGCCGGGTGCCGCCGCAAAATCTCGAGGCCGAGTCCTCCATATTAGGCGGTGTTCTGCTGGAAAACGAGGCCATGGATCGCGTCTTGGAGGTCCTGACCTCGGACGCCTTTTACCGGGAATCCCACCGCAAGATCTTTCGTGCCATGATGGAGCTTGCCGATCGCAGTGAGCCCGTGGACATTATTACCCTTGGGGATCTTTTGAAGGCCAAGGGTGAGTTGGAGGCGGTTGGGGGAACCGCTTACCTCGTCTCTCTTGCCAATGCGGTGCCGACATCGGCCAATATCGGTCACTACGCGCGAATCGTTCGGGAAAAGGCCATCCTGCGGCATTTGATCAGTGCGGCCACCAGCATTGCTACCCGTGGTCTTGAAGATCAGGGCGACGTGGAAACGTTTCTCGACGATGCAGAGCGGGCCATCTTCGACATCTCAGAAAAGCGGATCAAGTCCTCCTTTGTCGTGCTTGGGGACATGATGAAGGACTCCATCAAATTGGTGGAGAAGCTTTACGAGCGCAAGGAGATGGTGACCGGGGTGCCCACTGGGTACAAGGATCTGGACAAACTGACAGCCGGTCTTCAGCCGTCGGACCTGATTGTTGTTGCCGGTAGGCCGAGCATGGGAAAGACCGCGCTGAGCCTGAATATTGCGGCCACCGCTGCGCTGCATTCGGGAATAGGGGTCGCGATATTTTCTCTGGAGATGGCCAAGGAACAGCTGGGTTTGCGGATGCTCTGCTCGGAAGCGCGGGTGGATCACTCGAGGGTGCGCTCGGGGCATTTGGCCGAACGAGAATTCCCTGCTCTTGTCATTGCTGCGGGCAAATTGGCGGAAGCACCCATCTATATCGATGACACGCCGGCGATTTCGATCCTCGAACTCCGGGCCAAGTCCCGGCGTTTGGTTCGAGACAGGGGAAAAAAAATCGGCCTCATCATCGTGGATTATCTTCAGCTCATGCGGGGTAGGGGGAACACACAGAATCGGGAGCAGGAAATTTCCGAGATCTCACGCTCCCTCAAGGCCCTTGCCAAGGAGCTCAACGTGCCGGTGATTGCCAACTCTCAGCTCAATCGTCGGGTGGAAGAGCGCGGCGACAAACGTCCCATGATGTCGGATCTGAGGGAATCTGGAGCCATCGAGCAGGACGCCGATGTCATTGCCTTCATTTACCGGGATGAGGTTTACAATAAGAATTCCGCAGATCGGGGAAGGGCAGAGATCATCGTAGCCAAGCAACGTAACGGCCCAACGGATTCCGTACAACTGGCCTTTTTGAGCAATATCACTCGCTTTGAAGATTTTTCTACTCGCGACGAGTCCTATTCGGAGGAGGACGAAGTGGAGGAAGGTTGAGCCATGGCCAGGATTCTCCGCACCGTTCCCTGAATATCCTCAACCCCTGTCAGGTTGCTGATCATAGCGGCTGCATGGGCCCCCGCGTCCCAGACCTCTCGGACCCTTGCCTCCGATATTCCTCCAATAGCCACAATGGGCAACCCGACGGCGGACCTGATTTGGCGAAGCATCTCGAGACCCCTCGGCTCGTATCCGGTCTGTTTGGTGTGTGTGCCAAAGATCGGGCCAACTCCGATATAGTTGGCGCCCCCCCTCTCAGCTTCCAGCGCCTGAGCCAGATCATGGGTTGAGATGCCGATAATCTTTTGCCCCATGAGTTCCCTGGCCGCTGCCAAGGGCAAGTCCTCCTGCCCCAGGTGGATGCCGTCGGCACCCGATGCCAGGGCCACATCGACTCGATCGTTCACGATCAAAAGACATCCTGTGCGAGCGGTCTCACGCCTCGCCTGAATGGCCAGGTGCAAAAATTCCTTACTCGCAAGCTCTTTGAAACGCAGCTGAACCAATTTGACTCCGCTCCCAAGCAACTCCTCCAGCACCGTATTCAACCGCCGTCCGCGGCACTGGGCGGGGTCCAATATGCCGTAGAGCGGCGACGGAAGGTCGAAGGTCCTAGTCATAGGTTTACTTCACTTTGATCTGCAGGGTGGTAATTTTTTTGCGCAGGGTGTTTCGATTGATGCCCAGGATCTGGGCGGCGCGGATCTGGTTGCCCTGGGTCGCCTTCAGTGTCAACTCGATTAGGGGTCTTTCCACGCGCTCGATAATCAGCGAGTAGAGGTTTTCCACCTGAACCCCTCGAGTCCGTTGGAAGTAATCCGCCAGCTTGTGTTGGAGGATCTCCTCTAGAGAGAGACTGTCGTAATCCGTGGGGGTCGCTTCCGGTCCAACGGATAGGGTGAAATCTTTAGGAAACAAGACCGGCCCGGGAGACAAAACCGCAGCTCGAATTATGGCATTTCCGAGCTCCCGTACGTTTCCGGGCCACGGACACTCCTCCAGGACCTTCAAGGCCTCCGGAGATATACCGGAAATTTGGGTTCCCATCTCCCGGTTATGCTTATCAATAAAGTAGCCAACCAGAAGTGTGATGTCCCCTTTTCTTTCCCGTAACGGGGGAAGATGGATAGGGATGACTTTCAGGCGGAAGTAGAGGTCTTCTCGAAATCGCCGCTCACGCACGGCCTTTTCCAGGTCTTGGTTGGTCGAGGCGAGGATGCGGACATTTGCCTTGAGTATATCCTGTCCACCCACACGGCTGAACTCTCCCTCCTGGAGGGCCCTGAGGAGCTTGGTTTGGAGGTTCAAAGGGAGCTCTCCCACCTCGTCGAGAAAGAGAGTTCCCTCTTCGGCAAGCTCGAATTTCCCTACCCGTCGTTCGAGAGCGCCGGTAAATGAGCCTTTTTCATGGCCAAAAAACTCGCTTTCGAGCAATTCCCTGGGAATGGCTGCGCAGTTTACCGCGATAAATGGCTTGTTCCAGCGAGGGGAGTTGTAATGGATGGTCTTGGCCACCAGTTCCTTACCGGTCCCGCTCTCGCCTAGAATGAGTATGGTTGCAGTCGTTGATACCACTTGTCCGACGATTTTATAGACCCTTTGCATGGCCTGGCTCTCGCCTATGATATTGCCCCGTGGTTCGTATCGCTTCTTGACCTCCTCTTTAAGCTCCCTGAAGTCTCGGCGCAATTTACGGTTTTCCAGCGCGCGCTGAACAACCACCAGCATCTCATCCAGATCGAATGGCTTGGTGATGTAGTCGAAGGCACCGCCCTTCATGGCCTCAATGGCGTTGCTCATCGTGCTTTGGGCGGTCATGACGATAAACGAAGTGTCGATGCCCTCTTCCTTGGCCTCTCTGAGAAGCGTAAGCCCGTCCATATCGGGAATCTTGATGTCGAGCAGAGAGACGTCGAAGGGGCTGTCTTGGAGGCAGCGCTGGGCCTGGCGGCCGTTGCCAACGGTCTGGACCCAATAACCCTCCCGTTCGAGACTCTTCTTGAGGATTAGGCGTAAGGACTCTTCATCGTCAACGACGAGGATCTTTCCCTGTTCCATTGTTTTTCTCAACCGGCCTGATCCGCCATGACCAGGGAAACCCGGAAGGCAGATCCTTCCCCCTCACACGTCTCCACGCGTATCAGACCCCCGTGCTCTTTGATGATTCTGTGACACGTAGCCAGGCCCAGACCCGTGCCATTGCTCTTGGTGGTAAAGAAAGGGGCAAAGATGTGAGAGAGGTGCTCCTTTTCGATGCCCGGGCCATCGTCCTCGATGTCGACCCGGATGAATTTTCCCCCGTCGCTTTCCGGACCTCGTATATGGTAGTCGGTCTCGACTCGGGTGGTGACCGTAAGGCACCCGGACCCGTTCATCGCCTCAATGGCGTTTTTAATCAGGTTTAGGAATACTTGAATGAGCTGCGCCCGGTCGCCCCGAACGGGAGGGATGCTCGGGTCGAAATTCTTCTTGATGACTACCGCGCCGCTTTCGATGGCCTGCCTTTCAAGAAAGAGGACATGATCCAAAAGGGCGTGAATATTTAACGCATCCAAGTAAAGCTTGCGGGGCCGCGACAGGTCCAGCAATTGTTCCATCAGCTGATTGATGCGATCTACCTCGCGGATTATGATGTCCGTAAATTGGACTAGCGACGGATCCCGGGAGACCTCATGCCGAATCAGTTGAGATGCCCCTCTGATCCCGCCCAAAGGATTTTTAATTTCATGGGCAAGGCCGGCGGCCAAAGTTCCCAGTAGGGCCAAACGATCGGAGCACTTCAATTGTTCTTCGATCTCTTTCTGGTGAGTGATATCTCGCATGAGAAGGATGCTTCCCCAGTCCTTGCCGTATTGGTCTTGCAGGGGGGAGACCGCCAGACTGATAGGTACCGAATGTCCCCGTGGGGTAATGTAATCGCCCTCCGCCCGGGTGCTGCTGTCGTAGGGAGGCTGGCTCTTCTCCACGACCTCGAGAAGCCACGGATTTCTCTTGAAGACCTGCTGGTAGGGTTGCTGGAGGAGGTGCTGGGCGGAAGCCCCGGTTAGGATTTCGGCTGCCTGATTAAAAAACGATACGTTTGCGGTTGGATCGATGACGATCACAGCATCGTCGAGGCTCGTCAGGATGCTTTGCCAAGACAGTAGAGAGAGGGAGTTGTTCTTGTCGTCGGTTTGTTGCATTTTTGCCAATGCTGCCATGCAAGTTCGAATCATAGCAGATCAAATGCCCTGGGCAAGCGCCTTGCAATCCACAGGGTCGCGTGATAGAAAAATCTTGGACCTTTGGATGTGACTCCCAAAGTGGGCCTGTGCCCGCTTTTTTTGTTTTGGGGGTATGATGGAAGACGATTCTGTAATCTCGTGGGTGTGGGAGCTCGCGACACCGGTGGCGGTTGATGAGGGGTTGGAAATCTTTGACATAGAGTTCCGCCGAGAGGGGCGCGGAGGTTGGGTGCTTAGGCTGTACCTGGATAAAGACGGCGGGCCCAATCTCGGCGAGTTAACCCGGGTGAGTCGTCAGTTGAGCGATCTTCTGGATGTTCACGAAGTGACGGAAAGGTCTTATACCTTGGAGGTATCTTCTCCAGGTATTAACCGCTTGCTCAAGAGACCCGAGCATTTCAGCCGCTACGTTGGCAAAAAAGTTCGGATTCGGACCCGAGAGATGATCGAGGGCCGGAAATCCTACTTGGGTCTACTCAAACACTCAACTGACGATGGAATCGTGATCCTCCAGGATAGTGTGGAGGTGCGTATTCCATATTCCCTGATAGAGAAGGCAAATTATGAGCATGAATGGGATCAAGGAATCAAACCCAAATAAATAAAGGGTGGATGTTCCCATGCGCCGCAGTTAGAAATGAGTTGCCCGGTGCTGGGCAATTGAGATTTGGAGAAGCCATGAATCAAGATTTAAACCGAGTGATTGAACAGGTCAGTAAGGAGAAGGGGATTGATAAGAGCATTCTGATCAGCGCCTTGGAAAACGCCATGATCTCAGCGGCCAAGAAGACCTTTGGGCCTGAGCGCAAGATCGAGGCCCAGTACAATTCGGAATTGGGTGAAGTGGAGCTTTTCGAGACCAAGCGAATTGTGGAACATGTGGCAGAGCCTGATGTCGAAATCTCTCTTCAGGAGGCTAAGGAGACCCTCGACCCCGAAGCCGAGTTGGGAGATGAGCTGCTGAGCAAGCTCGATTCGAGTTCATTCGGTCGGATTGCCGCCCAGGCGGCTAAACAAAACATCGTTCAGAGGGTGCGGGACGCAGAGCGCGAGATCATCTATAACGAGTTTAAACAACGTGAAGGCGAATTGATCAACGGGATCGTCCAGCGATTCGAGAAAAAAAGCATCATTGTCAATCTGGGCAGGACCAACGCCATTCTGCCGGAAAAGGAACAGGTCCCTCGGGAACGATACCGCCAGAATGACCGAATTCGAGCCCACATCGTTAGCGTGGAGATGACCAGTCGTGGACCCCAAATTGTTCTTTCGCGGACCCATCCTGCAATGTTGATGAAGCTCTTTGTCCAGGAGGTTCCCGAGATCTATGAGGGAATCGTTGAAGTTAAAGGAGTCGCCCGGGAGCCCGGGGGGCGTGCTAAGATTTCGGTGGTTTCCAGGGATCCGGATGTGGATCCGGTGGGAGCCTGTGTCGGCATGAGGGGGACCCGGGTCCAGTCCGTAGTCCAAGAACTTCGGGGCGAAAAAATTGATATTGTACACTGGACTGAGGATCAGGCCGAGTATGTCTGCCGTGCCTTAGCACCGGCCAAGGTGGCCAAGGTCATTATTTCCGAAGATGAGCACAGCATGGAGGCGATCGTTCCTGACGAGCAGCTCTCTTTGGCCATAGGAAGAAAAGGTCAGAACGTGCGGCTTGCCTCACGGCTCACAGGTTGGAAAATTGATGTTCGTGGCGAATCCGAGGCAGACGAGGAGAACCGCCGGGCGCGCATTTCCATAGGCGCGGTTCCGGGTGTCAACGATATGATCGCGGAGCTTCTCTATCAGGCGGGCTTCAAATCGGCGGAGGAACTAGCTGAGGCCGAATTGGAAGCGATCCAGGAGGTGGATGGCTTCGGGGCTGAGAAAGCCGAAGCTATTTACAAGTCAAGCCGCATCTACGTGGAGGAGAAGAGGAGACTGGAAGAGGAAGAAAAGGCCGAGGAGGCCGCCGCGGTAGAAGAAGCGGTCGCGGCGCAACCGGAAGCCGAGGCGGCTGGTGGGGCAGAGGAAGCGGTTGCGGTGCAACCTGCAGCGAAGGAGGAAGCCTCAAGTACGGCGGATGAAACGGGGGCCGGTTATGAACCCGCTGTGGCACCCGAAGGAGATGGGAAAAAGCAAGCATAGGTGGGACGACTGTGAAACGGGGGCACCACCCGGTACGAACCTGTCTTGGATGTGGCGCCAGGGATCAGCAGGATCACATGCTACGCCTGGAGGCCGACCTGTCGGGGGAGTTGAAACTACAGGATCAGGGGCCTGGCCGTGGGGGGTATCTGCACAAGCGGGAGGAGTGTTGGGAGTCGTGTTTAGGAAAGAAGAAATTTTATCGGGCCTTCCATATGGAAATTGGACGGGAGGCCCGGATCAAGCTGATTCACGAATTGCGCGAACGAAGCTGGGAGAATGCCGATGAGTAAGATTAGGGTTCATCAACTGGCGAAAGAGTTAGGGATGGAACCAAAGGATCTCATTGCTCGGTTGGAAAAGCTGGGCATTCGAGGCAAAAGATCGCAGAGTTCCCTGGAGGGCTTAGAGGAGGCCAGTGTTCGTTCGGATCTGGTGGCGGAGGAGAAACCTCAGGTCCAGGTTGGCAAGGAAAAGGTGACGGCGGACCGGGTTGTAACCGGTCAGGATGAAATCCTTGGAGAGATCCAGGCCCGGGAGAAGGTGGTGGAAAGAAGAGTGCGGGCCAATGTGATTCGACGCCGCACCAGTCGTGAGGATGTTGTTCAACAGTCACCACCGTCCACCGCGACCCCGCCAATTATTCCTTCTGTAGAAGAGCCCCAACCTTCAGTCGGCGCTGTTCGGCCTCCTTCTTTGGAAACCGAGACGGAGCAGGCTGTCCCGCCGGCCGTTGAGATGCGGGAGGCACCGGAGGAAAAGGTCCTCAAAGAGCCCACCCCGGCTCCTGTGCTCGAAGAGAGAAGGGGAGCCCGGGTCATTGGGAGAATCGATCTAAAAAAGCTCAACGAAGTGGAGCCTAAAAAAGCCCCGAAGGAAAAGGCCCCTCAGGAACCGGCGCCTCAGGAACCGGCGCCTCAGGAACCGGCGCCTCAGGAACCGGGACCGGTTGTGCCGCTGGCCGGCCCCCCCCCAGAGCGTAAGGAAGAACGTAAAGCGGGCGAGGAGGTTAGTGAGGATAAAGGAAAGGATACCAAAGGCGTTCGACATAAAAAGCGTGTCATTAAACGCCAAGAGGGTCTCGAGCAGCGCGGGCGAGAGTTCCGACCCGGTTATATGCCCAAAAAGAAGAGGGCCTTGCCCGGAAAAGATCAGAAGAAAACCGAGATTACGGTACCCAAGGCGATTAAACGTGTGGTCAGGATCTCCGACGCTATCAGTGTGGGCGACCTTTGCAAGAATATGGGTGTGAAGACCGGTGCAGTCATCAAGAAGCTCATGAGCCTGGGAGTCATGGCGACCCTTAATCAAGTCATCGATTTGGATACGGCGAGTCTGGTAGCCGCAGAGTTTGATTATCAGGTAGAAAACGTAGCCCTCAACGTGGAGTCGGCTCTGGAGGTTGAACACGAGGTTGATGAACCCGAGGTGGCGCTCAAGCCTCGACCATCCGTCGTCACCATGATGGGGCACGTTGACCATGGTAAGACCTCGCTGCTCGATGCCATCCGCAGTACCGATGTCACGAGACAGGAGGCAGGGGGGATCACCCAGCACATTGGCGCCTATCGGACGGATGTGGAGGGACGGAGCGTAACCTTTCTCGACACTCCGGGACATGAAGCCTTCACGGCTATGCGGGCCCGAGGAGCCAAGGTAACTGACATCGTGGTTTTGGTCGTTGCTGCCGACGACGGTGTTATGCCACAAACCGTTGAAGCTATTGACCATGCCCGCGCCGCGGGAGTTCCCATTGTGGTCGCCATTAACAAAATCGACAAGCATGACGCCAACGTAGATCGGGTCAAGCGGGGGTTGTCGGAACGGGGTCTGGTATCGGAAGACTGGGGTGGTGACACCATCATGGTACCGGTTTCGGCTCAGAGCAAAGCGGGCATATCGGATTTGTTGGGCATGCTTTTGTTGCAAGCGGATATTTTGGAACTCAAGGCCAATCCGGACAAGCTGGCACGGGGCGCAGTGGTAGAGGCTCGGTTGGATAAAGGGAAAGGCCCTGTTGCGACTGTGCTGGTACAGGAAGGAACCCTCAGAGTAGGAGATTCAGTGGTGTGCGGAATTTTCTCCGGCAAGGTACGTGCGATGATCGATGCCCGTGGACGAAAGACGGAAGAGGCCCCACCTTCCTTCCCGGTGGAGATCCTCGGACTCCAAGGGGTGCCGCAGGCGGGCGAGACCTTCAGCGCCTTGTCCGACGAGTCCAAGGCGAGACAAATTGCAGAGCACCAGCAAGACAGGCAAAGGGAGACAGATCTGGCCAAATCCAGCAAGGTCTCTCTTGAAGAGTTCTACGAGCAGGTCAAGGCCGGAGGTGTCAGGGAACTCCAAGTGGTCCTCAAGGCCGACGTGCACGGTTCGGTTGAGGCCCTGACCGATGCCATGAATCGTTTGTCCACAGACGAGGTCAAGGTTCGAGTGGTTCATAGCGCCGTTGGTGGAATTACGGAAAGCGACGTGCTGTTGGCCGCAGCCTCCAATACGATTGTCATTGGCTTTAATGTACGACCCGAGGTAAAGGCCAGTGCCTTGGCTAGTCAGGAGGGGGTGGATGTCCGGCTCTATACGGTAATCTACGACGTTCTGGGCGATATCAGGGCGGCGCTGGAGGGGCTACTGGAACCCACTTATAAGGAAGAGATTCAAGGCCGTGCTCAGGTGCGTGAAACCTTCAATGTGCGCGGGGTGGGAACCGTGGCCGGTTCCTACGTGACCGATGGAAAAGTCCAGCGTGCCAGCCTGATCCGTCTGATCCGGGACCAGGTAGTGGTCTTTGAGGGAGCAGTGGCCAGCCTGAGGCGCTTCAAGGATGATATTCGGGAAGTGGCCACGGGATACGAGTGTGGTATCGGCATTGCGGGATATCAGGATGTTAAGGTTGGGGATATCATTGAGGCCTACCAGAAGGTGGCTGTGCCCCGTCGGCTTGGACCGAGCTCAACGGCCCAGACATCTCAGTCTACAGGGGCTGAGGAGCGCTGACGCCAACTCCCAATCCTCTTCCACATGGTTGTCGGAGTGATGAAGCTCAATCTCATCCTGCCGGAGAATCATTCTCTGAAGGGAAAGAGGAGTGTCCTTCGCAGGGTCCAGGCCCGGGTTATTCACCGGTTTCATATCTCCGTAACCGAATGTGGGAATCAGGACCTGTGGCATAGCGCAATCTTAGGCTTCGGGGTGGTCGGTAGCAGTCAAAAGGTTGTGGATGCCACACTGCAAAAGGTTATTCATTTTGTGGATCAGCTGAAGTTGGGTCAGGTAGGGGAAACCGAGATCGAGATCTTTCACGTATAGTTCTTGCCCCCCGCATTGGTGGTCGATTCCTTCCTCTCAAAAAAGAAACTATGCAATCGAAACGCTCAGAGCGGGTTGGAGATCTAATTGTAGAATTTATCTCTAAACTGCTGCCGCGAGAAATTAACGACCCCCGGGTCGGTGTTGTGACCCTCACGGGTGCCCAAGTTAGCAATGACCTGAAGAACGCCAGGGTCTATTTCAGTTTACTCGTGGAGGGGCAAGAAAAGGAGGAAGTCCTGGCTGGCCTACGAAGTGCCACGGGGTTTATCCGAGCCAAAATGGGGAGGGAACTCAAGTTGCGTTACGTACCGACCCTTGAATTTATTTACGACGAAACCCAAGCAACCGCCCAACGGATCGAAGCGCTTCTTCGGCAGGTCAGCGAAGACAAATAGTGAACCCAATGGATAGGGTGGAGGCGCGGCATCATCAACTTGGAGGATTCGGTCCCCAGTTTCTCCGCCTTCGCAGAAGACCACGGGCGTAGCCCCGTGGAGGCTTCATAAATAGTGCATTGGCAATTATCTAAACGATGGAAAGTGGCATTCTCCTCATTGACAAGCCGGTGGGGCCAACCTCTAGCCGTGTGGTGCAAAGGATCAAGGCGGTTCTCGGTGCCAAAAAAGTTGGTCATCTTGGTAGCCTGGATCCCTTCGCCTCAGGTCTTCTGCTGGTGGGCATCAACGAAGGCACAAAGATCGCCCAGCTCTTTTTGACTGCATCTAAAAGCTACACGGGGACCATCGTACTGGGGGTAGAGACTGACACTCAGGATTGCACAGGCAAGGTGCTGGGCGTCCACGAGGTCCCCCCATTGGACACACCTGACCTGGAACGACTGCGTGAGGCCTTTACCGGTCTTCTGTGGCAGCTCCCGCCCATGTTTTCGGCGCTGAAAAAGGGGGGAGTTCCCTTGTACCGACTGGCCCGCCAGGGGAAGAGCGTTGAGAGGGCCAAACGCCAGGTGAGAATTGATCAACTCCGGTTATGGAAGCTAGGTCGGGACGAACTTGGCTTTGAGGTGAGCTGTTCTAAAGGCACCTACATCCGTACCCTGGCGGCCGATATGGGTGCTTCCCTGGAATGCGAGGGGCATTTGAAGAGCTTACGCCGCCTCAGCTGCGGAGACTTGGGGATTGATCGAGCGGTGCCTTTGGAGGACCTCGAGTCCCTGTGGCATCAAGGAAAGGCTCCCCTGGTTCCATTGGTTGAGGCTTTAGGAGCTATACCGTGGTTTTCTTTGAGTCCTTCTGGGGTTACACGCCTCCAGGCCGGTCAACAAGATGTCCTGGGGGAACTGGGTGACTCGGAGAGCCGAGGGGGGCTGGCGGGCCTTTTGGATGGCTCGGGCAATCTGGTTGCCTTGGCACAATGGGCCGATGGGGAAGGGGGAGGTCGATGGCAGCTGCTGCGTGTTTTTGCCCCTCAACCGAGACCTTAAGGGAGATTGTTTTTGGCCTCCCAAAGAAATTCAATTCCATGGATTACTGCGCTTTACATGAATGTTGGACTGTGCTAGAAAATATAAAAATTAAGGAGCAAAGGCAGAGAAAGTAAACAGAGGGCATATGGCGATTGCTCAAAATCAAAAGCGAGAGACCATTGAGCAGTATAAACTGCACACTTCCGACACCGGGTCAGCTGAGGTGCAGGTCGCCCTACTGAGCCAGCGAATCGTATACCTTACGGATCACTTCAAGATCCACGTTAAGGATCACCACTCCCGTCTTGGTCTCCTCAAGCTTGTCGGGCAGAGGAGAAGGCTTCTCGAGTATCTCAAGAAAAATGACTTCGGGAGATATCAAAGCCTTATCCAGCGTTTGGGAATCAGAAAGTAGCGGTCCTACGGGCTGTTTTCTTTATTCTCGCTTCAAACTACAAGGGTCCTGTGTATGTCTAAAAAAGTAGAATTCGACTATCATGGCCGTCCTCTATCCGTAGAAGTCGGCAAAGTGGCTAAACAAGCCGATGGTGCTGCACTGGTATCCTATGGCGAAACGGTGGTTTTAGTGACCGCCGTGGCGTCCCATGAGGCCAGGGAAGGAATAGATTTCTTCCCTTTGACCGTGGACTACCAGGAAAGGACCTTTGCCGCGGGAAAGATTCCCGGAGGCTTTTTTAAGAGAGAGGGGCGCCAGTCGGAAAAAGAAATTCTGGCTTGTAGGGCGATCGATCGTTCCATCCGCCCCATGTTTGCCGATGGATTCAATTGCGAAACCCAAATCATCGCAACGGTGCTCTCCGTTGACAGGGAAAATGATCCGGATGTAGTGGCTATGCTCGGCACCTCGCTAGCTTTGGAGGTTTCAGATATCCCTTTTAACGGCCCCCTGGCAGGAGTGCGAGTGGGGAGAATCGACGGAAAATGGGTGTTCAATCCGACTCAAACTCAGCTTCCGGAAAGTGACCTCAACATCTTTATTGCGGGCAACCGTGAAAGCATCGTTATGGTCGAGGGCGGGGCCAAGATCGTTCCGGAGGACGCCATTCTGGAGGCCCTCTTCAAGGGGCATGAAGCCCTGCAACCGCTCCTGCAACTCCAAGAGGAGTTCCGTGGGGAGATCGGAAGACCTAAAAGGGTGGTTACCCGCGAGGAGAAAGACGGTTCGTTACTGAAGAAAGTCCGCGAACTGGCGACGGCAAAGATCCAAGAGGCGATTCGGGTTCCCGACAAGCGTCATCGAAGCATCCGATTAAGTGAGGTCAAGGCGGAAATCCTGCCTCAAGTTCTGGTTAATTTTCCGGACCGTGAAAAGGAGATCAAGAGCGCATTTAAAGAGATCGAAACCGATCACGTACGCCAACTGATTGTCAAAGATCGCCTCCGCATTGATGGCAGGGGGCTCAAGGACATACGTCCGATAGTTTGCGAGGTCGGAGTCCTTCCCCGTACCCACGGTTCGGCGATTTTTACACGTGGTGAAACCCAGGCCTTGGTTGTAGCCACCTTGGGGACATCCTCCGATGAGCAGAGGATCGAGGCGCTCCTCGGAGAATATCGTAAAAGGTTCATGCTCCATTATAACTTCACCCCATACAGTACCGGCGAAGTGAAATTTCTCCGCGGTCCAGGCCGCAGGGAGATCGGCCATGGTGCCCTGGCGGAGCGCGCACTGCTGCAAGTGCTGCCTGCGGCAGATAAATTTCCCTATGTCATGCGCGTTGTCTCCGAGATCCTCGAGTCCAACGGTTCTACCTCTATGGCTACGGTGTGTGGCGGGTCGCTCTCCCTCATGGATGCCGGGGTGCCGATTAAGGCTCCCGTTGCCGGTATCGCCATGGGTCTGATCAAGGACGGAGACGATGTCCGCATCCTTTCGGATATCCTGGGAGACGAGGACCACCTGGGAGACATGGATTTCAAAGTAGCGGGATCCCGCGAAGGGATCACTGCACTCCAAATGGATATCAAGATCGGCGGTGTCAATCGCGAGATCATGGGCGAGGCCCTTTCCCAGGCGCGCGAGGGAAGACTTCACATCCTGGGGATCATGGAGGCGACTCTAGGGGAGCCTCGTGGGGAAGTCTCCGATCACGCCCCACGAATTATTACCCTCAAGGTCAAGCCTGAAAAGATCCGTGAGATTATCGGCCCGGGAGGTAAGGTCATCCGTGCCATCGTTGAGGCGACAGGTGTGAAAATCGATGTGCAGGATGATGGGACGGTAACCATTGCTTCGAGCGACGAACGGGCTTCTCAAAAGGCAGTCGAGATGGTTGAACGCATTACGGATGAGGCCGTGATCGGCAAGATCTACAAGGGGACGGTCCGGCGAGTGGTTGACTTTGGGGCCTTTGTGGAGATCCTTCCCGGAACTGATGGGCTGGTCCACATCTCTCAACTCGCCCCCGAGCGTATCCGCCAGGTGACCGATGTGGTTCATGAAGGCGATGAGGTAATGGTCAAAGTCCTAGATATTGATAAACAAGGAAAAATTAAACTCAGCCGAAAAGAGGCCCTCGCCGATGCTGAGGAATCCGAGTCCCCCCAAGAGTCCACGTCCTAACCTGAGTGGTGCAACGAGAAGATTTTGTCGCGTCAATAGATTGACGGTTCCGGTCTGTTCATGAGGCGCGGGGCTTGTCCCAAGTGCCATCCCTCTAGTCATGTATTCAAAAACAATTATCGATAACGGTATTCGTATTCTTACCGAAGAGATGTCTAACACACGGTCCTGTACTGTGGGCATCTGGGTGGAAAACGGTTCACGCCACGAGACTCCCTCTCAGGGTGGGATCTCTCATTTTATAGAGCACCTGTTATTCAAGGGCACCGAGCGGCGCACCGCAACCCAAATCGCACAGGAGATGGACTCGGTGGGTGGGGTACTCAATGCCTTCACCGGGAAGGAATACACCTGCTACTATGCCAAGGTATTGGATGAGAATCTTCCCATGGCCATGGACCTGCTAGCGGATATATTCCTCCATTCGGCCTTCGACGTCGAGGAGATCAATCGGGAGAGGTCGGTTGTGCTTCAGGAAATCTGCCAGGTCGAGGACGCCCCCGACGATTATGTGCATGAGCTGTTCAATCGAGATCTGTTTGGTGAGCATCCCCTGGGTCGACCCATCTGCGGTGAGGTTGCTACTGTTTCCGGCTTCCAGCGTGAGGAATTTCTCAATTTCGTTCGGGAACGTTATTTGCCGGGGCGGATCATTATCACGGGTGCTGGTAATTTGCACCACGACGACATCGTTGAAAGGGTCCAAAATAACTTTTCGACGCTCAAAAAACATCCCCTTACCGCCGACTCGAACCCGGCCCAGTTCCACGAGGGAGTCTTCCAGCATTCGAAACCACTGGAGCAGGTTCACCTGTGCCTTGGGGGCGCGGGGATTGAGGAGAATCATCAACAGCGCTATGCAGCCTATGTGCTCAATACGCTCCTGGGCGGAGGCATGAGTTCGCGCCTCTTTCAGGAGGTGCGTGAGAAGAGGGGGAAGGTCTATTCAATTTACTCTTTTTTAGCGTCCTACCGCGATGTTGGGTATCTGGGGATATATGCCGGGACCAAAAACGAATGGGTGGAAGAGGTGGTGGACTTGGTCACTGCGGAGATGCGTAGCATGATCAGTGGCAAGATTGATGAGGAGGAGTTGGCCCGGGCTAAGAGTCAGATAGTTGGCAACTCTCTTTTGGGCCTCGAAACCTCCGGGTCATGGATGAGCCATACCGCCCGAAACGAGATCTATTTTCACGCGGCTGTATCCCTAGAGGAAATTGCGGCTGGCGTTCGGGCTGTCAGAAAGGAAGACGTTATTAAACTAGCGAGTGAAATCCTTCAACCGGAGGGGATGACCCTCACGCTTTTGGGCGATCTTGAAAAAAACCCCTTAGACCTCAGAATCTAAACTTTGGAATCCGTAGTGAGAATCTTGTGGACCGGCTCTAGTGGAGAAGGTTGAAGTTCAAATAAAGTGGGTGCGCCGGAGCGAGCCTTCCCTTCCGATGCCCCGGTACATGACCGAGGGCGCCGTCGGAATGGATCTCTATTCGGATCTAGACCAAGAAATGGTCTTGGGTTCGTTGGAACGGGCTCTCATCCCAACCGGGATAGCGGTTGCGTTACCCCATGGTTTTGAGGCACAAATCCGTCCAAGGAGCGGGATGGCATTGGAACATGGGGTCACCCTGGTCAATAGTCCCGGAACCATAGATTCCGACTACCGTGGCGAGATCCAATTAATTGCTATCAACTTGGGGAAGGATCCTGTAGTCCTCAAACGGGGTCAGAGAGTCGCTCAGATGGTTCTCCAGAGGGTCTGCAGAGCTGAGTGGAAAGAGGTCGGAGAGCTCCCCTCGTCGAAGCGCGAAGATGGAGGGTTTGGGCATACGGGCGAGAAATAGTAAGAAGACGGTTATTGACCGCCAGCATCGATGGACGCCAAGTATAAGAAGATTACAAACTCGAAATCCGAAATTCGAAACAATTTCGAATAATCAAAATGAAAAACAAAGCATCAGCCGGTTGGTCTTAAGAGCTCGTATTGTTGTCATTGGGAGAAAGGCTAGGCCGTTTGTTAAATGTTTTGAGCATTAATAATTTGAGGTTTTGGAATTGTTTAGGATTTCGTGCTTCGGATTTAGGATTTTAACTCGAGGGGGTCTTGGCGCGATACATACGGTTGGAGTTGCTCTGTCTGAGAATTGATAGGCGAGAAGCTAATCACTGAGTGTTTATTCTATGATTGATCGATACAGTCGCACGGAAATGGCAGAGGTCTGGTCCGAGCAAAACCGGTTTCAAAAATGGCTCGAGGTCGAAGTCCTCGCGGCAGAGGCGCTGGCAAGCATGGGCCAGGTCCCGAAGTCGGCGATCAACCGCATCAAGAAGAAGGCCCGCATAAATATAAAAAGGATCGGTAAGATCGAGGAGGAAGTGCGCCACGAGATGATCGCCTTCCTACGCTCCTTGGCCGAATGTGTGGGAGACGACGCCCGGTTCCTCCACCTGGGTCTCACCTCTTCGGACGTTATGGATACGGGCCTAGCCTTACAACTCAAGGACGCTTCCGCCCTTTTGATCCAAGATGTGCGAGACCTCATGAAGGTACTACGTCGGCAGGCCTTTAAGTACAAGAGGACCCCGATGATGGGGCGCACCCATGGGATGCATGCCGAACCTATCACCTTTGGGCTGAAGTTTGCGCTTTGGTACGAAGAGATGCGCCGCAACCTGAATCGATTGGAGGCGGCTGCCCGCGATGTCTGCGTGGGAATGATATCCGGCGCCGTAGGGACCTTTGGCCATATCTCCCCCAAGGTGGAAGCCTATGTCTGTAAGCGGAGTGGACTCAAGCCCGACCCGATTTCTAACCAGATCATCCAGCGTGACCGCCACGCGTACTTTTTTACGACCTTGGCGGTTCTGGCCAGCTCTCTGGAAAAGTTCGCCGTGGAAGTCCGACATTTACAGCGTACGGAAGTTCAGGAAGCTGAAGAGCCCTTTGGACGGGGGCAGATGGGTTCATCGGCGATGCCCCATAAAAGAAATCCTATTTTATCGGAAAATATCAGCGGTCTGGCGAGATTGCTTCGCTCCTACGCGCTGGTTTCACTAGAGAACGTTCCACTCTGGCATGAACGGGATATTAGCCATTCATCGGCGGAGCGGGTGATCGGACCCGATGCGACCATAGCCCTGGATTTCATGCTGCGGCGCATCACCTATGTCCTGGGAGAGCTATGCGTTTATCCGGAAAATATGAAGCGCAATCTTGATAAAAGCGGTGGGGTGATTTGCTCTGAAAAGGTTCTATTGCGCTTGGTGGACAAAGGATTGTCCCGGGACGGGGCTTACCGAATCGTCCAGCGCCATGCCCTGAGGGTCCAGAAGGAAGGTGGGGATTTCAAGCGCGAGATCCTGGAAGACCCGGAGGCCCGCCGCTACCTTTCCTCCAAAGAGATTGAAGAAATCTGGGGTTTCAAGGACGACCTAAAAAACGTCAATTTGATTTTTCAACGAGTCTTTCATTAGGCGTTCGACCAGGCTATAGAATTGGATGCAAGGGGTGCTCGGTAACCTTCCGGACATTCGGGGCCCGTTGATTCCAGTAAAAGTAAAAGGAGCCGGTATGGAAAAACGTGATGCGATTTATGAAGGCAAAGCCAAAATCCTATATTCCACAGACGACCCCGATTATGTAATCCAGTATTTCAAGGACGACGCCACGGCCTTTAATGCAGAGAAGAAGGGGACCATTAGAGGAAAAGGGATCATGAACAACGAGATCTCGGAGGTCCTGTTCCGGCTCTTGGAAGGCGAGGCGGTGCCAACCCATTTTATCAACAGACTGAACGATCGAGAGATGCTCGTGCGCAAACTGGATATCATTCCCGTTGAGGTCGTGATGCGTAATGTTATTGCGGGAAGCCTGGCCAAGAGATTTGGTGTGGAGGAAGGCGGGGTCTTGAGCAGGCCCGTATTGGAACATTACTATAAAAGTGATCCTCTGGGGGATCCCATGATCAATTTGTTCCATATCCGGGCCCTAGATATGGCCACGGATAGTGAGATGGATGAGATCGAAAGACACAGCTTCCGCATCAATGACCTCCTCAAAGACTTTTTTGACCAGCGTAATCTGATTTTGGTCGATTTCAAAATTGAGTTCGGACGTCATCACGGTAGAATCCTGCTCGGGGATGAGATTTGTCCAGATACCTGCCGCTTGTGGGAGAAAGAATCGCTGGAAAAGCTGGATAAGGACCGTTTCCGCCGCGATCTTGGCAAGGTTGAAGAAGCCTATCAGGAAGTCTGCCGGCGAGTCTGCGCCTGAAGGCTCAATGAAACCATGCTAGCTAAGGTTTATGTAATGCCTAAGGAGGGGGTCCTGGATCCCCAAGGGCAGGTCGTTGAGCGCTCCATCCATGCCCTGGGGCACCCTGGAGTTACCGATGTTCGTGTGGGCAAAGTGATTGAATTTAGTATCGAAGCGTCCACTTCTGCCGAAGCCGAATTCCAAATCCGTCAAATGTGCGAGCGACTGCTGGCCAATCCGGTAATCGAAGACTACCGGTTGGAAATCCTGGAATCCTAGGCGAGAGTCTATTAATGCGTTGGGGGGTTATCGTCTTTCCCGGTTCCTGTGACGACCACGACGTATACTATGGTCTGAAACACGTCCTGGGACAGGAAGTTGAGTTTCTCTGGCACAAGGAAATACTGTCCGGCGATTGGAATTGTCTTGTCCTGCCAGGTGGTTTCTCCTATGGAGACTATTTACGACCCGGTGCCATGGCTCGATGCTCCCCTATCATGCAAGGCGTTATTGGGTTCGCGCAAAAAGGGGGACTGGTTCTCGGCATCTGCAACGGTTTTCAGATCCTTTGTGAAGCTGGACTCTTACCCGGGACCTTGATGCGCAACGCCTCGCTACGCTTTACCTGCCGCCACGTCTCCCTCAGCCTAGAAGAAAATGACACCCCCTTTACCTGTTTGGGTAAGAAAGGGGAGTTGCTCAGCCTTCCTATCAAGCACGGTGACGGCTGTTACTATGCGGACGGCCCGACCCTGGACCGAATGCGAAACAATCGACAGATCGTGTTGCGCTATGTGAGTTCAGGCGGTCAGGCGGTACCCGAGGCCAATCCCAATGGATCCGTCGATCACATCGCAGGAGTTTGCAACGAGGCAAAGAACGTCTTTGGTCTCATGCCTCACCCGGAACACGCGGTGGAGGCCATCCTGGGTAGTGAGGATGGCTTGAAGATCTTTTCTTCGGTTGTAGCGACTTG
This sequence comes from Binatia bacterium, assembly GCA_963664015.2. Taxonomy (GTDB): domain Bacteria; phylum Desulfobacterota; class Binatia; order UBA9968; family CAXXLF01; genus JACZQL01. The sequence continues at coordinate 1,128,116 of CAXXLF010000001.1, read as the reverse complement.
CAACAGGACGGAGAACTAGGCATGGCCAGCCTAAGCGAGCAGGATCCCTCTCCCAACATGCCCTTACCCGACCGAGTTGCGGCTCACGGTTTGAACGAAGAGGAGTACCAGAAGATTTTAGACACCCTCGGCCGCGAACCTAACGACACGGAGCTGGGCATCTTTTCCGTCATGTGGTCGGAACATTGCAGCTATAAAAGCTCGAGAGCTTTTCTCAAACAGTTGCCCACTTGCGGCCGAGCAGTTCTTCAGGGGCCAGGGGAAAATGCCGGAGTGATGGATCTCGGTGACGGCTTAGTCGTCGTGTTCAAGATGGAGAGTCATAATCATCCTTCATTTATTGAGCCCTATCAAGGTGCTGCCACGGGAGTCGGGGGAATTCTGCGCGATATCTTCACAATGGGAGCTCGTCCCATCGCATTGCTGAACTCCCTTCGGTTCGGCAGTATTGACGACCCGAGGACCCCCTATCTAATCAGAGGTGTGGTCGGAGGAATTGGTGGATACGGGAACTGCATTGGTGTTCCCACGGTTGGCGGCGAGGTTTATTTCGACGAGTCCTACAACGCCAATATCCTGGTCAATGCCTTTTCCCTTGGGGTGGCTCAGAGAAAGGGTATCTTTAAGGGGAGGGCGAAGGGGATCGGCAATCCTTTGATGTATGTGGGATCCAAGACCGGACGGGACGGCATTCACGGTGCCACCATGGCCTCCGCCGAATTCTCAGAAGAGGCCGAGAAGAAAAGACCTACGGTTCAAGTCGGGGACCCGTTCACGGAGAAACTCCTGTTGGAGGCTTGCTTGGAGGTGATGAAGACAGACTGCCTGGTGGGGATTCAGGATATGGGCGCCGCGGGACTGACCAGTTCGGCCACGGAGATGGCCGCTCGGGGTGGTCGGGGCGTGGATCTGGATCTCTCGAGCATTCCTATGAGGGAGAGGGGTATGAGTCCATATGAGATCATGCTCTCCGAGTCCCAAGAAAGGATGCTACTGGTTGTCAAGAAAGGTCGTGAAGAGGAGGTCAAACGGATATTCAGCCGGTGGGACTTGGATGCAGTTGTCATTGGGAAGGTGACCCGAGATTCCAATCTCCGTGCCCGATTTGGAGGTTTGGAAGTCGCTTCAATTCCGATTGCGTCATTGACCTCAGAAGCCCCGGTATATAACCGACCGGCGGAGCGGCCAAAAAATCAGGATGAGATCCAAAGCTTGGATCTGAGCAAGATCGAGGAACCCAAAGATGGTGGAGTAACGCTCAAGCGTCTGTTGAAGTCCCCCAACCTTGCCTCAAAGGAGTGGGTCTACCGGCAATACGATCATCTCGTGCGTGCCAATACGGTCGTAGCTCCAGGTTCCGATGCCGCCGTGCTCAGAGTCAAAGGTAGCAAGAAGGGACTCGCGCTCACTGTCGATGGCAACAGTCGTTACTGCTACCTGGATCCGTATATTGGAGGTGTTATTGCCGTGGCCGAGGCCGCTCGCAACCTTGCCTGCGTGGGGGCACGTCCCTTGGGATTGAGCGACTGCCTCAATTTCGGAAATCCTGAACGGCCGGAGGTCATGTGGCAATTTTTCCAGGCCATTCAGGGGCTGCGGGACGGTTGTATGGCGCTCAAGGTTCCAGTTGTGAGTGGGAACGTGAGCTTCTATAATGAAACTAACGGAGTTGCCATCTATCCGACCCCGACGATAGCCATGGTGGGGGTCCTGCCCAAGCTCGAGCGGCATATGACCCCTTGGTTCAAAACCGACGGCGATTTGGTTGTTCTCCTGGGTCGATCTCGGGAGGAGCTGGGAGGAAGCGAATATCTCAAGGTTTTTCATGGCCTGGTACAAGGGACACCGCCCTGGATCGATCTCAAGGCTGAGCGCGCGGTTCAGCGCTGCTGCCTCAAGGCGATCGATAAGGGAATCCTTCGCTCCGCGCATGATATTTCCGAAGGAGGATTGGCCGTGGCCTTGGTCGAGTGCTGCGTGAGCGGGCCACAAATGGCCACGGGTGTTAAGATCGAGCTCCATGAAATGATGCGTATGGATGCCCTGTTGTTTGGAGAGTCCCAATCACGCATCGTAGTCTCTGTCGAAGAAAAACACTTGAAATTCCTGCAGGAACTCGCTGCCAAGGAGGGGGTCCCCGTGAATGTCATCGGTGTGGTAGGTGGAAGTCGATTTATCATACATCCCATGATCGGCCTGGCGGTGGAAGAAGTTAAAACTATTTGGGCAACTGCCTTGGAGAATCGTCTGAATCAGGTTTGAATCGGTTTCATTGTAGATTCCATAACGGATTACCAAGTGGATAGGAATCAGGTATCAGCTGTTGTTCGATAAGTTTCATGAAGAGTGCGGCGTGGTTGGAGTCTACGGTCACCCGGAGGCAGCCAACATGGTCTATCTCGGCCTGTACGCCCTGCAGCACCGGGGTCAGGAATCCGCCGGTATTGTTTCATCCGATGGGTCGGCGCTGATCTCTCACCGCCAGATGGGGTTGGTTGCCGACATCTTCAAAGAAGACGTCATCCAGCACCTCAAGGGCTCCACCGCTATCGGTCATAACCGCTATTCCACAACGGGTGAAAGTTATCTAAAAAACGCACAGCCGCTGGTGGTGGAATATGCCGATGGACCCATTGCTGTGGCGCATAACGGGAACCTGGTCAACTCCCAGGTTCTACGAGGGGAATTAGAGGCGTCCGGATCCATCTTTCAGTCTACTTCAGATACTGAAGTCCTGATCCATCTCATCGCTACATCTAAGGAAAAAAGCCTCATGGGGCGACTGGTTGATTCTCTGGGCCGCGCCCACGGTGCCTATTCACTGGTTTTTCTCACCTTGGATCGGATGATTGCAGCCCGCGATCCCATGGGGTTTCGCCCGCTGGTGGTTGGGCGAATGAAGGGTTCCACCGGTCACGATGGTTATGTGGTGGCGTCCGAGACATGTGTTCTGGATCTGATTGAAGCCGACTATATACGAGAAGTTGAGCCCGGTGAGGTGATCACCTTTAGTCCCCAGGGGATGGAATCCCTCAAGCCGTTTCCACCCGTCCCCCATGCCAAGTGTATCTTTGAATATGTCTATTTTTCCCGCCCGGACAGCAATATATACGGTCGCAACGTCTACCAGATTCGAAAGGAGCTGGGTCGTCAACTCGCCCGGGAACGCCCGGTGGAGGCCGATCTGGTCACTCCAGTGCCGGATTCCGGGGTGCCCGCAGCGCTAGGTTATGCGGAGGAGTCCGGCTTGCCCTTGGATTTTGGTCTGATCCGTAACCACTACGTTGGACGGACCTTTATCGAGCCCCAGCAGTCCATTCGGCACTTTGGTGTCAAGATCAAGCTCAACGCTCAGAGGGATGTATTGGAGGGTAAGCGGGTTGTGGTCGTGGACGACTCCATAGTGCGCGGTACCACGGCTCGTAAGATTATCGGTATGCTACGTGATGCGGGGGCAGTGGAAGTTCACCTCCGGATCAGTTCGCCACCCACTACGGGACCCTGCTATTACGGCATCGATACGCCAAGCCGAGGCGAGCTCATCGCCTCTTCCAATGCCGTAGAGGACATCTGCAAGTTTGTCGGGGCCGACTCCCTGGGTTATCTCAGCCGCGAGGGGATGTACGTATTCGTAAACGGCGATACCGGCGGCTTCTGCGACGCTTGTTTCAGTGGCAATTACCCGCTTCACTTCGATGACGAGGGGAAGGCCAAGCAACTCCATCTCTTTGAGGCCGTGCAGCAACGCTAAGCTGCTAACGCCAACACTCGTAGTCTCTATGGTTTTGAATCTACCAATTGTTTGCGTCGATTCCTCCGTCTTTGGTCTCTTTTAATTTTTAATGTCTCGGGCGTCGTAATTTCCCGGGGCTGAATCCATGCCCATTGGTCTGGATACCTGAGAACTACGCGTTCGACGGCGTCAGATTGGGCAGCGAAGCTACGAAAATCTTGCGCGCAATATGATCGATACTCTGCGCTTCAACGAATGGAGTGATTAAGACATTCGCAGGCGGGTTGAAATTAAGGGGTTTAAGTACCTCGATGCGGCGCGAGCGATGGGCAAAGGTGTAATAGGGCTAACACTACATTTGGGAGGCTTCGAGCTGGCCCCCAGCGTGCTGGGTCTGGCCGGTATTCCCGTGAGCATGGTGGCTCGAAGAGTGCCCAATCCGTCCCTCTACGCGAAGATTGCGGCGTGGAGGTGTCGCTCGGGGGCCGAGTTGATCGATCATCGAAATGGCGCAGTAAAGATCCTCCAGAGTTTACGTGAGGGCCGCGCAATCGGGGTGCTCATGGATCGGTATTCAAAACGAAAACAAGGGGTTTTGGTTCCTCTGTTCGGTGCCCGTTGCTCAACGTCTGTCGGACTTGCCACTCTTGCTCTTAAAACCGGTGCACCGGTGGTTCCTTTTTATCTTTTTCGTGATGCTCCCGATCATCATCAGGCCGGGTCTTTGGCCGCGCTTCAGTACGAGCGTAGTGGTGACCGAAAACGCGATATCATTGAATTAACGGCACGTTGCAACGAAATTGTGGAGAGCCTGATACGTTGCTATCCGGATCAGTGGATGTGGTCCCATCGACGTTTTCGGTACAGCCCGGATCTACCCGGATCGCTTTATTCAGGGCGTGAGAACCTCTTGAACGGTCGGAGGGAAAGTCCGGACAACCATCGGGCTTGGTCGTATCCGAAATAACTGTGTCATCTGCCGTGAAGAAGGGGCCGTACCGTGATCCCGAGGCAACGATGAACCTTAAGAATACTCAAATCACCAATCACGGAATCGTGTGGCGCACCAGGCCCCGATTCCGTTCCCGAGTAGATGCTCTGGCGAGAGTGCTCCCCGGATCTGGTCAAGCGGAGATTGTCAAAAGCTCTACCGTTCGGCGGGTCGTTGGGTTGGAAATACTCCAGGGCGCAAAGCCGCTACAAGTTGTCGTTAAGCACCACCGGCTAAGATGGTCGGAAACTCTAAGGGACTTTTTCTCGATTTCGAAAGCCCGAAAAGAATGGGACATGACCCATCGAATTGCCAAGTTTGGAATTCATACGGTGGTTCCAATCGCTTATGAAGAAATCCGGTGGGGGAAGCTCTTACGGGAGAGCTATCTTGTTTCCGAGGGACTTCAGTTTTGTGAATCCCTCGATGAGTATGTTATTCGTGAATCGGCCAAAAACCAGCCGCAATGTTCCCTCAAGTCGAAACGGGAGCTCATTTGACGGGTTGCTTGATTAGTGGCTCAAGTTCACGCCCATCGTGTGGATCATAGAGACCTGCACGCGGGAAATATTCTCATTGAAAGTCTTGGAGGGGGCTATCGTCTACGGTTGTTGGGCCTGGATCGAGCGCGGATTTATCAACAACTCTCATTAAAAAAAGAATCAACTCATTAGCGCGGTTTAATCTGTATTCCCCGTTCTTCTTGAGCCGCTCGGATCGAAGTCGATTTCTTAAAGAATATATGCGTCTTACCCCCTATCCCTTTGTGCTCCTATAAGGCAACGGTTCGTTCGATTGAGGTAAAGTCGACTAGGTTGTGTGATCGTCATTACCACTATCGGGGGAAGTCATGCTTGCGGGAGAATCGGGTCTATAGCCAATTTTTTAATCCGCCGTTTCGTGGAATATTTCGGACCGGACGAATCGATGGAAACATTCTCAAAATGTCTCCATGAGGCAAACGGTCAAAGCGGCATCAAGTCGCATGGAAACTGAACCTGTGAATTTCATCGTGCGTCGATATCCGGTCCATGGGTTCTTGGACAGGCTGAAAAGCGTGCTTCGTTTTTCTCGCGCCGAAAGATGCTGGGTTGTTGGCAATGCGCTACTGCGACGTAGGGTCGCAACAAGGTTGCCATTGGCCTGTGTGAGCAAAAGGCAATGGGGGATGGCTCAGGAAAGTTGTTTCCTATACCAGGACGAGCCTGGCGAGAAGAGTTTGGATCAGTATATTCAAAAAGGGCTTTTTCGACTTTTAGTGCCGGGGAATCGGGGTTGAAACGACGATTGGTGACCCAACTCGCCCGGTATGTGCGTCGCTTACACGATCGGTGCATTTACCATTGAGAATTGACAGCCTCAAACATTCTGGTCAAGGTAGAAAGTTCCGATGCATTCGAATTTGGTTTGATCGCACTGGATAAAGTCACGGTATCTGACTGTATTAACAAATACCAGAGGCTACTAAATCTAGTACAGTTGAATATGTCCCTTGGCAATCAAAAGTCCTTAGGAACAACGGACCGAATGCGTTTCTTATATTCCTATCTAGGGTCTTCGTTCCACGATGGGAAGGAGCTCCGATCAACCTGGCAGACGCTTCCCCGCCTTACATCGCATGGCCTTAACGCGATGAATAGACCTCTACCCAAAAACAACTACACACTGGCATCGGAACCGAAGCCGCTGCCCGGCGGACCCGAGCGCTGTCACCGAGGAACCTTGTCGAACGAATCCTTGCGGCAAAAGACCGCGTCATCGGCCTCCGTGGCAATCGGTTCGTTATCGCACCCCCCCTCCCTTGGGTCTCGCCATACAGGGACACCCCGCTCCTGAGCTAATTTAGCCTCCCCATCAGACCTGTCACCGGCACAATCGATGTGCCAGTTCCCTAATTCTTTTCCCAGTCGGTCTACGACTTGAGTCCGACAGTTGAAGTACGGCGAAACGTGCACGATATGGAGGATGGTTCTGTCCGTCCAGTTCTCCACGTCTGGATGGGCGATCTCTTGAAACGGTTGCCGGTTCCCCTGTAGAAAGTTAAATGACCGCTGACACGTATTTTCATAAGGAGGAAATCATGGTTGAAGGACTGAAGGGCAAGGTTGTCATTATGACCGGAGGCGGGCACGGGATCGGTAAGGCCTACTGTCAGGGCTTTGGCAAGGCGGGCGCCTGTGTCGTGGTTGCGGACATCGATTACGGCGCCGCCGACCAGGTGGCCTCGCTGGTCACTCGGGATACGGGAAGCGAGGCCATGGTGATTTCTGTTGATGTCTCCGACGAGGCCTCTACCAAAGCTATGGCGGCCGCGACACTGGATCGGTTTGGCCGGATCGATGTGTTGGTGAATAACGCGGCGATCTTTGCCACGATCCCGATGAATCGAGGGGGTATCGAGTCTATTGAATTGGCCGAATGGGACCGTTTGATAGCCGTTAACTTGAAAGGCCCTTTTCTGTGCGCGAGAGCGGTACTCCCGGCTATGCGGGCACAGAAGTCGGGAAAGATCATTAACATTGGCTCTGGGACGGCCCTGGTCGGCCCTCCTGGCCGAATTCACTACGTTGCTTCGAAGGCCGGTGTCCTGGGAATGACCCGTACACTGGCTCGCGAAGTGGGCGGGGACAACATCCAGGTCAACGCCCTGGTCCCGGGTTCGACCCTCTCCGAGGAAAATCCCACCGAGGAAATCCTTCGGATGCGACAGCAGCCAATGCAGCAACGCGCCATCAAACGCGTGCAGGTCCCTGAAGACCTGGTGGGCGCCATGCTCTTTCTAGCCTCTCCTCTGAGCGACTTCATGACCGGTCATTCGATGGTGGTCGATGGTGGCGCCGCGATGCGGTGAGGCGCTTTTGCTGCACGGGTTTCGCTCCTGTCGTGATGGGAAGACCGGTGGAACCTGATTTGAAGAATTTCGAGGTTGAATGTCCATGAGCACAGTAGAAAAAATCATGACTCGAATGTCCCGACTACTGGGAAGAGAGGGGTTGGTTACAGACCCCACGGTCTTAGATGAGCGCTCCTGGGACGCACTCAGCGTGGATCGAATCCACCCACGGGAGAAATTTGGGTACACAAGCCCATTTTGCGTGGCCCTCCCGGCATCGACTGAGGAGGTTCGGGAGCTTGTTCTCATGGCCAACCAGGAGAAGTTTTCTCTGGTCCCCTATGGTGGAGGGTCGGGTCTCATGGGGGCTGCGGTTTCAGTTCGGTCTGGGATTGTTGTGGATCTCAAGCGCATGGCGGAGGTCGTCAATATCGACGTGGAGTCACGCCTGGTTCGCGTGCAGGCGGGCTGTATACTCAAATCCCTGGATCAGGCCTTGAATGAAAAGGGGTTGATGCTCGGACACGATCCGTGGACCTATCCTGTAGCGACGGTGGGAGGAGCCATCTCCACGAACAGCCTGGGGTACCGCGGGGGTAAATACGGCTCCATGGGTGATCAGGTCCTAGGGCTGGAGGCAGTCATGCCCCAGGGGGAGCACCTTCAGACCCGGGCAGTGCCCAAGTCTTCCACGGGTATCGACTTAAAGCGGCTCATGATCGGGGGAGAGGGCTGCTTTGGTATTGTTACGGAGGCGACTCTGAGGGCCTTCCCGGTACCGGAACACCGCTCCCTTCTGGCCTTTCACTTCGCTTCGTTTGAAGCCGGTTTCGAAGCCATCAAAAGGTTCTCCGTTCTGGGGCTACGGCCGTCCCTGATGGACTTCGGCGATGATCCGGTAAAGTCCGATGACGGGGCCGTTCTCTATCTGGGTTTCGAGGGGACTCGGGAACTGGTGCAAGCGGAGGAACGATTGGCGGTGGCCGTTTGCACTGAGGCCAAGGCGAAGAGGCTACCGGATCAGGACGCAGAGCGCTTCTGGAGCGAGCGTCATGATATCGCCTATCGCTTCATGCACAATCGGAAGGATAGGCGGCAGGGGAGGCAACGTAGAAACGAAGCCTTCCCCCGGGATTTTATCCATGTGGCCCTTCCCGTGGCTCAGGTCCTGGCTTTTAGAGGAGCGGCGAAGCAAATCGTTGCCACCCATGGCGTGCGTCTCCAGGAAAGCGGGCTTTGGACACAGCCGGAGCTTTTCTCTTTGCGCCTGGCGCTAGAAAAGGACCAGCGAGGGCCGGCTGCTTTAGAAGATGCCGTCAAGGAGCTCTTACTCTTGGTTCAGGAGATGGCAGGGTCGATGGAGTATTGCCACGGTGTGGGGTTAAAATTGGCTTCCCTCATGGCCCGCGAGCATGGACAAGGAAACGAAATCATGGGCCGGATAAAGAGAACCCTGGATCCTAATGAGATCATGAATCCAGGCAAGATGGGGTTCTATAGATTGTTGTGAAAGCGCCGGAAAAGGAATAAATTTACTTACCATCATGCTGAACATTCGCCCTTTGGGCTTTATCCTCCTGGTATTCCTCATCCCCGCCTGTGCAACGGTGCTCATCACCGGCAGAAAGCAGTTTATGATCATCTCCGAAGGCACGGAGATCAGCGAGGGCGAGCAGGCCTATCGTGCGATTTTGCGCCAGAGTGTGATCTCAGAAAACCCCAAGGCTATGCGCCTGGTGCGCAAAGTAGGAGAGAAGATAGCACGGGTCGCCAACAAGCCCGATTACAAGTGGGAGTTTACAATTATTGACGATCCCGAGATGGCCAACGCCTTTGCCGTTCCCGGGGGGAAGGTGGCTGTCTATACGGGGATCTTTCCCGCTGCCCGGGACGAGGCAGGTTTAGCGGTAGTCATGGGTCATGAGGTGGCCCATGCCCTGGCCCGTCATGGAGCGGAACGGATGAGTCAGAACCAACTCTTACAGATTCCGGCGATGGTTGGAACGGGTTTCGGCGTAGATCCGGTTTGGATGCAGATCTACGGCGCAGGCACTGCCTTTGGAGTGATTCTTCCCTTCGGTCGCTCGCAGGAGTTGGAGGCGGACCGGATCGGTCTCAGGCTCATGGCCCAAGCAGGGTATGACCCAAGGGCGTCCCTGGAGCTGTGGAAACGGATGGAGAGAGAGGCTGCCGCAAAGGGGCAGGGGGCACCTCCGGGCTTCATGTCCACACATCCCGGATATACGAAGCGCACGCAGCAACTGCGCGCATGGATCCCCGAGGCCTTAAAGTTTTACCGTACCTCCCAAGCCATCCCCGAGTTGCTGCCATCGCTGAAGGCTCTTGATTCACCCCAGGCCCTGGCCGAGAGGGCACTGCTCAAAAAAATAGGAACGGTCAATAAACAGACGGGAGATGCACCGGGACAGAAGGCCATGCTCCAGGCACTGGGTTACCGAGTACGCAGCAGAGACTGGAGGGAGCTGCTCCAGGAGATCCAACAGCTTCGTGTTAGCCTAGGTGAGTATGCGGCCTTGAAAGGGACGTCCTATTTAAGGCAAGCCTCCATCCGTCGGGTCGTGGGCCGCTATAGGAATAACGCCAGCTGGACCGAGATCACCCAGCGCGAGGGGGTAAAAATAACCGATCTCATATCCTTCTTGACCGATCTGTTAAGGCTCCAGGCTCGCTGGCGCTAACTACCTCTCCTGACCATTGGGAGTTTCATAACTCTTCTATTTTTCTAGGGTTTTCCCTTTCGCCTGATCTGCCCCTCAATAGTAATCAAAACCGCCGTAAACGTGGGCTTTATGGTTCTTCGCACCCCAATGATCGCGTTTAGAGGGCTCAGATTGTAGTCCTGAGTGCCGAATGACGTGTAACGGCATTTCGATGACAGCCAAGGTTAGGCGTTTCTTGCGATCGGTGTCGGGAGACAGGAATGTAAGTCTCTAAATACGTATATTATTTAAGGATTCCATCTCTCGAATTCCCATGGTGGCACTATTCGTGCATATCTGTACCTTTTCGTAGGGTTGGGTTTCGTGGTGTGACCGATTCTTGAGGAAGGAGATCTGGGGAAAGGGTTTTGGAATCATGAAGCTGGCAAACGGCTTGATCACAGCAATGATATCTCTACTTTTCTTGGGCTGTCATGAGGAAGAGGATACCATGCCAGATCATCTATTGGGGTCGTGGAAGACCAGGGCCGCTGAGTATGAGGGCCGGACTCTAGAGTTTACCAAAGATCACATAGTTTTTAGAATTGGAGCGGAACAGGTTGATACCAACCTTATCAAGGCTATTCAAACGGTCCGCACAGGTGATCAGGTCTCCTATACGATCACGTACAAGGATCTCGAAGGTTTCGAGCATAAGATTTCCTTTACCTACGATTCATCGAGTCACGATGAGGAGCTCAGGATCCAGAATCAAAGACGTGTAACGTGGACGAAAGCGAAGCACTAAGAATGAAATCTGGTGAATCCAAGTTTGGTCCTGTTTTTTGCAACTTCGGCTCGCCCAACGGTGCGAGTGGGGCTCTTTTGTGCTCCGAACTGGGATCTGGTGCACCGGTTTTGCACTTTTCATGCAGGGACAAGCAATATGGCATCCGTGGCTTTACGTTTGTCGAGCTGATGGTGGCTACGACGGTCATCATGATTCTCATAAGTATTGCCCTCCCGTATTTCGGCAGCTACGTCGATAAGGCAAAAGGTGCTAAAGCGACTGCGGATATGCGCCATACGCTGCAAACCGGGATCGAACTGTACGAGTTCACCTACGGGAGCATGCCGGTTTCACTGGCGAGTATACCCAAGGGCGAGATCCCCGATCCCTGGGGTCACGTACGCGAGTATTTGAGTTTTTCCGATCTCGGCGAACCGTCGAAAGGCAATGCCCGCAAAGATTTTTTGGCCGTTCCCTTGAATACGGATTTTGACCTTTACAGCAAGGGGAGAGATGGGGAGAGCGACTTATCGGTTTCGGCGAGCGTGAGCCTCGACGATATTATCCGTGCCAATAACGGTGGTTATGTGGGGTAAGCTTCAGATATGTATACGGACAAACAAAAGAAAGAAAAGAGAGCAAAGAAGGAGAAGAAAATAAAGTAAATCAAGTAGCTCGACGTGCATCTCGGCAACGGCGGCCATACGTTGAACGCAACGAGGCCACGGGGCTCGAATCCAAGTCGATCCGGGTGGAAGAGCAGGAATTGATGCTGGAGGAACCCCTTGAGGAGCTATAAACGTCAGCGCACCTCACCCTGATGGATAAAGATCTATCGGTCATCTGGGACAATTTCACCTAGCGGTTCGTCATGGGAACCGATCTTGTCAATTCTGCCAAGGCCAAGCGTATCCTCCAATGCTTGATCCATAATGGGATTGAGTTTACCGAGCGAGGGGATCCGTCCAAGGGGATCCCAGTGATTTAACGGAAGGAAAGGTCGGTCCCGGCCTCCACTGGCATCCCGGCAGACAATGGAAAGACGTTACAAACCGGGGACTTTTCGGCTTGACGGCAGGACGCGATCAGCGGGCACCTATTGAGATGGGAAGGCCATCATCGACGTCGTGGGATTAGGCCCTTTACAACAGAAACGATTCAAGTTAAAGATATAGAAAAAACATTGTTGGAGAGGGATGATTTTACACATCAAGCCAAATCAAGCCACAATGGCAATCAGCTGAATTCAGACGGCGAAATGCACCCACAAGGGTGCATTTCTTTTTTTAACGATAGGAGGTTGTAAGTTGCGCGAGCAGATAGAGGTCTTAGCGTCGTTACAGAATTTGGATCGAAAGATACGGGATCAAACGGAGGCGAAGGAAGAACTGCTAAAGGAAATCCGTGAGAAGGAACAGGAAATCGATACCAAGCGTGCCGATGGCGGAACCCTCCGAGCCGAATGGGAAACTAAGGACAAGCTGAGACAGGAAAAGGAAAAACAACTCCAGCTGGATGGGAAGCGAGCCGCGGATAAACGGATGCGGATGACACAAATCAAGAATATCAAAGAGATGCAAGCACTTCAGAGGGAAATTGAGCAAATCAAACAGGCCAACGGCCAATTGGAGGAAGAAGTAGTCACCGCCATGACCGAGCTGGAGGGCGAAGCCAGTATCCTCAAGGAAAAGGAAGATGAGCTAAAGTCCCTGGAGGAGACATGGGCTGAGAGAAGGAAAGATTTCGATACCCAGTTGGTCGAAATCGAGCAGTCAGTAGCCGAAGCGATCAAGGTCCGCCAAGAGACCGCTGCAAGCCTCAATGGCGATCTCATCGGACGCTATGAGCTCATTTTTGCCCGCCGCGGCGGCATGGCTGTGGTCACTGCCTCTGCGGGGATCTGCGAGGGCTGCCACATGAATATCCCTCCCCAGCTATGGAATGAGATCATAAGGAACGACAAGCTCAACATGTGTCCCAGCTGTCATCGTATCCTTTACTACGAGTCATCGTCTACCGAGGATAAGCAGATCTAGGTTTTATGGTGTCTGAGCGCCGAGGGGAATGGTGTCTCATGGTCGATGGGGCATCGAGGGGTAACCCTGGACAAGCGGGATGCGGTGCCGTCATCTATGACGAAAATGGAGCGGTAATCGATGAGCTGTTCACTTATCTAGGTACGACCACAAACAACGTGGCTGAGTACCAGGGCCTCCTGATGGGCCTTAAGGCAGCTATCAAACGGGGAGCCAAAAGGCTTAAAATCCAGAGTGATTCCGAGTTGCTCGTCCGCCAACTCAACGGGGTCTATCGCGTTAAGAATGAAAATCTCAAGTTGCTGCATCAAGAAGCGGTGGAATTATTGGGGCGGTTCGATGCTTTTGGCGTGACTCATGTACGGCGGGAATTTAACCGAGTAGCCGACCGGCTTGCCAACCGGGCTATCGACGAAGCCCCTGCGCAACGTTAATCGACTATCCGTAATCTGTTTGTCCTTGGAACGGGGAAAGAAGTGAAAACGAACGAGTGAACGAATAAACGAGTATCGAGATCACTTGGGCTAAAGTGGATCAAACGGTCGCTTCCCTCGGCCGCCGCATTGGTGGCGCCGTGGGGGGAGGAAAGTCCGGACTCCACAGGACAGGGTGGCCGTTAACGGCGGCCCCGAGTCATCGGGGGAAAGTGCCACAGAAAACATACCGCCCCATGAAATAAAAATCTGTAAAGCTAAACTGGAACTGCAACATAAGTAGGAATTTCATTGCAGAGATTCCAGTTGCCCAACGGGTTATTTCATGGGGTAAGGGTGAAAAGGCGAGGTAAGAGCTCACCGGTCCACCAGTGATGGCGGATGCTAGGTAAACCCCACCCGGAGCAAGACCAAATAGGAGGGTTGAGTTGTCCGCTCAAAACCTTCGGGTAAGGTCGCTAGACCCCATGAGCAATTATGGGTTGAGAGGAATGATCGTTCTGGCCCCTCATTAGGGGGCCTGACAGAATCCGGCTTACCGATCCACTTTAGCCCGTTTCCCCACGTGTTCCTACGGCGCGATTTCGCGTCCCTAAACGCACCAACCAAAAATTGGCTGCCACCATATGTGGGTACGCATCACCGGATTGACCGTATGCGGATATCTACATATGGTGCTTGCTGTGAGCCGCTATTCACATTGATTTTGCGTTACATTTTTTTATTGACAGGGTTAGGTCGGAAAGTTATAGTCGGCCACAATGTGGGGTAAAGTGGAAGATTCTCCCATAGTAGCCCAATACCATGTTTCGCGGAACGCATGAACATACCATCGACTCCAAGGGACGCCTGAGCATTCCCTCCAAGTTTCGTGAAGTCCTTCTAGGAAAAGGAGACGAACGATTGGTGATTACCAACTTCGTCATTGATTCCAGACGCTGCCTGGATGTCTACCCCCTGGACGAATGGCTCCACTTCGAAGAAGAAATCAAGAAAAAACCCAAGTTCGACCGACGGATGATGATGTTCCAAAACTACTATCTGGGAGGGGCGTGTGAGTGTGCAGTAGATAAACAGGGCCGTATCCTAATTCCACCTCTGCTACGTCAATACGTAAACCTTAAACGGGACGTGGTGCTGGTAGCGGCCCTGGAAAAGTTTCGGGTTTGGGATAAGGAAATTTGGAAAAAAGTCTTTGCTGAGGCTGAAGATAAACTGATGCAGGACCCTGATTTTCTTGTTGACTTGGGACTCTAGGGTAAGGTTGCTTGCCCGTTGTCCGTGAGCCGTAGGCTAGGGAGGGACGACATGCTGGAACGAAACGTTATTCAAGACATCTCGGTGATCGATGTTAACGGGGATATCGATTTCCGCGAGATGCTGCGTATCAAAAACGTCATTGGTTCCTTGATTGATATCGACCGGACCAAGGTGGTTTTGAATCTGAAGGCTGTGGATCATATCAACTACCTTAGCATTGGAGTGCTGCTCGAGCGCTTGAAAATCTTGAGGAGCCTTAACGGTGATTTGAAACTCGCAGGCATGGGTCCTTACCTCCGAACAATCTTTAGGGTCGCTGGTATGGATCAGTTTTTCGAAGAGTATACTTCACTAGAAGAGGCCATTGAGAGTTTTGATGAGGATTGGGAGGGGACCGGCACGTATCACTGAAGGAATAAATAGTTTTATGGAATTTTCGCATGCCCCGGTCATGGTTCAGGAGGTTCTCGATATTCTTCAACCGGGACCTAGAAGACGGTATCTGGACGGCACCCTTGGAGGGGGAGGGCATGCGGAGCAAGTGCTGGCCAATAGTGGTCCCAATGGACAGCTGCTTGGATTAGATAGAGATGAGGAGGCCTTGGCGGCTGCAGGGGAGCGGCTGCAATGGTTCGGCGGGCGCGTTGTGACATGCCGGGCCGATTTTACCAAGGCCGGGGAGATCTTGGGGGAGATGAAGTGGGGTAAGGTCGATGGGATACTCCTAGACCTCGGAATCTCCTCTTATCAACTGTCATCAACCGAGCGGGGCTTTAGCTTCCAGTCGGAGGCTAGGCTGGATATGCGAATGGATAGGCGCCAAACACTGGATGCCTTCCAGGTGGTGAACGACTTTCCCGTCAACGAACTGGAGCAATTGATCCGGGATTACGGTGAAGAGCCCAGGTGGCGGCGCATAGCCTTGGCCATCGATGCCTCGCGTCGGGAACAACAGATTGTAACCACCAGACAACTGGCAGAAATTATACGGATCGCTGTGAGAGGTGGTCAAAAAACCGTGAAAGGAAAACCCAGGGTTCATCCGGCTACGCGGACCTTTCAGGCTATTCGGATTGCCGTTAACCGGGAGCTTGAACTTCTAGAGACATTTTTAAAAGATGCCTATGAGTTGCTTCTGGCCAAAGGCCGGATGGTCGTGATCTCCTTTCATTCACTTGAGGATAGGCTGGTCAAGAGGGCGTTCGCCATGTGGGCTCGGGACTGTGTATGTCCACCCAGAATCCCCCAGTGCTGCTGTGGCTGGAGCAAGAAGGCTACGGTCCTGACCCCTAGGCCCCTGCTCCCCTCCAGCGAAGAGATCCGTGCCAATCCAAGAGCCCGTTCCGCCAAGCTTAGGGCTGTTGAGGGCTTATAACGGGCGTGCCGGTGTTAATGGATCGTGGGGTCAAGTTACGAGGGAGTGCCTCTACCAAGGGGCGGGCCAAGAGACGTGGCAACGAAGCCAAGTGGGTCAGGGGATTTTTGACCTTTTTTCTTTTGATGGGGTGTCTGGTCGGTTTAGCCCTGTCCCACGTTTGGTTGAGGTTGCAAGTGATTCGGCTCGGTTACGTTCTCTCCGCGACGAGCAAGCTCCAGGGACAGTTGGAGCAGGAGAACCGTGAGCTTCGTTTGGAGCTTGCGACCCTGACCTCACCCGACCGCTTGGAAACACGGGCTAAGGATCGACTGGGACTGAGAGAGCCGGAAAAGGATCAGTTGGTTAATCTCCCATGAAAGAAAACCGTAAATGGGTTCGAGCCCGTATCGCCATTGCGGGGGGCTTCTTCCTCATCCTGTTTCTGGTCTTGGGGGTACGTGCCTTTCAGCTACAGATCCTACAGGGGGACAGGCTTACGAAGCTTGGTGATAAACAGCGTGTCCAGAAGTGGATCCTGCTGCCCAAGCGGGGTTCCATTCTGGATCGATCGGGTGAGTCGCTGGCCATCAGTCTGGAGTCCGAGTCTGTCTATGTCCGGCCACCCAGCGTCAAAAATCCCCGTGCCGCGGCGCCGAAACTCGCAAGCGCATTGGGAATGGAAACGGCTGATTTGCAACGTAAACTAAAATCCGACCGTCCATTTGTGTGGCTCAAGCGGCAAGTAACGCCCAAGGAATCGCAACGGGTTCATTCGTTCGGTCTAGAGGGTGTGGGGACGGTTGACGAGCCCAAGCGATACTACCCCCACGGCCGCTTGGCTGGTCAGATAATCGGTTTTGTCGGTCGTGATTCCAAGGGACTCGAAGGCGTGGAAGCCAACTATGATCGGTATATCCGCGGTGAATTGGGTTCTCCCCTAGTGGAACGCGATGCCTTTGGACGCCGGGTGATGATGCAAGGAGTCGAGGGACTTGAGGTCCCACCGGGGGCGGACATCCATTTGACTCTGGATGCCGCCATTCAAAACCTGGTCGAAAAACAGCTAGAAGCGGCGGTTGCCGGTTCCAGGGCTAAGAGCGGGATAGCGATTATTTTGGAACCGTTTACAGGAAAAGTCCTGGCGTTGGCGCATTTTCCTTTCTTCGACCCTAATCGATTTTCCCGGTTTCCGTCCCAATGGCGGCGGATTCGGGGTATCACCGATAGTTACGAGCCTGGGTCCACGTTCAAGGCGATGGTTGCTGCGGCTGCGCTGCAGGAAGGTGTCGTAGGCAGAGATGATCTTTTTTATTGTGAGATGGGCCGATATGCTTTCGGTGGCAGGATTATTCACGATCAAAAACCTCACGGTTGGCTCGATCTTGACATGATTTTTAAGGTCTCCAGTAACATCGGGGCCACCAAGATAGCGGAGCGGTTGGGTAAGGAGAGGTATTTTAAGTACATTAAAAAATTCGGATTTGGTCAACGCACCGGGATTAATCTGCTCGGGGAGACCCAGGGGTTGGTACGACCTACCGCCAAATGGGCGCAAGTCGACTTGGCAACCCATGCCTTCGGTCAGGGAATTGCAGTCACTCCAATACAACTGGTGACGGCCTACGCGGCTATCGCCAACGGCGGATTTCTTATGCGCCCTTTTGTGGTGGAGCGAGTGGTGGATAATAAGGGTCGGGTTCTTTTGTCTCAACAATCACACGTCGTTCGACGTGTCCTCTCGGAAAAAACGGCACGCACTATGACGTCTATGCTGGGAGGAGTCGTGGGCGAGGGAGGAACGGGAGCCCTGGCCCAGGTGGAAGGGTTTCGAGTTGCCGGAAAGACGGGGACATCGCAGAAGCCGGACTTGATCCATGGTGGGTACTCGGCCGAGAAGCGGGTTGCGTCCTTTGTGGGCTTTGTCCCAGCGGAAGATCCCCGGTTGGTGCTCTTGGTTATACTCGACGAACCCGAGGTGGGAGTATTCGGAGGAATCATTGCGGCTCCCCTCTTTCGGACCATCGCCCATAGCGCCCTCCGTCACTTGGGAATCGTTCCCCAGCGAGAGGCGGTAAAGCTTCGACCTGCGTCGGCTGTCGAGAAGCTCGTCCTAACCCATAAACAAAACCCGAGGGTCCACCACATTAAGAGGACCACGGGTTTCCCGGACTTTACGGGGTTGAGTCTTCGCGAAGCCGTAACCAAGGCAAAAACGCTAAACCTTCAGGTCGAAATCAAAGGGCATGGATACGTAGTCCGGCAAGCGCCTTTGCCGGGGACGCGCTGGGATGAGGGAGAGACTTTGACAATGACGCTACGGGACCAATGAGGATGCGGCTCAAGGAATTACTTAAAATGGGGGACGTGGAAGAAGTCGAAGGGAGTTCGGATCAACCGGTGGCGGGACTGGTTTATGATTCAAGAAATGTGAAGCAGGGAGATGTCTTCTTTGCCTTCCCCGGTAGCTCCAACGATGGCCATGAATTCGTAGCCGAAGCCGTGGAGCGTGGTGCAGCGGCCGTCGTTCTGGAGCGCAAGGTTGCAGTGCCCGAATCCGTAACCTGGGTACGGGTGCGAAACGTGAGACGGACCATGGGGCTATGGGCAGCGGCCTTTTACGCTCATCCGAGCCAGCGTATGGTTTTGGTCGGAGTCACCGGTACCAACGGAAAGACCACGGCAACCTATCTTTTGGAATCCATTTTTGCGTCGGCCGGTATGCCCAGCGGAATTATTGGCACCATTAACTATCGCTACGGGGATCGCGTTTTACCTGCTCCCTATACGACGCCCGAATCCGTTGATCTCCAGGCCCTGGTGGCGGAAATGGCGAATGCCGGCGTGCGTTCAGTGGGGATGGAAGTCTCCTCCCATGCCTTGGATATGGAACGGGTCAGGGGGATCGACTTCGACGGTGCACTCTTTACTAATCTTTCACGCGACCATTTGGATTTTCACGGTGAGATGGAGCGTTATTTCCTGACCAAGACCAAGCTCTTTACGGATTATCTGGTTGAGAGCTCTAAATTGCGAAAGTTTGCCGTCATTCATGGTTCCGACCCCCGGGGGCGCGAACTGATCGAGCGCGTCGCGCCGACAGGTCTTGAGGTCGTGAGTTATGGCCTCGAACCCCATTGGGATATCCACCCGGTCGATTTCACAAGTGATCTGGATGGATTGCGTGGAACCGTTCAAATCAAAGGCCAACGGGTGCCATTTTCGACGGGGCTGATTGGCACAGCCAATATGGAAAACGTCATGGGGGCGATTGCCGTGGGATTTGCCCTGGGGATACCGAACTCGGTGATCGTTAAAGGCGTGGCCAAGGTCGGTATGGTTCCGGGAAGATTGGAAAGGATTCATAATCGTCGCGGATTGACCATATTGGTTGACTACGCTCACACCCCGGACGCTCTAGAAAAGATGCTTCAAGCCATCGGACCGTTATCCCGGGGGCGGTTGATCGTGCTCTTTGGCTGTGGTGGGGATCGGGATCGCGGTAAACGGTCACTCATGGGAGAGATTGCAGGTCGGTACGGCGACCTGGTCATTCTGACTTCGGACAATCCTCGTACGGAAGATCCCAATCGTATTTTGGATGAGATCGAAGACGGGATTCGAAGGCAGGGATTGAGAAAGGTTCGGGATTCGGAGCCCGGATCTGAAATGGCATCGACCGACAAACGGTATTGGGTCGAGGCGGATCGACGCACTGCCATTCGTTGGGCGCTTCAACTAGCACGGGCGGACGATCTGATCCTTGTTGCAGGAAAAGGGCACGAGGACTACCAGATCTTGGGCAAGAAAAAGATTCACTTCGACGATCGCGAAGTGATCCGTGAAGAGATGGAACAACTGCCGGCGTGATGGGCCTTTCATGAAATGGACGCGAGAGGATATCCTTACGGCGACGGGAGGGACGATGATACGGCAGGGGAACGACACCCTCTTTAGCGATATCGTCACCGATTCGCGGCGGGTAGGGCGACGGTCAGCCTTTGTTGCCTTGGAGGGAGAACGTTTTGATGGCCATGTCTTTCTCGAGGAAGCCGCACGTTGCGGCGCCGGCTGCCTGGTCGTGCATAAAAGAACGCGAAGCCGTCGCTTTCGTAAGGCCACGGTCATTCAGGTGCAAAACACGCTGCAGGCCCTTGGTGACATGGCTCATTACTGGCGTTGGAAGACCGCTCCAAGAGTCCTGGCCATTACAGGTTCCAATGGAAAGACTACAACGAAAGAGATGGTTGCGGCCATTGTGGAGAGGGCGTCCATCGGGGGCATCCGTCTTAAAGGTAAGGTGCTAAAAACGCCGGGAAACTACAACAATCTGGTGGGATTGCCGCTGACTCTCCTTGGCCTCACCGGGGAAGAAAAGGTGGCCATTGTGGAATTGGGCACCAGTCAACCTGGGGAGATCCGTCGATTGACTGAGATCGCGGACCCCGACATCGCTTTGATAACCTCCGTTGCACCGGCCCATTTGAGCGGATTGCGAAGCGTGGGGGGCGTTGCCCGGGAAAAGAGCGACCTCTTCCGCCGCCTCACCCCTCGAGGAACCGCCATCGTGAACCTAGACGACCCGTGGATTCGCCGACTGGCCAAGTCGATTAAAAACGAGAAGGTTACTTACGGCCGTGGTGGGAAGGTGCGCGCTGAAAGGGTCAAAAACCTGGGCGAGAAGGGTACGGAGTTTACTTTAAAGGTGAAGGGGGCCCGCCGCCGCGTTCACCTCAGGGTGAGCGGGGAGCACAATCTCTGCAATGCCCTGGGGGCTGCGGCTATGGCTTACGGTCTTGGTGTGGATGTCAACGCCATAGCCAAGGGGTTGGAGTCCTTGAAGCCGGTGCCCATGAGGATGAACGTTGAGCGCTACAAGGGAGTGGGAATCATCAACGATGCTTACAATGCTAACCCAGCCTCTATGGAGGCCGCCCTGCGCACGCTGATGGAAATCAAAGGATCCGGGGAAAAGATAGCCGTTCTAGGGGACATGCTCGAGCTCGGAAAGCAAAGCGAGAAAAGCCACCGGGAACTTGGAAAGAACGTCGCATGCCATCAGGTGGGTCGGCTTTACCTCCTGGGCCAGTACGCGGCGGAGGTCAAGGCCGGTGCCCTGCGAGGAGGAATGGCAGTCGATCGGGTAATCATAGGGAGCAATCATCGGGGCCTGGCTCGGCGGATCCGTCGTGAGACCCGTAGAGGCGACTGGATGTTATTCAAAGGGTCCCGGGGTGTCGCGATGGAGAAAGTTCTGACGGCGTATAAGTCCATGGGAGATTAGACGTTGCTATACTACTTACTTTATCCTCTTCACACGGACTATTCGGTTTTAAACGTGTTCCGCTATATAACCTTTCGAGCGGCCCTGGCGGCGCTCATGGCGTTGTTGGCCTCGTTGATCGTTGGCCCTTTTCTTATCCGATCCCTCACTGCGAAGCAGATCGGGCAACCGATTCGCACCGATGGGCCCGCAAGCCACTCGGTGAAAGCGGGCACGCCGACCATGGGGGGAACGTTAATTATTCTGGCGTTGTGTCTTTCCACCTTCCTTCTCGCCGATATCAGGAACCTTTATGTGCTGCTCGCCCTCGTGATAACCCTTGGGTTTGGTGTGATCGGTTTTATTGATGATGCCCTGAAGCTCAAACGAAAAAGCAGTAAAGGGCTTTCCATGAAGGCCAAATTGCTCAGCCAAGTGCTCGTGGCCGGTTGTGCCGTAACCGTTCTTTACATGGATTCTTCATTCAGTGGAGTCCTGGGGATTCCATTTTTTAAAACCCTTCGTCCCGATCTCGGCATTGCCTATATCCCGTTTGCTGTATTGGTGATTGTAGGTTCCTCTAATGCTGTCAATTTAACCGATGGTTTGGACGGGTTGGCCATCGGGCCTGTGATGGTAGCCGCAGCTACCTACGCGGTTATTTCCTACGTTACGGGACACAAGGAATTTGCCGAATATCTCCAGATCCCTTATGTGGGGCAAGTGGGAGAGCTCACCGTTTTTTGTGCCGCTATAGTGGCCTCTGGCCTGGGCTTCCTTTGGTTCAATACCTACCCGGCACAGATGTTCATGGGCGATGTCGGTTCTCTGGCTCTTGGGGCCGCTCTCGGCACCGTGGCGGTGATGAGCAAGAATGAGATCCTTCTGGTCATTGTTGGCGGAGTTTTCGTGGTGGAGGCCCTCTCGGTGATCTGTCAGGTCGTTTCCTACCGGCTACGGGGCAAACGAGTCTTTCTCATGGCGCCGATTCACCACCATTATGAACTCAAAGGATGGCCCGAGCCCCAGATCATCGTTAGGTTTTGGATTATCTCGATCATCTGCGCCCTGATGGCGCTGAGTACACTGAAGCTAAGATGAGGAGTCGATACCGCACCAGTTCGTTGGCTGAAGACAGTCGGATTCGAGGAAATCGGTCGAACCGGTGGGAAAGGTCTCGGGCGGCCAAGGGGAAACGAAAATTGGCTATGGACCTCAGAGGGAAAAAGGTGATGGTACTGGGGATGGCTCGCACAGGCTGTGCGACCGCTCGGTTTCTATCGGACCAAGGGGCGGAGGTCATAGCAAGTGACAGTCGAGGGAGAGAGGCATTGCTTACGGAAGTAGCATCCCTGGCAGGGATTCCAGTTCGCTACCTGCTGGGCGGGAACGACACCCGTTGGGTTGAGGGGATGGATGCCATCGTTCCCAGTCCCGGGGTTCCTGTGGACAATCCTCTGCTCCAGCAGGCACGGAAAAACGGGATCGAGATTCTGAGCGAAATTGAACTGGCCTACCGTTTTCTCCGGGTCCCGCTAGTGGCCATAACCGGGACCAATGGGAAGACGACGACTAGCTCGTTGATCGGGGAAATGCTCACCGCCGCGGGAATCCGAACCTTTGTGGGAGGAAACATCGGGTTTCCCTTGATCGCTTTCGTTTCCGAGGATTGGGATTGGGGAGTCGCGGAAATAAGCAGCTTTCAGCTGGAATGGGTAGAATTGTTCCGCCCCAGAATTGGCGTGCTTCTCAACCTGAGCGAAGATCATCTGGACCGTTATGAAAACTTTAATTCCTACGCAGAAGTCAAAAAAAGGCTCTTCTCCCGACAGACCCAGCAGGATGTAGCTATCTTGAATCGAGCGGACCCCTTGGTGTGGTCGTGGAGGGAACAGATTAGGGCCCGAGTGGTCTCTTTTGGCTGGGACCCGGTGGAGCACGGAGTTTTTGCTACCTCAAGTCATCTTGTCTGGAGAGGTCAAGAAGGGGAGGATCGCTTCCCCATGTCCACGATGCGCATCCAGGGCGTTCACAACGTGGAGAATCTGATGGCCGCTGTAGCCGTAGCAAAGTCCGTCGGTGTGGCACCGGAGGTAATCCAAAAGGTCATAGAGTCGTTCCCTGGACTTGAGCATCGTCATGAGTTCGTGCGCGAAAAAGACGGAGTCCGTTTTTACAATGATTCCAAAGGGACCAATGTGGGTGCTGTGCTAAAGGCTTTGGCCAGTTTCACCTCTCCCGTTGTCCTCTTGTGCGGGGGTGTGGATAAGGGAGGAGATTACGGTGTCTTGCAGGATGAAGTGAAGGCGAAAGTGAAAAAGCTCATTCTATTTGGGGCGGCGAAAGAAATCATTCAAAAAGCGGTAGGGCATTGTACGGAAACAGTCCTTGTCGAGAACCTGGAGGGTGCCGTACAGGAGGCACACAAAAACGCTGTTTCTGGAGACGTCGTGCTGCTTTCCCCGGCCTGCTCGAGTTTCGACATGTTTCAAGATTATGCGAAAAGAGGGAAGGCCTTCAAGGCCTTGGTGCAAGAGCTATGAGGCAATCTACAGGGGCCGATCGCTGGCTATTTTTTGCCATCATTGCCCTGTTGAGCATCGGGGTCACCATGGTGCTGAGTACGAGCTACCTCTACTCTCAAGAACGCTACCTCGACGGTACCTATCTGTTTCGAAAGCAATTGACCGCCGTTGCCATAGGTCTGGTGTGCCTTTTTACCTTGGCGTTAATGCCGCCGGAAAAATACCGGTGCATGGCCTATCCGTTACTAGGCCTTACGCTCGTCATGTTGGTTTTTGTGTTGATACCCGATGTTGGCCTTTTGCGTGGCGGGTCCAGGCGATGGCTTCCACTGGGTCCGTTTGTCTTTCAGCCGGCCGAGTTCGCTAAACTTGCGTTGGTTTTTTACCTGGCCTCCTCATTGGCTAAAAAGGAAGGCAAGGGCCAGGGTTTTGCCGTTTCCGTGTTGCCCTACTTGATTGTTGGTGGGGTCGTCATGGGACTGGTCCTGTTAGAGCCTGACTTGGGGGGGGCTGCCATCCTCGGCGGATTGATAGTCCTCCTCCTTTTCATTTCGGGGACCAAGCTGCGCTACCTTGCTGGCATGGGTTTGGCCACTGTGCCCATACTTGCATACCTTGTGCTCAAAACCGACTACCGGCTCAGGCGTCTGATGGCGTTTCTCGATCCATGGGGTGATGCTGGCGACAGCGGGTTCCAGATGGTGCAGTCATACATCGCATTCGGATCGGGGCACATATGGGGGCGGGGGTTAGGCCAAAGCCGGCAGAAACTCTTCTATTTACCCGAGGCTCATACAGATTTTATTTATTCGGTTATCGGTGAAGAACTAGGATTGTTGGGCGCCCTGTTGGTCTTATTGCTATTCGGCCTGCTTCTGTGGCGCGGCTGGCACCTGGCAACAAAGTTGGACGAGCCCTTTTTTCAGTACCTCGCATTTGGTTTGACGGCACTCTTCGGATTGCAGGCGTTGGTTCATATGGGAGTGGTCATGGGGCTCATGCCGATCAAAGGGCTGGTCCTCCCGTTTATCAGTTACGGGGGCTCGGCTATGGTCATCAACCTGGCCGCTGCGGGAGTGCTGCTCGGTCTATCGAGAAGGAGAGCGAGGTGATACGGCTTATTCTGGCCGGTGGAGGAACCGGCGGGCACCTTTTTCCCGGACTGGCGGTGGCTCGAGAGTTCCAAAGGCGAGACGCGGCCACGAAAATACTCTTCGTCGGTAGTGAGCGAGGATTCGAGCACCGCGTCCTTCCACGGGAGGGATTTGACCTCGAAGCGGTGCCTATCAAGGGCATCAAGGGGCGAGGTGTTCGAGGCTTGCTGGAAGCCCTCTATGGACTGCCGGTCAGCTTTTTTCGTTCTATGGGAATCATCACCCGTTTTCGGCCCGAGTGTATCATCGGGCTGGGGGGGTATGCATCGGCGCCGCTTCTTTTAGCCGGCACCTTGAGGCGAATTCGATGTGCGATCATGGAGCAAAATCTACGGCCAGGTCTTACCAATCGATTTCTGGGCTGGGTGGCAGACCGGGTCTTCACTTCCTTCGGGGAAAGCGCTTCCTATTTTCTACGTTCCAATGTGGTGGAGACTGGCACGCCGGTTCGCTGGCAGGGGCTTCCCCCTGTAGAGAAGAACGGCAAGCTCATTCTCCTTGTGTTCGGGGGTAGCGCGGGGGCCCACAGGATCAACCTGTGCGTCCTGGAAGCATTGAAGGAGTTAATCGATATGGCTCCGGATCTGAACGTGCTCCATCAGACGGGAGCGGCAGACCTGGATAAGGTGGCCGAAGCCTACGCCTCCTTGCCATTTCAGGTCGAGGTCTGTCCATTTATTGATGAGATGGACCGGGCCTATGCTCAGGCAGACCTGGTCGTTTGCCGCGCAGGGGCATCGACCATCGCCGAGATTGCAGCCTTTGGTAAGGCCGCCGTTCTAATTCCTTATCCCTACGCTGCTGACGATCACCAGAGGCTGAATGCCCAGGCCCTTGAAAATTGTGGCGCCGCGGAGGTGATTCTGGACCGGGACCTGAACGGCTATGCCTTAGCCCAGAGGATTCGGGACCTACTACGGGACCGTGATCGACTGGAGTCTCTGGGTAGGGAAGCGAAGAAACTGGGAAAGCCCGAAGCGGCCAAGAAGATTGTTGATGAGTGTTACGCCCTCTTGCAGGCTTAGCGTAATGGTGATGAGTTTAAGTCCATGCATGCAAAAAGGCAACGTGTCCATTTTGTCGGGATTGGCGGTATTGGTATGAGCGGTATCGCGGAGGTCCTATTGAACTTGGGTTATGAGGTCAGCGGCTCTGATCTTATCGAGAGCGAGGCAACACGGAGGTTACAATCCTTGGGTGCCCGGGTCTCCATCGGCCATGGTGAGGGTAATCTCGAATCCAATCCTTCGGTGGTCGTGATCTCCTCAGCGGTAAAATTCTTCAATCCCGAGGTAATCGAAGCGCGCAAGCGTGCCATCCCCGTGATCCCACGGGCCGAAATGCTCGCCGAGCTGATGCGGATGAAAATTGGCATTGCGGTAGCAGGGAGTCATGGCAAGACCACAACCACCTCCATGATCGCTGCAGTCTTGGAAACCGCCGGACTGGATCCGACCCTAGTGATTGGGGGCCGGGTCAACTCCCTGGGGAGCAACGCGAGGCTGGGACAAGGGCGATTCTTGGTCGCCGAAGCCGACGAAAGCGATGGGACCTTCTTGCATCTATCTCCCACCATCGCTTTGGTCACCAATATAGATCGTGAGCATATGGATTTTTTTCAGACGTTGGATCGTCTGCGGGAGAGCTTTCTCGAATTTATTAATAAGGTCCCTTTCGACGGGTTGGCTGTCCTCTGTTTAGACGACCCTCAGGTGCGCAGCCTACTGCCCAAGGTGAATAAGCGTCACGTGACCTATGGGCTATCAACGGAGGCCGACTTTTACGGAAGCGATTTTCAGCCTCGCGCCATGGAAATTGAATTTTCTGTCTATCATCATTCGCAATTCTTAGGTAAGATGAGGCTCCATATGCCGGGACGTCACAATGCTATGAATGCTCTTGCTGCCGTTGCCGTCGGTGCCGAATTGGATGTGCCCTTTGCTCGAACCGTCGAGGCCTTGGAAGGCTTCATGGGGATTCACCGCCGCATGGAAGTCAAGGGCGAAGCCGGGGGAGTCACGGTGATCGATGACTACGGGCATCATCCGGCCGAGATCCAGGCGACCCTGACCGCTATTCGCGAAAGTTGGAGTAGGCCTCTTACCGTGATCTTCCAGCTCCATCGTTACACCCGCACACGGGATCTCTTCGAAGACTTTATCTGCTCCTTTGATGGAGTGGACCGTTTGATCCTCACCGATATTTACGGGGCAGGCGAGGAGCCCATCGCAGAGATTGATGCAGAAGGCCTCTATCGGGCAATGAAGCGCAGGGGGCATATGGAAATCCATTATATTCCAGACAAAAGCCAGATCCCCATGCAGCTGGTTCCAGACCTGAAAGCGGGCGATTTGGTTCTGACCTTAGGAGCTGGGGATGTCTATAAAGTAGGGGAAGAACTGTTGAAATGGATGCAGCGTTGAAAAAACACCAGGTGCAGGACCTTTTGGCTGAAGCCCTAAGGTCGATTGCCGGCTTGAAGTTCAAAATGGCGGAACCCCTAGCGCGCCATACATCGATTCGTGTGGGGGGTCCGGCGGATTATTTTGTCGAGGTGCAAGACGATAGTGTCCTTACTCAAGTCTTGGTTGTGCTGAAACATCATGGGGTGGCATTTCTTCTGCTGGGACGAGGTAGCAACGTTGTAGTGAGCGACCGAGGCATTCGGGGTGTCGTGATATCTCTGGGTGGGGGATTCAAGGACATCCAATGGCAGGAAACACAGGATGAGGCGCGGATCATTATTGGCGCCGCATTTCCCGTTGCACGGTTGGTACGACTGGCCGTCACCAAGGGGTTTTGCGGATTGGAATTCGCCGAGGGAATCCCGGGGAGCGTAGGGGGTGCACTGGTTATGAATGCCGGCGCCTATGGTTCAGAAATGGAGAAAGTGGTGAGCCGAGTCGAAGGGGTGACGGCCACGGGACAGCCGGTTGCCTTTGATCGAAACGAGCTTAAATTCTCATATCGCCGTACGCGCCTGCCCTTGGAAACCGTAGTCACCCGAGTGGAATTATTTCTCAAAAAGGGGGAAGGGCGACAGGCCACCCACAAGGTTCGCGAACTGACTCGGAGGAGAAAAAACAGTCAGCCCTCCGGTTACCCCAATTCGGGTTCGATGTTTCGAAATCCACCGGGCGAATTCGCCGGTAGGTTGATCGAACAGGCCTGCCTCAAGGGGACCCAGGTTGGGAAAGCAAAGATTTCCGAGCGGCATGCCAATTTTATCGTCAATCTGGGCGGGGCTAGTGCGGAGGATGTAAAAAAATTGATGGAACTCGCCGGTGCGGAGGTCAAGAAAAAGTGCGGCGTTCAGCTGGAACCGGAGGTCCAATTCGTGGGCGAATGGCTCGATGGGGCAGCAGGGGGACAGGTTGAGACCCGTGCCGGGTAATAGGCAGGGACACTACCGTCATCGGTTGATCGGAGTGCTTCTGGGAGGGCTATCAGCGGAACGCACCATCTCCCAGGCAACGGGCAAGGAGGTGGTCAAGGCGTTGAGGCAAAAGGGGTATCGGGTGATCCCTATAGAGATGAAGCAAGATGTAGCGATGCGGCTACGTCAACATAGAGTGAAAGTTGTTTTTAACGCGTTGCATGGCAAGATTGGGGAGGACGGCTGTGTTCAGGGTCTACTGGAAGTTCTGGGCATCCCCTATACGGGGTCGGGAGTCGCGGCCTCTGCTCTGAGTATGGATAAGGTCTTGGCCAAGGAACTATTTGAACGAAAGGGAATTCCCACGCCGGCCTATAAGGTAATCCGTAAGGGAGTCGAAATGAAACGGCTAGGGTTGTCTTTGCCCGTCGTTGTCAAACCGAGAGGCGAGGGTTCGACTCTCGGCGTCACCATTGTTCGGCGAAAAAAGGAATTGGCACCGGCCATGCAGAGGGCATTCAAATTTGATTCGACATGCTTGGTCGAAAAGTACATTCCGGGAAAAGAGATTGCCGTTGGGCTACTCAATGGTAAACCTCTGGGGGCTATTGAGGTCCAGCCGGACAAGGGGTTTTACGATTTTCGTACCAAATACACACCAGGCTTGGCCCAACATATCTACCCCGCTCATCTGGACCGGTCTGTGTATCGGGGAGCCCTGCGTTTGGCCGAGCAGGCCAGCAATGTCCTCGGATGCGAAGGGGCGCCGAGGGTAGATTTGAGAGTGACGCCACGGGGGAAATGTTTTGTGCTGGAGGTGAACTCGTTGCCCGGGCTCACACCCATCAGCCTGTTGCCCGAGATCGCGCGAGGCGAGGACATCTCTTTCCCTGATTTGGTGGAACGAATCCTTGACGGTGCCAGGCTCAAGACCACGATCGGGCAATCCCGGGCGAATTGAGAGCTGGGTGAACTCTGGGGATAAACGAGGCCGTATAAAGAGAACAAAACCTGGTGACGAATCAAACGTGGAAAAACGGCGCAAACCCAACCGATGGAGGAAGACGGCAATTGTAATTTTTGCGTCCATAAGTGGCGTCGCATTATTAGCCGGAGCGGCTCCCTGGGTCGAACATTGGAGCCCGTGGACGCGGGTCATGGCCCAGTTACAACAGGCCCTTGATGAGTATTCTTATTTCTCAGTGCGGGAGATTCGAGTTACCGGGTCTCAAAGACTGAGCAGAGGTCAAATTGTTTCCATAGCAGGACTCAAGCCGGGAATGAACATTTGGAAAATCGATCCCCGATCCATCGAAATGAAGCTCAGCAGTCATCCGTGGATTCGACAAGGGATGGTGCGGCGAGAGTTCCCTCAACGGGTCCTCATCCGGGTGGAAGAGTGGGTCCCCAAGGCCATCGTTGCTTTGGAAAAACTTTATTATGTTGACCGTGAGGGGTATATATTTAAGACGGTTCAGTCAGGGGAAGCGGCCAACCTCCCATTCATTACGGGTTTGGGAAATGAGGAGTCGGTATTTGACAATCCCTTTGCCCGGCAAAAGATTGTTGAGGCCATCAAATTGAACGATCGGTTGACGGCCAATTCGGTTGCGTTGTCGGAGATCCGTTTCCTCTCCCATGAAGGTGTCGTTGTCTACCCCATTTCCCATCCGGTTCCTCTCTATATGGGTTGGGGGGACTGGCCTGTGAAGGTGCAGCGGCTCAAGCGAGTACTAGCCGAATGGAAAGGGCGAGAAAAAAGGCTTGCATCTTTGAACATGAGTTTCCGGAATCAGATCGTGGTGAAATTGAAAGGAGACTAGGCATCGGTCATTCACAATAGGGTGAACGTCCTGTGGAAATAGCGACTCTCCAAAGGTGGGAATAGATGTCTATGGGAAAGAAAACTCTCATTGCCGGCTTGGATATTGGGACTTATAAGGTCTGCGCCATCGTGGGTGAGGTGGGAGAATCCGGGGTTGAAATTATCGGAGTTGGAACCCATCCGTCTCATGGTCTCAGAAAAGGTGTGGTCATTGATATTGAGAGCACCGTGAATTCCATCAAACGGGCGGTGGAGGAGTGTGAGATCATGGCCGGTTGTGAGATCAACCATGTCTTTGCAGGCATTGCGGGGAGTCACATCAAAGGGTTCAACAGCCATGGTGTCGTTGCTGTCAAGAACAAGGAAGTCGCCAAAAGGGACATCGACCGAGTTATTGACGCGGGTCGTGCCGTAGCCATACCCATGGATCGAGAGGTCCTCCACGTCCTGCCGCAGGAATATGTGGTGGACGATCAGGATGGGATCAGGGAGCCCTTGGGAATGTCCGGGGTACGATTGGAGGCCAAGGTCCACATCGTCACTGGAGCCCTGACCTCGGCTCAGAACATCATCAAGTGCTGCAACCGTACCGGCCTCAACGTATCCGAGTTCGTGCTGGAACCCTTGGCTTCCGCCGAAGCGGTTTTGACGCCGGAAGAGAGAGAACTGGGTGTGGCTCTGGTCGATATCGGCGGAGGGACCACGGATATCGTTTTGTTTGATGATGGGGCGGTCAAACACACTGCAATCCTGGGAGTCGGCGGGCACCACCTGACCAACGATATCGCAGCTGGATTAAGGACCCCCATTGCCGAAGCGGAGCGAATCAAACAGAGATACGGTTATGCCAAAGTGGCCATGGCAGCGGCAGACGAGGAAGTTGAAGTGCCCAGCATGGGAGGCCGCAACCCACGATCCATCTCACGCCGTATCCTTTGTGAAATTATTGAGCCCCGGTTGGAAGAGATCTTCCAATTGATTCGGCGAGAGATTCTCAAGTCCGGTTTGGAGGATACGCTCTTCTCCGGCATCGTCATGACCGGAGGGTCGACGCTGCTTTCCGGTGTGATTGAGCTGGCCGAGGAGACCTTTAATTCACCGGTGCGGTTAGGCGTTCCAGCGCAGGTGGGGGGGCTGATCGATGTGGTTTCCAGCCCAGCCTATTCGACGGGGGTTGGCTTGGTGCTATACGGCCTGCATAGGCAGGATCGGAAACTCGTACGTCTAAGTGATAAAAACGTCTTATCTAAAGTAAGTCATCGAATGGTGGAGTGGTTCAACGAGTTCTTTTAAGATTTGAGAAGGAGGGGTGAGTATGTTCGAGATTGTGGAGCAGGTCCAGTTGAGTGCGCGAATTAAGGCGGTGGGTGTCGGCGGAGGAGGGGGAAACGCAATCAGTACGATGATTGGCGCTAACCTGACTGGCGTGGGCTTCATCGTGGCCAACACGGATGGACAAGCCCTGGAGGCGAGCGGGGCGCTGGTCAAGATTCAACTGGGAGAGAAGATCACCAAGGGGTTGGGTGCCGGTGCTAACCCAGAGGTCGGTCGTCGGGCCGCCTTGGAAGACCGAGACCGCATCCAGCGTTATCTGGAAGGGTCGGATATGGTTTTCATCACGGCCGGCATGGGGGGAGGCACAGGAACCGGTGGAGCCCCGGTGATTGCCAGTGTCGCTCGCGAGATTGGCGCACTCACTGTGGGAGTGGTGACCAAGCCCTTCATCTTCGAAGGCAAAAAGCGAATGGTTCAAGCTGAAGAAGGTTTACGTGAACTCAAGGAGAACGTGGATACGCTAATTGTTATCCCCAATCAGCGGCTCTTGAGCATTGCCGGGAAGGCAACGACGCTGTTGGAAACCTTCAAAATGGCAGACGGTATCCTGCTCCAGGCTGTGCGAGGTATTTCCGATCTCATCGTCACCCCGGGCCTGATCAATCTCGACTTCGCCGATGTGCGCGCGGTCATGCTTGAAATGGGATTGGCTCTAATGGGGGCAGCCTCCGCATCCGGTGAGAATCGAGCCATAGAGGCGGCCCAACAAGCAATTTCGAGCCCTCTGCTAGAGGATGTCTCGATTCACGGAGCTAAGGGCGTCTTGATCAACATTACGGGGGGACCGGACCTGGCCTTGCATGAAGTCAACGAGGCGGCCACTTTGATTCAGAGCGAAGCTCACGATGATGCCAACATTATCTTTGGCGCCGTCATTGACGAGAACATCAAGGACGAAATCCGTATTACGGTCATTGCCACTGGCTTCGGAGACAAGCAAAAGGGAAGGCGAATGGCAAAGGGTTCGATGGATGGCCTGGCCAACAAGGAACTCAGTACCCGCAAGGTAGTCCATCTGGGGATGATCAACGATAATTGGGATGCTCCCACCTGGAAGAGAAAGGAACAGAACGCTAAGGAGGATGATGCCATCCCGTTGGAGAAGTCTGTTCCTGTCGAACAGGATGAGGACGAATTTGACATCCCGACTTTCCTGAGAAAACGGATGGACTGACACGGGACCCGTTGGCGGGGTGTTGCGTTACGGTGCTGAGGAAATATCCCCTTCACCCTCGGCGATCACGTATGCGATGGCGTAGTGGTCCGTGTGGGTGAGGGATATGGAGAAGCTGCGAATCCCTAGATTTTTGGCGCGGGCTGAAGCCTTGTCGTGGAGTCTGATTTGTGGCTCTCCGGTCCCGGTCGAACAGACTTCGATGTCAAGCCATCCCGCCCTTCTGCCCCAACCCACTCCCAAAGACTTCATTACCGCCTCCTTGGCGGCAAAGCGCCCCGCGTAGCTCTCGTATTTTCGTTTGAGACCTTCGCAGTAGTCGATCTCACCGGCGGTGTAAACGCGCTTCCGAAACCGATGACCGGTCCGGCCACTCTCCAGGGCCTCCTTGACCCGAGGCACCTCAATTAGATCGACCCCTACGCCTATCACCATTGTCTTGGGTTTCTACTTTCACTCCTTTGGGCGCGCGGCACGGGTCGCGTCAATTTCAGAAAGTAAAAAGAGGGGCGCTAGGGCCCAGATTCCGAACAGCAATCCGCCCAGGGTCCAAAGGGACCGGTTACGGCCCGAGTGAATGGCAATGACCCGGCAGAGCAAGCCATCGAGTAGGTGGATCAACAGGGCCGTGCGGATAAAGGTCGAAGGCTCCATATCCGGCCTGATGAGGTAAAGGCCCGATAGGTAGCCGAGAACACTGTATAGGTCCATGGTTGCAGTTTATATAATTTCCCTGAAAATGGGTGGACCAGGGAAGGCAAGCCCTTGACGCTTGCTTCAACTCCCTAATATACTGGACCCGCTCCAAATAGGAAACACAATAATGGCTGTCAAAACAATCGAGTGGAAAAACAATCAGGTCATATTGCTCGACCAGCGGCTGCTCCCCGATAAGGAGGTCTACCGCGTTTATAAGGACTATAATGAAGTTGCCCGTGCCATACGTGAAATGGTTGTCCGTGGCGCCCCGGCAATCGGCGTGACCACGGCCATGGGAATTGCCCTGGGAGCCCTCTGGGTGAAGGAGAAGAATTTTGATCGGGAAATCGAACGGATATTCAGTGTCTTCGCAAAGGCTCGGCCCACCGCGATTAACCTATTCTGGGCCCTGGAGCGCATGCGCGGGGTCTATGTGGAAAATCGGAGCCTGGGGATCGAGTCGGTCAAACAACTACTCAAGTTAGAGGCTCAAAAGATCTATGAGGAAGACATTGCGACCAACCGTAGCCTGGGGAAATGGGGCGCCAAACTACTGAAGAACGGTTCCAAGGTTCTGACCACCTGTAACGCTGGTGCCCTCGCCACGGCCGGGTATGGCACGGCCCTCGGTGTATTTCGTGCTAGCAAGGAGATGGGTAAGCGAATCGAGGTCTTTGTCAACGAGACCCGGCCGTTTCTACAGGGGGCCCGGCTCACGACCTGGGAACTCAAGAAAGAACGTATCCCGGTTACACTGATTACGGACAATACGGTGGGCTATCTCATGCAGAAGACAAAATTGGACGCAGTGATCGTTGGGTGTGATCGAGCCGCCGCCAACGGCGATGTTGCGAACAAGATCGGGACCTATACCATTGCCGTTTTGGCCCGGCAGCATGCGGTCCCCTTTTACGTGGCTTGCCCAATCTCCTCCATTGACCTAAAGTGTATCTCGGGAGCCGGGATTCCCATCGAGATGAGGGATCGCAAGGAGGTTACGCATATTTTCGGCCATGCCATCGCCCCCCGGGGCATCGGAGTTCTCAATCCCGCTTTTGACATCACGCCACAGGAGTTAATCGCGGGCATTATTACCGAGAAAGGCATTATCTCGCCACCGTTTGTCAAGAATATTCGCGCCCATGTCCGATATCACTAAAAAAGAAGAGCTCGAAGAATTATTTCATTCGTGGGGTAAGCCGCGCGATCAATGGCGCGTCGGTACCGAATACGAAAAGGTCGGGATCGATTGCCGTAATGGGCAGGCTATTTCCTACGGGGGCGCGGCGGGAGTGGAGGCCATTCTCAAGGCGCTGGTGGAGCGTTACAACTGGCGTCCCCAGATAGAAGACGGCCACATAATCGCGTTGACCGGTGAACGAGCTGAAATCAATTTAGAGCCCGGAGGTCAGATTGAACTCAGCGGTGAGCCCTGCGAGAGTATTCACTGTTCCAATGCCGAGTTTACCCAGCACATTCACGAGCTTCTGGAGGTTGCTGAAAGGTTGGGAGTCGCTTTCCTGGGGCTCGGTATGCAACCGGTGAGTTCCCTGGCGGAAATCGAATGGGTTCCCAAGAGGCGCTACCGTATCATGGCGCCTTACATGGCCAAGGTGGGAACCCTGGGCCATCGGATGATGAAGCAGACCGCTACGGTGCAGGTCAATATCGACTATAGCGACGAGCAGGACGCGATGGCAAAGTTTCGCACCGGAATGGGAATTTGTCCCTTGATCTCAGCCATCTTTGCCAATTCTCCCATCTCTGAGGGCGTCCTCAGCGGTTATAAGACTATCCGCGGCCATATCTGGACCGACACGGACCGGGATCGTTGCGGTCTTCTCCCATTTGCCTTTTCCCCCGATGTGAACTTCGGCAACTTTGTTGACTATGCCCTTGATGTCCCCATGTACTTCATTAAACGGGATGGAAATTACATAGATTTTTCTGGCGTTCCTTTTCGTCACTTTCTGGCCCACGGTCATATGGGGCATTACGCCACGACTGACGATTGGGAACTGCACTTGACCACCTTGTTCCCGGAGGTTCGAATCAAGCGGTATATGGAGATACGCTCTGCGGACAGCCAGTCTCCGGAAATGATGCTATCCCTTTCGGCTCTCGTCAAAGGAATTTTCTACGAAGCGGATTGTCTGGAAGCGGCCTGGGACTTGGTCAAGGGGTGGTCTATCGACGAGAGGATGAGGCTCTACCACGATGCTCATCGGGAGGCCCTTGGCGCGCGGATTCGCCATCACTCCCTGCTTGACCTGGCCAAGGAACTCTTCCAAATTGGTTGGGAAGGGCTCAAGCGCCAACGGATCCTTAACAGCAATGGAGAAGACGAGACTCTCTATCTCAAATCCTTGCAAGAACTTCTGATCCACCAGGGCAAGTGTCCGGCCGATCTCATTGAGGAGCAATGGGTAGGGGAGCTGGCCCAGGATGTCAACAAATTGGTGGCCTATAGCGCCTACCGGTTACCCTGACCCCTCCACGGGGTGTTGCTAGACAATCTCAGGTCGTTATTGTAAGGTATTCCTCGGGATGAAAAAGCCCCGATACATAGTCGTAGAGGGCCCTATCGGTGTCGGCAAGACGAGCCTGGCAAAAAGCCTGGTGGCTGAATTCCAAGCGCGTGGAATCTTTGAAAAAGTCGAGGAAAACCCGTTTCTAACCAAGTTCTATCAGGATCGGGATACCCACGCCTTCCAGACCCAAATCTTCTTTCTCCTAAGCCGTTATCAGCAGCAGAGAGAACTGATGCAGCAGGAACTGTTCAGCCAAAACGTAGTGGCCGATTATCTATTCGCCAAGGACCAAATCTTTGCGTCGCTGAATCTGAGCAGCGAGGAAATCGCACTGTACAAGCAGCTCTATCAGACCTTGGGCCCCAGGGTTCCGAAGCCCGATTTGGTTGTCTATTTGCAGGCCAGACCTGATATCCTGTATAAAAGAATAAAGAAGAGAAACAAGAGTTTCGACAGAGATGTTTCCCCCGAGTATCTGACCGAGGTTGCACGGGCCTACAATGAATTTTTCTTTCGCTACGATGATACTCCCCTGTTGGCCATCAACACCTCGGATATTGATTTTATGACGAGCAGCGATCATTTGGCTGACTTGATCAAAGAGATCGATACGATGGGCTCGGGAACGCAGCATTATATATCGCTTGGATCCAGATAGTCTGGACTGAGACGGATGGCGATAGCCCTAATCTGCCGCCCTATTATGGCCCAATGGGTCTAATAGGTCTCGTGTGGTTCTTTTGGCAGAGATAGCCTTCCAGCTCGGTACGGGAGGCTTTTTTATTATTGGGCAACCCAGCGGTTTACCGCGGGGACATAATGGTTCGACCCATCGACAGGCTCCCGGCCCTGACCCTTCGACCATGCTAACGGTCATGATGAGGAACTCGAACCATGAGGCTCTCGACGGGCACGCTCACCATCCTGAGCAAAGTCGAAGGACCAATGGGGTTTCCAAATGGGAGAAACGGTAGCTCTTCCCGTTAATTCTCTGGAGGTGCCAATCCATGGACGGAAAAATTACGGTGCCGGAGATTAAGAAAAGAAAAGGCAGAGATGAAAAGATTGCGGCCCTGACGGCCTATGATTATTCCTTTGCCCAAATCCTGGATGAAGCGGGGATCGATATCCTCCTGGTGGGGGACTCTCTGGGGGCTGTGATTCAAGGGCAGGAGAACACTCTCACTGTTACAATGGATGAGATGGTATACCATACCAAAGCCGTGGTGCGCGGTTGCAAACGAGCCCTGGTTGTCGCCGACATGCCCTTTCTATCCTTTCAGGTGGAAATCGAAGACGCTAAGAGGAACGCCGGTCGGCTCGTAAAGGAAGGGAGAGCGGAGGCTGTAAAGCTGGAGGGAGGTGTGGAGATGGCTGCGACAATCAAGGCAATCGTAGAGGCCGGGATTCCGGTTATGGGCCATGTCGGGCTTACTCCACAGCGTATTCACCAGTTCGGTGGCTACCGGGTTCAAGGCAAGGAAAAGGCGCAGCGTGAGGCCATTGTTCGAGACGCCTTGGCGGTGGAAGAGGCAGGCGCATTTGCCCTGGTTTTGGAAGGGATACCGATGAGTTTGGCTCAGGAGATCACCGAGCGCTTGTCGATCCCAACCATAGGCATTGGGGCTGGGGTTCATTGCGACGGGCAGGTGCTTGTCGTCCATGACATGCTCGGGCTCTTTGATCGATACACGCCTAAGTTTGTCAAACGGTATGCTGATCTTAGGGGTGTGATCACCGATGCTGTAAAAAGTTTCGTAACCGACGTCCGAGAAGATCTCTTCCCTGGGGAGGAGCAGACGTTCCATTAAGCGTGGCGGTCTATGCAAATCGTAGCAGAGATTGGGGAGATGCAGCGCTGGAGTGAAGGGCAGCGGCGCCAGGGAAGGCGGGTGGTCCTGGTTCCTACCATGGGATTCCTCCATGATGCCCATCTCGAGTTGGTCCGGGAGGGCCGCAAACGGGGGGATCTCCTCGTCGTCTCGATTTTTGTCAATCCAGTCCAGTTTAGCCCTGGCGAAGACCTGGCTTCCTACCCGCGTGATTTCGAGAAGGACCGGCAATTGCTTGCAGAGGAGGGCGTGGATCTCCTCTTCTACCCGAAGACGGAATCGGTTTATCCGCCAGGGTTCCAGGCTAAAGTGGAGGTGGGCGAGTTGAGCCGGTTTCTTTGCGGTCCATATCGTCCCGGGCATTTTCAGGGTGTGGCGATTGTGGTTGCCAAGCTCTTTAATATGGTTCGCCCCCACGTGGCAGTCTTTGGCTTGAAAGACTACCAGCAATTTCTGGTTATTCGCCGGTTGGTTGAGGATATGAACTTTGATATCGAACTGGTTGGATACCCAATCGTGCGAGAGGCCGACGGGCTTGCCATGAGTTCCCGAAACTCTTACCTGAATGAGGCGGAAAGGAGAGCGGCCCTCTGTCTCTCTCGGGCCCTTAAAAAAGCCCAGGATCTGGTGCAGTTAGGTGAGACAAACGGGGGGGGGATCCTGGGGGAGGTCCGTGCTGAAATTGCCAGGGAACCGTTAGCCAGGCCCGAGTATCTCGAACTTTGCGATCCAGAGAGCCTTGAGGCCGTCGAGAGGGTTCAAGGTAAGACCCTGCTTGCCCTGGCGGTTTGGGTTGGCCGCGCTCGGCTCATTGACAATAGCCTGCTTGAAGCATAGAGGGAAAAAATGAACGTATGTCTCCTTAAGGGAAAAATTCACGGGGCCAGGATCACCGACGGCAACGTTGCCTATGAGGGTAGCGTGACCGTCGACACCGCTCTTATGGAGGCCGCGGTAATCGTTCCGTATGAGAAGGTGCACGTCTGGAGCATGAGCAGCGGGGAGCGTCTCGAAACCTATGCCATTCCAGGGCAGGCCGGGCGGGGAGAGATCCGCATGAACGGTGCTGCGGCACTGCGTATTAAGACGGGTGAACGGGTTATTATTGCCGCCTTCGCCTGGATGGACGACAGGGAAAGGCAATCTCACCATCCATCACTAGTCTACGTCGACGAGCAAAATAAGATTCTAAAGCGCGTGATTGGGCGCCCATAGGTAAGGTGGCGTTAGTGGCGCAGAAATCGAACAAGGAAAACATCGTATGCGTTAATCGAAAGGCGCGTTTCGATTACCAAATCGAAGAGACCTTTGAGGCCGGCCTGGTCCTAATGGGGAGCGAGGTGAAGTCCCTCAGGGACGGCAAGGCCCAATTGGTGGACAGTTACGGTCGTATCAATAAAGGCGAGGCCTTTCTTTTTAATGCCCATATCAGTCCCTACCCGGCGGCTAGCGGGTTGAACCATGAGCCCGTCCGAAAGCGCAAACTCCTCTTACATAAAAGGGAAATCGAGCGCCTGACGGGCAAGGTCAAAGAACGTGGGTTGACCCTGGTGCCGCTCCGGTTATACTTTAAGGAAGGGCGTGCGAAGGTCGAAATGGCCCTCGCTCGTGGTAAAAAAACCTACGACAAGCGTGACTCGATCCGCCGCAAGGAGGTGCGGCGTGAGGTTGAACGTACTTTGAAAAGTGCAAAACGGGAATAGTCATTAGAAAATGGTCAACGGTCAATAGGGCTCCTCGCTTAGCGACCCCGATGGACCCACGATACCAAATGGTGAGGGTTTAAAGGCTAAAAGGGTGAGATTGGGTGGGGGCGGTTAACCATTGACTATTAACGATTGATTTTTTCCCCAAGACTTGGGGGCGAAATGGGTTCGACGGGGGTGGGAAGTCAAAGCGGCATGCCGGGGTCCTGTTGGCCCGTTAAACAAACAGGCTGCATTTAACTGCAGATGATTTTGAATACTCCCTAGCTGCTTAGTTGCAGTTAGCGTCTTACCGGCTTTCTCCCGCGGGGTCGGATAAGACGTCATTTAGCGGGATGGACCAAGTCTCCTGCCGGAGGGGATGAGGTCGAGATCTAAACCGGCTGGTCCGGTGAGACCCTGCCACTGGGGGCTTATCGGGCGAGATTAAATCAGCGGCTAAGCATGTAGTCGTTTTTGATGGAAGACCTTCGGACGGGGGTTCAATTCCCCCCGCCTCCACCAAAATTATCAATGGATAATTTTGGTGAGCATTGGATATTGGAACAATAGACAATGCGGAGAATGCGTCCACTGATTAACTGATCTCATCTATTCCAAAAAGTATCAGTCCAAAATCGACGCTCTCCAGTGCGAACGCCAACTCAAGCACTGGAGTCACGGGAAGAAAGAAGTGTTAATTCTTGGTGACGTTCTTATGGACCCAGTTTGTTGCTGAAGCTGATCGACAGCCTTAATCTGTTCTTTTAACTTCCTATTCCGTTTCTCCCTCTCAGGCAGCATACTCTCTATCTTCTCAACCCTACGCTGCGACGCGCGAACCTGATTTGCGAGGTACCTTATCCGTTCCAGGGCGTCCTCTCTGTATAGCTGTGAGGTGTCGAATCCACGGATATGGGGTGCTCCTGGCCGGTAGGGCCATCCACGGGTTTTTGGTTGGTTGGAAATCATGACGCCTCTTTATTGCTGAGATCGTTCTGTGGCATCGTATTAGGAGAGAGGACTTAACCCTCCGTGAATAGTGACTTGAGACAGGAGGCAGCAAGCCATGGCAGAGCACAATGCCGGTAACGAACGGGTCAAGCGACAATATTTCACGTACCTGAAGGAACCCAAGCGCCACAGCGAACCAACGGTAGATGCTGTTGCCAAAGCGCTCTCGCGGTTTGAGGCCGATGCCGGGTACCGCGATTTCAAAGCGTTTCACTTCGAGCAGGCCATTGCCTTCAAGAAGCGCTTGGCGGATCAACAAAGCATGGTGACTGGTGAGAAGCTCAGCAAAGCGACGCTTCATGCCACGCTCGCTCACCTCAAACGGTTCTTTCAATGGCTGGTGGCCAACCGGGCTACAGGTCCCGTTTCGGGTATTCCGACGCGGACTATTTCAACCTATCCGACAAAGACTCGCGGATTGCGACGGCACGTAGCGAAAAACACTTCCCGACCATGGAGCAGATTAAGCACGTCATTGCGAAGATGCCGAACGACTCTGAGATCCAGCAGCGAAATCGTGCCCTTGTCGCTTTCACCCTCCTTACTGGGGCACGGGACAGCGCCATCGCATCAATGAAGTTGAAGCACGTTGATTTGGTGGCCGGAATCGTCTACCAGGACGCCCGTGAAGTGAAAACCAAATTCAGCAAGACCTTCACCACCTTCTTCTTTACCGTCGGGGAAGAAATTAGCAAGATAGTCGTGGACTGGGTGAACTACCTGCGGGAAGTCAAGCTTTGGGGGACTGATGATCCGATTTTCCCGGCAACAGACATGGTCCTAAACGCGGCCAAGCAGTTCGAGGCCGCTGGCCTAAAACGTGAGCATTGGAGCAGTGCAGCATCCATCCGCAGGATCTTTCGCGAGGCATTCCACGCTGCCAAGCTGCCGTACTTTAATCCGCACAGCCTGCGGAGGACGCTTGTCCGACTCGGTGAGATGGTCTGCCGGACGCCAGAGCAATTCAAAGCTTGGAGCCAGAATCTTGGGCACGAGGGTGTCTTGACGACGTTCTACAGCTACGGAGAGGTCGGAAGCAGGCGGCAGGGTGAGATCATCCAGGGCCTGGCCGAACCGCGGCAGACAGAGCGACCGGACGTTGAGGAGATCGCCAATGCGGTAGTGCGTAAGTTATCGATTCAGACCGAATTTGGTAATCGGAAATAGCAACTAGGATCGAGCCCTTGGGGCAGTCAAAGAGAGCTTTCATAATTCAATTGGACTTGCTATACTCAAAACCCCTTCAAGAAATGCGTCATAGGTGAGGGCTTTTGTTCCCTCTCCATAAATACCTAGGACATTAGGTTTAATGAACCGTGGTCTTTGATGTTGCAGTCGGTTCATAATTCTCTTTACAAGGCACCTGTTTTCTCATTATCTGGAGGAATTTAAAGGCATTTTTGCCTAAAGGAGTTAATATATGGAAAAAATAAAAATTGCCTTGATTGGTGTTGGAAACTGTTCCAGTTCCCTGATTCAAGGAATCTACTATTACAGGGATAAAGATCCTCAAGATATAATCGGCCTGATGCATCATGAAATTGGGGGGTACAAACCAGAGGATATCCAGGTTGTTGCAGCCTTTGATATCGATGAACGAAAGGTTGGGGTCGACGTCCATCAAGCAATTTTTTCCAAACCAAATTGTACTACGGTTTTCTATCCCGACGTTCCACCCTCCGAAATCCTTGTAAGGATGGGTAAAGTTCTGGACGGTTTTCCGGATCATATGAACGATTATGATGATAAAAACGTTTTTGTTCTTGCCGACAAACCGGAGCCTACTAAAGAAGAAGTCGTCCAAGCTCTCAAAGATTCGGGTGCGGAAATTCTCATCAATTATCTACCGGTAGGCTCAGAAGAAGCTACCCGATTTTATGTGGATTGCGCGTTGGAAGCCAATGTTGCATTTATCAACAATATACCGGTATTTATCGCCAGCGACCCCGTATGGGCCAAGCGTTTTGAGGAAAAGAATGTTCCCATTGTCGGTGATGACATCAAGTCACAGGTTGGGGCGACCATTACCCACCGCGTACTGACCGACTTGTTTAAGAAGCGTGGTGTCAAGCTGGAACGGACCTACCAACTCAATACCGGCGGTAACACCGATTTTCTCAATATGCTCAACCGACATCGCCTGGCCTCGAAGAAAAAATCCAAAACGGAAGCCGTTCAGGCCGTCACCGCCAAGCGGCTGGCCGACGACAATATCCATATTGGCCCCAGTGATTATGTGCCTTGGCAAAAAGATAATAAAATCTGTTTTCTTCGGATGGAAGGTAAACTCTTCGGCGATATACCCATGAATATCGAGCTTCGGCTTTCCGTAGAGGATTCGCCTAATTCCGCCGGAGTCGTCATCGACTCCATACGTTGTACAAAACTGGCGTTGAACCGGGGACAAGGCGGAGTCCTTTTTGCCCCTTCAGCTTATTTCTGTAAACATCCCCTCCACCAAGTCGCTGATGATGAGGCATTTCAAATGGTTGAGCGTTTCATACAAGGAACCCAGCTTGTTCAGGTCAAGGGCGTCCTGCGCATAAAGGAGGAACTTGGGCTGGGGGCGTCTCCAGATTTGGTATCATAAAGTCTAAACCAAGGTTGAAGCCTATATGAAGTGTCTAATTATTGCCGCAGGCAAAGGCCATCGTCTTCGGAGTAGGGGCGATAGCAAGCCCCTCATTCCACTTTTTGGCATCCCTTTAATCGAACGAATCATCCGCTGTGCCATTGAGGCTGGAGCGGATGACTTTTTTGTTGTCATCGGTTACCAGGGAGAGGGCGTTCGCGTTTTTCTCGATCGCTTGGCTGAACGTCTCGGTATTGGCATCACCACCATCGTTAACGAGGATTGGGAAAAAGAAAACGGCCTTTCGGTACTCAAGGCGCGGGACTGCCTGTACGAACCCTTTTTGTTGCTGATGGCGGATCACCTCTTTGATCCGTCTATTGTCCGAAAGTTGATCGAGTTTTCATTAGCCGATGGGGGAATTGCCCTCGGCG
This sequence comes from Binatia bacterium, assembly GCA_963664015.2. Taxonomy (GTDB): domain Bacteria; phylum Desulfobacterota; class Binatia; order UBA9968; family CAXXLF01; genus JACZQL01. Next base: position 1,084,606 of record CAXXLF010000001.1, on the reverse strand, counting down.
TGGATGGAAACAGGAGCAACCCCCTGGTCGACTTGGAGGATGTCACTCGGGTAAAGACCGAAGGGGGGAAGATCCGGGATATCGGTAAAAACATAAAGGAATATAATGGATTTGATACCGGTCTTTTCGTATGCACTCCCGCCATTTTCACGACCTTGGAACGGTGTGCGGAAGAAACCAGCGATACTTCCCTTTCTGGAGCCGTGCGGGAGCTGGCCACCCATGGGCTGGTCAATGCGGTCGACATAAACGGTCAGTTCTGGATCGATGTGGATGATCCGGAAGCTTTCCGACGCGCGGAAAACGCCCTTTTGGCCAACCTACGGGGGAAGACCCACGACGGTCCGATTGCCCGTTTTTTAAACCGGCCTTTGTCCATAAGAATTTCCCGCCGACTGGTAAATTATTCCATCACCCCAAATCAGATATCTCTATTTTCTGTCCTGTTTTCAATACTGGCTGCCGTTCTGCTCTCCCTTGGCAGTTATTTGGCTCTTTTCCTGGGTGGGGTTCTCGCGCAATTCGCCTCGGTGATCGACGGCTGCGATGGCGAAGTGGCACGACTCAAGTTCCAAAGCAGCGACTACGGGAAATGGTTGGATGCCGTACTGGACCGCTATTCTGACGCATTCCTTCTTTTTGGCCTCACCTGGCACGCTTACGCGGATAGGACAGAAGGCCTTGTCCTGTTTGTCGGTTTCCTGGCGATCATTGGGTCTTTTTTGTTGAGTTACACGGCGGACAAATACGACCATCTGATGGGCCGCCAGATTCGCCAAGGCAAAGGGCTCCGACTGGGCCGGGACATTCGTGTCTTCATCATATTTCTCGGCGCTGTGCTCCATCTACCTTTTTGGACGCTACTGGTGATCGCCGTGATGATGAACCTTGAAACCATACGCCGTCTCATCGTCTGCCGAGATCATGGATAGGATCGAATGCGCCAAACGGAAAATCCGGGAAGTCATTGCCGCTTCCAAGGTTCCAGAAGATCCTGTCCATGCTGATAACACGCTTGAATGGCTTTTTAAGTTCGATCCCACAGCTGATCCAGCCATGCAGATTGCCGCGCTCGCTCATGATATTGACAGAGCAGTGGAAGCGCGAAAGGCGCGCCGCTCCGATTTTGACGATTATGATGTCTTCAAAGCCGCGCATGCCCAAAACGGGGCGAAGATTCTGCGGGAAATTTTGGATGATTGCCAAGTGGCCAAACCCATTGCTGAAGAAGCTTGCCGTCTTGTAACGCTTCATGAAGTGGGCGGCGACCCTCGTTCCGACCTGCTCAAGGACGCTGATAGTATTTCCTATTTTGATGTCAATATGCCTCTGTATTACCAACGCGAGGGCTGGGATGAAACGAAACGCCGTTGTGTTTGGGGGTATCGGCGGCTTTCTTCACGAGGGAAAGAGATAATCAAAGGCATAACTTATGAGAATCAGACTCTGACGCGTTTATTAAATGGGGCGATTGGACAAACTGGCGGAAAAGAGTTTATATAAGAAAAAGTTCTATCGGATTTGGAAACAAAATATACCTGGGCAATAACAGCTTCATTTAAGATTCATTGCTTTTTCAGAATTAAATTTGCCAACCCGACTTAGCAGACCATAATTTCATCCCAGAACGCAATTAAACGACGCTTTAATTGAGTCCTACGCATTTAGGGGGATCTTTCCTGGGGAGTCCTTGAGGACGAACGGGCGAGGGATGTGGGCAGTTCAGAGCGGATCAAGGAGCCAAAAATTATGACCAGGAGCGACACTGTGGGGGCAGCTTTGGGGGCAACAACGTAATTTCACGGCAGCAGTATCATTTATATCAATGAGTTAGGAGCGTAATGTAGTTCCCCCCGCCTCCACCATTTATCTATCCAGTAGCGTCCGCTAAAGTCCAACAAGCCATTGTAATACCGTCGAAATACCTGATGTAGTGTCCGGCATGATCCCATGTCGTCCAACTAAAGATGCCCCCATATAGGGGCAGATTTGGGGGCAACAGGGGAGCATGGAAATGGAGTTGCCCCCAAATGCCGCTGACAGATACCGCTGTTCAAGAGGGTGTAGCGGATCCTCTCACCGCCGTGCTAACCTTTGATGCTGAAGCTGATCGACAGCCTTAATCTGATCTTTTAACTTCCTATTCCGTTCCTCCCTCTCTGGCAGCATACTCTCTATCTTCTCAGCCCTACGCTTCGACGCGCGAATCTGATTTGCGAAGCACCTTATCGTTCCAGGGCGTTCTCTCTGTATAGCTGTGAGATATCAAATTCACGGATATGGGGTGCCCCTGGCCGGAGGGGGCATCCACGGGTTTTTGGTTGGTTGGAAATCATGACGCCTCTTTATTGCTGAGATCGTTCTGTGGCATCGTATTGTGATAACGATATGTTGCTGCCACGCCACTGAAAATCCAGACGGCGAATATCACTGGAATTGCAAGCTGATGAGGCTGTAAAAATCCAGCACTTAGGTTGTAAATATTAGTCCCTACGTAATAGAGGAGCAACATTGTAGCGGCTGCTCTGTTTCTTAAAAATAGACCAACGACTAAACCAGCCACAGCAACGACCACGACAATTGGATATGTAAGGTCAGCAATATCTGAAAGACCCGACCTATATATATGCCATATCGAATATGCACTCATTAAGACCAATAATATTCCACCGATGGAAGCTCCATTTATTATGTTTATAACGGGTGAGTTTTTGTTGGATGTCATACCCGCTCCTTTATCGCTGGGGATGGGCCGTGTCAAGGGACCTCCTGATAAGGAGTCGATAACAGTCCAGATCCCAGTGGGAATGGGCTGATGTGCACCATTCCTCCTGGGTGCTACGTTTACCCGGAGAAGCACCTCTGTAGCTGTTGACATGGCAATGCTCTGCCAACAAGGATTGAAAGCAAATCTCAAGCCTACGTGTTCGGTCGATAAGCTGTTGGCTCAGAAATCATCTCACCTCGACAGTCGATCTCGTCGTTGTGGCTAAGAAGCCCCGGGATTAATGTCCAGATTATTCTCCCTCAGTATTTCGGATTCGATTACCCGAATGGCGTCTTGTCCTGCGGTTTGCATCAGCAATACTGCCCAGGCTTCACCATGGCGCGGGGGCCATTACGCGTGTTGGATAGCGTTCAGCAGTATTCTTGAGTTCCAGCCAAAGCTCGAACAGTCAGGGGTGTCGGGGCGAACCCGTGGATGCGGACTCGCCAACCTCCTATGCCCTTGACTCTCGACCCTTCCGCCGGGCAGGGCAGCGATTTCTCTTTGAAAAGTTAAAATAGTAGAGCACGGAATGGGCTGAATTGTGTTAAGGCGCGCGACGAATTATTCTAGAAGCGGCAGCCTCGTGTGGGGCGCAACAATTAAACCGATCCTCTCCGCATTTGTGTGCCTTGACTCGTCCCTGCTAATCTACTAAGAGCGTGTCTGATTGATTCCGTGACAGTGGTGCCGCCGGTAAAGATTGGGAAAAAAGGTTTGAAAGTTTTAAGGGAGGCTACTATGGGATTGTTGAAAATTGAAGGGGTTACTCACTGGTCCATTCCTGTGAACGATCTGGAAGAGTCGATAGAGTTTTACGGCGACCTGCTTGGTCTCAAGCTTGTGGGGCGGTTAGGCGATTCGGGCATGGCGTGCTTCAATGTCGGGGATCACAATATCCTGCTATGCGCCGAAAAGGAACGCAGTAGGAAGGCCCTCGAAAAAAATGATCTGGTTCATCATTCCTTCACGGTGAGTTCGGAAACACTGGTGCAGGCTTGTAAAGTCTTTCAGGAAAAGAAAGTCTCCGTCGTGGAGCTTGTCTACCGCGCCAAGGGATATTTTACCGGAAGAGAACTCTACTTCTATGATCCCAGTGGAAACAGACTCGAGCTTCGGGATCCCACATGGGAGAAGGGTTTGCCGGAACCGTCCTTTGAGGAACTCGCTCAGTCATGAGTTGGAACTTCTTGGCACCAATGCGGGCTCAAGATAAGGTAGGGATGTGTGCCGTAACCATCCGCACGCGTTGACCGAGGAGGAAGGCATGGTTGTACAAGAATTAACGAAGGAAGCAACGGATCGTGAGATAACGGTCCAAGGGATAAAGATCCATTACAACGAGGCGGGCAGTGGGCCGGCCCTCATCTGCTTCCACGGGGGTGGACCGGGAGCCAGTGCGTGGGGCAACTCGCGGTATTGCCTCCCGCTGCTGTCGCAGCACTTCCAGTGTATCCTCATGGATCTACCTGGTTTCGGGGGTTCGGCTAAAGATGCGAAGCTCAACGGTGAACCCTTGGATGTCTTTTTGGCCAGGTTAGTGGTCAGTGTGATGGACCAGTTAGGTATCGATAAAGCGCACCTGTATACCTCATCCCAAAGTGGGCCCATGGGGCTGCGGTTGGGTATCGACTACCCGGACCGGGTTGGGAAAATAGTGATGCAGTCGAGCTCTCCCGAACGAGGGGGGCAACTCATGTTCTCTTCTTCGCCGTCCGAAGGGCTCAAGGCCCTGGCCGTATTTGCTCAAAATCCGATCCGAGAGAATATGGAAAAGATGATGCATCTGTTTATCCCCAAAGACGAGCTTTGCACCGAAGAGATCATTGAGGCCCGGTTTCGCGCCGCTCTAACTCCTGGGCATATTGAGGCCCGGCGGGAATTTTCGGCCTCCAAAAACAGCGACCTGAGCCAACTGGTGCGGAACCTCAAAGCGGAGGTGCTGGTGGTTTGGGGCTATCAGGATAGGATGGTGCCCGTTGAAGGTGCGTTTCGTGCCTTGGTTCTCATTCCTAACGTTCGATTGCACATCTGGGGCGGCGGGACCGGGCATTTCGTAGCTTACGAAAAAGCTGAGGAGTTTGCCCGCCTGGTGATCGATTTTCTCAGTCACTGACCGTACCGCAAACTGGTTCACTCCCATTATAGGGCCAATACGGCGGGGACTGAAAGCTTGACTACGGTTTGGTTTCCGGGTCCTGCGTGTTTGCCAGCCTTTGGTTGACCCTATCCAGGGAGAATCCGTACCTCTTTTCCAATAAGACACATCCCAATTGACAGTCTATGAGTATGGGGTGTATTGGGTGACTTTGGTCTACGCTTAGAAGTCGAGTTGCTAAGGAGTCACGGGATGATCGATCATGGACAATTCGTCGTGCCGGCCACTACGCGGTCACGGCTGATGCTTGAGGTGGCGTCGGAATTGGTGGGGGGAGAGGATTGGGTGCAACGGCAGGCTACGGTGAGCCTGCGGCGGCAGGGAGCCGCCGGCTGGCCCCTGACCCTCTTTGCCAGCGATGACCCGGAGGTCATAGACGAGGTGGTGTCGGGAAGGGTCCAGGTCGCAATCATGAACCCGGTGGATCCCCTGGCGCTGGCCTATCGTGGGACAGGACCGTATAACGAGCCATTACCCCTCAGAATCGTCACGGTGATCCCCTCGGAAGATCAGATCGCCTTCGCCGTCTCAGAGCGCACGGGTCTCACGTCGCTCGAAGAGATCCGCGAGCGGCGGGTCCCGCTTCGCGTATCGCTTAGAAAACAGCATGGCCATTCCACGCACTTCTATATCAAGCAGGTACTTCAGGCCGCGGGTTTTTCGTTGGATGACATAATATCCTGGGGCGGCGAGATCCGTTACGACGCAACCATTCCCCAGTCCGCCGAGCGCCTGGGCGCCATAGAGCGGGGGGAAATCGACGCCGTCTTTGACGAGGCGATTAATCGCTGGGTTTACAAGGCGCTGGATTATGGCATTCGGCCACTATCGCTTGGTGGGTCGCACCTGGCCAGGCTGGAAGAGATGGGCTTCCGGCGCGGTGTCATCCCCAATGTGGACTACCCCAAATTACCGGCCGACGTGGTGAGCCTCGACTTCAGCGGATGGGCCGTATTCACCCATGCGGACATGTCCGACGATTTCATCACGGCTTTCTGCCGGGCCCTGGAGGCCCGCAGGGATCGGATCCCCTGGCAGGGCGAAGGCCCGCTTCCCCTGGAACGCATGTGCCGCAATACACCCGATACCCCGTTGGTTATTCCGTTTCACCCTGCCGCCGAACGGTTTTGGCGCGACCGCGGTTATCTGGCCTGAGTGTCACCCGGGTCAGACATACGGCGAAATTCGATTCGGATAAGCGGATTGACACAAGGGTCATTTAGGTACTACTGGGATAACATTGTCACCCTGTCATTTGCAGCCGTCTATTGGGCAATGTTTTCAAGGGAGTGAGATCGTCATGGTCCGGGTAATCGGATTACGGAAGGCTTAAGCTGACTAGGCAAGGCAAGTGCGTGTGGTTAAAGATGTGATCTTCGAGGTCGCTAAGGGGGGTCGTATAATGGCTAATGCAGTGAGTCAATTACATGATGGAGTCGCCAAGGAGGAAGAATATACTGCGACAAAGCAGGACCAACAGCTGCGAAGCACAAAAGGAGCGCGTTATGAAGCTGCCGAATTGGGGTTCCGCCACTATTGGTATCCTGCGCTCCTTTCCAGGCAGCTTGGGAAGAAACCAAAATCTGTCATGCTACTTGGCGAGAAACTGGTATTTGTGCGAGTCAACAAACGGCCCTATGCGCTCTTTGATCGATGTGCGCACCGGGGCATGCCATTGTCCGAAGGCAAGTGCTGGTCGGAAGGCATAATAACGTGTCCGTATCATGGGTGGACGTACAACTTGCGCGACGGCGAGTTAATTGCGGCTCTAACGGACGGGCCTGAGTCGACGGTTGTGGGCAAGAAGGGAAAAGGGGTCCGCAGCTACCCGGTGGAGGAGCGAAATCGAGTCATCTACGTATACATGGGAGACGGCAACCCGCCGGCAATCGAGGAAGATGTTCCGGAAGAAGTGTTGCAACCGGAATACGTTTTTGAGTCCGTCACCTCCGTCTGGAAGAGTAATTGGCGTGCTGCGGTTGAAAACGGGTACGACGCGTCCCACGCCACGTACGTCCATAGGTACAGCTTCCGGTGGCAAACCCAGTTTAACCTCCCGCCGGCCTGGGCTGGGAAGGTAGAAAGTGAAGTACAAGGTAAATATCTGGTTCAGAGGCGGCGGGGTCCTATCGGGTTTGAGGCAAATTATCCGGGCTTCGGCCTCTGGCCGCGTCACACTTGGTTACGAAAAGCTCTGGCTAGAGCTCGTAAAAACTTCGGCCCTAAGGGCAAACCTATGATTCAAGCCTTCCGCCTTCCATGCGTTATCGTGAACCACTATACTTACTATACCCATGTCCGGTGGTCTGTCCCTATCGATGCAAAACACACTCGCAACTTTCAGATGTTGGCCGGACGGTTTCATGGACTAAAAGCGCTGGCATTTCGACTGCAATATTGGCTTTGGCATCGTTGGGTGTTCCACAAATGGTTCAACGAGGGACAAGACAAGTGGATAGTGGAACACTTGGACTATTCGGCGCCAGAGCAGCTATTTAGGCCTGACAGCTCAATCGTTGACCTGCGTAAATATTTCGAGAAAGATGCACGAATGAGCGATCCAACTGACTGAAAGAAAGAGGAGCTTGAGAACGACCGATGAGGGGAGGCAAGCTTAGTATAATCTCGATGCCGTCTTTTTCAATCCACCCAGGCGTTGAACCGCGTTCTACTTCCTTCCCTATTGACAACCTTCGCTACAACACGATAGAAAAGGCCTGTCTTTTTCGTGAGAGTGTTTGAGGCAGACAAGGGAGGTATCATGGCGACATTTGGAAGGTTAAGTCATGTGGGATTCAAGGTCCCGAAGGAAATCTTTGAGAAAGAGGTCGATTTTTGGCAGAACCTTGTCGGTCTCACCCTGGTCCGAAGGATCGATGGAGGAGCGTTCTTTTCAGCTGACCCACTACGAGACCATGAGTTTATTCTGTTCGCAGTGGATGGACCCGTTACAGGGCACGGTCAGGACGAATGTATTTTACATCACTTGGCATTTGATGTGGCGACAAATGCGGAAGTTGACGAATTGACGGCACGGTTCCGTGCTCACGGATTTCAGGTGGACGAAACCTCCATGGGCCGTAATCAAAACAAAGTGACTAGTCCGGCGGGAATTGATTTCGAAATCAATACACCGCCTCATCGATTCACGACTCCCGACGCTCTCAAAGCCCGGTTCGATAAAAAATAGTAGTTCCCCGGAGCCGTTCGAGTTCCTTCGTTCTGAACTCGGCGCCTTGAATCATAAGAACGCTCCTGAGTAGGGATCCCTGATGAGCTGCCGCCTTGATAGGGCGATTGGATAATATTGCTGGGACTGCAATAGCCGGCGACCCACTTGGCCTTGGCCGGACCCGTGAGGTAAACAGGGCGCAAAGGCTCACAAGACCCGTTTCCGTGATCGAGCCCCTGACCATGAGAGGAAAGGAGGGCCGTTTTCAATGGCGACGTTGGCAAGGTTGAGTCATACAGGGTTTAATGTTCCCCGAGAGCTTTTTCAGCAGGAGTGCGATTTCTGGGAAAAGATCGTTGGGCTTAAACTGGTGAGGCAAGGAGATCGAAACGCCTTTTTCACCTCCGACCCGCTGAGGGATCATGAGTTTATTATTTATGCAGTTGACGGCCCGGTTGCGGGTTACGGCCAGAGCCAATGCATCCTGAACCATCTAGCCTTTGACGTTGCCACGGATGCGGAAGTCGATGAGTTGACCGCCCGGCTCCGCGCCCATGGGTTCGACGTCGAGGAGCCCGCCCGGGATCGGCGACAGAACAAGGTGACTAGCCCAGCCGGCATCCACTTTGAGATTAACACACCGCCCTATGTGAAGACCGATGTGAAAACTTGCCCATGAAGAGGATTCCACAACCCATCAGTTTTTGACCGAGTCAATTCTTGTGATCGTTCACAAGCCAGGTTCCATGCGCAACTCGGTCACCTTGGCTCACCGAAGGGGCGTGCGTCTCGTTTCCAAGCTCTGACTCGGTATGGCAGGGATATCCCCTGACCGATTACAATCTGTAGATTTTTAAAGATTGTGTTGGGCTTCAGACCTCCGGTCAATGGTCCGCCACGGCATCAGCGGTCGTTCCGTATGGCATGTATTCTGCTCGTTTATCAGGGCATCAAACGCTTAGGAGGGAGCAATGAAGCTAGAGCCGGAGAAGGATCCAAAGAAGTATATACTTTTAGTTGTCCTGGTTAGTGTTTTTCTATACCTGGTGATATAGATTCGGTGGACAGACGCTGCTTTCCGAATGACGTTTTGCAGCCCGCCTTTCGGCCCCGCCGCTAAGGTCCAGGTCGAAGTCGCTCGTTATTGAGGATCGGCCTGCCGTTTTCGTACATTCCGTGAACGGGATCGTCCCGATTCAATACTAGTGCATTCTGATACCCCGTGGAATTCCTCGATACTTTGTGGTACAAACCAAACAATTCACGTAAAATTTGAGCTTTCACTGTCATGGTCTGCGCTTGTCGGGAGCTTCCGCATGGTGGCATAGGAATCTTCGGATCACCGGATCATAGGATTGGTAGGCATTCAAAATGCTAAACATGAAAAAAACACTCCTTTATCTATTGGTGATTCTCATTGTTATCGCTGGGGGGTTCTGGGTCCGTGCCCGGTTTGAATGGCAGGCGCCAGTCATCAGCATTAAACTGGACAACGGATATATCGGGACGCGACCCTTTGTCGTCTCTGTTGTGGAGGAGGGCAGCGGGCTGAAAAAGATTTCGGTGGTACTCCGGGCCAATGGAGTCGATTACCCCTTGATGATTGAGGAATACGATGCGCCTGTGATGAGTAAGGAGTTATCGATCTCGGTTTCTCGGGAACAGTTGAAAGATCAAGAGGGACCGGCGGTTCTGAGAGTCTCCGCCCGGGATCGATCTTTCTGGGGGGTTTTTAAAGGCAATGAGAGCACTCAGGAACTCTATGTAGTTGTCGACTTAACTCCGCCGAAACTCCACCTGATTAGCAACGATCGTTATATCAATTTTGGTGGCACAGGCCTTATCTTCTACCAGGCTTCTTCCGATACCGTGCGCAGTGGGGTAAAGCTCGGTTCTTATTTCTTCAAGGGATATAGAGGCAAGCTCAAAGTAGCGGATACATTTATGGCTTTTTTTGCCCATCCTCACGATGTGGGTGATAGTAAAGCAGTCCTCATCGCGGAAGATGCAGCGGGTAATAGAGTGGAGCGAGCGCTGGGGTATAACGTGCAGAACGTGAAAAAAAGGAAGAAGAAGATCCAGGTCTCCGATCGGTTGATCGAAAACCGCGTCATCCCTCTGCTTGGAAAGACAGGGGTAGGCAAAGAAGGTTTAAAAGACGCCTTTTTCGCGGTTAACAACGGTATGCGGGCGCGTAACGAAGCCAAGATCAGGGAGGTCTGTCAAGTATCCCGGAACGAGATGCTCTGGACCCTGCCTTTTCACCAGCTTTCAAACTCTAAGGTCGAAGCCAATTTTGGGGATGAACGTACTTATTATTACAAAGGAGAACCTATCGACCGGGCCTTCCACTTGGGTTATGATCTGGCAGTGACAAGAAATTATCCCATTGAGGCAGCTAACAGCGGGGTGGTGGCATTTGCCGATGACTTGGGTATTTACGGCAGCACCGTGATGATTGATCACGGCTTGGGCCTTTTTACCCTTTACAGCCACATGAGTTTCATCAGTGTAAAAAAAGGCGAGAAAGTCGAAAGGAAACAGATCATTGGACGAACTGGAGAGACCGGTCTCACGACAGGTGACCACCTGCATTACGGCACCCTGATTCAAGGGGTGCCGGTCTTGCCGTTAGAATGGTGGGACGGCCGGTGGGTGCAGGAAAACATATTGATCCGGGTTGAAGCCGGAGTCAGCGGTGAACTTTAGCGACGAATAGTTTGGGCAGTCGAAACGCTGGGTTCGCCTAGAGCACAAGTATTAAGCTGCAAGTTTCGGGCCTGAATGAAAGGGTGTGGGGTCAGGTCTTAATGAGCGGAGGGTTTGCTTTTATTCCTGTTTAACCACCGCGTTAGGATAGACCGCTTGAAGCGCCATTGCTTCCCGACCTTGAATGCGGCCAGCTTCCCCTTCGCGACCAGTCGATTAATTGTGTCCTTGTCCACCTTTAAATACTGAGCGACTTCTTCGGTCGTCAGAAAGTCCGGTTGATTCATAACGGGCACCGCGGAAAATTGCGCCAATCGCCTGCCAAGCGACGGTATCTTGCCTCATCCCTTGGGGCCTGTCAAGTGGCAAGAAGCCCTTCCTGAAGTGAAGCCTCCACGGGCTTTCGCCCGTGGGTCCATCTTTCTCTTCGGCGGAATCGGCCGAAGCAGCCGTTTCGGATGCGACGGCCGGGTGCCCCTGGAGCTTCGGCCGTCGCATCCATCCATGGTCTTTTGCGAAGGCGGATATAATGGAGAGCAGGATTGGCTTCTGAAATCGTTTTGGCATAGTGATTTCGACTCTCACCATTGAAATTCCACTTGTCACCTCCGCTCGATGTTCCGACTCACAGCTGGGAGATTCCCTTCGGACGAGACCCATACAACCGATCACCATAGGGGTGAGGTTTTGACCTCGGTCCCCTGCGGCCTCGCCTTCATCGAGGTACACCCGGCATCCCCTCTTATCCTACGAGAGTTGATAGTGATGATCGGTTGGCTAGATTGATGTCGAATCGGGGTTGACGGGGTTCTCCTTCTAGTGCTAATTTGCGTCCGAGCCTATGCACGCTAGCGGTGCCTATGAGAACTTTGCAATTGATGAAAGGGGACTCTAATTATGGCTAAATTACGACAGACCATCGAAATACCTGGGATGCCTCACGGTGCTCCCATTCCCAACGGGTCGAAGATCGGTAATATGGTTTTCTCCTCTGGGATTTCGGGTCGAGATATCGAGAAAAAACTAACGCCTGAGGATCCGGATGAACAGGCAGCCGCTATGTTCCGGAATCTTAAAACCTTTATGGAGAAAGCAGGAGGTACCCCTGATCACATTGTCCATATGACCGTGTTTATGAAAGACGAAAAGTATCGCGACCACGTCAACAAGGAATGGATCAAGATGTTCCCCAATGAGGATGATCGGCCGGCCCGCCACGCTATAAAAATTGATCTACGGGGAAATAATTACTTCCAGATCGAAGTGGTTGCCGTTCTCTAGGAACGTCTCACGTATTTTTAGTCAACGGTGACCGTCAGACCGGATTCGGCAATCACCACCGGATGGTTTGGATGCTGGATAGCCGGTCAGTGAGGCTTTCCAGTCAACCCGTGCCGGTCATTGATTGCGGGCTAACCGGAGTAGCACCCAGCAGAAGTCTTAGAGCCCAGGAGGTTGTTTCATGAACCAAGAAATCGGAAAACGTTTCCCGGATTTGGAATTACCGGACGAAGAGGGGAAAAATGTCAAATTGTCCGAATTATCAGGGGGGTTCCCGCTAATCGTAGCGTTTTATCGGGCCTATTGGTGACCTAAATGCCAGGTGCAGTTACGGTACCTGACAGAGATCCAAGAAGAATTACGCGTAGGCTATTGCAAGCTGGCGGTTATCAGCTGTGATAAGCCAGAAGTGAGTGCTGCTTTTAAAACAGGTCTGGGAGCAACCTTCCCTTTCTTGAGCGATCAGGGCGAGACGGCGATCAAGCAGCTCGATATTCGGCATGTCTCGAAACACGGCAACGCGGAAGCCATCCCTTATACCTTTTCTCTAATGCCGGACCTAACCATCCACAATCTATACAACGGCCATTGGTCTGTGGGACGGGCAACGGTTGAAGAGCTAAGGCAGGATTTGCGTGCAATCATGAAAAAATGTCGCCCGGACTACGATGGCCAGATGAACAAATGAAGATTTTACAACCCTTAGTCCCAGCTTTTCGGCGAAGGCAGATAGGCGGGTTGATTTGGGATTGCATTGCCACCGTGACAAAAAAAGCATAGAGGAACGATCGGATGTCTAAGGCGCTTCAGGGTTTTAAAGACTGGTATGTCAAGAGTTCCTATCAGGACTTTGTCAAAAGTGAAGGGGTCCCACTATACGAAGGCAGTGCCCTCGAGGACCTTGCCACGCTGCCCGTCGCGGACTGGGAGAGACGGGGCGGAAAGGCCGCATACACCCGTTTGGGAGATCAAGAGAACTACAATCTTCAGATAGTAGAGATCCCTCCCAAGGGACAGCTCAAGCCGGAGCATCATGTCTATGATGCGATCATGTATGTCATGAAGGGGAGGGGCGCTACCACGATATGGCAGGAAGGGGAACCAAAACAAACCGTTGAATGGGAAGAAGGGGCCCTCCTCGCCATCCCCCTCAACGCGTGGCATCAGGAGTTCAACAGTTCCGCCGATGAGCCGTGCCGGTTTCTCTTTGGGACCAACATGGCCTATGCGATCAACTTTTATCACAACCTGGACTTCATATTTAATAACCCTTTTTCGTTCAAAGACCGTTATTCCCATGCCATGCACAGTGTCTTTGGTGATGAAGGAATTCATTGGGAGCATCGAATACTAGAGACGAACTTTATTCCGGATATTAGAACCCTGCCCTTGGATGATAACCCGATCCGTGGAATACGCCACACAGTGATCCAGCTTTCCATGGCCGCGACTTCCATGGGCATGCATGTCAACGAGATTGTTGAAGGGACCTATATGACGGCGCACCGCCATGGTCCCAATGCCCATGTGATCGTGATCCAGGGAGAGGGCTACGAACTGCTCTTTATGACCGAGGAGGAGAAGAATCGACGCAAGATACCCCTCAAACCTTATTCCGTCGTGGCGCCTGTGCACAATGAATTTCACCAGCACCTGAATACGGGCAAGGGGCCGTTCCGAATGCTGGCATTCCGAGGCTTTGGCAGCCGCTATGGGTGGGGCCGAGATTACGAGATCGTTTCGAGTAGTGCCCAGAGTAAAGACCGTCAAGCGTGGGCTTTCAACATCACCTATGAGATGGAAGATCCGACAATCCGCGAAGAATACTATCGGGAGCTGGAAAAAAACGGCATCACCACCAGACTCATGCCTCTGAACCAAAGCGGGGGATGAGGATGTGCCGCGGGGAAAGTCTCTACCGGAGATTCGCTAGTCCACCTCCACACGGCTTTGGGGTTTCCTTTCTTAGGAAGGTCTTCGGACAGAAGTGCAGATTGTCAGTAGCAGCGGAGCATCCGGCCCCCGGGTGTGCCGGGCCCGACGCGAGTGAGTAGCTCATTTTCCTGGTGAGTCAACATCGTCAGTGCAATGGGGTTGGTATATCCCCTTTGGGATGGGGGACCTCAAGCTTTGATTGCGCGACAGCGGCTCGGTGGAAGTTCCAAGCGCACGGTGTCGCCCCGGGCCAGCGTGGAGGAGGGGTGAAGTTTGATCTTTATCGTCTGTCCCCCCGTGATGACCCGGCACTCCAGGGTGTCCCCCATGTATATAACCGCATCGACGCTGGCATTGAGTACGTTGCCCTGGATTGTAGAGGAGCTGTCTACTAGATTGGCGTCCTCCGGACGTACGAGGATGACGACCTTTTCTCCGATCCCAACTCCATCTGGGAGCGTGCATCTCATGATGCCGCCAGAGGTTTTGACCTCGCCGAAGCCTTGCCCGTTACTGGGAAGCGCATTGACCTCGCCCTCCAGAAAATTTGCCAGACCGATGAAATTAGCAACAAAGCGTTCTGTCGGTGCTTGATAGATTTCGTTGGGTGGGGCTTCCTGGATGATCTCCCCTTGGTTCATTACGGCTACAACATCGGACATGGTCAACGCCTCGAGCTGATCATGGGTCACATAGAGCGTCGTAATGCCGAGTCGGTTGACCAACTCCCTCACCTCCAGGCGTGTTTCTTCCCGGAGCTTTGCATCCAAGTTACTCAAGGGCTCATCCAGCAGTAAGACCCGTGGCTCTTTGACCAGCGCCCGTGCCAGGGCCAGCCTCTGTTGCTGGCCGCCACTTAAAAAGGGTGCAGGACGGTCTTCCAAACCGTCCAATTGAACAAGAGACAGTGCCGTTAGGACCTTCTCCCGTATTTCTGCCGAGTTGAATTTACGACCCATCTCCTCGAGAGGAAATGCGACGTTGCTGTACACGGTCATGTGAGGCCAGATGGCGTAGGATTGGAACACCATACCGATATCCCGTTTGTAAGGAGGAACGTTGATACCCTTGGAAGATGAAAAGACCAATGCATCCCCAATGGTGATTTCCCCTTCGTCGGGGGTCTCCAGGCCCGCTACCGATCTCAAGGTAGAGGTCTTGCCGCATCCACTGGGTCCCAGCATGGTATAGAACTGCCCCGGTTTCACATTGATATTGATCCCGCGGACGGCATGGACCTCCCCCATCTCTGACCGGTAGCGCATGTGAAGATTTTCGATACTTATCATAGTACTCTTTCCCTTAACCCAAATGTCGGTGGAAGCCAAGTGCTCCCATCGACAACCGTCAAGGTCGTCATGCTAGTGGCCCAGAGGGGGCGTCACGGTAGCAGCAGTGCCGCCGCGCTAGATCCCATTCCCAGTTCAGTTGCTATTGTGGTTCCGATCCGACTGATCGTCATCGTCTGGCGGCGCCACCCCCGCTAAGCCACAGTTTACTTCAGAACTTTGAGAGGTCCGGCATGATCTTCATCTCAAAGTCGCGGTCTCGAAAGCTATTCTCCCTGCCCAGAATCTGGTCGGAAAAGGGAAGGAGCTTGGCGCGGAGTTGATCGTTCAGCGGGGTTGCGTATTCAAAAGCATATTGGGCGATCTGACCCTCCTTGCTTAAAAGCCAATTTAGAAAGATCTTGGCCGTGGCCGTATTGCCGCCTTTCAAAATTATGGAATCTTCCGTAGATGTGGGGACGGGTTCAGGACAGGTGAAACCGACGGGCGCTCCATTAAGCTTGAGCTGGTAGGGACGCTTGTTATTGGATGGCATGGCTGCGTTGAATTCGCCGGCTGCCACCAACTGGGGAAGCAGGTTCATGCCTTCCTTGCGTAACTGAGGTTTGACTTCAGTAAACAGCCTATAGATAAAGTCTTTGGTCCACTTTTCACCTTTCGCTGCCCATAAAGCCACAAAGATAAGCTGGGGTCGATTGCCCAGGGCCAGGTTCCCATTGTGGAACTTGGAGTTGGTCAAAAGATCTTCCCATTTTTTCGGAAGGTCTTCGGATTTTAGCAGCCTCGTATTGTACGATATACACCAGTAGTTCTGGTTGATTCCCGACCACTCACCAGTGGGGTCTTTGGCCTTTTCGGCGATACGTTGGACGCCCGGGATGTCATTAAGATTTTCGAGAGCGTTGGCCGCTTTGTATTCATGCATGAAGCCACCAATACTGTTCATAAAATCTGCGAGGATGCGTCCACTCTTGTAGGCCATCAGCGTCCGGACAGAACGAGTTTGCTGGTTGGTCCCGGAAAACTCGACGTCAATGAACGGATAGCGCGCTTTGAATGGACCCAGGAGGGTTCTCAGGTCGTCCGGTCGGGCCGGCGTAGACCGAATTCTTAACTTACCTTCCTTTTTTGCCTCCTCAATCCATTTCTTGGGGACCGCCAGCTCCTGGTCGATGTCTGCCAGCAAGGCGGGGTCGAGATCAAATTGCTTCAACAGGTCCTGTGTCGATTTTGGCAGCGAGGCAGAAAAAGCTGTGCCGGTAAAAAAGAGTATCAAGATAAACCCCATCAATGCTTTTGTTTTGCTCATCGGTGGATTTATGCTCTCATGGATATATGGAAATTGTCGATTTCATTGGAAAAACTAGGTTTCTCTCTCTTATTATTTTGTCTTTCTTATTATATGGACGAGTGCAAAGTCAAGCAGATAAAAGCGCGGCTGTAGTCAACTTGCAGGGATCTTGGGTTTTCAAAACGAATCACTCTGCCATGGTGTCTGGGTATCGAAAGGAAGGCCAAGTTGACAAATCCATTTCAATATCGCTAATTAAAAGAAACATAGGGGGGAAATGTATGGCCAACGATAGGTTAGATTTAACAAACCTGATGGATCCTTATGAGCATTGGGTCCAATCGCAGGGCGTCCCGATTCACGCAGGCTACTATGTCGAGGATATCAGGACCTTGGAGCTGGGCTGGTGGGAGGAGCGTCAGTGCCAGGCCGCTTTTTTAAGGCTGACCGGGCAGGAGGGGATCAGTGAGGCCCGGGTGACGGAAATCCCGGCAGGCAAAACTCTTCCCCCATTACGTTTCGCTCTGGATGAGGTTGTATACGTCGCCGAAGGGCGTGGGGTTACTACTGTGTGGGGCACTGAGGGAGAAGCCAAAAAGTCCTTCGAGTGGCAGAAGCACAGCATGTTCCTGATCCCTCGTAACACCTTTCGACAGCTAAGCAATATGCAAGGTAACAGTCCCGCAAGGCTCCTCCATTACAACTACCTACCTGTGGCCATGTCCGTTACACCGGATCCTAATTTCTTTTTTCAGAATTCCTTTGCGGCAGACTTTGGTAAGACCAACGGGCATGATGAAGATTTTTACTCCCAGGCCAAAAGGATCCAGGGCGGGATAGGGGGGTTAACAAATCGGGATATCTGGTATGGGAATTTCTTTCCCGACATGCGTAGTTGGGACAAGCTCAACAATCAAACCGGACGGGGAGGGGGAAGCAAGGTTGTCCATATCCGATTCCCCAACGCGACGATTTGTTCACACATGTCGGTTTTTCCCGCTCAAAGTTATAAAAAAGCGCATCGCCATGGCCCGGGAGTGGTCATCGTTATTCCGTCGGGCGAAGGGTACTCCATCATGTGGCAAGAGGGGAAGGAAAAGATCGTTATTCCCTGGCATGAGGGAAGTGTCTTCGTGCCACCCAATCGGTGGTTGCACCAGCACTTCAACGTCACCTCGGCAGTGGCGAGGTACCTGGCGCTTCGCACCCCCAAGGGTCTAAGCGGCTACAGCGAGAGGGTAGAGGACCGGAGAAACGATCAAATCGAGTACCCTAACGAAGACCCCTGGATCCGTGAAAAATTCGACGAAGAACTCGCACGCAAGGGACTCAAGTCCCTGATGCCCCAAGAGGCATACCAAAACGTCGATTACGAGTGGAATTACCAGGCAAGCTAACTCTTATCGGGTAGCACCGGCTACCCGAGCTAAAGACTCGGCCCCTTCAAGCGGAAGGGACCGGTCCAAGCCGACGGCTATTGATTGACTGTAAGGGGTGGTCGCGGGTTGCCTTCTCCCGCCGTGAACTCACGGAGGCAAAAGGGGCACTGGCAGGGCGCTTCCGGATGCCCTGCATACTCGGAACGCTCCACATAAAAATCACGACTGCAGCCCGGGCATGTCACATAACTGACTTTATCCATGGTTAATCCTCAACGATTGTTTCCTTTTCCATTAGGTAGATAATCCGCAAGTTTGATCCTGTCCATGACCTCCTGCGGAATAAACGAGCGCTGCTCGTACACTGCCGGTGGACACGGTATGGTGCAGTCAATCCCCGCCCTTGTTCCCAGGCCACCGCCGGTCGTGGACGGATCCAGGTTGCTGGCATGGAGGTTGGGGACAACGATCAGGTCCTTGGCCCAGTCGGACCGGGTATCGATGGCCCACTGGACTTCCTGCTCATCGAAGATATCCACATCCTCGTCAAAAACGAAGACGTGTTTCACTCCATCGGGCAATGATAGCGCCGCCATGATCGCCATGCGCGGCTGGGAGTCGTGGGTCTTTCGGATCTGAATGTACATATGATGCGGCGCGGGCATCGGGCGGTAAACATGTTTGATCTGCGGCACCACTCTTTGGACCGCAGAGAAAACGCTTCCTTCCCTGCGTAACGCGCCAATCTGATCGTCTGCGTAACCTGTGAGAATCGATACCCAGTGGGCATTCTTCCGATGGCTGATGCAGGTCACCTCCATATAGGGATTCAGCCGTTGGGCGCCGAAGTACCGGGTGTATTCTCCAAAGGGTCCTTCAGGCTTGAGTTTTCCCTTGGGGACGACTCCCTCAATCACGAACTCGGCATCGGCGGGGACGAGGAAGTCGTCTCCCAACGTCTCCGATGGCACCAGCCGCAACGGTTCATCGATACAGCCACCAGCCGCATCCCAATGACTCAGCGGGTATCCCATCTTAGCCTCCGCCCCCATGCATACGGCAGGGTGGTGCCCGGCCCAATAGGCGACCTTTGCGTTTTCGCCCCGTTCCTCCCACTTGTTAATGTTCCATCGGTTATGGCTGGCACGATTGGGAAAAATTCGGAGCTCCTTCTTGTCGTAAAGCCATCCCCGCTGCAATGCGCAGTTGTCGATACCCGTATCCGGGTCGTAAGTGGTTAAATAACCCGCTGACACGTAGGGTCCCGGATCCCAAGCGGCATGGACGAGGCCCGGGATCTCTTCCAGATTTGCGGAATCGCCGGTCTTGACCACTTGTTTTACCGACGCCTCGCTGCGGTTTACCACCACCGGCTTGATTCGTTTCGAGCGCATCTCGTACAGGTCACAGCCCAGTGTTTCAAAGGTCGATCCGACGGCGAAGGCGGAACGCTGTCTGGATGCAAAGAGGTTCAAAACGACCGGAAAGGGTGAGATCTTCCCGGTAATGGTGCGAAGTTTGTGCAAGATAAAGACGGGGGCTTCGCGAAGCTCCTTCTGTGCTTTGAGGGCGATGGCCGCTGCGTCGTAACGGGCATCCACTTCCTGGTGCACATGCACCACCATGTTTGGATACGCCTCTTCGTACGTCGTTAAAAATTCCTGTAAACCTTGAACCTTTGCACCCTTCATATCAACTCCCCTATTGCCTATTAAATTGATGTCCTGGTTTATGGATTATTGACCAACTGCAAGTTCTCTTCATTTTCCGTTATCCTAATTGGCATTAGGGCGTTGGGCTCTTAAATCCACACCCCATCCAGCGGAACGAGCCCTGTTCTAAATCTTGCCCATGGGCCAACGTTCGCCCTGCCGGAATAACAACATCCACTTCCTATGGTACGGGGTTTACGACATCCCCCGGTGGCTGTCAATAAGGTTCCCCGATGGCCCGGTCCCGGGATTAGTCCTGATCAGAATCGACATAGAAAACACCGTTCTTTAGCTCGATGGGTAGCTCCACGCATAGTTCCGATCCTGATAGGCCGCTACAGGCATCAGAGACTTGATTCCCCTCTTGCCAAGCTCCGCCTCGAACGTATCCCGTACCTGGCGGTCTTCATCGGGATATTCGATCTGATCCTTTGCTAATTCTTCCACCTTTTCACTGTACCCGACGAGTCCTTCCGGCGAGTGGAAGGCCAGGTACCGGGCTGGATTACCCCCGATATTGAAGTGCTGGTGAAACCAGTGGTCGGGAGGGACCATCACACTGCCCTCATGCCAGGGGATGACGATCTTTTCCTTCCCCTCTTGCCACATGATGGAGTAACCCTCTCCCGACGGGATCACGATGACCACTCCCGGGCCATGACGATGGGCTTTCTTGTAAGTATTGGAAGGGAAGACCGACATATGTCCCTTCATGGCCGAGTTCGGAAATTTTACCAGGACGACGTTGCCCCCGGCCCCCCTGTGCTCGTGGGTGTCCAGCCTGTCCCAGTTCTTCATGTCGGGGAAAAAATTGCCGAACCAGATGTTTCGGCCACTCGCTCTCCCGGCCCAACTCCCGGTATCACTCACCGCCTTCGCCTCCGAATAAAATTCCCCACCATTGCCGTACAAGAGTTCTAGATCTACGTGCGTGTTGTTAAAGAAAAACTTCGGGTCCGGCGTAATGGTCATGGCCAGCGGGAGGTAGTTGTAATGGAGCAGTCTGGCGGGTTTATTCCCCTGCATATTGCTTAACTGGCACGCGTAATTGCGCGGGATCAAAAACAGGCTGTTCGACTGCCACTCGAAGGTCTGCTTTGGGCTGTCTTCGTTGCCCCAAACCGTGGCTATACCCCGTCCGTCCCCCACGTACACAATTTCGTCGAGCAAAAACCTGGATGGTGGAAGGGTTTTGCCCGCAGGAATTTCCGTGACTCGGGTTTCGCTGACGCCTTCCTGGCCTGCCAGTTTTATAAAGGCACTGTGGCACTGTCGCGCCTCCCACCAACCTAACTCCAGGGTCCTGATGTCCTCAATGAAGTAGCCTTCATGGACCGGTATCCCCTGTGATGCGACCCAGCCATCATAAGCGCCACCTATCGGATTTGAAGCTTGATTTGTCATAAGATACCTTCCTTCGTGATTTCAGTGAATTGGGGATGTGGAATCCTACCGGTATGTTCCTTTCCCTTTGGGGAGATAGTCGTCAAGCTTGATACGGTCCATGACATCCTGGGGAATGAAAGAGCGCTGCTCGTAAACCGCCGGCGGCGAAGGTATGGTGCAGTCGATCCCTGCGCGAGTTCCCAACCCATCGCCCTTGGTGGTGGGCTCCAGGTGGGATGCTTCCAGATTGGGTACGACGATCAGGTCTTTGGCCCAGTCGGACCGGGTATCGATGGCCCATTGCACCTCTTGCTCGTCAAAGATATCCACGTCCTGATCGAACACGAAAACATGCTTGATGGCGTCGGGTACGGACAAGGCTGCCATGATGGCGGCTCTGGGTTGGGCATCGTGGTTTTTGCGAATTTGTAAATACATGTGATGGGGAGCGGCCATGGGCCGATAGACCGCCTGGAGCTGTGGGACTACCCGTTGCACGGCTTCGAAGACAAGTCCTTCACGGCGCAGGGCCCCAATTTGATCGTCGGCGTACCCGGTGATGATGGACGTCCAAAGGGCATTCTCCCGGTGGCTGATGCAGGTAACTTCCATGTAAGGGTTAAGCCGTTGGGCGCCAAAATACCTCGTATATTCTCCAAAGGGCCCTTCCGGTTTGAGTTTGCCTTGGGGGACAGTGCCTTCGATGACGAATTCGGCATCTGCGGGGACCAGGAAGTCGTCTCCCAGGGTCTCTGATGGCACGAGCCTCAGAGGTTCCCCCAGACATCCGCCGGCGGTATCCCAATGGCTCAACGGATACCCCATCTTTGCCTCAGCTCCCATGCAGACAGCGGGGTGATGACCTATCCAGATGGCGACCCTAGCGTCTTGACCGAGTTTTTCTTGCTTATTGATGTTCCAGCGATTATGGCTGGCACGGTTGGGAAAAATACGGATCTCCTTCTCGCCGTAAAACCAACCCCGTTGGAGGGCGCAATTGTCGACGCCCGAGTCCGGATCGTAAGTGGTTATATAACCCGCTGACACGTAGGGTCCCGGATCCCATGCGGCGTGGACAAGGGCCGGAATCTCCTGCAAATTGGCAGAATTTCCCGTCTTGATTACTTGTTTTACACAGGCGTCGCGGCGGTCGACAACAACCGGTTTGATTCGCTGCTCCCGTCGTTGGAAGAGATCTCGACCAATTTGCTGAAAGTCTGAACCGACGGCATAGGCGGCCCGTTGGCGTGAGGCGAAGAGATTCAAAACCACCGGAAACTTGGAGAGGGTCCCCGTGGTAGTGCGAATCCGATTGAAAATAAGCACCGGCGGCTCACGTAATTCTTTCTGTGCCTTCAGCGCGATGGCCGAGGCTTCCCAACGGGCGTCCACTTCCTTATCCACATGGATGACCAGGTCCGGAAAGGCCGCCTCATATTCAGAAATAAACTCCTGTAACCCTTTCATCGGTTTACCTCGCTACTGGTTAATTGGGAGCCCCGCAGCACAACGGTGGAGTAGTGTTGCGCCGGTTCCCATGGTGGTGTTTTGGAACATTCCCGATTTCTTCCTCTGCTGATTCGCAGCCTCAGGTTGTGCATTAGGACTCCACAGGGGGGAGCGTTCCGGATCCTCGTGCGTGAGTTCGTACGGTGTTTACGACATCCCTATGTTTCTGTCAAGGAACTGAATCCTATGGGGATTTGGGCGTCACGATGCATTAGCCCTCTTGACAAGGTCTATGAAAATATGGTCTAAGCCCATCCAGAACAGGTTAGTTTGAGCCAAAGGAGGTATTAGAGAATGAGGGTTCGAACGTTTATAGCTATTTTCCTAACAACTGCATTTGTTCTAGGGATGGCGTTGGACGGATGGTCTCAACAAAGCAAGAAGAAGAGGAGCCGAAGCAAGGCGCCTCAGATCATCGAGGGAGTCGTCTATGAAGTGGGGAGAAGGACGATCCAAATCGATACGGGAAAGAGACGCCGTGGTAGGGTGGCTGCTGAAATTATTGCCGTGGACCCCGGGGAGACCAAGTTCAAGAAATTAGCAGAAGAAGAGATATCCCTTAAGGACCTGAAAAAGGGCGACGTCGTTTTGATCAAGTATAATAGCAAGGGTAAATACGATCCGGTCCCCTATGTGATCGCCACTGGGGAAAAGAGGGAGATCATAGTCAGGGGGAAAAAGAAGAAAAAGAAAAGCGAGTAAGTACTGATAGGCCAAGCTCTTGGGGTCCAGTGCAATCCACCGGGCCGGCTTGGTGAGTATTTGGAATTGGGGCGAGCTTTCCTCGGAATGATAATTCTAGGGGGCTCCCCTTTTTTTGGGAGTAGAGATTGGGAATCTCTCTGCTGAACTCGGGATCGGCTTTGCTTGACAGCTCATCGCCTATATTGGTATATGGCGCCTAGTTACAGGGTGGTGTAAACGCCTTGTAGCTCCAACGAAAGATCGAATAATTTATGATGGAAATTAGACAGCTAGGTCTGGTGCTGCTCTTTCTGTTCTTGGCATCTGTCCTTATCCCGCTGCAATGAGTAGAACCTAGGGTTGAGGTAAAACGGTACTGTCTGTACTTGGCGGAAGTTTACGGTGGGTGGGGCAATCACACGCATAGGGCGGAAATCTCTGGCGATTGAACCGAGTCTTTAGTCGACAATGAGATTGGTCCCACGTTTAATAATCCCAAGGGGAAAGCAAAGTGCCATACAGAGATTTAAGGGAGTTCGTAGCGGCCCTGGATAAAAACCAGGAGCTACGGTCTGTCCAGGATGCCGATTGGGACCTGGAGATCGGGACCATTACCGAACTCAACTACGAACGACTGGGTCCGGCCCTCCTCTTTGACTCCATTAAAGGCTATCCGAAAGGCTATCGTATTTTGACCAATGCGATGGATAACCTGCGCCGTTCGCTCCTTGCGCTGGACCTACCCCTCGATCTCGACCTGAACGGCGCGCTGGATGCCTATGCAAAAAAGATAGCCTGCTACCAGCCCGTACCTCCCGTTGAAGTTGAGACGGGACCGATCTTTGAAAACGTGCTGACGGGAGATGGAATCGACCTCTGGAAGTTCCCCACCCCGAGGTGGCACGAAGACGATGGGGGACGTTATCTGGGGACCGGTTGTGTCGTATACATGAGAGACCCTGACAGCGGTAAAGTGAATTTCGGCTGCTACCGGGTGATGATCCAGGACAAACTGACCGCCGGCCTTTATATCACTCCCTCCAAGACCGGAGCGATAATTCGAAAGAGGTATTGGGAGAGGGGTGAGAGTTGTCCGGTGGTGGTTTCCTTCGGCCAGGAGCCTGTCGTATTTCTAGCTGCCGCGCCGATGTTGGGCCAAAAGCGGGGATTGTTTAAGTACGAGCTGGTAGGACATGTTCGAGGAGCCCCCGTCGAGGTGGTCCGTGAACCGGTAACAGGGGTTCCTATCCCGGCTACCTCGGAGATTGTCATCGCGGGCGAGGTCCCGCCACCAGAGGTGGAATCGAGAGACGAAGGACCATTTGGAGAGTGGACGGGGTATTACGCATCAGGGACCAGGCCGGAACCCGTGATTCGAATCAAGGCGCTGTATCACCGTAACAATCCCATCATCCTGGGCATGCCTCCCGTACGTCATCGGCATACAGGGAGTCACTTTGCCATCCCGACCAACGCACCCAACCATAAAGAAAAGCTCCTGAAGGCGGGTATCACCGACGTTCTTGACGTCTGGCCCTTGGGGGTTCCGGGGTTCACCGTGGTTCAGATCCGCCAGCAATATCCCGGCCATGCCATGAAGGCTGGTCTGGCGGCGTCGGGCGATTACATGGGTCGGTTTGTCGTGATCGTGGATGAGGATATCAATCCCCGCGACCCGGAAGATGTTCTCTGGGCCATCGGAACCCGCTGCGACCCGGAGACCACCATATCCATTCTCAAGGACTGCCCTTCCAGCCCTCTGGATCCACGGGTGACGCCTGAACGAAAGAAACAGGGAGACCTCACCAGTTCCCGGGCCATTATCAACGCCTGCAAGCCCTACGAGTGGATCAAGGATTTCCCCAAGACCAATATTGCAAGTCCCGAGCTTCGGAGCCGTGTTTTGGATAAGTGGAAGGATCTCTTTTAGTCTCGTTAAGCAATATCATTGCCCCATCCCCCTCACAGCCAACCGGCAAAACCTGGGCTCCAGGAAAGGAAAGCAACATGGATTTCAAGATACCTCATTTCCCTCCATCAATAACCCGCTCTCGGCTCGTACTGGAGGTGGCCTCCGAGATGGTCGGTAAGATGGAGTTCCCTTATCGACAGGCACGTTTGAGCCTGCGCGAGCAAGGGCCGGATAGCTGGAAGTTGAATCTGTTCGGGAGCGATACGCCTGACGCCATCGATGAGGTAGCGCAGGGCAAGTCGGATATCGCCATCATCAATCCGGCGGGCCCCCTGTCGCTGGCTTTCAAGGGAACCGGTCGATATAAGGAACCCATCCCCTTGCGGATCATTACCGTGATCCCGTCGCTGGACCAGTTTGTTTTTGCCGTCCACGAGAGCACCGGCTTGAAATCGTTATCGGACTTGAAAGAACGCCGTTTCCCACTCAGGGTTTCGCTCCGTGACCAGCGTAACCATTCGGACCATTTTCACATCAATCATGTGTTCTCACTCCTTGGTTTCTCACTGGACGATATCAACTCGTGGGGCGGCAAAGTGCGGTATGATCCTGGAATTCCAGGAGCTACGCGTATCGGTATCGTGGAGCGCGGAGAGGCGGATGCCATTTTCGACGAAGCCGTGAATTCCTGGGCCCCCAAGGCTTTGGATCTGGGAATGCGTTTGCTGCCTTTGGAGGAGCCTCTTCTCAAGCGCCTGGAGGCCATGGGCTTTCGTCGGGCAGTGGTTAAAAAGGCCGACTACCCCAAGCTTCCGGAGGATGTCTGGACACTGGATTTTAGCGGTTGGCCGGTCTTTACCCGTGCGGATGTACCGGATGATATCATCACTTGCTTTTGCGCCGCCCTCGAAGCACGCAAGGGAGCGGTCCCGTGGCAGGGAGAGGGGCCCCTACCGTTGGAGCGGATGTGTCGAGACAGCTTGGATTCCCCCCTGGACATTCCCCTGCATCCGGCGGCAGAGCGCTTTTGGCGCGGGCGCGGCTATCTCTCTTGATCGGTTAATTGAATTCCACCGATACAGCGGGTTGGGACATGCGCTCGTAGCATCCATCAACCAGAGAGGCAGCATTTATGGAAAAGAAAAGCGATCGTGTGTCACCCTCGGTTATCCGTTCCCGGCTGATGCTGGAAGTGACATCCGAGTTGGTCGCCCATCGGTCCTTTCCCTACCCCCAGGCTCAGATCAGTCTTCGGGAACAGGGCCCCGGTCCCTGGAAATTGAACTTTGTCGGCAGCGACACTCCCGATGGGATCGACCAGGTCGCCCGCAGGGAGGTGGATGTTGCGATTATCAACCCCTCGGCTCCGCTGACCCTGGCCTTTAAAGGAACGGGCCCCTATAAAGCGCCCATCCCCGTGAGGGCTATCACGGTGATCCCTTCATCAGACACGTTCGTGCTCGCCGTCAAAGCGGCAACGGGCTTGGTCTCCCTTTCGGATATACGGGAACGGCGGTTCCCGCTCCGGGTTTCGCTACGCGGGCAGGCCAACCATTCGCTGCATCTGTTTGTTAACGAAGTGCTCTCGCAGGCCGGATTTTCACTCGACGACATCGTTTCCTGGGGCGGCCGGGTGACGTACGATTCCGGAATGCCGGGTCGGGCCCGAATGGAAATGGCCGAGCGCGGGGAGGTGGACGGCATCTTCGATGAAAGCCTGGACTCGTGGGGGGATCGGGCGCTTGAATCGGGAATGCGTATCTTGACCATTGACGAATCGATACTGGAGCGGCTGCAAACCATGGGGTTTCGCCCTGTCACCATCGCCAAGGCCGAGCATCCCAATCTTGACGCGGACGTCGCTTCCTTGGATTTTAGCGGTTGGCCGGTCTTTACGCACGCGGATGTTCCCGATGACACCATCGCTTCCTTTTGTGCGGCGTTGGAGGCGCGAAAAGAAATCATTCCCTGGCAAGGTGAGGGGATCCTGCCTTTGGAGCGTATGTGTCGAGACAGCGCCGAGGGGCCCCTGGATGTTCCCCTGCACCCGGCGGCGGAGCGATTCTGGCGCCAGTGCGGTTATCTTGATTGACAGGAGGCACTACGGTGCTAGGCTAGACCGCAACCGGGTTAGGTGACCTTTTTATAAATAAAATGGATAGGAAAATTAGGATAACGAATCGTTGAAATACGATTAGAGAAAGGACATTTGATGAGTAGAAGCGTAATTGGTCGGGGAATTCCCCGAATCGAAGGAGAGAGTAAAGTCACAGGGGCTTCCGTCTATTCGGCGGATGTCAATCGGCCGGGTGCCCTGTGGAGTGGGTATGTGCGAAGCCCTTATCCCCATGCCCGAATCGTCAGCGTCGATACAAGCAGGGCACTGAGACTCCCTGGTGTGAAGGCAGTGATCACGGGTAAGGATGTCTCGTCGCGCCTGGAGGGTTGCGGCCTTCGGGACAAGACGGTCCTTGCCCAGGACCGTGTTCGCTACATTGGCGAGAAAGTGGCTGCCGTGGCAGCCGAAACCATGGAGGATGTGGAAGAGGCGCTGGGGCTAATCGATGTTGAGTACGAAGAGTTGCCTGCGGTTTTCGATCCAATCGAAGCCATGAAGTCCGATGCTCCGGTCCTTCATCCTGACTACGCGAGTTACAAAGGGATGAACAAGGACGAGTCTTGGACGAATGTCCGGTCTGTGGAGCGTTCCTCGAAAGGAGACATCGAGCAGGGTATTGCCGAGTCCGATCAAATTTTCGAACATACCTTTCAAACCCAGTCGGTTCATCATGCCTTTGTAGAGCCCCGCGCGGGACTTTTGGAAATCGATGCTCAGGGGCGCGTTGCCATATGGCAGTGTCACCAGGCGCCTTACCTGATTCGGACGTGGCTAGCGGCGCACGCGGATCTTCCCGAGGAGATGGTCGTGGTTAACCCGGTTTCTACTGGAGGCTCTTTTGGCGGTAAGCAGGGGAGCGAGGATATTATCTGCACCTACTATCTGGCCAAGGCGGCCGGGCGGCCGATTAAATACGTCGAGAGCTATACGGAGGAGCTTCAAGACGGGCAGCCCCGTCACGCCGCGGTGATTACGCTACGCACCGGTGTCAAGCGAGACGGCCGCCTGTGGGCATGGGACGGTAAGATCTTCTACAACGGCGGTGCCTATGGGGCTCGAACACCGCGCAACGGGATGAACGGGACATTCTGCATGGCGGGTTCCTACCGGACCCCACATGTTCGGATGGAGGGTTATATCGTATATACCAACCGGGTCCCCTCGGGCTACTTTCGCGCCCCGGGTGAGCTCCAGGCCCTGTTTGCGGCAGAGAGTCACATGGATATGATGGCCGAGGCGTTGGGGATGGACCCACTCGAGTTTCGCCAGCTCAACGCGTTAAGGGAGGGGGATACCAAGCCCAATGGGAAGCCTCTTCGCGATCCTTGTGCCCTGCAAGTATTGCAACGGGCGGGCGAGGTTTCCCGATGGAAAAAACCCAAAGCCAAGTTGGGTATGGAGCGGCCCAGGGTTCTTGTGGGCCGTGGGATCAGTCTCGGGGACCGTCATATCGGGACTGGTGAGTCCAGTGCCAAGTTGTTCTTGGAGCCCGATGGGTCCCTCCGGTTGGCCACTGCGGTTCGGGACGTTGGGGTTGGTGCCTACACGATGCACAGACAGGTGGTTGCGGAGGTTCTTGGAGTAGATCCGGATTTGGTGCAAGTGGCAGTTGGCGGAACGGACACAGGGCCCTACGATGAAGGAGTGAGAGGCCAGAGAGGTACCCACGTGGAAGGGCAAGCCGTTCAGCGAACCACCGAGGCGCTCATCGATATTTTGCGTGATAAGGCAGCTAGCCACTGGGGTGTGGAAAAAAACCGGGTAGGGTGGGAGCGTGGAAAGGCGGTACTCACCGGAGGCAAGAAAAAGTCTCTGAGTTTGTCTGAAATCGCCCACCAGTCAGCAGGTGATCTCCCCAACAGTTACGGTCATTGCAAGGCGGAGGAGCCTCATGTCTATGCCTTCCAGGCTATGGTGGCCGAGGTGGAGGTGGATAGTGAAACCGGCCAGGTAACGGTTCGCCGGCTCAACCTGGCTCACGATGTGACCAAGATCATCAACCCGGTTATCTATCAGGGCCAGATCGAAGGCGCGGTGATGCAGGGGTTCGGCTTTACTATGTCAGAGCACCTGGCCGTTGAGGAGGGTCGGGTAATGACGACGAGTTTTGGCGATTATAAGATTCCCACGGTTCGCGACATACCCGTTATGACGACCTCTCGTGTGCCCGCTAATGAAGGGCCGGGTCCTTTCGGAGCCAAGGCCGTCGCGGAATGCGGAATCGGTCTGGTGGCTCCCGCCATTGCGAATGCGGTCTACGATGCAACGGGTGTCCGAATCACGGAACTCCCCGTTACTGCGGAAAAAATACTAAACGGCTTGGCGATGCAGTCTCAACGGGTTGCTTGATGGAGTGCTCGGATCGGTTGAAAGGGGAGTAGTCTATGGCAAAGGTCAACGGCGAAAGTAAGAACAACGAAATGGGTTTTGGAGTGAGCCCTGCCATCCTCGTGATCGACATGACCTATGCCTATTTCGACCCTTCTTCGCACCTGGGGTATGGGGCCGAAGCGGGATGGAAAGCCGTGTCCAAGTTGAAGGATCTTCTACCGGAAGCACGGCAGGCCGGTGTCCCGGTAATTTATACACGGTCGGCGCCATTGAAACGAATTAAAAACGAGTTGAAGGGGCTGGGAAGGAAACATACCGATCTGCAAGCGACGGGGGATGCATCCCGGATGAGTACCGTGGTGGAGGAGCTTTCACCCGAAGATGGCGACCTTGTCATCGATAAGTACCGTGCCAGCGCCTTTTTCGGCACCCCTCTGGTGAGCTTTCTCGTCTTTCACCGGATTGACACTTTAATCCTCGCGGGAACATCGACCAGCGGGTGCGTTCGTACAAGTGCGGCGGATGCTTCGTCCCATAACTATCACGTAGTCATTCCGGAAGAGTGTGTTTTCGACCGGGAACCCCTGTGGCACGATGTGACGCTTGCCGTATTGGCTCAGAAATACGCCGACGTAAGACCGACCGCACAGGTTCGGTCTTACCTGGGCGAGATGAAACCGGTCTCATCGGGCAAAAGCACTTCCATGGGTAGCATCAAGGGCGGACAACCCGTCAAAAGGGCCGGAGTTAGGCAATAATC
The DNA here is from genome assembly GCA_963664015.2 of Binatia bacterium. Taxonomy (GTDB): domain Bacteria; phylum Desulfobacterota; class Binatia; order UBA9968; family CAXXLF01; genus JACZQL01. The sequence continues at coordinate 1,054,212 of CAXXLF010000001.1, read as the reverse complement.
AACCGAATTGGAGATAAGTATGGCTGAAAGTAAACCCGAGAGGGAGTATGTTTTTTTCGCTAAAGACGAACTGGAGAAGAGAAAAAACGCTCCCGTACAAACGACGGCCGAGGATATCGCTTCCCGATTCACCGAACAGTGGCGTGCCACTCTCATCGTGGACCCCAAGCTGGGGTTCAACAATCGGATCATCCGCATGTGGATCAACAAGATCAACGCGGAAGAGCAGGAGGGGATGGGTTGGAAGACGCTGGGGCATCGCCACACCGTCGAGGCGGTTATCTATATCAAGCAAGGGCATGGGTACAGCATCGTTGACGGCAAACGCTACGATTGGGCGCCCGGGGATTTTATCTGCGTGCCCTATTTTGCCTGGCACCGCCATGTTAACGAGAGCGACCAGGAGATGCACTACATGGCCTGCACCACGCAACACTTGTCTCGTGCCCTTGGTGTGGCCGTGTATGAGGATGAGAAGTATCCCGAGTACTGGGTCTTTGCCCAGAAGAGCGAAGAGGCCATGAAGGGACTGGTCCCGGGGGGCTCCGAGGTCCCGCCACCCGTGACTCCTCCTCCGCGGACACAAACCAGCGATGGATTGGATTCCCGGCTCTATGAAGAGCAGCTCTATTTTGCCGCCAATGAGGAAATGAAACGCCGTGAAGGCAAGGTGATGGTCAAAGCGAAGGATGTCCAGTTTAACGAAACACGCATGGGGCATGTCTCGCATATCGTGGATCCGCGCCTTGGATTTCATGTCAAGCAGATGTCTACCCTGATGGCCGAGATCCTCCCCGGGGAAAAATCAGGGGCCCATCGTCACCTGTATGAGGAAATCGAGTTCGTTCTGTCCGGGAAAGGCTACAGCATCATTGAAGACCGGCGCTACGATTGGAAGGCCGGTGATGCATTTTCAATCCCCATGTTTGGGTGGCACCAGCACTTCAATACAGGGGATGAACCGGCCAGGTTCTTGGTTCACACGTCGCGACCGGCGATGGAGAACCTGGGGCATGTTGTCACGCAGCAAGGCGAAGCCTACTGTGATTAAGATAAATCCTTAGACAAACAGCTCATCGAAAGGCGCATTGGATAGGACCTCGGGATCTTTCTCGGTAACCGCTACGAGTTCTTCTAGCTTGACCGTGTCCTTTTGCCCCGGCTCACTAAAATAGGTTTCCACGGAAAAGACCATGTTGGGTTCCAGGACATCCGTGACCGGTTTGTCCCTCTCGATGCGCGGGTATTCATGGGGGCGCATGGCGTCCGAGTGGGCGATGGAGTAGTTGTCTAAAAGCTCGCGGTATTTCTCCGGAATCTTGGGCGCATTGGCGATGACGTGGTCGATTCTCTCCCCCGGTTTAAGCAGCGCGATCATTCCCTGCAGGTAGTCGTGGGCGATGCGATAGAGTTCCTTTTGTTCCTTGGTCGGATTATTGCCGCAGTAATAGGTCCGTGAGACGTCGGTCCAGCAGCCGCCTGGCCCGACCAGGTGCAGGTCGATACCGACGAACTCCTCCGGCTTGACCTCCCGTTCGGTTGGCCAGCGGCGCCATGGGTTCATATTCTCCCCCGAGCAGACGTTGAGCTGGAAGATTTCCTCAGCCCCCTTGCGAACCGCTTCGTAGTGGACCACGGCGGTCAGCTCGGTCTCGCGAACGCCCGGTTTGATCGCTTTTCGAAACCCGTTCATGATGTCCTGATACCAGTGCCCCATGATACGGAAGCATTTCACTTCGTCGTTGGTTTTGACCCGCTTGGCTGTGGATATGGCATGGCGGCCATCGACAACGTTCATCCCAAGTTCCGCAAGGGCGTCGATTGAGACGACGTCCAGCGGATCCACCCCCAGGCTTTCCCCCTCGATACCGAATTCTTTTATCGTTTCTTTGATATCCCTGGCCCACCGTGCTGCCTTCCCGGCCAGTTCGGGGCCCGTAGCGTTGCTGGCACGAAGGGCAGGGCGGACATTGGCGTAGTCACGCTTCACGTAGCCCATGTCGCGGGACCTGGAGTATAGAATCGGCTCGCCTTCACGGGGGACAAATACGGATCCGCCTGGTAATTTGACGTTGGTCAGGTAGCGTACGTTGGCACCTTCCGCCAGGAACAGCCCCCCGAATCCCTGGTCCTTCATGACCGCCTGAAGCTGTTTGACCCGGTCCTTTTGCATCTGTTTGAAATCGGGCTCGTTTGCCATGGTGTCTCCTTGCGCGGTCTAGTCTTACGATAGTGGCATAGCGCTTACGGCCCTTTGAAGTCAAGCCGTCATGTGCCTCCGCAGTTATTGATAACGCAACCTTACTAACTATTTTTAATTATTTGCAGGTGACTTCTACGAGAATAGACACCGGGTCTAGGCATCGTGCCTCCGGTGTCTATTTTTTCTGAAGGGTTATAATGTGTCGGCGATTGATCGGTGATCTCACAGTTCATGGGTGCCCTACGGCGCAAATAGCAATAAGGCCACCCTGAGGTGGCCCGGGTTTGACGGACACCCAAAAAGGGGACAAGATCCCCGCAGGAGGTGCTCGATGGGTAAGCGAAGGCGATTTACTAAGGAGTTTAAGTTAGAAGCTATTCGACTGCTGGAGGCGGGCGGCCGGCAGTGGAGATTGCCCGGGAACTCGGAGTGCCGTGTAATCGATTGTAAAAGTGGCAGGAGCAGGTGAGAAAAAACGGATCGGCAGTGTTTCCAGGAATAGGCCGGGGAAGAGGCAACGATGAGGTGGGGCGGTTAAAGCGGGAGTTAGATCGGGTAACGGAGGGGCGAGATATATTAAAAAAGGCCGCAGCGTACTTTGCCAAGGAGCTCACAGGGTAGAGTTTAGGGTGGTGAGGATGTGCCAGGTGTCGGGCTTGCTCCGTCAGGTGGTGATTCTAGGGCCGAGCTTCTTTGCAGGCGACGATTAGAGAGGCGAAGATCTTCCTCTGCGGGGCATTTCCCCCGGTCAGATACTCCGGGTGCCATTGAACCCCCAAAACAAACGGGTGCTCGAGGCTCTCGATGCCCTCGATAATGCCGTCGTCCGCGGTGGCGTTGCTTGTTAAGCCCTTACCGAACCGGTTGACGGCCTGATGATGGGTGGTATTGACGTCCAAGGCATCCTGCCCCACGATCCGATGGAGCCTGGTGCCAGGGACAATTCTTACCGGGTGAGCACAGTGTTCTTTGGGACCCTTTTGCTCATGTTCCATGGCTGTGGGGACCTGTGTGGCGATATCCTGGTAGAGAGAGCCGTCAAAGGCCACATTGATAGCCTGCTCTCCACCGCAGATCCCAAGGACGGGGAGTGTATGTTCGAGGGCCAGCGAGATCAGCTCCAGTTCGAACCGGGTGCGCGTTTCTTTAGGCTTGCCCAGTCCTTTCCGGGGTGTTTCCCCATAGTAATGCGGGTGAATATCAAAATTTCCACCTGTTACCAGAACGCCGTCCAGTTGTGCTAGTGCTTCCTTGAGGGCACGACGCGAGGAGATCAACGGTAGAATCAGGGGAATACCGCCCGCATTTAACACCGCGCTGCTAATTCGTTGAGATACAAATAGGGTTGAGTCGGTAAACTTGGATGTTTCCCCAGGCGATGTAATGTCGGGAGTGATCCCGATGATCGGAGAGCGGCGGCTGGCCGTTTTTTTCATCAGTGACCGTTGTAGAGTTCTTTGTATATGCGGTAATTGCGCAAGACCAGCTTCACGTAGAATCGGGTCTCTCGGTAGGGGATTCTTTCAATAAACTCTTGTTCGTCCATTGAAGCGAATCTTTTCCCCCAGCGATTGACCGGTCGCCTGCCGGCGTTGTAGGCGGCTAGTGCCTTGGAAACGCTCTCGGGATACGTATCAAAAAGCACCTTGAGATGTTGGATGCCCAATGTCAGGTTCAGATCCGGGTCGAATAGCTTTTCGACTTCCGTTACCGAGAGCCCCATGCGGTCTGCTTCCTTTTTCGCCGTGGAAGGCAGGAGCTGCATGAGGCCCAAGGCGGATGCTGGAGAGATCGCCTCCGAGTCGAAAAGGCTCTCCTGTCGAATCATGGCCAAGATTAAATAGGGATCCACACCCCGTTTGATTGCTTCCCTGCGGATGGTTTCCCAATAGGCCAGGGGGTAACGGAACCGCCTTAGCTCCTGTGACGAATGGCTGAGCTGCAGGGCCAGCCTGATGCTGCGGTCGAAACCCCGATTCTGTGCATACTGTCTCATCAGCATCAAGTGCCAGGTGCGATCCCTGCCGACCTGGTCTCGGACTTCATCCAGTTCCACAACCGCGAGCCGGTGCAGGGACAGATCGGCGAGTTTTTGGGCGCGGGAGAGGTGAAAGACAAGGTCCGGATTAGTCGTTACCTCTGGATCGGGTAGGTCCTGATTCTCCTGGGGTTTTTCTTGATCGAGGGGCTCGCCCAGTCGCTTCAATGCATCGGCGGATGGTCCCCTGTAATAGCTTTCGGAGAAAGTGGAACGAACCTGACGGTATAAGCCTTTGGCGTCTTCCGAGTTGCCCAGTTGTTCGGTGGAGCGGGCCTGCCAATAAAGGGAGCCGGCTCTAAAGTGATCCGGGGCCTGCCTAGTTGCGATGCTTTCGAAGGTGGTGAAGGACTCTTTGAAGTCGGTACGGAGATAGTGCATCCAGGCCAATCGCCAGGTTGCCTCCCAGCGCAGCTGGCTTTCCGGGAAGCGTTGGGGGACCATTCGGAAGACTCGCATCGCTTCCTTGGGGACACCCAGGGATTCGTAAATGCGCCCCATAGCGATAGCCGCCTTGTCCTGGAGCTTGCTCTGCGGATAGCGTTTTTCAAAGCGTTTGAATTCCTCGAGGGCCTTGGTGTTGTTTCCCTGGTTCCAGCACAGTTCGGCAATGCGGTAGGCGGCGTCCGACGCCTCCGCTTGATCGGGAAATTCTGCCACGAGCTTACGTAAGGTCTTGATTTCTTGGTTTCGCCGGCGTGTGCTTCGATAGACTTGCGCTAGACCCTTGAGCGAGGGGAGATAAAGGCTCTTGCCCTTGCGGGAGTGGATCAACTGGCGAAAGACCTTCTCCGCTTCCCTGGAGTCCCCCTCCTTTAACAGGATATTCCCCTCTTCCAACAGGGCCTTGGGTTGGTTTAAGCCTAGAGGCTCGGTGAACAGTTTTCTGATCCGAAGGACCTCCACCTTTGCCTTGACGGCCCAGGAGGAGAACGGAAAGGTGTTCCTCAGCTTCTGAAAAGTGGAGTGCGCTAGTTTGAAATCCCTGTCCAGACTCTGGGCCCGGCCGAGCAGATAGTGGGCTTCCTTGTAGATCTCTTCTTTGACGCCTCTCGAACCCAGGGCCGTGAGTAACTCGATTGCCTGCTCGCTTTCGTCCTGTTTCAGAGCTGCCTTGGCCAGGTACAGGTTAGTGTTGTTTAGCCAGACGCTACGGGGAAAGTCTCTTTTTAACTGGGCGAAATAGACCTGCGCCTTGTCCTGGTCCTCTTGGGAGGCGGCGATGGCTCCGAGAAAATAGAGTGTGTAGTCTTGAAGAACCGGATCCTTGTCCAGGAAATTGCGAAACAGCTCCTCTGCCTCTTGCAGTTTACCCTGAGTGAAGAGGTCGTAGGCTTTCGCGTAGTTCCCGTGAGGCTGCGCTGCCTGCGAGTGGAGAGAGGCCGGGTCTGTGAGCCAGAAAAGGCTCAATGCTAGAGCAACCAGAAGTTTCATCGTAATCTTTGTTGAGATTTTAGCGAAGGTCCCCCATGAATTCAACCAGATGCAATGAATTGGTTGAAGAAATATGCTATGGAATCGGTTGTGAGCACTGATCAACAGGAGATCCGAAATTCCATCGCCTCCAATTACCGGACGGTCCTGGATAACATTCGCCGGGCCGCAGAAGGGAAAGGGCGGGACCCCTCTAAAGTTCGGCTCCTTGCGGCCTCCAAGTTGCAGGACGAGCAAAAAATCCGGGCCGCAATTGCGGCCGGCATCCACCTGTTCGGTGAGAACTACGTGCAGGAAGCCAAGGCCAAGATCGAGGCCGTTGAGGAGCCGGTCGAGTGGCATATGATTGGCCACCTGCAAAAGAACAAGGCCAGGCAGGCGGCGCGTCTCTTTTCCTTGATCGAGTCGCTGGATCGCCTGGAGTTAGCGGTAGAGCTCGATCGCGAGGGGGAAAAGCAGGGATCCCCGGTCCGTGTCTTTGTCGAGGTCAATTTGGCCAAAGAGGAGAGCAAGGGCGGTGTGGACGAACAGGACGTTCCGCTTTTGCTGCAACAGGTCGGTGAATTGTCGCACCTACGGGTGGAGGGACTCATGATCATCCCACCAATGCGGCAGGACCCGGAGGAGGTCCGTCCTTACTTCCGGCGCCTGCGCGAGTTACAGGCGTCGCTCGGGGAACTAGGGATCCCCAATGTAGAACTCAAAGAGCTTTCTATGGGGATGACTCACGACTACCTGGTGGCCGTGGAAGAGGGGGCAACGATCGTACGAGTCGGTACGGCCATATTCGAAGCAAGGAAAGGGTAGGGAGGGAGATGGTTCTATTTGCCAATCTATTAGAGGCTGTGGCTGCAGTATTGAACCTCTTGCTCACACTCTATATGTGGGTGATTATCGCTCGGGCGGTTATTTCCTGGGTCAATGCCGATCCATACAATCCCATCGTTCGTTTCCTATACAACGCGACGGAGCCAGTGCTCGAGCGGGTGCGCCGAGCCATTCCTTTTTACCCCGGGGGGATCGACATCTCCCCAATCGTTGTCTTTGTCGCTATCACCTTTCTCGAGCGCTTCCTGGTCCAGTCGCTCTATGACCTGGCTCGATCGATTGGGTGAAGAGACAGAGACAGGAGGAGAAAGAAGAGGTCGGGAAGAGAGGAGAAGGGGTTAAGTCTTTTGTTGACAAATAGTAGCCTCCATATACTCAATTTGCCGGCGAAATTGATTGCTGGCCTGACGCTTCGAGCTTATCCCATTGCAGGCCCACCCCACAGCTCCGTAGCTCTTCACTCCAAACTCTCTAGCTACTTCTCCCAACGTCAAGTCACACAGCCGCTTCATTCGGTACATCGCCACTCTCCTCCCTCATTTTCCTTTCCCCTTCGGCTACTCTTCAGGTCTTGGACAGCCTTCCCGTATTGCTGAGCTACCACCTTGAGCACCCGCTCTGCTGACGGCCTTACCGAAACCCGCTCATAGCGGGGATGCTCTGCCCCTATGGGCTGCATTCGCCTCATCACTCTTCCCCGGAATCCTTCGCCCCCAAGCACTGGGCTCCGTTTTTTCCCACCATAAAACTTCTCAATCTCCTCCTCATTGCCCGATTGTACAAAGCCATGAAAGTCCGATGGGCCCTCAAAATGATCCAACACCTCACTCCTCTTTAGCCACCGCTCACCTCTCGAACCTCCCAGGTAATCCTTGTGGCTACTCCACAGGTACTCTTCTGGTTGCCTCGCCAATTGTCCATCCACCGGGTTTAAGTGGATATGCCGAACCACCGCCATCAAATACTCATTCGCATCCACCACTATCGCTTTATATCGACCACGAAATAAGGATCCATCGCGCTTATGGCTCCGGCTTAAATCGCTGAGTATACAGTCCGTCTACATGCCTCATCACTCGGGATAGATTGCCTCGCGGAGTCCTAACACCCAGGTGGTAATGATTTGGCATTAAACAATATGCAATACCTCTATCCCCCACAGATCGTGTGCCTCCGATACTGTTTTCAGAAATCCCCGATAGTCGCTCCTGCTCAAGAACACCTTCTGGCGACCTGATCCGCGGTTCATTATATGATACACTGCCTCGGGATATTCGATGCGTGATGGCCGTGCCATTGAATTCCACGGCATAAGCCAATCCACTAACTGTTAACAAAAGACTTGACCCCTTCTCTGGCACTAGCCCCTCAAACTAGGGAAAGCCTATTGCGGGAAATTCAGCAAAATTGAAGAGCTGTCAGTTATCAGCGCCTACTCTCCACCTTTAACCATCCATCGCCCACCGAGCAACAGCGCCATTAGGGAAGTAAACACTACAACCACCACGATCACCACGCCTACCGCCATGGCTTTTTCAGGGGAGGCCTCGCCGGTTATCCAGTCCAGCATCAGAAGAGATAGGGTTCTCGCATTGGACGTCCCCAAGAGGACCAAAGTGCTGATATCTCGCGCCGCCGAGTTGAAGACCAACAACCCGACGACGAGAATCATGGGCAGCATCAGGGGAAACAGGATACGGAGATAGGTCGCAAACCATGACCCCCCACATACTCTGGATGCCTCTTCCAATTCGCTGCTCAGTTGAAGCATCGCAGTTTTTATAAACTGGACCCCGAAGGGCATGCTCTTGATGACAATCGCAATAATCATGAGATACGTTGTCCCGTGGAGCGTCTTGAGGACCGGCGTATTGAGAAACGTCCACAACAAGCCAAAACCCAACAAGATTCCAGGGATCGACCAGGGCAACCAGGAAATGAAATCCAGCACCGGTTTCCCCTTGAAATCGCTCTTGACGATAACGTAAGCGATCAACGAATAAAAAATAACGCCCACCAGCGCCGCTCCCAGCCCGATAAAAAAAGTGTTCATGAGCGCGTTTAAGAAACTGGCGTCCTGCAAAACCATGGTCCAATGGCTCAGTGTCCATACCTGGGGAATGTTAAAAAAGCCAAAAACCGTCATAAAAGTCCCCAAGATCAGAAATAAAATCGGGACGAAGGTGATCAGCGATACAATCAAGAGCACCACTGCGAAGATCGGATACCTCCATCGGCCCAGCTGTGTAGGATGGTTGGAATAACGCCCGGTAACCGTTGTGTACTGCCTCCTCTTGATGTAGGTACGGTTAAAAATCACCATTAAAAGCAAGATACAAAGGAAGAAGGTGCTAAGGGCAGAGGCGGGGGCAACGCCTCCCATGGGATCGTATTCAAGCATGCTGTGAATTCTCGTCGAGTACACGTCTATACCGACTCGAAATCCCAGGATCAGTTCGATCTCGAAGGCCTCCAGAGCCCGGATCAAACCGAGGATGGAGGTGACCAGAATAGCGGGGGTCATGACGGGGATAATGATGCGCCTAAAGGTGGTCCACGTGCTTCCTCCCGCCGTGCGAGAGGCCTCCTCCAGTGCCGAATCCATGTTTCGGAACGCGGGCGTCAGTAGCATGACCTTGACACCGAGAGTTGACGCGGTCAAATGAGCCCAAATGATGCCCCAGAACGAATAGATATTAAACACGGGGCCATCGATGAAGGGGAGCCTGGCCAGCCAGTTGTTCACGAGGCCGACTTTTGGATCGAAGGCCAGAATCCAGCCCATGGTAATCGGCAACGCCGGCATGAAAAAAGACAACCAGAACATGAACTCCATCGAGCCCTTCAAGGGAATGTCGGTTCGCGCCAGGAGCCATGCCAGGACTATGCCCAGGATAAGGGCAATGAACTGGCGTGTGATAGCTAGGGTAAAGGTGTTGTAGATGGAATTAACGATCCCCGGACTCGTGAACGCGGTCTGCCATCCTTCAAGGCCGTAGACTATAGGCTCCCAGGGTTTGGAAACGATAACACTGCTCACGATGGTCCAAATCAGAGGCGCGAGCACCAGAAAACAGACTACCCCCAAAGTCAGGCTCAGGAGCAGAACTCGAATATTCAGGTGCAGCGGTCTGTAGGTAGCCTTTCCTACCGAAAGATCAGAGAACGGCATGAAAATAGCTCTGCCCGCCGGATGGGAGGGAAGGACCTGCCCCGACGAGATCCTCTCGATGGTTGAATGCCATTTTTATGATTGTTGTTACGGAACCGAGGCACTGGGAACAAGCCCCAGTGCCTCGGGCGTTTTCTCGATCATCTTAGGAACGACATCGCTTACCTCTTGATCAACGTCCGCAAAAACTTAACGATCTCGTCGCGCCGCTTGACGTATTTTTCCTTGTAGTTGGCCTGGTAGGAATCGTACTTTTCCGCCTTTGGGATAATACCCTTGTCAAGATGATCCTGCGGAACATCTACACGACGGCTCCAATACCCGGAGGCTATACTATACTTGTGCTGGGCATCTTTGCTCAAAAACCAGTTTATAAATACCCTCGCCGCGTTGGGATGCGGTGCACGGTTCATCAACCCCAAGCTTGCTGTTGCCGTGGTAAGATAACTGCCCTCCTTGAGGTCGTCGGCGGCAAATCTCCCCAGCGGCAGTCCCTTGGACTTGAGTTCGTTGAAGATAGCCTGGTGGACACCAATCCCAAGCTGGAAGTTTCCCCGAGCTACTTCCTCAATGAGCTGGCGGTAGTTTCTCACCAGGGTAACTTTCTGCTCGGTGAACAACCGGCGCAGGAATTCCTTGCCCAGGGCCGGTTGGATATAGGAAAATGTGGCCGACGCCAGACCCGCGCCGGGCTGGCGGGGATCGAACATGATGATCTTGCCGCGCCACCTGGGATCGAGGATATCCCAAAAGGACCGGATTTCGTCTCCCTTGACTGTATTCGTATTATAGGCGAACGGCGGAATGACATAACCGCCGAAGGCCAGGTTGTAGGTTTCTGCATCGTCGGCAAAATCAATTTTACCCCCGAACCACTTGCTGGGGTCTATGACCTCCGGGAGGATGAGCCCATTTCGCACAGGATCAAATGCCCCGGCCGGCATCAGCAACCGAAGCGCTGTCGTCGTGCCCCCGATATACACATCCCAACCGAATCTGCCCGCCCTTCGTTCCGCCAGGACCCGCGGCGCGACGCTCCTACCGCCGGCGACGATCAACTCTATTTTGATCTTGGGGAACTGCTTGGGAAATTCCTCTTTGAATAAACGCTGCATGGAGCTCGAAGCGCCACCGCCATGGATAAGAGCAAAGTGGCCTTCCTTTTGGGCCGCTTTCAGGGTCTTGGCCCATTCGGTTTTTGAATTTGACTGGGCCACCCCGGGGGAGCCGGCCAAGAGCCCGCCTAACATTATGACAAAGACACTCCGCCACAAGACCTTACCCCACTGACTCGCCTGATCACCAAGTGTGTTTTTCATTTCTGTTTCCTCCATTTTTCTGCATATGCACTCAGTTAAAACCGTTGATAGCCAAAGTTATTGATGTCAAAAGAAGACCGTTATGTGCCTGGCTCCTACGACAGACTGGTCCAGATGAACCGTCCGCTGTGCGAGAAGCCATTGTCCGTTGACTCTCCTAAGCAGGTCAAATCGCTCTGCGGAGAAGAGATCCGCATCCGGCTGGGAAAACCGGTTGCTGTAGACGAGAACGGAGCTAATCGATTGAAGCTCGTCGGGTTTGTCCGTAACTTTCAGGCGGAGGTTGCTGATCATATGACGGGTCCGTGACGGAGGCGTATCCGCCCAGGCAAAATCCGTCCTGAGCTTATCCACCCGAACTTTGAGGGAAGCCAAATTGTCCGAGAAAATATCCATCTCGTCTGAGTACTCTAAATTACGCCCTCTGGTAATAGGCACAGGCATCCGGTAATGAATATCTTCCGCTAGCAGGTCCAACCACTCGGTAAAACAACGGTTATCCAGAAGCTCCGCCTCGCGGTAAAGAAAGTAGAGGACCTCCGAATACCGCTCGTCACTGGGGAAAATTAAGTCGGAGGTCTCCATCACCAAATTACTCCTGCATCAGAAGCTTCACGCAGTGCCCATAAAACAGGCTCTCGAGCTGGTCGAACCAAGGCGGCTGACCACTATAAGCCGTCCCCGGACCGGGCCATTCTTTAGAGGGTTTTAAATCGAGGCCAAGCTCGTAGTGAAGCCAGAGTCTCCCGGCCATGGGACCGCGGAGCCCCTGAGTAATCTGCCCCCAGTTCTCCAGGTCGTCCTGCTCAAATGTTCCGGCAACCCCAAAGACCCGCTGATAGCACTGCCTGGAATACTCCCGCCACTGTGAAGGAGTATTCTTATCCATAAAAAGCCACGTTAAACCTTCCATCGATTCCGGCCCCAGGGGCTGCCACTGACGAAGCGTTAAAAATGAGATCGGCATCCCTTCCGGTCCGCCCCACTCCTTGGGGGAATGACCGGCGGTTTGCAGGAAGCTCAGGTTAGGGAAAACATTGCCAGCCAGAATGATCAGGGGTTTGATGATCCCAATCTGCTCCTTGGTAAGAGTTCGCTCCAGTTCGGGCCAAAGCTCTTTAGGGAGACCCAGGTAGTATTCACCCTTTGAGGCCGGTGACACGAGAGAGGCCCCGTGCCCGTTTCCTGGATCGACGGCGTACCCCCCGGGACGACCGCCGCTAGCCTTCAACTGATGCAGACCGAGTTGGGTTGAAAACCCATGAGTCGTCAGAACATGAACTCCGTCTCCCGTGAAATTGGCCGCGCCTAGTTTCCAATTGGTATCCGCAACCCATCGAATCGGTGGTCCAACCACTTCCGTACCCTCGGTCCGACCGAAGGCTAAATCCAGAATCCACTTCATGGGACCCAGATAATCGCTCAACGACTCCAACCCGGTGTCCCAGGTCGCGAATATTAATCCGTGATAGATATCGACGCGGGCTTGGTGAAGCCCGTTCTTGTTCTTGTCCAATCTGCCCTGATAGGCATCGAAGAAAGGGACCGCAGTGAGTTCCCCTAATTCGTTGTAGGTCCAGCCATGGTAACCACAAATAAACTTTGAGGTGTTACCGAGATCTTCGCTGCAAATCTTTCGCCCACGGTGCCGGCACACATTCAGAAAAACCCGAGTGTTACCATCCCTCCCCCTCGATACGATAACCGAATCCTCTCCCATGGAGCGACTTACAAAATCACCGGGCTGGCGGATTTCCGATTCATGCGCCACATACAACCAGGTCCTGGTAAAGATGCGTTCCCGCTCGAGACGATAAATCTCAGGATCGGTAAAAATCCGCGAGCTCACCAGCCCGTCTTTTGGTTTTATTAGATTATTTAACGACTTGGTATCCATGGGGCATGCTACCTTCCGGCCGAATGCCTGCATCTATACTCGACCCTCTTCCATATTGTCAAGGACGGTCTCGGAATGGGAGTAGGGCAAAGGGCTGGGAAAGGAAAAAGGTAAGACGGGGATGGAAGATTGAGGCTAGAGAATCGCTAAATGCAGAAGATTACAAAGGGCATAACCCAATGCGCCTGGTGCAGACCACTGACTACGGACAACAGGACTACCCGGAAGGAGTAAGAAAAGCAGGCAGAGGCAGGGAGCAGACAAAACCGTCGCCAGTAATCAGTTTTCAGTCAAGAAGAATATGCAACACTGTGGGCGTGCATGGTCGGCATTCAGGAATGTGGCTGCTCCCTTTTAAATCCGCCGAAGAGGCTGCGTCTTTCGTCTTGCCAAAAACATTTTACGTCGATAAATCCGGCCTGTCCGAGCCACGACATTTGATCTTTTAATGGAGAACCTAGCCGGTCGAAATTGAGAAAGCATCCGCCCTTCTTCACCAGTGGAAAGATCTCCTTGTAAATTCTTTGGATCACTTTCGGATCGCGTACCGAGTATGCAGAAAGCGAAACCAAGACGCTGGGGAGCAATCGGACAATTACCTTAAACGAGAACGTACTCGCCTACCTAAAGCAGATAAAGCCCCTGAGAGTACGGCCAGAGGCCCATCTATTTACTCAACGGGATGGGAACCCCATTAACCACTTGAGCTTTGGTGATCGCTACTTCCAAGGGGCACTCACGGTGTTGAATATCCGTCACCGGGATTTCTACCTCACACGGCACAGTTTCATATCTGTGCAGCTATCGTATGGGGAAAATCCGAAGCAGATAGCAGAGTAAGTCGGAACGTCAGCAGGGATGATTTTCAGCAGATATGGAAGATGGCTTGGAGGGCAAGATACGTTTGGAAAAGCGGCCCTAAATAGGGCTAAACCGAAACCTTTACCGAAACCTATCCAGGTCTCAAATCGGGAACCCTTGAGAAAACAGGCGGTTGGTCTGGTGCGAGGAGGGGGATTTGAACCCCCACGCCCTTTCGAGCACTAGCCCCTCAAGCTAGCGCGTCTGCCGGTTCCGCCATCCTCGCATGCCTGAGCCACTGGAACGGTGTTGACCCTATTCTTTCTAGGATCCGGGAGGTCTTGACGGTTGGTCTGATTCGGCGGCAGGGGGAGTCGAGCGAGCCGCTGGAGGAGTTACCGAATCGAAGACGGTGGAGGATCCCTGCTTCCCGGAAAAATACCCCAGCGTGAGCGAGGTCACCATAAATACGATGGCCATGCCGGTGGTTAGCCGAGTCAGAAAATTTCCCGCTCCACCACTCCCAAAAATGGTCGAGCTGGAACCTCCGAATACGGCTCCCATCTCGGCTCCTTTTCCGGTTTGTAGCAGAACGACCAGAATGAGTCCCAGACTCACGATAATATGGAGGATGACAACAAAAGTAATCACGCGTTATTTTCTCCGCCGTTGCCTTGATTTAGACTGTTCGAAATCGCCGATGATCCTTAAAAAGTCGTCGGCCTTGAGACTGGCTCCCCCTATTAACAACCCATCTACTTCCGCTACGCCGGCGATCTCCGAGGAATTATCCGGCCGAACGCTTCCTCCGTAAAGAATTCGAATCTCTCCAGTTTTGAACCTGCCCAATAGCTCTTTTAGGGCGTCGCGAATCCATCGGTGGGCCTGTGCGACCTGTACTGGCGTGGCATGTTGGCCCGTGCCAATGGCCCAGACCGGTTCGTAAGCGACCGTGAGTTTGTCTATAGCACTTTCCCGTATCCCCTTCAACGCGGCGCGTAGCTGGCGTGTGATCACTTGCCGGGCGCGGCCGCGCTGGCGCTCCGCAAGGGTTTCGCCCACGCACAAGATGGGAAGGAGGCCCGAATTGAGCGTGGCGCGTATCTTCCAAGCCACCCACCGATCGGTTTCATGGAACAGGTGCCGTCGTTCCGAATGGCCGACAATGACAAGTTGGCAACCGATCTCTTTGAGCATCCGGGCACTGATCTCCCCGGTGAAAGCCCCCTTGTCTTCCCAATGGACGTTCTGTGCAACCAAGTGAATGCGACGGCCACCGGTTATCGACGCCACCGCATTCAGGGCAGTGAAGGGGGGAGCCAGGGCGATTTCTACGGACCTGAGTGCCTTCACCCCATCGCGGACATGACGGGTGAGCTTTACGGCTTCAGCGCTTGTCCCATTCATCTTCCAATTGCCTACAATCAGAGGGCGTTTCATTGATTGTTCTCCAGTGCGACAACTCCGGGTAGCTTCTTGCCCTCGAGAAATTCCAGAGTGGCTCCACCGCCTGTGGATAGATGGGTCATCTTCTCGGCGACACCGGCTTGTCCAACGGCGGCGACGGTGTCGCCGCCGCCGATGATGCTGATGGCGTTGCTCTCAGCTAGGGCTTTGGCCAAAGCGCAGGTCCCGTGGCTGAAGGGCTCTTTCTCGAACAATCCCACGGGGCCATTCCAGATAACTGTCCCAGCGTTGCGGATCTCTTGGGCGAAGGTATCCGTGGACCTGGGGCCGATGTCCAGTCCCATCAACTGGGAGGGTATGTTTTCATCCGAGATGACTGTCCCGCTCATACTCTCAGCGGTCTGTGCTGCCACGTGGTCCGTAGGGAGGTGCAGTCGGACAT
The DNA here is from genome assembly GCA_963664015.2 of Binatia bacterium. Taxonomy (GTDB): domain Bacteria; phylum Desulfobacterota; class Binatia; order UBA9968; family CAXXLF01; genus JACZQL01. The sequence goes on along the minus strand of CAXXLF010000001.1, from coordinate 1,038,671 downwards.
TGTGATCGTTGGCAAGGTTGATAAGTTCCATTGCCAGGTGCAATCGATCCTCCTCCAAAAGGGACTTTCCAACGGTTCGGCCGCGGGCCTTGAGAAAGGTATAGGCCATGCCGCCCCCAATTATTAGGGTGTTGACCTTGTCCATGAGGTTTCGGATAACTCCCATCTTGTCGGAAACCTTTGCTCCTCCGAGTATCGCGACAAAGGGTCGTTCAGGCGATGAGAGAGCCCGACCTAGGCATTCCATCTCCTTTTGAAAGAGAAGGCCCATCCCTTTGCGTGGGACGTAGGGGACCATCCCTGCGGTTGAGGCATGGGCCCTGTGCGCGGTTCCGAAGGCGTCGTTCACGTAAACTTCCGCCAGTGCGGCAAGGGCGTGGGAAAAATCGGTGTCATTGGCCTCTTCTCCTGGGTTAAAACGCAGGTTCTCCAAGAGGATGACGGTCGGTTGGCTGTTGTCTTTGACCAGGGCCTCGACCTCGGGACCCGTGCAATCGGGAGCCATGGCAACAGGCATAGAGAGCGCTTGCTCCAGATATGCGCGCACCGGTGCAAGGCTCCATTTGGCTTCCCTCTTCCCCCCGGGGCGCCCAAGGTGCGACGCCAGGACGATCTTTGCCGCTTGCGATTGCAGCGTTCTCAGTGTCGGGAGGGTGGCGTCAATCCTGTGCGTCTCGGTTATCCTACCGTCGCTCAACGGGACATTGAAATCAACACGCACGAAAATTCTTTTACCTTTTAGGTCTAAATCTTTTAGTGTAGGGATCATTTGCAAAACTTCGCTAAATCTTTTTTTCGGAAATGTTTTGGAATTGTTTGACTAAGTACAGCGATTGTAATAATTTTTCAAATGAATTGTTGAAATTTTCCATGCCTTTTCTTTGGTTTATTGAACTACTTGCCCAAACCGAGCTGTTGACTCCGCAAAAACAAGACATCCTGGACTTGGTCCGTGGAGCGGGGCCGGTCGTCCAGTTTATCCTGTATTTGCTGGTGTTATTCTCGATCGTCAGTTGGGGAATTATATTTCAAAAATTCCGCCAGGTACGCTTGGCTAGGATACAGTCGGAGCAGTTCATTCACAACTTTTGGGATAGCCAGGACCTAGAATCCATCCACGAAACGAGTAAGGAGCTGATGCTCAGTCCGGTGGCACAGGTTTTCCGTGCGAGTTACGAAGAGATGATCCGGGTTTCCCAGACGAGAAAAGAAAATCAAACGGGGGACGAACTCTCTACCGAGTTAGGCGGGGCTGAGAACGTGGCGCGGGCCATGAAGCGGGCGGCCAACGTCGAGATCACCAAGCTGGAAAAGGCGTTGACGTTTCTGGCCACAACGTCCAGTGCAACGCCGTTCATAGGACTGTTCGGTACCGTATGGGGCATCATGAACGCCTTCCGTGGACTGAGCGTGACGCACTCATCTAGTATTCAAGCCGTTGCCCCCGGTATTGCGGAGGCATTGATTGCCACGGCAGCGGGTCTGGCAGCGGCAATTCCTGCCTTGATGGCCTACAATCATTTTACCAATAAGATTAAGCTCTTGGCCGCCGATATGGACAACTTTTCAGACGAGTTTCTAAACATTGCAGAGCGTCATTTCCTTACGTAAAATAGTTGGGATCCAATGCAATAGGCTAAAGGGGGATTGAACTATGGCTGGCAATCTATCCTCCCAGCGAAATGGAACGACCATTTCACAGATCAATGTGACTCCTTTCGTGGACGTCATGCTCGTGCTCCTGGTGATATTCATGGTGACCGCTCCCATCCTTCAACAAGGGGTGCAGGTGAACCTGCCAGAGGCCAAGGCGGGGGCCGTAACAGGCAACGAGGAACCGTTGGTGGTTTCCGTTACTAAAGATGGTCGGGTTTACCTAAATGATAATAGGATGAGGCTTAGCGAGTTGAAGAAGAAACTACAAGCCATAACGAAGATCCAATCGGGTAAAGAGGTTTTTCTCAGGGCGGACCGGGATGTTAACTACGGGGCGGTCATGAGTGCTATCGCTACAATCAAAGAGGCGGGAATCGTTCGGTTGGGAATGATTACCCAACCCCCGACGGATCGAGGCTAACCTGTGGAATTCCGTTCCTTTCTTCAGGGGAATGGCGAGGGAAGCGGAGACGATTCGCCGCCGAATGAGGGGAGGATCGGGCTTTGGCACTGGGTTGGGATTTCCGGTATTGTTCATAGCTTCATCCTCATTGTGTTTTTGCTCGTTCCCAATTCACCTTTTTCGCGCACCATCACCTATCCGGTTTACTCGGTAGAGTTGGTAGGCGGGGAGAAACTGGGTGGATCTGGCACGGTGGTCTCTGTAAAGTCACCGCCCGTATCGAAGAAAAAGCCGGTTCAGGCAAGACAGAAAAAGGTCGCTGCTACAAAAAAGATTGAAAAGAAGCGACCTTTACGACCTAACCAGATTCAGAGGGTAAAGAGGCTCAAGCGGATCAGGCCACCCCGGGTGGCCCTGGCCAAGAAGCCGGCAGCGCCCGTCGAGAGGCGGTCAAAAAAGGTGTCGAAAAAGGTTTATAAGGCCCCCCCCCAGCAGCATGGGAGCATTCAAGGGAGCTTGAAAGCAGAGGCAACAAAAGAGGCACAGCCCCAACCTGGGCAGGTGCGCGAACAACTGATTCAAGCGGCCCTGGATCGGGTAAAACAGCGGACGCAAAAGAGTCGAGGCGAATCCAGTAACAATGGGGTAAACGCTGGGGCCAATGAGGGCGACGGTGCGGCCACCCCTGGCAAGGGGGGGCGTGGTGGGGGCGTTCTGAAAGGTATCGAGTTCCTCGTTTATAGGAACCAGATGCTCAACTTGATCAAGGAACGGTGGGCGTGGGCAGGGAAAAACCCAGAGCTGCAGGTGACTGTGCGTTTTGGTGTACTGGAAACCGGTGACATCGTCGGACTCAAGATTCTTGAAAAGTCTGGAGACCCATCCTACGATGATTCGGTGCTGCGGGCCATGAGAAAGGCCGCACCTTTACCGTCGCCGCCGAATAATTATCGCAGTGATTTTCTGAATGTGGAGCTGACTTTTCGGCCTAAGGACTTGAGGGGGTAATCCCGCAATGCGAAGGATTATTTTTGCACTTGTAATGCTTTTGGTAGTGTCCGCTGCCATGCGGGTCGAGGCTCAGGTCAAGGGTTTGATCGTGGGTCCGGGCGCCCAGCGATACCCCATTGCCGTGTCACTGCTCAAAAATCTAGGTCCCGCAATGGACGATCCAAAGTTTTCCGAGGGGATTGCGGATATCATCGCCCGCGACCTGGATCTCTCCGGTTGGTTTCGTATTATCGATCGGGCAACGTATCTTGAAGATCCCAAGACCAGCGGGATCAGATTGGGGCGCTTCGATTTTCGTGACTGGTCTACCCTCGGAGCAGAGGCGCTCGTGAAGGGAGGATTTGAGCTCAAAGATGGTGTGCTCATCACCGAGTTCCGACTATTCGACGTATTTCAGAGAAGACAGAGGGGCGGAAAGAGATACACGGGGCAGATCCAAGACTATCGGCGTATGGCGCATAAGTTTGTCGATGAGATTATATTTCAATTCACCGGTGTCAGAGGCGCCTTCGATACACGCATCACCTACGTGTCCACGGGAGCTGGACGTTTCAAGGAAATTTACGTAGCACACCTGGATGGTACCGATAGGGAACAGGTAACCAACAACCGCTCCATTAATCTGTCGCCTTCCTGGTCTCCCAACGGGCGCAGCGTTCTCTATACTTCCTATAAGGACGGCAAGCCTAAGGTCTATCGTTATGATTTTACTTCAGGTAGTGATATCGAGTTTTCCGGGCGAAAGGGGCTTAACCTAAGCGGGAGTTGGTCTGCCGATGGCAAGCGAATCGCCTTGTCTTTGGAAAACAAGGGCAACGTGGATATTTATCTGCTCGATTCCAAAGGAAAGATCGTCAAACGATTGACCCGTAGTACCGGAATCGATGTCTCTCCCACCTGGTCGCTGAAGGGGGACCAGGTGGCATTTGTCTCTAATCGAAGCGGCCGGCCGCAAATTTATATCATTGACATTTCGACGTTGAAAACCAGGCGACTGACCTATTCAGGAAAGTACAACACATCGCCGGAATGGTCAGCGAAAGTGGATAAGATTACCTATGCGGGTATGTCCGATGGTCGGTTTAACATATTCTCCATCCCCTCACAGGGCGGTGATCCTCGACAACTTACCGCCAATGCAGGCGATAACGAGGATCCATCTTGGTCTCCCGATGGAAGGTATATCGTTTTTAGCTCCAACCGCACTGGCCGGTACCAAGTTTACGTTATGCGTGCCAACGGTGATAACCAACGAATATTGACAGGCTCCTCCGGAGATGATACAAACCCATCGTGGTCTCCTCGTTTGCAGTAGGAGGTCCTGTGGAGAAGGAGGTTCCCATGATTTATCGGTGGAATTTTCCACTGAGTGTTTTTGTCCTGGCGAGTTCGGTTTCTCTCGTGGGCTGTGTCCCAGGGATGATGGGCAGTTCTTCCTCTTCCTCTGATCAATCAGGAGCGACGGGTGGTGGGGAGCGGGGGATCAGTTCCAGTGAGGTCCCGCCATCGGCCCAGGCCCGAAGTTTGGAGGCTTTTCAACGGGGTTCGGAAATTCCCTCCACCTCTTCCTCTAGCAAGTCCAGCTCACTTCAGGACATCTATTTTGAATTCAATCGTTTTACTCTTCGTCCGGAAGCGCGGGAAACCCTTAATGCTAATGCCCGCTGGCTTCAGAACAATCCCCGCGGGCGGATTGAAATTGAGGGGCATGCGGATGAGAAGGGGGGCAACGAATACAATCTCGCCCTCGGTGCCAGAAGGGCTCAGGCCGTGAAGGACTACCTGGTAACATTGGGGATTGGTTCCAATCGATTATCGACTATCAGTTATGGTGAAGAATTGCCGGTTTGCAAGACGAAGAGTGAAACATGCTGGCAGAAAAACCGGCGAATCCATTTTGTGATTATCGGTTTCGGGCCTGCTTCCTAATCTCATTAAGTGAATCTCCATCTTCTGAATCATACGGGGGTACTGCTATGAAGTGGATGACTTCTATTCCCGCTTTGACGGTAAGCCTCCTTTTGAGCGCCTGTGTTGGGCCTCAAGAAATGACACTAGTTGAAAGGGAACAACGCAGTCTCAGAACTGAGAACTCACAACTCCGTAAGGACCTTGATGGGGTTCGGGCTCAACTGGCCGATTCCCGCGCTTCCATCCAGGAGATGCAAAGCCAATTGAATGCCTTGAGGGGATGGTCCGATGAGATGCGCCACCAAATAGACCGTCAATTGGGCGAATCCTCCCAACAGCGAGAGCAAAAGGTAGTGGATCTGGAAGACCGGATCGTACGAATTGATGATGAGCTCAGAGCCCAAGGGACTCTGCTCAAGGCACGGGAACAGGAATTGCAGGTCCTCAGGAAGGCTGTCCTAAGAGCCACGGGAGTGGGATCTGAGTTGGCCACGTTGACGCGCCGTAACCCGACCGAGTCACGTTCGATGCCGACCCCGGAACGGGCGGATCCGGCGCGTGTGGATTATGAACAAGCCAGAAAGACGCTTGATAACAAAGATTACCGGAATGCGATTATCCGGTTCAAAGAGTTTATTGTGAAGCATCCAAAGAGCGATTACGCCGACAATGCCCAATATTGGATCGGGGAAAGTCATTACGCCTTGAAGCAATTTGACCAGGCGATTCTGGAATTTGATGCAGTGCGGCGAAAGTATTCTAGCGGAGACAAAGTCCCGGCAGCTTTGCTTAAGCAGGGCTTTGCCTTTGCAGAACTGGGAGACAAGGGTGATGCCCGTCTGATTCTCCAGGAACTCATTGCCCTTTACCCGCAATCCCAAGAGGCGGTGCTCGCGCAGCAAAAAGTCAAAACCCTGGAGTCCTAGCCCCTCTCACATTGTCGGGGCCTATCCGTCCGTTCCCTGTTTAGCCTCTCGCCAACAGCTGCCAGTATTGAAACAGAGGAAAATGGTTGTTGCTTGATGGCTGCAAGTTCCTGTGATTTGTCATGGAGATTTTTCGTCATATTTTGGATCGACGACTCTCAGTCTCAAAGCCGGTCCTGACTATGGGCAACTTTGATGGTATCCATTTGGGGCATCAAGCGCTGCTAAAGCGGCTGGTCCGAGACGCCAAAGAGGTTGGCGGGGATGCCGTGGTGCTGACCTTTGAACCGCATCCACTCAAGCTGTTGGCTCCCCAGCGGGCACCCAAGTTGATCTTGAGGCACAAAGACAAGATGCTGCTACTTCAGTCGATGGGCGTGGATGCGGTGGTTATTCAGGAGTTCAATAGGGTGTTTGCGGCAGTCGAGGCTCAGGATTTTGTCCAGCGGTACTTGGTTGAAGGGCTTAAGATTCACAGGATATGGGTGGGGAAGGAGTTCCGTTTTGGGGGTGGGCGAAGAGGGAATGTGGAAAGTCTGATCCGATGGGGGCCGCAGAGTGGATTTGACGTCAAGATTATGGAGCCTGTCCTAGATCAGGGCCAACGTATCAGCAGCACCCGCATTCGGGCGCTCATCGAGCAGGGGGAGGTTCATTCGGTGAAACGTTACCTGGGACGTTATCATTTTGTTTCCGGTCGCGTCGTCGGTGGCCATCAGCGGGGAAGAACCCTCGGATTTCCGACGGCCAATATTTCCACACGTGCCGAGGTTGTGCCCTCAGACGGAATTTATGCAACCTTTCTCCGGGTCCAGGGGCAGTGGTGGTCGAGCGTAACCAGCCTTGGGAACAATCCGACCTTTGGCGAGGGCCCGCGGACCCTGGAGACTTTTCTGTTTGATTTCGACGGAGACTTGTACGATCAACCTGTGCGGTTATCGTTCGTGAAGCGAATCCGGGAACAAAAGAAGTTTTCGTCGACCGATCTGCTGGTCGACCAGATGCATCATGATGTCCAAGAGGCGCAAACGGTGTTACGGAACCTCCCCGTCGCCGAGACCGTCGAATTCAACAACTGATGATCCATCGTGTCACAGTCGGAGATGAGCACACTGGCATGCGTCTGGATGCTTTCTTAGCCCATCGCTTATTCGATTCCCTTGGGGAAGGGGTTTCGACTCACAGATCCAAGGAATCCTCGGCGGCACCGTTGGAAGCAGATGTGAAATCGGGCTCCGTAGATCTGAGCCGATCGGCCGTTCAAAAGTTGATCACCCGGGGATGTGTGAAGGTCAATGGACAGCTAGTAAAATCGAGCGTAAAGCTGAAATCGAGCGATTGTATCGAGGTCCAATGGGTCTCTCCTCAAGAGACACGATTGGTAGCCGAGCCCCTTTTTCTACCCATCCTTTTTGAAGATGAGGACCTGCTGTTGGTCAATAAACCCCCCGGTATGGTGGTTCATCCAGCTGCGGGGAACCCTCGCGGGACGCTGGTCAATGCGCTGCTCCATCATTGCCCGGACCTACAAGGTATCGGGGGAGAGCGAAGGCCCGGGATTGTGCATCGTTTGGATAAAGAGACGTCGGGGGTGATGGTTGTGGCAAAAAACGAAACGGCCTTTCAACGGATCGCCGGCCAGTTCAAGGACCGGTCCGTTGCCAAAGAATACGTGGCGTTTGTGTGGGGCAAGGTGCAACCGAAAAAGGGGACTATTGACCGCCCCATAGGGCGCCATCGGACGGACCGCAAGAAAATGTCCAGCCTCTATTCCCTTGCACGAAAAAGACCCGCAATTACCAAATGGGAAATGGAGCAAGTTTTTTGCTTGGACCCTCTGCTGGGTCCGCAGGGTTGGGTCAGTTTGTTGCGCGTCAGGCCCCACACGGGGCGAACCCATCAGATCAGAGTTCATCTAGCGGATGAGGGTTACCCGGTGCTTCAGGATAAGGTATATGGCGGAAAAAGCGTGGGCCCCGAACGGAAAGGGCTGTTGGGGGTCTCAGGGCTCGTTGATTTTTCCCGCCAAGCGCTCCATGCGGATAGGCTTCGATTCACCCATCCGAGATCGGGAGAGCCGCTCGACGTGAAAGCCCCATGGTTCCCGGACATGGTTCGGCTCCTAGAAGGATTACGACAGCATGCCATGAATGGAAACCGCTGCGATCTTAATCGGTGATGTTAAATGGGGGAGGGGTTGACAAAGAGTTGGATATTTCTTAAAATGAAATTTGTTAATCATTCCCTGGAAACAATCCCTCATTCACCTGAAGTAATCATCGTAGACCCCGGTAAAAAACTTGATTCGGAATTCACAACAAGAACTCACGTCTGGAGTCTATTCCTGAGTCGACTGAAGTCGACTGATCATGCCAGTGTCTTCCTGCTCGATGAATAAGGGTGTCAGGTAAATCAATATCTAGTTTGATTGTAAGGGTGCCTCGTTGGGTTCGCGGCATTCCGTGGTTTATAAGATCAACAATACTAAAATTGAGTCGAACGAATTAGGAGGTCTACCTTGAGCACTGCAAAGAGAGGTGCTTCTATCGCAACTGCAAAGAATCAATCTGAGCTGGAGACGCCCGATCAGAACGGTCTGAATCTGTCCACAATGAAGGGGAAAAAGATCGGTGAGCTGGCCCTGCTTGGCAAGAACCTGAATGTAGAAGGGGCCGGCAGTATGCGGCGCCAGGAGCTTATCTTTGCAATCCTTCAGGCCCAGACCGAGAAGAACGGATTTATCTGTGGCGAAGGGGTGCTGGAAACCCTGCCGGACGGTTTCGGATTTCTCCGGGCTCCCGATTATAATTACCTGCCTGGTCCCGATGACATCTACGTTTCACCGAGCCAGATTAGACGCTTTGGCCTGGGAACGGGGGACATTATTGCCGGACAGATTCGTCCCCCCAAGGAAGGCGAACGGTACTTTGCCCTTCTCAAGGTCGAAACCATCAATTATGAGGACCCTGACAAGGCCCGGGATAAGATCCTCTTCGACAACCTGCTTCCCCTCTATCCTGACGATCGCCTCAAACTCGAATGCGAACCGGATGGATTCACTACCCGAATTGTTGACCTCTTTACCCCAATCGGGAAAGGGCAGAGAGGGCTGATCGTAGCTGCCCCACGGACTGGTAAAACCATGATGCTGCAGAATGTGGCCAAGGCTATCGCCCACAATCACGAAGAGGTGGTCTTGATCGTGCTGCTGATTGATGAGCGGCCGGAGGAAGTGACCGATATGCAGCGCTCCGTGGAAGGCGAGGTCGTCAGCTCCACGTTCGATGAGCCGGCAACGCGACATGTCCAAGTAGCAGAAATGGTTATCGAGAAAGCCAAACGGTTGGTGGAGCATGGAAAGGATGTGGTGATTTTGCTCGACAGTATTACGCGTCTGGCACGGGCATACAACACAGTAGTCCCGCCAAGCGGAAAGATACTGTCCGGCGGCGTGGATTCCAATGCGCTGCACAAACCAAAGAAGTTTTTCGGTGCCGCACGCAATATCGAAGATGGCGGAAGCCTCACGATCATTGCCACAGCTCTAATCGACACTGGTAGCCGAATGGATGAGGTTATCTTTGAAGAGTTCAAAGGGACGGGAAATATGGAGATCCTCTTGGATCGGCGCCTTATGGACAAGCGCGTGTTCCCGGCCGTCGATATTAATAAGTCAGGCACAAGGAAGGAAGAGTTGCTCATTCCTCAGGAGGATCTCAATCGGATCTGGATACTTCGTAAGGTGTTGTCTCAGTTAAGCGTGGTAGAGGCCATGGAGTTTTTGTTGGATAAGATGCGTGGGACCAAGGATAACAAGGAGTTCCTCGATTCTATGAGTCAGTGACGATTTCCGACCACCCAAGCCTTTCAGCTCTCCTTGCCTCTTGCAGCAGCATTGAATATTTGCTAAAAGCGCAACATCTCTAGGGTTTTTCGGCTCTGGCCGGAATCCGGTAGGCCAATGATAGATTTGGAAAGGTGTTTTGTTTGCATAGGGTGTTGAATACTGTCCATCCCGCCCAGTGGGACGTCGGTGGGGAAGGGAAAGAACATCCAGTTCGATGATGAAGAGTATATAAAAGGGACTATTATGACAGAAATTTCTATGAAACAGCTTCTTGAGGCAGGGGTGCATTTCGGGCATCAGACCAGTCGTTGGAACCCGAAAATGAAACCCTATATCTTCGGCGCCCGCAATGGCATCCATATCGTGGACCTTCAGCAGACCGTAAGGATGATCACCGATGTTGTTGACTTTGTCCGGGATCTGGTTGCCGCTGGAGGGCAAATCCTATTCGTCGGAACCAAAAAACAAGCTCAGGACACCATCAAAGAAGAAGCTGGGCGCTGTGGAATGTACTACGTCTATCATCGATGGTTGGGCGGCACCCTGACGAATTTTCAGACGGTGCGCAAAAGTATCGAGCGCCTTAAAAAGATCACCGAAATGGGAACCGACCCCAAGATTGCCGAGGCCCTTACCAAGAAGGAGTTGCTGGGTTTGAGCCGGGAAAGGGAAAAACTGGAACGCTTCTTGGGCGGGATCAAAAATATCAAAAAATTGCCCGATGCAATATTTGTCATCGATCCCAAACAGGAAGCTATTGCCGTTCGTGAGGCTAGAAAACTGGGAATCCCAGTCGTTGCCGTTATTGACACAGACTGCGATCCGGATCTTGTTGATTATAAGGTACCTGGTAACGACGATGCGATACGGGCCATTCGACTCTTCTGCTCGGCCGTGGCGAACGCGGTAATTGAAGGGAAGGCCGTTTACGAACAGACATTGGCCGCACAGGCTCAGGAAAAGGCCGAGGCTGCGGAAGCGACCGTGGAACCCCCGATGGAGCTCGTAGCTGCGGAAAACGCTGCTCCCGGGGAAAATTAAACCCTCTTCAGCAAGAGATGGAGAACCAACCTGGGCCTTCAGGTTGGCTTCGAATAGATTCGAAAAATTATTTTCAGGACTTAGTGGGACAGGCGTAGAAGCGAATAAATTTTTCCAACGGGGTTAAGTGGGATGGAAATCACAGCGGAAAATGTGAGAGATCTACGGGTAAAGACCGGCGCCGGTATCATGGATTGCAAAAGGGCGTTGCAGGAGTCTGCAGGAGACCTTGAGAAAGCCGTTGATTATCTTCGTCAAAAGGGGTTGGCCTCGGCCGCCAAAAAAGAGGGGAGAGATGCGGCTGAAGGGCTGGTGGGTTCCTATCTCCATGGCGGAGGGAAGATCGGAGTTCTGGTAGAGCTCAATTGCGAGACTGATTTTGTGGCACGCACTCCTGAATTCCAAGCCCTGTTGAAGGATATTGCCATGCAAATCGCTGCGGCTAATCCGCGTTATATCCGGAAAGAAGATGTCCCTGAGGATGAGTTGACTAGAGAACGAGAGATCTATCACCAGCAGGCTCTCGAGTCGGGAAAACCGGAAAAAGTGCTCGCGAAAATCGTTGACGGGAAGATGGAGCGTTTTTACTCAGAGGTCTGCCTCTTGGAGCAGGAGTTCATCAAAGACTCGGATGTCAATGTGGGAGGCCTCATTAAAGAAGCCGTCAGCCGTATTGGCGAGAATATACAGGTGCGCCGCTTCGTGCGATTCCATGTTGGGGAAGGGGCCTCAAAGCAATCTTAGAGACGAATGGAGTTCGGATGGCCAGTGGGAACCTGAAGTATAAGCGAGTGATCTTAAAGGTTACGGGTGAGGTTCTCTCTGGGGCACAGAAGCACGGCATAGACGGTAAAACGGTCAAGGATTTCGGCGAAGAGGTTAAGGAAGTCCATGAACTGGGTTGTGAGGTGGCCCTGGTTATGGGCGGGGGCAATATCCTGCGCGGATCCAAGGCCAGCGAGGGCGGTATGGATCGTGCCAGCGCCGACTACATGGGTATGCTGGCAACCGTAATCAACAGTCTTGCATTGCAGGATGCTTTAGAAAAAGCTGACGTATCCACCCGCGTTATGACGGCCATCGAGATGCGTCAAGTTGCTGAACCCTATATTCGCCGCAGAGCAGTTCGCCACTTGGAGAAACGACGGGTAGTGATCCTTGCGGCTGGTACGGGCAATCCTTATTTCACTACCGATACCACCGCAAGTCTTCGTGCTATGGAATTGGGAGCGGAGGTTATTCTCAAGGCCACAAAGGTTCACGGCGTCTATGACGCCGATCCCCTGAAAAGCAGCGAAGCCAAAATGTACGGTCAGCTGTCTCATATGGAGCTGCTGAGCAAAGAACTCAAGATAATGGATTCGACAGCGGTTTCCCTCTGTATGGACAACCGTCTTCCCATCGTCGTGTTTAATATTCTGGAAAAGGGCAATATCCGAAAGGTGATTTGCGGAGAAAAAATTGGCACCCTTGTTACTATGGGGGACAAATGAACGAGTCCTTTTTCTCGGAATTAAAAAGCGAAATGGATCGGACGTTGTTAGCTTTCCGAAAGGACCTGGCTACGGTGCGAACCAGCCGGGCTTCGACAGGTCTCTTGGAAGGTATCATGGTCGATTATTACGGGAGCCAAACCCCCCTGAATCAACTGGGGAGTCTTTCGGTGCCCGAAGCGCGCTTGCTGGTCATCCAAGTGTACGATCAGGGAGCCATGGCCCAGATCGAAAAGGCCATCCTTAAAGCGGACCTGGGCCTGACACCTTCCAATGATGGTAAAGTAATCCGGATACCCATCCCCGAGTTGAGCGAAGAACGACGCAGGGAGCTAGCCAAACATGTAAAGAAGCTGGCCGAAGAGTTCCGCGTCTCCGGGCGCAATCACAGGCGTGTGGCCATTGAAAAGCTGAAAGAATTGCAAAAGAACAAGGAAATTACTGAAGATGAGGTCAAGCAGTCTCAAGATCGAATCCAAAAGTTGACCGATGAGTTTATCGGGCAGGTCGAGAAAGTGCTTAAGACTAAAGCAGACGAGATCATGGAGGTTTGATCTCTCTCCATAATCCTCTCCATCAATTCCTGCATAGCATGAATCTTCAGGGCCTAGACAAAAGTAGATTGCCCAAACACGTCGCGATCATCATGGATGGCAACGGGCGGTGGGCTAGGTTAAGGGGAAAAAGCCGTATTGAAGGTCACCGGAGAGGCCGATCGTCAGTAAAATCCGTCGTTGAAATGAGCCGTAAGCTCGGTATCCCCTATCTTTCCTTGTACGCATTTTCAACTGATAATTGGCACCGCCCCAAAGAGGAAGTGGGAGCACTAATGGGGTTGTTGGAACGTTACCTGTGGGACGAAAAGGCCAGGATGATGCGTAAAGGGGTACGGCTTATGGCTATCGGGGAGAGAGACCGACTGCCGTCATCCGTTCGATCGGTTTTGGAAACCATCATTGACGTTACCAAGGACAATAAGCGAATTACGGTGAATTTGGCCTTAAGCTATAGTGGCCGTCACGATATTGTCAAAATGGTTCGCCAGATCGCTAGAAATGTTAAAGACGGGAACTGCGATCCGGAGGAGATTGACGAAGCCATGATCACATCGTATACGGAGACTGCATCTATTCCGAATCCCGATCTCCTTATTCGCACCAGCGGAGAAATGCGGATCAGTAATTTTTTTCTCTGGCAGATCCCATACACAGAGCTTTATGTGACACCAGTTCTTTGGCCTGACTTTCGAGAAGCCCAGTATGTCCAGGCATTGGTCGAGTTCCAACGGCGTAAGAGGAGATTTGGGAGGACCGATGAGCAGGAAATCTGAGGGACCCTCTCTCACCTACACTGCGAGGAAACTGCATGCGGGCTAGGGTGGCCACGGCTCTCGTTGCGATTCCCCTCCTCGTCGCCATCATCACCTTTGGGCACGTCTGGTATCTCTTCTCCGTCCTCGTTTTTTTAACCACTGCGGTTGCTCTAGCTGAGTATTTTCGTATGGCCTTTCCCAAAAACCGTAAGGAACGGTTGTTGGGGATCTTTATGGGCGTTGTTCTTTCCATGTCAATCCTCGTGCCGGGATTGGCTGAACCCGGGTTATTCGTGGTACCGGTGGTCCTTGTCGGTTTCTGCGGCTACCTTTTCTCCGCCGGGGAGTTGGAGCAACGATATTGCCATTTGGGTTGGACACTATTGGGGGTTTTTTATCTGGGATATCTTTTCCCGCACATTGTTGTGACATATGGAACTTCTCAGGGTACCGAATGGGTCTTTTTTATTCTGCTGGTTGCGGCATCGGGAGATACGGCAGCTTATTTCACAGGGATGGCGCTAGGCAAAAGAAAATTGTATCCTGAGGTCAGTCCGGGAAAAACCGTGGAGGGGGCGATAGGCGGTGGGGTGGCCAGCATGATCGCCGGGTTTTTCGGTGCAATGTTTTTACTTCCGGCTTTAAGCTGGTTGGAGGTGGTCCTTCTTGCGGGTGTAGTGGGTTTCTTGGCTCAAATTGGAGACCTATTTGAGTCGTGGATCAAGCGGGTTTTCGGTGTGAAGGATTCGGGTAGATTATTGCCCGGCCACGGAGGATTGTTGGACCGTATCGATAGCATCATTTTCCCAGCTGCGTTTATAGCTTATTACGTAAAGGTGCTCCATCCATGAAATCAATCTCAATTCTAGGTTCTACCGGTTCCATCGGAGTCAGCACACTCAAGTTAGTGCGGAGCTTTCCCGACCTATTCAAGGTAAGTGGACTGGCCGCCGGCCGAAAACTGGAGGTCTTGGCTCAACAGGCCCTGGAGTTCGCACCCGAATGGGTGAGTATCGCTGACAAAGAGCAGGCTCTACAACTGGAGGGTCTCTTGAAGGGATCCAAAACTCAGGTTCTGTGGGGTGAGGCGGGTGCCAGGTCTGTCGCGACGGGGTCCGGAGTCGATGTCGTGGTAGCTGCCATCGTTGGTGGAGCTGGACTAGGCCCTACGCTGGCTGCGGTCCAGGCCGGTAAGGAGGTTGCCCTGGCCAATAAGGAGGCCCTGGTCATGGCCGGGGAACTGTTCCTTCGTGAGGCCAAGAAAAATGGCTCCCGACTTGTACCTGTGGATAGCGAGCACAGTGCCGTTTTTCAGTGCCTCCAGGGCAATCGTAAGGAAGAAGCGGATCAAATCATCCTGACGGCTTCCGGTGGACCCTTCCTGCGTACAGATTTGAAAAAGTTGGACCAGGTCACCGTGGAGCAGGCGCTCAAGCATCCCAACTGGAAAATGGGTCCTAAGATTACGATCGATTCGGCAACGATGATGAATAAAGGTCTTGAGGTCATTGAGGCGCGCTGGCTGTTCGATATGGAGCTAGAGAAAGTCGAAGTTGTGGTCCATCCGGAAAGCATTGTCCATTCCATGGTTCGTTACCAGGATGGCACAATAATTGCTCAATTGGGGATACCCGATATGCAGATTCCCATTGCCTATGCCCTTTCCTGTCCTTATCGCCTTAAGATGAACCTTCCTACGCTGGATCTTAGGCAAATGGGCGGGTTAAACTTTTTGCCGGTGGAGCCCGAGCGCTATCCCGCTTTAAGACTGGCCTATGACGCGCTGGCGGTGGGAGGCACTATGCCCGCGGTCCTCAATGCGGCCAATGAAGTCGCTGTTGGGGCCTTCCTGCAAAATCGTATCGGATTCCGTGATATACATAAAATTATACAAAGGACTACAGAGGCCCATGCTGCAACCCAACCTCAGGACATTTCCGAAATCCTGGAGGTAGACCGCTGGGCCCGGGAGTATGCGGCGTCCCATGTAGCGAGCAGATCCAAGGAGATTGCAGTATGGTAACGATCATCTGGGCAGTGGTTTCGGCTTTGGTAGCTTTGGGGATACTCATCGCCTTCCACGAATTTGGTCACTTCATAGTCGCGAAGAAGTCCGGTGTGGGGGTGGTGACGTTTTCCATTGGTTTCGGACCCAAGATCATTTCCAAAAAGGTGGGCGAAACCGAGTACGTCGTGAGCGCCTTTCCTCTGGGAGGGTACGTCAAGATGGTTGGGGAGGATCCCGACCAGGAGGTTCAGTCGGGCGATCTGGAAAAATCCTTTTCGAATAAAAGTTTGGGCAAGCGCATTGCCATCGTCGCGGCGGGACCGATATTTAATTTTATCCTGGCTATCGTTGTCTTCGCTTCAATCTTCATGTTTTTTGGGACCCCTGTGCTGATCAATCAGATCGGTGCGGTCGAACCGAACTCTCCCGCCGCTCAAGCGGGGTTGCAAAAGGGCGATCGGATTCTGGTTATCGAATCTGAGCATATTGGTAGTTGGGAAGAGCTTTCAGCGAATATCAAGAATAGCCAGGGTCAACCTCTGGTTCTCCGTGTCGAAAGGGACGGTCGTGAGATGCAGGTCAAGGTTCAGCCCGTCGAGAAGGAAGGCAAGACCGTTTTCGGTGAGAACACAACGTATTGGGTCATCGGGATCGGTAGCACCGTTTCAGTGGAAAAGAGTAATCCCTTGACCGCTATCGGGCAGGCCTTTTATCGGACAGGGGAGTACTCGGTCCTGACCCTGGTAGCTCTTTATAAAATGGTTAGCGGAGACATCTCACCCAAAAACCTGGGAGGGCCTCTCCTCATCGCCCAGCTGGCCGGAGAGCAGGCTCGTCAAGGTGTCTGGAATTTTCTGTTTTTCGTTGCCATTCTGAGTGTGAACCTGGGGGTGTTGAACCTCTTGCCTATCCCGATCCTGGACGGTGGACATGTTCTCTTCTTCGTATTGGAGTGGATGCGTGGTCGGCCGGTAGAACTTAAATACCGGGAAAGAGCCCAACAGGTCGGGGTATTTGTTCTGATCCTCGTTATGATCTACGCATTTTATAATGACATCGCTAGGTTTTTTGAAGGCTAGTTCTCGGCTGTCAACCATTGGCGTTCAGCTAATTGTTTCATTCGGCTTACGGGTGACAGCCTGCAGCTGTTAATTCAAGCTTCCCTGATTGCTGACCGCTAATTGCTGATGGCTTTTTCATGATTATCCTTGGGCTTGATACATCGACTGGTACGGCCAGCGGTGCACTCATCGAAAATGGAAGGTTGATTCAAGAGGAAGTCCGCGGCGCTGGCGATAAGCCGGCCTCAGGGTTGTCTTTTCCTGCTCGTAGAACCAATCATGCAGAGACCCTCCTGCCTTTGGTAGAGTCCCTTTTCAAAAATACCCATTGCTCCTGGCAGCAGATCGGGGCCTTAGCCGTTTCCATCGGGCCGGGCTCATTTACGGGACTTCGCATAGGCCTAAGCACGGTCAAGGGGCTCGCATATGGGTGGAACGTCCCGCTTGTTGGTATCCCCACGTTGTTGGCTATTGCGTCCCGGGTGAGCAACTGGAATGGCTTAATTTGCCCCATGCTGGATGCTCGTAAAAAAGAGGTTTATACCGCACTGTTTCGGAGAAGTGAGGACGAGGGGTTTGTTCGCCTCGTCGAGGACCTTGTTTGCTCGCCGAATTCGATTCTTGAACGAAGCAGACAATCGGGTTCTGGCAATTGTCTTTTCATCGGTGACGGCAGCGCGGTATATGAATCCCTGATCCGAGATCACTGGGGGGATCAAGGGGTGCTGACCTACGGAGAAGACTATCCATCGATCGCCTTCGCAGTAGCATGGCTGGCAGTGGAGCGAGTCGAAAAAGGGGAATTCGACTCTCCCGACCTCTTGGCCCCGGTTTACTTGAGACCCTCGGAAGCAGAATTCATGAAGAGACCCAGATAGGGATAAGGAGGGGTGTCGACCCTATTAGACGTACCCCGCCTTATTTCCAATAGTAGTGCGGTTGAATCGCGCCCCAGGTACATGCGGTAAGGCGTTGAACAATAGGAGTAATTCTACGATTTCCCGGCTTTTTAGAGGAAGGAAGGTTCCGTTGACAAAACCGATAGCGTGAGATAAATTTTCTGGTTCTAGGTAATAATACAAAAAGGAGGTCTTCCATGGAGCAGGTTGATCAAAAAATTCTTGTTTCTCTTTTGGATAAGGACCCCGAACTCAAACGGTATTATGAAGAACACCTAGATCTGGAAGATAAGTTGCTCTTATTTCAGAATCGGTATTTGACCGCTGAGGAAGAGGTTGAGAAGAAAAAGATCCAAAAACTCAAGCTCACAGGAAAAGATAAGATCATGGAACTCTTGAAGAAATACCAGTAGCATTGATCAGCCGGGGTAGCCAATGAAGAAAAACGGTTCCGAGATATTTGTCGAGATGCTCAAACGTGAGGGGGTTCGTGTTGTGTTTGGAATCCCCGGTGGTGTGGTGCTTCATATCTTTGACGTCTTGCATCAGCAAAAGGACGTTGAAGTCGTATTGACGCGACATGAGCAAGGCGCTGCCCATATGGCTGAGGGGTATGCCAAGGCGACGGGCAAACCGGGTGTGGCATTGGTGACTTCCGGGCCCGGGATGACCAATATCGTGACGGGCCTGGCCGATGCCTATATGGACTCGGTTCCTCTGGTGGCTTTTACCGGTCAGGTCTCCACCAGCATGATTGGTAACGATGCCTTTCAAGAAGCGGACAACGCAGGAATCAGTCGACCCTGTACCAAGCACAACATCCTGGTTAAGGATGTGGCTGATCTGGCTTCGATTATCAAGGAGGCTTTCCATATCGCGACAACGGGAAGGCCAGGACCGGTGCTGGTCGATATTCCCAAGGATGTGAGCACGAATACGACCGAATTCAAGAATCCGGATAAGGTTAACCTGCCGGGTTACAGCCCCGCCTTCGAAGGGAACAAGTACCAGATCAAGCAGGCCGCCGAAGCCATTTTAAAGGCGAAGCAGCCGGTACTCTACGTTGGAGGGGGGGCTGTTTTATCCGATGCCTCCTCCGAGCTGCTGGAGTTGGCTGAACTGACTCAGATCCCGGTTAACCTGACGTTAATGGGGCTCGGCGTGTTCCCGGGCACCCATCCTCTTTCCATGGGAATGCTGGGAATGCACGGGGGATTTTGGGCCAACAAGGCAATGCATGACGCGGATTTGATCATCGCCGTAGGGGCGCGCTTTGATGATCGAGTGACCGGCAATGTTTCCGGATTTTCTCCCAGAGCCCGTATCGTTCATATCGATATCGATCCGACTTCCATCCAGAAGACCATCCATGCTCATATCCCCATTGTTGGAGACGTCAAAGCGGTGCTTCGTCAGTTGAACGTCATGCTCCGTTCGATGGATGGCAATCCAAAGGCAATCAAGCAGCTCAGAGGGGGTTGGCTCAAACAAATTGATGAGTGGAAACAAGCATATCCTTTCAAGTATAACCAAGACGACAATCTCACCAAACCCCAGTTCGTTATCGAAAAGCTTTATGAGCTAACCAAAAATGAAGGCATTATTGCAACGGACGTGGGCCAGCACCAGATGTGGGCTGCTCAGTATTTTCGAGGGGCGAAGCCACGGAGGTTTTTGACATCGGGGGGGCTCGGTACCATGGGATTCGGTTTCCCCGCTGCCCTTGGCGCTCAGAAGGCCTTTCCTGAAAAACTGGTCGTTTGCATTACCAGTGAGGGAAGCTTCCAAATGAATCTGCAAGAACTGGCCACCGCGGTCATTTACAAGCTTCCGGTCAAAATAGTGCTGCTCAACAATCAGTGTCACGGGATGGTCAGGCAATGGCAGGACCTGTTTTATGAAGGTCGGTACGCCTCAAGTCAACTGGGCAACGTCCCGGATTTTACCAAGTTGGCCGAAGCCTACGGTATCCTTGGCCTGCGTGCTGAGAAGCCTTCACAAGTTGAAGCGGTCATTCGTGAAGGGGTGAAACACAAAGGGCCCGTCCTGATGGATTTTACCGTAGACCCTTCCGAGGGTTGCTACCCCATGATTCCTTCCGGTCACGCGCACGATGAAATGTTGTTGGAGGATCCGCCTGAGATGAAAAAAGCCCGGGGCGGAACCGGTCATAAGAAGAAGGTCGAAAAGCCCGATGAAGATGAAGAGGGCATCCTTCCGGCTTAGCTCTAGTCGCTCATGGAACATATCATTTCAACACTTGTGGAGAACAAATTTGGTGTGCTGGCACGTGTTGCGGGACTTTTCAGCGCCAGGGGGTATAACATTGAGAGTCTCTCGGTGGCGCCGACTTTAGATCCGGCGACCTCAATGATCACTATCGTAACTGCTGGGGATGATCAGATTATCGAGCAGATCATCAAACAGCTGAACAAGGTCATTGAGGTCTTGAAGGTGGTGGATTTGACCGAAACCGATTATGTAGAGAGAGAGACGACTCTAATCAAAATTAACGCGAAACTCGAACATCGGGATGAAGCCATTCGAGTCTGTGAGATATTCAGAGCCAAAATTGTAGACTCCACTCCCAGTACCTATACGATCGAAATCACGGGCGATACGAGTAAGATCAAGGCCATGATCAATTTGCTCAAGCCTTTGGGGATTAAGGAACTCGTGCGCACAGGACGAATCGCTATTTCCCGGGAAGCTGCACGTGTCGTATCTCATCAGGAGCTTCAGGCAGCCAAGGCACGCTCCGAAAACGGCCTTTGATCTGTCAGCGAGCGTGTCTTAAACGGCTGGTTAAAAGGGTACCCACCGTGTGGTTTCCCGGCATGAGACCCGTCACCGCGCATCATCTAATAGCTAATAGCCATTGCTAGAGTACACTCAACCCAGGCCCCCGAAGCCGGAATCCGGTACGGGAGAATTGGGGCCAACGGTCATTGATTGAATAGAACCCATGGGTTCGGTGGGGCGCTTCATGGAGAAAGACATCGTTTAGAAACACGAATGAATGAGACATGGTTGACAGGCAAGGTAGTGGGCAGATATCCTTACAAATAATTGTCGAGAGGGAGGACCGGAAATGCAGGTCTATTACGATCCGGATGCTGACTTTAGTTTTTTAAAAGACAAGCAGATTTCTATTCTGGGCTACGGCAGCCAAGGGCATGCCCACGCGAATAACCTTCGGGACTCGGGGATGAAAGTCATTGTGGGGTTGCGCGCCGATAGTTCTTCTGTCCCCAAGGCCAAGACGTCGGGTTTCAAGGTCATGGAGCCACTGGATGCCGTTAAGGCCGGAGATGTGGTAATGGTCCTTTTACCCGATGAGGTCCAGGGAATGGTTTATGAAACAGAAATCAAACCGGGCTTGCAAAAAGGAAATTATTTGGCCTTTGCCCATGGGTTTAATATTCACTTCAAAAAAATCGTTCCCCCCGAAGGGGTCAACGTATTCATGGTGGCTCCCAAGGGGCCGGGGCACCTGGTACGGAGTGAATTCGAAAAGGGAAGAGGAGTCCCTTCGTTGCTTGCCATTTTTCAGGACCCCTCTGGAGATACCAGGCAAGTGGGTATGGCTTACGGGAGTGCCATCGGAGCCGGTCGTGCAGCTATTTTGGAGACCACGTTTAAGGATGAAACCGAAACCGACCTCTTCGGTGAACAATCCGTATTATGCGGCGGTCTTTCCGCATTGATTCTGGCCGGATATGAGACTCTGGTCGATGCGGGCTATCCACCGGAGATGGCCTATTTTGAATGCCTTCATGAGGTCAAATTGATTGTCGACCTGATTTACGAAGGTGGTTTGACCAATATGCGCTATTCCATCAGCAACACGGCTGAATACGGAGATCTTACCCGTGGCACCAAGGTGATAGGCCCCGAAGTCCGGCAGGTGATGCAGGTTATACTCAAGGACATTCAATCGGGAAAGTTTGCAGAGGAATGGGTTGCCGAATATCGCTCCGGCATGCCACGTTTTACCGAGCTGAGGAAGCAGGGGGCAGCCCACCCCGTTGAAAAGGTGGGAGAGCGGCTTAGGGCCATGATGCCCTGGCTTGGTCAAAATCGGCTGGTGGACAAGAGCAAAAATTGAAGGGAGCGTAAAGCTTTTAGTGAGATCAACGGTCAACTAGAAGGAATAGACTCGGTGTCACTTCTGCTGGCTGATATCTGACGGCTAAAAGCTCAGAACTTAGATTGAAGATTGCCCGAGAAGGTTACCCCTGGATACTCGCTGCCTCGCTTGGCGCCCTTATTACTTTCGGTGTGGGATGGGTATGGGTTCCGACGATCTGCGTATTCTTTGCCTTGGCCTTTATATATTTCTTCCGGGATCCGGAGCGAAATGGACCAACCGAGGAGGGGGTGATTCTGGCCCCGGCCGATGGAAAAGTGGTTGGAATCAAGAAGGAGTCGAGCCCCGAAGGGAGCACGGAACCGGACCAAATTCGAATTAGCATCTTTTTGTCTGTTTTTAATGTCCATGTGAACCGGGCGCCGATCCAAGGGCGCGTTGGGACCATACGCTATCAGCGGGGCAAATTCCTCGCGGCTTTCAGGCAAGAGGCTTCTCAGGTAAATGAGCAAAATGCTGTGCGTATGACGAATCGTGGGGGTGGGGATGTGGAAGTCGTACAGATCGCAGGCCTTTTGGCCCGGCGCATTATCTGCTATGTGAAGGAAGGTCAGGAGTTGGCAAAAGGGCAGAGATTAGGGATAATAATGTTTGGGTCCCGAGTCGATCTCTTCTTGCCCGGGGGCTCTAGCGTGGCTGTTACCGAGGGGCAGAAGGTCAAGGGAGGCCTTACGGTCATAGGAAAGCTATCATGAGCGCAAGCAGTGAATCCCACGACAATAGTTCGTCGGGAAGAAGGGTCCGTATTCTACCCCGAAAGGCGGTAAGTCGTAATCCCTTGAAGCGGCGAGAGCGGACCGCTCAGCTCAAAAAAGGCATCTACCTGATCCCAAGCCTGTTTACGTCGGGCAATGCCTTTTGTGGCTACTTCTCGATTATCTCCACCTTTAATGGAGAATACGTACAGGCCGCTGTCTTTATCATTCTGGCCAATATCTTGGACGGTTTGGATGGTGCCGTGGCCCGTTTGACACATACTACCAGCCAGTTCGGCATCGAATTTGACTCCCTGGCTGACACTGTCTCTTTTGGCGTGGCGCCAGGCATCTTGGTCTATTACTGGGCGCTCTTGCCCTGGGGTACCTGGGGCTGGCTGGCCTCAGGGCTATACGTGATTTGTGGTGCACTCCGGCTCGCCCGCTTCAATGTCCAAGCCCGTACCGCAGAGAAAACCCACTTCGTTGGGTTACCCATCCCTGCAGCGGCAGAAATGATTGTGTCCATTGTGTTGATGTATCACTTTTTCGGTGGTGCGGGGGATCCGAGCAAGAGGTTTATTCTGCTCTTGGCCATATACGGCCTTGCCGGGTTGATGGTTAGCAATTTTCAGTATATCAGCCTGAAGCAGCTCGATCTTAAAAAGCGGCATCCCATCTGGATATTGCTTTCTGTAATATTACTCATTAAATTGGTTATTGCGGAGCCGCAGATCATGCTATTTAGCACATTCTTATTGTATACCCTGTCTGGACCGCTCTTATGGCTCTTCACGATTTACCATCGGCGGAGGGAGAACAGAGGGGATTTCGCAGATTCGTTGTAACTTCCCTCTCTGCAACCGCATTTCGTAACTCCCGCCGGCCCCGCCGCGGGAGTTTTTGTTTTTGGAGGACAGGACATGACTGACAGCGTAGATCAGGACAATATTGTAAGAATCTTCGATACGACACTTAGGGATGGGGAACAGTCTCCCGGGGCGAGTATGAACCCCGAGGAAAAACTCATGCTGGCTCGCCAATTGGACAAGCTAGGAGTCGATGTTATCGAGGCGGGGTTTGCCGCCTCATCGGAGGGTGATTTCAATTCCGTCGATCGAATATGCAAGGAGATCGAACGTCCGATTGTGCTTAGCTTGGCACGGGCGCAAGAGCGTGACATCGACAGGGCGCTCAAGGCCGTGGAGAAGGCTAAAAATCCCGGAATTCACATCTTTATTGCGACTTCCGACATTCACCTAAAGCATAAACTCAGGATGTCTCGTAATGAGGTTTTGGAGGCTGCGGCCTGGTCCGTTGCTTATGCCAAGAAGCATATCGACTATATCGAGTTTTCTGCCGAAGATGCCTCCCGGAGCGAGCGCGAGTTTCTGGTCCAGATCTTCCGAGAGGTGATCAAAGCCGGTGCCAGGACACTCAATATACCTGACACCACCGGGTATGCTATTCCTTCCGAATTCGGTTCTCTGGTGGGGTACCTGGTAGAGCACACTGAGGGGGGGGGGCAAGTCACCTGGAGTGCCCATTGCCACAACGATCTGGGACTTGCCGTGGCTAACTCTTTGGCGGCCGTGGCAAATGGCGCTAGGCAGGTTGAATGCACAATCAACGGGATTGGTGAACGCGCCGGTAATACTTCACTGGAAGAGGTTGTCATGGCGCTCAAAACAAGGAAAACGTTGTTCGGTGTCGATACCCATGTGGTCACCGAGCAGATCTATCCGACTTCGCGCCTATTGTCCCAGGTCACGGGAATTACCATTCCCATCAATAAACCCATCGTAGGGGAGAATGCCTTCGCCCACGAAGCCGGAATCCATCAGGATGGGATGCTCAAACAAAAGCAGACCTACGAAATTATGACACCTGAGAGCGTTGGGCTCGGCGGTAACCGTCTGGTTATGGGGAAGCATTCGGGACGGCACGCCTTTAGCGAACGCCTGAAGGACTTGGGTTTCAACCTCAACGACGAGGATATGAACCGGGCCTTCCTTCGATTTAAGGAGCTAGCGGATAAAAAGAAGGAAGTTTTTGACGAAGATATTGAAGCCATTGTCGCGGAGGAGATCCTCCGGCTGCCCGGTCAGCCGGATCGCTTTGAGCTGCTCTATCTCAATGTCAATTCCAGCTCTAATGCCATACCGTCGGCAACGGTCAAGATACGAGTTGATGATCAAGAATCCTCCGATCATGGGACCGGCGACGGGGTCGTGGATGCTTGCTACAAAACTATTGCGAAGATCACCGGTTCCCAGGCAAGGTTGGTGCGTTATTCGGTCAAGGCCATTACAGGAGGCACCGACGCTCAAGGGGAGGTCTCCTGCCTGATTGAGGACGGAACCCTACGTATTACGGGAACCGGGTCGCACACCGACATTATTATGGCCAGCGCCTTGGCCTACATCAACGCGCTGAATCGTTTGGAGTATCGAAAACACTACCGCCAGTTGGTTGAAAGGCAGGGTCCATGAACTATAAGATTGCGGTTCTTCCCGGTGATGGAATCGGCCCGGAGGTGGTCAAGCAGGGCACCGAAGTCCTGAGTCAGGTGGCGTCCCTTTACGGATTTTACGTGGAATATGAAGAGGGATTGGTCGGTGGGGCGTCCATCGATGCTACTGGACAGCCGCTGACGGATTCGGTGCTACAGTTGACCCAGCAGAGCCAAGCGGTCCTTTTGGGGGCGATGGGTGGACCCAAATGGGAGGGATTGGAGTATTCAGTCCGCCCCGAGCGAGCCCTGCTGGCCTTGCGCCGTGAGTTGGGACTCTTTGCCAACCTGCGTCCGGTCAAGCTGTTTGCTGCATTGAGTTCCGCATCGACGCTTAAACGTGAGGTCGTAGAGGGTACGGATCTCGTCGTGGTGCGAGAATTGACCGGTGGTATTTATTTCGGCGAGCCCAAGGGGGTGACCACAGTGTCCGATGGGTCGGAGCGTGGTGTCAATACGATGGTTTATACGACCCCCGAGATAGAGCGCATCGCGCGGGTTGCCTTTGAGGCGGCACAGAGGCGGAGGAAACAGGTAACCTCGGTGGATAAGGCCAATGTACTCGAGGTGACTGAGCTTTGGCGCAAGGTCGTGACTCGAGTCCACGGGGAAGAGAGCTTTCGGGACATTCAGCTCGACCATTTGCTGGTCGACAACTGTGCGATGCAGCTGATTCGGAGTCCGAAGCAATTCGATGTCATTGTGACCACCAATTTGTTCGGTGACATTCTCAGCGATGAGGCGGCGATGTTGACAGGTTCTATCGGAATGCTTCCATCGGCGAGTCTTGGGGGTAAAGTGGGCATGTACGAGCCCGTTCACGGCAGTGCCCCGGATATCGCAGGCCGGGACATGGCCAATCCCCTCGCTACCATTTTGACCGTTGCCCTTATGCTTCGCCACTCGTTCGGTCAAGAAAAGGCGGCAGACCGGATCGAAAAGGCTGTGGAAGAGGTCCTGGATGAAGGGTTTCGGACGGCGGATATCCAACAAGAAGGAGGACGCTTGATCGGCTGTGTGGAAATGGGCGAGAGGGTGAGGGAGAAAATAAAAAGCTAAACTGAGAAGACCAAACTGATTGCGAGCCGGGGTGATAAGGCATGAAGAGAGATAAATACAGAGTTGCTGTGGTTGGAGCCACGGGGGCGGTGGGCGAGCAGATGCGCGAGATCTTGCAAGAAAGGCTCTTCCCTGTCAAGGAGCTGCGTCTTCTGGCGTCCTCAAGGTCGGCCGGTCAAGTGTTGGAATTCGCCGGCAAGAGGATCCGAGTTGAGGAGCTCAAGGAGGATTCGTTCCAGGACGTGGATATCGCGCTCTTTTCCGCTGGCGGAACGGTCAGTGCCCGGTTTGCGCCTATCGCCGTAGAAAGCGGTGCCGTGGCTGTCGACAACACCTCCCATTTTCGGATGGAACCGGAAGTTCCTCTAGTGGTCCCTGAGGTCAATGCGGGAGATATTGGTCAGTATCCTGAACGGGGAATTATTGCCAACCCCAACTGCTCTACCATTCAAATGGTGGTGGTGCTCAAGCCTATCCATGACGCTGCACGGATTAAACGAGTGGTGGTTTCTACTTATCAGGCGGTTTCCGGCGCAGGGAGGCAGGCCATGGAGGAATTGAGCCAACAGTCGATCTCACTTTTCAATGGTACAGACGTCAAGCCGGTAAAATTTCCATACCAGATCGCCTTTAACTGCATTCCTCATATCGATACCTTTCTTGAAAGCGGCTACACGAAAGAAGAGGATAAAATGATCAACGAGACGCGCAAAATCCTGGGAGAGCCTTCCATGGGCATGACCGCCACGACGGTTCGCGTTCCGGTCTTCTGTGGTCATTCGGAATCGGTTAATATCGAGACTGAAAAAAAACTGACGGTTCAGGACGTCAAAACTATCCTCCGCACCGCTCCCGGTATCCTTCTGTGTGACGATCCGGAGGCGAACGTCTACCCCATGGCCATTAATTGCGTGGGCACTGATGCAACTCTCGTCGGGAGAATTCGGGAGGATGATTCTGTATCCAATGGGCTGAATCTCTGGGTCGTCGCCGACAATCTGCGCAAAGGCGCTGCTCTTAACGCCGTTCAAATTGCCGAAATCCTGATACGGGATTACCTCTAAGGAGCATTCAGTAGTTCAGTTGCCAGTAGCCGGAGTCCGGTCCGGCTTTGCTGATTCCTGACTTCTGAAATTCGGGCTTTCCAATGAACCTCAAGCTTATCATTGAGTACGACGGGACTGACTATCATGGTTGGCAAATTCAGCCCAATGGGCGGACTGTCCAGGAAGTATTGGAGGGGGCTCTCTGTGAGATCCTGCGTGAAAAGGTTCGGCTTCATGCCTCCGGTCGAACCGATGCAGGGGTCCACGCGGCAGGTCAGGTGGCACACCTTCACTGTCCTCGCCCAGTGGATCTTAGGAAACTCCAGCGAGGGCTTAACGCTTTGACGCCCCCTGATATAGCTGTCAAGGAACTCGAATCGGCCGCGGACTCATTTGATGCGCGCAGGGACGCGCGAAGCCGATTGTATGAGTACCGTATTTGGAATGGGCGATGGGCTTCCGCGCTGCTCCGTCGGTTCACCTGCCATGTCCATCGCCCGTTGGATCTCACTGCCATGGAAGAGGCCATGGCCGCCCTCGAGGGTGAGCATGACTTTTCCTCCTTCCAGGCTTCCGGCTGTGATGCGGCACATCCTATCCGTCGAGTCCATTCCAGCACCTTAACTCGTGATGGCGATCTACTTGTTTACCGGATTGAGGCCAATGCCTACCTGAGACATATGGTGCGCAACATCGTTGGGACGCTCATGGAGGTCGGTTGGGGCGAACGGACGCCGTCCGAATTTGCTGCACTTCTAAAGTTGGGAGACCGAACCCTCGCCGGTCCCACAGCACCCCCGCAGGGCTTATTCCTCGTTGAAGTCAAGTATGAGCAGACCGTTGCTCAAGCCCCATCCGCTTCAATGACACTCAATCGTTTCGCTCCAGAGTGATAGCCGTCCAGGCCCCGGTTCTGGGAGTTTCGTGCCACTGGCCCCTTGTCCATCGACGTCGGGGGGGGGGGCACCAGTCCTTGGCAGGATTATTGCGTTTAGTTTTTCGTGAATGCACGAGTTCTCTGCGGATCGATAACGAGCATTTAGGTATTTCAGGGAGCAGGTTTTCAACTGTCATGAAGGAGGAAACCCCATGGGCTAGAACCAAAGGGGACGTTGTTTCAATTAGCCTTTGGTGCGATATTGGTATCCCTATATGCAGGGGGCTGTGCACCTTTAACAACGGTTCCTCCGACTACTGTTGCCGTTCAAAAAGAGGCCAGTAAAGCTAAACGTGCGGCGGCAAGGGCAGAAAAAGCAGTAAAACGAATGGAAAAAACGCTGGCACGGATGCAAGCTGCTGCAGCGAGGGCCAATAAGGCCGCTGAAAAGGTAGGTGCTACGTCGAGTGATCCTGACTCCGCTGCCATGAGGGCCCAGGCCGCTGCAGAAGAGGCTGCCGTGGCGGCGGCGGAAGCTAAAAAGGCTGCAGAGGAGGCCAAGGAGGCCGTTCAGAAGACATTGATACTTTTAAAGTTAATGAGTCGTTAAGAGTGCTGCTGGTCGCCAGAGAGCCGGCCCGGCGGTTACTTTTCACCTACTTTATTAATTCTTCGTGCGAGCTCTTGGTAGTATGCATTGGCAATAATTCTGTTAAACTGAGAGCGGTAAGTTTTTACTAGACTGACATTCTCGATCACCATATCGTACACCTTCCAGTCTTCGTCCACTTGGTGAAGCATGTACTTGAGGCTGATCTCTTCTCCTTCTTTGGTCACAATCATGGTATCGACTTTGGCGTATTTGCCCTTTTGACTCTCGTCCATGTAAACAAACTTTTCGTCTTTAAAGGACTTGAGGTTATCGCTAAAAAAGTCTTCTAGAAGACCGGTAAATATCTCGACAAACTCTTCCTGTTCCCCAGGAGTCCGTGGACGCCAGTTGAGACCCAAGGATCGCTTTGCCATTTCAGGAAAGTCGAACTGGGGAAAGATCGCTTTACGGAGTTGGCTACGGTAGGCCATCTCGGCCTGCTGCATCTGCTTTTTTTCAAGATCGCTTTTTGCACTGGTGGAAGGATTGTTTGGTGTCGAATTTTCGAGAATTCCGAGCACCTTCTCGACGGTGGTACGTATTTGTCCAGTCAGGGGACCCTCGCTCTCACTGCGAGCGCCGGGCACCTGAAATAGGAGGAAACTGACGCAAAGCGTGTAAGTGATCAGAGTTCTAAACTTTGACCTCATCATCCCTTCTTGTCTTGGTTTCCGGTAGAATAATCTGCGAGAATTGATCCCGGATCTTTAATCAAGCTAGGAATATGCCAACTCCGGGCAGGCCGCTAACCCACTATAAAATAGGGTGTTTCTAGCTAACAGAAACCTCCCGTGCGGCTTCTTATGAGCAAACGTGATGGAAAAAAAGGAAAATCAAGGTCCAAATAAGGGGAACATAATATCGAGGAAAAATGGATTCAGTGTAGAATCCTGGCTATTAGGGAATGGAGGGGAATTAGTTTAAAGGAGTGGGGGGCTGCTGTACCGAGTCCCAAATTCTCAATCGTCGAGCAGGGTGAGCTGACCCTCGGTGGGGCGCCGGAATGAGGCTATTGAGAGTTCAGGGAGGCGGTGGTGAATCCCTGCTTTTCGGCAAGCACTGGAAAAGAGAGAGGCTATCTGATTGGCAAAGATCCCTTCACCCTTCATACGGCTACGGAACCTCGAATCGTTCAGTTTACCGTTTCGAATTGCCCAGATCCGGTTCATCACTTTAGCCTTCTTATCGGGAAAGTGCTGTGTCAGCCATTGCTCAAACAAATCTTTGACTCCATGAGGTAACCGCAAGACCACGGTGCCCGCGGATTCAGCCCCAGCATGTGCCGCAGCGCTGATGATCGCGGGGATCTCGTGGTCAGTCAGGCCGGGAATCACTGGGGCAACCATGACACCGGAAGGTACCCCGGTACGGCGCAAAGACTCGATGGCCCTGAGATGGAGCAAAGGCTGGGAGGCCCGGGGTTCCAATCGGCGGGCCAGGTTAGTATCCAGGGTGGTAATCGATAGGAAGACGGCCGCGGCATTGTGGCTGGCGAGCTCGCTTAAAATGTCCACGTCCCTTGTAACCAGAACGCTCTTGGTGACGATTGCTACCGGGTTATTAAACTCGGCCAGAACCTCCAGGCATCTCCGCGTGAGGCCAAGGCTTCGCTCCACGGGTTGATAGGGGTCTGTGACGCCGCACATGGCGAGGACCTGTGGGGTCCACCGGGGTGAAATCAGGACCTGCCGCAGAAGTTCGGGGGCCTTCTCCCTGATAAGAATTTTGGATTCAAAATCTAGACCAGCAGAAAAATTCAAATATTCGTGACTGGGCCAGGCGTAGCAATAGGCGCAACCATGCTCGCAGCCCCGTTAGGGATAATACTGGTGGTGAAGCCGACGTCGGGGCTGTCGTTGGTACTGATGATCGTACGGGAGGGGTCTTTGAGGTATTGCGTAAGGGGGTTTACTAGCTCGTTCCCATCCGGACATTGATCGACCCACAGTCTCTCGAACCGATTGGGCGGATTTTTGCTGGCGCCACGGTTACGAAGCGGAGTCTTGTTCACGGGGCGTCAACTTTTTTCGATTATCATGATGAATATTCGCCTGATGTTCGCTTACGCGGGAGTTGTTGTTAAGTGCTTTTTCCGCCTTTGCAGCTGAAGCAGCCGCTTCGGCGGAGTAGCAAGAAGGGTGCGACCGCGGATTCCGCTGAAGAATGGAAGGAGTCCACGGGCGTTAGCCCGTGGAGGCTTCCTATCCAAACTAGTTGGCAGCCTGACCGTCACGCTGTATATTTGAGAAAATTAGATTTGATTAGGTGGAGTCCTGTATGAAACTTGAGGGAAAGGTAGCGCTGATAACAGGTGCCGGGAGGGGTATCGGTAAGGCTGTGGCTATGGCGTATGCGCGGCAGGGTATGAGGCTTGCCGTATGCGCTCGAACCGGTTCCGAGGTCGAACAGACGGCCAGTGAGATCTATAATCTGGAACGGGATTGTCTCGGAATTGTCTGTGACGTCTCTGTGGAGGAATCTGTCGCCCGCTTGGTTGCTAAGATCGAAGAGCGCTTCGGCCGGATCGATGTCCTCGTCAACAATGCCGGGGTTATGACCCGTCCTGTTCCTCTTGCTGAGATGGAAGTGAAGAAATGGGACTATACTCTAGCTGTGAATCTACGGGGAGCCTTTCTTGTGACCCGGGCGATTCTCCCTATTATGATGCGTCAGCGGAACGGTTCCATCGTTAATGTATCTTCAACCATTGGACGAGGGGCCTATGCCAATTTCTCTGCCTATGCGGTGTCCAAATGGGGGATCGAAGGCTTGACCCAGACCTTGGCTGCGGAGGTCCGGTCCCACAAGATTCGCGTCAATTCGGTGGATCCGGGCTACGTGGCGACAAAACTCACCGGCTTTACGGGAAGTCCTCCCGACTCCGTCACTGATGCCTTCGTATTCCTGGCCGGCGATGAATCCAAGGGGGTGACGGGGAAGATGCTTAGCTCCTCAGGATGGAAGTCCCAGATCAAGTGAATCAGGGGCGGGACTTCATTCGCCCAACATCCCTTCCAGCTTGACCGGATCGAACCCGACTAGGGCTTCCCCATCGATCAGGGTTACAGGAGTACTGCAATAACCCAGGTTCAAAAGCTCTTTCAGGGCCTGTTGGTCGTCCCGTACGTTCTTATCCACGAAGGGGATACCCTTTTGAGAAAGAAACTCCTTCTCTCTCTGGCAGGGACCTCAACCGGGTTGGGTAAATACCACCACTGGCTGGGCCATTTTAGACTCCCTTCGTCAATTATCCCTAAAATTCCGTACTCTGGATAATGTAGCAAATTGCTGAAAGGCGGACAATTAAGCCTGAAATAAATGAAAAATCATGATGCAGGGGGCGGTCATTTTGTGGTATTCTGTTTTTATAGACAAGACGGTATAGCGTTCTAAGTGACGGCCGCGGAGGAGAGCATTGATGAAGCTTTATACCTTTCCCACTTCCACCAACTCCCGAAAGGTAAGGATTGTCCTGATTGAAAAAGGCTTGGAGTTCGAGCGGGTTAACGTCGATCTCATGAAAAACGAACAGAAAAATGCAGATTTTTTAAGTCTTAACCCCTTTGGTCAGGTGCCCGCATTGGATGACGATGGGTTCATTATCTACGATTCGACCATCATAAACGAGTACCTAGAGGACGAGTATCCTCATCCTCCCCTTATGCCTGAAGATTCGGAAGGCCGGGCGCGGGCGCGCATGATGGAGGATTATAGGGATAGCCACTTCCATCCTCCCTTTATGGAGATTATTCACCAAATTGTATTCAAGGTCGAGGGCGAAAGAGATACGGCCCTCATCGATAACGCCAAGAAAAAAATTGTCGTCTGTTTTGATTGTATTGAAAAAGAGCTGGAAGGTCGGGAATATTTGGCCGGTAGCTTCAGCCTGGCGGACATCGCCTTTATGCCGAACGCGGACCTCATCGGGCGTTTGGAGATCTCTATCGACGCCAAATTCAAAAATATGATCGCTTGGTTGGCGCGGCTTAGAGCCAGGCCGAGCTTTGCGGAGTCAGCGACTTAAAGCTGCGAGCTTGTTTTGAAGTTATTACTGGCCTGGTTGGTGCATCTCTATAGTGCCATCGGGGCCATCCTTGCCTTTGCCGCAATCTTCTTTATCGTTCACGCCCAATTTAAGGAATCCCTCTCCCTCATGTCGGTTGCGGTTCTGATCGATGCTACCGATGGAACCTTGGCTCGTAAGTTCCGTGTGAAAGAGTTGCTCCCGTGTTTCGATGGGGCCCGGCTGGATGACATCGTTGATTATTTGAACTATGTGTTGGTTCCGTGTGTTTTCATGTTCTGGGCCCAACTGCTGCCGCAGGAGGCCGCTATGGGTTTGGTCGCTCTCCCTCTAGTTGCCAGTGCCTATGGATTCTGCCAAACGGATGCCAAGACCGCAGATCATTTTTTCCTGGGGTTCCCTTCGTATTGGAATGTTGTAGTGTTCTATCTATACGTTCTCGGGAGCCCGGTCTGGTTCAACACTACCGTGATTATCATTTTTTCCCTGTTGGTCTTTATCCCGATCCGGTACCTCTATCCCAGCCGTAACCTTTCCCTTCGTGGACTGACCCTGGGCTTGGGGGGGCTTTGGGGGATCAGCATCTTAGTCATCATCTATAGCCTGCCGGAAACGTTTATGTCGCTTAATCTTGTCTCGTTGGTCTTCCCCGTCTACTATTTGCTGCTATCGTTCTGGTTGGAAGCCAGGCGGCACGGGTACCTCTTCTAAATGACACCACCGATTTTGCGCCGCCTTCGCTGGGATTCAGTCCAACCCTTACATTTCGTGCTTGAGCCTTTGAGGGGATGATGAGAAAAGACACTTCGAAAGGACGACTGCGGGCGCTAGAAGTGATCATTCTAGTTGCTGCGGTCTTGCTCGTTATACCGATCCGGGGGGAGGCCATGGAAGCTCCCTTGTCCCAGAAACCTAAATACATTTTTATCTTTTTAGCTGACGGTGCCGGGGTAAACCACCTAGAAGCCGCGAGACTGTACAACCGGCGGATGCATCAAGAGGATTTCAGTATCGTGGACCGCATCTTCAGCCAGGGAACCCTCGGTTTGATGACAACCCACTCGGTAGAATCTCTCACCACGGACTCAGGGGCTTCTGCGACGGCCTTGGCCAATGGCTGTAAGGCAAACATTGGGGTTGTCGGAATCTGCGCTGATGGTAGTCATCCCCTGTCGGTCATGGAGCTTGCCAAAAAGAAGGGTATGAGGCTGGCGCTGATAACGAACTCAACCGTCTATGATGCCAGCCCCGCGGCATTTAGTGCCCATGTGCCCAAGAGGGCGCTCACCGCAGAAATCATCGACGCCTATCTACGGCTGGAACCGGATCTCTTGATGGGTGGGGGGAGAAGTGGCTTTTTGCCTTCCTCACGCGAGGGGAGTGAGAGGAAAGACAACAGGGATGTCATCGCCGAATTCAAGGATAAAGGTTACGCCTACGTATCCGATCGGAGGGGAGTCGAAGGGGTTCAGGGGCCCAAGGTGTTGGGCCTGTTCGGCATGAAGGATATGAGCTTCGAGCTGGACCGGCCGAAGGATCGGGAACCGTCGGTCCTGGACATGACCCGCGAGGCGCTCCGCCTTCTGCAGCAGAAGAAGGACGGGTTTGTTATGTTTGTCGAGAACGAAAATATCGATAGCGCCGCTCACCTGTCGGATGTAGCATCCGTGATCCATGAGTTCCGTGTCTTCGATCATTCGGTTGCGCTGGCTTACGATTTCTATCAAAGGCATCCGACGGAAACCCTCGTTCTAGTTACGTCGGACCACGAGACCGGAGGATTTGCTTTTACGGGTGCTGCCAAGGCGCTGGGATTACGGGGCCGGGAAAACCGGATCTTCCCATCTACATGGAGTCTGGAAAGAATCCGGTCTATTCGAATCTCGATCAGCAAGGCGTTAAAGATCCTGGGCCAACATCCAACCGCCAACGATGTGGACAGGCTTATGGCAGACTATTATCCTGGCTTCCATTTGCCACCGGAGCTCAAACAGATGCTGATCCAAAACAAGCCGTTGGGACCAACTTTCTATTCCAACTGGCGCGCTGCTGCACTGGGGGCGATGGTGGGACACAACACGCAGGCATTCTGGGTGGGAAGAGGGCATACCCATCAGCCTGTCTTTGTCGGAGCTCTAGGAGTGGGGGCTCATCGCTTCCGCGGCTACCAGGACAACACGGACTTTGCCCGGCACCTGTTCCATATATTGGGAGCAGCCGACAAGCCTTAGGTCTAGGGCTTCTGGCGCTCCTCGACAGCTTCGAGGATGGATTGAGCGATGGCCGGGTAGCAGCCGCAGCGACAAATGTTTCCCTTCATCCATTCGGCGATCTGTTCGTAGGTGGGAGTCGGGTTGTGCAGCAAGAGGCCCTTGGCGGCCATCAATTGTCCAGGGGTGCAGTACCCGCACTGGGTCCCCACATTGCGAATAAAGGCTGACTGAAGAGGATCCAACTGTTCTCCTACTGCTAACCCCTCTACCGTTGTCACCAATCGGTTATTGGCCTCAAAGGCTAGGTAACTACAGGAGCTGATTGGTTGATTGCCAACGAGAACGGTGCAGGCGCCGCACACCTGGGATTCACACGAACGCTTGGTGCCGGTCAGCCCTACTCGGTATCTTAAAAAGTCTAACAGGACTTCTTCTACGGGGACCTCTCCACTCCACGTCTTCTCATTAACCGTCAGGGAAATCTCGATCGATTGCAGAGTCTTCAGCTCTTCAGGCTTTTCATCCATGTTTGGCTTCCCCTCCGTTGCGGAGCGATTGGCCCAAGGCCTTTTTCAGCAGCACGCTGGTGACGTGAATCTTGTAGTCGGCCGATCCGAGGAGATCATCCACCGGATGGAGTTCGTCGGTGATATAGGGCTTGGATTCGGTAACCACCCGTTCGGCTTCTTCTAACGGCAATCCGGAGATCTTGGCTTCCAATTCCTGTAACCGTTGAGCCTTAGGACCGACACATCCTACGGCCAGTCGAACACCATCGAGTTTTCCATCACTCAATCGGACCGCTGCGGCGACATTGACCGTTGGCCGGTAGAAGCGCTCGATTCTCAAATAGGCGTGCCCCCAGCCCGCCGGTAAGGGAGGGACCTGGACCTGGGTGAGTAGCTCGTCCGGTTGAAGGGCCGTCTCGTACATACCAACTAGGAACTCTTTCATGCCCAATTGGCGGTTTGTCTCTTTCCCCGCGACGGTTACCGTAGCTTCATGAACCAGCAGCGCCGTCGCCGGATCGGCGTGGGGGTCGGCGAAACAGAGGTTGCCCCCCAGAGTTCCCTGGGTTCTGACGCGAATGTTTCCAATGTGGGACTCGGCCTGGGCCAGCATCGGGAGGTGCTCTCGGACCAGGGGATGCGTCTCCAGCCTGTGATGCGTCACCGTGGACCCGATGCGGAGGTTGCTACCGTCCCAACTGACCTCGTTGAGACTGGCGATCCGTTTGATGTTGACCAGAGTTGCTGCGTCCAAGAGCCCGTGGCGGAGCAGCAAGAGAAGCTCGGCTCCCCCCGCATATATTTTTGTTTCTTCCCCAACCAGCTCGGCCGCTGCCTCGGCGACCGTGTCGGGTTCGAGAAGCCGAAATGGCTTTAACATAATATATCGCTCCCGAAGATTCCTTGAATACATGGCAATAAAACTATGTGGTGTCAACCTCCGGTTGGTGTATCGATATCCTCGGATAAGGCGCGGACTAGGTTAGTTTGACTGTAATGGACAATAGGGATATAGCGTTTGTACATTTTATGTGCCGTCGGGCTACGGCAACCGCCGGCTTCGCCCGTTGCATGAGTTCAGGGAGGGAACACTTTGAAGGTTGTTGTTACTGGAGGATCGGGGAAGATAGGGCAATACGTTGTCCGGGAACTGTTAGGGGCTTCGCACCAAGTTACTGTCTTTGATCGGGTCCCGCCGCCACCCGCCGAGGGTTGTCAATGGGTGAGAGGCGATATCGAAGACTTCGGCGACGTCATGAGTGTTTTGCTCGGCGCCGACGCGGTCGTGCATTTGGCGGCCTTCGCCATGCCTTACCGGGAGGCACCTAATCACGTTCTATTCCGTACTAATACGGTGGGTACCTATAATGTCCATGAGGCGGCGGCCTGCCTGGGCATCAGACGTGTAGTCTCGACGAGCAGTGGCGCCATAGTCGGTTGGACCTACCGAACGCGAGAGTTGCGGCCTGAGTATCTACCCATTGATGAAGAACACCCGGTCTCACCGCAGGATCCCTATGGACTCTCCAAGCTCTGTGGGGAGGCGGTGGCCCGCGGTTATACTTTAAAATGCGGCATGGAGACAATTGCCCTGCGCCCTGCGTGGGTCATGATCCCGGAGGAAAGCGATCGGCTACGGACCCAAGGGGGGCGGAAACCCCAGAGGTTTGATGTCTTCGCCTATATCGATGTCCGGGATCTCGCCACCGCATACCGACAGGCGGTGGAGGTGCCTGGGTTGAACCATGAGGTCTTTTACATCGTTGCAGACGATAGCGTTAGCAGTGAGCCCTTGTGTGATCTCTTGCCGCGCTTAATGCCCGATCTGGGCCCTATGGCAAAAGACTTAACGGGGACCCGGTCCGGCGTATCCAACGAGAAGGCAAAACGAATGCTCCATTGGCAACCGTGTTATTCTTGGCGAACTGCTTCCTAGGGCGGTTTGTAGGGTTCAGAATTCTACTGGACCCGCGTGGCGGCTTGGTAGTAGCCGTCGTAGCTGACCCATTGCCGGGCACCGGAGCGCTCCTGATGGTGCCACATCTCCAATTGCGCCTCCCGAGTCGTTGCACGGGAGAGCACGATCTGCTTGCCGATGTCGCTGTGGTCTTCGTCGGCCTCTTCATGGGAGGTAAAGAAAGAGACCCCTTCCTTGGACACGTTGTAATTCTTCCTCAGGGCCTCCGCCCAGATTGAGTAGACGATGGAGGTGACCCGTTCACCCAAGCGCAGGTTGGCCGGCAGACCGCCGATCTTTTGCATCATGGAACGGGCATGCTCCGCTGTTAGTACGATCTCGGTGATTGCCGTGGGCTTGGAATTCATGATTTCTTGTTTCGTGAGCCCCATGGCCTCACCGAATTGGAGCCAGAGTTCCGGGTGACTGGGCTCGCCGCCGCTCTCGATTCCGACCTCACAGGCTAGGACGCTTGCCTGTTTCTTCATTTCTTCCAGGGTCGGGGCCGTGGCGACAATCATGGCATCGTTGCGGATGGTCTGGACCTTGTCGTGGTACCCTTCCTTGGCCCATTCCTGAATCTGTTTGAGGCTCCACTCCCCTTTGACCAGCTTGACCACAAAGGGGTGCTGGACTTTGGGAGAATTGACAAAGACCGCTTCAGCCAACTGGGCCAGAAACTCTTCCGGGGAGAGAAACGTGGTCGGAGCAGGCGGAAAGTACGGGGAGTGCCTGGGTGACGTGTTTTTCTCGTACATCTCACTTGCCCGTTTTCTGAGGGCGACAAAATCTTCCATGGAATCGTAATCCTTTCTCGAAGTCGGTATGGGAAAGAAACCTGAATACAGCAGACTTGGCATGCTATGTCAAGAATCCCCTGATGTCGGCTACCAAGTCCACGGGTTACCTTGACTCGGTCAGGCCGCGCGTGTTATCCGGAACACGTTGCCCTTTGTACTCGGGCACGGGGTCCTGTTTAACTGATGCCAAGCGATAACAAGCGGCTAGAGGAGAAAGAGCTATGGAGAGAGAAAGGGTTAGAGAAAAAGAACCCGTACAGAAAGACCAGGGGGAACATTACGAAGACACCTTGAGGCTCAACGCGGAGGCACGGGAACGCGCCAAGACAGGCAAGATCGTGATCAAGGCCAAGGAGCGTCCCATGCAGCAAACAAGGATGGGGTGCTCGAAGCAGTTCCTTTCCTGGCACGGAAGAGGGGATACGGCGGCAACGGACTGGACAGTTTTCATTAAAGACCTCCGGGTGCACTCTGGGAAGCACCGCCATCAGGGTGGAATCCAGTTATTTATCCTGGAAGGCGAGGGCTCCACGGTGGTGGATGGAACGAAGGTAGACTGGAAAAAATGGGATCTGATTGTCTTGCCGGTCAAGCCCAACGGCTGCGAACACCAGCATTACAGTAAGAACCAGGGCGCGCCATGCCGTTGGATGGCCTTTCGCTACGCCCCTTTTTCCAACGTCTTGGGAAATATGTTCGATCATGTGGAGGACTCCAGCGACTGGGAAGACAGAAATAAGGTTTCGGCGACGTTGGGATTGGGAGGCTGAAAGGGAACTTCAGATAAATGATGACTTACAACGGGATCGATTTCGTCCATACGGGGCCGGGTACACTGGGTGGACGCTACCTGAGGATGTTCTGGCAGCCCGTCTATCGCGCAGAGGATTTGTCGTCTGGAAAGATGGTGCCGATACAACTCATGAGCGAAAGATTTACTCTCTACAGAGGGGAGAACGGCGTGCCCCATCTGGTGGCTTTCCGGTGCGCCCATCGGGGAACCCAGCTTTCGACCGGTTGGGTCGAGGGGGAAAGTATTCGCTGTCGCTACCATGGGTGGAGATACGAGGGATCGGGACAGTGCGTGGAACAACCCGGTGAGGAGGAAGGCTCCGCGGCCAAGGTCAAAATTAAAAGCTGGCCGGTACAGGAATATTTAGGACTGATATTCGCTTATTTCGGTGAGGGCGATCCCCCTCCGCTTCGGCGCTATCCTGAGCTCGAAGGGGATGGCATCCTCGAAGTCTATACCCCGGAATATTGGCCCTGCAACTACTTCAACCGCATAGACAACGCTTGTGACGTCGGCCATGTGAGATTTGCTCACCGTGAGTCAAGGGAAGCGGTCGGACAATCCCTGGAGACTCCTGTGTTATCTGCTGAAGAAACCCAATACGGGATCAGAACCAATGTTTTTCAGGGAGGGAAACCCGTTGCCACGCTTCACTTCCATATGCCCAACACCAATCACTTCAGGACCTATTTGGCGATTAGAGACCCGGAGAGTGGATTCTCCAACGACTACCTGGACCGTCTGCTCATCCGAGTACCAGTCGATGACGAACACTGCGTAAGCTTTCCCATCGATTTTGCCCATTTGAGCGGGGAGGTGGCCGTCAAGTACCAGGAACGCCGCCGCCGGGCCAACATGGCGACGACGGATTCGCACACCGATCTGGGCGAGGAGATCCTGGCCGGTAAGATACGTATGAGCGAAGTCAGAGAGCAGGCCAATCTCAAAAACCTGACCAGCTTGGAGGACTATATCGTACAGGTAGGGCAGGGCGAAATCCCCGACCGTAATCAAGACAAGATCGGCCGTATGGACGTTGGCGTGTTCTTGCTGAGAAAACTCTGGGGAAGGGAGTTACAGGCCCTCGCGGAAGGAAAACCGCTCAAACAGTGGAAGGTTCCGGAGAAGCTGGGGGATTCGGGTCAGGTTTGACAGGGCTCGCGCAATTCGGGAAAGCTTTTTCATTTAGCTAGAGATAGGGAAACAAAGGATGATCACTAAAACCGGTTATATCGGTATCGGTAACATGGGCAAGCCCATTGCGGCCAACGTTCTTAAGGCGGGTTTGGATCTCATGATTTTCGACCTCAGGGAAGATCCAATGAAGGAACTCGCCGCATTGGGAGCCAAACGGGCCGGGTCCCCCATGGAGGTCGGGAAGCATGCCCAACTGATTGAGTTGTCCGTAGTTGACGATGCCCAAGTGGAAACGGTGGTTGCAGGAAAGGCGGGGATCCTCGAGGGGGCGAGTCCCGGGACCATCATCGCTATTCACAGCACCATTCATCCCAAAACAGTTAAAAAAGTCGCCGAGCTGGCCGGGAAAAAGGGCGTGCATGTAGTGGATGCTGCGGTCAGTGGCGGCGAGCGGGGAGCACGGGCCAAGACCCTCTGCTACATGGTGGGAGGAGAAAAGGAACATTTCGAACTTTGTAGGCCGGTGTTTGCCACGTCGGGGCAGGAGATCATCTACGTTGGTTCTTTAGGGATGGGGGTCGTGGCGAAAGCGGCTCAGCAGACCATCGTCATGATGAACCGCCTTGCAACCTATGAGGGGATGACACTGGGGGAGAAAGCAGGTCTCGATCCCAAGGTCCTGCAAGCAGTTGTTCACGCCA
Source organism: Binatia bacterium (assembly GCA_963664015.2). Classification (GTDB taxonomy): domain Bacteria; phylum Desulfobacterota; class Binatia; order UBA9968; family CAXXLF01; genus JACZQL01. Next base: position 997,978 of record CAXXLF010000001.1, on the reverse strand, counting down.
GCAGCGGTCGGAGCCATGTGGCCAGTAACTGGGACGTCTATAGACATATCGGCACCTTGGACCCTGTAGACGCGCAGGATCGTTTAATGGCTTTTTATAAAGGGCTCAAGCCCGCAATTGAATTGGGTCATGAATTGGGCATCTCGCTCCCGGGTCTGGCTTTAACCCAGCAGCTGCTAACCCAGATTCTCGGCGTGCCGCAGAAGTAAGCTTGGCAGCCCTTGTCGTGAATGGGCAAAGGGTGTTTGCACGCCACTGAAGGCACCGGCAAATTGTTGCTGGCAAAAGAAACGAGGAGGCATAACCATGGCAGCATTACCGGACTATGAGGATTTTATTCATACGGGCCCTGGAACACTGGCCGGTCGGTATCTTAGAACGTTCTGGCATCCCATATACCGGGCCAAAGATCTGACGGTCAAGCGGGCGGTCCCGGTCCAGATCATGAGTGAAAAGTTTACACTCTACCGTGGCGAGACTGGGGAGCTCCATCTGGTGGATTTCAACTGTCCCCATCGAGGTACCCAACTTTCAGCAGGGTGGGTGGAAGGAAATTCCATCCGTTGCCGCTACCACGGTTGGAGATATGACGAATCGGGGCAGTGTGTCGAGCAACCCGGGGGGGATGACTCCACTGCTGGCCAGGTCAAGGTCCGAACCTACCCGACCTGTGAATATCTGGGCCTGATTTTCGTTTATATCGGCGAGGGGAATGCGCCCCCCCTGCGAAGGCATCCCGATTTCGAAGAGCCGGGGATCCTGGATGCGGGCGCTCCCGAGTATTGGCCGTGTAACTATTTCAACCGAATCGATAACGCGTGCGATGCCGGTCATGTGGCATTTACTCATCGCGAGTCGATTCGGCGTGTGCAGGGTATGGAACGGCAGCTAGCGGTCCGCTCCCTAACCTCGGAAGAGACCGACTACGGTGTCCGCACCGCCAATCGCGTGGCGGGGCGAGATCCTTTTTACCTTCACTTTCACATGCCCATCACCAACCAGAGCCGGTCCCAGGCCAGGGTTGAGGGGACCTTGGAAGACGCAGCCAAGCTATGGGTGGATCGTCTCTTCTGGCGCGTGCCCGTCGATGATGGCAACTGTATGAGTTTTGTAGTTGATAGGGTGCCACTCACAGGCGAAGCGGGGGAGGCTTACCGAAAGCGGCGGCGAACGGCTGAGGAGGCACCCACAGCACCGCTCAACCAGGTTGCTGAGGATATCCTTGCAGGCAAAATGACTCTGGCGGATGTTGATAAAAACCTGTCCACTTATAAGCTCTTTTGGATTGAGGACTATGTCGTTCAAGTGGGGCAGGGACAAAAGCAGGAGCGTCCTGATGAGCACTTGGGCCGCATGGATGTCGGGGTATTTTTGTTAAGAAAAATCTGGCAACGGGAACTCAAGGCGCTCGCCGATGGTCGGCCACTGAAACAATGGAGAACTTCAGCGAGGCTAGCGGAGATGAGTAAGCTAGCAGCCCCCAAGGCCTCCTAGTATGAATACAGTAATGAACCCTATGAATGGGAGGCGGTGGAGAAAACGTTGGTAAAAAAAGTTGGCTTTATCGGTCTGGGTAACATGGGTAAGGCGATGGCTACCAATGTGATCAAGGCCGGATTTGATTTGATGGTTTACGACGTGAGGGAGGGACCTTTAAAAGAGATGGCGGAGTTGGGCGCGGCCATTGCCCGTTCTCCCCGCGAGATCGGTCAGTATGCGGAGGTGGTTGAGATCGCAGTCGTCGATGATGCTCAGGTCGAAGAAGTCGTCCTCGGGGAAGATAACGGCGTACTGGCCGGGGCCAATCGGGGAAGTGTGATCGCCATTCACAGTACCATTCACCCCAATACACCCAAAAAAATAGCCCCGCTAGCAAGGGCCAAGGGGGTGGATGTGGTGGATGCTCAGATGAGTGGCGGCAATCGTGGGGCCCGCGCCCAGAGTCTCTGCTTTATGGTCGGCGGGGATAAGTCGTCTTTTGACAAATGCCAACCTGTCCTTGCGGCCTCGGGCCGCCACATCCTTCACATGGGCGATCTTGGAACTGGCTCGATTACGAAATTGGCACAGCAAACCATGGTGCTGATCAATATGATGTCGGCCTGTGAAGGGATGCAATTGGCGGAGAAGGGGGGCATCCGCCTGGAGACGTTCCAGGAACTGGTGCGGGTGAGCACCGGTCAGAGCGCCATCGCCGACAACTGGTTGCGTTTTGTGAAAGAACAAAAGGCCGCGGGTCCCCATCAGATGGAACTCTTCTATAAGGGGGTCGTGCCAGCCATCGAACTAGGCCACGAGTTGGGAACCTCTATGCCTGGGCTTGCCCTTGCCCAGCAGCTCCTGAACAGAGTCCTTGGGCCAGGGAAATAGCGGGTTCGTTTTACACCCAGTCCATAAAATACGCCGGCTCGCTTCGAGGGTGCCCAAGATCGGCTACTCGGTGTAAGGTCGGCGTTCCTCGTCGATTTGAAACATCCCCAACGTAGCAACGGCCGCAATGACCGTGGCCACGGCGAAGACGGGATAGTAACTCCCAAACCGATCAAATACGGCACCGGCAAAATAGGCTCCTGCCGCCATACCTAGATGATGCATGACCTGGAGGCTCCCGTACAAGGATCCCACGGAACGGTGTCCGTACATCTTCACGATAAGCAGGCTGGTGGGCGGAAAGCCCATGATGACCGTTACACCATAAAGAGTGGTGAACAGGTACAGCCAGACGACGCTGCCCGTCAATCCAAAGAGGATCAGCATGGGAAATCCCATCACCCTGAATCCATGCATGACACAGAGGGCGGACTTGCGGCTAAAGCGATCGCACAACCATCCGCCCAGCAGGCTGCCGCCAACGGCGATTAGGTTGGTCGCTCCCATCAGCAGCGCGGCGAAGATCTCGGTCTGGCCATTGTCAGATACAAAGGCAATGAAGTGGACCCCGACGGAGTGATCCAGTAGGCCGCAGCTGATCTGGCTCAAGAGTAAAAGACGATAGAGAGGCGTGCGTAGAGCGGCCCGAAGCGTCAAAGTCGCTGGACGATTAGACGGCGAGCCTGCTTGGGGCGGCGCATTCCGCGAAGTGGGCAAACCTTCCGAACCCGGAACTTCGCCGGGACGGGGCGCATTCCGTAGGAAGAAGATTACACATGGTAATACAACCAGTAGACAGACACTAAGTGCGATATAGGACAGTCGCCATCCCAAGAGTGGGACCAGCATTGCCGCAAGGGGGGCGAAAATAGCCCATCCGAGGGGGACCGCAGAGGAAGCAATGCCCGAAGCGATTCCTGCGCGCTTGTGAAACCATCGGCCAATTAGATGCGCCGCCGGTATCATGCTCGCTCCCGATGAGGCGATCCCCGGCAACACACCATAAAATAGGTAGAGTGCCCAAAGGGAATCAACCCAGAACATGGGAACGACAGAACCGATCATAAGCACGAGGCTCGTGGTCATAACCAACTTGGCACCGTAGCGGTCGACCAGCCGTCCTATGACGGGTAGGGATAAGGCCCAAGCGGCAGTGCTGATGGCGGCGGCCCCAGCGGTGGTTCCCCGGTCCCAGTCCAGGTCCGATTGCATCGCTTTAAAGAAGGCTCCGAAGGAGCTTCTGGTCCCCGTGACAACAAATATGACCGCCGTGCAAACAGCAATGACGATCCAGCCATAGAACCAGGTGCGCGGTTCGGCGGGAGAATCCGGATTAGAGTCTCGAAGTTGTGTTTCCATGGAGGAACTCAGAGGATATATAAAAAGGATACGCGGTGTCAAAAGAATAGCCTCCGCGATCTTTGGTAAATTGTGTTTCAGTCTCGGTAGAACGAAGTGCCTAGCTTCTGTTTCGACCTATAACCCCCTTAACGGACTCCATGTTTGACTTTGGCTCTTCGAGGGATATAAGTTCAGCGGGTGCTTCGTTCATTGCCTTTCTTCAGTCAAGTTAAGAGAATTTAAATGGCAACAACGGTATCTCATACGGTCGCCGTAAAATCGGAACCCATGCTAAGGTTTGCGGCGCTTCACAATCGGACCTTCCGTCTCTATTGGCTGGCGACGGTCAGCTCCGCGCTAGGTGATATTTCCGAAGCCGTTGTTCGAAACTGGCTGGTTTGGGAAATGACCAAATCGCCCCTTTGGCTTGGTATCGCCAACTTCTGTCACTGGCTTCCCTTCAGTATTCTGTGTCTGCATGCCGGGGTGTGGGCCGATCGAGTCAACAATCGGAAGCTCGTCCGCGCGTCGGAGTTTTTTTATCTTTCATCCGCCGTCATTATGGGGTTGCTTGTTCTTGCGGGAACCATCCAGCTGTGGATGGTCTTGGGCTTGCTGGTGTTGCATGGCATCGGCGGGGGTATGAGTCAGCCAAGCCGCATGGTGCTGGTCCATAATATGGTGGGTAAGGAGGCGTTGCTCAATGCCATCAGTTTGAGCTCCTCAGCGCGCCACTCCCTGATGGTCATCGGCCCCCCCCTGGCCGGGTGGGCTCTTGTCAGTAGCGGTGTTGGGTGGGCCTACCTCCTTATTGGAGTCCTCTTCTTGCCGCTTATCGTGACCCTGACCACGATGCGCATTGTTGAAAATCCCCGTGAGATTAAGGGAGAGTCCCCGTCGGCATGGCGTAGCCTCAAGGAGGGGTTTCGTTATGTAAGGTCCAATCCCGTCTCTTTGGGTCTGCTCAGTTTAGCTGCTACGCCCACGATTCTCATCGGGAGCAGCTTCCAATCCATGCTTCCCTTTTTTGCGGAAAGGGCGTTTGGCTTGGGGGCTCAGGGTTATAGTTTTTTGTTGGCCGCCGGTGGAGTTGGGGCGATTTTAGGTGCACTGGGCTTTTCATTCATGCGGCAGGTGACACACAAGGGGGGAGTGGTTCTCGGCTTTACATTAGCTTATGCGTTCTTTATTATCGTTTTTGCCAGTGTCTCCTGGTACGTTCCCGTGGAAATCGCGTCCCTTATTCTGGTCGCGTACGGTGCCGCCTTTGTGATCCATCAGGCGTCCATCAATACGCTATTGCTCATCGTAGCCCCCGAATCGGTCCGAGGGCGCATGATGGGACTTTACAGCATGTCGGTCTTTGGTTTACAGATCTTCAATGGCCCGGCGGTGGGTATCATGGCCGTGATAATCGGCATGTCAGCCACCCTGTCAATCGTTGGGGTGGTTATCATTGCGATGACTACAGCCATTGCCCTAAGAGTACCAGCCCTTAGAAAGTTGGACTAAGTGGGTGTCCCAGCGTAAATACCGGAGTCGAAACATTCGATAGGTTCCAAGGAAAGGAGTGTACAATGCGTTTGCAAGACAAGGTCGCCATTATTACCGGTGGGGGAGGCAAGATAGGGAAGGTCTATGCGCTGACTCTGGCTAAAGAGGGGGCGAAAGTGTGCCTGCCCGACGTCGTGAATGCAACTGCCGCTGTAGAGGCCGTCCAGGCTGCGGGTGGGGAGGCCATGAGTGTGGAGTGCGATGTTTCCGATGAATCGAGTGTCAAGGCGATGGTGGAAGCCACCATTAAACGATTCGGTAGAGTGGATATCCTGGTGAACAACGCGGCCTATTTCATGAACGTCAAGAAGAGTCCCTTTTGGGAGATGGCGGTGGATGAATTCGACAAGGCCATGGCAGTCAATGTGCGAGGAGTCTGGCTGTGTGCGAAGTCCGTCTTCCCTTACATGAAGCAGCAACCCAAAGGCAAAATAATTAACATCGCTTCAGGAGTAGCTCTCAATGGTAATCCCAATTACATTCATTACGTTTCTTCTAAAGGGGCGGTTATTGCCATGACTCGGGCCATGGCGCGGGAGTTGGGAGACTACGGGATCTGTGTCAATACGGTTGCCCCCGGGTTTGTGGTGACGGAAGGGCGCCACGTAGGCGCCCAACAGGTGCAAAAGACCAATGAGCAGCGGTGCTTCAAGCGTACACAAGTCGAGTCGGATCTTGCCGGAACGGTGCTGTTTCTCTCGTCATCGGATAGTGACTTTATGACGGGACAACTCCTGTTGGTGGATGGTGGGGGCCATTTTCTGTAGTCATAACGAAACTGTCAATTCCAAATAGTACAAAAGGGGGGAACGCATATGGGAAAAGGATATATTGATGCCGATGGGCACGTGATGGAAAACGAGCAAGAGCTTAACGAGTTCATTGAAGCCCCGTTTAACGATCGGTACATCTCGTCACGGCTCATGCTGCCTAGTCTGGACGAGTTCCATACTCCGAATGCTCGGCCGCGCCAACCGGGGACATTTGATCCCAGCGTCGGGCCAGAACGTTGGCTTGAGTTTCTCGATAAGACAGAGACCGAATGTTCCGTCTTATTTCCGACACTGGGTTTGGCCTATGGCCATGTTGTCTATCCGGACTGGGCGATAGTCTTTGCCAAGGCGTATAACAATTGGATGTATGAGAAATACCTGAAGTTCAGCCCCCGCTTTAAGGCGGTGGCATTGATTCCCATGCAGGATCCCTCTGCTGCCGTGGTAGAGTTGAGACGGTCGGTCAAGGAACTGGGGATGGTTGGCGCCATGATCCCGTCTAACGGTCTCAAAAAGCATATCAGTGCCAAAGAGTTTTGGCCGATCTATGAGGAGGCGGAGAAACTGGACTGTGTCATGGCGGTTCACGGTGGAAGTTACATCGACCTGGGATTCAACACCTTTACGGTCTTTCCACCGACCCGGGCCCTCGGCATGCCTTTCCCCCTGGCCATAGCGACGACGGGAATGATCGCCGACGGCGTGTTCGATCGCTTCCCCAATCTGAGGGTCGGCTTCATGGAAGGCGGGACCAGCTGGATCCCCTTGGTCATTGACCGGCTGGCGCGGGAGGTCGAATATGGGAGCCTAAATCTCGGACGTGCCCCGGCCGATTATTTCCGTTGCGGAAAGATCTTCGTTGGATGTGAAGGTAATGAAACGGCCCTAGCCTATTCCATCGAGAGGGTAGGTCCCGAACCGTTTATGTTCGCCTCGGACTTTCCCCACGAGATCGCCGTTGACAACGCCATGGGTGAAATCGACGAAATCTTGGAGCGCAAAGATATCAAGGCAGAGCACAAGGCCGCGCTCCTGGGTGGTAACGCCAAGAGATTTTATAAAGTTGGGGAGATTTTGGGCTGATTACGGATCTTTTCCAATGTCGGTTTTCAGGCTGCAGGAGTCAAGGTCATGAGTGATGCGTCTATTGATTTTGCACGAACCGGCCCTGGCACGATGGCTGGCAGTTACCTGCGGAGGTTCTGGCAACCGGTCTATCGAGCTCAGGATTTACCGTCAGGGAAGATAGTCCCAATTCAAATCATGAGCGAGTGGTTCACTCTTTACAGGGGCGAGACCGGGACGCCCTATGTGGTGGCCTTTCGTTGCGCCCATCGGGGGACTCAACTAGCCACCGGTTGGGTGGAGGGGGATTGCGTCCGGTGCCGTTACCATGGCTGGAAGTACGACGGTTCTGGACAATGTGTCGAGCAACCTGGGGAAGAGGAATCCAATGGGCCCAAAGTGAAGATCCGCAGCTACCCCACGCAGGAATATCTGGGGCTTATCTTTGCCTACCTAGGTGAAGGGGAGCCTCCGCCGTTACGACGGTACCCAGATATGGAGAGGCCAGGTATCTTGGAGGCGGGGACCCCGGAGATCTGGCCGTGCAACTACTTTAACCGGATTGAAAACGATCCGGCTCACGTGCCCTTCGTCCATCGTGAGTCCTTATCGCGGGCGGGGCAAACGGACCGTCTCGTCCCGCGCAAGGTGTCTGCGGAGGAGACCGAGTACGGGTGCAGAATGGGGTCCAATGTCCCTGGAGCACCGGTGCAATACATCCATTTTCATATGCCGAATGTTATCCAGTCGCGTTCTCGAGCTCGGGTGGAAGGTTCCCTGGAAGACGTGAAGAACTTGTTTGTGGATCGCTATTTGATGCATGTTCCCATCGACGACGAAAGCAACGTGACCTTCATCGTAGACTGGATCCCGCTGACGGGAGAGGCGGCCGGTCGGTATCAGGAACGCCGGCAACAGGCTCGGGCCACTATGAGCCAATCGCCGAACGATATAGCTGAGGCCGTGCTTGCGGGGAAGGCTCGTATCGAGGACATGGATCGGGAAACACCAACATACTACTCTTTCTGGGTGGAGGATTACGTAACTCTGGTTGGTCAGGGCGCCATCCCCGATCGCACCAATGAACGACTGGTTCCGAACGATATCGGGCTGGTCTTCATACGAAAGATTTGGGAGCGTGAGCTCGGGGCCTATGGGGCGGGACTTCCGCTCAAACAGTGGGTGACGCCGATAGGGTTGGCGGATCAAAACGTGGTACTCGCCTCTCAACCCGATTCACGTTGAACCCAGTCATTCATTGAATCATTGGAAATGCTGGGGATATAACAGGTGGAGTCGTGTCGGTTATCAACCAAAGCCCACTATAATAGAGGTTGAGTGGCTTTTTAGGGAGTCTAGCTATGAGTCAGTATGACTTGCATTCCTATTTGGACCAATACGAGAAGGACTACCCCGATGAGGTGGTGCATATCGAGGAGCCCCTGAATGCGGCCTGGGAGATTACCGCATTGGCCACCAAGTTTGAAAAGGCAAAGCGTTTCCCTGTGCTCGTTTGCCATAACGTTATAGTGGACGGGCAACGGATGGAGATGCCGCTGGTCACTTTTCTTATGGCCAGCCGCATTCGCCTGGCTCGCGCCCTGGGAGCGGATGTCCAGCAGGCGGGAGTGGCCTGCTATGAGCGGGTACAGGAAAGACGCAAGCCGGTGGTGGTTGCCCGTAACGAGGCGCCGGTTAAAGAGGTGGTGGAAAAGGGATCTGATGTGGATGTCCGCCGGTTCCCTGCGCCCCTCCACCACCGCATGGATCCCGGACGGTACATTACCGAAGGGTTGTTTCTCACCCATAACTTGGAGTCCCGGCTGGACAACTCGGCGATGCATCGGGGATGGTTATTCAACCAAAATGAAATTCGGGTATTTTTGGGGCGGAACTCCCACAATGCCCATAATCTCCGGGAATACGAAGCGGCGGGCGAAGATATGCCGGCAGCTTACTGGGTGGGGCACCACCCGCTGGTCTTGCTGGGTGCCGCTAGCCATGTAGGACCCGATGAGAGTCATTACGAGGCGGCAGGGGGGACCCTTGGGTCGCCGGTTCGTCTCGTTCCTTCCGAGACCCTGGGGGACGACTTCCTGGTCCCGGCCGATGCGGAAGTTGTCATCGAAGGATTCGTCCCCAAGGGGCACCGTAGGCCGGAGGGTCCCTTTGGCGAATTTACCCGCTACGTGGGGCCGCAGCGATGGAACCCGACGTTCAAGGTGACCGCTATCACCCGTCGTCGCCATGCCTATTGGGACAATGTCATGGTGGGTCACACCCATTGGATCAGCAGTCTCAACAAGGAAGGCGAAGTTCTAAGGGCGGTGCGAAGCGTGGTGCCCGGGGCTCGTGCGGTGCACCTTCCCATGTCGGGTGGAGGATGCATGCATGTTTACGTTCAGATCCGTAAGACCGTAGAGGGGCAGGGAAAGGTTGCCGCCGTGGCGGCCCTGTCGGCTTCCTTCGGCCACAAGCACGTCTTCGTATTTGACGAGGACGTGGACATCTTCGATGAGAAAGAGATTTTACTGGCCATGGCGATGCGTTTCCAGGCCGATCGCGGACTTATTGTGTTACCTGGACTGACCGGAGGCGTGCTGGACCCGAGCTCTCTGGATGGAACGACCACGACCAAGGTCGGTTTCGACTGCACGAAGCCGTTGGGCTCGGCCTTTGCGGAGCGCCTTTCAATACCGTCTGATGTGCTAGAGAAAATCGACCCCCTGAAACTCTTGAGTCGGGAGCAGTGGGATCGAATTCCCATCGAGCCATGGGGTTAAACAACCCCCGAGGGGGGCGGTGCTTGACGGTTCACTCACCAGTATGTTATGCGATTAATCTAATTAATTTTCAGAAAATTCGAAAGCTATATCCGGCTACTTAGTGCTGGTCGGAATGGCCGGGAAGGCAAGACAGGATTGGACTAGGAAAGGAGAATTTACATGGAGAGAGAAAGGGTTAGAGAAAAAGAACCCGTACAGAAAGACCAGGGGGAACATTACGAAGCCACCTTGAGGCTCAACGCGGAGGCACGGGAAAAAGCCAAGACAGGCAAGATCGTGATCAAGGCCAAGGAGCGCCCCTGGCATCAGGGCCGGCAAGGACTTATTCGGACCTATCTTTCCTGGCACGGCATCAGTGACACGGCAATAACCGATTGGAGCTGCTTTATTCACGACGTCAAACAGCACTCGGGCAAACACAAGCATCAGGGTGGAATTCAGCTGTTTGTTCTTGAAGGTGACGGGGCTACCGAGGTGGATGGTAGTACGGTAGATTGGCAAAAATGGGATCTCATCATCTTGCCGGTTAAACCCAAAGGCTGCGTCCACAAGCACTACAATAAAGTTCCGGGAACGCCGGCCAAGTGGATGGCCTTCAGGTACAATCCTTTTTCCAAGGTCCTGGGCAATATGTTTGAACAGGTGGAAGACTCGCCGGATTTCAAGGAAGAGAAAAAGTCTGCGTAAGCTTTAAAAACAAAAAAGGAATAAACATGGAGGTTCTCTGATGGCAAAAGATTTACTCGAGAAGTTACTCGAAAAGCGGGATGCGTGGCGCAAAAAGATGGAAGGTGCACGGTCGCTGATTAGATTTAGTGATCTCAAGTGGGAAGTCAATAAGCATGGCAAGATCAAGTGGTACCTCCATCCGGATATCGAGGATATCGCCAGTCCTGCTCATCTGTTTTTCATGCAGGAGATCCCTCCGGGTAGCCGCAGTGGCAAGCAGAAAGTGCAGGGCGGAATCGTTCACCACATTCTGGAAGGGGAAGGGTACACCATCGTCGACGGCGTGAAACATGACTGGGAAGCCGGGGATGTGGTGGCATTGCCATTTCTACCGGATGGGCTGGAATACCAGCATTATAATTCGAACCCGGAAAAGCCTGTAATGCTTGTGGCTGCCATGCCCAATTTTTTCGACATCTTCGGAGTGGACATGGGGTCCGGTTTCGAGCAGCTCGAGGCTTGTCCCGAGTATCAGGCCGGTTAGGGTTTATCACCTTCAGCCGTTTCCGAGCGGGAAGCGTGCGGCTGCTTGATCGCCCGATAGTGCTGGCACCCTATGCTTTGCCAGCGCTTCTGGGGTCTTGTGGCATTGCCGCTTCCCGTTTTCGTCCTGTCCCCGATCCAATGACAAAAAATTGTGGCCCAAGGATTCCCATGCTGCTGGTGCTCGATGGAATTAAGGTTGAGGGTGGGGAAATGCACATGGGGCTAGATTCGTATCAAGCCCGCCAGTGAGAAGGCAGAGATGATTTTGAATAACCTCCAAATTGGAAGGCCCATCGTCCAGTTGCCGTTCCCCATATGGGATCTTCATGATGGGCACTGGGACGAGGACGAATTCTCGGAGGCATTGGACATTGTTCTCGGCGAGGAATTTCTCCACGGGAAAGCGGATCTGGCCAATGTGACCAGTGGAGGGTTCCACATCGGATCCGCAACGACCCATCTCCAATTGAGCCGGCTCGTGTTACGGAAGGGGGGGCACAACCTGACCAGCAGGTCGGTGGTCAAGACGAAAGAGGTCTTTTACGAGTCACCTGTGCTGCCAACCCCCTATCGTGCGGATGGGGTGCTTGATGGAGAGCAGCTGAAGGCCTTCCTTCACCGTTGCTACGATGAGGCACGCTTGATTGCCGATCTGATCCAAACCGGTGTGGTGGTTGTGAGCGGGAAAGCTGCCGATTCCAAGAGCCGTCCTGTCATCGAGGAGGTCTTTGGCCGGGAGGTAGCTCGCTTTCTATTCATAACAGAAAAGTCAAAAATCCAGGGGATGCTGGCCGCCTTTGGGGCGGGGGCCGTCGATAAATCAGGCAACGAGAAGAAGCGAGTCCTCAATGTGGACCTGGGCGCGGAAGGGGCCCGATTTGCCTGGATTGCCAATGGTTCTTTCGAAAGCTTTTATTCAACTTCGGTAGGGGCCAAAGTGCTTGGCATCGACGAACAGGGAATGCTAAGCCATCTGGATGAGACGGGGCAGAGAATTGTCTCTCAATTGGGTTTGAATCTGCAGATAGGTCAACCGGTTACTCGGTCCCATAAGCAGGCGGTCGGCCGATTCCTGGGCGAGACGCTGCTAGACTACCTGGAAGGGGAGGGGGTCTCGGAAGAGGGGAAGATTGTTTTTCCGTCACCTCCGCCATCGTTGGAAAATATCGATTATCTGCAGTTCTCTGGTGGGGTGGCTGAATACGTCTATGGATATGAAACCGAACCGGGGGCGGATGTGGGTTTTGATTGGGGCACCACGATCCGGAAGCGTGCTCCGAGGCTCGGGGTAAAGATGGGGGTATTGACGCCGGTCAGCCGGTTACGTGCTACGCCCGTCGGCGTGGCGACTTATTCGGTCCATTTGCCTCTCGACTCCATCTTTTGTTCTCATGGCCACTTGCATGTCTTCAAAAATCTCATGGTGGTGGCTCCCAAATTCCCGCAGGGACTGAGCGATTCGGCCCAGGCTCAAAGGGACGTTGAGGAGGCCCTGTCCCGGTTCGATTCTCTGACCGGTTCGGATCAGCCTTTTGCCCTGTCCTTGGATTATGCCGATGAGGAGTCGTCCTATGATGCGATCGCGGCCGGACTGGCCGCTACGCTTGTGCCGTGGAATCGGGATTTACCCTTGGTCCTGGTGGGGGAGACAGCGGCAGCCTGTGCCATTGCAAAAAAGATGGCCTCTGAAGATTCGGCCCATACCCCAATCGTCGGACTCAGCGGCTTCCACTCCCATGACATGGACTTCATCGAAGTGGGAGAGGTCGGTCATGATACGGAGGTCCCGGTGGTCGTTCGCTCGCTGGTATTCCGTTGATGAATCCGGCCGATGGTGGCAGGAGGTTGGTGTGAGATCGTGCGCGCATGGGCGTACCTGAAGTGTTTTTAAAAGATGATTATTTTGAAAGGTTAGGGAGGAGTTTTCATGGCAGTATTTTTGCAAGTAGAAGAGTGTCCCGCTGTCTATAGTGCACAGGGGCGGGTTTTGATCGATCCGGAGGTGATGGAGAAAGACGGCATCAAGGTGGACGATGCCATTGAGGTCGAGACTAACAGCGGCCGAAGTGTTCTGGCGCGAGTGGCCAAACCGCAGGAGGGGGATAAGGGAAGGAAGCTCATCCGCATGGACCAGTACCTCAGGCATTCAACCAAGAGCCTTCTGGGCGACTGGGTTTCGGTCGTTCCGATCCAGATGAAGACGGTAAGCAAGGTCACCTTGGCGCCCTTCGTCAACATCTCGGACGTCAAAGGGGTCGATGCCTATCTGATCAAGAATTTTGCCTCCAAGGGTTTGCTCGTTAGCGACGGCCAGGTCCTCTACGCGACATTACCGGGGCAGACTCAGGGGACCGCATTCAAGGTCACCGAAATCGAGCCGGAAGCGGGCTTGATGACAGCAGAAACAAAACTTGACCTGGATTATGTCTTCTCATCATGGGGCGTGGTCTCGGATCAGGTCACCTTTGAAGACGTTGGAGGACTCCAAAAGGAAATCGGTCTTATTCGAGAGCTGGTGGAACTTCCCTTGCTCTTTCCGGATGTTTTTCGTCACCTTGGTATTAATCCGCCTCGGGGGATTATCCTGTACGGACCTCCGGGAAGCGGGAAGAGTCACACGGCGCGAGCCATTGCCAATGAGATCAATGCAAAATTTCTTTATATCAATGGTCCCGATATCGTGAGTTCGGTATATGGTGAGACGGAAGCTAACTTGCGTAAGATCTTTGAGGAGGCGTCCCATCATCTCCCCTCGATCATTTTTATTGACGAGGTGGACGCCATCGCGCCTATCCGGGGCGAGAGCGGTTCCCATTCGGATACCCGGATGGTTGGCCAGCTGTTGGAGCTGATGGATGGGCTTAACAAAGTAGAGGGAGTCATGGTGCTGGGGACCACTAATAGGGTGGAAACTCTGGATAAGGCCATACGGCGTCCTGGCCGATTCGATAGGGAGATCTTCATGGGACCTCCCGATACTGAAGGGAGATTGGAAATATTACAGATCCATAGTCGGGGCATGCCCCTCGCGGAAGGAATTTTTGAGACATTGAGGGAGGTGGCACGAATTACCCACGGCTTTGTTGGGGCGGACCTGATGGAGCTGTGCCGTGAGGCTGGTCTTAACTGCCTGAGAAGAATCATGGGGGATCGTCGCCTCTCGCCCGCTCGGTTCAAGGTAAGTCTTGACGATTTGGTGGTTACCGGTGATGACTTTATGAAGGCGACGGGTCTTATCCGTCCCTCCGCCATGCGAGAAACCATCACAAGTATTCCGGACGTTGGGTGGGATGATATCGGCGGGATGGAAAGCGTTAAGGAAAAACTTCGCGACCTGGTGGAAAAGCCGCTGACCAACCCCGAACCCTTCCGTGCCATGGGAATCCGGCCGCCCAGTGGAATCCTCCTCTACGGCCCCCCGGGGACGGGAAAGACCCTTCTAGCCAAGGCCATCGCCCGGGAGTCGGGAGCGAACTTCCTCTATATTCGGGGTCCCGAGGTCTTCAGCAAATGGCTGGGCGAATCCGAAGAGAGTGTTCGCCACGCCTTTCAAGTGGCCAGGCAGGTCGCCCCGGCTGTAATCTTCTTCGATCAAATCGATGCCATTGCCCCCAACCGTCGCGGTGACAGCGACACCAAGGCGGCGGAGCGCGTGGTCAATCAGATTTTGATGGAAATGGACTCCATTGAGAGCTTTGGCCGCATTATTGTTGTTGCGGCAACCAATCGGTTGGATCTTCTGGATCCCGCTATCCTTCGGCCCGGGCGGTTTGGAATACATATTTATGTGCCTCTACCCGACTTGGCCGATCGCAAGGCCATCATGGAGTCCAAACTCAAGAAGACTCCCTTCAAGGACGATGCCACCCGGAAGAAGGTTGTCGCTGAGGTGGCGCAAAAGACCGATGGATTTTCAGGCGCTGAGCTCGATTCCCTGTGCAATGATGCTCAACTCAATGCCCTGAAGGATTCCGGTTACAAAGGGGCCGAGGTGCTCGAGGCCAGCCATTTTCTAAAGGCTCTGGTTGACTTGGAAATTGCCCGGGAGTTTTACCAGGGGCAAAATAAAGAGGCGTCGGCAGGTTGATCCAAAAGGGAAAGCCTGCGTTTTTAATGGGATGAAATCACGTTCCGCGAAAGGGGGCTCAGGTCATGGCCAAACTGACCGAGGTAAAAAACCTTAAGAACCGTCTCCTCGATGGGATCAAAGTGTTGACCGGAGAGGGGGTTCTCACCGGATCGGGCCATTTGAGCGTCCGAATCCCGGGTACCGATTCCTTCTTGATTAACCCCAGGTACGCTGGAATCCTCGCCGACTTCAAAGACATCTGCACGGTGGATCTGTCGGGAAACCGGATCGCCGGCTCCGAACCCATCCCGCTGGAAACCACCATTCATAGCACCATTTATAGAAACAGACCGGACGTGGTGAGTGTCCTTCACTGTCACGCCCGTTATGCGATCATGGTCGGGTTGTTGGATGGCGGCCTTATTCCGTTTCACAGAGAGGCACGGGCCTTTGAAGGCGGAGTGCCGATCTTTCCCAATAGCAATGGCATCAACAACGACGGCCTCGCTCAGAGAATGGCGGACTGCCTGGGCCAGCACTCGGTGGTTTTGTTGCGGGGACACGGCATTGTGGTCACGGCGCGTAGCATAGAAGGTACCTGCGTCTCCGCGATCCAGCTGGAAAGGTCCTGTGCGGATCAACTGCTGCTGGCAAGTTCTACGACGATCAAGCCCATGACCGAGGAATACGCTACGCAAGTCAAAGGCAAGGACGAAAACCCGTACCGAGCCTGGCCGTTCCTTTTGTACAAACACCAGGTGAGGCCGCGAAAGACGATCAAGTCGACGACGAAAGCGATGATCAAAGTTCTGTGGCCGAAGGAGGTCTAGCCAGGTTTAGCTAAGTGAGGCCTTTTTCTCGTCCTTGAAGTCGGGCGAATCCTCCACCTGATTGAACATATTACCAAGTACATTTGAGAAAGGGTTGTATCTGAAGGCCATCCACCTTGCCGGGGTTCCCGGAACTTTGTTGTAGTGCTTGTGCACGCAGCCGTCGGGCTTGACGGGCAGAATAATTAGATCCCATTTTTCCCAGTCTACCTTCTGTCCCTCCACCTCCGTATAGCCGTCCCCTTCGAGGACAAACAACTGGATGCCCCCCTGGTGACGGTGTTTCCCTGAATGGACCTTGACGTCGTGGATAAAGCAGGTCCAGTCCGTTGCCGCCGTATCATCCATTCCGTGCCAGGAGAGATAAGTCCTTGTGTATCCCTGGCGGCCTTGGTGCCACGGCCGTTCCTTGGCCTTGATAACGATTTTGCCAGACTTGGCGCGGTCCCGGGCCTCGGCGTTGAGCCTCAAGGTGGCTTCGTAGTGCTCCCCTTGATCTTTTTGTACGGGTTCTTTCTCCCTTACTCTCTCTCTCTCCATAATTTTTCCCCTCTATTCTATCTCTAATGCCTCAGCCTATCGACAGCCTCACGAGTCCGAATCAAGCCGAGGCCTATTTTTGTCCACCCTTGAAGTCAGGAGAATCTTCGACCTGCTCGAACATGTTTCCCAGGACCTTGGCAAAGGGATTGTAGCGAAAGGCCATCCACTTGGCCGGTGTTCCCGGAACTTTATTGTAGTGCTTATGCACACAGCCCTTGGGTTTGACGGGTAGGATAATTAGATCCCATTTCTGCCACTCCACGGTCCCATTATCCACTTCCGTGCCACCTTCGCCCTCAAGGACAAATAACTGGATCCCTCCCTGGTGGCGGTGCTTCCCCGAATGGGTCTTGACGTCGTGAATAAAACAGGTCCAGTCAGTGGCCGCCGTGTCGTCGACTCCATGCCAGAAGAGATAGGTTTTGGATAGGCCCTGGCGTCCCTGTTCCCACGGTCGATCCTTGGCCCTGATGACGATCTTGCCCTTCTTGGCGCGGTCACGGGCCTCGGCGTTGAGCCTCAAGGTCGCTTCGTAGTGCTCTCCCTGGTCTTTTTGAGCCGGTTCTTTTTCTCTTACTCTTTCTCTTTCCATTTGTCTATCTCCGTGATGTTACCGCCGATGTCTCGGCGGGTTTAGAATCAGCCGAATCCTATTTGTCCGTGCCCTTCCAGTTGGGCGAATTTTCCACCTGCTCGAACATGCTGCCCAGGACGCGAGAAAAGGTGTTGTATTTGAATGCCATCCACTGGGCTGACTTCCCGGCGAATTTATTGTAGTGCTTGTGGACACAGCCGCCGGGTTTTACCGGGAGGAGAATCAAATCCCATGTCTCCCAATCGAAGATCTGACCATCCACTTCCGTTGATCCCTTACCTTCGAGAACGAATAGATTATATCCACCCTGGTGCCGGTGTCTTCCCGAGTGCTGCTTGACGTCGTGGACGAAGCACGACCAATCGGTTGCTGCGGTGTCTTCCATGTCATGCCATGAGAGATACTGGCGGATCAATCCTTGCCTGCACTGGTACCAGGGACGCTCATTAGCCTTGATCACGATCTTGCCAGACTTGGCGCGGTCCCGGGCCTCGGCGTTGAGTCGCAAGGTCGCTTCGTAGTGTTTCCCCTGGTCTTTCTGTACCGGTTCTTTTTCTCTAACTCGTTCTCTTTCCATGATTGGAGGCCTTATTATGGTTCAGCCTCAATTGGTAGAATTCCAATGATGGCCTCAAGCGGTTACTCGTGCCTTTGCTTTTGGCCCGTACTTTTCACAGAGGCCCTTCCAGTATTGGGCACGCTTTTTTACGTTCTCCTTTACGTTATCCGGTATATTGACAAAGGGTGGGCGGAGCGGTCCAGGATTGCAGTAGCCGGCATGTTGAATGGCGATCTTGGCGGCTGTCTCGCGCCACCTCAGGTCCGGTGGTGGTGCGCCACCGGGAGCGAGCTCGAAGATGATCTGTTTCGCCGTTTCCAGGTCGTTGACCCTGATGGCGTCGCGCAGGCGGAGCAGGGGCCAGGGACCCATCCATGAGTCGATGGACCAGAATCCGGCGGCGCCAAGGGAAGCAAAAGGATGGTATTGGAGCTGATTAACAAAGATACTCATCTTACCGCGGACGATTTCCATGAGATTCATAAACTCGGTGGTCGTTCGGTGGCTATCCTTCATGGCCACGACGTTGGGGCTCTGGGTGATTTTCTTAAAAGCCTCCACCGGTAAGGTAACGTTGTGGAGGGTCGGGTTGTGGTAGACCATGATGGACAGGTCGGGAAACAGCTCGGCAATGTCGTGATAAAACTGCACCGCGTTGTCGACGGTCGAAGGAAAGTAAAAGGGGACGCCAACAAGGACCCCTTCGCCGCCTGCGTCACGTATGAACTTCATTTTTCGGATAGTCTCTCTGCTGTGTAGGCTGGTGCAACCGATAAAGAGTGGAACCCTCCCCTTGACGGCTTCGACGGTGGCCCGGGTCAAGGTCTCAAACTCATCCCACAGCAAAGTGTGAAACTCGCCAAAGCTCCCGGTGGTTGCGATCACATCGCCCCCGTCGGTGATCATTCGATTCACACTCGCCTTGAGGTTCTCCACGTCGATGGTCGATGTGGCGTTAATGTCATGGGCATCGGCGGTGGCGAATGCCGGCATCATGGCCATCAATCCGTGGAGATTTTTTGCAGTTATCATTGGGCTCCTCCTTTGATTCGAATGCACTTTGGGCGCATGCCTATAGCCATACCAACAACCACTTCCCGCGGCAAGGTCTAATGCAGGTAGGCGATTCTACCCTGACATGGCCCCAATTCCAAGTTGACACCCTACCCGCTTTCGAATAAAAGACTTGCAATACCCATAGGTTGATTCCCTCAAAGTATTGCCGGTTCAACTGTGGAAGATACTGAAACTGGGACCCGAAGGATCGAGAGGAGAAAGAAAATGGGACAAATTGAGTATAATGACATACGGGAGTTTATAGAAGCGGCCAAGAAAATTAGCGATTACCGCGAGATCGAAGGAGCCGATTGGAATAACGAAATTGGCGCCCTGATTGAGGCAACTTCTGAATTGGTTCCACAACCTCCCATGCTCATGTTCAACAACATAAAAGGTTATCCTCCGGGTTATAGGGTATTGAGCCTTCCATTCGGTTCTTACAAACGTGTGGCCCTTGCTTTGGGACTTCCCACGGATAAGAGCAAGCTTGAGGTCCTGCGTTTGGCTACCCGTAAACTGAAATCTGCTACCCCGATTCCTCCCCGTGAGGTGACCACCTCACCGGTAATGGAGAACGTCTCCACGGGTAACGATGTGGATCTTTTTAAGTTCCCAGCCTTGCACTTTCATGAACATGATGGAGGGCGTTATATAGGAACCGGTGATTGTCTTATCAATGCCGAGCTGGAGGGTGATTTTATCAACATGGGGACCTACCGGATGCAACTCCATGAACGGAACCTTCTGGGTTTGTGGATGAGCCCCGGACAGCATGGGCGTCTCATCTGTATGAAGTATTGGGAACAGGGCAAGGCCTGCCCCGTCGTAGCGGCTTTCAGCGTACACCCCCTTGCTTTTATGGTCGCCCATTCTAAAGTCCCCTGGGGCCATTCGGAACTGGAACTTGTGGGGGGCCTCATGGGGAAGCCGTTTGATATTATTCGGGGGCCCGTCACGGGTCTTCCTATCCCGGCAAGTGCGGAGATTGCCATCGAGGGAGAGATCCCTCCCCCGAAAACGGAAGCACGGGATGAAGGTCCTTTTGGTGAATGGCCTGGATACTACTCCGGCGGGACGATCGGGACGGGTGAAGCCCAACCGGTGATCAAGGTCAAGGCTCTTTACCATAGAAACGATCCCATACTCGAAGACGAGGCACCCCAATGGACCGGTGCTATGAAGATGGACCTCGGCTTATCCTCAGGGGTTCTGTGGGATCAGTTAGAAAGCGCCGGGATTCAGGACGTCGTGGGGGTGTACAGCCACAGCCCTTACATGGTGGTGGTTGCGATCAAGCAGCGCTATGCCGGGCACGCCAGGCAAGCGGGTCTGGCTGCTCTTAGCTGTTCTGCCGCGGCCCGAAACGGACGCTACGTTGTGGTCGTGGACGAAGATATCGACCCGACGAACCTGAAGGAAGTCGAGTGGGCTATGATGACCCGTGTCGATCCCAAAACGAACATCGATATTATCGATAAGTGCTGGAGTACCCCCTTGGATCCGCGCATGTCGCCGGAGCAGAGAGCGTCCGGTGATTACACCAACAGCCGGGCGGTGTTTTACGCGGTCCGGCCGTTTGAGTGGCGTGATAAATTTCCCAAAGTGAGCCGGAGCAGTCGGGAGATGCGTGAGCAGGCCATCCGCAAGTTTCAGGGGATCATCCCATTTCCAAAATTGTAAAGGGTCTTTTCGTGCACTGGACCGGGAGGATTGGGAGAGGAGATTCGACGATTTAGAAAAATCCTATCACGGAGGAAGAAGCTATGATGACCCAAGAAGAAAACGATTTGTTAACCCGTGTGGGTCCGGGAACACCGGCAGGGGAGATGTTACGGCGGTATTGGCATCCCATCGCACTGGCCGAAGAATTACCTGCCAATAGCGCGCCGAAACCGGTCAGGTTCTTTGGGGAGGATCTGGTCCTTTTCCGGGATGATCATGGAAAGCCGGGGCTATTAGACATTCACTGCTCTCATCGAGGCGCAGATTTGAGTTATGGCCGTGTTGAGGACGGGGGGCTTCGATGCATTTACCACGGATGGCTCTATGACCGGGAAGGGCGCTGCTTGGACCAGCCGGGGGAGCCCGAAGGCGGTCGCAACCGTGAGAGCATCCGGCAGAAAGCCTATCCCTGCATTGAGAAGGCAGGGCTGATCTTTGCCTACATGGGCCCGGGAGATCCTCCCCAACTGCCCACTTACGAGATCTTCGATGTCCCCGATGAGAATCGGTTTTCCTACAAGGTATACTCTGAGTGTAACTACCTGCAGGCAAACGAAGGCAATATCGATCCTGTTCACCTCTCGTTCTTGCATCGATTTTTCGATGAGAATTTGGCAGGGAGTGGCAGGCCCACGCGATTTAGGAAAGTGGCAGGGAGTGAAACCTCACCCAATCAGCTATGCGGGGATAATCTTGCTCCCACGGTCGAGCTGGAGTTAGAGGACTTCGGTGTTCGAATCTTTACCTTTCGCCCGGTCGGTGAGACTGCCTATCTCAGGGTTTCAAATTTTATCATGCCCAGCCTTTGCGCCGTCCCCGGTGAGACTCAGGGGGCGGGGTATCTCGTCAATTGGCACGTGCCCATCGACGACGAAAACCATTGGAAGTTTATGATCGTCTTCAGTCGCGAAGCGCCGTTGAACAAAGAGTTGTTTAATGGTCGTTACATCAAGGAGGTTGGTTCCGATTATCGGCCCGTTCGCACGGCGGGTAACCGCTACCTCCAGGATCGGGAAGAGTTAAAGAATAAATCCTACACGGGCATGGGGCCGTTTTTCCCTGGGCATGACCTCTTTGCCACGGAGAGTCAAGGTGCGATTCAGAATCGTACGCGGGAGCATCTGGTGACTTCGGACAAGGCCATCGTGGCTGCTAGGAAACAGCTGTTGAAAGCGATTCGAGATGTTCAGGAGGGTCGCGATCCGCTTCACGTGGTCAGGGATCCTGCCCAGAATCGTTTTCCTCACATGGTGGTGATTTCGGAGGTCGTTTCCACCTCGACGGATGTGAAAAGCTACACTCAAAAGGTGGGAGCCGAAGCTAGGGAGAAATTGAGCCCTGTATCGAGTTGATCGGGGCATGGTGAGATTGCAAAGGGAGGTGTCATGGCAGAGGTTTTAAGGATGGGGATGGCAGGGCTTGGGGTGGCGAGCACGCAGATTTTGCCTCAATTGGCCCAGATCCCATATATCAAGATTGCGGCGGCCGTCGATGTTCGAAAAGACGCCCTGCAAAAGTTTAGCCAGGAATTCGGGGGTGAAGCCTTCGATAGCGTGGAGGCCATGTGCCGGAGCGATAAGGTCGATTTTATCTACGTGGCGACGCCCAACCAATGGCACGCCGAACATGTCATAACGGCGGCAAAGAATGGGAAGCATGCCATTGTGGAAAAGCCTATGGCGCTCACAATTGAACAGTGCGAGAGGATGAACGAGGCAGCGGACAAATACGGTACCAAACTCCTGTGCGGGCACACTCACAGCTTCGATCCCCCCATTCGCAAGATTCGAGAGATCGTAAAAACTGGAGAATTGGGTAAGCTCTGCATGATCAACACATGGAATTTTAATGAGTTTATGTACCGGCCAAGGATGAAGCATGAGTTGGCGACCAGTCACGGGGTGGTTTTAAATCAAGGCCCACACCATGTGGATGTGGTCAGACTGATCGGCGGTGGCATGGTCAGAAGCGTTCGTGCCATGACCGGGATTTGGGATGCATCTCGCGGCCATGAGGGGAGCTACACCTGCTATCTGGAGTTCGAGGACGGAGTGCCCGCAACCCTGGTGTATAGCGGATACGGTTTCTTCGACACGGCTGAGCTCCATTGGTGGGTGGGAGAAGGGGGGCAGCCCAGAGATCCAGGCACCAATCTGAGGGTTAGAAAAACCAGTAAAGCCATCAGTGATCCTGATAAAGAAGAAATGCTTAAGGAACAGATGCGGTACGGGGGGCAGAAGGAAGGAGCATTCAGTCATCGGTCGGAAAAAAGCGTGAGAAGGCAGCCTTTTTTTGGTTTTACGGTGGTGACGTGCGAAAAGGGTGATATCCGGCAGTCAGCAGATGGGCTGTTGGTTTATGGTGACGAAGAGATAAAAGAGTTGGATATTCCCCAGGGAAGGATCGGACGGCAAGCCGAGGTAGAGGAGCTCTACCAGGCGGTCGTCAACAACCGGCCGGTCTTCCACGATGGCCGGTGGGGCGAGGCCACCCTCGAAGTTTGCATGGCGATCCTGGAGTCGGCCAAGGAACGACGGGAGATCGGAGTCTCCCACCAGGTTCCAAGTCCCGAGTGAGTTTAACCCAACGGAGAAACAAATTGTTAATGGGAGGAAACTTGATGATTAAACAGCGTAATTTGATGCTAAGGCTCAGAACCTGGGCCCTTGCTTTAGTTTCTATGGCCGTCCTATCCGTCCTGGGCCCGCAGTCAAACCTGGAGGCTCAGGACCGCTGGAAGGCGGATTGGGAAGATACCCTTCGGGCCGCCAAAAAAGAAGGTCGCTTGGTGCTTCACGTTTCTGAGAGTTATGAAGCGATCTTTGCGGAATTTCAGAAAAAATTTCCTGCAATCAAGGTTGTCACGGTCTCTGGACGCGGTAGCCAGATTGCGCAACGGGTATTGGCAGAGCGGAGAGCGGGGAAATTCCTCGCGGATCTCTATCTCAGCGGGTCCGGCACGCCCTATAGGCATTTTTATAAGAGAGGGAACCTGGACCCGATCAAACCCACTTTGGTCTTGCCCGAGGTCGTGGACAAGTCAAAATGGTGGAGGGGGAAGCATTTCTACCACGATGATGAAGGCAAATATATTCTTGCTTTTAATGGGGTCCCGCAGTCTTATTTTGCTTTTAATACCCGACTAGTTAAACGTGAAATGATCACGTCTTACTGGGATTTTCTCGACCCCCAATGGAAAGGCAAGATAATCAGTCTGGACCCCACTATGGGGGGAGCAGTTAGTGGCGTACTGGCATTTATCTACCACAATCCAGCATTGGGCGAAAAATTCTTAAGGCGTTTTCTCACCGAAATGGACCTTACGGCTACCCGTGATGGTCGCCAGTTGGTGAACTGGCTAGGCGTGGGAAAGTTCTCGATTTCTGCTCTCGCCCCTCCGGACAGGGTGGGAATTTATGACGGAATGAAACAAGGGCTCCCCGTAAATATCTTTGATTCCAGAAATTTCAAGGAAGGGATCCCTCTCAGCACTAGCAGCGGTAACGTGGCCTTATTTAACAAGGCCCCCCATCCCAACGCGGCAAAGGTGGCCATCAACTGGCTGTTGTCCCGAGATGGGCAAATTATTTATCAAAAGGTCAATCTGGATAAAAATTCACTGAGGATTGACATTCCTAAGGACGAGCATGTACTGCCCCACGTTCGGAGACAAACTGGAGTTAATTATCAGATCCTTGCAGGACCCGGCTTGAAGGATATGGGCAAGGTTAACCGAATAATTAGGGAAGTTTGGAAAGGGCGAAAAGCAAAGAGTGGGAGATAGCTCTTTTGAAGGGACAGAGTAGGTATTATGGTTCTATTGCCCGTTCTGGTTATTGGTGGCTCCGGGTTTCTGGGCACCCACGTGTGTCGAGTCCTGGCAGAAAAGGGCCATGCGGTTCTCTGTTATGACGTGCGCTCCCCCGAACTCTCCCTGCTCCAACCGACGAGCGGTAGCGGATCCGTTCGGTTTATCAAGGGTGATATTCTGGATCCAGAGGCCTTGGCCGATTGCGTTCGAGAGCTTAAAGTAGCGGGGGTCATTCATACCGCGGCTGCGGGTAATGAGGCGGCGGCGAGAAAAGAGCCGCACCCGGCGATTACGCTGAACGTTCAAGGAACATTGAATGTCCTTGAGGCCGCGCGCAAGGCCCAGGTCTCCAGATTCGTATACATCAGTACCGCTGGTGTCTATGGTCTTCGCAAAGATCAATCCCCCATCAAAGAAGACGAAGCTATCCGTTGGCGAGGAACGATCTATCATCCGAGCCATTATATGGGTGAGATCCTCGTGGAGATGTATCGAGAGGTATATGGGATGAGTTGTGTTAGTCTTCGGCCTCTTTCCATATACGGCCCGGCCTGTTCGTCGGATCGCGTAGGGCACATGAGAGGAAAATCGCTTTTTCTGGGCGCTTGGATTGGGAAGGCCATGAAAGGCGATCCTGTGGAGATCAAGGCTGCGGACACGTTGACCGATCTGACCTATATTAAGGATATCGCTGACGCCGTCTCTCTCGCCTATTCCAAGCGAGATCAAAAACATGCCGTGTACAATATCAGCTCGGGGCAATTGGTATCTTATCGGCAGATCGCAGCGGCGATTCAGAGATCCATTCCCCAAGCCGAGTTTGAATTTTTTCCTGGCGCTCAGGATAACCCGCTGAGGCCCACTCGGGGCCCGCTGGATATTACCAGGGCGGGTCAGGGTCTCGGGTTCGCGCCCCAGTACGATCTGGCCAGGGGACTGAAGGAATTCGTCGAGTGGTGTAAAGAAACGACACAAAATCAAATTTGAGTCTTTATAAATGGAGGAGGCCTACCTAATGGAAGCCAACATTACGGAGTCGAGCCCGGGGTCGTATGCGGATTACGAGAGTTGGTGGGAGCGAGAGGCAAAGCCGTTGTTTGAGCAATGGATCGATCTACCGTTTTTTCAAGACCTGCGGGCAGGACGGTTGACCGAGGACCGGCTCAAGGGTTGGCTGGGGAACTGGTACAACCACGTTCAGGAAACCGACATGCACCGAGCGCTGCTTTGGTCGCGGCATCATTATATATTGGGGCGATATCCTGATATAGAAGAAATCGTAACCGAGCGGGCGGGGAAGTCGCTCAACTATCCGTATCCCGGTGGCCATGTCAAAGGGCTCCTGCTCTTGGGCCGGGCCCTGGGGATGAACCATGAGCAGCTGCTCACCTCGCGCCCGGGACCCTACACGGTTCATATGACAAGTTTTCTCAAATCGGTTTACTTGGAAGGGACATTGGCCGAGTTTGCCGCACAGCTAATCGGTGAAGAGTATCTTTTGAAGTTTTGCGCCCTATTTCAGGAAGCCCTCGGTAAGCCTCCGTTCGGTCTCAAGGGGGATGCCTTGGATTATTTTGAGAACTGGGAGGCGTGTTGGCTGACGAGTCACGGGAGCCCGGGAAGGTTCTTGCTCAAATCTCTTTTTGATCGAGGGCTGGTCGAGGAGCGACCCAACTTTGGCATTCAACACGTGGCCAAACGATATGCAGAGTACCTGATCCGGGTGTATCAGGGATTGTAGTCGTTGGGTTTTGAATCATTTTGTCTGATTCGGAAGGGAGTCCTCCATGGCTGGTGAACAATTGAATTTTCCTACGTACGAATCGTTTAAATCGTGGTTTGAGGTAAAGACCGAAAACCATCCATTTAAGACGGGGAAACAGCGGGGGCGATTCTACGACGATTTTGGTGCGGGGAAAGTCCCGCTGGAGTTTCTAAAAGAATACGCGAAACAGTACTACATATTTATCCAGCTCACCAATACCAACGTAACCTGGACCATTGTGAACTATCTGGACCTGTGGCGTAGAAATCCGGACCTCTACGACATTGTGGCGTCAAAGATCGGTTCCGAACTGTCGGACCCACGTCCCGGCGGGCATGGACGGACCTATCTTAAATTCGCTCACTATCTGGGACTGAAAGACGAGGATCTCTTCTTTTCCAAGCCCATTGCCGAGCTGGAGGCGCGTTTCAATACGGCCTTGGTGTACCGCTCCCAGAGCCCGGCACTAACGGCGGTTCGGTGGATGCTGGAAGGATTTGTCGGTTACAGCATGAAGTTCTGGCGTGAGATCCTGCATGAGAAGTATGACATTCCCGATGACCTACTCGAGTATTGGGATATCCATGTGGTGGCGGATCTAGAGGAACACGGTCCCGAAGGCGAACTGCTGCTGGCCAAACTCTACAAACTCGGACTGGTGAAGGAAGAGGACTACGATGGCATGAGGGTGCAGGTGGAAAGGGCTGTTCAAGGTGCCCGGCCGGGAAGTCAAATGTTGCCTTGGCCGGATGCCCTTTACGCCAGTTACCAGGAACAGCAAAAGGTTGCGTAGTCGATTGTCGCTCCGTCATTGGGGCGGATGTGGAGTAATGGATTATCGGGTTGGTGATCTTAAAACTGGAATCTAACCGAGTGAAAGGGGCAAGGCTATGAGACGATATATTCTGGTCAGTTTCTTATGGATTTTTCTCCTCGGGTTTGTGCAGGCGGGTCTCGCGGATGAACCTAAACGCGGGGGGACGCTCAAAATGGCCATCCGGAAAGACGTGGATATCATGAATCCCCTGGTGGGGACTAAGTCAACCGACGGCCGGATCCGCGAGACCATGTTCGAGCCACTCTTGGGCATAGACCTAGCGGGTAAGGTTCAACCGAACCTAGCCGAGTCGTGGGAGATGTCCAAAGACGGCAAGGTCTACACCTTCAAGCTTCGCAGAGGGGTCAAGTTTCACAACGGGAGAGAAATGACGGCGGACGACGTCAAATTCTCTATCGACTACACGTTGAATCCAAAGAACGGTGCATATGGGTATACGCGGCTCGCCTTGCTGGACCGGGCCGAGATCGTCGATAAACACACATTGAGAATGCACCTGAAGAAGGCCGGCCCGGGGTTTCTCTCTGTACTCACCAACATCCAGACCTTCTCGGTCATTCCCAAGGAGTCTTTGCCCGAGGGAATTGAAAAACTCGATCAGTACCCGCCGGGAACTGGTCCATTCAGGTTCGTGGAATGGAAGCCTGCTCAGCGACTCGTCCTTGAGCGTTTCGACGACTACTGGGGGCCGAAGGCTTTTGTGGATAAAATGATTCTTCGACCGGTGAGAGACGCGACCGTTCGTTTCACCGCCCTGCGTACAGGTGACGTCGACATCATTGAACGGGCACCGCTGGAGTGGATCGAACAGGTGGCCAAGGGGAAAGTCAAGGGGGTACAATTTGCTGTGGCCACTCATGCGGAGTTTCGCAGCGTGGAGTTTAACGTTGCTGCACCGCCCTTTGACAGCAAGAAGATGCGCCTTGCGGTTGCCCACGCGGTAAACAAAAAACAGCTTCTTCAGGCCGGATTCTTTGGCTTCGGCGATCCGACGGATCAAAAGTATCCCAAGGGGCATACGTGGTACATAGATAACGTTCCCGCCCCCGAGTACAATCCTGACAAGGCCAGAGCGCTCCTTAAAGAGGCCGGTTACAAAGGAGAACCGATTGTGATGTTAGTCCAGCAGTCGGCGGCCCGAGAGGGCGAGGCCGCCATGATGCAGGCACAGCTCAAAAAAGTTGGGATAAACCTCAAGCTCAATATGGTGGGGCGTGGGGTCTATCATGCGCTTCTTCGTAAGGGCAAGTACTCTTTTCACCTCGGTGGGGGTAGCTTCTACCCGGACCCTGCACTGACCTACGGGTCCGATCTGAGGTGTGGCCCCAACCTCAAGAAGCGGAGCAATAATACATCCGGATTCTGCAGAAAATCGATGGACGCCTTGATTGATAAGCTCGAAACGGAGATGGACCAGAGTAAGCGAAAGCAATTGCTCAAGCAGATGGTTCAGGAAGTGGTTGATGACGTCATTATCCTTTATGTCGGCTTCGGCCCCCAGTTCCATGCCTTTCGCGATAACATCAAGGGCTTCACAACGGACAGCGATGCCGCATTCCGGTGGTGGGGAGGCGGTTTGAGTCACACCTGGATAGATAAAAATAGATAAGTAGGAGTGACCATTTGACGATCATTGGTTCGGAGGTCCAGAGCTGAAACAGAGTTTTTGATGAAGAGGCCAGTTAGTATGAGCAAAGTCCCGGAGGCCACGTCCTACGAGGAGTGGATGAAGGGAGAGGGGATACCCATCGTAGAGGCGGAAGGGGGTATCGAAGACGTCCGAAAGGTCGACCGTAGGGAGTGGGCCCGGACCGGGGGAAAAGGGGCCTTTCTTTATCTCAATGGGGTAAGGGAAAGCGGTTTCACCGGGATGTACGTGGGAGAAATCCCGCCCGGAGCTGCTCTCAATCCTGAGAAACACCTCTATGAAGAGCTAATTTATATCCTAAATGGCCAGGGAGCGACTCAGATCTGGCAGGAAGGGCAACCCCAAAAGAGCTTCGAATGGGGCGAAGGCAGCTTCTTTGCCCCGCCTTTAAATGCATGGCATCGCCTGTACAACGTGGGCAAAGAGCCGGTCATTTTCCTTGGAGTAACCAACGCCCCCATTGTTATGGATCTTTTTCACAATCCGGAGTTCGTCTTTGGAGACAGCTTTGTCTTTACGGATCGTTACAACGGGGAGTCGGATTACTTCAAGGTTGGGGAGCGGGTGGAACGGGCCGCAGGAGAACATGTGGTCTGGGAGACCAACTTCATTCCAGATTTGAGAAACGCCTTCGTGGATCCCCGGGAGCGTCCCAAGGGTGAAAGAGTGAGCATCATGGGCTTCGAAATTTCGGAAAATATTCTAACCGGGCATATCTCCCAATGGCCGGTGGGGATGTATCACAAGGCCCACTATCACGGGCCGGGCGCGATCCTCCTCGGTTTGAGATCCAAGGGATACGTATTAATGTGGCCGAAGGAGTTTGGGACCACTCCGTTCAAGGATGGCTATGGCGATCGAGTGCTCCGAATCAACTGGGGTGACGGAGCCGTCTACAGTCCCGGCGATGGTTGGTTTCATCAACACTTCAATACCGGAGGGGAACCCGCCCGCCACATTGCTTTTCGCACCGGAGGTGCCAAATATCGGATCGGGCTTCGCGGCCGTGACAACACGAGGGCTACGGTTCTCAGTATCAAGAAAGGGGGCGCGATGATCGATTATGAAAATGAAGATCCTCAAATTCGTCGAGATTTCATCGAGGCACTGGGAGAGGCAGGCGTTGCATGCCAGATGTCCCCTGTGGCGTTACCAGGGAGCGTCGTCCAGGGTTAGTTCTTGGGATGATGACCCTAGGAGATCAAAAAAATGGCCTTCAATGACTTGAGAGAATTTACAACAGCGCTTGAGCAAGAGGGCGAGCTGCATCGCATCACCGTCCCCGTCGACCGTGAATGGGAAGTTGGGGCCATATGCCGTGAGGTGTCGGACCGCAACGGCCCAGCCTTGATCTTCGAACGAGTGGGCAGCTTCTCAACCCCTCTGGTGACCGGCGTTTTGGGGACACGTAAACGCTACGCGCAGGCCCTTGGGGTCGAGCCGAATATTTCGGCAATTGGGGACCGTTGGGCCCAAGCCTATGCCTGTCCCGTTCAGCCGCGGGAAGTTCACGAGGCTCCTTGCCACGAGGTGGTGATCGACAATATCGATCTGTTCAAGGACCCTTTCCCGGTTCCCCGTTGGCATCACCTGGATGGGAAATACATGCTGGGGACCTATCATACGGTCATTACCCAGGACCCCGAGTTCGGTTGGATCAATATGGGGACTTATCGAAGCGCCATCTTCGAACCCAATATTCTCGGCTGCAGTTCGTCCCCGCGGCGCCACCTCTGGCAGCACTGGAACAAATGGAAGGCCATGGGGAAACCCATGCCGATCGCTATTGCCATCGGTTTGGATCCTTATCTTGCATTGATCACCGTGAGCGCCGTCCCGCCGGGGCTGGGGGATTACTCCGTCGCCGGTGGCCTCAAACGGGCACCCATTGATGTCATTAAGGCCAAGACCAGCGATCTACTGGTCCCGGCTCGGGCGGAGATCATTATCGAGGGGGAGATGCCCACCGATAAGGCGTACGGTGCGTCAGATGGTCCCTTCGGTGAATTTGCCGGGTACATGGGCACTTCACGGTCACGCAAAAATTATATTGTCGTTAAGATGGTGACTCATCGTGAGCAGCCTCTGTTCCAGGGGACTTATGAAGGACGCTCGCCGAACGAGAGTACGACGGTACGGGCCATGGGCGGATCCATGGGCTTGAAACAGTTCCTGGAGAAAGCCGGGATCCCCGGTGTCGTGGACGCGTGCGTGACGGAAGGCGGTTGCGGCACGTTTCATGCCGTCGTGAGCATCAAGAAGAGCTACCCGGGGCAAGTGCGCGACATCTTCAGCCTGGTCTGGGGCATGCCTACCCTGTCGGTCAAACTTTGCATTGTGGTGGATGACGATGTCGACCCCTGGAATCCTCAGAAGGTCGAATGGGCTCAAGCCACTCGAGTTCAGGCAGGGCGCGACGTTGAGATTCTTCGTCAGGGAAGGGGTATTGCCCTGGATCCTTCGACACCCCCATCCCAGGCCTTGCATTCGGACAAGATGGGGATCGACGCAACTCGGCCCGAGTTCGAGTATAGCCTGGAGAAGGAAGATTTTCCCGCCTCCGCTGATCCCAATAAAGAACACCTGGATTTGGTCAACCGTCGCTGGGCTGAATACGGGTTCCGTTTCTAATTGGTTTGAGGATGGGAAGCCGACCGGTTTGTCCTAAGCGTCAGGTGCGAACGAAAGTTCGGCCGACCTCAACCTTGGAGTGTTCCCCACGCCGCGATCAGACACGATTACGAGTAAGAACTCCGAAAAAAGTGAGTCGATTGTCTAATGCCGCCGGTGACTTACCGAAAGATTGAATTTGCCGGTCTTTTTGGAAAATCATACCGTATTTTGAGTCAGGTATTGGGGATACTAGGTAAAAGAAGGCAGAAAAAAAGCCTATCAAACCTTCCCAGGTAAGAGTTGCGATGAAATACAAATCGGTTAAGAAAGTAGTCGGGTCCCATGCGGATTTATTCCGGGCGCAGGAAGGGGTCGTGAATCCTCGCATTTTTACCGATCCGGAGACCAACCGCTTGGAGATGGAGCGGATCTTTACTCGCACATGGCTCTACGTGGCCCATGAGTCTGAGATCCCTAATCCCGGCGATTTTGTCACTCGTACGATGGGGGATGATCCGGTGGTTGTGTGGCGGGGGCAGGACGGCAAGGTGCGGGTATTTTTGAATGTCTGCCGTCACCGGGGCAGGAGGGTCTGTTCCGAGGATATGGGCAAGGCGGCCCATTTTAAGTGCCCGTATCACGGTTGGACCTACGGAAACAACGGGGAGTTGATTTCGGTCCCTTTTTTTGAAGGCTATCAAGGTCAATTGGACAAGGACCTATTGGGCCTTTACGAGACACCCCAGTTGGAGATCTTTCACGGGCTCATTTTTGCCAATTGGGACGCCAAGGCAGAGTCGTTGGGGGACTACCTGGGCGAGGCCCGGTGGGTGTTGGACCTGTTGTTCGGACGCACGGAGGGAATGGAAGTTGTGGGTGCTCCGATGCGATGGGAGGCGGATGCTAATTGGAAGCTCGCAGCGGCCAATTTTGCCGGGGATGGAACCCATATCTTTACCACCCACGGATTTCGCGGAGCTCTCGGTTTGGCGGACAAGCTGAAAGGCGAACGTGTCAGCTATAGGTTAACGACGAACCGGGGACACGCCTCCGCGCTCTCGGGGTTCAAGGGGAACTACTGCATGGGGCTTCCTGAGGACCTGCAGGCGGAGATGCGGTCCAACCTCACGGATGAGCAATGCAAGGTTATGGAACCTCTCCTCATTATCGTAGGCAATATCTTCCCTAATTTGAGCTTTTTAAGCAGTGCCCAGCATACGTCGGAGGAATGGGGGGGGAGTGGGAGCGGGTTGGTCTCTTTCGTGACGCTACGCCAGTGGCAGCCTAAGGGTGCGGGTAAAATGGAGGTGTGGTCGTGGTGCTTAGTGGATAAGAATGCTTCACCGAAATGGAAAGAAGATTCCAGAGAATCTTACCTGCGCGTCTTTGGTATGGGTGGGATGTTCGAGCAGGACGACATGGAGAACTGGGCCGATATCACAGATGCCTTACAGGGCCCCATTGCAAATCGGCTTTGGCTCCAATACAAGATGGGGTTGGGGCGGCCCCACAAGGGACGTCCGATTCCGTCCCTCAAGGACGTGAGAGATGGAGCCTTAAGTGAAGACAGCGAACGTGCGTTTTATAGTTATTGGCAAAAACTCATGACGCGAACGGGACATGACTCAAATGGCCGAAAACGGAAAAAACGTTAGTCCAGGCGATCCCCGATACGCCGAGATCCTGGAATTTCTTCTGCAAGAGGCGGAATTTTTAGACCATGGGCGTTTCTCAGAGTGGTTGGAGATGATGACGGAGGATATTCACTACCGGATGCCGGTCCGTGTAAACCGCGGCCGCTCCTTGAAACCAGACTATACTGAAAAGACAGAAATATTTTCCGAAAACCTGGCGTCACTCCAGACGCGAATCAAACGGTTGGGTACGGACTTTGCCTGGGCCGAGAGTCCACCTTCCAGGACCCGCCATCTGATTACGAATGTGCGTGTGCATTCGACTCCCAACCCGCTGGAGCTTGAAGTGATGAGCTACTTTCTTGTCTATCGCAACCGTACCAATTCGTCGGGTGCCGATATATTGTCCGGTGAGAGGAAGGATCTGATGCGCAGGGTCCAGGATCAGTGGCGGTTGGCATCAAGGACGATACTATTGGACCAGGTTGTCGTTGGGTCGAGAAATCTGAGCATCTTTTTCTGATTTGTGGGAACCTTTAACAGCAAAACCAGGATGCTAGTTCGTTGAGGGCGACGTCCGAGTGAAATGCCAAATTCCCATACTTGCACATGTTTGCATTTTTGATAGACCAGAAAATTCCCACTGGCGGTTGTGTCGAGGCCATTAATTGATGGAGGCTGATCAACGCACGGTATTCCCCACCTTTGAGTCTTTTCAAATCTGGTTTGATGACAGGACCAGGGATCATCCGTTTAAAACGGGCCGGGGTCGGGGGCTGTTTCACGATGATTTTTCCCGGGGAAAAGTCTCCATTGAGTTTCTAAAGGAGTACGCGAAACAGTATTACATCTTTATTCAGGCGACGAACATCAATGTGACCTGGACGCTGGTGAGTTACATGGATTTGTGGCGCCGGAACCCGGACCTCTACGACATTGTAGCGGCAAAGATCGGCTCCGAGTTATCTGACCCTAGACCGGGTGGCCACGGTCGGACGTATCTAAAATTTGCACATTATCTCGGTCTGAAGGATGAGGAGCTTTTTTATTCAAAGCCCATCCCCGAGTTGGAGGCTCGGTTGAATACGAGCCTGCTTTACCGTTCTCAGAGCCCGGCTCAGACGGCTGTCCGGTGGATGCTTGAAGGTTTTGTGGGCTATTATATGAAGTCCTACCGAGAAATTTTACATGACAAGTACGGTGTTCCGGACGACTTGCTCGAGTACTTTGATCTCCATGTAGTGGCGGACCTGGAAGAGCACGGACCCGAGGGGGCCATGTTATTGGCAAAGCTGTATAGATTGAATCTGGTCACGGCAGAGGACTATGGTGGGATGAAGTTGCAAGTGGATCGGGCCATGGGAGGAACCCAACAAGGGCCCCAGGGCTTTTCCTGGCCCGACGCCCTCTACACGTCCTATTGTAACGGCTGCTCCCAATAGTGGGTTGGGTTCCTGGTGATTTTGTGAATGAGGGGCTGACGCAAAAGGGAACCCATGGGGTTTGCTTTTTTTGATAAAACCGATTGCCTGGTGAGGGAAAAATGTCGATGAAAAAAAACGTCACACCTTCTGAATCGAAAATGGATCAAGCCGAGGCGCGTTTCTTGAGCGATCTCGTTAGGGTCGACACTGGAATGATCAGCTCACAGGTTTTTACGAACCCGGAAATCAACCGTTTGGAGATGGAGCGGATCTTTACCCGGTGCTGGCTTTACGTGGCCCATGAATCCGAGTTGCCTCAGGCGGGGAACTTTGTAACTCGCTTCATGGGTGATGATCCGGTCATCGTGTGCCGTGGTCAGGATGGCAAGGTCAGGGTGTTTTTAAATGTCTGTCGTCACCGGGGTATGAGGGTTTGTCCTTTGGACAGCGGCATGGCCGCCAAATTCCGCTGTTCGTACCACGGTTGGACCTACAACAGCAGTGGGGAGCTAATTGCGGTCCCCTTTTTCGAGGGCTATAACGGAAAATTGGACATGAGCAAGCTGGGGCTTCACCAGGCCGCCAGAGTTGACAGTTATCATGGTCTCATATTCGCCAATTGGGATGCTCAGGCCGAGCCCTTGGGTGATTATCTGGGGGAGATGAAGTGGGTCCTGGATATCCTGTTCGGGAGAACGGCAGAGATGGAAGTCATGGGTGCTCCAATGAGGTGGGAGGTTGATGCTAATTGGAAGTTGGGGGCGGCCAATTTCTCCGGCGATGGCGTCCATCTCGCTACGACTCATGGCTTTCGGTCCGCCCTTGGTTTGGAAGACAAAATGCTAGGGGAACGCACCAATCATAGGTTGATTACCGACAATGGCCATGCCTCTTCGCTCTCGAGTTTTAAGGGCAAATTTAACCTGGGATTACCCGAGACTTTGTACCCGGAAATCCACAGCCGCCTCACAGAAGAGCAGTCGAAGATGCTCGAACCGCTCTTGTTCGTTGTCGGCAATGTCTTTCCCAATATGAGTTTCCTTAACAGCGGCCAGCATACCTCGGAGGAATGGGGCGGAGGAAAATCCGGGGAGGGTGCGATATCTTTTCTGACCTTGAGGCTGTGGCAGCCTAAAGGTGCGGATCGAATGGAAATCTGGTCATGGAATTTTGTCGATAAGAACGCATCGGAAGAGTGGAAGCAGGCTTCACGGGAATCTTACCTGCGTGTTTTCGGCATGGGAGGGATGTTTGAACAAGATGACATGGAAAACTGGGCCGGAATCACTCATTCGCTCCAGGGTCCCATAGCGAAGCGGTTGATGCTTCAATACGGCAAGGGTTTGGGTGATTCCCCAAAAAACCGACCCGTTCCAGCGCTAAGGGATCTGGTGGACGGGGGATTGAACGAAGACAGCGAGCGAGCTTTTTACCGTCACTGGCAACGCCTCATTATGCAGGCCATGGAGGTTGTAAATGATTGAAAGCACAGCGAATTTTCTTTCTAAAAGATTATCGTTATGAACCACCATGGCCAAAGTGCTTCCTCGAACGAAAAAGATGGATCGCCGCTAGCGGGTACTCGTGTACTAGATTTTACTCATGTCCTTGCCGGTCCATTCTGCACTCGATTGCTGGCGGATCTGGGTGCCGATGTGCTCAAGGTCGAGTCGGCTACGAGGCCCGAACGGTTGGGCTCAAGGAAAACCTCGGCAGGAGCTGCTCCCAGAACCCGTGAGGATCGTGCTCCGTCTTTTTTGAACACCAATCGGAGCAAGCGGTCCATAACCATAAATCTGAAGACCGAGGCAGGTCGTCTCCTGGCCAGACGACTTGCGGGCATGGCTGACATCGTAGTGGAGAATTTTAGCGCCAGTGTTATGGATCGCCTTCAATTGGGTTATGGGGATCTGCAACCGCTGAATCCCAAGCTGATCTACGTCAGTATGTCCGGATTTGGACACAGCGGCCCGCGCAAATCCTGGACCAGTATGAATATGAACCTTCAAGCCTACACGGGTTTGATGATGGTTACCGGAGAGGAGAAGGACCCGCCGACAGCCATCGCCAATTCCTGGAATGACTACATGGGCGGACTCCATGCCTGTTTCGGTATCCTTCAGGCCTTGACTCAACGCGCGAAGAGCGGCCAGGGCACCAACATAGATCTGAGTCAGTTCGAATGCAGCGTCTCCACGTTTGGTCCCCTCCTGTTAAGCAGCATCGTCAATGGAAGTACAGCGCCGCGGTTGGGTAATCGTTCCATGGTCGCCGCTCCCCAGGGTGTTTACCGTTGTGAGGGCGCCGACGAGTGGTGTGCCATTAGTGTCCAGAACGACGAACAGTGGCAAGCTTTCGCCTCGGCTCTCGGCAATCCTGGTTGGGCGAGGGATGATCGGTTTGCCACGGTGCAGGGAAGGATGGATGCCCACGATGAACTCGATAGGCTGATCGAGTCGTGGACCAGCCGGCTGCCCAAAAAGGAAGTCCAGAGGTGCCTGAAAGAAGCGGGGGTCCCTGCGGAGCGAATGCGACGCATCAACGAAGTCCTGGAGGGGCCCGACGGGGCCCAGGTCTTTCACCCTTGGGATGACCCACAAGGTGGATCGACTCTCACCACGGGAGTACCTTTTTCTTTCAGTTCGAGTCTATTGTCGCGCCTGCGTCCGGCACCCGTCCTGGGTGAGCATACACGAGACGCATTGAACGATTGGTTGGGGCTTACGGAGGTCGAGGTTAGGGAATTGGAAGATCAAGGCGGCCTGGTGTAAGGGGTCGAACGGAGATCAACTATGAATCAAGCGATCGACACGGAATCCTTACCAAGGAGGTGCAGATAAGATGGCTCGCATTATTGACATGGCCGCCCATCCGGCGGTATATGCCGCGCGGCTCTTGGCGGAGACCGGGAATGAAGTGATTCGTATCGAGTCTTCCCAAGGTGACTCCCTCAGGAGACTGGGGCCCTACCTGGGCGACAAGCCGGATCTGGAAAAGGGCGCCTACCACCAATTTTTTAATGCCGGGAAACAGAGCCTGAAACTAAACTTGGAGGCCCCTGCGGCTCGCCGAGTCGTGCTCGATCTTATAGGTACGGCTGATGCCCTGATTGCCAGCTCGCCCCTGCTATTGGAAGAGAGTGAGATATTGGAGGCCAACCCGCGCCTGGTCCTCATCAAGGTTATTAACGACGAGCCCGAGCTCTGTGCCGTTGCCCGATCGGGACTTTTAGCGCTTACCGGTCACCCGGGCCAACGTCCGGTCCTGTTGGGAGGTCATGTGGTTTACGCTGCGACCGGCCTTTATGTTTCGGTGGCGGCTGCGGGTGCGTTGTTTTGCTCGCAACTAACCGGTCAAGGCCAGGTCGTCGAAGTCTCCATTCGACAATGTTTAGAATCCTTCGTCGAACAGGCCATGGTGGACTACACCAGTTGGGGGCAGGTCACGGAACGGGTTGGTTATCGTGGGGCCATCACGGCGGTTTCCGGTGCTTTTCCCTGTACCGATGGTTACTGGATGGTTAGCGTTCCCCAATCACCTGATGGGTGGGGTAAATTCGTGGATTGGGTTCAGGACCCGGTACTATCGGCAGACGCCTCTCTCGTTGATGAGGCGGAGCGTGATGCAAAAAAGGATTTGATCGTCGAGCGTTTGGGAATGTGGTCCAAGGGATTCTCCAAGATAGAGATTGTTACCGAGGCGCAAAAACGCCACGTGCCAGCAGCGCCGGTCTCTACTCCATTGGACCTGGTGGATGACCCACAGCTCAAGGCGCGCGGTTTCCTCTCCGAAACGGATCACCCGGACTTCGGCCGCATTTTGTTCCCCTTGGGCGCCATCGGCAGCCTGTGGGGAAACAAGCTAAACCCTGCGCCGTCTCTGGGGCAGCAGAATGCCAAGATCTTAGCCGAACTTGGGTACAAAGAAGCCGACATCCAGGAGTTGGTGGAAGGGGGCGCGCTGTAAGACTGTCGTCGGTCCTTAGGCCAGCAGTTGGAGTGAATCATGGGAAGTATTCGGGGGCGATACGCCATGAAATCGCCGCGGTGAGCGGGCAGTGCGGCCAGCTCAGCATCCATGCCACGCTTCTGTTGGCGTCCAATACCAATTAAATCCCGGCTTGACTCTGTGGAAAAGACAGCTCAACCTCTCCCTATTTCCTACCCGGATACGGAACCCTTCTGGCAGGGGTGTGCCCGTGGTGAGCTATTGCTTCAACGGTGTTCCTCATGCCATGAATGTCGACATCCGCCGAGCCCCATCTGTCATGTCTGCCATTCGGCGGACCACGAGTGGGTGGCTACCGATGGTGGTGGACGGTATATAGCTATGTCATTGTGCATAAGCCCTTGAGGGGCGTGGTGTTGGAGGTCACCTATGTGGTGGCCATCATCGAATTGGCCGAAGGCCCTCATCTCGTGAGTAACGTGGCGGGTGTCCCGGTCGAGCGGGTTAAGATCGGAATGCCTGTACGAGTGTTTTTCGAAAAAGTAACCGATGCAATTTCATTGGCCAAGTTTAAACCAAGGGAGGTTTAGTATGCGATTTTTGTGTATGCTCGGGGTCCTGTGCTGGGCCCTTTTCGGCGCCTTCTCGGAATGTGCTAGTGGGCAGGCCGATTGGGACGAGACCCTAATGGCGGCCAAGCGGGAGGGCCAAGTGGCCCTTTACGTTAGCGACGTCTATTACGAGGTTTTCCAGGAATTTCAGGAAAAATTTCCGGATATAAAAGTAATCACCGTTACCGGCCGGGGGAGTCAGGTCGCCCAGCGGGCTATGGCCGAACGAAGAGCCGGCAAATTCCTGGCCGACATCTATATCGGCGGCTCCGGCACGGTATATAACATCTTTTACGCGGGAAAGGTGTTGAGCCCACTGAAACCTCTGCTCGTTCTCCCCGAAGTTCTGGACAAATCTAAATGGTGGGGGGGGAAGCACGTCTATCACGACGATGAGCAGAGCTTCATTCTGGCCTTCAACGGCAACGCTCAAACGTATTTTTCTTATAATACGGAGCTTGTCAGTCCAAAAGGGTTCAGTTCATATTGGGATTTCCTCGATCCTAAATGGAAAGGGAAGATCGTTTCCTACGATCCCACTATGGGAGGAGCCGTGAGCGGGGTCTTGATGTTTCTTTATCACAATCCCAAACTCGGCCTCAAATTTATCAATCGCATTCTGAAAGAAATGGACCTCAAAGCAACCCGCAATAGCCGCCAGCTGGTCGACTGGTTGGCCGTAGGGAGGTATCCGCTGGCCGCCCTTGTCGGTCCCAACCGGGCCGGTATCTACACGGCCAGGGAGCAGGGCCTTCCTGTTGATACCTTTGATTCCTCGGCCTTCAAGGAGGGGGGACCTCTGAGCACGAGCAATGGCAACGTCGCCTTCTTCGATCGGGCTCCCCATCCCAATGCGGCCAAGGTGGCGATTAACTGGTTGCTTTCCAGAGAAGGGCAACAGGCCTACCAAAGGTATGGCTACGATAAGGACTCGTTGAGAATTGATATTCCCAAGGATAAGGTCCCGTCCCGTGTCAGGCGGAGGGACGGAGTCGACTACCTGGTATTGGCCGGCCCTGGGTTTAAAGACATGGGCTCGATCAATGAACTCGTTAAAAAAGCCTGGCGGAAACGGCGGTGAGTTTCGAATCCGGCTCACTTGACGATCTCATGCGAGCATGGGATGTCCGATCATAGGAAGATAGTAGGATGCAGAAGCGGGGTGGCTGCATTTAATAGCCCGCTGACTCTTGCATTTTTCCTCGCTATATGGAAATGTTCGATTTTTCAAGTAACTAGAAGGTGCCGACCTGACGAGTTGAACCATTGAGATAGAGCAATAATTTGTTTGACATTGTTCCCGTAAGCGATAAATTCTGGCCTGTGGATGGTCATTGGCAGACTGAATCGTTGACTCAGTGCTTCAGGAGGAGATCCTAATGCCTGAGATAAATAGCGCCGCCGTCCAATCGGTATCTCGACCAAAGATATCGGTCCTCAATTGGGGGCTGTTTCTGATGATCGTCCTCATCGGGACCATGGGGTTTTATATCCTGTACCCGTTGTGCCTGATCCTCATCAACAGCTTCAATATCGCAACTATTGCGGAGGATCCCGTTTACGGCTTTGGAGCGTGGATCGAGGCCTTTAGCGAATATGGAGTCCGGGAGGCCCTCTGGAACACGCTCAAGGTAACGTTGATCCGCCAATCCATCGTCTTTGTCATCGGCGTATTCCTGGCATGGGTTTTGGCACGAACGAACATCCCTTTCGCCAGGGGGTTCGAGTTCTTTTTCTGGATCTCTTTTATGCTGCCCAGCGTGGCAACGACCTACGGCTGGATGTTACTTTTGGATCCGGACACAGGACTGGTCAACTCATGGTTCAGCAACATGTTTGGTGTGATGCCGTTTAATATTTATTCCCTCTGGGGCATTATCTGGGTTCACACCCTGAGTGGGTTGGACACCAAAGTCATGATCTTGACCCCCGCCTTCCGCAGGATGGATTCGAACATGGAGGAGGCCAGCCGTATGTCGGGGGCCAGCACCTTGAGGACCATGTTCAAGGTGACGCTGCCTGTTATGACACCTGTCCTGATCGTTGTCATGTTGTTGAGCCTGGTCCGATTGTTTGAGTCCTTTGAAACCGAGCTCCTTCTCGGAGTACCGTGGGGATTTTACGTCTATTCGACGATGATCGTGGACCTGGCAAGGCAGGAGCCGCCCCTGACCAACCAAGCGGCGGCCTTAGGCAGCCTCATCCTGCTCTTTCTCGCGGTCTTTATCCCCTTGCAGCGGAAACTCATTGGTCGGAGACAGTTCACGACTGTTACCAGTCAGTTCAAGCCCAAGATTATCGATCTCGGCGCTTGGAAGTACGTTGCCGTAGGTGGTTTGTCGCTCACGTG
Organism: Binatia bacterium; assembly: GCA_963664015.2. Taxonomy (GTDB): domain Bacteria; phylum Desulfobacterota; class Binatia; order UBA9968; family CAXXLF01; genus JACZQL01. Next base: position 956,855 of record CAXXLF010000001.1, on the reverse strand, counting down.
CTTTCTTGCCGTCGGGGTGCCGATCATTAGCGTATTGGGCGGTAGTCTGATGGTACGGTTTGGGTTTTTTAATTTACCCACGACCTGGACCACGGAATATTGGGCTATCGCCGTTCAGGATCCGCGCCTGATGTTGGCCTTGAAAAACACGTTGATCATCGCCTGTAGTGCGGCACTGATTGGGCCGTTCCTTTTTTCGATCATCGCCTACATTATCGTCCGGACGCGTCTCCCAGGCAGGTCGACTCTCGACTCAATCTGTTGGCTGCCCTCTGCCGTGCCCGGTGTTCTGTCCGGTTTGGGGCTTCTGTGGATGTTTCTTGGGACGCCTGTCTTTAGGCCCATGTATGGAACCATCTTTCTACTCATCATTGCTTCCATGATGGGAGGGGTGACGCTTGCGACTCAGGTTTTTAAAGCCAATTTTGTTCAATTGGGCAAGGAACTGGAGGAGGCCTCGCGCATGTCGGGGGCGGGTTTCTGGGGGACCTATTTTCATGTGGTGCTCCCGTTGATGGCGCAGACCATGGTCTTGATCGGGGTATTGAAATTCCTGTTTGCAGCCCGTAGTGCGTCTAGTGTAATACTCTTGGCAACGTCGGAGACCCGGACACTGGCGCTGTTAGCCTTGGACCAAATTGCAGCGGGTTACCGTGAGGCCGCTAGCATTACCGTACTGTTGATCGTGGTGCTTACGACCGGGATCGCTGTCGTTGCCAGGATATTGGGTCTCCGGGTTGGGATCCGAGGCGATTAATTCATTTGTCTCGTGGGGCAAACAAGGGGGGGGTATGAGTTTTCTTAAACTGCAAGGTCTATACAAGTATTTTGGTAGCGTTGTTGCAGTCAACGGCGTAAATCTTGAGGTTAAAGAAGGGGAGTTCTTTACCCTCTTGGGCCCAAGCGGATGCGGTAAGACGACGATGCTCCGAATGGTGGGAGGGTTGGAGGAGCCGGATGCGGGCGATATCATCATGGGTGATAGGACACTCGTATCGGTAAGCAAAAACCTGTTCGTCAATCCCGAGAAGCGCAACATGGGTATGGTGTTTCAATCCTACGCCCTTTGGCCCCATATGACGGTGTTCGAGAACGTGGCCTATCCGCTAAAACTTCGGTGGATGAAGCGGCCCGAGATTCGGGAGAAGGTGCTGGCGTCCCTGGACCTTGTGGGCCTAACTGGGTTGGAGGATCGTCCTATCCCCGCATTGAGCGGTGGTCAGCAGCAGCGAGTTGCGTTGGCCAGGGCGCTTGTCTTTTCCCCCGGTGTCCTCTTGCTGGACGAGCCCTTGAGTAATCTGGATGCCCAACTGAGGGATGAAATGCGCCGGGAGTTAAAGTCGCTTCAAAGCCGTGTGAAAGTAACCGTTTTGTTTGTGACCCATGATCAGATTGAGGCCTTGAGCCTTTCCGACCGCATCGGGATAATGAACAAAGGACAACTGGAGCAGGTCGGTACCCCGGAAGAGGTCTACCATAAACCGGAAACGACTTTTGCCCGGGATTTTCTAGGCAAGACGTTTATCATCATGGGAAAAGTGGTAAAGATGGGAGATACCGTAGAGGTGGAACCCGATGGAATGACGAATTGCCCCATATGGGTCGAGCAGGGAAACATCCGCTCGACCGTTTCCGACAGTCTGGTAGAGGGGGGCGATGTTATGGTGGCTATCCGACCGGACCACATCCGTGTCTGGGATACGGTACCTAATGGCAAGCGAAATATCCTTCAAGCCAAATTGGACAGCGTCCATTTTCTGGGGGACCGGTACGAATACACCGTGTCTATAGGCTCCTATACCCGAGTCCTGGTGCTACCTGCTTCCCAGGTTTTTAAGACGGGTCAGCCGATCTACCTGGAATTGCAATCCGAGAACCTGTCCCTTTGGCCCCGATAGGGCGAGTTTTTAATGAAAAACGGTCCAGGGGGGCTTGACAAAAAAAAGTCGGTATGGTCTAAAATGTTAGACTTTGTTTGGAGAATTGAAAGGAGGAGCAGCATGAAAGTAATTAAACTCGTTACAATGGTGGCCTTGGCATTTTTCGTATTTGTCGGGACCGCTGATGCGCAGAAGAAGGCCAAGGGTCCGACCATCGTGCAATTGGACATCCTCATCCATGAGGTAGGGGAGGCGACCATCGGTTACCAGACCCTACGTAGGGGGAGAATGCGGACATCGTACATCGGTGTCGCTGATGTCACGAGGGTCCAGAAGGCCAAGTATAAGGATATCGCGCTCAAGGATTTGAAAAAAGGTGACAAGGCCCTGGTCACCCTTTATAAAAATCCTGACGATCCGTACTTTCCTGCCTTGTCGATCAAGGTTTACGGCAAGGGAGTGGCGAAGGCAAGGAGAAGCAAGAAGAAGAAGAAAAAGTAGAGCAGTGGTTTTAAACAACTGACTGAAGCATTGGCGCTGTACTGACCGAGCTTGAAGCAAGGGAGAGTACAGCGCCGCTTTCAGTTCGATCCCCCGCAAGGGCCGTCCTTGTGTAAAGGCTGGCCTCACCCGCCTAAGAGAATCGTATTCCTGATTTCCAACTGAATTGTTTAATAATTAAAGGCAAGAAATCCAGGCTAAGTTACTGCCTTTTCATTCAGTGCGGGAAAGGGCAACTCCCGGTAGTTCTCCTGTGCGTCAAACTGGTAGCCGTTTTTCTGGAGGTGTTCGACGGACCTGCGGATTCGCCCAGTCATTCTGATGACTCCGCAGGGTGTCTTTTTGCAGCGGCCGAGGCCGTTGCAAAAAAACCACGTCGTTATCCCCGTATTGTGGGATGTTGTGTACGGCGGGAATGGTGCTGTCGGCTATTTTCCTGCAGCTTTTTGATTGGGGTTCCAGTCGGGTGAATCTTCCACATGTTCAAACATATTGCCTAGCACCTCGGAAAAGGGATGGTAACGGAACGCCATCCACTTGGCCGGCGTGCCAGGGTTCTTATTGAAATGTTGGTGCTCGCATCCCTTGGGCTGCACGGGTAAGATGATCAGGTCCCATTTGTCCCAATCGACCCTTTTCCCATTCACCGTGGTGTATCCTTCCCCTTCCAGAACAAACAACTGGATTCCACCTTGATGGCGGTGTTTACCCGAATGTGTTTTGACATGCTGAATAAAACAGGTCCAACCCTGGGCTGCTGCTTCCAAGACATGGCCGTCGGCAACCCTGTGCCAATTCAGATATCTTTTGGAGTATCCCTGTTGGCCCTGGCGCCAAGGTAGATCTTTGGCCCGAATAACGATCTTGCCGTTCTTGGCTTGGTCTCTGGCCGTCGCGTATTGTCGCAAGGTTTCTGTGTAATGGGCGCCATATTCGAGCTGGACAGGTTCATTCTCTCTGATTTTTTCTCTTTCCACAGGTGTGCTCCTTTCGTGATTATGCTTCTTTTATCATGGAATGTGGGCCTCTGTCCACAGTGTGGCACTTGACAGGTTTGGGACGACCGGATATAAAACCGTCGACCCCTGTGGGTAGGCTCATGCCCGAATTAACGAAACTTTGACTGCGGAGATGTAACCCAGATGTCCCAGGTATTAAGACTCGGATTTGCCGGGCTTGGCATGGCGGGGGGGCGTCTGCTCCCGGATATAGCTGCGCTCCCATACATCCGATTAGCCGCAGGGGCCGATCTACGACAGCCGCCATTGCACCGGTTCAAAAGAGATTTTAACGGGGCGGTGTACACCAGCGTTGAAGAGATGGTTCGGAGCCCGGACATCGATGCGGTGTATGTTGCGACCCCCCATGAGTTCCATTCCCAACATGCCATCGCCGCTTTAGAAAATCGCAAGCACGTCATCGTCGAGAAACCCATGGCCCTGTCCATCGACGAGGCCGAGAAGATGAACAGAGCAGCGGAGCAGAACGGGGTCAAGCTTATGGCCGGCCATACCCATAGCTTCGATCCCCCGGTGAAAAAGATAAGCGAGATGGTGGTGAGGGAAGAGTTAGGCCGGCTCCTGATGATCGGGACATCCTATTACAAAGACCATATTTACCGGCCCTTTTCAGATCACGATATCCGGATGAGTCGGGGGGTGGTATTGAACCAGGGCCCCCATCAAGTGGATATCGTACGGCTCATCGGCGGTGGCATGGTGAGGAGTGTGCGTGCGATGTCTGGGATAGGAGATCACCATCGACCTGGTGAAGGGCATTACGTGTGTTACCTGGAGTTTGAAAGTGGCGTTGTGGCCAGTTTGGTCTACAGCGGTTATGCCTTCTTCGACACGGGAGAACTGGTGTGGGGGATTGGAGAGGGAGGGGATATCAAGGACCCCCAACGCCCCCCCAAGGCAAGAAAGTTTTTCCGTGAAATCGGCCATGGTCCCGACAAGGCCCAGTTGCTGGAAGAACGATTGGAGCAATGGCGCTACGGTGCGCCTACCCAATCCGGGGGGGCCCTTGACGGTCTCGGCGTCCATGGAGGGAACGCGGCTCCGCACCAGCCGTTTTTTGGCCTGACGATCGTGACCTGCGAACGTGGCGAGATACGCCAATCTCGTGACGGAATTTACGTCTATGATGATCAGGGTCGACATGAGGTAGCCTTGGAGAAAGGAGCGAATTCCCGTGCCATGGAAATGAACGAGTTTTATCAGGCCGTCATGAATGATCGCCCACTTTTTCACGACGGTCGGTGGGGTGAGGCCACGCTGGAAGTCTGCCTGGCCATACTGGAGTCAGCCGCTCGGAGAGAAGAGGTATTTCTGTCTCACCAGGTTCCAAGTCCACAGTGATGGTTGCTCGACATGCTGTCTCAGTGGTTTGGGCCTATTAGGGTTTAAGAGGTGCTCAGAAACGGTTGAGGTTCTAATCCCATGCCTACCGTAGCTTCAACTCAGAAGATCGTCAAAGTTGAGTCGACCCCCGAGACCAACTTGAGGGACCAGATCCCCGCCAGTGGCCTCAAGGAATACTGGTATCCAGCCATTCAGGCAAAGAAGGTTGGGAAAAAAAAGCCGGTGGGCGTGCGGTTGTTGGGGGAAAACCTGGTCTTGTTTCGCAGCCGTGATAGCAAGATTGTTGCCCTCCGGGATCTATGCCCCCATCGCGGGGGCCGCTTGTCGCAAGGGGATTGTCACTTCCCAGGTACGGTCACTTGCCCCTATCACGCGTGGACCTTCGACAGCGAAGGCCATTGTGTGGCAGCTCTCGTCGAAGGCCCAGATTCCAAGATCCCAAGCTTGGGAATTCGGGTCCCGTCCCGGACCGTCCGTGAGTTCCGTGACATTGTCTGGATATGGATCGGGGACGGTACACCGGTGCCTGTAGAGGAGGATGTTCCGGAAGAGTTTCTGAATCCGGATGTCTTGATCCTTACAGAGGTAATGAATTGGCCCATCAACTGGCGGCCCCTGATCGAGAACGCCATTGATGGGCATGCACCGTACGTTCATCGTGATTCGGCTGAAGGGTTGCTGACCACGATCGGTCCTCTCGGGCAGAAGCTGACCCCAAAGTTGACCTATGAGGGCCGGGGGATTGCGGTTATCAAAGAGTCCTTTCCGCCTATGCAGCAGGACTATCCTGGGCTTGGACGCTTCCCCAAGCGGTTGATGCGCAAAGCCTGGTTGTGGTTGTTCAAGCCCAACTGGAAAAAGGGAACCTTTACCGGCAAACCCTATACGCAGGAGATCGTCTTGCCGGGCATGACCCGGATCGCCTACCCGGATCATCTCTATATCCGATGGGGCGTGCCTATTGACGAACGTGGTGTGACCAATTTCTACTGGCATTTTGTCAAAGGATCGATCCTGTCCAAGGCCTGGTTTTGTGTGCGCTATTACCTTTTTCGCCGTTGGGCAAGGAATATCAACCTTTCCGAGCAAGACCTGAAGATCGTTGCCGCGCAGGATTACAGTGCAACCGAACGGTTGTCGTGGACCGATGCCGTCGTGATTGGATGGAGGAAAATGGTTTTCGAAGGGTTTCACGCCAGCCGCATCAAACGGACTCATGGAAATCCTTCGCTCAAGGAAACCCAAGGGGAAAACTATGCCCGCTCTCAGGCCCATAACCCTAGCCATTCAGAGGTTTGATCGCACCGCAGCGCTGCACACGGGAAAGGTTCCGGTCCGGAACGTGACGGTGGTAGTTGTTCCCGCGGGTACCGGTGTGGCGGGACTGGTAGGTGGGGTCTTTGATGCGGCCGAGATGCCCCTAGCCCATTACGCCTTTTTGCGGGATCAAGGGGAACCCTTCAGCGCCATCCCGGTGTTTCCCGATCGGATATTCCTTCACCAGTATGTCTATACCCGTAGGGACGCCGGCCTCCAATCGCCAGAAGATCTGCGCGGACGCCGGGTTGCCGTTCCCCAGTACTATATGACCTCTTCCATCTGGCATCGGGGCATCCTTAAAGACGACTACAGTGTCCTGCCGGAGGAGATCCAATGGACCACGACCTCGAAAGAGCGTGACTCGAGGATGGGTTTCCCCAAGGGGGTCAATGTCGCTGTAAGCCCCGGGCCCCACTGGGGGGCGGAACCGCTTTTGGACGGTACTGTCGATTGCCTCATGCACGAAGGGATGCCCATGGTCCCGGAAAATCGGCGTCACCAACTGATCCGCCTCTATCCCGATGCCCACTCGCTACAGCGGGAGTTCTATCGTAAGACAGGGTTTCATGTCATCGTCCATGTTATCGTGGTGCGAAAAGAAGTTCTGGAGATGAGGCCGGGGCTTCCCGATGAACTTTCCGTGGCTTTCGATCAGGCCAAGCAGTGCGCTTATGATCTACTTCAAAACGAGCGGATGACCAGTCTGCCGTTGATGCGCGCCTACCTCGATGATACTGTGCAAACCTTCGGGGAAGACCCTTGGCCCTATGGATTCGAAAAAAATCGCTCCGAGCTGGCCCAATTCCTGGCCTACGCACAGGACCAAGGGCTTACGCAGAAAAGACTCGAGCCGGAGGAGCTTTTTGACGCCCCGTTCCGGGACTTTCGTTTCGAGTCCAGGATGAGGCCTCATGGAGTGGTGCCTGGTTCAGGGCTTTCCCTGTGACTCTTGTCCGGCGGGTTTAATAACCGAACCGAATTGCCCATCCAGCGACGCTTTGTCGTATTGTCCTCAAAGGGCAAGGGGACCCTGAGCAAACCGCTGTGTTCCGAATTCAGTTGCTTGACTGCCCGGTAACTCCAGAGTATTGGGTCCGTAAGATTACTGTTGCAACCATTCACCTGCTATCCTCACCGAGGGCCATGGAGGCATGCCATGTTTCGCGACCTTAGAGAGTTTATTGACCGCCTGAAGAAAACCGACGATATTTTGGATGTCCCTGTCGAGCTTTCCCCTAAGGAAGAGGCCGCAGCGGCCATACGTTTGGTAGAAGAGAGCACTGGCAAGGCCACCCTTTTGCCCCATGTAAAGGGTTCCGCCTTTTCCCTGGTGGGAGGCCTTCTCGGCCACCGCCGGAGAGTGGAGCTGGCCTTCGGAAACCCTCAGGATCTCCTTGCCCTTTATGGGGCACGGCGCAAGCAGCTCATCCCGCCCAAATTATTAAGCGATGGTCCGGTCAAGGAGGTCGTTCACGGCAAGGACATCGATGTGCCGAAGCTCGTACCGGTCTTGACTCACCACGAGGGTGACGTGAGCCCCTATCTCACCAGTGCCATTGCCGTTGCGCGCGATCCGGAGACGGGGACGCTGAGCTGCGGCATCCACCGTGTCCAAATTAAAGGCGGCGACAGGATAGGGATCCTGCTCAACAACCCACCCATCGCTTCGTTCCTCCGAAACGCGGAAGCTCGCAATCAACCGTTGCCCATAGCCTTCGTCATCGGTTGCGATCCCTTGACTCTACTCGCCTCGGTGATTCGAGCACCTGATGGTGAAAAGTTTGCCATGGGTGGAGGACTGGCCTCACGGCCTATTGAGATGGTTCGCTGTTTGCAATCGGACATTGAGGTTCCAGCACACGCCGAGTTTGTTCTGGAGGGCGAGATCCTTCCGAAAATACGAGAAAGCGAAGGCCCCTTCGGCGAGTCTTCCGGGTACTATCTGGGCTTCGAGTGTCCGGTAGGACGGATTAAATCGGTGATGCATCGAAAGGATGCGATCTACCACGCCCTGGTTCCTTTCAGCGGGGAAGATTCCACTCTGTCAGAATTCCTATGGGAAGCAGAAAATCTACCCCGTCTTAAACAGAGGTTCCCGTCACTGGTTCGCATCCATATTCCGCCGCGCAGCCTGGGCTTGACCGTCCTGGCAGCTGTGGAACCCACAACCCACACGGACGTAAAGGCACTGATTCAGGCTATCTGGGAGAGCATGCCCGTAGCCAAGAACGTCATTGTGGTTGACGCAGATGTTCCCCTGGAGGGCGGTTCGGATCTTCTGTGGGCCCTGTCGACCCGGATGCGTGCAGACCAGGGACTCTGGATCGAGCGGGGCGGTCGCGGAATGGGGATCGATCCTTCGGTCAGGCCGGGAGAGCCGGTTGCCCGTGTGGGAATCGATGCCACGGCCATTGCCGATGACGCGGTGCTCTTTCGCCGTGTCGGGGTTTCCGAGGCCGTACGTGGCAAAGTCAGCCTTCTCCTCAAACCCTACATGTAAGAAAGCTTGCAATCACTATGGCCTTCAGCAAGATCATCTTTGATTTTGACCATACGCTGGTCAGGCTTGGACCCCACGTAGACTGGCGTCAGGCTGTCCTGGACATTGAAAGCATTTATCTCGAAGAGGGGATTCCTCCGGCCATCGTGGAGCAGGCCAAGGGGCTGGGGTTCAAACTGATGCGGACGGTCTATGACTACATGGTGGAGGTCTTCCCGCCGGATCGGGTTTGTCACGTGCAGGGACGAGTGTTCAGCTCTCTCGAGACCCGCGAGTTTCTCGGCATGGAAAAAACCACGCCTGTGGACGGCACCGCAAAGGTTCTCTCATGGCTGCATTCCAACGACTATCAATGCGCCATTGTCAGCTCAAACGGTAGTAACGCGATCGAACGCATACTGGCGCGTTTGAAGTTAAGTGGCTTTTTCAAAGGAATCTTCGGGCGCGACGCTTCCTGCCGTTTGAAACCCTCGCCCGATCAGAACCGGGCCTGTCTCAACTCGCTGGGATGGAAGGCGGAAGAAACGATGCTAATCGGCGATAGCCCAGATGATATTCTCTCTGCCAAACCGCTTTCCATTTACACCGTCGGGGTTGTATCGGGGCTTGCCAAGCAAGAAAAGTTAGTAGAGGCGGGCGCTGATCGAATTATCCATAACATTAGCGAACTGCCATCGGTTGTTCAGACGATTCAGATGGGAACAATTAAATAGTGCGAATAGTCCTAATAGTCCGATTCGGGACGATACGGCCCTCCCTGATCATAGCCCTAGAAAAATTACCGGTTGCTCGGTCTCGGCTTCCCTGATAGTTTTTTTTAATGGAACGACAGAGAAGAGAGGGGCAGTTTCGCCTGGTCACCGGATTCAAGCCCAAGGGGGATCAGCCGCAGGCCATCGAAAAACTGGTCCAGGGGACTAAAAAGGGGCTGCCCCGTCAAGTGTTGTTAGGGGTTACGGGGTCGGGCAAAACCTTTACCATGGCCAACGTCGTTGCCAAGGTGAACAAGCCGGCCCTGGTCATCGCGCCTAATAAGACGCTGGCCGCTCAGCTCTATAACGAGTTCAAGGAACTGTTCCCGCACAACGCGGTGCGTTACTTCGTCAGTTACTACGACTACTACCAACCGGAGGCCTACGTCCCCTCCACCGACACCTTCATCGAGAAGGACGCCTCCATCAACGACGAAATCGATAAGCTGCGCCACGCGGCGACCATGGCGTTGCTCGAGCGGCAGGACGTATTGATCGTCGCCAGCGTTTCCTGCATCTATGGCCTCGGCTCTCCCGAGGACTATTTCGAGATGATGGTGTACCTGGAGGTGGGGATGCGGATAGACCGAGACCAGGTGCTCAGAAAACTGGTGGATATCCAGTACCAGCGCAACGACTACGACTTCCATCGCGGCACATTCCGGGTTCGCGGCGATATGGTGGAGATCTTCCCCGCGTACGAGGATAGGTCCTCGGTCCGCATCGAATTTTTCGATGACAGGATCGAGTCCCTCGTTGAATTTGATCCGATTCGCGGCAGTGTCCAGCGGCGGGTCGATAAGTTTGCTATCTATCCTGCGAGCCACTACGTGACCAGCGATGGTCGTGTCAAGAAGGCAGTTGCGGCAATCAAAGTGGAATTAAAGGAGCGGCTGGAAGAGCTCCTGGCCGAGGAGAAACTCCTGGAAGCTCAGAGATTGGAGCAGCGGACTCGCTACGATCTGGAGTTGCTGGCGGAGATGGGGTTCTGCCCGGGGATCGAGAACTACTCGCGTCATCTTACCGGCCGCAAGCCAGGGGAACCGCCACCGACGCTTCTGAACTACTTCCCCGATGATTTCCTTTTATTTATTGACGAGAGCCACGTGACGGTGCCGCAGATTGGCGGGATGTACCGGGGCGACCGTTCGCGAAAGGGAACCCTGGTGGAATTCGGGTTCCGGCTCCCATCCGCTCTGGACAACCGGCCGCTCAACTTTGAAGAGTTCGACACGCTGGTGAAACAGGTAGTCTACGTCTCCGCTACCCCGACACAGTACGAGATAGAGATGAGCCACGGGGTCGTTGTGGAGCAGGTCATTCGTCCTACGGGGCTCATGGACCCGGAGGTGACGGTCCGCCCGGCCCGGACCCAGGTGGACAATCTCCTGGAGGAGATCCGCAAGCGGACGGAAAAAAACGAGCGGGTTCTGGTCACCACGCTCACCAAACGCATGGCCGAGGATCTGACCGACTACTATCAGGACCTGAACGTGAAGGTGCGCTATCTCCACTCGGATATCGAGACTCTCGAGCGAGTCGAGATCCTTCGCGACCTGAGAAAGGGTGTCTTCGATGTATTGATCGGTATCAACCTCTTGCGAGAGGGTTTGGATTTGCCGGAGGTGTCATTCGTGGCGATTTTGGATGCGGACAAGGAGGGCTTTCTGCGTTCGGAACGGTCGCTGGTCCAGACCATCGGTCGCGCGTCTCGCCACGTCAATGGTACCGTGATTCTCTATGCGGATTCTATGACCAAGTCGATGAAACAGGCCATCGACGTGACCAACGGTCGTCGCCAGCGTCAAGCGGCCTTCAACAAGGAGCACAAGATCACCCCGAAAACGGTGGTCAAGTCCCTAGGAAGCCCGCTGGTTCAGATCTACGAGGCCGATTATATCACGGTCCCGGTGGCCGCAGAAAAGGGCGAGAATCACCTTCCCGTCGAGGATATCCCCCGCATGGTTGACCGTCTCAAAAAGGAGATGAAGCGGGCCGCCGCCAGTCTGGATTTTGAAAAAGCTGCGGAAATTCGGGATAAGATTCAGAAGCTGCAAGAGCGTGAGATCGGTTTGGCCGATCCGCTTACCGCGCGAGGGTCCGAGGGATAATCTCGGCGATCAGTCGTGCCTACCATTGAGGAAAAACTCGATAGCCTGCCGTCCAAGCCCGGCGTCTACCTCCTGAAGGACAAGGGCGGTAAGGTGATTTACGTAGGTAAGGCCAAGGGGCTTAGAAGCCGCGTGCGTGGCTACTTTCGAGGTGGAGACGGGCGTTTGCAGATCGATTTCCTCATGCGGCGGGTGGGGGACCTGGAGACCCTGGTCACCGCTAATGAGAAAGAGGCACTGATCCTTGAAAACAATCTGATCAAACAGTACAAGCCGCGCTACAACATTCGCCTGAAGGACGACAAGAGCTATATCAGTATCAAAGTGACCATGCCCCATTCCTGGCCCAGAATCCTGGCGACCCGTAAGATTGTTAAGGACGGAAGCCGTTATTTCGGGCCTTATTCCTCGGCCTTTGCCGCGCGGGAAACCATCGATATTATCGAAAAGCACTTTTTGCTGCGTACCTGTACGGACCATAACTTCAAGAACCGAGCCCGGCCGTGTCTTCAGTATCAGATTCGGCGTTGCCTTGCCCCCTGTATCTTGCCCGTGAACCGGGATGAGTATGAAGAACACCTCAAGCAGGCCATGCTCTTCATCGAAGGGAAGAGTGACGTCTTGCTCGATGAACTAAAGGGGAAGATGGAAGGGAAGGCGGAGACCCTGGAATTCGAGGCGGCGGCCAAAATCCGGGACCAGATCCAGGCGGTGGAAAAGACCCTGGAAAAGCAGCACATGGTCTCCCATTGGGGGGCAGACCAGGACATCTTGGGGCTTTACCGGGAGGGTGGGTTTATCGAGGTCCAGGTCCTGTTTGTCCGGCAGGGAAAGCTTACGGGAAACCAGGCCTATTTCTTTGAGGATCTGGAATTCTCCGACGAGGACGTGATGGAGTCCCTACTGACCCAGTTCTATCAGGGGGAGCGTTTTGTCCCCGATGAGGTCCTGCTACCGGTCGGTTTGAGTGATAAAGCGGTGCGGGAAGATTATCTCAGCGAGCGGAGGGGCAAGCGTGTTGTTTTCCTGCACCCCCGGCGGGGAGACCGAAGGCAGCTGGTCGAGATGGCCGTACAGAACGCCCGTCAGAGCTTTTTCGAAAGGCACAATCAGGAGAAAGAACGGGAAAAGATGCTGGTCGAGCTGCAACGCAAGCTACGCCTCAAAAACTATCCCCAGAGGATCGAGTGCTATGATATGTCCAACATTTCGGGCAAACAGGCCGTGGGTTCTCAGGTCACGTTCTTTGACGGCGAGCCAGACAAGAAACGCTACCGGCATTATCGGATTCGTACGCCCCAGTCGGTCACTGGCGGCGATGACTTCGCCATGATGCACGAGGTGCTGGAACGCCGCTTTCGCAGGGGGATGGAACATGGCGATCTACCGGATCTGGTAGTCGTCGATGGGGGCAGAGGACAACTTGGAATGGCCCTCACAGCAATGGCGGATCTGGGAGTGAAGGAGGTGGACGTAGTAGCACTGGCAAAGATGCGGGTTCAAGCCGCACCTAGAAGCCCGGAGATCCAACGCATCGAGGAGAGGGTCTTTCGGCCTGGCCAGTCCAACCCCATCGTCCTGAACCGCAACTCCAACGTCTTATTCCTGTTGCAGCGAGTCCGTGACGAGGCACACAGGTTTGCCATTACGCACCATAAGAAACTGAGATCCAAACAAATCCTGGAGTCGGTTCTGGACCGGATACCGGGCATAGGAGGGGTGCGCAAGCGGGCACTGCTGCGGACCCTGGGCAGCACCAAGCGAATCGAAGAGGCTACGATGGAAGATCTTCTCAAGGTCCCATCGATCAACGACAAGACGGCTCGGGAAATTCTCGACTCTTTGAGATCGGACTCGGAAAGCGACTGAAGCCATGGACCCACCTCCCCACGGTTCTACTGGGAAGGACTTTCTGCAAAGATACCCAGCGGCCCTACTGGTTGTCCCCACGCTGTCCCTGCTTCTGGGCCAGGCACTCTTTTCTCTTCACCACCTTTGGATATTTCTTATCGTGATCCCGGTACTCGTTTACGCCGGCCTTCAAGGCTGGCGGCGCCAGCGGCGCTTGTCCCTGCTCATACTATTTTCTAGTGTGACCTTCTGGATTGGCTTCTCCATGCATGCGGGCTTGCTCCGGCCTGATTCCCCAGAGCAGCACCTGACCCAGCTAACGGACGGGAGCAAGCCCCTCTATGTGGAAGGTGTTTTTTACCGTGAGCCGGAGCGGCTTCCGAATCGGAGCCGGTGGTATCTGCGAGTGGGACGAATCTGGCGTCCGCTGGGTGCCGAGGAGACGACCAGTAAGGTGCTCGTAACTGTTAGGGCGAGCCAACAGGATTGGTTTTACGGAGACCGGGTGCTTTTCCGTGTGCGGGTTAGGCCCCCACGTCCAGCCGCTAACCCAGGGGGATTCGATTATCAGGCCTATTTGGCCCGGCGGGGAATCTACCTGACTGGATTCCTCGAGACCGATGCTTCAGTGGAGTTGCTTCATCGAGAAGCCGGTGGACTGTGGTTTTGGTTACAGATCCTGCGCAGTGTCGACGCTTATCTCCCCGGCCGTGAGGGTGCGGTGTTGAAGACCCTTGTGATAGGTGACCGGGAGGGCCTTCCCAGGGAAGACCGCGAGCGGTTTACCAATTCTGGCGTGGCCCACCTCCTGTCGATCTCTGGGCTTCACGTGGGCATGCTGGGCCTGGCCGCCTTTCTTATGGCGCGCACCCTGGGCTCGTTCAGTACCACCCTGATGCTGCGATGGAACCTGTGAAAGGTTGCCACCGTGTTCTCGTTCCTGGCGGTTCTGTTCTATACGGGTCTGTCGGGGGGGGGGAGGATACCGACCATCCGTGCCACGATCATGGTGGCTGTCTATGGGTTGGCAGTGCTGCTGGATAGGGAGGAGGAGTTCTACTCAAGCCTCGCTCTTGCCGCTTTGATCGTTGGCCTGGTATGGCCGGTTGTCTCTGGCAGGATTCCTGGCCAATCCGGTCCTGGTGCCCCTGGTGGGGTTTCTTTTGGTCCCGTTAGGGCTTCTCCTCGGCTTCCTTAGTTTATTTGCGACAGTCCTCGCACTCCCCCTGGTCTGGCTCGTCAAACCGCTTTTGTAATTGACATTGTTCCTGGTTGATTTCTTTGCCGAGATGCCCATGGGAAGCATTCGGGTGCCGCCGCCGGGGCTAATCGAGTTGGGACTTGTCTATCTCGCCTTCTGCGGTCTCCTGGTATTGCGGCAGCGAAGACAACTCTATCTGCTCCTGACCTGCGTGCTGACTGCAGTTGTGTTGGACGGTGCCTACTGGTGGCGGGAGAGGTGGAGTCGACAAGATCTTCGCATCACCTACCTTAGCGTGGGGCAAGGAGGTGCGGCGGTCGTCGAGTTTCCCGGCTCCAAAGTCTTATTGATCGATTCCGGGGGAAGCGGCTTTGGCCGTTTCGATCCGGGCAGGTCGATTATCGCCCCTTTCCTTCGGTCCAGGAGGATCGCAAATCTGGATTACGTCCTGGTCAGCCATCCCAGGGTAGATCACTACGGAGGGATGCAAAGCGTTCTCAAGGAATTCTCACCCGGATCATTCTGGCCGAGTTATTTCCGGGCCAATTCTTTGCGGTATGATGAATTGGAAAGAACCATTTCGGATTTGAATATTAAACGAGTGATTTTAGGCCGTGAAAAAAGGTGCCGTGCCATCGGTTACGCACGGCTCTGCATTCTGTATCCGCCCACAGAGGAGGAGAGGGAAACTTCGGTTATCCTTCGATTGAGCATGGGAGGATTTCACTTCTTGTTCCCCGGGGATATCCAGAAAAGGGGGGAGCGGAGACTGGTCGACTTGGAAAGAGATTTGTCCAGCCAGGTCTTGAAGGTTCCTCGGCACGGCAGCAAGAGCTCCAGTAGCGATGCCTTTGTGGCCGCGGTGCAACCGAAGCTCGCCATATTTTCCGTCGCTGGGAGGAGTCGGTTCGGCTTACCTAACTCCAGTGTCGTCGCCCGATATGAGAAGGGTGGGGTAAAAACCCTCCGCACCGATCGTGACGGCGCGATCACAGTCGAGGCCGATGGGAAAAGGTTAGCTTACTGGACCCATCTAAGCGGGATAATGGGTGAACTCAACCATGTTGCTAGAGTTCAATAATCGCTCGTGTCCAGTTGTCTTTCGGATGGATCGTATGTTCTTGGCCGGTGAGATTATCGGCTAGGAAAACGTCACCGGGTCCAAAATTCATAGCATTGCCGTCTCCAACGGTCACATCCAACGAACCGGAAAGGGTAATCAGAAACCGACGACGGGGTGCGTTGTGCCATTCGCTATTTTGGTCCGGTGCGATATCTCTGAAAATGACACCCTCGGCCGGTTGTAATTCGGCAAATTGAGCAGGGTTCAGATCTTCGAAGTGGGACTGCCCATCCGTACCACTATAGAGTCTTACGAATTTCACAGGTTCCTCATTATTTTGCCCGCCGTTGTTGATATTGAAATGATTGTAGCACGGTTGAACCCTAGAAAAGACTTTCCTGCTAAAGCCGTATCGGGACTTTCTGACCATGAATAGGTCCCTTGACGGTAGTTCCCCTTGTGATATGGGTATCCTGATCTGGGACGCATTGGTGTGGATAAGTCAAAGAACGGAGGAAGTTGATTATGGTAACGCAAACTGGGGCACGAGTCCAGGACCCACCAGCACGTTCGGAACAGGAGATTGAAGCCAAGCTAAAGGAGTGGAATATCTCCCGCGAAGAATTCGACCGTCTCCAGGCCTTGAAGCTCAAACGAGAGAGCCGGATCGCGCCGGTTGGCGCCATGGCTCCTGACTTCGAACTCGAGTTCTTGCCGCCCAACGGCGATGGAAGCCATAGATCCATACGCTTGTCATCTCTGCGCGGTAAACCGGTCGCTTTGGCATTCGGCTCTTACACGTGAGGGCCGTTTCGGGCGCGGGTCGCGCGCCTGAATGAGATTTACAGCGAGTACAAAGACAGAGTCACGTTTCTGGGGATCTACGTTTCCGAGGCCCACCCTACGGACGGAAGGGTGTCGCAGCATAACGTCGATGCCGGTATCTGCTTTCTCCAGCCCAAGACCTTCGATGAGCGGATCGGGGTAGCCAGGTCCTTTGTCGAGGCGATGGACTTCCAGCTACCGCTTCTCCTGGATACTATAGACAACGCCACCGCGGAAAAATACTCGGCGCTGCCTGACCGCCTGGTGTTGATCGACAAATCAGGTGCCGTCGCTTACCAGGGGGCCATGGGTCCGCACGGATTCGATCCCGATGCATGGCTGGCATGCATTCGCAAAACGATCAGGTAGCTCAGAGGAGGAGGCCACAATGAAAAAAATCATTCAACCCAAGAATCTGCAAGATCCCCGGCCCAGGTATTCGCAAGCCATCATGACGGAAGGTGGTAGACTGCTTTTCATTGCCGGTCAGACGGCCTCGGATAAGGACGGCAACGTGGTGGGATTGGGGGACATCGGAGCCCAGGCCAAGCAGGTGTTCGAAAAGATCAAGATTATCGTTGAAGAGGCTGGTGGAACTCTGGACGACATCGTCAAGACCACTGTCTACATTACTGATGCAAAGTACCGGGAAGGGCAGCGCAAGGTCCGAAGCCAGTACATGATTAAGGACCCACCTACAAGCACGCTGATTATAGTTAAGGGGCTGGCGCGCGATGAGTTCTTGATCGAAATCGAGGCCATCGCGGTCTTGAAGTAAGCATCGGTAGTGCTCGAGTCTCCGGACGAATCAGTCTTCTCGTTATCAGGTCATCCAGCCTGATGCGTCTAAATAAATTTTTCTAAGTTTCAATTTGCGGTATCGTTCTTGGCCGCCATGCTCCCAATTGTGCCTAAATAATCGCTGGTGTAATATCACCAAAATTATAGGTTTCTTCAGCTGCGCCGCAATCTCTTGGCAACTCAGCGAGGGTTTATTAAAGCACCGGAATTCGATCACGAGTCTCTGCCGGTTCTGACTTATTCGTTCGAGCGCAATAAGCGAACCAGACGGAGACTCCAAATCCTACACGAGAAGACTTAACGGAGGTATTCCCAGCGATGAAGATGAACAAGACCAGCTCAACCTGGAAAGGTTTTCAGCAACCTGTGACGCAACGAGGATTATTATGGCTAGTGCGTTGAGAATGCCGACGCTGGTAAAAATGGTCAGCACCTGGATGTAGTTGTGGTATGAGCTGAAGCCGGATCTGTTTCTCATCATAGTTAAACTCGTAAGATTGTTTTGCTAATTTGCTAAGAGGTTGAGCAAAAGGAGTGCCAGACTGGCACCAGGGGGTAAGTAGCTGGGTTTTAACGGATTTTGTTTCTGCATTCTCCAGGGGTAAGTTGTCTTTTGGGCAATTCCCTTCTAAGAATGTTCTGGCCCGAAACAATTTTAGTAGGCTGAGTTAGACCCAATGGAAGAACGATGAGGGCAATTTGGACCATCAGCGTACTTCTCGTAGCCGCAGGCCTCTCGGTGGGAGCGGGAATGCTGATGTTCCACTTTGCGACAGTTGAACCAGAATTTGCCGGGCTGGGCAGCTTTGTCTTCGACGTCATGCTAGGAACACTCTTTCAGATCGGGCTCTTGATAAGTCCCTTTTCATGCGATCGGGGTGTCCGTCGGAGGGTAATCGCCGCGATCCTTATGTTGCCGGCTTATCTCCTGCTGGGTTTGGTTGCAATGGATATTCTCGGGAGGTTTATGCGCGGGGGCACCGCCTATGAATTCGTGGTTGATTGGTGGAGTTCCCGCTTCTATCATGGTCTACACCTTCTCTATCGCAATACTCATGTGCCCGTCGATTATCCGAGTGGCCAATGCTTTGCCACAGCGAAAGACTACGGACATGGACCAGAGAAGGTTTCATTTACTCCTAGGTATCGCTGTTTTGTTTTGTTAGACTTGGCGTGCTCAGGAAGAGCAGGACAAGGTGGGAGCCCATATCTACCCCGGGCGTGAAACCCGACGGGTTGCGTTTCAATGAAAATCACAAGGATTAAAGGATTCTCCGATCTCCTACCGGGCGAGACCGAAAGCTGGCAGTTTGTCGAGCAGGTAGCACGGGAGGTGTTCGGTCGCTACAACTTCTCCGAGATCCGGATCCCCATTCTCGAGAAGACCGAGTTGTTCAGCCGGTCGCTGGGTGAGACGACGGATATCGTGGAAAAGGAGATGTACACCTTTGCCGACCAGGACGCCAAGGGTTCCATGCTGACCTTGAGACCGGAAGGGACTGCCGGGGTGGTTCGGGCCTATATCGAGGCGGGGCTCGCCCAGGTGGAGCCGGTGCAGAAGCTCTACTATCTGGGTCCCATGTTTCGCCGTGAGCGCCCCCAGAAAGGGAGGTTCCGCCAGTTCTATCAGATCGGGGCTGAGGTTCTGGGAAGAAAGGACCCGATGGCGGATGCAGAGCTGCTTTTGCTGCTGAACGATTTCTTCGCTGCTTTGAAGCTGGACGGGCTAACGCTTCAGTTGAACTCCCTCGGTTGTACCGAATGCCGTCCCCGTTATCGGAAGGAACTCCTGTCCTTCTTGAAGGCACTGGAGGAGAACCTGTGTGAGAACTGCCGGCGCCGTATCGAGCGCAACCCTCTGCGCATCCTCGACTGCAAAGAACAGTCCTGCGTTCAGGCAACCAAGAATGCGCCCTTCACCATCGATTATTTCTGCCAGGCTTGTCAGTATCACTTCGGCGTGGTGAAACGGCTGCTGGAAGAAACCCGTGTGCCTTATGTGATCAATCCCAGGATGGTTCGCGGTCTGGACTACTACGGGCGGACGACCTTCGAATGGACGACCGATCGCCTGGGGTCTCAGAATGCGGTGGCCGCGGGGGGTCGCTATGACGGTCTGGTCAAGGACCTGGGGGGCCCAGCGGTGGCCGGGGTGGGTTTCGCCCTCGGCGTAGAGCGGCTGGTACTCTTGTTAGGCATGAAAGAAGAAAGTAGATTCAACAGCCCGAGCCTCTATCTGGCCTGGATGGGTAAGGCCGCTGGCGACTGGGCCTTCCCCGTTGCCCATGTCTTGCGCCGCAGAGGAATCGCGGTGGAGATGGGAGGGGTGGAGAAGAGCCTCAAGAGCCAGATGCGACACGCCGACAAGCTCAAGGCCCAATACGTCTTCATCGTGGGCGAGGATGAACTGAGCAAGGGGAAGGGGATCCTCCGGCATATGGATAGTAAAGAGCAGGTCGATGTGAGTCTCCATGAGGTGGAAACGGAACTGGCGGGTAAGCTGCCAACCTTCCCCCTTCGAACAAATCAATGAGTCAGGAAACAACAGAAAGAGTCTTCTCCGACCCGCTGGGCGATTGGAAGCGAAGCTGCTACTGCGGCGAGTCTGGCCTAACGTCTGTCGATAAGGAGTTGACCCTAATGGGCTGGGCCCTGCGCCGTCGCGATCATGGGGGACTCATCTTTGTCGACCTGCGCGATCGCACGGGAATCGTTCAGGTGGTCTTTAATCCAGAGATCGATCCTGCGTCTCACGAGAAAGCGAAACATATCCGGCACGAAGATGTTATCGCCGTCCGCGGGGTCCTGGCCAAGCGTATTCCCGAGACCATCAATCCCGAAATGGTTACGGGCGAAGTCGAGCTGATGGTCCGGGAGGTCAAGCTCCTGAGCGCTTCCCGGGTACCGCCTTTTTCCGTGGAGGACGAGACCGAGGCCAATGAGAATACGCGCCTCAAATATCGCTACCTAGACATTCGGCGGCCCCAGAGCCTGCAGCACCTCACCCTGCGCCATCGGATGGTGAAGCATATTCGTGACTATCTGGACGGCAAGGGATTTATCGAGGTCGAGACACCGATGCTGACCAAGAGCACGCCGGAAGGGGCGAGGGACTATCTGGTCCCTAGCCGGATCTATCCCGGCAAGTTTTATGCGTTGCCCCAGTCGCCGCAACTCTTCAAGCAGATCCTCATGGTAGGAGGAATCGACCGTTATTTTCAGGTCGTGCGCTGCTTCCGCGACGAGGATCTGCGGGCGGACCGGCAGCCCGAGTTTACCCAGCTAGACGTGGAGATGTCGTTCGTCCAGCCGGAGGACGTCTATAGCGCTGTGGAAGGGATGATCGCCCTGGTGTTCAAGGAGCTCAAAGGCATAGAGATCCGGACACCGTTCCCGCGCCTCTCCTATGTGGATGCCATGTCGCTCTACGGTTCAGATAAACCGGACCTCCGCTATGGCCTCGAGCTGTCCGAGTTCTCCGACGCCTTCCAGGGGTCCAAAGTTGCGATCTTTGCCCGGGCTTTGGAAAATGGCGGAATCGTCAAAGGCCTTTGTGTGCCGGGAGGGGCCAGCCTCTCACGTAAGGATTTGGACGACCTGACTGCCTACATTGCCGATTTCGGCGCCAAGGGCATGGCCTGGATCAAGATCACAGACAAGGGTTGGCAATCGCCCTTGGCAAAGTTCCTATCCGAAGGTGAACGGAAACATATTCAGGATATTACCAAGGCAAAGGAAGGGGACATCATCCTCTTTTGTGCTGATAAACCGAGGATCGTATACGAGTCCCTGGCCAATCTCCGGCTGCGCTTGGTCGAGAAGATGGGGCTAAAGGCCATGGAGGAGTACAGCCTGTCGTGGACCGTTGATTTCCCTCTCCTGGAATACGATCCGGGGGAGAAACGTTATGTCTCTATCCATCACCCGTTCACGGCACCCAGGGAAGAAGACATCGAATTACTCGTAAGCGACCCCTTGAAGGTACGCTCACGCGCCTATGACCTGGTCCTGAACGGTGTCGAGGTCGGCGGTGGGAGTATCCGTATCCATCAGGTGGAGCTGCAGCGGAAGATCCTGGAGCTCCTCGGTATCGGTCATGACGAGGCAGAAGCCCAGTTCGGTTTTTTCCTTGAGGCACTGAGCTTCGGTGCGCCGCCCCACGGAGGGATTGCCTTTGGGATCGACCGTCTTGCGATGCTGCTTAGCGGTGCCAAGTCACTCCGGGACGTGATTGCTTTTCCCAAGAGCCAAAAGGCCGTGTGCCTGCTCACGGACGCGCCCAGCAACGTAAAACCGAAGCAGCTTAGGGAGCTGGGAATCAAAACCGTGGTTGACGATTGAGCCGACTCTTGGGTTTTAGGCGACTTTTTTAAATTTTATCCGCCTTCGCAGCCGGGGCGGTCGCTTCTGCGGAGTAGGCAAGCAGGCTGCGACTGCGGATTCCGCCGAAGACAAGGGAGGATGCTACGGGCGTTTGCCGGTGGAGGCTTCATTTAATCCAGTAGCGGGAGAGTTCAGTCCGGTAGGTGAGAGTGGTTAGGTCCTTCATTCGATCCAGGTAGACTTTTCCTTGCAGGTGATCCCATTCGTGTTGGATGACTCGAGCATGAAAATCCGTTGCGATGAAGTCGAGTTGTTTTCCCTCCCGGTCCCACCCCGCGACCTTGATTTTCGTATAGCGTGGCACCTTGCCCCGTAATTCATTGATACTCAGGCACCCTTCCCAGTCCTCCTCCATATCCTGCGTGACCGGCTCGATCGTCGGGTTGATCAGAACCGATAGGGGCACCTTCTCTTTACCCGGATAGCGGGGGTTATCAGCCACCTCCAGGACGGCTATCTGGCGTGAAACATGGACCTGGACGGCGGCGAGGCCCACGCCGTCATACTCGTTCATCGTCTCGACCATGTCGCCGATCAACTGCTGAGTCTCGGCAGTGGTAATCTCTTTCGGGTCTAGGGGCTCGGCACGGTTACGCAGTACGGGATGGCCGAGTCTGGCTACCTTGAGAATGGACATACCTGGTTAATATCACACCTTTAGCCATTAGGGGAGGGTTCTTACCTGGCAGTTCTCTCGGCGGTGGCGGACGGCACGCTGGGTCGTGGTTCCTCCTCGATTGACCGGTAAGTCAACGTTCAATCAGAGGATTGGCTGCAATTCCACAGTTTTCAGGTTCCCTTGCGCCTATTGACATTATGGATTTTCTAGGTCTATATTACTGAAATAGTGTCTTTTAAGCGACTTTTAAAGGAAGGTGTCACCCCGTGCAGGCTGACGGCTCATTAAAGTCTACAAAAAGCGATAGAAGTTCCTTGATGAATGTCGGGCGCCGCGTTGATTACGCCGTCCGAGCACTTTCATACCTGGCAGCTCAGCCTATCGATCGGGTCATTGGAAGCCGTGAGATCACCCAAAGACAGGATATACCATCGCATTATTTGTCCAAAATAATGAAGGATCTGGTTGCTAGAGGATTGGTGAAGTCTCATGTTGGTTGTAGAGGCGGCTTTAGCCTGGCCAAATCGGCTGACTTTATCAGTCTCAAAGAGGTCTACGAAGCTGTTGAGAAACCCCTGCTCCTCATGGAGTGCCTGGATAAAAAGGAGCTTACCTGCCCTTACGATGGGGTTTGTACCCAGATCTCCGTGTGGGAGAAGGCTCAGAGGCTCCTGACAAATTACCTCGCGGGGATTTCCCTAGGGAGCATTGCGGACGAAGGTGGTCTCAAGCGGCGGGAGATCGACGCGGCTCAGATTTGAGTTTTTTTGACCTCAAAGTAGATGCAATAGGTCCACTTTTTGTGGAAGAAACTGTCTTGGTTGAGAGTTCCAGCATAATAGGGTATTTACAGGTAACGATAAGACTAAATCAATAACAATACCGGAGGAGATTAATGCCGATTACCAACACCTTACCTGAAACCGTCTTCACCACAAAGGTGGATGACCTCCTAAATTGGGGCAGGGCGTCATCCCAGTGGTACATGCTGTTCGGACTGGCCTGCTGTGCCATTGAGATGATGCAGACTGGCGGACCGCGAGCCGATATAGACCGGTTCGGCTGTGTCCCACGTGCGACACCACGCCAATCGGACCTGATGATCGTGGCTGGCACGCTGACTTACAAGATGGCCAAACGGACCAAGCTCCTCTATGACCAGATGCCAGATCCGAAATACGTGATCTCCATGGGTAGCTGTGCCAATTGTGGCGGTCTCTTTCAGTTGGCCTACTCGGTGTGCAAAGGAGTCGACAAGATCATTCCAGTCGACGTTTATGTCCCGGGCTGTCCTCCCAGGCCCGAGGCCCTTACCGAGGGGTTACTGCGGATTCAGGATAAGATCATGAAGGAGCGATGGCTGGTCAAGAACGCCGTGTCGGCGTGAGGCTGTTCGGCTCCGCTTCCTGCCGTCAATCGCTTCTCGCTTTTCTTTGGGCTAAGCGGATACTTAAAATGGACTATTTATGACTCCCGAAAATTCCTTAATTGGGCAAGACTATAAGTACGGTTTCGTCACGGATATCGCTTCGGACACAATCCCTCGCGGGTTGAACGAGGGGATTGTCCGAATGATTTCTGCGAAGAAGAACGAGCCCGAGTGGTTGCTCGATTGGCGCCTTCGCGCCTTCCGGCATTGGGTCAAATTAGAGAAAAAAGAAGGCGCCCCCAAATGGGCCAATGTCGATTATCCTCCCATTGACTACCAGGACATGATTTACTATGCGGCCCCCACGGCGCAGAGCGATCGTCCCAAGAGCCTGGAGGAGGTGGATCCTGAGCTGCTAAAGACCTATGAAAAGCTCGGTATCCCGCTCAAGGAACAGGAAAAACTAGCCGGAGTTGCCGTCGACGCGGTGTTCGACAGTGTCTCCGTGGCCACTACCTTCAAGGGGAAGCTGGCCGAGATGGGGATCATCTTCGGCTCGTTTTCCGATGCGGTCCGCGATTATCCTGAACTGGTTCGGCAGTACCTGGGTTCCGTCGTCCCCTACACGGATAACTTTTTTGCCACGCTGAATTCGGCGGTCTTCAGCGACGGCTCCTTTTGCTATGTCCCAAAGGGTGTTCGTTGCCCCATGGAGTTGTCGACCTATTTTCGTATCAATGCGGCTGAGACGGGTCAGTTCGAACGCACCCTGATCGTTGCTGAAGAGGGCAGCTACGTCAGTTACCTGGAAGGCTGTACGGCACCCATGCGAGACATTAATCAATTGCATGCGGCGGTAGTCGAATTGGTCGCCCTGGACAATGCCCAGATCAAATATTCGACGGTGCAAAACTGGTACCCCGGCGACAAAGAGGGGAAAGGGGGCATCTACAACTTTGTCACCAAGCGCGGCAAATGTCTTGGCAAGAACTCGAAGATCTCCTGGACCCAGGTGGAAACGGGCTCGGCCATTACGTGGAAATATCCGAGCTGTATCCTTCAGGGAGACAACTCGGTGGGGGAGTTTTACTCGGTAGCCCTGACCAACAATTACCAGCAGGCGGATACGGGGACCAAGATGATTCACATGGGCAAAAACACCCGGAGCACGATCCTCTCCAAGGGGATCTCCGCGGGCCATGGGCAGAACAGCTATCGGGGGCTGGTCAAGGTGCTCAAAGGTGCGACGGGTGCCCGCAATTACTCCCAATGCGATTCACTGCTCCTGGGTGATCAATGCGGCGCTCACACCTTTCCCTATCTGGAGGTCTTGAATAATTCTGCCCAAATTGAACATGAAGCCTCGACCTCCAAGATCGGAGAGGATCAGCTTTTCTATTGCAAGCAGCGGGGAATATCAGCCGAGGACGCCATCACCATGATTGTCAATGGGTTTTGTAAGCAGGTTTTCCGAGAGCTGCCCATGGAATTTGCCGTGGAAGCCCAGAAACTTCTGGGCGTGAGCCTGGAAGGGAGCGTTGGTTAGAGTTATGGCAGGACAGGATAAGAAGGTCATGTTGAGCATCAAAAACTTGCACGCCAGTGTGGGCGACACCGAAATTTTGAAGGGAATCGATCTAACGGTGAGGGCCGGGGAGGTGCATGCGATTATGGGGCCCAACGGCTCCGGGAAAAGTACCCTGTCCCATGTCCTTGCCGGTCGTGAAGGGTATGAAATCACTTCCGGGACGGTGACCTATGAAGGAGAGGATTTGCTCAAGATGGCCCCGGAGGATCGGGCCCATCGAGGTATCTTCCTCGCCTTCCAGTACCCGGTGGAAATACCCGGTGTGAGCACCGCCTATTTTCTCAAGGCCGCTTTGAATGCCCTTCGCAAGGCACGTGGCCTTCAGGAGCTGGACGCCATGGACTTTCTTGCCCTGGCGAAGGAGAAAACGAAACTGGTGGAAATGGATCAGGGCCTTCTCAACCGCTCGATCAACGAGGGGTTCTCCGGTGGTGAGAAAAAGCGCAACGAAGTCTTTCAGATGGCCGTATTGGAACCTAAGCTCGCCATCCTTGACGAGACCGATTCGGGACTGGATATCGATGCCTTGAAGATCGTAGCCAATGGCGTAAATGCCCTTCGCAGTTCAGAGAACGCGATGATCTTGATTACTCATTACCAGAGGTTGTTGAACTATATCGTTCCGGATTTTGTTCACGTGCTCTCCGACGGGCAAATAGTAAAATCCGGCGACAAGAGTCTTGCTCTTGAGCTGGAGAAAAAAGGTTACGGTTGGATTGAAGAAAAAGTCCGCGGCCCACAAGCAGACTTGGGGACAAGCACCCAGACATGATGGCAACGGTTGACGTCATGGATCTCTACCGAACTCAGTTTGATCGGTTTGAGAAGGGGCTTCGTAATGGCCAGTCATGGACCCGCGACATCCGCAGGCAGGCAATCTCCCGTTTCTTTGATATGGGATTCCCAACGACCGGAAACGAGGAGTGGAAGTACACCAGTGTCGCTCCCATAGCCAAGGTTCCATTCCAACCGGCTAAGCACCAGCCGGATGGCCTCACTTCCCAAAGCGTGCTACGCGCTGCCCTGGACGCTAAAACGGAGAATCGGCTTGTTTTCATAAATGGTTACTACGCTCCTGAGCATTCGTCGGTGACGCGTTTACCCGAGCAAATCCTGGCCGGTAGCCTCACGGCGGCCATGGGTGGCGCTGTGGCAGGGGTGGACTCCCATTGGGCCCGTTACGCCAGTTATCAGGAGCAGGCCTTTGTCGCCCTTAATACGGCCTTGATGAAAGACGGTGCGTTCATCTATTTGCCCCAGGGCGCGGTTCTCCATGAGCCCATTCACCTGTTGTATCTCTCCACCGGTCAGGACGAGGCGAGTGCGTCGTATCCACGAAATTTGATCGTAGCCGAGTCCAACAGTCAGGTTACCGTGGTGGAAAGCTATGTGGGGATGGACGATGAGGCCTATTTTACCAACGCGGTTACTGAAGTCGTGATGGGCGAGAACGCGGTGGTCGAGCATATCAAGTTGCAGCGGGAAAGCCGGCAGGCGTTCCACGTGGCGACCCTGCAGATCCATCAGGACAGTGGCAGCAGCTTCTTGTCTCATTCGGTTGCTTTGGGGGGTGTTCTAGCACGTAATGATTTGAACGCTGTACTGGACGGTGAAGGGTGCGATTGCACGCTCAACGGTCTCTACTTGGCAGATGGGAATCAACACGTCGACCATCACACGCGAGTGGATCACGTCAAACCCCATTGTACGAGCAGGGAGCTCTATAAAGGAGTGTTAGCGGGTAAGTCAAGGGGGGTTTTTAACGGCAAGATCTACGTTCATCCGGACGCGAGAGAGACCGATGCGAAGCAGACCAATAAGAACCTGCTGCTCTCCGAAGGTGCCAGCATTGATACCAAACCCCAGTTGGAGATTTACAATAACGATGTCAAATGTAGCCATGGTTCATCGGTCGGGCAACTGGATCCCAATAGTCTCTTTTACCTGCGGTCCCGGGGTATCGGGTTAGAGGAATCGAGAGCGCTTTTGACCTATGCCTTTGCCAGTGAGGTCGTGGGCCGAATCCGATTGGAACGGACCCGGAGTTGGCTGGAAGAGACGCTTCTTACGCGTTTGCAGTAGACAACACAGCCCTGGCATCACCCAATGACCAC
Source organism: Binatia bacterium (assembly GCA_963664015.2). GTDB lineage: Bacteria > Desulfobacterota > Binatia > UBA9968 > CAXXLF01 > JACZQL01. The sequence continues at coordinate 929,614 of CAXXLF010000001.1, read as the reverse complement.
CGGAAGTCAAAATAGTGTGCCCGATTCGTGGAAAGACACGCCCCAGTCTCTGGACGTTCAGCGTGTGCGCAAGGATTTCCCGATTCTCGGTCAAACGATTCATGGCAAGCCGCTGGTCTATCTGGACAACGCGGCTACGAGCCAGAAGCCTAAATCTGTGATCGATACCCTTAACGGTTATTATACTTCTGAAAACTCCAACATACATAGGGGGGTTCACCACCTTAGCGAGCAGGCGACGCAGGATTACGAAAACGTGCGCGAGAAGATCAGGAATTTTATCAACGCTTCAGACACTCGGGAGATCATATTTGTACGTGGCACCACCGAGGCCATCAATCTTGTGGCTCAGAGCTACGGCCGGAGCTTTATCAAGAAAGACGACGAGATCGTCATCTCTGCCATGGAACATCATTCCAACATCGTCCCTTGGCAAATCCTTTGCGAACAAGTAGGAGCCCGGCTCCGCGTCATTCCCATCAACAACGACGGTGAGCTATTGTTGGGTGAATACACGAGTCTGCTGAATGACCGAACAAGGCTGGTTGCAATCACTCATGTGTCCAATGCCCTTGGTACCATCAATCCGATTCGCCAGATGGTCGATGAGGCCCATCGATACGATATCCCGGTCCTCGTCGACGGAGCCCAGGCCGCTCCCCATATGAAGGTGGATGTCCGTAACCTGGGTTGTGATTTTTACGCCTTTTCCGGACACAAGTTGTTTGGTCCCACCGGGATCGGTGTGCTCTACGGTAAAGCCAAGTTGCTCGAGGCTATGCCTCCATACCAGGGTGGTGGGGACATGATAAGCCTGGTGACCTTCGAAAAGACTCATTATAATGTCCTGCCGTATAAATTCGAGGCGGGAACCCCTCATATCGCCGGCGTCATCGGATTGGGTGCGGCCGTTGATTACGTCAATGAAATTGGACTGGACGCAATTGAGGTCTATGAGAGCCAGCTCCTTTCCTACGGAACAGAAGCGCTGTCGGAGGTTCCAGGTTTACGAAGGGTAGGGACGGCGAAGAACAAGGCCGGGGTCCTGTCATTCGTTCTGGGTGAGATCCATGCTCACGACATTGGTACGATCTTGGATCGGGAAGGGATTGCCATCCGTACCGGTCATCATTGCGCCATGCCGGTGATGCAGCGTTTTGGGGTGCCAGCTACGGCGAGAGCCTCACTGGCCTTATACAATACCAAAGAGGAACTGGATGCGCTGGTACGTGGGTTGCATAGAGTCATCGAGGTATTCGATTGATGTCCGATTTGAGCGAACTCTACCAGGAGGTAATCCTGGACCATAACAAGAGTCCTCACAACTTTCGAAAGTTGGAAGACGCAAACCGGTCGGCGGACGGTTATAATCCACTGTGCGGGGATCAGGTGACCGTTTATGTGCGACTTAACGGTGGAGTCATCCAGGAGATCAGCTTTCAGGGTATGGGGTGCGCGATTTCTAAGGCGTCAGCATCCATGATGACCGATGCCCTGAAGGGAAAAACAGAAGCTGAGGCACAGGCCCTCTTCGATCTGGTCCACAAAATATTCGTGGGTGAACAGGAATGTCAGGGTGAGAATCCGGATCTCAAAAAATTGTCTCTACTGTCCGGTGTCTCCCAATTCCCAGCTCGCGTGAAGTGTGCTACCCTTTCCTGGCATACTTTGGTTTCTGCTTTGAAAGGCGAAAAAAAGATTGCATCGACGGAAGAAGAAAGTGGATCCTAGTCGGATCTCTGTAAAATCTTGAGGGAGTCGGAGAGATGAATAGTAACGAGCCGATCACGCTGAGCCGCGCCTGTGAAGCGGTTCAGATCCCTAGTGGTAAGAGGATTACCCTTCCTGCTGAAAGTCGGGTCTGGGTCGCTCAGTCCCATGGTGGCGGGACCACGGTGACCACCGACCGCGGTGAGATGGTCCGCATGGCCGCGAAAGACGCCGATGCCCTGGGGATAGAAGCAACCGCTCCGGTCTCAATCAAGGCTGGTGGGACGAGCTCTGGGGACCTTGAGAGTCAGGTGTGGGATCAGCTTAAAATGTGCTTCGACCCCGATATTCCTATCAATATCGTTGATCTTGGCTTAGTTTATCATTGTCAAATTGTTCCTTTGCCCGGTAGTCGGAACAAGGTCGAGGTCAAGGTTACCTCGACGGCGCCAGGTTGCGGAATGGGAGACGTGTTCAGGGAGGAGATCCACAGTAAGCTCCTCGATGTACCCGGGATCGAGGAGGTCGACGTGGTGCTGGTCTGGGACCCGCCCTGGGATCAGAGCATGATTTCGGGGGCTGGCAAGCTCGAGTTCGGAATTCTTTGAATGAAGCCATCGTGTCATCCGCTAGAAGGAATTATATGGGAATGATTGATAGCCTCGTTGTCGAGGAGCAGGTGATGGAGAGTCTACGGACGTGCTTCGACCCGGAGATCCCAGTGGATATCTATGAGCTGGGGTTGATCTACGGTGTCGATGTGGGGTCAACGGGTACGGTCACTGTGACCATGACTCTCACCTCGCCCAATTGTCCCGCTGCCCAATCGATACCGGAAGAAGTCAAAAGCAAAATTTCAAATATCTCGGGGGTGACGGATGTCCACGTTGAGATCGTATGGGATCCCCCCTGGGACCCGAGCAAGATGTCCGAGGCGGCTAAGCTTCAAATGGGAATGTGATAGGATCTGTCGGTGTGGCTGGGTGTGAGCCTGTCAAAGAATAACGGGAAAAGGAGACAATAGCGCTATGGCGGAATTTGTAAAGGTTGCAAAGGCAAGCGATCTGTCCCCGGGGCAGGGTAAAATGGTGGAAACCAGCGGGAAGAAAATTGCGTTGTTCAACGTGGACGGATCGTTTTACGCAATTGATGATACCTGCACTCATCGTGGCGGGCCGCTATCGGAGGGGATCCTCGAAGGGACGCAAGTGGCTTGTCCGTGGCATGGTGCAACCTTCGATATTACTACCGGAGCGGTGTTGAGCAGTCCGGCGGCCGACGGCGTCGCCCAATATAACACCCGCGTCGAGGGAGACGACATCGAAGTCGAGGTCTGATGGGCGTGCGGAGCCTCGCCTCCCACCCATCCGAACCTTTCACAATCGCACCAATACTATTGCGTTTTTAACGTCCACCGTTCCACGTCCAGCCAGCCCCCGGCACTCTGACCGTCCGCTAGTGTCAGGCACTATCCTGGATGGCACCTCCCAACTTCATCAACCTGCCGGGGAGAGAAGTCGACTCCGGAACCCGTCTTAGGTTGGCCACTTGAGTTCAGTTGTGGTATTTCTTATACAGTGTGAAATTCTTCTACGAATAGAACGGGATCCCGTGAGGATTCCCCAGCGGTGAGGGAGTAGTGATGGAGGATGCTAACGAGCAGGTTGAGGTACGCCGGAATAAGCTGATGAAGCTGAAAGAATCCGGTGTCTCCATTTACCCCAATGATTTTCGTCCAGATCAAGTCACGTCGCATATTCATTCTCGTTTCGATTCGGTCCCCAATGACCAGCTCAACAACCCGACGCAAAAATTCTCTCTGGCCGGTCGGATCGTAGCGGTTCGCTCTTTTGGCAAGGCCTCTTTCTTTCATCTTCAGGACCGGGGCGGGAAGCTTCAGGTCTATGTTCGGCAGGACCGTGTAGGGGAAGAGGGTTACGCCCTATTCAAGTCTTTGGACATAGGAGACATTGTTGGTGTTTCTGGAACCTTATTCCGTACCAAGACCAAAGAGTTAACGCTGGAGGCCCATGGGCTTCGTCTCCTTAGCAAGTGCCTGCATCCCCTACCTGAAAAATGGCATGGTCTGGCTGACGTCGAATTGCGGTACCGGCAGAGGTACCTGGACCTTATCGTCAACCCAGCAGTTAGGGAGCTATTTCAGACACGGTCTCGGATCATCCGTATGTTGCGTAACTTTTTTGAGGAGAGAGGGTTCCTCGAAGTCGAAACCCCAATGATGCAATCCATTGCGGGCGGCGCGGCTGCCAAACCGTTTACCACCCACCATAATGCATTGAATTTGGATTTGTACCTGAGGATAGCTCCCGAGCTTTATTTGAAGCGTCTCCTGGTCGGCGGTCTGGAGCGAGTCTTTGAGGTGAATCGGAGCTTTCGCAATGAAGGGATCTCCGTTCGTCACAATCCCGAGTTCACCATGGTGGAGTTCTACCAGGCCTATGCGAACTACGAGGATCTCATAGAGTTGACCGAGGAACTGTTCGTTGCTCTGGCTGAAGACATTAAAGGCAGCACGAAATTGACATGCGATGGCCATGAGATTGACCTAACGCGGCCTTGGCGTCGATTGTCTTTGGTCGATGCTATTTCGCAATACGGTGGGGTGGATCGAGAGAAGGTGGTGGGACTCAAAGGGCTCCAGCTCTTTGCCAAGGAAAAGGGACTGTCACCGGAGCCCGGGTTATCCTATGAAAAATTGCTGGTGGAGATCTTTGAAGAGGTTGCAGAATCTAAATTGATTCAACCGACCTTTATCGTTGGTTATCCTCTGGAGATTTCACCCCTGGCTAGAAAAAACGAGGCCAACCCGAACTTCGTGGATCGCTTCGAACTCTACATAGGGGGGAGGGAATTGGCCAACGCCTTTTCCGAATTAAACGATCCCTTGGATCAGCGGGAACGCTTCACCCAACAAATGGCGGCTCGAATCGCCGGAGACGAGACCGCCAACGCTATGGACGAAGATTATTTGCGGGCTTTGGAGTACGGCATGCCACCGGCAGCAGGCGAGGGCATCGGTATCGATCGACTGGTGATGCTCTTCACCGACTCTCCTTCCATTCGAGATGTTATCCTTTTCCCATTGCTCCGACCTCAGAAGTGAGGCCTAAGGCCTTCGCTATGAAATACGAATTGTTCGTCGGTCTCAGGTACCTACGGGCCCGGCGTCGAGAAACCTTTATTTCCGTTCTCTCGATGATATCGATCCTGGGGGTTATGATTGCCGTCATGACACTCACGGTGGTTATTTCGGTCATGACGGGCTTTGAGGAAGTGCTGCGCGACCGATTGCTGGGAATCAATTCCCACATCGTTCTGGTCAAGTCGGGGGACGCGATCGTCGACTATAAGAAATTAACCGAACGAGTCGCCGATGAAGAAGGAGTCTTGGCGGCGACACCGATGGTTTACGGTCAGGTGATTTTGACGTCTGGAAGCCGGGTGTCCGGGGTCATGGTCCGGGGGATCGACCCCAGCACAGCCAATCGGGTCATAACGATCAAGCCCCTGATCAAAGAGGGGCGGCTTGAAGACTTGAAGCTGCGTCGGACTGTTCGTATTGATGGCCGGGACATGGAACTTCCCGGCCTCATCCTGGGAGAGCGATTGGCGCAGGAACTCGGGGTGATGTTGGGGGATCCGCTCCAAGTTATTTCTCCTCTGGGTAACCCGACGGCCATGGGGTTGGTTCCAAAGGTTAGACGCTATGCGGTTGTTGGCCTATTTGATTCGGGAATGCACGAGTATGATCGCAGCCTTGTCTTCATGAATCTTGTCGACGCTCAGCGGTTTTTCGTGTTGGGGGATACGGTCACGAGCATAGAGATTCGAGTGCGCGATGTGAAAAAAGCCCAGGAGGTTGCCGGTGGGATTCAGCGACGGATGGGATTTCCCTATCTGGCAGAGGACTGGACCCGCTTGTGGCCGAATCTCTTCTCGGCCCTGCGCCTGGAACGATGGGTTTATATCCTTGTGCTACTGCTTATGGTCCTGATAGCGGCGTTTAACATCGTATCCACACTCATCATGATGGTGATGGAAAAGCGACGGGACATTGCGGTTCTCAGGTCCATGGGTGCGAGCCGTAGTAGCATCCGGAGAATTTTCCTGCTCAAAGGATGCATTATCGGAGTGGTAGGAACACTCCTCGGGGTGCTTCTGGGTTATGGGATCTGTCTTCTTATTCAGGAGTACCAATTTATCGAGCTTCCTCAGGACGTCTTTCTCGTTTCTACCGTTCCCGTCCGGATATCCGCTCTTCACTTCCTGGCGGTGGGATTGGCTTCATTTGTCATCTGTTTGCTTGCCAGTATCTACCCGGCGCGGCAGGCGGCTACATTGGATCCTGTGGAGGTCATTCGTTATGAGTAAGGCAGTTGTGTTGCCACGTTCTCTGGGGCGTGGGGCGGCCCTGACGAGGTTATGATGGCGGAACTCATCAATGCCCAGGGTCTTCACAAAACCTTTGTCGAGGGCGAAAAAGAAATCGTCGTGCTGGAAGCCCTCGACATGGTAATCCAGGAGGGAGAGCGGGTCGCCATCGTCGGGGAGTCCGGCGTAGGCAAGAGCACACTGCTTCATATCCTGGGCACGTTGGATCGGCCTGGTAGCGGCCAGATTCACTACATGGGAAAAAATTTATCCGTGCTGGGAGACGATGAGCTGTCTCATTTTCGTAACCGGGAGATTGGCTTTATTTTTCAGTTCCACTATATACTCCCTGACTTCAGCGCTCTGGAAAACATCATGCTGCCAGCCCTTATCCGAGGATGGACATGGGAAAAGTCCCGTGAAAACGCCATGAGGCTTCTCGAGGAAGTCGGACTACGAGACCGAGCGACGCACCGGCCGGGGAAACTCTCAGGAGGTGAGCAACAGCGGGTGGCTGTAGCACGTTCCCTCATTTTGGAACCCAAAATTATTATGGCCGACGAGCCGACTGGGGATCTTGATCCGCATACTGCAGAAGAGATCGAGAAGCTCCTGTTTCGCTTGAACGAAAAACGGGGTATCGCCCTGGTGGTTGCCACGCACAATTGGCAATTTGCCCGGCAATTTGAGCGGACCATGGAGCTGCGTGCCGGGCAACTCTTTCCACGGGAGCTCTAGGGACTTCCATGGAGGTTGGGGCGGGAGTGCCAGAGCTACCGGGGGATCGCTTGACCAAAGGTGCTGCTCAGAACCCCTGATTCAACTCCCTGGTGCGCACCTAACCTATTGAAAGTTTGATGGTTTCTGACCTTTACAAAGGTCGTTTAATTTGCTAAAAAAACCCCTATGGGTTGTATTATCCCAGCGGTAAGAGACTCAGACTCTATGCATAAAAGACCCTGGGCTTCCAGCACATATCCATTCCTTTTCTTTCTAACGCTATCCTATCTCCTTCCCTGTCTGATTCCCCTGGCTACCGCGCAGGTCGAAACTATAACTGAGGTTCGGATTGAGGGAAACCTCCGGGTGGAAGAAGACGCGGTACGACTCAGGATCAAGGCAAGGAAGGGGCAGGCATTTGATCAGGCTGTGGTTGGTGAGGATGTGAAATCGATCTATCGATTGGGTTTTTTCGACGACGTAAAAGTCGAATGGACAAAGGAAGGTGTATTAACCTACGTCGTTAAAGAAAGACCCTATATCAAAGAGATTTCCGTCGGTGGAAATTCCAAGGTGAGCCGGGAAAGCATCGAGGCTGCGCTTGGAGTGAGGCCGCGTACCATCCTTGACCGGGATAAAGTAACCGAGGGCGTCGAGAAGGTAAAAAAGCTCTACGGTGACGAAGGCTATTCCAATGCCAAGGTGGATTTTGCCATTGCCGATGTCAAAAATAACCAAGCCGTTGTCATGCTGGATATCAAAGAGGGTAAGCGTCTGTTGATCCAAAAGATTCGCTTCGAGGGTAATAAGGTATTCTCTGAAAAAGAGCTCAAAGGGCTAATGAGTACCAAGGAAAAATGGATTTTCTCTTCGTTGACCGGTCGGGGGGTCTTGAGTCGAGATGTTTTAACTAATGATGTGGCCATTATCTCTTCGCATTATTTCGATGACGGCTATGTCAAGCACAAGGTATTGGAACCCAACATCTTGCGCAGGAAGACAGGGATCGAGATCGTGATTCGGGTTGAAGAGGGAGAGCAATTTCGAGTGGGGAAGGTGGAAATAGGAGGGGAGCTGATCGATCCCGCTGAAGTCTATTTGAAAAAAATCCAACTGACCACAGGCCAAATTTTTCGGGGTAGTCGCTTGAGAGAGGACATCGAGACCCTGTCGGAGATGTATTCGGAGGACGGATTCGCGTATGCTCGCGTTGATCCCATAACACGGATTCAAAAGGAAGAAAAAACAGTGGACGTTGCACTGATCATCAATCGCGGTCCCCCGGTTCATTTCAACCGCATCCGGATTGTGGGTAACAATAAGACAAGGGATAAGGTGATTCGTAGAGAATTGGCTGTGTCCGAGCAAGATCTCGTTTCCATTAGCAAAGTCAAAGCCAGCCAGAATTCGCTCAACCGAACCGGTTATTTTAAAAACGTCTCTGTCACCACGGAGAAGACCGATCAACAAGACGCAATGGATCTCAATGTGGTGGTAGAAGAGGGCCCAACGGGTAGCCTCAACTTTGGCGGAGGATTCAGCTCCGGAGAGGGAGTCATTCTCAATGCCTCCATAGCCGAAAAAAACCTGTTCGGCCGAGGCCAGAGCGCATCCCTATCGTTTAATCTGGGGAGCAAACGTCAGGATTTTTTCCTGAGGGTTACGGATCCCTATTTTCTAGATAGTTATGTGACTGTGGGGGCGAGCGCCTTTAACAGTGAACTAGAATATAGTGAATTTAAAACTCGCCAGACGGGGTTCAGTTTGAACAGTAGCTACCCGTTGAAGTACCTCGATATGCCGTTTTTCAGAAAAAAACAGGTGCCTGAGGGAAGCAGGCCATCGCAGCAAAAGCTTTCTCTGTTTCGGCGCATGCGGTTTGGGACCGCCTATGTTTTCAAACATGCCAAAAATACGGATATCGATGAAGACGCCTCTCAGGAGGTCAAAAACGAAGCCGGAACCTCTTTAATCAGCATGGTTTCTCCCAGCCTTAGCTTCGATACCCGGGACCACTTTTTTACGCCCACTAAAGGGACTCGTTCGTCGCTCACCATGGATATAGCGGGGCTCGGAGGTGACAACGATTTCTTGAAATGGGACGCTAAAACCGCATGGTACCATACTTTGGTGAACAGCCGGCGGTGGGGAGGGGCCTACACGCTTGGTTTGAAGAGCAAATTGGGTCTGAGCAGTATCTTCCATCGGCCCAACGATAACGACAGTTTGCCCATATCGGAACGGTATTTTCCCGGTGGTTCCGGTAGCGTCCGAGGGTTCGAGAAACGGAGCTTGGGACCTCGCGATTCAAGCAACGAACCAGTGGGGGGTGATAAGCACTTGATCACGACTGCCGAGTTGGTCTTCCCCGTACTGAATAAGTTTAATCTAAAAGGAGTGGCCTTTTTTGATCAAGGTCAGGCCTTCAGGTCATCGGATAGCTTCGATATCGGTGAGTTCAGAAGGTCCATTGGAGTTGGTGCCCGTTGGGTGTCGCCCTTTGGCCCCTTGGCGATTGATTTTGGCTTCCCTTTGAACGACCAGCCGGAAGATGACACGGCCATATTGAGCTTCTCGGTAGGCGGCGGTTTTTAATACATTAAAACGATTTTACGCGATTCTATCGGTAACTTTGGAGGTTCCCGTGAAGATGGTACCTATCCTAATGGTGGTTCTATTGCTGGTGGTCCCTGCGTGGGCTCAAGAGCAAATAAAGATCGGGTTCGTGGATTTGCAAAAGGCAATCAGCCTTTCGAAAGAAGGAAGGAAGGCTAGGGCAAAACTTGAGGCCCGCTTGAAGGACGTAGAAGCAAATCTTTTGAAAGAACAGAAGAAAATGGAGAAACTAAAGGCCGAAATGGAGAAAAAGAGGTTACTGCTCAATACAGAACAAAAGAAAAACCTAGAAAGAGAGCTGCAGCGGAGACACCGGGATTATAAACGCGTTATGGCCGACGCGAATGAAGAAATGCGCTTGAGAGAAAGGGAGGCCAGGGATGGTTTTCTCCAAGGGATCGAGAAAGCAATGGCTGAAGTCGGAAAGAAGGAAAAATTCACCTTGATTGTGACCCGGGATCAGCTTCTGTACGTGGATCAGAGCATCGATATTACCAAGAAGGTTGTGGATCTGTACGATCGCAATATCGTTGGCGTGTCAGTTAAAACCAAGTGAACGTGGCACCCAAATCGCTATCCGAGCTGGCGGGAATGGTTGGCGGCAGAGTTGTTGGCGACGGAGGAGTTGCGATTGGGAAGGTCGCTTCAATCGATGAGGCGGGGGTGGGGGATATCACCTTCCTGGTAGATCCGCGTTACCGATCCTATCTCTCCGGTTGCAAGGCTAGCGCTATTATTGTTGGTAGCAACGTCGCCATTTCCTCGGAGCCGGGTAAAAATTTTCTCCAGGTCGATCAGCCTTATCTTGCCTTTGCCAAGGTCCTTCAGGCTTTCAGTCATCCACCTCGTTTTGACGGCAAGGTCAGTCCCCAAGCCACCATACATCCGACGGCCGTGCTGGAGAAAGGGGTTACGGTCTTCCCCCATGCGTATTTAGGGGCCGGAGCCAAGGTCGGTGCCGGATCGGTTATCTTTCCCAGTGTCTTTATAGGTGACGGGGCTCAGATTGGTGCCGATTGCGTTCTCTACCCGCAGGTCACGGTTCGTGAAGGATGCCGTATTGGGAATCGAGTTCTCCTCCATGCTGGAGTGGTCATTGGCAGCGATGGTTTTGGTTTTGCCGTTGAAGGTGGGACCCGCACCAAGATTCCCCAGACCGGAATCGTAGAGATCCACGATGACGTGGAGATCGGTGCCAATACCACTGTAGATCGCGCTACCCTTGGACGAACCATTATTGAGCGCGGTGTCAAAATCGATAACCTGGTACAGATCGCACATAACGTTGTGGTGGGGGAAGATTCGGTTATCGTGGCTCAGGCCGGAATTGCTGGGAGCAGTCGAATCGGCAAGCAGGTGATACTGGCGGGACAGGTGGGAGTGGTTAACCATATCCAAATTGGTGACGGGGTCAGGATCGGTCCACAGTCGGGAGTAGCCCAGTCGGTTCCTCCCGGTGTAACCCTTTCCAGTGGGATCAACGCGGCACCTCATAGGGAATGGTTGAAAGTTATGACATTACTTCCTCGTTTGCCTAAACTCTGGAACCAAATCCGTCAACTGGAACGTAAAATCGATGCATTAAGTCGGACATCTGGCAAGAAGGGAAAGGCTCATGATGGACATTAAGGCGATCTTCGAACATCTTCCCCATCGCTATCCGTTTCTCTTGGTGGATCGTATTGTTGAAATTGAGGCCGGTGTCAAAATCGTCGGGATCAAGAACGTCAGTTTCAACGAGAACTTCTTTCAAGGTCATTTCCCCGGTAAGCCCGTGATGCCGGGTGTGCTCATTTGCGAGGCCTTGGCGCAGGTAGGAGCTATTTTGGCTCACGTCTCAGCCACCGAGGATGAAAAGGACAAGGTTTTTATGCTCACCGGGCTGGATCGGGTAAAAATCAAACGCGCTGTCGAACCCGGTGATCAGCTGCGCCTAGAACTGACCTCGGTCAAGCGGCGAGGGGCATTCTGGAAGATGTTGGGAAAGGCGACTGTCGACGGAACACTAGTGGCCCGAGGGGAGCTTTCGGCCATGCAGGTCGACTATGAGTGAGCGAGCATTTGAGGACAAAAACAATGGGCAAGATTCATGCTACAGCCATGGTGGATTCACAGGCAGAACTAGACGACGACGTCGAGGTCGGTCCCTATTCGATAATCGGTCCCAAGGTGAAAATTGGTAAAGGGACGCGAATCAAATCCCATGTGGTGGTCGAAGGGAATACCACCCTGGGTGAGGGCAATACGATCTTTCAGTTTGCGACCGTAGGTTCGATCCCCCAGGATCTAAAGTATAAAGGCGAAGATAGCCAACTTATCATCGGCTCTCATAATACGATAAGAGAGTTTGCTTCGCTTAACCCGGGCACCGAGGGCGGGGGAATGATCACTCGTCTGGGCGACCATAATCTCCTCATGATGCATTGCCACATCGCGCATGACTGCATGCTGGGCAGTTATAATGTCATCGCTAATGGAGCGACGCTGGGGGGGCACGTTGGGGTTGATGATTATACCATCGTCGGAGGACTCGTGGGGATTCATCAGTTCGTCAGGATTGGAACTGGAGCCATTCTCGGCGCCGGTTCGATGGTATCCAAAGACGTTCCCCCTTACTGCAACGCCACGGGGGACCGGGCCAAGCTCAAGGGGCTTAATATGGAAGGGTTGAGGCGTAAAAAGTTCGGTAAAGAGCGAATCGACGCTCTCAAGAAAACTTACCGTATCATTTTTCAATTGGGCCTGAAGACCGAAGAGGCCATCCGAAAGGTTGCACGGGAGGTCACAAAAACAGCAGAGGTGCAGCAGATGATTCGTTTCATTGAGGGTTCAGAAAAAGGTGTATGTCGCCAATGATGGCTTTTGGCTGTCCGCAGATTGTTGCTAAAGGCTGACTGGTTGTTCGCCTTCGCTGAAAACCATGGGCGTAAGCCGGTGGGAGCTTAATTATGAGAAAGTTGGGACTCATTGCTGGGAATGGAAAGTTCCCTCTGATTTTTACGGCGGAAGCCAAGCGCCAAGATGTTTCCCTTGTCGTTGTCGCTCATCGCAGCGAAACATCGGAAGCCATTGCTGAACTCGTTGATGGGGTAACTTGGATTTTCGTAGGCGAGTTGGGAAAGATCATTCGGACATTCCAGGAGGCCGGGGTTGAGGAGGCCGTGATGGCCGGTGGGATCAGCAAGGTTAAGCTATTTCCCAATTTTAAGCCGGATCTTAGAGGCGCAGCGTTTCTTGCGCGGGTAAGAAGCCGGGATGATGACCGGCTATTAAGGGGAGTGGCGGAGGAATTGGAGAGCGAAGGGATTCGGGTTCTTGAGTCTACACTTTTCCTTTCCCGAATTATTCCTAGCGAGGGGATCTTGACACGTCGTACCCCGACCAAAAGCCAGTGGGAGGATATGCAGCTTGGCGTCGAAGTAGCCAAAGCCATAGGCCGTTTGGGAGTTGGGCAAACCGTCGTGGTCAAGGATCGAGTGGTTCTGGCTGTAGAAGCCATTGAAGGTACGGATGCGGCGATCCGCAGGGGAGGGGCACTGGTAAAGGAGGGAGTTGTGGTTGTGAAAGTGAGCAAACCCCAACAGGACCTTCGATTCGATGTTCCCGCCGTTGGCGTCGAGACCATCCAGGTGCTTAAAGAGGCGGGCGGGGAAGTCTTGGCTGTCGACGCAGGCAAGACGATTCTTCTGGAGAAGGACGAACTACTCAAGGAGGCCGATCGGGCGGGAATCGTGGTGGCGGCCATGAACTGTTCCTAGATAATCAATCAGTTCAGGCGAGTCCGGTGGATTCAGGTATGCAAAAAAATCGTGCAATTACCGTTGGAGTCGTGGGGGTTGGGCATCTGGGTCACCACCATGCCGCCAAGTACGCAGCCTCTGCTAGGGCAGAACTTGTTGGTGTTGTGGATATCGATGCAAAACGGAGCGCCCAGGTGGGTCAGGACCTTGGCGTGGCTTCCTTTACGGACTACGGAGAACTGTTTGGCAAGGTTCGCTGCGTTAGTATCGTCGTTCCAACGCAACACCATTTTGAACTGGCCAGGGCCTTTCTCGCCGAGGGGGTTGATGTCCTTGTCGAAAAGCCCATGAGCGTCACCTTGGACGAGGGGGCCGCTTTGGTAGCTCTGGCAAAGAAAAATAAATGCATTTTACAGGTGGGCCACTTGGAACGATTCAACCCAGTGGTACGCAGCTTGGAGAATGTGATCCGAAATCCTAAGTTTATTGAATGCCATCGGCTCGCTCCTTTCGTGGAACGGGGTACGGACGTGGATGTCGTCTTAGATTTGATGATCCATGACATCGATGTGATCTCAAGCCTAGTGCAATCTCCTGTGGAACGTGTCGAAGCCGTGGGTGTGGCGATCTTAACCGATAAACCAGACATCGCCAATGCCCGAATCCGGTTTGCCAACGGGTGTATTGCCAATTTGACCTCGAGCCGTGTTTCTATGAAGCGAGAGAGAAAGGTGCGGTTCTTTCAGCCCGACGCTTATATCTCCCTGGACTATGATCAGAAGCGGGCTCAAATTTATCGAAAAACAGGCAAAGGTACGGGGTTGGATAGTATTTTCGGAGAGACTGTAGAGATGCAAGAAGGTGACGCTTTGGCGGATGAGATTGAATCATTTTTAGAGGTGGTTCAATCCCGCGGTACCCCTTTGGTGAGCGGTGAGGAGGGACTCAAAGCTCTGAAAATCGCTTCGATGGTAAGCGAGCAACTGTGACATCTGAGGGGGAGGCTCTGAGCAAAAGCCCTGACCGTCGTAAGCGGATTATGCTTGTTGTGGGTGAAGCCTCAGGCGATCTCTATGGGGCTCAGTTGGTCAGGCAACTGCTTGAGCAGGATCCGACCTTGGATATTTTTGGGGTCGCTGGAGAGAACCTCAAGCAGGCTGGGATCCGGGTTGTCTTTGAGGTCTCGCATCTGACTGGCATGGGTTTCACCGAACTGGCAAGAAACCTCAAGAACCTGTGGCAAGCCTATTGGCTCCTGCGGCGATTACTACGTGAAGAAAGGCCGGACCTTCTAATTCTGATCGACTTCCCCGAATTCAACCTCAGACTGGCTGGTTGGGCCAAGAAATTGGGGATACCGGTTCTCTACTATATCAGCCCGCAGGTGTGGGCATGGCGCCCGCGGCGCACCCGTAAGATTGCCCGCTTGGTGAGCCGTCTTGCGGTGGTATTCGCTTTCGAAGTTTCCCTCTACGAAAGTGTAGGAGCGTTGGTCACCTTCGTGGGTCATCCCCTGTTGGAATTGGTCCACGTCACGCGGCCGCGGGAGGCGACCCTCCGAAGATATGGGTTGGACCCGGATAAAAAGACTATTGCCATGCTCCCCGGTAGTCGACAAAGAGAAGTGGAGCACCACCTCCCCCGGATGATTCGGGCGGCGGAACGATTGAATCGAGAAAAGGGGATCCAATTTATTCTACCCCGGGCAAGTACCGTCGGGCGGGAGTATCTGGAGGCTGAGCTGGCAGGGGCCGCCGTTCCTATTCCCATTGCCGATGAAGATACATACAATGTTGTTGGTGGGGCAGACCTTGTATGGGTGGCTTCCGGAACGGCGACCCTGGAGACGGCATTGCTACAAAAGCCGATGATCGTAGTCTACCGTGTGTCATGGATAACGTACACCTTGGCTCGATTGCTGGTACGGGTCAAACATATCGGGATGGTCAATATCATTGCGGGAGATAGAGTGGTTCCCGAGCTTATTCAAAGCGGCCTGACGGAACAGAGAATTGTTGCAGAGACCGAGAGTTTTCTGAGCGACCCCAAATTGTACCGGCGAACGGTGGCAAGATTGGGGGAAGTCCGGCAACGGTTGGGCTCGCCAGGAGCCCCTACCCGCGTGGCCGAATTGGCTTTCTCCCTGATGAAGCCCTAGGCATTGATAGGGGAGGACGGAAAATGAGCAATTACTTACGTCTGTTTCAGTACCTGAAGCCGTACCTTTGGCCTTATTTTACCATCGCCATGGTGTGTATGCTCGGGTACAGTGCCACCATGGGAGGTTTGCCATTTATCGTCGAAAGGGTCTTTGACGACATTTTTACTCGCAAGGATATGACTGCTCTATCCTATCTTCCGTTTGTGATCGTCGGGGTTTTTGCCTTCCGAGGACTAATGAACTTCGGCCAAAGCTATTTGACGGATTATGTCGGACTTCGCATCATTACGGACGTGCGTAACGCGATCCACCGTCACTTGCAGTCTCTTCCCCTCTCTTTTTTTCAACGTCATCCCACGGGAACACTAATTTCACGAGTGACTAACGACGTATCGCTGATCCGTAGTGCACTGACGGACTCGGTTGCATCTCTGATGCGTGACACGACCTCTTTACTGGTCTTGATCGTTGTCGCGTTTATTAAGGATTGGGTCCTGGCCTCGATCGCCTTTGCCGTGTTCCCGGCTTCCGTATTGCCTGTTCTGCGCTTGAGTAAAAAAATCAAGCGATTCACCAAGAGGGGACAGGTCAGCATCGGGAATCTAACCACGCTCCTTCAGGAGAATATCCAGGGAAACCGAATCGTCAAGGCATTCGGGATGGAGGCATATGAGATCAACCGGTTCTCTGAAGAGAATCAGCGCCTTTTTACACAATTTGTCAGGGCCAGTCGGAGTAAGGCCATTGTCACTCCGGCGATGGAACTGCTGGCCGCCTTCGCCATCGGAGCCGTGGTGTGGTACGGCGGATCCAGTGTCATTGGCGGCGGTCGTACGCAAGGGGAGTTTATGGCCTTTATGGCGGCTATGTTTCTCCTGTACCAACCTTTCAAACATCTGAGCCGAACCTATTCGCTGATTTATCAGGCCATGGCCGGTGCCGAACGGGTATTTGAGGTTCTGGATACGGATCCTGAGATCAAGGACAATCCCGGCAGTCGGGAAGCACCTCCCTTTTCTAAGGGGATCGAATTCCATAATGTCAACTTCAGCTACGATCGGAATCCCGTCCTAAAGGACATCAATCTTAAGATGAACTGGGGGGAAGTCGTTGCCGTTGTGGGAGTCAGCGGCGTTGGAAAAAGCACCTTAGCGGACCTCATTCCGAGATTTTACGATGTGGGTGCGGGAAGTATCACTTTCGACGGGGTCGATATCCGGGAATTGACCCTTGCCTCGCTTCGTTCCCAAATTGGAATCGTCACGCAGCAAACCTTTCTTTTTAACGATACGGTAAAAAACAACATTGCTTACGGTGATCGATCCAAGGATATGGATCAGATCATTGCGGCGGCCAGCGCCGCCCATGCCCACGAGTTTGTCTCAGCTATGCCGCAGGGTTACGATACGGTGATTGGGGAGATGGGTTTGAAACTCTCAGGTGGTCAACGGCAAAGGGTCTCCATCGCCCGTGCGCTGCTCAAGGATGGTCCCATCCTCATTCTCGACGAAGCCACATCAGCTCTGGACGCCGAGTCGGAGCGACTCGTTCAAGAAGCACTGGAGCGCCTGATGACCCGCCGCACGACGCTGGTCATTGCTCACAGACTCTCAACGATTCGCAAGGCGGCACGAATTGCCGTACTTGCGGGAGGGAGCATTGTTGAGGAAGGGACCCACGAAGAACTGCTGGCCCGCAACACCGAATACAGCAAGCTGTACACAATGCAACTGCTAGAGAATGAGGGCCTCCCGCGGGACAAGGTGCTGCACTGAGAATCCATGATCTATTGGGTCTATAATAGTTTGTTGAGCCTTTTATTGATTTTGAGCCTGCCCTTTATTCTGCTGGCCCTTCTCTTTACGAGGGGGATCCGGGTGGGATTTTTGGAGCGGGTCGGTTTTTACCCGCGGAGGGTTAAGGATGCTCTGCTAGGTTCCCGACCCGTATGGATCCATGCGGTTTCAGTGGGGGAAGTGCGGGCGGCAAACTCTCTGGTGATCGAAATTCGGAAGAGATTCCCCGATCGAAAAATACTCCTGTCGACATTCACTCGTGCCGGATATCGAATGGCCTGTCAGAGCCAACCCATCGCCGATGGTGTAATTTTTTTACCCTTGGACCATCCGTGGGTGATTCGTCGGACGTTGAGCCTGTTTGATCCAGCTCTCTTGATATTTCTCGAGACCGAATTCTGGCCCAATCTCTTGCACCTGGCTCATAGCCGGGGGGTTCCCACCTTACTGATCAGTGGTCGAATCTCACCTCGGGCATTTCGCCGCTACCGCTTTTTCAGATGGTTTTTCTCCCGGGTACTGAGGCAGATTACCACGTTCGGGATGCAGAGCCAGCAATACGCTGAACGTGTTGCCGATCTTGGGGTGGATCCGAATAAGGTGATGGTGACCGGTAACCTGAAGCACGCCAATTGGGGTTCTTTGGAAGCGGAGGGCATGGATGAGACCATGGGGAGCCTCAACGGCGATACGCCAAGACGGATCCTGGTGGCCGGAAGTACCCATCGGGGTGAAGAGCAGGTATTGCTGGACACCTTCTTGAACCTTAAATCCCGGAACCCGGATCTTCTGATGATTCTGGCCCCGAGACATCCGCAGCGTTTTGATGAAGTGGAAAAACTCCTGCAAAGAAAAAAACTGAACTACGTGAAAAAGAGTGAAATGAACGGCCATGGCGCGGGCGATGCGGATATCGTTTTTCTAGATACTCTTGGCGAGTTGCCTGCCATCTATCGTTTGGCCCACGTGGTATTCATCGGCGGGAGTCTCGTTGATGCGGGCGGCCACAATCTCATTGAGCCGGCTCGTTGGAGTAAACCGGTTCTTTTCGGCCCTCACATGGCCAATTTCTCGGATCTTGCCGATGAAATGAAGCAACAGGGCGGCGGCATCGAGGTCAGTGGAGAGGAGGATCTGACGCGGGTCATTTCTATGTTTCTTGGGGAGCCGGAGAAGGCACTGGAGGTCGGAGAAAAGGCGAAGCGAGTGGTGGAGGGTGATCGAGGAGTGGTTGACCGAAGTATGGGGCTGATTGGCCGATACCTGTAACGTTCCAACTGGCGGCTGGATCCAGGAAATTCTTTTGGATAAACCAAATCCCCTGTAATCTGGCGGCCCGGTGCAGTGTCTGATGAAGGGACCGGAATCTTTAGCGCGACGGGTTTGGGAACGGCGGGGTCTTTTCCCGTGGCTTCTGTGGATTGTCTTGATCCCGCTTTCTCTTCTCTATTCCTTATGGGCTCGACTACGAAACTCTCTTTATTCGGCGGCCAGGTTACGAATTAAAAAGCTGCCTTGCCTGGTGGTGAGTGTGGGAAATCTGACCGTAGGGGGCACCGGTAAAACCCCGACAACCCTGTGGTTGGCACAGGAACTGACGGAGCGCGGATACCGGGTTGCAATCCTGAGCAGGGGCTATAAGAGCAAAGGCTCGGGTCCCAGAATACTGGAGCCGGGATCCGAACAGATCGAAAACGCTCAGATCGTCGGGGATGAACCCATGATTATGGCCGGGCTCTATGGGAATAAGGTGGGAGTGGGAAAAAGACGGTACGAAGTGGGGACTTGTTTGCTCCAGGAGAACGAAATTGACGTTTTTCTATTGGATGATGGCTTTCAACACCGCAGACTGCACCGGGATCTGGACCTTTTGCTTTTGGGAGAGGATTGGCAGGGATGGTTGCTGCCGGCGGGTCCCTTTCGCGAACCTAGAAGCGCGTTGGGACGAGCCCATATTTGCCTCGTAACGGGGTCCAGAGAAAAATGGGACCCCTTCCTCTTTCGAAAATCAAAGAAACCTGTTTGCTTCTACGGGTCCCTTGAGCCTACAGCGGTGGTTGTATGGGAGGATCAGCGTTGGGTAGAGGTGCCTTTGGGTAAGGTGTCCGGATGCAAGATCCTGGCGATCTCCGGTATCGCCAACGCCGCCGTATTTTACCGTATGATTCAGGATTGGGGTGGTGATATTGTAGATACTTTGGAGTTCCCCGACCATCATGAATACTCCACGAAGGATTGGCAGACGATTAGCCGCTGCGCCCGAAATGTGGACCGCGTGATAACGACCGAGAAGGATATCGTGAAACTTGTCCAATTCCCATTTGCCAACGATAAACTTTATGCATTGCGAGTGAGCATGGTCGTAGATGAAGGGCGGAAGCTTGTCGATGCAGTGGTAGAAGCACTTGGGGTCAAAAGAAGCGAGGCGGAGGAGAGGAGACGGGCCGATGCCTAGCCATCGGGCAGCCTTTGTCGACCGCGATGGGACTCTCATTCGTGAGGTCGGTTATCTCTCTCGAATAGATCAAATTGAACTCCTCCCCAGGGTTGCTGAGGCAATTTTAATTCTGCAATCCTATGGCTTGAAGGTTGTTATGGTGACAAACCAGTCGGCGGTGGCCCGTGGCCTTCTCAACGAGCAGGGCCTTGATGGGATTCACCGTGAAATTGGTATACGCTTATCAGGGGAAGGTGCATCGCTAGACGGCATCTATTACTGTCCTCATCATCCGACCGAGGGGCGCGACCCCTATCGAGTCTCTTGCGAATGCCGCAAGCCGAAGCCCGGGATGGTGCACCGGGCCTGTTCCGAATTGGGCCTAACAGCCGTTGGTTCTTATTTGGTGGGGGATCAGATTAGCGACATCATGTTGGCCGACCAAGTGGGAGCCAAGGGGCTCCTCATCGATACGGCGCGGCCCGGTGCGAAGGAGCGTTCCCTAGAGGGAACTCGGACTCCGCTCCCCTGGGCAACCGTACCCGATTTTTGGAGTGCCGTAGAAGAAATTGTACAAGATTTGCAGATTAGATTTCCATCAGAGGCAACTCCGGTGAGAAAGTAAAAACCGAGTGAAAAGAGTGAAGCGCCCTGGGCACGGGGCATAGATTCGTTAAGAATAAGGGAGGGCAACCCTATGAGTATCAGCCAAGACCTTCTGGACATATTGGCGTGTCCAAAATGTAAAGGGGACATCCATCTGAACGAATCAGAGGATGGGCTCGTCTGTGAAACCTGTGCATTGCTGTATCCCATCAAAGGCGACATCCCGGTAATGTTGATTGATGAGGCGATCAAGCTGTGAGGCGGTTTGGATGGAGTGTGCCCACTGGGCGATCCAGTGAACGATCTTGGCCATCCCTTCATGGGTGCTTTCCTGCACATTTCTGACCGCGGAGCGGGAGAGAGGATTCTCATCGTTCAAACCAGTTTCCTTGGCGATGTTGTCCTCACCACCCCCCTTATCTCTGAACTCAGGCGGCGATTTCCTGAGGCCCGATTGGCGATTCTATGCACCCCGGCTGCACGGGGCCTACTCGAGGCTAATCCCGATCTGGATGACATTATAACCGACGATAAAAAGAGCGAGGGGAGCGGAATCAAGGGCTTATGGATCAAGGCCAGGCAATTGAATGCCCAGAACTTTACCGTCGCTGTTTCGCCCCACAAGTCCTTGCGCACCGCACTGCTGCTCACCCTAGCCGGGATTCCATATCGTATCGGGTTTCGCCAGAGTACCGGCTGGTTCTTCTACCATGATCGTGTGGATCGTAATTCTCGGAGCCACGATGTTGAAAGAAATCTATCGATTCTTAAACCCTTCGGCATTGAGCCGTGGCAGTGTGTCAAGCGCTTGCGCGTCGAAGTCAGCCCCGCCGCCCGGGCGACGGTGGCGCGTTTGTTTCAATCCCTAGGTGTCGAGCGAAAGGAGGGGAAGGTTATCGTAGGTCTAAACCCCGGTTCCGTATGGCCGACCAAAAGGTGGTCGGCGGAGAGGTACGCCGAGTTGGTGCGTCGATTGAAACAGACATACGATTGTGAGGTATTGCTGTTTGGCGGGCCTGATGATGCTGCCATCGTGGACCGAATTCAGGGACTGGTCGGTCATCTGGGACGTAATCTCGTCGGGCGGACCAGCCTTGCGGAGCTTGCGGGTGCTCTGGAATGGTGTGACGTCTTTATCACTAACGACAGCATGCCCATGCATGTTGCGGTGGCACGAGGAGTCCCTGTGGTCGCCGTTTTTTGCGCTACTACTCCGGGCTTGGGGTTTTACCCTTACTCTTCCAGGGCCGTTGTTGTCGAGAAGAGCCTCCCCTGTCGCCCTTGCGCTTTGCATGGTGGCCTGCGATGTCCCCTTGGTACGGAGGACTGTATCCGCTTGATCCCAGCAGAGGAAGTCATGCAAGCGGTAAAGCGGCTTCTCAGCCATCGGGGGCAAACCAGTGGCGAGGATCGAGCCGATCCTGTGCCTGAGTTTGTTTCCCTCTAGCGATTCCATGCCTACCCTTGGTGTTGTTGTTTATAGCCTGCGAGGGATGAGCCATCTGTCCCAGTGCCTGGAGAGCGTCCAGTGGGCGGATACGGTAACCATTTGCCCATTGGACCAGGAGGAGGCAGCCCATATTTCTGGAGGATCCGGAAAAGCCATTCAGGCGACCCATACGGATTGGGTGTTACACCTATGGGGGGATGAATGCGTGGAGGACCAGCTTGCGGATGCGCTCCAACGTCTCCGTCGGGAGGACCCCGGTCAATCATTGCCGGCCTACCGGGTCCCGATCCGTTCTTTTCTGCTTGGGCGTTGGGTCGAGGGAAGCCTTTGGAGTCCGACGCCTTCGATGCGTCTGTGTCGTGAAACGAGGGATTTTCCCATCCATTGGTGGAATTCTCAATCTCCCGTTCACAATGGAAAAGCTACTGTGCTCCCAGGATGGATTAACGATTACTCCTCCTCGGAACTTGCCGTCGGGGTCGAGCGCCTCAACGTAGTCTCCAGCCTATGGGCCCAGGAATTGGGATCCGATGGGCGGGCATTGAGTCGAACCTCCCTAGTTACGTATCCCATGTGGGTGCTGATACGGCTTTTGTTCGTGAAAGGGCTTGTGTTTCAAGGGATGGCGGGTTTGAGTTTGTCGGCGTTGTCGGCCTACGGGACGATGGTTGGAGGGATAAAGTGGCATGAAACAAGCCGGTCCAGCGGGAAGTGAATGGACCGGGAATGCACCTGGAATGCCGGTGAGTCGTTGAACGGTGATGGTTTCCCAAGTGGCGAGAACGTTAGAGGGGGCCGCCAAGGATAAAAATATCATGTTCGAATCATGGATCTGGGGGCCGGTACCGGATGGATATAGACGGGTATGCCTGCGTGGCGGACAACTGATGTTGATCCAAGATGGGATCAATGCGTATCGGCTTGCGGCCTCGGTCATGAGGCCGGTCACGGTACCCGAAGAGCCGCCCCCCCACTACGGGAGAGGAACCCTCCGTCGTATCCAAGTGGCGGAGGGCAACGTTGCCTTGGCTCGTCAATACCGGCATGGGGGACTTTTGCGCAAAATCACCGGGCAGGTGTTCTTTACCTGGCCCACCCGGCCTTTTGCCGAGCTGGTCATTACTGACGAGGTCCGGCGCCGCGGGGTTCCCACTGTAGATGTCCTGGCGGCACTCGTCCAAAGGACCTGCGGGCCTTTCTATCGAGGGTGGCTGGTTAGCCGGGAACTTGCTGGGGCCCAGGACCTTTGGCTTGCGCTGAAAAACAGTCTTACCAGAGAAGATACCCGGTTGCTTCTTTGTGCCGTAGCTCAGGGTGTTCGCCGAATGCACTTTAAGGGTATTTACCACGCGGATCTCAATCTGAAAAATATAATGGTGCGTAGGCAGCCCGGATCCGTTGAGGTTTTTCTAATCGATTTTGACAAGGCCAGGCTATTTCCGGAAAAACTCAGCCCCTTAAAGGCAAACAAAAACCTCCTTCGGTTGTTACGGTCGGTACGGAAACTTGACTCGCGGGGACAGTATCTTTCGGAAAAGGCCTGGTCAGATTTCATGGAGTTTTACAATCAGGATCCCTAGTATGCAGTTTGTTGGGAGCAAAATTCTGATTGTCCTGCACGGTTCCATTGGGGATGTGTCTCGAGCCTTGCCATTGGCAAATCTCCTCCGCAAGGCCTATCCCGAGGCCAGGATTAGCTGGTCTATTGAACCCGCGGCATTTCCCCTGGTCGAGAATCATCCAGCGGTTGACGAGGTCCTTCTCTTCGATCGCAAGCGCTGGTGGAAGAGCCTTCTCCCATTTCTGGAAAGGGTCCGATCGGGGCATTTTGATCTTGTCTTGGACTTACAGCGGATTCTCAAGAGCGGATTGGTCAGTCGGTACTCGGGGGCACCGATTCGATTGGGATTTCATAGACTTGACTCTAAGGAGCTCAATTGGGTTTTTAACAATTTTCATATCGAATTTGCGGGTGAAAACATTTCTAAATTGTTTCACTATTTTAAATTCGCTGAGTTCTTGGGTATGGGAACCGCCCCTCCGGAGTGGAAGATCACGTGCTCACCCCAGGAGGAAAAAAATGTGACCCAGCGTCTCCATGGGGTCGGGGAGCGCTTTGCCGTTTTTTTTCTCGGAGCCCGTTGGGAAAGCAAACGGTGGTTCCCTTATCAAGCCGCATTGAGTGCCAGTGAGGTCCACAAGCGTTTCGGGCTGGACATTGTCCTTCTTGGTGGTGCTGAAGATGTTCCCCTGGCAACAGAGTTCGAGAATTATCAGATAGTTCCGGTTAAAAATTTCGTTGGCGTGAATACCCTGCGTGAATCCATCGCCATGTTGGCACGGTCAAAGGTTGCTGTTGGCCCAGATACCGGGCTCATGCACTTGTGCGCTGCCGTTGGGATTCCCGTCGTTTCTCTGTGGGGGGCGACCAACCCCCTGCGTACCGGTCCCTTTAGCTTTGATCATCTGGTCCTTCAGGGCAAGGCCGATTGTTCACCCTGTTACCTCAGGAAGTGTTCCATCGGCCGCATTTGCATGCAATCCATCGAGGTCCGGGACATTGTCGCTAAAGTTGAGATGGCGCTTGGCCAAGGTGGTTAGGGAAATGGCGGTGGATGATGATTATAAAGGCCATTGGAAGGGAGACTGGAAGCTTTTGGTTTTCGCCGACGAATGGACTTGGGATTACTGGGACGGAATCTCGACTTATTTGGTTACGGCCAACTCAGTTACCCGGCGGCGCCCGGAGACTCAAAAGATTACCGATGGGATTGGGGAGGCCGGTCAGAAATATTTCCTGAAGATCTATTATCCCGATAATTACTTTGAATCCTTCAAAGACCTTTTTCGCCGATCGAAGGCGTTCCGAGCCCTCAGGCAAGGTCAAGCCCTGAGACGAAACGGATTTGAGGTTCCCGTAACCGTGGTGGCTGGAGAGAGGAGGCGACTTGGTTTTATCAGGCTTGCCTTTCTCCTGGCACACGCGGTTGAGGGAGTCTCGCTTCCGGTTTTTCTTCGAACCCATTCGGCATTATCCCTGGACGGGGGCAGGCTGAAGACAAAACGAGCGGCTCTCCGCCAGTTGGCGCTGGAGGTTCGCCGCATGCACCAGTTGGGCTTTGTGCATGGAGATCTTATCCCGTCCAATATCCTGATTCGACAGGAACCGACGGGTATCCACCTTTTTAGTATCGACCACGATCGGACGCGCCGATATCCGCCCTGGTTCCCGCAAGGATTCTGGAAGAGAAATTTGGTTCAACTCAATCGGTTTAACCTCCCGGGAATTTCTGTCCGCGACCGGATCCGTTTTCTCAGGCATTATCTAGGGTGCCGCTCTTTGGGGCAGAGGGAGCGTCGACTCGCACGCTGGCTGGATCGAAGAACCAAGGAGCGTCGGCGTGAAATCCAACTGAACAAAAAGGCAATGGACACAAAAGGATGAATGCCATAATCGATGGACGTCAGCGAATCAAATTGCTAGGACCCTGTTATTTTCGTTAGGGATGAATTGCGCTCATGTCGTTCAAAGGGTACGAAATATCCGCAATTGTCGTCTGCTTCAATGAGGAAGACAATATTCGAGACTGTCTTGAAAGTCTCAGGTGGTGCAACGAAATTGTTGTGGTGGATTCCTTCAGTACCGATGGAACTGTAGAGATCTGCCGCGAGTATACAGACCGGGTCTTCCAGCGGGAATGGACCGGATATCGGGAGCAGAAGGCCTTCGCTCATTCGAAGGCAACCCGGGAATGGGTGATCCTGGTAGATGCCGATGAGCGGGTGCCTCCAGAGCTGAGAGCGGAGATCCTGGACGCACTCCCGCGTTACGGCGACCGTTTTAATGCTTTTTTAGTGCCGAGACTCGTTTATTACCTGGGACGGTGGTGGTGGCGCGGAGGTTGGTACCCGGACTATGATATCCGGATTTTTCGAAGCACCAGGGCCCGATGGGGTGGTCAAGAACCCCATGAACGTATTCTCGTCGACGGCAGGATGCGCCGTTTAACGTCTCCCCTGCACCACTACACCTACCGGGATATTAACGATCACTTGAGGCAGATTAACGATTTTACTACTATGTCATCGGCTGAGCTCAAGAGCCTGGGGAAGGGATGGGGGATTATCGACCAGCTTTTCCGTCCGTCCTTTCGCTTCTTTCGTTGCTATATTTTAAAAAGAGGTTTCCTTGATGGGTTGCCAGGCCTGTTTGTCGCGGCAAGTGCGGCGATTTATGTCTTTCTTAAATATGCTAAACTAAGAGAATTGGAAGATTTCGAGCGGGAGCAAAGTAAACGTGGCTAAAACTAACCGGCATCTCAAAATCCTTCATGTCGATCCGGAGAAGGAATGGGCAGGTGGGGAGACTCAGGTAATGGGTCTCTTGACCAAACTTACCTCATGGGGCCATGAGAACCACCTTCTCTGCCATCCGGAAGGCGCCCTGATTGACGAAGTGCAGAGGGTTGACGTGAAAATCATCCCCCTTCGGGTGCGCAATGACTTGGATTTGCGGCCCGTCTTCCGGCTGAAGAAGCTTATCCAGAAAGAGGCGTATGATATAGTTCATTTTCATACCAAGAGGGCCCATGGCCTTGCCCTTTGGTTGTGGCGGGCTCGACCGGGAGTCCGTTATGTGGTGACCCGCAGGATGGACTACCCGGTGAAACGAAACTGGTACCATAATCGCCTTTACAACAGCAGAGTCGACGGGGTCGTCGCCATCTCGGATAAGATCCGTGAGGTATTGATCGAGGGGGGAGTCCAAGCGGAGAAAATTCGAGTCATCTACAGCGGGATCGAGTTAGGACGTTTTCATCCTGAGGCATTGGGGGATAGAACCTCTCATCGCCCTACGATTGGGACGGTTGCGGTCCTCGAACCGCGTAAGGGGCATCGCTATTTATTGGAGGCCGCGCGGATCCTCCAGGATCAGGGAATCCGACCACGGATCCTTCTGGCCGGGGAAGGAAAAGAAAAGGCCTATCTGGAACAAAGGGCAGTCCGAATTGGCGTGCAAAGGGACGTAGTATTCCTGGGGTTCGTATCGAACATACCCAGTTTTTTAAATGGTATCGATCTCTTTGTCCTCCCGTCACTGAACGAAGGCCTTGGGGTCTCCGTGATAGAGGCAATGGCGGCCGGGAAACCTGTTGTGGCAAGCCTGGTCGGGGGTGTTCCCGAGTTGGTTCAACACCGCCTGACGGGTTTGCTGGTCCCGCCGGGAGATCCTCAAGCATTGGCCCAAGCCCTGGCACAACTCCTCGGCGATCCATCGCTCATGGACTCTATGGGAGCCATGGCGAGGAAACGCGTGCAACGCGACCTGACCATGGAACAAATGGCTAAAAAGAATGAAGAGTTCTATTATGAACTGCTTGAGGGTGCAGCGGAAAGATGATCAAACTCAAAGTAGGAAAAGCCAAACTGTTGGCCGTGGTGAATCGATTCCGTCGCTGCCGTCTTCTCGTCGTGGGGGACCTGATGCTTGATCGATTTATCTGGGGGGATGTGGAGCGGATTTCGCCGGAGGCCCCGGTCCCGGTGGTTCGGGTTGTATCCGAGGAGCTCTGTCTTGGGGGAGCCGCCAACGTGATTCATAACATAAGGGGATTAGGAGGACAGGTGACTGCCTGCGGTATCCTGGGGCGAGATTCGGCAGGGAAACAGCTCTTGCGTCAACTCAAGGTGATCGGCAGTTCAACATCGGGCGTGTTTCCCGAGTCACGCTTTCTTACGACCCAGAAGAGTCGTCTGATCGCTGGTCCGCGCCATCAACAGTTAGTTCGAATGGATCATGAGAATCACGGAGTTATCAGGGAGCAGGTGCATCGCAAGGTGCGTCAGTTTGTTGCCCGCCAGCTAGGTCGATGTGACGGTCTGGTCATATCCGACTACGGAAAGGGCGTTGTCCATCCCGAATTGCTGGGGTGGATCGGGGAGGTCGTTCAGGGCAAGGGGATCTCTTGCGTTGTAGATCCCAAAAAAGAGAATTTTGACCGGTACCGTAACGTCACGCTAGTTACGCCCAACAAAGATGAAGCCGGTGATGCGGCGGGATTCAAGATTCACGATCCAGAATCACTGCAGGAGGCGGGTGGTATCCTTCTCGAAAAATGGCAGGCCGGTGCCGTACTGGTTACACGAGGACAAGAGGGCATGAGCCTATTTCGTCGGGATGGAACGGTTGGTCATTTCCCCACCACGGCCAAGGAAGTCTTCGATGTGACAGGTGCGGGTGACACCGTCGTGGCTACCTGTGCGCTGACACTGGCGAGCCGGGGGAGCTACGAGGAGGCTGCCATCCTTGCCAACCTGGCTGCGGGAATCGTCGTGGGAGAGGTCGGTACGGCCACGGTGTCACTGGAGCGTCTGAAAAAAGCGATCCGAGAAAACGGTTGAATACGGTCCTGCCGATATTTCGTCGCTTGGCTGGGTCTAGCATCGTATCCTTCAATTGGATTCAGGAGAGGAAGTGAAGCGGTCTATGAAAAGTATGACGGGTTACGGAGAGGCTACGGCTCAGGGAAAGATCGCCAAGGTGACCGTTCAAGTACGTACGGTTAATCACCGCCATTTAGATATCCAGCTCAGGGTGCCGCGGTCTTATCTGGCCGTGGAGGAGGCCATCCGCCAGAAGATCCGAAATCGGCTTTCCCGAGGGAGGGTCGAGATTTTTATCACCCGTTCACCGCTAAAAGGGAAAGGGCGTAGGCTCGAGCTGGACGATGTTTTGCTCGGCCAGTATCTGGCTACCCTCAAAAAGGTTAAGAAGCGATTCGATCTCAAGGGCGAGATGGACCTGGCTCTGCTCTCCAGGCTCCCCGATCTCTTCGAGTTCAAGGAAAACGATGAGACTTGGGAAAACGAGCGGGCACTGGTTTTAAAAACCGTGGAGTCTGCTGTGGGTAACCTGGAACGTTCACGGGGGCGCGAAGGAAATCACCTGAGACACGACATCCAGCATCAGGTGCAGCAATTGCAAAAAGTCTGGTCCGCACTGAGCCGTGAGGCCAAGAATATTCACAAGGCACTGATTCAGTCTCTAGGTCCCCGGGAGACCGGGGACCTCATAGAGGGGCACAGGCCAGGAAAAGAATACGAGAACTCACTTCCCAAAGGGGACATTCATGAAGAGGTTGTACGGCTCAAAAGCCACGTAGAGGGCTTGTCAAAACTGACTCGTGAACCCGGCTCCGTGGGCAAGAAGATGGACTTCTTACTTCAGGAAGCCCAGAGGGAGCTCAGCACGATCGGTGCTAAAGCCTCCCAACTCTCCACCGTGGGGCTCATGCTTTCGGGTAAGGAAAAGGTAGAGAAGATTAGAGAACAGGTCCAGAATGTAGAATGATGAAGACTCGCGGGACAGTGGCAAAAAGTGACGGCGTGATCTTGATCTTGTCGGCGCCATCGGGAGCCGGAAAAACCACGCTGATCAAGAAACTCATGCGGGCGTTTCCCGAATTACGGCTGTCTGTTTCTTACACTACACGTGAAACCCGCCCTGGAGAAATGCCGGGGCAAGATTACCATTTTGTAGGAAAAAAGAGGTTCGAGGAAATGCGGGGAAGGGGGGAGTTCGCCGAGTGGGCGAAGGTGCACGGGAGTTTTTACGGCACCCCGCGCCGACCGCTGGAACAGAACATTCGTTCCGGGCAGGACGTCCTGCTCGATATCGATGTACAGGGTAGTCGTAGCATTAAGGGGCGTTACCGAAACGCGGTGTCCGTTTTTATCCTTCCTCCCTCGTTACGGGAGCTTGAGCGGCGTTTAGCCCATAGGAAGACCGATCGCAAGGATATCATCCGCAAACGGCTGGAGAACGCCAAGCGTGAGCTTGTTGAGATCCATGGGTATGACTATTTTGTGTTAAACCGAAGAATTCGTGATGCGCAGGATGCGCTCAAGTCTATCCTGATAGCGGAGAGGCACAGGATTTCCAGAGTGCAGAGTTGGAAGGTTCTGTCTCCTCTGGTGGCGCTTCGCTCGAGGATCAAGGGCCATGGCTAAAGAGGTTCGAATCGGCGATCTGGTGGAGAAGGTTCAGGCCTATCATCCTACGGCTGATGTGGACACGATCCGACGCGCCTACGATTTTTCAGCCAGGGTTCATCAAGGGCAAAAGCGTTTATCGGGAGAACCCTATTTTATTCATCCCATGGCCGTGGCCGGGATCATCGCTGACCTGAAATTGGATGTCCCGAGTCTCGTCGCAGGATTGCTCCACGATACGGTTGAAGATACCCTGACTTCACAGGAAGAAATCAAGCGGGAATTTGGTGATGAAGTGGAGGGGTTGGTGGATGGGGTAACGAAGCTCAGCCAGACGCAGTTTACCAGCCGAGAAGAAAAGCAGGCGGAAAACTACCGGAAAATGGTCCTGGCCATGGGGCGGGACGTCCGTGTCATTTTGATCAAGTTGGCCGACCGGACGCACAACATGAGGACCTTGGACCATTTGTCTCCAGGCAAACAGCTCATAACGGCCCAGGAAACCCTGGAAATCTATGCCCCCTTGGCGCGCCGTTTTGGTATCGAATGGATCAAATGCGAGCTAGAGGATCATGCGCTCAAGCACCTGCGGCCGGAAATCTTTTACCAGATCAAACGGGACGTGGCGGAAAAAAGAGGAGACCGAGAGAAATATATCAATGAAGTTATCTCGGTGATTGGTAAGAAATTGGCCGAGGAGGGCATTGATGCTGAGCTCACCGGTAGGCTCAAACACTTTTACAGCATTTATCAAAAGATGGAGAGTCAAGGTCTACCCTGCGATCAGATCCATGATCTGGTTGCCTTCCGAGTTGTCGTCGATACAATGCGGGAGTGCTACGAGACCCTGGGGATCGTCCATGGCCAGTGGAAGCCGGTGCCGGGTCGATTCAAGGATTACATTGCCCTACCCAAACCCAATATGTTTCAATCCCTCAATACGACGGTTATTGGTCCTCAAGGTCAACGGGTAGAAATTCAGATCCGCACCCATGAAATGCACCGAGTTGCGGAGGAAGGAATTGCTGCCCATTGGCGTTACAAGGAGGGAACGGATTTTCAGTTTAGCGGTGTGCAGGGCTTTAGCTGGTTGCGCCAGCTCCTCGAGTGGCAACAGAACATTGAAGACCCTCAAGAGTTCCTTCACAGTCTAAAAGAGGATCTCTTCCCCGACGAGGTGTACGTGTTTACCCCCAAAGGAGATCTCCTGAGCTTTCCCAAGGGTGCGACGGTGATTGATTTTGCCTACCGGATTCACTCGGATATTGGTCATCGCTGTTCTGGGGCGAGGGTCAACGGGCACCTTGTTTCACTACGATACATCCTGCGAAGCGGCGATACCGTCGAGATCATTCGCACCCATCAGCAAACGCCAAGCCGGGATTGGCTGAAACTGGCCAAGACTCCCAGGGCCAAGGCACGGATCCGTAATTGGATCAAGGCGGAGCAGCGCGACAGGAGCGTTGCCTTGGGACGTGAACTCCTGGAAGGAGACCTCAACCATTACCAACTGGACTACACCAAGCTACGTCAGGAAGGAAGGATCGAGGCCATCGCAAAGGAACTGGGAACCCGGGATGAGGAGAACCTGTTGGCCAGCGTGGGCTACGGCAAGATCACCTCGCTGCAGGTTCTAACAAAACTTGTTCCCCCGGATAAACTTGAAGGCGGGGGTAAGGGGGTTGAAGGGGCGGTGGGCCGTCTCTTCCGGATGGTGGGAGGAAAAAAGCGAGATTCGGGAATTCGAGTAAAGGGATTGGGGGACGTGCTGGTCCGATTTGGCCAGTGCTGTCATCCCCTACCTGGAGAACACGTTATCGGATATATGACCCGGGGTAGGGGGGTAACCGTTCACGTTGCCGGTTGTCCAACGGTTCTGGACAGTGATCCCAATAGAAAAGTCGAAGTGAGGTGGGAAGAGGGAGACTCCACGCCGCGGCCCATCAGAATCGAGGTGAGCTGTGTAGATCGACCGGGCCTTTTAGCGGCCATCAGCTCAGCCATTACCAGTGTAGACGTCAATATCGCGCGGGCCTATATTCGGACCAATCCGGATCACAAGGCATTGAACACCTTTGAACTCATGATCGGAGACTCGCAACAACTCCAGCGTGTCCTGGACAGCATCCTAAAGGTGAAAGGGGTCTATAAAGCGGTCAGGGCGCGAGGCTAGAGGTTCGGGCTACTTTAATCACTCGGCCAGACCGAATGCAGTTGGTGCAGACGGGAACGCGACGTACCTGACCGTTGATCTTTGCCCTTACCCTCTGGAGGTTGGGAAGCCAGACCCTTTTTGTCTTGTTGTTGGCGTGGCTGACGTTATTGCCTACGGATTGCCTTTTGTTGCAGATGGTACAAATTCTTGCCATGTCTTTTCCTGACGAATCTTTTCTATAATCTTAGTGGTTGAATAGCCTGCAAGCATAGGGATCACAGCGGTTGTTCCGCCAAGCTGCTCCACCGTGTCCCTACCTACGATTTCATCTTTAGCCCAGTCGCCGCCTTTGGCCAGTACGTTCGGACCGATCTCCTTGATGACTTGGGATGGGTCCGGTTGGGGGAAAATAATTACATAATTGACCATCTCGAGAGCGGCTAGGAGCTCTGCCCGCTCCGTCTCCGGTACGATAGGGCGATTTGGGCCCTTGATCCCTTTGATCGAACTATCGCTGTTCATTGCTACGATCAGCAAGTGACCGAGCTTCTTGGCCTCCCGGAGTAGGTGCAGGTGCCCGCTGTGTAACAGGTCAAAGCACCCGTTCGTAAAAACAACATTTTTCCCATCCTGCTTGACCCTGTGGACGATGTCCTTTAATTCACTCAGGTCTTTTATCTTGCCCGACACGTCAAATGGCTACCATGTCCACGCGGTAATTGCAATATTGGTCGCTGGTGTGGTGCCATTGGAATCGGCTCCCATTGTGGAGGCCTCAGACCTTGAATGTAGAGGTAAAATTGGTTAAGTATCAAGCTCTTTTCGAATCAAGTTGGTGCTCTATATTAGATTGGAGGAAATTATGGAATACAAAGACCTCCGGGAATGGATCCGGTGTGTAGAGAATATTGGGGAGTTAAAAACCCTCAAAGGCTGCGACTGGAACCTTGAAATCGGAGCTGTAACGGAGCTGGTCCACCATAAAGAAGACGGTCCAGCGGTCTTATTTGATGAAATCAAGGATTACCCGAAGGGATACCGGATTTTGTCCAACTCGTTAAGCACGAGGGGCCGGTTAGGGCTTACTTTGGGACTCCCCCCAGGCGAACATAAGATGGACTTTGTACGATCCTGGCGGGAGCGGTATAAGCAGATCAAACCTATTCCGCACAAGGTCGTTAAGGACAGCCCGCTGTTCGAAAACGTTTATGAAGAAAAGGATATCGATCTTTTTAAATTTCCGACACCCAAATGGCATGATCACGACGGCGGCCGATATATTGGAACCGGAAGTATTGATGTCACCCGCGACCCTGACGAGGATTGGGTCAATTGGGGAACCTACCGTGTCATGATTCATGATCCCAAGACTGTGGGCTTTTACATTTCTCCGGGAAAGCATGGGCGGATCCAACGGGACAAGTATTCCGGCACCGGAAGGGCCTGTAAGGTGGCTATGTCCTTTGGCCACGATCCTTTGATCTTTCTCGGAGGTAGCATCGAAGTCCCTTACGGAGTCCCCGAATCTGAATTCATTGGTGGTATGCGGGGCGAGCCCCTGGAAGTGATCATTGGAGAGTATTCGGGCCTTCCCATTCCTGCCCACGCGGAGATCGTGGTCGAAGGGGACGTTTCCTTCGACGAGCCCCGTACCGAAGGGCCGTTCGGCGAGTGGACCGGTTATTATGGCAGCGCGGAACGGCCGGAACCGATCGTCAAGGTCAAGCGGCTGTACCATCGCAATGATCCCATCATTCTCGGTTCACCTCCGGGAAAACCACCGGCCGAGTTGGGCTGGTATCGTTCCTACCTGCGTTCAGCCTTGATCTGGGATGAGATGGAGAAGGCTGGTATACCGGATGTGAAAGGGGTTTGGCTGATGGTTTCCGGCGGTAGCCGCCTGGTTCTTGTGGTCTCCATCAAGCAGAGATATCCGGGCCATGCCAAGCAGGCTGCGCTGGTGGCCTCCCAATGCCATGCGGGGGCGTACCTGGGACGCTATGTCATTGTGGTTGATGAGGATATCGATCCAACCAATACGGATGAGGTGATCTGGGCCATGTCGTCGCGTTCGGACCCAGTCCAGGATATCGATATCATTCGGCGTTGCTGGAGCGGACCTCTGGATCCGATCATCCATCCCAGTCAGAAAGGCTTCAATTCGAGGGCTATTATCGATGCTTGCCGTCCCTTCGAATGGATCAAGGACTTCCCCAAGGTGGCAGCCTCAAGTCCTGAGGATCTCGAGAGAACATTGAAAAAGTGGGGAAAGGTCCTCTTCAGCAGTAATGGGAAGGTTTAAAACAACGGCTCGTCGAACGCAGTAAAGTAATTAGGATGGAAGGCGCAAGACCACAGTTGCTGGCTTGCCCTTCCGCCTGATCACCATATTTAATTTTATCGGTTTCTTTGTCTTCTCGATGATTGACTCCAGATCCCGTACATTCTGACATTTTTCCCCGTTTATTTTCGTGATCACGTCGCCTCGCTGAAAACCCGCTTTGGAAGCGGTCCCATCGCGCTCCACATGGGCTACCAGAACTCCTCCCTCCACCTTGAGGTCAAAAAAGGAGGCCAGTTCTTCCGTCAAATCCTGAATGTCAAATCCCCAAATTTTCCGTACGCCGTCAGCCGACGTCAAGGCGCTTGGTAGCCGACCCGCTTTGTCCAGGACCCCAGGCGAGGCGTATATGGGTGCGCCCATGCGCAGGGCGACCGCGATGGCATCGCTGGGACGGGAATCAATTTGGAATTCATGACCTTCCAGAACCAGTGTGACGGTAGCAAAATAGGTATTGTTTCTGAGGTCGGTAATGGTGATCCGATGCAACTGGGCGCCAAGACCTTCCACGATATTCCGGATCAGATCGTGGGTGTTGGGCCGTGGGACGTCCACGTGCTCTAACTCTAAGGCGATGGATGTGGCCTCCGGTTTACCTATCCAAATTGGGAGGAATCTGTGTTTTTTGAGACTCTCGAGCAACACGACAGGGGTCTTACTCGAAGGATCAAGAAGAATCCTCTTAACCTTCACTTCTACAGATTCGGGTTCCACCGCGGCTGCGTTGTAGCAAGTGGCCCCAATGAGACCAGTGAGCAAAAGGGTTTCGATTAAAAGCCTTTTCATCATGGAGTACTCCTAGCGATAATTATCCTTTTACTTTTAAAATGAAACGTCGTCAACTCTTATGGGCCAATCGGCCGGGCTCTTGATTCCGAACCTTTTTGGATACCGGGCTATTCTTGACCTGATAGGCACCCAGGGATATGCTTTGCGATAATCCAATGAACTTTCGAGATTATCTCCAATCTTTGGCCCAGCTGGATGGGGAGGGTCAAAGGAGCCCATCATGAGCATTGTCCTTTTACCCAATGGCCTGATTAGTCGCATTGCAGCTGGCGAGGTGGTGGAGCGGCCCGCTTCGGTGGTTAAAGAGTTGGTGGAAAACTCCCTTGATGCTGATGCCAAAGAGGTATCCGTCTGGGTGGAGGCGAGTGGGGCCTCACTCATCCGTGTGTCCGACGACGGCGAGGGGATTCCGTTCGAAGATATGCCCATGGCGGTTAAGAGCCATGCAACCAGCAAACTGAAAAACGACGAGGATCTCTTTAATATTTCGACACTGGGATTTCGGGGCGAGGCGCTTCCCAGTATCGGGTCCGTGTCTCGCATGGAGATTATCTCCCGAACTCGGAAGGAGGAGATGGGATCCCGCCTGTTGGTGGACGGAGGCAAGAGAGAGGAGCCTTCAAGGGTTGGGTGTCCGGTGGGGACAACCGTAGAGGTACGGGATCTCTTTATCAAAATTCCGGCCCGACGCAAGTTTCTCAAATCCCCGGGGACGGAGCTCAGTCATATCAGTGACGTCATCAACCGTATGGCGTTAGCCCACGAGAAGGTCCATCTCCGGCTTTTCCATGGGGGAAGGACGCTCTCTGACTACGTTGTAACCCCGGGTTTTCAAGACCGTTTGGAGCAAGTCCTTGGGCCGGATATAGGGCGGGGGATGATACCTTTCTCCTGGAAGGATGGGAAGATCGGGATTTCCGGGTATTTGAGTGCGGCACCGAGTTCTTTTCCCAATTCCCGTTACCTCATGAGCTTTGTTAACCGGCGCTACGTTCGGGATCGGATTTTAACCCACGCCGTTCTTCAGGGCTATGAAACGCTGTTGATGAAAGGACGTTATCCTGCGGTCGTGCTTTTTTTGGACGTCCCCTTCAGCGATGTGGATGTCAATGTACACCCGGCGAAGGTAGAGGTTCGCTTCAGGCGCCAGGGGGAGGTGCACGAGGCGGTCGTCGCGGCGGTTTGTAACGGGCTTAAAAGAGAAGCCAAGAGGCCCGGGATAAAGACCGGACCGAGTGTCGGTCAGCCGTTTTCCGGTGTGCGTGAGAGACCTTTCATCTATTCGAGCCCCCTGGCGGCCAATAATCTGTCCCTGTTCAAGGCGGACTCGGTTGAGGCGCCGCCGGCTCATGAAGATTGGACGAGGCGGGGGTTTTTCTCGTCCCTGGATGTTCTTGGTCAGATCCTTGGCTGTTACATCGTGTGCCAATCCAACGAGGGGATGGCATTGATCGATCAGCATGCGGCCCATGAACGTGTGGCCTTTGAAAAGATGCGTTTGCAGATCGAACAGGGCAAGGTCGAGTGCCAGGAACTACTGATTCCCCAGGTCCTGGAGTTCCCGGTATCCGAGTCCGTCCTTTTGGAACAATGGTTAGGGGCTATGAATCAAGTTGGTTTCGCCGTAGAAGCGTTCGGGCGCAACACCTTCGCGATCAAGGCCGTTCCGGCTCTGTTCCCTGCCGGTGACTGGAGTCAGGTCCTGCGTCGAATGGTTGCGGAGCTGGCTGAAGTCGGGAAATCTGCCGAGATCAGCCACGAATTAAAGGAGCGATTAATGACCATCGCCTGCCATAATGTCATCCGTGCCAATCGGCGGCTTACACGAGATGAGATTTATGCGCTCTTGGGTGAGCTCGATGGGGTCGATTTTGCCACCCAGTGTCCCCATGGTCGCCCCGTATTTGTCGAATTCTCCCAGCCTGAGCTGGAAAAAATGTTCAAGAAAATATGAGGAGCGAGGGGTACCCTATCTCTTGCATCTGTAACGAACTGCACACCGTTCCAACACTAATGATCTTATCCCGGGCATTCCTGTCAGTCATCCAGACGTGGAAGAGGGCGAGGCCTTAGTCGGGGGGTGAGCGGGCAAGTTGTCATGGAGCGTCCCTTGATTGTTATTTTGGGACCCACCGGGGTGGGGAAGAGCCAGGTTGCTGAAGAGGTTGCGTTACGCGTCGACGGGGAGATCCTGAGTGCTGACTCCCAGCAGGTATACCGTGGCTTGGACATTGGGACGGGAAAACCGGGAGCCGAATCGAAGCAAAAGATACGCCATCATCTAATCGATCTGGTCGACCTGGACGAAGAATTCAACGTCGCGATGTTTCGAGCATCGGCACTGGAGGCCGAGGGCGATGTTCGATCGCGGGGAAAGAAAGTCATTGTCTGTGGTGGTACCGGCCTTTACATCAAGGCGTTACTTCATGGCCTGTTTTCCGGTCCCGGCAGAGCCGATGAATTTCGAAAGAGCCTCGGCAAAGCTGAGGAGGAACTGGGTCTCAGCCACCTCTTTGAGCGTCTGAAGCAAGTCGATCCCGATGCCGCCGCTTCCATCCATCCCAATGATCGCCAGAGGATATTCCGTGCCTTGGAGGTCTTTTCCCAAACCGGTAAGGGTATGAGCCGATGGCAGGAAGAGCATGGATTTAAGGAGAGCGGCTTCGAGAGTTTAAAAGTAGGTCTCAATCGGGATCGAAAAGAGCTTTACGCTCTCATCGATCGGCGATGTGACGAAATGATGGCTATCGGGCTCGTCGAAGAGGTGAAGGCCCTGGCTGCACGGGGTTATAGCCTGGACCTGAAACCTCTGCAAAGCCTCGGCTACCGCCATGTGGGTCTCTATTTACGCGGAAAGAAGAGCCAGGAGGAGGCCCTTGCCCTCATGAAACGCGATACGCGACGTCTTGCCAAGCGCCAACTGACCTGGTTCAGGTCGGACCCTGAGATTCGTTGGTTTCATCCAGAAACAGAGAGAAACGAGATTTCGGAGGCCGTAAGGAATTTTCTCTCGACCTCCCACGACAGTTAATTCAAAACACGGGGTTCCCATGCTGAATACCGCATCCACAGTAAAAATGGCTTGGTAATTGGCGAAAAATTTATATAGATAAGTTTTATTTATTGATTATTTATATATCAAGTTATCTTTAAGGGGGAGTTTTTATGAGCAATGAAGTCATATCCAATGTTCCATTTTTAAAGATCCACAGTCATGGCTGGATTGGAATCTGAGTAACTCCGGCCGCAGTCGGAGCTCACTCCATCCTCGGATCCGTATCTCTTCGGACCATGATGAATGGAACCATGTCGTTATCCCTCTCATCGCGCTTGCCAAGGGCTTTTTTGCAGATGAAGGCTTTGAAGACGTGGAACTCGTGACCCTTGAAAGCGAAGGGGCGAGCCTTGAAGCGGTAAACCTGGGCCTGGCGGACTTCGCGGTGGACCCTGTGACCCCCCTATGTATTGAAGGCTATCAATAATGGAAGTGACATTTTTATTATCGGTCCAAGACGAATGACCCATGCCTTTTTCCTGTTCGGGCAGAAGGGTATGAAGTCGCCTAGAGATCTAAAGGGAGGCAAGATCAATGTATTTACGCCCGGCGATGAGATGACCGTACAATCGACTCAGGTCATTAGCGATGCCGGTATGGTGCCTAATGTGGACGTTAAGATCGATTATTACAACGGGGACCTGCACGACATTCTCGGCATGGAGGCTGCCTTCCGCCGAGGTGAGGCCCAAGGCTTGCTCGCCGTCAATGTGCAGGTAGAGAGACTCAAGTCAGAAGGTTTTCCCATTCTCGTCAATATTCAAGAGGCCTATTTGCCCCGGCAGGATCGGGTGATGGTGGCAACGGGTCAAATGGTCAATTATCACCACAACACTGTCAAAGGCTTTCTCAAGGGCATGATCAGAGCCAATCGGCACTTTAGGGAAAGGCGAACCAAGGAGGAGATCATTCGATTCGTTGAAGATGCCGGGTTCGATCAAATCGTTCAAGCCGATAGAAAATTATTTGAGGCTATGTTCGAAAATTTCGACACTCGCATTCCGCCAGACTGCGATTTGCCGCTGAAAGCGGTGGAACAGTCTATCAGGGAACAGATTGCCCAAGGAAACATTGACGAAAGCATTACGGTAGATAGGATCGTCAGGATCAAAGCGCTCCAGGAGGCGCAGCAAGAAGTCGGTGTAACGACTTCGAATGAGCAACCTGCACGGATTCAAGCCCCACCCGTCGCGGCTCCGCCCGCCTAGTTTGTAGATCCCATTGGAACCCCTTGTTAATGGTGGTTCCGACCCATCTTTAACTCCGGGGAGAGATGGCCATCTTGACGGCCCTCTCCCTCGAGTACGGTCCCTGCGCAATTTTCGGAGCAATTTTGGTAGCCTAGTTGTGACAGTTAAGTCTGCCACAATCGCCATCCTCGGATTCCTCTAGAAGCTTGCTCGCGCTGGAGTTGGAATCAATTACGGCATCAAAGGGAATTTGCGATGCAGTTTCTTTCTTCTTCAGGTTAGGTCTTCCCTCTTTGCATTTGCGTAGGAATTAAGATAGGTTAGGTTATTCGGCGTGTCTTCCTGTAAAGAGGGTACGCCTATGTGAGGTTTTCCTTGAGACGAATTCCGTCGGTCGATGCGGTCAGAAAAAAGATAGATCAAGCCGATGAAAAGATCATAGAGCTTCTCAATGAACGAGCACGCCTGGCACAGGGAATCGGGCGGATAAAAACTCTCCGAAATGAAGCAGTCTATGTTCCAAGTCGCGAAAAGACCATTCTACAAAGAATTGAAAGCCTGAACCCGGGCCCCCTGTCCCAACTCTCGCTTCGTTCCATCTATCGTGAAATTATTTCCGCTTCTCGTTCCCTAGAGGCTCCCATCAGAGTCGCCTACCTGGGACCGGAAGCGACCTTTACGCAGATGGCGGCCCATGAGCGTTTTGGTTTGTCCAGTCTATTTGTCCCTGTCTCTAGCATTAGCGAAGTCTTTCAAGAAGTGGCCCAAGGACGGACCGACTACGGCGTGGTGCCAATTGAAAATTCAACGGAAGGGGTCATTGCGCACACTCTCGATTTGCTGGTGGAATCCAATGTAACTATTAGCGGGGAAATCTTTCTTGAGATCCATCAGAACCTTCTTTCTCGATCCGGTCAGGGGGAGCAGATTCAACGCATTGTGTCTCATCCGCAGGCCCTTGCCCAGTGCCGCGGTTGGCTGACCAGCCATTTTCCCAAAATTACAGCCGAGGAGGTACCGAGCACGGCTCAGGCGGCCCAGATGGCGTCTCAGGATGCCAGCCTGGCGGCGGTGGCGAGTAGCTTGGCGAAGGAGATCTATGATCTGAGAACGGTTGAAGCCAATATCGAGGATCAGGCCAACAATATTACCCGCTTCTTCATCATTGGCAATCACGTTGCTCCGCCCACCGGTGAGGATAAGACCTCCATCGTGTTTTCGGTTAAAGACGAGGTAGGGGTACTCCACCGGATGCTCGACCCCTTTTCCAAAAACAAAGTGAACCTGACGAAGATCGAATCTCGTCCCCTTAAATTGAAACCCTGGGAGTATCTCTTTTTTCTAGATTTTAATGGACATAGGGAGGAACCGAAGGTGCTGAAGGCGCTAAAGCAACTGGAAAAGCAATGCATCTTTGAAAAGGTCCTTGGCTCCTATCCTTGCGGCTTGTGAATATCATCGACAAAGTCCCCGAATATATCCGTTCCCTGATCCCGTACAACCCCGGCAAACCTATCGAGGAAGTCGAAAGGGAGTATGGTATCCAGAACTGTATCAAACTCGCTTCCAATGAGAACCCGCTGGGTCCATCGCCCAAGGCCGTCCATGCGCTGGCAGAAAGATTGGACCAGTTAAATCTCTACCCCGATGGGGATTGCTTCCACTTGAAGCATGCCCTCGGCGAGAACCTGGGGTTTTCACGTAACCAACTGATACTGGGAAATGGCTCCAATGAGCTAATTGAACTGGCTGTACGCACTTTCATGCAGGTCGGGGACGAGGCGGTGATGGATCATTACGCCTTTTTCATCTACCGTCTCGTGGTCCAGTCTGTGGGAGGGCTCTGCAATACCGTTCCCTCCAGAGAGTTTGGGCATGATCTGGATGCCATAGGACGGGCCATTGGCCCCAAGAGCCGCATTGTCTTCTTGGCCAACCCCAACAACCCAACCGGAACAGTCTACCCTAGGGCCGAATGGGAAAGGTTCCTCGCGGATGTGAGCCCAGAAATCCTTATCGTGGTGGATGAGGCCTATTTTGAATATGTCCGAGATCCGGACTACCCGGACTCGCTCCAGTACCATAGCCAGGGGAAGACGATCCTCACGCTGCGGACCTTTTCCAAGCTTTACGGCCTGGCCGGGCTCCGGATAGGCTACGGAGTGGGACCCGAGGAGGTGGTGGATCTCATGCAGCGCGTGCGCCAGCCCTTCAATGTCAATGCTGCAGCCCAATGGGCCGCATTGGCCGCACTGGGTGATAGCGAGCATGTGGAGCGGTCGCGTAGCGTCAACCAGGAGGGTTTGGAGTTTCTGAAGGGTGAGTTTCAACGGCTGGAATTGGAGCAGATCCCCAGTCACGCCAACTTTATACTGGTCCGGGTAGGCGATGGGAGTAAGTGCTTTGAGCATCTTCTGCGCAAGGGCGTAATCATCCGACCCCAGGTTGGGTACGATTTGCCCGAGTGGGTTCGGGTTACTGTAGGTACCAAGGAAGAGAATGTTAAACTTATCAATGAGCTAGAATTGTTCGTAAAACCAAAAGTGTAGGTTGGGCAGGGCTATGATCGTTGTTCTGAATCCGGGATTAAACGAAGGACAGATTCAAAATGTGGTGGAAAGGATCGAATCCCTCGGTCTGCGCGCCCATTTGTCCGTTGGAAAAGAAAGGACCATTATCGGAGCCATCGGCGACGAGCGTCAGCTCTCCGATCGAACCTTGGAATCCTTCCCCAGGTATCGAGCGGGTGGTACCGATCCTGAAGCCCTATAAACTGGTTAGCCGAGAGTTCCAACAAGAGGATACGGTTATAGAAGTTGCGTGTCATCGGATCGGTGGTAAAAAATTCCATGTGATTGCCGGCCCGTGCTCTGTAGAGTCGAGTCAACAGGTGCTAGCGGCGGCATGCCCAACACAAGCGGCTGGGGCGACCTTCCTTCGCGGAGGAGCCTTTAAGCCGAGATCCTCACCCTACAGCTTTCAGGGCCTGGCTGAAGAGGGCCTGGGTTATCTTGTCTCGGCCCGCGATGTCACAGGGTTGCCCATAATCACGAAAGTATTGGATCCGAGGAATATCGATTTGGTTAGCCGGTATGCGGATATCCTCAACAAATCGGTGCCAGAAATAT
Organism: Binatia bacterium; assembly: GCA_963664015.2. Taxonomy (GTDB): domain Bacteria; phylum Desulfobacterota; class Binatia; order UBA9968; family CAXXLF01; genus JACZQL01. Next base: position 887,336 of record CAXXLF010000001.1, on the reverse strand, counting down.
GCAGAACTTCAAGCTCTTGACCGAGGTGGGGAAGATCAATAAACCAGTGCTGCTCAAGCGTGGTCTGAGCGCCACGGTTGAGGAGCTTCTCCTCTCGGCAGAGTACATCGCGGCGGAGGGAAATCGCCAGATCATTCTCTGTGAACGGGGGATTCGGACTTTTGAAACCGCGACGAGAAATACCCTGGACCTGAGTGCCCTTCCCTTCTTGAAGCAGCTTTCCCATCTGCCTGTTTTTGTAGACCCGAGCCATGGGACCGGACGCTGGGACCTGGTAGCACCCATGGCCCTTGCGGGAATTGCCGCCGGAGCTGATGGGCTTTTGATCGAAGTTCACCCTCATCCTGAGGTGGCCTTGAGAGATGGCCATCAGTCGTTGAAGCCTGAAAAGTTCGAGGCCCTAATGGTTAAATTGAGGAAGTTGGCTGAGGTGTTGGGGAGGGAGATTTAGTGGGATTTATGTTTCGTAAGATGGTGATCGCAGGGGTAGGACTCATCGGTGGCTCCATGGCCCTCGCGGCGCGGAAGCGGGGCCTGGTCGATGAAATCGTCGGTTACGGTCGTGGAGAAAAGAACCTCCGCGCTGCACGCAGAATGACCATCGTCGATAGCTATTTCATGGATCAAAGTCGAGTTCCTGAAGGCGTCGATTTGTTGGTCCTGGCCACCCCGGTGGAGGCTATCGCCTCTCTGACCAAGGCTTTTCTCCCGAGGCTAAAGGCCGGGTGCCTTATTACCGATGTCGGTAGCGTCAAGGGGAAGATGGTCCATCAGGTCGACCGGATTCTCGTTCGTAGCAAGGTTCATTTTGTAGGGGCACACCCTATTGCTGGTGGGGAGCAGTGGGGTGCTCAGGCAGCGGTTCCCGACCTGTTCATGCGGCATCGCTGCATTCTGACGCCGACTCAGAAAACCCATCAGGCATCGCTCAAGAAATTGGCCCAGTTCTGGCGCCGACTGGGTGCCGATGTGGAGATGATGAGTCCCTACGTGCACGACCGTGTACTGGCTCTAGTGAGTCACCTTCCCCATGTAGTAGCCTACGCGTTGGTTAATAGCCTGGGGCAATCCCGTGTTGATTCCCTGGAACTCAAAGGCTATTGCGCAGGCGGGTTCAAGGACTTCACTCGAATCGCTTCCAGTCGGCCGGAACTCTGGCGTGATATCTGTCTGGCTAACCGTCAGGCGATCTCCAAGGGCCTTGGAGAGTACATCAGGCGTTTGGAGCGGCTTCGAGGATGGATTGGCAACGGGAAAGGGAGTCTCCTGGAACAAGAGTTTCAAAAGGCGAACGATTTCAGGAACGGAATCAGTTGAAGGCTGCAGGGTACGGAATGAAGACGGTTCGCGAAACCAAAAGCCCACTCAGGGGAGAGTTGACCGTCCCGGGAGATAAGTCCGTTGGGCACAGGGCCGTTATCTTTGCCGGTGTTGCCAATGGTGAGAGCCGTATTTTTAACCATTCAGGAGGAGAAGACAATTCGCGGACGGTTCGGGCGTTCAAGGACATGGGAGTTAAAATCTGGAGTGAAGGGGATGTTCTGTGCGCTGACGGGAAAGGGTGGGAAGGACTTTCAAAGCCGAGCCGCACCATCGACTGCGGGAACTCGGGAACCACGATGCGCCTACTCGCCGGGGTTCTAGCTGGGCGGCCCTTTACGGCTACACTTGACGGAGACGTCTCGCTACGCACACGGCCCATGCAGCGGGTAATCGAACCGCTAAGTCGGATGGGAGCCGAAGTCTCCGGGTCGGCAGGAAGAGGGCTGGCTCCGCTAACTATTCAAGGAGGAAGGATCAAGGGAATACGATACGATACGACCGTTGCAAGCGCTCAGGTAAAATCCGCGATTCTGCTTGCCGCCCTGCAAGCCGACGGTATGACGGTCGTCAAAGAGCCCCAGAAGTCCAGGGATCATACGGAAATTATGGCGCGGGCCTTTGGGGCGCAGCTCAAAGCGGACGGATGTTCGGTCTCCCTTGAAGGACCTCAGACCCTGTACGGCAGAGAGGTGAAAATTCCGGGTGATGTCTCCTCAGCGGCATTTTTTATGGTGGCGGCGGCCTCGATTCCGGGTTCCGATCTCACAATCCGAGGAGTTGGATGCAATCCCACCCGCAGCGGGATCATTGACATTTTGAGGCGAATGGGGGCTTCCATCGAGCTGCTCCATGTGCGAGAAGAAGGGGCCGAGCAGGTGGCCGACCTGCGAATCGTCGGAGGTGGAAGGCTCAGGGGAGTTGCCGTCGGTGAGGAGATGGTGGCCCGCACCATCGATGAGTATCCCGTCTTAGCCGTGGCAGCATCGATGGCGGAAGGCGTGAGCACCTTCTCCGGGGTCGGGGAACTGAGGTCCAAGGAGTCAGACCGGATCGCCACGATGACGCGCGAGCTCAGGAATCTTGGGGTGGCGGTCGAGGAGCAGGAGGAGGGGATGAGAATCGAAGGCCGGAAAAAGCTTAATGGCGCTCAGGTCAAGAGCTATGCGGACCACCGGGTGGCCATGTCAATGGCGGTTGCGGGTCTTTGTGCCGACGGGGGTGTCGAGATCGACGACGAGATCTGCGCGGATATCTCCTTTCCCGGATTTTTTGATCTTCTAGAAGGTCTCGGATAGAAAAGGAAATGGAGCAGAATCCAGGACTTGAAAAGGACGGTGCGACCCTGTTGATGGTTGCCATCGACGGACCGTCGGGCGCGGGTAAGAGTACCGTGGCCAAGCGTTTGGCCCGCGAATTGGGGTATACGTACCTGGACACGGGAGCTATGTATCGGGCCATAGCCTGGGCGGTATTAAATAAGGGGCTTGATCCGAGTGACGAGGTGGGGTTAAGAAGAATCCTTGCAACTATACGGCTTGAACTGATAGTGGAGGAGAGGGGGCTGAGACTCATTCTCAACAGCCACGACGTGACCGAGGAACTTCGCACTCCCGAGATGAGTCAGATGGCTTCCAAGGTTTCAGAATTCAAGGTCGTTCGGGATCGGATGATGGAACTCCAAAGGTCTATGGGTTCGCGAGGCGGAATGGTAGCCGAAGGAAGAGATATCGGGACGGTTGTTTTCCCGGAGGCGGATGTGAAGATCTACCTGGATGCCGCCAAACCGGAACGGGCGAGGAGGCGCTTCCTGGAGCTTCAGGCTCAAGTAAAAGGGGGAACTTTGGACGAGACCTTGAGGGAGATGGAAGAGCGGGACCGGAGGGATCAGGAACGGGCAGTCGCCCCGCTGCGGAAGGCTGAGGATGCCGTCGTTATCGATTCGACATCATTCGGCGTGGAAGCCGTGGTTGATCGAATCATGCGAGAAGTTAGAAAAAAACAACGCCCAAATCCAAGGAAAAGGGGAGATTAGCTTAATGGCCCAAGGCGAGGATGATTTTAAGACCCTATTTGAAGAAAGCATTCGTTCGGTACACCCGGGTGGGATTGTCAAAGGTAAGGTCGTAGGCATTACGCCGACTCATGTCGTAGTAGATGTGGGTTACAAGACCGAAGGACATATCCCGATACGCGAGTTTCAGGACCACGACGACAAACTCGAGGTTAAGGTCGATGACGATGTGGAAGTCTTTTTCGAATCCGTGGAGGGAGAGAACGGCGGTCTTGCCCTCTCGAGAGAGCGGGCGGAGGACCTCAAGGTTTGGGATAATATCGAAAAGGCCTTTCAAGACGGGGGATCAGTGGAGGGGGTGATCGTTGCCCGAGTTAAGGGTGGTTTCAAGGTTGACGTGGGCGTCCCGGCGTTTCTCCCGGGTTCCCACGTGGACATACGCGCGAGCCGTAGCGGGGATCGATTTGTGGGGACCAAGGACCGCTTCAATGTCTTGAAATACAATCGGGAGAGGGTGAACGTAGTCCTTTCCCGGAGGCTGTTGGTGGAGCAAGAGCGGGAGTTGCTTAAAAAGGATACCCTGAAAATTCTGGAGGAGGGTGTCATTCTGGAAGGATCGGTAAAAAATATTACCAGTTACGGCGCCTTCGTGGACGTAGGAGGAATCGACGGTATCCTTCACATCACCGACATGTCCTGGGGAAGGATTAATCATCCATCGTATCTAGTTAAGGTCGGGGATCAGGTCAAGGTCGTCGTGCTCAAGTTCGATTCCGAGCGGGAACGTATCTCATTCGGCATGAAGCAGCTCACCCCGGACCCATGGAAATCCGTCGAGGAGAAATTTGTGGTCGGATCGCGGGTGACGGGAAAAGTCGTTGGATTGACCGATTACGGTGCCTTCGTGGAACTAGAAAAAGGAATCGAGGGCTTGATCCACGTGTCGGAAATGTCGTGGGCGAAGAAGGTTACACATCCAGTGAACGTCGTCAAGGTCGGTGAGGAGGTAGAAACGGTTATTCTCAACTTGGATCCAACCCGGCGCCGTATTTCCCTCGGGTTAAAGCAGGTCATTCCCAACCCATGGCTCCTGGCAAATGAAAAGTATCCGGTGGGCACTATCGTCAAGGGACCCGTGCGTAACGTCACGGATTTCGGTATCTTTGTCGGAGTTGGAGAAGATATCGACGGTCTGGTCCACATTTCCGATCTGCATTGGACCAAGAAGATCAAGCATCCTTCCGAGCTGTACAATAAGGGCGACATTGTCGAGGCCAAGGTGCTGGGGATTAATGCGGAGAGCGAAAGATTTTCCCTTGGAATCAAGCAGGTCGATAAAGATCCCTGGGAAAAGGTGGCCGAGCAGAACCCGGTAGGCTCCAAGATCAATGGGCCCGTTACCCGGGTAACCGACTTTGGAGTCTTTGTGCGTATTGACGAAGCCGTTGAAGGTCTCATCCACGTCTCCCAGCTCAGTAGGGAACGAGTCGAAAAGCCTTCGAGCCTTTTCAAAGTAGGGGATATGGTTGAAGCGGAGGTCCTCAACCTGGATCTTAATGAAAGAAGGATCGGGCTTAGCATCCGTGCTTTGGGTCAGACCGAAGAGCGCGAGGAGCTCGAGGCCTATTTGAAAAAGGAGCGGGATGCAGGCAGATTCTCTTTTGAAACGATTCTCAATGAGGACTTAAAACTCGATAAGGAAGAGGGGCCTCAGCCGGACAACAAAGGGAAGGGGGAAATTCCATGACCCTTTGGTCCAAGCTCCGTTCCGTATTCAGCGGACATTCATTACTGCGGGGAATGGGAATACTTTTTCTCGCCATGCTGGTTCTATTTGTAACAGTTTTTTTCTATACTTATTTTACAGGGGGCGAGACCCGGGTTCTCAGTCTTATGGGTGGGGATGCCGTAGGGGTCCTGATGGTCGAGGGGGCTATCAATGAATCCGATGAGGCGATACGCAATCTGAAGAGGTTCGGTGAAACCACGAGCATCAAGGCCGTTGTCGTTCGTATCGATTCCCCCGGTGGGGGGGTTGTCCCTACGCAGGAGATCTACACGGAGATCGAAAAACTCAAGAAGAGCAAGCCGGTGATTGCCTCTCTGGGCGGCATGGCCACCTCAGGGGGATACTACATCGCCAGTGCGTGCAATCTGATCGTTGCCAATCCGGGGACCCTTACGGGATCAATTGGAGTCATTATCGAACTGGCCAACGTCGAAGGACTCATGGGAAAATTGGGTCTAAAGGGAACCAATATTAAAAGCGGCCCGTATAAAGATATTGGCTCGCCGCTTCGTCCATTAACTCCCGAGGGAAAGGCGATTCTGCAGTCGGTAGTTGACAGCGTGCACGGGCAGTTTGTTCGTGCGGTGGCAAAGGGCCGGGCCATGGAGGAAGCACGGGTTCGGGAACTAGCCAACGGGGCCATCTTTTCCGGGGAGCAGGCCAAGGAGATGGGTCTGGTGGACAGACTTGGTAACATCGAGGACGCGATCAGCCTCGCATCAAGTCAGGCCGGAATTGCGGGTGAACCTCAAATTATTTACGCCCGCCCCCGTGGGAGGAGTTGGTGGCACGCGCTGCTCTTTTCTATTTTTAACTACGGATTCGAATGGGGAGGGAACTGGGGACTTCGGTACCAGTGACCTCTGTGATGAGTGATTCTATAATAAGACCAATTCGCGGGGAGGTGCCATGACAAAGAGAGAACTAATCGACGAGGTCAATAAGAAATTCCCTCATCTTTCGCGACTCGACTCTGAGGTGATTATCAATGCTATTTTCGACGCTATGGTGAATGCCATGATGCAAGAAGAGAGAATCGAAATCCGTGGGCTTGGAAGCTTTGTGGTTAAACACCGTCGGGCTCGCGAGGGACGAAATCCAAACACCGGGGCCATGGTTTCCGTTGCGGCAAAAAAGGTTCCTTTCTTCAAAGTAGGCAAGGAGCTCAGAATGAGAGTGAACAACGAAGTGCCGAGCCCCGAAACTGAGGTTCCTTTTCCATGAAACAAATCTGGGCCCCGTGGAGGATGGACTATATTCACGGGGAAAAGGCAGAGGGATGCATCTTCTGTGATAAGGCCGCTGGTGGGGATCCCCGCGCGGATCTGGTCCTCGCTCAGACCCCATACTCGGTCGTTATGTTAAACAAGTACCCGTATAATAGTGGCCACCTACTTCTGGCCCCCAAACGCCACACCAATCAGTTTTCCGCCCTTCCGTCGGAAGAGTATTCGGACTTTTCTTGGGCCTTTAGGGTAGCCGTAGACAATTTATCCAAGGCACTCAATCCCCAGGGGATCAACCTTGGAATGAACCTGGGAAAATGTGCGGGGGCAGGAGTCGAGGATCATCTCCACTGGCATCTGGTCCCTCGTTGGGAAGGCGATACAAATTTCATGCCGGTGATCGGTGAGGTTCGTGTGATTCCTCAGCATCTGATGGATAGTTATGACCACCTGAGTCCGTTTTTTAAAGATTTTTTGGTTGAGGACGGACATCGCGACAATTGAGGAGACACGGTTTCAAGCTATCGGTAACAGACAGAGCGCATAGCAGGGAGGCATAAAACGTGGATGTTCCAAAAACGATCGGGGAATTGAGAAAAAACAATATTCCCATCCTCTCGGTTCACGAGGAATTGCGAAAGAACCTCATCCAACATCTGGAGACAGGTGAGCGGATTTTACCGGGAATTATCGGCTATGATGACACCGTGATTCCCGAGGTCGAGAACGCCATCCTCTCCGGCCATCATATGGTTTTCCTAGGGGAACGGGGGCAGGCCAAATCGCGGATTATTCGCACCCTAGTCTCGCTCCTGGATGAGCGTGTACCGATCATTGCAGGCTGTGAGATCAACGATAATCCCTTGGCCCCGATTTGCAAAAGCTGCCGGCGTCGCTTGGAAAAGGACGGTGACGCTACGCCCCTTGAATGGATCGACCGGGACCAGCGGTACGGAGAGAAACTGGCAACACCGGACGTGTCCATTGCCGACCTGATCGGAGAGATTGATCCCATTAAGGTCGCTGAAGGTCGTTACCTCGCCGATGAGGAAACCATCCACTACGGTCTGATTCCGAGAACCAACCGTGGTATTTTCGCCATCAACGAACTTCCCGATCTGACTGAGCGGGTCCAGGTCGGACTTTTTAACTTGATGGAGGAGAGGGACGTTCAGATCAAGGGATACAAGATCCGGCTTCCTTTGGATGTCATAATTGTCGCTAGTGCCAACCCCGAAGATTATACCAGTCGGGGGCGAATCATTACTCCCCTCAAGGACCGGTTTGATGTCCAGATTCGAACCCACTATCCACAAACTGTGAAAGATGAAATCGTGATTATGGAACAAGAGGCGACGGTCCTTGCCAGCCGCAACCATAAGGTCCGGGTGCCGGATTTTATGAAGGAGATCTTGGCTCATTTAACCTTTGAAGCGCGTAACTCCAGTGAGATCAATCAGGCATCGGGAGTAAGTGTGCGAATGACCATCAACAACTATGAGAGCATGCTCAGCAACGCTGAAAAGAGAACATTGCGGCTTAAAGAGAAGGAAGTCGCTCCGCGGGTGAGCGATCTACATGCCCTGTTTCCCTCTACAAGCGGTAAGGTCGAAGTGGAGTACGTTGGAGAGGATCGCAAGGAAGATGAGCTGGTCGAGAAACTATTGAATCGGGCCATCCTGAAGGCCTTCGACGAACATTTCAATATCAACTCATTCCAAAAAACCATTGAATACTTCAGCTCGGGATGGGGAGTGGAGGTCTCCGATGGGATGCTCTCTGCCGACTATCTGGAAGGGGTCAAAGAAATTCCGGGCTTGGACGAGTCCATTCGTTCCCTTGGAGATATGGAATCTCCGGCACTTTTAGCCTCCGCTACGGAGTTTGTGCTCGAGGGACTTCATCTACACCAAAAATTGAACAAGGACGTCAAGGGCGGTAGAATTACCTACGGGAAGTAGGAGATAATAGACAGAGCTAAGATAAGGAGTTTGGGGCGGGAATGTACCCTTCGGTCTCTATAGTTTCTCAGCCTCAAACCGTTATGCGTCGTATTGTTTACAGCCGATGGAGCGGTATGCAGGCTCCTTCCCTGCAGGCCGACCAGGTATTTGAAAACCTGAACGACCATCTTAATCAGACGGGGGATCTCCAGCAGGCAATGCGCCGGATGGCCCAACGGGGAGTCGGGGAGGGTGAAGAACGGGTACCCGGTCTTGACGATCTGTTGGCGCAGGTGGCCCGAGAAATCAAGCAGCTATACGAGCGCTATCAGATCCGCTCGGCTCTGGATCAGATCGAGGAAAAACTCGAGTCTGTGGTGTCCCGGGAACGGCAGACCTTGGCGGAGGGAGGAGAGGGAAATCCTGATCTGGATGAAAAGAAGAGGTTTCTAGGCCAATTGCCGCGTCGGCCTAGCGAGGCCATAGAGGCTCTCTCTTCCTACGAATTCGAAGATGCCGAGGCCCGTTCCGACTTCGAGGACCTGCTCAATCAACTCAACGAAATTCGGCGCCTGGAAAATTATACCTGGCGCCAGGGGAACCTCTTTAAAGGCCAAACTCCTGTCGACCTGGACGAAGCCGTAAAACTTATGGAGCGTCTGGAGGGGTTGCAATCCCTGGAAGGTCAACTTTCTAATAGCCGTCTCAAGGATGTGGAATTGGACCGATTGGGCGAGTTGCTGGGCGATCAGGCCCAGCAACAGCTCAACGAAATGGTACGCCTGCAATCCCTACTGGAAGACGGCGGTTATGTGATGGAGCGGGGGGATCATTTTGAACTGACTCCACGGGCCGTGCGTAAGATCGGACAACTTGCTCTCAGAGATATCTACTATCAGTTAACCCGTGACGGGATGGGCCGTCACATCATGCGCCGGCGTGGCTCTCAAGGACGGAGGACCGAAGAAAGCAAGCCCTACGGCGACGGGGATGCCTTCGACCTTCATTTGGGCCAGACCTTGAGAAACGCTCTAAGGCGACAGGGAGGTGTGCCGCTAAAATTTCACCCAAAGGATTTTGAGGTTTATCAGTACGATGATACTACGCGGGCGGCTACGGTGCTTCTCCTGGATATGAGCTGGTCCATGAGTTGGGAAGGGCGCTTTATTGCGGCAAAGAAGGTCGCCCTGGCCATGGAAAGCTTAAGTCGGTCCCTCTATCCCCGCGATTATTTCGGCATCGTAGGATTTTTTACCCGGGCCATTGAGCTCAAGCCTAAGGACCTGCCGGAGGCAAGCTGGAATATGGAAGATCCGTTTACCAACCTCCAAGACGGATTGCATCTGGCAGCCGAGCTCTTGGATAAAAAACCGAGCAGCAATCAACAGGTCATTATCATCACCGATGGTCAGCCTACTGCATACTGTCGCCAGGGGCGTCTCTACTGCGAGTGGCCGTTGAGTTTTGGCGGTATCAGTCAAAGGGCGGCTCAGGAGACCCTCAAGGAAGCAGAGCGAATTACGCGCAAGGGCATTACTATCAACACCTTTATGCTGGATGACAGCCCTGTCCTTAAAGAGTTTGTTGAGGGGATGACTCGGTTGAACAAGGGGCGGGCATTTTTCACCAAACCCGATCGTTTGGGCAAATACCTCCTGGTCGATTACTTCTCACGCATGCGAAAGAGGGTCTAAGATTACCCCGCAAGCCTGATGAGACCCGAGAGCTAGAGCAAGGTGTCGGTAACTACTTCAATATCTTCTTGAGCAGCCTGCTTACGGGGGCATTGTCGGATCTTTCAGGCGTTGCCATCATCACATAACTCACACCCTTCTGTCTCCTACGCTCCAGCGGAATGAAATCTTTGGGAATGTCTTCCCTCATGGATTCATAGACTCTACTCGTGGCATTCAGGGCTTTTTGGAGCGTTATCTGACCTTTCCGTGAGAGCAGCCAGTTCATAAATACGGTTGTTGCGTTGGGGTGGGGAGCCCGATTGAGCAAGGCCATGGTGTTCGTGCCCCCCGGTGCGACGGCAGGCTTTTTTAGCTACTCGACGGTTCTAAATTCATTCACGGGAAGCCCCTGGGCCTGGGCGTATCTTCCGTCTGAACAGAACATACATAGAGGATATTTTCCCACTGAGAGCCAATCCACCGACTGCCGCCTGTCCCTCGTAAGGGTGACGTGTATCTCCCCAAAAAGTCTCCTTAAATATTTCGTTCCTAACTCGGGCAGGTTATAAAAGACACGTAGCCCTAAACGCGCTGCTTCCGGTCCCCTCGGGTCTTCCATGAGAAGTTTGCCTCTCCACCGAGGGTTGAGAAGATCGTAGAAGGATTTGAATTCAGACTCATTCACGAGCTTGGTATTGTAGTAAACATACCCAGCAGAGACAGGTCCCATGAAGACAAAGACATGTTCTCCCTCCGGGTCAATTTAGTGATGTTTTCCATCCCACCACTTTGATTTGTCAGTGACCTCGGGCAAGATGAGCCTGGGTTTGATGGGGGCAGTGAGGTTTCCCTTGTAAAGCACATAATAGGGAGTCCCGGGGCCTGTAATGACCAAGTCGGCAAGGTACCTGTTGGCCCGCCTCTCCGACATGATACGAGCTGCATAGTAAAATCCACCGAGTACAAGGTCGACACGAATCTTTGGGTAGTCTTTGTGGAAAGCCCTAATGACCTTACGCATCTCATCGCCTCTTGACATGTAGATGGCTAACTTTCTTTCTTTTTCTGCGTTCCTTACGACTTCATTCCATTCGACCGGCGGGCTTGGTTGAGCACTGACCTGAACCACTCAAATAGAAGTAATAACCCAAAGCACGCGTAAATCCGATTTAATAGCTTGAATCCTAAACTTATATTCTTTATGAAAACCTCCTCGGAATTGGATTCCGCCTCAAAAGGGTTGATTTGATATTCAGACAGGGTCGGCTGACCATTGGCCAGTCTCCTGGGTAGTCTATAGGACATGAGTCCGCAGGGTCCCCTAGGTACTATCCCGCCGGGGGGGCTGTACCAATTTTGGTTTGGGGCTACAAGCCAAAAAACGGGGTTAGAAATAGGTACTGGATCCTAAGGGTATGAGAATCACCTGGTCCGCTGGAGGACGGTTGGATGGGGCAAGCGGTGAAAAGACACCGTAGGTTGGTTGAATTCAGGTGTTGAGTTAAAAAAGGGTATTGTTCTCCAATGCCTCAATGAGTTCCTTCAGGTTCTCTTCTTGTTCCTTCCCCTGATAGACGGCGAGGGAATCATCTCCCCTGATGGGGATGCCGGCATAAAAGTGAAAGAGGTGTCCGTCCCAATCGTAGAAATCGTCCCCGCGTTTGCAGGCCTTCTTCACTTGACCCCCACGGGGCTCGGGTGCAGTGCGGTTCGCGCGGGGAGCGCGTCTTCCTCTTCCCGGGGTAGGACCAGGTTTTCTTTCGTATCGGCTTCTTCGGGGATCCCTTCCCACAAACGCCGGTAGTTGGGAAAGAACTCGTCATGGCGAACGGTCAGTGCGGTATGCATGTCCCACCACGGCCTGTGCCCAGCGATGCGCTGATCGACCTTGTCGACTAATTGATAAATGATTCGGGCGCCGCCTAGTAGTGGTAGGACCAAGGTGTCGTCAGGGATATCGGGACTGTCCAACTGCTTTAGGCCACAGTACTTTTTGAACAAGGCCGCGGTTCGTTCGAGGTCCCGTGACCCGTAGACCGCATGACTAATCCTCCCTACGTTAAGCGGTGTCGCGCAAGCCATAGCCCCATCGGGCATGTCGACGGGCGCCCAAAATTCGTACTGGTTCCCGTCCGGATCTTCAATGTAGATGGAAGTCCCTTGCGCCCCTTGGTTGGAAATATTCATAGGATCCGAATGAGGTATGCCGTGTTGGTCCAGGCGAGCCAGATGTGTAGTGACATCCTCCGAACGGATAAAAAACCCGAATCGGGGAAGATCTTTACCCAACGCTTCCCTTGGCGGGAAGGCTTCCCACTGGAGAAAGGCGCCGATGCGGCACGAACCATTACCGTAAGGGAGAAAACAATAGATCGGTCGCTTGTTGTTGCGTCCCGCCGTTGTCACCATGGCAATGGTCTGGGGAGGAACGCCCGTGGCTTTGACCGCCCATTCCACCCACGCGGACATGTCGTTGGTTCCCACCGCAATGTGATCGATCCAGTGAACTGCCCCGCGGGGTGCGCTGTCGGCCATGTCATTCCCTCCTGAAAGTACGGATCCTATAGCATTGAGTCCGATCCCGCTCAAAATCGGGCAGGAATCGTGCTGGAGGCTACCAAGCAATTAGCCAAACTGTCAACTGTTAGATGGCCCATTTGCTTGACAACGCTTTATGGGCTCATTATCATCGTGAAAACACGATTGTTTTCATTCCAATATTCGATGGAATACTTTAACAGCAAGACGGTGTCGCGCCTTGCGGACGTTTCTTTGCGCCAGATCCAGTACTGGGATGAGAAGGGGTTCATCCGTCCTACGGTTCGTCAAGCCGCCGGGAGAGGTTCCAAACGCCTCTATTCCTTCTCCGATCTGGTCAAACTCAAGATCGTAAAAAACCTTTCCGATCATGGTCTAAGCTTGCGGGGGATTCGCCTTTGCCTACGTCACCTGGGCGAGGATTCCAGGCTCAAGACCCCTGCGGCGGCATCCCTTAAGTATCTAACCGATGGAAAACAGCTCTTTGTCCTGACCGATGATCGGAGGGAGATACTGGAGGCTCTTGACTGGCAGTTTGTATTTTCAGTTGCTATCGGGAGTCTGGTGCGGGACCTGAGCGGTGAAATACGACAGCTCGTGGTCCCAAAGGACTCCCTACCTAAATTGCCCGCCTTGGAACCGAAACGTGTCGTTCCCCAGAAACGCAGGAGTTAGCCAAGTGGAACCGGTGAAAGTCAGCCCCATGATCCAGCAGTATCTCCAGATAAAGGAGAAACACCGCGATGCGATCCTGTTTTTTCGTCTGGGTGATTTTTACGAGATGTTTTTCGAAGATGCTGAAAAGGCGGCCAAAATTCTCGATATTGCCCTAACCTCACGTAATCGAAGCGATGAATCCCCGGTTCCCCTATGCGGCGTCCCGTACCATGCTGCGACGCCTTATATCGGAAAGCTGCTGGAGGCGGGTTGCAAGGTTGCTGTTTGTGAACAGATGGAAGACCCTAAAACGGCAAAAGGTGTGGTGCACAGGGAAGTGGTCCGGGTTATTACGCCGGGTACGATCACTGAAGGTGAAGGCATTGACTGGCGCGATAACAACTTTCTTGTAGCGCTCTGCAAGGGGCCCAAGGGGCTGGGGGTGGCCTTCACGGATGTAACCACGGGAGAGTTTCGTTTTACTCAACTTTCGGATTACGAGTCTATGTTGGATGAAGTGTTACGTGTCAACCCACGTGAAGTCCTTTACTCGGAAGAGGACGGACCCCTCGCAGAACGGTTACAGAAGGATCTCACGTCGGTACACTTGAGTCCCGTTCAGGAGTCTTACTTCTCACCGAACAATAAGGAACACTTGCGTTCCCTGGGCCTCTGGAACGGAGAACACGAAGAGGGTTGCGAGCAGGGCATGAGGGCTGCGGGTGCGATCGTTTCTTTCCTTGAGCAGAACCTGGCCGAGATCCTCAAGGCGCTCGGTGGACTGGAGCCCTACAGGGCTTCACAGTTCATGATGATCGACGAAACCAGCAGGGCTAATCTGGAACTGCTGAGCAGCCTGCAGGGGGAGAGGAAGGACTCCCTGCTGGGAGTGTTGGATCACACTTTGACGCCCATGGGGGCGAGGCGGCTACGCCAGTGGATCCTCTATCCGTTGTTGGATGAACACACCATTCGCCGCCGGCAGGATGGTGTGGAGGAGTTGGTGCTGGACTATGCGGGGCGCCAGGATATCAGGGTTTGTCTCAAGGGCATACAGGATCTGGAGCGGCTTGCCAGCAGAATCGTTGCAGGGACGGCCAACCCTAGAGATCTGGTGGCGGTCAAGGATACGCTTCAAGCGTTAACTCCCCTGGGTGCCAAGCTGCGGGACTATGACGCTGAAATCTTTGGTCTACTGCGACGTGAACTCTGGGCTCTGCCTGAAGTTGTTGAACTGGTGGAGCAGGCGATCGTCGATGAACCCCGTCCCCAGTTGAAAGAGGGGGGCGCCATTCGGCCGGGATTCAACGCCGAACTGGACGAACTGAGAGGGATACGTACCAACGCCAAGGACTGGATAGCCTTGCTGCAGAAGCAGGAGCGTCAACGCACGGGCATCCCGTCCTTGAAGGTCGGGTATAACAGGGTATTTGGTTATTACATCGAAGTGACCCATGCCAATCTCAACCTGGTTCCTCCGGACTATATCCGCAAGCAAACGCTGACCAATGGTGAGAGATACATCACACCCGATTTGAAAGAATACGAGGCCAAGGTCTTGGGTTCGGAAGAGGAAATACTCAAACTGGAGCAGTCCATCTTTGCCGAAGTCAGGGGGCAGGTGGCGGGTTTTTACGATCAGATGCGGCAAACCAGCCAATCCCTGGCCACTCTGGACGTGTTACTTTCCCTTGCCGAGGCCGCCCATTCTTGCCATTTTATTCGCCCCAGAATCGATTCGAGTGCAACCCTATCGATTCGCGAAGGGCGTCATCCGGTGGTTGAGGCGGTCCGGGGCCGGGGTGCCTTTGTCCCCAATGACTGCTTTTTGGACCGTGACTCAGATCAGATCCTCATTCTCACAGGCCCCAACATGGTGGGCAAATCGACCTATATGCGCCAGGTGGCCCTGATCGTCGTGCTGGCCCAAATGGGGGGGTTCGTCCCAGCCTCCGAGGCACGCATCGGGATTGTGGATCGGCTCTTCACCCGAATTGGGGCATCCGACGCTCTGGCCCGCGGGGAGTCCACGTTTATGGTGGAGATGAAAGAGACCGCGCGTATCTTGAATCAGGCAACGCCGCGCAGTCTCATTCTTTTAGACGAGGTGGGTCGGGGTACCAGCACGTTTGATGGTATTTCCATTGCGTGGTCCGTGGCCGAGTATCTCCATGGGCTGGACTATCGCCCCCGGACATTGTTCGCTACGCACTATCACGAGCTGACGGATTTAGCCTTGACCCAGGAAAGGGTAAAAAACTTCAGCTTCGCGGTTAAGGAGTGGAAAGGTGAAGTTATCTTCCTGCGCAACCTGGTAGCCGGTGCCTCGAGCCATAGCTACGGCATTCACGTGGCCAATCTAGCGGGACTTCCCCTGTCGTTGATTGAGAGGGCGAAGGAGATACTTAGGACCCTCGAAGGGGTTGAGTTGGACGCAGGGGGAAGGCCCAGGCTGGCAGGGGCTTCAAGTGCGAAGGGAAATTCCCAGATGATGCTTTTTGCAGATGCAGACTCAAGGTTTCGAGAAGAACTCAAACGAGTGGATGTGAACGTGATGACTCCTGTGGAGGCTTTAACTCTACTCAATCGCCTGGTTGAGGAAGCGAAACAAGTCAGCCACTAACCCGTATGAAGCGTCACCGACCGATAATCGCCTTCGTTGCGTTGGCCTTGATTCTAGCCCTCGGGCTCTTTCCTTGGACGGAAGTGACTGGGGAAAAGAACCAATCTGGTTTGTCGACGCTCAAGGGGATTCGCCATGTTTCTTCCGGTAACTATACGCGAGTCGTTATGGATTTGTCGGGGAGTGTCGAGTATCAGACCCACGTCCTGGAGAGGAACCCTTTAAAAAAACTTCCACCGCGGGTTTATGTAGATCTCATCGGTGCCCGATTGGATCCCCGGGTGGATCGTAAAATCGTTATACGCGATCAATTGTTGCGAACGGTACGTGTTGGACAGTTCCAGCCCCGCGTGGTGCGTGTGGTGCTCGATATGAAGAGTTTTGCCGGGCACAAGACCTTTTTGCTTCCCGATCCCTTTCGGCTGGTGATGGATGTTCAGGGTGAGGAGAACGATGTCCAATCGGCGAAGCTGAGAAAGGGAGGCCCAGGGACCGGTGTGGTGCGAAAGAAAAAACGGTTCGGAATTCGGAAAATAGTACTGGACCCGGGTCATGGGGGCAAAGATCCTGGAGCCATCGGTCCCCGGGGTGTTGCAGAGAAGGACGTTGTACTTAAGATCGCCATGAAACTGGCCACCAAGATCAGACGGGAAATGGGGATCGAAGTCCTCCTGACACGTACTAACGACCGCTTTGTCCCGCTGGAGAATAGGACCGCTTTTGCCAATGCGCAAAATGCGGACCTGTTCATTTCTCTCCATATCAATGCGAGCACTAACCCGCGCCTGCGGGGCATCGAGACCTACTACTTGGACAACGCGACCGATGAGGCGACTATACGACTGGCAGCCAGGGAGAACGGCACGTCGCGGAGAAATATATCGGATCTTCAGTTCATATTGAGTGATCTGACTCAAAACTCCAAACTGGAAGGCTCCGTCGGACTGGCCCATCATCTCCAATCTTCTCTAGTGACCCACATGAAAAAAAAGTACCGCCAGGCAAAAAACCTCGGTGTCAAGAAAGGTCTGTTCTACGTTTTGGTGGGAGCCAGGATGCCCAGTGTTCTGCTTGAGACATTCTTTGTGACCAATCGTTACGAAGGGAGGTACCTTGCTCGGTCGTCTTTTCAAAATTCCATTGTGCACGCCATTTTTCTCGGCATTAAAGAATACGAAGAAAATTCGGCTGTCGGAAAGAACCTGTAGAAAGGATGAAACCGTAGGTGGAAGAAGATCTAACCGGCCGTTGGCTATCGGAGCTCCTGGCATCGGACCCAACAAGTGCGCCGAAGTTCTATATCGACCGGACGCGTGAGGCCCTGTTCAAAGCCCATCGGGGCGGGGCCGGAGGCGGGGAGATCGTTTCGGCCTATACCAAGGCAATGGATCACCTGATCCGGTCACTCTTTGAGGCTGCCAGCCGGGACTATATTGATCGTTTCCCAACCTTGAGTCATCGTTGCGCGCTGTTGGCTCAAGGAGGCTACGGACGGGCAGAGCTCAACCCCCAGTCGGACATCGACCTTCTCTTTCTCCATGTTTGGAAGGTAACACCTTTTGTGGAGTTTGTTGCCGAAAAGATCCTTTATGCCCTGTGGGATTCGGGGCTTCAGGTCGGTCACGCGATCCGCAGTATCGCTGAGTCTGTCCGATTGGGAAACAAGGACATGAAGGTCAAGACCTCCATGATCGATGCCCGCTTCATTGCCGGGGAAAAACCGTTGTTCATGAATTTTACCAAGGCTTTCGATGATTCCTTTGCCGGAGCAGCGTCCGATCGATTCGCTCGCAGCAAGATGGAGGAGTATCGATCCCGGCACGAGCGATATGGGGCCTCGGTCTATCTCTCCGAGCCGGAAATCAAAGAGGGGGAAGGAGGATTGCGCGATATCCACACCTTGCTTTGGATCGCTAAGGTCCGCTGGAAGGTCCTCCACCTGCGGGATCTCAGTGATCGCCGGGTATTAACGGTCAAGGATCTCAACGCGCTCAAAGGGGGACGGGATTTCCTCTGGCGCGTCAGAAACGAGGTCCACTTCACGTCCAGCAATCACCAGGATCAGCTGACGTTCGAGCAGCAAGAGAAGGTCGCCGGCCACTTGGGTTTTGAAGGCGACGATAAAATTAAGGGCGTGGAAGCCTTCATGCGGGCCTATTATCTTCACGCCGCTCAAATCAGTCGTGTGACATCCTTGGTGCTACACCGGGCAATGGAGAACCCCGAACTCGATCGCCCAAAGGGACAGAGAAACGGTAAAGAAATCCGACCGGGAGTCTCTTTTTTCCGGGGAATACTCACGATTACCCGTCCCGAGCTCCTGACCTCGGACCGGGAGGGCCTGATGTCTATTTTTCTCGACGTGCAGCGCCATCAAGCCGAGATCGACCAGGAATCCCGTGAGTTGCTTCGTGACCACGTAAGCCTTGTGGACGAGGGTTTCCGCAACTCGGAGGCCCCCAATGCTACGTTCCTGGAGATCTTGCGGGGTGAAAATAGGGTTTTTGAAACCTTGGTAGAGATGCACCGTTGCGGGGTTCTAGATGCCTTTCTCCCCGAATTCGGCCGGGTACTGTGTATGGCGCAGCACGACCTGTACCATATCTACACGGTGGACCAGCATTCACTCAAGGCCGTGTGGGAATTCGAACGTCTTCGGTCCGGCGAGTTCAGGGAAGAACTCCCCCTATTGACCCAGCTTGCCCGCGAGGTGGATAAGCTCGATGTTCAGTTCCTTAGCATCCTCTTCCACGATATCGGCAAGGGATTCGGGGGAAACCATTCGGAGATAGGAAGCCGTATGGCCGATGAGATCGGCAGGAGGCTCCGACTGAACGTTGATGATCGCGAGCAATTAGTTTTTCTCGTATTGCAGCATCTCATTCACTCCAACACCGCATTTCGGCGCGATATCGACGATGACGAAGAGATTGTCAAATTCGCTCGATTGGTAGGTAGCTTGAGCAACCTGAAGATGCTCTATTTATTGACTGCCTCCGACATCAGGGCCGTAGCCCCGGGCGTTTGGAACAACTGGAAGGGTTCGCTTTTGGAGGATCTATACGTCCGTACGGCGCGAGTCCTGGAAGAGTTGGAAAAAGGCGAGTTTCAAAAGGCCGATAACCGTTCCAAGGTGCAGCGGATCCAGAATCGTTTGAAGAGGATGCTCCATGGGCAGATACCGGGGGAGAAGCTTCATTCGTTGCTTCATGGCATGCCCGATCGATATTTCCTCACGACCCCTGAGGGGGAAATGTCGTTTCACTTCAAACTCATGGAGCAGTATACGGGCCAGGGAGTGATTAGCAGCGTACGTCACTTCCCCGAACGTGAATTCAGTGAGATGGCCGTCTGTGCGAAGGATCGACCGGGCTTCTTCGCTAGGGTGAGTGGTGTCTTTGCCTCTTTGGGACTGGATATCCTGGGTGCCCGAATCAATACGCGCGAGGACGGGGTCATCCTCGATGTCTTTCGCATCTCCCACCTTGGCAGACCAGAGGTGGTCATGGAGGACGGCAAGTGGGCGCGTGTGCAAAGTACCCTGCAATGGGTGATGAACGAGGATGTGAACATTGGGCGTCTGGTCAAAGAATCAGGCCGACGGTTGCTTTTTAAATCGCGACGGGCACCCCGGGTCCCAACGGTTTTTCATTTTGACAACCACGCCTCCGAGGACTTTAGCATCATGGAGGTCTATACCCAGGATCGGGTCGGAGTCCTCTTTTCCATTGCCCAAGCCCTGTTCGAGCTTGGAGTTGTCATTCACTTGGCGAAGATCTCGACCAATGTGGACCAGGTCGCGGATGTCTTTTATGTGACCGATGAACAGGGCAAAAAGATTGAGAACAAGGACCGATTGGAAATGATTCACCAGGCTCTGCATGGGGGGTTGGTTAAGGAATATGAACGAATCGCTCAGCCCGCCGGTTGATGCCTTCCTCAACATGCTCGCGGTGGAAAAGGGGCTTGCCAGAAACACCCTGGAGGCCTATAGCCGTGACATCAATCGGCTTGCAGCCTTTGTCCAGCGGCAAGGGCTTCGTGTCTGGCCCGAAGTCCAGACCGATCATTTGCGTTCTTACCTTGCACATCTAAGGAAAGCCGGGCTGAGCGTTCGCTCAATCACGCGGAACGTCGTCTCCATTCGGCAGCTCTACCGATTTCTGGAACGAGAGGAACTCATACCTGAGAATCCATTGCCCCGAATCTTTTTACCCGCCGAGGGTCGCCGGCTTCCTAAGACGTTGAGCCTTCAAGACGTCCAAAAGCTGTTGGCTCAGCCCGATCCATCGAACCCACTGGGTCTGAGAGATCAGGCCATGCTCGAGTTCCTATACGCCACCGGGCTCCGGGTTTCGGAACTCGTCTCACTGAAGACACCGCAGATCAATCTTGAGGGGGATTTTCTGACTGTCCGTGGAAAAGGCGGAAAGGTTCGGGCTATGCCCTTTGGTCGGTGGGCGGATGAGAAACTGCGGCAATACTTGCGTGAGGCGCGTCCCCAGCTGCTCGGTGGGAGGATGAGTCCTTCTCTATTTCTGACCCGTTCGGGCAAGCCTTTGACGCGCCAGGGATTCTGGAAGTTGATCCGGCGTTATGCGTTGGCTGCTGGCATCGAAAGTAAGGTTACACCTCACACCCTGCGCCATTCTTTTGCGACTCACCTCCTGGAGGGTGGGGCGGACTTGAGAGCGGTGCAGTCGATGCTAGGACATTCGGATATCTCAACGACCCAGATCTATACCCATGTCAATAGGTCCCATCTGAAACAGGTTCATCGTCGCTATCATCCCCGGGAACGGTCCCAGACAGAGGATGGCTAGGGCCCCTGCTCGTGGTACTCCAGCGGTTTCCTTGTCTTTTGTTGGAGAGTACCGTATGAATGAGCAATGGTTGGCGAATTCATTCAGCAAGTCTCCATATGGGCTATCCCGGTCCTGGTCTCCATCATATTCCATGAGGTGGCCCATGGTTATGTGGCCTTTCGTTTGGGAGATCCGACGGCGGCCCGCATGGGCCGGTTGACTCTCAACCCCCTCTCACATATCGATCTTTTCGGTACGATCCTTTTTCCCTTAATTCTGATCCTTATCCGAGCCCCCTTTCTCTTTGGTTACGCGAAACCGGTCCCGGTCAATTTTCAAAATTTGAGAAATCCCAAGCGGGATATGATCTGGGTCGCCCTAGCTGGCCCCGCAACCAATCTCGTCTTGGCCCTTTTGAGCCTGCTAGTTCTCAGAATTATAGTAGGCCTCGATGTGGACCATGGGGGAGGTGTCTCGTCGGCAATTTTTATACCGCTGGCCAAAATGGCCAGCGCCAGTGCCAGCATCAATATCATCCTGGCGGTCTTCAATGCCTTTCCAATCCCACCGCTGGACGGAGGCAGGGTCCTTGTTGGCCTCTTGCCTGACCCCCAGTCCCGAATGGTTGCACGTATCGAGCCCTACGGGTTTCTCATTATCATGCTTCTACTGGCGAGCCATGCTATAGATGCAGTGCTATTCCCGCTGGTACGTTTCGTCAATCTGTCCCTCAAAATGATGGTCGGTCTGGTATAACAAACAATCCAATGGATACTATCGTTAGCGGCACACGCCCTACGGGACGACTCCATCTGGGCCACCTGCACGGTGCCCTTGTCAACTGGCTCAATCTGCAAGCCAAGTATCGGTGTTTTTTCTTCGTCGCCGACTGGCACGCCCTTACCACTGATTATCTCACCCCGCAGGGAATCGGCCAGAGCACGGTTGAAATGGTAATGGACTGGCTGTCCGTCGGCCTCGACCCCAATCGCTGTGTCCTGTTCCGCCAGTCCAACATTAAGGAGCACGCGGAACTTCATCTTCTGCTTTCCATGATCACCCCGGTTCCGTGGCTCGAGAGAAACCCCACCTATAAGGACCAGATGCAGGAGATGGAAGGCCGGGACCTCTCCACCTACGGCTTCTTGGGCTACCCAGTGCTTCAGGCGGCGGATATCATTATGTACAAGGCCAATAAAGTTCCTGTGGGAGTCGATCAGGCACCGCATGTCGAATTGACGCGGGAAATCGTGCGCCGCTTTAACGGCGTGTACCGACCCATCTTCCCGGAGCCTGAGGTGCTGCTAACGGAGGCACAACGGGTCCCCGGTCTGGATGGTCGGAAAATGAGCAAAAGCTATAACAATGCAGTCTTTCTGTCAGACTCGCCCAAACAGATCGACCAGAAGTTGAGCCGTATGATAACCGATCCGGCACGAGTCAGGCGAAACGATGCGGGGGAGCCGGAGAAGTGTCCTGCCTTTCAGCTTCACAAAATCTATTGCAATGATCAGGAGTTGGCTGAAGTATCTCAGGGCTGCCGCTCCGCGTCCATCGGGTGCCTGGACTGCAAGAAGGTGATGATAAAACACGTAGTCAAAGGCCTGGAGCCGTTTCAAGAGAAACGGGCGGAGCTGGAACGGCATCCAGAAACGGTGGATGATGTACTGAAGCAGGGAAACAAGACGGCTGAAAAGGTTGCTAGGGAGACCATGGCCGAAGTAAGAGACGCGATGTCGCTTTGAGGCGTAGTTCATCCGGCAAAGGGGACTATAGACCATGTCCATGAATGTCCAGTTGGAAGTGTATGAGGGGCCCCTGGACCTCTTGCTCCATCTGATCAAAAAAAACGAGGTGACCATCACCGATATCCCCATCGCGCTCATTACAGAGCAATACCTGGAGACCCTTGAGGCCATGCAAAGTCTGAACCTGGATATGGCCGGTGAGTATATTGTCATGGCGTCGACCCTGATCCACATCAAATCGCGTCTGTTGCTTCCGCTCGAGGAAGGGGATGAAGAGGAGGAGGAAGGAACGGATCCTAGGGATGAACTCGTACGACGGCTTTTGGAATACCAGCGATACAAGGATGCCTCCGAAGATCTAGCCAAGAGGGAGATCCTCAATCGAGACGTCTTCGTTCGCGCCTCGGAAGCCGTACAAGAAGTCAAGTCCAAAGAGTTTGCACCCGTGTCATTGTTTGACCTGATCACGGCGTTGCGCCGTGTCCTGGAGAAACTACCAGAAGAAACGGTCCACACGGTTGTGCTGGAAAACTTCTCGGTGCGGGGAAAGATGACCATGATACTGGAGGTGCTGAATCGAAGCGCGAGCGTGAGCTTTGAATCTCTGTTCGAGACCGCGGCGTCGAGAATGGAGGTGGTTGTCACCCTCTTGGCCGTCTTGGAGCTAATGAAGATACGGGCGGCGATCGTAAAACAGGAGGAACGACTAGGGCCCATCATGATAGAAGGGGTGGGTTCCCTGGGCGAGGTCAAGGACCGGCTAAATCAAGAAGGGAACGAGGAGGTAGAAGGCCATGGATCGTGACCAACTGAGATCCATTGTTGAGAGTCTACTCTTTCTGTCCGAAGCCAGCCTTAGCCTGGACCGATTGAGCAGTTTGATCGGTGGTGTCGAGAATGGTGAAATTAAATTGGTCCTTGAAGAACTCCAGTCCGAGTACGAATCAAAGCGCCGAGGCTTTCGTCTGGTTGTTGTGGCCGGAGACTATCAGCTCCGGACACCCACGGAGAACTCGGAGTGGGTCAAAAACCTGTTTCGCGGCAAGGCGACCCGGATGAGTCGGGCGACGCTCGAGACCCTGGCGATTATTGCTTACAAACAGCCCATGACGCGAGGTGAGATTGAGCAAATCCGTGGCGTGAATGTGGACGGAATCGTCTCGACCCTCTTCGAGCGGCAGCTGGTAAGCATCGTCGGACGAAAAGACATCCCCGGTAAACCTTTTTTGTACGGGACCACCCGGGAGTTTCTGGAGCTCTTTAACCTCAAAGACCTGACCGAGCTCCCGACGCTTAAGGAAATGGATGAGATCACGCTTCCCGAGGTCCCTGAACAGAACATCTTGCCTATCGAGGATGATGATGACCAAGCAAAGAGCGACAACGACAGCACAGAGACTGACGACCATAGCGAAAAAACCGAAGGGTAGCGGGTGAACCGAATTTTTGACGATAGTTATGGAACGTTTGCAAAAAATCATTGCACGCGCAGGGCTGGCCTCGCGCCGGCAGGCTGAAGAATGGATTCGGGAAGGGCGTGTGACCGTCAACGGCACGGTAATCCAGAAGCTGGGTTTTCAAGCGGATTCGGAAAAAGACAAGGTCAAAGTCGACGGGCGCATCATATTTCAGAGACAACCGCACACAACCTACG
This sequence comes from Binatia bacterium, assembly GCA_963664015.2. Classification (GTDB taxonomy): domain Bacteria; phylum Desulfobacterota; class Binatia; order UBA9968; family CAXXLF01; genus JACZQL01. The sequence goes on along the minus strand of CAXXLF010000001.1, from coordinate 863,343 downwards.
CCTTTCATAAGCCGTCGGGATTAATTACGTCCCTCGGCGATCCCCAAAATCGACCCAACCTGGGAGATCTGCTCAAGCGTCTGCGGAAGGGGGAGCGGCTGTTCCCCGTGGGACGTTTGGACTATAACTCCTCCGGGCTTCTGCTTCTGAGCAATCACGGCGACCTGGCCTTTCGATTGACCCATCCACGGTTTGAAGTAAAGAAAATTTACGAGGTCAAGGTCCATGGCTTGCTTTCGGATACGGAACTCCAGCGGATGCGTAGGGGAGTAAAGCTGAAGGAAGGCGTCGTGGCGGCCGTCAAGGTCCGGGTTAAAAGGAAATTGAAAAACAAGTCCTGGCTGGAGGTCGAAATGCACGAGGGGCGATACCGGGAAGTGCGCAGGGTCTTTGAGGCTGTAGGTTACACTGTGGAAAAGCTCGTGCGTGTTCGCTTTGGCCCCATTCGGCTGGGTTCTCTTCCCATGGGCGGTTTTCGTCGTCTGACTAAAGACGAGGTCGAGGCGTTACATAAGGCCGTGGGGCTCACGGGCAAAAAAGCGTCCTAGCCGGTCATCCCTCGATCCTGCACGGTTCCCAGAATCGGGTGGTAAGATTGGAGATGAGTTGTCTGGTTTTATACCGGCGATCGATCTTTGCCTTGCCGGTTGCAACGAGCACATAGAGGAGGTTTAGCGCCTCTATGGACGAACCCACGTATCTGGGTTTACGAGATCGCTTGAATAAGGATTGGGCGGTAACACCTTGTCTACCCTTGATCAACCGTGCCACGTATTTGTACGCCTCCATGTCCACGGCATTGAAATACCCAGCCTTTGGCTTCGAGCGTGAGAAAGAAAATACTAGAAATATCTTTGGGCCCTCAAATACGTAATAGACCTGCCGTTGGCCGTCGACCCGGCCCCGGAAGGATAAGCCGGCACTGAGACTTTTAATGTTCATATTCCCTCCTGATTATGGACATCCTTGTGTCGGTCCCCTGTAGGTTGTTTCTTACGCTTGTCGTCTCCTGATGCGCTTTGGCTATTCTTTCTTTTATCACGGTCCGGTGAATTGAAGCAATCCAAGCGGCAGCCGCTGAACTTCTGTCCGCCTTCGTAGAAGATCATGGGCGGCCTACTCCGCCGTAGTCGCCTGGGCTACGAAGGCTGGGTAAGCCCGTGGAGGCTTCATGATGGGGTTCGATCGTGTAATCATTGTCTAGGGGTTTGCTGGGTGTCCTCTGGCTTCCACGGGCGGAGTCGTGGTATCCAGCGAGGAACATTGGCCCTATATTTGTTGTATTCGGCGCCGAACCTGTTCGCCAATTCTTTTTCCTCGACCAAGGGAAAATAAATGACATTGCCTATCAAAAACACTACGGTCCAGCCGGCAATGGGCCAGGACTGAAACCATAGGACCTCTCCCGTGAGGATCAGCAGCATGCCTGAGATCATGGGATTCCTGACGTGAAGATAGGGTCCACGCACTACGAGTTTGCTTGGCGGTTCCCATGGAGCGGAGGTGCCTTCGCCGAACCGCAAAAAGAGGGTGCATGTCCAGACACTTAACCCAAGCCCTATCAGGGTAGCCAGCACGGCCAACCAAAAGTGAAACTGCTCAGGGTTTGCCGGTACGGGCCCCATGCGCAATTCTCGCGAAAACCAGAGGAGCGCCGCTGGTACGAATACCAGTACCGTGCCGGGAAGCACCAGGATGGCACGGAGCATTCCCCAGTGTATGCTTGGTGTCATGATATTTTCCCTGAATTTTGTTTGATAGCTGTCTTCCTGATGGCTAGACTAGTCTGGGTTCTATAAAAACCGCCAGTCTCGAAACATAGCTGCTTGACCGCGGTACTCGTCAGCATCGTTGATCAGGTTCCAAACAGTTGCCCTTTCGATCATAAAGCGACGGCCCGTTGCCGTTATGCGTACGCCCTTGTATTAGTCGATGAATCCATGGGTGGTTACCTCGGCGAGGAGGCGGCTACGCTCCTCCTGGGTGATGGTTTCGGCGGTTTTACGCGATGGCGTAGATCTAAAGTCGCTCCAGGACAGTTCCCAGAGATCGAGGGCAGTCTTGTTGCCGTAGTTGAGAATCGGATCAAGGGAGGTGTCATGGGATGCTACGGCGAAGGGGGCATAGCAGAGCTGCCTGGCCTGCTCTTCCATGGCGAGCGCCCCCCGTCGATGAACTGACGACCGGTCCATCGGGTGGAGCTCTCCAGGAGCATCCTTGTATGCTCTACCCGATAGCTGTTATCTGCGCATGGCTCGGGAAAGTGTGCCATCCCAGAACCCCATTTCGGAGGCCCGATTAGAGCCACCCCCCGGTCCTGATGGCCACCCCAACGATCAACAGTAATAGGGATAGTAGCGTGACAGCAACGACGTGAATGGCCAGAGACCCCAGATTGTCTGGTCCAAGTTTGGGGTGAACTTGAAGCCTGGCGTGTAGGGCGAGGACTAGGGTGGCGGTCAGAAGGACGAATTTCAGCACGACTCCTCTGGAAAAGGCCGAATCGAGCCAGAACTAGGCGGAAAATTCCGGCATGTAGAGATAGGTGAGCCACAGGCCAGTCACGATCTGAAGCACAAGGGCGGTCATTCCCACGGGTTCGAAGAGTTGCTCGAAGTCGCGTAAGGGGGTGGGGTCTTTTCGGCGTAGCGCATGCGGAAGAATGCGCACACATAACACAATGTGGCCGCCGACCCACACCGTAGCGCCAATAAGATGAAGAATGACTGCGAGTCTATACATGGTACCAAGCTTCTATAATTTTATATCATGAAACGGGTATAAGCGAAGAGGGCTCAGGGTAACTCTGGTCTTTTTATATTTTGGACGCGCGACTCATTTTATAAAAGAGAATCAAATCATTGGCGGGGAAGGTAACCTCTGCTCGCCATTGGCCGGCCAGCCATTGGAAGGTCGACGGTGAGTAAAAGCAGACATGGGTATCATCGTTCTTGTAATTCCAATGGGCAAAAGCCTCCCGATTCGGTACTAGCCGAGTCATGACTCCTAGATTGCCCCCGGTTTAAGGATGGACCACAGCCTATCCAATTCCTTTCCGGGATCATATAGATGCTCCAATACTTCCGTGGCGGTTATGAAATCGTATTGCTCCAGCAGTGCGGTTGAGGCCTTTGCCTAAAAACAGTCATAGATCGCCATGGAATGGCCAATCTCTTCAAACATCACTGAAAGTGTTGGGCCGGGACCGGAGCCGAAATCCAGGCCATGACTTCCCGTCGCCAATCTCTCTTGCATGGGAATGAAAATCCGATTCAAAAACTGTCGATACCTCTGATCATCAGGGCTGTTTTAGTGTCAATCGTATCGGGCTTTTTCCTCTACCGCGGATAAAACTTGTTCAGAGGGTACAAAAATTAGGGAACACGTCGGACAAAGAAGATAGTCGCGACTCTGGTCCTGAAAGAACTGGCCGGTATTAGCTCCTCTGCATAAGGGGCAGATATGATCTTTGACGTCCAAAACCCTCGATACTTTGAAACTCAAATCGTTCTTTGGTGGACTCTTCCATTGGCTTTGTTATTTTCTGACCGTCCCACACTGCCAGCACTCGGAAAACTGGCTCTCGATGGATTCGCTGCACCCGGAACAGGTCCAGTTCTTATCCGGATCGGAGCCGGCCGAGTGGAGCAACTCTCCGGCCAATTCCATATCTTCCTCGGCCACCAGAAGCCTTACACCTCTGGCAAACTGCAATTCGGGTCTTGTCCCGCCCGCGTCGTCCTTGACTACGAAGGCTTCGATCCCAGCGGCTTTAAGCCGCTCGCGAGCCAGTTCCGCTTCAAATGCGTTATTGAATACTTCGAGAACGGTCAATTGATTGGCCATGGTAATAAGAGCGAAACGCCGTTGTCGCTCGAATGCTAGCTTTTTGTTGTTACGTCATCAAGGGTAGTAAGTAAAGCTTAATCTTTTTCGAGGATTTGCCATCACGTGAGGGATAACCGCGTGCAATTGAAACGTTGTGCAATTATCCATCCGGTTTTATGGAGTCGTTAAATTTTAAACCATTGATCTGGCGGTCATTCGTCTTGCTGAGCGTAATCAATGCCAGGATCGCCCCCATAAGCGCCATCGCCATGTCCGACTGGGTGTCCCAAACATATCCTTGCGTGCCCAGGAACGCCTCGGCTGCTTGACCGCTCAATCTGGCAATCCCCCACTCGAGTAACTCGTAGAGGGCACTGATCGCGAGGCATAGAGAGACAACCATCACATTGAGCCAGGGACGGTTCCTCACGACCGAATTCCGGATCAGGATCTCTCGGGAAATAATTGCGGGGACGAAGCCCTGGGCAAAATGGCCAACCTTGTCGTAGTTATTTCTCTCCCATTCGAAAAACCCGCCGAGGGTGTCGAAAAATGGCACCTCCGCATAGATAGAGTGTCCACCGATCATGAGAATAATGCAGTAAATTAATACGAGACTGTAGGTCAGGCGGGTAAGGGGAAATGCTTCCTGTGTTGCAGCCAGAACCATCAGCCCTATCATAGCCGATGATACCTCCAGGAACCACGTGAAGAAATCGTGCGGTTCGATCACAGACCACATGAGCACTGTGAAATAAATCGCGAGCCAAAGTGCTTGCATTCGCGTTATTCAACTCGCTAACGTCTTGCCGATCAGCGGCGGTTCGAAGAGCTATCCGCCTGGATCGGCTCGTTAGAGATCTTTCTCTTTCAATGCCCTGATGATCTCGTCGCGCAGTAATTCAGCGGCCTTTGCCTCGGCTGACCATGCCGGTGAGCCATGCAGTGCCGCCTTGCATTCACTTCAGGAAAGCCCTCTCCCCTCCTGCAGTGCTTTGATGGCCTGGGTTGGAGACGCGCCGGCGTCATGAAGCACAGCAAGAGCTTCCTCTATGGAAGCGCAGTTTTGAGCAATATTTTCAGGTGAGTCCATTTGTACCTCTAACGTCTAAGCTCAGTGGCCTGAACCCGGACAGCGGGGACAGGTCGGTTGCAGCGTTTTGTTAGGTAGCGTTAATCGAATGATCATTAGTTAGTTCTTTCCTTGCCACCCCATAAGGGATCCTTAATAGTTATCGTAGATGTATCTTTTAGGTATCTTCTAAAATTGACGATTAGATGTTTCCCTGTGCTCTTATGCTCAAATAAATTATTCAGGAGCAATCCTAAGGTCTTATATGATTGTGGTGGTATAAGTATTGTCCCATATTCCATCTTTCTATTTCTGAAATTTCCCACATTACTTGCGTCACTGAGCTTTCACTCTTGTCATTATGGGCCACAAATCTCTGTAAGTAATAATAATAGCCTGGGATTTCTGATCCCTCATTCGAATTGTTTGATATTCTTAAAAAATGAAAGTGTTTTCACCTTGATAAACTATGTTATGTGAACTCAACGAATATTCTAAGTCTTCTGCATTTACGAATTGATGGGACCAAGAGATGGTGTGTGTAAAAAGGACAATAATCATACATGAATAAATGTTTTCACGTTCTCCTTTCGACCATCTAAGGGACTAACCAGTGAGTATGCTGATAAGTGTATTGGGGGCGCTGGTCAATGTATCACCGAACTGCCAATCGCGCCCTAAAATCAATTCTACGGCGATCTTGATAGCTTAACAAGAATAAATTAAAGCTGCCCTATTAGGGAAGCACTGCAGGTCTGGTCAGTGTATTTAGGGTTACGAATGCGGAGCCTATTGAATGGTATTCAGTCCGTCGGCGGGACTGTGGACAGCCCGACCGCCTCGATTCGAAACTTGGATACAGATTATTATGCTCCGACAGCCTTGTGCCCGAGAAGCTTCGGGTGTCGGAGCATGTCTTTGGCTGATGAAATGGCTCGATAGGAAAAAGAGCCGTTATTTACCGGGGGTGGGAAAGAGCTTTTCCAAAAATTCGGGGGTAACCTCTTCGAGGCTTTGAACTACAGCGTTCGCGTTCGTGAGTTCGCGCGCGGGGAGGGAGTTGGCGACGGCCAGGCAGGGCATTTTTGCCGCCCGGCCGGCTCGGATGCCTTCCTTTGAGTCCTCGATAATCAGGCATTCGGAGGGCTGAATCGCAGATTCACCGGCCTTTTGATTCAGCAGGCTCAGAGCCTTGACGTAGATCTCGGGGTCAGGCTTTCCTTTGGAAACATCCTCTGTCGAAACAATAGCTGGGAAGTGGTCTTTTAAGCCGATTCTCGTTAGGATCAAGTCGATTTCGACTCTTAAAGCACCTGAAGCGATCCCCAGGGGGAGGCGCTTGGCAAGGTCCGAGACCAGTTTCTTGACCCCTGGAAAGACAGTGATGTGCTCCTCGATGCCCTCGCGGTAGTATCGACCCTTACGGGTAACTAACTCCTCCAGGGCTCTATTCTTAATAGGGAGTTTATGTCTTTGATAGTAGTTTCGGAAACAGTCCCGGTCATCGAATCCCAGGTAGTTAGCGTAGTAGTCGTCGGTGTCTAGAGAGTAACCCTCGTCACCCAGGACCTTCTGGATCATTTTAAGGTGGATGGGTTCGTCGTCGATGAGTACCCCGTTGAAATCGAAGATCACAGCCCTTAACATATCTTAACGCTTAACGAATCTGGGGTTCCAATTCAACCTAAAGGGAGTGGAGGGGAATATTATGGCAGAGGATAGCCACCACCATCACCACGGGCAAGGAGAGTACCGTTTCTGTCCCAGTTGTGGCGGGTCGTTGGAGTCGCGCCGGCTTAAGGCCAATGAGCCGGAACGGCTGGTCTGTCAGAAGTGTTCCTATATCTTCTATCTGGACCCTAAGGTGGTGGCGGGCGCGATCTTTACGGTGGACGGCGGGTTGGCCCTGTTGCGGCGGGGGATCGAGCCGGCCATGGGGAAATGGGTCTTCCCGGGAGGCTACGTGGACCGGGGCGAGAGCGTCGAGGAGGCGGCGGTGCGCGAAACCAAGGAAGAGTCCGATCTCGATATCCGCCTTAGCTCACTTCTCGGTGTGTACTCTTATCCCGGGAAGCGGGACGTGATCGTGGTTTATGCTGCGGAAGTGGTTGGAGGGGAACTCAAGGCCCAGGACGAGAGTGTCGAGGCCCGGACTTTCAGTCTCTCGAATCTTCCATGGGAAGAACTCGCCTTTCCCAGCACTCAGGAAGCCCTGAGTGATTACATCAAGCTTTACCCGAATCTGAAATAGGTCGGGGTTTAATGTCAGCAGTAAGCATGCTATAAATGCTTTCGGCATGGCAATGATCCGCGGGGAATGCCTGCCTGAAACTTCAAATTTCAAATTATAGATAAGGAGAGAGTTATGGGCCTACCGAATGTAGGGGACAAAGCCCCTGATTTTTCACTTCCCGTGGCGAGGGACCAGAAGGTTGGGCTGGCGGATTTTACCGGGGAAAAGAATGTTGTTTTAGCGTTCTATCCGCTGGACTTTACCGGCGGCTGACAACAGGAATTGATTAACTTCGAGGCTGATCGAAAGAGCTTCGAGGCTAAAGACGCTCAGGTCCTGAGCGTAAGCGTAGATTCGGTCTTTTCGCACAAGGCATTCGCCGAGAAAATGGGTGGGATCAATTTTCCGATGCTGTCGGATTTTTTCCCCCACGGTGATGTCAGTATCAAGTACGACTGCCTCAAACCCGAGGGATACCCCAAGCGGGCAGTTTTTGTCATCGATAAGCAGGGTGTGGTGCGCTTCAGGCAGGTGTATGAGAAAGGCATCCCGGAAAACAAAGACCTCCTGGCCGAGTTGGACAAAATAAATTAGGGCTAATTGAGGCCGTAAATTAGGTTGGTTCGGTTCGACCCCCGGTAGCAAGGGATTGCGACCGGGGGCTGATCCGGTTACAGGTCGTAAATGGGTGTGTGCAGCGCTATATGCTTGCCCATAGCGATGGCCCGGACGATGTCGGCGCGGCTCACGATCCCCGTAAGCTTTTTCCCCTGCAGCACCGGCACACGGTTGATCTTGTATGTGGTAAAGAGGTTGGCAATCTCCTCGACCGGTGTTTCTTCGCTGACGCGGACAATGTCCTGGCTCATGATCTCTTTGACCTTGTTCCCGATCTTGTCCACGATATCGGTGCGAGAAACCACGCCCATGAGCTTGCCGCTCTTGTCCGTGACTGGAGTGCCGCTTATCTTGTGCTTGGTGAGGGTCTTGGCCAGATCCTTGACGGTGGTCTGAGGACTTACGGTAATCACCTTCTTGGTCATGATATCCTTGGCGAGCATGGTTCTTCTCCTTAGTGGTTAATCCTTATCACAGCATTCGGGCCGCCAGATCGCCGACCCTGCAACTGTAGCCCCATTCATTATCATACCAAGCGAGAACTTTCGCCATCCTTCCGTCTAGTACCACGGTCGAGAGGCCATCGACAATAGACGAGGCCGGGTGGCCGCGAAAATCGCTTGAAACCAGGGGCTTATCGGTATATTCCAGGATGCCCTTGAGTTTCCCGGCAGCGGTCTTTCTAAGCGCGGTATTGATCTCCTTGGCGGAGGTTGAACGTTTGAGGTTCACCACGAGGTCAACAATCGATACCGTTGAGGTCGGGACGCGTAGCGAAAGCCCGTCGAGCTTACCGCGCATCTCAGGGATAACCAGTCCAATGGCAGCCGCTGCACCGGTTGTCGTAGGGACGATGTTCATACCAGCGGCCCGGGCCCTTCTCAAGTCTTTATGCATCAGATCGAGGATACGCTGGTCGTTGGTATAGGCATGGGTGGTGGTCATGAGCCCCCTTTCGATCCCAAAGGCATCATGCAACGTCTTGACCACCGGGGCCAGGCAGTTGGTTGTACAGGAGGCATTGGAGATGATCCGGTGTTTTTTTGGATCGTAGGCCTTGTCGTTGACTCCCAGGACCACGGTGAGGTCCTCGTTCTTGGCCGGCGCGGTAATGAGGACCTTCTTTGCGCCCGCCTCGAGATGAGCCTGCGCCTTATGAGCGTCGGTAAACATTCCCGTTGACTCGATCACGATGTCCACGCCAAGCTTCTTCCACGGGAGCCTGGCAGGGTCCTTCTCGTTGAAAATCGTAACGCTGTTGCCGTTGATCTTCAGGATCCCTTCGCCCACGTTGACCGAGCCGGGGAAATTCCCGTACGTCGAGTCGTACTGGAACAAATGGGCGTTGGTCTCCAGATCGGCCATATCGTTTATCGCAACGACGGACAGGTCCTTATGCCTTTCCAGCATAGCTCGCAGACTCAACCTTCCGATTCGCCCAAAGCCGTTGATGGCAACACGTTTCGGCATCGATGCTTCCTCCTAGACTGGTTTGGGTATTGATTCGTAGATCATCCACCCTTTAAAGTGGTCGGGGAATGCTAACCTCCGCATGGCTGCGCTGACTTGGGTTTATTTTCATTTTAGGAACCGATGGTATCGGTCGAACTCAAGCCCTAAAGGGTAGGGAGGAGACTTGGGCGGCGAGCTTCTGGTTGTTATGCCGGAGAGTAAGGTAGGTGCCCGGAGTCAGGTAATCCCGATGGATGTAGGCCAGGGCTACCGGTTGATTTAGACGAGGAGAGAGGGTGGAACTGGTCACTGTCCCCACCTCTTTCTCCCTGGCTTCCAGCTTGTCGCCGGGATGGGCGGGTTCTCCTCCTTCCAGGATAATTCCGGTAAGCCGTTTATTGACGTGGCCTCGGGAGTGGATTCTCTCAATGACCTCTTGTCCAAGGTAACAGCCCTTGTCAAAGCTCACGGCATTCTCCAGCCCGGTCTCCAACAGGATGTTTTGCTCGTCCATATCGATACCGTATCGGGGGATGCCCTCTTCGATTCTGAAGACCTCCTGCGCGTCGGTGCCAATCCAGCGAGCAGTGAAAGATCGTCCTTTTTCCTGGAGCGATTGAGCTACCGCCACATGGTCAGCGGCCGGTACCCAGAGATCAAACCCCGGTTCGCCGGTGTGAGTCGCCCGTATGATACGAATCTGGACGGAATCGAGCTGGACCTGTTCGTGGCTCAGTTCGTCGGAAGGCAACTCCCGGACCCCTAGCAGAGTCTTAAGCAGCTCAATTGATTTGGGTCCCTGAATCGATAGAATGCCATATTCGGCGCTTAAGTCGGTGATTTCAACATCGTCGGCTATGAGATAACGGCTCAGATGGCCGACGATCTTATCCTTCAAGGGATCGATTAAGTATAGAACGTAAGCGTCTTCGATACAGAAGAGTTTTATGTCGGCAAGGATCTTCCCCTGGATATCTGTGACGGCAGCGGCTATGCCATGACCGGGGGATAGTCTGGCCACATCGTTTGAGACCATGCCTTGGAGAAAAGAGACTCGATCGCTGCCCGTGAAACGGAGTAGGCTACGGTTGCAAAGGTCCAGCACTCCCACATGGGAGCGAATGGCGTTATATTCATCCCGCACGTTGCCCCAATGAAGTGGGAGGATCCACCCTTGGTCTTCCCGGAACAGGGCGCCATTTTTCGTGTGCAGAGTTGTGAGAGGGGACGGCTTAGCCATGGTTTATGAAATATATCTACCTCGTATTAGGAAGGCAATCGGTAGCGGTACGGGGGGCGGGACGTTTTGATACGTAATCGTTAATTGCCCATGTCGGACGATTTAGGGGTATGATAAGATTATCAATCCATGGCCAAGATCAAAGATAATATAGACCTCCGAAAGCTCGAATTCTTCTATTGGGTGGCGGAACTACGTAGCTTTTCACTTGCTGCACGGCATCTCTCCTTAAGCCAGCCCACGATAAGCGCTCACATCCGTGAACTTGAAGACAACCTTGGAGAGAAAATATTGAGCCGGACGGGGGGGGGAGTAGCCCTGACCGCTTTGGGACAGATACTTTTCGAACGGGCGAAGGCCCTGTTGACATTAAAAAGGGAGACCCTGGCCGCTGTGGACGGATTCCAGGGAAAGGTTCGAGGGGAACTCCTGGTCGGCGGTAGCAATACTCCGGGTGAGTATATTTTGCCTGGTAAGTTGGGAGAATTTGCTGAAAAGTTCCCTGAAGTGAAGCCGGTTTTACGGATCGCCGATTCCGCACAAATTGTAGAAAATATCCTGGATGGCGGCGTGGAACTTGGATTCGTAGGATTCAAGGGGGAGGACCGTAGACTAACCTTTCATCGAATCTGGAAGGATCAGATGGTTCTTACCGTTGCCAAGGGGCATCGCTGGTGTCGCCGTGGCTCCATCACTCTGGACGATTTACACCAGGGCAGGTTTATCTCCCGTGAGGGTGGGTCGGGGACGCTGCGTTCATTCCAGAATCTCCTGTCACGGAAAGGGTATGCGTCGAATAAACTGCTCAATGTAACGATGGAGCTTGGTAGTACGGCCGCCATTAAGGAGGCATTGATCGCCGGGATGGGGGTTTCGATTCTGTCCAGGACGACCATCCGACGGGAGGTTCAGGACGGCCTCCTCAAGGTCGTGCCCATCCGAGGGCTCAAACTGGAGCGCGACTTTTACCAGGTTCATCACCGGAACCGCTCCCTTTCTCCCGTGTCCCACGCCTTCCTGCACTTTCTCAGGCAGCATCCCTAGACGGATCCACTCAGAGCCGGATTGGATTTTTGGCCTCATAGGAACAACCTGCAATGCTCCATCGTCCATAGGTAAAATCTATTTGACATATAGTAACGATATATCGTTAAGTCGTGGGTTCATTAATCCCAGGAGGTTAGAATGAAAAAACGAATCAGTTGGCTTCTTGTTTCGCTGCTGCTTGTCGCGGCACCGCTCTCTGCTCAAGAACTGAAGCAGCTCAGGGTCTCCGCCATTCCCGATGAAAACCCACAGGAGCTCCTGCGCATCTATAAGCCTTTCGCCAAATATTTGTCGAAAGAAATCGGTATTCCCGTCAAATTCGTTCCCGTGGTGGACTACGCGGCGACAGTGGAAGGCCTCGCGGCCAAACGGCTGGATCTGGTCTGGTATGGTGGTTTTACCTCGGTTCAGGCCGCGTATCGAGCCAAGGGAGCCCAACGAATCATCATGCGCAAAGAGGACGCAACGTTCAAAAGCAAGTTCATTGCCCGTAAAGGATCCGGCATTCGATCTTTGAAGGACCTCAAAGATAAGACCTTTGCCTTTGGCAGTGTCAGTTCCACGTCGGGCCATTTGATGCCCCGGTACTTTTTGCAACAGGCCGGAATCAAACCGGAAAGGGACTTTTCGAAGTTTGCCTTCAGTGGGGCCCACGACGCGACGGCTGCATGGGTGGAAGCGGGAAAAGTCGATGCCGGTGCCCTTAACTATTTGGTCTGGGAAAAGCTGGTTAAGACCAAGAAGGTCGACACGAGTAAAGTTGAGGTTTTTGTGACCACTCCTGACTACGTGGATTACGTTTGGACCATCAGGGGTGGGATCGATCAAAATTTAGTCAACAGGATCTCCAAGGCCTTTCTCAAGCTCGATGATAATAAGCCAGCTCATAAAAAGCTGCTCAAGCTACACAGGACCAAGGGATATATCCCCGCCAAGGATTCTCAGTGGGAGGGGATTGAGAAGGCAGCCATCTCAGCGGGGTTGCTAAAAGTCAACTAAGATTGAGCTAGGTATATGTATCAGTATCGCCTGGAAGGTGTCGCCAAGGAATTTGCCCAGCGTCAAGTTGCCGTTAGCGACATCAGTCTAAACGTAAAGAAGGGGGAGAGGGTGGCCTTGATCGGTCCCAGCGGGGCAGGTAAGACCACCCTCTTTCGCATGCTCAACTGCACCTTGCGCCCCTCATCGGGCCAGCTTTGGATCAACGGGGACGAAACCGGGAATCTGCACGGCTCGAGACTCAGGGAGGTTCGGCGCAAGATAGGGACGATTTATCAACAGCACAATCTGGTCCCGCGTTTGAAGGTGGTCCACAATGTCCTGTGCGGACAGCTCGGCCGCTGGTCCCTGGCTCGCTCTATTGCGTCGCTTGTCCGGCCAGTGGACATCGAGAGAGCCTATGAGGCGCTCAAGGATGTCGGTATAGAGGACAAGATTTTTTGCCGGACCGATGAACTTTCCGGAGGACAGCAGCAGAGAGTGGCTATCGCCCGGGTATTGGTCCAGGACCCGGAGGTCATTCTTGCAGACGAGCCGGTTTCCTCAGTGGACCCGTCGCTGGCCTCGAGCATCGTGAAATTGCTGATCGGAATCAGTCAGAACATGCAAAAGACCCTCATGGTCAATCTCCATGGTATTGAACTAGCCCTGTCTTACTTCCCCCGAATTATCGGTATCAAAAACGGAAAGCCCCTTTTCGATCTTGCCCCCGATCAGGTGAGCGACGATCTGCTAGAGGAACTCTATTCGGGACATCTCCCCGAAAACGGGCAAGAGGAATCTCTAACCAGGAAGCACACCCCACGCGTTTGTAGCTAAAGGTCAATACTCTGTTTTTCGATGCTAATCGGATATTCGTCCTCGAGAATTATTGACCCCGAGTCTATGACCGTACTAAGAAGGGCTATCCCCAGTTCCTGATGGGGCAACTTTTCCAAGGGCGTGGACCTCTTCCCTACGTAAGCCTCCGGATTAAACATGGTCGAGCTGGATAAACGACAAACCTCTTATTTCCCCTACATCTTCGGAATATTCTTTGTCGTTGCCCTAGTGGATAGTTGGCGGCGGGCGGAAGTCAATTTTCTATTCTTTTTTGAAAAAGAGGGAAGGGAGCATTTTTGGGGTTTTGTCAGCGGAATGTTTCCACCGGAACTCTCCTGGGACTTTCTCTCCACCATGGTCGGCCCTGCCATGGAAACCGTTCAGATTTCGGTTATGGGGACCCTGATTGCTGTGGTGATCGGATTTCCCCTAGGACTCCTGGCCACCAGTACGTTGCTTTTTCGAGGTGTCCTCAATGAAGCTGATGTTCAGGGTTCCATAAGGCGTTATAGCCTGAGGGTAGCGATTTACTCCCTTGCCCGCGCTGTTCTCAGCCTGTTCCGTTGCATACCCGAGTTCGTATGGGCCTTTATGTTTGTGCGTGCTGTCGGTCTGGGACCTTTTCCGGGCGTTCTCGCCATCGGGGTGGCATACGGAGGGATGCTGGGAAAGGTCTACGCGGAAATTTTTGAGTCGGTGAATACCCGGCCGCTGGAGGCGCTCCAGTCCACAGGTGCCGGCAAGTTACAGATCTTTTTCTACGGCTGGTTCCCTCAGGTGCTGCCCAATTTTGTTTCCTATACCCTTTATCGATGGGAGTGCGCGGTGCGGACATCAGCCATTTTAGGTTTGGTGGGTGCGGGAGGACTGGGCCAGCAGATTGAGATATCCATGCGTATGTTTAATTTTCACGAAGTGCTGACGCTCTTGGGGATGCTTTTTATATTGGTTTCAGCCGCAGACTACATCAGCGCCAAGATACGGGGTCTTTTATGAGTAATGGTCCCTTGAGGACAACCAACACGGATCAGCCGTGGAATCAATATCGGGTATCCCGTGGGGTATCGCTGCGAGTTTATTTCTTTTTAGCGCTCCTCGCCGCGTTATTCGTTTGGAGTTATCAAGGGTCGGAAGTCCGCCTTGGGCAATTGTTTAGCCAGGATGGAGCCGGACAGATCTTTGTCTACATCAAGGGGCTGTTCCCGCCGGATCTGTCCCAAGGGGTGCTTGTCGATGCCGCGGTGGGCGCGATGGAGACCTTCGCTATATCGTTCGTGGGGATTCTAATGGCCACGGTCATTGCCCTGTTGTTGGTCTTCTTTGCCTCCAGAAATCTGGTTTATTCAGGTTTGCTCTATGAGATGGAGGGAATTGGGCGCTGGAAGCGTTTGGCGCGTATGTTCCCTTACCTAATAGCAAAAGGGATTTTAAACTTTCTGCGCACGGTCCCGGAAATGGTCTGGGCGTTGATCTTTGTTTTTCTGGTTGGCCTCGGCCCCTTCCCTGGGGTACTCGCCCTGGGGGTGCATACAGGAGGGGTCTTGGGTAAACTCTTTGCGGAGGTCCTGGAAGACGTCGACCCTCAGCCCATCGAGTCCCTTCAATCCATGGGTGCCACCCGAATGCAGATCCTGTTTTACGGCATTCTGCCCCAGGTGCTGCCTCAGTTTGTCTCCTACATTCTCTATCGTTGGGAGGTGAATATCCGCATCGCTGCGGTGCTCGGGTTTGTCGGGGCGGGTGGGCTGGGTCAGAGAATTCACGTTGCCATCAGCCTTTTTTGGGGCCATCAACTCTTGACCCTTCTGATTGCCCTGTATGTCCTGGTAACGGCCGTAGACTACCTCAGCGCTTATTTAAGGAGGCGGGTGATTTAGAAAGGCAAGGGTGTCCTTGCATCAGGGCATGAAATTTCCGCCGTTAACGAATAGGACCTGACCGGTCATGTGACGTGCCTGCTCACTGGCCAGAAAGACCACTGCGTTTCCGATGTCCTTGGGTTCGGCGATGTGGCCCAACGGAATGGTAGCAACACGCTTCGCCATCTCGCCAGTGGCGGCTTCGGCTGCTAGAGTTCGCTCGGTCTTTGTGGCCCCCGGCGCCACGGCGTTGACTCGAATCCCATAGGGGCCCAATTCGGTAGCTACTGTCCGCGTAAAACCGATGATACCAGCCTTGGCCGCCGAATACGGAGCGCGCCCCGGCGCGGGTGAAGCCCCTTGACCGGACGATAAGCTGACAATACTGCCTTTGCGCCGCTCCATCATATGGGGGATCACGGTTCGAACGCACAGAAAGGCGGCCTTGAGGTTCAGGTTCACCTGGGCGTCCCAATCTTCTTCGGTCAACTCCCAGATGGGAGTGAGTTTGGATCCGCCTGCCACATTAACCAAAACATCGACCTGACCAAAATCCTTGAGAGCCCCCTGGACCCCGCGCTCCACATCGGTACGGCGAGTCACGTCGCATGGGTAGAATGAGGCCTTGGTCCCCTTGCCTTGAAGCTCCTCTATAAAATTCCGGCCCTCGGCTTCTCTGATATCAAAAAAGGCGATCTGGGCACCGCGCTCTGCGAAGAGCTGCGCCGTGGCCCGGCCAATCCCCATGGCTCCGCCGGAAATCAGGACGACCTGCTGATCGAAATCTTTGTTTGCTACGGCCATGAATGGGATCCCTCCTTTAATCTTTATTTAGTGTTGATAGGAAAGAACAGAGGCGGATTGTATACCGTATTGTGTTGTACCTCAAGCTGGGTCGCCCTTGGAAACAGGGCTTTATAACGCCCTGCAGTGGATTGGACTCGTATGGCGAGCGGGAACGCCTGGTTGAGAATCAACTATCGGCGGGGCGTTTCTTTTTGGTTAAAATTCTTCTAGCAGATTCAGGAAGACCCCAGAAGGACCTTTGCCCGATAAGGCGCCGGTAGCGATTTTCTTCCGAGGGGGCGGATCGGTGAAGAAGGTGACTTCATTATCGTTAAACGTAAAACAATCTTCATCAATGGCCGGGTCGACGAGTAAGGGAAACATTTTCTGGCTATTCCAGAAGTTGGACCATTTGACGGGAATTTTAGTATTCAATATCTGAGAGCCGCTCATGGCTCGGTTTCTTCCTTACGGCTCCTGGTATAACCGTTACGGCAATGCCCATTTTCGTGTCCCATGGCCTGATATGCACTGGGCTAACGGCCATGGGGCGCCCAGGTCAAACCATTCATAGTCGGGACCGCGACTCCTGTCAACGACTCACCTCCATTTTATTCCAAGGTTGATTTTTCCGAAGTTGGAGTCGGCTGTCCCATGGGCGAAGTCAAGGACGGTTCCCCAAAAGGTCCGTCAACGGTCGCTCACCGCCACCGCACAAGTGCCAGTATCAATGCATTAGAATCGTCTCAATCTATGTCACATTAGCGATTTTTGTCATCGTCCCGATGCTGAGGACACTATCGAAGTGCTTGAATTGTAAGGGTGCTTATTTGGGGTGGGAGGAGTTTTCGTGCCAGTAAGACCCAAGGGAGCCGAAGTGAGTCGGAGCCGTTTTATTTACGGACCCTCGAGATTACTGAAAAGATCCTCGGTGCCGAACATCCTCAGGTTGCCCTCGTTCTCAGCAACCTTGCCGACCTTTACCGCGCATAGAACCGTTGTAGTGAGGCTGAGCCCATTTACCTGCGTGCTTTGAAGATCTCAGAGAAAAAACAGGGAGCGGAACATCCCCAGGTGGGGTTGATTCTGGAGGGTTATGCCCACCTCTTATTGAATATGAAGCGGCTGCGGGAAGCGGCGGAAATCGGAAAGCGCGCTATTCAAATCCGTATACAGCACGCTAAAGAGGAGCTCAACCGATAGGTCGATCCATCTAGACCAGACCTCGAAGTCGACTCCTTCCCCTTCTTTTGTCTTCCAAATGATTGATCAGGTATCCCCGCTCACCGCATGGAGGGCGCGAGCCATGTGGACACGGGTCAGGTGTGAGCGGTATTCGGATGAGCCGTTTATATCGGCGGTCACGTCCAACCCCCGGGTTACTTCAAGGGCGGCCTGCTCGATGAGTTGCCGGTCGAGTCTCTTTCCCCTCAACATGCTTTCCACGGTTTCGGCCCGGTGCGGCCGGTCGGTGATCCCGGTCAGGCCGACGGCGATCTCCTCACAGACTCTATCAGCTGATGTCCGAAGGCGCACCGCTATGCCAACGATGGCAAAGCCGGAAGCCCTCTTGGCAGCCTTCACGTAGGTGCATCGCGTTTGTTCCAGTCGGGGAACCCGGATTTCGGTTAGGATCTCATCGCGGGCAAGGTTGGTGGTCAGCATCGCGACAAAAAAATCATGAGCCTTGACGATTCTCTCCCCCTTTGGGCCGACGATTTTGAGGTTAGCGTCCAGGGCTGCGATCGCCGCTGGCATATCAGCGGCCGGATCCGCGTGGGCCAAGGCCCCGCCGAGGGTACCCTGATTACGGACCTGAACATCGCCGACTGTGACTGCCGTTTGGGGGAGCAGTGCACAGTGGGAGCGCAGGAGTTCCGATTCAACGATTTCGCTGTAGCTCGTCAAGGCCCCGATGGCGATCTGATCTCCGTCACGGCGAATACCCCGCAACCCGGATATACCACCCAGGTCGATAACGATCCGAGGCCGGGCAAAGCGTAGTTTCATCAAGGGCAGGAGACTCTGGCCGCCGGCGAGGAGTTTCGCTTCGTGACCACGGGTGGAAAGGAGCGAGAGGGCTTCTTCCAGAGAAGTTGGAGCCTCATAATCAAAGGCGCATGGAATCATGTCGAGTTCCTTTTCGCATCTTGAATGAGGCGCCAGACTGATTCGGGGGACAATGGTAATTCCCTTACCTTGACCCCCATAGGTTTCAAGGCGTCCTCCACGGCACTAGCTATAGCGGCAGGTGAAGGTATGGCTGCCCCTTCGCCAGCTGCTTTTTGTCCCAGAGCGCTGAACGGAGAGGGTACCGGGTAGTGCTCTAACTCGAACTTGGGTGTCTCCAATGCGGAGGACTTGCCATAATCGGTAAGGGTTACGGTTAGGAGCTGACCGTCCGAGCTATACACAAAACCTTCACCAAGGGCTACGGAGATCCCATGGGCCGCCGAGCCGTAGGCCTGGCCATCGACCACGTCAGGGTTAATGATAGTTCCGTTGTCGCTGACGATCACGTAGCGTAGGACTTTGACCTCCCCGGTCGTCGTATCGATCTCCACCACGGCCCCGTGGGCTGCCGCAGAGAAGGAAAATTGGGCTCGCACTTTGCGGTTTACGTCCGGTGTCAAATAGGGTTGTGCATGGGGGTAGGTGTAATAAAAGGTGGTGTGTAACCCTCCCTCGAGTCCGGTCGGCATCACCGATTGGTTGCTATAGGCCAGTCGCCCCAAGTCGGTCAGGGTTATTTTTTTTGCTGTTGAATCAGTTGCAAATACAACTCCATCCTCTATGGTGAGATTTTCCGGAGTCGTGGCAAGCACGTTCCCAGCAAGGGTTAGAATCTTTTCCCTGAGTTTATGTGCAGCGCCATGGATAGCCCCGATGTCGTAAAGATGGAAGTTGTTGCCGCTGTTTGCTGCTGAGACGCCCCAAGGAGCCAGATCACTGTCGAAAGGCGTGGTCACGCTGATGCGGTCAGGCGAGATCCCGAGGATGTCTGCAGTCACCTGAGCACTAGTGGTTTCATGAGACTGACCGCAGTTGGGTGATCCCAAAAAGAGAGCGACGGTGCCGTTTTTTTCCAGTTTGACGGTTGCGCCATTCACTCCACCGGCTCCTGGGACTTGTTTCATTTCGGGAAAGACCGCCATGTCGCGCGCTGCATTTCTGCCGCCCGGCTCCACGCCGATGACCACACCAATCCCCAAATGTCGTCCTTCCTTCCGTTTCTCTGATTGCTCTTTCTTTAAGCCGTCGTAATCGATCTTCTCTAGCAGTCGCTTCAGGAGACCCGGGTAGTCGCCACTATCATAAATATTTCCATTGGGGGTTTCGTATGGCATTTCGGAAGCTTGAACCAGGTTGACCGAACGGACCTCAATGAGGCTCATATTCAGCTCTTCGGCAATCTTGTCCATCATTCTCTCCCACACAAAGCACATGGCCGGCTTGCCAATGCCTCTGTTAGGAATCACGGGACATTTATTTGTGATAAGGGAGTTACCCTCCATCGAAATGGCCTTCACCTTATAGGTGTTGGTGAGGTTGTTCAGCTTATTCGTGAAGTGAATTGTGAGCGTGCTGACGGATCCTCCAACGTCATCGTACTCTTTGAACTTGAGTCCCAAAACCGTCCCGTCCTTTTTGACGGCGGCTTCAACCTCAAACTCCTGTTGGCAGGAATGGCCCGCAGCCATCATGTGCTCGGTCCGGTCTTCAATCCACTTGACCGGGCGATGACTCTTGATAGCGAGGAAACTGGTGAGGACAGCGTAGTTTTTGATCAAATGGATTTTTTGCCCAAAACCTCCACCGATGTCCGGAATGATCACGCGGACATCATCCAGCCCAAAGGCGTCCCTGAGAGCGTCGTAAATGTTGTCCGGGACCTGGGCGTTGACCCAAACGGTTAGTTTTTTGCTCGCTGCGTCAAAAGAAGCCACACAGGCCAAGGGCTCGAGGGGTGTGGAGCTGTAGCGATGAATCTTAAGCTTCTCTGCGACGATCCTGTCCGCCTGTTTAAAGGCGCCCTCGATGTCACCGTAGGTCAGGGTGCCTGTCCAGGCCCTGTTGGAGCCCAGTTCTTCGAAAATGGGTGGCGAGTCCGGTCGAAGGGCGTCCGATGTCTCGATCACGGGAGAAAGCGGTTCGTATTCCGCTTCAATCAGTTCAAGGGCATCTTCGGCCTCGGCACGACTTCGCGCGGCAACCGCCGCCACGGGCTCACCAAAGTAGCGTACCTTATTAATAGCCCCCGCGTACTCTTGAATGGGCCTCGCCAAGCCCGCTGAATAGCGTCCCGGTCTGAATGGTTTTGTCTTTTCCTTGAGTTCTTGGGGAGTAAAAGCGGCGATGACTCCTGGAGCCCGAAGGGCCGCATCGGTATTCACATTGAGAATGCGCGCGTGGGCGTGAGGACTTCTTAGGATCACCGCGTGAAGCATCCCGGCAAGTCTCACTTCATCGGTGAAAAAACTAGCACCCGAGACATGGCGCGGACCCTCTTTGCTTCTCGTCGATTGGCCCACATATTTAGCCATTTTTGAGGCTCCTGGAAGCTTCTTTCACTGCCTCCACAATTTGCATGTAACCGGTGCACATACAGAGGTTTCCCGAGAGTCCCTCGCGGATTTCATCATCGGTGGGCTCAGGAGTGTGGGATAACAAGTAGTGAGCCGCTAAAATCATACCTGGCGTGCAGTAGCCGCATTGGAAACCATATTTTTGGACGAAGGCCTCCTGGATGGCATGGAGCTCGCCGTTGTTGGCCATGCCTTCCACGGTCAAGATCTCCTTCCCCTCCATCTGTACCGCTATGAGGAGACATGACTTTACGAGTTTGCCGTTCACAATAACAGTACAGGCGCCGCATTCTCCAACCACGCAACCGATATGGGTGCCTGTTAATCCAATGGTTTCACGCAGAAAGTGGGAGAGGAGCTGACGGGGTTCGACCTCCTCGTGATAATTGCGGCCGTTGATTGTGACTTGCACTTCGCGTTTCATGGAATCGCCACTTGATGACCCAAGCCCTCTACAAGTAGCAAAGCTGCAGGGCAGGCCGCAACCTGCTGGCCCCCCGCCCCAGTGGCGTTGACATCTGGCCGAGACTGAACGTAGACTTCACCGGTTTAACCATTCTTCTTCAGGAGGTCGACTATGGAATCTTTGCCATCGGGCGCCAACTTCAAGCGTGCCAAAATGCTCTGGGAAATCGGGCTTCATATTGCCGGGGATCCCAACGAACCCTATATGGGTAATCGCGATACGTGCATCACCGTCGGTTCCGGGTCCGGAGACCGTTTTCGCCCGTACCTGAAGATGTCCACGGGATCCGCCTTACTCGCCGGGGCTGTGGTGCGTGGGGACCTGGACATGGCCATGGTCAACCCTTCGGGCATGTTGACCCAGGCCTATCGGGGGGCCGGTGTGTTCTCCGATCCGTTACCCGTACAGGTGGTGGCATGCTACCCGTCCTGGGATCGATTTGCCTGCCTAATACACCCGCGCACCGGCCTGTCGTCTATCGCGCAGATCAAGGAGCAGCGTTTTCCGCTTCGCCTCTGTATCCGTGAAGACCCTGCCCATTCGACCCGGATCCTGGTGGACCAGATACTGGCCGCTTATGGTTTTAGCCTAGCTGATATCAAGTCCTGGGGTGGCAGCCTGTTCCTGGTCGGCGGTCCGGGGGATAAGCGGCGCCTCAACGCATTGGAACAGGGAACCATCGACGCCGTTTTCGACGAGGGGCTGCGGACCTGGGTCCCAATAGCTTTGGCGGCCGGCCTGGAGCCCGTCCAGATCGAGGAAGCCGTCCTGCAACAGCTGGAAGCGCTAGGATGGCGCCGGGCGCTGATTCCCGCCGGACGGTATCCGAACCTCACGTCCGATCATCTTTGCATCGACTTTGGCGGCTGGCCGCTCTACACCCGTGCCTCCATTCCCGACGAAGTGGTATACAAGGTCTGCGCCGCGTTGGATGCCCGGAACTCTGAGATTCCCTGGGAAGCAGGGGCCTATACGGGGATTGGACAGTTGGGACAGGACACGGAGGCGACGCCGCTTGACGTGCCACTGCACCCCGGGGCGGCCCAGTGGTACGGGGAGCATGGCTATAAAATTTGAGTGTTTATTGGGGTGCGCTGACGCTGTTGCGCTGTTGGGTCGGACCGCAATTCACTAATTAAAAGTAATCCGGTCGAGCTCTGTAAAGGTAAACTTGTCGGCTACCCCGGAAAGGACCGTGAATTGGTGCAGAGTATACTCGTGCTCATACTCGCCGTGGGCGATGAGCCCGTCCAGGGGAATGATAGCGTTGTAGCCTAGAGGTCTGACGGCTGAGGTTGCCGTATAGAGGACCTCCTGGTTGCTTGAGGTGCCGGTAACGATAACGGTTTTGATGCCACGATCTTTGAGCATCCGCTCCAATTCTCCTCCGTAAAACTTATCGAAGGCCTTGGGTATCCTTTTTTCCGGGGTTCCCTTGTGGCTCCGGGAGACCGTATAGAAGATTGGCATCCCCGCATTTCGTACTCGGACAAGGAGTTTTGCCACCGGTTCCACCAGCTTATGGCATACCTGCTTCGGGTCTTCGCATCGGGCGTTCAGATCCAAGACGAGCAGAGCCGTTGTCTTGGAATCGACAGTCACTTCGATTGGTTTTGGTTTATTCGGTATCTTTTCCCCTTAGGATCCTACTCATCAAATCTTTAATAACTTAACCGTAGATTTTCGCCGATTATCGTAGATAAGGATTCGGACATCTCACCGCAGAGTCGTCCCTCGAGTGGGCTCGGGACCCTGAGCTTGTGGTTCGAGATAACTCGCCACCCTGAGCCTGTCGATGGGCGGAAGGGCAGAGTACGCAAAGGGAATCCCTTTTACCCAATCGGGAGACGACGATTGGCTAAAAATTCACAGCTCTAATTTGAGCAACTTTTTGTTTGTCCTCGTCTCCCGACAAACAAAAAAGGCCATTCTCTGGGCCCTCTGCGGTAATACTATTAAAGTGATTTCATTCTGTGTCCATCGGCGAATATCTGCGGTTAATAACTCTTTCCGAGCTTGGCGTGCTTTGCGGCTTAGCGGGAGTCGTTTTCTTTTTTGGAATTTTATCGTTAAGATTCTATCAGTCAAGACAATAATAAAAAGGAGTAAAAGATGAAATTTGCCTCAATAAAACCAGATGAATTAGCCGTTATTAAGGACGACGCGTATGTCCTCATAGGAGAGGCGCTGTCCCGGGAGGGGGTCCTGCCCAAGGGGGCGTCCATGATCGACCTGATGACGAACTTTGACCGTGCTCAGGGGGTTATTGCCAAAGCGTTAAAAGAAGGCAAGATTTTAAAACCCGATCCTAAACAGCTTAAAACTCCTGTGGAAAAGCCTTCGAAGGTCTGGGCCGCAGCTGGTAATTATAAACGGGGCAGCTCGGACATCGGAGAGTCCAAGGGGCGAGGTGCTGCAGAAAACGTTCCTCCCGAACATCTTCTCGAGTCCATATTTCTCAAGCCGACTTCATCAGTGATCGGCCCCGAGCAGGCCATCATCATTCCAAAGAACGCAGAGTCGATCTTTCCGGAACTCGAGCTCGGAGTTGTCATAGGAAAAGAGGCACATGATCTACCAAGGGAGCGCGCCCTTGAGGCCGTCTTCGGTTATACCATCATCCTGGATGTGACCGCCCGTGGTTACGGTTCGGGAAAAAACCTAATCGGGAGCCGATGTGTGCGCAAGGGGTTCAATACCTTTTGTCCTGTGGGTCCCTGGATCACCACCAAGGACGAGATTCCAAATCCACAGGACCTTTCCATGAGTCTGTGGGTCAACGGTGAAATCCGGCAGTCGGCGAAAACCGATGCCATGATCAATGGAGTCACCGAACTCGTTAGTTTTCTTTCCCAGGTGGGGACCCTGTATCCTGGCGACCTCATTTCGACGGGTAACCCGGACGCGCCGGATTTTCAGCAGGAGCTCAAGCCCGGTGATGCTCTCAAATTCGAGATTGAAGGCATCGGAATCATGAATCTCAGGGTTGAGAAGGCCAGTTGACGCAGCGAATAGCCCTGCTCTAATGACTGTTTTGATGGCCTATTAGGGAGGGGAAAAGCATTTGACGAAAAGTCCCTGTTGAACTGCATCATGAGGTGGAATAGGATCTCCCTTCTAGGTGTTTACTTATCAGTACCCTAGCTCTCGGACCGCTCACCGGGCCATCCGATGGTCGAAATTCAATCCAAAGGAGACAAATGATTTTCAATAAAACCTACACAATTTTATTTGCCGCGATAATAGTACCGTTCCTATGGAGTAGCTCAGCGGAGGCGCAGAGAAGACGACCACCGCAATTTCCGGAAATGACGTTTTTTATCACAAATAAGAGCGGTCCTGATGGTGCCAATTTTGGCGGTATCGAAGGCGCTGATAAACACTGCCAGGCATTGGCGGCAAACCGGTAATCAACGCACGGGATCGTATGTGGAAGGGTCCGTGGGTGAATATGGAGGGAGTGCAGGTTGCTGCTAATGTAGAGGAGCTGCATTCCGACAAAAACAATATCAATGTGGAGATCGGTCGCTCCGAGAACGGCCGGCGTATTCCGGGCCGTCATTTCGTCGTCAACCAGCATTATATTCTGACGGGCTCGACTGCGGACGGACGGGCCTATCCGCCGGGCAAGGATATGACTTGCGGCAACTGGACCAAGAACGGAGAGGGGAGCGCCAAAGTCGGCCATCACGATCGTATGGGTCGTGGTAGCGATGCGTCGTTGAAATCATGGAATTCCTCGCATAACTCGCGCGGCTGCAGCGCAGCGAACCTGAAGGGCTCAGGTGGCACGGGGCTTCTCTATTGCTTTGTTGCGGACTGATCACAAGATCTGGTAACTCTCAATTCCGCACCCATCACCCTGTCGATTAGCGGCCGATTTCGCAGCGGCGGATCAACAGCAGGACGTTATCTCTTCCCTCCTGCCAAAAGGCGGATTAATGGCAAGATGTTCCGCTCGTGTTCCAGTTGTCCAACGAGATCGATGGCTTGATCGACCTTTTGGCGGGGAAGGACCAGGCTCCCACAGTCACGGAATTTTTCACTCAACTCTTCCCAACTCATGGGCTTCAAGGGGTGTCCCTTGGCGACATCGGCCCTTCCTTCTACGGTTCTTCCGTCCTTGAGTTTGATGCGAATACGACAGCGGACCTGATCGTAGCCCAGGGCTTCCATCTCCTCGTCCACGTAGAGGGTGACGCGCTTCATCATGTCGACAACCTTCGGTTGCCGGGTTTTACTGTCGCGGAACTGAGCAATGCCTGCCTTTCTCTCGAGGACCCCGATCGCCATGCAAAAAGGGATGCTGAATTTACCTTGCAGGGCGGTTGTCGGCATGGGGTAGATCAGCGCATTGGGAACGTTCGAATTGGTTCCAACGTCGATAGCTTCAATGTCGCTGGCGTTGATCCCATGTTCATTGACCATGTCCAGGATGAGATCCTGGGCTGGATGGGACAGCGATCCTGATGGATACGGTTTGATGGATATCCCGGGCTCTTGCATAAAATAGGGTTGTCCGAGGCGGCCTGCGATCTTTGTCTCATCAAATCCCCCGGCCATGGCGTTGAAGAAGCCCCGCTTGGCTTCGAGGATATTAGGCGCTGCGGTAAATCCCAATTTGGCCAGGTTAGCGGCCGTGACGCCGTTCTCAGCGGATCGCCCGGCGTGAAGGGGCTTTGTCATGGTGCCGAAGTTTTCCCTCAACCCGGACGCCATACTGCCAGCTATCCCCAGGGTGCGCTCCAGTGGCTCCACTTTGAGTTTGAGCAATTTTCCCACGGACATGGCGGCGCCGAGTCCTCCTATTGTTGCGGTCGAGTGAAATCCCGACTGATAGTGGCGTGGTGAGATGGCATCGGCAATCCGGCACTCGACCTCGACACCGACAATATAGGACAGGAGGAGTCCCTTACCGGGAACCTTCAGCTGCTCGCCTGTTGCCAGGGCAGCGGCCAGAACCGGTACAGTGGGGTGAGTCAGCAGGCCGTAGACTCC
Organism: Binatia bacterium; assembly: GCA_963664015.2. Taxonomy (GTDB): domain Bacteria; phylum Desulfobacterota; class Binatia; order UBA9968; family CAXXLF01; genus JACZQL01. The sequence continues at coordinate 837,337 of CAXXLF010000001.1, read as the reverse complement.
CTCCTTGGAAGTAGAGAGCTGAGTGTCGTCGTAATCCATCGCGTGCCCAGCGACGCCGTTGAGCAAGGCTGCTTTGGGTGCAGGTGCCTTACGCCCGGTGCCGAGGATAGTGCACTCGGCTTTCCCTTCCATGCTGCCGACCTGGCGATGAAGGATCTTGGCGCTTTTTTCGGTGGTACCTGCCAGGATCACCGCCAGACCATCGAGGATAAATCCTTTGGCGATTTGGATTACCGGCTCGGGTATGGACTTGTACTGGCTCTCTTGAACAAAGGCAGCGACTTCGTGTGTTAATCCCATAGGTGTTGAACCTCCCATATAACTGCGATGATGTAAATTCCTACGTGATGCGTTCAGGCTGAATTTCGGTCTCGTTAGTTCTTTAACCTCCGGTGTAAACCGCGGCGGGCCCAGATAATGGGCAGTGCCGACATCCCGAGTGTGTAGGCTAGGTCCCATAAGGCAACGGAGTAGGGATCACCACGAAAGATGAAGCGGACTAGCCGCACGGGATGGAGGAGCGGCAGAATCTCGGCCGCCCAGAGCCAGCCACCTGACAGACGCTCATTGATGGGGAAGAAGACGTCCGAGAATAGAAAGAGTGGAGTCAGGAACAGGGTAAAGTAGAAACTGAATAGGTCAATATTGGGTATCCTGACCGAGAAGGCGAGGCCGATAGCAGCGAACAGCAAACCAGCCAGAGGAATCAGTGGCAGGACCAGCAGGGCGGTGGGAAGGGGTGCCTGTCCTGCTAGGGTCGGGACGATGAAAAAGCACCCACCGTAGATGGACGAACGCGTGACGGCCCACAGAACCTCGCCGCACAAGACGTCATCGGGCTCGACGGGGGTTGTGAGCATGGCATCGTAGGCCTTTTCGTAATTGAGTCGTACAAAGATGTTGTAGGTCACTTCAAAACTCGCCCCGTTCATTGCTGCTACGCAAATCAGGCCCGGAACGAGAAAGGCGACGTATGAGGTCCCACCCATCTGGTTAATATACGCGCCGACGCCAATGCCTATTTAGACCAGGTAGAGCACAGGCTCAAAGAAGTTGGGGAAGAGGTTCCATTTTTATGTGTGACGGTACATGGCGGCATTGCGTCTCCAAACGGATAGCGCGTGGGGAACCGATAGGCTCACGATGAACCCTCCAGTGTGTTCCCCGTCACGGCCAAGAATGCGTCTTCGAGATTGGTCGGTCGTACCACGAGGGCGCGCCGATCTTCGGGGTCTCGGGCGCGGATTTGGTCGACCAGAGGGGCAGCATCATCTACGTAGGTCGTGATACGCCGACCGGATCGCATGCTTGTCCTGGCCGAACCACTGCCGTCAAGGAAAGATGCTTCGTCCTCGGGCGTGCAGTCAAGTTCGACCGCCTCACGGGCCAGATGGCTCAAGATCAGATCCGCGGGCTTGCCTTCATCGACGACCCGGCCATTGGAGATGATGGCCACGCGGTCGCAGAGCCTCTGGGCTTCGTCCATATAGGGGGTGGTTAAAAGCACGGTCGTTCCCTTGGCCTGCAGGTCGCGGATTCGAGACCACAGGGCGAGGCGTACGGCCAGGTCCAAACCTGTCGTCGGTTCATCGAGGATTAGAAGTTCAGGTCGGTTGATGAGGGAGAGGGCAATGGCGAGCCTTCGCTGCAGGCCGCCGGACAGGAACCGGGCCGGTAAATGGGCATGGCTACTTAGCTCAAGGAAGTCGAGAAGCTCTTCCACCCGGCGCGAAATCTCTGACTCACTTAGAAGGTGGTGGCGGCCGAACACGCGCAGGTTTTCTACTGGTGAAAGGACCTCGATGAAAATGTTTTGTTGTAAAGTTACACCGATGCGGGCCTTGACGGCCCGTGGATCGGAGGCAATGTCGATCCCGAAGACCAGGATCCTTCCGGTGGTAGGGCGCGTAACACCGTAGATCATCCGAAGGGTGGTCGTTTTTCCCGCCCCATTGGGACCCAGCAGGCCATAGCAGACACCCGGAGGGATTTGGAGGCTGATCCGATCCACGGCCAATCGTTGACCGAAGCTCTTGGAGACGGAACTGGCTTCAACGATCATGGGGCAATTTGAACTGGTTGATTCACCGGCGATGGGGAGCGATGCTAGGACCTGCCCGAGTGAGTGCGCGCCCACTTATCACGCATGGAACCGAGCGACTCTCCTTCACCCACTTCCAACCGGGTCGCCCTCAGTTTCTCTCCAATCTTTTCAACTTCCCCTTGTGCCGCCAGTTGGGCCTCCGTATCGAGTTCTTCGGGCCAAAGGCCCATGAGATAACCGTACCAGGGTTCCTGAACCTCCAGCTTGGGTAGTCCCAGTTCCTCCCAGATCACCCTGGCTCGTTCCATATACTCCTTTTTGGGAAGAGAGAGCGGGGGGAAGTCAGCTTTTCGGGTCGCGTCGATCAACAGGGATGACTCCATCTTGTCATAGCGGCTGGTCGGGTGGCTTACCAGCATCCCAATGGGAGTTGCGCCGAAGGGTCGATCGCCCACGATGCGCACGTCCTTGTGGGGCTGAGACCTGTGCGTGATGGCCCAGGTTACGGCCACGGGATCATGGGGATTGATGTCGTCATCTACGGCGATGACGAACTTTCCAACCCTGTCACCGTAACCGAGCAGTGCGTCCATGGCCGCCGAGGGATCCTTGTCGTCTCTCTTCTCCATCCTGAGAACGACGTATGGGCGTAGGTTCACCAGCGGCTCCATCAAGGAGACCTCGAGCACGCTACTGAAGCCTTTTTGTAACAGATATCGGTGGATCAACGTCGCCATCCCCATAGCCTTGATTTTGGAACTCTCACTGGGGGTCACCTGGCTTATGATGGATACCCAGACGGGATTTTTTCTGTGCATCACGCACGTGACTTCAAGAAATGGGCTTAAGGTACGCGGATCGACATAGCCCATGGACTCCCCGAAGGGACCCTCCTCCTCCAGATAGCGAGTGGGAATCCTTCCCTCAATGACGACTTCCGCGGTCGCCGGGACTTCCAGGTCCACGGTTTGGCAGCGAACCATCTGGATGGGTTCACCGGCCAGCCCTCCCGCTAAGGCCAATTCATCCATGTCCGGTGGAACCTTCTGTGTGGCCGTGTAGGAGATAACTGGGACGGTCCCCACCGCCACGGCTACTTCAAGCGGGATCCCCCTTTTTCTGCACTCCTCCCAGTGGCGCGAGATGTCCTGAGGAGTACCTGCCCAAAGTCCCGCCAGGGCGGGTCCTTTGATCAGGCCGCGGTAGTTGCCCATGTTTCTCTGTTTCGTTACCGGGTCCTTGGTGATCCAGTGGCCTGCCGTGATGTACGGACCATTATCGAAGCCTGGGGTGGAGATGGGTATGGGAAATTCACTTAGGCCACCGTGGGAAAGAAGATCTGCACCTTTATGAATCTCTTCCATGACAGGGCCGCGGCTTACAATTTCGGGCTCTATGCAGTGCTCCATGGCATGCAGCCACCGATCGGGAACCTCTTCAGGCTGGCATCCCAACCCCAGACAGTAAATGGCAGCCGAGCCGGCAAGTCCACCGACGAGAACCGAGCCCTGATAATGTTTCCCTTTAGAATCCGTGACTTTCTCGAATAGGAAGGCTTTGCGATCCGCTTCCCCCAAGCCTCTAAATTGCCAGCGAACTAGAGGTTGCAGCTCAGTGTCCTTGTTTATTTCCTTCTGGATCCGGAAGAGCTTGCCGTTTTCCTCGAGTACCTGAATCAATTCCCTTAGGTCGTGATGAGGTTTTTGGTGATTCATGGGCATCTCTGTAAGCCTTTTTGGCTCCTTGCGCAACCGGTCACGGGTCGGGATGCATGATCACACTTGATAAATTAGGGAGTTATACGTAATATAAGGGAACAATAATACATGTCCCTGACCATCTATAACACCCTTTCCCGCAAAAAGGAGGAATTTGCCCCCCTCAGCAAAGGGGAGGTGAAGATGTATGTCTGCGGGGTTACGGTATACGACCAGTGCCATGTGGGGCATGCACGGGCATTAATAACCTTTGACCTCGTCCTGCGCTACCTTAAATTCCTCGGCTACCAGGTCACTTTTGTGCGTAACTTCACGGATATAGACGACAAGATTATTCATCGGGCCGAAACAGAAGGAGTAGCGCCACAGACCATCGCTGGGCGGTATATTGAAGAATTTCATCGTGATAGCGACGCTATGGGACTGATCCCGCCGGATCACGAACCGAAGGCTACGGATAATGTCCCCGAGATGATCGATCTGATCAGCCGGCTTGAATCGAAGGGCCTAGCCTATCCGGTGGATGGCGATGTTTTTTTTTCCGGGGACCGGTTTGCTCCCTACGGTAAGCTGTCTGGCCGGAAGCTTGAGGAGTTGCAAGCGGGGGTTCGAGTTGATGTGGACGAACGCAAGAAGCACCCAATGGATTTCGCCCTATGGAAGAAGAGTAAGGAAGGTGAGCCTTCCTGGAAGAGCCCTTGGGGTCATGGGCGGCCCGGATGGCATATCGAGTGCTCTGCCATGAGCGTCAAGTATCTTGGGCAACCGTTCGATATTCACGGTGGGGGAGTGGATCTGGTCTTCCCTCATCATGAGAATGAGATTGCCCAGTCGGAAGGGGCCTGCGATCTACCTTTTGCCCGCTATTGGATTCATAACGGCTTCGTCAATATCAATCAGGAGAAGATGTCCAAGTCTTTGGGCAACACCTACACCATTCAGGAAATCCTCGAACAGTTCGATGCCGGAGCTCTGCGGCATTATATTCTGACCAGCCACTACCGGAGCCCGTTGGACTTCTCGTACCAGGGGTTGCAGGAAGCGGAAAAGGCCGTGGAACGAATCTATGAGACTGTGGATCGAATGAACCAGCTGCCCGAATCCAATGGGTCCGAGCCGGTGAAGGCCGGGCTCTTGGACGAGTTCCGCAAGGAGATTGACGACGATTTCAATACCCCCCGGGCGTTGGCGTTGATGTTCGAGGAGGTCCACTCGCTTAATCGCTTGCTGGACCGGGGAGAGACCAAGGGGCTGGCGACCCGGCTGGCCCAATTGAAACAGGTCGGTGAGGTTCTCGGTATATTGCAAGGAGAGCCCGACACCTTTCGTGACAGGAAAAACGAACGTTGGCTGCAGAGTCATGGCATTTCTGCCCAGAATATTGAAGAGTTGATACGCCAGCGAAATGCCGCCCGCAATAATAAGCGGTGGGATGAGGCCGATCGGATTCGCAATGAGTTGAAGGACAAGGGGATTACCCTCGAAGATACTCCAGGAGGGACCTTATGGAAGGTTCAATGAGAACGAATCGTTGGAAAAAGCCGTATGGTTGGGTACTTGTAGTGCTAATCAGCCTGGTCTGGATGGACCCCGGTTTGGGCCAGGAGACACCGGACAACTATATTTCCCAGGGTCGAGCGACCATCCACTTGCGTAAGACCGTCAAGGAGCGTGAGCACGAGGGCCGGTCGATTCAGGGAAAGGAACGACAAATCGTTCCAGGGGATACCCTGTGGCGGATCCTCGTAAATGAGCAGGGGCTTTCGGGACAGGACTTCCGGCGTTACGTGGTCCTGGTCGGTTCCCTGAATCCTCAGATCAAGGATCCCAATATTCTCAGAGTTGGAGACCTGCTCTTTATCCCCATTCAACCCGATGAGATCCTCAGCATCGAATCGACAATGAGCCGCAGGGTGGTCAGGTGTATCGTGTGAAGAGGGGAGAATACCTCTTCAAGATCCTCCGGGAACAGCGCGGGCTGCGGGGGGTGAAGGAAGTCTTCCGGGCGTTTGATCAGGTCAAACGGTTGAATCCAGGAAAGAAAAACTGGGACCTTATATACAAGGAAGAAACCCTCTAATTCTCACCACGCGCCCGTAGCTCAGTTGGATAGAGCGGCAGACTTCGAATCTGTAGGTCGGGGGTTCGAATCCCTCCGGGCGCACCATATCTTTCAATGGCTTACGCATCATCTGCCATTCTATCAAGCTGCTCTGTGACCATTTTGTGCCCACCCTGTTCAGTCTCTACCAGTTCTGTCCCTTGTTCCACGTCATCTAGCTTATCAACGGCCTGTCTGTTGCCTCCGGGGACTAGGTGACCGTAGGTGTCCACTGTGATCTGGATACTACTATGACTATACTGGCGGCGGTCCAGACCATGCCGCCGTTTTCTTCTCCAAAACCGTATAAGACGCAATTCATTCGCTCATTAATTGCGTCCTGGCGGCCTGATGCAGAGCAAATCCATGCCCAGAACGGGTCCTAGCCCACCTAGAAGTGACACTAAATGAGTTTGGTTCTGATCGGGCTTAAGTGGGCAGAAAGGCCTATCCTTGGCTGGCTCTGCTTTATGATCGGCCTCTATCTCGGACCAATGCTTTTCTCTTAGAGGAGTAGTGGTTAGCCACGACAACCCAAACCCAGCAAATTTAGCCGGCCAAATGGCGCCAAACGCAATTAAAGCGTCGTTTAATTGCATGCTGGAATGGTTGACAACCCTTCCCCCTGTGATATTGGTCTCTTAGTCACAGACTAATAAGCATGAGCCTCCCCTATCATTGAGTGGCTTCTAGCGTAATGTGAGGCCAACGGAGGGGGGAACGAAGGAAGCCATCTTGAGGAGACACGAGATGAGCACGGGTATGACCCTACCGGCTCGGTGGCAGAAGGCGAACAACGTCTGAAGAAAAAACAATGATGAAAAGATTCGTTCTCATAGTTGTACTGCTGCTCATACCCTACTACGCTCACGCTTTTCAGCGATATAACAGGGTAGTCACCTATGATAAATATTTCTCAAAATATTCAAAGAGATTTTTTGGCCCAGGTTTTGATTGGAAGTACTTCAAGGCTCAAGCTGTTGCAGAATCGAGATTGCGAGCAAAAGCCAGATCACGCGTGGGTGCACTAGGTGTTATGCAAATTATGCCCAAGACTTTTGAAGAAATTCGGAGGAAGAACCCAAGTATTAAAGGCACGAGAGAACAACCACGTTGGAATATCGCTGCAGGGATTTATTATGACAGGACGCTGTGGAAGGCGTGGAAGGGCAAACGCCCGTGGCAAGACCGCATTAATTTCATGTTCGCGTCTTTCAACGCTGGCAAAGGCAATATTATTAAGGCACAAAGGGTTGCAAAGAAGAAGGGGCTGAGCCGCAACTTGTGGAGGTCTATAGAGCAGACTTTGCCTCACGTCACAGGCCGACACAGTAAAGAGACCATTGGCTATGTTGCAAAAATCCATACGATCAAAGGGGTGTTGAGGTAATGGAAATTTTCATCACATTGTTGAACCTAGCGTACGCCATAGTTGGCGCCTTGATAACGCTGGGGTTCATGTTCATGGGTTATAAGATCTTTGACAAGATGACTCCATTCGATACGTCGAAGCAGTTAGCGGAACAGAATATAGCTGTGGGAATTGTAGTGGGGTCTATATTTATTGCGCTGGGTATTGCGATCGGTCTAGTGATTGGTATGGGACTGAACTAGTATGAATCGGCTTACTCTCGTTGGAACGGTTCAGAACTTTACCCTTGGGACAATCCGCACTGCCTCTGTCATTTTAAAGCATTAGGCCTGCTCCACGCCAGCGAGGCCCGCATAGATTCGTCCAAGCAGCTTTCGTCTGAAGGTGTTGAGTTCTCTGACGGCATCATCGTAACGCTTGCATTGAACGGCTAGTCGGTTCTCAGTACCCGCAAGCTGGTCCTGGAGCTTGATAAAGGACTCGTTCGATTTGAGTTGAGGATAGGCCTCGCGCAGCACCAGTAAACGCGACAGGGCAGACTCAAAGGCGCTGGCTGCTTGGGCCTTTCCCCTGACGGTGTCTGCTGACCTTGATCTCCCTCATGATGGGGATGAGCCTTCAGTGGACCGCTTCGGCGGTCGGGCTAAGCCTTTGGGGCTTGTCTACTTCAGTACTCGCAGAAAACACGGGCAATGGATTCGTGCCAGATCGGCATTTAAACCATAGTATCCGGGCCTCTGTATAAGTTTGAAGGTCACAGCCAAAACTTTAAAAAGGTTCGGAGCCCTGTCTTAGGACTGCATACGATATCCGTATTTTCGAACAAAAATAGCTACAACGACGGAAAAACAAGCTAAAATAACGCTAACGATAGAGGCCGATTCCATTTCGCCTCCTAGTGCGTACTCCATCATTAAGAGTGCCAAGGGTCTTGTCGACGAGGTGGCCAGCAAAAGCACATTGTCCACATCCCGAATCGAAGCCATAAAAACAATAACAAAAATAGCGACCAACGTGGGGGAAATCAGTGGTAGAGTGATCCGGCGAAAAGCGTACCACCACCTGGAACCGCACACCCTAGCAACTTGCTCCAGGTCTTCCGAAAGCTGCGTGAAACTCGTCTTGATCAGATGGACACCAATTGGGAGCTCCTTGATAATCAAGACCCAAATCAAGCTAAAGATTGTACCGTACAAGGGCGACAGAAAAGGCACCGATAGGAACATCCATAACATTCCCAGACTCATTATAATTCCGGGAACCGCCCATGGGAGCCATATAAAAATATTAGACAAAGTTTTTCCTTGCAAAGGCAACCGAATCAGCGCATAGCCCAGGAGGCAGTACACGAGTAAGGCCACGACCCCGGTAGAAAGTCCTAAAATTATGGAATTCCATGTCGAGGTGATGAAGACCGGATCCTCAAATACAGCCTTCCAGTGAGCCAATGTATAGGGATTAGATATCTCAAAATATCCAAATATCCTCATACTAGAACCCAAAACCAAAGCCCCCATTGGGAGGAACACGGCAAACGCAATGAAAACTATCATGGCGGCAGAAATGACATATCTCATGAAGCCAAGATCCATGGGGCGGAAGTTAGTGCCCTTACCGGACACCGTTACGTAACGGCGGTCCTTCGTATAGGACTGGTAAAGCATGGCCAGAATGAACAAGATCGCGAGGAAAAATGTGCTCAGCGTAATCGCCTGGGCGAACTCGGGGGGCTCCCAGGAAATGAGATCATAAATTCGAGTCGCAAACACATCAACTCCTATTGGCTGTCCCAGCAGAAGCTCCACCTGGAAGGACTCCAACCCACGAATCATCCCTGCCAACCATACGGTGAACAAAGCTGGTCCTAGGACGGGAATTAGCACATGTCTGAATGTTTGCCAGGTTCCAGCGCCACAGACCCGAGCAGCTTCCTCCAATGAAGACTCCAATTGTCTAAAGGCTGGAGCTAGCAGGATGGTCATGACCGGTATGGTGCTCGCCGTCAAATGCACCCATATAATTCCATAAACTGAGTAAGGGGTTAGTTTAAAACCCCAACCTCCAAACCATTGATTCAAAATCCCGTAATTAGGATCCAAGAGCAGGATCCAGCTTATGGCAAGCGGCAGAGAGGGCAAGAAATATGCGATCCAAAGCGAAAATTCAATAAAACCCTTGCAGGGAATGCGAACTCGGATAAGCAACCAGGAAAATAAAAAGGCGAAGGCGATTCCGATAAAGGTTCGAATGTTGAGAAGGAAGCTATAGCCGATAGAGCTCATGGTGTTTTCATTGTTAAAGGCTCTATCCCATCCACTAAACCCAAACTTGAAGGCCTCCCCGGGATCAGCACTGTTAAAGGCGTTTAAGAGAATAAACGCCACCGGTGGCACACTAGCCGAGGCGGCTCCCAGTAGAACAAGCAAGCTTATTCCTAGAAATGGGTGTCGCGACAATCGCGATTCCGGCAAGACTTTGGACTGGCCCTGCAGGTCTGATTCCGTCATGAAAGCCATACCTTGACCTGCTCTGCTTCAAGTCTTAATAAAATTTTATCGCCTGCCTTCGATACCAGTTCACTGACGGTAAGCACGAATTGTTTATCACAGGCTTTTAAAGCAATTTCGTATTGATCGCCCAAATTCATAACGTTTTCGACTACCGCTTCAATCTCGTCCATCTGTGGTTTTCGCTCTTCAGTAATTATTTTGAGGTGTTGCGGCCTCACGGTTATCTGAACTGGAGCTCCCTGTTCTGGATGATAAGCCTTTGATGAAAGGGCTGCTCCCCCGTTGTCGGCTCGAAGTTTATAGCCACCCGCTAATTCGATGAATTCATGGCTTCCATCTTTTGCCCACTGACCTTCAAAAGAGATCGTCTTACCTAAGAATGAATGCACGAATTGGTTCACAGGATTTTGATACAACTCATCGGGTGTCCCGAGTTGCTGGATCTGTCCATCCTTCATCAGCATAATTCGATCAGCCAATGTCATTGCCTCGGTTTGATCGTGAGTTACAAAGATGAAGCTCGTACCCAATCTTTGTTGTAAATCTTTTAGCTCGACTCGCATCATTTGCCGCAGTTGGGCATCCAGATTGCTCAGTGGTTCATCCAAAAGAAGTAAATCCGGCTCATAAACCAGTGCACGCGCCAGGGCCAATCGCTGCTGCTGTCCGCCACTAAGCTTGCTGGCATTTCGTTTTTCAAATCCTTGAAGGTCGACAAACTGCAACATATGTTTGACTTTAGGCCCAATATCCGCCTTTGAGCTTCGTCTGACTATTAAGGGAAATGCGACATGTTCTTCCACCGTCATATGTGGCCATACTGCATAGGCCTGAAAAACCATTCCCAAGTTCCGCTTTTCGGCCGGTAAAAATATCCATTTTTCAGAATCCGAGATGATCCTTCCGTTAAGTTGAATTTTCGCCGCCTCCGGTCGTTCTAGTCCGGATATTACCCTCAGGGTCGTGCTTTTACCGCAGCCGCTAGGACCCAAGATGACCAGAATTTCATTCTCATATACGTCAAAGTTGACGTCCTTTAACACCTGAACGGAATCATAGAACTTGTTCAGGCCTCTAACGCTGAGAAGCGGGTTTTCGGATTTAGCAAAAGTTTTATCCATTTAGACACCTGCCTAGAATTGATTATTAGGCCCACACAGGCTTGCCGTAGGCGCATACCCCATAGAGTTAGCAAAAGGGAGAAGACCGGCTCTCCCTTTTGCTCGACGATTCTAATTAAAACCTTCCTAAAATATAGATTGATTGATCAATCCATTAAATTTCCATGAGCCCATCCTAGTAAGGAGCGACACCATAAAGTCTAGATTTGTTGCTCCACGGGCGTGGCTGGTAGGCTCAAACGTCTTGGCGCGCTGAGATTACCTCTTTAGCAGTTTTTTCACCCGCCTTTGGCCCGCTTTACGGTCCCTAGTGTAGTACTGGAACGAGTACGTGTCGTGGTATTTCATGCCTGCTTTTGGAATAAATGATTTCGGCATTTCAGGGTTTATTACGTCTAGTCGTCGGCTTTTCTGTATTACGTACTTTTCAAAGATTAGCTGTCCCTCCTTCGAAGCAATATAGTTGAGCAGGACGACTGCAGCATTTGGGTGGGGAGCCCCCTTGACCAACTTTAGCACACTGCTGCCACCAGACATTTTGTCAAGCAAATCATCGAAGGCGAGCTCGGTAACAGGCAGGCCCTCACGTTTTAGAGGCAGATAGGCCCTAGAGGGTGAAGCGATACCGATGGCATAAACTCCCCGTGCAATCCAATCCGCCAGTTGGCGATGGTTCGAGGTGTAGGTGACATTCTGCCCCTTGAAGAGTGTAGTAATAAAATCAGGGCCTAGTTTTAACAAAAAATAGGCAGCTGCTCCGCGCCCCGCTCCCCCACGACGTGGATCAAAGCTTGCGATCTTGCCCTTAAATTTGGGATTCAATAGGCCCTGAACGGACTTAAGATCCCCAGCCTTTACAAGGTCCGTATTATAGATACCCGCGGGTGACAAATAGGCTCCCGTCTGCAACAGGTACTTTTCCTCGGGGTCCGTAAATTTAAGCCTTCCATCTCGCCAAAGCTTGGTATCAATTACCTCAGGCATCAACAACTTCGGCAATACCGGAGAAAGGCGGCCCTTGGGGTAGACGGTCATGACCTCGCTGTTACCGCCCATCAATACATCCATGCTAGGTTTGCCGGCAGCGCCTTCCCTGTCTACTATCTGTGAGAGTGCGCCTGACTTCATATTGCGAAGCTCTACTGTAATGCCATATCGCTTCTTAACGGCTTTGGTTAGATCCTGGCGAAATTTAGGTAAGCCTATGTTTGTCCCTAGTACGACCTTACCCTCTTGACGAGCCAATTTCTTGACTTGATCCCATTTGCCAGCTCCGAGGACTAGCTCTGGTATCATTGCAAATACCATAATTAAGACGCTCAAGACCCATGATAGTGATATTTTGTAACGCATCGAAATCTCCAAATTTGCCCAAGTTTTTTTGCCTGTGGTCATCTAACATAAATCCGTACAATTTAACAAGTGTATTCATGGCCCAGACAGATGGACTCTGGGAGCTCCTCATCGAGAAGGGGCTGATCACTCAGGATGAGTTTATGGAGAAGTTGAAGGTGGAGAGGGCGACGTATCAGCCGATGTTTAAGACGGTGAATTTGGGGCAGAGGTGAGAAAGATGTTTAATTGTCAGGCGATAGCAAACGGTGCTGAGCTTTTGTTGATAGCTCTTCTTCCGTGTATCGCTGCCTCGTTTTCCGCTGTAGCACAGGAAATATCGCAAGTAGGCCATTCCTGTCTGAGGGACCCTCTCCAAGCAATATCGGAACATCTTCACAGCCTTGGCTATGCTTGATTGAGACCACGAATATGGGTAGTCTTGGTCGCATTGTTACAGTCGGAAACTAAAGCGTAGATTGGAGAAGGTTCAACAAGATGCGCTACAAAGAAATCAAACAGGACATCGAATCCCCCATGGAGCACTCTTGGGGCGGGTTGAAGGAGCTGGTAGGACTCTATTTCTCTAAACCTCGGCCCGTCGAGCAGGACTTGTTTTGGCTTAAGGTCACGCAGTACAAAGAGATCAAGGCGATCCCGAAGATCCTGGGGTTGTTGGGGGATCAGTTCCCGCAGATCGATCGGGAGGTCGATCGAAGGATTTACGAGGGGTTGGCCTACGAGTTGGCCGATGAGGTCAAACACTACAGGCTTTTGGCAGATATCATGGAAGGGATGACGGGGGAGCGAGTCATTGCCGATAAGTGTCCCACATCGCCGGAGCAATCGAATCTGGAAGAACTGAGGAAGACGCTGAGAGACGACCTCAATCTTGCCCCCCACCTCAATGTGGCCCACGAAACCGTTTTTGCTTCGGTCATGAAGAATGTAACCGGCGGACCACTGGAGAAAAAAGTAGCCGGGGCCTACAAGCACATCTATTCAGACGAGTTGAAGCATTACCGGATGGGATGGAAGGAGCTGCAAGCTTCGAATCTCGACTCTGAGCAAATTGAAAGGATCAAGCAGGCGAACAAAAGAGTGGCCCGACAGTACCTGGTTATGCGTAATGAGCTATTCGGCCAACCGCTGTCAAAAGAAAGATTGCAAGAAATCGATGCGGGCAAGATCCAATCCTATCGGCCGCTTTGATCCTGGGTTTCCTGCCGATTGACCCGAGTTGCTGAGTGGGCTTAAGGGCGGGATTCTGACCGGATTTTTCCCAACCAGCCTGCTGTGATTGAGTTGACAATTATTGAGCCTTTTACTAAAAGGGCCACACCTGAGTTGACCTCCAGATTACCTCCTGGTCCTAGACAGTAAAGCCGGAGCGTCGTGAGGGGGACGGGAACGTTCTTCGTAGGAGGAGACCTTAAAGCGTAAAATCGTTGGCCAGCAATCTTTGCGATTGATCGCAGTACGTTGCTGGCTCGGGGCAACGCCGATTGGTATGGTCCGGTACTGGTTCGCAGTTACGGCCCCCTGTCCAGGCCGCATCTTTTCGCCTTCGCAGAAAAACCTGGGGATAAGCCCATGGACGATGCGATGGACGAACCGACCGTAGCCTTGGCAAAGGTAGGTGCTTCGGCGGATGACGCCAAAGATAAGGAAGGATACCACGGGCGTGAGACCGTGGAGGATTCATAGGAGGTGACGTGAAGTGATAACCAAAGAAGAAAACGATCTGCTCACTCAGATTGGACGGGAGACACCTTGTGGAGAGTTGATGCGGCGCTACTGGCAACCGGCCGGGCTCTCGGAGGAGTTGCCCGTGGGAGGAGCTCCCTTGCCTGTCCGGCTTCTCGGAGAGGACCTGGTCCTGTTTCGTGACGATGAGGGACGACCCGGGTTGCTAGGGATACACTGTTCGCACCGCGGCGCGGATTTGAGTTACGGCCGGGTGGAGGATGGCGGACTGAGGTGTATCTATCACGGTTGGCTTTACGACATCCACGGTCGATGTCTGGATCAGCCCGGTGAGCCAGGAGGCGGGGAGCATAAGGACGCGATCCGGCAACCCGCTTACCCTTGCGAGGAAAAGGGAGGTATAATCTTTGCCTATATGGGGCCGAGCGAGCCGCCGCTGCTCCCCAACTACGAATTTTTCAACGTCCCGGACGATCATCGAACGGTGCACAAGCTATACTCGGAATGCAACTTCCTGCAAGGCAACGAGGGCAATATTGATCTGATCCACAACAACTTTGTCCATTTCGTTAAAAAGGATCTAGAGCGGTTGAACCCGGAAGAGTACCAGCAGGTCATGGACCGTTTTGCTAATCCCGGGGTGTTGACGGGGAGGGGGCCCGACCCGGGTATGGAATCGACCGACGCTCAGGTTCTCGATCTTGGAGTGAGGGTCTGTAAGCTTCGTGTCATGGGCGAGGGACGAAGTTACATCCGAGTGGCGACCTTTATCCTTCCCAATTTGACCGTTATCCCAGGGGGAGGGGTGAATTGGCATGTCCCCATTGATGACACCCACCACTGGAAGTACATTATCGCCTTCAGCAGGGAAAAGGCCATCGGAAGGGGAGAGAACCAAAGAAACGTGCTGGCACCGCCTCCTACCTACATTCCGGTGGCGAATAAGGATAACCGATACCAGCAGGATCGGGAGGCCATGAAAACCACGATCTATAGCGGTATATACCCGAAGTTTTTTGCAGCTCAGGATACCTGTGTGATTGAAGGAGCTGGCGCTGTTCAAGACAGGACCAAAGAGAATCTGGTCACGACAGACATGCCGATTGTAGCCTGCCGTAAGGTTCTTCAACAGGCTATGAATTCCGTACAAGAGGGCAAGGACCCGCCTCACGTGGTCCGCGACCCCGAGTTGAACCGTTTCCCGCAGATCGTCGCCACCTATGGTGTACTGCCCGAGTCCACGGGATGGAAAAAGTACTGCGAAGAGCTGGCCGCCGAGGGGCAGGGGTGGCATACCAAGTCGGCTCGATAAGGGAGGGGGCAGAATCAGTTGCTAATAATGGGGTGGAAAACCAATTGAAGGAAGGTCTTATATGTTGTGGAATAATTTACGAGAATTTTTGGAGAAATTGGAAGAAGCCGGAGAGCTAAAAAAGGTCCTTGGAGCCCATTGGGAGAACGATATCGGAGGCATCACCGAGCTCATGACCGAGAGACGCGGTCCTGCCTTGTTGTTCGATGATATCAAAGATTATCCCAAGGGGTATCGGGTCATTTCTAACGTCTACAATACCCCCAAACGGACCGCCATCGCCTTCGGGCTTCCTCCCGAGCTCGGTCCCCAAGCCCTAGCTGAAAAAAGCGAGGCGATCATGCGCGATTTTCGGCCAGTGCCGCCCCAAACCGTGGCTTCGGGTCCCGTGATGGAGAACGTACTCAAGGGAGATGATATTGATCTTTTTAAATTTCCTACGCCCAAGTGGCACGAAAACGACGGCGGACGTTATATCGGTACCGGCGTCTGTGTGATTCAAAAGGACCCGGACACGGCTTTTATTAATTGCGGCGCCTACCGGGTGTCGGTTTATGATCGCAACACCTGCGCGATTTTTATTGAGCATGGCAAGCACGGCGACGTCATTCGAAGAAAGTACTGGGATCGGGGGGTGAAGTGTCCGGTCGTCGTATCGGTGGGACAGGAACCCATCCTCACCTCTCTTGCAGGTTCCCGCGTCCACTACGCAAGCGAAGGTGTGTCCGAGTTCGAAGTCGCTGGATATCTGCACCATTCACCTTATCCGGTTGTCACCGGTGAGTTTACCGGCCTTCCCATTCCGGCGGGAGGGGAGATCGCGATCGAGGGCTTCATCCCGTCGCCTAACGAGGCGCTCGTCCCGGAAGGACCCTTCGGGGAGTGGACTGGCTACTATGCTCATGGGAGACGTCCGGAGACTATCATCGAAGTCAAGGCGGTTTATCATCGTAACGACCCGATCATTTTCGGGGCGCCCCCGGTTCGGCCCGTGGGTTGTGAGTACTTTGCCAGTCTGGGCGGTGACAATATGCGCGCCATCGCAAGGCTTGAGAAGGCTGGGATACCGGGAGTGACCCGAGTGTTCGGGCTTTCCAAGCCTCATTTGAATGTGGTGGCACTACGTCAGAGTTATCTTGGTCAGGTCAACGACGTCATCCGAGAATTGCTTCCCGGAGGAGATCAGTACAATGGCCACATGGTGTGGATCATAGTGGATGACGATATCGATGTTTCCAACAGCGATGAGGTCATGTGGGCGATGGCCAGCCGGTGCATTCCCGAGCAGGGGGTTCAAGTGATCCCGGGAACGGCGGTCTGGCAGCTGGACCCGCGGGTTCCGCCGAACGATCGCTCAGATCCTAACAAGGATGAAGGGCGAAAGCCGTATACCGCTCATAACCTGGTCATCAATGCCTGCCGTCCCTACGAATGGATCAAGGAGTTCCCTCCGGTATGTTCCAACAGTCCCGAGTTCCGCGAGAACATACTGAAAAAATGGAAGGACGTGTTCGATTAGCAAAGTGAAAGGAAATAACTATGATCACTGAACGATCGTGCGGTAGAAGATCTTACGTTGAAAAAGGTTTGCTGACCCTGGGGCTTATTGGCCACCTGTTGGCCAGCGCCTCCGGAGTGTCCTTCGCGCAGCAAGCGGGGTGGAATGAAACGGTTGAGGCGGCATAGAGATAAGGCAAACTGGTGGTCCATGGAGCGTCGGATATCGGTATTATGTTTGGTCAAGGGTTCCAGAAGGCTTACCCCGATATCAAGGTTACGACGTTAAGTGCGGGCCGGGGCAGCGTCCGTATCCAACGGATAATGGCCGAGCGTCGTGCAAGGATTTACAATGTGGACATTTATATCGGTAGTCCCACGGACGTGACTAAAACCCTGATCACGGCAAAGGCGGTACCGCCCCTGAAACCGCTCCTGGCTCTTCCCGAGGTGGTCGATCGGTATCACTGGTCCCAGCATAAAGACTACTATATTGATAAACAAAGCAAGTATACGCTCATGTACGAAGGAACCCCTCAGGGTGGTGGTATCGTGTACAACACGAAGCTCGTCGACCCGAAAGAGCTCAAGTCTTTCTTCGACCTGTTAAATCCCAAGTGGAAGGGTAAGATTATCAGTATCGATCCCTTGGTCGATGGATCGTCGCAACAAAACCTCAGTTTCTTCTATAATTACCCCCCCCTAGGGCCCAACTTTATCCGCCGGCTCTACGGCGAGATGGACATTCCCATCAGCAGGGATGACCGCCAGGTCCTCGACTGGCTGGCTATCGGTAAATACTCCTTTGCCCTTTTTACCAGGGGCACTGAGGATGCTATCGATCAGGGACTCCCCATAGCCATGATTCCACCTGGCTTATTTAAGGAAGGAGCCTTTGTATCACCTAGAAGCGGACTCGTGAGTTATATGAACCAGGCACCGCACCCCAACGCGGCCAAGGTCGCAGTCAACTGGCTCCTTTCAAGGCAAGGTCAAACTGTTTTCCAGGACCTCCATCGGGGGTGGAACAACTCCATGCGAGAGAATATTTCCAAGGATAAGGGACTTCCCATCTACCGGCGTCAAAAAGGTGTCGATTATATGATGGCCAATCCGGCTGAGTACATTGACCTGACGCCTATCCGGCAACTCCTTAAAGAAAGACCTTGAAAAAACCCGGGAGGAGGAGGTAGTTGGGACACACCGTAGGCATTGAACCTATTTAACCCTGGAGATCCATGAGCCAATGACAAAGGAAGAAAATGATTTATTGACCCGAGTTGGGCCGGGGACTCCGTGCGGAGAGCTGATGCGACGCTACTGGCAGCCGGCTGCGCTTTCCGAAGAGTTGCCTGCCGGCGGAGCGCCTTTGCCTGTCCGTCTTCTGGGGGAGGATCTGGTCCTGTTTCGAGATGATGCGGGTCGTCCCGGATTGCTAGGGATACACTGCTCTCACCGAGGGGCGGATTTGAGTTTTGGCCGGGTAGAGGATGGCGGATTGCGATGTATCTACCATGGCTGGCTTTACGATATTCAAGGCCGATGCCTGGATCAGCCGGGAGAACCGGGTGGTGGGGAGCACAAGGACGCTATTCGGCATCCCGCCTATCCATGCCAGGAGCGGGCGGGAGTGATCTTTGCCTACATGGGGCCTGGCAAATCACCTCTCCTGCCGAACTACGATTTTCTAACACTTGCGGAAGGTCACTTTGCCGTAAACAAGCTCCTGCACGAGTGCAGCTACTTACAGGGCAATGAAGGGAATATCGACCTTCTTCACGTCCCCTTCCTGCATTATAGCGAGCGGGATCTCATGGAAGGGCAATCCGAATTAAGTAACCGAGGGGCCTTTCCGGAAATGGAGACCTTCGAAGCCGAATTAATAGATGTGGGTCTTAGATTCTGCAGGATTCGGAAGGTGGAGCCGGGGAAGACCTATATTCGGGCGGCGACATTTGTCCTACCTAACTTTACCGTAGTGCCGGGAGGTTACCCCAATTGGCACGTCCCTATCGACGATACTCACCACTGGAAATACACCTACACGATCAATCCAGAAGGGCCTCTAGACATGGAAGCGGTGCGTGAACGGAGTTCTCAGATTATCGATGGCTATAGGCCAAGCCGGAACAAGGCTAACCGGTACCTGCAGGATCGGCAATCCATGAAATCGGTAAGCTACAGCGGCATGGGTGTTAACTTTCAGATGCACGATGTGTACGCAACGGAAGGTATGGGGGCGATTCAGGACAGGACAGGAGAACATCTCGTAGCCACAGATGCGCCCATCGTGGTTTCACGAAAGATTCTTATGAAGGCGATTCAGGATGTCCAAGAGGGCCGTGAGCCGCCGGGTGTGATAAGAAAATCCGATGCAAATCGTTTTCCGGAGGTCATCGGAACGGAGGGGTATATCCCGGGTACCATGGACTGGAAGGACTACTGCAAATCGTTAGAGAATGATCGGCGTCAGAAGGCATAGGGGGGTGGAATGATACTCGATCTCAGAACCTTTCTCGAAAAACTGGAGGCAACGGGAGACCTGCGAAAAATCAGCGGCGCCGAACTTAAATACGAAGTCGGAGTTATTTCAGAACTGGCCTTTCAACGAAGCGGGCCGGCTCTCCTTTTCGATCGGTTTGCAGGTTATCCTCCCAATTACCGTGTGGCTTCAAATGTTTGCAGTACGAGGAGACGGTCCCTTCTGGGCATAGGCATGGATCCCGAGTTGCCTGAAGCCGAGGCGATGCACCAGTTCAAAAAACGGTGGGACGCTTTTAAGCCCATTCCCCCCGTGACGGTCGAAAGCGGTCCCGTGTTGGAGAACGTCCTAAATGGCGCAGCAGTCGATCTCAAAAAGATCCCGGTTCCAATCTGGCATGAACTGGATGGAGGTCCCTTCATCGGTACGGGTTTGGCGGTTATCGTTAAAGATCCCGAGAGTGGTTGGGTCAATCTTGGGAGCTATCGTCTTCAACTCCATGATCGGTACACCACGGGCATTTTCTGTGAGCCTGGTAATGACGGGATGGGGATCATCAATAAGTACTGGAAGGCGGGAAAATCATGCCCTGTAGCCGTTTCCCTGGGACCAGAGCCGATTATATTTCTTACCGCCTCGGGCTCTACGGGATGTCCCAAGCGCGTGCCCGAATACGATTATGCGGGATTTATTCTTAACGAACCGATACCTGTCGTCGAGGGACCGCTGACCGGTCTGCCGATTTCAGCGCACTCGGAGGTTGCTATCGAGGGGGAGATCCCTCCTCCGGAGATAGAGAAAAGGCCGGAGGGGCCCTTTGGAGAGTGGACCGGTTATTATATGGATGGTTCCATCCCTGAGCCTGTTATTCGGGTCAAGGCCATGTATCATAGGACGAATCCTATTCTCTTCGGTGCCTCTCCGTTAAAGCCCCATGGTGACGCGTACTCTTTCTCGTTACCGATGACTTCCGTGACCAGCTTATGGAGCCGGTTGGATAAGCAGGGGCTTCCAGTTCGCCGTGTGACCAGTCTCGTTAAGATGGGAGCTACCGTCATCGCTGTTCACCAGGAAAAGGAAGATGATATCGACCGGATCATGAGGGCGATTGATAAAATTCATGGTCCCGGCCGTCTGTTTATTCTCGTCGATGACGACATCAATCCGGAGGATCCCCTTGATGTGCTTTGGGCCGTCGGCTCGCGTTTTGATCCGACCACTGGGCTTCGGCTGAGCGTTATCCACAGCGATTGGCTGCTGGATCCCTTTCGCAGGATAGAGGATCGCGCCCATCGGGGGCCTATGCCGTACAAGCGTCTCATAATAAACGGATGCCGTCCGTTCGAACGCCTTAAGGATTTTCCTCCAGTCAATCTTTTTAGCAAGGAAAGGCGTAATGAAGCCTTGAACAAGTGGAAGATGGATGAATGGTTGGACAAATGACGAGTCGGGTTGGGGATTAAATCTTAGGAATTATGAATTTAGGAGGAACCATGTTTTCTAAAGAATTAGAGGATTTCGCTGCGTTGGAGAAATACTACGACGTCGGAGGGATTCGCACACGCTGCTTTGAGAAGGGGAGTGGAAGCCCACTGATATTCCTTCATGGTGGCGGGGGGCATGCAGAAGCCTGGGTGCGCAACGTCATCCCCCTCTCGGAACATTTCCACGTTTATGCCCTAGACTACCTGGGCCACGGATACACGGACCTACCGGAAGGGATGGATCGTAATCTGGACGACTTTTGTAAGCATTTAATCAGCTTCATAGACACGGTGGGGATAGAAAAAGCCAATCTGGTGGGTGAATCCATGGGAGGGCAGATATCCGTACTGATGGCCCATGAGCATCCTGAAAGGGTAGAAAAACTCGGTCTCATCGTAGGTGGAATCCCATCGGCGGAGCATGGTTACGTCGCCGGTATTACGCAGTTTCAAGAACTGAGCAAAGTGGCCACCGGTAACCCTACGATGGAAACCATTCGCAAACGGATGGAATGGTTGTTTTACGATCCAAAAACTTTACCGGACGAATTGGTGGAAGTGCGACTGAAAATTTACTCCCGGCCAAAGCAGGAGGCCAGTGGAGGAAGCGCCGCGGCGGGAAGAAAATCCTACGGTCTGATCGAAAAGATCCCGAAACTGAAGGCCCCCATCCTGTTCTTCTGGACGACCCACAACCCGACCTGCCCCTGGCACGTGGCCGAGAAGGTTCACCAGACGGTGCCTGGTTCGCGGTTTGTCATGGTGAATAAGGCGGCACACTGGCCCCAGTTCGAGCAAGCGGACGTATTCAATCGGACATTGATTGAATTCTTCACTGAGAAACCGGACGAGGTCCTTATCGATACCTATCGGAGGCGATTCTGGTAGAGTTCTCACCAATAATTCCAATGTTGTGACTGAAGGGGAAGGTTATGGCCGAGAAGGTGCAGCGGTTTACGCCCAACGAGAAATGGATGCGAGATGAAGGTGTGCCAGGAAATTCTCCAGTCTGCGGCGGAGCGGCGGGAAGTCTACATGTCGCACCAGGTCCCGGTTGCCGATATTGAATGAGAAAGAGAGAGGATAACATATGGGAAACATCATAGCCGGTATGGCTTCTTCACATGCCTACGCCTTGGTCAATCCGACGGGTTGGGATAAAATGCGTGAACGGACCCGAGCCAACTATAAGCGTCGTTATGGGACGGAACCCACCCTCCATCCCAAGGTGGCAGAAGAAGGCCTGGAGGAAACCCAGGCGCGGTACAGCCGGATCAGCTCAGGGTTCGAGATGTTGAAACAAAAACTAAAAGAGAAGCGTCCGGATGCATTGATTCTTATTGGGGACGATCAAGACGAGCATTTCACGGAACAGAATGTGCCGCAGTTTGCGATTTATACGGGAGAGGAGTTCTTTTCTACCGAACGCGGGCTGGATGGTGTAAGGACGCGAGGGTCCAGATATCGGTGCAACACGGACCTAGCGGGAAGCCTTCTCAACGGTTTTATCGACCGTGAGTTCGATATGTCCTACTGTAAATCTTTTCCCAATTCTGAGTTAATATCCCACGCCCATGCCCCGATCTTGCGGATGATGCTGCCCGAGGCGGATATCCCTGTAATCCTTCTCTTTGTCAATGCGATTCATGTGCCGGCAGCGAGTCCGGGGCGTTGCTACCGGCTTGGTCGTGCCATTAGAGAGGTTATCGAAAGCCGGCCTTCCGGCGAGCGAATCGCAATTTATGCGTCGGGAGGGCTTTCCCACTTTACAGCCGGTTATCCCTGGTCCCATTATGAAGGACCATATGGATTAGGATCCATTAGTGAGGACTTTGACCGCAAGGCCATTTCCCATATGGCTCAGGGCGAAGGTGAGAAGCTTGCCCAGCTGACGTCAAAGGATCTGCTCGATCACGGTGATATCGAGATGAGAAGCTGGATCATCCTTATGGGAGCAATGGGGACCGTGCCGGCGAAGGTCCTCACCTATGAGCCCTTTTACAGCGGGGTCATGGGAATGGGCCTCGGCTATTGGGAACTGGAAAACGGCGACCGATAAAAATCAGTCAATTTATAAGTGAGGTGATTATGGCAAGAGTAACGATCCCGGATTTAAACCGGATGAAAAGCGAGAAGAAAAAAATTGTGGTTATGACAGCCTATGATTATTCAATGGCTCGTCTTATCGATCGTGCCGAAGTGGAGATGATCCTTGTCGGGGATAGCGGTGGGAGAAACCTCCTGGGCCATGAGGACAACAACTCGGTTACAATGGATGAGATGGTCCTGATGACGCGGTCTGTCAGTCGGGGGGCGAAGCGTGCCTTGGTGATAGGCGACATGCCGTTTATGTCCTACCAAATCAGCAAAGAAGAAGCCATACGCAATGCGGGTCGTCTGATTGCGGAGGGAGAGGCTCAGGCGGTGAAGCTGGAGGTCGGAGCCGAGTATGCGTCCACCGTGGAGGCTGTCGTTAAGGCCGGCATTCCGGTTATGGCCCATATGGGTTTAACGCCCCAGACATCCATGGGGTCCGGTGGGTACCGTTCCGAGGGAGCAGGGGTGCCGGAAGAAAAGGTCTGGAATGATGCCAGGTCTTTGGTTGCAGCGGGGGCCTTCTCCCTGCTTCTCACCCGGGTCCCTCCGGATCTGGCGAAACGGATCACGGAAGAGGTGGCTATTCCTACCGTCAGCGGTTTCGGATCCGGTGACGACTGTAGCGGTAACATCGGAGTTACCCATGGGACATTAGGCTTCAATGTGGAGGAACTGGACCGGCCCCGGGCCCAATATGGACCCGTCGGCGTTGCTTTTTTTGAAGCGGCTAAGAAGTTTGCCGACGACATTCGGGCTGGAAAACCTGTTCGTACGCGACAAAATCAGTAACGAGAGTATCCACAATCCGAGTGCTGATTGTCCTTTTAAATGGATATTGTTACAAATTAATTTGCGGCTCGCGGCTAGGTGTGAATAAGCGGACCAGGTGTGAACCTCTGGGCTTAGTTTTTCTGCTGTAAAAATCCCAAGCGTTCCTTTTTCTCACCCAGGTTTGATTATGCTCGTTGATTCTGGGCGGGCGGTTACTCTGCGACGGTACTTTATCAAGCCCCTTGGCCCGGACCATGGAGACGAGGACCGGATCGGCCATGCGCTGCATTCGTCTTGGTGAAGTGCCATGCATGACTTTTCCCTTATCCACCCAAATCCGACTTTTCAATTCCAGGACAAAGTTTCGCTAGGTTGTGAAGGCCTGGTTGGGTTAGGCTCCCTTGCTTACCCAGTTGCGTGGGGAGTCAGCTCGTAAACGTGCTGACCGACCTCACCGATCTTTCGCTCCACAAGGACCCGATACGAATAGTTTTTCGTTGCGAGCAGTTGGTGAAAACGATCCGTATCGCCGATATCGGACCAAGTCATTCCGATACGCCCGACCGGATGCAGGTAGGATTTCGCCTCTTTAATAAATCGTGTGAGCAATTGATGGCCTTCATCGAAGTTGGCTTCCTGGCATGGGGTCTTGGGTTTCCATGGGGGAAAGGGGATGTTGAATAGGATAACATGGAATCGTTCATTGACCTCTAGGGCGGAAAACAAGTCTCCATGCCGGACTTGGACCTTTGTTTCCAGGTGATTTAACGCCACGTTTTTACGTGCACATTCAACCGCCTCCTCCTGCTTGTCCAGGGCAACGACGCTCCCGGCCCGGTCCGAGGCCATAATTGCCTGAAAGCCTGTCCCTGCCCCAAGATCGAGGACACTGGCACCGGCCGGTATCTAAATGTTGACTGCAAAGAGTTCCCCCGTCATAGAAAATTCGGGGTTGAACACCCCGGGATCGACCACCAGGTGATGGCCTCGAATGTAGAGTGCCTTTGGTTGCTTGATGGCATCGTGCTTACGCTCGATCTCCTCGACCAGTGCGCTCAACCGGGGATTGGCTTCCCTCTGGTATTTTGACATTTGAACGTTGAGTTTCTTATGCGTGTCCATGGGTTGATCTTACGATGACGATTCAGTTTATTCGATACGGTGAGTGCAACGCTTTGTGACTAGCGAAACGTGAACACATCGCCCCATAGCGTACGCGGAATTGTAATACGGTACGAGTATCAAGTCCACGGCTCCTTGACAACGGTCCGGAACGACCACTAAGGCTGAGGGGAAACAATGGGCATGACTCAGGTGAGTCTAAAGGGAAGAGGAAACACAGCGATGACAGCGTTCGGGAAGGATTCTGACGCAAGTGTCCTAGCAGAGCATCGAGGTGAGGATTGAATTTACGTATTAATGTGTTGGGGCCGCAAGGATTGGCCCTATTTGCAACCTTCTTCTTCTGGAGTGTTGGTATGGGCGGAATGCACATCGCAAGGCCGCTCTTTGCGGCTTCGTTTGGTGTGCCGGTCTTTCTTGTTGCGGTGATCTTTTCCTCCAACGCAATTGCCCGACTCATCTCCGGGGTGGTTACCGGTTTCCTGATGGATCGATGGGGCCGGCGGCCGCTGCTTATCGCTGGTGTTGCACTGAGATTAATGACTGCCCTGGCCGAGTATTTCGCGACGAGCTATCTGGAATTTTTGATTTGGGAGTTCATTGGGGGCTTGGGGATTTCAGTCTGGACCACAGGATCTTCGGTTCTAATCGCCGATGTGACCGACAAGACAAACCGAGGCCGGGCGGTTGCTGTAAGAACAATGTCGGTCCGCATGGGGAATATCGCCGGTCCGTTCATAGGCGCCCTTCTTACGGGGGCCTTTGGCCTACGGTCCATATTTCTCTTCAATGCGGTGACCAAATTTATGGTCCTGATCATTGTTTTTTACCTGATCAAAGAGACCCGTCCGGAGTCTGAGAGCGCCAAGTCCGTAAAGCCTAGAGGAGTCGATGAAAAGTTAGATCTTTCCCTGTTCCTCACCCGGGGCGTCCTGGTGATATTATTGGCTACGTTTGGAATGGGTTTGATGGTACAAGGTGTTTTTTCTGCCCTGTTCCCCCTCTATGTTCAACAGGCCGCTAATTTTAGCGCTGCCGATATTGGTTACATGATCACCATTGCCAGCATTACCACGTTGCTGATTTCGTATCCTAACGGGGTTCTTGTCGATTGGTATGGCCGTAAGAAGACCCTCATCCCCGGACTTTTCATACTGGGGATCTCAAGCTACCTTCTGGCGCAAAGCTTTGAATACTGGGCGGTCGTCGTGGTGGTAGTAGTTTACGGCGTGGGTGTGGGCATGACGATGGGCACGGCACAGGTCTACTCCATGGACCTGGCTCCGGAGCGGAGGCGTGGAGCCTTTCTCGGTGTCTGGTCCGTTTTTACCCATTCGAGTGCAATTATTGCGCCCTTACTTCTGGGTTTTCTCGCCGAGACCGTCGGTATGGCAGCTACGTTTGCTATTGTTTCAATCCTGCTTGCCTTGAGCGCGATAGTCACTTGGGTCTATGGACCCGAAACAAGAGTTTAGCCGTGGCCAGTAGTTGACCTGGTGGCCGACGTTTACCCTAAATGAACTAAACTCTTAAAATTGTTACTGAATGACAGAGACCCGCTCGGGTTTTTGGTATGACCAGCGCATAAATTGGAACCCATTAAGGTATTTTAACGTGTACATTATCCTATGAGTTGTGATATTTGAGATTCGAAAGATTTGGATAATGAGTGCCACGGAAACAATTCAGACCTCTAAGGTTCTTTTAGTTGAGGGTTACCTGAGCCAGTCCAGGTCGATCCTGAGCCATCTGGATGACCTTGGTGAGGCACTCACGGTTATTTCCGCCCAGGACGCGGAAGCGGGCTTGGCCCAAATGGAGAACGAGCCAGTCGATCTCCTGATTGTCGATGTCTATTTGAAAGGGAAGATGGACGGGTTTGATTTGTGTAAGTCCATAAGAGCTTCCTTGACCCACCAGGAGGTGCCCATCCTTTTACTTTTAGGCGGCCATCTCTCTCTGGAACGCTCGAAGGGTATTTCGTCAGGAGCCGATCTTATGCTTCACAGACCCCTGGTGAAAGAGGAACTCTTCAAGATGGTGCAACTGCTGCTTGAGTGGAGCGCTGGTCAGCAGGCCAAGACTAAGGGGCAGCGGTTGCGTCGGCTACGCTCCGTTCGATAAATAACCGTTACAGGACTTGCTGGTGGGTAACTCACAAAAACCCATGCAATCAATATATCATTGCTCGCTTTACTCGTTCACGGACTGATCCAGCCAGAGTACATCCTTCTAGTTAACAGTACGGGGATCCCAGATGGGGACGCCTTTCTGTTCATATTGGACTATATAATTCAGGTTTTTAGTTTGACAGAGTGACATGATGGGATTATACGCAGATTAAGGGGTAAATTAACCAATGGGTGATTCGGAAAAAGAAACTCCGGGAAGACAGGACTGGAGTACTTGGCCGAGATATAATGCCGCGGTCACGGGTTTCAGGGATTACTGGTATCCTGTCATGTGGTCGCGTCATGTGGGGAGTAAACCTGTCCCGGTAACCCTCACGGGCGAACGGATCATGTTTATTCGCGACCGGGGGCGGGTTTTTGCGCTGAACAACCGCTGTGTTCATCGTGGCGTCCCCCTTTCCCTTGGGTCCGGTTATTTCGGTGAATCCACGGGCTCGCGACAGGAATTTCCTGGGACGATCACCTGCGGATATCATGGTTGGACCTATGAATTGAAGACGGGGAATCTTGTCGCCGCGTTGACCGATGGCCCGGATTCACCAATCTGCGGTAAGGTTCGGGTAAAAACATACCCGGTAGAGGAAAGGTTAGGTCTCGTTTGGGTATACATCGGTGACGGTGACCCTCCACCGGTAGAGCAAGACATTCCGGAGCAGCTCTTTGCCAAGAACGCAGCCATCTTTGGACAGGTCCGCGAGCGTGCGGGGAACTGGCGTTATGGTGCGGAAAACGGTTTCGACGAGGCCCATCCCCGATACCTGCATCGGAATTCTCTTTGGCGGATGTTTTATAACCTTCCCGGCTGGACTCGCTCCCACGTCGAGACCATTGAGCACGGCAAATGGCTGACCTATGTGGCTGACAAGGTCCATCGTACAACCATGTTCCCGAACCTTGGGGAATGGCCGATTCGGTCGTGGTGGAAGAAGGGGCGAGGTGTGGCGATGAGGATTTCCATTCGTCTTCCCTCGCTTTTGAGGGTGGAGCAACCGGATTGGTCCATCTACTCATGGTTCATGGGGACAGACGCCGATCACCACCGCTATCTTCAGTTAGCGGTCAAATTTGGCTCGCCGTGGCAGAGATTCGTTTTTAGAATCCGGTACTGGACCTATATTCGGTGGATTAATCAGCGATTGTTTACCAATCAGGACGGGTTGATGATCAGCTCCATGGACGCGCCCCCCGAAAGACTCTTCCGGCCGGACCTGTCCATCATTGCGTGGCGTAAGTACTGCGAAAGCGCACGAGGCGCCGAGGGAGCAGTCCAAATATCAGACCAAGAGACAAGCGAAGCCGAATTGAATAAACTGACGAAAGATTATACCTCGTCAATTTAACCTTCTAACCAGACGGTTGTTGGCCTTTACCTTCAAACTTCTAGGCAGATATTCAGACCTCAGGATCTCTTCTTACTGTTGCGGCCGTTTCTTCCCTTTAAGGCCTTGGCTTTAAGTCTCCTGGGAGATTTGCCCTTCAGACCGGGGGGTATTCTATGAAATTAAATGGCCCTCTAAGGACCGTTGTAGTGCTTCGCCACAAACCAGGATCGCCGGTGGTAATAGTAATAGAATCCACTTACTAAGAAGATATCGGCGTCGATTTCCGCCTTTCTGCCACTTATCACTGGCGGTGACACCCATAGGAACTGCTGATATCAAGACCGAGAGAATGATTGTTGTCGTAAACCGTTTTATGAGAGTTTCTGTTCAAAGACGGCGTCACTATAGTCACTGGGAATAGACTCTGCAAGAGGGGGAAACTCGCCCCAGGCCCCCTTATTCCACTCTGTTCCCAAATGCGCTGAAATGTATCGGGGAAAAGTCTCTTCAACTTATTCAAGGCCTAGAATCGTCTTGGATTCCAGGCGTGTTAAGCCATCAAAAAATCTAACCCTAGCGGGATTCGTTGCGTCATTACAAAATCTAACCGAAGTCGTCTCGCATCTGTCGTTTCATGTCCTGTTGTTGGCGCTGTAGTTTCTTGCTGAAGGTCCAGTTTCTCCACGGCGTTTGTTTCAGCGGTGGTCTCTCTCGTGGGGCTCTGTCTGCATGGCTGGCCAGCTTGTAGATCCGCTGCAGTTGCTGATCGATTCGGGTAGAGAGCTCGAAGGGATCAGTTGTCTTAAGCGTGTGCTTGAGGGCTGCCAGCTTTTTGGGGTCTCCCTTTCGGGACTCCACGACCCGTTCGAACGGGGTACGAGGCGTGTCATAGCGGCGAATAAGTCGAGAGCCTATACGGATCTTGCATCGCAGCTTCATGGAGGGCTGGAACAGATTCTGGAAGATCCTAAGCTCATCATAGAGCTGGTTGGCGGCCTCTTGGGCCTTTGCGGTGTCGTAGCGATCCCAGCCCATAAGCTTTCTGACATGGGTCCAGTTTTTCTGCTCGATGTGCGCGTTGTCATCTTTTTTGTAGGGACGCGAGCGGGTGAACTGAATGGTGTGGCCAGCTGGGCGTTGTTGACAGAAGGCAAGAAGGCGGTTGTTGATAAACTCACTGCCGTTGTCGGAGTCGATCCCCTTGAGGGGAAAAGGAAGCTGGTGTTCGATCTCGGTGACCGCATTCAAGACACCCAAAGCGCTCTTACCCATGACGGCCTTGCGCTCTACCCAGCAGGTAGCAATGTCGACACAGTCCAGACTATGGACAAACTCCCCAACCGCTGAGGCCCCTGAGTGTGACACCAGGTCAATCTCCAGATAGCCCGGCCGGTTCACATCCCAGTGATCGGTCTTAATCGGGATCATCTGCTTTAGTAGCGATCCGGGCCGAGTGGTGCCATAGAGTCGGCGTTTCACGATGTGCTTGGTTTCCCTCAGGCGCCGATCCATCTGACGGGCGCTGATGGCCAGGAGCTGATCCTCTAACGGTTGGGTCAGCTCGAAGTGTTGCCTTATCCAGGGCAACCAGTGTACAAGGGCGGCCTTCAGACGTTGGGAGCACAGATACCCCGAGGCCTCCCACACCTTTGCCAAAATCCTTACCATTGCCCGATTGTATGTAGGAGAGCGAGGTGCACCCCGTTTGCGTACAGTTGCCTCGGGCAAGGGCCGGTTTAAAAGCCAGATGGCATATTTGCGGTTGTAGCCGTAAACCTTGCAGAATTCCTCTAGCATCGTTCCCTTCTGTGCCCGTGGTGCGTGCTGATAACGATCATAGATGGATCGTAAATACTCCTGCTTGGATCGTCGTGCCATGGTGAACCCTTCCATTGTTGCCCTCCTTGAGCTCTAATGTGAGCCCTTGGAGGGTTAGAATCACAAATGGCTAAGCAACGTTGGCGGCCTCTTGGGCCTTTGCGGTGTCGTATCGCCCTTGGGTTAGATTATACATGGTGTGGCGCAATACGCAGGGATGCGTTAGCCTATTTCCTCAACCAGTGCGAGAACTCGCTGCTTGACCTGGTCATAAATCTGATGCGCAGCCTCGGAAGTCATCCCTACAGCATTGGGGATGTCCCAGAAATCGACCTTGGGGCTCTGTCCGAGGTATGGGGGCCAACTTTCTTTGGATGCAATGACAATCACTCGGTCGGCGGCGTCGACCATTGCAGGAGTGAGCTGTTGTCTTATGTTGTCGGCGGGGTTGATCCCCTGTTCCATCAAATAGGAAAGGAGTGACCGTCTGTCCACCGGTGGCGTCTTTGACCCTGCTGCTGAGCGGGTTCCTCCCAGCCAACAGTTCCGCGACATTGGTGCCTGCGCTTGCCGCATCGTGTCTGGAGAGCTTCTTGAACAACCCTTCCGCCACCTGGCTGCGTCCGGCGTTTGCGAAACAAATGAATAGGAACTTCATGGTTTCATCTAATGAGCTCATCTAGCGGATCTGCGGGTTTGCCGTTGCCCAAAGGGTCCCCGCGAATGGAGCCTCTTTGGATCGGCCACCTTTGCAAGGGTGGCCAATGGTCTAAGAAAATAGAGCTGACCTAGGAAACTCCCGGCGGCTTCTTGTCCTTGTCATAATAGGTGGCGGTAAACTTCGGGTCGCGCCGCTCAGAGAAGGCAGCAGAGCCCTCATCGTAGTCCTTGCTCTGGCGTAGGCGGGCATAGTACTCACGGTGCAGCTTGAAACCTTCCTCCCAGCCCTGGATGCCGTACATCAGCTTGTGGATGTACTCCTTGGTATGAGCCGCGATAAGCCTTCCGTTTTGATTGATGGTTGCGCAGAGTTCCAGGCAATCCTCTAGAAGCTTGTCCGGTTCGCAGATCTTCTGCACGAGCCCCAGTCGGAAAGCCGTCTCCGCGTCTACCGTCTGGCCGGTCAAGCCAAACCAGAAGGCCCATCCCAGAGGTAGGGTGGTCACGTAGGAAGGCCACGCGGCCAGGTGTGACCAGCGCACCTCGGAACACCCGAACTTTGCCTGCGGCACACAGTAGCGGATGTCGCAGTTCAGGGCGAGGCCAAAGCCGCCACCCACGGAAAATCCGTTGATTGCAGCGATGATGGGCTTGTTCATTTCCAGGGCATGGAGGTCCGGGTAGGGTCGATTCCCAAATCGCGGTCTCTTGAGCTCGCCTCGCGCCGAGGCCAGGTTTTCTTTCAAGTCACCGCCGGCACAAAAGGAATCGCCGGAGCCGGTAAGAATAATCGACCATACGTCGTCATCCTCCTTTGCATTTTTCCAAGCCTCCTCCATCGCCCAGTAGAGATCGCTGCTGATCGCATTTTTCTTTTCCGGTCGATTCATCTGAATGATAGCCGTATGAGGTTCTCGTTTTTCGTAAATTACGATGGGTTCTGCCATGATTGCTCCCTCTTATTGAATGAATACATTTACCCTAAACAAGGACATTTTCTTTCTCCAGAGTATTGATTTCTTCATCGCTGAGGCCAAGCAGCTGGGAAGCTATTTCATGGGTATGCTCGCCCATAAGTGGTGCCGGCCGGTCCATGGTCCCCGGTGTGTCTGACAAACGGAGAGGGATCCCTTCGGTGACCACTTCTCCCGCCTCAGGCTCCTTCGTCTTTACGAGGAAGCCAGTGGTAGCGTACTGCACATCATGCTTGAATTGATCTTCCACGTTCTGGACGACTGCGGCACAAATACCGATGCCCTGCAAAATGTCCATCACCTCGTAGGGATCGTGTTCGCTGGTCCACGCGTCAACCCACTGGTCCAATTCCGCCCGGTGACGCACCCTCTGAAGGTGGGTCGCGAACTTCCCGTTGCGGGCCAGTTGGGAATCTCCCCGCTTGTCGCAAAAACGTTCCCATTTGTCTTGAGTATCGACGGCGATAACGCACCACCGGTCGTCGCCCTTGCATCGATAGGCGCCGTAGGGTGCCGCCACCACGCTTCGGTTGCCTTCGGGTTGCGGCTCTCGACCGTTAACGGAATATTCCAGGTACCTCGGGCCTAAAACGGATGCCCCGATTTCAAGCTGCGCGCTGTCGATCCATTGGCCGCGGCCGGTCTTCTTCCGATGAATCAGCGCCAGCACGACCGCAAAGGCACCGGTGACCCCACCCATAAAATCCGGGTGCTGGCTCCTGGGCTCCGCCGTTGGAGTCGACGCTCCAGGGTAATTCCACAGGTAAGTACTCCCGTTGAGGTTGGCCACGTTAGGACCCCACGTCAGGTCTGCCGCGTGAGGGCCCGTACAGCCTAGACCCTTGACCCGAACGAAAATGCATGTGGGGTTAAGCTCTTTCACCTGCGGATAGTCGAGTCCCCATCTCTCCACGACCCCCAGGCCGTAATTCTCCACCACAACGTCACACTTCTTAGCGAGATTCTTAACCAGGTTACAGCCCTTTTCCGTTTTCATGTTCACGGTAAACGACTTTTTCCCCCTGTGCAGTTTGACGAAGTCGGGCCGCTTGTTCCATTTCTCAGGGCTCTCGCCTCGATGCCCGTCCGACCGAAGACGGGTCTCTATACGGATGACCTCCGCCCCGAATTCACCCAGTACTCTGCCCAAGGTGGGGCCCGCAGCGCCAGTGCTGATCTCCAGGACTCGGATCCCTTCCAATGCTAGCTTTGCCATAACCTCTCCTCAGCAGACTGCTGAAAAAGACCCATATGCCAACAGCCTGCTTCAAGCAGGCGTTTAGGATTGTTGCGCTCGATCGCTGCGGAAATCATTCTCGCTCCAAGGGTCCTCGCTCCAACGTACCGCCTAAGTACGCCTCCGCTCGTCAAATCTTCACGCGCCTCGCCTCTGAGTTCTTTTTGACCAGCCTGCAAACAGAAAGTTTTATCAACTTATTACCCATTAGATGATGCCGGCGGCCGTTAATGCGAACAGGTCTTCTTTGGAGAGTCCAAGCCGGCCACGGTAGATCTCCTCATTGTGTTCTCCGATCAATGGTGCAGTTCTGGTTACCCGCCCCGGTGAATCGCTGAATTTGGGGATTGCCCCATAGTGCTGGTACGTGCCAACGACCGGATGCTCCATCTCAATAAAAATTTGCCGGGCCTTCGTATGGGCGCTCTCCATGAATTCCCGTGGCGTATTGATAGGAGTAACGCTGATGCGGCGCCGCTGCCCCTCCTCGTAGAGCTCCTCTTTGGTATGCCGCGCGCAGAAATCACTGATGATGGTGTGAACGATTTCCGAGTGTTTCCGACGAAACTCCATCTTTTCAAAGGCCGGATCAGCGATCTGCTTTGGACGGCCCATCCAGTCTACCAGCCGCCGCCACTGCTCTACCGGGATAATGAACAGCCGTACATACCCGTTCTTCGCCGGGTACGGGTCGTATAGATCCGTCTCTTCTCCTGTACGCGAGGCGCGGTCGGGCATGGCCCCACTGTAAGCGTAATTGGGGATGAAATAACCGGCAATGTGGGCCGCGCATTCGTGCATCGACACATCGATCTGCTGGCCCTTGCCGACTTCCAGCCGATGGTACAGGGCGGTGGCGATCCCAAAGGCGCCGTAGGTCGAGGCCATTCCGTATGCCAGTTCACCGGGGCCTTGAACCGGGGGCTCTCCGGGTTCTCCCGTGAGGATCATCAGATTACTGAGCGCCAGGCCGGCAATATCCATCGCCTCATAATCCCGCCAGGGACCCGTTTGTCCAAAGGGAGTTACGGATGCCATGATCAGGCCCGGATTCACGTCACTCAACACATTGTACCCCAGGCCCAGCCCTTCCATATGCCCGGGACGAAAGGTCTCGATGACGACGTCGGCGGAGCGAGCAAGTTCCAAAAAGATGGCCCGGCCGTCGGCTGAGTTTAAATTCAGGGTGATACCTTGCTTGTTGGAATTGTAGTGCAGGAAATAAAGGCTTTTTTCAGGATGGGGCTGGTCGTCCTTGAAGGGCGGGATCCTGCGGGCTGGGTCGCCTCCCGGTGGCTCTATCTTCAACACATCCGCGCCCATGTCGGCGAGAAGCTTTACGCAATGAAAGGCCATTGGCCCCGCCAGGTCCAACACGCGGTATCCAGACAAAGGTGGGTTGTGGTCGGCTTCTTTCATAAACGCTAGCGGGTCAACCTTTCGATCCGCCTTCGCAGAAGACTATGGGCGTAAGCCCGTGGAGGCTTCATTAAAAAGACCTTGAGGGGACCCGTGTCTCCAAATTCAAAAGTCCAATGGATATCTCTTCTCTATTCGCCCTATGCATGAATATCAATGAAAACGCAATCGGGATCGGAAAGTTGTGATTTCCCGTAACGGCAGGTCGACAGAAGGGCGAGCCGTGCCTCACTTTCGGGACCGACCCCCACCGGCCGGGCGGCGCTGGTTGGATCGGAATTGGCGAGTTCCTCTAGATCGCTTTTGACCGCGGCGATGCTTTCGACTTTGAAACCTAGGTGATCCATGCTGGGCCGCTCGACCCCGGTTCCTTTGAAGTTGGTAATGTCCCAGGGGGCAATGACCATAGTCACCCTCCTGTCGGATAAATAAATATTGGGGTCCTCCAGGGCCTTTTCTTGCTCTTCGAGCTCAAAAATCTCCTTGTAGAACCTGGCGATTGAAGGCGGGTCCAACACGCGCAGTACGAAATGGTGCAGGGAGCGTTGTGCCGTCCAACCTTCGGCAACGTAGACGTCCCGTCGGTTAATCATCTGCTTTTGTGATAGGTCGAAGATGTTCCCCGCCGGGTCATGGGTGGTGAGCCCGGCAAAGGGTCGATTGGAAGGGCGGCTCAAGACCTTGACCTCAGGGTATTTGTCACGGAGGCGAGCGCAGGCGTCCTGTGCATTGTCTACTTCAAAGCCGAAGTGATCCAGTGCCGCTGGTCGACCTGGTTTCCTGGGATTGAAGTTGAATCCCACATAACCGTCACTGACGGTTATGGCCTTAGGCTTTAATTTTAGCGAAAGGTCATCGGGCTCCGGTCCGGACTTGAACCGTTTCATGCCAAAAACAGCTTCGTAAAACTTTGCCAGCCGAGGACAGTTCTCGCTCATGGTCGCGACATGTCTGATCTTGGTATTCAACATGGTACCATTCCTGCGATAGTGTTTTCCTGCCTTTGCTTCGGTGTCCAAGCCCCGGTGATGACGACCGGCTGAGACTAGCCGAAACAGACTTCCCGTGTCAATGATAACCAGGTGGGTGAACAATGCCTTCTCGGGGCGGGCCCGTATTGACGGACAGGTTAAGCACCGTGTAGAAGTGCAGAGGATAGGTACAGCTTCGAAGCAGCCGTAGGCTGTCCTGAATCATCATGAGTCGGCGGACTTTTATATTTGTTCTTGTCCTCATTGTAATAGGGGCCTTGGTCTGGGTGGATTATCAGGAGCGGAAAAAAGAGGTCCTTTTTACTTCTGAAGGTGTGGGAAGTCGGGCTCTCGACGCCAAATCCCAAGAGGGCGTGACCCGAATCATCGAACCAAACGGAGAGACAAAGGCCTTCAGCGATCAGGTCAAGAAAATAGAGCTTCGGATGATTGCGGATCGACAGAAGAGTCTGCTGACCCAATTGGATTACTCTTACCATCGAATCAAACGATACATTAAGAAGAAAATCGACCGCTAGAATGCTTGATTCAACAGGCGATTAGATCAGTGCTTTAAGGATTGGGGTGCTAGCTCTTTTTGAGGGCATTTGCGAGATCGGCAATCAGGTCTTTTGCATCCTCGATGCCAACCGAGTATCGGATCAGATTGTCTTTGATTCCGACGGAAAGTCTTTCCTCTGTCGTGAGTTCGTAGAAACTCATCAACGCCGGCTGCTCGATCAGGCTTTCCACGCCTCCCAGGGAGGGGGCGATTTGCGGGATGCGACAGCGGTCCACGATGTTTGACGTCTCTTCCAGATTTCCTTTGACCTCAAAGGAGACTACCCCGCCAAAGCCTTTCATCTGACGCCGTGCGACCTGGTGGTGAGGATGGCTAGGCAAACCCGCATAATGAACCGTGGTGACTCGCGGGTGGGTGGCGAGGAATTCGGCGAGGGCCTGAGCGTTGGCGTTTTGCCGCTCGATGCGAAGCGCAAAGGTTTTCAAGCCGCGAAGTAACAGATAGGCCGCAAAGGGATCCAGGACGGCCCCTGTGACACCCTGTAGGGCCCGAATCCCGTCGATCATTGCGGCGGTTCCCAGGACGGCTCCCGCCAGCAGGTCGTTGTGGCCGCCTAGATACTTGGTGGCCGAGTGTAATACCAGGTCTATGCCAAACTCCAGCGGTCGCTGGTTGAAAGGCGTTGCGAAGGTGGCGTCGATGATCGTCGTGACCCGATGTCGTTTCCCGATATCCGCGAAGCGTTCCAGATCTAGGACGTAGTTGTAGGGATTGGTCGGAGACTCGCTGATCAGGACTCTTGTGGCGGGACGGAGGGAGTCTTCAATGGCCTCGTAATCTCCCGCCGGCGCAATGGACACCTCGATTCCGTAACGGTTCAATACCTGTGTTAAAAACTGGCGTGTGCGGCGATACGAATCGTCGGTAACCACCACATGGGCGCCTCGTGAGAGCATGGCGAACAGGGCCGTGGTGATGGCTGCCATACCGCTGGAAAAGAGCAAACAATCCTCAGCCCCTT
This sequence comes from Binatia bacterium, assembly GCA_963664015.2. Classification (GTDB taxonomy): domain Bacteria; phylum Desulfobacterota; class Binatia; order UBA9968; family CAXXLF01; genus JACZQL01. The sequence continues at coordinate 800,530 of CAXXLF010000001.1, read as the reverse complement.
CGAGAACGGCTAGTTTCTGCTCGGCGATGCGCTGGGTTGGATTGCCGTAACGGCCGTACTCTTCACGCTCGATGCGCCGCTCGAAGTGGTCGCGAAGTTCCGCCGTATCGGCAAAGGTGTAGGTGGCCGTCTGAATGATCGGCGTCGCAAGTGCGTTGCCGAGCTTGGGATGGGGCTCCCCCGCATGGACGGCGAGGGTGCTGATCCCCAGTTTCTCTTTGGGGTTTGTTTCGCTTGGAGGATTCTCGGTCTTGGTGCGCTTGGGTGAAGCACCCTCGCCCGAACCTTTAGGGTTATTCTCGTTGTCCATTATCCTTCGAGAAGGCGCATCCGCTCGACGTGTCGCTTCATGGCATCGGTAATTTGTTGCATATTGGCCTTGATCTCGACGGGTTGGTTCTGATGTCCGGGGCGTATGCCTTCCAGTTTATCGAGGTGATAGGCGATTTTTTGGTCCGCGAATTTCAGCCCATGTGCCGTTGAGATAACAACGACCCGCTCATGGGAACGAATTGTTTTCCGGTCGACGAGCTTGCGCAGAGCCGCCAAGGCGACACCCGTGTGGGGGCAGTTGAACATGCCCGTGCGGTCGGCACGGGCGGATTCGTCTGCAAGCTCCTGTTCGGAGGCTTGTTCGACCACTCCGTCGAAACGTTGCAACGTGCGAATGGCCCGCTGTTGGCTGACCGGATTACCAATCTGAATGGCGCTGGCCAGGGTCTGCTTCGCGATGATGGGAGTGAAGCTTTTAAAGCCTTTTTGGAAAGACCGGTAAAGTGGATTGGCATTCTGAGCCTGTGCAACACAGATGCGCGGTAATTTGGATATTATTCCCAGCTCATGCATCATAAGGAAGCCAGTGCCTACGGCGCTGACGTTGCCCAGATTGCCGCCGGGAATAATAATCCAGTCCGGTACTTCCCAGTCGAACTGTTGTATGATTTCTATGGCTATGGTTTTTTGCCCTTCAATTCGCAGGCTGTTCATGGAATTGGCCAGGAAAACGCGCCGATCCTCTGTAAGCTTTTCCACGATGCTCATGCAGCCATCGAAATCCGTATCCAGGGAAAGCACGAGCGCTCCGTTGGCGAGGGGTTGAACGAGCTGTGCGGGAGACACCTTGTTGCGCGGCAACAATACGATGGAGGGTATGCCGGCCGCTGCACAGTAAGCGGCCAGAGCCGCGGAGGTGTCGCCAGTCGAGGCACAGGCCACCACGTCGATGGGAGCGCCATTGGCTATCATCTGTTTGACAACGGAAACCAGCACTGTCATCCCAAGGTCTTTGAACGACCCAGTATGTGAGTTGCCGCACTGCTTGACCCACAGGTCCTCTAGATGGAGCTGCTTGCCGTACCGGTCTGCCCAGAAGAGATTGCTGTTGCCTTCGTAAGTGGAGACGATGTTTTGGTCCTCGATGAATGGAACGACCCATTCCTTTTTCGCCCAGACACCCGAGCCATAGGGATAGGTGTTCTGATGTCTCCGGTCGTCGAAGAGTCGCATCCAGGCCGCGGGGGCCCTGGTCTTCAGTGCGTTGATGTCATGCTGCACCTCGAGCAGATTGTTGCACGATGGGCAGCGATAGATGGTTTCCAGCAGGCTAAATTGCCCTTTACAGCCGTTGATGCACTGGAACCATGCATTGTAGTTCATGTTCAACCTCGTTTCGTTCTGATAGTACTGAACAAATTTCGGTCAGGTCAACTAGCGCGAGTGCCTCCGCCGATCCCTGCTTAGATCTCTCATAAGCGGTTTCTGCCCGTACGGACCCGATGGCAAATACCCCGGCGGGACGCCAAAGGTAAAGGACTCAAGTTGCCGATAGCGGCCCAAATTGGTTGGTAGGACGGCACCCTAACCTTAGTCTATTAAATGCATAGGATTAGGGCAAGTTGGAAGGCACGAATGATCAGAATTTCCCTTCGCCTTTCCCCACGAATGCGGGTCCCGGAGTTATCAGCCGGCGCCGCCGCCCTTGGCTAGTGTGCCGCCATCGACGGGAATGTCGATACCAGTAATAAAGCTGGAATTGGGCGAGGCCAGAAATAGCACCGCTTGAGCTGGATCCTCCACCTCACTCCATCGACCGAGAGGAATGTGGTTGGGAGGGCCGCTCTCCTTGCGGGGACGGCCTTGGCCGTCACTGGCGAGGGGAATGCCCACAGAAGAAGGAGTGACGCAGTTTACCCGGATTTTGTGAGGCGCCAGGGTCAGGGCAAGACTCCGGGTGAGGTTCATCAGGCCTCCTTTCGCGGTGGAATAGGCAAGGACGTCTGTCCGTCCCCGGTACCCCGATGTCGAGCGGATATTGATAATAGAGCCCCCCTGCTTTTGCTCCACCATCTTTTCAGCCGCGTAACGGGTGCACAGGACGACTCCCGTCAGGATAATATCAAGCGTTTTTCGCCAATCCTCTAATTTGAAGTCAAACAGTGCAGTTCGCGGCGATATGGCAGCGCTGTTGACCAGGATATGCAGGGCGCTGAACTGATGGGTTGTTTTGTCCACGGCCCGCTGAACGTCCTCTGGCTTGGTTACGTCTGCCACCACGGCCAGTGCCTCTCCACCCTTTTGACGGATCTCATCGGCGACCTTCTCCGCCTGGTCGGCGCGGGCATCGAGGCACGCCACCTTGGCACCGTTGATAGAGAGCGTCCGAGCGATTTCACTCCCCAGGTTAGGACCCGTCCCCGTTACCATGGCAACCTGACCTTCAAGCAACATTGTTTTCTCCCCTGCGCTCGCAGACAAAATTTAAAATCACGTCGAGTTTGTCCTCGTATCCGAGGGTAGGAAAGCATAGGCCGTGGCGATGATCGATGTCAAGCAAGGCATTGCCGGTATGGGAGGTAACCCGTCAGTCCTCAGCTCCTAGTTGTTATGTTTTCCGGCTACGATCCCGTTACCGCGAATAGGGGTTTATGGGTTGACAGCATTGTATCCGGTGTATGAAGATACCACCCTACAGGAGGAGTTCGCTTATGGTCCGTTTGGGCGCGATCATCGGGCTATTATTTTCTATCGCGGCAGTCACTGGAGAATCGGCAGGTCAAATCCTTCGTCTCGCGGGCTTAGATGAGATAAGAGTCGTAGTCGAAAGCCTGGGCAAGATGGAAGATCAAACTGGATTGAAACAAACGGACGTAACTATCCACAGTGCTAGCCCACCGGTTGAATTCCCATGGGATAGCTCCATTTCATCGAGGTCGTACGTTTCAAGTGAAAATTTAGCAAAGGAACGAAACAAAAAAGGAGTAAAAGGAAATGACCAGTACGTAATATGCTGATCTTCGTGAATTTATCGAGGACTTGGATTGTCGGGGCAAGCTTTACCGATGGCAACGCGAGGTGAACAAGGATACCGAACTTATGGCTTTAATGCGGCTCCATTATCGAGGGCTTCCCGACGAAGCACGCCGCGCCTTTCTCTAGGAGAAGGTGACTGATTCCAAAGGCGGCGGTTATGATATGAAGGTTCTTACCGGAGCTTACAGCTCATCTCGTCAGATTATGGACCTGGGATTGGGATGCGAGGACCCGCAGAAAATCCACGAGAAATGGCACCATGCGGTGGCACAACCCATAAACTCGCAAACAGTGAGCCGCGGGGCAGTGCAAGAGGTAGTTCACATCGGTGCCGAGTTGAAAAAGTCCGGCTTGGACCGAATTCCTGCCCCGGTGGAGGAGGCTGGTTTCAGCGGAGGAGTTCGTGTCACGGGGCCTTTTATTACGCGGGACTTGGAGAGCGGTACCCGTAACGTGGGTATGTACAGTGGTCATTTCTATGGTCCGGATCGTCTTCTTGCCGGTATTGCCCGTATTCACAATGCCATGCTTTACCAATATCCTACGGTTGTTCGTCGTGGAGAGCCTCTACCGGTGGCCATTGTCCTAGGGGCGCTCCCCGATATCAACTACGTTGCGGCGGCTAATCTGCCCTATGGTGTGGAGGAACTGGCCGTTGCTGGAGGCCTTAGAGGGCGGCCGGTAGAGATGGTCCCTGCAAGACCATCCCCCTTGAGGTGCCGGCAGAGGCCGAGATCGTCATCGAGGGAGAGATGCCACCTGGAGCGATGGAGCCTATGGACCCTTTCAGTGATTATCCGGGATATGTAATGGCGGAACGGCAAAGTAGGACCGTTATCCATGTTAAGGCCATCACCCATCGAAAGGATGCCCTGTTACCGGCCATCCTGGTCGGGCTGCCGCCGAGTGAAGCCAATGGAATCTCACGAACATGCCGTGAGATGATGCTTCACGAATATCTTAGGCATGGCTGCAATATAACGGAAGTGTTGGAGGTGTGCTGCCCGGAGATGGGTGGGGGTTGGAACTGGTGGGTTATTCGGATTCGAAAGACTCATCCCAGTAAGCCGTGGCAGGTGCTGCAGGCGGCCTCCTCCATGGGCTTTACAACAAGGTCATCATCGTGGTCGATGAAGATATTGATCCAAAAAATTCTGATATGGTAACGTGGGCGATGAGCTTCACCATGCAGCTGCATCGTGACACGCGGGTGATCATGTCCCGTTCGCCACTGCTCGATCCATCGGCCGAGTCGTTGATGACCAAGCCAGAGAATCGTTCGTTCTCGCCCCCCGAAGGATGCTCCGGATTGCTGATTGACGCGACCCGAAAGGGGGCATACCCGGCCGTCGGTTTGCCCAAGTGACCCTTCATGGAAAAGGCATTGGAGATCTGGAAAGAGGAAGGATTACCGCCCCTTACGCTTAAAACACTCTGATACGGGTATTCCTTGGGGTCGTGGACAGCCGAGGATGAATCAAAGGCCAATGAAGCGACTAAGGGAAAATACTATTAGATCGGAGGCATGATAAACGCCCGTCTCAACTGTTTGGCAAAGCAGCTCAATATAGCCACGATTACGATGAACAAGCCGCAGATCACGTATAGAAAAACGACTGCCTCCGAATGCCCTCCAGTCTGGGCTAGGTCCTCGAGCAGATTCTTGTACCCCCATTAGTGGGTAAAAACAAAAGTGCCTAAGAGGAATGATTGGTAGAGGCCCATGGATATATAAACGCTGCCGAGAGAAGTGTAGGAGAAAATCTCCCACGGTTCTATCGCCATGGCGTTTAAAATCATACTGATGTTCTCGATGATATTCATGGGCCTCTTTACCTGCAGAAGCAAAACGGTTGCCAACTTTTCTCCCTATAGCCTGTCTACCCCTAGGCTCTCAATCGGTGGGTTGAGTGTTCTATTTTTGAGAATCCGTCTCCTGATAGTCTAATTTTATTTAAAATTTATTGGGGTGTAAATTTAGAATCAGTCCCTTGGATCTTTTCGAATCCTGGTGGCGCGGATGTGGCCACTTTGATTCCTTATCACACATATCCCGTAGGAGGATCAGGAGCGAGAGGGATCGATTGGGATTACGACTGGCCACACCGGGACCGGTATCGTGGGGTTACACTGGGAGTCGGTGGTGGGGCACGGCTAGGTGCGATATCGCCAGAGCTGTGGGATGGCTCGACAGATGGCGAGGATAACCGTGACGCACAGAATGCTTCCAATGGCCAAGGCCCTGGGGGCTCCCAACAGGGCGGCTGCGACTCCCGCTATCAAAGCCCCCAGTGCGTTGGCACTTTGTGCGAACACGCTAATTAGGCTTGAGGCCCGCCCGCGCATGGTATCCGCTACCAGTAGATTCATAACCGTGCGGCGCGTTGACACGCTAATGGCGTCGGTCAGGCTCAGGCCGCCCACGGCCACTAACCCTAACCAAAACCAGGGCGAGAGTCCGAGGAGGCCGAGGCTGACTGCAAATAGGAGGGCCGCAACCACGGCCAGGGCTCCTTTCCTCGCGATATCGCCGGCGATGAGGAGCGAGGTTGAACCCACGATGGCACCAATGGCCGGTGCGGTATAGAGAAGCCCCAGGTCACTGGCACCTACGCGAAAGACATCGCTGGCAAAGACGGGAAGTAGAGGTTGATAGAAACCTACCAGGATGGTGCCGAAGTCCAGAAACAAAAGGGAGAGGATTATGCGCTGGACCCAGATAAACTGGATCCCTTCGATGACGTTGCGGAAACTTACCTGGCGTCTTACCCCAGCGGGGACGCCGGAGCTCCGGATGGCCGCGACGCCGATGATGGCGGGAGCGAAAAGGGCGGCGCTGAGGAAGTAGGTCCGGTCCAGGCCGATGAAGTCGATGAGAAATCCGGCTAGAGCCGGCCCAATGAGCAAGCTGACCTGGTGAGTCATGATATTCAGGGTGATCGCGTTCATCAGATAGGAACGGGGAACCAGGTTGGGAATAATAGCCGCACGGGCAGGCTGGCTTACGACCTGAACAAAAGAGGTCATCAGACTACAAATATAGATGTGCCACACCTGAATTGTGCCGGATAGGGTCAGGATGCCCAGTGCGAAGGCGGGTATCAAATTCAGGAACTGGGAAGCGACGATGAGCTTTTTTCGGTCAAAGGTGTCGGCCAGAACGCCGCCAAAGATCCCGAAGAAAATAAAAGGGAGAGACTGGAAAAAACCTGCAAGGCCTAACTTGATGGATGACCCTGAAAGGTCATAGACTTGATAAAGATTGGCCACCTGGCGCATTTGAGATGCGGTAGCCGCAAAAAAACTGGCGCTCCAGATCAGGGCATAGTCCCGGATCAGGAGTGAGGACCATGGCCTTATCTTGCTGGGGAGTGACTCCTGGGGGGCTTTATCGTCAGAATTTTCCACTTAGATCAGGGCCTAGACTTTCGTTTCGAAAAGATAGAAATAGTAGCGGGATAGGCTGACCCCGTCAATGGCCTCGACTCGGTGAGAGGGCGAAAAAACGTACCTTGACAAGGGCTTTCCCCGCGATATAAAAGATAACGTCTTGTTTCCAGTCCAGGCATGGTGGGTCACGCTGCGGGATCCATTTAGAATCGTTGGAGGAGTAGCCCATGGCTTCATGGCAAGAAATTAAAGACCTCAAGGAGTTGGATCAAAAGCTGGAGGGTGAGTCCATGCGCGGGCTGTGGGCCTCCGGTGAGGAGATCTTTCGCGCGCCGAAACCGTACGGCCCCCCCCAGCTCTGGAAATGGCCCACTATCAGGGAAGGGCTGGACGTAGCAGGTAGATTGATTCCTACCAATTACAAAGGGGCGCGCCGGGTTCTTCAACTCGTCCATCCCAACATGGCCCATGGTACAAGCAATACCATAGGGATGGCGGTTCAGCTGGTCAAGGCAGGGGAGGCGGTCTACTCTCACCGGCACACGGCAGCCGCCATGCGCTTTGTCCTCGAAGGAGGCAAGGACGTTTACACCATTACAAACGGGGAAAAATGCGTAATGGAGCGGGGTGACATGCTGATTCAGCCCAACTGGGGCTGGCATAACCACATCAATGAAACCGATAAGGACGCCGTTTGGATCGATTGTCTCGACGTTGGCTTGATGGGAATGTTGCGTACGATGTTTCAAGAGCCCCATCCCGCCGAGGACGTCAAGCTCTTCAACAGCCCGGTAGATAACGCAGTGCGCAACCCTACCACACTCGCGCCTCCGGGAAAAAGCGTCAAAAAGCTGGTCTTCAAGTGGGGGGAAACTCTATCGGCGCTGGAAGGGATGCTGCCGGAAGATAAAACTCCTTATGATGGACGCCTTCTGGAATATCGCAACCCCAATGGCGGTCCCACCTTCCCCACCTTCTCCTGCTGGATCCAGATGCTCGAAGGCGGCGAAGAAACCGTAACGCATCGACATACGGCCAACCACCTTTACCATGTCTTCCAGGGGACAGGTGTTACGGAGTCCGAGGGGAAAGAGATTGAGTGGGAGCAGGGGGATTTCTTTGTCATACCCAACTGGAGCTGGCACCGCCATGTCAATGGTTCCAAGGGCGAGCCGGCCATCCTGTTTTCAAACACCGACCGGCCGCTGTTGGAGGCGATGGGGCTTTACCGAGAGGAAAGCCAGAATTAGGAGCCGATTTCAATGAGCGAAAAGGAAAAACCGTACAATACCCCTGACTTTGTCTTTGGCGCCGCGGCGCCGGAAAACCCCGGTGCATTGATGCCGGCCCAGGTCGGTTTCCCGGCCCCTGAATTTGAGGTAAAGGACCTGGAGGGGAAGTCCCTTGGGCTCAGTGAGTTGCGCGCCAAGGGGCATGTGGTCTTTATGACAGGCGCGATCACCAGTCCCATGTGTGCCTATGAAATTCCGGCGTTCAACCGTCTCCATGATCAGTTCGAGAAGCAGGGGGTCTTTTCCTTTCTTCTCTATACACGGGAATCCCACCCCGGTGAGAAATACCCCCATCACACTTCCTGGGAGCAAAAGGCCTCCCATGCCCGGGACCTTCAACGGTTGGAGGATGTGCGCGTGCCCATCTTGGTCGACGACCTGGCAGGGACGGTCCATCGTGGCTATTGTATCTGGCCCAACGCCGTATTCGTAATCCACAAAGATGGGCGGTTGATCTACCGCTGCAACATCATGAACTCGACCGAGTTGAAACAGTACTTGGAGGACCTTACCCTCGCAGACCGTCTGGTGGCCGAAGGGGAAACGCTGCACACCCAATACTCGGAGCGGGTTGTGTTGCATCATGCGGAGCAGAAGGTCCACCACCGAGTTTATGAGCGTGCCGGCCCCAAGGCATTCGAAGACTACTGGAAAGTACGACCGGATTTGCGTAACCGTTGGCCTTAGTAAGGAGAGATGATGCAGTACCGATGTATATCAGCCGATTCCCACCTAGAGATTAGACCTGATCGTTACACTAAGCGACTGCCCCAGAAGTACCGCGACCATGCGCCCCAGGTCATCACCCTGCAGGACGGTACCCTCGGCGTGTTGCAAGAAGGTAAGCCCATAGAGAGGCTGATCTGCAATATTTCCTCCGGCAAGCCTTACGAGGAGAGACGTCCTTTTGACCCGCTTCCAGGAGATAACTATGATAATTCACCGGGAACGGGAGACCCCAAACAGCGCATGAAAGAACAGGACATGGACGGTGTTGATGCCGAGGTCTTGTTCCCGGGTAATGTGGGTCCTAGCTATTGGCGTGGCATTAAAAATGACGATGCCTTCAGGGCAATGTTCCGCGCCTATAACGACTGGCTGGCCGAGGAGTACTGCTCCGTAAATTCTGACCGTCTCATTGGTGTCGGCGTGATTCCCATGACCAACTTGGATGACGCCGTGGTCGAGCTGGTGCACTGCAAAGAGCTGGGATTGAAGGCTGTTGCCTTGAATGCCTTTCCTTCTGGTAAGAGATTCCCGTTGCCTGAAGATGACAAATTCTGGGCTGCAGCAGTTGAGATGGCCATGCCATTAACCGTCCATGTGGCCTTTGGCTTCCCCCAGCGTGGAGCACCGCCGCCGCCGGCACCCTCTTTCAAGTATGCTAAAACCCCGGACCCTGAGGCTGCGGTACCGGACGTGGTTGACCGGTTCAATAAATATGGTTTTCGCGGGGCCATGCAGATTACACAGCTTATCTGGGCTGGAGTATTCGACCGTTTCCCGAAGCTGAACGTCTATATCGCAGAAGTCCAGATCGGATGGATTCCCAATTGGCTGGACCAGCTGGATAACGAGTATTGCCGCCAGCGGTTCTGGGTCGAGCGTGTCTATGGCCTTCCGCCGCTTGCCAAGCTCCCGAGCGAATACGCACGGGAACATGCCTATTGGGGATTCAATCGCAATCCTACAGGGGTCCGTGTCGCGCGTCAGGAAATGGGCGTGGATAAAGTTCTGTGGGCGAATGACTTTCCCCACCTCGAGTCCGATTGGCCAAACTCGGACAAGGTTATCGCGGAAAGCTTTGCGGGTATTCCGGAGGATGAGAAGTATAAGATGATCTGTGGCAACACGATTGAGTTTTTCCATCTGCAAAATTCTTGATCCAGGGTCCAGGCAGTAGAGCAAGGGGACCGATTTGTTGCATGGAAAAGACCATCGCCACTTGGGAAGTCATCAAAAAACACAGAAGCCTATATGTTGGTAAAGCGTGATAAGGAGTGGAGAAAGATGTTTCGCGGCCGTTGATGTCGTTGATTGTTTTCTTCTTAGAAGCCTTTCCATTCGGCTATCAAAGTCTGGAAGCCCGCCCAACTAGCTATCTTGCTAGAGGCTTGAGTGGGCTTCCAGCTTTCTGAGTGTGGCCGCGTAATCCTCCAGGGCCCTTTCCAAGGGATAATCGGGTTCATAGCCGAGCTGCTCCCAGGATCGGGTATTGTCGTTGAGGAGCTGGATTTCCGGGTGAGGCAAGGGCCTCCTAACATTCTGAAGTGTAATCTTTACATTGGTGAAGGTACTTTTCAGTACCCGGAGAAAGTCTTCTCCGTTGAGCAATTCCCCGCTCCCGATGTGGAAGAGGTGATCTTTTAACCGATCCTTGAGGCATACTAGGACAGTCCCCTTAGCCGCGTCCTTGGCGTAGAGAAGCTCCATGGTGCCCTCAGGCCATTGTATGGTGGCAGCTTGACCTTTGAGTGCAACTTGCACCATGGTCCTGATGGCCTGCTCCCTTGTGGACTTCATCGCCACAGGAGAAGGCCCGTAGAGTCCTCCAACGTAACGGACAGATACAAACTCGAAGCCAAAGCGTTGCCCATAGGCCTGTCCGAGAAACTCTGAGCTCGCTTTGGTAGCGGCATAGATTGACGGAGGATTGACGGCAATGGTCTCATCGATCCCTTGGGTTCCTTCACCCAGAGACCCAAGCTCCAGAGAACCTAGATAGACGGACCCTGAGCTTGCGTAGGTCACTCGGGATATCCCTTCCTGTTGAGCGGCTTCAAGGACGTTCATCGTCCCCATAACATTGAGCGTCACCCCGTTGTAGGGGTGTCTTTGCACCTCTTCACCCGAAAGACCTGCCATATGAATCACCCGGTCAACGCGATGCTCTCGGATCACCGAGACGAGTCCAGGTAGATCCAAAACGTCGCCCTGAATCAAGGGGATCGCTTTTATATCCACGCCTACTGCACTAAGTAGATTCCGGTTGACGCCCGTATCATAGACGATGGGTTGTTCTCCTCTGTCCAGGAGCATGGCGACTACATAGACCCCTACGAGTCCTGAACCACCGGTCACCAAAATTCTATTTCCTGCCATCTGGTCGTTCCCCTGCGGCCTACCTACATTGAAACATTCCCAGTGTCAAATGAGTTTACCTCTCTCAGGTTGACACTCCACGTTACGTCACGTAGGATTTTGCTCAGTTTTAGGAATATCTCGATGAGTGCAAATCAATCTGCTTTTGCAAAAGCCCTGGACGGAATCGTTGCTAAGTATCATCCGAACACGAAATGGTTTGCTTACTCCCGTGACCGTCTTGGTGTTGACGGGGCGAGGGTCTTAGTGCAACAATGGGGTGTCTTTAATCGTCATAGTCGCCGATGCTGGGCCTACGTGGTCGGTAACTGTCCCCACGTGGACCTACGCAAGTTTATCGTTACAGAAAACCTTTACGAGGAAGAGGCTATTGAGGGACGCTCACATTTCGAGCTGCTTCTTCGTATGGGCAAATCCATTGGCCTTTCCGAGGAGCAAATCCAACAAGCCCAACCTTTGCCCACAACCATTGTCGCGCTACACACATGGGAAACCTTGACCAAGAACCGGACCTGGTATGAAGGAGTGGCGGCGAAGGTGATGCTAGAGCGGACCAATAAACCCGAATGCGGTAACTTCTCAGCCATGGAAACAGAGAACTGGAGGCGCCATCTTGGCCTCTCACTAGAAGATGTCGAGTTCTGGACCCTCCACGATTCGGTGGATCAAATCCACAGTGAGGGTACGGTTGAGTACTTGGAAAAGTATCTTTCTGCGGAATCAGAGAGAGAGGTAGCTCTGCGAGCCGCAGAGGACTCCATGATAGCATGGAAGGTCTATCTCGATGGGATTACTGATGCCGGAATCGGCAAGGCCTGGTTATGAGCGCCCAATTGAGACCCATCCTTGCCATAGGGTGAAGGATAGGGCTCGGGGTAATTCTCCACGGCGAGTATGGGCGTAGCCGTTCACTCAATCCCACTCCGGTAAGAGCAGTTCCTCCAGGGCCATAGGACAATACGGATAGTGGTGGTATCCGTCCTTTGGTGCTTACGTCCCTCCCCGAACCCCTGCATCATGAGATCAATGGAAAACTCAATATGAACGTGAAGGAAGAAACTCGCGATCTGACTGAAGGACCGATTTTCCGAGCGGTTTGGTTTCTTGCTGTCCCGATGGTGATCGGCAGTCTCCTGCAGAACTTTTCTAGTGTCGCGGACATCTATTTTGTAGGTCAGTTAGGTCCAGAAGCCGTTGCCGCGGTCTCAATCGGGGGGGTTGTTCTCGATGTTCTCTGGACATTTATCTCGGGGACGAGCATGGGCTTCCGCGCACTGATCTCTCGCGCTGTTGGGGCAAAAGATTATACGGAGGCGACTCACGTGGCCCAACAGGGGATCTTACTTACGCTACTGGTCTCCCTCCCAATTGTCTTGGTGGGGGGGCTCTTGGCAAGACCCATTACGATATGGCTCGGGGCCGAGCCCGCCGTTGTCCCATTGGCTACTGGGTACTTCCGCATCATCATCCTAAGCGCTTCTTTGTATTTACTGGCCCATGCCATCACAGCGATCCTTCAAGGTGCGGGAGAGGCTAGGATTCCTGCCCGGGCGATGTTGCTAGTGACCATCCTTACCCTCACATTTGAACCCATCCTTGTGTTCGGATGGGGTCCTGTGCCTTCCCTCGGTGTGAATGGAGCTGCGGTCAGTCTGGTCTTATGCTATGTGGTCGCCACCGGGTATCTCCTTTCCGTTCTATTTCGCGGATGCAGGGGTGTCCAGATATCGCTTCGCTCAATGAGCGTGGACCGGGCTATGCTATGGAAGATTCTCAGGATCGGAATCCCACGTTCCTGCCAGCGTTCGTTTCGCGCATTAACAGCCATCGCGATGATCAAGATCGTTGCTGGATTCGGTACCCACACGCTGGCGGCCTACGGAATCGTTATGCGTATTCTCATTTTGGTCCTTTCCCCGGGTTGGGGTATGTCCAGCGTCGCTTCAACGTTGGTGGGTCAGAACCTGGGGGCTGGTAAGCCCGAGCGAGCCGAAAAAAGCGCATGGGCAGCGGTTTTGCTGTACGGCGGGATATTGTTGATGTTCACCGTTGTGTTTTTACTCTTTGGGGAAAATGTCGTGGGTTTTTTCAATCGTGATCCAGAGGTAATCCGTCAGGGAACGAGGTTCTTCCAGCTCACATCCCCTTTTTACTTCTTTTTGGCCTTGGCGATGGTCCTCGCTTCGGCTCTTGGCGGTTCCGGTGACACGGTTCCACCTATGGTGATCACAGCCATTTCCTTGGCCGGCGTACAGATCGTTGCAGCGCTTGTTCTTCCTCATTTATTTGGCCTACGGGAGAATGGCCTGTGGCTGGCCATCTCATGCGGATTTACGGCGTGGGGAAGTACCATGGCCTATTGGTTTTATCGAGGTCGTTGGAAGACAAAGATCCTGTGAGCGTCGGTTTCCAATTCCGAACTCAGCTCAAACATTCGATTCCACTCTCTCCGCAAAGGGCCAACTCAAATTGGGGACGGGTCGATTCTACCTTCCTTGCCAGGTCTCGTAAGGCAGTACGCAGGCCCTCCTCAACCACCGGGTGATAATAGGGCAATTGCACGACCTCAAAAACAGTCAAGTCTCTTTGGATGACCCAAGAGAAGAGATGGGCGAGGTGTTCCCCGGCTGGGGCCATCATCTCTGCGCCCAGTAATTTACCCGATTGAGTGTCCCCATAGACCCTCAAGGTGCCCGAGTTCTCCGCCATTACGAGTGATCGTCCCTGGCCATCGAATTTTACCTCGCCAATGGAGTAAGTCGTGTCTTTAAGGCTGGCATAGGAGCGGCTAACTACCGCTATGTTCGGATGAGAGAAGGTGATGTTCAGACGGGCCCGGCGGCTGAACGTAGAGGGAACCTGGCGGACACTATTATATCCGGCGATACGACCCTCGTCTGCAGCCTCATGCAAGGTTGGTCGTTCTCCTTTCATGTCACCCGCCAGAAATATGGGGAAGTTTCCTATTTGCATGGTCTGGGTATTGAACGGAGGGAGTCCATGGGCGTCGAGTTTGACTCCGAGCTTTTCCATCCCAAGGCCCTCTAGGGTAGGCCTTCGCCCCAGGGCTGCCAGGATACCGTCCACGACAACACTCCGGTCTCCAAAAGTGACGCTAAACTTGTCTTCATTGGGTTCTATCTCGGACTCCTGGCCTGGGTAAAAGTCCATTTCCCGGCTCATCGCAGCGATCGCATATTTATTTACATTCGGATCAGTCAGGCCACCGATGAATTTGTTTCGGCCCACGCAGGTTGTCTTGATGCGTAAACGGTGCAACGCCTGATCCAGTTCCAATCCTATGATTCCGAGACCGACCATGGCCAGAGTCGGCGGTAGATCGTCGCGTTCGAAAAAATCGTCGCTGGTTATCAAACGTGAAGCAAAAGGTTGCCACGGTGGGGGAATGAAGGGCCGTGATCCGGTCGCCAGGACAATTCTGTCTGCCTACAGGATCATAGTGTCCACTTCTAGCACATTGGGCTCGACAAACTCGGCGTATCCTTGAATGTTATGATATCCCAACTCTTCCATGTCTTTCATCACACTGCCGACGAAGCGATCCCTGAGGGGCGGGAGTGGCGCAGGACTGCGGGAATATCGGCTGCAAGATTCTCCCCACCGTGGATTCCCAGAGTCGAAAAAATATGACGACGATGGAAATCGTTAGCTACCTGAATCAAAACCATTGAAGGCATACATCCCACCCGCGCACAGGTGGTGCCGTAGTGCCCGCCGTTAATGATCACGTAGTCCTGAGTGATCCTTCGGACCTCACGAACGGCCGAAATGCCGGCGATCCCCGCTCCAAAAATGGCAACTTCTACTTCCCGGTTCATGATACCTCCTCAGGGCCCATCGCTAACGAATAAACTGAAACCGGGAGATCTCGATTGCAATGCGCATAGAGGAGCAACCCCATTGCCTAATATGAAGGTTGTGCGCCCCGAACTATGGAAGAGCGGTGGCAATGAGCTGGTATGGAATTGGGGTTTGAAAATTAAAAAGCCGGGGGGAGGAGGAAAACACCTATGGCCGGTAGTCAGGGCTGGGTAATAGGGTTTGAAGTTTTCCTTTTGGCGGCTTCATGTTTTGGCAGCAGCTTTTGAATTCGGGAGAGAAGTTGCTTGGGTGAAAACGGCTTGGAAATGTAGTCATTGCAGCCGCTCTGGAGGCACTGTTCCCTTGCCTCGGGAAGCACCGGAGCGGTCATCGCGATAATCGGGATCGACTGGCACTGTTGGTTTTGACGGATCCGCCGGGCCGCATCGAGTCCGTTCATTTAGGGTAGGACGACGTCCATCAGGATCAGATCCGGTAAGTGCGCGGAAGCCCTGTCCACGGCCTGTTTGCCATCGGTAGCAATCACCGTCTCGTATGAAAGTGATTGCAGGAGTTCCTTTACGAACTCCATGATGTCGACACTATCTTCGACAATAAGGATTTTTTTGCCCTGTGCTCAGGCTGTCCCGTCTCCAGGTTGCTTAAGGCTTCTTCACGCAAAAGGAGTGCCAGATAGTAAGCCTCTTGTCTTTGAGGGGTTTTATCCCTAATGGACGTCCAATTTGACCAATCAAATCCCCCAAATGTACCACCCGTTACAGACGGTTGCTGTCTCGGCGACAACCCGATCTGGGCTATATGGATATATCGATATTATTTAGAGTGTAGTAGGGGTGTACGGAGACTGCTTACTGGCGCAGCATTTTTTGTACTTTTGACCACTACCGCAGGGGCAGGGATCATTACGGCGGGGGCTGTTTGATGCCTTGGCGGCATCTTCGGCTCGTACGGCGGTCATGAGCTTCTCTAGGGGTTCGCCGGCGACATCCAAGGAAACCATCTTCTCCAAAAATGGAAGGCTATAGTTGAAAAACTTTTTGAAGCCCGCACAGAGGTAGTTGAGCCCTTCTTCACCGTCGGGAGTTCGAATGAAACGGTCCTTAGGGCAGCCGCCGTTACACTGAGCGCGTACCTCACACTCCCTGCAGTAGCGAGGCAGCGTGTCTCGCTTGTCTTCGCCGAACTTTTTTTGTTGCTCGCTCTCGATCATTGTGGTCAGGGAGGCCTCCTGAATATTCCCCAAATGGTAGGGATGGTCGACGAAGTGATCGCAGGAGAAAAGGTCCCCGTTATGTTCTAGGACAGGTACGTCACCGCAGGTTTCCCGAAAAATGCAGAGCGCGTGTTCAAGGCCGTAGGCCGACCGTGCCGCTTCATCGAAGATCTGTACCATGATCCGGCCGACATCCTTTCGGACCCACTCGTCGAAGACCGTGCAAAGAAATGTGCCGAAGGCTTCAGCCGGCACCGTGCGTGTGCTCACCCCGCTTTCGGTTTCCTTGCTTCGCTCCACCAGGGGTAAAAACGTAAGGTATTCGGCGCCGATCTCTTTGAAGAATCGGTACACCGCCGTGGGGTGGCGGACATTTTGGTCGTTGATCACGCAGAGATGGTCCACCGGGACATGGTGCTGGCGTAAAAGGCGGTATCCTTGCATGACCGATTTGTGGGTTGGTTTTTGGCCTTTGGTTACCCGATACAGATCGTGCAATTCCTTGGGGCCGTCGATGCTGATGCCAACATGAAAGCCTTCGTTTTTAAAAAAGCGGCACCATTCGTCGTTGAGGGTGACCCCATTGGTCTGGATCCCGTTGAGAATCTTTCGGTCGAACGGCTGATGCTTTTTTTGTAATTCGACGGTCTTACGAAAGAAGTCCAAACCCAGGAGAGTGGGCTCGCCGCCGTGCCAGGAAAAGCGAATGATCGGAGTCGGTGTGGCTTCGATGGTCTGGACGATGTATTTCTCCAATACATCGTCGGGCATCCGAAAGGACCCTTTTGGGTAGAAATCTTCGTTTTTCAAGTAGTAGCAATAGTGGCAGTCCAGATTGCATATGGCGCCAACGGGTTTGGCAAATATTTGAAATTCTCGGGAGGTCTGAGCCATTGCTAGTTGCTTCCGTTCCGGAGCTGAGTTTCGTGAAAGCCTATCGATTAGGGGATGTGATGTCAAATGACCTCGAACTCAAGGGTCGGGACCTCTATGCTCTCATCCCGAACGTTTACAGAGCTAAGATTAAGGCGACGACTTTTGGGTTGGTCCAGAAAGGGGCTGGTTCCTTAGGCGTGATTTGATAATCTTTCCCGTGGTTCCTTTAGGGAGGCTTTCCAGAATCGTAATCTGCCGCGGATACTTGTACCCGGCAAGGTGTTCCTTGCAGTGGGCCTCAATTTCTTCGACGGTGGCCCTTACCCCTTGTTTAAGGGTAATAAACGCCGCGACCTCCTCTCCTATGTCCGGACTGGGGATGCCAACCACGCCGGCCTCGGCGATTGCCGGATGTGAGAGCAGGACGGCCTCCACTTCCTGGGGAAAGATGGAATAGCCCCCGCGGAGGATCCTCTCTTCCTTTCGCCCCGCAATTTGAACGAATCCGTCCTGTAAAAGCAAAGCAAGGTCGCCAGTGCTAAACCAGCCGTCGACTAGAACAGCTTGTGTATCTGACCGGTTGTTCAGGTATTCGGCCATTGTCGCAGGGCTCTTGATCAAGAGCTCACCGATCTGTCCAACCGGAACCGATCCCCCGGTATCATCCACAATGCGGATCTCGACGCCTGGTACCGGTCGACCCACAGCCTCCGGAAGCTCCATCGATTCAGAGGCAAGGTGAGAAATCGGGCGAAAGAGCTCGGTCATCCCGTATCCCCGTAAAATTCTGGTCCTGGTTCGTTCTTTCCATTCCCGTGCCAAGTCCCAAGGGCAGGGGGCGGCCCCGAAAACGCCAAGGCGAAGACTCGATAGGTCCGTCGCAGGGAACGCGGGGGAGCCTAGGAGACGGCGGAACATGGTTGCCACTCCGGGAAAGTCGGTTTATAGATGCAGAGAGCCCAAAAATTGTGGAATAAACCGGGGGAAGATGAAATTCGGAATCTTTTTGATCGGCGACAGCGATCCAGAGCTTAAGAAACCACTGAAGGACTATTACGATGAGATGATCGAACAGGTGCAGTGGGCCGAACAACTCGGGTATGAGTGCTTTTGGTTCGGTGAGCACCATTTCGATTTTTTCGGAATCATCCCGTCGCCCCCAGTTCTCATGTCCGTTGCAGCCAAGAGTACTGAAAAGATCAGGCTCGGGGTTGCGGTCAGTCTTCTTCCTTATCGGAATCCCCTCTTTGTCGCGGAAGATTACGCTATGGTCGATGTGATAAGCGGGGGACGCCTTGATTTCGGTGTGGGACGGGGAACCCCAGACGAATTCGTCGGCTTTAGAGTCAAGGGGGACAACCGGGATCTCTTCATCGAATGCCTGGATGTGGTAGAAATGGCCTGGCGTGAGGGCAAGGTCGCCTACCAGGGGAATCACAAAAAGATTGAGGAGACCTTTGTAAACGTCATCCCTCTCCAACGGCCGGGTCCTCCCATCTTTGTTGCCTGTCTCAGCCAGGCATCGTATAAATTCGCCGGCGAAAGGGGATACCCGATCCTCGGTATCCCCTATGCCACGTGCAAGAACATCGCGGATATCCGGGGCAACGTCCAATTTTATCGGGACACTCTTGAAGCCTCAGGGCGTGATCCGAATGCCTTCGATGTCGTCCAGTGCTTCCATGCGCATGTTGCCCAATCCAATGATGAGGCCCATAAAAATGCCAGGGAACCTATGGATTCGTTTTATCGGCACCGACTTCACATCAGGCCCCGCAATTATGATGAGATGCTTCGGGATCAGATACTCATGGTCGGGGATCCTCAACACTGCATTGAGCAGATTGAGGAGATCAAAGCCACGGGGACCAACTACATCATCTTTATGATGAACTTTGCCACTATGGATCAACAGAAGGCGCTGGACTCAATGGAGATGATGGCCAAAGAGGTGTTGCCCAAGATTAAATGACACGGTGCCACTCTTTGTCTTTTCTTATCTTATCGTCCAAGCTCGGGAGACGGTTGGTTTATCCCTCGTGTACACGGCGATCATGGTGTTGTTCCTTCTCGGGATCTTTCATTATATATTGCATATCCCGTGGCCGGCGGGAATGATATCCGTACCCCAGGACCTCGTTTTGAACTGGATCGGGCAATAGGCCTATCCGGGATTAGAGGGGAGGCAACTGGGAGAGGAGGCCAAGGAAAATCGGGAAACGCGGCGCGCGATGCTAGGTGCACCAAGCTGCCTGTGGGACCGAGCTGTGCTGAACGGTCGGAAGGGACCCATCCAATTGAATACAAAGGATGCGAAGGGAACGATAGAACTGACTAAGGGCAATCCTCAGACGGAAAAGTTAAGGAGGAAATAATGGCGTTTAAAGATTTGCGAGAATTCATCGATGCGGCGAAGGAGATAGGGGAAGTCAAAGAAATCCATGGTGCCCACTGGGACCTGGAGATCGGTGCCTTGACCGAGATCTTTGCCTATCGGGAACCGTCCCCGCTGCTTTTGTTCGATCAGATACCCGACTATCCAGCCCAATTTCGGGTGGCGTCCAATTTGGTTCTGCACCCGCGCCGGGCAGCCTTGATGGTCGGGATGTCCCCAAACGCATCCAAGCGAGATATTGTGTGGCGATGGCGTGAGATCCTTGCCGATCTGAAACCCATCCCGCCGAAATTCGTCTCGGACGGCCCCTTGTTGGAAAACGAGCGTACCGGTGGGGATATAGATATGACCTCCTTTCCTACGCCCCGTTGGCATGAACAGGACGGCGGTCGATATATCGGAACGGGATGCTGTGTCATCACACGTGACCCGGACAACGACTACGTCAACGTAGGGATTTACCGTGTCCAGGTCCACGACAAACAAATCCTGGGAACCTATATCTCTCCGGGACATCACGCTCGTATCATTCGGGAAAAGTACTGGGCCAGGGGAAAGGCCTGCCCGGTGGCGGTGACCTTCGGCCAGGACCCGACCATGTGGCTTGCTGCAGGGCTATCGGTTCCCTTCGGGGTATCCGAGTTTGATTATGCCGGGGGGTTACGTCAGGAACCCGTCGAGGTTGTACGTGGAAAGGTCACAGGTCTACCGATTCCAGCACACGCGGAAATCGCCATTGAAGGCGAGGTTCCTCCACCTAGTGAAGAGAGTCGCGTCGAGGGTCCCTTTGGCGAATGGCCGGGCTACTATGCCCATGGGGCGAAGACGGAGCCCATCATACGAGTCAAGGCGCTCTATTTTCGGAACAATCCCATTATCGCAGGGGCGCCGCCCTTGAGACCGCCTAGTCTGACGTTTGGAGTCCCCATCGGAGCGGCGGCTATCTGGAACTACCTGGAGAAGGCCGACGTGCCGGATATTCAAGGTGTGTGGGCCTTCTGTGGCGGTTCGGCTCCGGGTGGCGGTGCTCCATTTTTCGTAGTCTCGCTCAAACAGCGGTATCACGGACACGCCCAACAGGCGGCGTTGGCCGCCCTGGCCTCTCGTGCCGGAAACTACCATGGCCGATTCATAGTGGTGGTTGATGAGGATATCGATCCGACGGATCTGGGAGAGGTGATCTGGGCTATCTCGACCCGTTGCGACCCGAAAACGGCCATGACGGTTGTGGACGGTTGTTGGAGTACACCGCTGGATCCTACCTTGCCACCGGCCAAAAGGGAGGCAAACGACTATGTTAATAGTCGGGCCATCATCAACGCTTGCCGACCTTACGCCTGGATTGACCAGTTTCCCCCGGTCAATAAGTTGAGCCCTGAGTTGCGCGATCGAATAACCGAGAAATGGAAAAAGGAGCTGGAGTAAAGCTGAACTCGGACCCAAATAAAAGTCCGGCCTGATTGAGCACAACGCGACTAGATAGGTTCCCAGGCGAAACCCCTTAGGCCATTAGCGGGTCTGGGTGTTCTTCCTGGCTTGCTCCTCGATCTCCTGGAGCACCCCGGTCCATCTCTCCCGGACGTGCTTTCGTTCTTCGGCGGTGAAGATATTGGTCTTGGGAAAAGAATCCTTCCATGCAAAGGGCTTGCACGCATTGATCAGCAATCGTCCCATGGTGTAGTCTCCGGAGGATTTTTGCTCCGGTGTCAGCCTTGGATCGAGGTCGCTGGTCCAGGCGTTATTGATAACGTCCACGGCAGTAGACGGGTTGACCCGCGTGCACATGGCCCATAGAACGTCCCTCAAATCAGAAGGATCGATATCCTCATCAACGGTGACAAAGTAGGTGTTCATACTGGCCGAACTGCGTAGCCCCGCGGTGGCAATGAGTGCTTGCTGGGCATGGCCGGCGTAGCGCTGCTTCAAGGCCACGACAATCATGAGCGAGTTAGCATGCCCCCAGACTCCAACCACATCAGAAATGCCCGATCGATCGAGATGGTCCCATATGGCTATTGGCAGAGTTGGCGCGTCATCACGAAATCCAAGCAGGGGCCGCAGAGGGGGGCTCCCGTTGACGATGGGAGAGTTCCGGTGCACGATTTGTTTCACCCGAACCACGCATTCCCGATCGCTATGGGCATAGTAGCCTGGCCATTCGCCAAAGGGACCCTCTTGGACACTTTCCTCCTCGGGCGAGGGGATTTCCCCCTCGAATACGAGTTCCCCATGCGCTGGGATTGGCAGTCCTGTTAGCGGTGCCTTGACGACTTCTACCGAGGCACCGTGCAGGGCCCCCGCGTGATCGTATTTCAATCGGCTCGTGCCCGACATAAAGGTCAG
The DNA here is from genome assembly GCA_963664015.2 of Binatia bacterium. Lineage (GTDB taxonomy): Bacteria > Desulfobacterota > Binatia > UBA9968 > CAXXLF01 > JACZQL01. The sequence continues at coordinate 778,767 of CAXXLF010000001.1, read as the reverse complement.
CGGGTCGCAACCAACGACAACTGCAACCGGGCAGGGCTGCCCATTGGCCCAGTACTTTTCGGCAATGATACGACCGCGCTTGTGCTTGATGATCCAGATGCTGAGTCGGTCTTTTCCCTGTACGGAGACCCGATAGGTCCCGAAATTGATCCAGCCGGACTCGGGGTCCCGCATTATAACAATATCACCGGTCCCGATATATCGCCCACCATCACCCGAATGCCACTTGGGAGCCGGAAACTTCTCGACATCGACGTCTTCGCCAGTGAGCCGATGCTCGAGCACGGGGCCGTCGTTGACTTCTACGGGGGGGAAGGGTTTCTGAGTGTGCCGCTGTTCCCTGAGTTTTCGCACCAATTCAATCGGATGGGCGTCCACTGGTAAGCCGACGGCCAGGGCATAGCGACGCCGGCTGTTGCGGACAACGTTACTGGCAATGCGAAAATCCGTCGGAAACCCTTTGAACTGGTCGAACAGTAGTAATGGTCCGTTCTGCTCGGCTGCCAGCTCGGTGAGACAGCCGACCTCAGTATCGAGATCGGCGCCGTGAATGACCTTGACTTCGCCGATTGCTCGCGCGGCATCGATAAATTCGCCGAGGGACTTATAGCCCATGGGTGACTCCTTTTTTTTAATCCGTTGATTGATCCTTGATTCGCCGATCCGTCCAATCCTGCATCTGCCATTTTTCCCACGTTTCGTTGCACCGTCCTTCACTGAGGAGGTTAACGTTCGAGAAGTCCTTGATGCGCTCATAGGGGCGACACCCGTTGATGATCAGGCGCTTGTAGGGTTGGGGGGAACGCTGGGTTCGCTGCTCTACGGTGCGTAAGGGATCCAGCAGCCATTCGCTTTCCGTGGTGCTGACCCGGGTCCCCGAACTCGGGTCGAAACGTGTGCTGACAGCCCACAGCACATCCCGTGGATCCTCCGGATTAACATCGTCGTCGACCAGAATAAAAAGCCGGTGGGGTCCACCGACCTGCTCTAAGGCCTTCATCGTTAGCTCGACATCGTCTTTTCCCTGCTGGTGAATGCTGATTACGGTCACGCCCATCTTGACCGGATTCGTCACCCGGCGAATGGGTAAACCCATTCCCTCCAAGCGACTCCATAACCCTGTGACAAACAACATGGGCAGCGAGAATGAATAGGCTTCATCGTGGGGCTTGAGGGGTGAGGCTCCAAAGAGGATTGGATCCGTTCTATGGTACAGGGCCTGGACTCGGATAACCGGTTCGGGGAGAGAGCCGCCCATGTAGTAGCCCGTCCACTCGCCAAAGGGGCCTTCGGGTCTCATCTCCTCCTGGGGTGGGGGGATCTCCCCCTCGAAGGCAATTTCCGAATGGGCGGAAATGGGTAGCCCCGTTAACGGGCCTTCGATCACAGAAATGGGTTCTCCCATGACGAATCCCGCATAGTCGTACTCGGGGAAGCCCTTGGGGCAGCCCGTACAACCGGAGGCAGTGAGAAAAACGATGGGTTCGGGGCCGACGGAAACCGCCACAGGGCACGCCTTACCGGCGGCCCAGTACTTGCGCATAATCTTTGTCCCGTCATTGCCCGGTTCGGAGAAAATCCCCGTGGTGTTACGGTCGTGCCGCTGAAGACGGTAGCTCCCTAGATTGACCCAACCGCTTTCCGGGTCCTTGACGATGACGGCCAGTCCCGTGCCGATATACGGTCCCCCATCCAGTTCATGCCAAACGGGCACGGGAATCTTTAAGAGATCGACGTCCTCGCCACTCAGGGTGTTTTCCATCAATGGCCCGTCTTTGACAAAAATCGGGCCGATGGGTTTGTATGCGGTCCATCTTCTTTTGAATTGCTGCATGGCGTCGACCTCGGATAGTCGGGGATCCATGCCGACGGCGCGCAGCGACCTTTCCCTGGTGCTGCAAACGTTGGAGGCGATGCGGTAGTTTGAGGGGTAACCATCGATTCGATCGAAGAGAAGGGCCGGTCCGTGATGTTGAAAGGACAGTTCGGAAATCGCCCCCATTTCAATATTGAGATCGGCGCCGCTGATCCGCTTGAGGTCCCCGCAGTGATCGAGATTTTCAAGAAAGGTCCGCAGGTCATCTATCACACTCGTTCTCCTCGCTGTAGTTTCTCTTGCGCCGGTCTAAACCGGTACCGGGACCTGATGGGACATCAGGATCTCACGTTTTTCTTCCGTGGACTGAAGGATCGCAAGACAGACTTCCATGGTCGCTTCCCCCCATCGGCCGTCGTGGAAGATAGGGCGGCCCTCCATCACGCCTTCGTATAGTTCTCGCATCTCAGCCTCGCGACCATGGGCGCCCGCCTCTATAGGAATCTCACTGCGCCCTTCTTCCGTGTAAAGGTAAAGCCCGTCGGGCGACTGACGCAAGTCGCCTTTTTCGCCGGTCACGATAGTCAGACCGAAGAAAGGCTGGTGCCGCTTGCCGGGCATTGCCCCCGAACTGCCGGCGTGGAACCATTCCCCTACATTAGCGCCCCCGTAGCGCCAAGATTCGAGCAACTCCTCCATCTTCTTTTGCCGGTCTGGTCCGGTGCCGATCTCTTTAAAAAAGCGGTGGGCCCCGACAAAGGCTTCGGGATCGACCTGTTGTCCTCCTTCACCTATACCCCAAACCAGCTCAGCCGAATCCAGATAGGCGTAGCCGCTAAAAACAAGGCTGGCGGGCAGTCCGTCCTCGAACTCCAGATAGCAGACGTAGTGGCCTTCCGCAGGCCGTGGTTTCCCTCGGCTTGGATCTCCCACACCGGCCATGGCCCGAACACTGCGTACCCGGCCGCCCCCCAGTAAACGTACGATATCGACCTGATGGGGGCCCTGATTCAAGACGATACCGCGGCTCATGCTCACATCGTGATCTGAGAAGGGGCGGTAAATGAAGTTTTTATAATAGGAGCTGTTGATCATGAGTGGCTTGCCCAGGGCGCCGCCTCGAATGACCTGAGCCATCTTTTGAACCGGTGGGTCGAAGCTGTGGGTATGCCCGCACAGGAGCTTCACCCCATTGGCTTCCGCCGCCTGGTTCATGGCTTCACATTCCTCGATGGAAACGGCCATAGGTTTTTCCACGATGACGTGTTTTTTGTTTTTCAGCGCGATGATCGTATGTTCGGCGTGGTATTCATGGGGGGTGCAGACATAGACCGCGTCGACGTTGGGACTTTGGCACATCTCCTCCACGCTCTCGTAAGCCTCGGCGCCAAAGTCTTCTCGAAACTGCTTGGCCGCGTGGGGGCGAACGTCGGCGCCGGCGGTTAGCCGGATATAGGGAAGGTTGGCGATCTCGGGGATAACCCTGCCGGCACCCATGCCCAGTCCTACGATTCCCAGTCTTAATATATCTGCCATTGTTTCTTCCTTAAGGTGTGTTTGATAAAGTCTTATTTAGCTAACGGGTCCGTCAGGCTCGGCCTGCCGACCCATCCACGACCCTCAGTGACCAACTTCCGGCAGTAGTTCTTCCAGCCCTGAGACTTAGGGATCACGCCGTTGGTGGCGACGATGGTCGAGAAATTATTCTTTGCCGGGTCATGCACGACGGCAGGTGGATCGTGTCCGTCCAAGACCTCCCTAATGGCGCTATGGAGAAGCTTACGGCCAGCCACCAAGGGTCCATCGGAGGCCATGAGGTGTTCTTTGGAACGATCCTGGATAGGGCCTGCGCCTTCAGTCACGCATAGATCCTGGGCCGGAAAGTTCATCTTATCGATTCCGCTATAACTGTCCGCCTTCAGGGACGCGCGGTCCTGGCGGTAGCGGTTGGATCGGTTCAAAACCGGCCTGTAGTCCGGAGGTGGGGTAAAGGAGTCGCGATTACGACGCATGGCCTCTTTGTCGTAGGGCTTGTCCCGGTCGAACGAGACGATGTATTTCCAATGGTGCGTGTCGTCGATGGGGACATGCCAGTTCAAACCGCCGGCGGGGAAAGCGTATAGGTTGGGGAGGACCAGCGTCCCCACGCGAATGTAAAGGTTGTCCCGATCGAGGTTCCGGATTTTGCAGACGCGTAAACCGATGTCGACGATTTCGGCTTCTGTCGTCTCCATCTCCGGGGCCGATCCCCTGGGACACAGTGCATCCACAGAACCGGCGACTCCCTGGCGATTGGCGCTGTTCTCGATCATCAGATCCCGGCTGCTGTAATGGAGGAACGATACGTGGAGCAGGTCGATGTTGCCCTCGTTCGCCTGGAGGTAATTGCACTCGCTGAAGATCTTGGTGACGAACACGTGTTCTTCCGGATTGACTAAGAACTCATAGTTGGGAAGCAGGGGCGGTTCGCCTGGACCCAAGTAGGCAAAGATAAGACCGTTGCGCTCAACGCACGGGTAGGCTTTATGGCGAATCTTTTGTTGTTGTGTCCTTCCATTGGGCTCTCCCGGTTGATCAATGCAATGGCCGTGAATATCGTAGAGCCAGCCATGGTAAATACACCTCAGGCCGCCGTCCTCTACGCGGCCGTAACTCAAGTCCGCCCCACGGTGGCAGCAATGGAGCCCCAGGAGGCCGATGTCTCCGGATTCATCACGAAAAAGGACCAGATCTTCACCAAGCAACCGAACCGACAGGGGAGCTCCACCCGTCGGCAGCTCCTCGGATAGTGCCGCGGGCTGCCAGTAGCGCCGTATCAACTCCCCGCATGGAGTTCCTGGATCCGTCCGTGTCAGTATGTCGTCATTCTCGGTCGCCATCTCTCCTTCTTTGGTCCTCTTAGCCGGGCGTTCGCCTTCGGTTCTCACAATGCCCTTTTTTTAAATTCTATCCCTTAACTTGCAGGATGTTAATCCCCCCGAAGATTGATCTAGACAATTACGAAACTAGGTGGAGCGGGGTCATCTTGTCAAGAGTTGGAGACAAAATCGTTAGGTTGACAGACCGAGCCGAAACGTACTATTAGAGCAACTAGCTAATTCGTTCCAAACACGGCCTAAGATACTAATCCAACATTGCTTTTTCTGCTTGGAGAGGAGAAAAGTCATGATTCGAAAAGATCGCTTTGTTCTCATGTCATTTGCCGCCATTTTGGTCTTTGTCAGCGCGACCCATGGCTGGACGGGAGAGTGGGAACAGACCCTGCAGGCGGCGAAAAAAGAAGGCACAGTCTCTGTGGGTGCGACGGTTGGGGCCGATTTTCGTCGGGTCCTTACTCTGCCGTTCGAGAAAAAATATGGCTTGAGGGTTAACTACCTGGCGGCGAGAGGGTCGCAAATGATCCCCCGTGTAATGAGGGAGCGGCGCGCTGGTAAATACCTATGGGATGTTTTTGTTCAGGGGACGACTACTGCCATTACGGGTATGATACCCGCTGGCGCCTTGGACCCGATTACGTCTGCGTTGATTCTCCCTGAAGTGAAGGAATCCAAAAATTGGCGGAATGGAGGCCTCTGGTACGCCGATAAGACACGTCGTTACGATCTGCTCTTGGGACTGACGACTAGACCTGCCTTTGTGATCAACACTAAACTCGTAAATGGCAAGGAGTTTAAAGCCTTCAGGGATCTTTTGGATCCCAAGTGGAAGGGGAAAATCATTGTAGGCCGAGACCCCCGGGGCCCGGGGCCCGGACAATCCATTTTCACGTTCTTTTATCTGAATCCACAGCTAGGTCCCGACTTCATCCGGGCTTTGATGAAGCAGAACCTAACGATTCTACGCAATGACCGTCAGTCCCTCGACATGCTGGGTAAGGGGAAATTCAGTATTCTGCTCGGGCCTGCTGAAACGGTGACGAGGGATCTGATGAATCGGGGAGTGCCCATCGCAATGATTCCGCCCCAACAGTTGAAGGAAGGGGGACCTTTAAGCCCGGGTCCTGCCAGTCTGATGTTGGTCAATAAAGCGCCCCATCCCAATGCAGCCAAGGTCTATATCAACTGGATTCTCTCAAAGGAAGGGCAGACACAATTTAGTAGAGTCACGGGCATTTCCAGCCTTCGGAACGATATTCCTCAGGATCACATAGAATCCTGGCGCCACCCGATGAAGGGGGGCCTCCGGACCTATACCGAAGAGGCAATGAAATCGAAGCCACTTATGTTGGGACTGCTCAGAGAGATTATGAAGAGGTAAGGATTAGTGTGAATTCTGTATGACGACTTGTGTTAAAGGATAAGAGGAAGGAGACGAAGGGGATGCCATACTATAAAGACCTCAGGGAGTTTATGGCGGAAGTTGAGCGGCGAGGTCGTCTGCACATATTTACTGAGCCAGTCAACAAAGAGACGGAACTGATGCCTCTGTTTCGGGTCCAGATGCGTGGTCTACCCGAAGGAGAACGTAAAATTTTACAGTTCAATGACGTTAGAGGAGCCGACGGGAAGCGCTTTCCTATGCGAGTCGCCACCGGTGTTTACGGAGCCACGCCGGATTTTGTCGCCTGGGGCATGGGCTGTGAGTCCATGCGGGAGGCCCTGGACAAGTGGCACGAAGGCATCGCTCACCCCATCGAGCCCATCGTGGTCAAGGACGGTCCCGTCCATGAAGTAGTGCACACGGGAAAAGAGCTTACCGAGTTGGGCCTTGACGAGTTGCCCGCTCCGGTGGAGGAGCCCGGCTTCAGCTGCATGATTCGTACAGGGACCCCGATGATAACCAAAGATCCTGAGACGGGGATGCGCAATGTGGGGGCCTATAACGGTTTCTTTCGTGCACGAGACCGCATTGTGTCGGGCTCGGCTGTCTTTCATGACGCCATGGCCTATCACTGGCCCAAGGCGAGGCAAAGGAAGGAGCCTTTACCGGTGGCCATCGTTATCGGAGTGACTCCGATCATCATGATCGTGGCCTCAGCCCCCATCCCCTACGGAAGATTCGATGAGCTGGCCGTCGCTGGCGGGATCATGGGTGAGCCGGTGGAGTTGGTCAAGTGCAAGACGATTCCCCTGGAGGTTCCGGCTACTGCGGAGATCGTCATCGAGGGCCTCATGTCCACTGAGACCACGGAGGAACTCACGCCCTTTGGTGAATACCCGGGTTACATGTCGACGGAATCAACTTACCTGCCCGTCATCAAGGTAACGGCCATCACCCACCGGAAGAACGCGATCTTTACCCCGATCACCGTTGGGATGTATCCTAGCGACTCCAACACGATTTTGAGCTTTACCTATCCGGCCATGTTGTACGATCACCTCCGCTACGGTGCCGGTTATCCTATAGAAGACATCCATTTTCCCGACAGCACCGGAGGCAGAGAATGGTGCCTGATTCGAATGCAGCCCCAGAGGGGGGTAGACCCTTGGACGGTACTCCATGCCGCAGCCGGTTTGATGGGAGGCTCCAAATACATCGTGATTGTGGACAGTGATATCGATGTTAGAGACCAGGATGCGATCCTTTGGGCCATGTCCTATCGATGCCGGCCCGAGTTAGACGTTGAGATCATTCATGGCCGCAACCCCGCTCTTGACCCTTCTGGTACACCCCCTGGTTCGGGTCATGGCCAAATGGTTTATGGCTCCTCGTTGCTCCAGAACCACCACCACAGCCGGGTCTTGTTCAATGCGACGAGAAAGTGGGCGTACGCCCCTGTGGGATTGCCGGAAAAGCAGTACATGGAGCGAGCCATGGCCATGTGGGCGGAGCATAAAGAGCTGCCACAGCCCAGACTACGGGAGCCATGGCACGGGTACAGTTTGGGTAATTGGAGCGAGGAGCAGGTCGAATTCGCACGGCTCATCGTAGAAGGGAAGTATCACGAGGTGGGGGAGAAGACCGCCCAGCGCCAGAAGACAGTTACCGCCGATATTGAAAAAAAGGATATCGCTATCGGCCGGTGAAAAACTGGTAGGGTGATGGGTGGGCCTGCCGTTCTAAAAAAAGTGTTTGGTGATTAGTCTGATCCAATAGGAGATTTACCTCATGAAAAAGAAGACCCTTTCTATTTTAAGTGTCACCCTGTGGACGATATTCCTGGTGACAGGACTTTCGGTTTTGGGAGTGTCTATTGCTGCCGGAGAGCAGGACTGGGACGGCATCGTGAAGGCCGCTCAACAGGAGGGGCGGGTCACGGTCATGGGTCCGACGGGGTCTCATCGACGGGATATCCTCACTATGCCATTCCGGAAAAAATACGGAATCTTAGTCGAGTACCGGGGCGAACGGGGTTCCGGTGCCTCACCGCTGATCGGCGCCCAGCAGAGGGCTGGTCACTACATGTGGGACGTCTTTATCGGTGGGACAACGACCGGCCTGACGGCATTGATACCCATGGGGGCGTTTCAATCGATGGATCCCTTTCTCATCTCGGCCGAGGTGAAAAATCCTAAGAACTGGCGCGGCGGTGCTATTGAATTCGTCGATTCGGGCCGCCAAATGCTGGTGATGGCGCCGTCACAACGGGCCATACTGTTTCTGAGCAATAAACTGGTCAAGCCCGGGGAAATCAAGTCGTATAAAGACCTGTTGAAGCCAAAGTGGAAGGGGAAGATCGTTGTCGACGATCCCAGAACACCGGGCCCAGGTCAAGCGGCTTTCGGATTCTTTTACATGCACCCTGCTCTCGGCCCCGAATTTGTTCGTGCTCTGGCTCGCCAGAATCTACTCATCATCAAGAATTACCGTCAAGAAATCGATCTCATTGGACAGGAGAAGTATCCGGTCCTACTCGGGGACATCCGATTCTGTGGCCGAGGCAAGGATTGCCCAGGGCCTACCGATCCGCATTGTGGATCCGCGCAAGATCAAGGAAGGCTCGGACATCAGCCCGGGCTCAGCGTCCATCGCCGTTTTTACCCGGACCCCCCATCCCAACGCGGCCAAGGTCTATGTGAACTGGCTTCTCTCCAGGGAAGGCCAGACCGCTTTCGTTCAGGCGGCGGGGTATATCAGTGCCCGGCTGGACGTTCCTACGGACCATTCGCCCTGGCGTGTTCCAATCCCGGGATCGATCAAAACCTACGACCAGGCCGCTATCGACATGAAGCCTGAGATAGTAAGTTTTGTAAGAAAAGCGCTGGGACGCTAAGAATTTTCTTGGAAACCAAACTTGGAGCGATTTAACTAAGGAGGGTGCATCTATGAGGCGAGGTAATTTATTTGCGATGTTTTATGCTGCAGCCTTGAGTTTTGCTCTTGGGGTCGGGCTTTTGCTCGTACCGGCTTCGGCGTGGGCCGATGCGGAATGGGATAAGATCGTGGCCGCGGCTAAGAAAGAAGGACGAATCTCAATAATTGGGCCGCAGGGCACGGCGACCAAAGACGGACTCACCCGGGGATTCATGAAGAAGTATCCCGAAATCAAGATGGAGCACAGCGGTATGCGGGGATCCACGGTCACCGCAAGAGTGCTCAACGAGCAGGGAGCTCGGAAGTTCCTGACGGACCTGGCGGTGGTGGGTACAACTACTGGTATAACGGGATTGATGCCGGCCAAAGCCATTTCTCCCATCATGCCCCATCTCGTCGGTCCCAATAGTAAAAACGCGTCAGCGTGGCTCGGCGGAAAGTACACCTTTGCGGATAGTGCTGGCAGATTCGTTATCATCATGAGCGCCTACGTGAAGGCGCCGTTCATCTACAACCCCGATGTCGTTGACGCCAGCGGGATCAAGTCATGGAAAGACCTCTTGAACCCCAAGTGGAAGAATAAGATTGCCTTACGTGATCCCACGAGGCCCGGGGGAGGGATGGGGAACGCTACCTTGTGGTACATTACCCCTTCCCTCGGTAAGGAATTCATACGGAAGCTGTTCAGTCAAAACATGGTGGTCTCGGGGAACGACCGCCAGATCCTGGATTTTGTCGCTAAGGGTAAAAATCCCATCGGTATCGGCCCCAGTGATGTCTTGACCAACGAGCTGATCGGCAGGGGTTTGCCGCTCAAGCATTTCAATCCCAAGGATATGAAAGAGGGGACCTATATTACGGCGGGAAACGGGGCCCTGGTCACCATGAAAAACCCGCCACACCCCAATGCCCTTATGGTTTATCTCGACTATCTCCTCTCGCCAGAAGGTCAAATCCGGTGGAGCAAGGGCTCAGGGTTTGCTAGTCTCCGGCGTGGAGTGCCCCACGATCACGTTTTGGAACAATTGGTGCCGACGGAGGGAATGACCTACCCCCAATTGTCCACCGAAAAATACGTGATGCGACGTAATGAGGTCGTTGGGTTCTTGCGTAGTGTAATGCGCCGTCGTTGAGCAAGTGTCGGTCCATGGCCGGTTTTAATGGGAGGTAAGAAATGCCTTTTGAGGGACTACGCGAATTCATTGACCTGTTGGAAAAGGAGGGGGAACTCGCTCGTGTGAAGATCCCTGTCGATCTCAATCAGGAGCTTGGCGCGATCTGCGTTAAGAGCCTGAAGGCATACGGACCGGCGTTACTGTTCGAAAAGCCGGGAGGGAAAGATATTTCGACCGTATTCAACCTGCTGGCGACCCGGCGCCGTTACGCGCTGGCCATGGAGTGCAAGCAAGAGGAGATCCATGAGGTGTGGAACCGTCGTGCCAACAACCCACTGCCTCCAGTGCTCGTCGAAAGTGGAATCTGTCAGGAACAGGTTTGGCTCGGAGACGAGGCTGACCTGACCAAACTCGTGGCTCCCATATTAAACGAACGTGACGGTGGTCCCTACCTTACCCTCTCGTGCCACATCACCAAGGACCCGACCACGGGCGAACGCAATGTAGGGGTCTATCGTAACATGGTGCATGATAATCACACCCTTGGACTGCTGTCGGGGCCTTATACCCATATCATGTTGCAGCATCGCCAGGCGCCCGATGAACCGTTTCCCGTCGCAATTGCCATGGGGGCGGATCCCCGGGTAGTCATGGCTGCCTGCTCCCCTTTCCCTTTTGATAGCGATGAGCTCGCGATGGCCGGGGCGCTTCGCGGCAAACCTATCGAGATGGTCAAGTGCAAAACAGTTCCGTTGGAGGTCCCTGCGGATGCAGAGATCGTTATCGAAGGAGAGGTTCGGCCTGCGGAAAAACGCGAGGAAGGTCCATTTGGAGAGTTTACCGGTCACTATGGCGGTCCAAGACTGCCCCGTGCCACGATTCACATCACGGCCATCACCCATCGCAAGAATTTTATCCAGCACCTGGCCTATCAAGGCGCTCCGCCCCATGAAACCGACGTGCTGACTGCGATCGGCAAGGAATCGGAGATCCTTCGTGCCATCAAGCTGCCCGGCATCCGGGGAATTCATCTCCCCGAGGGGGGGTGTGGTGTCTTTCATGCGGTTATCTCGGTGGAGAAACTCTACGAGGGATACGGCAAGATGGTCGGGATGGCCGTGCTGGGTTCTCCCAGCGGGCGCCACATTAAACACGTGACCGTGGTGGACCACGATGTGGATCCCACCGACTCGCTGGCGGTAGAGTGGGCGGTGGCTACACGTGTGCAGGCCCACCGTGATGTGGAGATCCTGCGGGAGGTCACGGGGATCTTTCTCGATCCCTCCTTGCCACCGGAAGAACAGGCGGGCCCCGCTCGCTGTTCTAAGATGATCATCGACGCTACCCGTTACAATTCCAAGAGCTTTCCAGCTGTCTGTCAGCCCGAGGCCGAGGCTCGAGCCAAGGTAGAGCGGGATTGGGACCGCTATGGAATCACTCTGAGCGTACCAGGCGGCAAAGGACGTTAGATTCTTATTGAAACAATGGTCAACAGAAGAATATCAAAAAATCTTTTTGCGCCAAGTCGCAAAGCCCGCAAAGAAAATTATTTTTTCTATTTATCCGAACTTGGCGTCCTTTGTGCCTTTGCGGCTCGCCCCGTGGAATATCCATTCCACAGAGGCGTTATCTATTTATTCATGGCATTATTTCACGGGGCTCGCCCCGTGAAATACCGACACGACCGAGTTCGACTTGTTCACCCGAAGCGCTATTCCACAGGGGAGTCATCTGTTTCCCTATTCCGTAATCTAGAATTCAACAGAAACTTTCAAAGGCGAGGATAAAAAAGAAGTATGGATCCACAATCGGGACAGTTGATTATCGAGACCCTTAAGGAAGAGGGCGTCGACATGGTTGTGACGCTACCGGAGGAACCGACCTTTTCCCTGACCGAAGCTATTCGTGAGGACTCCTATTTTACCTCCCTCACGGTGGCTGCAGAGGGCAACGGCATTGCCCTTTGTGCGGGGGCGGCTCTGGGCGGCCGCAGGGTGATGTTTGTCACCGGGATCGCCGGTTTAATGGTGGGGACCTGGGCTCTAGCCCAGTCGGCCATCGTTTACGGGGTGCCCATGCTGATCATGGCTTCCTACCGGGGCGATATCGGCGACCACAGCGGGATACCAGGTTCCCAACTCCTGTTGTTCAAGCAGGTGGCGGAGCCTCTGCTGGACACACTCCGGGTCCCCTACCGCGTGATCGATAAGAAAAGCGATCTGAAGCGTTCGATTCGGGACGCCAACTTCGCTGCCCATGACTACAGCTCACCGGTGGTCGTGCTCTTGACCGGGGAGGTGCTCTGGTGAATCGGCTGGACTGTTTGAAAGAATTCGTAACTTGGATCGATGTGAATGATCCCGTGGTGACCAGCCTGTCTTCCAACACAGCCGTGTGGGCCTCCCTGAGAGAGGAAGGGGTCAACTTTTACGCCTGGAACTTGGGATTGACAGTGGGCTTCTCCGTGGGGCTTAGCTTCGCTTTTCCCAAGCGCAAGGTGGTAGGCCTGGACTCGGACGGGAGCTTCATGGTCGATGCCAGCGCGCTGATCACCATGGCGGAGGCCAATCCAACCAACTTGATGATCCTGATCTTCGACAACGAGTCCTACGCCCGCATGGGTCCCACCGCGACTTCCCGCAACACGGACCTGGAAAAGATGGCCCAGGGCGCAGGGATCAAAAAGACTGCAACAATCCGGACGCTGGAGGATTTCATCCGGGTAGTTAAGCCGGCGGTAAAGGAGCTCGGGCCGCACTTCTTCGTGGTCAAAGTCAAAGCGGAAACCGTGCGTCTCAAGAGGGATCCCCGCCGCACTTCCGGCCGGTCCATGAAGGAGTTGTTTGTGGAGGCCGTGATGAAGCACCCCGATTATTGGGGTAGAAAAACCGGGGCCTCCTCCTGAATGGAGTCGGGTTCTTTCCATGTAAGGAATCGGGGTTTTTAATGTTGCCTGCTAAAAGTGTTTTGCCCAAAGAAGGAGGATAGATCAATGGCGGTTGCTTCAAAGACTAGCGATAGATCAATGGCCGAGTTGGAGGAAGAGGCAAAGAGCAGGTTCCTGGTCAAATCTCGATTTTTGAGGTTTTGCGAAGCCGACGGGCTTTCAGTGATCACCGGCTACGGGGTTGAAGACCTGCGAACCGCGCCGCTCCAACCATGGGACCGGCTTGGAGGCCCCGCTGCCTACTGTCACCTTGAGGGGACCCAGGGATATCTCGGTTCGCTGGTCGCGGAGATACCGCCGGGTCAGAGTCTAAAGCCAATGCGTCATTTTTATGAGGAGTTGATCCTCATCCTGGAGGGGCACGGGGCGACCCAAATCTGGTCTGAAAGGACCGGGAAGGCAACGACCGTGGAATGGCAGCCGGGAAGCATCTTCTCACCACCGTTGAATACCAGATTCCAGCACTTCAACGGTTCGTCAAGCGAACCCGTACGCTTTGTGGCGGCCAATAACGCACCGTTAATCTTCAATATCATCGGCTCGGCGGATTTTATCTTCAATGCGCCCTATGAATTTGCCGATCGTTTTTCCGGTGAGAGCGATTATTTCAGCGCTGAAATGAAGAAGGGCGAATTGGAAGACACCTCCGTGAATTTTATCCCGGATGCGAATGCAGTGCAGCTCACCAAATATCCAACCCGTGGTGCCGGATTCAGCCGGCTTGGAATTAGCGGTTCAAACAATACGGCGATGATCGGCCATATCATGCAAATTGAGAGCGGAACCTATAGGAAACCCCACCGACATGGCCCGGGGGCTCAAGTGGTCGTTCTAAGCGGAAAGGGATATAGCCTCATGTGGCCGCCGGGGGGAGAGTTCGTTAAATTTGACTGGCGGAAGGGCAGTCTCTTGGTCCCTCCGGAAGGTTGGTACCATTCCCACTTTACCACCAGCAAAGAGCCGGCTCGGCATTTGGCGCTACGCAGCGGCTTGCGAGGTGTGGGAACCTTATGGCTCGCTACTGTTTCCGAGCGAGATGGGGGGCATATCATGGAGCACGAGGATGAACCAAGAGAGGTCCGTGCCATATACGAGAGGGAACTTGCCAAAGAGGGAATTCCGCTGGGAATGCCGGCGATTCAGTACAGTCAGGAAAGGTTCGTGCCGAAAATGGTCGTTCCCTAGGGGGGCCTGTGGCCTTTGCCTTAGGCTCTTTTCATCAGGATAACTTCCGTTAATCTTTTCGAGTTACTTGGGCGACCCGAAGGTCGCCCCCTTGTCCCCTTATATTGTTTAGTGAGCACTGGTTGGGCCTCACCTTGGTGCTTTTGATCTCACTTCTAAGCGCTTTGATGGACGTCTGCATTTAACGGATATTTGGTTGACAGGTCCAGCCGATATGATATATCAACCCTGCTGAACATAATTACATGCCCTGAGATCGGTAGGAACGCTTACGATCTCAAAAAATGGAGGATTTACCATGAGACAGATATTCTTCTCAGTCATTGTCTTTGTAGCGATACTGTTCCTGGGTAACGTAGAGGCGGCTTGGCAGGAGGAGTGGGAACGCGTCCTGGCAGCGGCCAAGCAGGAAGGGAGGGTGGCGATCACCGGCCCCGGCGGGCCCGAGGCGCGCGAGGCGCTGATCAGGCCGTTCACGAAGAAGTACGGGATTGCTGTCGATTTCGTCGGTGGTTCCGGGAGGACAACCGCGCCCCGCGTGCTAACTGAGCGCAGGGCACGCAGGTTCTTATGGGATGTTTACATCCAGGGCACGACTACGGGTCTGACGACTATGGTGCCCGCGGGGGCCTTCGAGCCATTGGAGCCTGCGCTTATTCTGCCGGAGGTCATAGACCCCAAGCACTGGCGTGGGGGGAGCATGGAGTTCGTCGATGATGGCCATCGGCTGATGGTAATGACGCTTTCTTACCGAGGCACTATCTTTGTCAACACTAACATGGCCGACCCCGAGGAGTTCACGTCTTACAAGTCCCTCCTGGACCCAAAGTGGAAGGGCAAGATCCTCGTCGACGATCCTCGGAAATCTGGCCCGGGCAATGCGACCTTTGTGTTCTTTTATTTACATCCTGAATTGGGCATGGACTTTATCCGGGCCTTCGCGCGCCAGAAGCCTGTTCTGCTCAAGAACTACCGCCAGGAAGTCGATCTGGTGGCTCAAGGCAAATTTCCGATCCTCCTCGGTGGCTGGGAGTTGCCCGCCGAGGTCCTGATGAAAAAGGGGTTGCCTATAGCCATTGTGAAACCTGCTCAACTCCGGGAGGGCGCGGACGTGAACCCTTCCAACGGAGCCCTAGCACTGTACAACAATGCACCCCACCCCAATGCAGCCAAGGTCTTTATCAACTGGCTCCTATCCAAAGAGGGCCAGACCCTGTTCTCACGTAAGATGGGCTATATTAGCGCGCGACGGGACGTTCCGACGGAGCATTCACCGTGGCGCGTCCCCAAGCCCGGTGCGATTAAGACCTATACCCTCGAGGCGATGAAGGTAAAGGCCGAACTCAAAGTCAAGCTGCAGAAGGTGTTTGGTCGCTAACGAATGCAAAGAAGCAGCTGGATCTCCTGTTGGATCGAAGTCTAAAATAATCTTCGGCTCTGCTGGGATTTTGAACCGGCAGAGAGGTTACAGGCAGAGGGGGAATTCGAATCCTGGAATGGGGCTCTAGAAGTCCTCCTCTGCATTTTAAATCAAATTCTTACATTCGCGTCATCTAATAAACCCATTATAAATTAGTAACTTGCGGGGCTGCTTTTTGGAGAATAAAATCAGCTTGACAATCATACGTGAGTTTAATACAAGTGTTTTAAACGTATGACTATGAAAACGGGAACGGAAGCTTCGAGTTCGGGGACAGAGCAGCGCCTCTTGGAGGCGGCTGGCGAGGTCTTTGCCGAATACGGTTACCGTGCTGCTACCGTTCGGCAGATTTGTGAAAAGGCAAAGGCCAACTTGGCATCCGTCAATTATTACTTTGGCGATAAGGATGGTCTCTACCTGGCGGTACTGCGCTACTTGCATACGAATGCAACCGATATCTATCCCCCTAGTCTCGGGCTTCAACCAGGAGCCAATGCGGAAGACAGGCTTCACGCTTTTATCCGGTCATTATTGCATCGTCTCCTGAGTGAGGGACGTCCCAACTGGCACATAAAATTGGCGGCAAGGGAGTTGATCGAACCGACCCCCGCCCTCGATGTTATTGTGGACGAGGCTATCCGTCCACTTAGCCAGGAGCTCGAGTCCATTATTGTGGAATTGCTCGGTTTAGAAACCAACGATGAAATAGTCCGGCTGTGTATGTTGAGCGTTGTTAGCCAGTGTGGTTTCTACCACCATTCGCGGGCCGTTATCAGCCGTTTATATCCGGCACAGAATTTTGGCGCCGCCGATATCGAGAGACTTGCACGACATGTCACCCAGTTTTCTCTTTCGGCGATAAAGAGTCTGTCCATGAAAACCAAAGCGGAGACAGAATGAAGTTAGGATGTGGGGCGAATGAGTTTTAAGTGCATAACGGCATTGGGCGCCCAAGAAGAGTTAACGAACTACAGAAAATTAAGCGAACATTACAGGAGGGAGAAATAACATGGAAGTATTCAGCTTTGATTTTGTACCCTACGTCAAAGACCTTACCGGACGCCTGGGTTACCCTGTGGGGATCCAGCACTATGAGCGTGAAGTGGCGGCCCTAACTTACGAGAACCACGTAGAGCAGTTCCAACTCATGGAAGAGGTAGGCTTCGACGGGGTCTGTCTCAACGAGCACCATGGGAGCCCTTACAGTTTGGATAATTCGCCCAATCTATTTTGTGCCTACATTGCTGCGAAGACCAAACACATCAAGCTCGCCATGACGGGGAATCTTCTTCCGCTTCATGGCCAACCTTTACGCGTTGCCGAGGAGTTGGCGATGTTGGACAACCTGACCCGGGGCCGTATTATCGGCGGTTTTGTCCGGGGTATTCCTCGGGAGTACCTTCCCTATTGTATTCCGGTCAAAGAAGGGCGACCCCGATTTGAAGAGGCCCTTGATGTAATTATAAACGCCTGGACCAGCGATTTGTTCACTCACCATGGTAAATACTACAATTACCAGGACGTCGATATGTGGCCACGACCTTATCAGAAACCTCACCCTCCCGTATGGGTCGGCGCCATTGGTCCGGATCCCACCAGGAACGTGGCTCGGAGGCCTGGGGTGACCCTTTGCGTGACCTTTCAGCCCACATCCGCCATCAAAAAGCAGCTAGACATCTTCCGTGAGGCGTGCGCAGAGGCTGGACGCTCGATTACAAATAAAGATGTCCTACTTGCACGCCATGTTTTTGTAGCGGAAAGCCAAAAGGAAGCTGAGAAGCTCTGCAAGCGTCACTTTGAGTATTACTTCCACAGCCTTTTGGGAAAGATCAACAATGGGGCGATCGAACAATTACTGAAGCAGAATCCCGAAATTTCCCGGGATCAGGTAAAAACGCCGTACCCCTTCGACACGACCTCCATGGAAAAGATGCGTGACGACGGATTTCTACTGGTGGGTACGCCGGATCGAGTCCTCAGCGATCTCAAATCCCAGTATGATGAGTTGGGTGGGTTCGGGACCTTTATGGCTATTGTCCGCATGGGAGCCATGCCACAAGAGTTGGTCCTTAACAACGTCCGTATGATTGGGAAGGAGGTCATTCCCAAGCTCCATGCAATGGAGTAACAGGGCTGACGGTCCTGTTAGGCGCCGGAGGTCTTATTGCGAATTGGGATATGAGTTTCGTGTGAAGGGGTAGGGGGGATCCTTTCTTTCCTGTCTTCCTTGCCGTCACAGGTCTTGCAGGCGGACTGGTGTGACGTTCTTTCCTTCTTCGATCTCAGCGAGTCTTTCCTCAGTGAGCGGGAAGCCGAACATCTCATTTCGCATCCTGAGCCTCTGTCTACAGACGCTACGGGCAGCATCGAGCATAATCGTTCTGGTCTCTTTGTCCAGGCCGAACCTTTTCATAGCCCTGATAATGGCTTGTGCGGCTTGGACCCCATGGCCGACCTCATTTTCATAGATCTTCTTCGCCGCCGCGGCGATCTTGGATTCTAACCTGCCGCCCGTGATCTTGCTCAGCGCCTTGAAGGTTATGGAGCTGCCGCCGCCCTCGGGCCAGGCGCTGGATGCCGTCTCGACGGCCGGATGCCGGTTCTTTGCGGCGAAGGCCCGTCTCATATCGCCGAGCTTGACCTGCTCGGGTAACGGGCCCATGGATTCTTCAAGGCCGATGGGCTTACTAACAAGTTCCTGTAGGCACTGGGCCATCCACACATAGTGGGTTGCCTCGTCGTGAGATTTCTGGGTGATTTCGAGGTACTCCCCGTAAGTAACTTCGTATCCTACTTCTTTTGTCGCTTCGATGATGTTATGAGCGATGATTGGGATTTGTTTGATGTCTTTTCACGTCTGGTGCCTTAGCCAGACAACGTCTTGCTCGCGTGTGCGGGCTTCGCTGAAATAGATCCGGACGACCTCTGCTTCACCGGCCTAAAAGTTTCCCGTAGCTTTCTCGAGCGACTGGATCAGTTCTCTTTTTTCCTTGGTCCAATCCATGGCGCTAAGCTTCGTCGCGGATGTCCTCACGGTAGGTAGCCGCGCTCCCGCCAGAAGCGTTCCGCCGCTGGATGGAGCGGGATATCTAAAGGTGAGTCGGCACTGTCCTTGCACATACGCTCTGTGGGTAAAGGGCCTTCTCCCTGCCACGGGATCCGGTCCTTTCGGGCCTCGAGGGCCGAACAGAATGAAGTAATGACATCATCGGATACGCGGGCGTGGGTAAAGATGGGCCACCCGCTGAAATCGATCGTCGGGATGTCACGGTCTATCCTGGGAAACTCTTTCTTGGTGATGGGGGCACGGTGGTAGCCCATCTTTTCCAACTTCTGGAGATATGGCTCTTCCAGTTCTAGAAAGCGCATGCCCAGGTCCAATCCTTGGTTGAGCCAGACGTTGATTGCCTCGTCGAAGATGGCGTTGATCTCTCCACGGGCGACGGCACCGAGACGGCCGGATCCCTCATCGGGCAGACCCGGATCGTAGCGAACCTCTCCTCCCCACGAGACGATATCATCCAGAGTAAAGTCATAGGCTGCGAGCACGTGCTTCACCATAAAGTGCAGCGAATGATCCTTCTGACCCCTTAAGGAGACCTTGAGAGGGAAACGGCGCTCTCGGATCTGTGCCAGTGAAGTTAAACCGGTTTTCTCGGTCACGGCAAAACCGAGTTGATCGAACGAGGGGATCACTCCGATAATCCTGAGTGGTATGGGCTCTTTGTAAGGGCCGGTTCCGCGTACGGCTAGGTTGAGTGGCTCTGCTGGGTTGATGATGGCCACATCGACCTTACCACTGGCCACGTCGTCAATGGCGCCGGGGGTATCGCTGCCGAAAAAGCATAGTTTCCATTCCTCGTCGCCTTGATTGCGCAGGCTCACTTTGGCTTGCGGATAGGGCCACTGGTTCCGTTTTCGTCCAACCAGTTCCGAGGCGACTTCAAGGACGACGAGGGACCGGGTGGTGACCGGTATCGCAAAGGGCCGTTTTTTTTGCTCAGCTTCCATTATATTCTCCCTTCACTTCAGAAATTTGGCAGTTGTTGTAATCAGGCTTTCATAACTCCGAACTCGATCCATTGTCAAATCCCTGGAGCGACCTATGGGATATTGAACTGTTCATGCATTGGCTCCCTGAGGATCCGACAATAGGACAGTATGTAATGGAAAGAGGAATTTAGGAAAAGGACTCGCGATATCAGCCCCTTGACTCTTTCATGCGGCGGCGGTACACAGTGAGCCGTTGTTTTTGTACCCGACAAAATGAAATCTTAGACTGTTTAAGGAGCTGAATTAATGGCGATAAGACGGGGTGATCAGTTTTTGCAGGGCCTCAGGGATGGCCGGCAGGTTTGGCTGCGAGGCGAGAAGGTAGATGATGTTACGACCCATCCGGCACTGGCCGGCTGCGCTCGTTCGCTAGCTGAAATATACGACCTCCAGCACGACCCTGCTTACCAGGACCTGTTGACCATGGAGTCGCCTAGTTCAGGGCAATTAGTCAGCTTGGGTTACCTTTTGCCCCATTCGAGCGAGGATCTTATCCGAGGACGGAAAATGATCGAGTTCTTGGAACGGCGGAGCGGTGGAACCGCTGCCCGTCTTCCCCAATACATGGCAACGATGCTTGTTGCACTCTACGACATCAGGGAGATTCTGGGCCAGGAGGATCCAGCCTTCGCCGACAACATTCTCCAATACTTCGAGTACTGCCGTGAGAATGACCTGTGCTTGACCGTCGCATTCGGGGATCCCCAACGGGATCAAAAGAAGCCCTCAAAGGATTTCGAGTTCTTAAAGGTGGCCGAACGAGGGCCCAAGGGCATGGTTATCAGGGGCTGCAAACCCGTGGCGACTTCGGCGCCTTACGCCGACGAGTTCTTAGGATTGGTTGCCCGGCCGGGTCACGGGATCGATGAGGTCGTCTATTTTGCTGTTCCGATGAATGCCAAGGGAGTTCGAATCGTTTGCCGGCAACCTTTGGCACCGACAGATCCAATGGACCATCCTCTATCTGCATCTTGGGATGAGATGGATGCATTGGTTCTATTCGACGACGTGTTTATTCCCAAGGAGCGAATTTTCTACCTGAAACCTGTGACGCCTGACAACATTCCGTTTCTGACCCAGTTGTTTCTGTGGACCATCACCTGGACCTTTTACTATACCCAGGTCCGCAAGGCCGTCAAGGCGGAGGTGTTGGCTGGGATCTGCAAGGCGATGGCGGATTATCTAGGTACTGAAAATCAACCTCAGGTTCAGACCGCCCTCTCTGAGCTCGTAGTTTACTCGGAAACCCTCCGGGCCCTTATCCAGGCCGCAGAGACCAATCCTATCCCGTCACGCTCCGGTTTATCAGCGCCCGGATCCCACCAGTTGTTGGTGGCGCATATCTCTTCAGTAGAGCGCCACCCGCAAATACTTCAAGTCGTGCGGGAGTTCTGTAGCTCCGGTCTTCTCACCTCTCCCAGTCGTGATGATCTAGCCAATCCCGAGATCGGTCCTCACCTTCGTCGTTACTTTATGGGCAACGATGAGCGAGCGCCCGATCGTTTCCGGATGCTTCATCTGGCCTGGGAATATGCCTGCGATTCCTTTGGATCCCGTCAGCTGCTCTTCGAAATGTACAACTCGGGAAACTTGGCACAAAACAAGATGAGGTTAATGAACTCCTATGACCTGAGTTCCCAAGTTCGTTTGGCAAAGGAGCTGGCAGGTATTGCTCAGTAATCTTTTTCGTAAAGAGGTACTTCATGAAACGCTATGACTGTCTTGACCGATTAGCCTCCTTGGCAGAGGAGCAGGTGATCACCGTAACCAGCCTTTCCGCAAACGCTGGTATTTGGAACACGTTGCGCTCCCAGGGGGCTAATTTTATCGGCTGCAACATGGGTCTTTGCATTCCCATGGCTTTGGGGCTGAGTATGGCTCGGCCGGAGCGAAAGGTCATCGCCTTAGACTCCGATGGCAGCTTCATGCTGGATCCGAGCAGCCTGTTCACCGTGGCCGATGTCGATCCTCCGAATCTACTGATCATTGTCTTTGACAACGAGCATTATCGGGGTATGGCGTCGACGGCTACCGCGCGGGGCGCCGATCTGGAGAGGGTGGCTCAAGGGGCCGGGATTAAAATTACCGGTACGGTTCGAAGTCTGGAAGAATTTGCCAAGATTGTCGAACCAGCGCTGCGGGAACCAGGGCTTCGCTTTTACGTGCTCAAGATCGAACCGGACAGGACCGGCGGGCGGGGGGAACCCTACGCCCACGGCCGGGCCATGAAAGAGCAGTTTATTGATCGGCTAGGTTAAGGAGAGCCCTCTTAACAAGAGCCTTGCTGAGATCCACCTTGTAATGGTTGGGGCGTGGTGCGCGCAACGGGCGGGCTTGACAGGCACTGATTCGTCTTTGTTAACGGATCTTTGCGGTTACCTCCACCTCGAGTATCCCTTCCCCCCCACCGGGCACTCCTCCCTGTATGGCAAAGCCATCGACAGGGACATATTCCATCTGGGGAATCACTCCCTTGAGGTTTTTTTCAAATAGCCCTTTGAGAGTCTCAGGTTTCTGGGTGCGGTGGAGGAATGAAGAGACCTTGACCACTTGATTCCACGAGGTCCCGGCATGGACCAGAGATTCTCCGAGGACCGAAAGGATATTGTCCAATTGACCTGCAAGGTTTGGAGGTCGGAGGTCCGTTTCAGCCTCTTCCCCGGTTAAAAAGACAAAGGAATCGTAGATGACATAGCAACAGGGTCTCTTGGGTGGATCATATTCAACAACCTTTTTTGTGAGACCAGGTTCTGATGGTCTCATGGCGATCAAATCCAGGCCCACCCGCGCCTCCGAGTCAAAATAGGTATTGGAAATGAAACTGGTGCTTGAGGCCCTTGCCTTGCCCGACAGCACCTTGAACCTTACCTCGCTCGCCTGATGCCGGCTTTCCTGATCTCTAGCCCAGAGTCGGGTTCGAACCGTGTTCTCCAACGAGAGTCCCAGTTCCCGCAGCTCTTCCTCGAAGCGACTATATACATGTTGCATTTCCTCAGTTGCCGTCGCTCCTGATTTTCCTTCACACGAGAGGGCGACAAATTCTTTACCCAGCCACTGGAATATCTTTTTTCTCATGCTGACTCTCTCAACGCCTAATTCGGGAACCGAGCGTTTTTCCTCAATCCGACGGTCATGTGCAGTAACGGGAGGTTATGCTTTAGGGGGGCATGGCTCCCGTTTGCAGAAGCCGCGAATGTTCTCTCCCAGGATGCGGGCTTTGGTCTCGTCGGAAAGGTCAGAGCGCTCCTGGAAGTTTTTGATGCGGTCGGCGGTATGCTCCGGACTGGTAAAGTGGGGAAAATCGGATGCGAAGGCAAGCCCTCGGTTTCCCAGTTTCTCCACAAAGATTGGAAGCAGCTCGTCGTCGAGTTCCGCCTCGACGAATAGCCGGCCGCTCCTCAGGTGTTCTTTGGGTTCCCGCCTCAATCCGGAGATCAGTTCTCCCCAATGTTTGTATTCTCGCTGTAGTCTTTCATACAGGCAAAGGACCCAGGCGGAGCCGGCCTCCGGAAACGCCATCCGCAGGTGTGGAAACCGGTCAAATACCCCGTTGAACATCAGATGGGTCATTTGAGTCATCTGTCCCACCGGGTGAAGCAGGCAGCGCATCCCTGCAGGTGGTCAAAGAGGTCTAGATCCTGTAACAGACCCTTTTGCGGGACCCCCGTGTGCACGGACAATATAACGCCAAGCTCCTCCGCCGTTTGATACACAGGGTAATAAAAAGGATCTCCGAGGAGACGCTTGAGACCTCCGCCGGGCAAATAGGCTCCTACCATGCCTAGTTGATTCACTGCACGTTTCAGCTCCTCGACTGCATCCAAGGGACTCTGGAGAGGGAGAATGGCGATACCCTTCAGGCGGGGACTCTCCCTCAGGATTTTCTCGTGCAGCCAATTGTTATAGGCCCTTGCAAGGAGGACGGCCCACTTTTGACTTGCCACTGCCCCGATTCCCAATCCGCAGGTCGGATATAGGACCGTACTCTCGATGCCGACCTGATCCAAGAAGTCGATCCATTTCTGGGCGGTAATCTTTCCTTTCACCCAGGAGCTGCCTCCTTCAGTCATGGCGACCCCGGTCCGATGCCACCCGTCGCCGGTAGGAAAGAGTGGATGCCTCAGGAGCTCTTCTTTGCCTCGAAACGGCGGGTCCAGGAATTCAAGAAGGTCAGCGTCCGATTCGTACACGTGACCGTCGGAATCAGAGATATCATATTTGGTTGCCATGGTAGGATTCTCCTTTGTTAAAGTGTATTACGATATGATAACTCGTAGCCTTTTAGCCCGACGCTGAAGCGGAATCAGTAAACCCGTACCAAGGATTACGTCAGAACACTCACTCTGTAACAACTCCGTCATGAGAATACAATTTATCTCATATCCAGCACGGTTAGACCGGAGTTTATCTCCGCGCCAACGCCCAGATGAACTTTGGACCCAGATCAGCATACATGAAAAAGTGTGAAAGCTACCTCGCCTGGACTGGGACGTCTGGGATCTCTGCCCCCAATGATCAATGGCTTCCATTTCACTTCCCTATTGTCAACGCCTTTGGATTTCCCTAGCGTTGCCGATAGCTAATGGCGGTATGGCTTGACCCTTGCACCCCGTGAGATCTTTGTATTATAGTTCCCGGCCGTGACGGGGTAAGGACCTGGAGCTGTCAAATTCTCACCCATAAGAGCAAAAATATGTCTCAATTTAAACTTACAAATACCGTCTCAACAATCGGTAGCCCCGTCGGACGGGTGGATGGGGAAGGCAAGGTCACGAGTCGCTCCAAGTATACGGCCGACGTTCAAATTCCCGGAACGCTGTGGGGGGCTCTGCACCGCAGCCCCTTTTCCCACGCTCGGGTGATCCGGATCGACACCAGCAAAGCGCGCGCCTTAAAGGGAGTGCACGCCGTTTTGACCGGACAGAATTTGGAAGGAAAGTTGTTCGGACGCGCGGTTGCAGATATCCCCATCCTTGCCTTCGAACGGGTACGTCTCATAGGGGAACCCGTTGCCGCGGTGGCGGCCGAGGACCGTGACACGGCTGAAGAGGCATGCGGGCTAATCGAAGTTGAGTACGAGGAATTGCCCGCGGTTTACGATCCCTTCGAAGCAATGACGCCAGATGCGCCTCTTTTGCACCCACGGTTTCGGGAATACCGCCACGGATACAAGTTGGGCGACTACTCCGTAGGAGACAAGGTGGACCTGCCCGACATACGGAACCTGTGCTCCTACGAAGAGAAGAGCAAAGGCGATATCGAGCAGGGATTTCGGGAGGCCGATTTGGTACTGGAACATCAGTACACTACGCCTATCCAGCATCAGGGCTACATCGAGCCACACACATGTTTGGTGTCAGTGGAACCCAATGGAACCGTGCGCGTTTGGGCTTCCAATAAGGCGCCCTTCACCCTTAAAGATTTGCTAGTCCTGGACCTTGATCTTCCGCCCGATAAGGTTGTCATCGAGCCGGTTTTCGTGGGTGGCGATTTTGGCGGCAAGGGATCACCCATGCTGATTCCATTGGCCTATTTTCTCTCCAAGGAAGCCGGCAGGCCCGTGCGGATCGTCATGGACGGTGTTTCTGAGTTCATGTCCGGCAACCCGCGCCATGGGGCCTGGATCACCATTCGCAGCGGTCTCAAACGCGACGGGAGGATCGTGGCTCGACACGTCAAGATGGTAATGGATAGCGGGGCCTACGCGGGTTACAAGCCCATCCCATACGCCAGGCTTTGGGGCTTACACGTGGCAGCCGGAGTGTACCGTGTTCCGCACATTAAAGTGGAATGCACGATTGTCTATACCAACC
Source organism: Binatia bacterium (assembly GCA_963664015.2). Classification (GTDB taxonomy): domain Bacteria; phylum Desulfobacterota; class Binatia; order UBA9968; family CAXXLF01; genus JACZQL01. Next base: position 753,224 of record CAXXLF010000001.1, on the reverse strand, counting down.
ACGTCCCTGCGGGTCACATGCGCTCGCCCGGCGGGGCCCAGGCGGCATTTGCATGTGAATCGGATATCGACCGTTTAGCCGAAGCGGTGGGGATGGATCCCCTGGAGTTTCGGCTCAAGAACGGGGTGGAAGAAGGTGAATCGGCGCCCCTCGGTGATTCGTGGACGTCTATTCGTCTCAAAGAGTGCCTGCAATCAGTCAAGAGCGCCTCCGGCTGGGGACGGCCCAAACCCCCGAACGTCGGGAGGGGCGTGGCCATCTGTCAGGATGTCGCCGGCTTTGGAGGGTCCACTTCCATTGTTGAGGTCCATCGGGACGGGAGTGCTACCTTGAAGACCGGCGTCAACGATCAGGGGTCCGGTCCCTTTACCATTCTGGTGCAGATCGTCGGCCACGAGCTTCAGTTACCGCTGAACCGGGTAAGACTTGTGGTTACCGGTACGGACTCCGGTATTTGGGATCGCGGAAGCTCGGGTATGAGTGTGACTCATGTGGCGGGTCAAGCAACGCTGAGGGCCGCCACTGAGGTGCGCAGTAAATTGGCGGCCGTTGCCGCCGAGCATCTGGGTTGTCCCGAGGGTCAAGTTGAGCTTATCAAAGGGGTATTTCGAAACCGGAATCGACCAAATACAACCATCCCCTTTACCAAGGTTGCAGCCCGTGCCTGCAGTGACGGTGATCCTGTGATAGGAAGCTGCCGTTTCGAAGCATGGAAGCTTCCGACTGGCACCAGCTTTGTGGCTCATGTGGCAGAGGTGGAGGTCGATCCGGAAACCGGTCAGGTCAAAATTCGTCGGGTGGTCGTCGCCAGCGATGTGGGGACGGTCCTAAATCCCATCGGAGTAACGGGTCAGATTGAAGGTGCGATGGTCATGGGTTTGGGCTTCGCAACGACGGAGGAATTGAGGCTAGCGGATGGGCAGGTGCAAACCCTTGGATTTCACGATTACAAGATCCCCACCATTCAGGACGTCCCGCCTCTTCAAACCCTGCTTATTACCGACGGAGTAGGGCCAGGTCCCTACGGAGCGAAGGCCGCCGGCGAGCTTGGTAACCTGCCCATAACGGCAGCGATTGCAAATGCTGTTTATGATGCCATAGGCATACGTTTCGAAGGACTACCTATCACAGCAGAAAAAGTATATCGGGCACTCAAGGCGGCGGGTCAAATGTGAGACAAGGCCACAGAGCGAGAAAGCGCTAGCACGACTAATCTGAAAATGTTAGACATACAAGTCGAACTAATAGATGAAAGGAAATTGAGGCTATGAGGTATTTAATTCTTCTATGCATTTTGGTGGTAGGACTCTTAATCTCGGCGGATTCCAGAGCCGGTTGGCAAGAAGATTGGGAGCGTACGGTTAAGGCCGCGAAGAAAGAAGGCAAGGTCTCCATGTTTGGACCCACAGGCACGGACCGGCGGGATGGTCTTGTGCAGGCGTTTGAGAAGAAGTTCGGAATCCCTGTAGAATTCTTGGGGGGACGGGTAACAACTTTCCCACCCAGAATAGCTGCCGAGCGCGGCGCAGGCCATTATGGGTGGGATCTTATTGTCGCAGGCGCCTTGGAAGCCCTATTGCTCCCAATGAAAGTCTTGGCTCCCCTGGAGCCGGCCATGATCCTGCCGGAAGTGAAGAATCTGAAGAACTGGCGCAACGGGGAATTCGAGTTCCTAGATGATGGACGGACGGCCTTGGTCCTGTCCCCTTTCACCCGCGGTCAATTGTTCATTAACACGAAACTCGTGAGCGAATCGGATTTTACATCATACAAAGATCTCCTGAAGCCCAAGTGGAAAGGAAAAATTGTCGTTGACGATCCACTCAAGCCAGGGCCAGGTGCGGCCACCTTTGGGTTCTTTTATTTGCATCCCGATTTGGGCAAAGACTTCATTCGGCAATTGTTTAAACAGGATCTGCTCATATTGAAAAATTATGGTCAAGAAATTGACATCGTCGGTAGCGGCAAAAGATCTGTGGGAATCGGCCTTTCTGAGAGCACAGCCGATGCACGACGAAGGCGGGGAGTCCCCATTTTGATTACCGATCCGCGTAAACTCAAGGAAGGTTCCGACATTAATCCTGCTGTGGGTCAGGTGGGTCTGTTCAACCGGGCCCCTCATCCCAATGCGGCGAAGGTCTATATAAACTGGCTCCTTTCTAAAGAGGGCCAGACCGAGTTTGCCCGGGCAACGGGGTACATTAGCGCTCGCTTGGATGTGCCGACGGATCACGCCCCCCATTGGAAGGTCCCAGTGCCTGGGTCCATCAAAACCTATGGACTGGAATACCGTGCTAGAATGAAGAAAGAGATACGGCCGTTCGTGCGATCAGTGATGGGGCGCTAGCAGACCCGAGCACGATCAGAATAAGAATGTTAGCTTTAAAATAAAGGGTGTGAGAGGAGATAGTAATGGTGAGGTCTTTAATCTTCTTAAGTATCTTATTGGTAGGACTCATGAGCTCGGCAGATTCCAGAGCTGCCTGGCAAGAAGAGTGGGAGCGCACGGTTAAGGCCGCAAAAAAAGAGGGCAGGGTAGCGATGTTTGGGCCTACCGGTACGGACAGGCGGGATGCTCTCGTTTTACCGTTTCAGAAGAAGTACGGTATTGAGGTCGATTTTCTGGGTGGCCGGGCCTCAGGGATTCCACCGAGAATAAGTGCCGAGCGGGGGGCACGCCGTTACCTTTGGGATCTTGTTGTTGCCGGTGCGCAGGAGGTCCTGCTTTATCCCATGAACGTTTTGGCGCCCCTTGAGCCGGCATTCATCCTTCCAGAGGTCAAAGATCAGAAAAACTGGCGTGAGGGAATGTTTGAGTTCCTTGACCCGAACCGGTCCGTCTTTGTTGTTGCATCGTATCAGAGAGACATTCTTTTCGTGAACACCAAGGTGGTGGGCACAAATGAATTTCGCTCCTATAAGGATCTTCTTTCCCCCAAGTGGAAGGGGAAAATCATTATCGATGATCCGCGCAAGCCCGGTCCAGGGCAGGCCACGTTCGATTTCTTTTATCGACATCCTGATTTGGGGCCGAAATTTATTCGAGCGCTGGCCGAACAACAGCCACTCATTTTGAAAAACTATGGCCAAGAGGTTGACCATGTGGGTAGCGGCAAGTATCCCGTGGGTCTGGGCCTCTCCAGTAGCATGGCAGACCAAAGAATCCGACAGGGAGTCCCGATTGCAAGGGTTGATGTCCGCCAGATCAAGGAAGGCTCTGACGTCAGTCCGGGTATCGGCCAGCTTGGGATGTTCAATAACGCGCCCCACCCCAATGCGGCAAAGGTCTATATCAATTGGCTTCTGTCGAAGGAAGGGCAGATACCCTTCGTCAAAGCTACCGGATATATCAGTAAACGCCTGGACGTGCCGACGGACCACGCCCCGACATGGAGGATCCCGCAGCCCGGCGCGGTCAAGACCTATGGGATTGAGAACCGCAAGCGGGTTAAAACTAAACTCGTACCGTTTCTAAAAACCGTGTTCGGTAGATAGATCGAGTAAATCTAAAAGGTAGAACTGATACATACACCTGCAAACGGGACCGAGATTGTTCCTCACGTTACCACGGTTGGGAGGAAAAGCGGGCAACACCGTACGGTACAGATTCGGATTTACTATTGGAACGGGCGGCTTATCGCCACTTCTCCGTATCCGAATAAAAAAAGGGACTGGGTGCAAAACGTTATGGCGCACCCCGAAGTTATCATCAAGGCCGGAGACAAAGTGGCGAAAGCCAAGGCGAAGATTTTGAAGGGTGATTCGAAAACGACGGATCACATCGCCATGTACCGCATAAGCTGGCGCACCGATCACTGCCCTGTGTTCACACCCCAAACCGACACCTTCGTCGAGTTCTTCCTGGAAATCCCTCCGGAAGAACTCTTCGCCGAGGCCAACGTCCGGCACTCACCGGTCAAGGACCCCCTTGCAGCGGAGACTATCGACGGGGTTCTGGAGTGGCAGAAACAGAGGAAGTCCTACGAAACGGAAAGGATTTCGTAATCACGTTAGTTCAACTTTGTTGCCCGCTTTATTTTAAAACCGGCCTCACCGAGATCAGCCTTTCTACAAACTTTACTCATTTACAGGCCCAGAACCAATCTCATCAAATGTCACTTCTAGGCAGGCCGGAAGCCGCTCTGGGGCTGGATTTGCGAAGCCTAGAATAGCCTGGACGCAATTCAAGAGCTAACCTGATGCGTCTTACTGGCCTAAGGATCGAAGGAAATGACGAGGGCCTGCTCATTCGATGTATAGAAGGAATGGACAGTCGCAAAGATTTACCGGAGCTTTTGCGTACGCTTACGCGTCAGGACACGGCGATCGCGGGCGTAACCGACCATAGCGGAAGGACGGGCCTTATTCGTGCTTTGTTGGCCCCTGGTCTGGGGAACCGTGGAGGTCCGAATAACGCTCTGCATCACCTTGATCTGCAGGTCTATCCTTGCTCTCAGTGTCTGCAGCTCTCGCAAAACTCGCTTGAGGGTTGGAGTGAAGTTAGTGGCCATTGATCCTCCTCATAGGGACAGTATTCAATAACGGGGAGTCATGTCAACTCAGCCTAGCAGACCTAAATTTAATCGCAAGACGCAACTCAACGACGCATTCGTTGCGTTTGAAGCAATCGCGGAATCACTCGGTTATCTGCATGGCGCTCGCCGCGCCAACAAATCAATAACTTCATCTGTCGTTTTAACATCGCCGAAGACTCGGGCCATGGTCTTGAGTTCGTGCTCGTGAGCCTCCCGTTGTGTATCGGCGGTTCCATCTCCAACAATTATCATTCGGTAGTTCTTTTCAACTCCCCCGCGAATCGTCGTCGAAACACATGTGCATGTGGTGACACCCGTGACCACGCAGGTTGTGACGCCGAGAGTGCGCAGGATCGTGTCCAGAGACGTGTTACTGAAACCACCGTACCCCTTCTTGACCACCAGATGCTCACCCTCCTCTGGATTCAGTTCGTCGATGATCTTTGCACCCCAGGTCCCCTCAACGATGAACTGAGAGTTGTTAGGGCGCTCGCGCCGCCAGTATGGAAACGCCGCGTCAGAATAGTCGGACTTCAATACATGGGCGACATAGATCACTGGCCTGCCGGCATTCCGGAACGCTGCAGCCAGCCGTTTGATACGAGATATCGGCGACGATAGGAAATTGAGATCGATATTCCGCTCAGGGCTTTGTTTGGCCATTATGCCGAACTGGCCCTCGGGGTGTACGAAATCATTTTGCATATCGACAATGATCAACGCAGACTTTTCTATCTCCGGGCCAGTTGGAGTCATAGCTATCTCCTCTTTTCCGTCAGTCGCATCAAATTAATGATAGTAACTTCTTTTTGAAGCCGATTCGCCAAGAAATCACAGATTCCCAAAATAGCTTCCTACGCCGCACCATTGAGAGCTCCAAGGGAGTGCCGGACAAGCAAACGGGCCAGCCCTCCTCTGTTTTGTGTGGACCATATTTGATAACGCCCTATGATGTCAACTCGAGCTAGCAGGCCTTAAATTCTTCTCAAAACACAATTTAACGACGCTATAATTGAGTCCAGCCCAGATTTACGATTTAGTCATTTCGTTTTGCCTTTGAAGCCCCTCCCAAAACGCGACTGCAGCAGGTGCACTGACGTTCCGCTAAGCTCCGATTCTATCCCGAATGGAATTCCGAATAGTGTTCGATACCTCAGCTTTTACACCATGCCGACTTTATCTTGAGAATGTTCGAACACCTAAGTATGGTCGCAACTATGGCCTCAATGTTACCTGGACTGTTCCGTATCATCGTGTTTGCCTTGCTGAAGAGCTTTGTGATCTTTCTCATCGCATCCTTGAGCGCCGTTGTATGCCTTCGCTGGGTGACTCCGCCAACATCTTCTTTTATTCTCCAAAGTAGAGTCGCCGTATTCTTTGCAGGCGAGAGGGGAGCAAAAGTCTATCACCAATGGGTTACGTGGCCGGATATCTCACCGAACATGCCCATAGCAGTTGTTGCGGCGGAGGATCAGCGATTCCCTGAACATCGGGGTTTTGATTTGGGGGCAATCAGCGATGCCATTCGTGAGCAGCAGGCTGAGGGTCGGCTACGGGGTGCCAGCACCATTTCGCAGCAGGTCGCTAAGAACCTATTCCTGTGGCCTCGACGAAGCTGGCTGCGCAAGGGGCTGGAAGCCTACTTCACCGTTCTCATCGAGTTGTCGTGGCCTAAGCTTAGAATCCTTGAGGTCTATCTCAATATTATTCAGTTCGGCGATCACACCTTCGGTATAGGCGCAGCCAGTAGGCGATTCTTCCGAAAGTCACCCTCCAGGCTAACGGAGCATGAGGCGGCACTCCTCGCCGCAGTCCTCCCGAGCCCGGGGCGCATGCACCCCGTCAGGCCATCAGCGTACGTTTTACAACGTGCCAGTTGGGTGCAGGGGCAGGTGAAGGCCCTCGGTGGTTCCCGCTATCTTCCCGGGCATTAAGAATCGACCGAAGGGTGTCAGAGGGCCCACTTGCATGGGTCGAGGGTTCAATCTGTTTCTCGTTTTCTTATCCCCAATTGGGGCGAAGGATGAACCGATCGGGGGGGGGCGTGCGTGGCGTTTTTGGGACGTTACCTTTTATTCTTGACCTTTCACTCCTTGGGGCCTTATGTTGAATCCCTTTTTATTTAAACAACAATGTAAAGAGGGAAGACCGAATTCATGGCCCTAAAGCTAGTCAAAATATCCAAGGAACCGGAACGTGCAAAACGGCAGAAGACACGTGAAGAGTATATGGTTGCCTGCCTGAGTGAAGAAACAAGGGATCCAAAATTCACCGATTGGGAGCGACAATTTGTCACCAGTTTGGCTCGGCAAATGGCGCAGGGGAGAAAGCTTTCCCTGAAACAAAAAGAAGTTGTTGAGAGACTTTGGGATAAGTGAGGGGGGAAAGAGGGTGGCGATACGGCACGGGGGATTTCTTATTGGCGATCAGGGGGCGGTGCCGTTGCTGCGCCGCAGTGACATGCGCCCATTGCGCACAGCGGGGATGAGGTCCTCCTCCAGAATATCGTAGACGCCTTGACGGTGTCCCCGGCGCTCCTCGCGCGTTTGCCTGGGTGATGTGGATGAGCTAACGACGGCTGTCAACTTGAGATCCGGCACGACGAAGATAAACTGCCCTTCGTAGCCATAGGCGAGGTAGGCGTCGTGCCCGGCCAACGTGTCGATCCACCAGCCGTAACCGTATTCGCGCCCACTAAAGCGGGAGCAGGTTCGCGGTGTCAACAACTGTTGGATTCAGCCTTCCGACACGATCTGTGTTTTACCCACTCGGCCGCCGTGAAGGGAGAGCTCACCAATCTTGAGAATCGCGCGCGGCATGAGGTGCCTCTCGTTGCCGCCGAAATAAATTCCCTGCGGATTCCGTAACCACGGGCGGATGGGAATACCTAGGGGTTGGGACAGATGGCGGCGGGTAAATTCAAAGGTGCTGGACCCGGTTGCCTTGGTCAAAACAGCGGACAGCACGTGCGTGTTCCCCGTGCTGTAGATCATGCGGCCGCCAGGTGTGTCGATCCTCGGGCGCGTGAGTACGTGACGTACCCAGTTGCTACTCTGAACCCATCGGCCATAGTTCCGACGGCTGGTGGGCTCGAGCCCCGAACGTATGGTCAGGAGATCCTCGAGGGTGATTCGTTTCTCGGCCGGGTTATCCGAACTGCTGAAATAGTGAGGAAAGAACTTCTCGACCCTATAGCTGAGGCTCTTGAGGAGGCCTTGCTCGAGGGTAATGCCCACGAGAATCGAGAGGACACTCTTGGAGACGGATTTTAAATTGGCCCATTGGGAGGCGCGTGCGCCATTAAAGTAACGCTCCTCGACCATTTCTCCATCGATGGAGTGGAGGAGGCTTCGTAGCCGGGGCAAGCGAGCCGCTCGATCCATTGCCGGGCACTAAGAGAGGGATCAAGGCTTGGTGTTCGGGCTTCCGACAATGCCGGTTGCCCCGTCACGATGCCAAGAAAAGTAAATTGACCGTTTATCAACGGTGGGGACACTCTATAGTTAGATTCTTGCCCAATTAAGAATTTTACCGCAGATTTACGCAGATGGACACAAATAAAGAAAACATTAAGACTCTTACCGCAGAGACGTCCTCGACGGGGCTCGGGACCCCGAGCCTGTCGAGGGGGCGAAGGGCAAAGTGCGCTGAGGTAAAACTATATTGCCCAATCGGCAGACGACGATTGGGCAATATAGTTCACCTTTTTGCTTGACGTCGTCTCCCGACAAAGAAAAATAGTTATTGTCGGTAACAATCGGTGTAAATGAGCAGTTGAATTTTTTCTGTCTTTTCTCTGCGCCCTCTGCGTCTCTGCGGTGAAATGTCCGAATCCTTAATCTGCGATAATCAGCGAAAAGCTGCGGTTAATTTGCCCAGTTCTAACTCCTAGAAGACCTAGTCGAGGGTTGGCGCTGTTGCCCCCTCCACAGCGGCCTGGGGCCCATCGAGGCGCGCAAAATAAAAGTAATAAAGGATAAACGCAGCAGCAAAGATAAGCCCACCAATGGTAAACGGAACACGCCAGTTGCCGGCTACCATGAACGGCGCAGCTAAACTCGCCCCAAAACCCCTCGGGATTTCGACGCAAGCGTGCATAATGCCGTTGGTGGTTCCCCGCTCTCTTTCCTTCACCGCATCCATGGCGATTAGGCTGAAGATGGGATCAGCGATCCCCCGATTGGGGAATGGACCGCCGATCATAAAGATCGTAAGAGCGTAAAAGATCGAAGCCCAAATCAGATCGTTCGTCATTCCCAGCAGGATCAGAGAAGGGATGCCAAGAAGCTTGATGATGGTGACGGCCCGAACCCGCCCGAGGCGACCCACGATAAACGGTACGAATATAGTAACGACTGCGGTGAGTACCGAAGCGGCGGCGAATATGAGACCAATCTGGTCAGTCGAAGCTCGAATATGCTGGATGAAGAAGATGTTCAAAAAAGGGGTTGTGAACCCCATGGCCATCCCGACCATTGCTTCGGTAAAGGAAAGCATGCCGATGGGACCAAAACTCTCAATCCCCTTGACCCAGCGGCGAATGTCCATGACCTTCCACTGTTCCTGAATCAGGATGTAGGGAATCATGGAGCAGGCCATGAGCGGTAAGGCCGTGAGCAGGCTGGCACGAAGGGCCCAGGCGCTGTCGGGACCAATGCCAAAGAGCGTCGCGTAGAGAATGGGGAGCATTCCAGCCGCTAGATTTCCAAACCCGGCAGCTCCCACGCGGATACCTCCAGTGAGACTGAAGAGATGGACTCGCTCGTGGGGCCGGCTCTGTTCCCGCATGAAAGGCGGGCCGATAATGGCATGTCCGCCCTGGAAGAAACCGGTGATGCCGGCCAGGACGAGCAGCCAAGTGGGGTTCAGCGTGAATAACACGATGGAGGTAAAGATGATGTTGCCGGTGTAGGAGGTGAGGTAAATACGCCGGCGTCCGAACAGGTCCGCTAAGATGCCGAAGGGGATGACGGCCAATCCGTGAAGGGTCCATTGGATGGCCACGAATTTGGCGACGAAAAGCAGATCGAAGCCTAGGGAGAGTAGATAGATGTTGAAGAGGAGCTGGACCAGGCTTACGGTGAGACCACCGAAGGGACTCTGAATCAGGAGCAACTTTGCATTTCGGCTGAAACCTTCTAATTCACCTCCGCCGCGGCTGCGCTTCATGCCGATTGTGACCACGAGAAATGCCACAGCGGTGAGGAGGCATATGCCGCCAACCCAGACCCACCAGGGGGCCACCGCTTTCGGTCCGGCACCGTAGCTGTGGTCCCCGTCGGCCCAGGCCAGTGGGGCGGTGAGTAATAGAAGAAAGGCAAAGACAGTGAACGAACTGAAAAGCGCTTTGCAAAGAGGAAAGGGTGACAATTTCATATTACGCCGTCCTTCCTTAGGGCATTGATCCCAACCGGAACGGTTGTCTCCGCCCTTAGCTGGCTGGTTCGTGTATGGGTTGAACTCCCTGCTTTTATCACGCACAGCGTTAAAGAGGCAATAGATTGGGTATGGGAAATGGAACCGGAAGGAAAGCCGAAATTGGGGTTGGTTTATTCGTGATCTGAGAGCCAATCAGCAGCCAGGTGGGTGTGTTGACTTATCCGGCCTTGCCGACTAAGTTGCCTGCCAAAGTCATTCCCCGTACAAATCCCTCAAATTTATCAGGAGGTGCTACCATGGCCAGGTTAACTATTCAGGACCTGCAGCAGATGAAACGAGATGGGAAAAAGATAGCAGCCGCGGTTGTTTACGATTATCAAATGACGAAAATCTGTGAGAAAGCCGGGGCTGACCTCCTGTCAGTTGGAGACAGCTTGGGACGGCGGTTTTTAGGTCAGCCCGGTGTCGATGACTGCACCCTTGACGATATGATCCCGTTCGCCAAAGCGGTTCGGCGTGCCGCCGAACGTGCCGTTGTGAGCGTCGATATGCCGACCCGTACCTGCAACTCAGGGCCGTTGGAGGTCGCAAAGGCGGCGCGCCGAATTAAGGACGAAGTTGGAGCCGACATGCCCAAGGTGGATCTGCGCGGGAAGGAAGAGGCGCTATTCAACGATGTCCGTGCCGTTCTCGACATTGGTCTGCCCGTCTATCCCCAGATCGGATTTCCCGCCGTTGGGGGAGGGGGCGTGCTTCACGGGACTGAGGCTGACCGCGGGCACATCCTCAAATGGGCTCACGCCGTTGAAGACGCCGGTGCCTCTATGATCGACCTGACCAGCGTGTCGCCGGAAATTTACGCGGAGGTATGCCGAAGTATTAAGGTCCCGGTAATCGGCGGTCAAGCAGTGCCTGAAGCCGACGGCAAGATCTATGTAGCCTATTCGCTGGTGGGGTACCAATTTGCCGACCTCGACCGGATGGATCCCCCAAGTGCAGCCCGGTTTATCTTCGATATGGCGAAGAACGCCTTTGACAACGTGCATGAGGGAAAATGGTAAAGGGAATAGAAGATAGACAATAGAAAAATGAGAATAGACGATATAGACCGGAGGAATGAGACAAATCGGGGAAAAGGTAAAAGTTCGTGAATACTCTATTTAAATTTTTACCTTTTTACTTTTGCCTTATTTTACTGGAAGCTTTCCGCCCCCTCGGGAGTCAGGACGCGGATCTCCAGCGAAGAGGGTAGCCCATCTTTGCTAACGACCAGCGTGTCCGAATTCATAATCCGTGACTTGATCCCTGCCGTAAACTCCTCGATCACGTAGAGATTATCCCGATAATGCATGGGAATAGCAATCTTGGGTTTGAGCTGGGCTAAGACTTCTCTGGCCAGGTCCGGAGCCATGGTGCGCCAACCACCGATGGGCGTCAGGGCAATGTCTACCTTGCCGATCATTTTGAGCTGTTGGGGGGTTAATTTTTGGCTCAAGTCTCCCAGGTGCGCGATGCAGAGGTCACCGAGATCGAAGATGAAAGCAGCCCCCTTGATGTTTTCCATGCTCTCCGAGTGGTGATAAATCGGTACGTTGTAGATGAAAACTTCATTAAAGCTGCTGTTGACCCGGTTCCATTCGAAGCCGTAGTTGGCGAGGCCACGGAGGACCAGCGGGCTGCCCTGGACGATTTCGACAAAGTTGTGATTGTAGTGCTCTCTGCCGATGGTAACCACGTCGGCGGAGACATCGGGTACCGGGTAGGGGTAGCGTCCTGGTCCTAGAGGATCCGTGATGATGGTGGTTCCTTTGGCGGTTTTGATGTGGAAAAAGTTATGGCCGAAGTATCGGATGGTCACATCCGGTGCAGCCGCGTGGGCGACCGATCCCCAAGGCCGGGCCACCTCCGGGTCGCGGCATTTGGCCTGGACACCCGTGGGCGTTACGAGCAAGGCGCTTACCCAAACAGGAATGAGAATGAGTGCGGAGAAAGATTTGCTACGCATGGCTACCTCACTTCGATAGTGTCCGCTGGAGATTGGACGCGGGACCAAGGTGCCTGTAATCTAAATGAGGACGTCAGAGTCTACTTTTCGTGATGCTATAAGAACGGTTGTCGAAAAGCAATGGGGTAAAAATAGATAAGGGTCAGTGGAGGAAATCAAATCAATCCAGGGGTGTTTGGGGGGGTGTTTCGAATTGATTGACATGTTCAGCCCTGTTGGATTAATGCCTAGCGGCCAAGTGGAATAGGTAACCGGCCGCAGGTAGATTGGGTCCTTAGTCCGCCTCCGCGAGGGACCTTGGGCGAATGCCTGTGGAGGCTTCGTCCCGCCGTGAGTTTTATAACGCAAAGATATAGCTTACGGACTATAAGAATGAGTTATCGACAGAGCGCACAACGCGTATCCGAAGCCTTTTTGATCCTGGCTCTGATTCTAATGGGCTATGCCGTTAGGGTATAAGCGACGCCGTTCTACGAGAATAAAACCCTGATCGTGGTTGTGGGCTATCCACCTGGAGGGGCCGGTAGCTTGTGAACCCAAATCGGAGCGCAGCATCTGAGTAAGAACCTTCCCGGGCATCCCACCGTTGTCTTCAAGTTCATGCCCAGTGAAGGCGGCATGGCAGCAGCCAATTATATGGCGAATGTCGCAAAAAGGGACGGGCTTACAATCGCAAACATCGGCACGGGGATGTTTTCCCATGCCATTTTCAACGCCCCAGGGGTTCGTTTCAAGATCGACGATTTTGTTTTTTTCGGTACGAGTAATACGGGAGGCCCGTACACGGTGGAGATTCGGCCGGAGCTGAGATTGAATACAGTGAAGGCGTTAAGGGCCTACAAGGGCCTGCGTTTTGTCCAGAGGAGCATTGGACATTCCCAGTACATCTTGGACCGTGTCATCGCCTACGTCCTTGAACTCAAGGATCCAAAATGGAAAGTGGGCTACAGCAGTCAGGGCATTATTACGGCCCTCGAGAAGGGTGAGGCTGATGCCCATACCACCAACCTGACAACTTTTCTGCGGTGAGACGGGCTTAAACAATTAAGAAATGGGTACACGGCCCCGATTGTGGTAAAGAATTCCAAAGGACGTGGTGGGACGTGGGTTCCAGAGTTACCTCATCGACCCCATTTGGAAGACTTTGCGGACACCGACTTGAAACGGGCGATTCTTCGTTTTCACAATTCGAGCAGGCCGGGGAGCGCTAACTTTTTGGTGCCCAAGGGGTTACCCAAGGAGGCGCACACCACGTTGCGCGAAGGATTTAACAAGGTATGGAAGGATCCTGAGTACGCAACCGAATACCGGCGTTTGACCGGCCAACTCTCGGACCCGGTAACGGGCGCGGAAATCGACGCGGCACTCAAGCGGATACCCAAGGATCCCAAGGTCGCAGAGATTTACCGACGAATCGCCGGTCCCAGACCTCTCCCTCCTGTCAGGTAGAAGGCCCTGTGTGAGAAAATGGAAGGGGAGTGTCCTCGACACCCAGCTCCGCGGCGCATTGGCTAATCCTCTCCCAAGTTTCTGCCTCGATCTCGATCCCTTCCTTCAAGTTCCTTATTGCCCTCATCTTGGAGTTCTCGCCGGGGAGGGTGACGCCGGAGAAACCAGGGGACGTCTTTTTTGATTTTATCCACACGACGAGTTCTTCGATCTTGTCGTAAAATTCCTCGAGAGGAAAAAACTCTTCGATGCGGATGGCCTGTAGCATGAGGCCATTGATTGCCGGTCCGCCACGCTCCCACCACTCCTTGCCCAGTCCGTTACCCTTTAAGATCCCGCCGAGGATCTCGGCCATGAGATGGAGCCCCGAGCCCTTGTACCCAGCAAAAGGGAGGAGCACACCCTTGGGCGGACCCGTAAACTTTTTGAAGTTCGTGTTCGAGTGCCCCTGGCCGTCAAGCATGACTCCAGGGGGGATCTTCTCTCCAAGACGGACTCTCTTCCTCAGCTCTCCCATACTCGATGCTCCCGTTGCGAAATCCAGGATGATCGGTTCGCTGCTACGTCGGAAAATACCGTATCCCATAGGATTCCATAGCTCCGTAGGACGCAATGGAGCTCCCGCCCACACTGACCGCTGAAACGCCGATCATGCCCGACTCGGTAATGAGTGCCATGAAATCGCCGAGGCGGCCGATGTGTCCCGAGTGCCGAATGCAAACCGTACCGGTGCCATGTTCGGCGGCCTTCTGTAGCGCCAGTTGGGTTCCTTCGTAGGCCACGACCTGTCCGACGTAGGAGTTTCCGTCCATCAGGGCCGTTGCCTTTCCTTCACGGACAACTGTTGGGCGCGTTTCCAGCTGGATTAGGCCCGTTTTGATTCTATCGACGTAGGAGAGAATGTGGGCGATACCGTGCCCAGGATATCCGTTGAGGTCGGCCTTGACGAGCATCTTGCCGACCAGTTCAGTCTCGTTTCGCGGTAACCCAGCATTGGCAAGGATCCGCTGGGCAAGGGTCACCAGATGTTCGTAACGGAATTTCGGCATTGATGCTGTCCTCTAATCGGTCTTTTTTAAGCGATTTAGTTCCGCTTCAAAACTCTCACAAGGGTCCAGGTTTTTTAGCCGTGGCGTGAACCAGACGTAGTCGAACGGTAATTTTATGCCGTTAAACTGTTGGGCATAGGACTCAGGTTCGGTGGTGGTACCGTCGACCTCCAGAAAGGCTAGACTGATCACCCTCTGGCCGGTAGCCTTTGAGTTAAGGTAGGTCGGCACACCGTAATCTTTCCGTACGTGGCCCGCTCCAGCGATCAGTACGGCGCCGTCGACGTGAGCCGCCGCCATCAGGCTCTGTGCGATCTGAGCATCGCGCGCCCGTTGTATATTGACCATTGTCATGATCAGTTTCTTGGATGCGTAGCCGCAGTGTGCACTGCGTATATCCGCCGTCATCCTCTCCAGGGTGTCTTTAGAGAGGGGCCGGTCAAGCTCCAGTTGGCGTAAAACTGCGTTATCCAGCGCTGCTGCCCCCCCGTGGCGCAGTCGATTCAAAATTGCCGGACGAAGATCCGTTGCGACAATGGGCAGGTCGGCCCCCAGCGCCGCTTCGACAATGGGTTGATAGAGCTTCCAGTCGGGCCAGCCTCGTTCACTCCAGTTAACGGCCGGTCCCAGTCCCGCCGCGTTCCTCGGGGCCGCAGCGAGATGCCTAGCTATGGCAAACGCATCGTCGACGTTAAACATCTCGAAACCGACTGCGGGGCGGCGTCCCGATCCGATTATTTTTCTAAGCAGCTGCGCTTGCAGGCGGTGGTGATCCGGGTTGTCGTGTTTTTCTCCCAACAGCACGAAGCGGGCACGAACCAGGCGGCCCACAAGGGTATCACCATCGACGAACCGGCGGTTGGACCCGTCCCAGATTCGGCCGGTCAAGGGATGCTCCAACTCGAAGGTGGTCTTCCAACCCGGGACTGCACATCCTGATGCGAGTGAAAGGGCGCCGCTGACGAACAGCCAAAGTAGACACCGAAAGGTATGGAGACTTTTGGAGGGGGTCACCGAACTAGAAAGGGTCAATCTACTACAGATCTTATCTGACGCTCCCGCCGGACATAAACTTACCGGTTTTGCCATGGTCGCATCTCAGCGAACCTCAGATCTGGGGGCTTGAAGAAATCGGCTACATAGGAATTTGCCGGGTTTTTAATCAGCTCCTCTGCCGTGCCAATCTGTTCAAAGCGCCCGTCGCGCATAACGGCAATCCGGTCTCCCAGATCGATACCGTCGGCTACGTTGTGGGTGACATAGATAGTGGTCAAGTGGTTTTCCTTGTGGAAGTTACGGATCTCAGCCCTCAGGGTTACCCGGCTGGCCGGATCCAGGCTACTCAAAGGCTCGTCCATGACGAGTACCCTCGGTGCCGTCACCATGGCCCGAGCCATGGCGACCCGTTGTTTCTCACCGCCGGAAAGCGTGTCGGGCTTACGATCGAATAGGGCTTCGTTGATCTGCAGGCTCTTTGCCAGGGAACGAATATGTTCGCGAATCTTCTCCTTCGCCCATCTCCGGATTCGTAGGGGAAACCCCATATTGGAGTCTCTTCTTTCGTCGAACACCTTCATGTGGGGCCAAAGGGCGAAGTGTTGGAAGATGATCTGGACTCCCCGCTGACCTGCAGGGATGTCGTTTACGGCCTCGCCGCCGATGTAGATGATGCCGCTATCGGGGTCTTCCAGACCGGAGATAAGACGGAGCAGGGTGGTCTTGCCGCAGCCACTTCCCCCAATCACTACCAGGAGCTCTCCCGCGCTCACGTTCAGGTTCGCCTCGTTGACCGCAACGAAGTTACCGAATCTTTTGGTGAGATTACGGATGACCAAGTAGTCCATGGTGGAAGATCATATCAAAACAGAGCAGTAAGACAATGGGTGGAAGGCGATATTCGCCTTAGAGCATTGGAGCAGTGGATAGTAGAAGAATGGACCGGAAGTACTGCGACAATGCGGTCCATTGATCTAATGGTCTATTGCTCGATAAACTCTCTACGATCCCTGCATCTCTTTAGAAATTTAGGTAATGGATCAGTGGCGGGGAATGGACCCTGGGCCCGGCGGCTAGGCCATCTGAGTCTTTTTTGCTAGGCTTGGGTCAGGGTCGGTGACCGAATGGGTTCTTTTAGTATGAATGAGGGATTCGTTACTGTGCGGAGATAGAAAGGGGGGAACCCTGGCGTTGGGGGACTCTCGCGCTTTTTTGGCCGAGGCAGAAGCCAGAGGTGAGGTAAAGGTGGTTGAAGAGGCAGACTGCGATTTGGAAATCGGGACATTGACGGAACTGATGTGCGAACGCAATGGGCCGATGCTGCTATTTGACCGCATCCACGGTTATCCCAAGGGGTATCGGATAGCCGCCAAACCCTATGCGACTCCGTTACGGACGGCTCTGGCCCTCAATCTTCCCCAGGGCGTGTCCCAATTCCAAATGTTCAAGGTCTGGAAGGAGAGGTTGAGAGATTTTCGTCCCATCAAGCCGGTTGCCGTATCCTCGAGTCCCATTATGGAAAATGTTTTTGAAGGGGACGGGGTGGATCTTATGAAATTTCCCTCCCCTCGATGGCACGAGAAAGACGGAGGACCCTATTTGGGAACCAGTTGTGCCGTAATTACCCGGGACCCGGTCGAGGGATGGGTCAACGTCGGAACCTATCGCTGCATGCTTCATGACAAGAATACCCTCGACTTATTGGTCTCACCCATGCACCACGGAAACCTGAAAATGCAAAAGTGGTGGGCCCAGGGGAAGAGTTGTCCCGTTGCCGTGGCCATCACCGTCGAGCCCGCTCTATTCTGTGTATCGGCCAATGGGGTGCCTTGGGGGACCGGTGAGTATGAGTTCGCGGGGTTTCTCAAGGGCGAGCCTTTAGAGATCATGACCGGACCCAGGACCGGACTGCCATTGCCCGCAAGCGCCGAGATCGTACTCGAGGGGGGAGGTTCCATCGCCCAGCGTTGAGCAGGAAATAGAATGACCTTTTGGTGAGTACACAGGTTACTATGCAGGTGGCGAACGAATGGCCCAGGTGATCCGAGTCCAGAGCCTTTATCACCGGAATGATCCGATCCTGCACGGCGATCCTCCTCTGAAACCGCCGGTGCTGTTCTGGATGTGCCCCCCCGACGGGAGCATGGAGGTGTGGGAAGGCCTCGAGAAATCAGGGATGCCCGGGGTCGTGGGCGTTTACGCCCTCAACACCGGCGGGACGCTGATCCAGGTGGTCTCCATAAAGCAGCAGTACGCCGGCCATGCACGGCAAATCGGGCGGGTAGCCTCGGGACTGCTGCACCATATCTGCCGGATGGTGATTGTCGTCGATGAAGACATCGACCCCTCTAATTCGGAGCAGGTTCTATGGGCGATGGCGACGCGCTCGGATCCCAAGACCTCCTTCCAGATTCAGGAGGACTGTCCTGCCAGCCCGCTGGACCCGATGATTTCACCGGAAAGAAAGAAACGCCACGAGTTCACCAACAGCCGCGCCTTGATCATCGCATGCAAGCCATGGGAGTGGCGTGACGAGTTTCCGCCTGTCAACAGGGCCAGTGATGAGTTGAGGAACCGAGTCTATGCAAAGTGGCGTCCACTTTTCGAGTAAATTGGGAGGGGAGAGGGTCCTACCGTTAGAAATAAGGGGGCCATGGATTCGATTCCAAGGGAGAGTACCCGTTGCGCATTGCCGCCGTTGATCTTGTAAGCAACACCTGTTTTCCTGCCCTCGCCGCAGAGGAGTTGGGATTTTACCGAGCGGAAGGGTTGGACGCTCATGTGGAGCTGTTTCCCCAGCTCATGGCAACGGCGGCGCTCAGAGATGGCAAGGCCGATGCCATGATTGCCGGCACGGTGTACGATCTCCTGACCGTGTTTCCCAGTTGGAAAGGGGTCAAGCTGGTGGTTGCCCTGTCCCAGGGGACGCCCCATCTGCTCGTCGTTCGTAGCGATCTCCCTGGGAAGCGGGGAGATATCAGTGTGCTGAAGGGGCTCCGAATTGCAGCGGCCCATGGGCCCGACCTCACGTTCAAACAGTTGCTAATCGAAGCCGGAATCGACGCCCATCGAGAGGGAGTGCAAGTCGTGCACCCTCCGGGTACCGATGGGGCTAAGGTTTCCTTCGGTGTCTTTGCCGCCCATGCACTTGAAGCAGGCCTGGTTGATGGTTTCTGGGCCAATGCCATGGGGAGCGAGACTGCGGTGAGGCGAGGCGTTGGTAAGGTTCTTCTCGACGTGCGACGGGGCGATGACCCTGCCGAGGTCCGTCACTTTACCTTCGCCGGGCTCGCCACAATGGACGCATTAATCGCGCGTGATCCGTCGTCCATCGCGGCCGTTGTCCGGGCGATTGTAAAGACCCAAAGGGCACTTCGTGAAGATCCGGCGCAAGCCGCGGAGGTAGGCAGACGCCGCTTCCCTCCCGACGCTGCGGCCCTCATTCAGACGCTTGTGGAGCGGGACTCCTCCTTTTACGATCCTGTCATCTCGGAAGATGCCGTGATTAAACTTAACCGCTTCGCACAATCCGTTGGTTTGCTGTCCAGCCCTGTCCCCTATGAACAGGTGGTGGCCGTGGGCTTCCGTGACCTTTGGTGAATTGAGAACGACAGCCAGTAGAAGCCTTGACCCGTAAGCCGTGGATCAATAGATATTCCGAAGACTCATTGGATACAAAATTGAATTCTCCGCAGGGACGGATTAAACTACAGGCCCGCTGTCTTGTTTTAGGAAGGCAATGGGGGGTTGGGACTCGGACGAGGGCTCGCAAGATAAAGAGGCCGAAACATGCACTGTAGTGTCGACAAATGGATTTGGGCGTTTTTCTTCGTTTTGCCCTTTATGGTGCATTCGTCGAGTGGTAAACTCGGGGCACAGCCGCTCATCAAACTCGCTACGTCGACGAGCACCGACAACTCGGGCTTATTAAAGTACCTGCACCCAACTTTTGAGCGGATGACCGGCGTGAAAGTTCACACCATCGCCGTAGGTACGGGCAAGGCGTTGGCCCTGGGACGAAACGGCGACGTCGACGCGGTGCTTGTTCACGCCCGCGCCGCTGAGGACAAGTTTGTCGCCGACGGCCACGGCGTCAACCGGCGCGACGTTATGGCCAACGATTTCATCATAGTGGGTCCGCGGGCTGATCCCGCGGGCATCCGCGGCGAAAGCGATGTTGCTGCTGCGCTCCGACGGATTGCCGAGAAAAAATCCCGGTGGTTCAGCCGAGGGGATGACTCGGGCACACACAAAAAAGAGGCGGCCCTTTGGGAGGCTGCTGCACTGGAGCCCTCGGGCCGCTGGTCCGCTTCCCTGGGACAGGGGATGGGCAAGACCCTCCTGGCGGCGGATGAAAAGCAAGGCTACACGTTGACCGACCGCGGCACCTACATCGCCATGAGTGCCGGGAAGAAGATTTCCCTTGAAGTCCTCGTCGAAGGAGATAATAGACTCTCCAACCCCTACGGGGTGATCGCGGTAAACCCCAAGCGGCACCCCCATGTGAGGTTCGCCATGGCAAAAAAATACATAGCGTTCCTCACCTCCGAACAAGGCCAACTCCTGATTGCCGGCTTTCGCATGAACGGAAAAGTGCTCTTCTATCCGGTAAATGGCGACGCGCCGGTAACGGGCCACGGGATCCGGGAGCCATCGTAGGCTTGATAGAAAGATAGCTTTGGAATTTCTCCTGGACGGTTTTCGAGATGGGATCCTGCGCGCTCTTTACGGTGACCCCCAGGTTTTGAGCGCTGCCCGCGTGACGCTTCAGGTAAGCCTCAGCAGTACCCTCCTGGCGTCGGTGATCAGTCTTCCCCTGGGATACCTTCTGGCAACACAGCGGTTCCCCGGCAAGGGGGCAGTCATCGCCCTGTGCCAGACCCTTCTCGGAATGCCTACGGTGGTTATCGGATTGGTCGTTTACGGTTTTCTCTCGCGTCGGGGACCTCTGGGGTTCATGGATCTTCTTTTCGCCCCGTCGGCCATCATTATTGGATTGGTCATTCTCCTCGCACCGGTCCTGATTGTCTTTGCGATGACGGCGCTGGCTTCGGTTGATAACCGTATACGAGAGACGACCCTGACTTTGGGTGCCTCGACCGGACTCTCGGCCTGGACTTTGGTGTTAGAGGCACGCTTCGGTCTTTTGGCCGCCATCCTGGCCGCCTTCGGCCGTGCGGCCTCGGAAGTGGGCATCGCGGTTATTCTCGGCGGCAACATAGAAGGCTACACCCGCACCATCACCACGGCCATCGCCCTGGAGAGTATGAAGGGTGAATTTGGTTTCGGTATCGCCCTTGGGGTCGTTTTAATGTCCGTTATTCTTGTCACCAACATTTTGGTTCGGCTGCTGCAAAAATCCTGAGATGTCGACTTTTATACTCAAAGGCATACAGGTTAGCTTTGAACACTCGAAGGCGTTGGAAATTGACGACCTCGAAATCCCCGTTAACGGGATGGCCCTTGTGACCGGGCCTAACGGCGCGGGGAAGACGACCCTGCTTCGGATGTTGGCGGGCCTCCACCCTCCCAACCGGGGAACACTTCGTTATAAAGGTGAGGACGTGTTTTATGGCAGGAAGGGGTTGTCCCACCGCCGCCGAGTAACACTGGTCGCTCAGGATCCGGTCCTTTTCCGAAAAAAGGTGCTTGCGAACGTTGCATTCGGCGTGCGCGCCCGTGGGTTCAAATCGGAGATAGCCGCTGCAAGGGCGCTGGAGGCGTTGAAGATGATGGGATGCGAACACCTTGCGGAACGTGGGGCGAGCGCCCTATCCGGTGGAGAGCTCAGACGGGTTGCCTTGGCCAGGGCGCTCGCCACAGGAGCCGAGACGCTTTTGCTCGATGAGCCGACGGCCGGTGTGGATGCGGAAAACAGTGAGCGGTTACAGCAACTGATCGCTTCACTGGCCAGTTCGGGGAGGGGGATCGTGATCTGTACGCACCAGCCCGAGTGGGCCCAGTCCCAGGCCCAGTTCCGAATGAGACTCGACCATGGACGAATTGTGTCGGTTACCTGAAAGGATCGCCCAAGTTGTTAGGCATGGAACCTGAGGCTTCGGAGAGTTTGATTATTAGGAAACCCCGCGGCAAGCTGAGGGACCATAACCGATGGGATTCCTAAAGGGGAGAAGCGGGTGCTCTACCCTTTAGTCGACCAGGGGGATTCAAACCCTGGGGTCGAATTAATTTGATTGTCGGATAGCCAATGGCTTAAACCCATTTGAACAATGAATATCCTGCTTCTCAATTCTGGCAGCTCGACTCTGAAGTTTCAGCTGATTCATATGACCTCATCGAGTCGGGTGGCAGGGAATCCCCTCTGTGTGGCTCGAGGTCTGATCGATCGTATCGGAAGCGAAGGAAGCTGTGCCTTTGCTCTTCCCGGCGGCGCCCCGGAACATGCGACAGCCTCCGTTGGGGACCATGAAGAGGCCGTCGAACGGGTGCTGGGCTGGCTCCAAAGCAATCGTGCTAACGTTGTTGAACGGGTAGATGGGGTCGGTCATCGGGTGGTTTACGGAGGCGACCGTTTCCTTACATCGGTGCTGATCGATGACCGAGTCCTTAAGGCGATCGAGGCCTTGAGCGACCTTGCCCTGCTCCACAATCCGGCATCTGTCAGCGGAATTCGAGCAGCCCGCAGGGTCCTCGGCTCCAAGGTTACTATGATTGCGGTTTTCGACACATCCTTCCACCGGACCCTTCCCGATTACGCATCGACCTACGCGATCCCACACGAGCTTACACGGCGCCACCGAATCCAACGGTATGGCTTTCATGGTTTAGCCCACTAATCTCTGGTGCTTCGTTACGCCCAGATCAGGGGCCTTCCCCAACGGCGTGTCAATGTTGTGATACTTCATCTCGGCAATGGCTGTTCCGCAAGCGCAATTCGTAAGGGACAGTCTGTGGGAGCCTCCATGGGTTTTACTCCCCTAGAGGGATTGGTCACGGGGACACGATCGGGAAATCTGGATCCGGCGCTTGTCCGAAATCTAGCCGAGAAAGAGCAGCTTACGGTGGCGGAGGTCGAGACCCTGCTCAATAAGAAATCGGGGCTCCTGGGGATCTCCGGTCATTCCAACGATATGCGCGAAAGTATCTAGGTGCCTATCTGGCCGTCCTGGGTGGTGCCGATGCTGTGCTTTTCAGCGGCGGGATCGGTGAGAACTCACCGGAAATACGCGCTCGCATTTGTGCTGCCATGGAGTGGTGTGGCCTTCGCGTCGATCCCAAACTCAATAAGGCTCGGATCGGTACGGAGGGCCGTATTTCACCACCGCGGTCCAAGCCTGCCGTTTATGTCGTACCCGTTGGCGAAGAACAGGTCATCGGGTTGGAGGCAAGGCGTTTGATCACGGCCACAAGGTGAGGGACGAAGCATGGCACGGAAAAGGACTAGTGTGTTGATCATGGGGGCGGCGGGACGAGACTTTCACAATTTTAATGTAGCCTTTCGCGACGATCCGGCTCATGATGTGGTCGCCTTTACGGCAGCTCAGATCCCCTAGATCGAAGGGAGGAGATACCCTCCCCAACTCGCGGGCAAGCGCTATCCAAAAGGGATTTCGATTTTTGCGGGACGCGAGTTGGAGACCATCATCAAGGTCCATGATATCGATCAAGTGGTGTTCTCCTACAGTGACGTCTCCCATGGCCATGTCATGCGTGCGGCCTCTCAGATCATGGCCGGCGGTGCAGATTTCAAGCTGCTCGGCCCCCGGACCATGATGCTTCCGTCCAAACAACCAGTCGTTTCCGTGTGCGCCGTGAGGACGGGCTGCGGTAAGAGCCCAGCGTTGAGAAAGATTGCCAATCTGCTTACCGCCGAGGGCCTTCCTGTCGGTGTCGTGCGTCATCCCATGCCCTATGGTGACCTCTCGAAACAAATTGCACAGGGTTTAGCACCTTGGAGGACCTCAGCCGTGCTTATTGTACGATCGAAGAAAGGGAGGAGTATGAACCGGTGTTTGCCTGTGGCCATACCTTTCTATGCCGCTGTCGACTATCAAAAGATCTTGGAGCTGGCTGAAAAAGAGGCCGATTTCATCTTCTGGGACGGGGGTAACAACGATCTACCGTTTTTTGTGTCCGATCTCGAGATCGTTTTGCTGGATCCCCAGCGGCCGGGCCATGAATTGACCTATTTCCCTGGCGCGGTCAATTTTCTGCGGGCCCATGTCTTCATTCACAACAAGATCGACAGCGCCGATGCGGATAAGGTCGGCCGGGTGCGGCGCAACATCGAGCAGTTTAACCGGGCGGCTAAGGTTGTTCTTGCTGGCATGCCGCTTTCGGTCGAGAACGAACTGGTCATCCGAGGCAAACGAGTTCTTGTTATCGAAGATGGACCTATTCTGACCCATGGTGGAATGGGTTTCGGAGCGGGGGTCTTAGCGGCGAGGCAACAGGGTGCGGCCGAGTTGGTTGATCCACGCCCTTACGCGATCGGCATCATTCGGGATACATTCGAAGCTTATCCCCATCTGGGAAACCTCCTTCCCGCCATTGGATACGACGAGGGACAGGTTCACGATCTGGAGAAATCTATACGCCAGACCCCTTGCGACCTGGTCCTGATTGCGACCCCCGTGGATTTACACCGCATCGTAAAAATCCAGCAGCCCACCTGCCGGGTCACCTATCGTCTGGAGGAGATCAGGGCCCCAACGCTGGCGCAAATTATTCATGATTTCGTTGCCACTGAGCAAGCACCGAAGCAAGGGTGAGACCCAGCTGTGCATGATACGGGCAATGTGCCCCAGTTCGGTTGTTGCTTGTCGGTGGGGTTTGAAGATATATATAATCCGAAAAGTTTTTGCTTGCCTGAGGCGTCCGGGGAAATCCTTCGTCACAGGGGAGTGGTGAACCCGTCCGAGGGGAAGAAACGAGAGGAGAAACATCTATGGCCAGATCGAATGCTATCGGTGCCCGCGTCGGTAAAGTGGAAGGGGCGGAGAAGGTAAGCGGCCAGGCATGGTATGCAGCAGACGTGCCCTACGCAGGTGCCCTGTGGGGTAAGATTCTACGCAGTCCCTATGCCCACGCCCGCATCGTTCGCGTCGACACTTCGAAGGCCCTGAAGGTTCCCGGAGTCCGGGCCGTTGTCACGGGCCAGGATGCAAATGGGCGCTACCAGGGAAAGTCCGTTCAGGATACGCCGGTTCTCTGTTGGGACAAGGTTCGCTTTATCGGGGACCGTGTCGCGGCGGTTGCCGCCGATACCCGTGAGGTCGCAGAGGAAGGGGTGAATCTGATCGAAGTAGAATACGAAGAGCTTCCGGCGGTGTTCGATCCCCTCGAGGCTATGGCGCCCAATGCGCCGCTGGTGCACGATGATCCGGCCTCCTACGAAGGGGCGGCTGGAGACGACTCGATCCAAGGCATGCCCAATGTGGCCAACCGGCTGACCTGGGGTAAAGGCGACGTCGAGAAAGGATTTAACGAGGCTGATCTGGTTATCGAGCATACGTTTCGTATTCCCGTACACCATCAGGGTTACATTGAGCCTCAGGCCTTCCTAGTTGCTATCGAGGAAGACGGTCGAATTCACGTTTGGGCATCCACCAAAGCCCCCTTCGGCACCCGTGCCCAGTTCGCCAGGGCCATCGGTGTGAGCCCCGATCGAGTCCAAGTGGATGCGGTCAACGTCGGTGGTGACTTTGGAGGTAAAAGTGGTGCCGGCGATTTACCCATCGCCTATCTTCTCGCCAAAAAGGCCGGGCGGCCCGTGCGAATCGTATTGACTCACACCGAGGAGTTGACTTCTTCCAACCCGGATCACGATTCGGTGATCACCGTACGCACGGGAGTAAAGCGGGACGGCCGACTGGTGGCTCGTTTTCTACGGGCTGTCCATGGCAGTGGAGCCTATGTGGGCTACAAGCCGGGACGGGGAAGCATTGGCGGTGCGGGGACCGCCGGCCCGTACCGGATCGACCATACCCATATGGAGGCATTTCAGGTCTACACGAATACGGTGCCCTGCGGATTTTGGCGGGCGCCGGGCGCGATCCACGCCATGTTTGCTGTCGAGTCCCACATGGACCTCGTGGCAAAAGAGCTGGGTATGGATCCGGCCGAGTTCCGTATGAAGAACCTGGTGGGTGAAGGAGAGGAAAACGCCCTGGGCAAATCCTGGCGCGGCGTGAAGGCGCGGGAAACGCTCCAAGCAGCACTGGACGCGGCCGGTTGGAAGAAACCCAAGCGCGGGGACAACTATGGCCTCGGATTGGCTATGTACGAGCGTGGGACAGGGGCCGGCAAGGGTTGGATCGTTGTTACCGTCGAGCTCGATGGGAGGTTCACGGTCTTTACCGTTAGCGGTGATCAGGGCACCGGTCTCAGAAATATTTTATGCCAGACAGTGGCTTCGGAGATGGACGTGCCTGTAGATCGGGTTAGCTGCCGGGTGGGAAACACGTCCGAGGTCCCTTACAGCGTCGATATTGGTTTCGGTGGCAGTCGTTCGACCAACATCGGTGGTCATGCGGTAATTCAGGCTTGCACCGAGATGAAGGAAAAACTAGTGCCGCAAGCGGCCCAGATGCTCCAGTGTACTGGGGCCGAGGTTCAATACAAGGCTGGGAAATTCTGGACCGGTAACAAGCGGCGTAAAACGATCCAACTGTCAGACGTCGTTGGAGCGACCGGCGGATCGGTCACGGTCAACGTGGAGGTGGAAGTTCCGAGAAGTGGGTCGTCCACTTCCTTCGTTGCCCAGGTGGCAGAAGTGGAAGTGGATCCTGAAACCGGTCGGGTGCAATTGCATCGTTTCGTTACTGCTCACGACGTGGGAACCATCATCAACCCCCTGGGCCATCAAGGTCAGATTGACGGTGGACTGATGATGGCCATTGGAACCGCCTTGATGGAAGAGTTGCCGCAGGAGAATGGAAAAATTACGGCGCAGAATCTTGGCGAATACAAGATGCCGAACATCCGTGATATTCCCGAGCTTAAGACCGTTCTGGTCCCCTCCCAAGACGGTCCCGGTCCTTATGACGCAAAGGGAATCGGGGAGCACGCCAATGTAATCGCGCCCGCAGCCATTGCCAACGCCGTTGCCAACGCCGCCGGCGTGCGACTGTTCCAGTTGCCGATTACGGCGGAAAAGGTTTTCACGGCCAAACGGGGTCAATGACCCAACGAGAAAACCGTTGACACGAGGCCGCGGCTTAGCGGATACTCGGTTTCGTCCAGGGGGCTCATATGACTCGCCGATACTTGCTCCTCCCGCCGTTCTCCCCGATGAAATAGGAAACTTTATTCAGAAAAAGAGGTCCTATGCCATGCACGCCGAGTATTGGCACCGTTGCTTCGAAAGTCTCCGGGTCGGGCTTACGGTCCGTGAAGTCAACTCCCTCTGCGAATACCAAGCGACACGGCTCCTGCTCGGTTGGTCCAGATACCAGAATATGAACGGACAGTTCCTAATGCATGGCCGTGGTCTGGGATCCGATGGGCCGCTGGTGACCGGCCATGCGGATGAGGCGACGCTCGATATGGTCTTTACAAAGGGCTGGGCCTTCATCTTCAAGCGGACCCTGAGTTTTGAAGTGGACGGCAAAACCGATAACGGTTCCTTGGGCGATACCATGGTCATGACCGAAAAGGGCGTGAAGCGACTCGGCATTCTTCCACCAGGTCTAGTTATCACGGGATTGGCCGAGTAGAGACAGAAACGGGCACTTATTTAAATCCATTTAGCATGGAAGGAGCATGAGTATGGAATCGGCAGAGCTCAAATTCTCTACCTTCGAGTCATTCAAGGGTTGGTTCGACGATACCACGCAAGAGCATCCTTTCAAGACAGGGCACAAACTGGGACGGTTTTACCAGGAATTTTTCGCTGGGAAAGTCCCGGTGGATTTCCTCAGAGAATACGTAAAGCAGTATTACATCTTTATCCAGATGACCAACGCCAGCGTAACCTGGGCGCTGGTCAATCACATCGATTTGTGGCGCCGGAACCCCGACCTTTACGATATTGTAGCCTCCAAGATGGGGAGCGAGCTGGCGGACCCGGCCCCGGGCGGCCACGGTCGCACCTACCTGAAGTTCACTCGTTATCTTGGCGTAGCGGATGAGGCGTTGCGCAGCGCGCGGCCGATTCCCGAAACCGAGGCGGCCTTCAACACGGCGCAGGTTTACCGCTCTCAAAGCCCGGTGCAGACGGCGGTCAGGTGGATGCTGGAGGGCTTTGTCGGCTACATCCTGAAGCACTGGCGAGACACCCTGCATACCAAGTACGGCGTTCCAGACGAGATGCTTGAATACTTCGACCTTCACGTGGAAGCGGACCTGCGGGAGCACGGACCCGAGGGCGCGCTGATGCTTCAAAAACTATACACACTGGGTATCGTCAAAGAAACGGATTATGCGGGGATGAGGATGCAGGTCGAGCGTTTGGTAACATCCCACAGGGGGAGCCAGTTCTCGTCGTGGCCCGACGTCCTGTACGAACGCTATGTGCAGGAGAATTCCCCCGTTCATTAATGAAACTCGCCACCTGGAACGTTAACTCCCTGAAGGTTCGCCTGCCCCAGGTTGAGGCATGGCTGGCGACCCGTACCCCGGACGTCTTGTGTCTGCAAGAGACCAAGATGGAAGACGTCAAGTTTCCAACCGACGCGATTGGTGCTGCGGGTTACCAGCCGGTCTTTGTAGGCCAGAAGACCTATAACGGTGTTGCGATTCTCTGCCGCACTACTGCGGACCAAGTCACTGTGGGAATCCCCGGCTACGAGGATCCGCAAAAGCGAGTTGTGGCCGCTACCGTCCAGGGTGTCCGTGTCATATGTATTTACGTGCCCAATGGGGAGAGCGTCGAGTCCGACAAGTATCAATACAAGCTTCAGTGGCTGGAGCACCTGACCCAATGGCTCAAGGCCGAGTTGGTTACCTTCCCCAAGCTTGCGGTTCTCGGAGATTTCAATATCGCTCCCGACGAACGCGACGTGTACGATCCAGCGGTTTGGGAAGGCAAGGTCCTATTCAGTGCACGGGAGCGGGAGGCCTTCACGGAGCTCATTCAATTGGGACTAGTGGACAGTCTTCGGCTCTTGGAACAAGGGGGCGGCTGCTTTACCTGGTGGGACTACCGCATGAATTCCTTCAGACGGAAACTGGGAATGCGCATCGACCACATCCTGTTGTCACGGGAACTTGCCGGTAGCTGCAAGCAATTCGTCGTCGATCGCGACATGCGTGCCCACGAACGGCCTTCAGACCATGCGCCGGTTATGGTCGAACTCGCCCTGTAGTTCCAAAACCCATTTTTCGCCTCTGTGAAAGAACCCGGACGTAAACCAGTAAAGGTTTTCTCCAGTATGCGCGCCATACGGACAACGTAATCCTGCGGTTCCCCCCGCTTGTAACTGGAGGGCGAACCGTTTAAGTGTTTTCATCGTGGCGTTGAACGAAGAACAAGCTGCACAAATCATTTTGATCCGTTCCGTTGAGGAGTGCGACAGCGCAGCGTTCCCCGGTGAGATTCTGACCGGTGCCATCCAACACGCTGGCAAAGATTTCAACGGATCGGCGTGGTTTGTGAAGCGCGCCTCCTACCTGATGGAGCGGTCGCCCGCAAGGTACCGTTCCATATTGCCTCTGGCGAGATTTTCACGACCCTGCTCCCTTCCGGTTTTTCTGATCGCCCTTGCCTTTGGTTTTGCCACCAACCTGCTGGGGCCGGTGGAGAAAATTCACCTGGTCCGTAACCCGGTCGCCTTGTTTGTCGCTTGGAATCTCTTGGTCTACCTCTTCTTGATACTTTGGCTGCTACGAAAAAAGCTGTTTCCATTTGGCTTGGCGCGTTTCAAGAGAAAGGGAGCCGGAGGGACAGACGAAGAGGAGGAGGGGGGCAAGGACGGCGCTCTCCACGCCGCGCAACACATCCCTTGCTTCCTTGGTTACATTTTACCCGGTGCGTGGAGGCTCTTGCATTACGGGGCGACTGGTTTGGCTCTCGGGGCTACCGTTGGGATGTATTTTCGCGGACTGTTCCAGGATTATGATGTGGTTTGGACCAGTACCTACATCCGTTCAGAGCAGGGAGTCTCAGCAATCATCAACTTTGTGTTCGGGCCTGGCTTATTTGTCTCCCGCTTGCTCGGTTGGGAACTGGAGGCTAGCGTGCAAATTTCTCGGCTCCTCGGTCCGGAAGGCGATCCGGCGGGCCCGTGGATTCACCTCTTCGCCATCACGGTGGTTATCGTGGTTGTGATTCCTAGAGCCGCACTCGCCGCCTGGCAAGGTTTCAAAATTGAAAAGTTAAAGGACCGTCTACCGCTTCTTTTCAATCGCTACTATGGCGACATCTTAGCGTCCCCCATCCGATCTCTGATTGTGAGAGAGGTTAGAGAATCTATAACCACATTGGGAGACGAAATCGCTTCGTACGTGACCACGGAACTTTATGATAGAAGAATCTCCACCCGGCTCCGCACCTTCCGTGAGGAGGGTGGAAAAATAAGCGATTTAGGATCCGACATCAATACAGCCACCGAATCCTTTGCTCCGGCAATCGGGGAATTCATCACCCAACAGGCTGCGCCCCAATTCCAACAGACATTATCCCTTGCCATTGAAGAAACATTTAAAGGGATAGGGACAGAGATCGCCGGCTTAAAGACCCCGGAGAAGCTGAGGGAAAGGGTAGGTGGTTGGGGCACCAATGATTCCGCTGATGTCATTGGGCAAGGGTACGGTGACGCGATAGGGGCGGCGCTCACCGTGTCGGTCGCCGCCGCCCTGGGAACCCTAAGCGGCGGGTTCGGTAAGACTCTGGGCGTGTGTATCATCTCGGCTCTTTTGGGAAGCAGCGGTCCCATTGGATTCCTGATCGGGGCGGTAATCGGCGTGGTTGCCGCGGGGGCAGCGTGGCACTTCGGAAAAGATAAAATCACGGATTTTGTGGAAACCATTGATCTGCCGGCCGCCGTAATCCGGGCGTCCCTTTGGGAATCCCGGTTCGAGAAGCTAGTTGAAGACGGGCGCAAGCAGTGCCATGAGTCCGTTAAAACCCAAGTTGAAGAGCAAATGAATCCTTTGGTGCCCGGAATAGCGGAGGAGATTCTTATTCAGGTTCGCCGCTTGTGGAAGGCTTAACTTTTTCGTGTTGCAGGCTTGAAAGTGGGTCTCAGTACCCCAACTTTTCGATTTCTTCTTCATCCATCCCAAAATAATGTGCGATCTCGTGTAAGACAGTGAGGCGTAGCTGCTCGCGCTGCTCATCGGAGTCGGGAAAATTACTGAGCAGCGGCTCCGAATAGATCGTGATCTTATCCGGCAAAAGGGGCGGATAGACCGCCGATCGTTGGGGGAGGGGCGTGCCCTCGTAGAGGCCGTAGAGCGTACCCCGCTCTGGGTCGATTCCCAGGGACTTAAGCTGGCTCTTCGTTGGCCGTTTTTCGACCACGATGGCCAGGTTCTCCAGATGGAGCCGAAACTCTACGGGCAGCTGGTCCACGATCCGGCCGATCTCCGTTTCCAACCGTGTTTCATCCATCTATCATTGATCCAGCTGCCCTTTATTGATAGAGCCTCCCCTGGGGCTCACCGGATTATGGGAGACTAAAAGACCCAATTTAGCATTAACCATCATATAGAACATACCATCTTTGTTAAACGACTCATATACTTATAAGGAGGAGGAACTCTCACGTGGATGGTAAAACGGTTGTTGATTCGGTACGAAAGGAAGTCATTCACCCGGGGGTCGAGCGCCTCATGGAGAGCCGCTATTTCTCGGAGTTCAGAGAGGGAAAGCTCTCCATCGGTCGGCTGCAAGGATGGGCGATCCAGCACTGCCTCTACAATAAGGCCATACTGAAGGGCTTCGTCCTTGGCATGGTAAAGAACGCCTACGATCCCGAGCTTTAGGAACGATCCCTAACCCAGTTCCATGAGGAAGAGTCTCACCCCGATATGGCCAAGCGCATCGGCCTCGCCATCGGTTTAAAGGAGGCGGACTTTGTGGACGCGTCGCAGATCTTTGAGTGCCATATCCATACCTGCAGGACCGTACGTAACATGCTCCTGGGGGTCCCCATGGTCAATCGCGCATCGTCGCTTACCAGCGAGAGTATGGACTGCTGCTACTCGGAAGAGTTCAGCACCAACCAGCGTAAGCACTACGGTCTGGGGGATCACGACCTTGAGTTCTTTACCGTCCACATGCAGGCGGACAAGGAGCACACGGAGCCGTCCGCTCAATTGATAGCAGGCTATATCAAGACACCTCGGGATGAGCGGCTGGTCCGGGAGAGCGCCCATTTTATGGTGCGGATCAAACTGGGAAAGTTCGACGGGTTGTATGAGGCTTATTCATAGCCCCCGTCCAAAAGGCCCCTCGCGCAAAGCGTCGCCTTGGATTCGGGACGACTGACTGCCGACTACAGGACTACGGAATTTAGAAAGACAGGTAGCAATTGGCAGCAAGAGATTTCAAAGCTGAAGGCTGATCGCTGACAGCTATATTCACTGAACACTGTCTTTCCTGCCTACTGCCACCTGGTTGCTGCATTCTGCTTGCTTTCATCTTGCGCTATGCGCTTTGCGAGTTTAAGTGTCACGCGTCGATGGTTTGGCCGCCGTCGATGACCAGTGCGTGTCCGGTTACAAACGAAGCCTCGTCGGACGCCAGGAACAGCACACCGTAGGCGATCTCCTCGGGTCTCGCCATCCGCTGCAAGGCACGATTATTTTTTCCCATCCGTTCCAACTGTTCTTTCGTCGCCTGCTCCAGGGATGGGCGGGGAGGAAACCCTCGGAAACGTGAAGTAACCGTAGAACCGGGGCACACGCAGTTGACGCGAATTCCACTGGGGCCGTAATCCAGGGCCATCTGCCGGGTCAGGTTGACGACCGCCGCCTTTGTCGCGCAGTAGGCGGGGTATTGATCCGTGGCCAGGAGTCCAAATGTCGATGCCGTATTCACAATGTTGCCTCTGCCTGATTTAAGAAAATGGGGTATGGCAGCCCGCACGCCGCGAAAAATGGCGTTCAAATTCAATTCTATTACGAAGTTCCACTCTTCGTCGGTAAATTCATGGATTTTCTTACGTACTCCCCCGCCGGCGTTGTTGAAGAGAATATCCAGACCACCGTACTGTTCTAACGCCGTGCGGATCATTCGGTCACAGTCGGTCTGACGAGTCACATCGATGGCTGCAAATGTGGCGTGACCACCGTCCTGTTCGATAAGCCTGTCCACTCTGGGAGATAGGGTCTCTTGAATGTCGCAACAGACTACCTTGGCGCCTTCGCGGGCGAAAAGTCGCGCCGTGGCTCGCCCAATACCACTATTGGCTCCAGTGACGATAGCGACCTTATCCTTTAGCCTTCCAAATCCGTTTCCAAGTCCAGGGTGTTCGTCACCAATGGTGTCAGTCATGGGGAAGTCCTCCTTTTTCGATTAAATAACACCGCCATACTGCAATAGGAGAGTTTTTCCAATAGGAGGATGAGAAAACGTTGCACATATGGGGAATCGTCCTGGCCGAACAATGCCCGTGTCCACTGTCAAAAATTGTACGCCTCCGTACGACCCTAGCGGAGCATAAGTCGTTGAAAACCCGACACTTGTCGAGCCGGGAGTACATGGGTAAGATCGCGGCCCGCTGGGGTGAATGGGGCCTGCCATAGTGGAAGACTAGGCCAAGCGTTTTTTCTTGGTGAAGTCGTAATCGGGAGACATGTCGCTATCGAAGGTCCAAAGGACCCGGTCCCGATCCCATCCATTGTCGGAGACCTTCCCAAGGAACGAAAGCAGCAGTTGCCAGGCGTCCCTGGCAGCTTCCGGCCGATATCTTCCGGGCATGGTGTCATTGAGCCACCCATGGGGGGCTTCCTTGTATAGACGAATGTGATAGCTCTTCTTGTTCTGCTCCAGATGATTGCGGAATCGAAGGACATCGTCACAGGAGATGATATGATCCCCTTCACCGAAAAGTCCCAGGACCGGGCAGTTCATGCGTTCAATCATGTCGCTGATGGTTTCCGGCCGTTCTTCGTGAGCCACCCAATCCCGTTGGTAGATACCTCCGTAAAGAACGAGAATCGCCATCAAGTCGTTTCGGTGCGCCGCTGCTAGAATCGGCTGCCTTCCTGTCTGGCACACCCCCATCACTGCGATCCGGTCGGGATCGACAAAGTCCAGTGTCCGTAGATAGGCAATCGCCTCGTCTATATCGATGAGCGCCTCGTCGTCCCGTATCTCGGCCGCTGCGTCACCTTCGGCCAGGGCCTTTCGGTTTCCGGTAAAACGGAAGAAGAGATCCGGTGCGAAGCCGACATAACCACCGTCGGCGAGTTTCTGGGTCAGGTCCGTGGTGTGTTTGACGATCCCGTAGCGCTCGTGGAGCTGGACCACGGCGGGCCGTTTTTCCGTGCTATCCGGTTTGCCGAGATAAGCCTTTTTCCCCTTGCCGAAGGTTACTTCTGCCAGCATAATCCCCCCCTTCTCGCTACGGTTCGAACGGTTGGCGTAAAAAAGAAAGCTTGATTCCACGAGTTTCTTGTGACGAGATACTATGCGAAGGGAAATTCGTTCGCAAGGGCGAGATCCATCACCTGATAAGAAATCAACCGGAGATGGTTAGAAAACACCTTTTAATCGTCACCAATACGCTCTCGGACCACGCGCGAGAGCTGACCGAAGCGGTGCTTCGGGGCGCGTCCCACCCGGATATCGAGGGAGTGTAGGTGCGGTTTCAAAATCCGTTGGCAGCTACCCTCGACGATGTCATGTGGGCCAACGCCGTGATCCTCGGGACGACGGAAAACTTCAGTTATATGCGCGGCGCTCTGAAGGACTTTTTCGACCGTATCTATTATCCCTGCCTGGACAAGACCGACCGATTGCCCTACGCGATCTTCATCCGTGCGGGCAACGACGGTAACGGTGCCCACCAGAGCATTCAAAGGATCGTCGTCGGGCTCAAGTGGAAAGCGGTTCAAAAGCCGGAGATCTGTTCGGCTAAGTTTACGCCCGACTATGTAAAGCGATGTAAAGAGCTAGGCATGGCTAAGTGGCCCGGAATATTCAATGTGAAAGGGGAACTCCAACCATGATTCAGAGAATTGCGTGGCTCGCACTGGCGGGAGCGCTGGGAACAGTGGCCCGCTACGGGCTGGCGGGATTCGTTCACCGGTTTAACGGCACCTCCTTTCCCTGGGGGACCCTTACCGTCAATCTCACCGGGTGCTTCCTGGCTGGCCTTTTCTGGGCGCTGTTCGAGGGCCGGTGGCCCGTTGCCCCGCAGACGCGGATACTGGTTTTGGTGGGTTTCCTGGGAGCCTTTACCACCTTCTCAACGATGATCTTCGAGATCGGTGCGATGGTCCGTTCCTCCGAATGGTTAGTTGCGGCACTGAATGTGGCGGTACATAACGGCATTGGGATAATCGCCTTGTTTGCCGGAGCGGCGCTCGGGCGCATGGCATAGAGGCGAGTGTTATCTAACTGATCAAAGGAATCCGATAAAACAGCGCACCGTGCTGAGTCTTTTTGGATTGCTTTTCATCATTCTGGTTGCTGTCCCCTCGGTAACCCAGGCAGCAAGGATCCGTGTATCCCAGGAGTCTGCTCCCGGCGCCGGTGATTTCGATGCAAACATACTGGGTACCGTCGAAGCCGCCGACTTTAGCCGTAAAACTGCGTGGGAGGTCCATGCCTACGGGGAGTCGTACATGTATTAGTACGGCGAGCGAGGCCCTGCGCTCCGTGACGATACCTCGCTGATCTTTTTCGGTCATACAAGAGAAGGGCTGGTGCTTTTTATCGTACACAACCGCGTGGACGATCCTGACGGTGGGGTAGCAGTCATGCATTTGAAGATCCAACGGGACGCCGTTGACGCCCACATCATTCTCTACGACGACCCCCACGGCCGGCGGGACTCCTACGAGATCCTCGAAGATGACCGGCTATTCAACTCCCGGTAGCTCTGATCGTCATGCTGTACAGACGGACTTGTCCTCGACGCGCCTACCGGTCTCTGGCAGATCCTCGCCGAATTCCCCCTAAAATTAGAAAAAGGCCACCGCATCCGCCTCGACCCCATCCGCTCCCAGGCACAGAGCCAGCAAGATACCGGCCGAGAGGGAGGTAGAGCAGCGAGGCTCCGCGTAATGGGTCAAGTCTTTTGTTGACAAATTGCTGTAAAACATGTCCGAAGATGGGAGCGGGCTGCCTCGCATTTTACCCTTGCTGACTCCAGCACGGAGCATGTTACGTTATTGGCGTGAACAGGTCCTTCCACTTTTCGAGGGCCGCGGTACGAAGTTCCGGGCTTGCGATGTTTGTCTTGGGAAACTTTTTAATCCAGTCGTAAGGCTTGCACGCGTCTATAATTGCGCGGGAGCTCGTTAAGTCTTTTCTCAGTTTTCGATCCGGTGGAATTCGGGGGTCGAGGGCACTGGACTGGCAGCTTTTCAAGATCGTGATGGTCGTCTCCGGATCGCACCGGGTCCCTATGGCCCAGAGCACATCTTCAGGGTCTCGGGGATTAATATCCTCGTCCACTACCACGACGAACCGTCCCATATAAGCCCCGGAGGCGGCCAGGGCGGCCTTCATCG
This sequence comes from Binatia bacterium, assembly GCA_963664015.2. Lineage (GTDB taxonomy): Bacteria > Desulfobacterota > Binatia > UBA9968 > CAXXLF01 > JACZQL01. The sequence goes on along the minus strand of CAXXLF010000001.1, from coordinate 717,222 downwards.
CATGCCCCGGATAACGCTGGCGGATCTGGACGACTGTCACTCCGGGCACCGCCAAGTTCCACACCTCGATGACGTCTTCTACGCCTGCCTTCTGTAGCTTCTCCTTGATGTAGTTGCTCTCCACGGGGAGTCCGAAATGGGCGGTGGCGCCCCGAAACCTCACCGGAGGCACTCCCAATAGAATGGGATCGTTGCGATGGTAGAGCCTCTTTACGTGAATGACCGGTTCGGGCCGTGTCCCGGAGGCGTAATAGCCCGTCCACTCGCCGAAGGGACCCTCGGGCCTCGCTTCAACTTCGGGAGGCGCGACCTCGCCGACGAGGACCGCCTCGGCGGATGCGGGGATGGGAAGCCCGGTGATCTCTTCGTTCACTACTTCCACCGGCTCACCGCGGAAATGACCGACCAGGTCGTATTTGGACATTCCCCTTTTCTCGCCTAGATAGGGAGCGGCGCCGAGAAACATGACCGGTTCTTGTCCCAAGGAAATCGCCACGGGGCAGCTCTGGCCTTTCTCCCAATACTTCCTGAGAATGATGGCGCCCGTGTGATTGGGCGTGATGTAGAGCCCCACCGTGTTTTTATCATGGAGCATGACCCGATAGGTCCCGAAGTTGATGCCGCCGTGATCGGGGTCGCGCATAATGACGACGCAGCCGGTTCCAAGGTACCTGCCACCGTCGTCTTCGTGCCACTTGGGGGTGGGAAACTTTTCCAGATCGATTTCTGCGCCTTCAAAGACGTTTTCGAAAACAGACCCTGTTGTCACCACTCGTGGTGGTACGGGCTGATAGGAGGCTATCTTCTTCTCGTACGCAGCCAGCGCCGCGTCCGTGTCCAGTTCCAGCGGAAGATCAATGGAGAGAAGGGACCGGCTCAGCGTCTCAGTCGGGTTGGTGAGGATGCGGTATCCCTTGGGATATCCCTTTATCCGATCGAAGAGGAGCGCGGGCCCCTTGCGTTCATAGTTGAGCTCGGTAATGGTGCCTATTTCCAGATCCCAATCCGCTTCTTCGACGACTCGAAGCTCATGGTTCCGGTCCAGGGCTGCAACAAACTCTCTCAGATCTTTATAAGGCATCTCGGGACTCCTTTTGTTTGTGGTGCATCAGGCCCAGTCAGTAACATATTCAAGTTGGACGGTGCAATGTCGGATGAGTAAGTCGGATAGAGGGCAAGTCTGCGCTTGATTCTTATGGGTGTTTGGCGACGATGACTTTCAGCGGGCAAGAATCAGGGTCAGGACCCGTACAGCTATGAAGAAGCGCTGAACATCGAGCAAAACGGCCTTATCCACGCTTTGCCGTGAGTTTATGCATCACCTGGACGTCACTCATCTAAGCTTTCCCCATACCTTCCATACGGTCGGCTTTTTCGAGCGCACGCACAGGCTTTACCTCTCTGCTATCGGCCATTCATATTATTCTATCGCGTGGCGATCCAAGAGTTACTCCAACCCTGGCGGGCTGTTGTCTATAGACTGGTCAGAAACCAACCGGCGCAAGGCAAGAGTCCTAGTAAAAGCCAGGTGAAGATAAGTCTGAGGTTAGGCATGCATTTTGCTATTTTTTAATAACCGGTTATTTGTGAGGATCACTTAACTTCTGTTAAACTGTAGTTGGAGGAATCTCGATGAAACTGACACTGGAAAAATCATCAATCATTGCGGACGGGACGCTCGCTAAGGCGAGGGAGATGAAATACAAGCCCATGACCGTAGCGGTGCTGGATGAGGGGGGTCACTTGAAAGCGCTGAAGCGGGAAGACGGGTCGAGTATCCTGCGCCCGCAGATTGCAACGGGAAAGGCCTGGGGTGCACTTGGGATGGGGGAGTCCAGCCGACGTTTGGGAGAGCGGTTGAAGGACCGGGTGGCTTTCTTGGGGGCCTTGTCCGATATGGCCGGCGGCAAAGTGGTTTCGGTGCCTGGCGGCGTGCTGATTCTTCAAAGCGGTGAAATTATCGGGGCGGTAGGTGTTACGGGCGGCACGGGTGATGAAGATGAAGCCTGTGCGCTTGAAGGAATTAAATTGGCGAAATTGGATTACCAGGTCTAATTTATGGCAGGTCGGTCCAACGCATGGCAACAGGGTAGGTTACCGGTACCAGGCATCAAGCCGCCGGAATATACAAAAACATGCATAATTAAGCCTTAACGCCAGTTGAGGCCATGAAATTAAAATGCTTTTGGAGGAATCGTAATGGAACAGCTAAAATACCCGGTCTCGATCACCGCAGCGGACGCTCCGCAACGGATTAGGCCTGCCTATTACCCTGAGCCATTCGCTTCGCGCATGGGAAGCCGTCAGAAACGCCCGCTTGGAGATATATTCGGCCTAACCAACTTCGGGGTGAATCTCACTCGCCTCGCTCCCGGGGAATCTTCAGCACTGCGGCACGCGCATGCGCGCCAGGACGAGTTCATCTATGTTGTGGAGGGGGCTCCGACTCTCGTGACCGAGGCGGGAGAGACGTTGCTCCAGGCCGGTATGTGCGCGGGCTTCAAGGCGGGTACAGGCGATGCGCATCACCTGGTCAATAGTTCGGATAGTCACGTGAGCTATCTGGAAATCGGTGACCGGAGCACGGGCGACTCGGTGAACTATCCGGACGATGATATCCAGTTCGTAGTAGGTCCTGAGGGTAAGCGAAAAGCTCTACGGAAGGACGGGAGCGCTTATTAGTTGGGAGGCAAAGGCGTTAGGATTTACTTCGCTCCTGCCGCCCACTGTTCTTATATTGGTCGGGACATACTGGGGATTGCCCAGTTCGATCGAACCATGGATCTTGACGAGGGCGACAATTGGGACGTCGACACGGCAATCCACGAGATCCGTCATACTCTCGGGTTTCCCCATGAGCACCAGAATCCCAATGCGGGTATTGTGTGGAACGAGGAGGCGGTTTATGCGGAACTTGCCGGCCCGCCTAATTTCTTGTCCCGTGAGACGACGCTTCACAACATCATTTGCAAGCTCGACCCCGTAGACGTGCATGGATCTTCCTGGGACGCGGATTCGATAATGCACTAACCGTTCGAGGCGGGTGTGATCGAGAAACCCGAAATTTACAAGACCCAACCGCTGGAGCCCAAACCCGGCCTGTCGCCAGTGGACCGGCGAGAGGTGAAGTCCTTCTATCCACCGCTGGCACCGCGGGATCAATGCAAGCTCGAACCCTTCCAGTTTTGAACGCTTGCAACTGGACCCGGGAATGCAGTTCAACTTCGTGATTCGCCCATCGGCGATGCGGAGCTACCGGTTCAGCACCTTTGGCCAAAGCGACACCGTGATGGCGCTATTCGAAGACGTGAACGGCACGCCCCAGTTCAGCATGGCGGACGATGACAGCGGTTCGGGCACCAACGCGAGCTTCACGGTGCGACCTTTTATAGGACGCACTTACTACTTAGGCGTGCGCCTGTACTATTAGCACCGGGAGAGGGACTTCGGCGTGATGATGCGGTGAAGGGATGGAAGGGGGTGGAAGTCGATTATTTCGGTCGCTCTCGTCCAGTTCGATCGGGATGCGGAACGCAGCGCCGATTGGAGTAGTCCGGTTGCGAATTGTTTAGGCCTGCACTACTCTACTATTGGCCTGTTGGCGAACGAACGACGAGAGGACCCTATGAACCAAACTGGATTTCTACTCATAAGTATATCGATGGGCATTGTCGGGTGGATGATAATCGTAAAATTCTGGATTATTCCTTGGCTGAAAAGGAAGCCATTTTATGAAGCGCTTGCTCTCATGACTGTCCCGCATATTTTTCGTTATGTGGGGCTCTCTTCTCTGTTTACTGGAGTGACGAGTTCTTCATTAGACTTGCGTTTCGCGAATCCTGCGGCCTATGGGGATCTGATTGCTGCCGTGTTGGCTTTAGTTTCTGTATTGGCTTTATTGACCAAGCTAAGAGTTTCTATTGCGACAGTGTGGCTGTTCAATCTTGCAGGGTTTATGGACTTCCTCATCGCTATCATGCAGGGTTTCAGGTACACTCAACCTGCTGAAATGGGTGCAACTTATTTCATCCCGATTGTTGCAGCTCCGTTCCTGCTTGTATCTCACCTTGTTATGTTTTGGATGCTTGTCAAAGGAAATAAACAAAGAAAATAACCAAAGAAAATAACCAACGGATACCTCTGCACCTCGCTGAGATCGGTGCAAGGGATGGGAGTCGTTTCATGGCCCTGAGAAGGGCAAGCGGACCCCTGGTCGGTCCGAGGTCAGAATTAATCGTTGGGGAAAAGCGTTGGAAGACTTTTTGCTGAGATGACAGAGAGCATGGACAATAAGGTTGAGACTTTTCGATCGGGCTTTGTCGCGATCATTGGCCGCCCCAACGTGGGAAAGTCCACCTTGCTGAACCAGCTTCTGGGTGAAAAAGTTGCCATCGTATCCCCCACGGCGCAAACCACTCGTAATCAAATCAGGGGCATCAGGACGACTCCGGATTCGCAGGTAGTATTTCTCGATACTCCTGGGATTCACCGGGCACGCTCCCTGATCACTCAGCGGATGGTGGAGGTGGCCAAGAACACGGTACGGGAAGTTGACCTCACCCTTTGGCTCGTCGATGCCAGGGAAGGGATTTTCGGAGAAAATGAGGATATCGCCCGGCTGCTTGTGGATTCGAGAAAAGTTGTTTTGGTATTGCTGAACAAGATCGATCTCGTATCCAAATCAAAGCTCCTACCGTTGATGGAACGGGTTTCATCGTTCTTGCCGGGCCGAGAAATTGTTCCCATCAGCGCCCGCACGGGTGACAACCTGCCCCTCCTTGTCGACCTGATTTTAAAGTCTCTGCCCGAGGGGCCCCGGTACTATCCGGGGGATGAAGTTACGGATCAAACAGAGCGTTTTATTGCCGCCGAGTTGATTCGGGAGAAGATCATTTTATTGACACGGGAGGAAATTCCGCACGGTGTCGCGGTTGTCATTGAAGAGTTTAATGAAAAGAATGAGAAGGACCTCGTGGTCATCAAGGCTGCAATCCATTCGGAGCGGGAATCCCATAAACCGATTCTCATAGGTAAGAAAGGGGCGATGCTCAAGGAGATCGGAACGCAGGCAAGAGAGGAGCTGGAGGGCCTCTTGGGTTGCAAGGTCTATTTGGAACTTTTCGTGAAAGTGGATGCGGGATGGACTCAGGATCCGAATGCCTTGAAGGAATTCGGACTATAGGGGAATTCTCCCCATTCCCCAGGTCTCCAATGGTGGTCGAGCCACCAGAGAAGGGGTAGGCAAGGGAGTGTCGAAAAGCCATGAACAGTCATAACCTTACTCCCGAACAGCAGGCAAAGGTGAGTTGTGGGAGCGGCACATGGCCGCCGAGTTCAAGGAGAAGAGTATCCATGCGACCATGGCGACAATGACGTCGGATCCCTTTGTCAATCATGTCCCCGTCATGACAGGTGGTGTCGGCTCTAGTGAAGTCCGCCATTTCTACAGCACCTATTCCCTCCCAGGTCATCCACCAGACACTGAAGTCGTGCCGGTGGCTCGCACGGTTGGAGAGGATCGCATAGTGGATGAACTGATTCACAAGTTTACCCACTCGATCGAAATGCCGTGGTGCGGGCTTAAGAGGTCCGGCCACCTCTGGCGATGGAGGTTGCTAGACCGACCAGGCTGAGTCCTACGGTTAAGAGGAAGGTTGTATTGAGGGCACTCACAAAACCAGCCGGGATGTCCGTGGTCAGGCCGATGCCGGCCAGCCCCGTGTGGTATTCGAAGGCGGCCGTCATTATAAATCCCCCCACCGCTACGCCGACCACACTGCCGCCGCTAAACAGCACATGGTTGACTGCCGTTGCGAACCCCCGGTGCTCTCGGGGCATCATTGAGATCATGGCCTTAGAATTGGCAGGATTGAAAATCCCGTTAGTAATGGCGCCCAAGGCGATCATCAGTGTGGGAAGAAGCCAGTGGGAATTGGGTTGGAAAAAAAGGCCAACGAGAAGCGAGCCCGTCATAAAGCAGATGCCGAAGCTTGCGGGAAGTCGCGGACCCAGGCGGTCAGCCAGATGACCGCTGAGCGGTGCCAGCATAACGGTCATAATGGGAGGGACCATGAACAAAAATCCAATGAACGACGGCGTAAGATGAAGTACGTTTTGCATGTAGAAGGGAAGAAGAAAAAATTGAATGGTATAACAGGTGGAAATGATGAGGAGGCTGACGGCACTGAAGGAAAATAAACGGATCTTGAAGAGGGAGAGGTTGAGAAAGGGACTCTCCACTCTTTTCTCGTATGCAATTAATCCGTAAAGACAGCCGGCAAAGACAATGGCCAGGGCGATCTTGGATTGGGGGCCGAAGATTTCAAGCGAGCGCCGGTCGAACAGGAAGATGAGGGTTGTCGTTGCCGCGAACAGGAGCGCGGCCCCCATATAGTCGATGGGTTGGCGTTGGGTCGGCATGGGCTGGCGTTTCAAATTCGTAAAAGCCAGCAAAGAGCCGACGAGTCCAAGGGGGACGAGAAAGAAGAAAGTCCAACGCCAGCTCAGATAATCGATAGTCAGCCCACCGATACTGGGACCTAATAGAAAACCCGTATGGTGAGCCGTGGTCATATAACCTTGGGCCCGGCCCCCCAGCTGTTCGGGGACGGCATCTGCCGCCAGGGCACGGCTGGACGACTGGATCATCGCCCCGCCGATACCCTGTAAAAAACGAGCCGCGATGAGCTGCATGACATTTTGCGACAGACCGCAGAGTAGGGAGCTCACGGAAAAGACGATAAATCCCAGGGCAAATATCTTCTCTCTCCCCCAGATATCGGCAAGCCGGCCAAAGATAAGGGAAAGCCCGATGTTGGAAAGTTGGTAGGCGAGCAGCGCCCAGGATATGCCAATCAGGTCGGTTCCCAGGCTATGGGCCACCGTAGGCATGGAAATGTTAAAGATCCTGCTCGCCGTGCCGGAAAAAAAAGTTCCCAACATGGCGGTGGCAAGGAGCAGATAATTGACGCGGGTCTCCACTCGGATGTTGACTCTCCTCCAATGGGAACTTTGATCAGTTTCCTTAAGGTAACGCCGAAGCTGTCACCAAAAATAGGGTGCGGTGCTTGGGTCAGGGGGATCATAGCACGAAGGAAGCGAACCATGTCAAACAATGGTGCTTCTGTGTCCTGCGCCTTGTTATCCGGTAACTCAATTGTCTGGTGTTTGTTATAAGGGTTGGAGCAAGCAGGTTGGCTTATGCACTGGAGGGGGCTTGAGGCGTCCGGAGCGATACATTCTACAAAATCATGTTTCAAGTTTTCTCGATGTTGGGTTAGATGAGGTTAAGGGGTTAAGTTGAATCGACCCAGGTTTCACGGACAGTTAAGAGGTAGGGATGGGTAGGACTACTTGGCGGGAGTAAGGATCGACCCCTCCTTGGCGTATTGAGAAACAGTTGAGCTAGAAATCGAGAATCCATAGACCTGACCCTCACGATGGAACCTATGGGAGTTTAAAGATCGTTAGTTCTGGAGAGACAACGTTGTACCTCAACGGGGGAGTTGCTGGCCCTGTGAGATGTTTGCTTCGTACTTGAATTTTTCGTTGAACAAGATCAGGCTGCCAGGCTGGTCGCCTGGGCACACTCACGTGCAATGATTTACATTCTGCTTGCCCGCCGTCCGGCAAAATAATCATCGGTCATCGAAGAACCATGTTTTTCGGACGACCCGAGGACCCCCGGCGACTTTTTGCCGAATCTCGCCATCCTCACCGAAATAAATGAAAAAATTGCGTCCGTTGCTTGGCGCATCAAAGTTCAACGTGTTGCCGACGACTAAACTTCGGATTTGAGATTCCGACAATGTCCCCTGCAACCTGGTCCGAACAGCGGCGGATGTTGCTCCTCCGGAAACCCGATCTTTTGCGCTAAAATTTTGTGCGGCCAGGCCGGCCGGCAAGGGATACTCACCAGGCTTGATAATATCGAGTTTGAAAATCCGTTGGGCGTTCTCGTATGCTACCTTGCGAGCCACGACCGGCAGCAACATGGGTCTTCTGATGATTTGAATCGCGGGCCGCAGCGGTTTACGAATCTTTTGGGTCGGATTATCCGGTTGAAAAAAGGCGTCGGAACCAATGGTGAATCGATCCGGAAATTCGAGTATGACCTCCCGCCAATCCGGATTTAAGCCCTTCCCCGGCCGTATCAGCCAGTTCGGGCCAGCATTGCGGCCCTCCGCCGCCCAGGCGTCCGTGATGCTGATAAACACATGGGGGGGGATCCTTCAGCATTCTACGGGTTAGTGTGGTAGTCCGCTGACCGGTCACATCCAAGCCCAGATGGCCCCAGATTATTTTGGTCTTGCGATTGTGAGCAATGAGACGCTCTAGGGCGGTAATATTTTCTGGGATCCGCGACGGAATAAGATGGCTGCGCGATTTAATGTAATCGGACGAATTCCAATCTGTCGTTACCGCTTCAACGTGTAAATCAAGGGGGACATCATGTTTTGCGGTGATATCCGCGAGCTGCAAAAACAGCGGTTGGTCGGGCTGCACCATTTCGGACGGGTGGGTCGATCGAAACGAAAAGTGAAGGGCCGTGGTTTCACCGAAACTCACCGCTCCCTTTCTGACAATCTCCTCCGCCTGTTCGATAAATCTTCGGCGGACACGCTCGCTTACCTTGTCAGGCACTATATCGTTGATCGTGCCATTAAGAGACCGACCACCGCCGGCGACCCTAAACCGGTGGGGGTATTTGCCCGCATGATGTACCAAGCTTCCGAAAAATGATCTATCGGATCGATCTGCGGGGACCGGTGTCGACATCACGGGCGCCGCTCGTATCATATTTTGGTTCATGACCTTGATGGTGTTCGCCCTGCCGACGAACGGAATGATATGGGCGTGAGTAAGAATGATCGGCAGGTTCTGGTGCCAATCCAAAAGCGGGCCTTGCGGCCCGCCACCATCCCTCGGACCGTCCCCGCCATTGGACGGGCGCTGGAAGGCTGCCTTCAACTCTGTCGCGGTCAACTGTCCGTCGCCGTCGCGGCCTATCGTTTTAAAGCGCATTGGAGGGCCAGAAAACTCGTCCCGCGTGATCGTATCGTCACGGTCCTTGTCAAAGCGTTTCAGCACTCTCTCCGGTGTCGGAACACCGCTGGGTTGATCGCCAAGTTGTGCCAGCGTATCGGAAGTCATCAGCCATGAAGCCGTGAGCAGAACAAACAGCGTAACCACTGTTTTCATCGATACCATCCAATCCATCAAATCACTCATAATCTCTAGCGTGAAGATTAAAGGTATATGATAGGAAGTCGCTTTTCAGGCATGGTCGTGAGAAAGTGAATATTGCCGTGAGCGGCCCGCTCGTGCCCACCGTCGAGGGCTCCCAGCGACGACCGGAGGGACAAACCGCCCGGCGCCTTGGTGCTCTGAGCTGAAAATATGCGAGGAGGGGTTGTTGTGTCAACCTCAACCTGGTTTTTGGGGAAGAGGTGGACATTCGCTCCAGCCGGGGCTGGGCTAAATTGGTTTATCCTTCCATGCGACTCCGTTTCAGTGAGCTCCTCTTTGTTCAATTGACAAGGTAGAAGGACTTCGGATAACGTCATGGCGATAAGGGGCCTAAAGGAGACAATTATGCGAATTATCGATGCTGACGGTCACGTTTCAGAATCAGGTATTCCCTGGCGGGACCTCCTCCCTGAGTCCTACCGTTCCAAGGCGCCGACTCTGGTGAAGGATAATCGGGGCGTACCCTTTATCATGGTGGAGGGGAAGTTGTGTCCCAAACCCATGGGTAAGGGCTGCGGCTTTATCGGGGCTCCCCGTGCCCGAAATCCCCAGGCCACTACCGGAATGGCGGATCCCGTTCGTCGCCTTGAGGACATGGACCTGGAAGGTATCGATACCGCCGTTTTGTTTGGCTCAAGCCCATTCCTGAGCCTGCCGTTCTTTGAGGATAAGGATCTGGCCTGTGCTATTGCCCAGGTCTACAACGATTGGCTGGCGGGATACTGCAAGGCGGACAGAAGTCGGCTTAAAGGCGTAGCCCTGGTCCCCATCCAGGATCCTCCCGCGGCAGTAAAAGAATTGCGCCGCTGCGTTGAAGAGTTGGGCTTCGTTGCCGTTGCAGCTCCAACTCACTCCTCTTCGGGCAAAAATCTCGATGACCCGGATCTCTATCCTTTCTTTGCCGAGGCGGAACATCTCAACGTTCCAGTTGCACTACACGTGGGTGCCGGTGATGGGACCGCCGCAGGGATCGAGCGATTCGATAACCCCTTTTATACCCATGCCATGACACACCCCTTTGAACAGATGATCGGTGTCCTGTGTGTCGTCGTCGGAGGTCTTTTGGACAGATTCCCCCGCTTGAAAGTGGCCTGCATGGAGGCGGGGGCCGGTTGGGTCCCTTACTGGATGGAGCGGCTGGATGAACACTACGAGAATCTCCAACCTACGGTGCCCTGGCTTACCAAGCCACCCAGCGATTACATGCGCAGTGACCAGTTCTATTACTCCTTCGAGCCGGATGAAAAAACGTTACGTTTTGTCATGGATTTCGTGGGTGAAGAACGTCTCGTCTTCGCCTCCGACTATAATCACAGCGATGGTAAGTTCCCGGACACGGTCAAATCAGTGACCCAAAGAGAAGATATCGGACCGGAAGCCATGAGCAAGATAATGGGTGAGAATGCACGCAGGCTTTACGGCCTGTAGGTCGAAACAGAACCAAGGAGGGAGTATCATGGACGAGCCAAAAACGCTTGAAGTCTTTTCGGACTACGTCTGACCCTGGTGCTACCTCAGTACCGGGCGTATTGAAAAACTAAAAAAAGAGTTTGGACTGAAGGTCAAATTTACCCATTTCCCGCTCCACCCGGACACGCCGCTGGAAGGACGGGCCTTTGGAGGTCCCTCGGGACCCTCAGGGGCCGCCATGCAGCAGAGGCGAAGCCGGTTGAAGGCCATGATCGAGGAGGAGGGTCTACCCTACGGAGAGCGAAAGATGACTTACAATAGCCGTCTTGCTCAGGAACTGGGGAAATGGGCGGAAGGCAAGCCCGACGGAGACCGTCTCCACGGTCTCATATTCCGAGCCTACTTCGTGGACAATGCGAACATTGCCCAGCCCGAGATTTTATCCAAGCTGGTGGAACAGGCAGGGCTCCCCGTGGACGAAGCGCGGGATGCGATGGCGAGCCGAACCTTCAAGGAGCAAGTCGATGCCGATTGGGAGCGCTGCCGAAAATTGGGCATCACCGGTGTCCCGACCTATGTGATGGACGATTCTATGATCGTCGGTGCGCAGCCCTACGAGGTGCTTGAGAGGTTTATCCGGCATTCCGGTGTCGGTGAAAACCCTTAACGGGTCTGCAGCGCTCGACCGGATTGCAGGATGTCATAGAAGCTAGAGTGGGGCGCTCAGACCGGTGCCGCCGCTGTTTTCGTGGCGATCACCGGTCGGTTTCCTGCTTCAGGGCCTTTGAGCGATTCGGACAGCTTTGTATCGATCATTTCATGGTTAGGATCCCGCATGACTCCCATGGGATCCTGACCTTGCTGAACCTTATTGATGTTTTCCGTGATGAGATCTCGGTAAATGATGACCCCTCTGTCGGAGGTGGTCAGTCGTTCCCTGGTTCGATTCGCAATCGGTCCCTGGGTCTCCCAGGCCATGTGGTCCTGCCCGATGACCTTTTTCATTCCTGGAGAAAAGTTGGCAGCGGGATATAGTGCCTTCGCAGGTTCCTTATAGGGCTCGATGTACTCCACTTTCGGGTTTTCGTCATCTTCCACAAGGCTACCGTCGGGAGTGGGCTCAAATACGATATGCCAGTGCATTGTGTGGGTGTCGTCAATGGGCACACGGTATTGGGCGGTCTTTGCTTGACGGAGAATATTGGGAAATATCAGTGGATGCTTATCCACTTGCCCGTTTTTATAGGTACGGATCTTCAGGACTCCATACGAAGTGGTCTGAAATTCGTAATGGTCCACGTCATCGACGAATCCCCGCGTGGTATTCACTGGCGTTCTTCCTCGGCCAATGATGGTTTGGTGGAGGATCTCCAGGTGGGAGGGGTCTACCGAATTCTCCATCGCCTGAAGCCAATTGCAGTCCAGTACCGGATGGACCCGGATCATTTTCCTGGCGTCTTTCCGAACTAGAATGTCGTACTTGGGAATCGCTGGGGCGGGTTGGCGACCCATGTAGGTCCAGTAAAGGCCAACGAACTTCTGTACCGGGTAGGCCTTGTGCTTTATGGTCAAGCGAAACTTGCTATCCTCCGGTTCCGGTGGTGTCTCCAGGCAGTTGCCCCCTGTATCATATAACCAACCGTGATAGGCGCAGGCGATACCCCGTTCTTCAACCCTGCCGTAGAGGAGAGAGGCTCCCCGGTGGGGACAGCGGTCACCAATCAGACCCACATTGCCCTTCTTGTCACGGAACAGCACGAGGTCTTCACAGAGAATTCTGACAAACTTGGTGGGGTTCTCGTGTGTCAGCTCAATGGCAACTGCAATGGGGTGCCAGTAGTGGCGGAGCAGCTGCCCGCCCGGCGTTTCGGGACCCACTTGGGTCATGAGTTCGTTTTCTTCAATGGTCGGCATATTTCCTCCTTTTTCTCCGCGCCCGCCCTCATGTCTTAAGGGGGTACGATTAGGACGGAAGTGAGGCATCGAACTGGCTTAACTCCATGGTGGTCGATCGGCATTAGCTAGGATAAGCATATCCCAAACCCCCTCTATCTTGTCAAGAATAGGCTTCATGAAATATTAACACGGGAAAGAGGCGATCGTAGAAGGACTCTCGTCCGATTGTGCCCGATTTGAGTTGGGAACCCCTATCCAGTCCCTCATGGGGGATTTGAACGAACACGGAGGGAGTTTGCCATGGAGCTTTTGACGGTCCGAATCGACAAACCTGACGATATCAATTTTGTCCTGGGCCAAAGCCACTTTATCAAGACCGACGAGGACATACATGAGGCGTTGGTTCAGGCCGTACCGGGAATCAAGTTCGGCCTTGCCTTTTGCGAGTCGTCAGGAGCGGCGCTAGTGCGTTGGACGGAAACCGACGAGGCCATGATCGCACTTGCCAAGCGCAACGCCCATGCCCTGCAGGCGGGGCACAGCTTTATCCTTTTTCTGGGTGCGGGGTATTTCCCCATCAGTATTCTCAATTCCCTCAAAGCGGTCCCCGAGGTCTGCGGGATCTATTGCGCAACTGCTAATCACGTCGAGGTAATCGTGGCGGAGACAGTACAAGGAAGCGGCATTCTTGGTATAGCCGACGGGGTCAGAACGAAAGGGGTGGAGCAAGAGGCAGATATTGCCTGGCGCAAGGATTTACTGCGTGGGATTTGGTTATAAACTGTAAGTTGCCGTCGAGTCGGGGTTGGGAACCCCATGAGCAATCAAGGGGGATGACAATAACAAAACCCCGAAAAGTGCAGGAGTTGGGTAAACTTGTGAGCCATCGAAAGAATTCGGGGGCGAACAAGGGTGCCTCTAAGCTTCTACGGGCTGAACGTTACTTGATTTCTGCATTAGATAATTGGCACTCATCAAACCGAATATGGCCAGGGCACACCCAACGTACAGGAGAACCAAGGACTGGGATCCAGCGGCCGACACGGTGAAAAAAGCCATGAGGTTTTTGAAACCTCAGTAGAAGGTAAAAATAAAAGTGACTTGCAGGGCCGATTTACGGCGCCCCAAGTAGGTATAAATTCCGACCGCTGCGAGGAAGAATAGAATTTCCCAGGGTGCCACGGCTGCGCCGCCTAAGACTTCATTTATTGTTTCCATAGTCATTACCTCTTTTTGGCTCACCAAATCTTTATCTATAAAAGCAATCCCTATGCCATGGAGGATTATGGCCCCGGGATGGGGAAATTGTTGAAATCTCATGGATTTGTAGGGATGATTGGGGGCACGCCGGATGCAGATTTGCGGCATATTAGCGATCTGTGGCACCCGAGATTTTCCTTAATTGGACCTTCCGCGTCACGAAAACGATAGGGGGAGAGGCCCAAATGGGGTCGAGTCCCTTTGGAAAATTCAACTTGGAAGGGTTGTAAAGGAAGTCCGTCGCAGGTAGGATTCACTCGCAAGGATGACGCAAAGTTTTGTCGGATCTAAGTCTTTATCCGTCTTCGCAGAAGACTATGGGCGTAAGCTCATGGATGAATGTGACGGTCGGGCCCTCCGCCCCAAAGCCTTCGGGCGACGGGCCGCAGCTCAACGAGCGTCCGGCCTTCGCGGCCAAGGCGGCCGCTTCGGCGAAGTAAGCAAGGAGTGTGCCTCGGCGGATTCCGCCGAAGATTAGGAAAAACGCCATGGGTCTAAACCCGTGGAAGCTTCATATTACCATACAAAAGAAGGGGAACGATGGCAGCTAAAAAACTCAAACCCATTCGTATCGGTTATCGACACAATCTGGAAGTTTTGACTTTCATCTTGAGAGATTCGGGCTTGTTGCAAAAGTACGGGTTGGAGCCGACGGTGCTCCACGTTCCAGACTCCACTGCAGGAAACCAGATGCTCTATAAGGGCGAAGTGGACTTTTTCCTTGGTAACCATATTAGCCCTTATGTTGAACGCAAACGCACGGGGGCGCGATTTGTCTACCTGGCCCAGCCGTCCAATATCTGGCCGTCTAAGCTTATCGTCAAGCCTTGGATCAATGGCGTGGAAGACCTGAAGGGCAAAGGAATCACTTTCAAGGGGGAACGGGGATCCCATGGGGACCTGGCCAACCGTGGTAAACTGGCGTATGCGGGAATCAACCTCAAGCGCGACGGTATCATCGAGGTTCGGACCGACGATAAAGATATCAACTATGTCGAACGGTATAAACAATTTCTCAATAACGACGATGCGGCAGCAACCCAGCTATCTCCGCCCTACGACGTGATTGCCAAGAGGGATGGGCTCAAGATCCTGGATATCCCCGAGTACCCGCAGATTCATAATGTAACCATCAACTCCATCGCGGAAACCATCAAGTCCAAGCCCGGAGAGACCATGGCTTTCCTCAAAGCGTACTGCGAAGCGATCTGTTTATTTAAAACCCAGAAGGAAAGGACTAAAGAACTTCTCTGGGAGGCCCTCAGCGCCAAGCTCCATTTTGACGACGAGGCCATCGAGCGGCTCTACGAGGACGTGAATGGCACCATGCAGAAAAAGCCCTATCCAAGTACGGAGGCGATCAAAAACACCTTCCAGTTGGCACTGGAGGACTATCCTGAGCTCGAAGACATGAATCCCGTCTCCATGTGGGATCTCCATTTTCTACGCGAACTGGACGACGAGGGGTTTATTGACGGGCTCTACCAAAACGAGTAGCGATGACAGAGAAGGGTTGAGGCGGGCACATGGCGGGAATACGAGAGCGGTTGAACGACGATCTCAAAACGGCGATGCGAGCAAAGGCAGTACTCAAGCTGTCGACCATCCGGATGATTCGTTCCGAGATTCTTTACAAAGATAAGGAGCACGGTAAGGAGATCGGCGAAGAGGATATCCTCAAACTGCTCCAGTCCATGGTCAAGAAGCGCGAGGAGGCCGCTGAGCAATACGTCAAAGGAGGTCGGCAGGAGCTCGCGGACAAGGAGCGAGAGGAAATTCTAATTGTCCAGGATTGTCTACCAGCCCAGATGGACGATGATGAGCTGCGCCAAGCTGTCCAGGAGGCCATCACCGAGACCGGTGCAGCGTCTATCAAGGAAATGGGTAAGGTCATGGGGCTCTTGACTAAGCAACTCGCCGGTCGAGCAGCCGCGACCCGTATCAGCCAATTAGTTAGAGAGCTACTGGGGCAAGCCTAAGAAACGGTCACCGCCCTCTCGGTTAATCAAGTTTTGAGTTATTGGCCCCTCTGTTGCTGCGACGGTCAGCCTGCTTCAGGACGGTCTTACGCAGCCGAATAGATTGGGGAGTCACCTCGACCAACTCGTCATCACCGATCCATTCGATGCCACTTTCCAGTCCTATTTCCCGGTGCGGTGTGATGAGAACGGCCTCGTCAGTGCCCGAGGCCCGGACGTTCGTCAGTTTTTTCTCGCGGCAGATATTCACATTGAGGTCCGTATCACGTGAGTACTCACCGATAACCATTCCCTCATAGACCTGTATTCCAGGTGGAATAAAAAGGGTCCCCCGTTCCTGCAAGTGAAAAACCGAATAGGAGGTAGCCTTCCCCTCACGGTCCGATACGATAGCACCGTTGCTGCGGTCCGGTATCGGGCCATGCCATCGAGCCCAGCCATCAAATAGCGTATTCATGATACCCGTCCCCCGCGTATCCATCACGAAGCGAGATCGAAAACCGATTAATCCACGTGATGGGACGGTGAACTCGAGATTGACGCGTCCAGACCCCGAGTTGACCATCTTGGTCATTTTACCCCGTCGCATTCCCAGGAGCTGGGTGACAACGCCCACATAGGTTTCGGGGACGTCGATCAACAAGAGTTCGATTGGCTCGTGCATGACGTTGTTAATTTTTCGTGTGACGACGGAGGGTCGGGACACGGCCAGCTCATACCCCTCCCGGCGCATGGTTTCGATCACAACTGCCAGCTGCAACTCCCCACGGCCCGTGACCTGCAGCGAGTCCGGTGAGTTCGTATCCTCGATGCGCAAGCTTACATTGCGACGTTGCTCGAGCATCAGGCGTTCGCGTAGTTTCCGGGAAGTGACGAAATCTCCCTCGCGGCCGCTCCAGGGAGACGTGTTAACGCTAAAGATCATGGCAATCGTCGGCTCTTCCACGCGAATGACCGGAAGGGGTTTTGGGTGCTCCCGGTCTGCGACGGTGTCTCCAATATAAATGTCCTCGATACCGGCGACGGCAACAATATCTCCCGCCTCGGCGCTATCGAGATCGATACGCTTCAGGCCATGCCATCCGTATAGCTGAGATATCTTGATGGGGAGCTGGGACCCGTCATTGCGACAGAGGGTGTAGAGCCCGCCGATGGTGAGGGAACCGTTGCTGATGCGCCCAATCCCCAGGCGTCCTACGTACTCGTTGTAGTCCAGGTTATTGACCTGGAACTGGGTGGCTGCGTCAACATTGACCTGTGGGCCTGGGAGCGCCTCAATGATCAGGTCGAACAATGGTCCCAGCTTGGATGAGCTGTTTTTCAGCTCCCGAGTGGCGGTACCGGCACGAGCATTGGTGTAGACCACGGGGAAATCGAGCTGGGTTTCAGTCGCATCCAGATCGATAAATAAACCATAAATCTCGTCCAGGACCTCGCTGATACGGGCGTCGGGCCGGTCGATTTTATTGACGCACACGATGGGGGGCAGTTCCAACTCGAGGGCCTTTTTCAAAACGAACCGGGTTTGCGGCAGTGGCCCTTCGGAGGCATCGACCAGGAGGATGACCCCATCGACCATGGCGAGAGTTCGCTCTACCTCGCCGCCGAAGTCAGCATGACCAGGGGTGTCGACGATATTGATCTTGACCTTGCCGTATTCGATAGCCGTGTTCTTGGCCAGGATGGTGATCCCTCGCTCTCGTTCCTGATCAGAGGAGTCCATCACTCGATCCACCAACTGTTCGTTAGCTCGGAAGATACCCCCCTGGCGCAACATGGCATCGACCAGCGTGGTCTTGCCATGGTCCACATGAGCGATGATGGCAATGTTACGAATATCCTGGCGTCGGTTTAAATTGTCTGGATCTGCCATAAATGAATAAAAAAAGGGCCCACCGGCCCCCCCTCATTTTTACGTTCCCTTACCGCTAATATTTCTAATCTAGCAGCTGTACTGCGTAGGCTCAAGAGATCGAACCTGTGGTTTTGATCGGGACTCGGCCGCGGCGATGGCTTGATCTCAGATCGGAGGGCGCTCCTCGTAGTGTTTGGCATGCTGCTGGTAGGTGTATCCCGCCCGGAGGAGTGTCGGCTTATCGAACGGTTTAGCCACCAACTGTAGGGCCACCGGCATCCGGGCATGGTTTAACCCGCAGGGAAGGCATAGGGTCGGGAGCCTGGCCAGATTGAAAGGCCCGGCAAAGTCCGGTCTCAGGTTCTTGTACAGAGTCGCCAGCGCGTCCGTTCCTTCGAGGCGTGGGGCCGGTTGGAGCTGAGCCGGGAGGGCCAGGATGTCGATCTTTGTGAAGGCCTCCGCGAATTCCCGTTTGACTCTACTGCGTACCCGTTGGGCCTGGATGTAGTCGGCGGTGCTTGGAAGGGCGCCCAAATACAATCTGGCTCGCCGCGAAGCTGCAGATGCCTTCAATAGCCGGCCCACCTCGTTCCTATGAGCCGCAAAGAACTCGTTAGCGTATATGACCGCATTGGGAAGGGTGGCGACCTTGAGACTGGGCAAGGTGACATTCTCCAAACGTGCCCCGAGAGATTCCAACTCGATGAGGGCTCGATCCACGAGGGTGAGAATCTCCGGGTCGAGGCGGGGCTTGGTTTCTTCAATATAATTAAGTGGGATGCCGATAACATACCCCTTCAGGTCCTCACGGAGAGATGCTGTGTAGTAGGGAAGGGGGGCTGGAATCGAGGTTGGGTCCTTGGGGTCGTAACCCGCAATAACCTGAAGCATGTGGGCGATGTCCTCAACGACCCATGTCATGGGACCCGAGTGGTCGAGAGACCAACTGAGTGGGGCCAGCCCGTGGCGGCTGACGCGGCCGTAGGTGGGCTTAAATCCCACCAGACCTGACAGCGAGGCCGGATTGCGAATGGACCCGGCGGTATCCTCACCCAACGAGGCCATACAGAGCCCTGCGGCGGTGGCCGCACCAGGACCGGTACGGGATCCCCCGGGTGAAAAATCCAAGTTCCAGGGATTACAGGTCTGTGGCAGGTTGCCCGGTTGGCCACTCATCATGAGCTTCCCCAACAGTACCGCACCCGCTCCCCTCAACCTGGCAACGGTCGTGGCGTCCTCTGTTGACTTATACTCGTTGGGTCCTTTCATCCTGATGGCAGCGGGAAGGCCGCTGATGTCGTATTGGTCTTTCACGGCCACTGGGATTCCATGTAGTGGCCCACCATAATAGCCCTGGAGGATCTCGGCTTCCGCTACCCGCGCCTCGGCTAGCGCTTCCTCGGCCCTGACGGCGAGATAGGAATGGAGCTTTCCATCGACGGAATCGATGCGGTCGAGAAATCCCCGGGTCAACTCCACGGGAGAGAGGGCCTTGCTCCTGATCAGGTGCCGTGCCTCGTCGATGGTCAAGTGAAAGGTTGGTTTGTGGGCTAGAGACATGGTGTCCTCATTTCTTCACGGACCATTGGGGTCGAAAGGTCGGCGCTATCTCTTCGTCGCTTACATCAAAGGAGTGGAGTTCCCCGAGCGCTTCCAGGTACTGCTCGATCAACGGCCTGAAGCGCTCCAGATCATCGTCATCGGGTTCGATCCCGGCCTGCTTGAGTAGCAGGATCAGGGATTGCCGGTCTGGGGTTTCCATAATGTGGGATCTTTTGTTCTAGGGTTTCCGACGAGCCATCGCCGGGAACCAGCCCTGGTGACGGATGAAGCCGGCTAGGTATTCTATTTAGCCGGCATGGCGCATGTTGTCCGAAATGACACTGACCAGCCTGACGGTCACGGTGGGTAACGGCTAATACTTGGGTTCGTTCAATTCCCTGTCCAGGTCCCGGGCCGAAAGGGTCGCCAAGATAGTCCTTTAAGACCCAAAGAGCTGCTGGAAGCTCACAGCGGTACCCCTATGCCTACACAGAAGCTGAGGGAGCTGGAAGATCGGCATATTCTTAGGGTACTCGGGCGGCAAAAAGAGCTTGGCCTACAAATTTTTACCGATGGCGAGTTCCGGCGCCGAAATTTTATGAGCGACTTCAGTGATTCTGTTGAGGGGATTAACGAGAAAGAAACGGTTCCCCGCTCCTGGCAGGCGGACGATGGGAGTGGTGGGGTGGAAGCGCGGAGCGTCCCCGGGGTCGTTGTCGGTAGGATCAAACAGACCCGACGACTGACCCACTGTGAACTGGACTTTATGAAACGGCAATCCCCCGGTGACATCAAAATCACGCTCCCCTCGCCAAATCAATTTCCCGCCATCCACTACAAGAGAGGTGTCACGAATTGGTTTTATCCAGATCATTCCTCCCTTCTGTGGGACATCGTGACTATCATCAGGAATGAGATCCATTCTTTGGTGAGTGAGGATATTCGTTACATACAAATTGAAGCACCCCGTTACAGTTATTACATCGATCCCAAATGGCGTAGCATCATGAAGCAAGAAACGGGCTTGAATCCCGACGAGGCATGGGACCAGGCAGTTCGCGCCGATAATGCATGTTTGGATGGGTTCCATGATTCAGGTGTTATCTCGGCTATTCACCTGTGCCGGGGCAACAACCACAGTCAGTGGTTTGCTGAAGGGGGGTACGAGGCCATAGCAGAGAAGATATTCGGCGAGC
This sequence comes from Binatia bacterium, assembly GCA_963664015.2. Classification (GTDB taxonomy): domain Bacteria; phylum Desulfobacterota; class Binatia; order UBA9968; family CAXXLF01; genus JACZQL01. The sequence goes on along the minus strand of CAXXLF010000001.1, from coordinate 696,835 downwards.
TCGAGGTCTATAACTTCCTGCTCGAATACGATTCGGAAAGGGCCGGTACCTTTGAACCGCTACGGTTCGTGCCAAGAGGGAAAACGGTGGTTTTGGGGCTGGTGAGCACCAAGGTCCCGGGATTGGAATCGGAGGATCAACTGGTAAGACAGATTGAAGCGGCTAGCCAATACGTGCCGATAGAGAACCTGGCCCTCAGTCCTCAGTGTGGTTTTGGCTCTGTCATGGAAGGCAACCTGCTTACCGAGGAGAATCAGTGGCGCAAGCTCAAGCTCGTTGTTGATGTTGCCACAAAAGTTTGGGGGTCGCCGTAGCCGTCCGCGGCTAGTATGGGTGGTTAGTTAGATAGAAGGGGCAAGTCTGTATAATTTGAGATGAGAAAGACGGTTATACAGAAGGTACGGGGATCTTCCGACCTTTTTTACTTTTCTTGAACGTTCTTCCCACAAACCAGCCGACTATCAAGGGTAAGAGAAAAATCCCATAGGTCGTTAGAACCACCGTTCGGGGGGGGGGCCTCGCCTCCACATGGGTTTCCTTCTCAACCACTCGGCGCGCGGTGAAGCCCGGGTACTGGATCGCCATTCTAATCCGGTGTACCGAGCCGTCAAAAAAGTGATAGTTCCAAGTAGTCTTCCCCATTACCGTGACATCCTCGATATGAAAGAGCCTTTGCTGATCCTCCGTTTTGACTATGGAAAAGTCTATCCCGGTGGCGCGGGAATCGGGGAGAACGAGGTTCATTGGGGTTATCTCTCCCACTTTTTCAGGATTGACGTCCAACTGAGCTTGAGCCGCAACACCTGTAAGAGAAAAAAACAATACGGCAAGAAAAACTCTCGAGCGAGGAACCGCCCAGCCTATCAAACAACCAAGCAGAAATACACCGGCCAGCGATAACACCAGATAAAGTAAGCGTGCCGGGTCTTCACGGATGACCAGTGGGAAAGTGGTCTGTCCGGGGGCTTCACCCTCGATTTCGGTTTCAACCCTGATTTCATAACGCCCACGTATGGGAAAAACCATACTCCATTGGGCTTTCCCCCCCTCGGTGACAAACTCGATATCAAGAAGTCTTTTCCCTTCGATCCAGGGGAAATCCGTTGAAAATAGAATTCCCGGCGGTGGCAGTTCTACGATTAAATTCCAACGAACCGTTTTTGAAGAGGCCCCCTTGCCCTCAGAGAGAAGTGTGAGATGTGCCTCGTCGTGATTAGGTCGCACCGTCTCCAAAGGCGGGTCAATTAGCAGTCGTAGATTAGAAGAAGCCTCGACCTCCACGGCTGACAGGCATAACAATGCTAAAATAAGTCTCAGTGGCATGGAACAATGGCCAAGGAGTGCCTCACTATGTGCATCGTGTCGTGGATAGGCGGGTAGGTTGAAAAAAGGGCGAGGTGGACTATCGCACCAGCCATTAAAAAAGAGAGGACTCCCGGGAGCCAGGATGGGACCGGGAGCACCTTCGGTTGTACAATCGAAACATCATGAGTGTCCATAAATTCTCCAAAGAGTTATTTCCCATAAGAAGACAAAGCGTTCCCAACGCCAATCAGGCTGTCCCTCGTAACAAGATCGGCCAGTTCCTCTTCCGAATGCGCTTCCGTCCCCTGGGGCCGGGTAGGAACCACCAGGTAGCGCACGTCAGCACTGCTGTCGTAGACCCTCAGTTCGACGTCGGCTCCCACTTGGGTCCCCCATTCTTTCAGTACCGCTCGGGGTTCCCTCACGATTCTTGTCCGGTAGTCTTCTTTGGTGTACCACTCGGGCGACTGTCCCAGTAGGCCCATGGGATAGCAGGAGCAGAGGGTGCACACGACGACGTTTCGAACCTTTTCCGTGTTTTCCAAAACCTCGAGATGGGTGACATCCCAGGCCTCGATGGTTTTCCCGTTGTTAGGTTCCAGGAGCACAGGGTTAAAGTCCATAATGGCTTTCTTGGCATTGTTCAAAAGATGAGCCTTAAACGCAGGGTCGGCCCAGGCCTTGGCGACGATCTTGGCGCCGGACATGGGGACCCGCGCTTTCATCTTCTCATAATTGAAATCCAAGGTACTCTGGGTCACGGTCCCTTTTTTGAGGATCAACCGGGTCAGTGCCATCACCCCGAGCTCGAAAGAACCGAGGGCCCCTCCTTTTTGTGAGATCTCCCTTTGGAGATATTGTCTTTTGTCCTCCCATTCGCTCTCGGAGATGACCTTTTTGCCCGAGAGGACTGCTCGCATGGCCATGAATCTTTTTTCAAAGTAGGGAACTCCCTGGGTCAACCCTTTGGCGTTGAGTTCGTCCGCTTTAAATCGGCTGTCTTGGACCACGGTGATTCCTTTCTCTCCTAAGGACTGTCCGAGGGCGAGAAGCCTCATCACATGCTCGGGAAGCTCCTCGATTTCCTTGATCGGCTCGTGGGGATGGGTATGGGGGTGGTATGTGGGTTCGGGCATGGTTCCATCTCCTATTGGGGAATCATCCAATCTTCGAATACATCTACGACGACTTTGTCATTTTCAGACTTCTCGGTGAAAATGTCCGCCGGGGAGAACAGAACAGAGTAGAGAGGAGGCCGTTCATCGCGATGGTCCCTGGGATTGTCGATGATTCCGCGGAACTTTTGAACAACTCCTACTTTGCCCTTGATGTAATGGGGAACCCTTTTTACATCTCCCGGATTATCGGTCTTAATTCTGACCATTGCGCCGACAGAAAATTTATCCACCATTGACTTTTACTGCCTTAAAAATCTGTGTTTGACTTCTATTTTGATCCGATTAACCCATCGAGGCATCGGTTGTCAAGACGGGAAAGGAATAAAGGATGGGAGATCGATTATTTTGAATCGCAGGGAAAGGGGGTGCTTCGGCGGATTCCGCGCCGAAGAAAGGAAGGATGCCACGGGCCTAAGCCCGTGGAGGCTTCACTGACGGGTTTCCACCGCATCGGCCAATTCAATCTTTGGCTGACGAGGCTGGGTGTTGGGAACGGGCGGTGGAGCTTCACTGATGGCTACGTCCGTGTAGTCCTTATTCTCGTCACGGTTTGCTTTACGAAGTATCCAGCGCATTTTAACAATAAGCATACCCATGCGGACAAACCACAGGGAGACGTCTTGCGTCCTTCGCCAGTAATAGGCGGGAATCGATTCGAGGGGAAACCGGGGAGAGCGCTGATGTCTTCCCTTTAGGCGGAAAAATCCACCCAAAAGGGGATGTACGTTCTCGATAAAAACCGAGCTGCAGAACCAGAGCAGGTGCGAGACCATCCTGTTGCGTCGTTTGTCCTTGCGGCGTTTCAGGATCGTTTCGATGTGTTCCCGGCTGTAAAAAGATTTCCAGGCATCCCGATAGGCCCGCAGAAGTTCTTCCCGGGTCATTTTAGGGTGGTCCATGCAGGCATGGCTCGTATCGTAGTTGTTGAGGTCCTCGTCCAGGGGAATGCCCTTTGCTACGAACTGCTGGTGATCCTTGGAGCCGGGCAACGGGGTCATAATGAAAAACTCCGCAAATTCCAGGGGCAGTTCTCTTTTTAGATACTCTACGTCCCGCATGATGGATTCGTAGGTGTCGCCAGGGAAACCGAGAATATATCCGGCATAAGTTACGATGTTCCGATCCCGCCATGCCTGGAGCATATTGCGGTATTCGGAGATACGGTTCTGATATTTTGCCGAGATCTTTAAGTTCTCCGGGTTGACGCTCTCCATGCCGATAAAGACGCGCCGGCAACCGGCCCGAGCAAGCTTATCCGTAAACCGCTTGATGCGATGTGCCACCGTGTCGATCTGGATCATGAGAGAGATGCGAATCTTGTCTTTCTCTTTCAATTCAATAATGCGATCGACGATTTGCTCCCAATTGGGGTTGCGGGCAAAGTTGTCGTCCGTAATAAAGTACTCGCGTATGCCCTGAGAGAAGTTCCTCCGGATAAGCGCCTCCACGTCGTCCGCCGTACGGGCTCGCATGGTGCGACCCTGAACGTTGATGATGGTGCAAAAGCTGCACTGAAAGGGGCACCCCCGTCCCGCGTCAAAGGAAGACTGGCGCCACGGTAAAAAATGTTTGAGATTTTCAATGGGGGCGAAGGGGGGCGAAATGTTGTTCAATGGGGGCTTGTCCTTCAAAAAATTGTACAAGGGTTTCAGGGTCCCATGGTAGGCATCCGTCAGCAGTTCATTCCAACGTTGCTCTATCTCACCGGCCACAATGGTGGTGCCGTCATCCATGGCCTTTTGAATTTCTTTGGGTATCTCGGGAAGCATCTCTATGGAACCGCTCACGTGGAAACCCCCGATCATGGTTTTGAGGCCGTAGGCTGTGAATTCACGGCAGAGGTCCACGGCACGGGGGTACTGATTGGATTGAACGCCAACCATGCAAATGATGGCCTTGTCTCCCGAGGTCTGAATCTGCTTAGCTAGCTTTTTCGTTGGAATTCGTTTGACGGTTTCATCGAACCAGTGGGGTATAATTTCAACGTCGGGGCCCAGTATCCGCTGGCCCATGGCATCCTCGGTGAGCGCATTCACGGCTGCGAGTGAATTGGATATGAGAACCGCTCTGGCCCACCGGATCACGTAGCCATCGTCGTCATATCGGGACGGTTTGATCAGAACGACATGGAAGCGCTTTTTATCGTTATCGCGAGACATTAAAATTCCGTGATGGTGCGCGCATCTTACGCCAGGTATTCAGGTATCCTGGCCTAACCCGTTGGGGGTTCGACTATTATATGCTTCTAGCTACTAAAGTGAGTATAAATATACAGTCAATACCATGCCGGGTTTACTAAGGGATTACAAGGGAAAATGGGGAAACGGCGTCAAGCGATGGGAGGCAACAGGCCCTAAACTTTACATTGTGCCCGGTACAGGTCTGCGCATTGTGAACAGAGGCCGTGTTGAGATAATTATTCGACCAATAGTTCCCTTTTTCGATGCCTATTGAGGTCTTCGGACGGGTCCCGTCTTCTCTGGGCTTGCCCAACAGCTCCGCGGCGCGGATGATCTTTTCCCGTGGAACACCGGTGATTTTCTCAGCCACATCGAGTTTCGATTCCTCATGCGAGAGAATCCACTGCTTGTAGTCCACGAATCCTTTGGTTTGTATCTGCCCCCATGTCGTGCGCTACTGCAATGGGGTGTTACGGGTTCCTCGACCGGAGCCAGAGTTGGTGTCCCATTGGTGATTGGTGTATTTCGCGATCCATTGCTTGGCTTCCCACTCCTTCTCCAGTATTACACGAGCGATGGCTAGGGAAGCACCGTGTCGGATCCGGGAAACAACCACAGATGTAGCCCGTCGGTTTTTTCGGCGTGGGCCACGCCCGTCGTCTTGCGTGGCATTGCAAATATCACCTTAAACCCTGTCGCGATTCCCTTCATAATCCATTCGTTCCAGATAATGGTTTTGGTTTCGAAGGGGTCAGTCCCTGAGATAAAGAGAGAGTCCGCTAAAGACCAGTCTTCGTAAGAGGCAGCAAAGATGTCGAACCCCGCGTCCCGAAAGCCAGGCGCCGAAGATGCAACGGATGGATTGTCGTGGTCGGCAAAGGCTGGAGCTTCGATGTAATGAAGTGCCAGCTTGGTTAGCGCATAGGTATTCTCAAAATAATGGTAAGAGAACATCTTTTGAGCCCAGGCATGAACCCCGTGTTTCTTAATGACGTATTGGGAGATCTCAGCAAAAATATCGAGGGCGAGTTCCCAGGGTATCGGTTGCAAGGTCCCAGCGACCCTCAGCATCGGATGCTGAAGCCGATCTCGGGTGGGGTTCATCGGATTGTACCACTTTTACGCAATGGTCCCACCTCGGATACTGAGGTCTCCGGTGAGATTCACTGCTTTAGCGTCTGCACGGGGATGACAATGATATGGTGCGGCTTCCCATTGGCCATCACGACGTTGTGCTGGTTTGGGGCTTGGCCACTTTCCGCTCAAGATGTCTGTAGGAAAATCTTTACCAAAGGCGTTTTGACTCCCCCGAAAGCCTCCCTCTTTACCCAGAGGCCACCGGTACGCTTTGTAACCACAGGCTACGACACAATAATCACAGGCGGTGGTGAAGACCTAAGCATCCTTTGGTGGCAAAGGTACTCTGTCTTCGGGAGAGGTCAGGACTTAGAGACAACGAAAGAAATGTCTTGTCGGTTAAATGGCACAGGTGCGAAAGCCTGCAAAGACGTCACGGCGGAAGGGTTCGAAGAAATTCCGATACGAGTTACAGGCGAGGCGTGATCGTGTGGCCCAGGCGCCTCCTTTGAGTATCTTGCGGGTACCGAACCAGGGGGCCGAGTATTCTCGGTAAGGCCAATCCACTAGATATCCGGGAAAAGGATAAAAGGACGACTCGGTCCACTCCCAGACATTGCCCACCATCTGCCGGCAGCTGAAGGCGCTATCGCCCGCCGGGAAGGCCCCGACATCCACACAACCCAGGTGCCGCGAATCCAGGTTCGCCCGATCGGTTGTGGGCGGTTCGTTGCCCCACGGATACCTTCGCTTGCGTTGTGTGATGCCTTTGCCGTCGGGAGTGGGCTCTGCGCTGGCCGCCAGGTCCCATTCGGCCTCCGTGGGAAGCCTTCTCTTTGCCCAGCGGCAATAGGCCTCTGTCTCAAACCAGTTCACGTGCATCACCGGGACATTGGTTGCCAGTGGGATCCACTGGTCAAACTGGCGTTGCACCCACGAATTGCCCTGTTTCTTCCAATAGACCGGTTGAGTCGCTGCGGCCTTGGAACGCCACACCCAACCTTCCGTACTCCAAAGCTCCTTGCGCTGGTAACCGTGATCGTCAACGAATTCGGCGAACTGACCACCGGTCACCGGGGCACGCCCAATGCTGAAGGGGAGAATCTCTACTGGGTGAGACCACTTTTCGTTATCAAATAGAAACGGCGTGTCCGATCCTGCGCCCAATTGGAAAGTACCTCCCGGTATCTGAACGTCTCCCAGATACGAATTATCGCTGGACCTTGCGCTATCTGGAATGGAAGGCAAATAACTCAGTTGAGGCTGTGGGTAGTTGAGTGTCTGCCGCACCATGGTAAAGGCCTCGTCGTGCATGTCTTCATGAAGTACCGAAAGAAGATACAGGTAAGTTTCACGAGGGTCGGGCTCGTGGGATTCCAGTCGATTGACAACCCGATTCAAGACTCGATCCATGTAGGACAGGGTTTCTTTATTTGAAGGCAGAGGAAGCCTCCACCGGTCCTCGTGGTGCATCTTGAACGAATCGTACATATCCTCTGCGCCGGGCAAGAGAAACCGATCGGAGCCGAGAACCCGTAAGACAAATACGTCGTAAAAGAATGTGATATGCCCGAGCTCCCATATGATCGGGTTGACGATATCTAGTTTCGGCACTGCCAGCTGCTCGTCCGTGAGGTCTTGCACGAGGGCATGGGTGCGCTGCCGTGCGTCTTGGACGGCCTGAACCAGATCCGCTGCCGGAAGGGTGTAAGATTTGTCTTGCGGTAATGCCAAAGTCACAAAGATTATCTCTAGCTGCTGAAATTTTATATGGAGGAATTAAACGACCGGCCTTAAAAAGTTACATTATTCCACGATCCTGTCAATCTCTATCCCTCCCATGGGAAAGGATTGGTGGGGGGTTCCGAAAGCCAGTTGCCAGGGGAGTCGTGGACAAGAGATGGGTGGCGGAGGATTGTCAGGACTCTGCTGAGATAGCAGAAAGGCGGGTGGCTTTTTGGTTATTGGCCCCCCGCCCGGAGCTTGAAAGCTATTCGTGGATGCTCAGACGCCGGATGGGGAAACGGAGCTTGCGAAGCGCCTTTTGCTCGATTTGGCGGATGCGTTCCCGTGTTATGGAGAACTTTTCACCCAGCTCTTCCAGGGTGTAGTCGCGGCCCTGACCGATACCGAAGCGAAATCGGAGGACGGTTTCCTCCCGTGGGGTGAGTGTTGCTAATGCCTTTTTGACTTGCATGAAGAGGTCGGCCTTCATGGTTGTTTCCATGGGCTTGGGAACAACCTTATCCTCGATGAAATCGCCGAGCCGGCTTTCACCTTCATCGCCTATCGGGGTTTCAAGCGAAACAGGCTCCCGTGCGATTCGGGTGAGTTTCCTGATGTCTTCTTTGGAGCAATCCATTTCGGTGGCGATCTCCTCGGGTAAGGGATCGCGCCCCAGTTTCTGGTGTAAAGAGCGGTGGGCCCGAACCAGCTTGTTCCGTGTCTCGATCATATGGACGGGGATGCGGATCGTTGGAGCCGAATCGATGATTCCTCGAGTGATAGCCTGGCGAATCCACCAACCTGCATAGGTCGAAAACCTGTATCCTAACCTATAATCGAACTTTTCCGCGGCCCTCATGAGGCCGACGTTCCCTTCCTGAATGAGGTCGAGAAACTGTAAGCCACGATTGCCATATCGCTTAGCCAGGCTAACGACCAGTCGCAGATTGGCTTCAACCAGTCCTTTTCGAGCGGTACTGGTCTTTTCCTCAGCCTCGATAATCGACACAAATTTTTGCTTCATCTGCTCTGGCGCAAGCCTCATCTCGTTTTCGATGGCTTGTAGCTTCTCGTGAATAGCTGTGATCTCTTTTCGACTTCGGGTACCTTTGGCCCTGCCCTTTAGTTCAGTCAATTGGGCATGGCTGCTCTTGAGGCGTTCTGCAATATCGGTGATGCGGGGTTTAGATAGGCGAAGTGCCTTGAGGGTACTCGTGATATCCTGCCTTTTTTTCTCCAGGTTCTTTTCCTGAAGAGCGCGTCTTTTCTTGGACAGGGATTTTCTACCTAACTCTTTCTCAATCTGCTGAAAACTGACAGCAGATCGTCGCAGCTTCATGATTGCTTTCAAGAAGTGATCGCGGTCTTTTTTATCGTCGACGATCTCCTCTTCGCCATCGGCTCCCATGAGCACGTCGCACAGGCTCAACTCATTATTTTTGATCCGGGCGCCTACCTCAAGGGCATAGTCCAAGGCCAGGGGGGAAGCGAGAACCCTCTCCATGTACTCTGTCTGGCCTTCCTCCATCTGCTTCCCCAACATAACCTCCTGTTCCCGGGTGAGGAGGGGAATGGAGGCGATATCGCGGAAGTACATCCCCACCGGGTCCGTACTCTTCTCCACTTTTTCGGGCTGGGGCTTGACCTCTACCTCTTCCTCGACCTCTTGATCGCCCTCCTCAGCTAATAGGAGTTCGCTGCTTTCCTCCACTTCCTCGGTTGCACCCTCTTCGTTCTCTTGCATTTGATCCGGTAGGAACTTATCCATGTGTAAAAAAAGTACGGCTGCACTCAATTCGGAATGCAGCGCAAAACGATTTTCCGATACGTCCTGGTTTTAGGTGATCAGGAAGTAACGGGCGGCTGAAGTGATCCCTAAAAAGATCAGGGACCCGTTTCAGGAGCCCCTGAGTGCTTAAGTAGAGGTGTGACCTCTAGAGGTTAATTTATACAAATATTTTAAAAAGTCAATACACTTATGGGGGTTAGTCCGGGGTGGGCCTTTGAGTGGAGATTTGCTTCAAAAATTCGCTGAATATGTTATTCTTTTTTCGACGGAGATGTTCCGTGATTGTCGGTATATTAGGACGGTGTTCCACGGGGCAACGCGGCGTAAGCATTGTACAATATTGATGTTTATCCGCCTTCGCAGAAGGCCATGGGCGTAAGCCCATGGATGAATGCGACGGTCGGACCCTCCGAAGCTCAACGAGCGAAGGAGGGTGCTTCGGGGGATTCCGCCGAAGAGCCGAAGAAATGATGGATACTACGGGCGTAAGCCCGTGGAGGATACATGATTTCTCGTGCCTGCTGAGCAACCCGTGCCATGGAACTGGTAAGCATCATTATTCCTACCTTTAATCGCTGGCCATTGGTCTCTGAGGCTATCGAGTCGGTGCGTAAGCAAAGATTCAGGGAATTCGAACTCATAGTAGTTGATGATGGCTCCGATGATGGGACAATGGACAGGCTTGAGTGCTATGGTATGGAAATTACAGTACTTCGTCAGCCCAGACAGGGGGTGGCGGCGGCGCGTAACTTGGGGGTTCGCCACGCCCAGGGCCGTTACCTTTGCTTTCTGGACTCCGATGACCTGTGGCAGCCCCGTAAGCTCCAGACTCAAATGGCCTTTATGAGGGCTAATCCGGAAGTCAAGATTTGTCAGACCGAGGAAGTCTGGATTCGCAACGGCGTACGGGTCAACCCTGGGAAGAGACACCATAAGCCTTCTGGAAACATATTTCGTGCCAGTCTTGACCTATGCCTTGTCAGCCCGTCCAGTGTGATGATAACTAGGGGGTTGTTCGAGGGGGTAGGGGGATTTGACGAGACGCTTGTGGTCTGTGAGGATTACGATCTCTGGTTGCGCCTCGCTGTGGATACGGAGGTTCCCCTGATACCCGAGCCACTGACCATTAAGCGGGGAGGCCACCGGGATCAGTTGTCCCGTTCGACTTGGGGAATGGACAGATTTCGAATCCGAGCTCTGGAAAAACTCCTCGCGTCGGGATTGCAGGGAGAAAAAAGGGAATGGACCTTGGAGGTTTTAGAATGCAAAGTGGCCATTCTCGCGCAGGGTGCAAGAAAAAGGGGTAAAGAGGACGAGGCCGTTGGCTATGAACGTGTGCTAACTCGGTTCGCTGGAGGAGCAGTTTCCCATGAATCATGCAATTGAAGAGTATGGTCGCCAACGGGCGATTCGCAGACAAACGCTTGAACGATGGCTTCATCTCTCCGAATCCGATGGGGAGGTTCTCCTGGAGTTTGCTAGGGAGCTGAACATCGGAGAAAACCATTTGCGGGAGTTTTTGGATTGGATGGAAGAAATGGCTCATCGGGACGTCGTGAGTTTCCGTGATATCGTCAAGTCGAGCTCCATCGAACCGATCTGGAAGGATCCCCGGCTGGGTCGCAATGACAAGCTCAGACGGGTCAAGGAGGAACTCAGACGGCTTCGCTTCCCCCGATTGGTTCAGGCGGAGCGGGAAATCCAGAAGCGGATTCGTACCATGGGACTTAAGTCTGAAATTCAATTATCCGTACCATTGGCTCTCGAGGGTGGGTTTCTCATGTTGCAGGTGAAATCGACAAGCCACGAAGAGCTCAAACGCCTGGTAGGTGAACTCGCCACCCTCATGGATCGGATCGAGGTCAAAGAGGTCTTTGACTATCTGAGCGGGGAGGCGGTGTAAGTGGCCGCGTCACAAGCAGAACAGACCCGCATGGTAGTAGATGGGGGCGGCTACCGGCCTCAAGAGGTAATTGTCGAGGTCGGTTCGGAGCACGGCCTAGTTTACGAGAATCTGCGGCGCACTTTGCCCGAGACGCCTTTCACCCTTGTAGAGAATGCGGATGAGTTCCTGGCCAAGCTGCGTTCCACGGGGGATCCTTTTGGCGAAGGCAAAAAACGTCTCTTCTTGACGCGCTATAAAGGCGAGTTCCTTAAAAAATGCCCTGGCAGCGAAGGCAGTGTCTGCTGTAACTACTATGTCATCAACTTTGCCAGTAACTGCCCTATGGAATGCAGCTATTGTTATTTGCAGGACTACCTTGCGCAGAATCCGGCCCTCAAGGTCTTCAGTAACGTGGAGGACTTGCTAGGTGAGGCTCATAACCTATTCAACAAACACCGGAATTTCTTTTTCCGTGTGGGCACGGGGGAAATTACGGACAGCCTGGCATTGGACCCCTACATCGCCTTTTCCGAGCAGATCGTTCCATGCTTCGCTGAGCACCCCAACGCCCTATTAGAGCTCAAAACGAAGAGTCGCTGCGTGGATCGGTTGGTGTCTTTGGATCCCAAGGGACGAGTGGTGGTTTCCTGGTCCATGAATCCCCAAAGAGTGATTGATGCGGACGAGCATGGAACTGCCTCAATTGAGGAGAGGCTTGAGGCGGCCCGGCGCTGTCAGGAGGCGGGATACAAATTGGGCTTTCACTTCGACCCCATGGTTGAATACAGTGGCTGGGAAGAGGACTACCGGGAAATGGTAGAGAGGGTCTTTTCCGTTCTGGACCATCGAAGGATTGCGTGGCTTAGTATGGGTGTCCTACGCAACACTCCGGGTTTGAAAAGGATCATGCGTCAAAGATTTCCCGCCAGCGGTCTCCTCGCAGGAGAACAGATTCTAGGTCCCGACGGCAAAATGCGCTATTTTCATCCATTACGGGTAAGTATGTATCGCAAGATGCTCCACTGGATCCGCCAAGCCTCGCCGACGGTCTTTGTCTTTCTCTGTATGGAGTCTAAACAGGTTTGGGAACAGGTCTTCGGTTTTGCCCCCAGTTGTGAAAAGGAGTTGGGGGAGCAGATAATCGCTGCGCAGTAGTTTTAACTGGAATCGACGATGGGTTGGACGCTTATCCGTCTTCGCAGATGGCCATGGGCGTAAGCCCGTGGAGGCTTCATTGTCGAAGATGACGCTCGGGCGCGATGAAAGATGACCACTGCTCGCAAGCCACCCGGCAATGGATCGTGAATCCCTATTGACTAATGAGAATGACTGAATAACACTTTCCTACCGTGGTTTTTCCTTTAAGAATCGTGTAATTTAGAGTGGTCTTATGCTGGGTTTAATCAAAAAGATTGTCGGTACAAAGAACGAGCGGGAGTTAAAGCGCATTCGGCCTTACGTCGAAGCCATCAACGCTCTTGAAGCCTCCTGTGAAAAGCTCACCGATGCTGAACTACCGGCGAAGACCGAAGAATTCAAGAAACGGCTCGGCGAAGGGACCTCTCTGGACGAATTGCTTCCCGAAGCTTTCGCGACCGTGAGGGAATCGTCGAAACGAAGCTTGGGGTTACGCCACTTCGACGCCCAGCTTATCGGCGGTGTAGTGCTCCACGAAGGCAAGATCGCTGAGATGAAAACCGGCGAGGGGAAAACCCTGGTTGCCACCCTCGCCATTTACTTGAACACTCTGGAGGGAAAAGGGGCCCACCTCATTACCGTGAATGACTACCTTGCCCGCCGGGATGTCCAATGGATGGGGCCTATCTATCACCGGCTCGGACTCTCCATAGCTTCCATCGTGCATGATTCCAGCTATCTTTTCGACCCTACGCACGTGACCAAAGACTACCGTTACCTCAACCTGCGCCCTGTCACACGCCGCGAGGCCTATGCTGCTGATATCACCTACGGGACCAACAACGAGTTCGGATTCGATTATCTGCGGGACAATATGAAGTTCTCCTTGGACGAGTACGTACAACGGGATCTGAACTTCGCCGTCGTCGACGAGGTCGATAATATCCTCATCGACGAGGCCAGGACACCTCTCATTATTTCCGGTCCTGCGGAGGAATCTACAGACAAGTACTACACCATCGACAGAATCATTCCTAAACTGCAGCGTGGAGCGGTTGTCCAGGGAGATCCATCCCAGGAAAATCGCGCTGCCATCGAAGCCCAGGGAGACTATACGGTCGACGAAAAGAGCCGTACTTCCACGCTTACAGAAACTGGCATCGCCAAGGTGGAGCGCTTGTTGAGCATCCACAACCTCTATGATCCCAGGCACATCGAGACGCTTCATCACGTCAATCAGGCCCTCAAGGCACACAGTCTCTTCAAGCGGGACGTGGATTACGTCGTCAAAGAGGGCGAAGTCATGATTGTAGATGAGTTCACGGGAAGGCTCATGCCCGGAAGGCGCTGGTCCGACGGACTCCATCAGGCCGTCGAGGCCAAGGAGCGGGTACGTATTCGGGAAGAAAATCAGACCCTGGCAACCATTACGATCCAGAACTATTTCCGTATGTACAATAAACTGGCCGGCATGACGGGTACGGCGGATACGGAGGCAACCGAGTTCAAAAAGATCTACAAACTTGACGTGCTGGTGGTTCCCACCCACCGGCCTATGGTCAGGGCCGATCATCCAGACGTTGTCTATCGCAGCGAGAGGGAAAAGTTCGATGCGGTGGTGGAGGAGATCGAGGATTGCCACGGCCGGGGCCAACCGGTTCTCGTTGGTACGGTTTCGGTCGAGCGGTCGGAACGTCTGGCTCGTATGCTCAAACAAAAGAGCATCCGCCACAACGTATTAAACGCCGTAAACCATGAGGCGGAAGCGACGATCATCGCCCAGGCGGGGAGACTGGGTGCGGTGACCATAGCTACCAATATGGCCGGACGGGGTACGGATATCCTGCTTGGCGGCAATCCCGAGTTTCTGGCCCGGTCCGACATGGAAAATGAATGGATGAGTAAAGCCACGAAGCTTCCTTTTCAGGGGACTACCCGCTACGAGGATGCCTTAAAAGAGCTGAAAGAGAAGTACGAGGAGGAAATTCAGCGGGCAGAACAACGTTTCCGTCAGGACGGCCAACTCCACGATCAGGCCCGGGCCGCCGCATTGAAAAAATCCACGGAAGTTCATCCAAAGCTAAGGGCGCTTTCCCCGTTCGAAGGCATCCGTCAGGAGTACGAGGACGTCTCCGCAACCGAGTTCATCGAGGCATTGCATTCGTTGCGTAGCATTCCCGAGAGGTACCTGGAAGCTAAGGAAAAATGGGAGAGCTCGGTTCTGGAATCAGCGGGGATGAACAAGCCCGAGGCCCGGACGGCCTTCGAGGAAGCCCGTGAAGCTCTGGGGCAGTACCTGGAACAGTGGCAGAAAGCCAATGGTGGTCGCCAGCAGCTTGTCGAGGCCGTAGATGAGACAAGACGGAAGTATGAGGAACAGCTCGATGAGTTTGAGTTTGTCGTAGTTATGGCCCTTTTGTCCCAGGGGGAACACGCTTCCCTTGTGGCCGAGTATGCCGAGGCGCACCGAGCCTTTGAAGAGGCCGAGGCGCTGTGCGACCAGGTGCGCCGTCCCTATGAGGCAGCCGTAGAGGAGGCGCAGAAGACGTACGAAGCCAAGAGGCAAGAGTACTCGCAGGCCGTGGATAAGGTCCGCGAGGAATTGGAAAAGGCCCCTGATTCATATCGGCAGAGGTTTGGTGAGCTTCTCGAACAGTATCAAGCGTTGTCCAGTGACGAACGGTCCAAGGTCATTGCCGCTGGTGGGGTTCACATCATAGGCACGGAACGGCATGAGAGTCGTAGAATCGACAATCAGCTTCGGGGCCGCTCCGGTCGTCAGGGCGATCCGGGTTCTTCGCGCTTCTATCTCTCCCTGGAAGATGATTTGATGCGTATCTTCGGTGCCGAGCGAATTCAGGGAATTATGAACCGACTGGGGATGGAAGAGGGGATCCCCATAGAACACGGATTGGTTACCCGGGCTATCGAGAACGCGCAGAAAAAGGTTGAGGCTCATAACTTCGATATCCGAAAACACCTCCTGGAATATGACGACGTCATGAACAAGCAGCGGGAGGTGATATATCAACAAAGACGAGAGGTCCTCAAGGGAGAGGACTTAAAGGAACAAGTGCTGGGGATGGCTGAAGGTCTGGCTGAGGACACCGTCACCCGATGCGTCGATGCCCAACTGCCGCCTGAGGAGTGGGATCTGAACGGCCTCAGTGAGAATTTATTTCATCAATTCAATTTTCGGTACCAGCTCAAGACGGAGGACCTGGAGGAATTGACCCCCGAGAGTCTCCAGGAGAGGGTTTTGGATCGGGTTACACAGACCTATACGGACAAGGAAAACCGAATCAGCGCTCCTCTGCTCCGCCAATTGGAAAAGATCATCATGCTCCAGACCATTGATGCCTTGTGGAAAGATCACCTCTTGAATATGGATTCTTTAAAGGAGGGAATTGGGCTTAGGGGATACGGCCAAAAAAATCCCTTGCAAGAATACCAGAAGGAAGGGTTCTCCATGTTCGAGGAGATGATTCAGACCATTCAGGGGGACGTGATTCAAAAGCTGTTTACCATCGAGGTAGCCCAAGAAGACGCCGTAGAGCAGCTGGAGGTCCAGGGGCGTCCAAAGAAAATGGTCTTGAGCCATGGAGGCGAGGCCGACGAACCTGCCCGGGTAGCGACGGTGAAGCGGGAAGGGGGCAAAGTCGGGCGGAACGACTCCTGCCCCTGTGGCAGTGGCAAAAAGTACAAGAGGTGCCACGGCCGGTAGACTCGTTAATCGTTATTGGTTATTCGTAACAATTAATCGTTACTCGTTGTCGATTATTGATGAATCGGAGTCGAAGCGAAAGCAATTAAACGAGAAATGGATGTTCGAATCAACGTATGAACGAGTAGACGAATAAGCGAATGGACGATTAACTATTAACGATGATTATCAAGGTTTCTGGATTTAGCTTTGCCGGCATAGCCTGTGGTGTTAAGAAAAGCCGGAAAAAAGACCTCGCCCTTATCGTTTCAGACCGTCCGGCAACCGCGGCCGCACTTTTTACTACCAACCGAGTCAAGGCAGCTCCCGTTCTCGTAGGTATGAAAAATATCCTGACTGGAAAGATCCAGGCAGTAGTTGTCAACAGCGGCAACGCTAACGCGTGCACGGGCCGTCGAGGGATGCGGGATGCGGAGGCCATGTGCCTCAAGCTGGGCTCTTGTTTGGGAGTCGATCCAAAAAAAATTCTCCCTTCCTCGACGGGTGTTATCGGGCAACCGCTGCCCATGGACAACGTGCTCAGGGGAATCGAGAGTGCCGCTGGCCTTCTGTCTCCTCAATCCTTCGCCCTGGCAGCGGAAGCGATCCTGACCACCGACCGTTTCTCCAAGACTGCCATGGAGGTTTGCCGGGTGGGAGGAAAGCAAGTCATGGTCGCAGGGATGGCAAAAGGGGCGGGAATGATTGCGCCTCACATGGCAACCATGTTGGCCTACGTTGTCACCAACGCGGCCGTATCGACCTCTTCCCTCAGAGGCATATTGGCCCGATCCGCCGATAAAACTTTTCACTCGGTTACCGTTGACGGCGATATGAGCACCAATGATACGATTTTATTCCTTGCCAACGGTCATGCGGGTAATCGAACGGTTCAGCGAAATAGTACCGATGAACGGAGCCTGGAACAAACCGTCCTCAAGGTCATGAAGAAGCTGGCCGTTAAGCTGGTGGAAGATGCTGAAGGGGGAACCAAGGTTGTCGAGATCCTAGTTCAACGTGCCCGTTCGGTCGCCGATGCCAAGAGAGTGGCATTTGCGGTGGCGAATTCGAACCTAGTCAAGACCGCTTTCTTTGGTGAGGATCCCAACTTTGGCCGTATTATGGCCGCCATCGGTTACGCGGGGGTTGCGGTCGATCCAGACAGGGTCGCCGTCTCGTTGGGTGGGGTAAAGGTGGTAAGCAAAGGAGTTGCTCTGGGCAAAGGTCAGGGTCAGGCGGCCCGTGTCATGCGCCGCCGAGCTTTCCAGGTACGGATAGACCTGGGGCTGGGAAAACAATCAGCCTCCGTATGGACCTCCGACCTGACCTTCGACTACGTTCGCATTAACTCGGCGTATCATACGTAGCAGATTGAATATCGAAAATGGAAGATAGAAGATCGAATGCCGGAGTTCAATTACTGTCTGGCTGCAGATTTGCAAAAATCTTTTGCGCGCTGAATCATTCTGTTAAGCATTGCGCCAATATGCTGCCATGCCTCATTCAATTCGTCGTGCTGCCTGGTTTCGATGTACCTGCAGTCCAACGCATGATCTAACCAAGCCTGAGTTTCGATTGCCTCACCCAATGCCTCGTCGATCTTGTTTATAAATGCTTTTTGATACCTTCTCCTTGCCCATGCCTCCGCAATCATTGCATTGACCGCGCGAGATGAGCGACGAATTTGATCCGTCAGGAGGTGCTTTTCTTCGTTTGGGAACGACTGAGTTACTGCAAAAATTGTCTTCACCTGTTCGCGAGTAAGCTGATATATCTCGAGATCTCGAAAGGTCTGTAAAATTGCCATCATCCATCCTCAATCATCGAACCTCGAGTTTTCTCCGCAAGATCTCGTTGACCAATTGGGGATTGGCCTTGCCCTTGGTTGCTTTCATCACCTGGCCCACGAAAAATCCGAAGACCTTGTCTTTTCCTGACCGGTAATCGGTAACCTGTTGCGCGTGCGCAGCCAGTACGCTCTCGATCTCTTTCTCAATATTGCTCGAATCCGAATCCTGCTCCAGGCCTTTTTCTTTGACTAGCTGCTCGGGAGACACCTCTTTATCGAGCATTTCCTGAAACAGAGTCTTGGCGATCTTGCCGCTGATCTTGCCCTGATCGATCAGCCGAACCATCTCGGCGATATGCTCCGGCTGCACCGGCCAATCGGTGATACAAAGGCTTTCGTCCAGTTTCCTTTCCTTGATGACGCGGAATAGGTCTCCCATGACCCAGTTACTGATGGCCTTGGGGTTCCCGTGGGCTTTGACGGCGGCCTCGAAATAGTTGGCTATATCTTTGCGGCTGGTCAGAAGCTCCGCGTCATAAGTCGGGAGTTCATAGTCTGCTATAAAACGCTTCTTTCGCGTTTCCGGAAGCTCCGGTGTGTGGTCCCGAATCTCCTGGATCCACGCGTTGTCAACGACCAACGGGAGCAGGTCCGGATCGGGGAAGTAACGATAATCGTGGGCGTGCTCTTTGGAGCGCATGGAACGGGTTACCTCGTGGTCGGCGTCCCAGAGTCGGGTTTCTTGCACGACGCGTCCGCCTTCGGAGAGCAGTTGCTCTTGCCGGGCGATTTCATAGTCGAGGGCCTTTTCTACGGCCTTGAAGGAGTTCATATTCTTCACTTCGGCCCTGGTTCCCCACTCCTTCGTCCCGTTAGGTCGAATGGAGACGTTGGCATCGCATCGGAAGCTTCCCTCCTCCATATTCCCGTCACATACCTCGAGGTATTGCAGGATCGCTCTCAGGCTCCTGAGGTAGCGCCCCGCCTCCTCGGCGCTGGTGATGTCCGGTTCGCTAACGATTTCCATGAGGGGTACGCCGGCCCGGTTGAGGTCAACCAGGCTGTGGTCGCTCCGCTGATCGTGAATATTCTTCCCCGCATCCTCTTCCATGTGAATACGTGTTAGTCGGACCCTTTTCCCATCGCCGTTCGTTCCGATGTCGATGTATCCATTGGTGCAAAGGGGAAGTTCATACTGGCTGATCTGGTAGCCCTTGGGTAGGTCCGGGTAAAAATAGTTTTTTCTGGCCCAGCGACTGGTGTGGGCAATCTCGCAATGGGTGGCGAGTCCTGCGCGGATGGTGAATTCCACTACCTTCTTGTTAAGCACCGGCAGTACGCCGGGAAAGCCCATGCAGACCGGGCAGGTATTCTGATTGGGTTTCTCTCCGAAGCGAGTGGTGCAGCCGCAGAATATCTTTGATTCGGTAAGAAGTTGGGCGTGGACTTCCAGCCCAATCATGGGTTCGTAGGTCATGGCCGCTATTGTTTCTTGGACGCGAGTAGTTTCTCGATTACCTGCTTGAAGCGATCATAGGGCTGGGCACCACGGAGAATTTCCACCGCCCTTACTGTGGATGGGTTACTCTCGGAAAATCCGAACAAAAATGTCGGTGTTCCCCGGATCCCCGCCTTGACTGCCTCCTGGATGTCCTTTTGGATTTCCGTCACATATTTGTTGCTGTTCAGGCACTGTTGGAAGGTCTTCATCTCCAACCTCAAGGTCTCGGCCTGTACAGTGAGATCCGCGGGCCGAAGCTTGCGTTGTTGAGCGAAGAGCTGATCGTGCATTTCCCAATACTGGCCCTGATCACCGGCGCAATTGGCCGCCTCGTGGGCCTTGAAGGCCTGCTTGTGGATGGACTCCAGGGGCAGGTCACGAAAGACGTATCTGAGCTTTCCCGTGTCGATGTAATCTCGTTTGATCTGGGGCAACGTCACACTGACGTGGCCGGCGCAGTAGAGTCACTGGTAGTCGGAGAAATCAACCACGGTGAGCGGCGCGTTTTTTTCCCCTTTGAACGGGTCATCGTCGACGTTGAGAACCATCTGCTTAAAGGTGTTCGGAGGCCGTCGCCGACTCACCGCATTTTTCATGGCGTCTAGATCCTTTTGAAGTGCTGCTTGGTTTTTCTTGAGTGCCTCGACCTCCCTCTTGATCACCTCCAACTCGTCCCTAGATTGGGTTACGCCGACATCGGAGCCGAGGAGGACAAGGATCCCTATGAAGAGTAGGCTAAGACTCGTTTTAAGCATATTTCTTAGGAAAATATCAGGAAGCGGCTGACAGCGCAATGTCTATATCTTTGATGGTTAGTTAGGTGATTGTGGAGAGCGCCGATTCCGGAAAAGTCAGGACCCCTGGGGATGTCTCAAGATCACAATGGGTTTACGGCTCAAAAGATACCCCAGCTTGTGGAACCTTAAAGGGAAAGGGGGGAGGTGTTTCAGAGGCGACCGAGCAACCATAGGCTGAGGACAGGCTCCGGCCAGATGACTGCCATGAAGTAGTCCATGAATCCGTAGGTCCATGCTGCCAAGATACTACCCGTAATCATAGCAGTATACCACCGACGGCGTCCCTCAAGTAACAGCAGGGGTAGCAGGACGGCGAAGGCGATCGCCGCATTGTCCAGGCGGATGGTCGTTGCCAGAAATAGGAAAAAGATCCCGAGTTCGCCCAGCAAAAGGGCCGCCCGGGTCGCACCCTCCATGCCAGTGCTTCGCATCCCAAGATCCATGATCTGGCCTGAGTTGGTCTGGACGGCGAACCACTGTCTGAGTAGTTCTATCACCGCGAGAGCGATGATACCCACACTGAGAGTGAGGGGAAGTGCGCGAGCTTTGACTGGGTATTCGAGAGACACCCAGGCGCTGACGATCATCCCGCCAATGAGTAGAAGTGGAACGACGTTGGCCGCATGCCAGGTGAATCGCCGGACCGTCACCTGCGGCGTTGCCGTATCGGTCGAAGGCTTGGCCTGATTCGTGTCTTCTGCAGACGTGCTGCTCTTCTCCGCTTGCGCCATGAAGCGTGTAAAGAAGACTACGGTTATCACGAGTAGTACGAGTAGGGCTATGGTTAAAGGCCGCGTTATTACCCCTACCACTCCGTATATGGAAAGGGCCGTTTGCATGTTTATATCGATGATTGGACCCAGGATGAATCCCAGAATGAGCGGCGGCCTGGGCCACCCGAAGTGCTTCATGAGAAGGCCGACGATGGAAAAAATGACGAGGATCGGAATAGCAAACCAGCTCCGCATATCTAAAAAGGCTGCCAGGATGACGAGAGGGATGACGACGGCTGAAATCGCGGGATAGGGAAGGGCCGTGAGCCGAATCAGTGGTGCCGAAGCGAACAGGCCGATTGCCGTAACCAGAAGGTTGCCAATGGCCAGCGTGAGTACAATGATCATGGTGAGGTGAGCGTGCTGCCCAAGCATGGGAGGCCCGGGGCTTATCCCGTACATCAACATAGCGGCGAGGACCATGACCCAACCCGTCCCCCCGGGTATTCCTAGCGCCAGGGTAGGCAGGGCCTGCCCTCCTTCTTTTGAGTTCTGCGCCGCCTCGGCGAACAGGACGCCGTCCAAGGAACCTTTACCAAACTCACTGCGGTCCTTGCGGCAGAGAATGCCAAACGCATAGCTCAGCCAATCGATGACACCGCTGCCGACGCCCGGAATGGCCCCCAGAAAAACACCGAGCACCGATTGCCGGATGGTCTCCTTCCAGTGCTTCAACCCGTAAAGGGCACCGCGGAACATTTCCGACCGCGATATGATCGCTCCTGCGGGAGCTACTGGGCTACGGGTCATGGTGAGGTCGATCAGTTCGGGGATGGCGAAGATCCCCGTGACCACTGCAACCAATGGAAGCCCCTCCCAGAGCTCAATCTGGCCAAATGTAAACCGTCTCGCACCGGTAAACGGGTCGACGCCGGCGGTTGCAATCAGGACGCCAAGGAGGCCGGCGGCGATTCCCTTGATCATGGCGCCGCGACTCAGGACCGCGACCATGGCCACGCCGAACATGGCGATGACCGCGATCTCACTGCGGTCGATGCTCAAAATAAAGGGTTTGATGATCGGGATGATTATGGCCAGGCAGACCGCGCCCACGACCCCACCGATTGCAGAAACGGCGTAAATTGCGCCCAGGGTATGGGCGGCCTTACCCTGTCTGGCGAGTTGGTGTCCTTCGAGGAAGGTTACCTGCGTGGCGCCGCTCGGGACACCGACTACCACGGCCGGTATCGAATCCAGGGTGTTGTTGGTCCCAGCGATAGCCGCCAGCATGACCAGAGCGACGGCCGGGTCCTGAATATTAAAAACGATGAAGGGCAGGAGGATGGACATGACCAGGAGGGAGCCCACCCCTGGCACGAGACCGATGGCGATGGAGAGGAAGACGCCCGCGAACAACGCCTCCCAGTAGATAAGGGTGCCGAGATAAGCTGAGGCTTGGAGGATGGCTTCCATTAGGTGAAACCCTCGCGCCGCCGAGGGGCCGGTCCATCCCAGTTTCTATGGTGGGATCGACCGGTCGTGGCGGTGGAAGTGACCTACTTGCGAATGTATTTGTTGTACATGTCGCGACGCAGTTTTGCTTCTGGTTTCCGGTATGCGGTCCAGAGCCGTTCAGCTTCCTGGGCTTCCTTATGGGCCTGAGGTCCTTTTACCCAAACGGCGGGAATACCAGAGACCTTTTCTATCCCTGTGCGGAACTTGTCGTCCGCCATCGCTTTCTCAAGGGCTGAACGATATACGTTGACGATATTGTCCGGTGTCTTAGGCGATAGCACCACGGGCTTGTTCATGGCCTGGGTGGCCTCGATCATTGCCGCCCAAATCTCCTTCTGCTTCTTGTTGAGCAGACTGTAGACATGAGGCACCTTGTCGACGTCTTTAAATTCTGCATTGGCTCCCATTCTCTGGCCGAGGAAGGTCATGTCCAATAATGGCTTCAGCCTACCTTTCGCGATCCAGCCGGGTCGAAGTTTGGGAAAGCCGAACCACCGCCCGGAACCGCCGACCATCACGTTCATATTTCCCCGCTCCATCTCGAGCAACGTAACGGAGGTGCCTCGCTCTGCGATGACGCCAAACTCCATGGGGAGGTCCAGCCAATCGGCAAGCAGCATTAACTGAAACGCCTGAGTGGCCATGTCGTCAGGGCTGGGGATGACGTCCAGGTATTTGAGTTTTGGCCCCTTTTTGCCCATGGCTTCTTTGATGTTGTTGATGGGCAAATTGTAGCCGGTCATCACAAAGCTTCGGTCTCCGATGTCTCCGATGAACTTGAACTGGCTGGTCTTGAATTCAGCCTGGCTTAGAACCTGTTCCCTCAGGACAGCTGTGGAGTGCATGAACACGGTCATCCCGTTTGGCTTGGATCGCCATACGTAGTTCAGCCCGTGTACGTGGGGGGGGAGGTTGGTGACAACGAAGCGGGGGTTCCCCGGAAAGAACTTTCCCCAGTTTCCTGCAAAATAGCGGAGCAGGATATCCGTGCCTCCGCCGGGCCGGGAACCGGTAACGAATCGGATGGTCTTCCCCTTGAAATGGGACTCGGCGTCCAACCCGGAGGCGATGCTGGGTCCCATTACGGAAACTAAGACTGCCAATAGAAACGCAGGGAGTAATCGTAAGTAACTCATCATATATGATCTCCTTTTGATCCTTCGTCGGTCGTGCTTCCCACCCAATTGGATGGTCTGGCCCAAAAAGGCCAAGGTTTCTTTTAGGCTAGATCTGATCTTGTGTCAACTGTTCCTGAAGCGATTCTCTAACTAAATAAAAGGCTTAGGGCTAACTGTGCTCCCGTTAGTTCGCTGTTGTTCTGAGTTGGAGCCGTTTTCCACTCATTAATTAGAGAAGTCTCTGGTGCCTGATCATTGCGGGTTATCGAAAAAGTCAGAAACAAACGGGTTAGGTTCTTAAGGTGGGTTTCTTTGTGTGCCAGTCCGTGGCCTGCTCAAAGGCGTAGGCGACACGGAGGATTGTGGCCTCGTCCAGGGGTTTACCGATGATCTGGAGTCCAATGGGTAGTCCTTTGGAGTCAAAACCACAGGGAATGGAGAGACCGGGAAGGCCCGCCAGGTTCGTCGGAATGGTAAAGATGTCCGAGAGATACATCTGGAGAGGGTCCTCGATCTTCTCGCCGATCTTGAAGGCCGTGGTTGGCGCCGTTGGAGTCACGATCACGTCACAATTCTTAAACGCCTCGGTAAAGTCACCCATGATCAAGTTTCTGACTTTCTGTGCCTTGAGGTAGTAGGCGTCGTAGTAACCCGAGCACAGGACGTAGGTTCCCAGCATGATGCGTCTCTTCACCTCTGCCCCAAAACCGGCCTCCCGGCTTTCCATATAGGTTTGGGTCAGGTTCTTGGCCTCGGCGCGCAATCCGTACTTCATTCCATCGTAGCGCGCCAGGTTCGAACTCGCCTCGGCCGTGGCGATAATATAGTAAACAGCCGTGGCATATTCCGTATGGGGAAGGGAGATCTCTTGGATCTCAACGTCGCTCTTTTTAAGGACCTGGATTCCTTCCCGAATGGCATTTTCCACCTCCGGCTGGGTTCCGGGGATGAAGTATTCCTTCGGGATTCCCACACGCAGGCCCTTCACCTTTTTTTTAAGCTCCGAGCCAAAGGAAGGGACAGGGGCGTTCAGCGAGGTGGAATCCGCCGGATCAAAGCCGGCAACTGTCTCCAACATCAGGGCACAGTCGGTGACATCTTTGGTCATGGGCCCCACCTGATCCAGAGACGAGGCATAGGCAATAATGCCGTAGCGGCTGATACGTCCGTAGGTGGGTTTGAGTCCGACGATGCCGCAGCAGGCGGCGGGTTGGCGAATGGATCCACCGGTATCGGTCCCCAGGGATGCGATGCACTCGTCGGCGGCCACGGCCGCTGCCGACCCGCCGGAAGAACCACCGGGGACGTAGTCCAGTTCCCAGGGATTGCGGGTGATCCCAAAGGTGGAATTTTCGTTGGAGGAGCCCATGGCGAACTCATCCATATTGGTCTTACCCACAATGACGGCCCCAGCCTCTTTGAGTTTTCTGACGACGGTGCCGTCATATGGCGGTACAAAGTTGCTAAGGATTTTCGACGCGCAGGTGGTGAGGATCCCTTGAGTCAGGAAGATGTCTTTCA
The DNA here is from genome assembly GCA_963664015.2 of Binatia bacterium. Lineage (GTDB taxonomy): Bacteria > Desulfobacterota > Binatia > UBA9968 > CAXXLF01 > JACZQL01. The sequence continues at coordinate 671,902 of CAXXLF010000001.1, read as the reverse complement.
AGGCGATAGGGATGCCCAACAGTGGAGAGTGAGAACCCTTGCGACGTAATTGTGCGTCCGCTTTTTTTGCCTCGGCCAGGGCGCTGTCCTTGCAAACGGTGATATAGGAGCGAACCTTCTCGTCGACGTCGTCGATTCGATCGAGGATGGATTTGGTCAATTCAACCGAGGAGATCTCTTTCTTCTTAAGCTTCTCCTGCAGTTCGTGAATGGTGAGGGCGTAAGGATTCATTCAATGAGTCATTCAATAATCTTGGGGACCTTGAAGAAGTCGTCTTCCCGGTCGGGGGCATTGCTAAGCAGCGAGTCAATGGCCGGCTTGTTGGTGACGCGATCCTCACGGAAGGCGTTGACGATGTCTCCCACATGGGCAAGAGGTTCGACCTTTTCCGTATCCAGCTGATTCAGTCTCTCAATGTAGTCGAGGACCTTGCCGAGCTGGAGGGTGAGTTGCTCCTCTTCTTTTGGTGTGAGTTCCATACGTGCCAACGTCGCCACCTGTTTTACATCTTCCCGGGTCAGGCTCATGTCGTGTATTTAACATAGCCTTAGAATGGAGTGCAAATTAGCAATTTAAGCTCTCAGCAATCAGCCGTCAGCTCTCAGCCATTCAAATGAGAAAAACGGAAACGATTCCATGGGGAGTCTTATCTAATGGCTTGTATGGAACAATTCACATCGAGATAGGGTTTTGATGTTCCAAACTAAAAGTATGGTTAAATGCTAATAGCTCATTTGCTGATGGCCCCGCGACGAAATTATTTTGTTTACAGGCGCAGTTCCTTTGAGATAAATTTGGAACTCCATGAAAGTTCGCCGGGTTGGAGATTCGGAAGAGTTGGCATTGCCAGTAAATCCCAAAAAATGGGAGGAAGAGGGCTTTGTCCTCGGCTATAAACATGTAGCCGGCTTGGACGAAGTGGGAAGGGGACCGCTGGCCGGACCTGTCATGGCCGCTGCCGTGGTTTTCCCACGGGGATTGGTCCACCCGGAGATTACGGACTCAAAACTTCTGAGCCCAAAAAAGCGCGAAGCTCTGATCCCCTGGATCAAGGAACACGCCCTAGGCTGGGGAATCGGTTCCGCCGATCCGGAGGAGATCGACCGTATCAATATTCTGCAGGCCAGCCTCCTGGCCATGGCGCGCTCTGTGCATCTATTGGAATTGAAACCCGACTATCTGTTGATTGATGGTATCTATGGGATTCCCCAATCATATCTTATAAATGCTTCGGTCAATGATTCCAGTCGTCGAGATGGGGTTAGTGTCGCCCCGATCCATCCAAACCCGCCATACACCAACAACAGTGTCCCGTATCAAAGGACGGTAAAACACGGGGACAGGCTCTGTCTTTCTATCGCTGCCGCGTCTATCCTCGCCAAAGTGGAGCGCGACCGGTTGATGACCGACTACGACCGCTGCTATCCCGAGTACGGGTTTGCCGGCCACAAGGGCTACGGTTCCGCCTTGCACCTACGTGCAATTCGGGATTTTGGACCCTCTCCCATTCATCGCAAAAGTTTCAAGCCTGTCAGAGAATTCACGGAACGAAAGACCACCGACCAGCAGCCCCTTTTTCGTTCCCTCTTGACGGATCCGTAAGGGTTATGGAAAACCGGAAGCAGATCCTTGGGCGAGAAGGGGAAGGGATCGCGGAGCTTTATCTCAAGAAAAAGGGGTTCTCCCTTATCGAGCGTAATTATCGCTGCCCTCTTGGGAAATTGGACCTCATCGCCTTGGACCGCAAGGTCTTCGTCGAGGTCAAGACCCGAAGCAGCGCCAGATCAAAAAAAGCGGCCCTCTATTTTCTCAGTCAGAAGCGTCTCCACGATCGGGATGCCCGGTTCGATGTTATCGGCATCTCCTATGCAGGGGGAGACCCGGTGGTGGAGCATATCGAGAACGCGTTTGAATTTAGTTAATCGTTGATCCGTTAATGGTTGACACGCAGCAAGTCACCTCAGCATTCGGATTCCTGCGATTTTGCCGGATTGACATTCGGTGTCGGCAATGGGATGGGTCTCGATTTGACTTTAGCGATTATACGAATCACGATTAACTATGCGTTGAAGAAACAGCGAATATGCCATTAACGATTATACGAATAAACGAAAAACGATGTTAGATGTAAAACTTTTGCGCGAACAATTGGACCTGGTGAAAGAACGGCTGGGCTCCCGAGCGGCGAACATTGATTGGGAAGAGTTCACTGCCGTAGACCGCCAGCGCAGAGAGGCTCTGGCCGAGTTAGAAAAGCTCAAGGAGAAAAAGAACCGACTGTCGGCAGAGATCGGCAAGCTCAAGAAATCCGGTGGAGATGCGAGTGCCCTGATGTCCCAGAACGAGGGACTCTCGGAGGCCATTCGCAACCAGGAAGGACCCCTGGGTGAGGTCGAAGAGCGGTTCCAGAACCTGATGCTCTTGATTCCCAATTTGCCCCACGAGTCGGTCCCCACGGGGGCTGACGCAAAGGATAATAGGGAAGTGAGACGGTGGGGAGATCCACGCAAGTTTGATTTTACTCCCAAGAACCATTGGGAAATTGGCGAGGAGTTGGGGATCCTGGATTTTGCCCGGGCGGCGAAGATCTCCGGCGCGCGTTTTGTTCTCTACCTGGACCAGGGGGCATTGCTCGAGCGGGGCCTGATCAACTTCATGCTCGATTCCCACACCCAGCGGGGGTACAGGGAGACCCTCCCTCCTTTTCTGGTAAATCGGGACTCGGTACTTGGGACCGCACAGCTGCCAAAATTCGAGGCTGATCTATTCCGTACCATGGATCCAGAGCTCTATTTGATCCCGACCGCCGAGGTGCCATTGACCAACATTCACCGCGGCGAGATCCTGAGCAAAGAGGATCTCCCCATTAATTACGTTGCCTACACGCCGTGTTTCCGTAGGGAGGCGGGATCCTATGGGCAGGATGTGCGGGGCCTGATTCGTCAGCACCAGTTTAACAAGGTGGAGATGGTGAAATTGACCGAGGCCCTAAGTTCCTATGACGAATTGGAAAAGTTGGTCGCGGATGCGGAGGAGATTCTCCGACAACTGGAGATTCCGTATCGGGTCGTGGAGCTCTGTACCGGGGACCTTGGGTTTGCCGCAGCTAAGACCTATGACCTCGAGGTCTGGCTCCCGGGGCAGGGGACCTACCGCGAGATCAGTTCTTGTTCTAACTGTGAAGACTTTCAGGCGCGCAGGGCAGCTATCCGCTATCGTTCTGAGAAAAAAGGGCGTCCTGTCTTTGTCCATACCCTCAATGGCTCCGGCCTCGCCGTTGGTAGGACGCTGGTAGCCCTTTTGGAAAACTACCAGCAAAAAAACGGCACCGTAGTCGTTCCCGAAGTCCTGCGGCCATATGTGCGTGGGCTCAAACACATCGGCTGATCGGTCCGAGGCCCCTTCCTCTAGTCGGACCTCCCGAAACCTGTTGCTAGGGAAAGCTCGATATCGATGTTTTCCTCTCTCTCAACCTCGTCGAACCGGCTCTTTAACGCATTGATATTCACCGTTGCCGGAACCGAGACTATCGCTTCCAGCCGAAATATGGGGGTGCCAGTGACCGGAGCTGCATAGGTCTGAGTCTCCATGGATTCTATGTTGATCCCCAATTGACTCAGGATACCGCTTAGCTTGTACACTACTCCCGGATGGTCCATGAGCGATGCGGTCAACCTGTATGGAAGAGAGGCCGCTGCGGGGCGTGTGCCGGAAGGTGTCTTCACCGAAATACTTAGGCCCGTTCGGTCCGCTAATTCTCGAGTCTCACGATCGATCTTCGAAAGATCTTCGGTTGCCCCGGAGATCAGAATGATCAGGGCAAACTCTCCGCAGAAAACTGCCATCTTGCTGTCTTCGATATTGCAGCCATGCTGAACGATGAACGCGGAAATATGCTTCACTAGACCAATCCTGTCCGGTCCGACCGCGGTTAAAATCAGGTTTTGCTTATTTGCCATCTTCTCCTCCAAAGGTTCACGCTTTTTCAGGTTGGGTGATTCGAAATAGTGCTAGCTACGACACTTTGAATCTGCCCATTTACCCCTTCAGTACCCCCTATTGACATGCTCCCTCTAGTTTACTAGAAGTCCGGACTGGAAGTTAACAAAAAATATACAGAAATTGTGATTCAGGCTCCTGCGGTCCGGGACCCTTAAATGGGTAACAAAATGGGCATTAAAAGTGTGAGTCTGCATCTAATATTTTAAGGTATAAGTGGCAAAGTTAATTATACAAAAATTTTAATCCTGGGATATCTCTGTATCGCCATTGCGCTCGCAGGCAGTCCTTCGGCGAATGCGGCTCCCGGCGAGCTCGACCGGCCTTCGGTCTCCGGGTTGTATGAGGCCAAAATTCTCAATTCCGAGGCCAGATCCTTTTACATCAAGGGTGAATATGGAAAGGCCCTGCCGCTTTTCAATCGTTCCCTGGCGCTCAGCGAAAGAAACCTTGGGACTTATCACCCGGACGTAGCTACAAACCTGAATGATTTAGGCGATGTGTACCGAGTGCAGGGCGAATACAATGAAGCCGAGTCCCTGTTCAAACGCGCCCTGGTGATCCGTGAGAAGGCACTCGGGCCGGACCATCCCGCTGTGGGCGAGAACCTGAACAGTCTGGGCCTGCTCTATAAGACCCAGGCTAAATATGAGGTGGCCGAGCCGTTCTATAAGAGGGCCCTTGCCATTGTGGAAACGTCGCTCGGCTCCTCGCATCCCCACGTGAGTGTCAGCCTCAACAACCTGGTCAACCTCTATTCAACCCAGAGGAAGTATGCCGAGGCCGAGCCCGTTTACAAGAGGGTCTTGGGGATCGCAAGGAAAAACATGGGCGCGGAACACCCATATGTTGCCACCTGTCTCAACAGCCTGGCAAGGGTCTACTTTGTTCAACATAAATACGACCAAGCCCTCCCCCTGCTCGAGCAGGCACTCAAGATCAGAGAGGATGCATATGGCTCCAAGCATCCCGCCGTGGGCGGGAGCCTGAGTAGCATTGCGGTGCTCTATTCCCTTCAGGGGAAATATGAAGAAACCGAGTCGCTTGTCCGTAGGGCGAGAGCGATCAAAGGTAAGACCTCCCCCAAGAAACTCATCCGCGTTCAATAGACCTTCTCAATCATATCGGATAGACAGGAGTTGAACCGCCAACGGATTATCAGTGGGGCGGAAGACGCTTGTTAGCATCGGTGTTGGAGTACATCAATAACCCATGGGCTGGTGTAAAAGTATTAATCAATTACGGTTCTTCGGAGAAAGTCTAAAGAAAGAGATCAGGATCTACCAAGTAATCCTCAAAGATCACCGCACACCGAAGTTGGCAAAATGGCTTCTCGGCCTTGCCGTAGGGTATGCATTACTGCCCTTTGACCTCATCCCCGATTTCATACCGGTCCTCGGCCAGCTAGACGACCTCATCATCGTCCCTGCGTTAATCGTCATTGCGTTCAGGATGATCCCCAAAGAGATTGTCGAGGATTGTCGGCTCAAGGTAGACGAGGATCGGCTAGGAGATCGAAAATAGAATTCGTTGGCCGCCGGGGATCAGTATGTTAATCTTCAAGTACTTACCTGAAATAAGCAGGAGGGGTGGGTGAGTGGTTTAACCCACCGGTCTTGAAAACCTAATGCGTGACTTGGCAAAGGGACCTAAGAAGATTGTAGGTTAGAGGTAGCCCGCCGTCTTTGTTCATGTTTCTCGATTCTTCACATTCTGCAGGTGCAAACTCAGGAACCCCCATTTTTAGGCGAAAATGTTAACGAGGTGTTAACACAGGGATCGGGTAACAGGCGTTCGCGATTGCCGGGATTGGAAGAAACCCCAGGCCGTCCCACAGGTCAAGGCACTTGGGTGCCAGCCCCGTCAATCGGGAGGCTGCAGGGAGCTTCAGGGTTGCATCTAGGATCCCCTTGGGCCGTTATTCGGAAAAAGGATTAGGGTGCCTACCGCCAGCCGGCACCGTCGCCCCCGAGCCCCCCAAGAATCAGGCATTTAAATCTGGCCAACATGCCCCCTATTTACTTCTCTAGGGGTGAAAGGCAAAAATTTCTATATTTTTTTTAGCTTAGTCAAAGCTATTAGGCCGCTAATCATTTACTGCCCATCTAAGCTGCCCCAAACCAGACTCATTAAATGTCAATTCTAGGTAGGCTGGAATCCGCTCTGGGCTTGGGTTCGCGAAGCGTTGGAGTGCCAGGACGCAATTAAAGAGCTACTGAATTGCGTCCTGGCGTGAATAATGACTTCGGGCTGGCCAATAAAACTGATAATCCGCATCTCTTCCTGGCACCTGGAGCAGATAAGAGTATCTGTTTCGTACAACTCCTCTAATGAAGTAGGACCAGCGCCTTTTTCATTCTTTAGAAACTGATGGGCGAACGAGTTCGAACGAGGCGATTGGTAAATTTGCTACTCACTCTTCGCTGGCGACACTTCCTCGGTTCTGAGCATCTCGCGGATACCTCCTAATGAGCTCAGAATCCCGCTCGCCTCGAAGGGCAGGAAGATCTTGGTCGCCTGCCCAGCGGAAATCTTCTCTAGCGACTCGAGGTACTTCAGGGCAATCAGGTAGTTCGCGGGATTTGCGTCGTTAAGCCCCTCACGCACACGTTTGAGCGCTCCTGCTTCCGCCTCGGCAATTGCTAGCCGCGCTTGTGCTATTCCTTCAGCTTCCAAGATTGTCGAGCGTTTCTTTCCTTCGGCTCTGGCGATGGCAGCTTCACGCTGGCCCTCCGCTTCCAAGACGGCCGACGTTTTTGTTCCTTCCGCCTCGGTAACCACAGCGCGGCGTTCGCGCTCCGCCTTCATCTGTTTGGCCATGGCATCCTGAATCTCCTTGGGTGGCTCGATGTTTTTCAATTCGACGCGGTTTACTTTGACACCCCATTTGTCGGTAGCCTCATCGAGCACATCGCGCAGCCTGGAGTTCACCGTCTCCCGGGAGGTTAGGGTTTCATCCAACGCCAGTTCACCCATGACGTTGCGCAAGGAGGTGACTGTGAGCTGAACGATGGCATTTCCCAGGTCTACAATCTCGTAGACCGCTTTCACCGGATCAGTGATCTGGTAATACAGTACAGCGTCTACTTCCATGGTGACGTTGTCACGGGTAATTACGGGGCTGGGCGGAAAATCCATTACCTGTTCGCGCAGGTCCACTTTGCTGAACAACTGCTGCTGCATCATAAACGGTCGAATCTTGTCTAAGAACGGCCAGATGAAGTTGATGCCACTGCGGGCTATTTTGTGGAACTTTCCCAACCGTTCCACCATCTTAACCGAGGCTTGCTCAACGATCATGACGCCTTTGGCGGCCGTAATCAGACCCGCAATGATCATAATACCGACAATCCATCCACTTGTTATGTCCATAGCACCCTCCTAAAGTAGTTTAACTTTCACTTTGTTCCCAACGATCTCAAGCACTTCGATTTTGAATCCCTCAGTGATTTCCATGTCGTCCGCACAGACAGCAGACCACATCTCACCCCCTATTTTCACCGAGCCGGGCTTGAGGCCCCCCCCGATGGTCTTGAATACGATCCCGTTGCGGCCTTTCAAGGCCTCAATGTTTGTGGCGATGTTTGATTGGCTTCGGAACAGAACACTTCGCAACACCGTGCGCGAAAACACGAGCAAGAGAAACGAGCTGACGAGAAAGGTGCCGATCTGAACCGCCTGTGGCACCTGCAGCCAGGCCAACAAAGAAGCCAGGAGCGCCCCCACTGCGAACCAGAGGAGAAAGAATCCGGAGACGAAGATCTCTGCCACCGCCAAGACGAGGCCCAATATGAGCCAAACGTGCCACGTGCGAAATTGCTTGAACCAGCTCCGCACATCCCAACGTTGCGCGGATCGATCCTTTGTAATCAGTTCAAGCCCGTAGGTCTGTAGGAGCTGTTCGAGATCGTCATTTTGGGCCGCTGCCAGCTTGAGGGCCAACGCCTCCTGAGTAGTTAGCGTTAGCAGCTTACCCTTCTCTATCACTCCGGGTATGACCACGTCAAGATCCACCATAGCTTCCGCTAGCGCGGTGGGATGATCCCGGCTCTCCGCAGTTGCCTTCATCTCTTTTCGGAAGTAGCTGATCGCCTTTTCCCCTAGCGGTTTTGGGCCCTCTGCAGTGAATCGCATCGGGGTAGCTGCCCCAATCGTGGCGCCGGGAGTCATGACTATGTCGTGGGCTGCCAGGGATATCAGCGCACCAGCGGAGATGGCGCGCTTATTGACGAAAGCGATAGTGCGCAAATCCGCATTCAAAAGCGCATCCCGTATCTTGACGGCTGCCTCCAGGCTACCGCCGAAAGTATCAACCTCGACAATGACTACCTCTGCTCTGGCCGCCGTTGCATTCTCCAATCCCTTTCGAATACGCCTCGCAAGCCGACTGTTGACCTCGCCTTTAGCTGGAATCAGGTATGCCTTCGCCGACACTGTTTCTTGGCCTACAGTCGGTTGCGCCTGTTCAGTGTTGTCACCAGCCGCACGCGAACTGACAGCGCCCGGTCCCAAAAGACTTGTCGCAACGGCACAGACAAGCAAATGATAGGAAATTACTTTTGAAGCGTGATTACCGAGACTCACAAATTCTCCGTACGACCACATTCTAGACCGCATCCGAAGACCCAAGCGGCTGCCGGATAGAGCTGGACTGTCCCCTAATTGCTGCTTTGGGGTGGACAATATCCGAAAACGTGCAATTACGTCAAGCCGACTGACAGGATCCGTAAAGTCTGCACTAGCCTTGTTCCACACCAAAGGGACCTTAATTCCCGCTCAAGACGCAATTAAACGACGCTTTAATTGCGTCTTCAAATACTCAGTCTACAACCCTAAGATTACTGGAAGAACGCGTTTCTAAAAGAAGTCTTATCTAGCCTGAAACGGCTAGTTTAGGCTTATTAGATAGCTCAACTCTTCGCTAGTACCGCGCTGTCACGCTTCGTTACCCATATGAGAGCACCGGAGGCGAGGCGGATCGTAAGGTTATTGCCGAGCGCCTGTGTTATCGACCCTGCAGTTCCTTGGTTGATTGTTATGCGAGTGCCGCTTGGGATGCTGACACCCTCGTAGTCCTTAACAAAACTGATCTTATCGAACTGTGCGAACTCTTCCGTCTCGCTCATGAGGTTTTCCTTTCGTCTACGGAATCAATAGGACCTTACCCGTGGTCTTGCGCTCTTCTAACTGTCGGTGGGCTTTGCACCTCTCAGAATCTTATCTACATAGGTGGCGGCACGCCGTTTCTGAAGAGGTCGAGATCGGCTCTTTCGGCTCGACTTTTGAGAGCCTTTTTTGGCAGTGGATTTCACAAAATAGAAGCTCGATCGTCGGATCAAATAGCCCAGGCCAAGGTGTTTATCTTTTCAGAAGAACGCTAGTAAAACTCGAAAGGGGAGTCAACAGTTGCTGTGTAAAACTTTGGCCAGTTGCTTGTAGGCCTTTTCATAAAAGAAAGGCAATGGCTATCTGGGCGTAGTTATTGGTGTTTCTAGGGCATTTGACCCCAGAACGCAATTAAACGACGCTTTAATTGAGTCTTATGAGGCCCCTTGACACTGCCCAACACCAGCGATAAAAGGCCGCTATGGCAGGCAGTCAACCAAAACCCCTAATGCTTGTGCTATCTTTTGTTCTCACCAGCTGCGTTGTCTCCAGCCATTCGGCCGCAGCCCAAGATAGTCCGGAAGCCATCATCCAGCTTTTTTACAAAGCTGCTCGTGAGGGCAAGTATGCCCAAGCCCAACAGTACCTTTCACGAGAAATCCTAATGTGTTGTTTGGCAAAAGGACCTGAGAAGACGGTAGGGTTGTTGTAGCCCACCGTTGTTTTTGGGGTTTCTCGATTCTTCACATTCTGCACAACCCAGGCCATAGTGCCCCATTACCCACTGGAAATGTTTACGGGGTGTTAACACGGGAGGGCAGGGGAGTCACATGGGCACACCCCCCCAAGGGCATGAACGATTTATGAGTCACACTTCCTCTCATTCAAGCCTCCCTGTACCATGACCGAAGTAGGGTCCCTTCTTTCACACTATGAAACGGCTCCTTCACCATGGGAGGTGGAGGCCATCAGATATGGCCTAGGCCATCCTTCATGTTGGAACTGGTCCACGGGGCGTCAGCGGCTGGGTAGGCCCCTAGTCATTCGAAACATTAGCGGTCGCTGTGGTCTTAACTCCTAGCTTCTGAACGTCTATAACTGTACCTTCCTTTAGATGGGAGGACTCATGTCATTAGACGTATGGGGTGTGGGCTATTGCGCACTGGATTGTGGGACCCATACGAGCGGTCCACTTAGCCAGAATGAGAAGATTCCACGTTGTCCTTGATCATCCAACCACTTGGGATTGACTTCGCAGCACGGCTCTTGATAACCTCCGTCTTGCTAGAGGGAAAGAAGCCCAGAGGCCGGGACATAGGCCCGTCCGAGGTACCTGTTGGCCATAAGAGGGGGAAGAATGAAAACAATACTCGTGTTCCTTTCAGTCCTCGTGCTGTCACTCGTTGGAGGCTGTGCCACAACGGAGTACAGGCGTTGGGAGGCTAAAAAAACCTTTACGAGGGTACGGGCGGTACCAAGGAGGTGGTTGACGGAATGGAGTTTTGGGCTAACGGCGAGCCTCCTCGGAGCTACAAGATTCTCGGCATCATTGATGATGCGCGCCGCTCCGGATGGATTGCAATGTCACAGTTCCGAAGCGATATTGTGAAAAAGGCTCGTGAAGTGGGTGGTGATGCTGTCATCCTACTTAGCAATCAGTCACAGATAGATGGGTTCCTCACCAGTGGCTCCATTTCTATGGCAGCCCGTACTAATTTTACCACATTCGCAGTCATTAAGTATCTTGATTAGCCACCCAACAGGATGCTCCATCCCACTGCTCACCACTACTCGGCTGGCATCTGGCGGTGAACATCGAGTCTTCGCCTTTCTGCACCGTCGTGGTGAGACCAGAAGAGGCGTTTCGGCCTCCACATGACCACGTATTCGGTATACCATCGAAGGTGATGAGATTCCTGCTGAGGGCCTCAAGGGCTGAGGTCTCAGCTCGTGAGGGACGATCCAGGCAGGCAACAACCCCTTTAACCTAAGGCACTGAGGCTAGGATGCTGGCGTCTGAGTTCATAGGACAACTAGCCTACCCCGTAACCATCCAACCCGCCCAGGTCTCATTCAGGGTCACTTCTGTTCGGAAACCTGTTCGCCAGATTTTGCCATGAGAAGATGCCTCTACGAGGAGCACCTTCCCAAGGCCATGTTGGCTGAGACTGCCAGAGTGTTCAGGGTAATGATGAACCAGGGGTAGATTTGATCGGCAGGGTGCCTCCTATACGGAAATGTGCTGTAGGAGCTGGTGTTGACCAACTAGACGATTAAGGTACATCTACTGGTTAAATGAACAAAGGATGTTGAGATTTATGGGGGGGTGCTTATGTGGTCAACACCAGTACCACCATACCCACCACTGCACCCATTCCTAAAATCAATAATCCTAGTCCCTTCCCGATGGGGGCAAGAGATGTGATGGGAGATGACAGGAGTTCCCACACCAACCATCCAATGAAGAGTAAGACTAATAGTCCTTCCACGGTCTTCTATCGTCCATAACCTCTGTCATATGCATTTCTCTCCATTCTCTGTTGCTCCTCTCTCAACTTGTCTGAAACACCTTTCTTGCAAGAGGATTTGGCACCTTCGTTAGAATAACGAGAACAGACATCATACGGTGAGTGAACGGAGGCAGTTGTGCTATGAGTGGAACGTTGGGTGTCCATAGATTTCCCAACTTCACCACCCACCACCGTACCAAGGACTGCCCCGATTGCTGTAGATGCAGTTCGTCCATCACCCTTACCTATAGTGTTTCCTAGTAGTCCACCTACAACAGCACCAGTTGCATAACCCACCTGTTGATTTGGTCCCATACTACTGCATCCAGTTGTGAGTACAAGAACAGCAAGTGTTGCCAGTGTGAGATTTCTCATATTATCTCCTTATTCGTCTCATTGGTGAAATCGATATACCATATGCGCCAATTAAACGATACTGGATAAATGAACCCCCCTACTGATGAGGCAGGGGTGTATGGGTTCAACAACAGGTTACCACTAATCCCAAGAGAAGGTACCAACTTGACATCCTGCTGGAAAGCGATAAAACTTGCCCGTGAGTGCGTCCGCAAGAAATATATAAGGATGTTGAGTAGAATTCCATCCTGACTACCCAAATCCCCCATTTTATGTAAGTCTGTTTCCTATGAAACGCCTGACCGCCACCATCTGCCTGACCATTGTCGTGCTTCTTGGAAGTACAGGGGTAAGTTGGAGTGCTGATTACCAAAAGGGACTTTCTGCTCTCGCCAAAGGTGACTACGCAACTGCTCTGCGTGAATGGAAACCCCTTGCCGAACAGGGGTATGCCTCTGCCCAGTCCAATCTGGGTTTGATGTACGACAAGGGACTAGGCGTTCTCCAGGACTATAAGACTGCGGTGAAGTGGTATAAACTTGCTGCCGAACAGGGGTATGCGAAGGCCCAGTCCAATCTGGGTCTGATGTACCGCAAGGGACTAGGTGTTCTACAGGACTATGTCTATGCCCATATGTGGGGGAATATCGCTGCGTCTAATGGAAATGAAGGGGGGGGGAGTTGAGAGATTTGGTTGCGAAGAGAATGACCCCATCCCAACTTGAAAAAGCACAAGACCTTGCCCGTAAGTGCGTCCGTAATGAATACACAGGGTGAGGTGGAATAGCGCCAGAGATATTTATTTCTATTTTATTTCGCCGCACGTAGCTCCCAATTTTGTTCCGAGACTTTCGCAAATAAAAGACGCTTCGTATATCAGGCCTTTAAAATCGGCGGGTTTTCGCTTGAACATAATAACAGTATTTTCTGCTTCCGGTTTTGAATAGAAAGTTAAACGCTTCCCGAAATGATGAAGGCTCGTCTTAGAAGCCGTTGACCCAGATGCGAATGCAAAATAACTAAACCCATTTTGAGTCGCAAGATCCGCACTTCGCAACATGACCATATTCGCGATCAAGGCACTACTTGCATACTTATTCCCCCGAGCATCTACTCTCCAGATATCTTTTCCAAGGCGGGTTTCATCGAAACCACCAAAATACCCGTTCTTGGTGTAAGTTGTGCACGATGATATCGCGCATATAATAAAACCCGCTAAGGCTCCATAAACTATACGATTTACCATAACTTACTCCCCTGTATGGAAGCTGAAAATGCGTACCAGCAGAGAAGGGCAACCATTAGGGCAGGCTTTCTCGCGGCTGGCCTTCCAAAACGCTGAGACTCGGCTATCTTGTCGGCAAGCCATTTGATCCTTTGCAAACAGTCCTCGCTGGACAGTGCCGACGTATCAAATCCACGTATCTCTAGTGATCCAGGCTGAAGGATTATCCTCGGGGTTTGGGTTTATTGCTTGCCATACCAGGACCTTTATCGCTGGTGGTGGGCTGTGTCAAGGGACCTGATAAGACTCAATTAAAGCGTCGTTTAATTGCGTTCTGGGGTGTTAATTGGTGGGGATTGTAATGCCGCGTTCACCGGCTTGTCCGGTGCAATGCTTTGTTAGATTAAAAATCAGTAAAATTAAGACTTGTAAGGCATGGTACCTAAGTAATCTTTTTTACCAATTTCTACGCCGTTGTGACGCAAAATTGAGTAAGCGGTAGTAACGTGGAAGCATATATTGGGAATAGCATCCTCAATGGCAAACTCTAGGCCAGTCAGATACTTTCCTTCCCAACGTGGTTGAGTGATTTTTTGTATCTCAGCTATCGCAAAGTCTTCGCGGGTAAAGCCAGACAAATAATCCAATACAGAGTGGATACGCTCTTGTAGCTCAGGAATAGTAGCTTCACCATTTTCGTGTTTTGGGGCTGTATCTTCTTTGCCTGCCAAACGTGCAACGCCCAACTTGGCGGTGTCACACGCAATTTGTATTTGGCGGGTCAAATTAAATTGATCTACTGCTAAACGTGAATTAAGCAGAATGTTGACATCAATCTTTTTTGTTTCCGCGAAGATTTCTCCTTTTTCAAGTATGGCACTTAAGTTTTTAAGCATTTTACTAAACTGTATAACCGTCAGTTCATAAAGCATGGTATTTACCTCTCTAGAAATAATTGGAACGTCCCACTAAATTGGAGACGTATGTTTAAGATTGAATAGAAACAATTCATAATGTGGAAATTATCAAAAGCAACCCTAACGATACTCCCGATAACATGGGAAGTTTAATCTAACTATTAAGTGAGCCGCTTTAGGCGGCGACAAATGCCGGTCGGTTTATCTCCGAGAACGGCTCTACTTATCAAACATGAATCGGTCGCAATGTCCATCCATTACCTTAACTTGTCAAGATCTTTCTGGCCGACAAACACTGCCGGGTTCGGTGGCCTATCTCCCTATATCAACCCGCAGCCTATTTCTGGGCAAATGACAATTAAGGCCTCCCTAACTATTTTAGGTTGAGTGTCCGGCCCCGAGGTGCATGGGGTGTCCCTACGGGGCGCGCGGAACGGAATCCGCAACACCAGATGCGGCGATTATTAACTCAGTTGGGGTTAGATGTCCAGCCCATGCATGCAAACCGGTCACGAGTTGGCCTCTGGTCGGACCTTAGAAAAAGGAAAAAGGGTCGTGCTGAGGCCCATCCCGATTTCAATGTTTGATTGTGGTAAGCTTGTCGTTCGGAAAAACAACAATCCATAGACCTGACCCTCCTGGTGACCCTACTCACTACTCACTGACCCCGATCCAAAAAGCGTTGTTAAGACCAAACCGTCTTAACCGGATGAGGGTTGACACCGACCAACAAGGTGTACTAGAGTCCTCCCCGATTTCAGGAAGACTCGACCAGGCAAGACGTAGAGTAACTGGTGTGGACTAACTCCCAGGGACCGAGCAGATGCGAATGGGTAAACCAAAAACGATCAGGAGGTTGTACTGATGTTCAAAAGATTTGTCTTAGCTGGAGTATTGACGGCGGCGTTGCTCATGGTGGCTTATGCTACTCCCCAGCCTGCAGCAGCGCAGGCGACCAATTTCACGGAAAAGTGGGCGGCTCTGAAGGCTGCGGCGCAGAAGGAAGGCCGGGTGGTGTTTAAGATCGGCCCGTCCGAGGCGCGGGCCTTTCGCCTGCACCGAGCAGAGTTTGAGAAAATCCTTGGAATAAAGCTGGAGATCATCACAGGTAGCTCTCGAAAACTGATCCCGAAGCTCCTCGTGGAACGCGGAGCGGGCAGGTACACAACAGACCTGTGGCTGAGCGGTCCCTCGTCGGTCTACACGCTGCTCATTCCCCACGGTGCCGTCGAGAAGCTGCAGCCGGATTACCTGTTCCACCCGGAGGTGGTAGGGGACCCCGGTGTTTGGTTTGGAAATGGTTTCCCGTATGCCGACCCCGAGCAAGAGCGGCAGTGGGCCTACGGGGCGGACCCGGACCCTCAGGTCTGGTACAACACCAAGCGGGTGAACCCCGACGATTTCAAATCCTTTCAGGACCTGCTGAATCCCAAGTGGAAGGGCAAGATCCTGGCGAGAGACCCCCGAATATCAGGCACGACCGGTCCGGCGGGTTTTCTTGTCGAAATGGTGGGTAAGGAGTGGGTCCGGAAGATGTGGAGCACGCAAAAGATTGTCATTGCGCCGGACGCTCGCACAGGTGCAGAGTGGCTGGCTCAAGGGCGGTTCCTCGTTGGCATTTACGGATTCCAAAGGGCGGTGAGAGCTGCCAGGCGAGACGGCCTACCCGTGAGGGCCCTGGAAAAGACCTTCCCAGAGGGTGTGCAGGTGGGTATGGGAGGCCGGGGTTTTCAGGCTTTGACAAAGGCCCCTCACCCCAATGCGGCAAGGTACTTCGGTAACTGGTTCCTGAGCCGGGAAGGCCAGATACTATACCAGAGGATCACCGGCGACAACTCCCTCAGAACAGACATCCCCAAGGACGACGTGAGCCCAGACGACCGGATCGACCCCAAGGGCAATAACTGGTACGACTGGAAGAAGACTACTGAGCGTCTCGCGGCACAACAGTACCACCGCAAGCTACTGAAAGAGCTCGGCGGATATTAAGTAAGGTATGCAGCACTATAACATCATTTATTGAAGCGGATTTAGGAGCACACCACCAGCTCCTAGATTCACCGGCTATTACTGGTTTGGTCGATATCCCTATTCACATTTGCGCCAATTTGGGTTTCTGCGATAAAGACTGTTGTGCGGCCTTTTTGCGTTGCATAAAATCTCTTTCTGGCTCTAGGTTGACTTATAATTAGAGGCTTCGCAAAAAACTAATTGCAGCGGCTTTATTACCATAAGGTAAATGGTGGTCGTAGTAAGACCAGCGCCAAGCAAACGGTAGCCGTAGCGCCCCCTCTGGCGGCAGTATTAGACGAGCTAAGGGCGGAGCAGCGAAGGATTCCCAATTTAGTCAACCGGGTGTTTACCAAAGAGGGGTTGCCCCTTAGCAGCAACGCCTTAAGGTACGCTTTTGAGAACGCCTTGGCTGTTGCGGAGGTTGAGGACTTCCGCTGGCACGACTTCCGGCACACCGCCATTACCCGTTGGGCGGTAGCGGGCCTACCGTGGGAGGTGGCCCTGGTAGCGAGCGGCCATAAGGTACCCGGAATGCACGGTAGGTACACCAACTTGCAGGACGGTGATATACTGGCTGCGTTCCAGAGAATTTTAAATACGTTTAAAAATGAAAATAAGGTACAGGCAGGTATTGCTTCTAGTAGCTGTTTCTATTGCACGGAGGGGTGGGTGAGTGGTTTAAACCACCGGTCTTGAAAACCGGCGACCATTTGCGTGGTCCGCGAGTTCGAATCTCGCCCCCTCCGCCAAAAACTTTTAGACCCTCAACGGACTGGGCGTCTATTCAGAGCCTTCCTCGAGGCGCTTAAGCCTAAAGTTTTCTATGAGAGCGGATAAGCTGGAAGAAAAATAGCGAAGGACTACGCGAGGTGTTTTTGAAGAACCTGGAGGAGGTCCGTCGAGGTTACAATGCCACACACCCGGTTCTTGTCGTCGACTACAGGTAAGCAGTTGATACGACGCGTAATGATTTGCTCCACAGCCTCGGAAAGTGCGGTTTCTTTGCGGACGGTGACTATCTCATGGGTCATGAACTCGCTGATCTTCAAGTCCGCGCAGTCCCGCCTGTGATTCATGGCGCGTAAAAGATCACGGTCTGAAACGACTCCAGCAAGTTGGCCGTCGAGCTCCACAACAATGAAATGTCGGAAGGTGTTGTTTGCCATCATGGCGATGGCGTCGTTGAGGGAATTGCTGGGCAAAAGGGTGAGGACCTTGGCCGTCATGATCTCCTCTACGGAGGTTGGATCCTTGCCGGATGGCTTGAGCTATTACATCCCATCCGAAGGGCTCAAATCTTCATATTTACTTTGCTTTTCGATGCCTTACGCGCCTACCGCCGAAGGTGCCCAAGTCGAGCTAACGCTCCCAAAGAATTAAGATTATTTTACTCCAAACGGGGGAAAGCTGCAATTTAAACCCTTTATGTTCGGCCGAGATGGCAACAACCCAGTAAAAAATGGAGTGACGCTCCAATGTAATTGGTATACAATCCAGCTAAGAATGGGCATTTGTCCACTTGAAACTATGATTATCTAATCGGGGAAAGATGACTCGCGCCAAGACGCAAAGCACGCCAAGTTCGGAGAAATAGGAAAGTTTTTAATTTGAAAAAAATGCATATGACCACAACGCTCTATAACAAAATTGGCGGAGAGGCCAAGTTGAGGGAAATTATCGATATATTTATTGACCGGGTCTTTGCCGACCGGATGATAGGGTTTTTCTTTCGTGGAGCGGACAAGGACCGAATCAAGGAAATGGAGTTTCAGCTCACCGCGCAGTTTCTTGGGGCGGATATGGAATACAAGGGAAAGTCGCTGCAAGAGGCCCATGCCAAGCACCCCATCATGGGTGGGCAGTTTATGCGCAGGCTGCAGATCCTGAAGGAAACCCTGGAGGAGTATGAGGTCTCGGAGGAAGTTCGTAGCGCATGGCTTTCCCATACCGAATACCTCCGCCCATTGATAACCCAAGACGCTGGGTCTGATTGCGATCCAAACCTGGCAAGAAAGAGAGTCCTCGGGTAAAGATCGAACGGCGGATCCCGCAGAAAAGCCTGCTAATACCATTGTGGTAAATCCCATCCATCCTCCACTTCTCTGGCAAAATCTTTCGGTCCTATAGCAGTCATGAATCCCGTAAAGCACAACTCGCTCACCTCCGTCCTTAGGATCCTGATGAGTAGCCGGATGGTGGTGGCACTCCTCATGGGGTTTTCCTGTGGCCTGCCATTGTTGTTAACTATCTCAGTCTTACAAGCCTGGATGAAAGATGAGGGGATTGATCTGAGCGTCATAGGGTTGATGGCCCTGGTGGGGCTCCCCTATACCCTCAAGTTTCTTTGGGCGCCAGTTCTAGATCGCTATACCTTGTCACTCTTTGGGCGCCCCCTACTGGGTCGTAGGCGCGGATGGATGGTGGTCGTTCAAATTACATTAATGTTCTCCATCTCAGGTTTGGGATTTACCTCTCCCACGGAAAGCCCATGGATGGTGGCCTTTGTGGCGTTTCTCGTGACCTTTTTCAGCGCCAGTCAGGATATTGTTGTGGACGCCTACCGTCGGGAGGATCTCACAGATGAGGAGCTGGGGCTCGGCTCATCTCTGTATGTCAATGGTTACCGTGTAGGCATGTTAGTGGCCTCCAGTGGTGGGCTGATTCTGTCCGATTATATATCTTTCACATGGGTTTATCAGATAATGGCCGCGGGAATGCTGGTTGGAATCGTCACAACGTTGCTGGCCCACGAACCGCGTGTGACGGAGGGCACGCCTCAATCCATGAAGGAGGCGGTGATTGCCCCCTTCGCTGAATACTTTGCACGCAAAGGGGCATGGGTGATCCTTGCCTTCATCCTGCTCTACAAAATCGGTGATACCATGGCGAGCGCCATGACTATACCGTTCTATCTCGACATCGGGTTCTCAAAAACCGAGATCGGTACTGTGGTTAAACTGTTTGGATTCTGGGCAACCATCGCCGGTAGTGTTTTAGGGGGCCTCATGATGTTGTCCCTAGGCATCTATCGATCTCTTTGGCTCTTTGGCTTTCTACAGGCCCTATCCACGGCTGGCTTTGTTCTGTTAGCCCATCTGGGTCACTCCCTTGTGGGTCTGACCGGTGTGATTGCCTTTGAAAATCTAAGTGGAGGTATGGGGACTTCAGCTTATGTAGCCTTTATGGCGAGCCTAACCAACAAAAAATTCACCGCCACCCAGTATGCATTGCTTAGCGGATTGATGGGCGTGCCAAGAGTACTGGCCTCGGCACCCACAGGCTTCATTGCTGAGACCATGGGGTGGAAGGGTTTTTTTGTGCTCTGCACTCTAATTGCAATCCCGGGGCTGTTGCTATTGTTGCGCTTTTCTCATCTGCTCGCAGATGGTAAGGACGAAAGTAGCGTGTTGGAATCCGCATAGAGACAAATCATCATTTTCTGCTCTCTGTCTGTCCCATGAGTGGATGGACTGGTAAGCTTGACAACCTGCGCTTCTGGACCCTATACTCGCCTCCAGTTTTAATCTTTCTTAGCGCCCTGAAGGAGGGCGAAAGTCCAACTCTAGGAGGTAATTATAATGCCGAAGCCCCTGCCTGCATTGGAGCTGGGTAACAAGATGAGCGCTGAAGAGGCCAAGGCCTACGTGGATGTCCTCTATGAGAATATGCACGAGCGCTGGGAAAGGAAGATTAACCAGGGCGATTTCATGAACGCGATCACATCGGGATCACTTCCCATGGAGGGTGTCCGCTTATTCTGGCAAAACTGGGCCTTCTACGTTTTTGAGGTCAATAATATTATCGCATCGACCTATCAGAAGCACATTGGGTTTTTTAAAAGACATCCGGATCTGCTCGCGAGCTTTAGCGCGAAGATCGCCGATGAGTATATCCACCCGAAGCCTCCAGGCCACGTTCTGTTGGTGTTGGAACAGGGCAAGGTCTTTGGGCTTTCAGAGGAAGACATGATCGCCTGTGAGATGATGGCCGATTGCCGTGGGGTCCTGGAATTCAAACGGGGTCTGCTTCATGAAGGTACGATTCTTGAGTGGTGGTCCTCGGTTGCGACAGAAGAGCCTATCGGTCACTGGGCGGGCAAATGGAAGGAAGCCCTGACAAAAAAGTATGGCTTACCCCTAGCTCAAGCGAACTATTTTAAGACCCATGAAGAGGCCGATCTGGAGGAACACGAGGGGGTTTTGGCCCATGGCGACTTTAACCGGGCTGTCCTGCAGCGCCTGCTGCAAACCGGCATGGTGGACTTGAGACCCGGTTTTTCACCCCAATACGTGGTCGATGTATCGGTGGATTTCTATGCCATGTTCTTCGAGGGAGTCTTCCAGGCAGCGAAAGCCAAAGCGGCTGCCGTATAGTTTGTTGCCTCTAACATAACGGTACGTAAAGCAAAGGGGGAGCGCGAAAAACGCTCCCCCTTCTTTTTTAGTCTTTGGTCAGCAGTCTTTCCGGCTAAGTTTTTAACAGCTGTCGCAAGACGAACTCCAATATGCCGCCATTTCGGTAATAATCCAGCTCCGCCGGCGTATCGATGCGGCAGGTGGCTTTAAATTCTGTTACCTTGCCGTCGTCACTTCGGCATTTGACGGAAAGCTCTTTTTTCACTCTAAGTTCACTTGCGATTCCAGTAATTTCGTAGCTCTCAAATCCGGTGAGACCCAGGCTTGGAGCGTTCTGTCCCGATTGGAATTGCAAGGGTAAGATCCCCATTCCGATCAGGTTGCTGCGATGGATACGCTCGTAGCTCTCTGCAATGACCGCCTTGACCCCGAGGAGTCGTGGCCCCTTGGCCGCCCAGTCTCTTGAAGAACCCGAGCCGTATTCCTTCCCCGCAATGACGATCAAGGGAGTCCCTTCCTTCTGGTACTGTATGGAAGCATCGTAAATGAACATCTGCTTCTTGTCCGGTAGGTGGACGGTCCATCCCCCTTCGGTTCCTGGAGCGAGCTGGTTTTTCAAACGTACATTGGCGAATGTGCCGCGGACCATGACCTCATCGTTTCCCCGTCTGGCGCCGTAGGAATTAAAGTCTTTGGGCTCCACGCCATGTTCCTTGAAGTAACGGGCGGCGGGTCCGTCTTTTTCTATTGAGCCCGCCGGTGAGATATGGTCGGTCGTGATGGAGTCTCCTAGCAAGGCAAGTGTGCGGGCGCCACGGATATCTACCGGATCCGCCGGCTGGGCAGGAAGATTGATAAAATAGGGAGGTTCTTTGACATAAGTCGATTGGGCATCCCAGCCGAATAGCAGCCCCTCGGGGACGGGCAGCTCTTTCCAGGTCTGGTCTCCCTCGAAGACCTTGCCGTATTGCTGTTTGAACATTTCGGACTTGAGGGAAGAACGTATGGCGTCCTGGATCTCACCGGGTGTGGGCCAGATCTCTTTCAAGTAAACTGGGTTCCCGTTTGAATCCTGTCCCAGAGGGTCTTGGGTCAGATTTAAGTCCATCCGACCGGCCAGCGCATAGGCTACGACCAGGGGTGGCGATGCCAGGTAATTGGCTCGCACCCTGGGATGGATTCGCCCCTCGAAGTTTCTGTTCCCGGAAACTACGGCAGCTGCAACCAGATCGCCTTCTTGAATGGCCGCGTCGATGGGTTCGGGGAGAGGGCCACTGTTGCCAATGCAGGTGGTACATCCATAGCCGACGAGATAAAAGCCCAGCTTTTCCAGATAGGTGAGCAGGCCGCTCTTTTTAAGGTAGTCTGTCACCACCTTGGACCCAGGTGCCAAGCTGGTTTTAACCCAGGGTTTGGAATTAAGGCCGCGTTCCACTGCCTTCTTGGCCAGCAATCCCGCGGCAATCATTACCGACGGATTTGAGGTGTTGGTGCAGCTCGTGATAGCCGAGATCACCACGGAGCCATGGGTCAGTTCGAATTGATCGCCGTTGGACCTGACCGCAACGGACTGGGTCGGCGTACCGTTCTTGAGCATAGTAGGGAGGGCTTCGGCGAACGCTTCCTTGGCCTGTTTGAGAGGGACCCGATCCTGGGGCCTCTTGGGACCCGCCAGGCTTGGCTCTACTGTTGACAGGTCGAGCTCCATGGTGTCGGTGAAGACCGGATCCGGAGAGGAATCGCTGCGGTAAAGGCCCTGCTCCTTGCAGTAGGCTTCCACCAGTTGAACGCGCTCGGGTTCGCGGCCGGTAAAGGCCAGATACTTCAGGGTCTCGTCATCGACCGGAAAAAAGCCGATGGTCGCCCCATATTCCGGGCACATGTTGCTTATGGTGGCCCGGTCGGCGAGGGCTAGCGTGGAAAGCCCGGGGCCGTAAAATTCAACAAACTTCTCTACGACGCCTTTCTTGCGCAGCATCTGGGTGAAGGTTAGTACCAGATCTGTGGCGGTTGCCCCCTCGGGCATCCGACCGTAGAGTTTGAAACCGATGACCTGTGGGATGAGCATGATCAAAGGCTGTCCGAGCATAGCCGCTTCTGCCTCGATACCGCCCACACCCCAACCGACAACGCCGAGCCCGTTGATCATCGTCGTATGGGAATCGGTGCCCACCAGGGTGTCCGGATAGGCAAGCTTCGTTCCACCCCGCTCGGTGCTGAATACGGTTTGTGCCAGATACTCCAGATTGATCTGGTGCACGATACCCGTATCCGGAGGAACGACCCGGAAGTTGCGGAAACCCTTTTGTCCCCAGCGTAGAAAGGCATAGCGTTCCATGTTGCGTTCCAGCTCCAGCCGGGCATTGGCCTGAAAGGCCTCAGGGGAGCCAAAGCGATCCACCTGTACCGAATGGTCGATGACCAGGTCCACCGGCTGCAGGGGGTTGATGCGTTCGGGATCGCCGCCCATTCGCTCCATCGCGCTCCTCATGGCGGCAAGGTCCACTATGGCCGGTACCCCGGTGAAGTCTTGCAAGAGGACACGAGCGGGCATGAAGGCGATCTCTTTGTCTTGCTTGGCCGTGGGACTCCAGCGGGCTAGGGCTTCAATGTCCCCTTTGTTGACCAGCCGGCCGTCCTCATTGCGCAGCAGGTTTTCTAGCAGGATCCGGATGGAGACTGGTAAGCGGGCGACATCTTTAATCCCGGCCATCTCCAAGAGATCCAGGCGATAAATCTCGTACGATTGGTTTCCGACCTTCAAGGTCGATCGAGTGCTAAAACTATCGAATTCTTCTTGTGCCATAGTGTGATCCTCTGATGAACTAACTACTTTACCCGACTCGTTTTTTCAAGTTGTTGCGGTTGTTGTTCTGAGTGAAAAATAGTGTTTGGGGGCCCCTTTCCCTCATGCGTGGTTGCGGAATTTTAAATCACTTTTTCTTCGCGGAGTTTGTCAATGTCCGAAGGGCTGTAGCCGAGTTGTTGAAGTATGGCGTTTGTATCCTCACCCAGGTCAGGAATTCGGTCGTAACGTGCTGGACTGTCGGACAGGCGTAAAGGGTTACCGATAACGGGGACGGATCCGACCGGAGAATTCACTTCGCGTATGAACTTGCGTGCGAGAATCTGGGGGTGGGCGAGGACCTGTGCGATGCCTCGAACCTCGCCGTTGGGAAGCTTTGCCTTCTTGAGTCGCTCGAGCCAGGTGTCGTGGTCATGGTGGAGAAAGATCTCTTCCATGGTTTTTTCGAGGACATCACGGTTTTCTCTTCTCGCCTCGACCGTCGCGAAGCGCGAGTCCGAGAGGAAATCCGGGCGATCGATTACGTCGCGGCAAAGGGTCTCCCAATCCTGATTCGTGGCCACCGCCAGGTTCACGTACTGCTGATCGCGGGCGAGGTAAGGGCCGTAAGGGGTCACGTAAGGATGGCGCATCCCGATGCGCCCGGGTTCTTCGCCACGGTGCCAGTAGTGGTGTGGAAAATAGCCCAGCCAGGAAACGATGGACTCGAACATGGAAATGTCAATGGCTTGCCCGCGGCCCGTCTTTTCCCGCTGATAAAGGGCCAGGGTGATTCCCAATGCCGCGTACATACCCGCCGCAATATCCACGATGGGGAGACTCGCCCGCGCCGGTTTATCCGGGTAGCCTGTGGTCGCGATGATTCCCGCCTCCCCCTGAATCAGAAGATCGTAGGCCTTCACATCCCGGTAAGGTCCGTCCTGCCCATAGCCGGAAATTGAGCAGTAGATGAGCCGGGGATTTAAGGCCGAAAGAGTATCGTAATCCAATCCGAGCCGGGCCGCCGCCCCCGGTGAGGCGTTTTCAAAGAAAACGTCAGCCTTTTGCAGCAAACGACGAATTATCTCCTGTCCTTTGTCACGCTTCGCATCGACCGTAAGACTCTTTTTATTGCGATTGAGCCAGACGTAACCGGAAGAAAGACCTCGAACGGCGCTATCCCAGTGCCGAATCAGATCGCCGGTGCCGGGTTTTTCGATTTTTATGACATCCGCTCCCATGTCGCTTAAAAGCAGCGTGCTGAAAGGGCCGGAGAGGACCTGTTCGAAGGCAACCACTTGGACACCTTCGAGCGCCCTATGGGTGCCGGGCTCATTTTGACTCACTCTTCACCTCCGGGAACAGGTCCGTCTTGGGGGCGTGGGCTTGCTTCCAGACCATGACGGAACGCGAGTAATCGATGACGACATTCCCGTCTTGATTGACCCCCCGTGTACGGACCTTGACGATCCCCCATTGGGGCTTGGACTTGGACTCGCGTTTTTCCAGGACTTCGGATTCCGAATAGACCGTGTCACCGGCAAAAACCGGCCGGGGTAGCTTGATCTCATCCCATCCCAAGGCAAACCCGTTCTCGCTAACATCCGCCACTCCCAACCCGGCCACAATGGCCAAAGTCAACGCGCTGTTGACCAGGCACTTACCAAACTCGGTCTCTTTGGCGTACTCGGAGTTGAAATGGATCTGGTTGGTATTGTTGGTGAGCAGGGTAAACCAGGTATTGTCCGCCTCGGATATGGTTCGTCCCAAGCGGCACCGGTAAACGTCACCTACAGTAAAGTCTTCAAAGTAGCGGCCTTCCCAGCCGCGCTTGATAGCCATGTTTTAGACCCTCCCCTCGAGCTTTGCTGTATAATACAAGGCCCGCGAAAAAGTGCAAAGTGGGCGGTAGGGTGAAATTTGTATTTGTCTCGCCGGGAGGTATGTTACAGTTTGCGTGGTTAGGAGGGGCCCATGGACTTGAACTTCACCCAAGAGCAGTTGCAGATCCAGGATGAGATTCGCAAGGTGTGCCGTGAGTTTCCTGATGTCTACTGGCGCGAGGTAGATCGAAAACGGGAATACCCGGAGGCCTTCGTCCGCAAATTAACCGAGCTCGGCTGGCTTGGAGCCCTTATCCCGGAAGAATACGGAGGCAGCGGACTTGGCATTACCGAGGCCAGTATCATATTGGAAGAGATCAACCGCTCGGGCGGCACGGCCACGGCCTGCCATGCCCAGATGTATACCATGGGTACGCTGCTCAAACACGGCAGTCCCGATCAAAAGCAGCGTTATCTCCCCAAGGTGGCCCGCGGCGAGCTACGGCTCCAGGCCTTTGCCGTCACCGAGCCCGATGCGGGTTCGGAAACAACGCGCATTCAGACCCGTGCGGAGCGCAAGGGGAAATATTATCGGATCACCGGGCAAAAGATTTTTATTTCCCGAGTGGATCATTCGGATCTCATGTTGCTGCTTGCCCGGACCACTCCCTACAATGAGTTAAAGGACAAGACTCGTGGACTTTCGGTATTTATTGTGGATCTTCGTGAGGCCAAGGGGAAGCTCGATATCAAACCCCTCGATCTGATGGTCAATCACCATACCAGTACGCTTTTTTTCGACGGTCTCGAGGTGCCTGCCAAGAACCTTATCGGCGAAGAGGGAATGGGGTTTCGTTACATCATCGACGGCTGGAACGCGGAGCGGATTTTAGTGGCGTCGGAGGCTATCGGAGACGGCCGCTGGTTCGTTGAGCGGTCATCCAATTACGCCAAGGAGCGAAAGGTCTTTGGTCGTGCCATCGGTTCCAATCAGGGGATTCAGTTCCCCATCGCTCATGCCCACGCCCGAATCGAAGCGGCCAACCTGGTGCGGTTTCAAGCGGCAACCAAGTTCGATGCGGGAGCGAAATGCGGGGCTGAGGCGAATATGGCCAAGCTGCTGGCCTCGGAGGCCGCTTGGGATGCGGCCAACGCCTGTTTGACCACCCACGGCGGTTACGGGTTTTCTGTAGATTACGATGTGGAGCGAAAATTTCGAGAGACCCGGCTGCTCACCGTGGCGCCGGTGAGCAACAATTTAGTGCTAGCCTATTTGGGGCAACATGTTCTGGGCATGCCGAAATCCTATTGATGGTATGTAAATGGGGGGAGTCACTGAGTGGACGATTTCCCAGCATGGAGGCTCCGTTGTTCCAGTGCGCCGAGAAATCGGGTGCACCACAGGCTGATGGAAAAAAGGATGGCAATTAAAAGGGGACCGACGAAAAAGAGACGGGCAATGCCTGTAAACGAGGCGATGAGCCCACCCATGCTGGGACCGAGTACGACCCCCAGGTCTCCTGCGGCGTGATAAACCCCCGAGGCAACTCCCCGGCTGACCCGGGTCTCGTCCACGTCTTCTATGATGCTGATGGTATTGGCGACTAGCACGATGGCCCTCAGGAATCCGACGACGGTGAAGATAATGAGTAAAGGTCCCAGATGGTTAAAGAAGGGAACCAGCATAATCGTGGCCGCTTGTAGCGGCAGGGCAGCTCGGGATAGCTTCTTGGCGCCGATGCCTTTCACGACGTACCCGCTCAGCGGACGCGTAATAGCATTGCACAGGGCATGGGTCCCTTTGATAAGTCCGGCTTGGGTCAACGTCAGCCCTACGGCCAGGCTGTAAAGGGGGATGAAGGCGGTGTGCAATTGGTGGATCATGTTTAGAAAAACGGCGACGACTACAATAGTCCCAACTTGCGGGTTGATAGCGGCCCGCAGAGATTGCTTGAGGGTTGGTCTGATCTTTGGCCGGTCGAGCTCGCCCTTTGTCTTGGGAGATGCAGGTGACTTGAGAAAGGGAAGAATTGCCAGAGCGGTCAACGCGACGAGGGCGGCAAATCTGAAACTGTTCGCATAGCCGAATCGGTCAGCGATCATCCCGGCGACAAGTCCACCACTGGAATGGCCTATGGCCAGAGCGCCTGCATAGTAACCCATTGCATGGTGACGGTCCTCGTCGGGAGGAAGCCGGTCTACGAAAAAGGCCAGGTAGAAGGTGGTCGCTGCCCCCAGGGCGAATCCATTGAGGGCGTGGACCAGGGCGAAGAACAGGGGACTGACGGCAAAGCCGTAGCAAAGATTACAGAGAATGATCAGGGATAGGGCCACTGCCATCTGGAATCTTGCCCGGTCCCCTCTATAGATGAATCCGGCGGGTAGGCGAGCGGAAAAGGAGACCATGGGGGCAATGGCGATGAGGGCCCCGATGGCGGAAACAGGATATTGGAGGTCGTTAAGAAATGGGGGAATTGTAATCCCGGTGGCAGACTGCTGGGCGGTGATCGCGGCAACCGGGAGGCAGAGCTTGAGGGTGCTTGCCTTCATCTGTAATGGGGGGCCTTAATTTGAGTCCAAGCAGGGCTGGAGGGAATTCTAGATGATTCTTTTAACTGATAGTATAGCACGATCTTCGTTGAACGTAGCCTACGGTTGGGGACAGTGTCAACCGGGCGGCAGTTCGGGTGTCAGACTTCATTGACTGGAGATAATATGATTCTTTATCGTTCGTGGATGTTTGTGCCGGGTCACCGGCAGCGCATGGTCGATAAGGCGCTGGGACTCAATGTGGATGCGATCATGCTGGACATTGAAGATGGGGTGGCGCCCAGTGAGAAGGATACGGCGCGAAAACAGATCAGGGAGGCGTTGGGACGCGAGCGTATCCCCAACGCTCCTGCCCGATTCGTACGTATCAATGCCATTGGCCATGCCCGTATGGACGCCGACTTGGGCGCGGCGCTGCTCCCGGGGCTCGATGGGCTGGTTCTCCCCAAGGTTGAAACCCCTGAAGAGGTGCTCAAGGTGGACAGTGTCATTCAGGATCAAGAGACCCGTCATGGTATGGAACGGGGCAGGGTGAGACTGCTGATTGCCATCGAGAGTCCCAGAGGATTGATTAACGCCGCCTCTATTGCAGCATGCTCCCCCCGCGTTGCGGGTTTGATATTTGGGGCCGAAGACTTCGGGCGAGAGTTGGGGCTTCCCACCGTTAGGGAGGGAGAGGCTAGGGATATGCTCTACGCCCGTTCGGCCATGGTGGTGGCCGCTGCATCGGCCCACGTGCAAGCCGTTGACGGTGTGTGGGTGGACCTGCAGGACGCCGAGGGGCTGTGGTCCTTTGCACGCCAGTCACGGCGACTGGGGTTTACCGGTATGTCTTCGATTCATCCGTCCCAGATCGACCCGATCAATAGTGTTTTTAGTCCCACGGAAGAGGAGATCCGACATGCCAACGCTGTCATCAAAGCTTACGAAGATGCGGTAGCTCGTGGCGACGGATCCATCTCCTTTGGCGGCCAGTTGATTGACCGACCCATTGTAGAACGAGCCCGGCGTACTCTTGATCTGGCGAAGTCCTTGGAGTTGAATGCGACCTGATGGGAACAGTGGAGGTTAACGTTACTAGGATCCGGGAGTCCGCACGGCCAGCCGGCCATCCTTAGACGTGAGCAGTTTTCCTGAAAACTCCATGCCCGCTTGGGCAGCCAAGATGAAGCGGTTGCCCAGCGATTCGGGACCTGGCAGTCGCTTGCGAGCTTCCTCTGGGGCATCCTCCGTGGCAACTGCGCCCTCCGGGGCGGTGGCGACGACGCAGATGTTCGACTCCCGTACTTCATCGGCGACCATACGGGTAAATGTGCGGATCGCCTCCTTTGAGACAACGTAAGCACACGCCCCGATGTCCCGTCCACCGCCGAAAAGGTTAACAATATGGCCGGACCTCCGTTGTTCCATGAAGGGAATAACGTGTTTAGTGCAGTGGAAGGTGCCTCCCAGGTTTGTCTCGATGACACTGTCCCAAAAACTCTTGTCCATGTCTCGAATGGCCGCCCACTTCTGTACTCCCCAATTAAAGTGAGGAACCAATCCCGCACAGTTGACCAGGACATCGATCTGCCCCAGTTGGTTCGCTACTTGACCGAAAAATGTTCGAACCTCGTCCTCATTCCTGACATTGACCTTGCCACTTAGCACCTTCGAGGTCATACCTTCCAATTCCTTGCGAGTCCGTTCCAATGGCTCGGTGTCAATATCAGCAATGGCCACCTTAGCACCTTCTCTAGCGAATCCATGGGCAATATAGCGGCCGATACCTTTGGCTCCGCCGGTGACTATTGTTACTTGGCCTTGCATCGCTTCCTCCCTTTCAAGAAGCATCTAATGGTCGGTCACAGTCAGGCGACCGTTGGTTAGGGTAACAAGCTTGCCCGATAACTCCATGTCCGCCTGGGCGGCCAGGATAAAGCGGTTTCCCAGAGCCTCTACCCCGCGCACGTTCTTGCGCGCTTCCTCCGGAGAATAATCGAAGGAAACGGAACCGCCAGGTGAAACGCACACAACACAGATGTTGTCCTCGCGCACTTCTTCGGCTACGAAACGGGTGAAGGTGCGGACGGCATCTTTCGTAACAACGTAAGCGCAGGCTCCGATCTCGCCGCCACCGCCATGCATATTCACGATATGACCGGATTTGCGTTTCTGCATGTAAGGAGTGACGTGTTTGGTGCAGAGAAAAACACCTCCCAGGTTGGTCTGGATCACCTGATCCCAAAAGGGTTTGTCCATATCTCGGATCCTGGGCCACTTGGGCACCCCCCACGCAAAATGAGGAACAATCCCCGCGCAGGTGACGAGGATATCGATTTGACCGAAGCGATCGGCTGCCTGGGCCATCAAGTCTTTGACTTCGTCCTCTTTTGTGACGTCCACACGAAGACTGAAGGCGTCGGAAGTCATGCCGGCTAACTCTTTACGGGTCCGCTCCAGAGGTTCGGAGTCCGTGTCTGCAATAACGACCCGGACTCCCTCCTTGGCCAACCCCTGGGCGATGTAACGGCCGACCCCCTTTGCACCGCCGGTTACAACTGCTGCCTGTCCTTTCATGGGAATATCCTTCTTTCTTCCTGGTGATTGTGGGTTGCCATCAGACTATGCTGATGCGCACGGGGTTATAGTGCATAGAGACGCTTGGGGTTTTCGTAAAGGATCTTATCGACGGATTCGGGCGGTACCGTACCTTTACCTTTGAGATTTTTCAGGGCCTCCAGCTCCGCTGAGGTGTCATTGTGTCCATAGTCTGATCCGATGACGATGTTGTCGGGCCCCGCGCATTGAAGAACCAAAGGTAGATCGTCGGCCGTCTGGCAGGCTACGTACATGCGGTTCTCCCTCAGGAGATTGGCCCCTGACCAATGCATACCGCGCCTACGGAAACGAAGCTCCAGGTCGTTCATCGCATACGGTATCCACTGGGCGCTGACCTCGACAAAGGCCCATCGAACTTTGGGAAACATGGCCGGTGTTCCTTTCATAATGAGGTCGTGAAAGGCACCGACTATGGGAAGCTTGAAGGTAGAGAATCCCGAGTCCTGGCCGAAAATATCGTGCATGGCCGCGCTACCCGATGACGCGTGAATGCAAACCGGGAGATCCAGGTCGCCGGCTTCTTCGTAAAGCGGAAAAAAGTAGGGGGCCGAAAGCCGTCGATCGCTTTCGACGCCGTGCATCATGAAACCGCATGCACCGTTTTCTTTGGCCCAACGCAGCTCTTCAATGGACTTGTCCATGGTCAGCAGGGGTAGGACCGCGATCCAGCGAAGCCTTCCATTGCCCCTTCGGCAAATGTCCGCGATCCAACGGTTGTAACTGCGGCGCAATGCCAGTTCCACCTCTGGGCGGCGGGTGAGGGGGCCCAACAAGCTCGGGTAGAGGACATGGACGTCCACGCCAAGTTCGTCCATATGTTTGAGCCGTGCATCGATGTCGGAGATCTCGCGAGCCCCTTCTGACATTTCATTGCTGACGAAGGTCGATCGCTTGGAAAAGACCCTGCCTTCGATGACCCATAGCTCCTCGAAATTGCGGAGTCCTCCGGGGAGTCCCGATGCACTATCCACGACGCCCCGCTTGGGAATCACCACCAGCGGCCGGAAGGCCTGCTCCTCTTCGGTCATGTAGTCCCAGGTTCGTTCATTCTCAATGATATGGGCGTCGGCATCGATGATCTGCATAAAGTAACGTCCTTTCCGATAGCAACGGTAATGGCTTGGGCCCCTATGCAATAGCGATTTTTCTGTTAGAATGTCAATGGAAATACGAAAATGGACGGCCTAGGAGATATCGAGCCATCATGATGCAAGAATTGGATAATATTCGCTGGTTCACTGCGGCTAATCCGGGTCCCATGACGCTCAACGGAACGAACCAATACGTTTTGGGCCGAGACGCGACTACTGTGATTGATGTGGCATTGCCCTCATCGGGAAATATTGACGGGATCCTTGAGCAGGTGGAGGCAATGGGAGCGAAGAAGGTGGAACGGATACTTATCACTCATATCCACGGGGATCATTGTCGGGGTGCCCTAGCCCTGAAAAAGAGGTGTGGTGCAAAACTGGGAATATCCCGAACCCGTGCAGGTTACCTGGGCGGAGAGGACTTTCAATACGGTGAGGGAGACAGGATTCCCTACGACGGCGGCGAGCTCACGGTGCTCCACACACCGGGGCACGAGTCAGGGCACTGTTGCTTCTATGAGACTCGCCAGGAGGTCCTTTTTACGGGGGATCATATCCTTGGCCGGGGAACGGCGGTGATCGGTCCTCCAGATGGCGACATGGCTCACTATATGCAGTCCCTTGAAAAGCTCTTGGATCTAAAAATTCAATTGTTACTTCCCGGCCATGGACCCCATATGGACGATCCCTACGGAAAGATACGAGAGTATATCCAGCATCGTCTGATGCGCGAACGACAAGTCCTAGGATGTTTGAAAGACGGGCGTCATACCATTGATTCCATGGTGGAGATCATTTACCAGGATCTTATCCCGGTGCTTGTTCCCGTAGCCGGTCGCTCCTTGGAGGCCCATCTCATCAAGTTGATAGGAGAGGGAAAGGTATTTGGGGAAGGTGCCGAGTATTTTTTGAGTCAAAAGGGGTGACCAAGAGTCAGGTCCTCCTCCCCGTTGTGCTGTTCCCAGTTCTCCATAATGATGGCGGGGAACCCGTCTTTGGCAAGCTGAAGGACGTGTCTTTCGGCTTCGCCCCGATCCTCGAAGATCCCGAGTTGAACGCGATAGTAAGTGGAACCGGTCCCTTGAAAGCGCACCACCGATATGGGAGTGGCCCAGGGGTAATTCTCTAGCAGGGTCGTTCTGAGTTCCACGGCGTTGCCCAGGTCGATAAAAGAACCGATCTGTAGGGTATAGTCCAAATGGGAACGAATCCTGGTAATTATAGCAGGGTCGTTGTGAATCAGTTCAATCCGTACCGGTGTTGTGCCGGGTCCAACCATGGCCAGGGCGTCGGCCGCAGCATAGGAGAGATCAATGATCCTCCCTTCGACAAAGGGGCCGCGGTCATTGACAGAGACCTCTATGGATTTTCCATTTTCAAGGTTCGTAACCATGACTCGGCTTCCCAAGGGGAGCGTGCGGTGGGCCGCAGTGAGGTCGAATTGATCATAGATCATACCGCTTGCTGTGGGCTGACCGTGAAACCCGGGACCGTACCAGGAAGCGATGCCGAATTGGCTCACGCTACGTTGGGATGGCCCAGGAACTGAAACCCGTACGTCTGTGGGTGGCAGCGCGCAACTAGCCACCGACCACAGTAGTATGATCTGTAGGAGTTGCTGAGGTTTTTTGGGAAGTTTGAAAGAAAGGTGCAGGAACATGGTAGAAAAGATTATAGCGGATTGCTTCCTCAGGTGGAAGACAAATCCTGTGAAATGGGGCATTTACCCACGTACAGGATTGTGTTAAGTAAGGAAACATAAGTATCATACCGCGTGCCCCCTGATTCGGGGCAAGTCCATTAAGAGGGGATTGACCTTATGTCGGGCCATTCGAAATGGAGCTCAATCAAACATAAAAAGGCTGCCAAGGACGTCAAAAGAGGCAAGCTTTTTACCAAGCTCATCAAGGAAATTACGGTGGCTGCCCGTTTGGGTGGGGGGGATATCAATGCCAACCCGCGTCTGCGTACCGCGGTCCTCACGGGCAAGGCGGCCAGCATGCCTGCGGAAAACATCGACCGGGCCATCAAAAAAGGAACCGGCGGATTGGATTCCGCGGCCTATGAAGAGGTTAGCTACGAGGGGTACGGCCCCGGTGGTGCTGCCATGATGGTCCATGTAGTTACCGACAACAAAAACCGTACTGTATCGGAGATCCGCCGCCTGTTCACAAGATACGGCGGCAGTCTGGGTGAGAATGGATGTGTGGCATGGATGTTCGACAATAAGGGGTTGATCACCGTCAATACTAATGAGATCGAAGAGGAACGGTTGATGAGCATAGCTCTTGAGGGCGGGGCCGAGGACGTGCGTGAGGAAGACGGCCACTTTGAAGTTATGGTTCCACCGGAAGACTTTGAGAGACTCAGGGCACACCTCGAAAAAGAGAAGGTTCCCATGGTCACGGCACAAACCTCCATGATACCCAAGAATACGGTGCTCCTGGAAGCCAAATACGCAGAGCATGCGCTGAAGCTTGCCGAGGAACTCGAAGAGCAAGAGGATGTCCAGACCGTATCTGCGAGCTTCGACATCCCTGATGAATTTTTAGAAAATGCCGGTTAAAAACGGCTCGAGGAGTTCGCGATTTGGGAACCGGGCCGGTGACAGATAATAATGGGGGACGGGTTCTGGGAGTCGACCCCGGTACCATTCATACGGGCTGGGGAATTGTAGAACTCCATGGCACCTCTCTATTTCATCTGGCCCATGGTACTATTACGATGCAGCCTGGTCTGACGCAGGGGCTGCGGCTGAGCCGAATCTATCACGGGCTCAACGAGGTTCTCTCCCGCTATCAGCCAGGGATTATCAGTGTGGAAAAGGTTTTCTTTGCACGAAACGCACAAAGCGCGTTGAAACTGGGGCAGGCCCGCGGTGTGGCCTTACTGGCCGCTACCGAAAGCCAAATGGAGGTTCAAGAGTACAATTCGGTCACCATCAAACAAGCCGTCGTGGGTTATGGCCACGCCAGCAAGCTGCAGGTCCAAAAGATGGTTGCATCGTTGCTCAATCTCTCCAGCCCCCTCGCTCCCGACGCTGCCGACGCCCTTGCAGCGGCCATCTGCCATCTCCATCAGGATAGTTTTCATTCACAGGTAAAGGCTGCGGATTCACTAACGCGGTCTAGACGGAGGCACTGGTAAGGCTTTCGACATGTGCATGTTCCCGGCGCTCATCCAATTGCGCCGGTTCAGGTTTGAGTGAGCGACCGACATCCATAGATGACAAACGGTACCGAATAACCCGATGATAGCGAAACTAAGCGGCACACTTGCCGAAAAAACGCCTGGAGAAGCGATCGTAGATGTTGGCGGAGTAGGCTATCATCTGTTTACCTCATTGAGCGTCTTTTACCGGCTTCCAGAGGTCGGTGCACCGGTCAGTCTATTCGTCCACACACACCTGCGTGAGGATGCCCTACAGCTCTTTGGCTTCCTGGACCACGAAGAAAAGCGCGCCTTCTTAATGATGAATGGGGTGAATGGAATTGGACCAAAACTAGCACTTGGTATTCTTTCGGGGATCCCGTCCCAGGAACTGGTCCGGGCCTTGATAGATGGCGACCAGGTCCGTTTGGTATCCGTCCCTGGTGTGGGGAAGCGCCTTGCCGAGAGGATGATTGTAGAACTGAAAGATAAGCTGGCCGCGATGCCTGAGGCGGAGCCCATGGACACTGCCAATGGTAGTTCCCAGCTGATGCGGGATGCCGTGTCCGCTCTGGTTAACCTGGGTTACCGGCGTATGGAGTCGGATAAGGTCGTGCGGGAAGTGGTACGGAACGGCAATGGTAATCTGGAAGAGGTGTTGAAAGAGACCTTGCGCCGACTGAGTCAGTAGTGAAGAGACCCATGATAAACATGATCAACTGGGTACGCAAGATACGGCTGGTACGCTGGGATTGGCGGGGGCCTAGCGGGGTTTGGGGGTATCATTGATGACTATGAGTCCCAACGAAATCTCTACCCGTCCGACGGAAGAGGACATAAGCTTCGAGACCGGTCTCCGACCTCGTGGCTTCGAAGAATATGTGGGGCAGGAAAAGGTCAAGGAGAACCTCAAGGTGGCCATTGCCGCGGCCCGGGGGCGCAAGGACGTTTTAGACCATTTCCTCTTTCATGGGCCGCCGGGTCTGGGTAAGACCTCCTTGGCCTACATTATTTCGAAAGAAATGGGTGTGAACATCAAGGCGACCTCGGGCCCGGTAGTGGAGCGGCCGGGAGATCTTGCTGCGCTACTAACCAACCTGCAGGAAGGCGATATTCTGTTTATCGATGAAATTCATCGATTAAACCACATTGTCGAAGAGGTCCTCTATCCGGCCATGGAGGACTATCAGGTCGATATTATGATTGGCCAGGGGCCGTCCGCTCGATCCATTAAGCTGGAACTCAAGCGGTTTACATTAATAGGGGCAACCACCCGGTCCGGTCTTCTTACTCCGGCTTTGCGCAATCGATTCGGTGCTGTCTTTCGACTCGATTTTTATGCGCCGGAGACATTGGTGCAAATCCTGCAGCGCTCGGCTGCTATCTTGGGGACGAAGGGGAATCCTGATGGGTTCGCCGAGATTGCACGACGTTCCCGGGGCACACCGAGAATAGCTAATCGTTTGCTGCGCAGGGTTCGCGATTACGCCCAGGTCAAGGGGGATGGCACCATTACACAAGAGGTAACCGAGCGCGCTCTTGCAATGTTAGAGATCGACCGCGGTGGCTTGGATAAAATGGACACCATGATCCTGCTCACTCTGATTGACAAATTCGACGGAGGGCCTGTCGGTTTAGAAACTCTGGCAGCCGCTATCGGGGAAGAGAAGGACACCATCGAGGACGCCTATGAGCCCTACCTGATCCAGATCGGTTACCTGAATCGTACCCCCCGGGGACGGGTCGCAACCGCGCTGGCCTACAAGCATTTCGGTCGCCGTAAAGATGCGAACCAAAGGGGCGAGTCCGGTAAGCAACAGAACCTTTTGTAATTCAAAGGTTATACAAGGAATGAGCCTCCTCGGCCGGATCATTATCGCTATCGGCGTTGTATTGGTCGTGATGGGCGTGGTATTTACGTTGGGGTATCTACCGGGGGAATGGCCATTGAAAGGGGTAACTTTTCGGGTCATTCGCCTCCGCAGCCGAATCGGCTGCTTCGGCGGAGTAGGAAAGGAGGGTGCGTCCGTGGATTCCGCCGGAGAATGGAAGGATTCTACCGGCGTAAGCCCGTGGAGGCTTCATTTTCTACCGGCTACAAGCCTGCTTATCAGCACCCTATGAATGCATGTCCTGTCCTCGTTCAGACGATAGAGGATGAGGTTCTGGCGCGGTTATTTGGCGTGTGATTGCTTATGGTTTCACCGAACAGGTCTGTTGAATTAGAAGATAGCCTCCGAAACGAGGAGGTGAAAAGGAGAAAACGCGAGGGGTGGGTTATGCTCATTGCCACCCTGATGGTACTGCTCTTTGCCTTCTTCGAGCTCCTGCTCCCGGAAATCTCCACGGATTATTCCCTCAGCAACAACATCGCTTTTTTCCTCCTCGTCAACATCAACATCATCCTGCTTGTTCTTCTAGTCTTCCTGGTCGTCCGTAACCTGGTCAAGCTCCTGTTCGAGCGCAGAAGGGGGATCCTGGGATCGCGCCTGCGGGTCCGCCTGGTCGTGGTTTTTATCGGACTTTCCCTGGTCCCGACGTTGCTCCTCTATTTTATTGCCGGAGCGTTCGTCACCAAGTCGTTCGATAAGTGGTTCGACGCTCAAATAGGCAACGCACTCAGGGGCTCGGTGGAGATTGGCGAGACTTACTACCAGAACGCAGCCAATAATGCGCTCTTTTACGCCCGACAGCTCAGCAGGCGAATCACCGAGGCCGGGCTCTTTGAGCGTGATCAAATAGTGAAGCTCAAAGATTTCATCGAGTCCAAGCAGCGCGAATATAATCTGGGCACGGTTGAGATCTTCTCACCGGAGCGAAAAGCACTCGTGGCTTCTTTCAATGACCAGGTGCCAACGGGAATCACGATTAAACCCGAGTCCGAATTCCTCAATCGCGCGTTACGCGGACTGGAAGTGACCCGCACTCAACCCTTTGGGGAAGGGGACATCATTCGCGGCGGCGTGCCGGTCAAGAGCGTCGATGGCAAGATCCTTGGAGTGGTCGTTGTGGATTACTTTGTTCCCAAGAGCGTAACCAAAAGGGCACTCCAGATTCGGCGCTCTTACGATGAGCACAAGAATATGGCCATCTTCCAGGAGGACATCAAGGATACCTACATGTTGACCTTGATGCTCTTCACCTTGGTGATTATCTTTTCCGCGACCTGGTTTGGTCTTTACCTGGCCAAAGGCATCACGGTTCCAATTCAAAAACTCGCAGAAGGAACTCACGAAGTCGCCCACGGTAATTGGGATTATCAGATCGGTGCCAGTGGAGACGACGAGATCGGAATGCTGGTCGACTCTTTCAATCAGATGACCCGTGATCTCAAACAGATCAACACGGAATTGGAGCAGCGACGGCGATACATGGAAACCCTACTGGCGAACGTGACGGCGGGGGTAGTTTCCATTGACCCACAGGGGAGGGTGACGACCATCAATCGGGCGGGTGAGCAGCTCCTGGGGCTCGACGCGGGGCAGGTACTGGGAAAGCATTATACCGAGTCCTTCCAGTCGGAGCCATTGGGTGTTCTCCGGGAGATTGTCGATCAGGTTCAGGGAAGCTTCGGTATCGAACGGGAGATCAAGCTGTCGCGGCGTGATCGGGTTTTGACCCTGGTCGTTTCTGCCGCTACTCTGAGAGACGATGAGGGAAATACCCTCGGCGCTATGATGTTTCTCGAAGACATTACGGAGATTCAAAAGGTTCAAAGGATGGAGGCGTGGCGAGAAGTGGCCCGTCGCATCGCACACGAAATCAAAAACCCGCTCACCCCTATTCAGCTTTCCGCCCAGCGGTTGAGAAAGCGTTATGAGTCTTTACTCAAAACCGATGGGGATGTTCTGGACAAATGTACTTCGACGATTATCAAACAGGTCGAGGGCCTCAAAATCCTGGTGAACGAGTTCTCCAATTTTGCCCGCCTTCCCGCCGCCAAGCTTGCGCCCAATGATCTCAACGAGCTGGTCCAGGAGGCCCTTTTCCTTTTCAATGAGGGCCATAAGGGAATCCAATTCCGATTTGATAGGAGGGGGGAGCTCCCCATGCTTGAACTGGACCAGGAGCAGATCAAACGGGTAATGATCAACCTTCTCGATAATGCGGTAGCGGTGGTCGGTAAAAACGGCCAGGTTGAGATCTCCACCAACTACGACCCTTCTTTGGGAATCGTTCACCTGGAAGTGGCGGACAATGGCAGCGGCCTCTCTCCGGAGGTCAGAGAAAATATCTTTGAGCCTTATTTTTCCACCAAGCAAGACGGTACGGGTTTGGGGCTGGCCATTGTGAGTACCATCATCGCGGATCACAGGGGCTATATCCGGGTTCGTCCCAACGAGCCCCAGGGGACACGCTTCGTGATTGAATTACCGGTTTCCCATCATGCCCGAACTGCCGAGTTGAGGAAAAGGGAGCATGGTGCGGCCATCTAAGTTTGGCCAAAGATATCTGGATAGCTGATATCACAGCGACGGAAAGCTTGGACTGATGAAAAAAGAAAAAACCATTTTAGTGGTTGATGATGAGGGTGGAATTCGCGAGACCGTACGGGAAATCCTGACCGATGAGGGATACAAAGTTGCGGAGGCTCAGCAGGGGGCTCGAGCGTTGGACCTTATCGGGAAAGTGCGGCCCGATCTCGTCCTGCTGGACATCTGGATGCCGGACATGGACGGGATCGATCTCTTGAAGCACATCAAGGACCGGCAGCCGGAAACGCGGGTGATTATGATTTCCGGTCATGGAAATATCCATACGGCTGTCGCGGCTGCGAAGCTGGGAGCCTTTGATTTCCTGGAAAAGCCCCTCTCCCTGGACAGCTTGTTGGAAACGGTGCATCGGGCGCTGGAGGACTATCCCGCACCGAAGAGCCCGGCCAAAAAGAAGATCGCCCCGCGAGCCAAGGGGCAACCCCGTGCCCGGGCATCGAAGTCCAAGAGAATTCCAAAGAAGACGTTAAAGCAGAAGACGCTTAAAAAGGGTGTTGTCGGTGCCGGGCAGGGGCTTCACTCGGGTGTGAAGACGGGGCTGATCCTTCATCCGCTGCCGCCCAACAGTGGCATACTCTTTACCGGCATTTCAGCCGATGCCACCGTCCCAGCACTCCTGCATTACGTGCATTCCACCGGATACGCGACATCGCTTCAATCCAAGGGTATCATAGTGAAAACGGTGGAACACTTTCTTGCCACCTTGCATTCCTACGGAATCAGTAACCTGTTGGTCAAAATGCACGACGAGATTCCAATCATGGACGGCTCGGCGTTGGAATTTTGCCGGTTGATCGAAGAGGCGGGGATTGAGGAGCAGGACGCGGCCTGGTCGGAGATCGTAGTCGACAAGACTTACCGTGCAGAAGCCAAGGGGGGCGAGTGGATTACGATCGAGCCGGCGGATACCTTTGGAGTGCGCTATATTCTCAATTACCCGGCACCGGTAGGAATGCAGGAGCATACATACATTCATACGGGCGCCGAGTCCTTTCGCGAGGAGATTGCTGCGGCGCGTACCTTTGGTTTTGTCAAAGATATCGAGCAGCTGGAGAAGATGGGCCTGGCCAATGGAGGTCGTCTCACCAATTGTATTTTGATTGACGATGATAAGATCATCAACACAGACCTGCGTTATCCCAATGAACTCGCCCGTCATAAAATCCTCGACATTGTGGGGGACTTTTATTTGTTAGGTAAACCCATCCGGGGTATGGTCACGGCCTGTATGACTGGTCATTCGGACAACATCTCCCTGCTCAAGGAATTAGAAAAGGGGCTGGGTCTCTAACCTGGCAGCGAGCGTACCTGTATCATGAGTCGTTACCAGGCCTTTCCCCGTCTTTTCACGATTGCCGAGGCTAGGGGGCTGCTACCAACCTTGCGGCCCCTGATGAAGCGAATCTTTGAGTGTCTTGATCTATTGAGAAGCAAAAGCGAGACGGTCATTCGTAAGGAGGGTATTGAACCCGAAAGCCCAGACTTGTTGAATCGTCTCCAGAAAGACGAGACCGTCCGTGATGCCATGGCACAGTTGGAATCGCTGGTAGAAGAGATCAACGGAATAGGCTGCGTTTGCAAGGGGGTCGAAGAGGGGCTGGTGGACTTTCCCTGTATGATGGGAGGCGAAGCGGTGTTTTTGTGTTGGCGCTATGATGAGGAAAGTATCAGCCACTGGCATGGCATTCAGGATGGCTATACGGGGCGGCAACCCTTCCTCGATGAGAAAGGGAAGAACGGGAGCTCCTTTCACTGACCGGTCTTGCTCCCGAAACCCATCCGTGACTGTAAAATGGGGATGGCCTCGATCTTTTCCGGTTCCAGGCTCTGCCAATAAATTCCCGTCGGTTTTCGGTGGCGGTTCTTGACGATAATAAATTCGGTATCCGTAGCCACCGCGTTCAAGGGGATGTCGTGCTCAGTCATAGGTATCGGCTCGCTAAGGATTTGCAATCGGTGAACCGTGGTGATGATCGGTGTCTTAACGTCGACTTTACCCTCTTCCCGGAGTATGGCGTACTCGATGTCCGAGTAGCCTCCACCTTTGCCTATTCGTGCACCTTCCTTGTTGACGGCGACGGAACCGCAGACAATCAGATCGATCTTTTTGACTTCTTGAAGTGAAACCAGGCGGCCGTAGCGGTCCGCCCCCTTGATGGACGAGGCTTGAAGAGGGGATCCCTTTACTTTTTTGGGATCCACTTCAATGAAAGGCTTTTCCTCTCTCAATCGGGGCACTGCCATATAAAGGGTTTTTCCCTCCTCGAGGGCTTTCTGACGGATGGCACGTTGGGGCGAGTCTGGGTTGATCTTGATGATCTTAGCCTTTTTCCACAGACGAGACTCACAGAGCCGGCGTGCTGCGCTCTCGGCGC
This sequence comes from Binatia bacterium, assembly GCA_963664015.2. Classification (GTDB taxonomy): domain Bacteria; phylum Desulfobacterota; class Binatia; order UBA9968; family CAXXLF01; genus JACZQL01. The sequence continues at coordinate 630,551 of CAXXLF010000001.1, read as the reverse complement.
CGATAAAGTTAGGAATTCTGCCTTTAACGCCGGGGAAGCGGGTCACCTTGCTTTCCTTCAAGTTCCGCCAAACCTCCTTACGGATGGTATCCTTCGATTTCGGCCCCTCGTCCATGGTTACGGTCGTTTAATTAGTAGATGTGCAGCAAGATCGGTAGCAAGTGTATTCGATGGAACGCCTCAATCAGCTTGAACAGGCCAAGCAGCCAGATAAGACATCGGGCACTGAATATCTCCTGGAATGGCTTGGTACTTAGAGGTAGCCGTGCCTTACCTAACCCTGGCTCAGTAAATTGGTCAGATCGATGATCCCGGCGTTCGCTCTGGCGATGTAGGAGGACATGACGAGAGAGTAGTTGGCCGTAAAACCGAAATCCGACCCGTTGAGGACAACCGGGCTCCAGACGGTTCGCTGGGTTCCTTCCAACTCCCGAATGATTTGCTGGACGCTGCGCAATGCGTTTTTCTTTTCCAGGACTTCCTTGAAGTCTATCTCCGCTGCGCGTAGGAAGTGGATCAAGGCCCAACTAGTCCCCCGCGCTTCATAAAAAACGTTGTCTACCTCTAACCAGGGGGTCTTGATTTCAACTTGGTCTGCCAGGGGAGTGGATTGAGTGGCCTCCGCATCGCCTGCCAGGTCCGTATTGATGCGTTGCTGACCTACGCTGGCGCTCAGGCGTTGGGACAGGCTCCCCAATCGTGATGCGACAATCCTCAACCAGTTGCGAAGGTTGTCGGCACGGGCGAAAAACTGCGCTTGGGAATTTGCGGTATCTGCAACGCCGGCAAGATACCGTTCCAGGGCTTCGATCCCCTTTTGGTATTCGGTCTCTGCTGCAGGGAATAACCAGGCGTAGCTGTTCACACTGAATTGGGGTTCGGCTATGGCCAGATCCGGGTTAGCCTGGGATTGGGTCTGGGCCCGGCTCATGTCGTTGCGAAGCGACCTGGCGAGATCTCGTATTTGTACTAGGATGCCAAACTCCCAATTGGGCAGGTTGTCCATCAGGACTCCCGGTGGGAGAATATCGTTGCTCAAATAGCCGCCCGGTTTGTTCAGTAATCGCTCGGCCACCTCGATCAGCGTGCCGGTGGTCGCGAATCCTGTGACTATGTTCTGGTTGGAATTCGCAGCTCTCCTTTGGATCGTCTCCTGGACGTCAAAGAGGTCAGGTTCCCTGCTCCAGTAGATACCCAGACCCGGAAGGGCCAGGAGTAAGAGGATGATCACGACCAGGATCCCCCGCGAGCGTTTCCGTGGCTTCGAAGGTTCCGATTCCTGCGAACGCGCCGGTTTCAGACGTGCGAAGAACCTTTTCAGGCGACCGGGTTGTTGGGTGTTCTCGGCGGGCTGATCCGAATGGTCCAAATTATCCAAGCTTTTGTTCCCTCAAAGCAACGAACTCGATTCTAGTCTCAAACATTGAATAAAAAATGACAGATATCGCCATCTTTGACGGGGTACTCTTTGCCCTCGAGCCTAACCTTCCCCAGTTTTTTGGCTGCCACCATGTGACCGGCCTGAACCAGATCCTGGTAGCTCACGACCTCGGCGCGGATATATCCCCGTTGGATGTCCGAATGAATGACCCCTGCGGCGTCAACGGCCTGGGTGCCGCTCCGAATCGGCCAGGCCCGTACCTCATCCTCTCCCACCGTAAGAAAACTCATGAGACCCAGAAGGGTATAGGAGGATGCGATAACCCGGTCCCTGGCCGGTTCCTTGATTCCTAATGCTTCCATGAATTCACCGGCCTCATCGTCGTTCAACTGTGCCATCTCGGCCTCGATTTTGGCGCTCAAAGGGACAACAGAACTCCGAACGGAATCCGTTTTCAACGGACAGGGCTCCAAGATCTTGTCTTCGCCAATATTGGGCACGATCAAAACCGGTTTCAATGACAGTAGGGCATAGCCGCGCAGAAGCTTTTCCTCCTGAGGGGTGAGGTCGAGTTCCCGGATGGGTCTCTCCTGTTCCAGAGATTCCTTGATCCGTCCCAAGAGGTCTTTCTCAGCTACTCTAAGCTCTTTTTCCTGACCTGAGAGCTTGCGTATTTCCTTGTCCAACCGCTCCAATCGCCGTTCGATGATCATCAGATCTGAAAAGATCAATTCCAACTCCATCTGAGCGCGATCCCGTTCAGGGTCGACGGAACCAAGGGGATGGGCCACGCGCTCGTCTTCGAAGGCACGAACCACGTGGAGCAGCGCATCGGCCGCCCCAATGGATCCCAGCAGTTCAGGAGACAGCTCCTTTTCGTGAGTATCTCCACCCCTGAACCCGTTTACATCCACGTACTGAACTTCCGCGGGCGTGACCTTACGGGGTTTGTAGATCTGGGCCATGGCCTGGAGTCGCGGGTCGGGAACCTTGACGGCCGCTAGATTGGGCTCCAGCCGTCCTGAACTGAAAGCCGCAGTCTCAATCGTTTGACGCGTTAGGGCATTGAAAACTGTTGTTTTTCCGCTGTTGGGGAGCCCGATAATCGCGATCTTCACTATTGCACGGTCCTGCCTTATTTAGTGATTGAAGTATAGCGGGTCGGGCACCCATTGTACATGGGCGGATGGGCATATGGATCGGTGAAATTTGACTGACCCTGGACGCGGATGGTATTCATAAGCGCGGTTTTCTGTCGCATATGGGGAGGGAATTGACATGGAAAGGGAAAGAGTCAGAGAAAAGGAACCGGCCCATAAGGACCAGGGCGAGCACTATGAAGCTACTCTGAGGCTCAACGCGGAGGCCAGGGAGCGGGCCAGGACCGGCAAAATCGTTATCAAGGGGAGCGAGCGTCCTTGGCGTCAGGGGCAGGCAGTCTTATTCCAAGTCCTATCTCTCTTATCATGGTATGAACGATACGGCTGCTACCGACTGGACTTGTTTCATCCATGACGTCAAACGTCAGTCGGGAAAACACCGCCACCAGGGGGGTATCCAGTTGTTCGTCCTGGAGGGCGAGGGGTACACGGTTGTGGACGGGGAGAAGGTCAATTGGGAGAAGTGGGACCTCATTGTTTTGCCGGTGAAGCCCACCGGGCTGTGAGCATCAACACTTCAATGAAAAGGGAAAGGCGGCCAAGTGGATGGCTTTTCGCTACAGCCCTTTTTCCAAAGTTTTAGGAAACATGTTCGAGCAGGTCGAAAATGCCCCGGACTGGAAGGGCGAAGAAAAACCGCCCTCTGTTTGAAATCAGTCGTGGTGTTCTTCGCCTCACTGTTCAAATCGAGCGCGCGTGTGTCCCAGGCAGCGTCCCCAGTAGATAAAGGGAATATCCAAAAGGGCGATGATCAGTTCGATCAGGTATTTGGAAATCCCCAGTTCAATGGCCGTCGCTTCGTGTTTATAAGGGGAAGCAATCGTAGTCCGGTGGCGTGGTTTTAATAGGCCGGACCGGAACGTCTCTCGACTGAAATAGAGGCCTCGTTGGAATTACCGACTCTCGAAAAGCGCACTGACCCCCCACCGCTGGCCGAAACCCATGGGGAGAAAACTCCGCTGCGGACCTGGGGGGTCTTCGAAGCCTTTCTCAGACTTCGCATGTTCGAGGCCCTCGGCTTTCGTGAGTTTCGTCTTCTGTGGTTGGGGCAGATGTTTACAGCCATGGGCACCTGGATGGATCAGGTGGCCCGCGGGTGGCTTATCTATGAACTGACCAACTCCAAGGTCCAACTGGGCCTCGTACGCGGGGTCCAGGCCATTCCCATCCTCTTGCTGTCCCCTATCGCGGGAAGCACCGCTGACCGCTTTGACCGTAAGACCCAGATTCTGGTGGCGCAGGTGCTGGACGGGTTGATGTACGCCGCCGTTGCGCTGTTCATCTTTACCGGCAAAATTCTCCCCTGGCATGTCTACGTGACCGCCTTCACACAGTCCATCGTCCAGACCTTCCAGCAGCCGTCCCGTGCCGCCATGGTCGCCGATGCCGTGCCGGCGAGCCACCTGACCAACGCCATCGGTCTTAACTCCATCGTCTTCAACGTGAGCCGGAGCACTGGACCGGCGCTGGCTGGCCTGCTTATCGCGACGTTTGGGACGGGCGGTTCCTACGCCGTCCAGGCCGTCTTTTTCCTGCTGGCGACCGTGTTTACCTTACAACTCCGTCCCACGCAGCGCTCCTCCGAGGGGAGGCGCGGCCCTGCCTCCGGCAAAGGGTCCTTCGGCAGGAGCATCGTCGAGGGTTGGAAGTTCAGCTGGAGAAACGAAAACGTCCGCCTCGGTCTCGTCATCACTGGCTTTGCCTCGTTGTTCATCATTCCCTTTTCGACTCTCCTGCCGGTCTTCGCCCGGGATATCCTCAATGTGGGCGCCACTGGCCAGGGGCTTCTCCTGACGGCGATGGGCATCGGAGCCCTTTGCAGCGCGGTTCTCATCGCTTCCGTCGGCGACAAACTGCCCCGGGGCATTGTCATGTTAGGAGGGGTGGCCATGTACGGACTCAGTGTCGTCGTCTTTTCGGCCTCGCCCTGGTTCAAGCTCTCCATGGTATTGATGATGTTCGTGGGCCTGTTCCACGTGAGCTCCCACGCCCTGGTCCAAACCGTTATCCAAAGCTACTCGCCTTCCGAATTCCGCGGCCGCACCATGTCCGTCTATCACCAGAGCCACTTCATTCATACCATGGGAAGCGTGCTTATCGGGGTCCTGGCTTCCCTGTGGGGCGCCCAGGAGGCGATGGCGTCCATGGCCGTCTTGGGCACGCTCAGCATGTTTTTGATTTTTGTGACGATGCCGCAGACGCGTTCTATCCGGTAGCCCCCTGGCCGGCCGAGTCCAGGTCCCTTGGTTTATGGGTGGTCTTCTTCTGCCTCACTGTTCCAATCGATCGCGCGTGTGTCCCAGCGACGTCCCCAGTAGATAAAGGGAGTGTCCAACAGGGCGATGATCAGTTTGATCACGTATTTGGAAATCCCCAGTTCAATCGCTGTCGGTAGCTCCACAAGGCCCCACCAGACCACTAGCGAATAAATCATCGTGTCGACGGCCTGCGACACCATGGTCGAGCCATTGTTCCTGAGCCACAGGTGGCGTGTGCCAGTTCGGTCGCGGATAGCGTGGAATATGTATACGTCCAGGTGCTGGCTGATGTAGTAGGCGGTGAGGGAACCCAGGACGAAGCGTGGAGTGAAGTTGAACAGGGTGGCGAAGGCCTCATGCACGTTGCGTGAGAAGACTTCGGTTTCCGGATTCGTTGAGGGTTGGAACATGAGACTGATGGAGATCATGACCAGGATGATACAGCTGATGGCGAAGCCGATCATGACGGCGCGGTTGGCCTCTCGCTTGCCGTATTTTTCACTCAGCATGTCGGTGGCAAAATAGATCCCCGAATAGATAATCACGCCCATGCTCGTTTGCATGCCCATAATGATAATGAGCTTCGGACCTTGCAGGTTGGCCAGTAGGATGGAAAGCGTCACCGAGGCGTAGAGTCCCATCTTGCCGAAAAAGCGGTACATGAGCAGAGCGGAGCCCAGATCAATAGCTACGGTCGTAAGCCAGAGCAGCTCCTGCCGGGTGGCAAAGAAATCGGTTAATTGGACAAGCATCTCAATCTGTTAATTCCTTTTGGTAAAATTAAGGCTAGGATACAGGCAGCAAAAAAAGCCTGGGAAAGACGAGCAGGATCGGACAAGGTGCATCGGGACCATCAAGACGATTCTTTCTTAAACATTTTGGTGTGAGTTGTATCTCGGCAATTAGGTTTCATTCCACTCGATTTTACCTGAAAAATCAATAGGGACTGAAAAGGGGCCAATCCGGTCCCTGCTGGCAGCTCCCCTCCCGTCCGTGTTATACGAAAGTGATCTTATTCGAGCCCGCCCCACCATATCCATGTATAAAAAGAGATCACTGGGACCGCTGGCATGTGGAGACGGAACTGGGTTCACCACAATCTGACAAAGAAGCCCCTAGACCGCAGAGGAACCAAGCCGAAGGGGCCATGCCGGTTCGGCGGCACTGGCATACCTTAAGGAAATTTGCACAACTTCCAACCTTTTAAGCGCTCCACTTCGTGCAGTTCCGCCTGCTCTGGTTCGGGTGGTCGTCAACGGCCATGGGAATCTGGATGGATCAGGTGGCCCGTGGTTGGCTCATCTATCAACTGACTAATTCTGCTGTCCAACTTGGCCTGGTTCGGGGCGTTCAGGCAATCCCGGTTCTCTTGTTGTCTCCATTGGCCGGGAGCTTGGCTGATCGTTACAGCCGTAAGAAGCAGTTGATGGTCGCCATGGTAATGGATGGAACGCTGTATGCCGCTGTGGCTGTGTTGATCATCACCGGCTTGATTCGACCGTGGCATGTGTACGTGACAGCCGTATTGAATGCCGTTGTGACAACGTTCCATGCGCCGGTACGTGCTGCCATGGTTGCCGATACCGTACCGGCGGGTCATCTGACCAATGCGATAGGTCTCAACTCGATCGCCTTTAACGTTTCCCGAAGCACGGGGCCGGCACTGGCAGGACTGCTGATCGCCGTGTTCGGTACCGCCGGCTCCTATACTGCCCAAGCGCTCCTCTTCTTTCTGGGCGCATTTTTGACGTTGCCTGTTCGTATTGGAGAGCATTCGCCTGGGGGCTCTCACGGGCATGGAAAGAAGGAAGCCTTTGGCCGAAGCGTTCTCGAGGGCTGGAAGTTCAGCTGGAGAAATGAGACTGTCCATGCGGGGATTCTGATCACCATGTCGGCTTCCTTCTTTATCATTCCCTTCACGACGCTTCTGCCCATTTTCGCACGAGATATTCTCAAAGTCGGAGCCACAGGGCAGGGGTTACTTTTGACGGCGATGGGAGTGGGAGCCCTGTGCAGTGCGGTCCTTATTGCTTCCGTCGGTGACCGATTACCGCGGGGCATGGTGATGCTGGGAGGCGTTGCCATGTATGGCCTGAGCGTGGTTGCCTTCTCGGCCTCCCCTTGGTTTAAACTCTCTGTCGTTCTCATGATGATGGTTGGAATTTTTCACGTTAGCTCACACGCGCTGGTGCAGACTGTCATCCAAACCTATGCCCCCTCTGAATTCCGCGGGCGGACCATGGCTATCTTTCAGCAGGCCCACTTCCTGCACACCGTGGGTGGGATGCTCCTTGGTGTCGTCGCATCACTCGTGGGCGCCCCCGTTGCCCTCACTTTGACGGGGGCCTGCGGCGCATTGGCGATGCTAATTATCCTGCTGACGCTCCCCCGCGCTCGGCACATTCGCTAGCATGTTTCCTCGGATGTCGATCTGTTGATCCGAAACCTTTTTAACATCACGTTTCGCGTAAACGCGAAATAAGATGTATGCTAGAAGGCGGCGCTTGGCCGGGTTATAGCGGAGAGGATTAATTAAAACGGGGGCTGGGTCACTTTGAGAATTACGATTCAAATGCACAGTCGGGGAGGCTGATCTGGGTTCGTCGAATGATGAAAATGAATCTCCAGAGGGCGATGCGGCCGGGTCCATTGCCCGTCAACGGTCCTGGAATCCGGTCACCGCATTCCTGGGTTTGTCAACCTTTCAGGGGCTGCGCTTCCGTGAGTATCGATTGCTCTGGACCGGGTTCGTATGTCTTGCCATGGGTCTCTGGATGGATCAAGTGGCCCGTGGCTGGCTCATCTATGAACTGACCAACTCGCCGGTTCAGCTAGGTCTCGTGCGGGGAATTCAGGCCTTACCCATCCTTGTGTTGTCTCCCGTAGCGGGGACGATGGCCGACCGCTACGGTCGCAAGATGCAAATGATGGTCGCCCTCTCACTGGACGGGCTAATGTATGGCGCTTTGGCGCTTCTCATCTTCACCGGACTAATCCAACCCTGGCACGTATACGTGACGGCGCTGGGTTCGGCCATCGTCCAGACGTTCCATCACCCGTCGCGGGCGGCCATGATTGCCGATGCCGTACCGCCGGAGCATTTGACCAACGCTATCGGCCTGAACTCCATTGCCTTCAATGTCAGCCGGAGTACGGCGCCCGCATTGGCAGGGGTGCTGATCGCCCGATTCGGTACGGGGAGTGCTTTCGCCGTTCAAACCGCACTGTACCTGATGGCGACATTGGTAACCGGGCTGCTTCGTATCGGACAGAGCCCTGCAGTAAGCTCGGAATCCCACTCGGGAAGGGAGGCCTTTGGACGGAGCATCATGGAGGGCTGGAAATTCAGCTGGCAAAACCGAAATGTTCGCGCGGGTCTGCTAATTTTGATGGCTGCGTCACTGTTCATTACCCCCTTCATTACTCTTTTGCCCGTCTTTGCGCGAGACATCCTGAGGGTTGGATCAACGGGGCAGGGACTGTTGCTTACGGGTATGGGAGTGGGTGCACTGTGCAGTGCGGTGCTCATTGCTACGGTTGGAGACCGGTTACCCAGGGGTATGGTTATGCTGGTAGGGGTGACTCTGTATGGTGTCAGTGTCATCGCCTTTGCCACGTCCCCATGGTTCAAACTATCCGTTGCCCTGATGCTGTTCGTCGGGCTTTTTCATGTCACTTCCCACGCTCTAGTGCAAACCGTGGTTCAAGCCCACTCGCCATCCGAATTCCGCGGCCGTACGATGGCCGTCTTTCAGCAGAATCATTTTCTCATGACCGTCGGTAGCATGCTCATTGGAACGCTAGCTTCGCTGTGGGGCGCCCAATGGGCACTGGCTTCCATGAGCACGATTGGATCCCTGTGCATCATCGGGATCTATTTCGCCATGCCGGCCACCCGTCATATCAAGTAAAACGATACCCTGGGCATAAAACAGTGGAGGCTTTTCCCCTCGAATGACCTTTCTTCAATCTCTCTACATGAACGATCAGGGTGTCCACGGTGTCTTTGAGCAAATCCAGCTCATCGATAGTGAGGTCGTCGAGCTGCTCGAGATTGTACTCGATCGTATCAATGATCCTCTGGGCGGGGCGTTGCATGGGGCGCATAAAGTAAGTGGTAACCGTTCTGACGATGGTCCCGAAAAATAGGAGGGAGCCAATGACAATCCAAATGCCACCGACCAACTGGGACAGGTTGGAACGAGGTGTGTCGGCGATGCCCGCCGTGGAGAAGGCGGCGACGCCCCAGTATAAGACTGCTCCATAGGACGTTATGCTGGATCCTACCACACCCCTTTCTGCAAAAAAGATCCCGGCGGCAAAGATCAGCCACAGAACGATCAAAAGAAGGATCATATTAGCAAAAGGAGTGTGGGTAGAGATATCCCTAAGGAATCTCCGTAACCGGCGGGTCGTTTGAATCTTTTCATCTAAGGATAAGCCCGGTCTTTGCTCTTAACGCTTGGACGGTCTCCTGGTCTATGACTTTTTGAGTGGTGGACCGGTGCGAGTATGCCGCTCGTTGAGCTCGATGGCGTAGCCGTCGGGGTCGACAATGTGCGCCATAAGATCCGGGCTCCCAGGCCGTGATGGTTTGGGCTCCTGGGTGAATTGGACTCCACCGGCCTTTAATCGGTCGCATAGTCCCAAAAGGTCGGGAACCAGTATCGCGACATGGCCTGCCCAGGGAGGGATTTCTCCGCCTTCGCCGATCTCGATCAACTCTAGGGCAGGGCCGTCATCTTCGCTGCCGTAGCCCAGATAGCCCACCCTTGTGTTCTCGTCCTGTTGACGTAAGCGCATGACGTCCATCTCGAGTAGCTGGGTATAGAAGTCTATGGTTCGGTCAAGGTCGCGAACGGGGAGCATGGTATGTCGGATTCGTATCTTGTCTTCGCTCATGGAGTTCCCTCTGCTTGGCGATTTTTCGTACGGGGCCGGATTGGCTATTTGTGTATAGGTCCGAACCGGGATCCTACCGCCTCGAAAACCTGTTGACAAGGTCACTGCAGAGGTAAAAATGTGCGTTTCCGGCCCGAGGCATGGTCTGCGAAGGGCTCATCTCAAGAGCTTGAGATCCCCCGTTAATGGGTCCAAGTCGTGCTCGTGGGCGGGTCCCAGCCCCAGACAGGTCACGGTTCCCTCCGGGACCACTGTTTTTCCCGCATCTTGGATCAAGGAAAAGGGTATCTTCCGCGCTCGAGCTAGGGTTACGAGCCTCATCAAATCTTCCGCGCAATGAACCCTAAGGACTACCTTAGGCATTCCGCTAGCGACCCAGGTCTTCTGGGTATGTTGATCCGCTTCCAGAAACGCGGCTACAGCTGCGTGAGCCACTTGAGAGGCGAGCTTTCCCTTGGGAAGTTTTAGTTCGTTATTTACAACAATGACCTGTTTCATGGTACCCGCGAGGGAGGAGGGCGCTTTTACTGGGTGTTGGCTGGGCTTTGAGATTCGTCGAGGTATTGTCTGAATACATACCATTTATATCCAAAGACCCGATTGGTAATTTCTTTGACCATGACACGATTCTCGAGTTTATAGGGTATGTGTTTTTTGATTCTCGCTTGAACGGTACTCCCACCATCTAGTCGAATTACCAGATAACGGCGGGAAGACGTTGCAGAGGTGTCGTCCTGATAGCCGACAACAGTCCCGCGCTGCCCGTCAAGGTAGCTAGGCATGAATAATAAGAAAAGACTTCCAAAGAGGAGGAGCCCCCCAACAGCCACGAGCACCACCTTGCGCGTCGTCGTTTTGCGTTTCTGCCGCTTCATGCGGTCACGGTGTTCTCGGTAGGAATTCATTACAGATTCTGATTATGAGAGCCATGGGGGCTGTAAGGCGGCTTGACCCCATTTTTTGTCTCTTTCAAAAGATATATTATTTTATAATCTCCCCGGTCGGTAAACAAGGCATATGACTCGACCTGCTCTTCCTTATTCGGGAGAACCCAACTCCTGGGTGTCTCAATGGCTTACATCGCTGGTAGGCAGTCAACCGAGGTGTCCGCCTGAATTAGCGGTGATAGATGTGCGATTGGTTCTCCCCGAGGCGGAATCCATTGGGCCAATCGGTGAGCAGGTATTCAAAATCACCTAGATAGTCTTGAGTATCAAAAAAAGAAGCATCGGGCCTCGTTGTCTTTCCTTTTCCACTTTCCGGCTATTGCCTTGATTTTGATCTGTTTTTCATTCTTCACGTCCAGATGAAGCAGGTGGGTTTTAATGCACTTTGGCCTTTCCGAATCGGTCCTTTGATCGTGCTCTGCGGGCCACGGCTCCCAGCGGTAAATCCCAAATACACGGTTCCTGTCATTGGGATTTGATTCGAGCGTAATAAAGCGTTGCACTTTATAGTGCAGTTCGATCGCTCCCGGAAACTGATTGATCACATCCGTACTCCCTGCGCCTAGGTAACTCAGCAGCTTATCCCTCAATTTCTTAATCTTCTGGCGCTCGTTCAAGATTCCTTCCAGCTTCAGCATCACAAACGATTGCCTGCCAGCCTCAAGGGTAACAACCTTTTTAACGCGAACGGTCGGATCTGCTGTGGCAATCACTTCCACAAGATGGTCACCCGGAATAACAGTTATCTTACGGCTTTCCTGCGCATCGAGCTTACCGATTGCCTCACCATTGACGATGAGGGTGCTGTCCACGTTGATAAGCAGGGCAGATGTGACCTGAGCGGCTAAACGCGGGGCTGTTGTCGATCCAATGAGAGCCACCTATACGATAAAAGAGAGCACAGCAACTTTTCGGATCATCAAGGGCTTGTCACCTCCTGTAATTTGGATCCGTCCGCTACAGTAAAATCTTGGGAAATAAGCTTATCCCAGGATAACGTGCTGTATTACGATTGACCAACCTTTTCGTGGTCTTCTACTGCCGATAATTGTCACAAGAACGAACAATTTTGCTGGAGACCTGGCCTAAACTGGCACCTTGGTACGCGTTTGGATCCGTGTAAGCTCCTAAAAAATAGGCGCTTGTGTCTTGGCACCGGTTTTGCTTAAATCAGCCCCGTAATGCTGAAGACAATTCTCGTGGTTGAAGACGACCCGGCTCTGAGTAACCAATGATTGACAAAAATGGAATGACTCTTTACAAAGGGCCCTGAATCAGGTTTTGGACGACTATGGGGAGAAAAGCCCATGAGTAAGATCGAACCTTCACCGGCAATACCGGCAAGGCTGGACCCACCCGCGGGGAAGGGGCCTCGTGTCTGGCTGGACATGGACCAGAAGGAGCTCGACGACGCTTACGATCAGGCCTGCTGGGCACCAAATCGCGAGCACGTTAGCAAGCGCCGCCGCCTCGCAAGCGAGCGGACGCTAACTCGCATTGGACAGCCCCGGCGAATCCGCTACGGGCCGTCTGAGTGCGAGAAACTTGACCTCTACCAATCCAATCGCCCTAACGCTCCGATCCATATCTTCATACACGGTGGGGGCTGGCGCGGCGGCTATGCCAAGGACTCCGCTTATATGGCAGAAATGTATCTCGCCGCCGGCGCCCATCTCGTCATACCGGATTTCGTGTCGGTTCAGGATGCGAGCGGCAGTCTCATGGCGATGGCCGATCAGGTGCGCCGGGCGGTAGCCTGGGTTTACAAGAGCGCCTCGAGTTTCGGCGCCGATCCCAAACGCCTCTATCTTTCGGGGCACTCCTCAGGCGGCCACCTTGGTGGCGTGGTTGTGATCACCGACTGGCAGAAGGACTTCGGCCTGCCGGCCGACGTGATCAAGGGCGCCTTGCTAGTCAGCGGTATGTACGACCTAAAGCCGGTGCGGCTCTCGAAGCGAAGCAAATACGTCAATTTCGACGACGTGACCGAGGAGGCTCTGAGCGCCCAGCGCCACATCGCCAGGATCAATATGCCACTGGTCATTGCCCACGGCACACTCGAGTCGCCCGAGTTCCAGCGTCAATCGCGAGACTTCGCTGCCGTATTGAAGGCGGCGGGCAAACCGGTCGAATTCATGGTCGGGGAGGGGTTCAACCACTTCGAGATGCAGGAGACCATGGGTAATCCGTTCGGCCCGGGCGGCCGCGCTGCACTTTTAATGATGAAATTAAAGGTTGGCGAGGTTTGAGGCTAGAGTCCTAAGATCCTGATTCCAGGACCGGGCTTCACTGAGGAGAGGATACGGTCGAGGCGGGCAGCGATACTCAGCCAACAGCCGCAGCCCTATCTTCTTCGTGGTCCATGTGGCCCTCACTGGCCTGGTCCAAAAGCTCCTCGACACAGGCGATCAACTGCCTAGCCTTGAATGGCTTACCGATATGATTGTTACAGCCACTTTGAAAACAATCTCTCTTGTCTTGCTGGGTGACCTTTGCGGTCATGGCTAGGACTGGCGTGAAGCGGGTTTTGGGATGCTGGCGGATGAATCGGGTCGCTTGTAGACCGTTCATCCTGGGCAACATGATGTCCATCACGATGAGATCCGGTGGTTGGGAGATGGCTAATTCGACACCCTTTTGACCGTCTCCAGCTAAAATGCAATCGTAGCCCAGATTCTTGAAATACGTCTGCAGGATGTCGCAGAGATCCTGCTCGTCGTCTACTATGAGGATTTTTTGTTTCTCATTTTGAACCTGTCCTTTATGGTCAGATGATAAAGCAATAGGAGTCCCAGACTCTAACCACCTGTTTTTAGTATCTTTCTGTTTTGAGGGGTTTTTGAGAGAATCGAGCAGATCCAGTTATTGTAATTCTACGGTTAACATACCGCAAAAAATTACTCAGCCGGTCGTTTCCCGTTCACCGATCTAGAAAAACTAGAATCTAGCAAAAAAGTCTAGTATCCATCCCGGTCGCACGGAATTCGGCGGCATTAAAAGGATTACGGTGAACGCCGCACTCTACCGTGCTGCAAATCGAGGTGTCGGCGTATCGCCCTTTGTTGCCGGTAGGAGCAAAACCAGTGCGAGGGGCACGGCGAAGAACACCGTTGCTACATAAAACGCAGTGGGGGTGCCTGCTGCGGCGGCTGCCGCACCCGCTATAACTGGTGCCGCGCTTGCAAGCCCCATGCCCGTGAGGAACTGTGCTGCGGTCACTGAGCTGTGAAGCTCCGGAGGGGCAATGTCGAGGCCGAGGGCATTTAAAAGCAAAGCCGAGCTAAACAAGAAAGGGCCGATAGCTCCCACGACGGCAAGCAGCCACCCCAAACTGTCGGCAAATCCGAGCAGCGGGGTGAGTAACACAAGCACTATGGTGCCGGCAGGACGGTGGCTTTGCGGCTTGTGCGGTCGGAGATATACCCGAGTATGGGCTGCGAAATCAGGCTGAGGCCCATTAACAGGGCGAGTAACAGGCCGGCGAAGCCCGGTCCCAGAGCCAGGTGATCCCTCGCGTAAATAGGGACAAACGTCACCAGGATGATCTGTCCTGCGGTTCGCGTGCCACAGGCCAATATGGACAGCAGCTAGGGGCGGTGTCGCGCTGCCTGCCGCAGGGCGTTGAAGTAGTCGGCCCAAGAGGTCTGTCCACGGGTATTCCCGGTGTTGACGCCTCGCATGGTCACAAAGAACGCGCCAGCGAGGACCAGAGCAGGCAGAATACTGGCCTGAAAGATGCTTTCCCAAGAAACCACAAGTAACAGGGTGCCTACACTCAGAGGCCCGGTAATGTCGCCCACGCTGGCACCGACCCCGTGAATGGCCATGACCGACGCACGCCGAGCGGGAAATCGTGTTGAGAGAAGCCCAACCGCCGGTGGGTGCCACAGGGCGCTTCCGACTCCGAGGACTACGGCGAAAACCATGATCCACGTTTGGTTCGGTGCTATGCCGATAAGGAAGAATCCTCCTCCCAGCCACACGAGACTGGCGGTCATGAAATACGTCCGGTGGGTGGCATATCGATCCGCCGCCATCCCCACCGGGATGTTTGCAATCGCACCGGAGATATTTCGCGCCCCCATGATCGTGTCCGCCGCCAGGGGGCTGAGGCCCGTACTGGTGACGATCTCGGCTAGGAGCACGGGAAAGGCTTGTGTAAACCAATGCACGACTGAATGGCCGAAGGCGATACTTGCCAGTAGAGTCGCGTTGGGCCGTCTGGGGAGGTTGGTTGATTGTTCGTGGGCTTGGTCCATGATCATTCAGATTCAACATCCTCCCGTGACCGGTCAAGCTTCCTCTTTGACAAAGTCCGACAACCGCTCACCGATCATGATCGAAGTCAGGTTGGTATTCGCGTGGCTTACAACTGGCATGATCGACGCGTCCCCTACCCAAAGGTTTTGCATTCCGTGAACCCGGAGCTTCTCGTCGACCACCGCCATGGAGTTCGACGCCGGACCCATCATGCAGGTTCCGACGCCATGGTGATAGCTGTCATATGTGGAGCGCGCGAATTTGCCCCAGTCGTCGCTCGGCCCGGGCTGAATGAGCGGTCCGTAAAATTCCTTAGCTGGGCCAATATGGACCATATCGTCAATAAAATGCATCGCTTCGACCATTGCCTTGAGATCCTCCGGATGTTCCAGCATTTGTGAGTCCACGCCGGGTAATTCATCGGGGTCCTTGCTCTTGAGATAAACACGACCTCGATTGCGTTGCTCGAGTAAGTATGCAGAAACGGGCATCATGCGCTTGAGGCCTGGGATTTCCGTAGAAGGGCGCATGATTATGTGGAAATTCCCACAGTCGTAAAGTGGGTGTTTTTTGATGATGAGACGGAAGCGTGGGATCACCCAATCCGTATTCAAGGGATTCGGTCCCTCGAAGGTCATGACTACCCCTGGGTGATCATGGTAATTCTCCCCAATGCCCGGCATTTCATGAACGAGGGGGATGCTATGCTTTGTCAGCTCTGACTGAGGGCCTATCCCAGAGAGCATGAGAATTTGCGGAGTATGATAGACTCCAGCGGTCATCAAAATCTGTCCACCGGTGACGGTGTGCAGCTGACCGTTTCTCTTATAGCGAACACCTTCTGCGTTTTTCCCAGACAAGACCAATGATTGGGCGGGGGCCTCGGCAATGATTGTCAGATTCGGCCGGCTGCGTGCGCTAGTGAGGTAGGCTACGACCGTCGACTGACGTTTCCCATCTTTGATATTGTAGGGGGACTCACATACGCCGTAAGGGTCGGGACCGTTCAGGTCCGGACATTTCGGTAAACCCATGGCGTAAGCGCTGGCGAGATAGGCTTCTACTGGCGGTGTTGTTGGGGCGGCCAATTTATAATTGCGCTTAACGTAGAGCGGTCCACTGTTGCCATGGATTGGACTGTTGGGAAAGTCCTGGTCGGATTCGATCCGCTTCATAACCGGCAAACATCGTTCATAGGACCAATCCGGATTGCCTAGCTTCACCCAATTGTCCAGGTCGGCCTTCATTGGGCGTGGAACGGACATCATATTGACCGAGGACCCGCCGCCGATAATTTTTCCTGATAAGGCGTAGTAGGTGCTGCTATCCAGGTGTCGTTCGCTGGGATACATTCGTAAGAAATCCGACTCCAGCAACAGGCGTGTCTGCTTGTCCGCATCGGCCACGATCTCGGGCAAGGGCCAGGGGTCCGAGCCGGCTTCGAGTAACAAAACCTTTCTTTTGGGATCTTCCGACAGACGAGCCGCTGCCACGCAGCCTGCCGAACCGCCCCCTACAATAATCACATCATATGAGTCCGCCATGGTCCCTTTCCCTTCATTGTGTTCATGCTGCGGTTGGATCGGCTAGCCCTTCATTCAAACGTCTGGCGAACTCCTGAAGAACCAAGGTCGCCGTGGCCCGCAGTATCATATCGCCGAGAATGGCAAGCCGGCCATTGATCTTGACATCGGCTTTGTAATTCAATTGGGTCTTCTTTTCTGAGATCTTGCACAAATCCACCGTCATATCGGCGGTGACCGTGCTCTTTGTGACCGAATCGGTTCCTTCGGTCCGAACCACCATTTTCTCCGGCGGTTGACTATCAAGAATTGTGGAACGGAAGTTGAACTTTCCCGAAATAGGTCCTACGGCCGCCGCCAGCGTACCTTCGAAAGTGGTATCGTCGATCTGCCTGACCTCTTCGATCCCGGGTAAGCAAGCTGAAAATTTGTTGATATCGATCAGGAAATCCCATGCGGTTTCGATGCGAACCTCTAGATCGATTTTGCCTTCAAATTCCATAAGGTGAGTATTAATATCCGAATTCGGCTTGCACTGTCAATCTGCGGGGAGTACTGACGGCTATATGTTTGGCCAATACCAGGGTTCAAGACCCGGGCGCTGTGAGTCGTTTACTTCCTGGCTTTCTTTACGGGACTAACGGAGACGTTAAGATTAAAGCCGCATCTTGGGCAGCGGGCGCGAACGGGGGCATCCCTGGTTGGCTCCCAGGAGCCCGCGAATTGTTAGACGATAGTGGTCCTTACTTTTGAGGCAACAATTCTCCCACCACCGGATTGGGGCGGTCATCTCTGTGGTTCCTGCTGGGGTTTTAGTGACCGAATGGCCTGCAGGGTTGTCAATTAGAACCAATCCATGCCATTGCCGCTTCGAGACCGTCTGAAGGGAACTGCTTGATCTCGGCAGCCACGAAGTGGAATACGATGTGCTCCGCAGCTGCACCGATGGGCAAGTCTGTGAGAAGGGCTACCTTCTTGATCAATTTGTGATGATCTCGGACGAAGCAGAAATGACGGGCTGTGGCGCCCGGGTTTTCCCAGCCCGGGAAGGGTACGACTTCCAGAACCAGACCGGCAAGACCACCGGTCTCTTCAATAAATGGGTCGACGAGATGAGCGATATCATCGAAATATTGCTTTCGGAGCGGCCCCGTGGGACGGACATGCAAGACTGAGACTTCTCAGCTCAAATTAATTTCAACCATTCCTTTCCTCCAGGTTTGAAGTAGCGCATAACCTCTTGAAGCTAGTATACAGCATTTTGCCTTCGACATCAGGCAAAAGGAAGGGGCCCCATTGTTTTGGAGGGAGTGGGGCGAGCCCGTCCCTAAAGAATTTCAGGGACCGCTGAGGTGGAAGAAATTCAGAAGCTAGTGAAGGAGTGTATCGGGTGTTCTACCGATTGCTTTATACGGAATGTGAACGGTCACTGAGCTTTCGGTAAACAAGATTAGGCCGGCATTGATGTCGTCCTTCACCCATTTGGGATGTTTGTGCAGTAATATGCTGGAATCTGGCCACGAGAGATTGATTTTGAGATTTTCCGTTTTCATCAGGTTTTTTCCTGACCCGATTCATAGCCTCTGTGGCAGATTTTAACAACGGCTGTGCTGATTTTCTTCCAAGTTTCAGTTTCCGCGTTTTTGAGGCCTCGAGCTGATTCGGCCAATCCCTTCCTCCGGCTGGATTCTACGACTTCAACGTTTTGTTGAAGTCGTAGAGAGTCCGTTGCCAGGGGAGTTTGGCGGCAGACTCGTCGTAACGAGTGGTGGTATCGTGATGGAAACCGTGACGGGTCCCGGGATATACGTGGGCCTCGTGTTTGGTGCCGTTTGCCTTGAGGGCGGCTTCGTAAGCCGGCCACTTGGCGTTTACCCGTTTATCGTTCTCTGCAAAATTCAATTCAAGAGCGGCCTTGATATTTGGTACATCCTCAACGGCCAGTGCCCCACCATAGAAGGGCACGCCGGCTGCACCGACGCCTTCCAAGCCGGCGTCATCTACCATCATAGCCTTTTCCCGCATGTGCGTGAGCTGCAGACAATCAACTGCAAGCTTCAATGCCAATACGGTACGGAAGACCACTCGACGCCCGCATGGAAGTAGAGGCGTTCACCAAGGCACTCAACCGTTTTGGCAAGTCCTACGAATTGCACTGCTATGTAAGGAATGGGGCACAGCTTTACCCAAATCACCCCGGATGCCGAGGTGCCGGCCGCTCAGAAGACGGCGACCAATCTGTCCTATACGCGGAGCTTCGAGTTCCTCCATCGCGAACTGGACGGGTAGGGGCCCGCCTGGGTTTCTGCTGATTAGAGGGGGTTCCTCGATTGGTCCTAGCGGTTATACCGGTGGCATTTTTGGTTTCACACCGCGCTTTCGGCACTCCTCATCGAACAGCGCTCGGATTTCCGGCTGCTCTTCGTTGTACTCGATCTGAGGCCTGCGCCACCGCTCCGGATTCTTGCCCTGGGGCAATTGCCCTTCCCGAAGGCCGAATCGATCGTTGCCGTAGCGGAGGACCACGTATCGCGCGGGTTCGTCGCTGGGGTTAAAATGCTGATGCCCGGCCTGGCCGTTTGTCATCAGCGAGCCCCTTTTGAAGTTGAACCGCTTAAACTCGACTCCGGGGCCCGGCTTCGCTCCCGGTTCCCACTGGAGGTCGTACCCGTAACCGCTGAGAAAGAGGTAGCTGTTTTCCGATGTTAGCCCCGTCCTGCTGCGACCGCCTGTGGACTGCCCGCCCACGAAGCCGTGCCCCTTTTTGTAGGATGCTGGAGGGAACTCGGATACATGGCATACGAAGCGGCCGCCGGCCATCAGGGTGTGCATGTTGGTCCCAGGCCCGCGATACTCCCAGGCATCGAGGGCCATCTTTGTCACGCTGGGGATAAAGTTCGATTGCAAAAGCCGGTCCTCCACCCTCGTGGCCTTGTGGCTGAAGTATGTCTCGTCGTTGGGATCGAATCGGTCGTTGAAGGTATTTGCGCAGTTGAAGACAAACTCGGGGTTGCCGTAGAGGTTGAACGGGGTCGGCATGTTGGTGGCCGCGTAGAGCCGGACGGACTCGGTGCCGCTCCCGTTGTGGATCTCGTGCCACGCGTTCAGGGGTATGGCAAAGACGGCGTCCTGCTCCCATTCAAAGGTCAGTTTGGGCGTGCCCTCGTTCCAGACGACGGTGGCGCCACTTCCTTTTACGACGTAAAAGATCTCCTCGTACATGTGTCTTTCGGGTTTGAAGGTGCCCCCCGGCGGTATCTCTACGAGATAGCGGGTGGTCCCCTGGCTATTGATCATGACGTTGTCCGAGGGGTCGTGGGTCATATCCATCAGGGCCCCCAGGCAGCCGGTCCGCTTCCAGGGTTCCAGCTCTACGGTCAGGACGTCGGGAACCGTGTGTGTAGTGATGACCTGCAGCCCTTCGGATTGGACCCACTGCTCAAAAGGCGTGAGCCTCACGTGCGCAAAACGCGTATAGTCCATGGTTCCTCCATTCAAATTATCTGAAATTTCTTTTTGTAGTCGAGCCGCCAGACCTGACCCTTAGACTTTATTTTTCATGGGCTAGCGGGTTCGGTAATACTCGTACCTTTCGACCTCACCGCCACCCGCCCGCAGGTCAGGCCGTGCCCGAGGGCGGTTCAATTTTTCATGAGTGTCCAAAGCTGCCTGATCGGCCCAGCGTTCCAGCAGCACGATCTTATCGGGGTTCACGAGGCTCTGGAAGGCTTCGAAGTGTTCACAGCCAGGCTCCTTCTCAGTATCTGCACAACGATCCGGATATACCTTTGCCAATTCGGAGCCTTTCCCCGGCGTCGCGTTGACTGTTACAATGAGTCGAATAGCCATAGGTCCTCCTCGCTGATAATAATTCCAATAGCACCTAAGTTTGAGTGGATGGATAACACCGCCCATCAAAGGTTGTCAATATTTGAAAGACTATGCCCAGCTTTAGTGCGCCTTTTGGGATGAATAGTTAGCTCGTTGCCCAGATCAGTACGACCTAATGAGCAAAGGGCAGTTCGATGGCATTTTGTTATGGAATAGGGCGCGCTTGACACCTCGACCCCGTGTTTTTAGCCATATTCATTGTTACAGAAGTAATTTTAGGCGAGTTTTTCTAGTGATCGAGGAGGATGCGCACGATGCTTAGAAAAAATCGCACCGTAAGAACAACGCAACTAAGGGGCAAGTTGAAACTCGTAGGCCTGTTGGCCTTTCTGTTGACGCCTCTGTTCATGCTGACGATGACAGGTTGGTCTCCAGCCGATACGTGGGACGAAACTATAACCAAAGCAAAAAAGGAAGGCGAGCTGGTGGCTGCACTGGGTGGTTCGGCGTCTCGCAACTACCGGCCGGTCTTCAAGTTCTTCGAAGACAAGTTCGGCATTCGAACGGTGGTCTCCACCGGTGGCGGGACCAGGCAGACGGATCGGCTTCTTGCGGAGCGTGGGGCCGGCAAGTACAAGGTCGACATCTTCATGGTCGGATTCACCACCGGGAATCGACGGATCATCGCCAACGGCGCGGCTGACCCTATCAAACCGCTCTTGTTCCTTCCGGAAGTCGTGGACAAATCCCTTTGGTACAACGGCAAGCAGCACTACAGCGATCCGGAGGAGAAGTATCTTTTTGCCATCTCTGGCAACGCCGAATTTTCGCCTATCGGCATGCGCTTCAACACCAAGAAATTGTCAAATAAGGAGGCCATGAAGATCGACTCCGTATGGACGTTCTTGGATAAGCGGTTTGCAGGCAAGATTATCGCCCTCCCGCCGACGACGGGCGGTGCTGCTGGGAGCTACTTCACCGTCCAGGTTCACCCGGATCTGGGGGAGAAGTACCTGCGGCGCCTATTTAGCCCGGAGCTGGGCGTTAGGTTCACTGTGGATTTTCGACAGATTGCTGATGGCGTAGCCCAGGGGAAGTATACCATGGCGATCTTCTCGGGCGCGGCCGACCCGGGACATTGACAGGCTCGGCCAGCGGGGTCTGCCCGTGGAGAACTTTGGACGGATTATCGGAGGGCTAATAAAGGAGCGGCCCCTCCTCCAGGGGAGCGGGTCGGGCAATAACCTCATGGTAATTAATCGGCGTCTGCACCCGAACGCCACTAAGCTTTTTGTCAACTGGTTTCTCTCCAGGGAAGGCCAGACCATCATGTACTCTAAAAGCGCCCGAGTTCCTGACCAGACATTCCGTGTGGACGTTACGGAGAAGGGCAAGGTTAATGAAATAGAGATACGCAAACCCAGAATTGAATACCAGACATTCGCGCATGACCAGTGGCCCAGAAAAAGCTGATCTGGGCCCTGAAAAACGCAGAGAAGCTTTACCGGGAGATTCGGATGAAATAGGGTCCTTCGCGGACAATCGGGGTGTATTCACCTAGATGCATTACGAATCCGGATCTGGAGAGTACTCTGCATAGGTGAAAAAAAGGGGGGAGTCCATCTCAAGTCGCCGCTTTGGCCTATCACGGATCTTTGTGCTCGAGCCAGAAGTTTGCAATTTCGATGCACGGGTAAAACCGCACACCATCGTGCCCAAGGGCGTAGTCGATGAAATGATCCAGCAGTTTGCTCATCCCGGGTCTCCCGCTGACGTGCACGTGGCAGGCGTAGCAGAACTTCAGGGGATGCCTCTGGGACTCCTAGTAACTAGCGTCGAACGCTTCCTTCAATTGCTTGAGGCCAGCATCCAGACCGAGTGGGCCGAGATTGTTGCCAGTATAATTCGGCATGACATAGTCTACCGACACGATCTTTTTCCCATTTACGTCGATGACGTACGGGACGTCCGAGTCGGAATAGTCGGCGGTCCAGGTAAACCCTAACTCTGCGCATATCTCCAGCGTGTTCGGCGTCGGCCGCGGCCCCTCCGACATGTAACCGACGATTCGCCCTTTGGTGGCCTGTTCGAGGGCGGTAATGGATTTAATGACCGAGTTTCGTTCATCATCCTTTGTCTTGAAAACGGGAGGATGCATGGCTTGGTCCCACCCGTGGGTGGCTAGCTCGTGCCCTCGCGCTCTGACCTCTCGCACGCTCTCCGGGAATAGCTCAGCGACCAATCCGCTTGTGAGGACTGTCGCTTTTACATTGTGCTGGTCCAATAGGTCGAGGAGGCGGCAGATGCCAAACCTGGCGCCATATTCACGGGTGCCCAGTGCCAGGTAGTCGAATGTGTGGTGTGCGTATCTGGTCATCGGCTTGTCTGTGGGTATGGACTGCCATTCGTGCAGCAGGATCAGGATCACCGCCATCCTGTTGCCGCCCGGCCACTCGCTAAACCAGTCAGGTCGCCTGGGATGCTGGGGCCGATAATTCCATTGGTACGCCTCCACGAAATCGGGGAAAGCCATGATGATGATACTCCTTCATATGAACTCGACACCTGTTACGGTCGCTTCAGATGCGGTCGGTCCGTGAGAATACGATCACCAGCCGGTCGATTTTAACACGATACTGCGTAGGACAAGCAGAGGACGGATCAAGTCATTTGTTGATCAATAGTCAGGTCTAGGATTGAACCGAACTCTCCTTCAATCTGATTCTACAGTACGTATTTAAATAGGTTATGAATTACAATCCGCGTCGGACTTAATTAAAGTATTGATTTGGAAATAGCGGGTTCTGCTTGAAAGGGTGCAGCGTGCCGATTTGTCTAGCTCCACCGTCAAAGTATCCTCCAGATGTGGCGGTCTACCTGAAAGGTTATCCCCAGGTTGACATAATAGGCCGTTATCGGATATTGTCCATCTATAACGAAGGAGGGCTGCCCATTTGCCCATCCCGCATCCCCTTAGGGCCCTTGCCATCGGGCCGACCGCCGGTATTTTTGAAAATTCTTCAATTCTCGGTAACCGCGTTTCAAAAGTAGACTCCGATCATACTCGGTAAAACTGGTAGAATGCAGAGCGAACCTATCAATGCCTGCCCCGTGGCTTCTGATTCCCTCCAGGGAATTCCTCGCCAGCAGACCAACTCGGGCCTCTGGAACGGAAAGACTTGGAACGCCTTTGTCGCCGACCTGAAGAAACAGGGGATCCACGTTGGGGAGAACCGCAACCATCGGTCGCTCTATCGCACCGACGGTGGCGGTGTGGCGCAGGGCATGCCCCATGGACTCGTGATCGCGCGCTCCGCGAAGCAAATCGCCGCTATCCTCAGGGCCGCGCAGGAACACCGAGTCCCCGTGAAGACGCGCGGCGGTGGCCTCACCACCGAGGGCGAGTCCGTCGCTTTCGGCGGCCTGCTCGTCGCAATGAACGGGATGAGCCGGGTGCTGTCGATCGATGAAAAGAATCTGACTGTTCGCACCGAAGCCGGCATATACTGGCACGCGCTGGCCGAGGCGCTCCGCCGGAAGGGACTCGATTATCTTTCCGCCCCCTTAAATTTAACATCTTCCGTCGGCGGGACGCTGGGAGTCGGGGGCGTCGACGTGAATTCCCCCAAATACGGGTGCAGCGCCGATCAGGCGGTGGCGCTCCAGGTCGTGACCCCCACCGGACAGATCCAGGAGTGCTCGGAAAAGGAGAATCCTGAGCTATTCGAGCAGGTGCTGCTGGGCTATGGCCAGTTCGGTGTGATCACGGAGGCGACGATGAAGATCCGCCCTTATACACCCTGCTCGATGCACTATTTCTATTAAAGTTCGCTCCGCACCGCGATAGAGGATTTGCAGATGCTGTCGAAAGAGGGAGTCGCGGACTACTGCGGCATTCTCACGATGCTGGACCGCGCGGTGAATTTGCTCGTGGCGTTTGATTCGGACGAGCGGGAACGGGATTTCTTCGCCCGCTGGCAACCGCGTCTCCGGGGTTATGGCGAGTTCGGTTTCGCGGCAAGGATGGCCGTTTACTATGCCCTCCACCCATGGAAGATAAAGGAAGCACTGTATCTTTATGGGCGGAAAAAGGCGCTGATGCCGGAGTTCGGACCCTCATACCACCTCCGGAAGGGGAAGATCGTGGACCGTACGGTGGTTTTTTCTCGCGCGGTGTGGAAGTTCTGGGGAGGTCAGCAGATGGTGATCCCCGATCTCTCTACAAACGAGGAAAAGTTTGTGGAAGCGGTAGAGCGAGGCAACGCGTTATGCCGTAAGTACTTTTCCCACTACACGCTCTACTGCGTCGGAATCAAGCTGCGCGGCCGCCTGCCCCGGTACGAACTGTCCTGCATCCCGCCCGACGCCGAGGGCTTCGCTTGGGGATGCGAGTTCGAGCCGATGATCAAGGGCGGCACATACAGCCGCGACCACCTTCAGTCCTTCAAGAATGCGATCTACGATATCGGCCTGGAGATGAATACATCCTATTACCGCTTTGGCGGGATGATGAAGGGCTATATCCGCGGTGCGTTCGGCGACACCCTCGTGGACAAGCATTTCGCCATGAAGAAAAAAGCCGATCCGGCCATGATCCTGAACGCGGACGTGATCTTCTGATGAACGACTACCGTGCATGTACCGGGTGCAAAATATGCATCCTGCCCTGTCCTGTCTGGCGGGAGACGGGGGATTTTTCCCTCACCCTCGCGGGTCGCGCTCTTGCCCTCCAGGGCGGCGCCTCGGCCGAGGATCTGCAGGATTCCTTGAATGCTTGCGTGACGTGTGGCGCCTGCGAGCCAGTGTGCCCGGAGGAGATCGACACGGTTGGAATGACGCTCGACCTTCGAAAGTCGAATCCGCTGGATCTTCCGGAACTGGACCCTGTCAATGGACAATGGGGCTCTTTTCTTCCCGGGGACTCGCTTCGCAGACACAGGCTCTACGAGGTTGTGCTGCAGCGACTCGGTGTTTCGCCCGTCGATGCCTCTGATATCGCGGCCGCGATCGAGGCCGGGCGGCCGGTTTCTCCGGAACGTCAGAAGCAGTTCCTTGATTCTCTGGTGGGGACGGAACTGATCGTGGTCGACGGCATTCTACACCGACCGCTGAGATCGTTGGGGTACAAGGTGGTCGGGTTGGGAGAAGCCCTCCTCCGCACGCGCTCAGCCCTGCGACCCACTGACCTTTACGTTATCGAAACCCGCGGCTACCATTCCGATTTTCGGAGACTCGTGCAGTTCTACGATGAGCTTCGAAAGCGGCTGGGCTGCGAGATGAACCTGGACTTACAACGTGCTGCGATCGCAACGGGAGCGGCGAGCTTGCAGAGTCGAACAGGGATGGACTGCCTCAACACGGTCGAACAGGCGCGGTGGATCTTGGAAGGCCGCACCGTGGAACGGATCGTCGTGGAATGCGTGGACGACATTGAGCCGTTCGAGGAGCTAGCCGAAATCCCGGTCGTGCACCTCGCGGAGGTGACGCCGTGAGGACAATCGACGTGCTCATGGTCGGTGCCAGTCTCTCCGGCGCGGCATGCGCCAAGCGGTTGGTGGATGCGGGATACGAGACCGTTGTTCTCGAAAAGAAGAAGCTACCCCGCCACAAGATCTGCAGCGGAATCTTGTCGCCCCGCGGTCACCGGTTTTTGCTGGAGAATTTCGGGCCCCTGCCCAGGAAGATCCTCCATGAGCCCACTTCCTGTCGCGGTGTGACCTTCCACTTCCCGAGCATGCTGTCGCTCTCGATGGACTTTGACGGCGGGCCGACGCCCCATCTTCATCGCAAGTACTCCGACCACTGGGCGATCGAGCGTAGCGGCGTGGAAGTGCATGATGAGACAAGTTTCATTTCGCTCAAGGACGAAGGCGATCACGTCCAGGTCGAAGCCCGCAAGTACGGGAAGCCCGTCGAGTACCGTGCTCGCTACGTCATCGGGACCGACGGGCCGAATTCAGGGGTGATCCGGAAGGTCTATCACGATTATCCCCAGCATATCCCGTGGTTCATGGTCGGACAGAAGTTCCACGAGATTTCCGATTGCCCGCTGGACGATGAGTACTTCCACTTCTGGTTCCATCCCGAACTCGGATACTATACCTGGAGCCACGCGCGGGATAACCGTCAGA
The DNA here is from genome assembly GCA_963664015.2 of Binatia bacterium. Lineage (GTDB taxonomy): Bacteria > Desulfobacterota > Binatia > UBA9968 > CAXXLF01 > JACZQL01. The sequence continues at coordinate 604,158 of CAXXLF010000001.1, read as the reverse complement.
TTCTCGGTGTGGGATGGGTCCCGGGCCAGAACTTCGACGACGTTCACGGCCGACTTCAACGCTACCTAGAGGATAAGCACGGAGTCCGGCTCGGTCCTCCCGAAGATCGCGAAGGATGTGTCGAGAATTTCGGACTGTCGCTTATTAACCGTTACGTGTTTGGGAAAGGCAATGTGCTTGTCGCCGGTCAGGCCGCAGGGTTCCTCAACATGATGGCTGAGGGCATGAGTTGTTCGCTGCACTCAGGTGCGATCGCGGGCGAGGCGGTGGTGGAGTCAATGCTGCGGAACCGTCCCGTTCAACAGGTGTACCGCAAGATGATCGTCTCCGAGGTCCAGCGCTGCTCCGACCAGTGGAACCCATTCAAAATCGCCTTCGCCCGGCCGCACGAGGCGGACTTCCGTTTGGCGCTGGGGGAGCTAAAGTTCCGCGACCAGGCGAGGATGACGTTGGAGATCCTCAAATTTCTCCGCCAATACGGCCGCTTCAACTGGGGACGCCAGATCATCACCCAAGCCTTTCGCCGCTACTTCCTCGGCGGCTACAATCCAGTCCGTTGGCGGTAGAATCAGGCCAAATCCCGATTTACCAAGGAGAGCCCGGGAAGAGACCCTTCATTTCAAAATAAGATCCCTTTCCATCCTGGATTCTGGCTCAGGCTCATTCCCTACAGCGGTCCATATCGGACCGCCAATTTTATCTCAGAAGCACATTTAATTGACTCAGAATACAATTAAAATATCGTTTAATCGCATCTCGAGGTGGAATAGAATCTCCCTCCTAAGTGTTTACTTATCACTATCCGAGCCCTCGGAGTGCTCGCCGGTCCGTCCGATGGTCGGAATTCAATCAAAAGGGGACAAATAATCTCCAAGAAAATCCACTTATTTCTGTTAGCCACAATAGTCACACCGGTCCTTTGGAGCAGCGCAGGCGCAGGGGAAACCACCCCAATTCCCGAACATGACGTTTTTTATCACAAGCAAGAGTGGTCCTGATGGCGCCAATTCCGGCGGTATTGAAGGGGCTGACAAATATTTCAAGGCACTGGCCACAAAGGCGGGCGCAGGCAACAAGACGTGGCGCGCCTATCTCAGCACCCAAGCGGCGGGTGGAAAACCGGCAATCAATGCGCGCGATCGCATTGGTAAGGGGCCTTGGGTGAACACAGAGGGTGTGCAGGTTGCTGCTAATGTAAACGAGCTGCATTCCGACAAAAGCAAGATCAATGTCGAGATCGGCCGCTCCGAGAACGGCCGGCGTATTCCCGGACGTCGATTCGTCGTCAACCAGCATGACATACTGACGGGCTCGACTGCAGACGGCCGCGCCTATCCATTGGGCGAGGACATGCCTTGTGGCAACTGGACAAAGAACGGAGAGGGTCGCGCCAAGGTTGGCCATCACGACCGCATGGGCCTTCGCGACGATGCTCCCTCGAAATCATGGAACTCGGCGCATACCTCGCGCGGCTGTAGTGCTGCGAATCTGAAGCGTTCGGGCGGCGCAGGACTGCTCTATTGTTTTGCAGCTGACTGATCGCGGTAATGCAAGCTTAGTATTACGCCTTGAGCTTTGTGAAAGGGGAGAAGCGGCGATCCACATCGAGCCGCTGTCTTTCTCTCCAACAACCTAGAGGACGCAAATCCTTAGCTCTTGAGTTGCGTTCTGGCGGTCCCAATTTCTAGCGGAAGTCGGCGATGTTCTTGGCCTCGTCGGGGAACCAGCCGCCGAGGCGGTGGTAGGCCTTCAGGTAAGCAATCTGCCCCTGGTTGGTCATCGCGTTCTCTAACACGCTGACGAGCCGTACGGATACGGTCGGGAGTGGTTGGTAGTGGGGCTCGTCGAGCTGGCGGGCCAGGTCGTCAGCGTTTAGCGTTTTGAAGTAAGTGATCATTCGCTCATACGTTGCATCGTGGTACTCCAGTAGCAGTTTTGCCGAGGCCCGAAAAACGCTCACTTGCTCACGGGTGTGGGTGAGCGACCGCCCAAAGTCCGTGGGTTCCGGCGGCATACCAAAACGATCCGCCCAGCCATCTCCGATCCATAGCTGCTCCCCGCCGGAGAGCCGTGCCACATTGCTGTCCATGACTCGAGTAAGGCGCCATGCAAGCCAACCGATCGGTGGGTGGGGCTCCCGGATGAGTTCTTCCGCTGTCAGATCTGGCAAGGTGTGGTGCAGGGAATCGTGTACCCTTGTAAACGCGTCCTGTAAGGCTTCAGTCGTTACCATTGTAAACCACCTTTCCGCTAACCCAAGTGCCGATTGTGAGTAATTAAAAAACTGGTCAGGTTTTCTCCCCAACCAGCAACGCTTATGGGCCGCATTGTAAGGTCTTTTTGCTTGATTAACAAGAAACCCTGACCGATATTCCCTGGGTATAGGGTCAGCCTATTGGGGGTGGGGGTGAATGGGTAGGCGGGGCGTTTTTCGACAGTGTTTCACCGTTGCAAAACTTTGATCCTAGACCTGACCCCGAAAGCACGGGTTAAGCAATATCCTAATTTTACAAAACTGGCTAAACAAACCAGACGCCGTTAGTTAAATTACAATCAAATGAATCCAAGGCCATGTGAATTACTAACCCAATGCCAACATAATGTAACTTTGGGACAAAACAAGCTGTCACATATAGCACTATAGGTAAAACCCCATGTAAAGGATGGAAACCGATACTACAGCGACCCGGATCATACACCGGACTGGCCATAAGATGGTCGATGTCCACCAGCATCGTAGATACCATGACCCAATAAACTAATTTCCAATCCCGCCGAAAGAACAACCCCACTACAATTGCTGGAAGGATAAAATGTAACGCAATATGTATAATCTATAATCTCCTTCTAATCCTCTTACCGTTTGTCTAGTAAGGATTCAAAACGTGACACTGGCGAGCCGGTGAGGGCAGAAATCGAAAATAGCAAAATGGTAAGCCTCACCCGATTTCCTGTAAGGAGATCTCTACTTGTGTGGGGTCTTTTTACAGGTGCCTCTGCCGTTTTATTCCACTTCTTGCCCCCGGTCGTTATCGGGGTGGTTCACGGCGCCGTACTTCCAGTAGCCTTGAGTGTGGGCATGGTTTCGATCCATGCCCCGGTCGTTCAATAAGTGGCGACGGATATTCCGCATAACGGCTGCTTCGCAGCCGATCCAGGCCCTGCCGTTACCCTCCGGCAACGTGAATTTTCGTACGGACTTTTCCAGTTTCCGTCCTACCTGTTCGACTGCCCAGCCGTGGTGCAACCACGTAACTTGAAATTGGGCAGGGGACTCCAACTTCAGCTCCTCGCCCGCGTCACCTACTTCGATGAATACATGGGCAAAGCAGGTTTTCGGTAGCGCCTCGAGAAGAGTTCCCACTGCAGGCAGTGCCGAATCGTCGGCGCCTATGAGGTACCAGTTGGCCTCGGTATCCACAGTGTAGGCTCCCCCTAGTTTCCCCGACACAGCTATGACCTGGCCCGGCTCGGCCTGCTCTGCCCAGGTGGACCCGGGCCCTTCACCGTGGAGCAGAAAATCTACCGTTAGTTCCCGCGCGTCTCCATCCCATCGTCGCGGAGTGTAGGTGCGATTCAAAGGTCGCGGCTGACCCTCCTTGAGGACCGGACCGTCCGGCCCCCACTCAGGAAATACTAAATTTGATTCACCGGTAGATGGGAGAAATATCTTCAAGTGCTCCGCTGGGCCGCGCGTCACAATGCCCTCCAATTCCTCTCCGGCGAGGACTACACGGATCATATGTGGGGTAAGGCGCTCTACCAGGACGACTTCAGTCTGGCGCGGCTTCGGGCGCAGGCGGCGGGGTTCCTGTGGCCGGGGCGCATTCATTTTAGCTCCTTTCGTAGAATCATGCAGGTACCACCTAATGCAATGATTATTTATTTAGGTGTAATGTCTTCGATTTAAAGTTGTTCTGTCAGACGTACCCGAGTTTTATCCCCTCGGCAAATACGGCAAGTAGGGGGTTCCATTGTTCCTCCCTAACATTCCAGTCGGTTTTTCAATCTCGGTTCCAGGATGTGGTCCTTGCGGGATAAATTCACGCTATGTTAAAAATCCGATTGGAACCGCCTGGTTTAGCAATTCTTGCTGAAAAATAAGGTGTGACATACGGAGAAATATAAAACTCGTATTTTCATTTTCAATAATTGGTCTCACTCTCATATGGCTTATAGAAGGAGTGAGCGCGAAACAATGTGTACCCAAGAAAGTTACTGTTATTGGTGGAGAATTGGCAGGGGTTTTAACTGAATACTATTTGAACAAGCTCAACTGTCTCGAAGTTAGGTTGTTTGAAAAGACAAATCGTCTCAATGGAAGAATCATGACAGGCAAAAGTGTCTATTCGGAGGGTGCCTTGAGTGTAGGCGCTGAGCTTATTGATTCAAACCAAAAGGGAACTCTCCAATTAATTCATGATCTCAATAAAGGCCATTCGGCTAAGCTCGAGCTCTATAGTTGGGAGGAAAACGACAAATGGAATGATGGGACTCTTTTCTTTAAGAACAGAAACGGCCGAATTATCTCTATATTACAGAAGGAGATGATTAAACTATTTTGTGCAAAAGAGATTAAAATGTTGTTCCAACTCGATAAGGTCCGTGATTCAGTTTACTGACATTTTGCTAAAAAAGGAGATGAAGCTGACCGAAAGATCGTTGATCGGTTGGAGAAGGTGTCAATCAAGAGTTTCTTAACGAATTTTGAATGGGAGCAGCCACCAAGTAAATTGTTTTATGAATATATTAAACTCAAGATTCTCTCTACTCAGGGAAAACCACTTGAGGAATCGATCTCACTCAAGCTCTTAGAGTCCATTGATATATTGTTTAAATCAATCCGTAAGGATGGATACCATTGGATTAAAACGTTTGCGTCTCATGACGGGAAGTCCCGGCTTAAAGGTGGGCCAATTCAGCTGGTAAGCAGATTAACCAAACAACTTGATCCAAATATAATCAATACGAATCGTCGGTTCTAAGGTATTAGTGGAGGGGGCAAGTACCAGCTGAGGTTTAGTGCTCCCCAAGGGGTTAAAGTTTAAAAAATCGATTATGTTATTCTTACACTTCCCGTTCATGTTATTGGCGAAATAGAATTCGATAACATGCCAAAGTTTCCTTTGGCTCAGCTAAAAGGAACTCGTTAAGAGCGCTCAGTTTACATCCGCGCCCAAAGTCTTTCTCTGTTTTTATAGACCCGCCTGGAGGGACAATCGGCATTTCGGAAGTACTTATCACCATGAGGGTTATACCACTTGGAGTGCTAGCAGCGGGCGGAAAGGAATACCGACAATCGCAACTCAAGTTGTCTATGTTACCGGTCGACAGGCTCGTGAATTGGCATCGGATAAGCCGAGTCAACGGGAAGCCTTTGCAAATGGAGTACTTGACCGTTTCGAGTCCCTCTGGTCGGGTGCTCAGAAAAGCTATCAACGAGTAAGATCAGAATGTAGAATCAGAAACGGAAATAACGATTGCCCGATCGAAATGTCCTATCGGGGCAAGGCGTATTCAGGCGCCCAACCTGCGGTGAAATACAGTGAAGGGATCGAATTTAAGTTGGGGCCTGTGGGCGGTCTCTATTTTGGAGGGAGTTATTTTAGCGACCGGCACGACAGCAGTCTTATGAAGGGGGCGGTTAAGTCTGCTATCAAAGCTGCATGTTTTATACAATGTGAGTTGGAAAATTGTAAAAAAGATGTCTGGGAGACAATGAACTAAGAAAAACGGATATGGCTATCGGGCTTGTTGCAACATCAGTTATTTTGAAAACGAGGGCTTTTTGTCAGCGCATGTTTAGGTCGTATTTCTCAGAAATGAGACTCATTGGCACCCTCACGATATAGTCGTATGTATCTCAATCCTCGTCTTGTCTGTCTTTTCTTGACCTTTCGTATGCGTCTGTCATTAAATCAATAGGTAGAAGTGCATAGGAGGGCGTCCTCTGGTTCTATTTGGCGAAAAAGGCGATAGAATAGACCTTGGTTATGGCGACTGAGAAAGATAAAGACGTTACAGAATTAACTTCCTATATAAAGGGGGCCGCGCAGGGGCTGGGGTTTGATCTGGTGGGGGTGTCGCCGGTGCAGGCGCCGAGGCATGAGGAGTCGTTTGCCGAATGGTTGAGGAAGGGGTTTGCGGGGGAGATGGCCTATATGCCGAGGACGGAGGAGGTGAGGCGGGACCCGGGCAAGCTGGTGCCGGGAGCCAAGTCCGTGATCTCCGTGGGGATGAACTATCAGACGTCCTATAAAAGGACGGAAGAGGTAGGCGTTAAAGGCGTACAAGGATGGATCTCGCGTTATGCGTGGGGCGATGATTATCACGAAATTATCAAGGCAAGACTCAATAAGCTGCTTGCCAATATAAAGGTGGCCTATCCTACGCTTGTCGAAGGCAGTCCTGAGCCTGTAGAAGGCAAGGTGTTCACTGACTCAGGACCGGTGTTGGAGCGTGAGTTGGCCGCGGCCTCGGGGATCGGGTGGATAGGGAAGAACACGATGCTGATCTCGCCGCAGAAGGGGTCGTGGTTCTTTCTTGGCGAGCTGTTCCTCAACATAGAATTAGCGTATGACCATCCTATAAAGGATCGGTGCGGGAGCTGTGATCTCTGTCTCAAGGCCTGTCCCACGGGGGCCTTTGTGGGGCCGTATGTCCTGGACGCGCGGCGCTGCATCTCTTATCTCACTATCGAATTAAAGACCGCCATCCCCAAACACCTCCGGCCCCTTATGGGAAACCACGTTTTTGGCTGCGATATCTGCCAGGAGGTCTGTCCTTATAATGTTAAGGCGAAGCCGACTGACGAAAGTGTTTACATGCCACGGGACGGGTTGCTCACGCCTGAGCTTATTCCCTTGCTGTCTCTGAGCGATGAGGAATTTAAATACCGCTTCCGCGGCTCGCCCGTACTTCGTGCTAAGCGGCGCGGTTTCTTGCGTAATGTGGCCGTTGCATTGGGGAATCTGAAAAATAAAGAGAGTATTCCTGCCTTATCCAAGGCACTGGGTGATCATGAGCCCCTGGTCCGGCAGCATGCGGCCTGGGCGTTGGGGGAAATAGCAAGTGATGATACGCGTTCTGTGCTTGAAGAACGATTAGGAATTGAGACTGTAGAAGAGGTGAGAGAGGAAATCCAGGACGCGTTAAGCCGGTTTGCTTGACCTCTTTTTTCTCGGTCTTGTCCGTGCTTGGCGGTGGGAGGGAATGGAGGAGAGTCCCGCCTTCAGTGACGCTTGCATGTTCGGCAGCATCTTGGTGATCTGGCCTTCATGGTCCAGGCAGGCGTGCTTGGTCCAACCGGTGGAGAGTAGTTGCTTGTCCCTCTGTCCGGACAGCTCGTAGGAAAAGGTGAGGGTCACCGGACCCAGCTCCGTGAGGGAGGTCTCGATGACGATCACATCGTCGTAATGGGCCGGGCTGTGGTAGCGGCAGGAGACCTCGACGACGGGAAAGTAGAGCCCAGTCTTTTCAACCGAAGTGTATGGTGTGCCGATCTTCCGCATGAAGTCGTTCCGGCCCATCTCGAACCACTTCAAGTAATTGGCGTAATAGGTGACGCCCATTTGATCGGTGTCACCGTAAATGACCCGGTAGGTAATGCGGCTTCGGGTGATGGCCTTGATCTTGCCCATGGGAGTCGAACGGATACTAAGTGTGAGTAGCCGACCTGGGAGGTGCTGAGCGGCCGGATCCTCTCAGTTCTTGTAGAATTCGCTGCGGTTGCCGCTGACGACCGCCAGGTTGATCGATTCCTCGTCTCTGAGTAAGCGGAAAGAAATCTTCTCACCGGGTTGTTTCTTCCAGATCTCGCGGTAAAGCTCGGTGCGCGACTGGATCTTCTGATCTTCCACTCGAAGGATGATGTCTCCTTCTTTCATGCCGTTCTGTTCCGCGGGCCCGCCTTGGACGACGCTGGCGACTACCAGGTGCCCGGCAAAGAGCTGGGGATAAAAACCGAGCCACGAGCGCTGCGGGCGGCTACGGACCATGCCGTGCTGTTTCAGCTCCTGCTCGTATTGAAAGTAGTACTCGATGGGAATGGCCAGGGAAAACTTCGCCATCTCGTTCAGGTTGAAAGCCACGACCCCCATGAGCCGTCCCTGGAAGTCGACGAGGGCGCCGCCCCCGAAGCCGGGATTGAAAGCGGTAGTGCGAATGGACTTTTCCAGGAGAAACTCCCATTGGGCATCATAGGCTTCCAACGAAGTCACATACCCGCCACTTACCCGGCGCCCCGTGTTGCCGGTGCTGGCGACGATAAAGGTCGCCTGGCCCGTTTGGACTTCATCCCCCGGGGCGGGGCGTAAATAGGGAAGGTCCTGTGCCGGGATTTTGATGAGGGCCAAACCCGACTCGAAGTCCTGTGCAATCAATTCACCGGCGTACTGCTTCTCGCCCATGAGGGTGACCGTAATGGTGCGCGCCCCCATGACGACGTAGTTCACCGTGATGATGTAACCCTGCGGGTCGACGAGGGTGCCGGACCCCATCCGTTCCGAGCCGAGAGTGCGGCTCGATGGATGGCGCTCGGGAATCTCCACGCGCAGATCCACACTGCTGGGCAAGGCCGAATGAATCAATCCAAGGCGTCCGTTCATAACTGTGCACCTTCCATTAAAAATGGTTAACAGAAAGCCTACCCATCCACAAGGGAGTTTCTGCGGAATTGGATTAGCTGGCGAGAAAATCTGAGGCGGTTTTGTGGATAGCGATGTAGGAAATCGGATCGATGGTGTAAAACGTGGGATGGTCATCCCGCATGAGGAAAAAGTTTTCGTTTTCACTGACCAGGAGGGTCTCAATCTTACGCGAGGAGTCTCCCTCGAATGAAATGACCAGAACTGGATCCTGCAATCGGTATTTTTTCAGATCAGGGGTCTCTTGGTAGGAAAATTCCTCCGCCCGAAGCTGGAGCAGGGTGGCCAGGTAATCGTTGACAGCCTTTCGGTTGACCTTGCCTTCGCGAGGCGCTCCCATGTTCCAGTTGCCCCTTTTGTCGCGGACCAGGACCACGCGTTCGTCGTTTTTCTTGATCTCCAGCCTTGCCACTTTTCATCGGTTGAACCGAAGGATCCTCTTGTCCCTGAAATCGGCTACGGTTTTCTCCAGCGTTGTCTTGAGACCCGCGCCGGTCAGCAAGACAGCGGAGTAATCTCCCCGCCGGACATAGGCCTGGTCGCCTAACGGTGACATTTCCCCAACCAGGATGGGAGGAAGCGGTTCCCCGCTGCTCGTGATCATGGCCAGACTGGCCCACGGCTGGCGCAAGCCGAAGCTCTTCAGGTAACCCTCGCTTGGATCTTCTTCCAGCACGCTCTTTATCTTACTTTGCCGCAGGGTAGAAAGGATCGCTTCGATTGTTGACGCGTCGGCGGAGACCTGCAGCGGGTGGATCAACCGCCAGTCACCTGACGGCTCCCGGCTCACCTCGATCCTTTGATCCCGGTAGGTCAGGACCAGTCGGTTCACGTCGCGGCGGGAATACTCATGGAGGTCCTGAGTCTTGTCCCTGAGCTCGAACAGGAAGACGTAGAGGCCCAGGACAATAAGTACGGTCAGGGAGACAAGCGTCCTGTGTGTGCCCATCACCTATCTCCTGTTCCACCACACGCCGAGCCTGGCAACGAGCAGAATCTCGGGCAGGATGAGAAATGAGAGATAGAAAACCGTGCTGCCTTGATTCTCCGTCAACTGGATACGCGACGACTGCCTGGTACGGGGACGGACGGAAAGGAGCCGTTAGTTCCCAATCAGCCAGTTGGTCATGTTCAGGAAGAGGGCGCGGTTGAAAAATTCCTTGATGAACTTGTTGTTGGCGAATGACGAACCGCCCACAACGATCATCTTGGCGTTGCCGTCTCTTAACTTGGCCGTGAGTCCTACGGCGATGGAGATGGGGCCTTGCACATCGTCCTTATCCATGGAGGCCTTGCCTTGACCGAAGATGGTATCCACGTCGGATTCGGCCCAGCTGGTCGCACTGGTTTCAATCAGGGAGGTTGTCTCCAATCCCTTCCAGGTCTTCGTGGTGGGCTCGACGGACCGCACCATAGGGAAGATAGTTCGCTCTTTGAAGCCCTGAGTCACCGGATGATCCTGGCTGTAGGTCTCGACGATAGGCTGGATCCCCAGCGATGGCCCGGAGAAGAGCCGGATCACCTGATTCACCACGACGTTACTCCCCACGTTCCTACCCCACTTCTTAAGATAGCTGTTCAAGGTATTATTGTCCGGCGGCGGAAGCAGTAACATGACCTTACCGCCGGTCTTCAGATACTCGTCGATGGCCTCGAATTCGGGATCCAGGAGAGGCTTTACCGGGCCTGCGATGAGGACCAGGGAGGCATCTTTAGGGACCCGCCGAGTACTTGAAAGAAGCACCTCCTCGACTTCATAAATGTTGTTTTCAAGAGTTTGCTTAACGACGGCGTGGCCCTGGTCACGTTCTGTTTCGGTGAGGCTTGGCTCTCCATGGCCGGTTAAGTAATAAAATTTTCTTTCCCCCCCTGCCCATAAACTTCATAATTGCATTGGTGATGGCGCCTTCGGTTGGGTTCTGTACGCTGGCCGAGGCGTTGCCGTAGCGCAGGTGAAGGGTGTCGGTCTGTTGCACGTTTAAACGTTTGGCCATGTCCGGGTAGCGGCTGGGGTCGACCACTTCGAACTTGATCTTGGGGGAATGATAACGGTAGCTCTCGATCAGGTCGGCGATCTGATGGTTTTCCTCCCCGTCGAAGAATCCATAGATTTCCAGGTCTTGCTGCAGGCCGCGCACGACCCGGATCGATTGCGGGGACAGGGTAAAGATTTTGGCCTCGGTCAGGTCCCAGCGGAGAAAGTAACGGGCGTTGAGAAAGTTGAGCAGGACCAGGATCCCGACGAAGATCAAAGAGTAGATGATCGTGTGGAGACCATAGCGGGTGGAGCGGCGACGTAGTGAACGGATCACTGTCATCCCCTGGGTCGATATGAAGGTGAGAAAGAGCAGTAGGCCAAGTCCCAGATGGAACTGGACGAAGAGGTCCATGTTCCGTGGCGGGGGAAAGTAGGCGACTACACCGAACAGGAACAGGACGGAACCGGTCATGCCGGATAACTGTAGCAGCTTTGCCGATCTCATAGGCCGAGGTTATCTCTAGCGGGACGATTCCACCGAGCGCTGCGTCAGAAAGAGGCACAGCACTATTAAGGTCAAAAAGTAAAAGAGATTCCGTGTGTCGATGAGTCCGTGTCCCATCACGCTGAAGTGCTCCACTATTGACAGGTATTTTAAGATTTTGCCCCGCGATAGTGATGGAAGCAACTGCGGGCCAGGATAATACGTACAGGAGCAACAGGATGACAAAACAAGTTACCGCAGCGATGATCTGGTTCTCGGTGAGGGAAGAGGTAAAGATCCCAACGGCTACGAATACGGCGCCGATGAAAAACAGGCCCAAGTACCCCGCCACGAGAGGGCCGATCTCGGGGTCCCCAAAGATGAGAAGGATGCAGGGATAGATAAAGGCCGCCAGGATCATGAGGCCAAGGAAGAAGAGACAGCCCAGGTACTTGCCCAGCACCAGCTCCAGCACCGTGAGCGGTGAGGTCAGGAGCATTTAGTAGGTCCTGTTGCGTTTTTCCTCGGCAAAACTTCGCATGGTGATAAAGGGGACCATGATGACGAGCAGGATGATCAGATCATGGAGGAGCGGGGCGATGATGCGCTCGTTCAGGTTTAACATCTGTAGACTCTGCGCGTTTTGAGAGTTGCCCTATAGGGTGACCAGGGTGTCGAATTGGAACAGCAGGTTGAAAAAAAGCCACCCGCCCAGCAGGAGATAGCCCGTCAGAAGCACGTAGGCGATGGGAGAGACGAAAAGCGAACGGATTTCTTTTTTCCCTAGTGTGATGATGTTTCTCATGGCTCGCGGTGATCCCCATTGGATTCGCCTTCGGCGCCTTCGGATAGATAGCGGATAAAGATGTCCTCCAGGGTGGTCCCCCGGGTGATCTCTTTGATGCTGTCCTCGATGATGAGCTTGCCGCGGTTGATGATGACCAGTTTGTTGCAGATCTGGGAGACCTCGGGCAGGATGTGAGTCGAAAGAATAACGGTCCGGTCTCCCGCAAGATCCTTGATTAGCCGGCGCATTTCCAGGGTCTGTTTCGGGTCGAGCCCCAGGGTGGGTTCGTCCAGGATCAAAACCGGCGGATCGTGGATCAAGGCCTGGGCCAGCCCCACCCGTTGACAGTACCCCTTGGACAAGTGGCGGATGAGCCGGTCGGCGACCCCTTCCAGGGAACACCTCTCTAGCGTTGCCGCCAGGGGCGCCGAGATGGGGTCATTAGCGACTCCCTTGATGGTGGCGACAAACTTTAGATAAGAACCGACGGTCATGTCGTTGTAGAGGGGCGGGTTATCCGGTAGGTATCCTAGCCGTCGGCGCACCTCGTGGGATTCCTTGTATATATCGAATCCCTCTACGAGGACGTTGCCATGGGAAGCCGGAATGAAGCCGGCGATAATGCGCATGGTGGTGCTTTTGCCGGCACCATTGGGACCGAGAAATCCGAGGATTTCGCCCCTCTACGCGCTAAAGGAGATATCTTGTACAGCAGGGTACTCCCCGTAGAATTTTGAAACGTGCGATACTTCTATCATTGAACCTTAATTCAACTTGAAGCCGGACAAGAGCTCCTCCCCAAGGTTAGAGGCGTTTCGGCCTGGGCGATCAATTCTTCAATTGGAGAAGGAACGAGGGCCTTGGTCATTTGGTTTTTGCGCTGTGGATAAAAACCCACTGCCACGAAGTTTATTGCGTGACATTCGAGTGCTTTGCTTGCCGGGAGCTTGGAGCTATCATCTCTTAGATCTTAGAGGATTTTGACTGTGGGACGATGCCCGCTGTAAACAATAGTAGAATTAATCCGGAATTCAATGAAATCCTGAAACCTCGTTCTAACTAAAGGCGTGGAACTTATCAATAAACCAGATCCTTTCCGGGAAATCACCTTGACATTAAACGTAAAATCCATATACTAAATTTTCTGGAGCCGATCGGTGAAACTAGCAGTCAATCAGGTTACGGAGTCCCCTAGGGACATCCGTTTTCAAGAGGGAGTAGATGAGCTCAATCGGACCTGTGCGACTGATCCCCGTTCGGATTTTCGCTTCCTCGCGCCGATTGAGGTCGAACTGAGCTACTATCGGTCGGGCCGGGACATCTTTTTTCATGGTGTCCTGACCGGAACAGTCGAAGGATGCTGCAGTCGTTGTCTCAAGAGCTATCCTTCCTCCATTGAAAAAAGGTTTGACTTCGTCTTGACCCCGGAACTCCCGCCCGCTAAGAGTAGAGGGTTAAACCGGGGTGAGCTGGGATTGGGCTTTTATTCGTCTGACGAAATCGATCTTTCCCCTTACATCCGGGAAGAGGCTATTTTGATACTCGCCATGCGGCCCCTCTGCGACAGCGAATGCCGTGGGCTTTGTTCGGGGTGTGGAGTGGACCTCAACATGGAGTCCTGTCGCTGCACCTTCAAGTCAGATGATCCGCGACTGGCGGTTCTTCGCGGTCTAAGGCTGGAGCGATAGCCTTCCTCGCGTCTCCCCGATTGTATCGCTGCCGTAAATTAGGAAGGAACCTGAACTGAGATGCCGGTACCCAAGAGAAGAACCTCCAAGAGCAAAAGGAACAAACGCCGATCCCACGATGGCCTGGTAGCTCCCCAATGGAGCGTATGCCCCAAGTGCGGTGAAACCACAGCGCGGCACCGGGCATGCCCTAGTTGCGGGCATTACCGGGGTAGGGCGGTGGTGCCTACCGAAGAGGCCTGAGCATTCCATTTAGATCCATGAACCGAATTGCCGTTGATGCCATGGGTGGCGACCTCGCTCCCAGCTCGGTAGTTGAAGGCGCGGTTCTTGCCGCAAGGGAACTGAACGTCGAGATCATCCTTGTGGGCCGCAGCGATGCGGTCAATCGGGAATTGGAGAAACACTCGGTTCAGAACTCGCCCATTCGGGTCGTACATGCCTCGCGTGCGGTGGCTATGGATGAGTCTCCGAGCAGTTCGGTGAAAATGAGGGACACCTCCATTAAGGTTGCCTTCCAGATGATGAAGCGCGGCGAGGCCGACGCGGTGATCAGTGCGGGCAACTCGGGGGCCATGATGGCCGCGGGGATGTTCATCATGGGGAACCTTCCCTATGTGGAAAGGCCTGCCATTTTGGTGGTGCTGCCTACGGGTCCCGGCAAGGGCCCCCTGCTCATCGACGGTGGCGCCAACACCGAGTGCAAGCCGCGCCACCTGGCCCAGTTCGCAGTGATGGGTTCAATCTACGCGGAGAATATACTGCAAATCGATCGACCCCGTGTGGGGGTACTGAGCAATGGGGCGGAGGAGGGCAAAGGGAATGACCTGACCCGGTCCGCCAGCGAACTGCTACAGTCCACGCCGCTCAATTGCATCGGTTATGTGGAGGGTCGTGATATTACCAGGGGTGAGGTCGATGTGGTCGTCTGCGACGGATTTACAGGCAATGTGGTTCTCAAGACGATGGAGGGAGTTGCCAGCTGGGTCGTGAAGGAATTCAAAGGCGCCTTTATGAGTTCCACTCTGGGCCGTATCGGGCTCCTATTAAGCAAAAGATCGTTGCGGCAGGCCGCCATCCGAATGGATTATGCGGAAATCGGTGGAGCACCCCTGTTGGGTCTCGATGGCGTGGCTATCATCGCTCATGGAGGCTCTTCTCCCAAGGCCATCAAGAGTGCTGTACGCGTGGCCGATGAGACGGTTTCTCACGACGTCAACCGACACATTATCGAAGTCCTAGGTGGATTGGAGAATATTCGAGACGGAAGGGATCCATTCTCACGCCGTAGGTGGAAGCAGATTCCTTCGAAGATTGATACCCTGGGGGAAAAGCCGGTGACGGAACAGGAAGGAAAAGAAATCGACGGTGGCAGTAAAGAATAAGATTGCGTTTGTCTTCCCCGGACAGGGCTCCCAGTCGGTGGGTATGGGCAAGGAACTCTGCGAGCAGTTCGACATTGCCAAGCAGACATTTATGGAGGCGGAGGACGTCCTTGGGTTTCCGTTGAGGCAGCTCTGCTTTTCGGGACCCAACGAGGAGCTGCTGCGCACGGAAAACACGCAACCGGCGATACTCACCGTCTCCATAGCGGCCCTTAGGGCCCTCGAGACCGAATCTTCTTTGCAGCCGTTCTGCGTTGCCGGCCACAGCCTGGGAGAGTACAGCGCCCTGGTCAGCGCAGGCGCCTTGACTTTCCGGGACGCCGTGGCAACCGTTTGCGAGCGGGGGCGTCTGATGCAGAAGGCCGTACCGCAGGGTGAGGGACTGATGGCCGTGGTCATGGGGATGGAAACCACCGAGCTTCAGTCGGTCTGTGATGAGGCTGCTGAGGGGGAAGTGGTGGGGCTAGCCAATCTCAACGGGGGAGGGCAGGTCGTCATTGCCGGGAAACGGGAGGCGGTGCTCCGGACCATGAAGCTTGCCTCGGAGCGCGGGGCCAAAAGGGTGATGGAACTTCCCGTAAGCGCTCCGTTTCACTGCCCCATGATGTCTTCCGCGGCAGAGGGTTTGAAGGCGAAATTGGACGAAATTCAGGTGCATCCGTTTTCCGTCGGTGTGGTGAACAACGTCGAGGCCGAATTGAATTTGGATCCTGGCCGGGTCAAGTCGCTTCTGGTTGAGCAGATCGTTCGCCCCGTCCTTTGGGAAGATTCCGTTCGACGTCTCAAGGAGTTGGGCTGCCAGCAGGTCTTGGAGATCGGTCCGGGCAAGGTCCTCTCCGGATTGGTTCGTAGGATAGACCCGAGCCTGGCAGTGAAAAATATGGATGGTCCCAAGAGTCTGGCTGCTCTGAAAGAGGCGGGGCCCCAATGGAATTGACTCTGAAAGGACAGGTCGCGCTGGTAACCGGGGCGAGCCGTGGAATCGGCAAGGCCATTGCCCTGACTCTGGGGCGTCGCGGTGCCAGGGTCATGATCAACTACCGGGAGAACCGAGAGGCGGCTGAGGCAACCCTGGCGGCTCTCACCGGCGAGGGCGGCGAAGGTCAATTGGTACCTTTCGATATCGCTCAAGAGGACCAGGTCGAGGCCGCGGTAAAGAAAATCGTTGACCAGCATAAAAAAATTGATATTCTTATCAACAACGCGGGCCTTACGTCGGATAATCTACTGATCCGTGTCAGCGCTGAGGAATGGGACCGGGTAATCGGCGTCAATCTTAAGGGAACGTTTAACTGCACCAAATCTGTTTGTAGAAGGATGGTTCGGGCACGCTACGGCCGTATAGTCAACCTGACTTCCGTGGTGGGGCAGATGGGCAACGCTGGGCAGTCCGTATACGCATCCTCGAAGGCCGGGATTATTGGCTTCACAAAGGCCATGGCCCGTGAATTGGCTTCGCGGGGGATTACCGTTAATGCCGTGGCCCCCGGTTTTATAGATACAGAAATGACAGCTGCTTTGAGTGCAGAGCTTCGCGAGGAGTTCCTGCGTTCCATACCCCTGGCTCGGTTTGGAACCGGCGAGGATGTAGCGGAAACCATCGCCTTTCTGGTGGGAACCGGTGCGAATTATATAACCGGACAAGTAATCAATGTGAATGGTGGACTGTATGTGTAGGAAAAAAGTGGGATAGGAGGATCAATCATGGCAGCAAGCATAGATGCAAGGGTGAAGGAGATTGTCTGCGAGCAGCTGGGTGTGAGTGAAGAAGAGGCGACCCCGCAGGCCTCGTTCATTGACGATCTGGGTGCAGACTCGTTAGACATTGTTGAGCTTGTTATGGCCCTGGAAGAGGAGTACGAGATGGAGATCTCCGACGAGGATGCGGAAAAGATCAAAACCGTACACGACGTTGTCACCTATATCGAGGGTCACAAGTAATCCCCTTGAATCCAAAGGGGAGTGGTTGCCGTCAGTTCGGTAAGGGCAGGTATAATTCCATGGGAATCATTGCCTTGCCGGTTCAGATCCAAGTCGCAGGAGGTGGCAGGGTCCATGCTTCTGCGATTTTTTTATTATTGTAAGGGGTCCTAACGGAGACACTGCATGATTGTTATAGGGAGCGATCACGGAGGACTGGAACTCAAGAAGTTTCTGGTCGGTGTTCTGCGGACCAAAGGGCTAGAGGTGATGGACGTAGGTACTCAAGGGAGCAAGTCCGTGGACTACCCCGACTTTGGGCGGCTGGTGTCGCTGGAGGTGTCCCGCGGCGACGCGGAGCGAGGTATCCTGATCTGCACGAGCGGTATTGGTATGTCCATTCTGGCCAATAAGTTTCCCAGGGTCAGAGCGGCACTGGTTCACGACCGTGAGGATGCCCAAATGAGCCGCGAACACAACAACTCGAACGTGCTGGTCCTGGGCGGGAAGAAAACCGAACCGCAAGTTGCGGAAGGAATCCTTCAGTCCTGGCTCGAAACCCAGTTCGCGGGAGGTCGGCATAAAAGACGTTTGGATAAGATTACGCGGGTGGAACAGGAGCTGGGATCGCACGTCAGTGAGACAAGGAGGAGCTGAACCTGGGGAACGGATTGTTCGTAATGGTCTCGGCTCTTTGCAAACCAATCTAAATTAAAGGGAGTGATTTAAGACATGTCTTTCCTCAGCCAGGCGGATCCGGAAGTCTACGCGGCGATCCGCAGTGAAACAGATCGGTTGGAATCCAATCTCGAACTCATTGCTTCCGAAAACGCGGTGAGTGAAGCGGTTCTCGAGGCCCAGGGTTCGGTGATGACCAACAAGTATGCGGAAGGTTATCCTGGACGTAGGTATTACGGGGGGTGTGAGTATCACGACGTGGTTGAGAACCTGGCCATCGCGCGGGCTAAAGAGGTCTTTGGTGCCGACCATGCCAATGTGCAGCCCCATTCGGGTTCCCAGGCCAATATGGCGATTTATCTAGCTGTCCTCAAACCGGGAGATACCTATTTGGGTATGAACCTGGCCCATGGGGGCCATCTTTCCATGGGTAGCCCGGTCAATTTCTCGGGCATGATCTATCGGGTTGTTCCCTACGGTGTGGTTGAGGAGAGCGAGACCCTGGACTATGACAATATCGCCAAACTGGCGCGCGAGCATCGGCCCAAGCTGATCATCGCGGGCGCCAGTGCCTATCCCCGGGTCATTGACTTCCAGCGAATCCGTCAGATAGCCGATGAGGTTGGCGCCTGTCTCATGGTGGATATGGCCCACATTGCAGGCCTGGTGGCCGCTGGTGTTCATCCCAGTCCCGTGCCGTATGCCGACTTCGTGACCTCAACGACGCATAAGACCTTGAGGGGACCTCGTGGAGGCATGATCCTCTGCCGGGAGAAATGGGCCAAGGATATCAACAGCAAGGTCTTTCCCGGAATACAGGGGGGGCCTCTGATGCACGTCATCGCGGCCAAGGCGGTTGCCTTCAAGGAAGCCTTGACCCCTGAATTCAAGCGATACCAGGAGCAGATTGTCAAGAACGCAAAAGCTCTGGCTGCAGCATTGATGAGCAAAAACTTCCGTCTCACCTCCGGCGGGACCGACAACCATTTGATGCTTGTCGATCTGCGCAAGTCGGAACTCACGGGCAGGGTTGCCCAGGAAACTCTGGATAACGCACGTATCACGGTCAACAAGAATACAGTACCCTTTGAGACTCGTTCTCCCTTTGTGACCAGTGGGATTCGGATCGGGACACCCGCCGTGACCACCAGGGGAATGAAGGAAAAAGAGATGGAGACCATTGCAGAGTTTATTTCGAAGGCGTTGAACCAGGTGGGAGACGACCGTGCTCTTGCCTCCATTGGCGATGATGTTCGTGAGTTCTGCAGGAAGTTCCCCCTTTATCCTAACCGGTTGAAATGATGAATACGATGGGCGTAAGCTCGTTGAGGTTTCATCGGATTGCTGACAGCTGAAGGCTAAATGCTGTAAGAACTGAGGGTCGAACGATGAAATGCGCATTCTGCCACGAGATGGACAATAGGGTTATCGATTCCCGGTTGAGCAAGGACGGCGATATGGTCCGGCGCCGGCGTGAATGTCTGCTGTGTACGCGGCGGTTTACGACGTACGAACGGGTCGAGGAGACCATGCCCCTGGTCGTGAAAAAAGACGGCAGGCGTGAGTCCTATGACCGATTGAAGGTGGTAAACGGCCTTAAACGCGCGTGTGAAAAACGTCCTGTGAGCATCGATACCATCGAGGCCGTTGCCGACCGAATCGAACGTTCGCTTCAAGAACGAGGGGAAAAAGAGATCCAGAGCCCAATCATAGGCGAGGCTGCCATGGGGGAGCTTCATGAAATCGATCAAGTGGCCTACGTCCGTTTTGCGTCAGTCTACCGTTCCTTCAAAGACATCAACGAGTTCATGGTGGAACTCGAAGATCTGCTCAAGGAGCGCAAGGGTGTGGGGATCGGTAAACCAGCCGTTGTGTCACAGAAGAAAGACAAGGACAATCGGCTGTCCTGATGGCAGAGGCGCTTGATGAAAGGTACATGCGCATGGCGCTTCGGCTGGCTCGTAAGGGGACCGGCAGGACGAGCCCCAATCCTATGGTCGGGGCGGTTGTGGTCCGAAGCGGCAGGGTTGTGGGCAAGGGCTACCATCGGCGCGCTGGTAGCGATCACGGTGAGATAGTTGCCCTGAAGCAAGCGGGCTTGCGAGCCCGCGGCGGCACCCTGTATCTTAATCTGGAACCCTGCAATCATGAGGGGAAAACCCCGCCCTGTACCACCTCCCTGATAGCTTTCGGCATCAAGGAAATTGTTGTCGGTATGATTGATCCTAATCCGCTGGTTTCCGGCCGGGGGATTCGTCGGCTGCGCAGGGCAGGAATCAAGGTCCGCGTGGGTATCCTACAAGAGGAATGCCGAAGACTAAACGAAGCGTTCATCAAGGCTACCACATCCGGTTTACCGTTCGTCATACTCAAGTTGGCCGCGTCGCTGGATGGGAGAATCGCAACTTCGACGGGGGAATCTAAATGGATTACCGGGGATAGGGCGCGGAATTTCGTGCATCAGTTGAGGAGTCAGGTCGACGCTGTGGTTGTTGGTGCCGATACCGTCATAAAGGATAATCCAAGGCTGACCAGCCGTATTCCCGGGGGAAGGGACCCCTGGAGGATCGTTCTCGATACCCGTCTACGTATCCCGAATTCGGCCCAGGTGCTACGGGGACGAGGAGTCGAAAAAACCATCGTGGTCACGGGCGAGCGATCTCCCGTCAACCGGGTTAAGGCAATCGAAAGTGCCGGGGCTCGGGTATTGCGTTTGCCGGTCAAGGGGAACAAGGGAAGATGGATTAGCTTCCCGTCCCTGTTAAAGAAACTGTTCGGCATGGGATTCTTGAGCGTTATGATCGAGGGGGGAGCTTCGACAGCGGCGCGTGCCTTGAACGACGGGGTCGTGGATCGGGTTGTATTCTTCTTTGCGCCCAAGGTCATTGGTGGTGACGGGCGATCTATGATCGAGGAACTCGGGATCACGTCAATGAGCCGCACGAAGGCCATTGTCGATCTAGAAACCAAGCGCTTTGGCCAGGATCTGATGGTTACGGGACGGATCTTAGGAAAGGCAAAAGTAAAAAGGTAAAAGTAAAAAGTCGAATGGCAAAGGGTGAATAGTTAATAGCAAATAGAAAATGGTCAATCGTGAGGATGAGTCAACGGGTTCCGTGTGGTTCCTGGTCATTGGGGCTACAAGCTACCGTCATCATGGCTGAGCTTCAGAATCGTTCGATGAATTGCCATTGACCAATAACTAATAACCATTAACCAATTGATATGTTCACAGGTCTCATCGAAGATATCGGCAAGGTCGTCCGCTGGCAGAGTAAAGCAAAGGCTGGAAGGCTGACTTTCAGTACCCGCCTGTCCCCAAGGGCCATGCCGCTGGGTGCCAGTATTGCGGTCAACGGAACCTGCCTCACGGTTATTTCGAAATCTCAAGCTCGTTTGACCGTGGATGTGTCGCCCGAAACGCTTGCGCGGACGAATTTTCAGGATGTCGACAAAGGGCATCCGGTAAACCTGGAGCGGCCGCTCCGCTTTTCGGATCGTCTCGGGGGACACCTGGTTACGGGGCATGTGGACGGGGTTGGAACGATCAAAGAGATTACGCGTCGGGGTGAGTTTACCTTTTTTCAGGTCCGGGTTCCTGTGTCCCTGATGAGGCTGATAGTTGTTAAGGGATCCATCGCCATTGACGGTATCAGTTTGACAGTTAACGATTGTGCCAGAGGGCTCTTTTCCGTGGCCATTATCCCGTTTTCGATGAAACATACTAATTTGCAGAGCCGTAGGGTTGGTGATAAAGTCAATATCGAGACTGATTTGATAGGAAAATACGTTCAGAATCTTTTGAAATCCGGCGGTTCACGGTAAATCGATAGGTTTTTTCAACTTCTAATTCCACTGCAATCCGGGGTCGCATTCCATGCCTATTTCAATGATCAAAGATGCCCTTAAAGCGCTGCAGGCGGGACAAGTCATTATCCTGGTCGACGATGATTCACCTGGGAGCGACGGTACCTTCTGTATAGCCGGTGACAAGGTTACCCCGGAAGCGATTAACTTCCTCCTGACCGAGGGCCGTAGCGGTATCATTTACCTGGCCCTGACCGAGGAAAGAATCAAGCAGTTGGGGAACTTGGTGGTGCAGCCGAGCGTGTCGGCGGTGAGTGCCCCTGTTGGGATCCCTATCGATGCGAAATCCGTGCTCGGTTCGGGGGTATCCGCCCAGGGCAGGGCACAAACCATCAAGACGATGCTCAAGGCAGATGCCAAACCCGGGGACCTAGCCATGCCGGGCAATGTCTTTCCCGCCCAGATCGTTAAAGGCGGAGTCTTGGTCCGGTCCGGTCACACCGAGGCCTCGGTTGATTTAGCCCGGCTGTGCGGTTTGCAGTCGGCAGGGGTCATCTCGCGGATCCTGAAGGCCGATGGATCGGTGGCCTACCTGCCGGATCTTCAGAAATTAGCCCGCAAACACAAATTGAAAATTGCCGCCGTGTCGGATCTGATCGCCTACCGATTGCGAAGTGAATGCCTGGTCAGTCGTGCGCGAGAAGCGGACTTCCCGACCGTTGTGGGAGGGATGTTCAGGGCGATCATCTATAAAAACAACGTGGACACCAGGGAGCACATGGCTTTGGTCAAAGGTGAAATTAAGCCCAGGGATAAAGTCTTGGTTCGCATGCACTCCGAATGCTTGACCGGAGACGTTTTTGAATCCGAGCGGTGTGATTGCGGGGAGCAGATCCTCCAGTCCCTCAAGCTGATCAACCAGGCCGGAAAGGGTGTCCTTGTCTACATGCGTCAAGAAGGCCGAGGGATTGGGCTGACTAACAAGATCAAGGCTTACGCCCTCCAAGATCATGGCTTGGACACAGTCGAAGCCAACCTTGAGTTGGGCTTTAAGGAAGACCTCCGAGATTACGGTATTGGGGCGCAAATCATTCGCGATATCGGGGCCCAGAAGCTTCGTTTACTAACCAACAACCCGCGCAAAATTGTAGGGCTGGAGGGGTACGGGTTGTCAGTCGTTGAACGCGTCCCTCTGGAAATCACCCCGCGGGAAGACAATATCGAATACCTGCGGACCAAGCAGGAAAAATTGGGCCATCTGTTCTCCAAACTATAGACTCATCAAACTTATCCTGGCGAGGGAAGGGACCGTCATGAAGGGCATTGAGGTAGAGCTGGATGCACGGGGCGGGAAGTTCGGAATCATAGTAAGCCGCTTCAATAACTTTGTGACCGAGAAGCTGTTGGAAGGGGCCCTGGAAGCCTTCAAGCAGTACGGAGGTGAGGTGAAAAACCTGGACGTGGTCCGGGTTCCCGGTGCGTTTGAGATTCCGCTGCTTGCCTACAAGATGGCTTCCACCGGAAAATACGACGCCCTCGTTTGTCTAGGGGCGGTGATTCGAGGCGGGACTCCCCATTTTGACTTTATTGCGGGGGAGGTCACGCGGGGGATCGGCCGCGCTATTCTGGATCACCAGATCCCTATTGCCTTCGGTGTTCTGACCACCAAGAACCCGGAGCAGGCTATGCAACGGGCGGGCACGGACAAAGACAACAAGGGATTTGAGGCGGCCATGACGGCTATTGAGATGGCGTGTTTGGTCAAGAAGCTGCCCCGCCGGTCGAGTGCCAAGGGCGTGCGCAAAGCGGCTTCGCATCGTAGAACTCACCGCTGAGACGCGGAGCGCGCAGAAATATTTGCTAGGCAAATTTTTGGAACATCGGAGGAGTGGAAAATAGGGCAATGGACCGCCATATTGGCGTTGTCGATTGTTCCAATGACCACTGCTCGATTGCTCCAGGGTGCGACGCGCCCTGGAGCACTTTACGTAAGTGGTGAATGGCAAATAGGTAAAACGAGAAGATTGTAACTCACCGCTGGGGCGTAAGGTCGGGCTCCCGTTGGTGTATTGGGGTTGACCGGTAAACCTTTTTAATCTGCGGATCTTTGAATGGCTTATGGGTATACGACGTAGAGGTAGGGAACTGGCCCTACAGGCTCTCTATCAAATCGACATGACCGGTGATTCGGCAGCGGCCACACTGGAGCTTTTATGGAGCCATTTCGAGGCGAACATTAAGGCTAGAGATTTTGCCCGCCGGCTAGTTGGCGGTGTACTGCTGCAAAAAAAAGATATTGACCACCTGATCGAAAAGGCCACGGACCACTGGAAACTGACCCGGATGCCGCGGGTCGATTTGAATATCCTTCGTCTGGCAACCTTTGAGTTATTGTTCTGTCCTGATATTCCCCACAACGTCAGTATCGATGAGGCCATCGAGGTGAGTAAACGCTTCGGTTCGGAGGATTCAGCGACCTTCATCAATGGGGTCCTGGATCACGTGGCGTCCGCGTGCTGGGTCAAGGAATAGTGGGCTAGACCCAAAGCGGTCCTTGGCTTTTAAGGTCGAAAAGAGAGAGAATCTAGACTATGCAGGACCGTTATAATCCTCAAGAAATAGAGAGCAAGTGGCAGGAGATCTGGGAGAACAAGCAGAGCTTCCGGGCCACTGAGGATGACCCTCGCCCCAAGTACTACCTGTTGGAAATGTTTCCCTATCCCTCGGGCCAGATTCACATGGGCCACGTGCGCAACTATTCTATCGGCGATGTGATTGCTCGTTACAAGAGAATGCGAGGGTTCAACGTCCTGCACCCCATGGGATGGGATGCCTTTGGACTTCCAGCTGAAAATGCTGCCATTGAACGGGGAGACCATCCGGCCAAGTGGACCCTAGAAAACATCTCATATATGCGCCAGCAGCTGAAAAAAATGGGTTTCAGCTACGACTGGGGACGTGAATTAGCCACGTGCGATGAGAACTACTACCGTTGGGAACAGCTTTTCTTTATTGAAATGTTCAAGCGCGGGTTGGCTTACAAAAAACTATCCACCGTGAACTGGTGCGATAGTTGCGATACGGTCTTGGCTAATGAACAGGTGATTGAAGAGCTCTGCTGGCGCTGCGATCAGGAGGTCCGGGAAAAAAAGTTGGAGCAATGGTTTTTCCGAATCACGGATTATGCGGATGAACTGCTGCGGGATTGCGATAAACTGACCGGTTGGCCCGAAAAGGTCTTGACTATGCAGCGCAACTGGATTGGAAAATCCCTGGGTGCGACCATCCGTTTTCCCCTTGTCGAGGAACCGGAAGAGGCGATCACGGTTTTCACCACTCGGCAGGATACGGTTTTCGGGGCCACCTTTCTCTCCATTGCCCCGGAGCATCCGCTGGCTCTCGAACTCTCACGCGGTACGGACCAGGAAAAGGAGGTCCGTCAATTCCTCAACCAGGTGCGAAAGGTCAAGCACTCCCACAAAGAGACCCACGACTTTGAAAAAGAGGGAGCCTTTACGGGGGCCTATTGTCTCAACCCGTTCACCGAAGAGCCGATACCCATTTACATCGCAAACTTTGTCCTTTCGGAATACGGTACGGGTGCAGTCATGGGCGTACCCGCTCACGACCAGAGGGACTTCGAGTTCGCGCAAATATACGGCCTCCCTATACAAATCGTGATCGAAGCGCCAGACCGGCTTTTGGAAGCTCACAAGATCATGGAAGCCTATATAGATGAAGGGACCATGATCTCCAGCGGAACCTTTACCGGCCTTTCCAGCGAAGAGGGTAAAAAAGAAATTGCAGAACACCTTGAGGAACAAGGATGGGGCAAGAAAGATATCCGCTATCGTTTGAGGGACTGGGGTATCTCGCGTCAGCGTTACTGGGGTGCCCCGATTCCGATCATTTATTGTGAAAAGTGTGAGATGGTTCCCGTTCCCGAAGACCAACTCCCCGTGGTCTTGCCCAAACACATTGCTTTTACCGGCGAAGGGGGCTCGCTTCTTACTCAGCTCGAGGAGTTTGTGCAGGTGACCTGTCCCCAGTGCGGGGGGCCTGCAACACGGGAGACCGATACCATGGACACCTTCGTGGAGTCCTCATGGTATTTTGCCCGCTACGCATCCCCTGATGAAAACCGGGCCCCGTTGGACAAGAAGCGGGTTGACTATTGGCTTCCCGTGGATCAGTACATTGGCGGTGTCGAACATGCAGTCCTTCACCTTTTGTACGCTCGCTTTTTCACCAAGGTATTGAGGGACATGGGATGGCTTTCCGTCGACGAGCCTTTCGTCAACCTGTTGACCCAGGGCATGGTAATCAAGGACGGGGCCAAGATGTCTAAATCCAAGGGTAACGTGGTCGATCCCCAATTTCTGATCGATCGTTTTGGGGCCGATACGGCCCGTCTCTTTGCGCTTTTTGCCGCCCCCCCGGAAAAGGACCTGGAATGGAACGACCAGGGAGTTCAAGGATCCCATCGATTCTTAAGCCGTCTATGGCGTTTCGTCTATCAAAATCGAGACCGCTTGATGCAAGCCCCATCGGTAGCGACCCAAGAGCCCAGCGCCGAGTTAAAGGACATGCGGCGCCAGATTCATCGAACCATTAAAAAGGTGACCGAGGATATGGAGGTCCGGTTCCACTTCAATACGGGCATTGCCGCTATTATGGAGCTCTTCAACGTCCTGAGCGCCCTGGATGAGAAGGCCATGGCCAAGGAGGAAGTGGCCGGATGGACTAAATACGGGGTGGAAAGGATAGTCATTCTGCTCTATCCTTTTGTCCCTCACGTTGCCTCTCAGCTTTGGGAGGATCTGGGCCACAAGGAAGCTCTGGACAAATTGAGCTGGCCCGAATACGACGTTGGAGCCTTAGAAGAGGAAACGACGATCATCGTTGTTCAGGTAAACGGGAAGTTACGCGGTCGAATTTCCGTGGCGGTGGACGCCATCGAAGAGTTCATTGAGAAAGAGGCCCTGGCAGAACCCAAAGTACGGTCGTTCATCGAGGGAAAAAAGATCGATCGGGTAGTGCAAGTCCCGCGCCGTTTGGTTAATATTGTTTTATCGAGGTAGAGTTGGATATGCAGCGAACTAGGATCGGACACGGGGAACTCTGGAATCGCTTCGGTTCGGGTGTCATAGCACTGGCGGCCGTGCTTCTGGCTAGTGGGTGTGGCTATCACTTCTCCAGCGGGGGGCAATTCCCTAAGGACGTCCATTCAGTCTACGTGGCTCCTTTTGTCAACAAGTCGCTGGACGTGGGGCTGGCCAAGGAGATAAGTACGGCCTTGAAAGGGGTGTTCCGACGCGGGGGTACCGTCGTTGTGGTCGAAAAGTCTGAGGATGCCGATGCCATACTAAGCGGGGTCGTCCGGAGGATGGAGACAAGGGTGCTCGCAGTCAATGACAATAGCGAAGCCATTGAGTTCGAAACCATCATGGTTATGGATATGAATTTACGGCGACGCTCCCCGGACGAGGTCCTGTGGCGTGGGCAGGGTAGCCGGTGGGAGGAGCGCTATAGCGGATCCCGAGGCGCAGTCGTGGCCACATCCACCGAATTTCAAATGGAGCCCCTCAATCAGAGCGATATCTTTCCCTTCACCGACGTACAGCTGACCGAAACCTATGGCCGACAGGCCAGAAACCGGCTGATCACTCGCTCGGCGCATGACATCCATCAACGGATCGTGGATTTGTTTTAAATCACGGGATGCGCCTGCGTCGGGCCTATCTATGGGTGGGGCGTATACGGGCTGTCAGGGGTCTCATTGACGCGAATCAGCTTGCCTGTGAGGCAACATGGATAGCGCGGGCAAGTCGGGATAATCTTCGGGAAGCGGTGTTGGATTTCAAAACGCCGCTGCTGACGGCCTTGCCAAGTGCCTTGTTGACATCCCGGAGTTGGGTCTGGGCGGCGGTGGAGTCCTTTTTCTCAATGGATTGGCGGATCTTTTTGACCAGGGTCTTGATCCTGGACCGGACATCCTGATTTCTTGCTCTCCGTTTTAAGCTCTGGCGGTGGCGTTTGATGACTGATTTGTGTACTGCCAAGATCTTCCTCCTAAAGGATAAAATTTCTACCATTAAGCGGCACGAGTGTCAACGTAATGGATGAAGTGGGTAGGATAACTCGGGCGGCAGGGGTTGTGGGTAGCCTGACCCTGCTCAGCCGGGTCACCGGG
Source organism: Binatia bacterium (assembly GCA_963664015.2). GTDB lineage: Bacteria > Desulfobacterota > Binatia > UBA9968 > CAXXLF01 > JACZQL01. The sequence goes on along the minus strand of CAXXLF010000001.1, from coordinate 576,593 downwards.
TTGTTGCGGGATATGCTGTTCGGCTATCTCCTCGGTGCCCACGGAGCTGCGGACGCCTTTTTTGTCGCCTTTCGGGTCCCTAACCTACTGCGCCGACTGACTGCTGAGGGCGCCCTCACAGCTGGCTTTGTGCCGGTCTTCACCGATTATTTGACCCGGAGCACCAAAGAAGAGGCTATGCAGCTAGCCCGCATCGTGTTCACCTTCGCCGCCGTTGTTCTCGGGGTCCTCACGGTCTTGGGAGTTTATTTCGCTCCTGTCCTGGCCTATCTCTTTGCGCCGCGTTATCTAGAGTTTTCAGAAAAGTTCAACCTCACGATTCTCCTGATTCGATGGATGTTTCCTTATGTCTATTTTGTCAGCCTGGTGGCTCTGGCCATGGGGTTTCTGAATTCGTTTCGACATTTCATGGCTCCGGCTCTCTCCCCGGTCTTGCTCAATCTGTCCATTATCCTGTGTGCCGTGTTCATTTCCCCTTATCTTGATCAGCCCGCCTTGGGACTTGCTTTTGGGGTTCTGCTGGGTGGGGTGTTGCAGCTGGTCCTCCAGCTACCGTATCTCTATCGCTTCGGACTATCCTTGGCGCCCGATTGGCATTTTAAACATCCGGCCCTACGCCATATGCTCCTTCTCATGGGTCCGGCTCTCTTCGGTGCCGCAGTCTATCAGGTCAATGTCTTGGTGAGTACGATGTTGGCCTCCATGCTGGCCGCAGGGAGCATCTCCTACCTCTATTACGCGGACCGATTCCTACAGTTTCCTCTCGGGGTGTTTGCCATCGCCCTGGGTACGGCTGCACTCCCGAGCTTTTCCTCCTTGGCAGCTAAAAAGGATTACCAGGGATTACAGGAGGGGGTTGCTTATTCGTTGCGACTGGTCAATTTTATTTCTCTCCCCGCTACACTGGGACTCATGGTGTTATCGGTTCCTGTTTTCGCAGTCCTGTTCCAGCGCGGTGCCTTTGACGCCCGCACCACGACTCTGACGGCTGAGGCGTTGGTCTATTTCTCATTCGGCCTATGGGCAATCTCTGGGAGTCGTCTGGTCGTTCCAGCCTTTTATGCACTGAAGGACACCAAGACACCCGTTAGGGTTGCTTGCTTCACCTTTGGATTGAATTTGCTGTTGAGCCTGATGCTGATGGGTCCGGTTGCTGCCGGTCCCGATGCCGGGTGGTTGTCTCGTTATATTGCCGGGGGTTCCCAATTATTGGGTGTCTTTTCGCTCTCTCACGGAGGGTTGGCCTTGGCGAACTCGCTCTCTTCTACCTGTCAGTTCTTATTGCTGCTCTGGCTTTTACAACATCGCTTGGGTGAGTTCCGGTGGAGGGGTTTTATGGCTTCCTTCGGCCGAGCCCTTTGCGGGGCTTTGCTCATGGCCGCACCGCTTTATTTCATTGTCCATAACATTGATTGGACGGGGCCTGGGAACAAAATGGCTCACATAGCCATCTTGTTCTTACTTCCTGTGTTGGGTCTTTCGCTCTATGTTGGTCTCAGTCTTATGTGGCCCGGCCCAGAGCGTCAATGGGTCCGGCAGGTAGCGAGCACCGTTAAGGGGCGTTTCACTCGTTGATCGTTCCCAAGCTCTTGATTTCTTAAGCTAAACTCGTGGATAAGAGCAACTCCACGGTGCCCGGACGTATCCACCCCTTAGTGGACAGTCCCTGTGGATCTATTTGCGAAGCGTCTTTTTGAATATCGACTCTGTTTTATCAGCGGCTCGCTCGGCTCTCATGGCTGCCGAATCCGCTCGTGAAGCTGCTGCCTCGGCCCTTGATGCAGCAGAATTGGCAGACTGGGAGGCCTGCTCCGCTCTCGTGGCTGCTTGGTCAGCCCTGGCCGCTGCAGCTTGTGCTGCGCTGGTGGCCTCATTCAAGGCTGCTCTATTTTGACCGAGGTCCGGGTGAGTGTGATTCGGATAAGCGCAGCCAGAAGCCAACAATGCAAGGAAAGCTGGGGCAATGGTCCATACCAATATCTTTCTATTCCAATCTTTCATTATTACTAAACCCTCCTTCGTCAGGCTCTTGAAACTCTTAACCTATGAGTTTTAACGTATTTTTCACCCCCATGCAAGATTTATTTGGCTTCACAATTAAAGAATTCGATTGTTAATTTGCTATTGATTTATCCAGTAATATCATGATGATCGGGACGAGGGGCCGATTGGTAATTCTAAAGATATGCTTGCAAATTGGAGAGTAAGGATTCAGATTGCAATATTAACGATTGGTTCGGTGCCCCGGTGCAGGCCCACTTCAGGACTTCCTCTTTTTGGCGTGGATTATCGATTGGAGAGCCCCAGCATCTTTTACCGTTCAACCGTGAGCGTAGTTGGCGAAATAATCTTACACGTCCTTACGGAGTGGCGCCAAGCCTGGATTCCTGCTGCAAGGAGCCACGTGCGTATTTTGACTAGGATTGCCCGGCTTACCCCATAAGACCAGATCCGCTTGGCAACAAAGCCCAATGAGAAATTTAACTGCATTTGTATTATCATTGTAAAAGGGGAGGGGTACAAAAAGGGGAGGACGTGACCTGCTAGGCCGAGTTCCCCCAATTCGTACCCGCCTTAGAAGAGCACCATAAGGATGCGGTTAATGGGGGAGGAGACAGGTAAGAGGCTAAAATCTATTGCCTGTGGCGCGATGGTCGTGTTTGTTGCCTGCTGGCTCTCTTCTTGCGCCGATTCTTTGAGCCATCGTGAGGCAGCACGTCTGATCGAGGCTCACATCCGGTCCATAGCTCCTGATGTCCTGGATCCTTTTCTCGTGGACATCGAGATCAATGACGTTCTTCGTGCAGATGAACATAATCGCGAAGTTCATTTCAGTGCTCTGTTTCGGCTCGATCCGGATAACAGCAAGGCGCACAAGACCAGACCGATCTTTACCCAACCCAACGAGTTGAGTGCTTTTTTCCAGAGGAACGATAGTGGATGGAGACTGGTGAAGTATGGCGTATCCATGAAAAACATGGTCGCAAGGTTGTGGCACTTTCAAATGCGTTCCCGATATGTGAGTCTACTCGAGGCGATTGGGATCCTTGGGAAAGAGGCAACGCGGTGGGAAAGCGAGAGAGTTGAGAGGTTGAGGTCGCGTCAGCCGAGCGCCTGGGGTGAGTACTTAACGGGGATTTCCGAGTTCGAGCTGAACCGCCGCACGATCATTAAAAACCTGCAAGTCCCCATCAGTGTTAAGTGGGGTGTGCTCAGTGTACCCAACAGCGAGTTCTACAGTATTCTGTAGACAAAGCTGATCGATGAACCGGAAGTGTTTTGCGCCCGAAGGAACGGTTCTCGTGCGGAAGAGAGACATCCCCCGATGGAGTTTAGCTGGATGGATAAGAGCGCCCGACTCATATACAGGGGGTGGGGTATTGTGTTTAATCCCCATACGGCTACCGATAAAGGGTTGGCGTTTATTGATAAGAGTGGCGGTATTCTGCAACCGATCGGGGAGCTGTAAGATGACCGCCATCTTTGCGACCAAGTCGCGGTTGATGGTTAAGACTCTTTCTATCATTTTCGTACCAGGAGGAAATCTATGGGGGTACTCGTTTCTGTCGCCGTGGCTCTCTATTTGCTGATTGGATTGGTTCAGCTTTTTGCCATTGTTACAGGGATACAGGCCTGGTGGGGGCTGCATTGGATTGTGTCTGCCCCCGTTGCTTTCTTCCTTGCATACATTCCGGTGCTGGGAACCCTGACGGGGATTGCGGGGGCCGTGGGAGCATGGAGTTGATCCCCCTCTGGCGCCGTTCTCTTTTTTTCATGACCTTATGCGCTGTATCTGATTGCCGCCCTTGGTGTTGGCTTCGGGACCGGGTTCAGAAGGCTATAAAGTCCTTTTGTGACCGGAAAATTTACCCCGGGCGATTGGGGCGGATCTAATGAAGAGTTCCCATTGACGAGTCCACCGTAAAGTCCTTTCCCGTCAAACTATTCTCGTTTGTGGACCCTTTACGCTATGCTAGCCTTGGCCAAGAAGATAAGAGAGGGGTGGGGCTTGGAAAAGACGAGTTAGGGGGGGTATCAGCGACGTGCCATTTTCGCTATGAAATTTAGATTCCTTACCCTACTATTCATGCAGGGTGTGATCGCGGCACTTTGCCAACCTGTTGAGGGCATGTCCTTGGCTCCTACCCGGTCCAGAACAGGCACAATCGTTGGCCAGGTCCGCGTAGAAGGCCATGTTAGGAGGTCCGAGCCCCTCACGGTTTATAAAAATAGGCACTTCTGTGGCACGAGCGTCAAAGATGAGAGTATTCTTGTCGGTGACGATGGAGCCGTTGAAAATGTGGTTGTTATCGTTGGCGGGGTAGATGAGGTTATTGAAAAACTATCTCACACCATCGTTCTCGACAATAAGGATTGCAAGTTTAGCCCCCATGTCCAGGCGGTTTCAGTAGGGAGCGAGATATTATTGCACAATAGCGACCCCATCCTCCATGACGTTCATGCCCGTGTGAATTCGGAGACGCTTTTTAATGTCGGTCTTCCCAGTTGGCGGCAGGTTAAGAAGAGGCTTACGGTTCCAGGAATTATAACCATCGGGTGTGAGGTCCTCCATACGTGGATGAGCGCATTCATCGTGGTCACCTCAAGCCGCTATTTTGCCGTGACAGATAGCACGGGACAATTTACTTTAGGGGGCGTGCCGGCGGGCGTTTACGAGTTGGAGTTCTGGCATGAGAAGCTAGGGCGAATGTCGAGAAAAGTGGTGGTTCAAGCAGACCAAAGCGCTATGGTTGAAGTAGTATTTACCTCGCCTGGGACTGATAGGGGAGCGGAGATAAACCATTGAGCGGAGTAACCCGAGTTCTTTAAAGAAAGACAGGCATGGAACCAGTCGGGCCTGAAGATATGACCGGGACAAAATCCGGTTGACGATTCTAATTCTGCAAGCTATTGATTTCTTTTGTGCCGGGATGGTGAAACTTGGTAGACACACGGGACTTAAAATCCCGGGGATCGAAATGTCCGTGCCGGTTCAAGTCCGGCTCCCGGCACCACTATTCAATATTTGACTTTTTAGACCACCTCATTGAGAAAGGGATAGTAAATGAAATTCATCGATGCTGACGCCCATGTAGAAGAATCGGATGCGATGTGGAAACTACTCGACCCCGCTTTTAACGCGCGCCGGCCGATCCCGATACGTCTTCCCACCGATACCTCGTTCGGCAGGTTCAATGCCTTCTGGCTGATTGACGGTGAGATTTTTCCAAAGATTAATGGCCGTGTTTATTTCACCATTGGCACGCCACCGATCTCTGAGGTGGCTGAATCCAAGGCGGTGGGGGTCCCCGTTCAGACTCTCACCGATGTTCCCGGGCGTCTCAAGGATCTCGACGCCTTGGGGATCGAGACCCAGGTGGTGTTTCCGACCCTGTTTCTCGCACCCGTCTGTGAGGACGTAGCCTTCGAGACGGCCCTATGCAAGGCCTACAACGATTTCATGGGAGCAGCCTCGAAAAAGAGTGGAGGGAGAATCCGGTGGGCTGCGGTTCTTCCTATTCGAGACGCCCGTGGGGCGGCCGATGAAATCAGCCGGGTCAAAGCTCAGGGAGCGGTTACCGTGATCCTGTTAAGCTTTGTGTGGGATCATCCGCTGGATAGCTTTCGATTCTTCCCATTTTATGAAGAGTGCGCCGCACAGGATTTCCCGGTTTCCGTCCACCTTGGGTGGGGCTCTCCTTCCATCAACCGTATTTTCGATTCCAGAGAGCACACCCGCTACACGGCATCGGCCAATTCGGTCCCCTTGTTGATGGCGTTCAATTCCATGACCGCCGGGGGGGTGCTCGATGACTTCCCGGGCTTGAGGGTTTCATTCCTGGAAATTGGTTGTGAATGGATTTCCTATTCCACGACTTTCGGAAACCGCAGACGGCGTGGGGGGGAAGGCCGGGCAAAGAAGCCCCTTGAGGACTATTTCAGGGAAGGGCAGATCTATATTAGCTGCGAGCCCGATGAGGATCTTCCGTATGTCATGAAGCGGATCGGATCCGATTGTTTGATGTTGGCGACGGATTACCCCCACGAGGATCCCATGGCCGAGGCAAACCTGCTTACGGACCTCATGGGGCAGGAGGACCTGTCCGACGAAGTAAAAAACAAGATCCTCATAGACAATCCAACTCGATTCTATCGTCTTTAGAGGAAGGACCTGCTGTTCCTGCGGCGAAGCTGTCATTGTAAAGAACCCCAATGACGGTTCCTAATTCAATCGGGGTTCGTAAATTATTTGCGGTTAATAGCGTCAGCGACTGTTAAAATCTTTCAATGTTTTTCAATTGGACCTCCGCCTGCCTGGGACCAGAGCGACTATCTCCTTACCAGCCTGATGTTTCTAGATGCCTTTCGCTCAGGCGATCTCCCAGATTTCGCTGCGACGGTATTTTTGTCTAGCAGCGGCTATGGGAGCCCCCCGTTGTTTTCTCTGGTGCCCATGCCACGGTACAGTCTGCTTGGCGATGGGTCGCAGGTGGGCCATCTCGTACTTCTTTTGTTTGTCCCGATCTTGGTTTTCGCCGTTTACGGGATCGGCCGAATGCTCGTCGCCACTATGCCGCTCCTGAGTGGTTTATCGCGGCAATTCTTCGTCGAATTCTCCTTAGCGACGGTGGTTGCCGCGAGTGTGTATCTTCTTTTGCGACAACGGAACGAAGAAAACGGCTGGCTCTTTGTGGGACTCGCCCTCGGTGTAGCCTGCGGTTTGATCGTCGCTTTTTAGGCTTTACGCAAATGCCAAAGACGGAAATTTGCAGCGCTGGCATTGGCAGGCGTGTCAGAAATAGGGTTGGTCTCCGTCTGGTATTTTCCGAACTGGCATCGCGTCCTCTGGGACCTCCGGGAAAGCGGATTCGGTACCGAAGCGGCCCCTTACGGTTATGGTGGCCCGATGTTTTTCCGTTTGAGGTTAGCGGCATCGGGAATCTCTCTCTATTACGTAGTGGTTTTGGGGTCTCTCCTCTGGCGAAAAGGGCATGGGGGGTCCTCTCTCTGGCCAGGTTCCTGGAGTGACGATAAAATCACCTGTCTCGTTTGGGTCTTTGTCCCCTTGTTAGTGTTTATCGTTTCCGTCGGAAGAGATCCACGTTACTTTCTGCCGCCGTTGCCGGGCATCGCGGTGGCAATCGGCTTGGTTATGAAAGGCAGTGGGTCGATGCGCAAGCGTTCTTACGTTTATTTTGCATTTCCTATTGCAGTCATGCTCCTGATCTCCTTTGTCCCGTCGTCAATTTTTTCGTTGTCCTTGCGGGGAACTGTGATTTCTTTCTACAGGGTGTTGGGTGCGAGTTTTCATAACCCACCTCTGGAGAGGCGGAACTGGAGGGCCCACGACATCGTCAATATTATCTGGCATCTGGGACCAACCGGATCGCCTCCGCTTCGCACCGTGGTGCTAGTTAATCACCCCCAGTTTTACTTCCAACTGTTTAACTATGTGGCTCGCCTGGAAGGTAAACCCATGGTGTTTGTTGGTTGTGAGGACATCACAACCCCTTTTTCTATAAATCGCGCCACCGGGAGATTCTCCTAGGTTTGGACCTGTTGCTGGGCAAGACAGGGCGCCGGAAAACGCCTGGGCCTGACCGATGCGGGATGCATATGGATGGTTGGATGGCAGAGCGATGCCTACCCTTCCGTACAGTAAAGACTGATCTCAAGCTCCCGGGCGGTTCCACGGTGTTGCTGTGGAAGAAGGAGGTCTCACCGGTAAAACTCGCCCATGCTCCGGGATCCAAAAGACTAGCACGGTATAGCCAAGTCAAGCAGATCGGGTAAAATGAGGTATCAGTCGGAAGCTTCTAAATTAGGGCCTGTAACAGGTATTGGCGATTTGGAGAATACGGATTGAGAGGGCAAGCGCGGGTAGTACCTTTAATAAAATGGTTTTTGTAGCAGACCCGTTGGATAGAGTTGGATCTCGAAGTCGTATCTAAGGTATAGTCTTTCGAGTCACGTCACGGAGGACCCATGTGCGGGCGTTACACACAAACCGCCAGTCCTGAGGCCTTGATGCTCCGCTTTGGTTTCCAAAGCCAGGAGGTCTTGCTCAAGCCTCGCTACAACATGGCGCCAGGTCAGATCGCCCCGGTAATCGTCAATGAGGATGGTAAGACCCTCCAGATGTTCCAATGGGGGTTGGTGCCATCGTGGGCGAAGGACCCGTCTATCGGAAATAGGATGATCAACGCCAGGGCGGAGACTCTCGCCGAGAAGGCGAGCTTCAAGAGACTACTGCCCGCCAGGAGATGCCTGGTCCTGGCCGATGGCTTTTACGAATGGGCCAAGCTCAAACGGGGCAAGGCCCCCATGCGGTTCACACTGAAGGGCGGCGAGCCCTTTGCCTTTGCCGGTCTGTGGGATCGTTGGAAGAAGCCCAACGGGGACGAGCTCAGGACCTTTACCATTATTACGACCCAGGCAAATGAGCTGCTCCAGCCAATTCACGATCGGATGCCCGTGATATTACGCCGGGACGCAGAGGAAGACTGGCTCGACCTTGGATTGAAAGACACCCTCGAGCTGACTACGAAGTTGGGATCTTACCCGGCGGATCGGATGGAGTCCACCTATGTATCGTCCATGGTCAATTCTCCGAGGAACGATCTGATGCAGTGCATCCAGGGGGTGGAGAGTCCTGAAACGGGCTAAAGAGGAAACTCTTCCGGTTAGACTAAGTTCGAAGCATTTGGAGAAAGGAGCTTCCTTATGGCAACCCACATCGTCTTGATCAACTACACGGATCAAGGAATGCGTAACGTCAAACAAATCCCTAAACAGAGGAAGGATGCATTTGCCGCTGCGGAGAAGCTGGGAATTACGGTGAAGGAAGCATACATGACTATGGGGGGCTTCGATGTCGTCCTCGTTGCCGATTCCCCAAGCGATGAGGCCATGGCCGCGTGGTCCTTAAGCGTGGGGCTCAGGGCAACATCCGCACCCAATGCATGCGGGCCTTCTCGGCCGATGAGATGGATAAAATCTTTGCCCGTTTAAAATAAAACTATAGAACTTGGGCGTCGTTATTCCCAGTCCGGGTTCCTCGTCTTAAGTGCCCTTACCGAGATGCCCAGCTGGTAATGTTAGTCTGCTCGATCAGACGCATTCGGTGGTATCATCGCCCCGAACATAGACGATCTGGTTTTTCTCAGGGTCGCGAATGATGTGCTTGGGATCACGATCTTGGCGCACGTCTTCGACGGCGACCAGGCACATTACTCTTTGCATCATCAATACTTTATCGTGGAAACCGAGGTGTTCTTGGCTTCGGTTGGCGATGAGGCCTTGGCTCTCGTTGACCATGCTGTCCTGGACGAGAAACCCTTTAATCGCCGAAGCGGTGGTCCGGTTGGGGATCCCGGAAATAGTATCGGCCTCTTCGTAACGGCGATAATAGTCATTCTCCGGGCCTGGTGGGTCGTAGTGGGTGTCCTTAGGCCACTCGAAGGGTTTACCGTCCGGGTGGGGAGGGGAGAATGCCGCCTGGAATCGGATGGTGTGGGTGTCGTCTATGGGAACATACCAGGATTGAAACATTTGAATCAGGGTCCTGTCCTTGGGGCTCCCTTGGATTCTCACGAATCCCGCCGGCATGAAGAAGTGGGCGTAGCACAGATCGATGATCTCCCGGTTGATATCTGGCAAGAGCGATTTTTGCCAGATACCGAAATCCATCTCTTGAATCTCCAGCTTGGGCGCCGGCATTGACTTAAGCCGGTGTTTGACCTTGGACCAATTGTCCATGTGAAGGTACGAGAAGTGGACCGAGTCCACAGCCCCTTCGACATTCTGCAGGTAGTTGCTGTTGATTTTGTAGTAATCCACTTTGTGGGTTCCGTCCTCCCGAATGAGGATCTCATAACGGGGCAAGAGGGGTTTCTTGTCTTCGGGCCCAAGGTAGGCAAAGATCAAGCCGCCCAACTCCTCGCAGGGGTAAGCCAGGTGACACACTTTGTCCCCAAAGGGCTCCGGTTCCGCCGGTTGTTCGATACAGCGCCCTTCGACGTCGTACAGCCATCCGTGAAACGGGCAACGAATTCCGCCGTCTTCTACCCGGCCGTAGGCGAGGGAGGTGAGCCGGTGGGAGCAGTTGAGCCCGAGCAGTCCGGGGCGGCCCTTGTCATCGCGAAAGAGGACCAGGTCCTCTCCCATGATCTTGATCTGCTGGGGCTTGCCGCCGGGAGTGAATTCTTTTGAAAGTCCGACTGGCTGCCAATAGCGCCGCATCCACTCCCCGCCCGGCGTTCCCCTGTCCGTTTTACACAAGAGATCGTTCTGTTCTTTGGTCAGCATGGCTCTCCTCTAAACGGTTTTCATCAAAGTGATTAGATCCTATCGCCCGAAGATTAACAAAAGGGGCTCAAGGCGTCAATGCCAGTCCATGGCTGTGTGCCGTGCGGGAAATGGCCAATATAAATGAGAGACTAGGAATAGGAAACGCTGGGAAAATCACCGCGCTCGTGCAGTCTCTTTCGGTCAAGCGGCCTGAGGACCTTGACTGATATACTCTTCGATATACCCCTCCGGGGAAGTCTTGGCTTCCAGAATATGGGCGAGGCATACGATGTGGCGGAAGTCGTTTTTTTGGGGATCTGTGACAATGTGTGGCGGCTCCTTGCCATCCTGAAGGTTTTTGACCGCTTTCAGCAGATATCGGCGCATGGCGATGACCGCCGTGTCGCTCTTTCCCAGAGTTTCCCTCGAGCGGTCGAAGATGGGGCCCATGGACTCGGTGGCACATGCGTCGTGGACCATGAAATTCGTGCCAATACCGATGAAGGTCTCTTTTCTCTGTTGTTCCCGATCCTGGAGAAAGTGGTTTTGGAGGTTACGGATCTTTCTGTACCCCGGACCAATCTCTTTCTGGTAGATCCGCTCGTCTTCCCGTATGGCCCGATTCCTTCTGAAGCTGATCATGTACCTCCAGACATGGGTGTCATCCACGGGGACGTAGGTGTGGATGCTGTAACCTTCCTTGTTGCCTTTAATGCCCCCTGTGGGGACAAATCCCTGGTTGGGCATAACAAAGTTGGAGACTCGGAGATAGCCGGTTCCATCTCCTCCATCCCGAAGGGAAATCATTCTCAGTCCGAAGTCCATGGGAACCGGCTGGACGCTCGGCGCCCCATCCTGGCGATATAAATTGGGGTCTCCTCCAGTGGTGCTGGCCTTGGTAAAGGCCCTGTGGAGGTAAGAAAGATGAGCCGAATCGCATTCGCCCTCTACTCCTTGAAGGTAATTGCACTCTTGAAAGACTTTGCTGACGTAAACCTGGTCTTTGGGCAGCAGGGTCCACTCGTATTTGGGAAACAGGGGTATCTTGTCCTTGGGGCCGAGATACGCGAAGACGACCCCGGCAACTTCCCGGGTTGGATACGCCGGGTGGTGGACTTTGTCTTTCAGCGTGCTGTTGTAAGGCTCCGCCGGCGTGTCTAGGACATTGCCGTCGACGTCATATTTCCATCCATGGTAGATACAACGCAGCCCGCACTCCTCATTGCGACCGTAGAAGAGAGAGGTGCCACGGTGGGAACAGCGCTCGTCGAGGAGGCCCACTCTTCCTTCGGTATTGCGAAAGGCGACCAACTCTTGGCCTAACAACCTGACCTGTACGGGTGGGCAATCGGGGGAGGGGATTTCCTCGGAGAGTAGGGCAGGGAGCCAGTAGCAGCGCATCAGCTGCCCCATGGGAGTCCCCGGCCCGGTTCGCGTCAGAAGTTGATTCTCCTCTTTCGGTAACATGGACGGTTCTCCAAGAAGGTCTTAATGAGTTTTCACGAAATATGCTGCTGACCCTGTACGCCTGGTAAGACGGGCGTTTAGGGGTCCCGTTCAGGCGGCCAGAAGGCGTTCGACAGCGCCGTTTTCGATCACGTTGAGACCGCATTTTTGAAGCAACTGGCGGAGTTTGTGAATCTCCTCGGGCCTCGGCTTCGGCATTGGGGGACGCATGAACGGCTCAGGGATAAGACCGCGCAGCCAGCAGGCTATTTTATAACGGGTGTGCAGGCGGTAGTCACCGCCAAAGCCGTAGACATATTCATGGAGCTCGGCCATCCCTGAATTCCAGATCTTGCGTGCTTGTTCTACATCCCCGCGACGCCATGCCTCGATATGGTCGATCATGGGTTCCATGGCGTAGTTGAAAGACCCGGTGACGGTGCCGTCCACTTGTCCCGTGGCCCAGAATTCATGAAAGCAGACGGCCGATGCGGCCATAATGGCCACACGGCGGGGCAGCTCGCGCAGTCCGCGGGCGATGACGCGGTAACCGTTGTAGGGATAGGTCATTTTCCAGCCGATAATTTGGGGAATATCCGTGCACATCTTGAGGGTTGCCGAAAGGGGTAGGCCATGGCCGAACTTGGGTGTCGTCGAAGAGACTGGATGAGTGATTGCCGGCAGGTTGACGGCATCGCAGACCTCTTTTGCCATGTCGACCCAGACCTCTGGGTAGTGTTCGGCGTTCCAGGAGCCGGTCACATCCATGGCACCCATGGGAGGAATCAAAAAAACGCCGTCAGCTCCCGCTGCCTTGGCGTCCCTTGCATCTTGGACGGTCTCTTTGGTGGTAGGGGAGATGACACCGGCGAAGACCGGGACTTTGTCCCCACACTCTTCTACGGCGATTTCCACGATTCGTCGCTTTTCCTCACGGGAGAGATAGAAGACTTCACCGGCCTCTGGATTGATAACGATACCGCCGCCGGCGTCAACGAACTTGGGCTGCATGAAGTAGCGTAAAAAACGCTTGAGTCCGTCCTCGTCGACGTCAAAGGTTCCCGGCTTATAGGGAATAGCAACGGCGCAGTATAGCCGTTCAAGGTCCTTTGCCATGGTATCACCTCCGTGATTTGAGTTTGCCAAAAATTAAATAGCGTACGTATAAATGAACGATGAAATAGGTGAAAAATATCTCGCCAAAAATATCGAATAACGGGTATTCTGTAAACTTACGCTTAGCACTCAGCATCATTGTTTCGGTGGCCGGCCGCCATTGCCTGCTCGCGCCGCTCCGAGGGGGCGAGGCCGGGCTTCGACGGTGAGCTCAGCCGAACCGAGGAATCGCCCCCGAGGAGAAACTGGGCTCGAGTGCCTTCCCCTCATTTTTCTTTACGTGTGTGTCTTGTGACCGAATGTGCGATCGTAGTCCGGTTGCTTCTCCTGGGTCAAATACTTCTTTTCTATGTCCTTGATCTGGTCGCTATCCAGGAGAGGGGGACTATGCCTCGGAACCACACCCCAGTGGCTGGCGGTGCCGCGGGCATTCCATTCCTCGAGCGCCGAGGGGCCTTTCTCCTTAAAATCGTGCAAGAAATCCCACGTAGCTTGCAGCCCGATGGCCGTTGTGAGGCTCGGGTAGAGGACTCCGGCTGCACCGTATTCCTCATACTCACTATGGGTTGGCGAGGGGGATGGTCCGTAATAAGGGGCAAAGACCGGGGCGGGGATCCGCTTGCAGGCCTCTTTGATTTCTTCTCTGGTTCTTAGGGTATTGACCCAAATAGCGTCGACCTTTGCCTGCTCGACGTAGGTGATGCAACGCTTGACGGTCTCCTCAAAGGTGCCCCCTACGGTGCCGATCAGGTCGCAGCGGGCGATGATCACAAAGTCGCGGTCCAGGGCGTCTCTGGCGGCGACCGCCGCCCGGTATTTCCCCACGGCCTCTTCCGTCGATATACAACTGCGGCCCGCGGAAGTGCCGGATTTTTTTGGCGACTCCTGGTCTTCGATATGAATGGCCGCTACACCGGAGCGGATGAACTCTTGAACCGTGTAATAGACGTTGACCGCGTTACCATAACCGGTATCTGAATCGGCGAAGATCGGAATGCTGCAGGATGCCGCCAGGCGATGGGCATTTTCTACCATGTCCTTCATGGTGATGATCCCTACGTCGGGTAGGCCGTGGATAAAGGCGGCGGTCTGAGAGCCAGCCATGAAAAACGCCTCGAATCCGATGCCCTGCGCCATCTTGGCATGCAAGGGACTGTACCCACCGGGGATAACCAGAAGCTCTTGCCTTTGCATCATTTCCCGGAACTTAATGCTCATTTTCTCAGCCATGAAAACCTCACATCACTTTCGATGGTCGGACATTTGTTAGGCTGGGTGGAGACTATCCAATCATGGTACGTTCTGTCAATCCAGGGGTTTGGGTTACCAAATCCCCAATGTTGATTTGAACTCTCCGTTTCGAATAGAGATGAGTGGTATTTTGTTCCATGGGGAACTCTTGAAATTATGAGATAGGTGATCAAGGTGTGAAAAATTGCCTATGAACTATCGAAAATGGACGGTCCTGGTCTTTACCGTGGTTATGGTCGCTGCCATGGGTTTGCTCGCTACCTGGTGGTGGCGGAGCTTGGGATATGTGTCCACCGATGATGCCCGGATTAAGGCTGAGATCGTAACCATTAGCGCAGAGGTCTCCGGCCGAATCAAATCCCTTTCCAAAGAAGAAGGGGATACGGTCAGGCCGGGCGAGGTGATGGTCTTACTCGACAGCGGGGAGATCTTGATCCAGATCCAGCATTCTCGAGCGGCGATGGACGGCGCGCGCAGTCGATTGCTCCAGGCGCGCCGGCAGATCCAGTTCCATAAGGAAACGCAGAAGGGTGAGGCTGTGCATGCGCAAGCGGCGCTCCGCCGTTACCGTCACAATCATGAGGATGCGCGTGTTCATTCGGAGCTAGCCCGGGAGGACTTTCGACGGGCGCAGGAGCTTTTCAAAAGAAAGCTCATCGCAGCGCAGACGCTGGGACATGCCAAAACGGAGATGCGTCAAGCCGAAGCGAAACTTTCCGCGTTCGAGGAGACTATCCGTGAGGGGGAAGCGACGCTGGAATTGGTCCGGATCAAAGGGCGGGAGGTGACCATCAAGGATGCCGACCTCCAGGCCCGGGAGGCGGAGGTACGTGAGGCCCAGGCGAGCCTGGCGAATTTGGAGCGCAAGCTTCAGCACATGACTATTCGCAGCGTGGTGGGTGGTGTAGTGGTGAAGAAGCATTCCCATGAGGGCGAGTTCGTTCAACAGGGGCAACCGATCTTCATGGTTGTGGACTCAACCCGTTACTGGGTTGAGGCCAATGTGGACGAGACCGAAATCCGCTTCGTGAAGCCGGGAAGCAAGGCCGAAGTCAAGGTTGATTCCTATCCGGACCGCGACTTTATTGGCAAGGTCACGGAAATTGGAGGTGCCACAGTTTCCGAATTCTCCCTTTTCTCGCCTCAGAAGCTTACGGGTGTGTTCATAAAATCGACACAACGTATTCCAGTCAAGGTAGTCGTGGAAAACGGGGACGGCCTGCTCAAGGTCGGCATGTTGGCGGTTGTCTGGATCAATAAGGGTTCCAAATAGATGGATTCTTTGGGGGCATCCTCTCCCACAGTGCGTCCATTTCTCAAGTGGTGGATTGCCCTGGCCATGTCCCTGGGAATGCTCTCCGTGGCCCTCAGCATTACGGCTGTGAGCATTGCCATCCCAAGCATCATGGTTTCGTTGGCAGTGTCCTTGGATAAGATACAGTGGGTTCTGACGGGGCCTATGATTACGAAAACCGTGCTCATGCCGTCTGTGGGTTGGTTGGGGGGGCGTATAGGGGACCGAAATGTTTTTATCGCGAGTATGGCAGCTTTTACGGCAGGGTCCCTTCTCTGTTCTATTGCCTGGGATGCGACTTCCCTAATCCTTTTTAGAATCATTCAAGCCATTGGTGCCGGTCCGTTGGTCGCCGTGGCCATGTCGATCATGTTCGAGGCTTTTCCGAGGAACGAGCGTGGCCTGGCCATGGGGCTGCTCATGACCGGTTGGTCCATCGGTCCGTTCTTCGGGCCTCTTTTGGGTGGCTACCTGGTTCAGTACGTGCATTGGCGGGCGATCTTTTATATCAATATCCCGGTGGGTTTGCTGAGCATTGCGGCGGTCACTGTTCTGCTACCGAAATCCCGTGGCAAGGGGGCCAAACCCTTCGATTTGCCCGGTTTTGCAACCCTGACGGGGGGCACCGTCTTGCTCCTTTTAACCTTGAGTCAAGTCCGGGAATGGGGATGGGGTAGTCGGCCGGTCATGTCGTTTTTTGTTGCGTCGATTATTCTGTTGTTTCTCTTTGTAGTGGTCGAGCTAAGAGCGACGCATCCGTACGTAGAACTACGGCACTTCCGCAGCGTCAATTTCACCCTCTCAAACATCATCATGTTTTTTAGGGTTTTCGGATTTCGCGGCTCCAATTTCCTATTCGCCCTGTTTCTACAAAGGGCGCTTCATTACACTCCACTGCAGGCGGGGATTTTTCTCCTCCCGGGTGCTGTGATGACTGGGATCTGCTCTCCTTTGGTGGGGATTGTGTCCGACCGTTTAGGCCCACGCATCCCTTTGATTGGAGGACTCGTGATCTTGATTGCCTCGCTTTACGGGTTTTCCACATTAACCCTTTGGAGCAGTGCCGCCTTTATCCTTTTTCTCGTAGGGCTGAAGAGTGTTGGACAGTCGAGCCTGAATGCGCCTCTCAACGCTGTCGCTCTCGGCTCATTGCCCGATGGAAATGTGCGGATGGCCAGTGGGATTATCGGCATGACCCGCGGCTTGGGAGAGTCTTTTGGTATCACGACCTTGAGTCTCCTGCTAGAACGCTACTCTTTCTTTAATTTGAGATCGTTGAACCCGCTTCAAAGTTCGCGATTTTCGGAACCCGAACGCCTTACCATTTTATCCGAGATGCGTGACCTGCTGGTGCAAGCGGGTGAATTCGGTATGACTTTGCAAAATAAGGCGCTTTCCTTGCTGGGTCACACCTTGCTCAACGAAGCAATGACCCAGGCCTATCATGATCTCTTTATTCTGATCGCAGGGATCTATGGAGTCTTGATCGTCAATGTCATGCTGTTGCGTATGGGAAAGGAACATAGTGCGGCGTGAAGGGATCCTAGGCATTGGGCACATTACGGGTCTGGGGCTTGACATGAATCACCGACTTTATTACTAGATGTTCCAGCTATCAGCTAAATTAGAAAGACTCGAGAGGAGATTCCCATGATTATCGATATCCATAACCACGTTGTTCCAGGCAGGGAGCTTGGTGTTTATCAGGCAGGATTGCTCAATAGCCGTGGTTTTCACGGTAAAGGGAACTCGGGTATCACCGCCGAGTCCATCGACCGAGCACGCTGGCAGGGGCATAAGCATTCAGATGTGTTGAAAGAGGTGGGTACGGAAAAGGCCTTCATCTCTCCCCGCCCCTACTCCATGATGCATTCGGAAAAGCCGGAAAAAATTGTTCACTGGTTCTGCGAAGCCACCAATAACGCTATTGCCTTTGCTTGTAAGAACGAGCCCGACTATTTTCGTGGCATCGGGGGGCTCCCCCAGTGTGCCGGCGTAAGCCCGAGCAACACCCTGGATGAGTTCGATCGCTGTATCAAGGAATTGGGGATGGTAGGTGTGATGATTAACCCGGATCCCGGCGAGGGGGATGGACTGACTCCAGCTATGGGTGAGGAATACTGGTACCCTCTGTACGAGAAGATGGTTCAAATGGATGTGCCGGGCCTCGTTCATCCCGCCAGCTGCAGAAATCCCAGGGAATCTTTCCACGGCCATTTCATTACCGAGGAGAGCATCGCGATTCTGTCACTTGCCCATTCCAAGGTATTCGAGGACTTCCCGAAACTGAAGCTGATCATTTGTCACGGAGGGGGATCGGTTCCCTATCAGGTAGGACGCTGGCGGTCGCAGCTGCGGGGGCCCAATAACACGGAGACCTTCGACGAGCAACTCAAAAAACTCTATTTCGACACCGCGCTCTACAACACGGAATCGTTAGATCTGCTTTTCAGGATCGTTGGAGCCGACCGCTGCTTGTTTGGTACGGAACGGCCAGGCGCAGGGGCCAAAATGAATCCCCGCACGGGCAAGTGGTACGAC
Organism: Binatia bacterium; assembly: GCA_963664015.2. Lineage (GTDB taxonomy): Bacteria > Desulfobacterota > Binatia > UBA9968 > CAXXLF01 > JACZQL01. Next base: position 558,655 of record CAXXLF010000001.1, on the reverse strand, counting down.
GACATTAGGCCGCTGATCGAAGGCCTACCGGTTCTCACTCAAGACGATAAGGACAAGGTCTTTCAAAAGAACGCCGAAAAGGTGTTCTCAAAGTTCACTCTATAGCTGCCTTAAGCAGCTCTAAGAGTAGCAACCTTCCGCCTCGCCTGTCGCCAAGTTGGAAACCTTGCCGGCATCCTAGGGGCGAGCTGAGCTACCGTCTCAAGTTCCCGTGCGGCGTGAGCGCACATTCCGCAGACCTTCAAGTTCAGTAGTTCGCTTGAGACATGGTGACTTACCTCGTCCGCTTGGCATCTCTGACAATTCGCCGGGACGTCGGATTCGGTCCTGTCTATTTCTGTAATCTCCATGTCGAAAGGGTTGCGCAATAGCGGTGCCAACACGTAACACCCGGGATTGTAAAGTGTTCCGGGGTTTTTGGCCTGGCGGAATTCTGTCCGAATTTGAGAAGGGCGGGTTGTTTTGAGAACCTCGTTCAATGCCTATTCGGGTTTGAATGAGAAATACGCAGAAAAGCGGTGTTCTAGGACATTGCCGTTTGATCGAATTCGGTGGGATGGTTCGAGGCGCTCCCTATTAGGCAGCGGTACTGTCAATGAATTTCTCGTCGTCATATGTATTCAAGGTTGAAGATGAGCGCAGCCAGGCTTTCAGGCAAGTTAATCGGGGATTGTGGGGGTAGCCGCAGGTGGTACACTCAGGGTTACTTTTAACACGCTTTTTGTTTTTCGTCTTTTTCATTTGCTTCATCTTCTTTCAACGCGTTCATAATTGTGTGCAAAGAGAATGCCAATCTGTAAGTGTTTGATATCATTGTATCTCCTAAGGAATGAGAATCCTGTGTCGACCCTATTGACAAGTATGCGTGCAAAAATTGTTCTGCATTGTACCGTCATGGACCATCACCCGGGTAGCCGTTAGACGGCTACCGAACCGAGTCTCATTTCGTTACACATGGTGAAAATCTTTCCAGTTATTCCCACTAAGAATGACTCATAATGTCATTCTTCATCGATTCAAAAATTGTAACCCCTTAAATATCAGATACTTCCGATCTGGCCTTTTTCTTGCAATATGTCATCGCAGTTATGGCTTAATTGGAAGAATAATGGTGTTTCCACTCGTCTAGTGAGGGCTTTGCATGGATCGGCAAAAGATACTCAGGTTCCGAATGGATCCCCGAATTATGTTGAAGCTGAGGATCATGGTGGAGTCCGTCATTGACGATTCTCTAGAGCTACGCTCTCAGACTACAGTTTAGGTCATTCTCTGGATAATTTCCATGGTTGCTGGTTTCGCAGCGGGTTTAGCCTTTTGAATGGTGCGGGGGGTCCAGCCTTCACGGCTCTGTTTCGGACTTCCTTTGGGTTTGCCTGACGTCATGAACCGGTTGATCTCTTAATATCGGATATTCATTTATTTTGAAGGTCCAATTATGCGGGTCTAGAATAATGAAACTTAATTTACAGATAACACTCATATGAGCCGCCTCATCGCACTGATTTTGTACCGTTTGGGAGGAACCATGGGAACCTATTGGGTCTGTCGCCAACTTTCTTGTATTATCCTTGGATTTGTTGCCCACATCTTCTCCGACCTTTTGATCGATAAGAAGTTAAGAAAATCATAAATCGGTCAAACCGTAATCCCTCCTGTCATTGAAATAATCCACAGATTGTTCCTTGCTTATTGACCGCCACTGCGGTCCAAATTCCTTTTAATCGGCGGCTACCTATGGCAGGCTAGTGAAGGTTTAAGGAGAGCTGCTACGGCTTTAAAGCCGTGAAGGTTTTATTCGAGGCAACCGTTATGGCAAATCGCCACGTTCTCACGCTATCGTCGCTTGAAGAGAAAATCCTGGATTGGCTCAAGAAGGAAACCGGCTCTGCCAATGAGGATCTCATGGTGGAGCTCGTCCAAACCTTGTTGAAACTGGATAGAGACAAGACTAGCCGTGGGGATATAAAAATTCTCAGCAGGTCACTCAAGGAGCTGCGCTATGCGTTCAAAGTCTTTGCTCCCTATCGACTGGTACGCAAGGTGAGCATGTACGGGTCAACCCGTGTTGCGGAGGACAACCCCTATTATCAAATGGCCGTAGGCCTTGGCCGGCGCCTGGGCGAGAAAGGATACATGGTGATAACGGGTGCGGGCACCGGCATTATGCAGGGGGGGCATGAGGGGGCGGGGAGGGAGCATAGTTTCGGAGTCAATATCCAACTCCCATTCGCCCAGAAGGCTAATCGGTTCATCCAGAACGATCGCAAACTGATGACCTTCCACTTTTTCTTTACTCGCAAGGTGATCTTCGTAAAAGAGACCGATGGGGCCGTGTTTTTCCCCGGTGGTTTCGGCACCCATGATGAGGCCATGGAGGCACTGACATTAGCCCAGACGGGAAAAAGCCAGATCGTGCCGATTTTGTTCATCGATGTTCCTGGCCAAGGCTACTGGCGGGAATGGGAGGAGTTCATCCGCAAGCGGTTATTGCGGCAGGGATATATCTCGGACCATGACATGCGTCTATACAAAATCGTTGAGGATCTGGATTCGGCCATTGATGAATTTCGTACATTTTATAGCAATTACCACTCCTATCGGTTTGTTAATCGGAACCTGGTAATGCGCCTAACTCATCCTCCGTCAGAAGAGCTGATCGAAAATCTAAACCTGGATTTCAAAGATATTTTGACGAAAGGCCGGATTAGGTCGACGGTGTCCCTGCGGGAGGAGGCCGATGACTCCGAGACTCTTCATCTCCCCCGTCTCTTGATTCCTTTCAACCGGAATGATTATGGTAGGCTGCGGGAATTGATCGACAGGGTCAACACTCCTCCTAGTGGGGGCTGGTAAAGCTGGGACCGCGGTATGGGGTAGGGTGAGAGTTTCGTTGGGTGGTTCTGTTGAAGCTCGGATAGGCAAAATCAATCGAGTCTGACTGGAGAAAGGGGAGAATCCATGGCTAAGCCGGAGCGACGAATCGAAAAGAAACAGGCAGAGTATGGTTCCGATGTTATCGTGGACTTGATGAAGTCTTTTGATATTGAGTATGCGGCCTTCAATCCAGGGGCCAGCTTCCGCGGTATTCATGATTCCATCGTCAACTATGGCGATAATCATCGGCCGGAAGTGATCTTCTGCTGTCACGAGGAGATTTCGGTTTCGCTGGCCCACGGTTATGCGAAGGCGAAGGGAAAACCAATGATTGCCATTGCCCACAATATCGTGGGTCTCCAGCACGCAACCATGGCCATATTTAACGCGTGGTGCGATCGGGTCCCGGTCATCGTACTGGGCGGTACAGGTCCCATGGATACGACAAAGCGTCGGCCGTGGATTGACTGGATACACACGGCATTGGTTCAAGGGAACCAGGTCCGTGATTACGTTAAGTGGGACGATCAACCCCACAGCCTGGGAGATGTCACCGAATCCTTTATCCGTGGCTATCGACTGGCCACCACGGAGCCGATGGCCCCGGTCTACATTTGCTATGACGCCGATTTGCAGGAGGGTGAGATCAAGGAACAGATAGAGATTCCGGATGTTAGTCGCTATCCTATACCGGCACCAATGCCACCCAACCCTGAGTCGATTCAGCAAGCCGCCAAGTTGCTCGTGGAAGCCCAATCGCCCCTGATCCTGGCTGATTTTTTCGGCCGCCACCCGGGGGCGGTGAGCTCACTGGTAGAGTTGGCCGAGCTTTTGGCTATTCCCGTGATCGATAAGGGAAACCGGTTCAACTTTCCGAACACACACCCGCTGGACGCGACAGGATCGGGGGACCAACTCCTTAAAACGGCGGATGTTATCCTGGGTTTGGATGTGGCCGATCTCTTTGGTTCCTTGATTACGGTCAACCGGACCACACGTCGTTGGGAATACGTCACCAAGCCCTCGGTCAAGATTATCGATGTTTCGTTGAAGGAACTCCTGGTTCACAGTTGGTCGACTGATTATCAACACCTGCAGCCGGTCGACGTGGCCATATGTGCGGACACTTCATTGACGGTTCCCGAATTGACCCGGGTCTGTCGCCAAATGATCGCCAGCGATAGTAGTAAAAGGGCCCCCATTGAGGCTCGGTTGAATGGGGCCAAGAAGGTCCATGACCAGTTGCGGACAGGGTGGTTGGAGGAGGCCCGTGCAACGGTCAAGAAAGAGAAAATCTCTACGGCCTGTCTCGCCCTGGAACTCGGTGAGGTTATCAAGGATGAGGACTGGGTCTTGGCCAACGGGAATGCTAACGGTTGGGCACGAAAACTCTGGGACTGGACCAAGCCCTATCAATATCTCGGGAGAAGCGGTGGGGCCGGAGTCGGGTATGGTATGGGGGCCTCCCTCGGCGTCGCCTTGGCGCACCTAGGAAGTGGTAAGATCTGTGTAGATATCCAGTCCGACGGGGACCTTCTCATGACCACAAGCGCCCTGTGGACAGCTGCCCATCATAAAATCCCACTGTTAATCGTCATGCACAACAACCAGTCCTTTTACAATTCGGAAGAACACGCCGTTCAGATGGCAAAACTACGTAAACGTCCTGTGGAGAACGCCGGAATTGGCACTCATGTGGACAATCCACCTGTCAATTATGCCAAGTTGGCCGAGGGCTACGGTGTTCATAGCGAGGGACCTGTGCAGAGGCCGCAAGACCTTCGTCCAGCCCTTGAGCGGGCACTTAAAGTCGTTAAGGAAAAACGACTCCCGGCCTTGGTCGATGTGATTTCGGAGCCCAGGTGACAGGCTCCGGGAACTTCTCCTCAGCGATAGCCGGTGTGAATCCTCGTTGAAGGACACCGATGCTTAGGAGCGCTAATGCAAGCGGTTCGGGTCCCTGCTGAAGTGGAGGGCGAAAGAAGTTGTGAGCACGAAGTCTTTATAGATTGCGGTGATCAGGGCAACCGGGCGGATATGCCAGAGTTTCAGTTTACGAAGGTTATGCACGGTGCTGCACCAGAACCTCTGCAGGTCCTGGCGTGAATAAACAGCACGGTTGCTGAAGGCGTCAAACCGGACATGGTAAAGCTGTAATTTTGATGGCAAGCTGCGCCTCAGACGGGTGTAATGTTCCTGCCATTCTCTGATTCTGCTTCCCACTCGAATACTCTCCTGTTGCTTGCTCAGTTCGTCCAGCCACTTCCCGACGGCCTCTCCCTCCACCGCGAGGCTACGGCGTAGCTCTTGGAGGCGTCCCTGCAGGCCTTCCCATTGCTTGAGGAATCGGTTTAGGTCTTTTCGGGAAAAAAGGATCTTGGAAGAAAGCTCTTCGAAGGGATCCAACAGGGCCTTGGCTTTTGCCGGGAGGCTCTCTTTGGCGTTGTTATAGATTTTGCGCCATTCGGCGATGCGAAGGGTCTGCCAGACCTCCCCTTGGATCTTCTGGATTTCCTCCAACCATCTTTCCTCACGCTCGCTCTTCTTTCGTGTTTGAAGCCAGACGTCTTCCATTTCTTTGAGCAGCTTGGCCCAGGAAACGAAGAGGTTGAAAACATCTTTGCTTCGCTTCCACAGATGAACGGGGATCGACTCGACAGCATATCCAGGCTGACGTTGCCGTCGATCCTTGAGGCGGAAAAAGCCTGCGACCATGGGGTGCTGCATCTCAATCAGGGCAGCGTTCTTGTACCAGATTAGGTTTGACATCATGGCCCAGTACATACGGGGGTTGTTGCTCCAGCGCGACATGATACGAATCAGGTTCTCCTTGCCGTAGAATTGGCTCCAGGCATTATTGTACGCGTCGGTCCATTCATCGGTTGTCATGTTGGAATGTCGTATCGTTGCATGGAAGGAGTCCCTCTTGTTGAAGTCAGGATCCATCCATTCGCCAGCCTTTTTCATCTCCCGGTGGTCATGAGATCCGGGCAAGGGAGTGAGCATGAAGAAAGAGGCCATGTCCGGCTGCAGCACATCCTTGAGGTAATCAACATCTCGGGCCGTTTGTTCCTTGGTGTCAAAGGGAAGGCCGATGATGTACCCTGTATGAACGGTTATCTCCACGTCATGCCATTCTTGGACGATGCCGGGATAATCGTCGACGTCATTTTGAGCTTTCCCCTCGGCTTTGAGATTTTCCGGATTGACGCTTTCCATGCCTATAAAAACATGGGTGCATCCGGCTTTGGCAGCCAGCTCTACGAACCCCTTCGGTTTACGGGCCAGATCCACTTGCATCATAAAGTGGATGTCCGTGCCTTCCTCACGAAGGGCAATCATGGCCTCAAATGTCTGGCGCCAGAGTTTTTTACGAGCGAAGTTATCGTCGGTAAAGAAATAGAAATGGACACCGTGTTCACGATAGTTCGTGCGCATTATCTCGGCGACGCTTTCAGGGCTTCGCTCGCGCATCTTACGCCCCTGCACGTTGATGATTGTGCAGAAGCTACACGCAAAGGGACAGCCGCGGGAGGTATCCATGGTTCCAAAAGCCGGGTAGGCAAAATGGCTCATGGTTTGGGTGTTCATCATAGGGGCCGGGGCGTCACTTATATCCACTAAGTTGAGAAGGTCTTGGGAAAAGGAATAAACGGGCTTGAGTTCCCCATGTAGGGCGTCCGCAAGGATTCCCTCCCATTTGCCCTCTACTTCACCAGCCACAATGCAAATACCCGCGTTGCGCAGTTCTTGAATTTCGGGCTCTTGTTCTCCGAGCATGTTCAGGGTACCGCTGGTGTGGAAACCGCCCATGATGACATCGATCCCAGCCGCCCGGAACTGTTTTCCCATGTCGAATGCCCTGGGAAACTGGTTGGTCTGTACCCCCACCAATCCAACCACGAGCTTGACCGACGATTGTCGGCTCCAGCGAATGATCTTTTTTATCGGGACCTTTTGGGAGGTCTCGTCATAGGTTTCGATTTCGATTTTGAGATCGCCAAAGGCCTTGCGTCTCTTGACGTCTTCGGTGAGACCGTTGAGTACGTTCAACGTGTTACTCGGAAGGACACCCTTCCAGAATCGGATGATGTAACCGCTGTCGTCGTACTTGGATGGCTTAATGAGAATAACCTTAAGTTTTTTAATAACTTTTTGTCCCATTAGGTTGATTAGCGCCTTTTGCTGTTAACCGGAAGCCCCTGTAAGTTTCCGTAACATTCTAAATGTGATTTATGGTATGAGTATCTATAATTATAATTATCTTTTGACGCTACCAATTCCCTAGAAAGGTGTCAAGCCTATTCTCCCGGGAATTTCCCTTGCCTGGCCACACTTTTTGATGATTCAACTCTATCGTGTCTCCAAAGTTTATCCTCCCAATTATCCGGCGCTTACCGACATTCGTCTGCAAATCGACAAAGGCGAATTTGTCTTTCTAAACGGTCCCAGTGGGGCCGGTAAGACCACGCTGTTGAAGCTGCTCTTCCGGGCGGAAGAGGCCGTGGAAGGGCAGATCATTGTCAGTGGTCGAAACATCACCCGGTTGCACGGTGCCGGCCTGTCTAAGTTCAGACGAGAAATCGGATTGGTCTTTCAAGACTTCAAGCTTATCCCGTACATGACAGTTCTAGAAAACGTTGCCCTAGCTGCAGAGGTCGTTGGGACATCGAGAAGGGAGAGTAACCGCAAGGCCTTTAACCTTTTACGTGAACTGGGGCTCAAAGATAGATACGACGCTTTGCCTCCGGTGCTTTCCGGGGGGGAGCAGCAAAGGGTGGCGATTGCCCGGGCACTGGTCAATCAGCCGGCCTTGGTCCTGGCCGACGAGCCCACGGGCAATCTGGATCCAGAAATGGCCGATGAGATTATGCGTCTCTTTCTCAGAATACACCAACAGCAGACAACGATCGTTATTGCCACACATGATACGCGGCTGCTCCAGCAGTTTAACCTGAGGGTGGTCTCGCTGCAGCGGGGATGTATCGTGGGTGACTCCAAGTTCCCTGAGGGGGGAGGGGAGGAGTGAGCTTGACCTATGTCCCCTTTGTACTTCGTCGGGTCCTGTTGAGCCTGAGGGATCTCCTTTGGACCCATGTCCTGACCTGCGGAACGATGGCCATGACCCTGTTCGTCTTTGGCGGGTTTCTCCTGCTACAGGAAAATCTTCATCGGCTCTTTCATGGATGGGGGCAGCAGCTCCAGATCTTTGTCTACCTGGAGGAAGGTCTCAAGCCGTCCGATTTGGCCACTTTGCAAAAGACCGTGCAAGCCTACCCCGAGGTGGAAGGGATCCGGTTTGTATCGAAAAAGGAGGCCTTGGAGAGTTTTAGAAGGGATTTGGGTGCCCAGTCGGGAGTGCTCGAGGGTCTGGAAAAAAACCTGCTGCCTTCATCACTGGAGATTTCACTCAAGAAGGAGTATCGCCAGCGGACCAAGGTCGAGGAATTGGCCAGCCGCCTAAAAGGCATCAAGGGAATCGGTGTCGTCGAGTACCCACAGGAATGGATCGAGAAGTTGAGTCTGCTTCTGATCGCGGTGCAATGGGCCAAGTGGATCTTTGGAGGGTTTCTCTTTGTAGCTTCGCTGCTGATTGTGGGGAGTACGGTGAAGCTAGCGATCATCTCCCGCAAGGATGAAATTGAAATTATGCAGTTGGTGGGAGCTTCCAACGGGATGATCAAAGCACCGTTTGTCATTGAAGGGATGATTCAGGGCTTGTCGGGTGCTTCCCTTGCGTTGCTTTTGCTTTGGTTTCTGTTGATCTTTCTGGGCGCTCGGTTGCCTTCCTCCCTTGGGATCCTGATGCCCCAGGGGCAATTGTACTATCTCGACCCATGGCAAATTCTGTCCCTGCTCCTTCTCGGGTGGAGCCTGGGCGCCCTGGGGACCCTATTCTCGCTGAGAAAGTTTCTTACCGTATGAAGATCGGGGTCCGGCAAGCTGCAGCGCTTTTTGTAGGCCTACTTTATGCCATAAATCCAGTCGCTTATGGGGCTGATGTTAAGGGGCGACTTGAGGGGGTCAAGAAGCGGATTACACAGGAAAAGGCAGGGATCTCGAAGGTTCAGCGGAAGGAAAAATCGGTCCTTGGAGCATTGGAAAAAATTGACACCGAGCTCGACCGTAGAAATAGACGGTTAAAAAACATCAGCTTGAGAGAGACCAGTATCATTGGTGATCTGCAGGAAACAGAAAAGTCACTTCTTCGGGTATCCTATTCACTTCAGGAACGCAGAAAACTGCTCAAGAAAAGGGCCGAGGCACTCTATAAATGGCAAAGGGGTGGGAGCCCGTTTATCCTGCTCAACGGGGGATTGACCATCGGCGACCTCATGCGCAGGAAACATTACCTGGAATTAATGCTGGCCAAGGATCAGGCCCTGCTGGGGGAGCTGCTATCGGATTTGGATCGGGAAAAAGGACTCAAAGACAAACTGGCAAAAAGCCGGAAAAGCCTGGATAGGGAGCGTATGACCTTGGTCCGCGCCAAAGCGGCCATTCGCAAGGAAAAGGACAAGAAAAGGGTCATTCTGAACAAGCTTCGGGGGGAACGGAAGGTGCGTATCCGGGCCCTGAAGGAGTTGGAACAAGCAGCCGGGAGGCTGCAGAATATGATGGATCATATAGGCCGCCAGATGACTGAGAAGTCCGCACAATCGTTTCCCTGGGAAGGATTTGGAGCCCTCAAGGGAAAGCTTGACTATCCCATTAGGGGCAAGGTTGTGGGCGCCTTCGGAATCACTAAGCACCCTGAATTCTCGGCCAATCTGTTCCGTAAAGGCATCGATATCGAGGCCCCATTGGGGGAGGAGATTAAAACCGTAGAACGCGGAAAGGTCATCTTTGCGAACCGCTTTTCGGGATACGGGAAGATGATGATTGTCGACCATGGGAAACGATACTATACAGTATACGCCCATCTCTTGGAGCTACTCAAGCAGACGGGAAATTCAGTCGCGAAGGGTGAACCCATCGCTCTGGTGGGGGACAGCGGCTCGCTCAAGGGGGCCCGACTTTACTTTGAAATCCGAAAGGATGGTAAGCCCCTGGACCCCCTCCCCTGGTTCAGAAAGCGTTAGATATTTGAATTCATTTAGGATAAGATGGAGCGACATTACTTGAAGGGAATCGCAATGCAGTTTCTAAAGAAATACGCTTCCTTGGTCCTGCTGGTACTGGTCTCCATGGGGGTCGGATTCTCGCTCAGTGGTCGGGCGGTGTCCAACGTTCTGGCGATTGCCCGTAGCGAGTATGAGACTTTAGAAATCTTCACTAATATCCTGGCCATTGTCAGGAAGAACTACGTTGACGATGTCGAGACCAAGGACCTACTCCTTGGGGCGATCGACGGTATGCTTGATTCGCTGGACCCGCACAGCACCTACCTGACGCCAGATCTCTATAAAGAGCTTCAGATGGATACTCAGGGCAAGTTCGGAGGCCTGGGGATTGAGATCACCGTCAGAGACGGGGTCTTGACCGTGGTGTCTCCCATTGAGGATACCCCTGCCTTCAAAGTCGGGATCAAGGCCGGCGATCAGATCATCAAGATTGAGAGTGAGTACACCAAGGACATGACCCTGATGCGGGCCGTCAAGAAGATGCGTGGCGTCCAGGGTACTAAAATCACGATCTCAGTGAAGAGAGAGGGGACACCCGAACTGCTGGATCTTACGATCATTCGCGATACAATCCGAATCCGTAGCGTGCGTTCCCGCATGCTGGAAAAAGACTATGGGTACGTGCGGATCGCTCAGTTCCAGCAACGCACTGACCGGGATGTATCGGATGCAATAGAAAAGCTGCGTAAAGAAGGGGGCGAGCTCAAAGGTCTGGTGCTGGATCTGCGCAATAACCCTGGTGGCCTTCTAACCCAGGCCGTTCAGGTCTCCGATTTGTTTCTCGAATCGGGACTCATCGTTTATACGGAAGGACGGATGGCGAACCAGAAACAAAAATTTCATGCGCACAAGAATAAAACCTTGACCGAGTTCCCCATGGTCATCTTGGTTAACGGTGGGAGTGCCAGCGCCTCGGAAATCGTAGCGGGGGCCATGCAGGACCACAAGCGGGCTATTGTCCTTGGTACCAAGACCTTTGGCAAAGGGTCCGTACAGACCATCCTCCCACTGGATGATCGATCGGCTTTGCGTCTTACCACCGCCAGATATTTCACTCCGAATGGTCGTTCGATACAGGCCACGGGGATCGAACCCGATATTGTGCAAGAAAACCTTCCGCAGAAAGAAGCGCGGTCCAAAGCCCCGAGACCAACCGTGAGAGAGGAAAATCTCCCTGGTCATCTGGAACAGGACGATGAGAAAGATAAGGAGCAAAAGGTGCCCCCGTTGAGTTCGGAGCGCAGTATCGAGAACGATGTTCAATTGAAGCGGGCCTTGGAGCTATTGAAGGGGTGGGAGGTTTTCAAACAATTGGTCCCGGAAAAGAAAAAGGCCGCCTGATCGCAAGTCGACCTGATAGATCAAACTGTTCGATGACGCCCGGTGGCTCGGTTCCCTATCCATGGGTACAATGGAGAATTCCAGTGCCAGGGGATGCCCATCGCTAGTGTGATTCATTCATGTGCGGGAGAATTGGCGCTCGTATCTATTCTGTTCTGCGCAGTGAATGCCCATCCAGACCATTCAAATTCCCATCGCCGTCCATGCTGATAGAGAAATCTCAGTGTTTCAGGAGGAACCGTGACCAGGGAACGAGAGCTGTCGCTCACGGGTGGATCCCAGTCCATATTGACCGTCAGTGAAGTTAACCAGGTCGTTAAGGGGACCCTGGAAAGGGAGCTTGAACCCTTTTGGGTGCTTGGTGAAATCTCTAACTTTCGTGTGCCCCCCTCCGGTCATTTCTATTTCACGTTAAAGGACGACAAAAGCCAGCTAGCTGCAGTTGCCTTTCGGAGTAATGTTCATGGTTTGAGCTTTCTGCCTGAGAACGGCATGGAAGTGCTCTGTTATGGGCGTGTGAGCCTTTATCCGGTCCGTGGGGATCTTCAGCTCTATGTGGAGGCCATCGAGCCCAGGGGCCAGGGGGCCCTTTATCTCGCCTTTGAGCAGTTAAAGAAACGATTATTGGAGGAGGGGCTCTTTAACGAGGATAGGAAGAGACCCTTGCCGTTCTTACCCCAATCCATCGGCATCGTAACCTCACTCAGAGGCGCCGCCCTTCGGGATATGCTGCGTATCCTGGGCGATCGATTTTCCGACCGTCGGGTAGTCGTACGTCCCGTCAAAGTTCAGGGAGAGGGGGCGGCCCGCGAGATTGCTAATGGAATCCGGGAAATCTGTGAGTCGGGAACGGTGGACGCGCTGATTGTGGGGCGAGGAGGGGGATCCCTTGAAGACCTGTGGGCTTTTAACGAGGAGCCCGTAGCACGTGCCATCTTCGAGGCATCGGTTCCCGTCATTTCTGCCGTAGGCCATGAAGTGGACTACACCATCGCCGATTTTGTTGCTGACCATCGGGCTCCAACCCCAACAGCAGCGGCCCAGATGGTCGTCCCGCGGCGACAAGAACTTGAAGATGATATCTCCGGTGTCGAGGCGCGTTTGTTACGCGGTATCCAGGGTGGGGTAGCCTTGCGGAGAGAGAGGTGGGAGCATTTAAAGCGCCGGCTGGTGGATCCGACGCGGCGCCTCAGAGACAATCAAATGCGTTTGGATGAGCTTTCGTTGAGTGTGGTGCGCCGTTTCCAGCATTCCTTGGAGCGATTTAGAGATCGATTGGCGCCGGTTGCCGCACGCTTGGGGAGTTTGAGTCCTCTTGCGGTCCTGGAGCGCGGTTATAGCATCACATACAAGATGCCCCAGGGGTTAATCGTCAAGGATAGCCAAGTCTTGAGAAGCGGCGATCTCATCCAGGTCAACTTTGCGCAGGGACAGGCCTTGTGCAAAGTTGAAAAGAGCGAATGAAAACCCTGGGCTATTTGGGGCCTTTGACTTTACTCTTCTTTGCCCTTGCGCCAACGAGCATCATTGCCTCGGATTCTTCGCTCAAGATCTCGCCCGAATCGCTGGAGGCATTTCAAGGGGAAATTGTTGCAGTGCGTGTCTCGGGTCCTAAACTTGAAGGGGTTCGGGCCATACGCAAGAAGGTTGTCATCCCATTTTTTCCCACCGCCTCGGGTGACTACCAAGCCCTCCTGGGAGTGGATCTCGATGAAAAGCCCGGATCCATGAAAGTCATGATCCTTGCCAGCGGCCAGCGCCCAATGCAACTCCCCGTTTTCCTGCGTGTGAGGAAGAAAAAGTTTCCAACGGAACGCCTCTCGGTTTCCAAGGCATTTGATCAATTTGATGCAGCAACCTTGAAGCGGATTCGCTTGGAACAGGGGCGAATGAAAACTCTTTGGTCCCGTTCGACGGGCCGGCGTTGGTGGCAGGGGCCATTCGTTGCTCCCGTGCCGGGGGAGCAGACATCGGCTTTCGGCCGCCGTAGAGTAATCAATGGCTCGCCTCGATCTCCCCACAGCGGAGTCGATCTCAGGGCCGCGCTGGGTGCTCCAATCGTTGCTGCCAATCATGGGAGAGTGGTCCTGCTGGACGAGTTTTATTTCAATGGTAAGAGCATCGTCCTGGACCACGGATGGGGTCTTTATACGATGTACTTTCATTTGTCCGAGTTCCGTGTGAGAGAAGGTGCCGAAGTACGCAAAGGGAAGATCATCGGTCTAGTGGGCATGACCGGTAGGGTTACGGGGCCTCATTTACACTGGGGAGTGCGTTTGAACGAGGCCAGGGTTGATCCCTTTGAGCTTCTAAAAGAGGTGATCGCCGAGTAGCTGCCGTTTGTATTGCCAAATGACTGCTTGGCCTTTCCACTAGACATTCGGGTTATTAAGCAATAAAAAGAATAGATCATGGCTCGACGAGTAGATAAGAAGTTCGATGAGACAATTGAAGAACTCGAAGGAGTGGTCCAAAAACTCGAGTCCGGCGAGCTCTCCCTAGAGGACTCCCTTGCAGCCTTCGAAAGCGGGGTCCGCTTGATAAAAATCTGCAACCAGAAACTCGGGGAGGTTGAAAAGAAAGTTGAACTGCTGGTCAAGGACAAGGAAGGTAAACTCAAACTTTCCCCACTGGAAGATCTGGAAGAGCACGAAAACCGTGAGAAGGATGACTAGCCTAGTTCCTCAATGAAAATCCAACTATACTTGCAACTCTACTTTAAACAATTCCGGCGGATCGTAGACCGGGCCCTGGAACACACTCTCAAGACTTCCTAGCGCTGTCCGAAAAAACTTCACAAGAAAATGGACGCTCGCGTCTTCACCGGCGAGAGGTTTCAGCCCATTCTTGCCTTTGTCGTAGGGGCGTTGTTCGGTGCCATACGGAAGGCACTGCTCCCCTATTACTCTGCCCTTGAGTTGATCCATCCTGCTTCGGCCTATTCGCCGATTCACGAGGATCTCCCCGCTCTGGACGATGACAACATGAGGCCGGGAAAGCGGTCTTCGGCGAAGGAATCGCCCTGCTGGCGGCCGATGATCGGTTGGAGGTTGAAAGCCCATCCGGTAAGGTGGAGGGAATGTTTCCCCAGTCCAGGGAAGGGCTTAAGAAGACGGACCCATCAGTGGTGGGGATCTTCGATGCCAAGGCGAGAGTTGCACAATTGCAAAAAAAATGTCTCATAGAAAAGAAGCCATAAGGGCAAAAAGCGAAGATCCCTAAGGCGATTGCAGTTTGGGTCGTTAAAAGGGCGGTATAGAAAACCAAGATAAGGCGCCAGAACACATGCTGGCAGGGGTAGCAGCAATGGGCAGACTTTTAGACGGAATCCATTTCCCGGCCGATCTCCGGACTCTAAGAACCAAAGATCTTGAGGTCCTCGCTGGGGAGGTGCGTGAGGAGGTGATCTCCGTAGTCTCGGAAGTGGGCGGACATCTAGCATCGACTCTGGGTGCCGTAGAGCTGACATTGGCTCTGCAGTATGTCTTTAACACACCGGATGATCGGATCGTATGGGATACAGGGCATCAGGCCTACGCCCACAAGCTGATCTGTGGCAGGAGAGAGAAGCTTGCAACCATCCGCCAGTTGGACGGCCTTAGTGGTTTCTTGAGCCGCGACGAGAGCGAGTACGATGTTTTTGGGGCCGGTCATGCGGGGACCTCGGTGTCGGCGGCGCTGGGCATGGTGGAGGCAAAGAGATACCTGCATTCGACGCGTAAAGTCGTGGCCGTTATCAGTGACGGCTGTCTGAGCGCAGGCCTTACCTTCGAAGGGCTTAACCAGGCGGGCCATCTAAACAAGGATCTGATCGTCGTTCTCAATGACAATTCGTTTTTCATTGATCCGCGAGTGGGAGCCCTATCTTCATTTCTGAGTAAACAGTTGGTTACGGATTTGGCGGTAAAGTTGCAAAAGAATCTGGTTAACATCGTGCGCACATTACCCATGGTAGGGGAGAATCTCTACAACGTGGCCCACAAGGTCAAGGACGCGTTCATCAGCCTGGTCACGCCCGGATTCTTGTTCGAAGCCATGGGCTTTCAGTATGTGGGTCCCATCGACGGTTATAACATGCAGGAGATGATCGATACGCTGGAGAACGTCAAGAAGATAGATCGGCCAACTCTGGTTCATGTCATTACAAAAAAAGGGAAGGGCTATGAATTTGCGGAGAGGGATCCGGTCCGCTACCACAGTGTGCCTCCTTTTCACGTCCTGACGGGTAAGCCTAAAAAAGCAAAGGGGCCTGTGCCGACCTTTACGGACGTCTTTGCGCAAGCCCTGATCCGACTAGGAAAGGAAAATCCCAACGTCTTTGGGATTACCGCAGCCATGGGAAGCGGTACGGGAATCGATAAACTGTCCCAAGAAATCCCCGGTCGTTCCTATGACGTTGGCATCGCAGAGCAGCATGCGGTCACGTTTGCGGCTGGATTGGCAACGGAAGGATTGATTCCCGTTGTTACCATCTACTCCACGTTCCTGCAGCGGGCATACGACCAGATTCTTCACGACGTGTGTCTCCAGAACTTGCATGTGGTTTTCGCATTGGACCGTAGTGGGTTGGTGGGGGCCGACGGCCCGACCCATCACGGAGTTTTCGACTTTGCCTACATGCGGTCGATCCCTAATATGACGATCATGGCGCCGAAGGACGAGAATGAGCTGCAGCACATGCTCAAGACCGCACTGGACCACGATGGGCCAATTTCCCTCCGTTATCCTCGCGGTGAGGCCTGGGGGGTTGAGATGGACAGCGAGCTTCGCTGCCTGGAAATAGGAAAGGGTGAACTCTTGCGGGAGGGAAAGGACCTGCTTGTTGTAGGGATCGGCAATACGGTGATCTCCGCACTAAGAGCGGCTCAAGACCTCTCCCTGCTGGGCATCGAGGTTGCTGTGGTGAATGCGCGTTTTGTAAAGCCTTTGGACCGGGCGTTGTATTTGAAACTGCTGGGCCAGGTTGCCAATGTGATTACGGTGGAGGACCATGTCGTGCAGGGCGGATTTGGTAGTGCCTTCTTGGAATTTATGGCGGAAGAGGGGGTCAGCGGTGTCCAGGTAAAGTGTCTGGGGATCCCCGATCGATTTATCCCCCACGGAACTCAGGCTGAACTTGCCACGATGTGTGGATTTGATAAGGACACCATTTCGCAAACAGCGCTTCAGATGGTCCGACGGGAAAAGAAGGGCAAGAAGGAGGGATGGGAAAGAGGGAGCGCTTAGATCTGCTTCTGGTCAAGCGCGGATTGGTGGAAGGCCGTGAGCAGGGGCGCCGGATTATTCTGGCGGGAGAGGTCTTGGTCAAGGATCAATTAGTTACCAAGGCCGGAGCACTGGTGGAAGCCGGTGCTCCCATTCGCTTACAGAGCAAATCCAGTCTCTACGTGAGTCGGGGGGGCGTGAAACTCGAAGGTGCCCTGGATTACTTTGGTATTGACGTCAGGGCAAAGAAGGCCCTGGACGTTGGTGCATCAACTGGCGGGTTTACCGATTGCTTGCTTACGCGAGGGGCCGACTGGGTGGTCGCTGTGGACGTCGGATATGGGCAATTGGACTGGCGGCTCAGGCAGGATCCGCGAGTCTTCGTCATGGAGAGAAAAAACATTCGTTACTTGGAACCGGAGGAACTGGGTGAGAGTCTGGAGCTAGCGGTGGTGGATGTCTCCTTTATCTCGCTCCGTTTGGTATTGGCACAAGTAAGGAGGCTCCTTGTGGCGACAGGGGAGATTCTGGCCCTAATTAAGCCTCAGTTCGAGGTGGGGAAGGGAAAAGTCGGTAAGGGGGGAGTTGTCCGTTCCTCTGCGGAGCACCAAAGGGTCATTGACGAGATTCGGAATATAGCCCAGGGATCGGGGCTGGACGTGGTTGGAGTCGTCGAATCACAGCTTCTGGGGCCCAAGGGCAATAAGGAGTTTTTTATCTATTTGAGGAAGAGGGAACTGGCCGTCCAGAGCGCTTTTCCATGATCTGGATGACCCTGGGCAGCGGAGGTCTCATCTCCAGCCGGTACTTCAAGGAGCGGAAAAAGCCTGCTAGCAGCTTGACTTAAAGAACAGATTGGATATAGTTGTAATTTAGGGGAGTAGGCATTTATTATGCAAAAGATAGGGGACAGATTGAAGTTATGACTGGAGTTAGGATCAGGGATAACGAATCCATTGAAAGCGCCATCCGACGTTTTAAGAAGCAATGCGAAAAAGCCGGAATTTTGGCAGAGCTTCGCAAGCGTGAGCATTTCGAAAAGCCCAGTATCAAAAGGAAGAAGAAAGCAATAGCGGCAAGAAAAAGGGCCTTGAAGCGGGCCCGAATATCACGTTTCTTTTAATTCATCGAGAGTCCTCAAAGCCTTGCCGTCAATCATTGAGCAGAACCTTTAGGTGGTCGTCTTTAGTGTCTGTCTCAAACCCATCCCAAACTAATCTAACGTGAATAATGTCGATTTGACGCTGGTTGTTCTCCTTGCCCTATTTGCCGTCCGAGGTTATTTCCGTGGGCTATTCCTTGAAGTCTTATCTGTCCTGGGGATCTTTGCCGGATTCATAGCAGCGTTTCAGTATAACGAAACGGTGGCTAAAATGGGCCAAGAATTTTGGAATGTCTCCCCGATTATCCTCAAAGCCATTGGTTTTCTCTTGGTGTTCCTGGCGGTATATTTCGTTTTTAATCTGGTGGGTTGGTTGTTCCAACGGTGGGCTCGTTTCCTCTTCCTTGCGGGCTTTAATCGGGTGGGAGGCGTCGTCGTTGGAGTTGGTAAAGGGGCGGTCTTCCTCGCTTTGATTCTCTTTTTTCTAAGCTCTGCGACATTTATCCCAAAGACAATGAAGGATACGGTGGATAATTCCTATCTTGTCCCACCCCTCAATCGATTCGGCCAAGGGTTGGTTCAGATCGGCAAGGATCAGTTTTTTTCCCCCTCATCCCAAGATGACGAGACGGGGGAAAAGAAGGATCCAAGGCGGTTGGCATGATTGGCGAGGATAAAATCATTGAGATTCGGGAACGGGCCTCCATCGTAGAGGTCGTATCCGATCATCTTACCCTTAAGAAGCTGGGACATAATCACACTGGCCTGTGTCCCTTTCATTCGGAAAAAACACCTTCTTTTACTGTCAATGAGGAAAAAGGAATTTTTCATTGCTTCGGTTGTCATGTGGGCGGGAACGTGTTTAGTTTTTTGATGCAATCGGAGAACCTCACCTTCCCGGAGGCCGTTGAAAATGTAGCCAAGCGTTACGGAATTCAGTTCGAGAATCGGGAACGTTCTTCGGTTGGAAATAAGCAGCGGGAGAGTCTTTCCCGACTCAATGAAAGAGCCGCAGCCTATTTTCACAAGGTCCTCAGCCTCCATCCGGACGGAAAGAAGGCCCGTGACTATCTCAGCGCAAGGGGGGTTGATGAACGCGCCATCCGACGCTTCTGTCTCGGTTATGCTGCGGGGGCCGGGGGGCTTATCTCCTTTCTACAGAAAGACGGATGGACTTTGAAGGACGCGGTCGCCGTGGGGCTGTTGAGTGAACGGGGACAGGAACGGTACGGTGAGAAGTTCTTTGGCCGAGTCATGTTTCCTATCATTGACGCGGGGGGGAAGGTTGCAGGGTTCGGAGGTCGAACCCTCGGTGACGGTTTACCCAAGTATTTGAATTCAGCCGAGACACCACTTTTTCACAAAGGGTCCCAGCTCTACGGTCTCTTTCAGGCCAAGGAGGCTATCCGATCCGCCAATCGTGTAGTCGTGGTGGAGGGGTATCTGGACGTCTTGGCCATGCATCAGTTGGGTCTTGGGTATGCAGTTGCAACACTAGGTACGGCCCTGACGCCTGATCACGTGCGGATACTGAGACGTTATAACAAGAACGTCATCGCCCTGTTTGATGGGGACGACGCGGGGCGAAAAGCAGCCGCGCGCAGTTTTGAGATCTTTGTGGAAGGGGGACTGCTGGGTCAGACCGCATTCCTTCCGCAGGGAGAAGACCCCGACACCTTCGTGCGCACCCACGGTAAAGAGGCACTGGAAGCAATTCTGGATCATGCGGTTCCCATGGCCGACTTTTACTTCACTTGGCTTCAGGGGCAATACGGATCTAAACTAGAGGGTAAGAGTCAGGTCGCTCAGGAGGTCAATCGAGTTTTGGCAAAAGTGCGCAGTCCTTTCGAGGTTGACCTGTTGAGTCGCCGGGCTTCCGAGGCTCTGGGTATTCGAGAAGAGCTCTTGCGCCGGGCGCCGGTGCGGTCAAAGGGGAATGGGGGAGAGCGTCAAGAGGGTCAAGAACAGATTCTGGGCGAGAGGATGGCGGTGGATCGTGCCGAGTCCTCCTTAGTGACATTGATGCTCAATTTTCCGGATGCCCTGGGACGGGTGGAACAGGAAAGTGAGTTGGATGGGCTAGTCAATCCCAGATGGAGGGGGTTGATTCAAAAAATACTTACCGAGTGGAGAGAACGGGGGGAAGTAAGCCTGGCTCGTCTGACCGAAGAGCTGCAGCCCCGTCAAGCGTCGGTGCTGACTGCCCTCGCACTTCAAGGGGAAAACATACAGGAAAACGAGAGTGGCCAGATGACTGAGGACTGCCTTTTTCATCTGCGCTTGAGGCATTTAAAAACGTTAGAGGCTGACTTGTGTAAGGCTATCCGTCTTGCGGAAGAAAAGATGGATGAAAAAGCCAGAAAGGACAGGATCCTCGAATGGCAAGAAGTAATACAAAAAGAGCGCAGCTTGGAGCAGCAGAGGCTCGCCCTGAAAACGGGGTGGCGTTAGAACCGGATGACGGTTCTGATAATTCAGGCAAGCGTAAGAAAAACATCAAGGAAGTCAAAAAGCTTATCGATATAGGTAAGGAGAAGGGATACCTTACCTACGATGAGCTTAACGAAATTCTACCTGCGGATATCGTCTCTGCAGACCAGATAGATGACGTGATGTCCATCTTCGGTGAGATGGATATCGAAGTGGTCGATTCCAATCAAAGGGAGGCTCTCACCGGCCAGGGCGAGGAATCTGCTACCACCGACGACGACGATGACGAACGGGAGGTGGAAGTCGAGGCGGAAGGGGACGTCAGCGGCAAAACCGGGGACCCAGTCCGGATGTACCTGCGTGAGATGGGAACCATTTCCCTGCTCAGTCGCGAGGGCGAGGTCGTGATAGCCACGGAAATTGAGGAGGGCGAAAGGCAGGTCATCGATGAGGTTCTCTCCTGTCCATCGGCCCTGCAGTATGTTTTGGAGTTGGGCGAGCAGCTTTCACGCCACGAAATAAGGGTTCGGGAAATTACCGATGATTTCGAAGATGAATTGGACTACTTCGAGAAAGAGGAAGTCTACGAAAAAAAACTCCTCGAACAGACTGACAAGTTGCGCAAACTGGCCAAGGAAAAGGAAGAGATTGAGAAGAAGCTGAAGAAGACCCCCCTCTCGGCGAAAAGAAAAATAACCCTGGAAGACGCGTTAGTTAAACAGCGGGACAAGATTGTGAAACGTCTCAAGGGGTTGCAGCTCAATCGCAAACAAATCGACGCCATCACAGGTAACCTGAAACAGGCTCTCGGGCACTTGCGTCGGATGCAGGGCCGTGTAAGGGAATTTGAGGAAAAGACTGGAAAATCCGCACAGGAAATGCTCAAGCTGATTCCGTCATCCAATGAACAAAAGAAAAATTGGCAGCGGGCCGTGGGTACTCTGCGTATGAGCCAAGAGGCTATCCGACAGATGGCAGAAGGTATCCGAAGTGCCCGTCGGGAGGTCAAATGGCTTGAGAACCAGTTGGAAATCCCGGCCGGAGAGATCGAGCGCCGTGTTTGCTGTATTATTAGAGAAGAGGCCAAGGCGAATATTGCCAAGAAACAATTGATTGAAGCCAATCTTCGTTTGGTGGTGAGCATCGCAAAGAAATACACTAATCGGGGGCTCCAGTTCCTGGACCTGATCCAGGAAGGGAATATCGGGTTGATGAAGGCCGTAGACAAGTTCGAATATCAGCGGGGCCACAAGTTCTCGACCTATGCGACGTGGTGGATCCGCCAAGCGATCACACGTGCCATAGCGGACCAGGCCCGGACTATTCGAATCCCGGTCCATATGATCGAGACCATCAACAAGCTGATTCGGACCTCCCGTTATCTGGTCCAGGAAATCGGCCGCGAGCCCAACCCGGAAGAGATCGCTGCCAAGATGGAGATCCCACTGGACAAGGTGAGAAAGGTTTTGAAGATTGCCAAGGAGCCGATCTCTTTGGAAACCCCCGTCGGTGAGGAGGAGGACAGCCATTTGGGTGATTTTATCGAGGACAAGCGGATCGTGCCGCCCTCCGATGCCGTAATCAGTCTCAACCTTCAAGAGCAGACCAAGAAAGTCCTGGCGACTCTGACACCGCGCGAAGAGCAGGTCTTAAGGATGCGTTTTGGTATCGGCGAGAGATCCGATCATACGCTGGAAGAAGTAGGACAAAAATTCGCCGTCACTCGAGAGCGGATCCGGCAGATCGAGGCCAAGGCCTTGCGCAAACTGAGGCACCCCAGCCGCAGCAAACGACTCAGAAGCTTCATGGAGGGCAGCTAGACCTCCTGGTTGTTGGCCGATTAACTAACCCCTTCATGGGCCCATAGCTCAGCTGGTTAGAGCCACCGGCTCATAACCGGTAGGTCCCTGGTTCGAATCCAGGTGGGCCCATTTTACCTCGTTCCTTGTGCTTTCAGTAGCTTGAGGGCTATTTATGGTCCTTGCCTCCCCTGAGGGTTCAGCTAAGATTTCGGTTTGGCGATTGGGTGTTTGTTACTTGCCCCTCTGTTTTACGAGGACCGTGGTCGAGTGTTGCACAACGAGAGAAGCTTCTTTGGGAACCACCGGGTCGTTCGCGACGCGGACATCCGATTCCATCTTCTAGTCCATGGGAACATAAATCATGGCATGCAGGGTCTCAAGCCTTCGCAGCGCAATTTGCCCCTTACGTACTATACCCGCAGGGGGCCCATTGGGCAGGTGTTCGAGGCCTTTTTCGGCGCCCGTCCGAGGGCCGAGAGTGGCTGTCGTGGGACTCGGCAATGGGTCCATGGCCTGTCATGGAACTGTCGATCAGGGATTCATCTTTTACGAGATCGACCCTGCTGTCGAACGAATCGCACGGGAAGCCCGATTATTTACCTATCTCAAAGATTGTCCTCCCACGGTTGAAGTGATACTCGGCGACGCCCGTCTAACTCTTAAACGTGAGGCAGACGGGCATTTCGGGTTGATCGTACTCGACGCTTTCAGTTCGGACTCGATTCCCCTACATTTCATTACACGAGAGGCGATCAAGCTATATTGAACCAAACTTGACGATCAAGGGATCCTGGTGTTTCATATTTCCAATCAGTACCTGGATCTTAAAACCATTTTGGGTAATGTGGCACGGGAAGCCAATCTGGTTTGCCTCTCGCAAGAACATAGATTTACCGGTCGATCGGATAAGAGACGGGGAAATTTTTCGTCTCGGTGTGTCGTGATGGCCCGTCAGCCGGGCGATCTCCTGGGCCTGGTGGAAAACCGGCGGTGGGTGGGCTGCTCGCTCAGGCGTGGGTATGGACCGATGATTTCTCAAATATTCTCGAAGCGATCCAGTGGTAAATTGCCTTGGTTGGATTTTGATGGCTGAATCCCAGTTTATACGTTTACAATGACGACGCCCTTGGGTTCCAGGTAGTAGTCCAGCGCCTCAGGGCCGTGTTCGCGTCCTACGCCGCTAGATTTTACCCCGCCAAAGGGGAGTTCGTCGTAGCCGTAGTGCAGCGAATTCACCCATACATTGCCCGCCTGAAGTTTGTCGATGGCTTTGTTGGCATAGATCATGTTGCGGGTCCAGATGGATGAGCCCAGTCCGTATTCCGAGCTATTGGCTTTTTCGATAGCCTCGTTCAGATCCTTAAACGTATAGACCGGCAGCGCGGGCCCAAAACACTCTTCTGTCGTGATGCGTGCATCGTCAGGGACATCAGTCAGAAGTGTCGGTAGATAGAAAAAGCCGTTCTCTAACTCTTTTCCCTCAGGTCTCTCGCCACCGATGATGACCTTGGCACCTCTGGCCTTGGCGTCTTCTACCTGCTCTTCGACCTCTTTTCTCTGGTAGTCGATGTGCAGTGGACCCATGCGGCTTTCCTTACTCATTCCGTTGCCCACGGTTTTCTTTTTGAGCAGCTCTGTCAGACCGCCGATGAACTGATCCGCAATGGATTCGTGGAGGAAGAGACGCTTGACCCCAAGACACATCTGGCCGCAATTGAAGAAGCGGCCGATATCGGCCATCTTGACTGCCAGGTCGACGTTGGCATCTTCCATCACAATCATGGGATCACTGCCTCCCAATTCCAGGGTGACCCGTTTGATCTCCCTGCCCGCGACCTCCATGACATGACGACCGATCTCAGTGGAACCGGTAAACGCGATTCGTCTAACCCTGGGGTTACGCAGCAGTTCTTCGCCGACGGTGCTACCGGGGCCTGTCACCACGTTGATTGCTCCTTTGGGAAGCGTTTTTTGTTGCTTGCCTTCACCGTAGGTGGCTTTCTGGATTTGCTCCAGGCAAAGCAGGGTTGCGAGGGGTGTGGTGCTGGCCGGCTTGACGATAACCGTATTGCCTGCAGCTAAAGCGGGCCCAAGCTTGGTGCCCATGAGCGTTAGTGGAAAATTCCAGGGAATGATTCCGCCACAGATCCCGATGGGCTGACGGATGACCATGCCGTACGCGTTTTTCTGAGGCAGGGGGACATGGGAGCCTCTGACCTTTGAGGCCAATCCGGCATAAAACTCCAGGCCGTGCAGCAGGTGATGAATCTCGAGATTAGCCTCAAAGAGAGTCTTTCCCTGTTCCTGGGTCAGAAGCTGGGCGATCTCTTTGGCTTTTTCCTTGATCAGATCGCACGCGTTGGTTAGCATCTTGCCGCGGTCCTCGGCCGTGACGTCGGCCCATTCCTTGAATGCGGACTCGGCGGCATCGATCGCTTGTTCTACGTCTTTGACCGTGCCCTTGACGGCACTGTCCACAACCTCGCCGGTCGCCGGATTGCGTACCTCATAGGTCTCTTTGCCAACCGAGTCGACCTGTTCCCCGCCAATTAACAACTTGGCCATGCATAACCTCCAGTTTGATTTCTCGTAGTCTTGATTTTTAATGCCGATAGGTGCGGCGGTGTTTACTTGCCCTGATATTTAGCGGTTCTTTTCTCCAGGTAAGCCTTCACGCCTTCGTTACCGTCCTCGCTACCAAAAGCCTGATAGAGAACTTCATGTTCCATGGCCAGACCTTCAGCCAAGGAGACTTCCATCCCCGAATGGATGGCTCGTTTGACTTTGCCCACGGCGAAGCTTGCCTTGTTGGGCGGAACAAACTGGCGCGCGTAATCCATCACCTGGTCCATGAAGTCTTCCCGTTCATAGATATAGTTGATCAAGCCCATGTCGAGGGCTTCCTCAAAGGCGATCTGCCTTCCAGTGGCGCATAGTTCCAGGCCCCGGCTCCTACCGACCAGGCGCGGAAGACGTTGTGTTCCACCCATACCGGGCATGACGCCCAGGTTGATTTCAGCCAGGCCAACGCGTCCTGCATCCTTCTTGGCGATACGAATATCCGTTGCCATGGAGATCTCCAGTCCACCGCCGATGGCGTGGCCGTTGATCGCAGCAATGATGAGTTTTGGCGTTCTCTCCATGCGGGTGAGAACTTCATTGCCGTGCACCGCGAAATTGTACTTGTACGAAAGAGGCTGCTTGGCCAGCATGTTGATGTCGGCCCCGGCGGAAAAAAACTTTTCCCCGTTTCCAGTGATGACAATTGCATGGATCGAATCATCGAATCGAGCCTGGAGAATGCATTCGTCCAACTGGCGAAGCATCTCATGGGTATAGGAGTTAACGGGGGGATTGTTGATTTCGAGAACGAGGATCCCGTCTTCTGTCCTTTGCTCGATGGTTCCGCCTGCCATAACTTTCCTCCTGTCCGCTTTTGGTCTTCCAATCAATTAACTGGCATAGCGGGGGTTGTCAAGTGCGGCCCGAATGGCTGATAAGAATCGATCACCCCTCGATGCCCAACCCACTAACCGTTATCGACCTACTCAGTCCTCTAGGGTGGAAAGCTGGAGCTAAGGGCGGAGCGACCGCTGACCGGACGGTCTTGCCGTCCCGGTATTTCTCGTGGGATGTCTCCTTCTGCCGGGCACAATGAGTCAGAGAATCACCGATGCTCCAGTATCGGATGCTCAGGGTCTTTGGTTCGACTAGCTCACCGTTCCGGTCTCTCCCCGTCGGAACCATCAAGGCCATTATCCGCTTTGGCTGAATGCTGACGGCTGATGACTGATCTCTGGCTTTTTTGCGACCCTTGGCAACCCAGTGGAAATATGTCAAGAGTAAGGACGCTTTGCTTTTTAAGCGGAACGGCTGGATTTAGCAAGGGAATCGGGGAAAAGATTGGCTAAGCAGGATATCAGACAGAGGGCCATCCGAAGGGGCCAGGAGGAGTTGCGCAAAGGGGGATTCCCCGCTGGGGATCCTTTAGTAAGCGCCATCGATTTCTTGGTCTTCCATTTCGGCACGGGCAAAGAAATGGACCTGGCCGTAATCTTTCTCTTAGGGCGAATTGTGGATCCCACTGCGGTTGAGGCGCTAACCGGATTGGAGCCCAAGGCGATAGATCGTGAGGTCAAACGGGAAATTCGGCGCTCCTTGTTCAAATTAGCCCAGAAGGGCTTGGTCGCTCCAAAGGGGAAAGAGGGATTGGAGAAGACTGAAACGTCCGTCTTCGGGTTGGGTCCGAAAATTGAGGGATACTTCTCGTCGGTAGATGGCGGTGGCAACCGGCTGGTGTGGTTGGTCAAACCTCAGTTCGGGAGCGGGATTGATATGATCCAGGGGATCGTTAACGATCGGCAAGGGTTGATCCAGCTCGGCGGCTCGGCGCTGCGTCGAAAAGATCTGCGTCGTATGGTGGCGGATATCAAGGAAAAGCACGGCATCACTTTGATCCCCGTTCCCTGGGATTATGTAGATTGGGTTTTGTATGAGGCCTTTGAGAAGGCTAAGGGATCAGGACGGGAAGGGCTGGAGCAATTTTTACAGATCAGGGCGCACATGAATTTGGCCAAGCCCTCTTCGAGACCGCATCCTGTTTATGATCACTTGAATACGCTGGACGCCCGTTCCGGGGCATGGCGGGAGTCGTCGCAAAAACTTTTGGAGGAACCCGAGTTTCGCACTTGGGTCCTGGATGAGGATTGGATCCAGCCATACGCGATCCGTATCGAGGAAGCCTTGGAGAGCCGGTTGGTTCTCAATCCCCTCCAAAAAGAAGAGCGTATGGGCCGATTGATCAGCGAAATAGTACGGGAGCTTTTTATTACAGAAGCGGGCGAGACCTTTACCCGGCGTATGGAGGACATGGCCCTCTATCTCTATTTAACAGATCGGAAGGATCCGGCCCTGATTGCTTTGGCTGTGTCCCTTGCCGTGAAAGAACGCGACCTGGGCGGGCTAGGGGTCCCTTTCCTCTATGGGTTGATCCAGAGGAGCCTGGCCCTATACAGCGCGCAGGAGAAGGGACAAGAGCAGGAAAAACAAAAAGGCTCCTCCCTTATCATTAAAAGGTAAATCCAAGTTTTTAATTTAAAGGAACCCTGTTATGTCTAAAACGGAAGACAACTTCGACCAGTGGTACATCAAGAGCTCGTTTCAAGATTTTGTCCATCGGGAAGGGGTTCCCCTCTATGAGGGAAGCGCTCTGGAAGATATGGCGACCATACCCTTAGGGGAATGGGAGCGCAGAGGAGGGAAATGCGCCTATACCCGTCTGGGAAACCAGGAGCAGTCATATAACTTACAAATCATTGAAATTCCACCCAAGGGCGAACTCAAGCCGGAGCGTCACATGTATGAGGCGATTATGTATGTGATGAAGGGGCAAGGGGCCACCACCATTTGGCAGGAGGGTCAACCCAAGCGAACGGTGGAATGGGAAGAGGGGGCCTTGCTAACGATTCCTCTCAATGCATGGCATCAGGAATTCAACGCATCCAGCGACCAGCCTTGCCGGATCTTTTTCTGCACCAACATGCCTTATGTGATCAACTGGTTTCACAATTTGGAATACGTTTTTAATAACCCTTTCGTCTTCAACGACCGATTCTCCTCTGATCAGCAGGATTTTTTCGCTGGGAAAGGGAAACATTGGCGGCACCGGACTTTTGAAACCAACTTTGTTGCCGACATTCGGCAAGTCCCGTTGGATGAAAATCTAGTCCGCGGGCATCGTCACAAGGTACAGAGGCTTTCCATGGCCGGCACGAACATTGGAATCCATATCGCCGAGGTCCAGGTGGGGACCTATATGACGGCCCACCGACATGGGCCGGGTGCCCATGTCATTACTGTAGAAGGTAAAGGTTACGAAATCCTGTTCATGCCCGGAGACGAAAAGAACAGGCGCAAAATGCTGCTTAAGCCCTACACGGTCATTTCCCCCGTCCTCAACGAGTTTCACCAGCACTTCAACGCAGGGACCACGCCGTTTAAGATGTTGGCCTTCAGGGGAATTGGCATTCGATACGGTTGGGGCAGGGAATATACGCGGGTTTCGCCCACCGCACAGACCACGGATCCTTTCGCTGAATCATTGAATATCAGCTACGAACAAGAGGATCCGGTGATCCGAGAAGAGTTCTATGGGGAACTTGAAAAGATAGGAATCCATTCCAAGTTGCCACCGGTCAGCCAAGGCCGCACTTGACACCCCCCGAAGGATATCCTGGCCCCCTTTAAACCAAAGCAGTGGTATAGGAGGTAGAGATGAATTCGGTTCTATCGCCTTATTTCAGCCTTTTGTCCTTTCTCGGAAGTTCAACTCTAGGATGTCAGCTCCCACCAATTCTTGTCCGGGTCAGAGACCAGGAAGAAGGATAGAGACCCGTCGGTTTGCAACTCTCCTAGCTCGTGAATCCCGTATTCTTTACCTGACTCGGTAAGCCATCGGTGCGCATCCTCCACGGCCTTCTGGGACTCCAGGGTCATGCTAAATCGAAAATTAGGGGAGAAATCCTTTTTCCCATCGCGGCGAAGGCTTACGATGTAGGCCTTTTGACGTGGGTGCTTGATGTAGACGACCTGTTCATAGGCCCGGTAGACCTCCAGGCCAAGAACTTCCGTATAAAACCGTGTGGAAGTCTCCAGGTCATTGGAAGCCAGAGTTCCGTGGGTAAAGGCCTGGGGGAGATAGCCTCTGTCGGGAAACCGTTCGGGGGATAACGGAGCATCCCAGTGGGGGGCCCGTACGCCTCCAAGTCGCGTTCCTCCTATCTCTTTGCGCAGCACGTCTTCAAAACATTCGATCTCCCATCCGTTGGTTCCTGGTTCCCGAAAATAAACCGAATAGGATCCATGGGAGTTCTCGGGTTTTTTTAGTTCTTGTAGGCCAAACTTGTCTTGGTGCGAGGTCAGGTAGGCATAAGCCGCGTCCACTTCCTCTTTCTTTGTCACCCTCACCCCAAAGTGATTGTGCATCTGTTTCTCCGGGGCCTGGGCTCCCCCCTCATGAACGGCGAGTAGCCATTGGCTGTTGGGGTGTTTAAGAGTGATGGTACGGGGTCCTTCTGCCACTTTTTCAAAGGCCAAAAGCTCGGTAAGGACTGGGACGGTTTCCTCTAGGGAACGACATTCCATGTGGGCCTTGGACAACGCAGTGGTTGGTATCATTTTTCTTCCCCCTGAATGATGGTTGATAAGCCTTTTGCTGCGCCCCCTAATCCAAAATAACTTGGGAGTACATGGGTCTGGAGTCTGAGATACCTTGGGGTTGTATCCTCCATTTCATGGCATCCCTATGGGTTCTAGAACCATTGGGCTATTGCGTGGGGCACCGATCTTATCATGCCCACGCCATGCTTACGGACCCTATGGAGCCGATACCACAGATTCCGGCCTAGCGAAATAGGGTGGCGTCTTCACCAAGTTGGAATGTATGGATCTGGGGTATCAGGGATGGGCGTCCGGTCGACCCCTGTAGGAAAAAATCTACGGGGATGAAATTCTGCAACAGTGGGATGGGAAGTTGTAGCCCAGCAGCCGCGTTTCCATCAGCGGATCCAAAACTGAGACTTTCCCCCCAAAGGGTGGTAGGGAGTGCTCCGCTAACGTTGATGTCGTTGGCGGAAATGGTTCCTTTGATCTCTGGCATTTCGAACATGGACCCCGGGTTTTGCTCGTTTTTACTCAAGAGTTCATAATCGAGAACCTTGGGATAGGTAGGGGAGGTTCCCTTGGCGCGCTTGACCAGCCTGAGATCAGTGCCGTCCTGGCTCCTCGTGCCCTCCTGACCGTTGCCCTTACGAATCTTATCGGGGAGATTAGTATAGCCTCCCCTGCTATCTACGGGGCGGGTGTGAATATCGCTCATGGCCACCTGGTAATTCTTTTTCCTCAGGGCCCGCTCGAAGCGATCGATGGTTTCTGCACGCACTAGGTAAGGGCGGCTTTGGATCCCCCACGGGGTATCAAAATGGAAGAGAATCTCTTCATTGCTGATGAGATTGATACCCTGGTCGGCGAGCTCCATATTGTTGTTTTCTCCATCGAAGAGCGATGGCTTGAGGCCCAAACCCTTTTCCATATAGAGTTCGGGGTTTTCCATGAGAAATTGCTTGCTGATCTTTACGCCCCGATTTTCCGGCTTCATTAGCTTTGCCAGCTCCCCATGGGCCTCCTTAGATGCGGTGCTGTCCGGGAAAAATTCCAGTAGGCCCCTCAAGATGAATTCTTTGGTTCCGCTTGATTTACTTTCCTTTGCTCTGTCGAGAAGGGAACTCGCTGCGGATTCTTTGAGAGCCGTGATCTTCTCCTCCGAAGCCGCGCCGGACAGCCGGTGATAGGCGATGGCTTTGTCGTAATTCCCCCGGTCTTCGTAGGCTTCCGCCAAAATCCCATAGACTTCTGTAGTACTTTCCGAATCCGGATGGTTCCTGATGTAGGTCACGGCCTTATCGATAATGGGTTGGTCGGATACGGGATGAGCGGTCATTACGTGGAATAGATTGGTTCCCATGAAGATCAGATTGGCCAGACCCCAGGTGTTGACGCCTGCGATGCCCTGGGCCATGAGCGGCCGGAGTCCGATGAGCATGTTTTTCTCGAGAAAATCTTCCCCCAGGAGTACGTATTTCACTGTATCGAGCCGGTATTGGTTTTGCGCTTTGTGGACCGATTCTAGTAAATTATAATTGCGGCTTTCCAGCAGGGCCTTGGCCCGTTGCCTTTGATGTGGAGAGGGGGAAGAACTAGCAATCTGGCGGAGTAGCTTCTTTGCCTTGTCATGACGTCCCTGGATCTCCATTGCTACCGCTTGGGCGTCCTTTGCCGATTCTCCCAGGTCGCTATTTGGATGATGGTCCTCTACGGCCTTGGCCTGAGCTTGAATCTTCTCCGCATCCCTTAGGGTTAGGGCGTAAAACAATTCTTGAATGTCCGAATCCGGTGCGGGGCCGGGGTGGCTAATGATTTTTGCTGGTTCGGTAGATCCATTGGATTCAGCTTCCCCTTGCAGGCGCTTGCGGAGCTCCTTATAATTCGAATCAGACTGCATCAGTTCAGGATCGGTCAGATAAGCCATCTCCAGTTGGAATTGGGCCCGGTGCAGGTCACCCTCGTCCGCGGCGTCCTCGGATCGTTCCAGGTAGCGACTGGTAAGATAGCCTCTCTTCTTTTTCTCCAAACCCTCCACGAGTTTTTCAACTTTTTCTCTTTCCGGATCTTCCGGGTAGAGTTTTAAAAAATGGCGGTATAGGGCTAACGCCTGCCTTTCCCCGATGGGCATTGTTATATCCTTCAGGGACATGACCTGGGCAACCGTTGTATCGACTGCAGCGGATAGATAGGAGCCCGATGCGATGTCGACCAGATCTACAGATTTGAGAAGTCGATTGGTAAAGGATCCGACGCGGTTCGTGTTGCTGTTTTTCAATAGTTTATGGGCCCGCGTAAGCTCATCGTTACGGATCCTGGACTGGATGAGGTTCTTTCGTTCATCCGTGGACGCCGAATCCAGTGCCTCTTTATTGGCAGCCAGGTATTCGGAACGACTTCGGATCGTCGTGAGATTCAGATCCATGACGTGATCCGTCAGACCGGTTACCCGGTTCCGCTCTTTGCTTAGCTGAGAGTCCCTATCTTTGAAGTAGCGGACATGGTCGATCAGGTCCTTGTTGGGTTCTGTAAGGTTCTGGATGAGCAGTTTGCGCACTCGCTTTTCGGTCTCATCGGGAAAGAATTCAGGTGTAGGTCGGGATCGCATGGTGAAAGGGTCGAATTCGGGCATGGGGTTCAAGATTATGGATACTGCTGCCGTCCCATCTTCACCAGTGGACTCGCCCCATAAGATACCCGATTGGAGCATAAGCAACGAGAGGAGAATTAACTGGATTATTGCGATCACTGGTTGATTTTCCTGATTCTCTGAGTCAGAGCTTGCAGGCTCTTGATCTTTCCTTCGGCTTCGATCTTTTCCATCTTACCGTCTTGGTGAGCCACTTCTGTATAGTATTTGAGGGCTAATTTTGCAAGCTGATCAAGGGCTTCCGGCTGAAAGCTCAAGCCCTGGGGATCGTTCTGGGTAACGTACTCGTTGGCCAACCTTACGTAGTAGTCGCCAAAGTCCAGGAGATAGCTGTGGAGATTCTTGCTTAATCGGTGCTTGGTGATTAGCTGGCTGTAGCCCAGGATGACCAGCTGGTTTCCGTCCTTCAAACGGGAGCGGTTTAATTCCACAAAGGCGACCTTGGCACGGTCAATCCTTTCTTCTTCAATATGGGCCAGGTACTCATAAGGCGTCCCTTGATAGCTCCGTGCCATTTCATTCCATGCCTGGACCTTCTCGTCGAGTCCCTTGATGTACTCGAATGGATCCTGGACCGAAAGAGGTTTATTTAAAATCCTTTGAAAGGCCTTTATGGTCTCGATGTTGTTTCTTGCCTGCTCGCCCAGCCGTCCATTCAATTGGGCTACCTTCTGGTAGTAGACCAAGGCCCGATCGTAATCTCTCAGCCGCTCATAAGCCATGGCCTTGGTAAAGCTGACGATATCGATCATTCCGTTTGCATGGGTCTTTTCGTAATCATCCAGGCGAGTCAGCGTAGCCTTGATAATGTTGGTGCCCGTAACGTCTTTGGAAATTGGAAAGCGATAGAGATCCTCGCGGTTCAGCCTTTGAAAATCCTTGATCGTTTCAAGCAGGCTGCCGGTTGCCTCGTACTGGGGGTCCGGACGGACTTTGGAAGAGCATCCCCCCACAGAGCTCGTCAGGACAAGGAGCACGAGCCAGACGGGGAATGAGTTGGAAAATTTATGGGATCGCAAAACGCCTCCGGGGAACCCTGTTATTGAAGGTTAGGACCGAGTGGGGTGACCGATGAGGGAGCATCCCATCTACCTATTCTTTTTCCCCGTCGTCATGAGGGAGTACAGCAGGACCAGCTCTCCATCATGCCCGGCGGAAAAGTCATGGGGGGTACCCCTGGGTATGTGACAGAGTGTCCCCGGCTCTAATTCCAGGATCTCGTCCTGAAGCCGCAATCTGCCACGGCCGTGGAGGACCTGGCACACCACGTCTTTATCGTGATGGTTGATTTGTTTGACGTCCGGGCTGGTTCGGGGACTGAAGGCGATGAGACCCACTGTGTACTCTTTTTCCTCGATGCAGCTCTTGTAGCGAATCTCATCGTTGACACGTTCGAGGCTTTTAAGGGCGTCGTGGATCTTTAATAATTTCATCGTTATCTGTTGTATCCCAGTGCCTTCTCTTTTCTTTGAATCTGCTTTAGGGGTCTGTAATGGCCTGAAGGATCTCTCGGATATCGTTGTCGGCTTCGGCTTTGGGTACCCGACTGGAACCGACGACTCGATGGCCGCCGCCACCGTACTTCTGCATGAGGGCGCCGACATTGACCTTGGAGGTCGTATTGAAAATGTTGTACCCAACCGAGAGGGCAGTTCGCTCGACCTTTTGACTATCGTTGGCCACCTTGAGAGAGATATTCGCCTCGGGGAAAAGGGTATATATCAGGAAACGGTTCACCTCGGAAATATCGGGCATGCCGCGAAGATCGATGAATATGACGTTGCCTTTCAATTGTGCGTGTTTTTGAAGAATATCCTTAAGTGTCCCCTGAAGTCCGAGAATTCGCTCGGACTGTTCCTTTACCGACGGGTCTCCCAACACCTCGTCCAGGGTCCGGTCCCGTAACAGTTCGATCAGTTGGAGCCAGTATGGTTCGTCGGCGGTTCTCTTGCCGTCGATGGTCATGGAAATGAGGACGTAACCCTTGGGGTGTAGCACGTCGTCATGGGTCAGGAGTCCGGCATCGATCTTATCCGTATCCTGGAGGAGTTTTGTGAAACGATCACTCCGGATCATTTCCAGTGCGGTCTTGGTCTTGTGGTCGGATCCTAAAGGGACCTGGTCGTAGTATTCAAAGACGACCCGTGCGGCGCTGGGGGCCAGCCGGTATCCTCCTCTACCTTTGACGATGGGTGTGTCAAATCCCTGGACCTCGTTGCTGAGATGGTGGTCGAACCATAAGCTGCAATTGGGATGAAAGGGCAGGTTGGCAATGATATCCCCATGGCGCACATCGACTATGCCGTCCTGCATCCACTTGGGCTCGACAAATAGAGTGGAATCGATTTGTTCTAGGGCCGTGGTCAAGGAGCCGCAAACGAGTCCGTCAAAGTCCGGTCGTGTGACCAGCCTCATAGGCCGAGGACCTCTTCTAGAGGAGTGGTGCTCAAGCCAAACGCATTGGCTACCCCCTCATGAGTAATCTTTCCCCGGTAAGTGTTGAGTCCCCGCGCCAGGGCGGCGTTCCCGCGCATGGATTGAATCATACCATGGTCGGCGATCTCCAAGCCATACGCAAGGGTGGCATTGGTAAGGGCGTAGGTTGAGGTGTAAGGCACGATAGCCGGCATATTGGTAACGCAGTAGTGGACGATCTCCTGCTCGACGTAGATTGGATCCGTATGGGTCGTGGGGCGAGCGCTTTCCACACATCCGCCCTGATCAATGGCAATATCGACAATGGCTGCGCCAGGTTTCATCAATTTGAGCAGGGAGCGGGAAATGAGTTTAGGGGACTTTGCCCCCGGTATGAGAATGGATCCGATAACCAAATCAGCGTCCACCACCTCTTCTTCCACGTTGGCCGCGTTGGACATGAGAGTCGTGATCCGTCCCCCGAGGATGTCATGAATATATCTAAGTTTTGAGGAATTCACATCCAAGATGCTTACGTCAGCTCCCATCCCCGTAGCCACCTGGCATGCGCTGGATCCCGCTATTCCCGCTCCCAGAATTACAACCTTGCCGGGACGTACACCGGATGCACCACCCAGCAGAAGTCCCCGGCCGCCATTTTCCGCCTGAAGACACCAGGCTCCTACCTGTAACGACAGGCGGCCGGCAATTTCGCTCATGGGGATCAGGAGCGGCAACGACCCATCCTTCAGCTGAATGGTTTCGTAGGCGACGGCGGCCACCTTTTTCTTTGCCAGGGCGCGCGTCAGTATTTGGTTGGCGGCCAGGTGGAGATAGGCAAAGAGGATCAGTTCCGGCCGAAGCCAATTCAGTTCCTCATCCAAAGGCTCCTTGACCTTCATTATTATCTCGGCCCGTTGCCAGAGGTCCCGGGCCGACTTATCAATCGCTGCCCCAGCGGCCTCGTATGCGCGATCCAGGATGCCGCTACCCCAACCGGCTCCCTTCTCGATAAATACCTGGTGTCCGTGGGTAACCAGGGCCGAAACTCCCGTTGGGGTGATGGCCACACGGTTCTCTTCCGTTTTGATCTCTTTTGGGATGCCGATAACCATTTATTAATTAACTAGATTAGCTTGATCGGAGTGTCAAGAAAGAGAGCTGTTTCCAGACTCCACGGGACTCTCTCAGCCCTGCCAAACCCCCCATGCGAGGGCAAGCCATCCTATGATCAACAAAACCCCTCCTACGGGTGTGATGATCCCGAGGGGGCGTGAACCCGTTAGGGCCAAAAGGTACAGGCTGCCTGAGAAAAGCACGATCCCGGCTAAAAAAAGCCAGCCGGCAGCCGTAATTTCAGTTCGAGGCCAGCGCGACCAGGCCCAGGCCACAGCCAGGAGCGCCAGGGCGTGATACATCTGGTATCGAACGCCAACCTCAAAGGCAGCGAGCAATTCTGAAGACAATCGACCTTTGAGGCCGTGGGTGGCAAAGGCCCCCAAGCCTACCCCCAAGAGGGCCACCAGAGAGCCAAGAATGAAAAAGCCTCGGTCCATCGTCTATTCCTTTACTAATCCTCCAACCGATCATAGGGCTAAGGCACGATAGTTAGCAAGTCCTGAACCTTCCCTTACTCAAGGATCGTGTGGGGAAATCCCTGGGTCGGTTTTATTCACGCACTTTGTATTTGTAAATCCGAGCGCGCCGGTTGCTTCCATTGAGTTCAGAAAAGAGAAGGCCCCGAAAGATCATCAGATAAGTAAGAAAGAGGCCGAAAGCGAGCGCCATTACAAAAATGACCATAGGGAGGGGGAGCGCCATGACGATGGGATCGAGCAGACGGAGGAGGCAAAAACCAGCCAGGGTGATCAACACGTTGGGTGCGAACCACTCGGCCCAATTCTCGACGATAAAACGGTAGCTGGCAACCAGCAGATCCAGCCCCGAGGCTCGGGTTTGGTAGATTATTTCGGGCACCGCGTTGAGAATAATGTAAAGTGTGAGTTGAATAAAAAACACGAGCAGTGGCCCATTGGGCATGGGGTAGAGGGCCGATGACACCACCATCATTGGAACCCAAAGCATAAAGGAAACCATCACGATATCCCACAGATAAACGGTAAACCCCCTGGCGAAATCCTTCAGGCTAGCCCTTCTGGCATTTATAATGTTTTCGACGAGAAAAAGCCCCGAACTCATGCAGGCGTCCATAGTTAGCGCTAGCAGGATGCCTCCTATCAACCCCAGGGTGCCAAAGACCACTGTGGCTACCAGGAGAATCAAGCTGTAACCCAAGGGCGCAAACACCACGCCCCAGTTTCCCCTGAGGAGGGCTAAGGAGCGCTCCAGGGTCATCCGGTAGATCCATAACGTTGCTTTGATGGTTTCCATTGTTCGAGATGATTTCTTTTCTAATCGGGGATCGGGAGTCGAGGGGCGGAGAGCCCTTGGTCTATTTCCAAAGGGTCAACAGTCCGATGCCGATAAAGAGGAAACCGGAAACGACTCTCAGGTATTTGGGATTGATCCAATTCCCGGCTGCGGACCCGATCAGCACTGCGATAAGAGAAATCAAAAAGAGGGCCGAGCAGGCTCCTAAAAGCACGATCCAACGGTTATAGGACGGGTTGGCTGCAAAGGAAAGCGTTGCGATTTGTGTTTTATCCCCCAACTCGGCGAGGAATACGGCTACGAAGGTCGTGACGAGCTGTTGAGTCATGAATAGGCATCCTCCAGCAGTTTCATAAAGGGTGAAGGCATTTTAATGCTCTTTTTTATCATAGATTGCCTGACGTTGGCCAATTGGTAACAGCGTTAGTACAACCGCTAAGGGCTTCGACTGGCTGAGTCTAGCGGGCGGGAGCGAGTTGGAAATTATTTTTTCACCGTTTTCTTGTACAGCATCCAGATCAATTCGGAAAAGGGGTACTGCTCCATCCCTTGCGACCTGGCCCAGTGAACCATGTCGCGCACGGTGCCGAGAATCGGCATTGGTATCTCTTTTTCATCGGCCTTACTCAAGCCGTGGAAGACATCCTTGATGACCCAGTTGGGTTTCCCGGTGAGATTGCCTTTGAGGATCTCCCTGACCTGATCCAGGTTCAATGTAAATCTTTCATCGCGAAGCTCAAGCAACGCCTCCGGGGAGACCTCGTTGCGTATACACCAAGCAATGACTTCGTAGAGGACCGTTGTCTCCGCCGCATAGATCATGGCATTGGCAATCTTCATCAACTTGGCCTTGCCGGGACCGCCGACGTAAAGGGCCTTCCGGCCCATGGATAGAAAAAGAGGCTCACATTTTTTGGCGCTCTTCTCATCCCCTGCTGTTATAAAAACCAATTTTTTGAGCTTGACGACGGGTGGAGGGCCGAGCAAGGCGGCCTCCAGGTACTTGCCACCGTGAGCTTCGATCTCTTTGCCGACTCGGATGGAGGTCTCGGCATCGATGCTGCTTGTCTCGATCACGATCTTGTCATTGGAAAGCCCTTCGACCACGCCGTCCTTTCCGCAGATTACTTCCTCGACGACTTTGGGATAGGTCAGGACCGTAATGACGACATCGGATTTGGAAGTCAGGTCCTTGGGACTGGAAGCCGGCTGGGCGCCCTGCCGGACCAGGGGATCGATACAACGGGGATCGATGTCGTAAACCGACACCGGATAGCCGTCATTGAGAAGGAATCCGGCAAGGAGACTTCCCATTTGCCCGACTCCGATAAATCCGATCTTCATCATGAAACAATTTCCTTATCGACTCCAGAAGATGACACGATGACCGATAACGATTTTTCACTTGCCAATGGGGGCAGCCTATACCGATAATAGTTGGCCGTGTCAACCATGAGTTGCGTTCTTCAAGATCTGGACATTATGGATGGATTGGGCTATGCAAGTAAATCCTCCCATGGGCTGAACTCGTTGACGCCTTTTGGGCTCCATGTTAAGCCAGTTAAGCCGAATTATCTTTACATTAAGTTTTCCAATAACGTGTTTTATGGTGCGGTGTAAATAATGGGTATGATTATTGACGGTAAGGCGATTGCCCGTGAAGTTCGCAACCAAATTAAAGCGGAAGTCCTGGCGATTAAGAGCCAATCAAACCTGCTCCCTGGATTGGGAGTGGTGCTAGTCGGAAACGACCCCAGCTCCCAGGTGTATGTCCGTAACAAGAAAAAGGCGTGCCAGGAGGTGGAGATTCTCTCCAGGGAGCATCTACTGCCTGAAACTGTCTCTGAGCGTGAACTCATCGCAATGATTCAAAGTTTGAACCGGGACAGGGAGATCCATGGGATTCTGGTCCAGCTCCCGTTGCCGGCACATATGGACACCGAAAAGGTGCTTCAGTCAGTGATCCCGGAAAAAGATGTAGATGGGTTTCATCCGGTCAATCAGGGGTTTCTCCTTCAAGGGGTGGACGGTTTTCAACCCTGCACCCCCATGGGAATAATCAAGCTCTTGGAATCCGTGGGTTGCGATCCCAAGGGGAAAAAGGCCGTGGTCGTCGGCCGGAGCAACATTGTCGGGAAGCCGGTGGCTTTGATGCTTCTGGCCCGGCACGCGACGGTAACCCTATGCCACTCGCGTACGACGGATCTCGCGGGCGAGGTGGCTCAAGCGGATATCGTTGTGGCTGCCATAGGAAAGGCTGGCCTGATTCGTGGCGAATGGATCAAATCCGGTGCAGTGGTCATCGATGTAGGGATCAATCGGCGCGCCGACGGCAAGTTGACTGGGGATGTAGAGTTTGAAAGCGCTAAAGAGCGTGCCTCCTGGATCACGCCGGTTCCCGGCGGTGTCGGTCCCATGACCATTTGTATGCTCCTCTTCAACACTTTACGGTCAGCCAAGGAAACGCTGAAACGGGCGAGTTCATAGAGGTCGAATCGCGAGAGATAAGGCGAATTCCTTGAAGCTTAAAAGAACGCCCCTCTACTCTGCCCATCGACGCCTGGGGGCGAAGATGATCGAATTTGGCGGATGGGAAATGCCCGTACAGTATAGCGGTATTATGGATGAGCATCTCACCGTTAGGAGTGCTGTGGGGATTTTCGATGTAAGCCACATGGGTGAGATTGAGATCTCCGGGCCGGATGCTTTTGACTTATGCCAGAAGCTCACGGCCAATGATATCACACGCATTGGACCCGGCCAGGCCCAGTATAGCCTACTGCTTAACGAGAACGGCGGTGTCGTAGACGATGTGATGGTTTATAGGATGGAAGGAGAGGTTGTTCTCCTTTGCGTCAATGCCTCTAATCGATCCAAAGACTTTCAATGGATTCAAAATCATAGAGAGGGAAACACTCAAGTTCTGGACAAGAGCGATGATACGGTGCTACTGGCCCTCCAAGGACCGCGGGCTCCACAGGTCTTGCAGCCCTTAACTGCATTTCCCTTAGATGAGTTGAAGCCATTTTGTTATTTCATCGGTGATGTTGCCGGTGGTTCCGCACTGGTATCACGGACAGGGTATACGGGGGAGGATGGGTTTGAGCTCTATTGCGAACCCACCCATGGTCCAAAACTCTGGAATGAACTGTGGGAGGTCGGCAAGGAAACCGGGCTTAAACCGGTGGGTTTGGGTGCGAGGGACACGCTGCGATTAGAACGGGCACTGCCCCTTTATGGTCACGAACTGGATGATCAGACCACTCCACTGGAGGCGGGACTGGGATGGGTAACCCGGCTCTCCAAAGGCGATTTCCTGGGCCGCGACGCCCTGGTGAAGCAGAAACAAGAAGGCATTCGACGCAAGCTCGTTGGTTTGGAACTGCTTGAGCCCGGCATTGCGCGAGGCGGTCATCAAATTATCAAGGATGGGAGACCGGTGGGACAGGTGACTAGTGGCACTAAATCACCTACGCTCAAAAAAGCCATTGGGCTGGGATACGTTTCAGTGGAGGAGGCAGAGACGGGAAATCCAATTGAAGTGGAAGTACGGGGGCGAAAAATCAAGGGACG
This sequence comes from Binatia bacterium, assembly GCA_963664015.2. Classification (GTDB taxonomy): domain Bacteria; phylum Desulfobacterota; class Binatia; order UBA9968; family CAXXLF01; genus JACZQL01. Next base: position 518,590 of record CAXXLF010000001.1, on the reverse strand, counting down.
GGTGGTGAAACTGCCGTTCTATCGACGCTAAGACGGTCGTTAGCAAACCAATTGTATTGAGCAAGCTGCTCAGAAGTGAAAGGAGGAGATCATGAGTTTCCCTAAGGGTCTCAAGTATACGAAAGAACACGAATGGGTGCTGGTGGAAGATGACGGTGCTACCGTGGGAATTACCGAATACGCGCAAGAAGAACTGGGGGATATCGTTTACGTGGAGCTCCCCGAGGTCGGTGAAAAGATCACCAAAGACGATCCCTTCGGCTCGGTGGAGTCCGTCAAAGCAGTGTCCGAGCTTTTTGCCCCAGTGAGTGGTACGGTCGTTGAAGTGAATGATTCTATTCCCGACGGTCCAGAGATGGTCAATGAAGACCCTTACGGGGACGGTTGGCTGATCAAGGTTGAAATGTCGGACAAGGAAGAACTCAAGGATCTATTGAGTCCGGAGGAGTACGGCGAATACCTTGATCAGCAAAAGGATGTGGATGAGGACGACGATGAGGAGGATGAGGATGAGGATGAGGAGGAGAAGGAATAAGCCGATCCAATGGGTTACACTCCTCATACGGGTTCGGATAAGAACCGGATGCTTCAGGCCATTGGCGTCGATGGCGTTGAGAGTCTATACGGCCATATCCCCCAATCCCTCCGGGAACGAGCAGGCATCGGTCTTCCCCCTGGGATTTCCGAACGGGCGGTCAAGAAAGAGATGGGCGTGCTCGCCGCACGTAACGGCACGCCCGAGGACTGCTCCCTGTTCCTCGGAGGCGGTATCTATCACCATTTCATCCCCAGCACTGTGGATGCCATAATTTCTCGGGCTGAGTTCGCGACCTCCTACACCCCTTATCAGCCGGAGGTCAGTCAGGGAACGCTCCAGGCGACGTTCGAATATCAAACCCTCATGTGCCAGCTAACAGGGATGGAGGTTTGCAATGCGGGATTGTACGACGGTGCCTCGGCAGTGGCGGAGGCGGTCCTCATGGCGCGCCGCATCCAGAAAAGGAGACATCGGGTATTACTCTCTCGGTCGCTTCATCCCCAGTACCGCGCGGTTGTGGCTACCTATCTCCGGAACATGGAAGGAATCGAAATCGTTGAGGTCCCCTGGGACAAGAGTGGTCAATCGGATGCCGAGTTCGTGGCGAACACAATGGACGATAAAACCCTCTGTATTGTTACGGGATATCCGAATTTCTTTGGCGTGATTGAAGACCTCGCTCCCATGCGCGACGCATGCAATGCCCACGGGGCCTTGTTGATTACCGTGACCACGGAGGCCCTATCCCTGGCGTTACTGAAGCCTCCCGGTGAATGGGGTGCCGACATTGCGGTAGGCGAGGGACAGAGTCTGGGGCTGCCCATGAGTCTCGGCGGGCCTGGGTTTGGATTCTTTACATGCCGTAAACAATTCGTTCGCACGATGCCAGGTAGGTTGGTGGGTGAGACGGTTGATCACGAGGGTCAGCGCGGCTTTGTTTTAACCCTGGCCACGAGGGAGCAGCATATTCGCAGGGAGAAGGCCACTTCCAACATCTGCACGACTCAGAGCCTGTGTACCCTGGCAGCCACGGTCTTTATGGCCAGTATGGGAAAATCCGGGATGCGCCATATTGCCGAGATCAATGTAGCGCGAGCTCATGAGGCGAGGGAACGGCTGCTTCGGGAAGCGGGGCTTACACCTGTATTTGACGGGCCGTTCTTCAATGAGTTCGTTCTGGAGGTGAAGGATCTGGAACCAATGCTCGGGCGTCTGGAATCCAGCAGGGTGGTCCCGGGTCTGGCGTTGAAACAATGGTATCCGGAGCTCGCCCAATGCCTGCTCGTGTGTGTGACTGAAATGAACGAGAGGGAGGAGATCGATCAACTTGTCAGGACATTCACCGGAAAAAACTAATCATCGGGCCCCACGGCTCCTTCTCTTTGAGCGTGGCTCGCCCGGCAGGACCGCATTCTCCTGGCCTGAAGAGTTGCCGTCCCCGCAGGAACTGATTCCTTCACATTTGCTTAGGCAGGAAATCACGGACTTTCCCGAACTGGGCGAACTCGAGGTGCTGCGTCATTTCACCAACCTCTCACACCTGAATTACAGTATCGAGGGGCAGTTCTACCCCCTGGGTTCGTGTACCATGAAATACAATCCAAAGGTCAACGAGGCGGTGGTGCGTCTCCCAGGCATGGCCCACATCCATCCGTTGGCTCCCCTACCGCTGATCCAGGGGGCACTAGAGCTGCTGTACAATCTGGAGCGGATGCTAGCCGAGGTGTGTGGAATGGACCATGTCACCCTACAGCCGGCGGCGGGAGCTCAGGGGGAACTGACCGGGCTTATGTTGATTCGCGCCCACATGTCGGCCCAGGGCAACCCGCGTAAAAAGATTCTTGTACCGGACACAGCCCATGGAACCAACCCGGCCAGTTCGACTCTTTGCGGTTACGAGGTGACTCAGGTCCCTTCCAATAATCGGGGGTTTTTAGAGACGGAGAAAGTCAAGCAGGTGATGGACGAAGATGTGGCGGCGCTGATGATTACCAACCCCAATACCTTCGGAATCTTCGAACAGGACATTCAGTCCATTGCCGAAGTGGTTCATGCCCAGGACGGGCTAGTATATATGGACGGTGCTAATATGAACGCACTGATGGGGATCGCCAAGCCGGGCCAGATGGGGGTGGATGTCCTTCACGTCAACCTCCATAAGACCTTTTCCACCCCTCACGGTGGAGGCGGACCTGGTGCGGGGCCTGTCGGGGTCAAGGGTTTCTTGCGGGATTACCTGCCGGTACCACGGATCCAAAAAGGCGATGGAGGGTTCGAATTGGGGGAGGATCATCCCCTATCAATCGGCCGGGTCCGTTCGTTTTTAGGCAACTTCGGAATCTTGGCCAGGGCTTACGCCTATATCCTTGCCCTGGGTGGCGATGGTTTGGAAGAGACCAGTCGGATGGCGTTACTCAATGCCAATTATATTCGCAAGAGACTGGAGCCCTATTATCATCTGGCCTTTTCCGCACCCTGCATGCACGAATGCGTGTTTACTGATCGTTTGCAGCAAAAACTCGGTGTGACCACAATGGATATCGCTAAACGTCTGTTGGACTACGGGTTTCACCCGCCGACCATCTACTTTCCCCTGGTCGTATCGGGGGCCATTATGATCGAGCCTACGGAGACCGAAACCCCTGAAATTCTGGACAGCTTTACGGATGCGATGATAGCAATCGCACGGGAGGCCAAAGAATCTCCTGAACTGGTTAAGACGGCCCCCCACTCGACGCCGGTGAGCCGTTTGGATGAAGCCGGAGCTGCAAGGAGGTTGGTCCTACGCTGGCTGGCCGAAGACTCGGTCAAGACTCAGGGCTGAGAGGGCAGGACCGTTGGTGTAAATTGCTTCTCCCCCTCTGGGGTAAAAGTTTACCGCAGGCGATTATCGAAGTACTCAAAGCTGGCGACTACGGATAGCGGCCGTTTTTCAATCCGGTAAGGAATCGGATGAAAGGGAGCGGCCGAGCGCACGGTCCTCAAGGCCTCTTCATCCAAGACGGAAAATCCAGACGAGTTAATTAGCCTTGCCCCGGATAGACTCCCGCTCGCCGCAATGGTGAATTCAATCACGAGCGTCCCCTGAATCCCCTGGTTTAGCGCTGCGAGGGGATATTCCCATACTAACTCAATGGATTGCTTAATACTGGCCAAGTAAGAGATATAGTGGGGGTCTTTGCTGTTCAGCGAGATAGCGTTCTCGTTGACGGTAGGGTCCAACTTGGGTCTCGACCAGTCCAGGGGCGATTGTAGTTCTTGTAAAGAGGGCAGGCTGCGGTGCACGATGGTTTTATTTTTGGTCACTTGGGGGCGAGGCTTCTTCGCCTCTTCATCGGGCCATCGGATACCCTTGGGTAGAGTCCTTTCCTCTACCACTGGGGGATTGGGTTTACGGGGGCTGGTTCGGCGGGCGATCTTGGGTTGAGTATTGGGTGGGTTTGGGGTGATCTTTTGGGGGGTGCTTCGACTTACAGTCCTGATCGGCTTTTTTTGCTTTGGGGTCTCTATTTTATCAATCTTCGGCTTTTCTACCTTGGGTCGCAGCGTCGGGATGAAGGCCACTGGGATCGGTGGGCTGATCTTTTGTGCCCTGTGCATCCTGGGGCGGTCTGTCCATGGGTAAAGGAATATCAGGTGTAGACACAGCGAGATAAAGATACAGGAGTACAGAGTCGGGTACGAATTAGACACAATTCATATGATAACGCATGGCCTTAGAGTGGGGCAAGGGCGGGTTTGGCCCAGGCCGGTAGATCCGTCTTGCGCCAGGTGGAGGCATTGCGCTAAGATGCGGTTATGTTTGGATTTGGCATTTGGGAACTTCTGATTGTTCTGATCATTGTTGTGGTCCTCTTTAGCCGAAAGCTTCCGGACATTGGGGAAGGGCTTGGTAAGGGAATCCGGAGTTTCCGCAAATCGATTCGTCAGTCCGACGAGGTCGATATCACTCCGGATCCAGCGGAGAAGGAAGAGAACGACGATAAAAAAGAAGGATCGTCATAGAACCTAAATTGAGCCTTTTGCCGATAACACCCTACAGCTAAAAGATTTAATCTTTTTTGAGGGCTTGAGGAAAACGATAGTAAAGCCAGCGGAACCCTGGGGTGCCACCTCGAATTTCTTTTGCGGCCTGAGCCGTTGAAGGATGGCAATCTCCCTAACCGTCATATCGCGGATAATCTTTGACGAGATCGGGTTCCCCACCGAGATTGCCTGGCTTGCGAGCTCTTTTTCGCCACTCGTATGAATCTGGCCCTCGACTTGAACCTCACCTATACTGACCGGATTGCGGTTGTATATCCTGCCAGAGATCACGAAGACTTCACGGTTCCCAAGGATTCGCTGGTAGCCTGTTTGTAGTGATCCGACGACGACACCGTGCCGCAGGTGCTTGTTTTTGAACAGTGCGGATCCGAACCAGGGAACGGATTTGAGATAGCCTTCCAGCCGCTCCGGTTGGGTTTGATGCATCAGAGTTGTCAGCGAAAAAACCAGAATCAGGAAACCAAAAAGACTCACGTATGGAATTACGGAAAGGGACCCGCCGCCCCTCAATGGATCTGTAACCACTTTTCTTTCCCTTCTCTCCTCATTGGAGGCTAAATCATCAAAGGACAGTTCGAATGCCGGTTCCGGCTCCGACTCCTCAACCGTTTCGGGCTCTGGGGCGGTAGCGCTTTCTTGGGAGGCGGGAGTCGGTGTCTCTGGACCCTCCAGCTTCCAGGATTGTGGAGCTGGCGATTCGGGAACCTCTGGGCTCTCTGGGAATTCATCTTTAGGCTTCCCAAATATTTCCTCAAACGACTGGGCTGGGGGCTGTTCAGAGTTGTGGGTAGGCGGTTCCTGATCGGCCTGTTGGGACTCTTCCCTGGGTGGGTTATCTTCTGGCGTTTCGGGAGGTAAAGACTCGGAAAACCGGCTTGATGGGGTTACAGAGAATGCGCTGGGGCGCGAGTCCTTGGGTTTGTGAAAACCGCGCGATAAGGATGTGGGGATAGAGGGTTCCTCCTCTTGCTGTTCCGAGAATACTTGATGGCTAAAATATTCACTCGGACTGACTGGCTTATCTGCGGTAGTTTCATCCTCGGAAGCTGTGAAGGGCAGTTCCGGTTCACTGTCCGTACTTAGCTGGATTGAGTCTGAGGAAAGCCGTTTCTCCTGCTCGCTATCGTCATGCGACTTTAGCTCTAGGGCGAAGATGAGTTTGCAGCGAGAGCAGCGAAAAGCCGGTTTTTTACTTTTAACCAGATTTTTGCCTACCCGATAGGTGGTTAAACAACCGGGGCACTTAACTAACATGGTGCAACTAAGCCTGTGACACTCGAATCTTTGCCGGGAAGCTTGAACTCAGATAGAGAATTTGAGATTCCCGACTTTAAATTTTTCCTGCCAGCCAACCCAGAGATTGGTCGTCAGGTATTTGCTGCCGAAATCAGGAAAAACCGTTACAAGCGTGCCCGAGCGGAGTCTCTTGGCTACCTCTAGGGTTGCGTGCAATGCCGCCCCGGACGATTGTCCCACCAGAACACCTTCCTCCTGACTGATCCTGTAAACCATGGTGTAGGCGTCTTCGGTGGAAACCGGAATCTTTTCGTCCAACTCCTCTTCGTGATAGATCCCCGGAACGATGGAACTGGCCATGTGCTTGAGGCCTTCCAGCCCGTGCAGGGCATCGTCCGGTTCCGCTGCAATAACACGGATCTTGGGATTGTTCTCCTTGAGGTAACGTCCTGAACCCATAATCGTTCCACTGGTCCCGATGCCTGCAATCAGGTGCGTGACCTTTCCGTGGGTCTGATGATAGATCTCGGGGCCAGTGCTTTCATAATGAGCCTGGCTGTTCATTGGATTGAAGTACTGGTCGGGTTTGAAGTACTTGTCGGGATCCTGTTCCAGGATCTTTCGACACAGCAAGATTGCGCCATCGGATCCCTCCATGGGATCGCTGAATATGACCTTTGCCCCGTAGGCGGCGATTATTTGTTTGCGTTCATGGGTGACATTCTCCGGCATGACCAACTCGACCGGGTATTGCAGGGCTCGCCCGATCATAGCTATGGCTATACCGGTATTTCCCGAGGTCGATTCAATAATGGTTTTCCCTTTTTTTAACTGTCCCGATTTGATCCCCTCCTTAATCATCTTGAGGGCCGGTCTGTCTTTCACCGAGCCGCCGGGATTGAGTCCCTCCAGCTTGGCAAAGATTCGTACGCCAGGGGCTACTCCGCGAGAGATCTTTCGAATTTCTAAAAGCGGAGTATCGCCAATCAAATCGAGTATAGATTCGACTTTACGGGGTTCGGCCAACCGATCGGCGACCTCCGAGAGGCGGCGGACTGGCTTTAACATAAGAGAGAAAAAGGCGGGTTAGGTCCCACCAGCGATGGCTGGAACGATGGAAATATTGTCTCCGTTGCTCACTGCGGTCTCCAGGTTCTGCAAGAAACGAATATCGTCTCCGTTGACGTATACGTTGACGAATCGGCGGACCTTTCCCGTGTCATCGCAAATTCGCTCTTTGATACCCGGATAATTCTGTTCCAGGTTGTCGACCAAATCCTTGATGGTTTCTCCCTGGGCGTCGACTTCGTCGGCTCCCTGGGTAAATTTTCTTAGTGATGTTGGCACTCGCACGCGTGCGCTCATCGTTAAACCTCCTTTAAAAATCTAGTTTAATGTCTTTTATAAACCTTATGGCTCTGGCTTTCAAGGTGTCAGGAAGCCAAAGCTCACCCCCTGCTAGCCGCCGCCTTCCTGATCGAATCCGGGTTCCATTGGAGATGGAGTTCGTCAAATCTATTGAGGTCGGCATCGATGCAGACAGGCTTGTCAACGGTATCGGCGACGGCCTCCAGGGATTTGTAGCCATTTCCCGTGATGCTAACAACAATAGATTCGTCTCTCGGAATTCTTCCCTGTTCGATTAATTTCCTTGTCACTGCAACTTCGGTACCCCCTGCCGGTTCGGTAAAAATTCCTTCAGTCCTGGCCAAGAGGCTGATCCCCTCAAGGATCTCGTCGTCGGTAACGCACTCACCCCAGCCCCCCGACTCACGAATCGTCTGAAGCACATAGTAACCGTCTGCTGGATCGCGATGGCGATGGAACTGGCGATGGTGTTGGGTTTTACCGGGGTTATGACATCGGTACCCTGCTTGAGGGCATTGATAATAGGTGCCGATCCGCTGGCCTGGGCAGAATAGATGCTGCATTCTTGGTCCTCAACCAATCCCAATAGCTTAAGCTCTTCGAATGCCCGGGCAACCTTGGGCAGGATGGTCCCACCGGCGGAGGCAACCACGAAATGGCGGGGCAACTTCCAGCCAAGTTGTTCGGCTATTTCAAAACCGTGGGTCTTGGCTCCCTCCGCATAATAAGGCCGGAGGTTAACATTAACAAAGGCCCAGCGGTACTTGTCCCCGATTTCGCTGCAGAGTCGGTTGACGTCATCGTAGTTCCCTCTGACGGCAACTGTGCGAGGACCATAGATGGCTGATCCGACGATTTTTCCCTGTCCCAGACCTTCGGGAATGAACACGATGCAGTAGAGCCCGGCCTTGGCGGCATGGGCAGCAACCGAATTTGCCAGGTTCCCCGTTGATGCGCACGATACAGTGTCGTAGCCAAATTCGATGGCCTTGGAGATTGCCACCGAAACAACACGGTCCTTATAGGAAAAAGTCGGATGATTGACCGAGTCGTCTTTGAGGTAAAGCTCCTTCACGCCAAAGACCTTTGCCAGCCGGTCGGCTCGAACCAGTGGCGTATAGCCCGAATAGAGGCCGACTCTGGGCTCACCTTCGATAGGTAGCAGTTCTCGATAACGCCAAAGGTTGTGAGGGCGCGAGGCAATGGCCTCGCGCCTGATCACGTTCCGGATCCCATCGTAGTCGTAAACGATCTCAAGGGGACCGAAACAGTTTTCACATACGTGAGTGGGCTGCTGGGGGTATTCCTGGCCGCACTCTTTGCACTTCAAGCCTTTGACAAAGCTCATGAATCCTTTCCCTTCTTTTAGCAGGCCGCCGGGTTTTGGGTGTCGAGCGTTGCTGCATTACCGCAGGTCTTGCACTGGGGATCCTGTCGCATTTCCAGGGTGCGAAACTTCATTTCTTTTGCGTCATAGGTCAGTAGGCGGTTGATCAACAGCTCCTCCTGTAGGCCCAGGAAGTATTTTATCGCTTCCGTTGCCTGCAGAGATCCCAGGGTGCCTCCGATAGCACCAAGGATGCCGGCCTGCTGGCAGCTTTGGATTTCTCCCGGCGCCGGTGGTTCCTTGAAAATACACCGGTAGCAGGCACTTCGATGGGGGATCACGGTAATGGTTTGACCCTGAAATCGTATGATTCCTGCGTGAGAGAATGCCTTACCGAGAGTCACGGCAACGTCGTTGACCAGAAACTTGGTTTCAAAGTTGTCACTACCGTCGATCACGAAGTCGTACCCCTCCATGATTTGAAAGGCGTTATCCTGATTCAAACGTACGGGATGGGTCTCAACCTCAACTTCAGGATTGAGCTGGTTCAAGCGGTCTTTGGCCGAGTCTACTTTTCGGCGGCCCAAGTCGGTCGTGGAGTGGAGGATCTGCCGTTGTAAATTAGAGAGTTCCACACGGTCGCTATCCACGATACCTAAGGTTCCAATCCCCGCCGCCGCCAGGTAGAGGGCTGCGGGAGAGCCCAGCCCGCCGGCTCCAACGACCAGGACCCGCCGCTCGCGTAGCCGTATCTGGCCCTTGCCGCCAAGGTCGGGGATCATAATCTGGCGACTGTATCGTTCGATTTGGTCAGGTGTTAGCCGGAGGGTCATTGCCGCTATAACTCCAAAAAACCCTCTTCCTTGATAAGAAGAGGTCTTTACCGCACCTTATCTTTCCCCCATGGCTTGATGCTGGCCTTCAGGGTTAGAAATTAGCACCAAACTTCCATCTAATGGATGAAACCGGTTGCTGTGGCTTCAGTCGTCCAGCTCCTTTGCCACTCTTGATAAGGTCCTAAGCTAAGCTCGGCTAACATAGCTTACTCGCACCTGGCTGTCAAGGATGTGAGTGGGGAAGCATTTGAAATCCTTAAGAAAACTCGCATTCTATATGCAGTGGGAAGATAGGGGTTAGGGTACTGAGACCAGGGTATAGAGAAGAAGAATTATAGAGTCTTATCCATTTTAAATTTACTGACTTTGACGGGGGGTGACTCTGGAAGTTGCGTCCGAAGGAATGGTCATCCCAGAAGTGTTCGGGCTTAGGGACCGTCCCGTTCGGCTGAGCTCACGACGAAGCCCTTTGCGGTCGCCGATGGGCCGTTGCCTTGAGGTCTTGATTGCTTCGGTCAGTAGGGCTGCTTGGTAACGGAACTATTCGTATCGGACGTCTCCCTTTCTTCGGGGCCCTCCCCCGTCGCCGTTGAGTCGTTTCCTAAGGAGTGTTCGGGTTTAGGCGCCGTTCCGTTCGGCTAAGCTCACGACGAAGTTCTTAGCGGTCGCCTAACATAGCTGCCAGCTCTCAGCGATAATAGGATTGAGTCGGAAAATTGGGTGTAGGGGGTAGGGTGTCGGGTGTAGGGAAAATGGATCGAATGGTAGCCCATGGAAGCATTATGGTATGCTTAAGAAAGGATGTCTTACCTCACTCATTTAAAAAGGCTTTTTTGTTTCATCTTGTGTCTTTTCCTTTGCTCTTGCCAGCCGGTCGTCGGGTATTTTTCGGCTGTCCGAAACCTGGGCTCCGTAGGGAAGAGCATCATTTGCTTTGGCGACAGCCTGACCGAGGGTGTGGGAGCTGGAGGCGGTAAGGATTATCTCATTCTTTTGGGCGAGGCACTCCAAAGGCCGGTGATCAACGCCGGGAATCGCGGGGATACAGCGGCAGCGGGCCTTGCGCGGCTGGATAGGCACGTTCTCGCCAAGGATCCCCGTTTAGTTGTCGTGTTATTTGGGGGAAACTATTTTCTCCGTCGCGTCCCCATCGATATAACCCGAAAAGCTCTTCAACAGATGATCCGTCGTATTCAGGATCAGGGAGCTATGGTGGTCCTTGTGGGTCTCAAGCTCGGGTTATTCGGGGACAAGTGCCGCCCCCTCTATCAGGAGATTGCCAACGAATTTGGAGCCTTGCTCGTCCCGAACCTGCTCGAAGGAATTTTCTCGGACCCCAGATTGAATTCCGATTCCATCCACCCCAACGGAGCCGGTTACGCGATTATGGGAGAGCGTATTATAGAGCAGGTCAAACCGTTGCTCGCGGCGGCGGATCTCAGAATTAGAGGATAGAGGATAGTGCATGGAGGATCGACGCTATTTTCTATTCTCGATCTTCTATTTTAGATTCTCCTCTTTGGCCCTCGCGTGTAAGCCAATATACGATCATGGTAATCGCAAGGAAGCCCACCCAGGTTGCAACTCCACTCACGAACCTCGGATTCGCGGAGCCGAAGATCCAACCCAGGTCGGCGCTGGAATAACCTCCATAGATCTTGATACTCTTAATGGCCAGGACCCATCCCATGTGTAATCCGATGGAAAGGTAGAGTGAGCCGGTACGCACGAAGGCGTAGCTCAGGACGACGCCCAGTAGAAAGAGACCAAAGAACCCTGGGAGCAGGGCAACAGGGTCGGTAAACGGTTCGAAGGTATGGCCCAGATGGTAAAATCCCAGCCAGGGGTCAAAGTCCTGCACGTAGCTCTTCTGTGCCGGTTTGATGAAGTGGATTGCCGAATACCAAGCGTTGGCCACAATATAGGCCCCCATGGGTCTCCATTCGTCGAGTAATCCTTTAAAGATTATCCCGCGAAAGAAGACCTCTTCAATCAAGCCGACGGTCAACCCGGTCATCACGGCCTTGAAAGAGCGCTGGAGTCCTACGGCGAGCGTGACCCGCCATGCGGGTTGGAATATATCCGCCGCTACCATTAGGATGACGATGATGACAAAGGATATTACAGCCAATCCGGCCCCGAGTATGATGTAGCCGTAGCCACGTCGCAAATTAGTCAGTCCAAGATCTTTCGCCGAACTGATTCTGAGAAATCCGAAACAGGGGAAGAACAACAGGATTCCCAATACCATAAATGTCCGGTTGAAGATTCGGGCAAAGGGTTGTTCCAGACCCTGCCACTGGGGACGCCAGGATCTCATAAGGTCCAGTGTCCAAGCAGCCCAGGGACTGAGCAAGCAGGTCAGGACAAGCACCCCAAGGATGAAAATAAATATTCGCTGATAGTTTTTGAGTTGCATTGGTTTCGGTAGTCTTGCGTCTTAACCGTTGCAAGGAAGAGTGGGGCCACATTAAAATTGACACATGATTTGGCTTCTGTCAAAAAGCGAAGACCAGTGCTAGAACAAACCCATGCTGACAGAAGGGACTGAACCCGAATGGGAAGGTTGAACGGTAAAGTGGCCCTGATTACCGGCGGGAGTCGTGGAATCGGGCGTGCTATCGCCAGCAGTTACGCGCACGAAGGCGCCAGGGTATTTATTACCGCCCGCGGTCAGACAGACCTTACGGCGACGGCCGATGCCATCGGCGCGGCGGGAGGAGACGTCCGCTGGTTCGCCGCGGATCTGGCCAAGGCGCAGGAGATCAAGTCGCTTGTGCGCCAGATGGATAAAATCTATGGTGGTATCGATATTCTGGTCAATAACGCGAGTCTGCTCGGGCCTCGCGAAACCATAGCCCGCTATCCCTTACGCGCTTGGGAACAGGTCATCAAGGTAAACCTCACGGCCCTCTTTGTCGTTACGCAGGAGGCCTTGAGGATGATGACCCAGCAAAAGAAGGGCTCCATCATCAACGTTTCCTCTGGTGTAGGACGGACAGGAAAGGCGAGGTGGGGGGCCTACGCGGCATCAAAATTTGGCGTGGAAGGTTTCACGCAGGTTCTGGCAGCGGAGGTTGCTGAAGATCATATCCGTGTCAATGCAGTGAACCCGGCGGCGACGAGGACAGAAATGCGTGCCGAGGCCTATCCCGAGGAAGATCCCCTCACGCTGCCAACACCGGAGGAAATCACAGGAGCCTTTCTCTATCTTGCGTCCGATGAATCACAAGGGGTTACGGGGAAATCGTTCGATGCTCGAGACTGGCTTAAGATCTCCAATTGATTCCATGGGTCTGCACAAGAGGGTATTGAGAATGTGCCTTGAGACTTATGAACATAGAGCTGAACGTTCCTGTTGCGATGGAAAATTTAGGACCATTGACACTTACATTGGACCTTTGCTATGCATCGGACAAAAGATTACTTGGATGGATGTCAGCGCGTGAAGAGTTATTCCTTGTAGGAGCTTGAACATTGAACGAGGTCGCGATCATTACCGGAGGGGGCAACGGGATTGGCCGCTCGGTCTGTCTCCGATTCGCTCAGGCCGGGATATCCCTTGCCATTGTGGACAGTGATGTGAAAGGGGCCCGAGCGTGTGCGTGAGGAAGTAAAGCGTTCAGGTGGTGTTGCTGAGGTCTGTGGCGTGGATGTCAGGAACGCAGCTGAGGTCAAGAAGGTCGTACATGAAATCGATAGGCGGTACGGACGGATCGATATCCTCACCAACATTGCAGGAGGCAGCTTTTACAATAAACGAATCGACGAGTTGGCTTGGAACGAGTGGAAAGAGGTGATGGATGTCAACCTCAAGGGCACCTTTCTCGTGTGTCGGGAGGTTGCGGCGGTTATGGTCAGGCAAGGGAGAGGTCGAATCGTCAATACAGCATCCAACTATGGAGTTACGGGCAGTGCTATGCGCACTCCCTATGCCGCGGCAAAGGCCGCCATCATTGGATTCAGCAAGTCGTTGGCATTGGAGCTGGCACCCCACCGTGTTCTGATCAATGTGATCGCTCCCGGTCCGACGGACACCCCTCGGGTCATGTCAAAATCCACTCCGGACGCGCGCCTCGAGAGGGCCCAACGGGAGATCCCGTTGGGGCGTACGGGTAAACCGGAGGATATCGCCGAGGGCGTCTATTTTCTGGTGGGACCGGAGAGCGCGTACATGACAGGACAGACACTGCACGTCAATGGCGGTCTGGTGATGGTGTAATGATCGTGAGGCTCAAGGATAAAGTCGCAGTTGTAACCGGCGCTGCTCAGGGATTTGGGCGATCCATCGCGCTGAGTTTCGCCCGAGAGGGGGCTCGACTCGTGATTGCGGATGTCAAAGAGGACGGTGCCAAAGGAGTGGAAGGCGAGGTTCTGGCCGTCGGCGCTGAGGTGCTCGCCGTACGAGCCAACGTGTCCGACGAAGCCTCGGTGCTGAATTTGAAGGATCAGACTCTCAATCGGTTTGGTCGGGTAGATATCCTGGTCAACAATGCGGGGATCTTTCCACATTCGATAACGTTGCAAATGGCCGAGGAAGAATGGGATCGGGTTCTGGATACGAATCTGGGGGGGAACTTCCTCTGCTCAAGGGCCTTTGTGCCCCAGATCCGCTCTCAAAAGGTTGGCCGAATTATCAGCATTGCCTCCGGGATAGCGTACCGAGGGGCTATCGCAGGCTCCCACTATGCCGCCTCCAAGGCCGGGATCGTAGGCTTTGTAAAGTCACTGGCCCGTGAACTGGGCCCCGACGGCATTACCGTCAATTCCATCTGCCCAGGCATAGCGGATACGGCGCTGCCTAGAGGTCGCCGCTCGGAAGAAGAGCTATATGCCATGGGTGAACATATCCCGCTGGGTCGGATTGCCAATACCGAAGATATCGCCCGTGTTGCAACCTTCCTGGCCACCGACGCTGCCTCATACATTACAGGTCAGGCGCTGCTTGTTGATGGAGGTTCTTTGATGTTGTGATGGCCGCCTAGTTCCCAATGAGGATGGAACCTTCGTTGAAGAAAGTTCCGGCCACCGCTGCTGTCATTAGACATCCCAGAGTTGCTGCCAATAGGGCTCGGAATCCTAGTTCGGAAAGATCTTTCGTCCGTTTTGGGGCGAGGGCAGCAATGCCACCCACGAATATCGCTAACGAAGCGACATGTGCGAATCCACACAGGGCGTAGGCCGTAATCACTGCTGAACGCGGGTGCTTCAAAACATCCTGAGCCAATAACTTGGCCAAATCCTGATACGATTGAACCTCAGTGGCTACGGTTCGCTCTCCAATGATCTTTGCGATAGCAACCGCGTCGGAGGGCGGAACTCCGATGATCAAAGTGAAGGGATAAAACAGGTAGCCCAAAAGTCCGCGCAATGAAAAATCAATATTCCAACCCAACCCGGAATTGAGCCAACTGCCCCCCCATCCCAGAAATAAATCAATCATCGCGGTAAGGCCGAGAAACGCCAGCAAGAGGGCACCAATGCCCACTAGTAGACGAAGCCCGCTGTTGGCTCCGTTTATGATGGCTTCCATCAGGTTGTTCTCCCGCTCGTAGTGCGGTTCGATCTTGATTCCTAATGTGGTGGGGGTGGCGGCTTCTGGCAAGAGAATCTTTGCCATAACGACCGCCGCCGGGGCAGATAGGATAGACGCCGAGATCAAATGGCCGGCAATCGTGGGAAACTCTGCCCGCAAGACGAAGACATAGAGGGCCAGCATGCTGGAAGCAATGGTCCCCATACCAGCAGCAAGGATGGTGCACAACTCGGATCGGGTCATCTCATTTAAATGGGGCCGAATGGTCAGGGCCGACTCGATTCCGACAAAGATATTACTCGAGACACATAGTGCCTCGGCCCCGCTTAATCTCATCAGCCGAGTGAAAATATGGGCAAATCCACGTATGAGCCAGGGGATCACCCGTAAATAATGAAGGGCGCCTACCAGAGCGGCAAAGAAGATCACGGTGGGTAATGCTTGAAATGCCAGGATAAATCCCAGCGAGGTTTCTCCCGACTCGCTGGTTGCGTCGGGGGGGAGGGCCAAACGACCAAATAGGAATTGGGTCCCAGCGGCTGCGCTATTAAGGATCTTGACCACCACGTCGTTAATAAATAGAAAAATGCTTGCCCCGGCGGGAACCTGGAAAACAAAGAGAGCAAACAGTAACTGTAATCCGATTCCCCAAGCGATGAGGCGCCAGTTCAGAATCCTTCGGTCGCATGAGCATAGCCAGGCAAATCCTATAAGGATAAAGATCCCGGCTAGACTGACAAGGTTGTATAATTCCATCGGAAAATTTGCGTGATCACCCGGAGAGAACAGTCCCGACAAAGACCGACTTTGGGTGGACCCTTTTTGCCTAAACTTGGCAGCATCTCCACTGTCAGGGGGGGCTCTGTCGGCCCAGTAGAGCCCCGCTGCCGTCTATATACCAGATAATGGTCTTCCTGTAAGCCAGTTTCTCAGCTTTAACAGGGGTGGTCTTTTGCTGCTAATATGCTATACTTTTTCGTATGATGAACCCAGTGGAAATCGAATCGACCTTGCAGCAGGCCCTAACGGGTTGCACCGTGAATATTCAGGACTTGACTGGGGGAGGGGATCATTTTCAGGTCCTGGTCATTTCTTCCGCCTTCGAGGACAAGAGCCTGGTGGAGCAGCATCAGATGGTCTACGCGGCCCTCAAGGAAGCCATGGGAACCGAACGTATTCACGCGCTGGCCTTGAAGACCATGACACCTCAGGAGTGGGAACGCCTGGGGGCTTCAGAGCAAGGTTGAGTCTCCATTCGACTGCAGTTAATGCCTGATCTTGCAGGTTGCTAAACCTTTTTCTTTCACGGGAGGTGGGTGAACAGCTCACCGAATTCCTGCACCCTTTTTATGGAGGGGTGTTGAAATGACCGGTTATAGGGGCGGTGCGGCATCAATACCACCGCGTTGGTGTTCTCAGCTACGTCGCGGCAGTTTTCCCACCGATCATCCATAAAAAACTGGATGCCCAGGTTTTGGACCAGCGGGGCCTTGCTCTCTTTGGTGAAATGAACGACTGGCCGGCTGATTCCGTGCATTTTTAGCCAGTTGCACGTGATCTCGTGGCTATCATAGGTCTCGCGGACATAACGGTGGGTAACAAAGAAAAGACGTTCTTCGCGACTCAATTCGTCCAATCGCTGCCACTCACCGGGAGTTATGAGTGGGGATAGTTTCTGCCAGAAATCGGGATCGTAGGAAACCTCTTCTAAACAATTCATTACGATTTCTTCCGAAAGCAGGGGGTGTTCGGAAAAGGTGAAATCGGTGATCGACTCCTCCAGTATCGGAGCATGGCCAGTTCTATTTTCCAGGAGCTGGAGAAAGGGCGCCAGGAAGTCGGCGAGGACGCCGTCAATATCCAATCCAACAATCATGGTGATCAATTTACGGGAAACTTTGCCGAGCGTCAATGACAGTGGTTGTCCAGGTCCTGAAAATCCCTAGCGCTGAGTTGTGAGTACTGAGTGGGAGGCTGGAGACTTGCTCCCCGAGGAGATGTTGGTCTTGGCACGAACGCACTAGAACTGGAGTTGATCGGCCAAGCAACTTGGTATAGAGAAACGGGACAGTCCAAACGTTACGGTGCGACCGTGGATTGTGCTGAAGTGAGAAACATACCACAGGCGTGATCGCCTAGAGGCTTCATTTTACCCATGCGTCCCAGGAGGTTCTACCAACACTCGTCCGAAGGCCAAGGACCGCCGCTGGTAGCGGTGGACCTTGTGGTCTTTACTCTGGATCAGAAAAGGCTGCAGGCGCTGCTTGTCCAAGTCAAGGAGGGGCCTTTCGCTGGAATGTGGGCCTTTCCTGGAGGCCTCGTCAACCGTGGCGAGTCGCTCGATGATGCGGCCAAGCGTGAGCTGCGGGAGAGGACTGGCCTGAAAAACGCCTACCTGGAACAACTCTACACCTTCGGCCGGCCGGAGCGGGATCCTGCGCTACGCGTGGTTTCGGTTTCGTATCTGGCGTTGGTACCCGATCGAAAGATCAAGGTCTTAAGGGCGGATAAGTACGCCGGAATTCGATGGTGTCCGATTGCTGGCCTCCGCTCCCTAGCCTACGACCACAATCAAGTAGCGCGTCTGGCCCTCCAGCGATTGCACGCCAAGCTTCAGTACACCAATGTGGCGTTCAGTTTGCTGCCGCTGGAGTTTACCCTGGGAGAACTCCAGGAAGTCTATGAAACTATCTTGCAGCGCACCTTAGACCGACGTAACTTCAGGAAGAAAATTCTAACCCTCGGCCTGCTGACTCCGTTAAAGAAAGTCCGGCGCGGAGCCCACCGGCCGGCCTCCCTCTACGCCTTCAAAACCAGGCAGCCGATGGTCGTGGAAATGGTCTAGTCCGTTACCGGGCCGTCTTATCCGCCTTCGCAGAAGAAATTAGATGGATTGCTCCACCGTAGTAGCCTATGGCGACGAAGGTTGCATATGCCTATGGATGAATGCTTCGGCGGATTCCGCAATTGAGATGGAGGCTGCCGCGGGCTGACGCCCCTGGGGGCTTCACTCGTACCGAACAGCACCGTGTGGAGTGAGGACAACGATCTCAGTTGAAGAGGGGAGGGCTGACTTGCTTGTGAGGAAGGTGTCACTGTCCATGGTTCGAACCGGGTATCCTTCGCTGAACTCTTCAACTCGGTTGGGATCGTCAGATAGTGCATCGGGATGGCGATCTTCGGCTTGAGCTGGCGTATGACCGCCCGTGCGTTCTGGGGCCCCATAGTGAATCTCCCCCCCGATAGGGGTCAGTGCAATATCGATCTTGCCGATCAGTTTTAGTTGATGCGGTGTCAGTCGGTGACTTAGATCGCCCAGATGGGCGATGCAGAGGTTCCCCAGGTCGAATACAAAGGAGGCCCCTTTGTGGTAATCCCCGTCGGCCCCGTTTTGATACAGGGGGTTGTTGTAGACGAAGACTTTCCTAATGTTAATGCTGACTCGGTTCCAATCGTCGGTAAGGTCGCTGAGGCCGCGTAAGACCAGCGGCCTGTCTCGAATCACCTCCACGTAGTTATGGTTGAAGTGCTCCCTGCCCACGGTGACTACGTGGGCGGAGACAACCGGATCTGGATACCAACCGGGTCCGAGGGGATCGGTGGGCAACTGATTTCCTTTACTAGTGGTGATGTGAAAAAAGTTGTGGCCCAGGTAACGGATGGTCGCATCGGTTTCTGCGGCGTAAGTGGGGCGGGGAAAGCCGTGGGGCACATCAATCTCACGGCAGGCGGCCAGGGTTGGAGAAGCTGTTAAAGGGAAGAGACAGAGAAAAACCTTAGCCCATGCCTGGTTTGGAAGTCGTTCATTGGGACTCATAGATCTCTTCCATGGCTCAGGGCGCTGCCGGGTCCAAAGCCTGAGGCCCTGAAGAAATCCGCTACATAAGTATTGGCTGGCCGCTGGAGCAGGTTCTCCATGGAATCGACCTGTTCAAAGCGACCGCTCCGCATCATGGCCACTCGATCCGCCAGGGCCATCGCGTTAGCGAGATCATGGGTCACGTAGAGGGTCGTCAATCGGTGCTCCCGATGAAAAGCCAGGATCTCGCTGCGCATCTTGATTCGGCTGGGCGCGTCGAGGTTGCTCAAAGGCTCGTCCATCAAAAGGATTCTCGGTGTGGTGGTCATGGCCCTGCCCATGGCGACTCGCTGCTGCTGTCCGGCGGAAAGTTCGCCTGGCCTGCGGGAGAAAACCCCCTCATCGATTCCCAGGTTCTTTGCGATCTGTAGGGTGTATTGGCGGATCTTTTCCTGTGACCATTTTCGGATTTTCAGCGGGAAGGTTAGGTTGGTGTATTTTTTCTCGTTGAAAACCTTCATATGGGGCCATAGGGCATAATTCTGAAAGATCATCTGGACTCCTCTGCGTCCAGCGGGAATATCGTTTGCAGCATCCCCCCCAATGAAAACAGTCCCACTGTCGGGGGTCTCCAGTCCGGCAATCATTCTCAATAGGGTCGTCTTGCCGCAACCGCTAGAGCCCACGATGACAAGCAGCTCTCCGTCCTGAACAGAGAGGTTGGCATTGTCGACGGCAGTTATCGACCCAAATCTCTTGGTCAAATCCGTGAGCATAAGAGAAATCATGGAGTGGATGTTATTAAAATAGGCGTGGGAAGACAATACCTGGTAGAGCTATAAGAATTGTTTTTAATCTACCCCTTAAGGCAGGGATTAACGTGGCACGGTGACAACCGGTGGGTTGTAGGTGGCGGCTTTTGGTAAAGGCCGAACGGTTATGTTAAGTGGAGGGAGATCATGGCCCGTTCAAAGAGAGAAATCGAAACTTTGATCCAGGGAGCCCTGGGGGAAATCAAGTCCGATTTGATCGTTACCGGCGGCAAGCTCATCAACGTCTATTCGGGAGAGATCCTGGACGGGATGGAAATCGCCGTGGTGGACGGCAGGATTTGTTACGTGGGTGAAAGTGCGGCCCACACTCGGGGTGATTCGACGGAAGTCCTGGACGCCCGTGGCCTTTACGTGGCGCCGGGGTTTATCGATGGCCATACGCATATCGGCCATTTCTGTCGTCCTTATGAATTTCTACAGGCCTATTTGCCTCATGGAACGACGGCGCTTATGACCTCCTGCGACGAGCATGCGTCGGTCCTGGGGTACGAAGGGGTCCGACTATTTCTTGACGAGGTGGAAGGGCACCCCCTGAGGGTTTACACGCTCATCTCCATGGTCGCCCCACAGGACCCTCTCTTATCCCACACCCACAGTCTAACGCAGGCCGAGGTGGCCGACGCATTGGCCGACCCGAGGATTCTCGGATTGGGGGAAATCGTTTCCTGGCTTCGTCTAATCGATAGGGATCCGGAGGTCCTCGAGAGGATTGAGATGACCCTCGCCGCGGGAAAGATCGTTCACGGTCATACAGCGGGGGCCAGAGACAGAAAGCTCGCGGCGATTGCGGCGGCACAGGTCTCGTCGTGTCATGAGCCCGTAGGCGAGCGCGAGGCGCTCGAGAAACTCCGTGCTGGTTATTGGGTCATGCTGAGAGAAGGCTCCTTTCGTCAGGACCTCGAGGCCACACTGGGACCCATCGTGCAACGGCGGTTGAGCACACGCCGTTTGATCCTCGTCACCGACAGCGTGTCGCCCGTCGATGTCCAAGATCGAGGTCATGTGGACTACGTCGTGCGGCGCGCCATCGGTCTCGGATTATCTCCGGTAAAGGCCATACAGGCGGTGACCCTCAATCCGGCGACTTACTCGGGACTGGATCAGGAAATCGGTGGTATTGCCCCCGGCCGTTCGGCCGACTTCGCCTTGCTCGCGGATCTGGAAAAAGTTCAAGTGGAAACGACCGTGATCGGTGGCCGGCGGGTCGCCCAGGGGGGTGTCTCTCTCGTTGCCAGTGATGCCATGAGTTTACCGCCTAGTACCATCCGGTGTCTCAGCTATAAACCGGTTATCTCTGCCGAGATCTTCCGAATGGTTCCCCCATTTGAGGGGGCCGAGGCCCGTGTGATAGAACTGGTCAACCACACCATTACACGGGAGACGATACTGCAACCACCCGTTCGGGACGGGGCCGTGGTTGCGGATTCCAATCAGGATATCTTAAAAGTGGCTATCTTTGACTGCCGTGGTGGTAGCGGCAGGATCTCTCAAGGGCTGCTCAAGGGATGGGGCGGAAAAATCGGCGCCGTGGGTACGACTATCAACCTGGACGAATATGCCCTTCTGGTTGTTGGCACCAATGACGACGATATGGCCCTGTGTGCTAACCTTTTGCTGGAAGAAGGCGGGGGAATTGCAGTTGTCGATGAGGGCGTTGTGATGGAGAAGATGGGGTTTCCCGTAGCTGGTATTTTTTCGCTGCAGCCGTGGCAGGAGGTTGGAGACGGACTACGGCGCATCCAGCGGCGCCTGAGAGAGAAGGGTTCCCCGTTCGATAGCCCCCTTCATCCCCTCTGTTTTCTTACTTTCGTCACCTTACCCGCTTTGAGAATAACCGATCGTGGATTGGTCCGGCCTAAAGATCGGAGCCTGGTTCCTCTGTGGATCCGGAAGTAGTGCTCGGGCGCAGCAGGGGGAGGAGCTTACCCTCCTTTTGCTCCCGCTTCATGTACGAGTTCCCCTCGAAGATTGCGCCGTCGCCGATAACGAGATTGGGAGTCGTGATGTCTCCAAAGACGGCCCCTGGCGGCTGAATCTCGATCTTCTTCTCGGATGTAACGTCCCCTGTGACTTTTCCCCGGATGAGGACCGACGTGGCAGTGACCTTGGCTTCAATGAAAGCGTGCTCTCCAACAATGAGATGACCGTGGACATGGACATCCCCGCTGACATTTCCTTCGATGGTCGTGGTTCCTTCGAAGGAGAATTTTCCCGCGACCTGGGTGCCTTTGCCAATGTAGCCCCCGGGAGAAGGGGTGTTTATGCCCAATGCTCTTTCGGATTCGGCTATGAGATTTCTCCTTCCGCCAATAGGTAAGTCTTGATCAGCAGACCGGTCCTGTCCAGCGCCTGCGTGATAACTAGATAATCCATAGCGTTATTAGGTCCTGGAATGCGGCTATAACCATTGGCTCTATTTGACGTCAACCGTACGGTAGTGGAGATCCATGTCGAGGTGGCTCCGGACCAGTGCCGCTAGTCGGTCGTACTGCTCTTCCTTCGATACTACACCACCGGAGGGATGAAAGGGAAGCCGTTTCTTTGCCGCAAGGCCTGTCAGCAGGGTGTGCCGCAATCGATCGTTGTGAAACAAACCGTGAAGGTAGGTTCCCAAAACGTTCCCGTTTGGACTCAGTCAGCCGTCGGACTCTCTGCCTGGCTTCCGTGAGCGTTCTTCGATAGTGAAGGCGAGGATTGTCACTCCATCGGTCTCTCCCATGTGAATTCCATAGCCCCTAATCGGTAGGTCCAAAGCGCCGCTGAGCAGCCCCTTATCCGCTGCCACCCTCCCGCATACTTGCCGGGTCATCTTCGTCAGAAGAAATGTGGTTGAAACGGGCAATAATCCCAGGCCTGGTGCCTGCAGCGTAGGACTCTCTACTTGCTCCGGGTCGTGAATTCGCTGCCCCAACATCTGATAACCGCCGCAGATTCCGATCACCGGGATCCCATTCCTTGACCGATCCACGACGGTTTGGTCCAACCCTCGGGATCTGAGCTCCGCCAGGTCAGTCATCGTATTTTTGGTCCCCGGTCCAATAATCAGGTCAGGTGCACCCAGGTCATCGTTGGCCTGGACGTAGCGGACTCGGACCTGGGTTTCTTGTTCCAATGGGTCGAAATCATCGAAGTTGCTGATATGCCCCAGTCCAATGACTGCGATGTCCAGCAGGAATTTGTCCTTGGCCTTCATTGCCCGACGCTGTTCCAGTGAGACCGAATTCTCTTCAGCGATGCTTATGTCATGATAATAGGGGATGACTCCGGCAACGGGTACACCCGTGCGGTTTTCCAGCCAGTCGAGTCCGGGGGGCAGAAGGGAAAGATCCCCCCGGAATTTATTGATCACGATAGTCTTGATCAGTGCCCGCTCAGGTGGATCCAGGAGCTCCAGGGTCCCGACGAGAGAGGCGAAGACTCCGCCCCGGTCGATATCGGCGACAAGGACAACCGGCGCGCGACAATGCAGGGCGACCCGCATATTGACCATGGCATGTTTCTTTAGATTTATCTTCGCCGGGCTCCCGGCACCTTCCATTATGACCAGTTCGTAACGGTCCATGAGGCTATCCAAGCTCTCGCTGATTCCCTTCCAGAGCTTTGTTCGCAACGCGTAGTAGTCCTTTGCCGCCAAGCTTGCCAAGGGGAGTCCCAGGAAGACGACCTGAGAGCGGTTGTCAGCCTCCGGCTTCAGCAACACCGGGTTCATCTCGACCATGGGTTCCACGCAGGCTGCTGCAGCCTGGACGACCTGAGCCCTTCCCATTTCGGCACTGTCGCCGGTGACATAAGAATTGAGCGACATGTTTTGCGCCTTGAAGGGGGCTACGTTCCAACCGTCTTGCTTGAAAATACGGTAAAGGGCGGTGACCAGGGTGCTTTTACCCACCGAGGAGGCGCTTCCTTGAATCATCAGAGTTTTGGCGCGCATATTAGCCTGTTAGCTTGATAACTGACTACGGTACGGGCCTGCGCAGGAAAATAAATTGAGGTCCTTGGCCCGGTTCGATCTTTTTCGCTACTTCGACTCCAAAGATCTCTCTCACGCTATTTTCGTTCACCACGTCTTGTACTTTACCAAAGGCGACGGATTCTCCTCCTTTGAGCAGGAGAGCCTTGTCGGCAAACAGCGAGGCCAGGTTGAGATCGTGTAGGACTGCAATGATCGTTATGTTCTTTTCTCTACATATCTTTTTGAGAGTCTCTAGGATGTGCAATTGGAAGTAGATGTCCAAGTGAGTGGTTGGTTCGTCCATCAAAAGAAGATGTGAGGCCTGCGCCAATACCCTGGCTATTAAGACCTTTTGCCTTTCACCTCCGCTTAAGGTGGTGAATTTCCTCTCCCTCAATGATGTGGATTCGGTTATGCGAAGGGCCTCTTCAACGGCGTGTTCGTCTTCCGGGCTATCTTGGAATCGATTCGAATGGGGATACCTTCCCAAAGACACTAACTCTTTTACGGTGAGGGGAAAGCTAAAAGAAGGCTCTTGGGATGCGTAGCCAATCAGTTTAGCTCTTTCCTTCGGCCCGTAGGAGAGTACGGGGCGACCGTTGAGCAATATCTCTCCGCTTATGGGGGGTAAAAGCCCAAGAAGGGTTTTCAGGAGCGTAGTCTTTCCTGAACCATTGGGACCCATGAGGGCTACAAAGTCTCCTCGCTGTATTGAAAAGCTAATATCCTCGAGGACTAAGGTCTTGCCATAGCCAAATGAGATGCTTTTGGTTTCAAGAGTGTTCTCTTCCGTCTTGTCGATCATATGCCGTATTCTCCCTTCTCTCTTTTGAGTAAGTAAAGGAAGAACGGCACCCCCCACAGAGAAGTCACCACGCCCACGGGGAGCTCGGAGGGGGCGATGACGACTTTAGCAATCGTGTCACATAGGATTAAGAAAATACCGCCAACAAAGAATGAAAATGGGAACAAGCTCCGGTGATCGGCCCCGAAAATCATTCGAACCATATGGGGAACGATGAGACCGACAAAGCCGATTAACCCTGCTACGGAAACAGATACGGACGTTAAGAGAGCCGCGGTGATGGCGTAGACGGATTGGATCAAGACGGTATTTACGCCGGAGCTCTGTGCTGTCTCTTTCCCCAGCAGCAACACATTGAGGTCTCTGGCGTAATAAAAGGCGATCCACGCGCCCACGGGTACGAAGACCAAGGCGAGCAACGCGGTTTCCCAACTGGAGGTCGAAAATCCTCCCATAAAGAAGAAGATCAGGGCCTTGAGTTCCTCTTCCGCCATGATCATGAGGATGGCTACCAGAGAAGAAAGGAACAGGCCCACGCCCAGGCCCGAGAGAAGAAGGCGGAAAGGAGAGATCGAGCCATTTTGTGAACCAAAATAAAATACCAGTGCCAGCGCGGCGAGGGATCCCAAGAAGGAAAAGAAACTTACACCGGTGAAGATTGCCAGGGGAGAGGTGAACCCCAAAACAATAGCAGTGGCCGCGCCCAGGGAGGCCCCGGAAGAAATCCCCAATATGTAGCTGTCGGCCAAGGGGTTACGAAACAGGCCCTGAAATATGGCGCCCGCCAGGGCAAGCCCGCCGCCCACGAAGAATGAGGACAGGATTCGAGGTAATCGCAGATTAAAAAGAATCAATTTGTCCGTTGCGGACATGTTCCACAAAGAAATATCTACCGGCCCTGTGCCGAGTGCCAGGGCGGTGGAAATCACCAGAATGGTGAGAATAATAAGCCAACCCTTAATTCGAGTCATTTATAATCCATAGTCAATTCTTTCCGCCTTCGCAGAAGACCATGGGCGTAAGCCCATGGATGAATGCGACGGTCGGACCTACCGTAGCTTTGGCGAAGGTAGGTGCTTCGGCGGATTCTGCTGAAGAAATGATGGATACCACAGACGTAATCCAGTGGAGGCTTCATGGGCTTGAATCCAGTCTGAGGACCTTCCCGTTGTCTTGTCCTTCAAATAGGCACTGGTGGATTATCTTTATTCCGTCCAGGAATTGGATTCGACGCCTAAAATTGATTTCATGTATCAAACAGATATGGTTATTCTTTACTGCGTCGATCCGATTCCACTCGGGGCGTTTTTTGATCTTATTGATAAAATCGATCTGATCGTTAGTAAAAATCATAACCTCGGGATTACGTTGGATGATCCATTCGGTGCTCACTTGTCCTGAATCAAATGGCATGTCCTCGAAGATATTGATCCCACCGGCCAGGGTCAGAAGGGATTGAGAGAATGAACCTTTCCCCACGGTGATCATGGGATTGGCCCAAGTCTGAAGATAGACTCTCTTTTTCTTTCTCCCCTCGGTCTTTCGCCGGATCTCTTTCAGTCCCCGCTCTTCGGCTTCTACGATCATTTTGGCTTTCCCTTGTCTACCTAAAATTTCCCCCAGGAGTAAAAAGTCTTTTTTGAGCCATTCGATGTTTTGTGCATAGAGGCTGATAACCGGGTACCCCAGTTTCCTGAGAGGCAGGACGGCCTTCTGTTGGCTAGGGCCGTTGGCTAAAATGAGATCGGGCCCTATCTCAATGATTATTTCAAGATTGGGATCGAAGCCTCCGCCGACAATTCTTACTTGTTTGTCCTTGATCCTCTTCGCCAGTACTTTGGGAAAGCGATCGTAGCGGGTTCCTCCTCGCAGGCGCTCACAGTCCAACAGGCAAACGAGTTCCGAATTGGTCGGGACCAGGGAGACGACCTTTTGCACATCACGCTTGATCTGGACTCGATACCCCAAATCGTCCGTTACGATTCTGCTGGGTTCTTCCGGTGCCGGCCGGCAACCAAGAGTCATTAAACCAAGAACCATTAAAAGCGATAACCAGCTCAGGTGACCCAAGTGGGATGCATCCATTGTTCGGGAAAGCTTCATGGGTCGGCCTTTAATCGCCATTGGCGGGGAGGTCTTTCAACCAGCTCGACAGTCCGTCGAAGCGATAGGTCAAGCCGGCGAAAAACGTGGTCGTTGGGAATGGGATCAGAAAGGGTTGTGCCGGAAACCCGCCCACGATCCCGAAGGTCTCAAACTTATTATTGGTCAGGTTGCTTCCGGTGATGTACGCTGTCATGTTCTCCCAGCGGTAGCTCATTTTGCCGTTGAGAACATAATACTCATCGAGTTTGTCGAAATTATTGGGCTCGTCGTTGGATAAGTATTGCCTGCCCACATAATAACCGAACAGGGATGCGGTGAAATTATCGATGGGGTGGACGTTCAATCCGACGCCCACCCTGTGATTGGGGACTAGTGGGAACTGGTCCCCTTTTTTGACCTGACCGGAAAAGAGGAGGACGTCGGTCTCGAAGGTGGTCTTGGTATAAGTGTAGTTTATGAATCCATCGACCAGGGTGTTATGCCGCGCCTTCAGGCTTAGTTCGACTCCCCGCCTGAGGCTGCGGCTTATGTTGACATTGCGCCCAGAAAAGGTTAACGGGTCCGTGACCACGAACAGGATCTCATCCCTGACCGGTGTATAAAATACCGCGATGGAACCATCCAACCAAGGGGGGAGCTTTCCCCTGACCCCCACTTCGAAATTCCGTGACTTAACCGGGTCGAGAGTGGCGACTGCGGGGGTAAAGAGAGGCGGATCGAATGCGGGAAGCTCGGCCACCGTCGGGGTACGAAATCCCTCCGCATAGCTGAAGTAAAAGCCAAGATTGGGGAAGGGATTGTACGCGATCC
This sequence comes from Binatia bacterium, assembly GCA_963664015.2. Lineage (GTDB taxonomy): Bacteria > Desulfobacterota > Binatia > UBA9968 > CAXXLF01 > JACZQL01. The sequence goes on along the minus strand of CAXXLF010000001.1, from coordinate 491,397 downwards.
CGGCCCGCGGACTGACGTGGTCAAACGTTTCAGTAAAACTCGCAGCCGGGGTGACCCTGTCGTTGTAGTCGATACGGTCCCAATCGTAACGAAATCCACCGGTAACGGAAAGGGTTTCGAAGATATCCAGCTTGTTTAGGAGATATATCCCGACCGCGTCCTCGTCGGTCGAGGTGTCAATGGTAAAGGGGAAGGCGCCAAAAAAACCATCGGTCATGGTTGTAAATTGATTGTTGGCGTATTCAACCCCTACGTTAACAGTGTTGCGGCCATTCAAAGACCGGTTGTTACTAAGCTGAAGAGTCCCGCCCCATTGGTCATAATCCGTATTGGCGTCGGAGACACTATTCAGTCCGACCACAAAATTTTCCGAATTGTTGTTCCTGTAATAGGAATTCATGGCCGCCGAGAAGCCCGCGGGTAGTTTCTGTCGTGCGTTGAGGGTGACCAGATTGTAGAGGCTGTCCTTGAAGTCACCGGGAGTCCCGTTGGTCTTTCTGTTGTTGTCCAACTGGGCTTTCGTGATAGATCCTGCCTGTTTCAAACGGTCGTCAACATAGGTGTGGGACAGGCTCAGATCCGTACCCGACTCGTTGGAATATCCGAGCTTATGGTAGAACCGAGACATGCGACCACCGGATTCGTGCCGGTAGCCGTTAGAGAGTTCTCTGGACCCGCTGAAGAAGTGTTTCAGATTGGGAAGCCCTAGCGGAATGTCTGCATAGAAGTTGTATTTCTGCCTGCCGTAACTGCCGCCGCCGGACTCACCTCCAACGACCAATTGATCGCCCGCACCTTTTTTCATGGTGATGTTGATGACACCAGCAAGCGAATTGCGGCCGTGCACTGTGCCCGGTCCATAGAGGATCTCGATTCTTTCAACATTCTCAACGGGGATGAAGTCAAAATTGACCGTATTGAAATCCGGCTCATTGACCCGTACACCGTCGACGAAAATCGTCGTGGCAGGTACCGGTTGCCCATTGAACCCGCGTAGGTTCACTGTGGACTGAAACTCGTTGCCGATCTGGTCGTAAAGCACTACCCCAGTTTGATATTGGAGCGCCTCTTGCACGGTTGTGGCACCAGTGTTTTTAATTTCCTCCTGGGTGATGACAACCACCTTTCCTGGTAATTTTGAGATATCCTCTTCTATGTCCTTGAGCCGGGTGGCGGACACCAAAACCGGTTTGAGGGTGTCTTCGTCCTGGATCTGGGCTGCCCAAGTCGACGCGGCAGGAAACAAGAAAAATAGAATAAAAAGAACCCCTAGCATAGACCCTCCTTATTCCCGCGAAAGGGGAAGGTTGAGGCAGAACGGATAGGTCTCCTGGCTTGGGCTTCATCCTACTCACCGCGCCTTCCCACCTTTTCGTTATTCGTATATTTGTGTATCCGTTATTCGGCTATGCGTTCCCCAGTAACGATTTAACGAATCAACGAGTAACGAAACCAGCAGTGGCTCGTCTGCGGCTTTCGTGGCCTTCACAGTTGCGGGGCAGCAGGGGATTTACACCCCTTTCCCTTGCATCCGTCTGCAGCCAATTAAATTTTAACTCTCTCTTCTAATCTGGCCCTCCTTCATTCGCATAATTTGAATTAACGATTGACGAATAACTCGGTTTTTTCAGGGTAAAGACAATTGGGATCTTGACCCAACTCTCGACGGGCCCGGCCCTGGAACGCGCCGGATTGAAGCGCCAGCCTTTGACGGCCTTTACCGCAGCGCTGTCCAGGTTATCAAATCCGGAGCTTCGGCTTATCAGGACACTCTTGGAATGGCCTTGTTGGTCGACCAGGACCCTGAGCAGTGTGGTTCCTTCCCAACCCATGCGCCTGGCCCTCCATGGGTATTCAGGCTTTGCCATATGCGCGTACTGGACTCCAAAAATGGGAGATTGGTCGATGCGGTCATTTTGGGATCCGCCGTCCCCCGGGTTGCCATCGACCCGACCCATAGCAGGGGAGGGGGCGTCGAGGAAGGATGTGGCTTCACCCATGTTCCATTCTTGATCCTGGCCCTCTTGGGGAAGTTTAGCAGTCTCTAGATCCTGCTCAGTTATAGGCGCCGGACCTTCGACTCGCATCTCTAATGGTTCATCAGAGGGCTCTTCGAAGATAAGCGCCAACCGATCGATAGAGGGTGCGGGCTTGTCTATCGGTTTTTTAGCCTGGGCCCTTGGCTTTTGATTCTTAGAGGAGGAGAGGCGAGTTGGCTTGCTGGGAATGATTGTTGGCAATCTTTTCGCCATTACTTTTTTTATAGGTGGAATCACTGGCTTTCTACTTTTGACCAGGGTGGACCGCATGCGCTGGGGTACCGGTAGCTTCCGAATGGAGGTTGGCCTCTCTGTTTCTTGGAGGCGGCCAAGGATTAGAGTCACCGGGATAGCCACTCCATTTTCTCCACGGGAATAGGGAAAAGGGAAGGCGAGGATCAGCGAATGAAGCAGGGCCGAGATGGTGATAAATAGGAACAATCGCATCGTTGTTGTACGAGGACTTGAGGTCTCAACGATGGATCAGGTGGAGGGATGTTCGGTAAGGAACGATCAGAACCACCTCTCTCCTTCGGAGAGGCCGGCCTCTTGCTCCTAGGCAGGTCTCCTGGCTCAGGCTTCCTTCTACTCGCCGCGCCTTCCCGTCGTTTCGTTATTCGTGTATCCGTTATTCGTTTCTGGCGTTTAACCAGTAACGATTTAACGAATCAACGAGTAACGAAGCCGGCAGTGGCTTTTGCATTGCGGCTTTCGTGGCCTTTACAGTGGCGGGACCGCACCGGATTTGCACCGGTTTCCCTATTATCCCGTGTGGGCACCTAGGACGTATTTGAGTTCTAAGTATCCTGACCGTTAAGTTTTGTCAAGAGAAATAAGGTGACTGTCAGCTTGGTGTTGTCGGCCGCGTGTGCCGGGCTTCAGAAATTAATTGCCAGTGGCGGTTCTGAGTCCCGGGGGTACTACAAAATACTCCGCCAGGTCGAAGAGCCACTGCACCGCAAGGGCAAGGACGGCTGCGGGAATTGCTCCCTCGAGGATCAAACCGACGTCGTCAAGACGGATCCCGGTTAGAATGGGTTGGCCGTAGCCGCCGGCGCCGATGAGAGCGCCCAGCGTCGCAGCTCCGACATTGATTACCGCCGCGGTCTTGATTCCGGCCAGGATCGACGGCATGGCCAGGGGCGCCTCCACCAGCCGTAGCCGGGCTCTCGGGGGGAGACCCAGGGCTTCGGCGGATTCCCGCAAGGTCAACGGGATACCGGTGAGACCCGCATGCGTGTTACGAACGATGGGGAGAAGGCTGTAGATAAACAGAGCGACGACTGCCGGGCCCGCTCCGATGCCGAGCAGTGGTATCATGAACACGAGCATGGCCAGTGCGGGAATCGTTTGCGCGACGCCGACACAACCGAGCACAAGTTGACCGGTCCGGGGCCACCGCGCTGCGATGATGCCCAGTGGGATGGCGAGGAGCACGGCCGCAATCAGCGAAACCCCGACCAGTGCAACGTGCTCTTTCGTATAACGTGCCAGGCGCTGTAACCGGTTCTCGACGGATGCCTTGGCGTTCATGCCGAGTCGCTTGCGTAAGAAGTCGGCGGCCACTTCGGACTCAGTTGTTCCCTGCAGCTTCACTCTCGCATTCATTTCGATCATTGCCGTCTCGTTGATAGTGCCTTCTAGGCGTTTTAGGTAGGTAACAGTCTCCGGGGCTTCCTTTTCCAAGGCGGTACGGTAGAGCAGCACTGCATGATACTGGGGAAAGTATGAAAGGTCGTCTTCGAGAACGGCCAAGTTATAGTATTTGATCTCGGCATCTGTAGTGTAGAGGTCGGTGACGTCGACATCGCCGGCGGCGAGGCCACGATAGGCCAGGTCGTGTTCGACACCGCGGACATTCTTCTGGGGTAGAGCGTAGCGGGATCGCAATCCCGGCCAACCGTCGTCGCGATCCATAAACTCGGTCCCAAAACGAAAGACCAGATCCGGGTGGTTGCGCAACTGGGAGACCCGCTTGATACCGAGGCGCTTAGCGGTCTCACGGCGCATGCCGATGGCGTAGTTGTTCTTGAAGCCCAGAGGGCGGCTCATCTGCAATCCCAAATCCTTCAGGATCGCTCGCAGCTCATCTTCGTCCTTGGGCTTTTGCGATGCCAGGATCTCGTGGGTGAGGGTTCCCGAATACTCGGCGTACACGTCGATCTCACCGGCGACCAGTGCATTGAAGACCAAACGCGTTCCACCCAGCGACCGGTGATGCCACGTGGATCGACCGGAGAGCTCGATGAGAGTGCGCGCAAGCTCTCCCAGGACCACACCTTCGGTGAAGTTCTTTGAGCCAATGCGCATAATGCGGTCCTTGGGTGCGTCCCCGCAGCCTGTGAGCAGGGTTAGGAGTATTACAGTAATGAAGGCCCGGAGAAATTTCACTGCTCGGTAACCTCGGGACTCAAATGGGATCGTTGAGCCTTTGTGAAGTTACGCACGAAGTTCTCGGCTGGGGCTCGTAGCATGGCCTCCAGTGTACCCTGCTGGACAATGCGACCGGCCCGCATGAGGATGATGGTGTCGCCGAAGAAGGCCGCTTCCCCTAAGTCGTGGGTTACCATGACCACCGTCTTCCCGAGAGTTGTAAAAACACTTTTCAAGTCTTCCTGCAGCTCGAATCGAATCATTGGATCAAGGGCGCCCAACGGTTCGTCGAGCAGCAGCACCTCCGGGTCGAGCATCAAGGCGCGCATCAAGCCTACCCGTTGTTGTTGTCCCCCCGATAGCTGAATGGGGAATCGATCCAATCCATCCATGGGAAAGTGGGTGAGGTCGGCCAGCTCCCGGAGCCGGTCTTCTATGCGAGTAACCGGCCAGCCCAGGTAACGAGCCATCAATGCGATATTTTCACGCGCGGAGAGGTGGGGGAACAGGCCCCCGTCTTGAATCACATAGCCCATACGTCGTCGCAGGGCCATGATATGTTCGGGGTCCAAGAGCTCGCCGGCAAAGCGAATCTGGCCCGAATCGGGGGTCTGAAGCCCGATCATGAGTCTCAGGATAGTGGACTTACCACAACCGGAGGGCCCGATCAGGACGGTAGTCCGCCCCGCTTCCAGTGACAGGTTGAAGCCGTCCAGCGCCGCGACGTTCCCAAAACGTTTTGAAATATCGCTAAGATTGAACATGGGTTCTTCTGTATTGGATTAGATGCCTCTCACATAAGTCGTCGAGTTTAAACTATGAATGAAAGGGGGTGTTTGTGTCAACCAAAGGTGGTTTTCCAATTCAATCCTAGACATTTCTTCCGTATTCGGGTAATAAACTATTCCTTTACAGGACCCCAAGAAGTCCATGCCATACCGTATTACAATCAGGGGCATGGCATGGGTTTTTCCGAGGATGGAGACTCTTAAGGAGAGAGGCTCACAGGGTGTAGGTTCCGTAAACGATTTGGTGATTTGACACAGATTTTGTAAGAGCCGCCGGTTCTCTGGATTCTTGTCCCACATTGCCGTTTCCTATCTTTCACCTACCCTTAAACTAAAAAGAAGCATAATGAATATTTCCGACCTGCAGCTTGAGTTATCCAGACTCGATGAAGTCCCGTCTCTTGAGGGAAACCGCTATGCGGAGTGTGCCGAGACCTATGAGGCTGCCAGTAATCAGCGTATGAGCATGCTGGCGTGGCTCAGGGAAAATCTCGTTTCGTCTCTGCCCATGGATTGCGCGGCGGTTCTCAGTGTGGGATCCGGCAGCGGGGTATTCGATAACCAGTTTCTCGGTTCGATCAGTTCCACCGTCCGTGAGGTTTCATACGTGGGTATCGATCCGAATCCGCATCAATGCGAACGGTTCACCCAACTGCTAGAGACTCGTGTCAATGGGCGCGTTCGAGTCGGGGTTCATGCCGCTGATTTCGAGAACCATCCTTTTCGTGAACGATTCGATCTGGTCCACATGACCCATTCGCTCTATTATATGGACGAACCGGCCCAGACCATCGATACTGCACTGAATCTTCTTAAGGACGGTGGTCGCTTGGTCATCTTTCTAGCACCTAATGGAATACTCAATCAGCTTGCCGACAAATTTTGGAACCTGGAGCGCGGCCGTAGAAGCTGGTTCAGTGAAGACCTCGAGGGTCATATTGAGGAGCAAAAGATACCATTCGAAAAGGATCGAATCGATGCCAAACTGGACGTAACCTCCTGCTTTGTCGATGGTTCCGAGGAAGGCGCCCGTATCATAGATTTCATCGTACAGGCTGAGACCGATCAGTTGCCGGACAACCTGCGCGCCATGATCTTCGAGTATTTGCAGCGGGTCTCGACCTATGACGGTGCGAGATACTGGCTGCCCCATCCCGTTGACGTCTTTTCAATCGAAGCCGACGTCGTGGATTGACCGCGCGCCTGCTGTCGGCTTAGTTTATTTCAACATCATCGCTGGATAGGAGTTCCTGGGCCAAGTCCTTGAGACCGGCCTCCATGTCGAATTGGGGCTGCCAACCTAAGTGCCGCTTTGCCAGGGTCAGGTCCAGGGGTTGCCCGGCTGATGACGGTGTCTTGCCGGGGGCAACTTGGACCTTGAGTTTGGGAAGAAAACCCTTCGCCGTGGCGATGAGGTCATCAAATTTGGTTATGACGCCGGAGCCGATATTGAAGAAAGTCATGGAAGGCGCGGGGACGGTTGCGGCCAGATCGATGGCTCGACCCACGTCTTTGGAGTAGACGTATTCGAAGTCCCGCGTTTGGCCCTTGGATAATCGGACGACCTCTCCAGTCAGGCCCCCTTGAACGAGGGACTGAACCATTCTGCCTCCGCCGGAGCCAGACCAGAAATGGCCCAGACCGTATACACCGGCGAGACGCAATACAACGAGTTCAAAACCGTATTGGCGTTGATAAGCCTCCAGGATGAGTTCCTTGGCCGCCTTCGAATTCCCGTAACCGGAACCTCCTCCCCTGGGGAAATCCTCCGTCACCGGGGCGTTCCGCTCCTGTCTTCGGTCATAAATCCCGTGGGTGCTGATATGGACCAGGCGCTTTGCTCCCGTCAGGCGCACGGCCTCCGCTACATTGAGGGTTCCCATGACATTGATCTGCATGCCCGTGTATAGGGACTCGGTGACCCGGCCCCCGATGAGACCCGCTGTGTGGACCACCGTGTCTACCCTATGCTCTTTCATGATCTGGATCAGGGCTGGCAGGTCGCGTACGTCGTTCTGCACGACGACGACATTTGCCTTGCCGAGTTTGCGCTTCACAAAATCCCCGCGCGGCTGAAAGTCGAGAAACACCAATCGTTCACCACGCTTCAGTACCGCTTGCGCAACTGAGGTCCCTACGAGTCCGATACCGGTAATGAGTGTTGTCATGGTTGATCCCCATGCAACGGTAGTGTGGTGATTATACGTTGGACGATTGCCTTGTTTCGAAGGCGTGTGTCATCCACGAGCGGTGGTCTGACAGGGGGCACGGGCCAAGTTCGCAAGTTCGTTGGCTAGGCGAGTAGACGGTTGTACTATTTAGGTTTCCGCGAATCCGCCAGGTACTTCAGCAGGGGCGAGTCCTCGGAGAGCAGCACGGTGCTTTTTTTCCCTAAGAACTTGTCGTAGGCATCGAGACTGCGCACGAAGCTGTAGAACTCGGGGTCCTGCCCGTAGGCCGAGCCGTAGATGGTTGTGGCCTGGGCGTCTCCTTCGCCTCTTCGCCGCTGGCTTTCCTCGTAGGCCTTGGCCAGGATAATCGTCTTATCCTTGTCCGTGTCGGCGCGGATCTTGGCCGCCTCCTCCTCGCCCTCTGAGCGGTAGCGCTTGGAGATACGTTCACGCTCGGCGCGCATACGCGAGTACACACTCTCCTGAACCTCGCGGGGCAGGTCGGCCCGCTTGACCCTGACATCCACAACGTCGATCCCGAATTCTTCGGCCTTCGCGGCCGCCCTTGTAGCTACGGCCTCCATGGCGGGCTCACGTTCCGCGGCGATGATAGCGGCAAATTCCCGGCTGGCCAGCTCGCCCCTTAACTCGGAGAAGACGATTTCGTCTAAACGAGCGCGTGCCCCAGACTCGTCCCGGACCGTCTTGTAGAACTGTAGCGGATCTTTGATCCTCCATCGGGTCACGTGGTCTACGACAACGCGCTTCTTGTCCTTCGTCAAGTACTCTGCAGGCTCGGCATCGCTGGCGAGGATACGCCCCTCGAATATAATAGACTGCTGCAGAAACGGGTACTTCCAGTTGAGCCCGGGCTTCTGAATTGCGTACTTGAATTTTCCGAGCTGCAGAACCAAAGCCTGTTCCCATTCGCCCACAATAAAGAATGTTTGGCTTCCAAGAATCATGAGGGCGACGACTAGAAGCACGCCAATGCTGGAAAAGATTTTTCCGATCATAATTAACTCCCCTGCGCCTTTCCTGTGGTGGTGCCGGATTTAAAATTCAGGTCCTTGAGGGGCAGGAAAGGGAGCACACCGCCCCCGTTCTTGCTGAGGATAACCTTGTCAACGTCCACGAGTACACGCTCCACGATTTCGAGATGGAGCCGTTCCCTGGTGACTCCCGGTGCCTTGCGGTATTCGGTCAGGACAGAGTTGAACCGTGCCGCGTCCCCCTTGGCCCTCAGGATCCTTTCTTCCTTATAGGCCTCCGCCGCTCGAATGATCTTCTGGGCCTCACCACGAGCCTTGGGAATTAAGTCCTCTTGGTATCCTTCGGCCTGTCGAACCAGCTTCTCCTTGTCTTCACGAGCACGAACAACCTCATTAAAGGCATCCTTCACCTGATTCGGGGCGTCCACGGTTTGAAGCTTGACCGCAGTGATAAGCAAGCCGGACTCGTATGTGTCCATGAGCTGCTGGAGGAACTCTCGGGTCTCGTCCTGAACCTTGGCCCTGCCCACGGTCAGGACTTGGTCAACAGTCGTGTTTCCCACACGGCTCCTAAGCGCTACCTCGGTGGCGGCGCGGAGGGTCCCGACGGGATCGCGAAGCCGGAAGAGGTATTGCACCGGGTCCTTGATTCGGAACTGGACGATCATCTGGGCGTCCACGATGTTCTCGTCTCCCGTGAGCATTAACGATTCCTGAGGGACGGGCCGGATACTGCCGGCTCTTCTTGGGTTGGTACGAAAGCCGATCTCCAGACGCTGGATCCGTGCTATGTTGACGACGTCCCGTTGTTGGATAGGCCATGGGATATTGTAGTTCAGTCCCGCGGATGTTTTCTCGGTGACCTTGCCGAACTGGCGGACCACCCCCTGTTCGCCCGGTCCGACGACATAGATACCGCTTGCAGCCCAGATACCTATAATGACGATTAGGACGACAGTCGGAATACCCGCACTCAGGAGCTTGGAAAGCTTGGGTAAGCGCGAGAGGAGCTCCTCCCATTCGTTTCGACCTTGTGCCATTTAGAATCCCCTATTTTTCTTAGACCTTAGAAAAGTTTTCGTGGGTACTTTTGTGCCTATGCTATTTTTAAAAAGACTCAAGTCGCTTTTCCTAACCCCAAAACGGTGAGAAGCAGGGCGAATAAAATGATTTGTATAATCCATCCGATGATACATACTCCGACCGTTCTTCCCGTGCTCTTGTAATCCAGGGCCGAACGCACTGCGACGACCATGGCCACCAACATCCAGATCCCCGCGATGGCAAAAATGACATCGCGTAGCGGCGGGATGACACCGAAGACGCGAATCAGGCCGGGTGACGCTGCAAATCCAATGGTACGCAGCAGCTCGCCGTGGCTGGCATGGGTCTCGGGCTCGGGTAGAATTCTGGTGCCGATCCAGAACGTGAGATACGCCCAGACGTACCAGCCGATGAGGGCAACCAGGCTACCGATAAGAATACCGACCAGCCCGCCACCTTTGGTCCCGACACCGGCGGCGATTGCAGCAAGGATGACGACTGCCAATGCATGGGTATTGGCCTTTTCATCGGCTTCGATTTCCTCGTAAAGGTGGACGTCCAACCTGGCCGCCCGAATCATCTTTTCAACAAAGCTGGAATTCATACCTGATTTGCTTGAACTCTATAACGCACCTACCCCTATGTCAAGGTTAGTTTTCCTTGGGAACACTTAAAGCGTACGCACGTTAGCGCGGGTCGTCGGATGGTGGCGGGCTAGGACATCGGCGGATTGCCGTTAAGTAGCTTTCTTCGGGGGTTGATCGGGATGCCGTTGATATGCACCTCATAGTGAAGATGCGGATTGGTGCTTCTTCCTGTGCTGCCAATGTTGCCGATGGTCTGCTTCTTGTCGACTCGTTCGCCTTTTTTAACCTTGATTTTCGAGAGATGGCCGTAATGGGTCGTGATCCCCTGGCCGTGGTCCAGGATGATATGTTTGCCGTTGGCACCGCTATGCCCGACCCTATGCACCACCGCGGCCCCTGGGGCCTGGACCGATGTACCGGTGCGATTGGCAATGTCGATGCCCGAATGAAACTCTCTTTTCTTGGTCCAGGGTGATTCGCGCATACCGAAATTCGAGCTCAGCCAACCCTTGGTCGGCCACTCGGAGGGGATCGAGGCGATCAGATTCTCAAGTTCGCCTTGAAGGGAGACCAGGCTCTTTTTCAGGGTTTCCACCACATGCTGGCCCTCTAATGAGGCCCTTCGCTGGCGGGGCATTGAGGCCTTGATCTTTGTGCGTAGGTCCTTCCAATCGGCCAGGAGCTGCTGACTCGCATTGATTTGTTGTTGAATGGTTAGAAGCTTGTTCTGCTGCGTTTGGACATGGTTCCTCAGCAGAATGACTTCTTCGTGGTGCTTCGTCTTGAGGGTTTGGACCTCGGCGGTGAGCCGGGCTTCGACGTTATTGTGCTTGCGGTTCTGAACTTTCATCCAGACGTAGTCCCCGAATATCCAGGTGGCAATGGCTGCAAGGACAACGACCGTGGAAACGACGGCGCGGATGGCCAGGTGGGATACCCCGAAGCGCCTTACCTTTGTTTCGTTTTTAGGATGGATCAGGATCGAGTAGCTCTTGTTCATAGGTGTAGCGAGTGCGAAAGGGGAGTTTAAGATCTCTCGTTGACGACCTCTAGGTCGCCTCCCTTCATCTTGCAGTGGCCGTCAAATATGACGCCCTCTTCCAGCACTAGGACAGGGGTTACAATGTCTCCATACATGGATGCCGACCTGCGTAACTCAACCCGCTCCCGAGCGATTACGTGACCTCGGATCTTGCCGCTCACGATGATGACACCCACATCGATATCCGCCTCCAGATCTCCACCTTCTCCAACGATGAGTGTATCCGACGAAATCACTTGGCCGTGAAACTTTCCATTAAGGACCAGAGTCCCCGTGAACACAAAACGGCCATCAATCTCACATCCCTGATCGATCACCGATGTTCCGGCCTGGTCAGGGGTTGGGTTGTTCCCACTCCAACGCCACATGACGTTTTCCTCCTAAGTCTTGAAAACTGTTCCGCTTATGCGGGTTTTTTTGCAGCGGGAGTCGGCTCCACCAGCGATGGGCCGGTACGATGTTCGGGCACGATCTCGGTCCCGTGTAACATCTTCGAGACGTTGCCGTTGAAAAAACCGCCTTTGGAGATCACTAGGGAGTCGGTCGCTATATTACCTGAAACACGGCCCGACGAGGTGATCTCAACGTTTCCAGTGGCACCATGCTTCCTTCATACTGTCCCTCGATCAGGGCATCGGCCGTGGTGACATCGGCCCGGACGATTCCCTTCTCGGCGATCACCAATCGACCCTCTACATTGATCTCTCCTGCCACCTCACACTCGATCGTTATGGAGTTTCCTATGGTGAACTTACCTTCGAGACGGGCGGAGTCACCCAAGACCGTGAGAAGAGGACTCCCTGGTCCTGTGCCGTTCTGCTTCTTGTCTGCAAACATAATGGCCTCCTTGTTTATTGCGTCTAAGTTTCCGGTTGGATTGTTGAAAGTAGAAATACTAGCCCGACATGGAAAGCCTTGTCAACCACAACATGAATCATAAATAAAAAAATTTAGGGCTGCCGTCTACGAAAATATTGAAAGGTTTTGCCAGAAGATTCGGTAAACTCACAGACGATCAGGAAGTAAGCCTGACAAGCGCTGTCGTATATTTAATTAAGATTGAATCTGGGCTGTGGAAAACTCAAAGGGCTCTTCGGTGAAACACGTTAATCGCCATTATCGCCGAAGTAGTCCCGCAGGATTCGATCCTTCATATATTCCAGTGCTCCGAGGTCCTGGACGATGTCGCCACCCGTGTCGTAGAAGAAAATGTCACCGTTTCGGTTACGGCCAATGGCTACAAGCCACTCCAGCTCGTCACGGTCTTCGAGCAGATAGTTGATGGCCTGGCTGGCTCCTTTGCTGGTAATGATGGTGACCTTTGGCTTGTCACTTTTTGGCGCTTCGCTCATGTATGGCCCTCCTGACCTGAATCCAGTCTATATCAGATACTGGCAATACCTCAACCTCGCAGGTGAACTCCATGGAACTTGGCTTGCCACCACGGTCCAACAACAGATCACTATAACCAATGTTCTCATTTAATAACAGAAGCCTACTCAAAGATTGGGGACGCTATGAACTATTGATGATCAAGGTAGCAATATCTTAGGGGGAAAAGGTAGTTGACCACTCCAACATTCAATTAAACGACGCTTTCATTGTGTTTGAGTCGAGCAATTTGGCCTGCTTTTGTTTACCCCTCGCCTGATTTCGGCACGGGGCGAGAGATCCGGGCTTTTTCTTCCCCATACAAAAAGGAGAGAAGGACAAAACGTTCGCCCGTCGTTACTTCGAGGACCTCATGCAAAAGGGAGGCAGAGAATACAATGGCACCCCCAGTTCCCGGGCGATAAAGATGGGGGCCGTATTCGGGAAACCGGAGATATCCACCTTCATATCCCTCATTGAGATTCAAAGTGAGGGCAAAGCGACGGTGGGCCGTTGCCGGACTTAAGTTGTCGCGGTGAGCACTGAAAAATCCGCCTATCAAGGCGTCGTAGCAAGCAATTTTGAATCCTTCAAAGCGCGTGGCGCTGAAGGAGAATGCCTTGCGAATCTCCGGGATAAGCCGACGTCCGACTCGAGACGTGAGCTCTCGGAGGAGTGCTTCATTGTTCACTACGTGATCTCGCCGATGCTTTGCCCCGGGAATAATAGCATCCCCACGTTGCCCTTCACTCGAGTGCTCCACCCCTGTTTCCACATTTCCCTGGGTCTGCCAAACTTCGATCAGATGCTGGCAGACTTCCATTTCGAGTACTTCCGGTACCAAGAGAACCGGTGCCTGCATAACAATCTCTGTGGGCTCGAGGCGTGGAAGCCCTCTTATGGCGCTGAGGATCCTCTCTACGGAAGACTCTCGATCTGATAACCGATGCGCCTCAATGACCCTAAGGTTGGGGCCAAGGACGATAACGATCATCCTCTCATTGGGATCTATCCCATAAGACAAACCTACCGAACCTTCACTATCTGAAAGTATCGGAAGGGAGATCCCCAATTCATCTGCAACCCTCTTGTTGTTGGCGGGAGCATCCCGGTTCACGGCAAAGAGCGATATGTTCTCTTGCCGTCGATTATTCAGCTCTTTCGAAAACGATACGAGTGTGTCCCGCATCTCGTTACTCTCAATCGTCCCTATGAAGAGAAGAACAGTAGGCGCTCCGCCGGCCCAGCCGTAAAAGCGCATTGACCTTCCGTCTTGTCGTGGCAGGACGAAATCAGGGCCCCAGTCTCCCCGGACAAGCATTAATACCCTCCCGTCAATCTGATTAATACCAAAACACTAAACCGGGATGCCATTCGTTAGGGTCGCCTTTTCCTTGTTTTTGCCTCAGGGGGTTTCCCTTTGCGTTTAGCTCTATTTCTCGTAGTCGCCTGGAAAGTGTTTTTCACCTCAGCATCAAAACCGAGCCATATTTCATTGAGTGAAGACCCTTTCTCCCACTGGTCCAAGGCATGAGTTGTTGGTTCCGTGTTGCCCGGGCTTTCTTTGCCATATTTTCTTGTCCTAGCCTGTTTTAGCAATTTTAAGAAAAGGACGAAGGCCTTGCGTTCAGACGACGGCCACGCTTTTCTCTGTTTTTCTTCTTCTTCCTCTATCCGTTGCTCTCTCACGTGCCTTGTGGCTTCATTCTCGTCCGCCTCCAATGTGTGTTCTGGATTGCAGAAACTCTTTCCCGGAGGATCGGCAATGAAGAACTTTTGGCACTTGTCTGATTGGCACCTTTTAAGCCTCGAAAACTCCCCTCTCTCCAGGGCGTCTAGGATGACTAGGTACAGCTTGTCCCGCGAAAGGGTTGTTGAAAATCCCTCCGGGACCCGGCCAAGGAACCACTTGTACCCCAAAACGTCTATAACCCGTTGTGGCGAAGAGAGAGTCTCAGATGTTTCCAGTTTTTTAACTGGTGCCTTTTTTATCAATTCAAAGGCTCCGAATTCAGAGGAGTGTCTGACCGGTGCCCACGTATGTTCAACAGGATCGATAGACCACCCGGTGTGCAAACCCACGTCGTTGATTTTTTTGAACAATTTGTCGATTCGCTTGTAGGCTTCTGTCGGGTTGTCTACCTTGGCCGGCGGGATGATCGGGGTTAGGTCTCGCTGTAATTCTTGCTGAAGGTTGCAGGCGTCATTTTCGGATACGGCGTCATCTGGGTCCCAAGTCCATAAGCTGGCAGCCAGACTAACCGGCCATTGGCCGTATTGATATCTGAGTGCATCAAGGGTGGTGCTATCCATAAGGACGAAGCTAAAGTTTAAAAAGTCTGCGAGTGACTTTAAACTAATAAAGCTAAATCCTGTTTCCTCTCGCTCCATAGTAATCCCCTCGTGTTTTGATCGGGACGTTAATGGACCCAGTTGTTTTTAAAATCGCCGCGGGTACTTAGGAACCGGCAACCCACGGCAACTTTGACCGATGGTATCGAAGTCGTCAAGTCTATAGGCATGGACCCAAAGGCTATATTACAAAACTTTCGGTCCGTCCGGCGAGTGCAGCCCGGGTCCCATCGGTGCGTGTTCCAATCCCTTGACAAGGTAGGAGAGGGCCGGATAGCATACGGGCACACCTAGTTGAAAAGGCGGTGTACTCATGGATGTATTCTTTCAGAGCGAGTCCTCCCCGGCATTGCTTATCCTTCGTTTATGTCTCGCCGTCGTATTCTTCGCTCATGGGTCGCAGCATTTTGCCGGTTGGTTCGGCGGGCGTGGTTTAAAATCAACCGTCACTAACTGGAACGAAAGGTATCAGATTCCCGTCGCCATCGGGGTTATCGGTGTCTTCACCGAATTTTTTGGCAGCTTCGCGCTGGTGATCGGATTCATGACCAGGTTGGTTGTGCTGGGGCTCATGATCTTCATGTGGGTTGCGATGCGGAAGGGCCACTGGGGGAATGGTTTCTTTATGGCCCACGGCCCGGGAAGTGGCAGCGGGATTGAGTACTGTCTGGTTCTTCTTTTGATGAACCTGGCGCTTTTGGTTGGTGGTGGGGGAGTTTTGTCTCTTGATCGCTGGTTGGCAGGTTAACCCAAACGGTCGGTAGGCATGGTCACCATGGAATAAGGAACCCTTCAATATTTACGAAAGGGATGGGAAAATCACCGTATGATCGGGCCTGAAGAAAACGATATGATGAGCCGAGTCGGTCCGGGCACGCCCTGCGGCGACCTTATGCGGCGTTACTGGCATCCGGTGGCGGTTACGGCACAGCTTGACGAAAATCCGGTTCGTAAAGTCAAGATCCTGGGTGAGGAACTGGTCCTATATAAGGATAGGTCAGGTGAGCTCGGTCTCGTTGGGCCTCGGTGCGCCCATCGCCTGTCGCATCTGGAGTTCGGAATCCCCGAACAAAAAGGGCTGAGGTGCTGCTACCACGGTTGGCTTTACGATAAGACGGGACGCTGTCTGGAACAACCGCTGGAGCCGCCGGACAGCACTTATAAGGATAAGATAAAGATCACGGCCTATCCGGTTGAGGAGATGGGAGGGCTTATCTGGGCCTACCTGGGGCCCGAGCCTATGCCGCTCCTCCCGCGCTGGGATCTTTTCGTAAGGGGAGATGGGTTTCGGCAGATCGTCGGGCACTGGTTACCATGCAACTGGCTTCAGGTCATGGAGAACCGAGGAGATCTGGGGCACGTTGTCTACCTACACGGACGGTTGCATCAGTACGTTCTGGAGCGTCAGGGCCGCTTGACCGACGATCCCACCCGGCGGTTCAACGCCACAATGAAAAAACAAGAGGAGAATCTGAAAAAAGGCGTCTATACGAAATACCGTACGATCCCTAACGAGTACGGATTTACCAAGGGGACCCTCCCGTCGGATCAAAGTGAGGATCAACCCACCTGGAACGTCGGAATGAACCCGGTGCTTTTCCCGAATACCCTGCATTCGGGCCATCGCCAGAGGATACGGCAGGTGTATCAGATCGGTGTGCCGGTGGACGACACCACCACGTGGCATATCTCCTATCACTGTTACGTTTTTCCGACTGAAATAGAGGTGCCGAATCAGGCGTCTCCTCCCTATGCCGAGGTCTCTTTGAAAAATGAAAAAGGGGAGTACATCCTCGACTACGTACTAGGGCAGGACATGGTGGCATGGTATGCGCAGGGGGAGCTCGTCGATAGGACTCAGGAACACCTAACGACTTCCGACCGATGCATCCTCGATTATCGGAAACTTTTAAAAGAGCAGATTCAGGTTGTGAAGAATGGCGGGGAGCCCATGAACGTCTTCCGAGACCCGGTCAACAACGAGCGTTTGGAGCCTCCCGTGCCTGCCCAGGAGCAGTTTCGCGAGACAGGCCAATATTACCGGGGGAACTATCACAAGGTGGCTGCCGGTGGATCGAGCTATATGGATGACGATGTGGATCGTTATTGCCCCGACCGTGAATTGCTTCAGGAGCTCTATCGGAAGGCTGAAGAGGTCACGAAGAAAAAGACACTGGTCGCCTGAGGGGGGCCTCAATCCATTTGACATTTTGCAATCTGAACAACCTCACGGTCGGGCCAAGTCACCCCAGGTAATAGCTTGGACCTTGGGTTGACGCCGGGAGGTTGGCAGTGATAATTATGGCTGAATAAGAGTCAGTCGATCTTGCGTATACTTTGGCATACTTTAATAAAGGAGGTCTTCCATGGCAGAACGAGTATGGGATCGTTTTCTCACCGAGCAAGACAAGGCCCATGTAGCCGCAAAAGGGGCAAGGAGTGTGGGTTTGGGACAGAAACCGGCCCTACTTCTTATCGATCTTTATCGGTGGGTTTTTGGAGACAAGCCGGAACCGTTATTGGAGGCCATAAAGACGTGGCCGGGTAGCTGTGGGCTGGCCGGTTGGAACGCGTTACCCCACATCCAAAAACTCCTCGCCGCAGCGCGGGAGGCCGGAATCCCCATCGTCCATCTCACTGGGCTGGATGGTGCCGGTGTCAAGCCGTGGGCCTATCGTCCGGGACAGAATAAGGCAGAGTCGAGTCCGGAAGCTCTTGACCGTCGCAAGCGCCAGTTCGAGATTGTGGACGAGGTAAAGCCCATTGAGGGTGAGGTGGTGCTGCGTAAGGCATCCCCGAGCGCCTTCTGGGGAACGCCTCTCGTGGGACATCTAAACTTTCTGGGTGTCGACACGATCATTACCTGCGGTGAGAGCACCAGCGGCTGTGTACGCGCAAGCGTCGTCGACGGCTGCACCAACCGGTACCGTATGAACGTGGTCGAGGAGTGCGTTTTCGACCGGCATGAGGCCGCCCATGCCATGGACCTCTTCGATATGAATCAAAAGTATGCCGATGTGCTGCCGCTTGCTGAGGGGCTCAAGTATCTCAACTCCTATAAGGCGAAAAAGCCTCAGGCGGCTTAGTGATTGCTACGGCGGTCCCTGTTAGGGTCGGCCGCCGTCGATTAGACCGGGTCGGCCGTTCAACATCTTTGTTCCCCATCCCGGTATAATCCGGGGTTTTTGCCAAAGGGGGGGCTATGGATTGTAATAAGATCGAATTCGGAAGTGGTAGCGTTCAATTAATGGTCGAGGCCCGTCGCTCCGGTGGAGGAGATTTTGGTGTGAGCTTAAGGGTCTCTGGAAACGGGAGCGAGAAAAAGGTCGAGCTCCTCCGCTTCGACTGCTTCAAAAATAGCCCTCATTATCATTACGACCCCACAGGAAAAGGGGAAACTCATAATTTTGACAGGACAAAATCCCCCAATCCTCTTGTGTGGGTAATGGACCAGCTTCAAACCAAGCTTCCCGCCCTGATCGAGCATACGGGCTACTCGGACATTGCCCATTCGGTGGACCCGTCGGTGGTGGGGACCGAACTCTCCAAACGCTTACCGGATATCGTCCAGTTATATGACCGTGCACTCCAGGAATTACCGCCCGCCGAATAATTGGGTCGAAGACTCCTGGAACCTTTTGGGACCAACGAATGTCTAATGGATCATGAGGGGGTTAGCGACTGGGAGTGCGTCCAGAAGTTTCAATCGGGGGATACGGATGTTTTTGGGGTGTTGGTCCGGCGCCATGAGACGAGGATCTTTAACCTGCTCTACCGCTGGCTGGGGAACTACGACGAGGCTTCTGACGTCGCCCAGGAGGTCTTTCTCTCAGCGTTTCGGGCCATCAAGTGCTTTCGCGGTGATTCGAGCTTTGCCACCTGGCTCTATCGGATCGGCGTGAAGCATGCAAAGAACCGTCAAAAGAGCCTGGCTTTGGCCAGGCAGCGCCAGGAGGCAGCGGAGCACTCGGATCCAGCCGACGATTCGCCGTTGGACCCGGCCAAGGAAGTCGAGCAGCGCGAGCTTCACGATCTAGTTCAGCAGGGGCTCAGCCGTCTCCAGGCCGATGACGCGCTACTGATCGTTCTCCACGACCTGCAGGAGGTAAGCTACGAGGAGATTGCGACGCTACTCGATGTGCCGCTTGGAACGGTCAAGCCGCGGTTGCATCGCGCGCGGCAGGCGCTCAAAGACAAACTCTCGTCCCATTTTGGCGGGAAAAAATGGCAGTAAAAGAATGTGAAGAGATCCAGGCCTGGCTCTCCGACTACCTGGAGGGTAATCTCGAATCCGGACGACACAGGGCGGTGGAAGATCACCTCTATCTCTGCCCCATCTGCCTGGCTGAATCGGAATCCCTGGCCGACACGATCAAGAGCGTGGGGAACCTGCCGTCGGTGGAGCCCCCACCGGGTTTCTCGCGACGGGTTATGGTCCAGGTGCGGGAAGAGGCGGCAAGACCTGGTCTCTGGGAGCGACTCTTCTTACCGTTCAGAATCAAGGTGGCGCTGCAGGCTGCGATGCTGCTCCTTGTCGGTATCCTGGGCATCTATGTTTATCAGAAAAACGAGATGCCGCAGCGAAAGATTTCAGAGACGGCACCGGTCAAGGCGCCCACGACCGAGGGCGAGGATTTTAGGGAGACGGACCTGGCTAAAGCGCCACGGGCCGCAGTGCCATTAGCCCTGTCACAGGAACGAGCCAGGCTCGATGATCAGGTTGCTTCCGCTGGTACGCTAAGGTCGCAAAATGCCCTGCTCGAAGAGACGCGTCAGTCATCGGCCACACTAAGGGCGGAGAAAAAAGAGGCGGCGACCAGTCTGGCCGGCCGGTTCGAGCTGGTATTGCAGCTCCGGAGTCAAGAGGAGGGCGAGGGACTAGTCCAGGAGAGAATCGTCCCACTGGTCAAAAGCTTCAACGGGCAGAGACTACAATTTGCAGACGCGGTCAAGAAACAAAAACCCGAATCTTCCCTACAGCCTCAAACCCTCTGGATCATCCTACCCGCGGATCAGTTCGAACGGTTCAAATCGGAACTGGCCTCTATGGGCACTGTAAAAACCGGTCAAATCGTCCCCGCCGAGCCCGCCTTGGGTGCTACAGGGCCTGTGCAACTCCGTATCCAACTCAAGATCCTTCCCCCAGTAAGCCGGAAGCCATGAAGCCTTCACGGGCACATGCCCGATGTATCCTTCCTTCGGCGGAATCCGCCGAAGCACCCACCTTCGCAAAGGCTACGGCAGATCCGACAGTCGCATCCATCCATTTCTTTATCCGGCCTTCGTAGCCGTAGGCCGCTTATGATTTGGTGCGAAGCGCCAAGCGCGGACAGTGATGAGTGTTAAGTAATCAGTTCTCAGAAGAGGTGCAGGGGGTTGGGTCTAGGGTATTGGGTCCGGAATTACTCGCTAGGCTCAACACCCTACCCCCTTCATTCCCTCAACACTTAACACTAGTCGCTTGAATCTTAACGCTTTGCCGCCTTTGCCATTGACCAATAACTAATGACCATTGACTTCTGGCTCGCGCCGATCTCCGACCTCTGATCTCTGATTTCTGACGTCTAGCTCCCCGCCACTGGTTAAAAGACGCGATCCAGTTCGGCGAGGGTCTCTACGTGGAAAGTCTGCGGAAACAGATCCATAGGTTGGATGCGAGTGAGGCGATAACCCTTGCGGGTCAGGGCCTGCAGGTCACGGGCCAAAGTGGCCGGGTCGCAGGAGACATAAAATATCTTTTCGGCCTTCAGGGACGGCAGGTCCTGATCCAGTCCCTTAGCTCCCGCTCGGGGCGGGTTCAGGATGATCTTGGAAAAGCATTCTTCCCTCTTGGCCATCCGGCTTACGGCCTTCAAGACATCGGTACAGACCCAGTGAATATTTTCCGCCCGGTTGAACCGGGCGGTTTTCTTTCCGCTCTCGATGGAGCGGCGGTTTCGCTCCACCGCCACGACCTCCCGGCTCAAGCGGGCCATGGGCAAGGTGAGGTTCCCCGCGCCGCAATAGAGCTCGAGCAGCCGGTCCGCGGGCCCCAATTCGCCCCAGCTGAGGACCTGGTCGACGAGGCGATGGTTGGCCTCCCGGTTGACCTGCATGAAGATGTCGCCATCCACCTCGGCCCAAGAGCCGCTATCCAGGCGAATAAGGGTGGTCGCCTCGCCCCAGGATTGCCGCCAGCCCGGTCCTGAAAGAATCAGGCCGCCCACCTGATGAACCTGTTCCAATAGTTCTTTACACAGTCCATCGTCATCGGGATGAAATGCGCCTTCCGCTTTGCCCACCAGCATGGCCTTTTTGCCCAGGTCCCCGACCACGATTTCCAGGTAACGGATCTCGGTCTTCAACCCACGGACCCACGTGCGGGCCGTCGCAAGGTTTTTTTCCGCCTTGAGGTCCGCGATTAAGCAGGAATCGATCTCTACCACTTCGTGGGTTGCGGCGCGGTGGAAACCAAGTCTTCTGTCGACGTCACAGTGCAGGCGAATGCGGCGCCGGTAGCGAAATTCCTTCGGTGACGGGAGGATGGGATGCATTTCGAAGTCTTTCAGCTTTCCAATGCGACGCAGCGCGTCTTCGATGCACTTTTCTTTGGCGGCGAGCTGGGCCTCGTACTCGATGTGCTGCCAGGGACATCCCCCGCAGTTACCAGCGTAAGGGCAGGGGGGCTGCCGCCGCACGGCGGCGGGTTTGAGCAAGCGGGTCACTGCGCCAATGGCGTAGTTCTTTTTAGCTTCGGTGATTCGAACCTCGACCCTGTCGCCGGGAGCGGTGCCCGGGACGAGCACGACGCGACCCTGATCGCGGCCGATACCATTTAGCCCGTAGGTCAGTGAATCGATATCGAGGCGAATTTCTGCGCCTGGTTCTTCAGTCTCTGTCATTGTTCCCGAGGCCCATGCTATAAACGAAGGAAGTGAGTAGACCACTCACGACGGGATGTCAAGTCAATCCGCCTTTCCAGAAAACCATGGGCGGCCTACTCCGCCGTAATAGCCTACGGCTACGAAGGTTGAATGAACCCATGGATGGATGCGACTGTCGGACCTGCCGTAGCCTTGGCGAACGTAGGTGCTTCGACGGATTCCGCCGAAGAAATGAAGGATACCTCGGCCCAGGCCCGTGGAGGCTTCATGGAGAATACACCGGACGCACGCTTTCTCAAAGGGATCGAGGAGTTCAACGGGGAGCTCTTTTTCGAATGCCACGAGACGCTGGAGGAGATCTGGCTGGAAGAGCACGGCGAGGACCGGGATTTCTACCAGGGCATTATCCAGATCGCGGCGGCCTATTTTAAATGGGAGCAAAACGTCCCCATGGGGACCCTCAAGCTCATGCGCTCGGGCCTGGACAAGCTCGCGCCCTATGGATTCATGTACCAAGGGGTCGATCTAAATTCGTTTATGGAAACCGTCCAGCGCCACTTGAAAGAGGTAGAGGCTTTCACTCATGACGGCGGTGACATGCCTAACTTACGCGCACCTCATTTGACCCGTAATACGGGGAACGGCGCTGACTGAGGGGCACTCGATTCCCCGGCTTCCGTCCGAATGATTCTTTGACCATGATCCGCTTGTTCAACGTTCGAAAGGTTTACCGACAAGGCAAGAACGAGGTCTCGGCGCTGGCGGGGGTCTCCCTGCAAATCCCAGAGGGAGAGTTTACCGTCATCATGGGGGCCAGCGGATCGGGCAAAAGTACCTTGCTTCATCTCATGGGGGGATTGGATCAAGCGACGGTTGGAGAAGTGATGGTCGCCGGACGTATCATCTCGCAGATGCCCGACACGCCCCTGACCCTTTTTAGACGGCAAAAAATCGGATTTGTCTTTCAATTCTTCAATCTGCTGCCGACCCTGACCGCCCAGGAAAACGTCATGCTCCCGTTGATCTTGGACGGGCAGTCGAGGGCCAAGGCCAGAAACCGGGCGAAGGGCCTGCTCGATCGCGTCGGACTCACCTCACGCCTGGACCATCTTCCCGAAGAGCTTTCCGGCGGTGAGAACCAGCGTATCGCCATCGCTCGTGCGCTGGTGTTCACACCTCCCATCCTCCTGGCCGACGAGCCTATAGGCAACCTGGATTCCAAGACCGGCGAGGCCATTCTCGAACTGATTCAACGCATCAACCGCGAAGAAGGCTGTACGGTGGTCATGGTCACACACAACCCTGCGGCAGCGGGTTACGGCCATCGGGTCATCCATTTGAGCGACGGCTCGATTGCGGAGGACCATGGTCGCCGTTAGGCTCCTCAACTCGATCACATTTTCTCACCTAAAGCATCATCGACTGCGCACCTGTCTCACGTTGCTTGGAATCGCTCTGGGTGTGGCCGTCATTACTTCCATCTCCATCGTCAACCGGACCCTGTCGGACTCCTTTCAACGCACCATCGACCTGGTGGCGGGTAAGGCGGTTCTCCAGGTGGTGAACGCGGGCAGCGGTGTCCGGGAATCCCTCTATCCAATGATTCGCGACACCGAAGGCGTGGATAGCGCGGCACCGGTGGTGCAAGGATTCCTGCCCGTGGTTGGGTTCGAAGGTGAAAGGCTCTTCGTCTTCGGTGTCGATCTCCTCACCGATTCCTTTATCCGAGACTATGAGTTTAGCGGCTTACCTTTTGATATGGACAGGGCCATGAACTTTATCGCTCGGTCCGATTCCATTGCCTTGACCGAGTCTGTGTCACGCCGCCTCAACCTTCCTGACGGTGCCAAGCTGACACTCAGCACCAGCCGCGGGGTTCGCCAGTATACGGTTCGTGCCCTACTCAAGGAGCAAGGAGTGGCCAAAGTCTTTGGTGGTAACTTTGCGCTGATGGACCTGCCGGTTGCCCAGATCGCCCTCGGTAAGGAGGGCAAGATCGACATTGTCGATGTGACGCTGGTGAAAGGCGAGGCGATTGAAAGGGTCAAGGAACGGATTGCCTCGCGTCTGAACGGGGCCGCGCACGTGGAGCGTCCCAAGGAGCGCGGAGAACAGATCGAATTTTTGCTGACCTCTTTTCGCGTCGGATTGTTTTTTGTCAGTTTGATTGCCCTGTTCGTCGGGTTTTTCCTGATCTACAACACGATTTCCATTTCCGTCGTGCAGCGTAAGCGTGAGATAGGAACCCTGCGCTGTCTCGGTGTCTTGCGACGCGATATCCTCGGCCTGTTAATGGTCGAATCCCTGGGGATGTCTCTGCTGGGCTCTCTGGTCGGGGTGCTCTTTGGCGTCCTTCTGGCCAAGGTGGCTGTCCTGGTTACGGGGCAAGCGGTGAGTAATCTTTTTCAACAGGTCGACCTCCAGCGAACCGCCTTTTCTCTCGGAGACCTGTGGCTCGGGCTTGGCTGCGGCCTGGGAGTAGCTCTGCTTGCGGCAGTGCAACCCGCATGGGAGGCCATGGGCGTGAGCCCACTGGAAAACTATCGGCAGGCGGCCTGGAGCCCCCGATCTCGTATGCCACTCAAATTAACTGTCCTGGGAGTTTCACTCCTCTTGCTCTCGTTGCCCCTGTGGTTCTATTCGCCCGCCGAGTGGAGCGGGATGCATCGGTTTACCCTGGGAATGATGGCGGCCTTGATCTTTTTGTTGGGCCTGTTGTTTCTATCGCCCCTTTTCGTACTCGGTAGCGTTAGCTTGACGCGCTTTTTCACCCAGCGGTTGGGTTGGGTCGCAGGGCGCCTCGGCATGGAACACCTGGCGCGAAGCCCGGTTCGCTGCGGTATCACTGTGGCAACACTGATGATCAGTTTATCGTCGATATTCATTATTACGGCCTTCATCCACAGTGTGCGGGGCTCCCTGATCTCCTGGGTCGATCAGATGGTCACGGCGGATCTCATTGTTAGTTCCAGTGCGCGGACAGCGGGCCCGTTGAACGTTCCTTTAAAGGAAGATCTGGCCCGGCCCCTTGGTGCGCTGCCGGGAGTGCGTATCGTCGATCTCTATCGTCTGATCCGTTCCACTTATGAGGGGAAACCCATCCTCATCGAGTCTTTCTCGGCGCGAGTCTCAGCCTCGGAGCGCGCCCTACCCATGGTGGAAGGAGATCGGGAGCGGGCCTTGAGCCAGATGGCCGAGGGCGCAGGGGTAATCGTGAGCGAGAGCTTTAAAAGCCGCTTCAAGAAGGGTGCGGGCGATGCCATCGAGTTGGTTACGCCTTCGGGACTGAGGGTTTTCCCGGTCCTTGGCGTTTACGTAGACTACTCTTCGGATTCGGGCAGCGTGCTTATCGACCGCGCGCTATACAAACAGTTCTGGGGGGACGATCTCGTGGATGCCTTTGATCTCTGGTTGGAGCCGGGGGCCAACGAGCAACGGGTCATCGATGCCGTGAAAAGTGGTTACGGTGAGCAGTACCAACTCTTTGTCAGCACCCATAGGGAGCTGAGGGATGAGGTTGTGGATATCATGGAACAGTCCTTCCAGGTGAACTATGCGGTGCTTATCGTGGCTGTCGTCGTGGCTCTACTCAGCGTGATCAATACGCTGCTCGCCTCGGTATTGGACCGGCGTCGCGAGATCGGCGTGCTCAGGGCCATCGGCGCTACCGAGGGCCAGATCAAGACGATGATCGTGGCCGAGGCGGGATGGATGGGTCTAATTGGCGGATTGTTGGGAGTGATTTCAGGTACGGTGATCTCTTACCACCACGTGGTCTACAACACGAAGGTCCTTACGGGCTGGACTTTTCAATACTACTACCCCTATGGGGAGGCCTCGGTCTGTGTGATTCTGGCGGTCGTTCTATGTCTGCTGGCCGCGTATTTCCCCGCGCGGGAGGCCGCTTCGACCAATGTGGTAGCGGCGGTGGGCTATGAGTGAGGACCCAATTCAGGCCGATTATCCGCCTTCGCATAAGACTTGGGCATGACCGATGGATGAATGCGATGGTCGGACCTACCCTAGCCTTGGCGAAGGTAGGTGCTTCGGAGGATTCCGCCGAAGATAAGGAAAGATACCAC
This sequence comes from Binatia bacterium, assembly GCA_963664015.2. GTDB lineage: Bacteria > Desulfobacterota > Binatia > UBA9968 > CAXXLF01 > JACZQL01. The sequence continues at coordinate 465,693 of CAXXLF010000001.1, read as the reverse complement.
GGGCGTAAGCCCGTGGAGGCTTCATTTTCCTCTTGAGGTGAGATCGCCCCCGATGAATTTGCCCAGGACCTCTGTGAGATCCGGAGGGGACTCGGTCTCACGAATTTTTTCCCCGTTCTTGAGGTAACGATCGGAGGCTCCCAGGCTGAGCAGGACGAACTTGTCGCCGATCAGCCCGCGGGAACGAACCGATGCAATTACGTCCTCTTGAATTTTAATGTCCGGGTCGATACGAAAGCCCAACCGGGCCCGCCCGTCTGCCAGGCCGATGGATACCACCCGGCCTACGTTTACCCCTGCTATCTCAACCGAGTCTCCGATCTTGAGGCCGGCAACCGAGGCGAAGTCGCCTTGGAGAAGGTATCCGCGGGTACCCATGAGCTCCAGCTTTCCCAGCCGAACGGCGAGGTAGCCCAGGCTAACGATACCGACAAGAACAAAGATGCCGACGAGTATATCGATCCGTGTCTGATTCATGGATGGGGCTCCTACAAGACTACCATGGGACCTTTGGTCTCGCCTCTAAGAAACTGTTGAATAATTGGACTCTGGGAGTTCTGGATTTGTTCCGGAGGGCCGATCTCCTCGATCACGCCGTTGGCTAACATGGCCACGATGTGTGAGATCTCGAATACCTCCGGGATATCATGGCTCACAACGATCCCGGTATATCCGAAATGAGCCTGCGTAACTCCGATCAGTTCGTGGATGCTCTTGGCCAACATGGGATCCAGGCCGGTGGTGGGCTCGTCGAAGAGCACGATCTCCGGATCCTCCACCAGCGCGCGCGCCAGTCCGCAGCGCTTTTTCATTCCACCGCTCACCTCGGCGGGATACTTGTAGCCCCAGCGTTCCAGGCCGACCTGCTCCAATCGGTCCATTACCTTCTCTCGAATCTGCGTCTCGCTCATTCCCGTCTTTTCCCGCAAGGGGAAGGCTACGTTGTCGTAGACCGTCATGGAGTCGAGGAGCGCGGCCCCTTGAAAGAGCACACCGAATCGGTTGCGGACCCGGTTGAGGGCCTTTTGTCTGAGCTTGGTGATATTCACCCCATCAACAAGTACCGTACCCCGGTCCGGAAGCAGCAGGGCGTTCAGGTGCTTGAGCAGGACCGTCTTCCCGGCGCCGCTGCCGCCGATGATTGTGGTGATCTTTCCCGGCTCGAACTTGAGATTCACGCCCTTCAGGACCTCTTGACCTTTAAAGCTGTTATGTAGGTCGACTACTTCTATCATATCACGTCACTCATCAGAGGAGAATTGAGGTCATGAAAAAATCCCATACGAGAATCAATACGAAGGAGAGTACCACCGATTCGGTCGTGGCACGGCTCACCCCGGAGGCCATGGGTAGCGCATGGAATCCTTTATAACAACTCACCCACGTAATGATCAGGCCAAAACTGATGGATTTTAAAAAGCCGCTGTAGACGTCCATGAAGACAACGCTTCGCTCCATACCGGAGATAAAACTCCCCGAGCTGACGCCGAGGAGTCCCACCCCGACCAAATAAGCGCCGAAGATTCCCACAATATCGAAGATTGCTGTTAGCAGCGGCATGGCGATCAGTCCAGCAATGATCCGCGGTGAGACCAGGTACTTGATGGGGTTGATGGCCATGGAATAGAGGGCATCGATCTGTTCCGTGACCCTCATGGTGCCAAGCTCTGCGGCCATGGCGGATCCGGTCCGGCCCGTAACCATAAAGGCCGAGAGCACGGGACCTAGTTCGCGCAAGAGCCCGAGGGCGACGGCGGAGCCGAGCCAGGTCTCGGCCTGAAACTTTTGCAGGGTATAGTAGCCTTGCAGGCCCAGCACCATGCCGGTAAATAAACCGGACAGGAGAACCACCAGGAGCGAATCGACGCCAATGCTCTTGATGTGCAGGATGATGAGATGGACTTGGGCAGGGGGGGCAAAGACCCACAAGATGGCCGAAAAGAGGAAGACGGTTATCCTCCCCAAGGAGGTAAGCAATTCCACTGTGAGCCTGCCCATGGTGCCAATGAGGGTTAGGGGGAAGAGCGCAATGGAGCTACCGACCGAGTTCTGATTGTTATTTTCCGGTTGTGTTTTCACTTTTCCCAAGTTTAACTTTTCAGGTCGGTTGCAAGCTCTAATCGCAAGTTAATGGACCGGTCGTAGCTTTCACTATGTTTCGGGTAGAGAGAGAACAGACCCATTCGTCCGTGGGTAGTATCCTTCAGCGGCGGTTTTGATTTGTGAGTTTAACGAAAGTTTAAATTTGGAACTTAATTAGCTAGTATACCTAGCTAATATATAAAACATTTCGCCATTTTGCAAGGTTATGATTAAAAAGGCGTCTATTTTGAAGGATGAAACGATCGACGGGCTGCTTGGAGGTAAGCTCTCCCTGATACAGAGAACCCGGGGGTACCGGTTTTCACTGGATGCTGTTGTGTTGGCGCATTTCGTACGAGTCCAGGGAAAAAAGCGCGTGGCCGACCTGGGGACCGGAAATGGTGTTATCCCGATCCTACTCGCCGCTATCTACCCGTCGGTACAGGTTGTGGGTCTGGAGATTCAAGAAGCGATGGCCGAGCGAGCCCTGCGTAGCGTCGCATTGAATCATATGGAGGATAGGGTGGAGATCGTTCGGGGGGACGTGCGTTCGGTTGAGGGGATCTTTCCGTCCGAGTCTTTTGACATGGTGCTTTCCAATCCTCCCTACCGGAGGCTTAAAAGCGGCCGGGTCAACCCGGATCCGGAACGCTACGTCGCGCGTCACGAGGTGGAGGCCGCACTACCAGACTTCCTACGGGGGGCTGCGTACCTGTTGCGTTCAGGGGGCAGAGTGGCCTTGATCTATCCGGCGACGCGCGCGGCGGAGCTGTTGGTGGCCATGAGAGAATCGGCGATGGAACCCAAGCGGCTACGGTTTGTTCACTCTTTCGCCGACCGCCCCGCAGAACTCGTCTTGGCGGAGGGAGCCAAAGGCGGGGGCCGCGAGGTCCGGATTATGCCTCCGTTAGTGGTTTTCGCCAAGGAAAAGATTTACACGGAAGAGCTACAAAACATGTTCTCTGAAAAGTAGTGAGCAGCAAACGGTACATCCCAGAGATCATAGGACGGAGATCAGAGATCGGCAAATAGAAGATACCAGATATCAGAGAACAAAGGTCGGAAGTCGGTGTTGCAGCTGGGCTCCGACTCCCCAGGTCCGACATCCGACCGTTGACTTCTGACCTTTGATAGCGGGCCAAACGAACCCAATGAATTCAATAAACGCAAGCAACTCAACAAACCCAATAACCCAGATGTTAGAGATCAGAGATCAGCAAAGTAGCTGACCTCACACTTCCGACGTCTGACTTCTAACCTCTGACATCTGGTCTCCGAACTTGGCGCCCTTTGCGCCTTTGCGCGAGACATCTTCTGCCCGTCCGACCTCCGTCGTCCGATCTCTGGCTGCTGATATCCGGCCTCTGGCCAATCGCTATTTGCTATTCGCTAACAACCATTGACTAATAACCAATAACTACTTACCGACCTCCGACCTCTGATCCCTGGCTCACGGCCGGCGTCTGCGCGACAGGGCGTCGTAGAGCCTTTGGAGGGATTCGCGGATGGCCGGATCGTTGATCGAAGTGAGTTCTTTCTCGTCTAGTTTCGCTGTGACCCGGGAAGCCGGTTGCTCTTTGCTGGGATGCTCGTCGGCCTGGGGCTCTTCATAGTGGACGGTCCCTACGACAAAAAATATATTTTTTACCGTTTCCCTACCCATACGCTCGTTGATCTTCTCGGTGATCATTTCTTTCATGAACTGGAGCTGCTGCATCCAGGTTGAGCTGGTGACCTTGACGAACAGAGTACCGTTATGGATCTTTTCAGGCTGAGCGTTGCGGGCGACGGTCGGTCCCACGGTCTCGTTCCAGATCGGCCAGATCCCGTAATCGGAGAGCTTGTCGGTCAAATCCAGTCGCTTGATGGACTGGGTGAGAATCTCTTTAAGTTTTTCCATTGGAATTTATTGGTCTTTTTACGAACAAAAGGATACACCCGGAAAATATTCTTGACAACACAATATGTAGGGGTTCATAGTGGCTGCTCTACTACATGGCGTAAAAGATCCTAACATATATAATAGATAGAGAAATTAGGGAGGAGAGCGGAAGTATGGTCACCACGGTATCAGAGGTAGCAAGTACGACTCAAGCGGAGACAGTTGAGGGGGTTGCGGCAGAACCTGCCCGCGGGCTTCGACTGGAACGATATTTTAGCCGCGCTGGGATGCATCCATACGCGGAGGTGGAGTGGGAGACCCGGTCGGCCAAAATTATGAGCGATAAGGGTACGGTCGTTTTTGAGCAGAACGATTTGGAAGTTCCCAAGTTCTGGTCTCAGATGGCAACCAATGTGGTGGCTTCCAAATACTTCCGTGGTCATCTGGGTAGTCCGCAACGGGAGAAGAGCGTGCGCCAGCTGATCGACCGGGTAGTCAACACGATAACGGGTTGGGGCCGGGCAGATGGTTACTTTGCCACAGAGGAAGACGCTCGGATCTTTGCCGATGAATTGACTTCCCTGCTCCTGAACCAACAGGCCTGCTTCAATAGCCCGGTCTGGTTCAACTGCGGTATCGAGGAGAGACCCCAATGCTCCGCATGCTTCATCCTCTCTGTGGACGACACTATGGAGTCGATCCTGGATTGGTACCGGCAGGAGGGAATCATCTTCAAAGGAGGATCCGGTTCCGGTGTCAACCTCTCCAAGATCCGCTCCGCCAAAGAACAGTTGGGGGGTGGTGGTACCCCCTCTGGCCCGGTTTCCTTTATGAAGGCGGCGGATGCTTCGGCGGGCGTTATCAAGTCCGGCGGCAAGACCCGTCGCGCAGCCAAGATGGTGATCCTCGACATCGACCATCCGGACATCATTGATTTCATCAATTGTAAGGTTGAAGAAGAAAAGAAGGCGTGGGCCTTGATCGAAGCGGGTTACGACTCGAGTCTGGACGGTCCGGCCTATGGCAGTGTCTTTTTTCAGAACGCCAACAACTCGGTTCGTGTCTCCGATGAGTTCATGCAGGCCGTTACCGAGGACGGTGAATGGAAGACACGTTACGTAACCACGGGTGAGGTTTGCGAGACCTACAAGGCACGGGACCTGCTCAAGCTGATTTCGGAAGGGACCTACCTCTGCGGTGATCCCGGAATGCAGTACGATACGACCATCAATGACTGGCACACCTGTGCGGAAACAGGACGAATCAACGGCTCCAATCCGTGCTCCGAGTACATGCACCTGGACGACTCGGCCTGCAACCTGGCGTCGATCAACTTGCTAAGATTCCTCCGTGAAGACGGAGTCTTCGAAACCGAGTCCTTCCGACGGGCTGTGGATATTATCATCCTTGCGCAGGACATCTTAATCGACAACTCCTCTTATCCGACCCCTGCCATTACCGAAAATGCGCTTAAGTTTCGTGAGCTGGGAATCGGCTACGCCAATCTCGGTGCCATGCTCATGTCCCTGGGGATCCCCTACGACTCGGATGCGGGTCGTGCCTACGCGGGAGCTGTAACAGCCTTGCTGACGGGTGAGGGTTATCTGCAATCCACACGCATCGCCAAGGCTTTGGGATCCTTTGGCGGATATATTGAAAATCGGCGTCCTATGCTCCGGGTGCTCGACAAGCACCGCTCCCATGTGGCCAAGATCTCTACTTCCCATGTCCCTTTGGATCTTTTGACTTCGGCACGAGAGGTTTGGGACCTGACCTGCGAAGAGGCTGGTAAACACGGGGTGAAGAACTCCCAGATCTCGGTTTTAGCCCCCACGGGGACCATCTCCTTCATGATGGATTGCGATACCACGGGGGTGGAGCCCGAGATCGCTCTGGTAAGGTACAAGAAACTGGTCGGTGGCGGGCTGCTGAAGATGGTCAACAACACGGTACCACGTGCCTTGAAACGGATCGGATACGACTCCAAAGAGATCCAGGAGATCGTGGAATACCTGGACGAAAACGAGACCATCGAGGGGGCGCCCCACATTAAGAACGAGCATCTGCCGATCTTCGATTGCGCCTTCAAGGCACATAAAGGCAGTCGGGCGATTCACTACATGGGGCACGTCAAGATGATGGGGGCTACCCAGCCGTTTATCTCGGGTGCCATCTCCAAGACCATCAATATGCCTAGTGAGGCGACCGTCGATGAAATCATGCATGCCTATATGGAAGCATGGCGCCTGGGACTCAAGGCAGTCGCCATCTATCGCGACGGCTCCAAGCGAACCCAGGTCCTCAATACGTCTAAGGACGGTAAGACCCAAAAGGATAGGTTAGAGTCGGCGGAGCAGAAACCGTTTCGACGCCGACTTGCAGACGAGAGGAGATCCATTACCCACAAGTTCGATATCGCCGGCCACGAGGGTTATATCACGGTGGGGATGTATGAAGAGGACCAGCCGGGCGAGATCTTCATCCGTATGTCAAAAGAGGGCTCTACCATTTCCGGTTTGATGGACTCCTTTGCCACGGCTGTCTCTTTGGCGTTTCAGTACGGCGTGCCTTTGAAGGTCCTGGTCGACAAGTTCAGCCATACCCGCTTCGAGCCGTCGGGTTTTACTAAAAACCCGGATATCCCCATGGCCAAATCGATAATGGACTATATCTTCCGCTGGCTCGCCACAAAGTTTCTAGATGGGGAGGTGCAGCGGGAGGTGGGCATCATCAGACCTGATGAGGAAGAACCCAAAACCAAGAAGGTCGCTCATATCACCCCCTCGGCACCTCGGGGTGGGGCGCCCCAACCGACGATAAACGCTCCTATGGGCCTATTCCAGCAGGATTCGCCTTCTTGTCCCGATTGCGGGGCAATTATGATAAGAAGCGGCGCCTGCTATAAGTGCCTGAACTGCGGTGCTGTGAGCGGTTGCTCATAAGTTAGGAGGTTCTTAAAAAATAAATTCAAAAGCCCCACTTCGTGGTGAGGTGCACCCGGCCATCTCCTGGATCCACTGCACCTCGCCTTTCTATATGTGGTGGCAGACTATACTGCTTTCCTTGGAGCCGACCCAGTAGAATCCGCACCGGAAAGTTTCCCTCTCCAATTTTTTCCTCTGTCATTGTTGCGCTGCGAACCGAGCATAGGCTTGCACTCTAATACCTTGGAGTACCAGATGGCCTATGGTGTGAAAGCGGGCACTCTGTGCGGGTTGCACGGGGGATAATCGGGTGTGAGGGGATGACCGTGGGGTAGAGATGAGGTACGGGTTATCCGCCTTCGCAGACGAAGCGGGTGCTTCGGCGGATTCCGCCGAAGAAAGGGCGGATATCACGGGCGGCCTACTCCGCCGTAGTTGCTTGGGCTACGAAGGCTGGATAAGCCCTTGTAGGCTTCATTTCTTTTCCAGGTTCAGGACACCATTCTGGGCATCCAGTTCCATACGGAAATGGCTCAGGAAATTGAGCCCTAACAGACTGGCAATGGAATTGTCCGCGGAGAAGTCATGGACTGCGACGGTAAGGTCGGTTACCCGCATGCCCCTGCTCTCAATCGATTCCAGTTTACCAGTGGCGCGTCAATGATCCCATTTGCTGTCTGTAGGCCAACTTTGGGGTATTGCTTATCCAGGTTGATATTGGCATTTTGGGCTACGCTAGTTGAGATAACGGTATACGACGCCCCTGTATCGCGTATGAAGTCGCCCTCAGGCCCGTCGTTAATGGTGGCCGGTACGATAGCGGTCATCCCCTTCTTTTTGAACGGGATTGTAGCTCGTATCCCATAATCGGGAGGTCTGTTGGAGCTTGAGGAGGGGCCCAGGGAACGGATTCTCCTGGTGTATTCTCTGAATCCTTCCGGGATGTTATGAGGATTGTCGCTGAAATGGATGACCCCTCGCTTGTCCTTCCACTTGTAGAGGTCCGTCGGGAAGGCGGGGGGGCTGCCTGCAGGCAGAAAAAAAGCCCCGCCAGTGGGGCGATATGGCTCCTCATGAGCATAAAAATTATACCACGGAGACCTCTCGTGGAGGAAGGGCAAGTTCAAGGGCCGTTCCTTACTTCAACAGGGTGACGAGGAAGACCCCGCCAACTATCAAACAAGCGCCCATCGCGATCCTGAATGTGACTTTTTCCGTGTCCCGGAGGAACAGAGCGCTGAGGGTCAAAGCGAATAGGGGCCCACTGCTCGTTATCGGGATGACAACGACAACCTCGCCGAGGGTAAGGGCGTTGTAGAGAGACGCCATGCCCAGACTGATCACGACTCCTGCCGCCAGGTAAAAGCGCAAGGACTCCTTATTCAGAGATAATCCCCAGTCCTTTTTCTTGCCGAACCAGAGCAAGATGGAGATCACGGTGAATGATGAAGTTGCAGTTACGGCGGCGGCCAACGATGGGTGGGGAATAAATTCGAGGCCGAACTTTCTGGCGACTTGGGAGAGTCCGACGAGGAAAGAGGCAAAGACCGGATACAATACGTAGCGCAGTTCTATTCGGCGTGTGCCCTCCTTTGGATACGACAGAAGCGCGATCCCGAGGATGATCAGAAGGGTACCCCCAAAGATCGCCAGCGTCATGTTCTCGTCCAGGAAGAGGATTGCTAACAGGGAGCTGAACATGGGAGTGGTTGCACGAATGGGATCGGTGATAGCTACGCCCACCTTTTCGATACTCTTTGCAGTCAACAGACGGGTGAGCCCCGGTTGAAACAAGCCGACGGCAACGAAAACAAGCGTCCCAGGAGTCGCCAAGGAGTGGAGGGGATGAAGGAACGCCCCCATGGCCCAGAGTAAAATCATGTTGACGCCGAGGGTTATAAAAACTGCCGTGGCCGGATTGGACGTCTTCAAGCCCTTCTTGATGAGCACATTATGGAGAGCGAAAAAAAAAGCCGTAATGAGAGCGAAAAGTGCAGCTGGCATAGTTGGTGAATCCCTGCCGGTGGATTAACCTTGTGTGATTGGCATGAGGGTTAGGAGTGGGCAATCTTTCGTCTGTTCCGAACGGGGATTCAATGGAATAGAGCCACCGTTGGACCACTTTGGGAACTGGTCGCGGTAATGGTCGGATAGTGGATTTTCCGACTGGCCCGATGGAAGGATTATCCGACTCTGTTCCCAATCCCCTGGGCTCAGTACCATCCTTAGGGAGGTCCCCACCACTTGTTGATAGGGGGACGAGTGGCTATAGAACCCGCTGTTCACTGTCGTCGAGTCCCCCGGTGCCGGGAAGGGGCCCACGGAAAAGAAAGGGGCTAGGATGCCGATCCGGCCCAGGGGGTGATCCAACGTCATCGTGGGGAGCTTCCCCCATTCCCACGTCTCTTCACGATCCCCCAGGCGAGATTTGAGCTCGGACCAGGCCTCCTCAATGCTATGTTCGACGAGAGACCGCCGCGAGCGGGATCGAAGCCATGGTGAACTGGAATCCCGAAAGATTTGGTCCGTCGGTACCATCGCCTGATTGAAGAGTTCCAATTAGGCGACCAACAGCTCATCGCCGAGGTCGGGTCCAAGAAGATTGACCATGAGGCGCTGGTAAAAGACATGATAAAGGGCTGCCTCTGAGCTTTTGGAGCCGCAATGGCCATCCCAGTGCATCAGTTTACTTACGATTGGGCTGAGGTGAGGGGTCCGGTGGACGATTGCTTCCAGGTCGTTGTGTTGGACTTCAATCAGCCGCTTGGCCTGTAACGAGACGACGTCCTCCTGCATTTTCGACATGTCGTCGAGAAAATACTTTTCTTTTGCCATAAGGAGTTCCTTGATCCGCTCGATACGGTAGGGAGGATCGAACAGGGTTGACAGGTAATAGGGATAGGAGGGATCGGCAATGCTGTTGTTTGCCGTAGCCACGATGCCTTCTGGTGGATTGTAGAGCCGGGGAAGATCGCTGAAGGGAACGTACCCGTCCCAGTCGAACTCACCGCTCCACCCGGGAAGGGGAGTCAGAGAAGGGGCCTGGCGCCTGCGGGGGATACTGCCGGCTAGGCTGTAGCCGATGTTTCCCTCGCGGTCTGCGTAGACATAGTTTAGGGTAGACGCGCTCTGGTACGACAGGCACTGGAGAAATTCATTCCAGCTCCCGGCCCGGTTTATTCCGTAGACGACGCGGAAGTCCTCGCTCCGGTCCAGGGCGGTCCATTGTCGCGAAAGGACTTTATCGGTCAGGGTGGGTCCGATGAAGTCGGAGATTACGGGGCCGTGACGGGTGAAGCGCAGGTTCTTTTTGATTTCTTTACCACCCCGAACGCGAATCCTCTCTTCGATCGTTTGCATCGGATCCCATCCATCGCCAACACGATAGCGGTTGGGGTCGTGGGGGTGGATCCTCTCCCGATAAAGATCGACATCGTCGCACAGGCCGGCCGTTACACCCCAGGCGATACGGCGGTTATGTCCCACGTGAATACAGGGAGATCCCGGAATGGAGGCTCCCCAGACGGCGTATCCGTCATCCGCTTGGGTGCGTGAGGGGGCCTGCATGCAGGTGAGGTACCAGATCGACGGTAGTGTCAATCTCAGATGAGGTTCATTGCACAGAATGGGCTTCCCATCTATCGAGCGGTCTGGTGAAAGGGCCCAGTTGTTGCTGCCGTGACCCGAAGCGGTCCATTGGCTGTTGTAAAAAGTTCCGTTTAAAAACCGCAGGAGCTCACGTGACTGGTCTGCGGTCTGGTCCGAGTTCCAGCGAGTAACACTCGCGCCCCACTGTGGGTACGACGGCATGAGGGTCTCGAACTTGTCCCTCTGGTCTCTGAGTTGCCGGGCGAGCGTATCCATGGTGAGTCGTGTGAACAGGGCTGTCGATAGGAGGAGGGCGAAACCCTTGCAGATGGTGAGGCAGTCCGCCGGTTGCCACGGGTCCGGTTGGTAATGAAGGAGACGGAACTCAACCGGCAAGGTCCTGAGGTGGGTCTCGATATAGCGGTTGAACCCGTTGCTGTATGGCTCAAGGATCCTCAGGAACTCCTTCGGTATCGAATCGAGGGAGGAGCATACCGCCCTGCGTATACCCATGAGACGGACAAAATAGTCCAGGTCGACGGTTGCCCTGTTTTTGAATTGGATGGATACCTCCTGCCACGGGACGGTCCATTCTCCCAGGATCTCGGCCAGTCTCCCCGAGTGAAAACGGCGGTTGAAATCCATCTGCCAGAGTCTCTCCTGAGCATACAGATAACCTTGGGGAAAAAAGGGGTCGGCTTCGCTAGAGGCAAAAATATGAGGTACCGAATAGAGATCCCAACGTACCGTTACCTTGTCCGTCAAGCCGGGTAAGGGAAGGCTCCCTTCTATCTGGGGCCGCGCCCAGCGCGACCAGTACCAGAGGAGGGGACGAAGCAAGGGTGATAGAAATGCCATAAGGAGTATGAGCAACTTTTAAATTAAAGGCCGAACGTCAATTGTAAATTGTGGAGGGCAAATAGCAAATGGCCAGAGGTCGGACAGAGGCAGAGACAGAGGTCGGAGATCGGCAAATAGCGCATCCTAGAGGTCAGAGGACGGAGATCAGAGATCGGCAACAGCACAAAGCAAAGAGCATAGCGCAGAGGGCAAAGCGCCGACAGATGAGCAACGACTGGAATACGGACCACACTAACTCAAAGAACCCAAAGAACTCAAGTAACCCGATGAACTTGGCGTCCTTTGCGCCTTTGCCCCTCGATTCCCCTCGGGGGTCCTGTGTTTCGAGTTCCCTCACCACCCTGAGCCCGTCGAAGGGAGGTTCTCGATGGACGCGAGTTGTCTGTTCCCCAACTGACCCCTGACCTTCGACTTCTGGCTTTCCGTCGTCTGATCTCCGACCTCCGATCTCTGACTTCTGACCTCTGGCTATAGGGAGTTATTGACAGATCATCGGTCCAACGCTATCTATTGATAAGGGGAAAGATCACCTATGCTCCTTTTGCATCTTCGGTGTCTCGAGCAACCCTCGAGATTATCGCTTGAGGATACAACTTCACCTTCCCGATAATGAAACTCACCATTCGAATACTGGTTTTCTTAGTTGTGTTGATTGCCCTGTTTATGTGGCGCTTCTGGGCGAATGGCGCGAGTCAGCAGGGTCCCGATGCACGACCCCGTTCCGTCACTCCGCGGCAGGATCTCTCCGAGGACGAGAATGCCACCATACGCTTGTTTCGCCAAGTTTCTCCATCGGTGGTGAACATCACCCCTTTCGCGGTTCGCCGTGATGCCTTTACGCTTAATTTGATGCAGATCCCTGAGGGTAGTGGCTCAGGGTTCCTTTGGGACAGTGACGGTCATATCGTAACCAACTTCCATGTGATTCAAAATGCCGATGCGGCTCAGGTGACGCTCGCCGATCATTCAACATGGAAGGCACGACGGGTCGGTGTGGCTCCGGACCAGGACCTGGCCGTGCTCCGTATCGAGGCACCCAAGGACCGGTTAAGGCTCACTCGTATAGGGACTTCCGAGGACCTCTTGGTGGGGCAGAAGGTTTTTGCCATTGGCAATCCATTCGGGTTGGATCAAACCCTCACCACCGGGATTATCAGTGCACTGGGGCGCGAAATCGAGTCAGTGACTCGCCGTCCCATTGGAGGTGTGATTCAGACCGACGCCGCTATCAATCCGGGCAATTCGGGCGGCCCCTTGCTGGACAGCTCGGGTCGATTGATTGGCGTCAACACGGCTATCTTCAGTCCTTCCGGGGCCTCCGTAGGGATTGGTTTTGCCATCCCGGTCAATACGGTGAATCGCATTGTTCCCCAGTTGATTCGTTACGGCAAGGTCATTCGGCCGGGCCTCGGTATCCAGGTGGCCGAAGACCAGTTGGCCCGGGAGTTGAATCTACCCGGTGTTTTGATCGTGAATGTCAAACGAGGGGGTGCGGGAGATTCGGCAGGGTTGCGCCCAACCAGCCGTGACTTCACCGGTCAGGTAAAACTTGGTGATGTCATTGTTGCCATCGACGACAAACCCGTCGAATCAGTCAAAGACCTTTTTCTCATCCTAGAAAAGTATCGAGTCGAGCAAACCGTGACGGTGACCGTGCTGCGCGAAAAGAAACGAAAACAGATTAAAGTTACACTGCAAAGCATCGAGTAGGCACACGTGAACGTGAAAGCGCGGGACGCAGCGAATAGCCAATAGGGGCTAGCCAATGGTCATTAGTCAATTACCTAGCCCACCGGCCTCAATGAACCCGTCAAACCAAACAAACTCAAAAAACTCGATAAACTCAACAAACGCAATAAACCCAATGAACTCGATAAACCCCGTAAACCCAATCAACTCTATAAACTCGACGAACTAAATCGTGTTAAAACCGTTTTATGGATAGTGCCAATGGCCAATAGGGAACACATGGGCAGGCTGATCTCAGGATGTTTCCGTTAGGCTATGGCGCGCTGGGCGATCGTCGTTGGCAGCTTCTGCTACGTGGGATTTGCTCCAATAGGCTCGGGGACAGTCGCGAGTGCCGTTGCGGCGCTCTTCTATTATTTTGTACACCCCCTGCAGTCTAATGCCATCCTTGCCATAGCTTCCTTGGCCGTGCTCGCCCTGGGCTGGTGGGCAACGGTTGAGATCGGCAAGACCTCCACCGAATCGGATCCAAGCTTCCTGGTTTACGATGAAGTCGCCGGTCAGTGGATCGCCCTTTTAACTCCGCTCTATCAAGGCAACTGGATTTTTATCCTCATTGCCTTTTTATTTTTTAGACTGTTCGATGTTGTGAAACCCTTTCCGGCTTCCTACTTCGATCGTAGAAGCGGGCCAGTCAACGTTTTCATGGATGACGTGGTGGCCGCCATCTACGCTAACCTGGGGGCGCACCTCGTCGTTTGGTTGATCGCGTTCGTCTAGTTCACTGAGTTTGTCGAGTTGCTTGCGTTTATTGAGTTGATTGGGTTCGTTTGGTCTATCTGGTCTATCTCGTTGGTCCGGTCTATTTAGTCTCTCGGGTCCCCTTAGTTTGTTGAGTTTATCGAGTTCGTTGCACTCCCTCTCTCATTTGCCTGGCCTGCCCTGTCAAATTGCGGTGGGAGGATTTTTTGACCTCTTGCGGAAGAGGTATTTTACGGGCCGCTTTGCTTTTTGCGCTATGTTCTTTGCTTCTTCCCGATTTAGCATTGACCAATAACCATTGACTTTTTACTAATGACTTTTCGCCATTCGCCAGCTTCTGACCTCTGTCCTCTGATCCCTGGGCTTTGCTATTGACCTTTGACTATTCACTGCCTAATGTTCCCCACATGCAGCTCGACATCGAATTCAACTCGGGTGCCCAGTTGCCGATGGACGCCATTCCCGAGCTTGCCTGTCTGGTGGAGGAAAATGAGTTTCGCTGCGTATGGTCCGGTGAGGCAAACAACAAAGATCCGACGGTGAGGCTGGCTTCCATCGCTGCTGTCACCAAACGTATTGAGATCGGTTCCGCGGTCTTTCACATGTTGGGTAGAACGCCGGCGACACTGGCGCTTCAGTCGGTGGGTCTGGAGGAACTTTCCCGGGGAAGGTTCCTCTTAGGTGTAGGGGTATCCAATCCGACCATTGCCCGTTGGCATGGAGTTCCTTTCGATCGACCCATAGGCCGGATCAAGGAGTACCTGGAGATTGTCCGACGTGCGATGGAGGGTTAAAAGTTGGGATTCACCGGGAAGTATTTTCGTGCCGAGAGTTTCAAGCGGGCCTTCAAACCGTCGGGCAGGCACATCCCGATCTATCTTGCAGCGTTTGGACCCCAGATGAGCCGGCTGGCCGGAAGGTTAACCGACGGAGTCCTGATCAATATGGCCGATCCGGAACAGATTCGTCGGATCGTATGGGAAGTCCAACTAGTGGCGGAGGAGGCAGGTAAGGATCCCAGTCGGATCGAAGTGATCTGCAAGGTGCGTTGCTGCATTGGAAACAGTTACGAGGGGGCCCGAGAGGCGCTTGGCAAAGTGCTCACCTACTATGCGTTGGGAGATTACTACCGGGACATTTTGACCCGTATGGGGTTTGGTGCTGAAGTGGAAGGCATGCGTACGGCCTGGAAGAGATCTGGATTTCAAGCCGCGCGAGCGGCCATTACCGACCGGCTCTTTAACGGCCTTCCCCTCGTGCCTGCAACTTCGGCGGAAGAAATCTGGTCCCGGGCCCAACCATTTATCGAAGCGGGGGCCACCCGGGTCATCCTGCCCTATTTGCCCGCCTCGAATGATGTGGTTGGCGAGATCAAACGGTTTATCTTGAGCATGGGCAAATTTGCAAAAAACGCATCGTGACTTATAGATACTGATGATCACGGGTAGAGAGCCAGAAACGTAAGGTGCGATTGCGTGACATAATAATGGGTTGCTAGCAGTTTATAAACAAATATATTTGAATTTTCCCTTTTCTCGCGTAAAAGCCGCCCTTCGACCCATCGACAGGCTCAGGGTGGTGAGGCAACTCGAACCATGGACTCATGTTGGTGAGCCCAGTCGAACCACAAAGGGCGCCAAGGTCGGAAAAGGAAAACTCTTCTCTTTGCAGGCTTGGGGTCTTGGCGCGATAAACATTTTATCCTCGGACGGCGACCGGATTAAGAACAACTCGCCCTGTGAAATATAGACTCGACCGAGGTTGCGTTGTTCTCCCGAAGCGCTATTCCACGGGGCAAGCTGCAAAGTCGCAAAGGGCGCGAAGTTAAGAGAGAATAAGATGGTATTTCCTTTGGCCGCTTAGCTCAGCCAAAAATTAATCTGTCCTCTGGCGGAGTCTCTGCGGTGAGATGCTAAAAAAATCTTTATCTATGTTCATCTGCGTTAATCTGCGGTAAAAAACTCTATTCGGGCTTGGCATCGTTCGACTGTCTTCAACCCTGACCCTTCGACTTTGCTCTGGGTCATGGTGAGGTACTCGAACCATGAGGCTCAAACCCGAAGGGAGCTCACGACAAAGTCTTGGCGTGAAAAACTTAAGAGAAAGGATGAGGTTATGGCATTTGAGTTATTGAACCCGGAGGGTTTGGAGCCGCCTTTGGGGTACGCCCATGTGGCGAAGATCACATCAGGGAAAATGGTATATGTCGCGGGGCAGGCGCCTTTTGATGTCTCGGGTGCCGTAGTGGGAAAGAGTGAGTTCCTTGCTCAGTTCTGTCAGGTCATAGCCAATCTTAAGACAGCTGTCGAGGCGGCGGGGGGACGTCCGGATCAGTTTGCATCGCTGACGATCTATGTCACGAATTTAAAGGCCTATAAGCAAAACACCAAACCCATCGGTACGGCCTATCGTGACATTTTTGGCAAGCATTTCCCAGCTATTACCCTGGTGGAAGTAAAAAGCCTTTATAATCCTGATTGTATGGTGGAAATTTCAGGCCTTGCTGTAATCGACTAGTTGGGATTTTACCGGGTAATCGGCCGTATTGGGTTGAGCCAGAGGAAGGCCGATTTTGTTCAATTAGGGCAATAATTTGGTATTTCTGTTGACCCAAGGGCACAGAATTACCTTTTTGTGTCTTTGGTTTCCCTGTAAGTCTACCTACTTGAGGTGCTGGTATAGGGATTGCTTTCTCTACCCCCAAATCCATCCTCTATGGGGGCTCTAATGATGAAAGATGTTCAGGAAATGTTAGAAGATACCCAGGTAGAGAGCTTCGATGAGTTGACCGAGCAGGATATGATTCTGCTTTGGCGTTCCTTTAAGATGGCCGGCCTCTCAGGTGATGAGGCATGGCACGCTATCATGACCGGAATGGCTTTGGATATGGCTTTTGCGCGGACTCGCGGGCTATCTCACGTCGAGCATTAGTATAGCCTGCTGAAAAAACGCCCAACTGGGGAGTTGCGCATGGTTTGGGTCCTTTAGCGTACCGCTCAAGCACGCCTTCACTCGCGGATCGTTCCCGCGCTGCTCGGCTGAGCTTAGGTCGAAACGATTATGTCCAGGCTCAGTACGATTCCCGCGACCTTTTCCAATCTCAAAAAGACTACAATTGGATGGTATTAATTCAACTCTGAGTGGCCTGAGGGTCGGCCTTTGCAAGTAAATCTTGAAAGGCATTACGATGGGTTGCTTCACTTGCCACAATTTTACCAAGCAGCTCGTTGACCTCGGTTGATCCCTGATCCAGGAATATCAGATCGTCCCTCAAAAGATCTTCTAGATTCCTCTGGTCCTCGAGATCTCGCACCATTCGATCCCAATGATTCTTGCCCTTGAAGAGGTCCAACCCAGTTTCATCGTCGACTATAGCGCCAAACCCAAAGATCTTTTCTCTGAGACTTCCAGCGCTCGCCTCTTTCTCTACAGCTATCTGGTTCAGGCGTTCACTTACGGCCGGGTAGGGGGCCATGTCGGCGTGTACCCTAACCTGTTGCGCTAACCGTAGTAGGTCTCGATAGTCCTCTTTGAGAGCCGTAACGAGGTCGAGGCGTTTATGACGCCCGTGCCTCCCTGAAGGTCTTTTCCACTGCGTTTTTAACAGGTTCAATAGTCCCATGGGTAACTCCTCGATTGTAAGGATAAATTCGGCCTGGTCTTCTGTCAAGGTAAAGTAGGGCAGCTCATTGAAAAACCAGTCAAAAAACTATACTTTTTAAATTTGAGGCTACACTGGGTCTATATTGACGCTACGAGCAACGTTATGCCACGCCGCAAAGATAAAAACACAAAAAATAAGGACTCTCAAAAGGAAGTCGAAGTTCTGGACGATGCAGATCTGAAGCAAAAGCTACCTTCGCCCAACAACGCCCTCGTCCCTTTTGATTCCCTTCAGCGCTATCTGACCGAAATCCGTCGCTACCCCTTATTAACACGCGAGGAAGAGCACGATCTGGCAGTCCAGTATAAAGAATTCGGTAATATCAAAGCGGTCTATAAACTGCTCACGTCAAACCTCAGGTTAGTCGTCATGATCGCCCGGGAATATGAAAAGGCCTTCCGAAGCCTTTTGGATTTGATCCAGGAGGGAAACGTCGGTCTCATGGAGGCCCTCAAAAAGTTCGATCCCTATCGGGGCGTACGTTTCCCTTCATATGCGGTCTGGTGGGTCCGGGCCTATATCATTCGCTACGTAATGAACAACTGGCGGATGGTGAAGATCGGAAAGACTCAGGCGCAACGGCGCCTCTTCTTCAATCTCTTGAAGGAAAAGGAGAAATTGGAAGCGGAAGGTTACACGCCGGGGCCAAAGCTCTTAGCGCAGCGTCTGGATGTGAAAGAGGGAGAGGTCATAGAGATGGATCAGCGTCTATCCAATAGGGATCTCTCCACCGACGTTCCCGTTGGGGGTGATAGCGACGTGACGCTTCTCCACCTATTGGCCGACGAGAACCAGAATCCGGAGGAGATATTCGCGGAAACGGAATTTCGTAGTGTATTGAAGGAAAAGATCCAGCAGTTTGCCAAAGGGCTGAAGGATAAAGAATTGTTTATCTTCCAACAGAGATTGTTGTCGGACCAACCCTCGACCCTAAGAGAGATAGGGGAGGAGTTTGGAATCAGTCGTGAACGGGTACGGCAAATCGAAGAACGGGTTAAGAAAAAACTCAAGGATTACCTTGGCAAAGAGTTTAAAGACCTTAGGGACAGTATGGCCGATTCCCGGTAGCCAATAGCAAATGGCGAATCGCAAAAAGTAAGTACTTAATTGTCAATGGTTATCGGTCAATCGTCAACGGTAAAACGCAAAGAGCATAGCGCCCAGTGAAATACCTCGCCGGTAGAGCTACGAGAGTCTTCCCAGTGCAATTTTACGGGGCAGGCCAGAGAAACGAGACTGACTAGATGGCCTCAATAAACGCAAGCAACCCAACAAACCCAAATAACCCGATGAACTTGGCGCCCTTTGCATCTTTGCGCTCGCCCCGTGGAGTAAGCCCTTGGGGGTATACTCGGCCTACGTTGAGATCAATACTCCACAGGGCGAGTGATCTTTTTCCCAACTGACCTCTGACCTCCGAATTCCGATGTCTGATCTCTGGCTTTCTGACCTCTAACTTCCAAATGATTTCTCGTAAATCGAACGCGATGACCCCCTTTCTCGTAATGGAGGTCATGGAATGCGCCCAGGAGATGGAGCGCGCCGGCAAACCCGTTATCCATCTAGAGGTAGGCGAGCCTGACTTCGACACCCCGGAAGTCATCAAGGAAGCAGCGATCCGGGCATTGCGGGAAGGCAAAACCCATTACACCCATAGTCTGGGTCTACTGGAACTCCGGGAGGCTATTAGCGAGCATTTGTGGAATGGCAACTGTGTTCGGGTGTCACCGGATAATATTCTGGTGACTGCCGGGAGCTCACCGGGCATCTACCTGACACTGTCCACCCTCCTCGAGGACGGTGACGAGGTCTTGCTGCCTGATCCCGGTTATGCCTGCTACGCCAATATGATTGCAGACCGGGGAGCGCTCCCCGTGGCGGTCGAGATCTTCGAGGACGATGGATTTCAGTTGCATCCTGCGGCCATTGAAAAAAAGATGTCCTCCAGGACTAAGGGGATTCTAATCAATTCACCGGCCAATCCCACCGGTATGCTGCTCACTCCCGAAAGAATGGCAAAGATTGCTCAAATGGGGCCCATCATTCTATCCGACGAAATCTACCACGGTCTCACCTACGGAGAGGATGCGCACTCGGTTCTCGAGTACACGGATCAGGCCTTTGTCTTCAACGGTTTTTCAAAACTCTATGCCATGACGGGATGGCGCCTGGGCTATGTCGTTGTACCAAAAGGGTTTATGCGGACAGTGCAAAAGGTACATCAAAACCTGCTCATTTCGGCGAACGCCTTTGTGCAGTGGGCCGGAATTACGGCCCTCAAAGAGGCGGCACCGGAGGTTGCCAAGATGGTGACGATCTACGATAAAAGACGACGGATCTTAATCGACGGACTGAGGCGATTGGGATTTACCATCGAGCACGAGCCGAAAGGCGCCTTTTACGTCTTTGTCAACGCCAGACGATTAGGCGAGGATTCGCTCAAGACGGCCATGGATATTCTAGAAAAGGTTCAATTGGGGGTGACTCCGGGCATAGACTTTGGGGCCAATGGGGAAGGTTACTTGAGGTTTTGTTATGCAAATTCGGTGGATAACATCGAGGCCGGTATGGAGCGCCTCAAGCGTTATTTGGAGATGACAGGGGGGCATTAGAAAATGGAAAATAGATGTTAGCCAGAGATCAGAGATCAGAAGTCAGAGTTCGGAGATCAGGAATACTAATGTTTCTCGCGCCAAGACGCCAAGCTTAGAAAGAGATGTGTTCAATTTTTCAAACTTGGCGTCCTCTTGCCCTGTGGAGTAGACGTCACAGCCGTGCTGAGCAGTCTCGGTCGCAACTGGTCCCCCCACAGTGCGAGTTGTCTTTTTTCCAACTGATCTCTGACTTCCAACCTCCGAATTCTAACTATTTAAGGAGTGAGAAATGCAATTTGAAAAGGATATAGCAATAAGCGCACCGAGGGAAAAGGTGTGGCAGTTTCTCTGGGATGTGGACCGATTTATCACCTGTGTGCCCGGTTGCAAAGAGGCCAGCACGGTCGAAAATGGAAAGGTCTATACTGCTACGATGGAAGAGAAAGTGGGGCCTTTTCGGGTAAAGTTCCCGATGAAGATCGAGGTGGAGAATAGTGTGCCGCTCGCCCTCATCAAGGCCCGCGCCACGGGTAACGATAGCAAGGTCGGCAGTCTCATGACGGTCAATTTGGAGGTGAAGCTGAAGGACGAGGACCCCGGAACCCTCATGTCGGTAACCGTTTCGTTGGAAATATTAGGCAAAATGGCCGCCCTCGGCGGTAGTATCATCAAGCGAAAAGCCGACCAGGTCATGGCCGAGTTTGTCGAGGCGATTCGAAAGAACCTGGAAGGGAATTAGAGGGGGCGGAGGTCAGAGGGCAGAGATCAGAAGTCAGACATCGGAGATCAGTCAGGAAATAGATGCCCCGTGCAAAGGGGTAAAGAACGACAGAACTCAGAGGTCAGAAGTCAAAAAATCAGCGCTCGGAGGTTAGAAAGGGCCCGGGATTCTTGAGCATGCTACCGAGCATCTTGCCAACTTGTTGACAAAGGGCCACCAATTCATGATGTTGCTATCGTGTGATGTAACCGCAATATTTGGAGAAATCTAAAGCGGAATCCGTCTCACTGTTTTCTCCGTTGCAATCAGTTAGTTTACTTACAAAATACGCTTCATACCTTCTCGTTGCCCAGGCCTCACGTAGATTCAGGCAAACAGAACGTGATGCCCGCCGAATTTGGCTTGTTAAAGCAAATCTCTCCTCGGCGGCGAAGTCTTTGCTCATTTCGAAGACCTTCATAGCCAATTGGTAGATTTTCTTATAAACATCCAGGTCCTTCGCCGAGTTCAGCTGCATTACCTGATCTTCGACGTCTGTTGTCTGGTCAGTCTACGCACGTATTTCTTCCCGCATAAACTTGATATAAGCAATCCCGAAACAAATTGCGACGAGGGCGAACAAGGTGGTCAGATGCGGCCAGATCACCGCCAAACTCTGCCCGAGGTCCAGAGGGGTGGGGAGGATTCCCGCGGCTTGGCCTCGAGTCGCTCGTTCGAGGATCTCGCCCCGGGGATCGATCAGAATGCGAATGGCATCGGCAAACAGGAAATTGGGTGAAATCCGGCTGATCATTAGCTGTATGTTGTGATTGGTCGAGTTGAAGAGCGCCGCGACGCCCTGAGCGATCATGCCGAAAAAGACCGCAAGGAACAGCCACGTAGCGAGGGAGGCCAAGGCTGCCGTGACCGTGCGTTTAAAGAGTAGAGAGAAAAGTGAGGCTAGTGCGAGCCAGAACCCTACATACAGGATACCTGCTACCGTAAAGATCAGCATCCGCCACAGTTCCTCTGCATTTGGAGGAAAGCCCAAAAGCACGATGCCGAAGCCGATTA
This sequence comes from Binatia bacterium, assembly GCA_963664015.2. GTDB lineage: Bacteria > Desulfobacterota > Binatia > UBA9968 > CAXXLF01 > JACZQL01. Next base: position 443,873 of record CAXXLF010000001.1, on the reverse strand, counting down.
CAATGAGTAAAATAGCGGCCCAAAAGATCGCAACCGTGGCAAGCCCTGCGAGGAATTTCCCGGTGATCAGATTGTCACGGTAAATAGGTTGGGATAGGACACGGCTCAAGGTCCCTCCTGCATATTCGCCACTGATTGAGTCAAAACCCAGAGTGATGCCTACCAGGGGACCAAAGAACATCAAAAAGCCAGCTAATGAAAAAGCGGTTCCCGGCTGGGCGGTGAGAAGAAGCAGGAAGACAAACTCTGTTGGAATCTCTTGTGCCAGATCCCGGATGGCTTGGCCGGAGCTAAAAACGGCCCAAAGCCCCGTTAGCAGTATTAAGATCAGCAGGATAAAAAAGCGTCGACTGCCGAAATGGTCCGAAAGTTCCTTCCAAAAAACAACACCCATATTAGCTCCGTCCTTATATCCTTGGTCTATCTCTTCTATCTTTGTCGAGTTGATCGAGTTTATTGCGTTTCTTGAGTTTTTCGGGATCGTTTAGTTTATCTAGTTTGTTTGGTTGATCTGTTTTGTTGGGTTCTTTGAGTTGGTGTGGTCCGTAGTCAGTAGTTCCGTGCTGGTTTTTCGATTAACTGTTGACTAATAACTATTAACTATTTTCTATTCGCCGTTGACCAATGACTATTGATTTTTTGCCGACCTCCGACATCGGGCTAACAACTATTCGCTATTTGCAACTGGCTGTTTACCCTCGTCCCGAAAGTATTTGAGATATATCTCCTCCAATGTAGGGTCCTCGGAGCGCAGTTGCAGTAGTGAGCAGCCCTTTCCCTGAACCAGGGAAACCAGTTCGGCTCGTACGTCTTTGGTGCAACGTAAGAACCAACCGTTCACGCGCGGCTCTACCTTGCCGACACCGGGAAGCAACTCGAGATCCGACTGCAACTGATCCGTTTGACCCGCAACCTCGAGCAGGAAATTCCACTGGTGCTCTCTGAGGATGGCTTTGCCTAGCACATCCACCGTGCCATGGACGATCATTTTGCCGTTGACGATGATTCCGATACGGTTGCAGATCCGCTGTACCTGGTGGAGTAGGTGAGAGCTGAGCATGACCGTGAGTCCCTGATCCCGATTGAGGCTGAGGATCAGGTCAAGGATTCGGTTGACGCCATCGGGATCGATCCCGAGTGTCGGCTCATCCAGTATGATAACCTCAGGTTCCTTGATCAGGACCTCGGCAAAGCCTAGCCTCTGCTTCATACCGCGGGAAAATTCTCTCACCGGGCGATTCTTCTCGGCGGCGAGTTCCACTTGTTCAAGGACCTCCCCGATGCGATGTCCGTTCTCAATGCCATCGACCCGGTTCAGGCGACCGATATAGAGCAGGTTGTCCTCGGCGCTAAGGTCCTCGTAAAAGCCCGGGCTCTCGGGAAGGTAGCCGACACGTCTTTTTACCTCCAACGGGTTTCTGGTTGGATTAAAACCACAGACGGTGGCATCACCGCCCGTCGGTTCGGTCAGCCCCAGGAGCATCAGGATAGTCGTCGTCTTGCCGGAACCGTTGGGGCCGAGGAACCCGAATATCTCTTTTTGTTCAACGTCGAGGTTGAGATCGTTAACTGCGATCAGGTCCCGGTAGCGCTTGGTCAGACCTTTAGTTGCAATGATCGCGCTCATCGTCGGCCCAAACGGTAAAAGACAGCTGATAGCCCGAGGATGACGAGAGCGACGATCAGGGCGCCAATCCAGCCCCAAAGTGTCGGTGGTGCTACGGTGACTCGGAAGTCGATGTTCTTGGTGGCGTCCGGATTTTTTGAAGTTACGTTCAAAAGATAATCTCCCGCAATGGTTCGGTCAGCGGTCTGAATCGAAGTGACGATCTGGCGGAAATCTCCCGGCTTGAGTGAGTCGATTTTCTTTGGTTCGAACTCCAAAGTCCAGCCCTCGGGTTTAGTAGATTTGAAGGTTAGGTTGAGAAGGGGAGCCGTCCCCGTATTGACGATCACGAAATCCACGTCGGATTTTTTGCCTACTTTAACCGAAGTGTTGAGCCTGAGGGCCAGCCGGTCACCCGGAGTGGGCACTCCCATGATGAAATCATAAGTACCGGTCAATATCACTTTGAACTGCTTTTCGGCCTTGAAGGGTCCCGATAGCGCCGTGAAGCTAATGGGATATTCGCCGGCCTCGGCGAGCGTCGGAGCTTCGATCTCCACGCTCAGGGTTTGAGAGGCGCTTTTCTTAAGGGCGATGGAGGAGAGGATATTATCGTCGAACTGGGGTTTTACAAGGACCCGCCACCCGGAGGGTGCTTGCCCCGATACGGCTGTGGTGAGGTCTTTGTCGGTTTCGTTTTTGAGATCAACGCTGAACTTGAAAGTTTGATTGGTCGGACCGGTCAATTCCGGGTATTGGCTTTCCAGCTTGAGCCCTCCAGTTTCGACCTTTTTGGCAACTAGGCGAAAGGTTATCGTCTCGGATTGTGCCGAGCCACCCCGCCTGTCTTTGGCTGAAACTTTAATGGTGAAGGTTTTGCCATCAACTTTATCCGGGACCTTGACCTTGAACTCCAGGGTCTTGGATTTTTCTCCCTCCACCATGACCGACCGCACGGGAAAGCTAGGGTAACGGGAGTGAAAGGCGGCTTCCCAGCCTCCAGGGACCGAGTCGGTCTGTAGTTTGACCAGGACGGGCTCCTTCCCCGGATTGACCACGTCAACGTCCATCTCGAAATCTTGACCGGGGCCGACGGTCACATCCGTATAGGAGAGGATGAGATTAAAGGCTCTTCCACTTTGAGCCGCACCCGACAGGGTTACTACCGATAATGCAATAAGGGGTATGATAAAACCGAGCAGCGATAACCGAAACGGCTTAAGGAACCTAGTAAACATAGAACAACGCCTCCAAATTCTATTAGGATTCACTAGAGTGATACATTAATCACATTCGGTCATCCCGTCAAGCCCTTTGAACGCGTGTTAAAGGCGTATTATTCGGACCCACGGTCCGCCGATAAGAATGTGGTTCAGACCTAGTGGGTTTGAAAAACTCTGTTTCCAGACTGTTCAAAAAAATTTCAGAGGCGAGGCGCGCGAAAGATCGACGAGCGGAGGCGTACTTAGGCGGTACGTTGGAGTGACTCTGCTTAGAGCGAGAAAATTATCCCGGCCGATTAACCGCCACTATCATAGGCGTCTGCTTGAAGCAGCCTGTTGGCATATGCGTCTTTTTCAGCAGCCGACTATAGTTTTCCTTTCTGTCGCAACGCTTCGTAGAGAACAATGGAGACGGCATTGGAAAGGTTGAGGCTACGGACGTCCTTGCTCATCATCGGAATGACATAGGCCTGATCTTTATGCGTTTCCAGCAGGTCTTCGGGGAGACCTCGAGTCTCCGGGCCAAAGATGAGAGAATCGCTGTCTTGATAGATCGCCTGGGTATACGATTTACTGGCTTTCTTGGAAAAAAAGAGCAATCGTTGATCGCAACTTTTTGCAAGGAATTCTTCCCAACAATCATGAAGGGTTAGGTCGACAAATCTCCAGTAATCGAGGCCGGCTCGTTTGAGGTGCTTATCATCAATCTTGAAGCCCAGGGGTGCAATCAAATGGAGTGGTGTTTTGGTTGCGGCACACAGGCGAGCGATCGATCCCGTATTGGGCGGAATCTCAGGTTGGTATAGGACGACGTGCATGGCGGTTGCTCTGGTTGATTTCGTTTTTTAGTCTATCTGGTTGGTTTAGTTCGTTCAGTTTCTCGGGTTTGCTGGGTTTTTGGGGTTATCAGGTCTATCTTCCACCAGAGGCGGATCAGTCCCCGCCAAAGGCGGGTCCGCCTCTGGTGGATCCGCCTGAGGTTTATCTAGTTGAACGCGGCTAAGTTGGGCTCATTGTTACGTGCCAGGATCTGGGTTTCTGTTCTGTTAACCATTGACAAATAACCAATAACTATTGACTATTAACTACTTGCCGATCTCTGATCTCCGACGTCTGGTTAACGGCTATTTACTATCCAAAATAAGAGTTACAGGTCCAGTGTTTACGATGGAAACCTCCATCTTTGCCTGAAATTGGCCGGTCCCTATCTTTATCCCCTTATCGCGCAGTTGATCGACGAAATAGTTGTATAGGACCTCTGCTTCGTCAGGGGGTGCCGCATGACTGAAGGAGGGGCGACGTCCCTTGGTGCAGTCGCCGTAAAGGGTAAACTGTGATACTACCAGGGCCTCACCACCTATTTCCGACAGCGACCGGTTGAATTTCCCAGTGTCATCCTCAAAGATCCTCAGCTCTGCAGACTTTTGGGCTAGATAATCGGCGTTCTGCTTATTATCACCCTTGGCAATACCCAGGAACAGGCAAAGGCCCTGGGCAATGTTGCCGATCTCGCGTCCATCGACCGTAACTTTGGCCTGGCTGACCCTCTGGATAACAAGACGCATGCATAGATTGGTAAATCGTGAATCCTTAATAGTCAATGGTTAACAGTTGATCGAAAAACCAGCACGGAACTACTGACTACGGACCACACCAACTCAAAGAGCACAACGAACTCAATAAACACAAATAACCCAACAAACGCCTTCACCCTAAAGCTTTACACTCCAGTTCCCGGCAGGTACTATTAAACATTGACTATTTGCTTTTCACGATTCGCTATTTGCTGTTCCCGATTGACCAATAACTATTGATGCTTCACGATTTCCCCTTGACTAACTATTTACCATTCACCCTTTACTATTGACCAATAACTAATAACTGTCCCATGTACCCCATTATCTTCAAATTAGGCCCGTTGACCGTCTACAGCTTCGGGACTCTCATGGCGATTGCCGCGATGGTAGCCGGATGGATCGTCTGGCTGGAGCTGAAACGTTACCGATACGATCCGGAACTGGCATCGACGCTGGTCATCGCCGGGGCCGTGGGTGGACTATTAGGTGCGAGGATCTTCTTTATCTTTGAGGACTGGAACCGGTTTATTCAGTCCCCACTGGATTTTATAATCAGCGGTGCGGGTTTTACCTGGTATGGCGGTCTGTTAGGTGGGGTGTTGGCGGTAACCTGGATCGTGAGGCGCAACGGGATCCCCTGGCTCCAGGCGGCGGATATCTGTATACCGGCTTTAGCCATCGCATACGGTATTGGAAGGATAGGTTGCCATTTGGCGGGAGATGGGGACTGGGGCACCGTTTCGGATTTACCCTGGGCCGTCGCCTATACGAAGGCCATCATTGGTTGGGTCCATCCCCTGACGGGTGTGCCTTATCCTCCCGGAGTCAGCGTTCACCCGACACCCCTCTATGAATTTTTTCAATCTCTGGTGATCTTCGGAATCTTGTGGTCTATACGAAAGAAAAATCTTCCGTACGGTATAATCTTTTGGCTCTATCTGGTCCTTGCAGGGGCAGCTCGCTTCATGGTTGAGTTTTGGCGCATCAACCCAGTACTGGGCCTGGGCATGACCCAGGCCCAGTGGATTAGTTTCCTCTTGGTCTTGTTCGGCATTTCCATGATTTGGCCCTCAATTACCCAGTACCGTAAAGCACCTCATAATAGATGAGCACCGATCCGGAAAAAAGATCCAGGATTAGGGTGTCGGAGCCTTCGCCACTACGGTCCGACGAGTAGTGAAAATCTGCCGTCTATTACCATAAGGGGGGGCTGTACTTTTCGAGTCTACGGTACGGGGCTCACCAGGCTTCGGTCATAGCGTCGATCACCAGTTGATAGGTCGCGGGATCGTCTTTCCCTTGATCTCGCAGATAAGATCGACACACCTTGTTGAAAAACGCGGCTACAGCCTGAGCTACGTTCATGCCCTTGCCATTCAGAGTCCGATGGCCGGTTAGGCGACCGTGGCGTAAAAAAACCGTCTCTTCCGGATAATAGATCAAGTCGCAAAAGGCCACGTGAGATGGAATCGAACGAGCTAGGCTGAGCGATGCCTCCTGATTAGCCTCGACGTCCGATTGGGACGCTTTCAGCCAATCCCGATAAAAATCCGGATTTGAAAGAGTCGATTCCGGGAAAGCGGCCGGATTAGCAGGCGCCAAAGCCGAAAAAGGCTCCAGGACGGTGACTCGACCGTCGACCATCTTTCGAATACCTCCTTGGCCTCGCGTCGAGCAATTGACGATCAAACCTACCTTGGGTGCCCAGACAGCGATTTCATTTTCTTTGATAGCCTGAGCGTTACCGAATGCCTGTGACACTTCCCGTGCCAGGGATTCGGCCGCCTTTGCTGTACGGTTACAGATCAGGAGTTTCCCGGATCCCATGGTCTCCGCGAGATAAAAGGCCAAGGCTCGAGCCGATCCCCCGGCACCGATCATCAGGACATCGATACCGTCAAGAGTCTCCATAAACGCCCCCTCCTGCCTGTAACGAGGTGACCGGATGCTATCCAAAAAGCCGCTGCCATCCGTGTTGGATCCCAAGAGGCGTCCATCCTCGGTCCGGACCACCGTGTTGACAGCCTTGATCTGATCGGCTTTCTCCTCCAGTCCATCCAGGTGATCCAATATTTGGACCTTGTAAGGTACCGTGATGTTAACTCCCATGATCCGCTCCGAGTCCTTGAGGACGCTCGCGAGGTCTTTGAGCCGCGAGGTTTGGACATCAAAGGGAAGATAGAGTGCGTCTATTCCAAGTCGACGGAAAGCGGCGTTCCAGATCGGCGGGCTCTTGGCGTAATGGGACGGGGCATCGCCAACGATCCCCGCAATCATATTCTTGCCGATTAGATTCCGGTCCAGGGGGTTGTCGATGCAGGCCTGGAGGGATTCGATCGTGTCGGTAACTGAAGCCAAAAAAATACCCTTACAGATAAAATAAAAATCTCTTCTGAAATAATAGTCATTCCTTTTTAGTAAAACTAGCGAAGAGTTCCAACATTCTAAATACTTAGAATCCGTTACGCACGGACTGTTAGTAATTTACCCACAGCCTTAGGGTTAGCGCTCTATTCATTGATATTAAAGGTTCGTGACAAAGGGGGCAGGCTTTTAATGTTTTTACTTGACATTTGTTACCATTACAGTACCTTACAGTGTCTTCATTGCTCTTATTACCTTTGTAAAGCAATGACACGCACGCTCAAATCTCAATTTGAAAATGCCTTGTACTGTATCACGGTTGAATGCAACAATCGTCAAGCGATCTTCCGTGATTACTAAGGATCAATCCTATTACATAGATCTTTTAAACCGCTACAGAAAACGATTGGGTTGCCGCCTTTACGGATATATCCTCGTGACCAACCATCTCCAGATAATTTTGGAGACTCCAAGGACGAATATCGGCAGGTTCATGCAGGGATTAGGCACGAGCTATGTCGCCTATTTTAACCGACGTTACAAGAGGAGTGGCACCCTCTTTGATGGGCGTTATAAAAGCCTGCTTTTGCCCAAGGATCAACTCATTAATTTTACCGGCCAGATTCACCGTCTATGCCGGTGGGTCCCCGTACTCAAAGAGAATAAAAATGGGATAAACCCCACCCTCGGTGCTCCTAGAATGGTATCATCCAACCGGCCTCAAATCGACGGCGCCGATCTTATAAAAGCCAAAGACATTATCCGGCAGATCAGCCTTACCATGGGTTTGGATGGGGATGGAGAGATGCAGAAGAGGAGTCGTAAGGCTATCGCGCAGCACCTCACCATGTATTTAATCAGAAAAGAAACCCAGCTTACTTTGCTGTCGATCGGGACCCTTCTCGGTGTCAAGGCCGGCGCTGTAGCCATTGCGGTAGGTAAGGTGGAAAAACGCATACAGGACGGAAGGTTCCCGGATAGAGTGGAGACTTTAGTTACGGAAATAGGTCTCTTTGGAGCCATTAATTAGGATTTGCTTTATGAAGGATAGCAGCAAAAGTCGCGCAGTATTTAACACCGGGCTTCGTTGGTATGTAGTCCAGACCAAGGTCAAAAAAGAAAAGACCGTTGAGAGGAGGTATATGGATCTTGACCTGGAGGTCTTTTTGCCGTGGGTTCGTATGCGGCGCCGGATAGGGAGCCGGTTTCAAAAGGTGTTGGATCCGCTCTTTCCCGGATATCTGTTCTGTCGACTGGATCTTTTTGTTGCCGGCAAGGCCGCAAGGTATGCTCCAGGGGTTAAGGACTTTGTAAGATTCGGAAACAACATTACGGAAGTAGAGGAGGAAGTGGTCGCCGATCTCCGGAAGCGCTGCCCCGATGGTGTGGCAGATTACAAACCCCGGCCATACCTGGCCGGTGAGACCGTTCTGATCAAGGAAGGGCCGATGGCAAGCCTCGAAGCTCTCTTCGAGAGTGAGATGAAGGGTTCGGAGCGAGTGGCTGTTCTGCTCGATCTCCTAGGGCGCCAGACCCGATTGGTCTTGAATCAGGAAATGATCGGAAGACGGTAGGTTAGTTGGCCAATAGCAAATGGCAGGTACCAGAGGTCAGAGGTCAGAGATCAGAAAGTAGTTAATAGTCAATGGTTAACAGTTAATCGAAAAACCAGCACGGAACTCCTGACTGCGGACCACACCAACTCAAAGAGCACAACGAACTCAAGAGACTCGACAAACTAGAGAAAATCGATAACTAAAAAAACCCAAGGAACTCAACGAACGGGAAGAACTAGATAGACTAAAGAGACGAGACAAACTTCCGCTCGATCCTCCTGAGGGGGACCCGCCTTAGGCGGGGGCTGATCCGCCTCTGGCGGAAGATCAACCAGACAGACCACATAGACTGATTAGACGTGAGTGCCTGAATAGACCAGATAGACCGAAGAGACTAAATAATCCAAAGAAACCAAATCAACTAAACGAACTAGATAAACTAGAGAAACCCAATAAACACCATGCACATTCTCGTCACCGGCTCCGCCGGTTTTATCGGTTCGAAAGTCTGTGAATTGTTACTTCAGGATGGCCACCATGTCATTGGAGTTGACAATCTTAACGATGCCTATGATGTCCGTCTCAAAGACTGGCGCCTCGCCCAGCTCCAGGGCAAACCCGGCTTCGACTTCCATCGCCTCGACATCTGTGACCGGGCCGCACTCAAGGATTTATTCCATTCGCTATTTGCTATTCGCCATTCGCCTCTTGACGCTGTAATCAACCTCGCCGCCCGCGCCGGTGTCCGACCGTCCGTCGATAACCCCTGGATTTACTACGAGACCAATATCGGGGGATGTCTCAACCTCCTTGACCTATGCCGCGAATTCGGCGTGAACAAATTTGTCCTCGCATCGACCTCCAGCCTCTATGGCCAACCGAAGCAACTAGACAATCTAAACAAACCAGAGCAACTAGATAAACCAAACAAACTAAATAAACCTTTTCGCGAATCCGACCCCACCGACCAACCCCTCTCTCCCTATGCAGCCTCAAAGAAGGCGGCTGAAGCGCTCTGTTATACATACTATTACCTTCATAAGATCGATGTGGCAGTTCTTCGATTCTTTACAGTCTACGGTCCGGGAGGCCGGCCGGATATGAGCCTCTTTAGATTCGTTCAGTGGATCAACGAAGGCCGAGAGGTCACTGTCTTTGGAGATGGCAAGCAGTCGCGGGATTTTACCTACGTCGACGATATCGCGCGGGGAACGGTGGCTTCCCTCAAGCCGTTGGGATTCGAGATTATCAACCTCGGTTCCGATAAACCGGTAGTTTTGAATGAGGCCATTAGGTTGATTGAAGGGCTGGTGAAGAAATCTGGAAAAATCCAATATAAGCCTCGACATCCCGCGGATGTCCTAGCAACCTGGGCCGATATCTCCAAGGCTAAAAAACTGCTGAATTGGAAGCCCACGACCTTTCTCGAGGAGGGGCTGAGCAACCTGGTCGGCTGGTATCAGGACAATCGAGATTGGACAATGGAGATAGTGACCAAATAATATACTATCGTCGATGTCCTAGGACAGAAGTGGGAGATCAATGATGCAGCTGGCAGGAGGTAGCAAAGAGCATAGCGCGGAGGGTAAAGCGCTAACACAGCAGAGGGCAGGCGACAGTAAGCAGCAGCCAGTTCGCCCGGTGAAATAGTGGCTAGAGGGGGTTGATAAGGTAATAATCGGAGATATTATTTCACGGCGCAGGCCAGAGAAACCAGCTAGAAATAAGATAGTCTCTATAGACAAAATACCGAAAATACGTTATAAACCGAACAATTAGACCGGTTATATAGGCAAATTTAGTAGACCTTCAATCCAGACGGTCGAGCCTACTGAGCACAAATCACATATATCTGCAGAAGTGCAACTTGCTGCGTCCTCATAACCCTGGGGATGCAGATATGGCGGAAGCTTATCTGGAATTCGCTAGCAATCATCTGGCTCCCAAATGTCAGAGAACAGAGATCATAAGTCCGCGAATGGCGAATAGAAAATAATGACTCGGCCTAACGACTATTTGACAAGCTAAATGAAGTTTTTGGTGTTAAGGCGCGAAGCTCGCAAAGAAAAAAACTATTTTATTCTCTCTTAACTTGGCGCCCTTTGCGCGAACCGTTCTAGATCCGATGGCTTTCTGACCTCCGACATCTGGAGTCGGATCTCTCGAACCAGACAGACCTCAGCCCGATCCTCCTGAGGCGGAAGGTAAACTAAAGAAACCGAATCAACCTGAGAAGCCACTCAACGGACTCGACTAACTCAAAAAACTCAACTAGCGCTATCAACTCAAGAAACCCAATCAACCAGATTCCTCGCCATGCGGCGGACGTGCTTGCTACCTGGGCGGATATCTCCAAGGAAAAAAATTTGCTGAAGTGGCAGTCCACGACCTTTCTCGACGAGGGTCTGGCAAACCTGGTCGGTTGGTATCAGGACAATCGAGATTGGACAAAGGGAATTTTAAATGGTTGAAAGTCAGCGGTCATTCGTCAATGGTTAATGGCACGTGGTTTGTGGCCGGTGCCCCGTAAGTTGATTGGTTTATAGTCATTTTTGATTAGTTGACAATTAACTGTGGATCGTGAACTGCAGATAGTGAGTTGCCAAAAGTCAGGCCGCTAGCTGTGCCACGTCTGTAATGCTGTAACCTATCTCAAGAGTGAACTGTCAACAAGGAGTTTTTCAATGAAAGTTGTCATTCTAGCCGGTGGGCTTGGTACTAGGTTGAGAGAGGAGACCGAATTCAAACCAAAACCCATGATTGTCGTGGGGGACAAACCGATCTTATGGCACGTCATGAAAATTTACTCTCGTTTTGGGCTTAGGGAGTTTGTTCTCTGTCTGGGGTATAAAGGAGATGTTATCAAGGATTATTTCTTGGGATACGATCTGCTTAACAGCGATTTCACGATTCGGCTTGGTACAAAAGAGGTCATTCGGCATGGGGTCGTTCACGATGAAAGCGATTGGCAGGTTACCTTGGCGGAAACGGGTCTTAACAACATGACCGGTGGAAGGATCAAGGAAGTTGAGAAATATATAACTGGAAATACCTTTTTGGCAACCTATGGGGATGGACTGGCAAACATCGACATTAACAGCCTTCTTAATTTCCATCGTGAGCAAGGAAAAATCGCAACCGTCACGGCTGTGCGACCGGTAGCGCGTTTCGGAGAACTATCGGTGGATGGCGATCTGGCAAAGTCATTCCGGGAAAAGCCGCAGATTCAGAATGGTTGGATTAATGGCGGGTTTTTTGTCTTTGAGAAGGGAGTTTTTGACTACCTCGATGATAATTGTATTTTGGAAAAGGAACCTTTGAAGAGATTGGCTCAAGACAAACAATTGGCTGTTTATAAACATGAAGGTTACTGGAAATGTATGGATACCTACCGGGATTTTGAAGCCCTAAATCATGAGTGGGCCACCGGTCACCCTGGTTGGATGTTCCCGGATCAGGAAATGGCGTTTAAAAACGTATCCCATGGGTAGTTTCTGGCAGGGAAAAAGGGTATTCGTGACCGGCTGTACCGGCCTATTGGGCCCCTGGTTGACGGAAAGCCTTGTCCAAAAAGGCGCTCTTGTGGTGGGCTTGGTTCGAGATCGCGTTCCAATGTCCAACTTTTATTTACTGGGGTTGGACTCCCGGGTAATTGTGGTTCGGGGGGAGGTTACGGATGTGCCGCTCTTGGAAAGGACGCTGAACGAATACGAGATCGACGCCGTTTTTCATATTGCCGCCCAGGCAATCGTACCTACAGCTAACCGCTCACCGATTTCCACGTTTGAGTCCAATATCCGAGGTACCTGGTCGCTTTTAGAGGCGACCCGAAATTCTCCCTGGGTTAAAAGAATCATCGTTGCTTCCAGTGACAAGGCGTATGGCGAGCACGAGGAGCTTCCCTATCGAGAGGAAATGGCCCTTTGCCCAACAAACTTTTACGATGTCACAAAGGCGAGCGGTGATTTGTTGGCGCGGGCCTATCATAAAAACTTCAATCTCCCTGTGTGTATAACCCGTTGCGGTAATCTTTATGGTGGCGGGGACCTCAACTTTAATCGCATAATTCCCGGTACCATTGAAGCGGTGCTCCAGGGAACCCAACCGGTCATCCGGAGCGACGGGCAGTATGTGAGGGATTATTTTTATGTTGCCGATGCCGTAGATGCCTATCTGAGCTTGGCTGAGCATATAGATCTTTCCAGTGAAGTTGCCGGTCTAGCGTTGAACTTTAGCAATGAGGAGCCAATAACCGTGTTGGCTTTGGTTGACAAGATTCTTAAACGAATGGGAAGGGAGGATTTAAAACCGGAGATATTGGGAACCACCTCTGGTGAAATCAGGAGGCAGTATCTTTCCAGCCAGAAGTCACGTCGCCTCTTAGGTTGGATACCGAGATATAATCTAGACGAAGGGCTGGACGAAACCATCACCTGGTATAGTAGGTTTTTTGCCGAAAGGAACAGGCGCAGTGATTGAAGATATCTCCATTCATCCATTAAAACAGATCATGGATGAGCGTGGTAAGGTAATGCACATGCTCAGGCGGGATGATTCTTGGTTTGAAAGGTTCGGGGAGATTTACTTCTCGGTGATTTATCCTGGTGTAATAAAGGGTTGGCATTTGCACAAAAAGATGACGCTGAACTATGCGGTTGTTAGCGGAAACATCAAACTGGTTCTGTATGATGATCGCCAGGAATCTTCCTCAAAGGGAGAAATCCAAGAAATTTTCGTAGGCGAAGACGCATGTTCTTTGATTACCATTCCCCCTAATATTTGGAATGGGTTCAAAGGGGTGGGGACCAGACGTGCTATCGTGGCGAACTGCGCCACAGAGCCGCACGATCCGGCAGAAATTAATCGTTTGGATCCCTTTACTAAAGATATCCCTTACGATTGGAGCTTGAGGCATGGATAGCCCAACGGCCGCCGTGATCGGGGCTTCGGGATTGGTCGGCCGGGCTCTGATGCGTGTTCTCGAAAATAACCAATATCAAGTTATGGGAATCTCACGGACTCATCCCGTCGACGGTTCGACCCAGATGGACATCACAGACACCTCTCGGGTTCATGATTGGTTCCGTGAAGTCTCTCCGCATGTGGTGTTTTTGACGGCGGCTTTGACCAGCGTGGATTATTGTGAGGAGCACCCGGAGGAGGCCACTCGGATCAACGTCGAAGGGGCAACGAACATTGCTCGCGAAGCAGCTCGCTGTGGGTCCAAGCTTGTCTTCTATTCAACGGACTACATTTTCGACGGGAAGGACGGCCCTTACGATGAGCAGTCAGTGGGGACCCCTACGAACGTATATGGCAAGACCAAGCTTGAAGCTGAAAATATCATTTGTGATATTTTGGAAGATTTTCTTATTTTGCGCACGACTGTGGTTTACGGTTGGGAACGACGCTCTAAAAACTTTGCAATGCAGGTTTATGATGCACTGCAGGCGGGGAAAAGAATCAGTGTGCCTGACGACCAGATCGGTAATCCTACATTAGTGGACTACCTGGCAGAGGCTAGCCTCCGTTTAGTTCAGCAGGGAACAAAGGGGGTAGTCAATGTCGTCGGGCAAGATCGCCTTACTCGTGTAGATTTAGGAAGAAGCCTGGCTCAAGTATTTGGTTTGAATCCGGAATTGATTGTCGGAGTTCCGACGGCAGGATTGGGGCAGAGGGCCAGGCGGCCTCTTCAGGGTGGTCTTAAAACTGACAAGTTAACTTCACTATTAGGTACGGAGCCCATGCCCCTTTCAGAAGCGCTGAAGCGTCTTCGGAGACAGTGGCGGGCTGATGTGCAGATTACCTATACAAAAACGGAGAGGAAGGGAGAGCCGGCCCGTATCTCTAGCGAGATTTTTGACAGGGTAAAAAGATATTATGAATTGGTTCACCGGGAGAAAAAGTTTATCCCGTTTTCGACACCGGTTTCCTATTCGGGCAGGGTGTTTGACGAGCGAGAAATGATAAGTCTCGTCGATAGCGCTCTGGATTTTTGGCTTACCCTTGGCCCCTACGGTGACCTGTTTGAGAAAAAGATGAGATCCCTTTTCGGCTCGCGAGACTTCATTCTCGTGAACTCCGGATCCTCGGCAAACTTGATTGCTATCGGGTCGCTGATGTCCCCCGACCTGGACGGTCATTTGGAAAAAGGGGACGAGGTAATTACTCCGGCAGTAACCTTTCCCAGCACTCTATCGCCGATCGTGCAGAATGGACTGATCCCGGTTTTCGTAGATGCCGAGATCGGGACCTATAATATCGATCCTAATCTCATCGAATCAGCTATATCGCCCCGTACTCGGGCGATGGTTATCCCGCATACTCTAGGAAACCCTTGCGACCTGGACCTCATTGGTGAGATCGCCCGCCGGCACCATTTGTTCCTTGTGGAAGATACTTGCGATGCTTTAGGTTCGGTGTTTCGTGGAAAACTGGTTGGAACCTTCGGCGATGTGGCAACTCTGAGCTTCTTTCCGGCCCATCATATTACCATGGGTGAGGGGGGAGGGGTTGTCGTAAATAACCCCAGGCTTTCCAAGATTATCCGTTCGCTCCGCGATTGGGGAAGAGACTGCTGGTGTGCCCCCGGAGAGTCTAATTCCTGTTCCATGCGTTTTGGCTGGCAGTCGGGCGAGTTGCCCGAAGGATACGATCACAAATACATTTATTCCCAGATCGGCTACAATCTGAAACCAACGGACCTCCAGGCGGCTATAGGCGTTCGTCAGGCCGATCGTCTTCCTGAGTTTGTGGCCAGGCGGAAGGAAAATTTCACAAGACTGTATAAGGCCCTAGAGCGATATCAAGACTTCATCGTCCTTCCCATGTGGGATACCCGGTCCGAGCCGGCCTGGTTTGGATTCCCCATAACCGTGAAAGAGCCTCTCTCCAAGAGGGAGTTGGTGCAATGGTTGGAAGGGGCGAAGATCGAGACCCGGGCTATCTTTGGTGGTAATATATTGCGCCAGCCGGGATTTTCACGGATTGAGTGTCGGGTTCCCGGCGACTTGAGGCAATCCGATGTCATCATGCGGGACACCTTCTTTGTCGGTGTCTATCCCGGCCTGACGGAGGAAATGATTGATTTCATGATTGAGCGATTCCATGGGTTTTTTGGCCGGCTTTAACAATCGGTAAAAGGGAAGCAAAGTTGAATGATTATTTTAACAGGCAATGGCGCAATTCGAATGCCCGCTTGTAAAATAAGGACACTTGCCTTATTAAGTCTAACCGATCTTCATAATCGAAGGACCTTTTAAATGAAGAAGGCATTAATTACGGGAATAACCGGACAGGACGGCTCCTACCTGGCTGAATTGCTTTTGGAGAAAGGGTATGAGGTACACGGTATCGTACGCCGCGTTGCCTTAGAAGATCCTTTACACCGGATGTGGAGAATAAATCATATCAAAGACAAGCTAAATCTACATGCAGCATCGATGGAAAGCTATCCAAGCATCTTTAGAGTATTAAACCGGATAAAACCGGATGAAATATATCATCTTGCGGCTCAGAGTTTCGTGAGTTATTCCTTTGAGGACGAATTCTCTACCATGAATACCAATATCAATGGTACGCACTATATCTTGAGCAGTTTTCGAGAGGCCTGTCCGGAGGCAAAGTTCTATTTCGCAGGATCCAGCGAAATATTCGGCAAAGTCGCAGAGACACCACAGAGGGAAACCACTCCGTTTCACCCGCGATCAGCTTATGGAATATCGAAGTGCACAGGGTTCGAGCTTACACGTAACTACCGCGAGGCATATAACCTCTTTACCGTAACGGGAATTTGTTTTAATCACGAAAGCCCCCGGCGGGGGTTTGAGTTTGTTACAAGGAAGATTTCATACCATGTTGCGCTAATCGTGGCAGGTAAGGCACAAAAACTTGTCCTTGGGAACTTGGAAGCAAGGAGAGATTGGGGGCACGCCCCGCGATATGTAGAAGCGATGTGGAGGATGTTGCAGTTTGATCGGCCAGAAGACTTCGTCGTGGCTACGGGGGAGACCCACAGTGTTAGGGAACTTTGTGAGATTGCGTTCGGTCACGTGGGCCTCGATTATTGTAACTACGTGGAAACAGACGCAACGCTTTACCGGCCGTCGGAGGTGGATCGGCTAATCGGTGATGCGTCAAAGGCTAAAGAAATTCTTGGTTGGTCCTATGACATGTCGTTCGAACAACTAGTGAGGGAAATGGTAGACAGCGACCTGAAAAAGGTCAGGGAAACACCTAAAGATCAACTGAAGGCAAGCGCAGCTTAATTGGTCGCATGGATGCCGAGTCCTACTGGTGGATCCGGTGAGTCAGTTTAATGAATGTTGAGGCTCCGACATTTCCAAAGCCTGCGTTGCTCGGCTCTTGGTAGATCAAAGGTTGTATCGTGGCGTGCTGTGATGGAATGATAGGGAATTGGGAAATGGGTCCCACTCGATGTCTATTCTGTGTTAAATGGTACGACACCAGCGGGCTTTTATCTGTGGCTATCGTTTAAAACTTTTCGGAATCATTTTTCACATGGCCAAATACCTGGTTACAGGTGCATCTGGGGGGTTGGGGCGGGCACTCGCACGAGAACTATGCGGTCGCGGCCATCAGGTTTGGGGTGTGTCTCGCAGGCAAGAGGAACTATTCGAGCTGCAGCATGAGCTCGGTTGTGAGCAATTTTTCTTTTCCGTCTGTGATGTAGTGAAGGCGGATGATGTCCATCAGACAGTTCACGCGATGGCTCGGTGCGATTATATACCTGACATCATTATCCTTAATGCTGCGATTAATCCCGAACGTTACGGGCAACCATTTATACTGGCAGAGTTTAAGCACATCTTAGAGGTTAATCTGTTTGGGGCGCTCGTATGGGTGGAATCTTTCCTGCCGATCTTCCAACGTCGTAAGGTAGGGCAGTTTGTGGCCATTTCTTCCTTGGCTGCGTATCGAGGAGATGCGCGCTGGGTTGCCTATAGCGCTTCAAAGGCCGCTCTCGATCGATCTTTCGAATCCCTTCGAGGAAGGCATGAACGGAACGGCATGGCGTTCACGGTTATTCATTTAGGGGCGGTTAACACGGGTATGGGGCTCGGGTCGCGCGGTATCTTTACTATGTCGGAAGCAAGAGCAGTAGGAAAGATCTTAGCTGCTATCGAACATCGGGTAGCCTGTGTTACGGTTCCTAGACACCTGAGGCTCTGCTTTGAATTGACCCGTGTCTTGCCGGATTGGCTATTTTCCAGGATCGTTCTCGGCGCTCTCAGGAACGCTTCTACGGAAAACTCAGAGCAGTAAAGGCCATCTTGCAAAATCGAGTTTTCGCAACACGATCCTGTCGTAGGATGCTTTGTAGATTGGAATGAGCATAGTCGCTGTGCTTCCCGCACGAGGAGGGTCCAAGGGCATCCCTCGTAAAAATATAAAACTTTTAGCGGGTAAGCCGTTGATTGCTTGGACCATCGAAGCTGCGTTGGCAGCTCGGAGTGTGGATCTTGTTTTGACCTCGACCGATGATGAGGAAATTGCCCAGGTTGCCCGGAAAAACGGCGCGCAAGTACCCTTTCTTCGCCCCCTCGAGTTAGCTTCCGATACTGCTAGTTCGGAAGATGTAGCGTTACATGCGTTAAGCTGGCTGCAGCAAAACGAGCGTTCTCAGGTGGAATTCGTGCTGTTGCTTCAGCCGAGCTCTCCTTTACGGTCGGCTGAAGATATAGAAGCGGCTATTGCTCTGCAGAGAGATAAGAGGGCAGATGCTGTTGTAAGTGTTTGTGAAACTTCCCACCCATTTCAATGGTTTAAAAATTTAGGTCCCAATAGAGAGTTGTTACCTTGGCAAACTGGAGCTGGACCCTCCCGGCGACAGGACGCAAGGCCTGTGTATCAACTGAATGGTGCTATCTATCTAGTCAGATCATCGGTCGTTTTAAAGGAAAAGACCTTTTTCCCAGAGCGGACATTTGGGTATCTCATGCCTCCGGAAAAATCGCTGGATATTGATACCCCATGGGAGTTCTATTTGGCCGAGCTTATTCTCAAGGATCAACGTGGTTCCTCCTTCTATTGATATAGCAGGTCGAAAAGTGGGCCCTGGTCAACCTTGCTTCATCATTGCAGAGGCGGGCGTCAATCATAATGGTAGTTGGGAGTTGGCTTCTAGAATGGTTGATGCTGCCAAGACGGCGGGAGTGGATGCCATCAAGTTCCAAACCTTTCGGGCGGAAAGAATCGTCACAGCAGCCGCGCCATTGGCGGAATACCAAAAGCCAGCGGCCGGTTTTGATGAATCTCAATTGCAACTACTGAAACGGCTAGAGCTCTCTCCGGAGGCGCACCGGGTGTTGCGGGAGCGTTGCCGGGAACGGGACATACTGTTTCTATCCACTCCATTCGATGAGGAAAGTGCGAATTTCCTGGAAGAGCTTGGCGTTCAGGCCTTTAAAATCCCGTCGGGAGAAATTACCAACATTTCTTTCCTTGAACATGTGGCGCGGAAAGGTAGGCCAATGATCATTTCTACCGGGATGTCGGAACTGAGGGAGGTTGAATCAGCGGTTACTACGATACGTAAAGCGGGAAATACCCAATTGGTTCTACTCCATTGCGTGAGTGCTTATCCAGCGGACCCCACTCAGGTGAATCTACGTGCCATGCTGACTCTGGCAGAAACCTTTGGTGTTCCGGTCGGGTATTCAGATCACACCCTGGGGGATCAGATTGCCTTGGCCGCCACGGCCCTGGGGGCCTGCGTGATTGAGAAGCATTTTACGTTGGATCGGAATTTGCCGGGCCCGGACCACAAGGTTTCTCTGGAACCAAATGGGATGACGGCTTTGGTGCAGGGAATCCGTACGGTCGAGGCTGCGCTTGGGCATGGACGCAAGGAGCCGGCGCCCTGCGAGATTGACACGGCCATGGTTTCGCGTAAGAGCATCGTATCTGCACACCATATTGCCGAAGGAACCGTATTGACGGAAGAGCTGATAGCTTTCATGCGTCCTGGAACGGGCCTTCCTCCAGTGGTACTCTCACGCCTGCTCGGCCGGAAGGCAATACAGGATATTCCAGCGGGGACGCTACTAACTTTAGAGATGCTGGCGTGAGAAGCATCGGCATCGTCACCGTTGGCCGCTCCGATTATGGTTTCTATCTCCAAATATTGAGAAAGATTCGGGAAGACCCCGACCTCCATCTTCATCTTTTAGTCTCCGGGACGCATTTGTCACCGGAGTTTGGATTGACGGTCCATTCCATTGAGGCCGATGGCTTTGAGATTGGTGACCGTATAGAGATGTTGCTTTCTTCCGACACACCCGAAGCTATTGTAAAGTCTATGGGTTTGGGAACAATAGGATTCGCACAATCCTACGCACGTTTTAGGCCCGATATCTTACTTGTATTAGGAGATCGATTTGAAATGCATGCTGCGGTTCTGGCCTCACTCCCTTTCAAAATCCCGGTTGCCCACATTCACGGAGGAGAAATTACCGAGGGGGCGATTGACAATGCATTGCGCCATTCTATTACAAAGCTGAGTCATTTGCATTTCGTGGCGAATAGGGAATACGGCAGGCGTGTGGGCCAAATGGGCGAGGAACCCTGGCGAGTCATCGTGTCCGGTTCTCCCGGCCTCGATAATATTCGTCATACCACACTCTTGACCCATGCCGAGCTTGAGGAGCGGCTTGGCATCGGCTTAAATAAACCTCCCCTTCTCGTGACCTACCATCCTGTTTCGCTGGAGTACGAGGAGGCTGAAAGGCAGGTGCGAGAACTCCTATTGGCTTTGAGTACTTTTGACATGCCTATGGTATTTACTATGGCCAATGCGGATACTAATGGTCGGATTATAACACGCCTGATAGTAGATTTTGTTAGCTCCAATCCTCATGCTAGATTCTTTGCCAATCTAGGATCCCATGCGTACTTTAGCCTGATGTCGGTAGCCGCTGTGATGGTTGGAAATTCATCGAGTGGAATCATCGAAGCTCCCTCCTTTGAACTCCCGGTTGTAAACATCGGTGGCCGCCAGCGGGGTCGGATTCGGGCGATCAATGTGATCGACGTGGGGAATGGGCACGATGAAATCGCCAATGGGATTAGAAGTGCGGTTTCCCCAGAATTCCGCGGCGGTTTGCGTGGTATGAAAAACCCCTACGGCAGCGGGGATGCGGCAAGGATCATTATAGGACATCTCAAGGAAACGACTTTGGATAATCGCTTATTGGTCAAAACCTTCTTGGACGTTCCAATCTCAACCTGAACAGGGAATATTCAAAGGACTTGTCCGTGGATTCGAGCCATGACTCTCTTTGTGTAGTTTTGGGTGGTGGTGGGCATGCTCGCGTGCTTATAGATTGTATAAGGGCCAGTAGGGTTGCAAAACCATATGTTGTGCTTGATTGTGATACGACTCTGTGGGGTAAAGACCTCTCGGGTGTCCCTATCCAGGGTGGAGACGATCTCTTACCGATGCTGGCAAAGCAGGGGATCCCATATTTTGTGGTCGGGGTCGGTGGTGTAGGAAACAATGCGCCGCGTCGCCAAATTTTTGAGCTGGCATCGAGCAACGGGTTAACTCCACTGACAGTTTCTCATCCCTCTGCGATTTGCTCCTCCTTGGCCAAGGTAGGAGGAGGATCGGTCGTCTTTCCCGGTGCCGTGGTCAATGTTGGCGCTGTTTTGGGTGTAAACGTTATTGTAAACACGGGGGCGATCGTAGAGCACGACTGCTCCGTGGGTGATCACGCTCATGTTGCAACCGGAGCCCGTTTAGGGGGAGCGGTATCCCTGGGGCGTCAATCCCATGTGGGGGCCGGTGCAACCGTGCTCAATGGTGTATCGATTGGCGAAGGAGCCATCGTCGGCGCGGGGGCTGTTGTGGTCAGGGATGTGGCCCCTTGGACCGTCGTGGTGGGTGTGCCGGCGCGAGTTTTGAATCATTGAGGAAGCAGAACGCTTGCCCGATTCACAAATAAACCGAGGTGCTAAAAGTGAATATCCGTATTATTCCACGTCTAGATATCAAAGGACCCAATCTGGTGAAGGGTGTTCATTTCGAAGGGCTAAGGGTCTTGGGCAAACCTGAGGATTTTGCCCACCACTATTACGTGGATGGCGCCGATGAGTTGATTTATATCGATGCCGTCGCCAGTCTTTACGGACGGAATAGCCTACTCGACATAGTAGAACGTACTTCGGCGAAAATTTTCATCCCTCTTACCGTCGGCGGAGGATTGCGGAGTGTCGAAGACATACGCAGGGTCTTGCGAGCCGGGGCAGACAAGGTTTCTATGAATACGGCGGCGATAAGCCGACCTGAACTGATTCGGGAAGCCTCGCAGACTTTCGGTTCGTCGACGATCGTCGTTTCGGTCGAGGCGATCCGAAAACCAAACGGCACCTACGAGGCCTACGTGGATTATGGGCGACAGAGTACTGGCCTGGATGCTGTAGATTGGGCGAAGCGGGCGGCGGATTTGGGTGCTGGAGAGCTTTTGCTCACCTCTATCGACCGGGATGGTACCGGGAGGGGGTTTGAGCTGGAGTTGACGCGAAAGGTTGCCGACTCGGTTCCCATCCCGGTGATCTCAGCTGGAGGAGCCGGCAATTTATCCCATATTCAGGAAGCAGTCGTTGAGGGGCGTGCGGATGCCGTTTGTATCGGTTCCCTGATTCACTATCAATACCTTAAGCAAAACGAGTATCAGGAAAGCGATTTTGCTAGAGAAGGGAATATCGAATACCTGCGTAGCAGGGGTAGTTTTCGTAACCTCAAAGAGACTACGCTTCCCGAGATCAAGGAATACCTCATCGGGCACGGTACCAGTTGCCGCCGGTAACTTTCGGCGGGTTTCCAAAGGTTGAGGCATCATGATGGGGCCCCCAGGGGGAAAAGTTAAGGCTACGGTCGTGGACTACGGTCTCGGCAATCTTTTTAATGTAGGGCGCGCCTGCGAGTACGCCGGCATGGATGTGGTTATGAGTTCCCAAAAGGAGGACATTCTTAAGGCAGACGTGGTTATTCTTCCCGGTGTTGGAGCTTTCGGTGATGCTATGGCGACGCTTCGCCGGCTCAATCTGGTCAGTGTCTTGCAGGACATCGCCGAGTCCGGTAAGCCATTGGTAGGCATCTGCCTCGGGACCCAGTTGCTGATGAGTGAGAGTTCCGAGTTCGGTCTTCACCGAGGCTTGGATATCATTGAGGGCTCGGTATTACCGTTTGAGTCTCCTTCCGAGGGAAATCGCGTCCTTAAAGTACCCCAAGTGCAGTGGAATCAAATTTTTCGCTCAGACTGTGGGACGGTCGAACATGATGTCTGGATCGACACACCTTTAGGGGGGCTGGGGGAAGGAGAATTCTTTTATTTTGTTCATTCCTTTTACGTTCGCCCTACGGACCCCTCCGTTGTTCTGTCCACCTCTCGTTACGGTCATATCGAATTTTGCTCAAGTCTCCAAAGGCGAAACGTCTTTGCCTGCCAGTTCCATCCCGAACGGAGTGGGGTGGCGGGCCTGCAAATTTATCGCAATCTGACACATTCGGTCCTAACTTCAAAGGGAGTTGAGTGCCATGGATAAAATCCGGGATACGATCGACAGTCAACTTCATAATCAACCCAGGGAGGTGCGTTTTTGTCGAAGTTGCGTTATGTCAAATCAGAGGCCGCGTATCACCTTTGATGAACACGGCGTGTGCAGTGCCTGCCGTTTCGCGCAGGAAAAACAGCATCGGATTGTTTGGGGAGATCGCGAAGAGGAATTGAGGAGACTCTGCGATCAATATCGCCGTAGCGACGGTCGTTATGACGTTATTGTCCCTTGCAGCGGGGGCAAGGATTCCACCATGGTAGCTCATAAGCTCAAACATGTTTTCCGTATGCACCCGCTGACAGTGACCTGGGCACCCTTTATGTATACGGATATCGGCCGGATCAACTACGAAAATTTCGTCCTTTCAGGCTTTACAAATATAAAGGGATCGCCTAATGGCCATCTGCATCGTAAGTTGGCTCGCGTTGCTTTCGAGGCTGTGGGTGACGTGTTTCTCCCGTTTATCTATGGCCAGATGTGTTTTGCGTTCCACGTTGCGCTTCAACACGACATCCAGTTGGTCTTTTTTGGAGAGAACGGCGAAGCGGAATATGGGGGCGCTTCAAAGCATAATTATAGCTCGAGCATGCCTTTGGAAGATTGGGCGGAAGTTTACTTCAAGGGTGTGACTGTACATGATCTGATTCAATGGGGACAGCAACGAGGGTTACTGAGTGATGGGGATCAGTCTCCTAGCGATTTAACCTTCTACCAGCCGCCGGAGATTTCAGCTCTGCGGGGTAGAGGCGTCCAGATGCACTGGTTCTCTTATTACCAAAAATGGGTGCCTCAGGAAAATTATTATTATGCCACCGAACATGCAGGGTTCCAAGCCAACTCCGAGGGGCGTTCGGAGGGGACTTATTCTAAGTATGCAAGCCTGGACGATAAGTTAGACGGCTGGCATTATTATCTTGCCTTTATAAAGTTCGGTGTCGGCCGGTGCACTTCAGATGCGGCACACGAAGTGCGCGACGGTCACCTCACGCGAGAAGAAGCCGTTAATCTGATTCGACGATTCGATGGTGAGTTTCCAAGCCACCATTTTCAAAAATGTTTGGAGTATGTTGGTATTTCGGACCAGGAATTTCATCGTATCGTTGACCTCTATCGCTCCCCCCATCTTTGGGAGCGGGTTAACAGTAAGTGGAGCCTACGAAACCAAGTCTCCTAACTTGTTGACCCTGGCTTTATTTGCATCTTCATCCCAAACTTAAGTGACACCCGGTCCTATTCGGTCGCGACTCTTATCATTCAGTCATTTTTGATCGAGAGGCGTATCGTCTCTGAATTTCGATGATTACAGATCTTTCGGCTATATGTGTCCCAGCTGACAATTCCATACGAGAGGCGATGGCCTGTATTGACCGAAACTCGGCGGGCATCGTGTTAGTCGTAGATAAAAAATCTCTTCTAATCGGTACGCTCACCGATGGTGATATTCGTCGCGCGCTATTAAACGGAGCCTCTTTGGATTCGCCATCGGTCCCCCACCTTCAGCGAGATTTTGCAGTGGTCGGTCCCGAATCGGGTCGTGCGGAAGTACTCGATTTAATGCAGGCTCGGCAGTTGACCCAGGTGCCCATTGTCGACAGGGCGGGAAGGATTTTGGGCTTGCATTTATTGCGTGAGATTATTGGTACGGTTGAGCGTCCCAATTGGGCCGTTGTTATGGCGGGCGGCAGAGGATCACGACTTCATCCGCTTACGGAACACCTTCCCAAATCAATGATCAAGGTTGCAGGTAGGCCGATTCTAGAACGCTTGCTTTTGCACCTGCTGGGTTTCGGAATCAAAAAAGTGTTTTTTGCTATCCACTATATGGGATGCATGATTGAGCAGCATTTTGGAGACGGCACACGGTTCGGGTGCGACATCCAATACCTACGTGAGGCCGAGCCCCTGGGGACCGGAGGGGCATTGGCCTTGTTGCGGGAAAGGCCGCAGAATCCCTTGGTGATTCTTAACGGAGATCTTGTAACCCAGGTGAATTTAGAGAGTATGCTGGATTTCCATACGAACGGGAAATTTCGCGCTACACTGGGTGTCCGGCGTTACTCCCATCAGGTTCCCTTTGGATGCCTGCAATTGGACGGCGATCGCGTTCAGCGTTTTGAAGAAAAACCAGTCTTAGAACAAGTCATCAATGCAGGAGTTTACGTTCTTTCTCCCGAGGTCGTTGAGAGCGTCCCAAAGAGATTTCTCCCTATCACCGATCTTTTTGAGCAATGTTTGGCACGCGGCGAGGCGATCGGTGCTTTCGAGATTCAGGAGGAATGGATGGATATCGGACAGCGCGAGCAATTAAAGAAGGCGCAGCAAGGAGGTTCCTAACCTATTTTATGTCTGGACTTCGTGGAAAACGAGTTTTGGTTACCGGTGCCGGCGGGTTTATCGGAAGTCACCTGACGGAGAGACTTGTCGAGTTAGGGGCCGACGCACGCGCTTTGGTCCATTACCGATCCGACAATTCCTGGGGATGTTTGGAGGCGTCCGACCTGAAAAGCAAGATTGAGGTCGTTTTGGGTGACGTCAGGGATGGTGATTGTGTTCGCCGGTCGATGCAGGGAATGCAGATTGTTTTTCATCTAGCGGCACTTATCGGGATCCCTTACTCGTATGATGCACCTCTGTCCTATGTCAGGACCAATATCGAAGGAACGCTTAATATCCTCCAGGCGGCCCACGATCTCGGTGTCGAACGCGTGGTTCACACGTCGACCAGCGAAGTGTACGGAACTGCCAGCTTTGTTCCTATCAATGAGGGGCATTCGCTGAAGGGGCAATCGCCGTATTCGGCATCGAAAATCGGGGCGGATAAGATGGCGGAGGCTTTTCATTTGGCCTTCGACCTGCCGGTTGTAACAGTGCGGCCCTTCAACGCTTTTGGCCCGCGACAATCGGCGCGCGCAGTGATTCCGACGATCATTATGCAGTGTCTCATGGGAGACATTGTTTGCCTCGGAAGTCTAGAACCTACGCGGGACCTGAACTTTGTCACCAATATCGTGGATGGTTTCGTTAAGGCTGCTTCTGTGCCTGAGGCCGTCGGCAAGACCATCAATCTGGGTTCCGGACGGGAGATCAGTATCGGTGAGCTGGCTCAGCTGATCGGTTCCCTGATGGGCAAGCATATCGTCGTTCGCACGGACCCTGCGCGTCTCCGCCCCGAGCCCAGTGAAGTTCAACGGTTGCTTGCCGACAATACTCTGGCCAGGACGATTTTACGGTGGGCGCCGGAAGTAAGCCTCGAGCAGGGTCTGAGGCTCACTATCCAGTGGATGGAAAGAAATATAGAAAGGTACCGGCCCGGTGTCTACGTTACCTGAGCCTTTTTCTTCCGCCACGGAGAGCCCGATACCGCTTTGCGTTCCGATGATCCGGGGCAACGAATGGAATTACGTGAAGGAGTGTCTCGATACGAATTTCGTGTCCTCCGTGGGTCCTTTCGTCGATCGCTTCGAGCGAATGGTGGCCGGTTATCTGGGTGCAAGTCATTCGGTGGCAACGGTGAGCGGGACGGCGGCTCTTCATGTCGCATTGGTAGTGGCGGGTGTCCAACCCGATGACGAGGTCGTCATGTCGGCGTTGAGCTTTATCGCCCCTGCGAATGCGGCCCGATATATAGGGGCCTGGCCGGTTTTCATGGACGCCGAACCTGATTACTGGCAAATGGATCCCGACAAGCTGCTGGATTTTCTGAACAACGAATGCCGGTGGCACAATCATGAGCTCCGCAATAAGAGAACGGGCCGGAGAGTCAAGGCCGTCCTCCCGGTTCACATCCTCGGTCATCCCTGTGACATGGACCCCATTATGGAAGCGGCTCACAAATACGAGCTTGCGGTTATTGAGGATGCCACCGAAAGCCTGGGGGGGCGCTATAAAGGACGAATGATCGGTTGTCTCGGGGATATTGCCTGTCTCAGCTTTAATGGGAACAAAATTATAACGACGGGTGGCGGCGGAATGTTAATTACGGAGAGCGCCGAGTGGGCCCGCAGGGCCAAATACCTTACAACGCAGGCCAAAGACGATCCCGTCGAATATATTCATCATGAAATCGGGTTTAACTACCGGCTTACCAATGTCCAGGCCGCATTGGGCTGTGCCCAGATGGAAAAATTAGTGGACTACGTTGCCGCTAAGCGTAGCATCGCCTCAGCTTATATGATGGCCTTGCCTGCGATCCCTGGTGTGACTGGTATGTCTGAGGCCCCCTGGGCCGCCGGCACCTTTTGGATGTATACGGTTTTAGTCGATGGCGGACGTTTTGGAATGGATCGAAACGGATTGATGAACTGCTTTGCGAAGTTTGGGGTCGAAACGAGACCGCTCTGGCAGCCACTACATCTATCTCCGGCGCATAAAGGATGCCAGTCTTATCGGTGTGATAATGCGGCGAACATTTACCGCAACTCATTAAGCCTCCCCAGTTCGGTCAACTTGAGCCGTTGCGACCAGGAGCGGGTGATCGGGGTCTTCCAAAAAGCCCGTAATGCGGTCTAAAATCTCCCGTTACAGAAATGTCTCACACCCAGAAGTATCTCGAACAGGCTGCTCAGATCGCCCTCGCGATCGACTATGAAATCCTAGACCGGATGGTGGTGGGGCTGGTCAGTCTCCGCGCGCGCGGCGGGCGGCTCTTCTTGCTTGGGGTCGGCGGGAGCGCCGCAAATTGTAGTCATGCTGCAGGCGATTTCCGGAAGCTTGCTGGTATTGAAGCATACAGTCCTTGCGATAACGTAGCCGAATTGACCGCTAGAACCAATGACGAGGGTTGGGCTTCGGTCTTCGAGGCATGGCTGCAAACGAGCAAGGCCAATGAAAAGGATGCTATCTTAGTGCTCTCCGTTGGTGGTGGGGATGCGGATAAGAACGTGAGCCCAAATATCGTGAGAGGTTTGGATGAGGCCAAGCGCCGTGGAGTGGTCATTTATGGCATCGTGGGGCGTGACGGAGGATATACCCGTAAGGTTGGTGATGAGGTCCTTGTCCTGCCGACGGTAGATCCGGCGCATGTAACTCCGCACTCAGAGTCCTTTCAGGCGGTGGTTTGGCATTGTCTGGTTTCGCACCCTGATCTCATGCTGGGAAATTATAAATGGGAAGGGTTGGTTGAAGCCAGGACGACCAAAACAGAGTGAATCGGGCAGTTTTCCTCGATCGTGACGGCGTGATCAACCGCGTTGTGTTGCGCGGAGGTCGCCCGTATGCGCCCACTGTCCTTGAGGAATTTGAATTCCTGCCGGGAGTTAGGGAGGCGGTCCACACGCTTCGGTGTTCTGGTCTTAGGGTTATCGTGGTGACCAACCAACCTGATGTGGCAAAAGGTTTAGTACGGCGAGAAGTCGTTGATGCCATGCATGAAAAGATTTTGAGCGTTCTTCCGATTGATGAGATAAAGGTTTGCTATCACGTTGATGACGACGGCTGCGAGTGCCGGAAGCCTAAACCGGGTATGCTCTTAGATGCCGCTGAAAAGTGGTCGTTGAATTTAAGTATGTCGTATATGGTCGGTGATCGTTGGCGCGACATAGAGGCTGGGCGCGCCGCCGGGTGCAAGACCCTTTTAGTGGGAGACGGCTATGCCGAGCGGACGGCCAAGGATCCGGATGCCGTAGTGGCGTCCCTGTTTGAGGCGGCTCAGTTGATTGTTACGTCAATGCTCTGAGGAATGCACGGTGAGTGTAATATGCATGCGATTGCTAACTTGAAAACTAAGATTTTTGCTGATGGGGCGGATCTTGCCGGTATGTTTGCGATGGCGAAGAATCCCTCCATTAAAGGCTTCACGACGAATCCGACTCTGATGCGCAAGGCCGATGTAAAGGACTATCGGGCTTTTGCCCTGGAGGTATTGCGCGTGATTACGGACCGGCCGGTCTCCTTCGAAGTATTTTCCGACGAGTTCGGGGACATGGAGAAGCAGGCCCGCCTTATTGCTGAATGGGGACCTAATGTCTACGTGAAGATCCCGGTTACGAATACCAGAGGTGAATTTTCGGGAACGTTGATGAAGAGCCTTTCGAAGGATAGAGTGAAACTGAATGTCACAGCCTTGATGACACCGGGGCAGGTTGCTCAGGTAGCGGATTGTCTTTCGCCCGAGACGCCTAGCTTCATTTCTGTGTTTGCAGGCCGCGTGGCGGACACCGGTCGAGACCCAATTCCGCTGATGAGGGAATGTGTCGACCTTCTTCGTCCCTACCCCAATTTTGAATTGATCTGGGCTAGCCCCCGAGAAGTGTTGAATATTCTACAGGCCGATGCTATCGGCTGCCATATTATCACGGTCACCAATGATCTCCTCGCCAAATTGCCGACCATCGGTAAGGACCTATTGGTTTACTCGCTCGAAACGGTAGAGATGTTCCGGCAAGATGCGGTCAAGGCCGGGTACTCCATTTAAAAAAGTCTGGGAGAAAGGATATCAATGGAAACTGTGCTTGTAACCGGTGGCGCCGGCTATGTGGGGTGCGTCCTGGTTCCTAAACTACTGGCTTCCGGTTATTCCGTTGTGGTCTATGATCTGATGTTGTTTGGGGCGGAGGGCCTGCCGTCTCATCCGAGCCTCAAGGTGGTCACCGGCGATATCCGTGACGTCTCCAGCTTTTCCCATGCGGTCCGAGGTGTTCAGAGTGTTATTCATTTGGCATGTCTCTCCAACGACCCGAGTTTCGAGCTGGACTCGGCTTTAAGTAAGGCCATCAACTATGATTGCTTTGAGCCGCTGGTGGTGGCAGCCAAGTCGGCCGGGGTCAGGCGGTTTATCTATGCGTCGACCAGCTCGGTTTACGGCGTCAGCGACGCACCGGAAGTCACGGAGGACTTTCCCCTGGTTCCCCTGACCGACTACAACAAATACAAGGGCCTTGCGGAGCCCATTCTCCTGCGGCATCAATCACCCGAGTTCACCACCGTGGTCATCCGTCCGGCTACTGTCTGTGGATATTCTCCGCGAATGAGGTTGGACCTCACGGTGAATATCCTGACCAACCTGGCCGTCAATCAGGGAAAAATCACGGTTTTCGGCGGATCTCAAAAGCGACCCAACATTCACGTGGAGGACATTGCGGAGCTCTATGTGCAGTTGCTGCAATTGCCGGACCAGATGATTGCAGGGGAGATCTTCAACGCCGCCTACCAGAACCATACGGTTTCCGAGCTTGCAGAAATGGTTCGCAAAGTCATCGATCGGGAACTGCCGGAAAAGGCACCGATCAAGATCGAGACGACCCCGAGCAATGACTTGCGGTCCTATCATGTATCCTCCCGTAAGATTGCCGAGAAACTTGGATATATTCCCGAACGCTCCGTCGAAGACGCGGTCCGCGACCTGTGCGCGGCTTTCAAGACTGGGAAGCTGCCCAACAGCTTGACCGACGACCGTTATTACAACGTTAAATCCGTCAAGAGGTTCGGTTTGAAATGAAAACGAGTTCCCTGGGGGTCGTCACGGGCGCGGCCGGATTCATTGGCAGCCATATGGTCGATTTGCTTCTTGCGGAGGGTCTCCGTGTACACGGGATCGACAACCTATCAAGCGGGCGCCTTGATAATTTGGCCCACCACAGGACCAACGCCAATTTGAGGATCGACACCCGCGATTTGCGTGAAGTGAGCTCGAACGACAGTCTATTCAAGGATGCCGATTATGTGTTCCACTTTGCCGGCATGGGAGATATTGTCCCCTCCATCGAGCGGCCGGCCGATTATCTTTCCGCAAATGTGATGGGGACAGTCCATGCATTGGAAGGCGCACGGGCTGCGGGAGTAGCAAAGTTTCTCTATGCGGCTTCTTCGTCTTGTTACGGGATAGCGACGGAATTGCCGACGACAGAGAGTGCCCCCATCAGCCTCCAATACCCTTATGCCCTCAGTAAGTATCTGGGAGAGGAGGCGGTCTTCCATTGGGGTCAGGTTTACCGCTTGCCTGTGATATCTATTCGTATGTTCAATGTGTACGGTCCTCGGTCCCGCACCAGCGGGGCCTATGGGGCCGTTTTCGGTGTCTTCCTCAAGCAGAAATTGGCCGGCAAGCCGTTCACCTTGGTCGGGGACGGAACGCAAACACGGGATTTTGTCTTTGCCAGGGACGTGGCGCGGGCCTTCTGGCTTGCGGCCATATCCACCTGTAAAGGAGAAGTGTATAACCTCGGTGCCGGTTCGCCTCAGTCCGTGAACAGGTTGGTCGAACTCTTGGGTGGCGAGGATGTCGTGCATTTGCCCAAGCGGCCCGGGGAGCCCGATTGTACGTGGGCCGACATCTCTAAGATCACCGCCCAGCTGGGCTGGTCCCCGGCAATCTCCTTTGAGCAGGGTGTGGCAACCATGATGGAACACATCGATTACTGGCGTAACGCGCCGCTGTGGGATGCAGCGTCAGTCCGGGCTGCAACAAAAGCCTGGTTCACCTCACTTTCAGCGGAGAAAAGCTAATGGCGAATGGAACCAGCGGCGATTATCGCCGCAAGATCAAGACGGTGGATGCCCTCAGGGAGATCATCGGACCCAGGCCTCGGGCCAGCTCGGTCATCATGTGCCATGGCACCTTCGACATCGTCCACCCCGGCCACATCCGGCACCTCATGTACGCCAAGGAGAAAGCCGACATCCTCATCGCCAGCCTTACCTGCGACGGCCACATTGCCAAGGCCAACTTCCGACCTTTTGTTCCCGAGCAATTGCGCGCAATGAATCTGGCCGCTTTGGAGATGGTCGACTACGTCATTATCGACACCCAACCGACTCCACTGGACAACCTTAAACTCTTGCAGCCCGATTACTTTGCCAAGGGCTATGAATACTTCAAGGAGGGTCTGTATCCTCGAACCGAGGAAGAGGTTAAACTCATCGAGTCGTACGGCGGTGAGATCATCTTTACTCCCGGAGACGTCGTCTATTCATCGTCGGTGCTTATCGATCATGCACCGCCGCGCATCGCCGCCGAAAAACTGCTCCCCCTCATGGAGGCGGAAGGGGTTACGTTTGATGATCTGCGGGGGGCCTTGGATAAGTTCAAGGATATGCGGGTCCACGTCTTGGGCGATACCATAGTGGACTCCTATACCTACTGTTCGCTCATCGGCGGCACCGCCAAGACGCCGACCTTCAGCGTGAAGTATGAGAAGCAGGTTGACTTTTCCGGCGGAGCTGCGGTGGTCTCAAAACATATCCGGCGGGCTGGCGCGCAGGTCTGCTTCTCCACGGTCATGGGCAATGACGATTTAAAGGACTTGGTTCTTGAGGATCTGGAGTCTCACGGTATCGAATCCTATGTCTCCATCGATCACTCACGCCCGACCACCCATAAAAATATGTATATAGCGGACGGCTACCGGATGCTCAAAGTGGATAAGCTGGACAACCGCCCAATCTCGGACCGGGTATTGGAGCAGTTGAAAGCCTCATTGTCTTCCAGGACAGTCGATGCCTTCGTCTTCAGCGACTTTCGCCACGGTATCTTCAGTGCTCGGACGATTCCCCGTTTCCTCGATGGTCTATCACCGGATGCCCTAAGGATTGCGGACAGTCAGGTCGCCAACCGTTGGGGCAACATTCTGGAATTCAAGGGGTTCGATGTGATCACCCCCAACGAGCGTGAGGCGCGGTTTGCGTTGGGTGACCAGGACTCGGTGATAAGACCGCTGGCGGAGGAGCTCTATAAAAGGGCCAATTGCAAATATCTGATCATGAAGCTTGGGGAGAGGGGCATTATTACGTACCGGCCGCACTTAGAAGGCGCACAGCGCGCGTTCTTTGCCATCGACAGTTTTGTAGAAACGCCCGTTGATGCTGTCGGCGCGGGAGATGCGCTGTTATCCTATGCCACGTTGGCTATGGTTGCAGTGAAGTCGGATGTCGTCGCCTCGATCCTCGGATCGCTGGCTGCGGCCGTGGCATGCGAGCATGACGGCAACAACCCCGTGGCGCCGGAAGAGGTTTTGAAAAAAGTGAACGCGGTCGAAAAACAGGTCTTGTACTTGTGAAGGTTGTCATCGTCGGTCTCGGGATACAGGGGGCCAAGCGCTTCACAATCGTAAAATCCGACGCCGTAGCAACGGTCGATCCGGTCAACCCCGAGGCCCGGTTTCGTAACATTGAGGAGGTTCCCCTCGAGAGTTTCGATGCCGCTCTCGTCTGTACGCCCGATGCGGTGAAAGTCGGGCTTCTGGAGTACTTGCTTGGGCACGGAAAGCACGTCCTCGTCGAAAAACCCCTGCTATCGGAAAACGAGGAGTCGCTCTATCGGTTGGAGCGGCTGGCCTGCGCATCAGGGGTGACTTGTTATACGGCCTATAATCATCGTTTCGAGCCTCATGTCGTACGTTTGAAAGAGCTGTTGGATTCAGGCGCGCTTGGCACCGTTTATCTTGCCCGGTTTTTTTACGGGAACGGGACGGCGCGTGACGTAAAGCTTTCTCTCTGGAGAGATAAAGGACTCGGCGTCTTGCCCGACCTTGGTTCCCACCTGCTCGACATGGCTCTGTTTCTTTTCGGCGACAGTCTTGAGCAGTTCGAGCCATGGAGTTTTAACCGCTTCGAGAACCATTCCCTCGATCACGTGCTGTTCGGCTCGACCGGTGCCTCCGTGGTGGAAATGGAAGCTAGCTTGCTCTCCTGGCGAAACACCTTCACCGTGGACGTCTTCGGAGAATTTGGATCTGCACACATCCATGGTCTGTGCAAATGGGGTCCAAGTTCCTTCACGGTCCGCAAGCGCGCCCTCCCAAGCGGAAAACCCGACGAGGAGACGGCTACGGTGGAATGTCCGGATCCCACATGGGCGGCGGAATACCAGCACTTCAAGGGTCTGTGCGCAACCGGTGAATCGGTCCTCAAGAATGCCTTCTGGGTCAATTCGGTCTTGAATGGTCTAGCGCGAAAAATAGGCAGCGGATGAATTCAAAGATAGGATTTGCCGGGCTCTCCCATCTCGGAATCGTTTCCAGCATTGCGACGGCATCGAAAGGCTTCGAAGTCATCGCCTATGATCAACGTTCCGATCTGTGCGGCGAACTTGCGCTAGACCGCCTTCCCGTCCTTGAGCCAGGCTTGCCCGAGCTCCTCGTTAACGGCAGGGCACGCCTGCGATTCACAACCGATCCAACGGTGCTGGGCGAATGTGACGTTATCTATTTTTCCCTCGATGTTCCTACGGATCGAGAGAACCGCAGCGACCTGTCCGGCCTTGCGCAATTAATCGAATCGGTCGTAAAATATGGAAAACCGGACTCGACCCTCGTGGTCTTAAGTCAGGTGCCGCCGGGGTTTACACGGCGCGTCAGTTCCCAGTTGCGGTCAGTGCTTGATCGGCGGCGGCTCCGGGTATTTTATCAGGTGGAGACGCTTATCTTCGGGCGCGCGGTGGAACGGGCGCTGGGTCCGGAACGCTTCATTGTCGGATGCGAGGATCCCAAGGCGGAGCTGCCAAAACCTTACGCCGAGGTCCTTGCGGCGTTCGGCTGCCCGGTCCTTCCCATGCGATACGAAAGCGCCGAACTTGCCAAGATTTCCATCAATATCTTTTTGGCGGCTTCTCTCAGCGCAACCAACACCCTCGCGGAGATATGCGAGGGTGTCGGGGCCGAGTGGACCGAGATCGTACCCGCGTTACGGCTGGACCGGCGAATCGGTCCCCATGCCTACCTGGCACCGGGGCTGGGTATTGCCGGGGGAAACATTGAGCGGGACCTGGTGACGGTCAAGGATCTCGCGGCAGAATACGGCGCTGAGGAATGCGTGGCCTCGGCGTTTATAGCAAACAGCCGCTACCGTCGCGATTGGGCCTTACGAAAACTACACCAATGGACCTTGAGCTGCGAGCCAACGTCTATTATTGCGGTGTGGGGATTGGCCTACAAGCCCGATACCCGGTCGATTAAAAATTCGCCGACCCTGGGCCTCATTGAGGCTCTGGCCGGTCAGACGGTTCGATTGTACGATCCGAGGGCGAGGCTGGGCGAGCCGTATCCGGGTGTGGATCAGACTGAGACGGCGCTCGATGCTTGCCAGGGGGCGCATGCCCTGGTCATCATGACTGGCTGGGATGAATTCGCTGCGATCGCCACTAGGGACGTGAAAGAAGCCATGGCGCAACCGGTGATTATAGATCCCTCCGGGGCCTGGAGCCGCCGAGCCGTAAGTGCATCTGGGTTTAATTATTGTACCCTTGGATCCCCACCGCAGGAGGCATCAAAATGCTCGAACACGTTCATCTAACTGCCGTTCATCCGCGTCGAGTCGTTGTCCTTGGCGGGTCCGGTTTTATCGGCACCCATCTGGTCAAGGAATTCGAGCGTTCGGGGATCGAAGCCTGCGGGATGTCTTCCTCCAGCCTCGACCTCACGGCTTCGGGGGCGGTCGGGATGCTTGCGGAGACGGTGCGGCGCGAGGACACCCTGGTATTCGCATCCTGTCTTACCCGGGACAAAGGGGACGACCTTCCGACACTGATGAAGAATCTGACTATGGCGGAGAATGTCGGTCTCTTTCTCGAACGCCATGGGTGTGCCCACCTCATTTACCTCAGCTCGGATGCGGTTTACAAAGACGGGATCTCACTGGTTCGGGAAGATTCTCCCTGCGAACCTGCTGGTCTCTACAGTCTGGCTCAACTGGCCCGGGAGAAAATGATGTCCCATTCGGCGGGCAAGGCGGGGGTCCCACTGGCGGTTTTACGACCCTGCGGAGTGTACGGGTTAGGCGACACCCACAACGGATACGGGCCGAACCGTTTTCTACGGACTGCTGTTTCCCAAGAGACCATCTCGCTTTTCGGTCAAGGGGAAGAGACGCGCGATCATATATTTGTGGGCGACGTCTGCAGACTTATAAGGCTGTGCGCGGAGCACGTGAGCGCCGGTACGCTGAACCTGGCAACCGGACGGGCATACAGTTTCGCGGAGGTTGCCGAACTCGTGTGCCGGGCAGTTGGCCAAACTGTGAAAATTGAGTACCTGCCTCGTGGGGGGCCTATTACTCACAAGCATTTTGACATTACCGCCATGTTGAAGGCGTTTCCGACTGTTTCGTTCACGACCCTTGAAGATGGACTCCGGGAAACCCGTAGCGATATGGTAAAAGTGCGAAGATGAGAGCGGAAGTTGCTGGAATCATACTCCTTCGGGATGACGGAGCGGCGCTTCTTCAGCACCGTGACGATAAGCCTGGGCTTCGACATGCCGGGATATGGGTTATGCCGGGAGGACATAGTGATCCCGGCGAGACGATCGAAGCCTGCGCGCGACGCGAGCTGCGGGAGGAAACGGAGTACGACTGCGACGATTTGCGTTGGTTGTTTGCGTTCGATGACGAGGACGACTCCGACTGTCGCTGCACGATGTTTTGGGCACGCTATGACAGACATCAAGCCATACGTTGCATGGAAGGACAGGCGCTTAAATTTGTTCTGCGAGAAGAGGCGCCCAGGTACCCAATCCCGATTTATTTGCTGGATCTGTGGGACATGGCAATCGCAGCGTCAGCGAATGGGTCATTCTCTGCCGAGGAATGGAAAGCAAGCAATCTGCGGGGAAAGGATGAGCGCGGTCGATGATCAGGGCTCTGCTCGAGTGGGTGCGCTCGCATAAAGAGGGAAAGCTCAGGGCTCTGCTTTACCTCTACCGGTGGTTCAGGCTGAGTGTGATCCCGGTCGCCTATGAGATTGGAATCTATAGTAGGCCGGACCGGATCGCGGGATACTACGCGCTGGGAAATCTGCTCGCCCAAAAGTATGCCTGGATGGTCTCCGTGCGGGGTCATGATGGGAGGAAGGCGAGCAATGTCGGCCGTCGAGCCGTTGATTGTTTCGAGAAGACTATTGCGCTTCAGCCCATGTCACTGGAAGCCTATCAGCGCTGCGCCTCTCTTCTATTTTCCATGGGTAATCTGGACAACTCGATTCGCTTGCTTCAGGGAGGTCTCGACGCGCAACGAAGTTTGGCCGAACGGCATCAGCTCGACCGACTGGGGCTCCGGTTTATTTCACCGGTTGTAGCGATGAGCACGATTGGAGCCATGTCATTCCTAGATACCTATGTCAAGGCATATATACTCGGACTTAGGGGCCAAGCTAAACCGATCCTATTGGTCAAAGGAACCCAGAGTGTTCCCAACCTTCATTTCCTTAACTATTGGCGCGAATACGTGACGGTAATCACTGATCCTACTGCAGTTGAAAAACTCTTACCCTTAGCAAGATATTTGGAAGACCCATTAGGCCTCGGAGTGATCTGTAATGAGAATCTCATGTTTCATCCTTCTGCCGCGGCAATGCTCTACAAACAATGGGAAGAGGAAAAGCGTCCACCGCTGCTAAAGCTTTCCCAAAACGACTACGAGCGCGGCTGGGACCGACTCGAAACGATGGGCGTGCCGAAAGGTTCCTGGTTTGTCGGTCTACACGTTCGGGAAGCGGGGTTCAAGGATGGCGAGGGCATCCAGGACTTGTTTCGGAACGCGGACATAGGGACGTATCTCTTGGCCGTGAAGAGCATTGTGGATCGAGGTGGGTGGGTAATCCGGATGGGAAATCCCACGATGAAACGCCTCCCCGTAATGGAACACGTGATCGATTACGCTAACAGCGAGTTCCGTAGCGATTGGATGGATGTATTTCTCTGTGCCGAGTCTCGGTTTTTTATTAACAATTCGTCTGGTCTGGGTGCAGTGGCAGCTACCTTCGGTGTTCCTTATGTCCTGACAAATTTTTTACCAACCTGTGCCCTGCTTTTTTCAAGTCAAGACCTGTTTATTCCAAAACTTTGTCGCTCGTTGGAAAGCCTGCAATATATGAGCTTTGAGGGGTTGATGTCGCCTCCCGTCAGCACCAACGTGATGCAGCATCAGTTTGACAATATGGGAATAGGAGTAGTGGAGAATTCGCCTGAGGAGATCAATGATCTGATCACGGAAATGCTGGACCGGCTGGATGGGAGGCTCGTCTATTCAGCGGAGGATGAGCGGCTCCAAGAGCGATTTAAGGATTTAACGGCGGAAAAGGGCACGATGTACGGCCTTGAGGATTTTCCTATCAATTGTCGCATCGGCCGTGGCTTTCTCCGTAAGTACGTATCACTGCTACCACCCGCTGATGAGCGGGGGCTACATACGGATGGCCACACTCGCCGATACCCCTTGTCGAATTCGGCTCAGACTTGAAAGGCAAGCACTGATCTATGAGCAATATCGTTTATTCCATACCGTACACCGGACTCGCCAGGGAAGCTGGTGATATCAAAAAGGAACTGATGGCCGCGGTCGAGAGTGTCCTGGACGGCGGCCGGTATATTCTGGGTCCGGAAGTTGCCGGCTTCGAACGCGAGTTCGCAGATTATTGCCGGGTCAAGCTCGCCGCTGGGGTAGGAAACGGAACGTGCTCTTTGCATCTGGTTCTACGGTGCCTGGGAGTGGGACCGGGCGATGAGGTGATCACTGCGCCGAACTCCTTTATTGCCTCCGCCTCGTCGATCGCTTTGACCGGCGCACGGCCCGTCTTTGCAGACATCAGGCCCGACGGGAATATGGATCCTGAGCAGCTCGAGGCCGCCATTACGCCCCGCACCAAGGGGGTGATGCCGGTGCATCTGACCGGGCGACCAGCGCGAATGCCCGAGATCCTCGAAATAGCAGGGCAGCATCATTTGTTCGTGGTCGAGGACGCCGCCCAGGCCGTGGGCGCGCGCCTGGATGGAAAGCCGGTTGGTGGCTGGGGTGATACGGCCTGCTTCAGCATGCACCCGTTGAAGAATCTTCACACGTTCGGAGACAGTGGTATGATGACTACGAATCGTCAAGACCTATTCGACCAGATGCTCAAAGCACGCAATCATGGGCTGGTTAATCGAGATCGGTGCGATTCCTGGAGTTTTAACTGCAAGCTCGATGAAATTCATGCGGCCATGCTGCGGGTCCAGCTGCGGTACCTTGACGCATGGACCGAGACGCGAAGGCAATTGGCCTTCCGCTATAACGACATGCTTAGACCTTACGTTGGTGTGCCCGACGAAGGGCCGGGAGAATACTGCGTTTATCAAACCTACGTTATCCAGGTCGACCGGCGAGATGAGTTGAGGCGATATCTGAACGACAATGGTGTGGAAGCGCTCGTCCACTACGAGACCCCCATTCATCTCCAGCCGGCTGCACTTTCCCTGGGCTATTCCTCGTCAGATTTTCCTATGACCATGAGCTACGTGAGCCGCATCCTGAGCCTGCCGTTATATCCAAGCATCACCGAGTCCCAGCAGGACCGCGTGGTTGAACTGATTGCCGACTTCTATAAAGACCGTACTTGAGAGCAGGGAAGCCATGCAGGTTAAATATTCGTATCTGGATCAACAGTTCGCCGACGCTGAACCCTATTTCGATGATCTACGGCGTCTGGTAAAGACCGGAGAGTTTACGCTGGGGCCGTTCGTTGAGGAATTCGAGAGAAAATTCGCTCGTTACATTGGCGTGAAACACGCCATAGGTACGAACACGGGTACCGACGCACTTATTTTGGCATTGAAAGCGGTCGGTGTAATGCCGGGCGATGAGGTCATCACCGTGCCGAATTCCTTTATTGCGACCGCCGGTGCGGTGGTCGCGGCAGGGGGCAAACTGGTTTTTGTGGATTGCGACGAACGCTATCAGATGGACGCGAGTAAAATTGAAACGGCCATCACCCCCAGAACGCGGGCTATTTTACCTGTCCATTGGGCCGGATGTCCTGCGGATATCGAAGCCATAGTGTCTATTGCGGCGCAGTACCGGGTGCCGGTCGTAGAGGATGCATGCGCCGCTGTGGGTGCCAGAGTGAACGGACGCAGTGTGGGAACATTCGGCAAGGTCAACGCTTTTAGTATGCATCCGCTCAAGCCTCTTAACGTGTGGGGCGACGGAGGTATTGTCGTAACCGATGATGACGAAGCAGCAGCCTACTTGCGCCTCTATCATAACCACGGGCTGAAGGATCGCGATCACGTTGAATTTTGGGGTGTCAATAACAGGCTACAGCCGGTGCAGGCAGTCGTTGCAAGCCGTTTGTTGGATAATATCGACGATTCACTGGAGACCCGTATTCGGAACGCGGGCAGACTCGATGCCGGCCTTAGCGATCTGGGCCGGTTCATTCGGATCCCCTACCGACCACCGGGATATCGCGAGATATACCAAATATACCTTGCCTGCGCGACGAAGAGAGATCAGCTTTTAGATCATCTGATCGCTCACGGTATTGAGGCCAAAGTTCATTATCCAATTCCGATCCATCTTCAAAGGGCGGCTTCGGAGTTGGGACATAAGCCCGGGGACTTCCCGGTATGCGAGCGACAAGCGGAAGAAGTTATTACCCTTCCCGCTCATCATCATGTGACGTTCGAGCAGATTGATTATATTGTAAGCTCGATTCGGGGGTTTTACGGGACTTTATGACAAATACCGAAGAAAGCAAGCTCCATCTATAGGATTTTACCTGAGCGGTTTAGAAGCATGATTAGGCGATTGATCAAAACAGACAATGACACGGAGGCATTGGCAAATCTGCAGGTTGACCTCGAAGACCTGAAAGACGATTTTTATGACTATTCAAAGGTGGTCGTCAAAAAACCCTGGGGCTACGAGTACCTAATCTTTGCCAATGAATCGATCGCTGTCTGGATCCTCTATGTGAGGTGTGGCGCTCAAACTTCAATGCACTGCCATCCAACGAAGAAGACCTCCCTGGTTGTGTTAGAAGGAAAAGTAAACTGCTCCACAATATCGAAAGGCTTGGATCGGTCTGCCGGAGAGGGGTTGCTCATCGATAAGGGAGTCTTTCACCAGACTGCAGCCATTTCGGAAACCGGCGCCTTTGTTATGGAAATCGAAACCCCCGTCAATAAACGCGATCTGGCACGGCTCATGGACAAATACGGGCGTAAAGGAAAGGGGTACGAAACAGAAGATCAGCACTCCTTGAATACCCAAAACTATAACTACATCTCGTTTCAGAACCCGGGAATTCAGCACAATCTCAAAAAACGCTTCGGGCAATGCTCTATGACATTCAAAAAGCTGACCGATGAGAAAGTTCTGGACGAAATCCTGGAACTGCTGAAGCCGGAAGATGTCATCTGCATTCTCAAAGGGCAGTTTCTCAGTCCTTCCAACCATTCGGTTATCGAAGTGGGGGATACGATGACGGTCAAGGACCTTAAGCAATTTGACCAAATGGACGTCTGTCCTAATACGGAAATACTAATCATCAGGAAAATCGACCGTATTCTCAAGGTTTCAGATTGTGTTGCTTCCTTCTTGAGCGAGAAAAATATAAACCCGATCTTTATTGTGCCGGGAGAGGCCAATGTTCATTTACTCGACTCCATTGGGAGGCATGAGGGGTTGAGTTTTGTTTACACCCAGAATGAAAAGAGTGCTTCTCTTGCCGTCGAAGCGTTTTGTAAAATGCGCTCGGGCTTAGGGGCTCTGGTGGTCTCGTCAGGGGCCGCGGCCGCGAATACTGTTCCTGGAGTGGCAAATGCCTGGGTGGATT
Source organism: Binatia bacterium (assembly GCA_963664015.2). Classification (GTDB taxonomy): domain Bacteria; phylum Desulfobacterota; class Binatia; order UBA9968; family CAXXLF01; genus JACZQL01. Next base: position 402,447 of record CAXXLF010000001.1, on the reverse strand, counting down.
CCGTCCCCGCGCTGGTAATTTCCGGTCAGGCACGAACCGATCAGGATACTGATGGCCGAGTTCGGCAATTGGGTAATAAGGCGTTGAGTGTCGTCGATCTGATCAATCCAATTACAAAGTATGCCATCAAGGTCACCGATCCGACGATGATCCGGTATCACCTGGAGAAGGCTGTTTATCTTGCCACCCAGGGGAGGCCAGGGCCTGTCTGGGTCGACCTCCCGATCGATATCCAGGGAATGGTTATTGACGAAGAAGATCTCAAACATTTTGATCCCAAGGAATTGGGTTCGGATTGCACGGGATCAGCCAACGAAGTTCGCCAACAAATTCTTGAGGTGATTAATTTTCTCAAGCAGGCATCCCGTCCGGTTATTTTGGCCGGAAGCGGAATCCGCAGCGCGAAGGCGGCCAAAGAGTTTTTGGAGTTGATCGACCAGCTTAAGATACCCGTGGTCACCAGTCGGCGTGGCGCTGACCTTGTACCGGATGATCACCCTTACTTTTTTGGCCGGCCCAGCACCTATGGACAGCGAAGTGCTAATTTTGTCATTCAGAACTGTGACTTGTTGATTAGTATCGGTTCACGCCTCTCCATCCCTCTGATCGGTCGTAACACCTGCGCCTTTGCGCGAGGCGCCCGAAAAGTTGTGGTCGACATCGATCCCAACGAGCTTGAAAAGCCGACAATAAAACCGGATCTTCCTCTTGCCCTGGATGCGGGACAGTTTATCCGCGAGTGTCTGGCGCTTGTATCTGCTGCCCTTCCCTCCTATTCCCCCTGGATAGCAAGCTGCCGTGAGTGGCGAGTCATGTTTCCTCCAGATTCCTATACGGGTCCGTCACTTCCGTTGAATAAAATGGAGGATGGGTTGATATATCCCCTCCCTCTCCTCCGCATTCTGTCTGCTGAACTGGATGAAAATGATGTTATTGTGGCCGATGGGGGTGCGACCTTGATCTACACCCTTTTGGCCTTTCGCTTTAAGTCGGGCCAAAGGCTCATCAGCTCCACAGGATTAGAACTGCCCGGTTTTGCGCTGGCAGGGGCTATCGGCGCCAGCGTGGCCATAGATCGCAAACCGGTGGTTTGTCTTTGCGAGGACCGCGGCTTTCAGATCAGTATTCAGGATCTTCAAACCATTCTCGATTATCGGTTGCCGATCAAAGTGCTCATTTTTAAAAGTAGGGGACATTCCATTATTCGAAACATCCAGAGAGACTATTTTGGAGCTCGCTTTGTGGGAACCGATCATGAGATCCGTCTAGGATCCGCTCCGCTGATTCCAATTGCCAGGGCATTTGGAATTCCAACCTTTGAGGTAACCCACTCCAGTCAACTTTCTTCAACGCTCCGGGAATGGCTAAAAGTAGTGGGTCCTGCGGTTTGTGAAATTCAGGTTGAGGATGACCAAGACAAAATTCCACGTCCTGGTTTTACCATCCGAGATGATCAAAAATGGGTTGCCAAGCCCCTGGAAGATATGTATCCGTTCTTGGACCGCAAGACATTGCGAGAAAACATGATGATCGACCTTATCCAAGAGGACTAACACGGAGAAATTTGGTTAATGCGCGTTTCCGATTACGTTATCGAATTTTTTGAAAATCAAGGGGTGGATACCATCTTTACCGTTTCAGGTGGAGGATCGATCTTTCTATGCGACGCTTTAGGCGCAGCTAAAAAGATGAAATATGTTGCCTGCCATCATGAGCAGGCAGCCTCTATGGCAACGGAGGCATACGCTCGTGTCCGGCAGGGGCTGGGGGTTACTCTGGTCACTACAGGTCCAGGAGGAACGAATGCCATCACGGGTGTTGCGGGGTCCTGGCTGGATCATGTCCCGCACGTGATGATTTCAGGCCAGGTGTTTCTTGCCCAAACCATCAGCAAACACCCCGGATTGAGAACGATGGGAGTTCAAGAAATAAACATTGTCGATATCGTTCGACCCATCACCAAATATGCTGTCATGGTGGAGGATGCTCAAGAAATCCGACGCCATCTGGAAAAGGCCGTGTATTTGGCAACTCATGGCCGGCCTGGACCCACCTGGATTGATATTCCGGCCAATATCCAAAACGCTATTGTCGATCCGGCTTCACTAAGAGGATTCGACCCCAAAGAATATGAGGTGCACTTGGATCCCGATCTGGGATCAAAAGTAGCCCAGGTCGTGAAACTTTTAAAATCCGCCAGACGCCCTCTGGTCCACATCGGGCAGGGAGTGCGGATTGCCAGTGCCGGAGAGGAATTCTCCAAACTCGTGGAGAAATTCCGGCTACCCTTTGTGACTGCAAGAAATGCAAACGATATGGTACCTTGGGATCATGAGCTCTATGTAGGTCGTCCAGGGACCTTTGCTCAACGAGGAGCCAACTTTGCAGTGCAAACCTCCGATCTATATTTGGCAATCGGTACACGCCTTTCGCTTGCGCAAACCGGCTATAATGCAAAAGATTATGCGCGGAATGCTAAAGTAATCATGGTCGATATCGACCAGGCGGAGTTGAATAAAGATACAGTCAATCTCCATCTGAAAATCCAAACCGACGCAAAACTGTTCTTGCAAGAATTGAGCCGTCAGCTCTCTCAAGAGAACCTGGATATTCAACAATGGGGCCACTGGCTCGAACAGTGTCAGCAGTGGAAGCGGAAATATCCGGTTGTCTTGCCTGAATATCGGGAACAAGCCGGTAGTGTGAACTCCTATCATTTTATCGACGTCCTCTCGGACGTCCTAACACCCAACGACATCGTAGTTACAGATATGGGATTTGCCTTTCAGAATACCCATCAGGCGTTCCGAGTAAAAAAAGGGCAGAGGGTGTTTACTAATTGTGGTCTCGCCTCCATGGGTTGGGGCCTGCCGGCAGCCGTTGGAGCCTGTTTCGGCAGTGGGAAAAAGCGGACGGTTTGCATTGCCGGAGAGGGTGGGCTTCTCATGACAATTCAGGAAATGGCTACCATTATGCACCATCGTCTCCCGGTCAAACTGTTTGTCCTGAACAACGGTGGCTATCTCAGCATCAAGCAGACCCAGGAACTCGGATTTGAGGGGCGGGTTATGGGGAGCAATGAGGAATCGGGACTCTCCTTTCCGGACTTTATGAAAATTGCTGAAGCCCACCGTTTTAAAGGGGTCCGTCTCAAATCCCATCAGGATCTGAAGAGGCATATTGAAGAAGTTGTGAGCCACGAGGGACCGGTCCTCTGTGAAATCATGATGGACCACAATCAGATACAGGCGCCCAAAGCAATTAATCGAAGAAATAGGGATGGGACCATGAAGCAAACGGCGCTCGAAGACAGTTATCCCTTTTTAGATCCGAAAGAAGTCGAAGAGAACCTGAGTATCATAAACAAAATATAAATCGAAGGAATAAAGGGGCAAGCAATGAATAAAAAGGCTCTGATAATGACCGGTAAATTGGTTCAGGACCACGAATACATCTACCCGTACTATCGACTTCAGGAAGAGGGTTATGAGGTGGATGTAGCGGTGCGCGGCAAGGAAATGGTGTTGGGTATCATAGGCGTGAAGGTCGAGCCCACGAAGGATATTCCCGAGCTGAAAGTCGGGGACTATGAGCTCCTCGTCCTCCCGGGCGGTGCCAAGGCGATGGAATATATGAGGCAGGACAAGGAAATCATTAAATTCATTGCTGACTTTTATGCCTCGGGTCGAGTGATTGCGGCGATTTGTCACGCGAGCCAGTTGTTGATATCTGCGCGAGTTGTCAAGGGAAAGAGGGTCTCCGGCTATTATAGCATCAGAGACGATATCGAAAATGCCGGCGCGACTTACGTCGATGCGGCTTACGTGACTGACGAGCGTCTGGTTACGTGCCCGCATTACAAGTACGTCGGACCGTGGATGAAAGAAACCTTCGCACAGGTTGAAAAGTATCGTTAAAAGTCGACAAGTATCGGATGGGGTTTCTATCCTTTCGGCCAGGCCAATTCTAGTGAGGCGTTTCTCATATGTATAGAGGTATTCTCTTCGACTTCGACGGGACGCTGGCTCGGACCATGGAAGACAACCTCGAAGCGTGGAGAGCCGTCACGAAGGGGTACGGCATAGACCTGAAGGCTGATGATTATTTACCGTTCGAGGGTCTTCCCATGAAAGAGGTTGCAGCGCATTTCTTCACGATAAACGGTCTTGCCCCTCCTGACGTTGTCGAGTTGGCCAAATTAAAGGACGAGTGGTACCTCAAGCATCATCGTTTTTCATTTTATCCCGGTGTGGAAGAGCTCGTCGACTCGCTTGCTCATGGGAGAGTTCCTATGGGGATTGTCACGGCAGGGTTACGGGGCAGGCTAGAGAAATCCGTTCCCGGCGATTTCTTGGAGAAGTTTACCACGATAGTGACCGGCAACATGACCCAGAGAGGAAAGCCGCATCCGGACCCCTACCTAGCAGGAGCCGGGGCATTGGGACTCAATCCTGAAGATTGTGTAGTCGTTGAGAACGCGCCGCTTGGGATCCAGGCTGCCAAAAGTGCGCGATCCTATTGCATTGCGGTGTGCACGACGCTGGGGCGAGGGTACTTAACTGAGGCTGATGAAATAGTGGAACGATTCGAAGAGTTGAGTGGTCTTTCCGTTATCCGTGGTATTTTGCCGTAGCAAATTCTGAGTTAAAAGGACAGTTATCGTTATGGAGAACAAATACAAGGCTGTTTGGGAAGAATTAGAAAGCAATAGCCCTCAGCCAAGGCTACTTAGAAAAATTCATAAAGTGGATTTTGAAGAGTTCAGCCAACAGATCCGTGAACAGGCTCCTGGCTTTGTAAAACAAGTGATTGAATCCCTTTATGCCGGAGATGTGTACCTTGTCAAAAGGGCTTTCACTCGAGAATTCATGCTCGAGCTCAAGAACCGGGTCCATGAGTATTGGAACAGCCGGCCGCAGGCATTTTATAAAATGCTGGAAGGGAGCCCGGATTTTCACCGGATCATCGATGAGGAATTGGGGAAAAAATACAGTTTCATGATGGTCAAGCACGCGGCTTATTTCTTTCCCTGGAATGATGATCCACTAAAACTTTTCCCTGTTGTTATGCCAAGATGGCGGCCGTTCAAGTTTCTTGGTGGATTCGGATGGGAGGAATACGAAAAGAACACGCCCAAAGACGGAGTCATCGACCGTATTCAGGTGCTCCGCTATACCCCAAAAGTGGGGATGCTGGAGACCCATTCGGACCCGTATAAGCATCAGAGGGTGTTTATTTCCGGTTATATGAGCCAGCGGGGTGCGGATTTCGAAGGAGGGGGTTTTTACCTTATGGGGAAAGCCGACAGGAGGGTCTTCCTTGAGGACGAGATTGAGGTTGGTGACATGGGAATCGGTTATGCAACGGTTGCGCACGGAGTGGAGCCGTGTGATGTACACAAGATCCCTGACGAATCGCAAACGGATGGCAGATGGTTTCTCACTATGTACAGTAATGCCAGTGATGAAGTAAAGGATCGCCATACTGGATATGCGGTAAAGTTAGAAGAGAGTAGGGGGTAAGCGATTGCGCAGGTTCAACGCCCTTGAAGGTTATCCTGAGCCGAAACAGCCGCGAGTTGTGGGCCCTAATTTGAGGGCAATCCGTCACCGGATCATCGCCACATATCGAGACAAAGAGTTTTATGACGGCGATCGAAACTGCGGTTATGGCGGCTACGCGTATGACGGGCGCTGGCTTCCCATAGCAAGGAATATGTGCCGGGAGTACGGACTTGGTGACGGCGCCGCCGTCTTGCAGGTCGCATGCGAGAAGGGCTTCTTGCTGCACGACTTCCTGCAGCTCCAGCCAACGATGAAGGTCCGCGGGACGGACCTTTCGGATTATGCCATTGCTAATGCCATGACTTCGGTAAAACCGTTTATCCAAAAAGCTCCTTTCACATCCTTGCCGTTTCAAGATAAAGAATTCGATTTCGTTGTAGCCATTGGCGTGGTCTATTTTCTTAACCTGACGGATGCCATCCAGTCGCTGAAAGAAATCCAACGGGTGGGCAAGGGGAAGAGCTTTGTGACTTTAGCCTCTTACATCACGGAAGAAGATTTCCGTTTGTTTAGCTATTGGACTCTGCTGGGAACAACCATTCTTCGTCCGGAAGAGTGGGTAGGGGTCCTCGACCATGTGGGATATACGGGTGATTACACTTTCACCAATGCCCAGACCCTGAAGCTTGCCCCGCTGACAAAGGGCGCGTGATCCTTAGGGATGTCGGACGTTGAGGCTAAAAAATAAGCGCATCTTAGTTACCGGAGCATCGAAGGGATTGGGTGCAGTGGCAGCGCCGGTATTTGCAGAGCACGGGGCGAGGTTGGCTTTGATGGCTCGCTCCCGTGATATGCTGGAATCCGTGCGGCGCATCTGCCCATCTTCCCAAGAACATATAACTCTCGCGGTGGATCTATTGGATGTGGACGAACTCCAGAAGGGAGTTGAACGCGCCCTGGAGTTCCTGGGGGGTATCGATGTTGTGTTACACGCCGCCGGTGGAGGGATGGGTTTTCGTGATCCCCTTCTATTATCCGACGAATTTCTAAAATTGTTTTCTCTGAATCTGGGTTCCGTAGCTGAGATTAACCGGCTTCTCGTGCCTGATATGAAGGCAAGACGCTCAGGGAACCTCGTCCACGTCGGATCAATTGCCTCAAGTGAAGGGGTTGGGTCTGTTGGTTACAGCACTGCAAAGGCCGGGCTAGCGGCGTATGTGCGGACGCTGGGGAGGGAGTTGGCAGGCTTCAATGTGGTTGCGACTGGGATTCTTCCGGGGGGGTTCACAGGGCCGGGGAATGCAATGGAAAGACTTGAGGAGAATAACGCGGTAGCCTACCAGCGGTTCGTTCAAGAACGGTTGCCCCGAAAGGTGATGGGTGAAGCGAAAGAGCTAATTCCCATCCTACTGTTACTGTGTTCTGAAGATGCTTCTATGATGGGTGGATGTATGGTCCCGATCGATGCTGGCGAAGGCAAAGCGTATGGGGCTTAGGTGTATGTATCAAGTATGGAGTGTTTGGTTAGCAACGATTTAAACCTTTTGGAGGAACGTGATGTTACAATTATCGAATGAAGAGAGTGCAGCACGGATACTCTTATGTACGATCCCTCTTGACAGCGGAATACCACGAGGTGCAAAAGACCTACCGATCGTGCCGAAGATTGCTATCGTGTCGCTTATCAAATGGATGGAGAAGCATGGATACACACGGGAGCAATATGACTTTTATGATATTGACATGCTCGACTCATCTGATGAGAAGATTCGCGCGTATTTTAGGGAATATAATCCTAATGTTCTCGGCCTTAGTGCGACGGTATCTACTACTTACGGAATTGTGAAACGGATTGCGGCCATCGCCCGTGAAGAATGCCCGAACGCTTGGATTATTCTGGGCGGTAGCCTTTCGGCTAGCGCGCGAGTTGTTCTTCATAAGACGGAGGTTGATATTTGCATCCAAGGGGATGGTGAAATCCCTTGGGTAGAGTTTCTTGGATACCGAGGGCAATACGGCAGAGAATGGGAATATTCTCAATTAGCAAAGATAAAGGGCCTTACCTACCTCGATCCCAATGGAGAAATGCAGTTTAGCGGGTATCCGGAGAGTATCCCAGCCACCGAAAATCCCTACCCGGATTATGAGCTACTGAAAATAGGCATTAAGACAAAACCGGAAGCTTTGGAGTACTATTTCCGAGATGCGGCGCCGTCTTCGTGGTTCCAGAGTGATCCAAGGACTTTTGAACCGGACCGTCGACCGAAGATGGCGGCCTTGTGGACAACGAAGGGGTGTGTCGCTCGCTGCACCTTTTGCCAACGCTCCATACGGGGCTTTCGGAGAAACAGTGTGACGACCCTCGATGAACATCTCGAGGAGCTAAAAGAAAAGTATAATGTCGGATTCATACAGATTTCCGATGAGAATTTCGGTGCCGATAAAAAACACGCGTACGAAGTCGCAAGGATGATGAAACGCCACGATATGCTCTGGATGGCTGGTGGGGTACGATGCCTATCTATCGACGGTGATGATGTCAAGTTCTATCAGGAGCACGGTTGCTCTGCGCTAAAGTTTGGTATTGAATCCGGTAGCCAGATGATTCTGGATTTGATGGAAAAGAATTTTACGGTTGAGCAAGTGTACCAGGCAGTTCGACACTGTTATGTGAACGATATGTATTCGCCGCTTGCAGTTATGACGGGGATGCCCGGAGAGAATGACGAAACGGCTAGGCAGACTGGGGAGTTTCTGGGAAACATGGCGCGTATGGGGGGAGTTCCCCCGGCGGAAATGGGGCTTGCGGTCTTCTATGCGTTACCATTGCCTGGTACACCGTTGTACGAATATGGGCAACATGTGGGTGTAATCGGTACGACGGTGGATGATGAGGAAAAGTATCTAATTGCGATTTCCGACCTAGGTGCCGACAAAAGCAATTACATTAACATAAATGGTAGTTCCCTGAGGGACCTTTTATTCTGGGATTTCCTCATCTTGTACGAAGCGACCCGCACCTATTACAGCAGGTCGCTGGGGACGGATCGTGTTACCCATTCGAATTTGGAAATTCGGACCGATAGGCTTCCGGCCGAGATTCATGGTGTTGATTTAGAACGGCGGGAGAGGGAGAGACTCTACCCTGCGATGGGTGATTTGGCATACAGGACATTGAAAGCGTCGCGGCATCCTATAACAACCCTCAACAACAAACTCACGCGGAGACCACTAGTGGCAAAGCTACCCCGGGTGGTGGTTTACTTTACCATGAGAAATCTTCTCTACTTGGAGTTCTTGGTAGTGAAAGCCTGTCGGGTGTTAGCTCGGATTTTCGGGGTACGGCTAAGACCACGGAATCTGTATAACGACCACAAGCTGCCGCAGCCGATCACCGACGAGATCCTTTCTGAGCGTCGCAACGATAGGTCGCTCCGCACTATCGTGAAGCTGAAGAGAGATGAATCGCCGACACCGGACACCATTACGGATCGGAATCAACAAATTCTGGTACAGGGTCGGTAGGTTACCTCTTCCCTTGCGCAGGTAAGGGAAATGCAAGCGGGGAAAAGGCTCAAGGCCGAGCCAGGGAGGCCGCTCACATTAATAGAATTAGCAAAGAAACTGACCAGTGTCCTATTGGAATTTGAACGTAACCATTAAACGGTGGTTGAGGACTGCAGTGATTGCTGAAAAGGCTGGTTCCTTCTTGCGTGGACTGTTCGGAGAGAAATCGCACCGATTTGCAGGCCATGTAAAAATGCTTGTCGAGGCCAGACATACGGTTGGGAACTGGCCTTTGAGAGAATGGCTCGTTCTAGCGATCGGACTGGTACCGCTCTTGCTCGTCATTGTGGTAATTCGGCTAATAAAGCCGTTGTTTTTGATACGTTTCGGAATCCTCCTGAGTAATCGAATCGGCCATTTTACCGCGAATACTGAACTGTACTTATCTGAAAAGGATGCAGATATACAGAGTGCAAGGTGCGTAGATATTTTTTCTCTCCAAAAGCCTATCTGCAACGATCAACTTCGAAAAATGTGGGCCCGCGAGCTTAAAATCTGCACGCTTGCCCGATATCTGAGGAGAGTTAACCGCTTGTTGCCGGGATATGCGACCCATGAAGTTCCTTTCAATTCGGATGTGGATCGAAAAAGGCTGCGCGCAGGGTCTAAAATTCAAATTCATTTTACGCCGGAAGAGAAGCTTCGAGGACTCGTCGAACGAGGGAAAATCGGGATAAACGAAACGTGTCCGTATATCTGTTTTCTTGCCCGGGATTCTTCTTACCTCAAAAGTCTCCCTGCTTATCGTAGTTTGGATTTCGGCTACCATGATTACCGGGACGGTTCCATTGATAATTATATTCCTGCAGCTTACGAGTTGGTGAGACGCGGGTACTACGTGATTAGGATGGGCGCTTCGGTGGCAGAATGTCTAAAGGAGAACCACCCCCAAATTATCGATTATGCAAGCAGATTTAGGTCGGAGTTTATGGATATTTACCTAGTCGCGGAATGCAGATTTTTCTTATGCGATACGTCGGGTATGTGTGCTGTGCCAAAATTGTTTCGTCGGCCTTTAGGCTACGTAAATTTTGTTCCAATCGGATTGGATAACTTATTGACGATTGCGCCAGGGAACATATTTATCCCAAAGAGGCTTAGGTGGCGCAAGGCTGGAAGGATCTTAACGTTACGTGAGTCTCTTCAATACGGGGCCGATACGTTTTATAGGAGCGAGGAGTATGAAGAGCTAGGCGTCGAGGTAGTCGAGAATAGTCCCGATGAAATTACTGCGATTGCAATGGAAATGGATGATCGTCTGGATGGGGCCTGGGAAACTACTGAAGAGGATGAGGAGTTGCAACGAGAGTTTTGGGCAAAATTTGGGGTAGCCGGGCTTCAGAGCAGCATTGATGCGCGTGTGAGTGCTGCGTTTTTACGGAAGCATAGAGAATGGGTGGAGTGAGCTAGAGTCGATCGGTATCGCTTGGCCTCTCCAGTAGAGCTTAGGACGCAATCAGTGTTTAGAAATACAAAGAAAATCTTTAGCACGCTTTTCTCCAAGCAGGAGCGATTCCAGATGGCATGGCTTTGTCTTGGAGTTCTCACCATGGGATTGGTGGAAACGTTAGGGATCGCCTCAATTATGCCATTCATGGCTGTCATGACTAACCCAGGGGCGGTTAATGATAACAAGTGGCTGAGCTTTGCTTATTCGTATTTCGAATTTCGCGAGGTACAGGATTTCCTCTTTTGGCTTGGGCTAAGCGTACTTGGATTGCTTCTTATCAGCAACATGGTATCCGCGGGAACAATGTGGCTGCTTCTACGTTTCACCAATATGCGCGGGCATGTTTTGTCGGAGCGACTGCTGAAAAAGTATTTGGACCAACCTTATTCATTCTTTCTCAATCGGAACGGGTCGGAATTGATTAAGAATACGATTAATCAGGTCAATCGCTTCGTCGGCGGCATCGCAATACCTTTTATGGGAATGTTGGTCAAGGTGGCAGTCATTATCTTTATATTTGCGCTATTGATCGCCGTTGATCCGGTGGTTGCCCTAACGGTAGTTGTGGCGTTGGGTGGGGTTTATTCAGCTCTATTTTGGTTTATTCGGTGGAAGCTGGCCCGGATTGGACGCGAGTCGTTTGATGCCACCACGCAACGATTCAAACTGGCAAACGAGGCGATCAGTGGCATTAAGGAGCTGAAGCTCCTTGGTCGGGAGGCGGACTACCTGCGCCGTTATTCGGTGCCGTCGAAACTTTTTGCTAAACACGAGGCGACTGGCCAGGCGTTTGGAATTTTGCCCCGTTATGCGATGGAAGGGATTGCATTCGGGGGGATTTTATTAATCGTGCTTTACCTGATCAGGATGGAAAAGGGGGCGAGCGAGATCATCCCCCTCGTGTCTCTATACGCGTTTGCCGGTTACCGGCTTATTCCAGCGGTCCAGAGCGTCTTTGCCGGTGTGACTCAAGTGCGATACAACCTGTCGACGATTGAACTTCTTTACGCTGATTTATCGGCCGTAACGAGTGAGGTGCCCTGTGAGAACTACAACCCGGGAATCGAACCCATTGTTCCTAGCAGGATGATCGAAATGGATAGGGTTACCTTCACCTATCCGAATTCGCGTTCGTTTGTGACTCGGGAAATCAGCTTGCGAATCCAGGCCAATACGTCAGTGGGTTTTGTAGGGTCCACAGGCTCGGGAAAAACAACGCTTATCGATATTATTCTCGGGCTTCTCACCCCTAAGGATGGTCGTCTCACGGTGGATGGAATCGAAATTTCCCCTGCGAACGTGCACGGTTGGTATCGGAGTCTCGGATATGTGCCGCAGCAGATCTATCTCGCCGATGATACGGTCAATCGAAATATCGCTTTTGGGGTTCCTGATCAAGATATCGACCAGGAGGCTGTCGTGCGGGCGAATAAGATTGCGAACTTGCATGACTTTGTACAACATGAATTACCGCAAGGCTACCAGACGCTGGTTGGGGACCGTGGTGTGCGGCTCAGCGGAGGACAACGGCAGCGAATCGGCGTTGCTCGCGCGTTGTACCGCGAACCGGCGGTGCTCATTCTGGACGAAGCAACAAGCTCGCTTGATACCATTACGGAACATATTATTATGGAGGCCGTTCATAATCTCGCCCGTAAGAAGACGATCATTATCGTTGCTCACCGTCTGTCAACGGTCAAGCAGTGCGACCTCATTTACATTGTTGAAAAGGGGCAAATTGCGGGGCAGGGAACCTACGATGAATTGATCGAGTCCAACCTGCAATTTCGCAGGATGGCCAGCGTGAAATAAGGGAATGTTGCTGTGGAATTGTCAAAAATTGGGAACGGTGAAAGTAATGGCATGGCCGGGGGAATGAAAGTTCAGAGTCCCGTGCTCCAATCGGAATCGGCATTGAAGCGAGGAGAGGCGCATTATTGGGATCGAAAAGCATTGGAAAGGACCGCTGGAGAGCGTATTCCGCTGGAAGCGGATATCCGACGGGCTCGACTTTCAGTTCCGATTTTGTCAGGACAAGGGGCGATCGATCCGCGGGTTAACAATATCCTGGACGAAAAATACCGCACGCGCTTTATCGATTGGGTGTCAAGTCGCCCAGGAGGTCGTGTATTGGACATTGGATGTGGTCCAGGCTGGCTGTCACTGGAGCTCGGACGGAGAGGGATGATCGTAGATGCCTATGACCTTTCGTCGGAGGCCATTGCAGTCGCTAGGCGTATGTTGGAGGACAACCCATACCGGGAGGGATTTGGGAAGGTCAACTACCATGTCCAGGATGTTACGGAAATTGACCTGGGAAGAGAACGTTACGATGCGGTGTGTGGCTGGTCCGCTTTTCATCATTTACCCAACCTCAGCCAGTTTATGGAGCGTGCATGGGTGGGATTGAAGCCGGACGGTATAGTGGCAACCCTGGACGACCTCCCTCAGGGGCGGCTGGAGAGGTGCCTTCAAAGGGCGTTTTCGATGCTTCTGCCCAGTTATCACAGGAGTTATCGGCAGAAACTCATGTTAATTTTAGGACGACTATCAAAGCTTGATCAGACTGATCTCCCTGAAGGGATATCTCCCATGGAGGCCCTTAGTACCCAGGAAATCTCACCGCTGTTGTATGGGAAGTTCGAGGTATTGGAAGACGTCCGCTTCAATGCTTTTGCTACGCATCCTCTGTTAACGCTTAAAGGTCCGGAGGTTTATCGCCACGTGCAAGCTCATGCATTGGTCAAACTTGACAGGTTGCTGTGCCGGGCAGGGATATGTAAAGGGCTTTACCGAACGATCATTGCACGGAAGAGAGTAAATGGACGAAGCAGGTAGCCAGCAGGAAGCCCTCCGTCAATTCCATGCGCGGGTGACGAATCCAGTGATAACCGACGGAACGGGGTTAGAGCTGTCATTCGTAATACCGGCGTTTAATGAGGCCGAGAATCTCGAGCCCTTGAGTCGGAGGCTCGAAAGGGTGTGCACGGAACTCGGAATCGATCGATATGAGATTTTGTATGTCGAAAATGGGAGTATCGACGATTCCGAAGTAATCCTGCGTCGACTGCATGGAGAGAACCAGAGGATCAAGATGGTCCAGCTCTCACGCAATTTCGGCTACCAGGGCGGTATCAGCGCCGGTCTCGCCCACGCGCGTGGGACATGGGTTGTCGTTATGGATGGAGACCAGCAAGATCCGCCGGAGCTTATTCCGGAGATGCTCGCTAAGGCCCGGCGGGGCTACGAGGTCGTTTACGGAATTCGAACCAAACGTCAGGACTCCCTTGCCAAGCGGGTTGCCTACAAGGCCTTTTACCGTTTGTGGAGGGCGACTGCTCAAATTACCGTTCCCATTGATGCCGGCGACTTTTGTGTGATGCACCGGATGGTAGTCGATTGTATTAACTCGCTGCCCGAGCGTCAACGGTTCATAAGGGGATTACGTTCCTGGTCGGGATTCCGGCAAACGGGCGTCGAACACGAACGGCAGAGCCGTAAGGGGGGAGAGAGTAAATTTAAGCTGGGCGGAATGATCGGACTCGCCCTCGATGGCTTGCTCTCCTATTCGATCGCCCCGCTCCGTTTTATGACGTTCTCGGGCTTTTTCGTGGCCTCCCTGTCGTTTTTTGTTGGTATTCTCCAGGGAATCTTCTGGATTTTTAATTGGCTCGGATTAGCCACGGTACCGGGCATTCTTCCTCCGGGGCTGACCCAGATAAACCTTCTTGTCACGTTTCTCTTGGGTTTCAATATCCTGTGTCTCGGTATTGTGGGAGAATACATCGGGCGGATTTATGAAGAAGTTAAGCAGCGGCCTTTATTTGTGGTTAAAGCACAGTTGCCGGAAGAGTAAATAGGGGAATTCGCGGAGGGTTCCGTAGAAGTTTACTGTATTCCATTCAAGAATATCCATTAATCCCAATTCCGAGAAAGTCGAGATTTCATACTCCGTATATCGTGCGACGGACAGGGACCGGTTGGAAACAGTTGATTTAGTGTCCTTTGACGGCGGCTTTGAGGCTCAGGCCAGAGTTCAACGTCCTGACGATAACGAACTGATCAAGACAGATTTGGGCGACCTGCCGAGGATCGCACGCGGCGGAGGATACTCCTATGCTGCCGCTAGCTTCGGAGCAGGGAGTGTTGTGCACGACATGACCGGGTTCAACCGGCTGGTCCGTTTCGACCCTGCGGCCCGATTGATCGAGGTCGAGGCCGGCATGACGCTTGACCAGCTGATGACCCTGACGACGCCTTCTGCCCTATGGCTGCCGGTCCAGCCGGGATACCCGGCCATTACGATAGGAGGTTGTATTGCCGTGAACGTCCACGGTAAGAATCCAGCCCTGTCCGGCACGATCGTTCGGCATGTCATCGGACTCAAACTCTTTCATCCAAAACATGGAACCCTTCGAGTGGACCCTGAAAATGACTCATCCGTGTTTGATCTAACGTGCGGAGGGTATGGGCTGACAGGGGTAATTCTTACAGTCACTCTGCGGCTTGAGCCGCTTCCCGGTCTAAAGTTGTCAATGCAACGGACCTCGGTTGGTAGTGTTAAAGAAGCGTTAGCGCTCGTCCGCTCTTCAGGGGGCCGCAAGGCTTTTACTTACACATGGCACGACGCCGCGCCGGTGGCTCGAACCTTCGGTCGAGGCATAATTTATGAGGGATCCTTTGTGCCCGGGACTCCCTTTCACGAGAATCTCCCGCCCCGATATTGCTTGCTCACCGCGGCGTCAAGGGCAAGGCTCCCCATATCGCTATGGAACCGTCTTACAACTCGAGCGTTAAATTCTCTTTACTGGCATTGGGAGCGTGCCCGGCCGGAGCGCGGGGAACTGCCTTTGTTCGATTCCCTGTTCCCTTTTGCGCGCCGCCCGGAAATTTTTTACTTCTTCGGGAAGCGCGGCTTTGCAGAATATCAGGTGCTGGTGCCCGACGGAAGGGTCGACGGATTTCTCGATGAGCTTCAAGGCAGCATCGTCAAGAAAAAAGCACCGGCGGTCTTATTATCAATCAAGCTTTTCAAGGGAAACCAGCGCCATCTTCGCTTCGATATGAACGGGGTTTGTGTCACGCTGTATCTGGTGCGATCCAAGGCCGGGCTGGAGTTTTTACCGTTCCTGGATCAACTGACGGCTAAAAACGGCGGCATCCCAAATGTAATCAAGGACTCGCGACTGCCCTGCTCCATGGTCCGTGATTGCTACCCTCAATACGGAGTGTTCAGAGACGCGCTCCGAGCTTACGATCCGGCACGTCTCTTTCGATCTGAGCTTTCAGAAAGACTTGAATTGTAGACTATGAAGGTCTTGTGGATTGTAGACGATATAATCAGCCGGAACCTGATTCGCAAGCACGGGAAACTGCGAAGAAATTATCCAGAGGCTAGTCTTGTTATTCTGGCTATTGATTCCCTGTCCGCCGAGGTGTTGGCCCGCCACGGAATTCCCTATAAAACCTACGGCGACTACGTTCTTCCAGCTTCGCAGCGATACAGTGCGGCAACGGCAGGGATGCAAATGTTGGAACGGATCGAGTCCCTTGAATTGCCGCGGGGTAGCACGATCCGCTCTCTGACGCTTCACTCCGGAATATCGCTCTGGGATCTTCACAGGGTGGACTTGTTGGTATACGGCTTTGAACGAATGGTAAGCCAAATGGAGTTCGCCCGATCCATCCTTGAAATGGAACGGCCGGACCGTATCTATTGTGATGCCGCTATCGGGCCACTGGTAACATTCAAAGGCTTTCAATACGATCGGTTGCTCTGCAGGCTCATATTATGCATGGCAGCCGAGAGATCTATCAAGTGCATATGCGGTAATGCAAAAGGGCGCTTGCGAACGAGGTTGATTGCGGTTCTCATACCGCTTTTGAGTGTTGTGAAGACATTTCTAATAAAGCTTCGGCTGACTCGATTGCATAGCTCAAATAAGGCGGCTTCGGACACCGTCGACATCCTTGCATTGAATCACACAGTACGGAACGCCGAGGCTTTGATACCCGTTCTCAAGCGGCTGGGCCAAGAGGGGCGGTGGCGAAATGTGGTATTACAAATCGGACCCCAGGGAGAGGAGGACCTGCAGGGAGCCAGACTTCCCTATTGCCGCTGGGAGGGGTATCTCACCCTGAGCGGATCACTACGGGTGTTTGCAACTACAATCAGCCTGTTTTGGGGCTGGCGCTGTTTCAGAAACGGGATGAACAGGTCGTCGACACGGCGGCAGGTCTTTAGCCATGGCGGAGGCAACCTGTGGGAAGTTGCCGAGGAGGGGGTGCAGTTCTTTTGGATGACACTAGCGCAAGGTGCGCGGAACCTTGAGATCGCGCGGCGCGCTATTGAGGTCCGGCAGCCAAAGCTGATCGTTGGCACAAACGAAAGAAGTGGAACCTTTCGAGCCTTCTACCAGATGGGCAGAAATATCGGGATTCGCTCCCTATGTATTTATCATGGGATTGTCGATTTACATCCATTGTGGCGGTTTCCTATCGGTACCGACGTCATGACCGTCGAAGGTCGAGCGGCCGTCGACAATCTTGCCAGGGTGGGGTGGGTATCCAGCTCCACGTTGGTCATGACAAGCCAGCCCAAATACGATGACCTTCTCCAACGCTCCCCGGAACGCGCTCGTGAGAGGATCTTTGGCCAATTCGGCATCCCGGCCGGTTACCGGCTCGTGGTCTACGCTTCAGCTGCAACAAGGGAGGTTCGGTGGAAGGGGGGGAAGGTTCTGGGTTCAGAGGATGCAGCCTATGCTGGGGAAGCTGAGGCGATTTATAAAGCGGTCTCGCAGATCAACGGGTGTTACCTGGTTGTGAAACCACACCCGCAAAATGACGATCCCTCTATGCATAGGGAGCTGCTGCAAAAACTCGGTACGCGTAACCTGTTTATCGCTGAAGCGGAATCGGACATCTATTCGTTTATCCTGGCCTCCGACCTTCTTATTACGCGATGGTCGCAGACCGGCGTAGATGCCCTTGTGTTTGGCAAGGCGCTGGTGATCGTTAACCTGACAGGCGAAGAGGATATTATCCCCTACGTCAAATTCGGGGCTGCTCTTGGAGCCTATTCGGTCCAGGATGTAGCACCTGCAATCGAGAGCGCACTTCATGACCCAACTGTGCGAACAAAGCTGGAGTTGGGCCGGAAGGAATTTCTTGCTTATCAAACCGCAGGGATGGACGGAAATGCGTCGGGCAGGGTGGCGTTGGTTATTGACGCGATGATGGAAGGTCGGGGTCCCACAGCAACAGGGTCTTGTCATACTGGGATTCAGCTTGCGAGTTGCGCATAGAAATCGATCTGGGCAGCACCACCTAGTGGAACGGCTTTATGGTTTCTAGAAACTCATCCCCCGAAATTCTTGCCGTAACGGATGCATTGCCACCTCTAAAAGGTGGTGCAACTGCCTATACGTACCATGCAATCCTTGGTATTCCCAGCGCGGTGCTGGTCCTCTGCCCCTTTGGGTCGGAACGACCCGGAGCGTTTGTCCGAATAATGCGGGTTTTTTATACTAACTTCCAAATCAAAAATAGGTTTTTAAGGAAGGGGTACAGTATTTGTCTGTATCTTCAGATGGCATTGATCCCGCTGTTTTGGGCTTACCGGTTCAGGAAATCTCTCAAGGTCGTGATGTGCTTTCAGGTGGCTCCTGCCGGTCTCGCAGGGTATCTGATCCATCGAATCTTGGGGGTCCCATACGCGGTGGTAACCTATGGGGAGGAGCTGACCATAAGTCTCCGTAAGCGGCTTTTTGGGTTAAGGTGTCATAAATGGCTCATGAGTCTCATCATTTCGAACGCAGCACGGGTTGTAACCATCAGTGAGTTCACTCGTAGCAAGCTTGTTCACTTTCGGTGCAAGGAAGGGCGGGTCGCGTTGATTTACCCAGGAATCCATGTTCCGCGATCGGTTCAACCTTCGAAGAGAATACTTCAGATGCTTAACGGCAGGGCGCTATCAAACACCCGTATCGTCCTGATGGCAGGGCGGCTCATCGAGCGGAAAGGGTTTGATAACGCTATTCGCGCATTTACCGAATTGAAGAAAGAGTACGCGGACCTTTGCCTGGTTATTGCCGGGACAGGAGAGAGGGAAGAGTCCCTCAAGAAATGTGCGCGGCAGGAAGGGGATACGGGCCAGGTTATTTTTGTAGGTGCAGTGAGTGATAACGAACTCCATTTCCTTTATTCCATATGCAAATTATTCCTTTTGCCGACTCGTACGTTGGAGGATGGTGATACGGAGGGTTTTGGGATCGTATTCATCGAGGCGGGTGCTCACGGCAAAGCGGTGATTGCTGGCCGGACTGGGGCTACTCCGGAGGCCGTGGTGGATGGAGTCACGGGGGTCCTGGTCGATGGGAAGTCTACTACGGAAATCCGTAACGCCCTAAGAGCGGTATTGGACGATCCCGACTTCGCACAGAGGCTCGGCCAAGAGGGTCGGAAGAGAGTAGAGAGGGACTTTTCCGTTGAGCGGCAGCAGCGGGAGTTTCGGAGGATGGTCGAGGGGCTATCGGAGCAGGTCGATGGCTGATACCGGAAGGAATAAGACCAGGAGAGGGTTTTATACCGGGCTGGCACTTCTCGCCATCACTGTTCTCGGTGCATCTCTCCGGTTATGGGACCTTGGGGATAAGAGCTTCTGGTCGGATGAGCTGATAAGCCTGTGCAGCGGTGATGCTATCCAAAATGTAAAGACATTTCTCACGCCCAGTTGCGGCAACGCACACCCGCCTCTTTACTTTCTCCTAGTGAAAATCTGGGCCTCTTTTGGTCAAGGAGAAGTCTATTTTCGTTTGCTGCCGGTAATTTTTGGAATTGCTGTGATCCCCGCCGGCTTTATCTTGGCTTATGAATTGCTAGGCAGAAGGGTTGCCATTCTTACAGCATTGCTGGTCGCAGTTTCGCCGTTCCATTTGCTCTACGACCGGGAACTTCGCATGTATTCGCTACTGACCTTTTTGGCTTTATTCTCACTGTACTTCTTTCTGAGGGCCCTGCGCGGCGGCCGGTCGTTCCATTGGTTCATGTACACAGTCATAAGTACGTTAAGTGTATATGTGCACTACCACGCGTTTCTCATCCTGCTGTTTGAATGGGCCTATTTTTTCATTCGATATCCCGTTTATCGACATCATCGGGTGAAGGCTATTGTTTCACAGTTGTTCATCGGCGGTGTGTTTGCATTTTGGCTTCCCGGCCTTATCTTTCAAATTCAGCACCCCGAACTGTTTACCCTCGATCATCCGGATAAATTCCCAATTGTTATAGCCGGTTGGCTAGTAAAACCCCTTTACCTTCTTTTTGCCGTAAGCCTCGGTCAAACCATTCTCCCCTGGAATGTTGTGGCTCTCGCGGGGGCGTTGGCTTTTGGAGCAGTAGCGGTCTTGGGGGCCAGAAGTCTTAAGAAAGAGAAAGAAGTGTTTGTGTTTGTCCTGCTCTATTTGTCGCTCCCGTTCCTTGCTGGGAGCCTGATCTTTTCGTCAATGCCCAAATATTATTTATTCCTTGCCCCAGTTTATTATCTGGTTATAGCCAAAGGACTTCTCTCCATCCCTAGGGTTCAGGCTCAGGCGGTTGTTTTGTCTATATTACTGGTTCCTGTATGTGTCTCCATAATTAACTACTTTCATAACCGGGAGTTCCATATCCTGGCCCAGGTAGATCCTTGGCGCGGGGTGGGAAAGTATATACGGGAGCATCAGCGAACGGGAGATTGTTTGGTTGCGATCGGTTCAGGCATCACCTTGAGCTATTACACTAATCATTTTGAAGGTTTCGCGCAGCCGATCTACGGAAATCACTTTAAGGATTCGGTGGAATGTTTGGACGCCGGGGCGGGCAGGCAATTATGGCTGGTGGGGGCGGATTCGGGTTTTCAGAGGGTTACCAACGATGCGCGAAGCTGGTTTGATGGGCGTTACGCTCGTATGGACGAAAAAAAGTTTTTCCACGACCCCGACCGCTTAATCAAGTCTAAGCTGTTTAAGAAGAATTTTCTCGATTATCGGATCAAGGTTTATCTGTACGAAAAAAAAGAGGATCGACCGCCACGGATGGAATAACCCATGGACGTTAATGCAGAGATAAAAGACGCCTATCCGGTCCTTCCGTGGAGACCGGCATCGATGAAATTCAGTTTTCCGGGTGCCGGATTTTGGATGGCCTCGATAATTTTAACCATGACTATCAGGCAGGTGTCCTTATGGCAGCTAGGGGGCGCCGCCAACGGTCGTATCGGAGACATGGTGTTGCTTCTGGTTGTTGGGCTGTGGTTCGGGGGGCGGTGCTTGACGGGCCGGCTTGACATGATCAGAAACCGCCTGGATTTAGCTGTAATAATATTTCTGTTGTTTTGCGTTATGTCTGTGCTTTGGGCCGATAATGTTCATGGTGGAGGGTTTCGCTCACTGAAACTGTTACGTAACGGCATGCTGTATTTTGTCCTCGCGGATTACCTCAGTGGGGACTTCCCAAGCCGATATAAAAGGATCGCTATTTGTGTACTGATCACGGGGCTATTCCA
Source organism: Binatia bacterium (assembly GCA_963664015.2). Classification (GTDB taxonomy): domain Bacteria; phylum Desulfobacterota; class Binatia; order UBA9968; family CAXXLF01; genus JACZQL01. The sequence continues at coordinate 381,380 of CAXXLF010000001.1, read as the reverse complement.
ATCGGTTGGGTATATCGTAGCGATCGGACAGAACGGTGGTGTCTCGGCATTGAGCGCCCTACTTCAGGCTGAATCGGTTGCGTCTAATGATCCAATCCTCGCCGTGGTACGGAAAGATCAGGGAGGAGCAATGTTTCTGCAGGGAGTTGCATCCTGGCTACCATTGGGCATGTTCCTAGGGTTTAGTATTCGCCGGACGATGCGTTCTCCCTTGGTATCGTTGGGGAATTGGATTTTGATCTGCAGTATGGGGGTGTTGACTGTTCTTAGCGGTACGCGAGCTGCAATGGTTGCGTTTGCAGCGGGCCTCGTTGTTATTTTCCTGTTTACCGTTCCGGATTTGACCGGAAATAGGGCAATCATGGTCGTGGTAGGCGCCGCATTTCTATTCTTTGGTGCGTGGCTTTTGGGTCTCCTGGGTCTTGTCGGAAGTCGTATGTCGGTTCAGACGTTGCAATCTGATCCTTCTGTAGTAGCGCGGTTGGCTTTTATTGAATTTGCTCTCGATCGTTTTTCGGAATCTCCGTGGGTGGGGGTGGGCGTAGGAAACATTTTCCCGGACGGTTTGACCGCGGTTCACAATGTCTATATGCAGGTATTGGGAGAAGTGGGAGTCGTTGGGGGAGCGATATTTCTATGGATACTCGCTCTCTGGGCGGGATACCTCATCTCGGCAAGTGCCTTTGCCACTAGGCTCGGCGATCAGATGCAAAAGCAGTTCGCAATATCGATTTTAGGGGCAAGTGTGTTTTTCTTTACTTATTTCCTCGTCGGGCATGATCTCGGTAGTGCCGAACCCTGGCTGCTCATGAGCATGACCTCAGGCCTCCACAACTCATTGCGTAGGAAGGGCTTCGAATCGATTGGCCATGGGCGTAAATAAAATCGACACGGGTCCGGCAGTCTCCCTGGTCATTCCATTTTATAATGAAGGAAGTGCGATCTCTGGTGTCGTTGCGGGCCTGATTGCGGAATTCGAACGGGAGAGGATTCCCTGCGAGCTGGTTTTAGTCAACAATGGTTCAGAGGATGATACGGGAGAGATTGTGGAGGGGCTGGGGAAGGGCAATAAATCAATCCGGGGGGTACATGTTGCGGCTAATAAGGGGTACGGTTGGGGAATTATCTGCGGCTTGAAAGAGACTACGGCTCCAGTAGTCGGTTTCACCTGTGGAGACGGCCAGATCGCGCCCCGGGATGTGATACGCGTCTATCGCCTCTTGATCGAGCAGAATCTGGATTTATGTAAGGTGAATCGGGTCGTTCGCCAGGACGGCTTAAAGCGTTTACTTATGTCGAAATGCTATAATTTACTTTTTCACCTCCTTTTTTCCGTTAAGAGTAGAGATGTTAACGGTGCGCCGAAGCTTATGCGCAGAGAATGTTATCGGCAGCTTGAATTGAGTAGCAGAGATTGGTTTATCGACGCTGAGATTATGATCAAGGCGAGCAGGAACAGTTATCGGACGGGCCAGGTGGATGTCATCTTTCTGCCGCGGGATGGTGGGGGGTCAAACGTGGGTCTGACAACGTCCCTGGAGTTCCTCCGCAACATGCTCCGGCAGCGATTTCGTGGGTCTGTGCGTTGGGTTAAAAGCACCCTGAAATAGAATTGTTACCTGATGCGCGTATTGGTGATAGGTGCTTCCGGGCAGGTTGGGGGAGCGTTGATGAAGGTACTTGAGGCGGGAGGGCATCAAACGACCGGAACTTACCGAAGCTTTCCCATAAAGGGATATGTACACCTGGACCTGAATGATTCTGGGGCGGTGCAGGCCCTCGTCGAACGCGTGAGGCCGGACTGGATTTTTTGCACCGCAGGGATGACCAATGCGGACGCGTGTGAGGAACAGCCGGCGGTGGCCCGTCGAGAGATCGTGGACGGGCCTATCGGTTTGGCGCGAATCGGTCGGAAACTTGGGGCGGGGTTTCTCTTTTACTCCTCTTCCTATGTTTTTGACGGCAACGCCGGTCCCTATGTGGAGGAAGACTCGCCGTCGCCAATTAATGTTTATGGCCAGTGCAAATACGAAGCTGAGCAAATCCTTCAATCGGAACTCGAACAATGGGTAATTGTACGGACGGTTGTTGTTTATGGGCCGGAGATTCAGGGTAAGAACTTCGCGTATCAGGTTCTGCGCGCGGCTCGGGACTCGAGAACGAGTTCCGTATCCGTAGACCAGGTTTCCAATACAACTTACAATCGTGATCTGGCGCTTGCAAGCGTCGAACTTGCAGAGCGAAATCTATATGGACTTTATCATTTAGCCGGTTCGGACAATATGGATAGATATTCGTTCGGAAAACGTATTTGCGAAGTATTTGGTTTGGAGCACGGTCTTCTAGAACCGCGGTGCACTGCAGAAATGAATCAGCGCGCGCGGCGGCCGCTGCATGCCGGCCTCGTCACGACCTGCGCCCAGCGGGCGCTTAAAACCGTCCTGGGTGGGGCTCGCGACGGCCTGATTCGAATGCGACATGAGATAGGGGACGACTTGGGGCGGGTTCAGAGGCCCGGTGTCAACGCGGATGAGTAGGGCTGGCTGTTGACTCTCTCGGCGAAAACTGTGGAATGCTCGCGTGCTGTGCCCAGCCAGCTGAAATTGCGGTATGTTATCCTTTTATTCGGGATTGCGTTGGCTTTACGGTGGCTTTGTATGCCGGGCCACAACCTTGCTGAGGACTCTTTCACCTTGGTCGAGGCGGCGAAGTACCTGTTGGCGACCGGTGTCTACCGTATGCCAGGGGTGGGAGCGGCGCATGCCGTATTGGAGTATAATCTTCCATCGTGGCCCGTGGGATTCCCTCTCACGCTTGCTGGAATATTTGGAATTTTTGGCGCCAACGAGGGGGTGGCGAGGATATTCACGGTCACGGTTTCAAGTCTCATCGCACCGCTGACGGCGGCCATTGCCTTTGCGGTATTTAGATCCGAGGGGCTGGCCATTCTCGCCGGAACGTTTGCCGCCATCCATCCGCTGGCGATCGGGATCAGCGGGCAAATCTTTACAAATAACCTTTCGGCTGCCCTTTTTGTAGCTTCGCTGTACTATTTGATCAGCGCCTTGGCTGTTTACAATGGACCGGGCGGCCTCGTTTCGCTACGGGTGGTTCAGGCAAGTAGAGGCCGTCAATGGCGATTCGGACTCGCTTTCTTCCTGTTTGGCTTTATGCTCGCGGTTCGTGATACGGCGATTATGTTCGCTCCGGTATGGGGTTACTTGCTCTACTGGAGCGAACGGAATGCCGATCATGCTGGAAAGTCAAATTGGGCCGCGCGTGGTAAATGCATATTGGTTGGGGGAGTGGCGTTGCTGGCCGGGTTGGCTCCGAGTTTGTATTTCAATATGGTTAACTTTGGTCAGCCTTTGGTCTCTACCCATTATCAAACGGGTATCCGATTGAGTTTGGATTACCTTCTCAATGGCTCGGATAGATTCTTCGGATTACCCGGCATTGCGGTGATGGCGATCATAATTGTGGTATATCATTTTCCGTTGTTTGGCGCCTTGACCATGCTCCGCCGGCGGTGGCATACGATTTCTCCCTTTCTCGCGATGGGAGGGTTGATCGTATTACCCTTGCTATTGGTCAACGGAGCCTTCCCCGTATCATCGAGCGGTGCCGGGCCGCGCTATGTCCTGCCCCTTGTTCCTTTTACGGCCATCGTTTCGGCCTATGCATTATATTCCGGTTGGGAGGCCATGCGGGTAGGACTCGCCATCATCGTCATCTCCCTGGTGGTCGTCTGGCATCTATTGCTGATTTATCCTCCTGCAATACTTTTTGCCTGGTGGCCGCGATTCGCATATTTGACCTACTACTCACCTATATATATCAAATATCCTTACCATCACTACCCGGATCACACTAATGCAATTGTCCAATGGGTACGGGAGAACACTCCGGCAACCGCCCTCATCGTTACTCCATCTCGGGCTCAGCATTATTTTTATTACGGGCAACGAGATGTTGCCATTCTTGCTGGATTGAGCCCGTCGGACTGGTCCAACCGGGTTTCAAGAAGACCGGTATATCTAGTTGAAGATCGATATATCGCGTTAAACCCGGCTGCCATGGAATCGGTAAGAAGACTTCTGGGCTGGGAAGGAATCACTCTCAAAGTCGTTGGAACCGTGGAGGTGTTTACCCCGGAAAGGGGTGATACCAGTGTCCGTATTTACCTGGCAACGAAATAAGCGCAACGGCTCAGATATAGCGCCTTGTCGGTCTTGGATACCGCAAAATAAGCTTGCAGTCGGGCGACCAGAATGCATAAGCGAATAAAAGATCTATTCGAAAACTTCTATCCGAATTATAGAGGTGAAGATCAGTTGTTTCAATCTCATGTGGACAAATGCCTGTGTCATTCCTCGGTGGTGCTTGATGCCGGATGCGGCAGTGGGAGAGCCGCGTCTCATGATCTCAGAATGGGCAACCGAGTCATCTTGGGAATCGACATGGATAATGAAATCGCAAAGAATCGGAGTATCGATCACGCTGCTCGGGGAACGCTGGAAATGCTCCCACTGAAGGACAATTCTGTAGATCTGATATTATGCCGGTACGTCCTCGAACATGTGGAGCGACCCAATAACATCTTTAGCGAGTTCTACCGGGTCCTTCGGGTGAAGGGGGAAATCGTCCTGTTGACACCGAATCTCTGGCACTACGTTACGCTCGTTTCGCGCCTAGCTTCCTGGCGAGTCCATCGTTGGTTCAAGGAGGCTTATGGAATCGCGGAGGAGGATACCTTCAAGACATTCTATCGCGCGAATACGGGTTGGCGCTTAAAGCGACTAGCAGCGCAATCAGGGTTCCGGGTAGAAACCATGGAGATGCTGGAGACAAGCCCAAATTATCTGGAGTTTTCGCGGATACTTTACCGGGTTGGGGTTGTCTACGAGCGTGTCGTGAATAGTTTCCCAGTATTTAGTTTCGGACGAGTCAATATCGTTGCCACTTTGGTAAAGGAGGATATATGAGAATGTCCTTCTTGAAGCTTGTGGTTTGTTCGCAATGTGGCGGCGAGTTAAATCTCGTCGAGCAACGGTATGTAGCCGAAGAGATTCGTGAAGGGAAGCTCTCGTGTCAATGCGGACAAAGCTATGATATCCGTGGATTCGTGCCACGGTTAGTTCCTTCCGACGGGTACGTTAATAACTTTAGTTTTCAATGGGACCGGCACCGTCGTACCCAGCTTGATTCTGGGGATCGCAAGGAGAGTGAAGAGACATTTTTGCTGTCAACGGGGCTTACGAGAGAACAGTTGAGGGGGAAAGTGGTTCTGGATGTGGGCTGCGGTATGGGACGATACTCGGACGTCGCCAGCCGGTATGATGCTGAAGTTGTCGGAATCGACCTGAGCTATTCAATTGAAGCCGCGCAGGAAAACCTGGGCATGCGGCCTAACGTACACCTGGCCCAAGCGGATCTCTTCCATGTCCCTTTCCGAAAGAATAGCTTCGACTATATCTTCAGCATGGGCGTTCTGCATCACACTCCGGATTGTAGAGAAGCGGTAATGGGTCTAATCCCATTTTTAAAAGAAGGGGGCACCCTTGCCGTATGGGTGTATCCCAAGTATAAGCTCCACACACTATACAATTATAGCCCGGAGAGGTTTCTCGCCCCCGCCGGTGAAATCCCTTACGTGTTACAAGCGCCCTTTTCCACTTCTCGGCGCTGGCTGCCGATGGTCTCATTTGTGGCAATCTGGGTGGATCGCTTTAATAATCTCTGGAATAGCTTGCTAAGAGTTGTTGCAAGGCAATTGCCGGTAAAAGTACTTTATGCTTTATGTCACGTCGCGATCCCGCTGTACCATGTGTTAAAACTTCGACCGTTGACGCCACTTCGATTGATCTTCAAGATCTCTATGCACAAAGACCCGCAGTGGAGGGTCTTGGACACGTTCGATAACCTTTCCGCGCGATACCAGTCTCGCCATACATACGATGAGGTGAGAGGATGGTTTCATGAGGGCGGATTAAAGCGAATTGTGCTTTTGGCGAACCAAATAGGGGTGCGCGGCCAACGTTAGCTCAAAATATATGTGCGGAATATTCGGGATTATAGAAACAGGTCAGCAGAGGTCTAACGTAAACGAGCTTGTCGCAGCTACCGGGACGCTGCGGCATCGCGGGCCGGACGATTGGGGAGTAGTTCTGCTGTTGCCGAACAAAACTTGGGGTAATCAATCTACAGTAGCGCCGGATCAAAGAATCACCATCCTTCCGGTACCACAAAGTTGTTCGCTAATGTTGGGGCATAGGCGTCTCAGCATCATAGACCTCAGCAGCGCGGGCCGCCAACCGATGCGGGATCAACAAACGGGGACATGGCTGACTTATAACGGTGAAATCTATAACTATCGCGAGCTCAGGGAGGAACTCCTTTCTCACGGTGTTAAGTTTCGCAGCAAAACGGATAGCGAAGTCCTTCTACATGCCTATCGGATATGGGGTTTAAAGTGCGTTGAAAAGCTTCGGGGAATGTTCGCCTTCGCCATCTGGGATCCAGCCTTGGAGCGGCTTGTTCTGGGTAGAGATCGGATCGGCAAAAAGCCGTTGTTTTACTATCAGGGTAATCATTCCTTTATGTTTACTTCGGAGCTAAAGGCCTTGTTGGCGGTGCCAGGCTTTGAACGGCAAATAAACCCAGCGGCAATTCATGATTATCTTACCTTTGGCTACGTCCCTGGTGAGCAGTCCATCTTTCAAAACGTTCATAAAGTTCCGCCCGGTCATCTTGTCATTTGGGAACATGGAGAGCTTAGGAAGGAGAGCTATTGGGATCCTTCGAGTTGGTTTAGCCGCACGGGAGACTCCCGTTTGTCGGAAAAGGCATGGTGCGATGATACCCGTGATTGCTTAGAGGAATGCGTGAAGGCGCGTTTGGTCAGCGATGTCCCTGTCGGAGCCTTCCTGAGCGGCGGCATTGATTCCAGCGCCATAGTGGCCTTTATGGCCAGGCAGATGGGTGATCGCGTTAAGACATTTTCTATCGGCTTTCGTGAGAACTCCTTTAACGAGCTCAAGTACGCGCGTATGGTGGCACGCCATTTCAAGACGGACCATCACGAGTACATCGTCGAGCCTCAAGCGGCGGATCTCCTTCCTGATCTGGTATGGCACTTGGATGAGCCGTTTGCCGATGCCTCGATTCTTCCGACGTATCTGTTAGCCCAACTCGCGCGGGAACATGTCAAGGTGGTCCTCACTGGAGATGGTGGCGACGAATCCTTTGCCGGGTATGAATCCTATCTTGCGGAGCAATACGTGGAATTTTATGGTAAAATCCCGCGTCTGGTCAGGCGCGCTATCGAAGCTATTCTCTCTCCCATGCCCGAGTCCAGCTCGCGAAATGCGGTGCTGCGAAGGGCAAAACGATTTGTAGAAAAAGCTGCTATGCTCCCCGAACGGAGGGAGTGGAGGATGATTTTCCCCAATGCCGTTAAGGCAGCGCTCTACAGTCCTGAAATGCAGGCCTCATTCAATGGTGCGGATTCCCTCGAGCGCCGAGTCAAATCGTTCGAGGAACATGCGGGGGTTGACTGGATTAGACGGCTCCAGCTGTGGGATCTGGAGGTTTACCTTCCCGACGATCTCATGGTGAAGGTTGATCGGGCCACCATGGCGCACGGCCTTGAAGCCCGGTCCCCGTTTTTGGACCATACACTTATTGAACGAGTTGCCGAGATGCCGTCAGGTCTCAAAGTCCATGGCTTGACTACCAAATATATATTAAAAAAGGCTGTTAAAGAGCTTCTCCCGCCAGGGATAGTCCATCGCTCGAAGCAGGGGTTTGCCGTTCCGGTCAGCCACTGGTTGCGTGGAGAGCTTCGAGAGATGGCGGAGGATGTGTTGCTATCAGCTTCCAGTATCGGGCGTGGGTACTTCCGCCGAAAGAGTGTGGAGGATCTGCTCCAAGCCCATATGGGGGGGGTAACGGACCACGGATACAAGCTCTGGGCGCTCGTGAATCTGGAGCTTTGGCATCAGCGGTTTCTCGACTCGCCGGCAACGTTGCCTTCGGTGTTTAGGGAGCCCATGGAGACAACGTCTCCATGATTCGACGTATCCGGGTTATCCAGGTCAATTCTGCTTTCAACGACAGTGCTCCCGCGCAAGGGGCTGCCGCCCTCGCTAGGTATCTAAATTCAAATGAATTTCATGTCACGGCCGTGAGCCTAAGGGGTCTGGCTAAATCGTATTCTACTACAGTAGCCGACCTGAATAGTTCAGGGATCCGACATATCTCCATGGGAATGACCGGCTTCGTTGATATGCGCGTTCTTCCCAGGTTGACTCGGTACATGCTGGCAGCGCGTGCGGATATCATTCATACTCATGCCTTTAGAGCGGACCTGTGGGCTGGTTTGGCTGCAAAGTTAGCCAAGGTTCCCATCGTTGTCACAAGTATCCGAGGCAATGAGTGGGATTTGTTTCGGGCAGGCCAGTCCCATTTGGTAGCGCAACTAGCAATAATGGGTAGCAAAGTCGCAACAACTCTCGCAGATTCGCTTATTGCCGTGTCCGAGGGAGTTAGGGAGCATCTCATAAAGGTTCAGAAAATATCCCCGGCTAAGATTCGAGTGATACCCAACGGCGTGGACCTGGAACGGTTGGCCCGCCTCCGGTCGCACGCAACATTAATACGGGGAGAACTGAACCTCCCGCGTGGAGTCCCACTTGTAGGAACGCTCTCGGTCTTGAGACCTTGGAAAGGTCTTTCTTATTTGGTAGCTGCGGCGAAAACGGTTCTCTCCCGGCATCGGCAAGTACACTTTCTGCTGGCCGGGGATGGGTCGGAACGGCATGCAATTGAGAATCAAATCCGGGATCTTGGCATTGGAGAGAATGTCCATCTGCTGGGATATCGAAATGATGCCATAGCTTTGCTGGATACCATGGATATTTACGTGCTCCCATCATTGTCGGAAGGGTTCCCACGATCGGTTCTCGAAGCGATGGGGTTAGGAAAGGCCGTTATCGTTACGGATATTGGGGGAAGCCGCGAGGCGGTTCGCCATGGAGAGTCCGGTTGGGTTGTCCCACCGAGGAATTCCGAAGAGCTTGCCAAGGCGATCTGCTGCTTGCTTGAGTCTCCTCGGTTACGCCAATCGTTTGGGGAAAGGGGGCGGCAAGCAGTGGAAGAACGCTTCAACGCGCGTGTGAATGCTCAATTTCATGAGAAGCTTTACCGCGAGCTTTTGCGAGCCAGGGGTATTCAGTGAGTGAAAAAAATCGCTATAACATGCCCACAAGGTTCATGGGTTCATACTAGAGAGAAAGACGGGTCCGCTGGGAGGCGAAAACTTTTATCAGGGAACGGTATTGACCGTCAGTTTCTGGTTGGATTAATGCAATTTATCAGCACATGGAATCAGGTCCTGAAAAAGGAGTTCAGATGAAAGTCTTAATTGTTGGCGGCGCTGGTTATATCGGCGGGGCTCTCACCGACTTGTTGCGGCATGGGAAGCACAATGTGCGGGTCTATGACGCCCTACTGTATGAAGAAGAATATCGCAAGCCGGTAAGCTTCGTTTATGGGGACGTGCGGGACCGCGATGCTCTTGCGGCGAACCTGAATTGGGCTGATGGGGTCGTCTGGCTCGCTGCCCTTGTGGGTGACGCTGCCTGCGCCTTAAATTCCGATGTGGCCACGGAGATCAATCAGCACACGGTAGCGTGGCTCGCCGACCATTTTGACGGGAGAATCCTGTTTCCGTCTACATGTTCCGTTTATGGTGCTCAGGATACCGAACTTAATGAGACCTCGCCTGCCAAGCCGCTGTCCGTTTATGCAGCCACCAAATTGGCGGCAGAGGGATACCTGTGTAATAAAAACTCTCTTATCTTCCGCTTGGGGACCCTCTTTGGGGTAGGGGATCTTTATTCGCGTATCCGGCTTGATCTAGCCCTGAATACCCTGGTCGTCAAAGCATGTACGCTAGGACGGATAACCGTATTCGGCGGGAATCAATTCCGACCTCTCTTGCACGTGAGGGATGCGGCACAGGCCATTTTGGATAACCTAGAAACCAGCCAATGCGGGATTTTTAATCTCCATCGCCAGAACGTACGTATTATCGATTTAGCCTATCAGATCCGTAATCATTTCCCAGACTTGCAGATCGAGCGAACGGAGATGACGTTCCAGGATGCAAGGAATTACCGGGTGTCTAATCAAAAGGCCCGTTGTCAACTGGGTTTCAACCCGAGTCGTTCCATTGACGAGGGAATCGAAGAGATTAAAGATCTCTTGGAAGTGAGGCGAATTAAAGACGTTAACAACGTACGCTACACCAATGACGGCTACCTGGCAAGGTTCGGAACCCATCTTTCACCCCATTGATAGATTAACGAGGGTAGAAATGGCTACAATTGTTCCTACGCTAATCCACGGAGAGATCGCCGCCGATGATCGTGGGGAAGTCCGCTTTGTAAATGAGTTTAGTTTTGAGAATATCAGGCGCTTCTATATCGTCTCCAACCACCGTGCCGGCTTTATTCGTGCTTGGCATGGCCATCAAAAGGAGGAGAAATACGTTACCGTCGTATCTGGAGCTGCCCTTATCTGTGCTGTGGAGATAGATCACTGGGATCAGCCGTCGAAAAACCTAGAAGTGCACCGGTTTGCCTTATCCGCGGCTAAACCCACTGTGTTGAATATTCCCAAAGGTTACGCCAACGGGTCCATGACTCTCACAGAGGATGCCAAGATAGTGTATTTTTCAACGGCTACGCTGGAAGAAAGCCTGAAGGATGATACCCGTTTCGATTCTAGATACTGGGACCCATGGCGGATCACGGAGCGATAAGGTTCTGATTTGTCGTTGAGACGACTCCTATGATAAGGGCGTTAATTTTGGGGGGCTCCGGGATGCTCGGCTCCATGGTTGTGGACTGGCTTGCCAGAGATCCTGCTATAAAGATCGGGGCTACGGTTCGAAATAAGGGATATCTGGAGCACTGCGGTCGGTTGTTTCCAGAAGTACAGTGGCATCTGCTGGATATTGAGGATGGGCTTTCTTGTCAAGGCGTCTCTTGGATCGAGAACTACGACTGGATTGTCAATGCTATCGGGGTAATCAAGCCGTTTATAAAGGACGGTAGTGCTCCAGACATCCAGCGTGCTATCCAGATCAATGCGCTTTTCCCGTATTTACTTGCCCGGGAAGCAGAGTCAACTGGACGCCGGGTCATCCAAATTGCGACGGATTGTGTTTACTCGGGTAAGGAGGGACGTTATTCGGAAGATGCTCCTCATCATCCTGACGATGTTTACGGTAAAACAAAAAGCTTGGGAGAGGTTTCTTCAAAGCAGGTGTTTCATCTGCGTTGCTCTATTATCGGCCCCGAGGTTAAAAACCAGGTTTCCCTTCTAGAGTGGTTTTTGAAACAGCCGTTGGGGTCCACGGTGACTGGATTCACCAATCATCGATGGAATGGTATAACCACACTGCAATTTGCGAAGATTTGTCATGGGATTATCAAACGCAACCTTAAAATGCCCTCTTTGCATCACATTGTGCCTGAGGATGACGTGACGAAAGCGGAACTCTTAGCGGATTTGGCTAGTGGGTATGTTCGAGGGGATATAATAGTCAACTATGGAACGTCACAAAACTCCGTCGACCGAACCCTGGCCACGAAAAATCCGGCATTGAACCGCTTGCTATGGGAGAGTGCAGGATACATTAACCCGCAAAGCATCCAAGATATGATCAAAGAACTTTGTGCATTCGAATCCCGCTTTGTCTCGCTGGATCCTGCAACATAGAGATTTAAATTGACACCTATTTATTCAGGCTCCTTTGATGTGCTGTAAGGTGGGGGGGGAGGAAAACCATGAGAGTTATGACTATTTTGGGTATACGCCCTGATTTTATCCGCATGAGCGAGGTTATCAAGGGGCTGGATGCTGCGCCAAAGGTAGAACACATCCTCGTACATACGGGGCAACATTATAGCCACAATATGGACGGAGTATTTTTCGAGGAGCTTGAGTTAAGGGCGCCCGATTTTAACTTTGGAATAGGAAGCGGAACTCACGCGGAGCAGGTTGCGAGAGCTTTGATAGAAACAGAAAAGCTCATAATGGATACGAAGCCGGATCTTTGTTTGTTTCTGGGGGATAATAATTCAGCCCTTGCTGCGATATCAGCCGCCAAATGTCACGTCAAAGTCGCCCGAATCGAGGGCGGAATGCGCAGCTACGACTGGCGCATGCCTGAAGAAAAGAACCGTGTGATTGTCGATCATATTTCTGACTATATCTTTGTATATACTCACCGTTATAAGGAAAACCTGCTATTGGAAGGTATTCCCGGCAATAAGGTTTTCGTGGTGGGGAACCCCATTGTGGATATCCTCAGGATCTGGCGGGACCGAGCAGGTGCTAAGTCCCGTCTTATGGAAAAGCTGCAATTATCTACAAGGAAGTTTATTTTGACAACCCTGCATCGGGAAGAAAATGTCGACGATGAGGCGGTCTTGCAACAACTTATGATGGGGCTCGACGAAACCAGTAAAAAACTCGGGATGCCCGTGTATTTTCCCATGTCCTACAGAACGCAGAACCGACTGAAAGAATTTAAGGTCACTCTGTCGCCGGCCATCATTACATCGGATCCCATAGGATTTATGGATTTTCTTAACGCGGAACAACAGGCAGCTCTGATCATATCAGATAGCGGTACCGTCCAGGAAGAGGCTAGTATTCTGCAGGTGCCCTGCGTGGTTCCCAGATTGAGCACCGAACGTCCGGAAACCATCGAAGCTGGAGGCTGCATGCTGGTAGGTAACCGGGCGAAGGATATTGTCTCTGCAAGTAGCGAGATGGTTCAGCGTTCCCGAATCTGGAAACATTGCATCGGTGATGGAAAAACCAGCGAGAGAATCGTTCGGCACCTCTGTTCGCTGGAAAAGGAGATCGTCAATAGGGAATTCCACCCGCCTTTGGTTGATCGACACAAGCAGCTGGCATACAGTACCTTTATTGATCCTTTGGAAATAGTTGGGGGAGGATGGAAACGGTCGCTCGATGATTAGGCGATTGTTCCACGGGAAGGGGGTTCTTAGATGAGTATAAGCCCGTTAAGCGTAAAGCGTGAGCCACGATTTATGCTCATGTATTCGCCGCTCCAATTTGCGGCGCAAGATTCAGTAAAGCCCGATGGTTCTCTAAGTCTTCCATATATTGCCGGGGCTTTAAGGGAAGCGCAATTTGAGGTGAAGATCCTGGATGCCTGCGTTGGTAATGAGAAGGACGATCTAAAAGATACCTTTTATCATCCTATCATGCTTCCAAGCGGATTCGTCCGAGTGGGAATGTCGAAAGAGCGTATCGCAGCGGAGATCGCAGATTATGACGTCGTAGGGATTTCCTCGATTTTCACGATGCAAACAACCATGGTGTTGGACCTGGTTAAATTAATTAAGGAAATAGATCCGACTAAACTAATCATTGCAGGCGGTGTTAATGCCCGTTATCTTGCGGAGCGGTTCTTCGATAGCGGGGTGGATGTAATTTGCCTTTCGGAGGCGGAGAAAACTATAGTACAAATCGGGAATACGTTACGGGATGGCAGCCGCGATTTTTCGAGAATATCAGGCATAGCTGTCAAAAACGATGGTAACGTAGTGTTTAACGATACGAAAGATATCGTTTACGACCTGGATCAACTCCCCTTTCCAGCCTGGGATCTTTTACCGATGAATAAGTATTGGGATATCTCAAGGCCTCACGGCGGGGATTTCGCCCCTGGAATGAGGATCCAGTATGCGTCCATGATGACTACGAGGGGGTGTCCTTTTTCATGCCTTTACTGCCATATCTCGAAGGAAAAGGAAGGATCCCCTGCGGGAGAAATCGGAAACTTTCGGATGAAGTCGTTCGAGAGGGTAATGGATGAAATCGATATTTTGAAAGATTTGGGCGTCGAGTACCTGTTTTTTGAGGATGACAGCCTGTTAGCCAAGAAAGCTCGAATTATTAAAATATTTCAGGCACTGAAATCGAAAAACCTAAATTTGGTGGATGTGAATGGCGTTAACCTGTGTCATCTATTTAAGAATTCAGGAAATGGGAACCTTGTGGTGGACAAGGAGTTGATGGGAGCGATGGCGGATTGCGGATTTAAATTACTAACCTTGCCTTTTGAATCCGGAAGCCAGCGAATTATTAATAAGTATGCTTCGAACAAATGGAGGATTAACAGGACGAATACATCGGCTCTTATCCGTCTCGCGCGAGATCTGGGGATTACGCCTCTCGGTAATTATACTATCGGGTACCCAGATGAGACGTTCGAAGAGATGATGGAAACCATTATGATGGCAAAGCGGCATGTCGAGGAAGGATTGGCCGCGGCCTCATTCTTTATCATAGTGCCCTTTCCGGGAACAGGCCTCTTCGATATGGTGATCCGGGAAGGTTACCTTTCCCCCGATTTTGACCCTGATGCGATGAAATGGACGAGTTCTATTTTGAAAAACACTCCTGTTTCTGCCGACACGCTGGAGCGTGTCCGAACCATCGCTTGGAAGCTCATCAATCGATCTGAATTCGTGAAAAATAAGGAAAGCACCGGCTTCAACTCCTTGGAGGCGGATGTCTCATGAAGTCTTAATGATGAAGTGTGTTGAATTGTGCCGTGTTCGCTTTTTTGGACTTCGATGCGGATACTGATTCTGTCACAATATTATGACCCGGAGCCGGTTCCAAAGCCGTCCGACCTGGCCTGTGCCCTAACCAAGCGTGGCCACACCGTATCAGTTATCACCGGTATTCCAAACTATCCCCTGGGCCGGGTATATGCGGGGTACAGGCTGCGTTTATTCCAAAGGGAAGACGTGGATGGTGTCCCGGTCATTCGATGTATTGTGTTTCCCTATCATGGGCATTCGGCATTGGGCCGGATTGTAAGCTACTTTTCCTTTTTGCTCTCGGCAATGGTGGCAGGTTGTTTTTCTCCGCCGTGTGATTTGATCTATGTTTGGCACCCACCGCTTACTATCGGTATCGCGGCATGGCTAATAGGGTTCGTGAAACGTGCGCCTTTCGTTTACGATGTGCAAGACATCTGGCCGGAAAGTCTTATTGCAGCAGGAAAGATTAGCAATCCCCTAGTGGTTCGTGCGATCCACCAAATGGAGAGATTCGTCTATAAAAGAGCGGAACACCTGCTTGTTGTAACGTCCGGAGCCAAGAACAATCTGGTCAATAAGGGGGTTCCTCCTGATAAAATCACAGCTGCTGGACTATGGGTAGATATTGCTCGGTTTACTCTTGACTCCAGGGGTAAAGATCTTGATATTCGAGCTCGGTATAGACTGGGCGATCGGTTGGTAATTATGTACACCGGCAATATGGGTTATCTGCAAGGGCTGGAAACCGTTGTCTGTTGTGCCGAGATACTACGCGAAAATAAAGATATCATATTTGTTTTGGTTGGTGATGGGATTGATCGCGAACGATTAGTTTTGCTCGTCAAAGAGCTGGCGTTGCAAAACGTGTTGTTTATTGAAAGCCAGCCCATATCCGATATCCCAACGTTTTTATCTTGTGCAGATATCCTTCTGGTGCACCTCAAGGAGCCTGGTATGCTCGACCTTGTAATCCCCGGAAAAACCTTGGCCTACCTAGCCAGTGGCCGGCCTATTATCATGGCGATGAACGGAGAAGGAGCCAGGTTACTTACTCAGGCAAAAGCCGGGCTTGTGGTTCCACCCGGAGACCCAAAAGAGATGTCGAAGGCCGTGTTACATCTATCGGGGCTCACACAGCGCGAACGCGACTCTTTAGGAGAAAATGGACGAGCCTATCTTCAATGTCACTTTTCGAAGGAAAAGGTAATGCAGCAGTATGAGAAAATATTCTTTCAGGCTCATGCAAACAGGGGTAAATAGTGAACAAGGAATTCGAACCGCTTAAGATTCGACCGAATGGAAATGCCGAGTGTGTGCTCTATCAAAATGAAACCCGAACGATGGGAGACTCAGCGGCGATACCTTCCGTTAGGAAGGAAGCTGGATATAGAGATTTTGGCTCGACTCGGGGCGAGAGCAGTGCATTCAAGCATGCATGCCATTTTTCAAGAACCAAGCGGATATTCGATTTGGGGCTGGCGGGATTGGGGTTGCTTGGGTCTTTGCCCTTCTGGGGCATTGTTGCGGTCTGCATTAAGGTGGAAGATGGTGGTCCGATCTTTTATGATCAGAAGAGGGTTGGACTGCAAGGAAGGACATTTAGAAGCTGGAAATTCCGTTCCATGGTCCCTGATTCTGATGAGAGGTTCGGACCGTTGCAGGCGGCCGAAAACGATAACCGAATTACCAACGTTGGAAAGATCTTGCGTGCAACGGCTTTGGACGAGTTGCCTCAACTGTGGAATATTTTAATTGGTGATATGAGTTTCGTTGGTCCACGAGCTTTAGTTCCTGAAGAGATTGAGGTTAATGGGAGCGGAAAAGTAATTCGAATAGAGGAGATCCCGGGTTACGAAGTGCGACATCAAGTGCCACCAGGTCTTACCGGTATGGCGCAAATCTATGCTCCGAGGGATGTTCTTCGAAGACAAAAATTCGTATACGACCGGCTTTACATAAAAAAACAAAACTTCTGGTTGGACCTGAAGCTAATAGCTCTATCTTTTTGGATCACTTTTCACGGGAAATGGGAGAACAGAGGGAGAAAATTCTAATAAGTTTTAAGACAATGGGTGGCAGTGAAAAAGAAGAAGAGTATTTGGGGGTGAATTTTACCAAGTGGGACCGGAAAACTGAAACATTTAGAGACAATGGGATATGTCCTATCGAAAAGTCTGCTATCGGGGATAAAGATAGCCAGGTGGCGGCGTGTATTCATTCCCGTGATTATCCTGCTTGGGCTCGCCGCTTTTACGGTCCCCGGACTCAGTCTCCTGGGGCGCTGGCTGGTGATAGCGGATCCGCTGGATCATGCTCGAACCATTGTCGTCCTTTCAGGTCATATTCCATTTCGCGCCATGGAAGCCGCGTCTATTTACCGTCAAGGGTGGGCCCCAGAGGTATGGTTGACTAAGACAGAGGAAACGACGGAAGAGACGGCTTTGGAGCGTGTGGGAATCCACGTTACGTCCGAGCAAACATATAATCGAGAAGTGTTGGAGCGGTTAGGGGTACCTGAGAGCGCAATTCGATTGCTGGATATAGGGGCTCGGAACACGGTAGGCGAATTAAAGGTTATTGCTCGTGAACTGACACGCCTGGGTGAACGAAAAGCCATTCTGGTTACCTCCAAGCCGCACAGCCGAAGAGTGCGGGCCACCTGGCGGGCATTAATCGGCAACTCGCCGCGTGCGATGGTACGATACTCTAAGGAAGACCCTTACCAGCCGGAGCGCTGGTGGAGGCATACCCAGGACGCTCTTGCTGTCTCCCGGGAGGTTCTCGGGATGATGAATGTGTGGGCTGGTTTTCCCGTTCGACCCAACCGTCGGTGAGAGGGACAGGGGTCGGAGAGGATATAAAGTCTAGACTGTTATCTATTAAATAAATAGATAGTTGGACCTACAACAAGATTATTTCGACAAGGCTGTGGCTGTTGTGACCATGACGCTGCAATAAGTATTTCTACCGATTACGATCACTTCCGATATAGTGCATTGTTGGAATAATTCTTTTCCTCGAACGATCAGTCGATCATTTGTAATATTCTTGGTTTTCTTTCCGATGAACAGCGGGTAGTGCCCGATCGACCTGCTCCATCATCGATATGTCGAAAGAAGCAGCGCTATGGTTAGTTTATCATTACGGCTAGGACAGGAGGTAGTATGAAATTTAAGGGATCATTCGTGTTTGGGATGGTGTTGGGACTCTTGCTGATTGCAAGTTACCAAGCCAATGCACAAGGCAACCTCCCAGGCGATGACGGAATGGGTAATTCACGGCGGGGTCAATTTCTGGGGCCCTATCTTGGCTCATCCCCGTATAACCCGCGGGCGTCTCGATCGCAAGGTTTTTTTGGTTCGGGTATGAGCCCGGTGTATCCTCCCGGTTATCGCCATTATCAACCACCGACGATGGGGCGCGAAAAGTTATCAACGGAATACCTCCAAGGGCTGCAGTTGCAACGTAGACGTTGTGATCTCGCTGTGTCAGTTCCCCCTCCTTTCCTTCCGAGGATTCCGCAGCGAAGAGCCGAATCCGTGGAGGTCGGAGGCCCATTGGTGGAGTCTCCCCGAGATCCTTATAGAATTCAGATGGGGGTTCCACCCAATCGTAAAGGTGTCGCTGGTTTAGGTTTTATGTATGAAGTGGAGGGCCAAACACGGAACGGGATAAATGATTTGCAGGATCAGAGACGAACTGAAAAGAATCCTGCCCCGCAAAACAAGGACCAGGACGCGCAGGCTATGGTCCCTCCATCCGACGAAGGTTTCCTGTACGAACCAATGTCAACCATCGAAGCCGCGTTTATGAGGGTACCTATTTTTAACACGGGAGAGACCGTGAACCTTCGCCAATACGGCTATTCTCTCTTTGCTTCCCCGATAAGCACATTTGCTCCAGTAGAGGATGTCCCTGTAGGGCCTAACTATATTCTGGGTCCGGGCGATACTCTCATGCTGAACATCTGGGGTGCCATGGAGGGCCAGGTTATTCTCACTGTGGACAGAAATGGTGAGGTCGCCCTTCCCAGCGCCGGCCCGCTGAGGATTTGGGGGCTCCGATTCTCGCAGGCGGACGAGATTATCCGTAAACAGCTCGGACGCTACTACAAGGGATTCAAGGCGAACGTTACCATGGCACGGCTTCGGACTATTCGGGTTTATATTGTGGGTGAAGTTTGTCAACCGGGGGCCTTCACACTGAGCTCTTTGTCTACAGTCACGAACGCACTGTTTGCGGCAGGTGGTCCGCTGAAGCTTGGTTCACTAAGGAATATACAGCTCAAGCGTAACAATCATACGGTTGGAACGGTCGACCTCTACGATTTTCTTCTCCGTGGCGATAAGACGAAAGATTTTCAATTACAATCGGGAGATACTATCTTTGTACCACCGATCGGCCCCAGCGTTGCGGTTGCCGGACAAATCATGCGGCCGGCAATCTACGAGCTCGCCGGGCCGACACGTATCATGGATCTTATCAAAATGGCCGGAGGATTAACGCCCCGGAGTTACATGAAGCGTGTTCAGGTCATACGGGCGAGACCGAATGCGGGGAGAGAAGTAATCGATCTCGATCTTTCAAGCAACAGGGGAAACGGGCATGGCTCAAGAGAAGTGATCCTGGGCAGTGGGGACTTTGTAAAAATTTATCCAACGGATCCCCGAATTTATAATACGGTAAGGCTGGAGGGGGCGGTCAAGTATCCAGGGAACTATGAGCTAAAGTCAGACATGCGTCTGGGCGACATCTTGGCTAAGGACAATCTGTTACCTGAAGCCTATTCGGACCGGGTTGAAATTGCCCGGCTCAAGGAAGATCTGACCACCGAAATTATAAGCGCTGAATTGAGTAAGGCGTGGGAAGGGGATGAAGCACAAAACATCCGCCTTCAGCGAATGGATTTAATCTCGGTGCGAAGCAACTTCAAGACGCCGGGCACGATAAAGCTCGAAGGGGAAGTCGTTCGACCCGGTCTCTACAGGGTCACGGGCGGCGAGCACCTGAGTTCAGTCATCAGGCGGGCAGGGGGTTTTACCGATAAGGCTTTTCTAAAAGGTTCGGTCTTCATACGGCGGTCAGTGGAGTCAGTGGAACGAAGGAGGCTGAACGATTTTATGTATCAGCAGGAACAAGTCCTCCTAGCAGATCAAACCCAAAATGATCTTTTGCCTCAAAGAAGAGAACAGCTAAGGCTCTTAGCATCGAAGATTACGCTAGGACGGATCGTGATACGGCTTGACGAAGTAGACAAGCTCGAAGGGTCCGCCAACGATATCATCCTGGAGGACGGTGATTCACTCAAGTTGCCCCAGAAACCATCGACCGTACTTGTCCTGGGGAGCGTTCGAAATCCCACCGCGGTCCTCCATTCGGAGGATAAGGATCTCCAATTCTATCTTAATCGCGCCGGGGGCCTGTTGCCGCAGGCGGCTCCGAAGGAAATCTACCTTTTGAAGGCTGACGGATCCGCGATTGCCGGCTTTATGAAGCTCAGAGATATCGAACCGGGAGACGTCATAGTCACTCCGTCTGACACGTCAATCAAATATGACAGACTGGCCCTGATTAAGTCACTCGCAACCGTCGCCGGCCAGGTTGCTATTAGCATCGCGAGCATGGTAGCGATATTCTACTAGGGTTGATTAGTCCATGGTAATATTAATTGTCCTTAGAAAACTCAAACGACCCGACCTTTGACAATTGACAAATAACATTCTGAGATTGGTTTGGAGACAACTATGGCTGAACAATTAAACCAGAAAATATCCGAGAAGGACGAGATTAATCTGCTAGATTATTGGTGGGTTGTTTTGAAATATAAGTGGTTGATTGCTGTCATGTTCGTAGTTTCTGTTTCAGGGGCGCTGATCATGAGCAAAATGTCCCCACGAATTTACATCTCCACAGCAACCATTCTCAGCCCATCGGAGGGTGGAAGAGGGGGGGGGTTGCTGTCCGTCATAGCGGCTTCAAGAGCCGGGAAGAACATCCCCGGCGTGTCGATTCCCTCGTTTTCTTCGTTTCGTCCGAACGCGGACCTTTTCCGGAGTATCCTTAATAGTCGTATTATAGCCAAAAACATTGTAGAAGAACTCGATCTCATGGATTATTATAAGTCTAGGCATATCGAAAATGCTGTTAATTCCGTGATAGGGGGAACCTCCATTAGTATAGCAAGTGACGGCGGGCTAATCATGATCAAGGTTGAGGATACAGACCCGAAAATGGCCGCGGATATAGCCAACGCTTATCCCAAACATTTGGACATACTGATGGCCCGATTCGGCACAAGAGTTGCGGGACGTGAGCGGATATTTATCGAACGCCAGTTAGCAAAAATACAGGCTCATTTAAAAAGAGCTGAGGAAACAATGAGGGAATTTCAGGAAAGGACCAAGGCCATTTCATTGAAGGATCAGGCGGCAGGGAACATTTCCATCGATGGGCGGCTTAAGGGTGATATCATCGCATCGGAGGTTCGTCTCCAAATGATACGAAACTTTGCCACTGAATCCAACCCTGAAGTAATCAAGCTCAAAGGAACTATCGGGGAATTGAAGAGACAGCTTGCTCTGTCGCAGTTTGGTGCAGGGTTGGATCTCCCTTTTCTGACAGACAATCCTGGGCATACAAATAAGGAACTCCATTTGCCGGCCGTCAGATTCCCTCAGGTAGGTCTGGATTTTGTTCGGCTCACCAGGGATCTTCGGGTTCAGGAGGCGGTCTTTATGATGCTAACGCAACAACTCGTGCAGGCCAAGATCGCGGAGGCCAAAGATACGGCGGTGGTGCAACTCTTGGATCGGGCGATTCCGGCTTTGCAAAAATCCCGCCCAAAGACCCGGACTCATGTAATCATTGCCGGTGTTCTGAGCCTAGGCCTAGGGATTGTTTTAGCGTTCTTCATCGAATATCTACAACGGCAGCGACGGCAAATGGCGAATCGCTAAACGCAAATAGATAAGCTCGGATTAACCTTTTATCGCTCGCCGGCCCATCAAATGGCTATTTGCCATTTACGATTCACTAATTATGTTTGACGTCATTGTTATCGGTGCTGGACCTGCCGGTTGTCACACGGCTTCCCTCCTTGCCCAGAAGGGCTTTGACGTTCATGTGCTGGAGGACCATCAAGTTGTCGGCGAGCCTGTTGACTGTTCTGGAATCATTGGAGCCGAGGCATTTGAAGAGCTGCGCGTTGCGGATGATCTTAAGCTTGACACAATTTCTGATCTAAGATTTGTTTCTCCAGGCAACTTGGAATTCAAGTTCTCGCCGCGTATTCCTTTAGCATACGTTATTGACCGGGGTGCGTTTGACAGGGATTGCGCGGATAGGGCCTCAAGTCGCGGTGTGAGGTTTCATTTGGGAACCAAGGTTCTCGACTTGGATGTGCATGACGGATATGTGGAAGCGACAGTAGCGAGAACAGGATCGATCATCAATAGCCAATTGGGTAAGAGGCAAGAAGGCAATTGCGGGAGAGGTAAAGGCTTAATATCTGATCGCAGCCAACCTAATAATAAAGAATTACAATTGACTATTGATCCTCGGGATTTAGGTGCAGGGGACCCATTGGAAACCAATGACGGATTACCATTGACTGTTGACTGTGGCAAGCGGAGTAAGGCGGGCGGTCGCAGATCGATTGACCAATCACGATTAACGATTGACAGTGATGCGGGCCGTAACGGGGCGCGGCGTAGTACGATTGACAATTTACGATTGACCGATAACACGCGGGTGGATGGGTCTATTCGCCATTTGCCATTGGCTATTCGCCCTGAGCGCATTCGTGCCCGGATGGCTATCCTCGCCGGTGGGCCAAGGTATAAACTGCAGCGTAAACTGGGAATGGGAGAGCCGAGGGAGCTCCTCAAGACAGCTCAGGTGGAGGTGTCTCTAAAAGGCTTGGTGAGTGCAAAGATTTTCCTTGGATCAAAGGTAGCACCCGGTTCGTTCGGGTGGATTGCGCCGTTCAGAAGAGGATGCAGGGAGTTCGCCCGGGTTGGGGTTAGCGCCAAGACGGCTGCGGGTTCCTTCTTAAAAAAGCGGATCGTGGAACTGTATTCCCAGGGGCTGGTGGATTCCACCGATTTGCCAATTCGTTCATGGGTCATTCCTATCTCGCCTCTTAAGAGGACCTATTCGGACCGTGTGTTAGCGGTCGGCGATGCGGCGGGTCAAACCAAACCGACTACGGGCGGCGGAATTTACTATGGTATTCTAAGCGCTAAGGCGGCGGCCAAGATTGCCACGGAGGCATTTGAGAAGGGCGATTTTAGTGCATCAATACTTGGTAAATATGAAAAGGAATGGAGAAAGGAAATAGGCGGAGAGGTTCGAAGGGGAGCTTTCTTCCGCCGATTATACGAGCGACTCTCTGATAATGACATCGATGACTTATTCCGCGTCGTCCAGTCGGATGGGATATTGGCCAATGTGAGCAAAAAAGCCCGTTTTGATCGGCACAGAGATGTGATCAACTTTATCCTCCGGCATCCGGAAATGGGGAAGATATTTTTACGCGGGATGTTCCGGTAGCGAATGGCGATTTGCCAGAGGTCAGGGATCAGAGGTCAGAGGTCCGAGATCGATAATTGGTCAATGGCGAATAGTGAATGGTGAATAGCAAATGGTAAAGAGTTGGAATAAGTGGCGGCTTACGGATGAAAAGGGAGGGTTTGCTGTCCGAATTCATCACAGGTTAGATGTTTGAAAACAGTCGATGGATCTCGTGGAGGAAATCTACAAGGTTGCATCTTCATTTCCGAAGAACGAAGAGTATGGTTTCGCTGGACAGATGAAGCGAGCCGCAATTTCGATTCCAAGCAATATCGGGAAAGGCGCAGCCAGAAAATCAAAAAAGGAGTTTATTCAATTCCTTTACTTCGTCTCAGGCTCAGCTAGCCAAATTGATACTCAGCTAGAGCTCGCTTATCGTTTGGGTTACCTACCGGTGGCAAAAAATCTAACCTCGATAGCGAGTTAGAGGTTATTAGTAAAATGCTCTCTTCCTTAATTAGTTCGCAAAGATAGAATCTTCAATACTTCTACCCTCGTCCGCTCTTCCCTCAGTCAAAAGTCAGGTGGTTTGATAATAATGCGTTGTCCTCGGGTGTGGTGTATCACGGTCTTCGTTCTATTGGCTATTTGCTATTCGCCATTTGCTCGTGTTTACGCGTTCGACCGAACCAATGTTCCAATAAAGAATTGGGGTGGGTTCTCGGTTAATTGGAGTTGGGTTTACGATGGTTTGGAGAGGCTTGTGTTAGCCGGATTAGCGGATCGGGTGTTGCTGAATACGAAACCCATGACCAGAGTCACGGCTGCGCGGATAGTCGCCCAGGCGGTAGAGAGGGTCAAGACGGATCTGAGCGGGGATTACAACCACCGCTTCTATCTCGAGGAGATGGTCTACCAATTGGTGGGAGAATTTGGGCAGGAGCTAATCGAAATGGGGATCAAAACTCCCCTCAATAGTGAAACCTTGCCGGGTGTATTTGATATAAAACCTGTTAAAAACTGGCAGTTTAAGAACCATTTCGCCAGTGACTCGGGGAGTTTGATCAACGGATACGGTTTAGAGGTTAGTGACGGTGCCAATCCGGGATCGACATTAGAGGGGAGTGTTCAGATTGGTGACCATGTTTCTTTCTATTATCAGCCGGTATTTACCGCCAATTGGGATAGCTACCACGGGCGCTTGATGAATGGTTATGGGAAGTTAACCTTTTGGAATACGGAAATACTCGTGGGGCGAGATACGCTCTGGTGGGGCCCAGGATATCGTGGCTCGATGACCTTTTCAAACAACGGTTTTCCTTTGGACCAGGTGCGAGTGGGTTCTGCTGAGCCGTTTCACCTGCCCTGGTTTCTTAAATACCTGGGGCCAATGAGCTTAACCGGATTTGTAGCTGATTTGGATAAAAGCCGGGATATTCGTGGGGCGAAAGTCGGTGGCTGGCGAATCAATTTATCCCCTTTTCGTTCCATGGAATTTGGTTTTAGCCGTGTCTTTCAATTTGGCGGTAGAGGACGAGCCAGTCTCGATCCGGGAGATTTCATTCAACTAATGCTGGGCCAGGGAAGTGATGACCCTTTAAGCCCTTTAAACGTTAATAACGTTATGGCACTGGATGCGACGCTGCGATTTCCCAATGCCGAACGATATATTTGGGTGGCGAGGGATCTTAGCGTCTATGGTGAGCTAGGATGGGACGATACTACTGATCCTGGACTCCCGCTTGGACCATTCCCTTCCGGTTCCATTATTCCTAGGAAGCCGGGCGGTATAATCGGCCTTCTCTTTTCAGGATTACTTGGTGATCCAAAACTTGATTTACGGATTGAGGTAGCCAAGACTACTGAAATTCAGTTTACACATGGGATCTATACCTCCGGGTTCACCAACAGAGGGTCAGTGCTCTCTCATTTTATCGGAACAGATGGTAGTGAGATCTACGGGCGTATCTCCCGTTGGTTTAATCCCAAGCTTCTTTTAGGAATGGAATTGAGCGTGGCTGAGATTGGATCAACAGATTCGGGTGCTTCGGGGTTACCCAAAGAAGATCGAGGTTCATTGGGGTTGGACATGTCGTATCGTGTGTCGGATCGATCTTCAGTCTTTGTTGAGTACGACTATTCGCGGGTTAAAAACCGCGATTTTATTCTACATGACGCGGAGCACGATAACCTGTTGCGATTCGAATATACCAGATCGTTTGAGTGGTAGAAGGGAGGAGAAGTCAGAGGTCGGAGATCAGAGAACAGAGTCTCTCCGACCTTGGCGTTCTTTGCGCGAGACATCTTCTTCCCTTTGACTTCTGAACTCCGATCTCTGATCTCTAGATGGTTTTAAACTCACAAGCTATAGGCCACAGGCTACAAGGATTTTCCTGGGCCGACCTATGTATCCTCGTTATGGTGAGCATCCCCTTTCTGTTCTGGGGAATCAGCTCTTTTAGTTTTCTCGATCCCGACGAAGGGATGTGGGGTTCTATCGCATTGGAAATGGCCCGGCAGGGGGACTGGATCATTCCACATTTTAACGGCCTACCATATTTGGAGAAGCCGCCCCTGTATTTCTGGCTTTCGGCTTCCATGATTCAACTCTTCGGGCCGGAAGAGTGGGCCGTCCGAATATGGAGCGGGCTTTCGGCTTTCGGAACCGCCCTGCTGGTCTGGCGCATGGGGGAGTGGCTTTACGGTCGCCTTGCGGGACTGCTTTCTGCGCTCGTTTTGGTCACCAGTGTTGGGATCTACCACCACGCCCACTTCCCGGGTGCCGATCTACCGTTGGTGTTTTGCCTGACCCTCTCTCTGTTTGGATTCGTCGACGGGCTACTTCACGGGAAAGGGAGTCGGAGCGGCTATTGGATCTTTTACCTTGGGGCGGGTTTGGGGGTGCTTGCCAAGGGGTTGGTCGGCCTCATCTTCCCTTGCCTCATTGTCGGCCTGTTCTTGATCTCCACCGGGCGCGTGAAGATCCTTGGGTCGATGAATCTCAAGTTTGGGGTTCCGCTGTTTCTGTCGGTGGCACTCCCGTGGCATCTCTTAGCCGCCTGGCGTAATCCGGATCTACTTGCGTTCTACCTCTTTAACAATCATTGGCTGCGCTTCCTAAACGAGCGCGGGTTTGCCGAGGAAGATGTCCCGCTCGGGACTCTTTCTTTTCTGGCTATGTTTCTGATCTGGTTCTTCCCGTGGTCTTTTTCTCTGCCCGCCGTGGTACCACACCTGCTTTCTTCTTTTCGAGACCGAGGTAAGCTCCGGGAAAGTTTGCCCATATTGCTGGGGGTCTGGGTCATTGTGGTGTTGGGAGTTTTTTCGCTCTCGTTTTCAAAGCTCGAGCACTATTCCCTTCCCGCGCTTCCGCCGGTGAGCCTGCTGGTCGGCGGGTGGTGGGCTCGGGCCATACGGTCTAGGGACTCGCAAAAACGCTCGTGGTTAACCGGAAACCGACTCATGAAGTGGAGCTTGGGACTCGGGGCCGCCGGATGTCTAATGTTAGGGGGTTTCTTTTTGCGTAGCGGGTCGATGAGCTCCGGAGAGCTTTTATCACTACTCTCCCCGGTAAACAGCGATTTCCGTACTCTTGCGGCTCAGGGACTTGCTTTCCCTTTCGCGTTTAGTCCTTATCTCTCCCTTTTGTGGTGGCTTGGCTGGATTCTTGCGCTGGGGCCGTTGGTTTCGTGGGTCTTCGTTATCAGAGGAAGTGGGCTCGCCGGGTACGCTGCCCAGTTGGGGATAGCTGTGGGAATCGGGTTTCTAGTATTCAAAAACTATCTTCTGATCGCACCGTATAAATCGGTTATCCCCGTGACCGGTTCCGCTGCGGTCCGGGAGAATCCTGATGCCCGGATCATTCACGAGGGCTTATTGGAGAACAGCGGCGGGCTGGTTTTTTACACGGGCAAGCGGATCGAAGTATTCAACGGGAGGGGCGGCAGCCTCGAGTTCGGTGCCCGTCAACCGCAGGCGGACGAGGTTTTCCTTGATCGAAAGCGTCTCCTTGAGCAATGGCGCGGTCCACGGCGTGTTTTCCTCGTCAGCCGGTATCCCTATGACGGCAGCATTGCCAAGGATTTACCGAGGGACGAGTCCATTCCTATGGGAAAGTTCGGGTCGCGGTGGCTGTACATGAACAAGCCACTGTTTGATGATGTGAGTGGTAAATAGTCAATGGTGATGGTCAACTGGTATAATCGAGTTGTTACTAGCCGCCGGCATGCAGCTGATAAGCAGGCCTGAAAAACTGCAGCAACAGGACAAACCAAATACGCTAGTTAAGCCAACTCAACGACATATCCCAATAGACTCGAGAATTCAGATCAAAGAGATGAGCGACCAGATCGAAAGCCGACCAGTCACAAGCCACAAGCAAGGAACATCTTCCTGGCTGGATCTAACGATTCTGTGCGTGGTGAGTATCCCATTCCTATTCTGGGGAATCTCAATGGAGTTTGTCGACCCTAACGAGGGTATGTACGGCAGCATAGCACGGGAGATGGCGGATTCCGGCGACTGGGTGACTCCCCGGTTCAACGGAGTTCGGTATTTTGAGAAGCCGCCGCTCTACTACTGGCTCTCAGCGCTTATGATTTCCCAATTCGGCCCTTCCGAGTGGGCGGTTAGATTTTGGGGCGCTATCTCGGCCCTGGGGACGGTGCTTCTCATCTACCGAATGGGAATCCGGCTCTACAGCCGAAATGCCGGCCTGTTGGCTGGGGTGATTCTCTTCAGCAGCGTCGGCTTCTTTCGGTATGCTGATGTGGTATTCCCGGATATCCTATTTGTCTTCACACTGACTTTATCGTTATACGGATTCGTACATGGTTTTCTCGATGATGGGAAGCCCCAAACCCGTTATTGGCTCTTCTACCTTGGGGTGGCGCTGGCAGTGCTCTCTAAAGGAATCATTGGCCTTGTTTTTCCATTGATGATTGTAGCCATCTTTTTGATCGTAGCAGGCAGGAGGGTGCCTGAAATTGATGGGGGCACAGAATCAGCAATTAGCCAAGGCGAATTGCCAAAAGGCAGCAGGAAGGGACTATCGAGTATTGCGCATTCGCTTTTTGTGAGCTCTTATTCTCCTTTCGCCATTCGTTATTCGCTTCTCGGTGTGTTGCTGTTGTTGTTCGTGACAGTGCCTTGGCATATTCTAGCAGCCTGGAAAAACGATGATTTCTTATGGTTTTATTTCGTGGACAACCAGTTCTTGAGGTTCTTTCATTCGCGGAACTTCCTTGAAGACGATATCCAGCTCGGGACGGCGGCGTTCTTGTTCGCATTTCAGGTGTGGTCGTTTCCCTGGAGCCTCGCGCTCCCCGTGTCGCTGCGGCCGGGGTTCCCGCGCTTGAACGGAGATTCTTCACCGGCTGCACGCGTACGCCTTGTCATTGGCCTGTGGGGGCTCATCGTGTTGGGCTTTTTTTGTCTTTCATCCGCGAAGCTTGAGCACTACTCCCTCCCTGCGCTGCCTGCCGTCAGCCTTTTGGTCGGGGCGAGGTGGGCCGAAGTGTGGGCATCCCGGGCGCCCGACCGGGGGCTGAAGGTGTGCCTGGGATTTGGGGCCATGAGCTGCATAGCGCTTGGTGTGGGGTTGCTCTGGCTCGCGAGTGATCTGACTCCCGGCGAGGTAGCCGTTTTCCTATCCGGGCTCTCGGGCGATTATAGAGCTCTGGACGCGCGTGGCGGCGCCCTTCCGTACCCGGTCCTACCCTTCGCCCAACTCGCGGGCTCACTCGGTTGGCTTTTGCTTCTGGGCCCGTTGGCGGCTTTCCTGTGCCTCGTTTTTGGCAAGGTCAGGAGCAGCTTCGGCTTCTACTTCGCGACCGCGGCCGGGATCTCCGTGTTAGTTTTTCGTCTTTTCCTCATCGTCGAGCCGCACCATTCTACTAAAGCCCTGGCGGCAGCGCTTGAAGCGACAAGCGTAAGGGATGAGCCGGTCGTTCATGAAGGGCAGCTGATCGATAGCGGAGGCCTGCCTTTTTACACGGGACGGGAAATCTATGTCCTGGACGGCGTCAGGGGCGATCTGGCGTTTGGGTCACGTTATCCGGAAACACGCCGGCTGTTTCTCGACCGCAAAGCCTTCCTGCACTTATGGCAAGGCCCCGGACGAGTGTTTTTTGTTTCGAATTTATGGTGGTTCCCTGGGCAGGAGCAGATGAGCGGGAAATTAAATAAAACGGCCTATTTGGTGGGGCAGTTTGGGTTGCGCAAGCTCTACTCGAACCGGCCGCCATTGGAGGAAGCCTCTTAACGAGTCTCCGGACCTAACGCTTCATTTATCACCGAGGCGTGTCTGATGAGCTGAAACTTGCCCGTCGCCGGATCCACAGACAAACGGTCGATCAACTCGACTGTATATTTGACGTTGCTCATGCGCTTGGTTGTCAGTATCTCATTCAGGCGCAGCTTGATGTCGGCCACGGTTTCGGAGTGGGGCCGGTCCGGTCGGGTCACCGCCAGGAAAGCGAATGAGTTATCGGCGTTTACGACGATCTGAAACCCGTCCAGGCCGGGCACGAAAAACTCCACAAAAACGATGGGGTGGATGGTATCCGGTTGCCCGCTCTCGTTGAGGAAGCTGGGAGCGTATTCTTGCCGTCCGATGATTTCCTCGATAATTCGATAGGCGGGCCAGCCCGATTGCGGATCGTTCCTGAAACGCAGCACGTCGTCCATCCTGTAACGGATCAAGGGGAGGGTAGTGTTCAGCAGGTTGGTAATGAGAGTATGGTCCGAGTGGGCTTCGATGATCAAATCGTCTTCCTGTACGATCATCCCGTTTTGCCCCGGCAGTCCCACGGCGATGAGCATGTGCTCGCTTGCGGCATAGACGTTGATTACCGGGACACCGAAGGCGGACTCAATCAGTTGTCGGTCGTCAGCGAACAGGGGTTCGCCGCCGCTGAGGATTCTTCCGGGGGTTGCCCTCAGACGTCCTGCGGTTTTTTCGACGCTGAGCTCCCTTAAGGCTTTTGCGTAACCGATCAGTACGGAGGGGTTGAAGGCGTTGAGCCCCGCGACCAGGTCAGAGCGCGGCTTTCTTACGTCGAAGGCCTTGACGCGGTGGGCCCACCAAAGGGGGCCCCACCCGCTGCTTCGCGTCATGGTTACCCCAGCATAGTGGCCGTCCGTTGCGCCGACAAAGGCCATTTTGCTATACAGGCGAGGGGGCAGCACGCGCGCAAAGTTTACCAGTCCCCTGAGCCAGTCCCTTTGATGCCAGACGATGGGGGTGACCTGACCGCTTGATCCCGACGTATGCACCACGTAGAAATCGCCTGCAAACAAGTCAAGGGGATTACGGGATTCGGAGAGAAAGGCTTCGATAGCGGCCCGCGTAACTCGCTTATCGGTGACGATATCATCATAGTGCCGTAGAAGCAGGTCTTTCGTTAAGACGGGAAACTCTTCCAGACAGCAGCTTTCCGGGTGGATCCCGCGCTCATCCATGATCCTGGCGTAGTACGGGGACTTCGTAAGGAACCGGCGGACCAGTCGCCGGAAACGGGCCGAATTTCTGGTTGCAAGAGCGCGAGGATTGCTGACTCGGTTGCGGGCGAGCCGGGCGGCCCGGCAGGCCATGATTAGGGGAGCGGCCAGCCTACTGACCATACGCAGGGCTGACGGACGGAATCCGAGTATTATTGGAGTCATATTCAAACGGTTTTGGGGTCCTGAATTGCAGAATTACTTCAGCATATATCGCTTCCTAGAGCAACTGTTTTTGGCGATCGGCACGAGGCGTCCTGATTGGAATCTCAGGAGCCTCCGCGTTTTTCCCCCGGCGCTTATGAACCGGCTGAGAGATTCCGGTTTCAGGCGTACGGTGCGTTTGGCCGGTTCTAAGTCTACTCTATATCGCCGGCAGTTTTCCAAGTACGGTATCAACGTTCGGAACATCAGCAGGCCCGCGGATTTGGGTGATTTCTATCTCAACTCCGATGAGCTCAAACACAGACCCGACGAGCTGCTGTGCGGGACGCCAGAGCTGGCCGTTGAGAGTTCGGGGACCAAGGGGCATGCAACACGGGTTTACCTCAGCCGGCGGGAGATGGATTACAATGCGCGTAAAGGGGTTGTCCTTAAGGCGTTATACGGGATCTCGGCGGAGGATCGAATCCTGTCGACCTCGGATTATGGCTTTTGCCTGGACGGTCTGCTGTCACACAACGCCATTCCTTATTGGAAATCATTTGCAATGTGCGTCGGTCGGGTCGATCCGGAAGACATCTATCGTCGGCTTGCCGATTATCGATTCAATATTGTCGTGAGCGGTATCCCCTGGCTCGCCCGGTTTACTGAAGTGGCTGAGGCGGAGGGTCGGCCATATCCATTGAAGCTTCTGATCGGCGGGGGCGGCGGGGGCATATCTCCAAAAACCCGGAGGTGGATCGAGGACTTTTGGGAGGCTCCGCTGTATACGACTTATGCCTCCGCGGAAGCGGCAACAAGCCTTGGTTTTGAGTGCCTGCAGCGATCCGGTTATCATTTCAATGAGTTCGATTTCTACGTCGAAATACTTAACCCCGACACCGAAGGCTATGGAGAGATTGTCCTTACTACGCTACGCAGGAGCGTAATGCCACTGATTCGTTACCGGACCGGGGATGTAGCCCGTATGATCGATGAGCCGTGCTGCTGTGGATTGCCTTTCCGACGACTCTCGCCGTTGCGAGGCCGTCTGGACGAGATCGTAGCGTCCGTATGGGGCAACGTCCACCCCGAATTTTTTGATCGGCTTCTTGATTCCGTGCCGGGGCTCACGGACGAGTGGCAGGTGGCGTTATATGAAAAAGACCGAAAACAAACCTTTCAATTTCGCTTGGAATTGAGGAGCGACGCGCCGCGTCGAGAGGAGATCCAAAGGCGGATTCTCGAAGCCATTGAAAAAGAGCACAAGCTCGCCTGGGACGCGTACACGCAAAAACTGGGAGACGTGGAATTTGTATTTCACCCCAGAGGCTCTTTGAGAAAAGGGCGAAAGTTGCTACGACTGGTCGATGAGCGGCACTCAGCTGAACATCGATGACGGGAGTTCAATTGGGAATAAGGGTATTCTGTGACTTTGACGAGACTATAACGCGCTGCAACGTTACTGACACCTTGCTCGAAAGGTTCGCCGATCCCTTGTGGATTCGGATTCAAGAAGATTGGCTAACGGGGCGGTTAACCGCGAGAAAGGTCTTGCAAGATCAGATGCCCCTGGTCGAGGTATCCCAGGCGGCTCTGGATGATTTTATAGACGCCGTGGAGGTCGACCCGTATTTCGTCGGGTTCGCGCGCTATTGCGCTCTGGGCGGCGATTCCCTCTATATCCTTAGCGACGGATTCGATTACTGGATTCATCGAATCCTCGGTCGTGCGCTGGGGGCGGGTCAGGGATCGCGCGCGAGTATCCCGGTTTATTCCTGCAGCCTGGAGTTGAGGGCGAATCGGTTCGAGGTCTCATTCCCCTATTTCCCGCAAGGATGCGCCCATGGGTGTGCGACCTGCAAGCCGGAGTTGTTCCGGCGTCTCACAGGCTCCGCGGACAGAACTGTAATCGTCGGGGACGGCCGCTCGGACCAACTCCTCGCCAGATACGCGGACGTGGTGATTGCGAAGGACGGGCTCCGGGAATACTGCGAAGACGAGGGAATACCCTACCATCAGTTCAGAGATTTCAGCGACGTGCTCCGGATAGTCAATACCTTTAAGGAGAAAGCATAGGTGAACCCATCATGATGGAAAGCGATCTACGCAAGCTAGAGGCGGATTACTGTTGTTGGGGTGATGCTGTTCACTCCGCCGAGATGCCGAAGATATTTAAACAATCTGAAGGTAGCTTCCTGTACGATAACAATGGCGTCTCATACCTTGATCTGCAGATGGCTTCAGCCTCAGCGAGTTTCGGTTACGGCAATAAGCGGTTGATCAAGGCCATCAAGGACAAACTTGATTCACTTCCCCAATTGGGGAGCCACTATCTGTATTCCGAACGGATCGAGGTCTCTGCCCGAATCTCCCAGATGTGTGAAAAGATATTCAATAAGAAGGGAAGGGTGCTGTTCAGTGTCGGGGGTGCCGGGGCCATAGACGATGCGATCAAACTGGTCCGAAACTTTACCCATAAGAATGCGGGCTTTGCCTTCATGGGGGGGTACCATGGGCGCACCCTGGGCCCCTCATCCGTAACCTCGAGTTATCGGTATCGGAGGCGCTACGGTCACTTTGGGGACCGGGGGCATTTTATCCCGTACCCTTATTGCTTTCGTTGCTTCTATGATAAGAAACCGGAGGATTGCAGCCTCTACTGCCACGGTCAGTTCGCGAAACTATTCGACACCGAATACTATTCGTTCTGGGATGCCAAAGCTCAGGAATGTGAATTTGGGGCCCTCTATATGGAGCCGATCCAGGGAACGGGAGGTTACGTTATCCCTCCGAAGGAGTACTTCGTAGCTCTCAAAAAGACGCTGGAGGAGCGTAAAATCCTGTTGGTCGATGATGAAATTCAAATGGGATTCTTCCGGACGGGTAAGTTCTGGGCGATCGAACATTTGGGTATTAGCCCCGACATCATCTGCTTCGGTAAGACCTTGACCAACGGTCTCAATCCGCTCTCAGGGGTCTGGGCTAGTGAGGAGATAATCAGTCCTGATATATTTCCTCCGGGGGCGACCTATTCGACTTACGCACCCAATCCGCAGGGGCTGGTTGTGGCGTTGGAGGTGCTGAAGCTCCTGGAGGAAGAAGACTATGGGGGGAAAGTCACCCAAAAAGGACGCTACTTCTTAGATCAGCTCAAACAGCTTCAAAACAAGTACCCCCGGATCCTTGGTGATGTGAATGGCCTTGGTCTGGCCCTCAGGATGGAGCTGTGCCAGGATGATGGACATACCCCCAACCCGGCACTGGCTCAAAAGATGGTCCAGGAAGGGTTAAAGGGCGACCTCAAAATCAACGGGAAGGACTACGGACTCGTGCTCAATCTCGGTGGCTACTTCAAGAACGTGATCAGCATCTCACCGTCCTTCGAGATTACCACGGAGGAAATGGACCTCGCCGTAGAGTTTCTAGACCAGCTACTGGTCAGGGGCCTCAAGTAGAGCCTACAGCAAATAGCAGATCCCGGAGCTCGGAGAGCAGAGGTCAGAGGTCGGCAATTGGCGAATAGAGAATAGTTAATAGTCATTGGTTATTGATTAATAGTAAGAAACGAATAGTAAATGGTCAATAGTGAAACGCAAAGAGCATAGCGCCGACGGACGACGGAACTACAGACAACGGGCCGCAGGAGGGAAAGTTATCTGAGGAAATTGAGAAACCCAAAACGCAGAAAGCCGGCGAAACTCGACAAACTCAAAAACTCAACGAACTCAATAAGCGCAAATAACGCAGAGAACCCAATGACCACGACCACCGAACGCGCCCCGGCCCTCGTCCCCCGAGTTGGGACCGACCTGGTGGAGGTTCAACGAATCGAGAAACTCCTTAGAGAACAGACTGGTATCGAGCAGACCCTCTTTAGCGAAGAAGAGATCAGTTACTCAAACCGAAAATTCGCTCCCTATCAGCACTTCGCTGCCCGGTTTGCCGCCAAGGAGGCCTGTGTCAAGGCCCTGGGAACCGGTATGAGCGGAGAGATGGACTGGCAGGATGTCGAAGTCCGACGGGAACCATCGGGAAAACCGATCCTGCATCTCTCAGGCGAGACCGCCCGGAAGGCCAATAAATTAGGGGTCGTTCACTCCATGGTCTCAATGTCCCATACGGCGGAGTACGCAGTTGCCCTGGTGGTCTTGGTGATTGCTAAATAGAAACTGGTCAATCGTTATTGGTTAATAGCCAAAAATGAAAGGCAAAGCGCAGATTACCGATTAAAGTATCTCGCGCCAAGACTTCGTCGTGAACTCCCTTCGGGTCTGAGCCTCATGGTTCGATAACCTCACCATGACCCTGAGCATGCTTTAAGGGTCATGGGAGACGACAGTAGAACGACGCCAAGCTCGCAAATGGTAAAGAGCGAGTAGCCAATAGCCGATAGTAAAAAGTCGATGGTCAATATGAGCGAGATTGAACAGATGGACTAGACAAACCTCACCCAAATGCTGATCCCTCTTCTGGCGGAAGAAAGACGGGATAGACTCGATAACTCAAAATACGCAATGAACGCAACAAACGCGATTAACCCAAGAAACTCAAAGAACGAAACGAACTAAATCAACTAGATGAACCAAACAGCCAGATTAACCAGTAGCTCCTCAGGTATCTTCTTAGGAGTTATTGGGTCACGGTGTCAATGTGAATCCCAGGATTATCAGCAGTTTGACCTGTCTTTAATTGGATCTGGGATTGGAGTTAGAAGGAATGTCGATGAAGACTTTGATAGATAAAAGTCAAAGGGAGCCGCTCGCTATTGTTGGGATCGGATGCCGTTTTCCAGGAGAGGCAAACGATCCTGAATCATTCTGGGAGCTTCTCAAGACCGGGGTGGATGCGGTTACTGAAATTCCCGAGGATCGTTGGGCCATGGAGAAGTACTATAACCCGGTACCCGGGGCGCCGGGCAAGACGTACTCACGGTGGGGCGGATTCATAAAAGGAATCGATCAATTTGAACCTGAACATTTTGGCATATCTCCGAGTGAAGCATCCTATATGGATCCCCAACAAAGGCTCCTCCTAGAAGTTGCCTGGGAAGCGCTTGAGGATGCGGGACAGGTTATCGATCGGAAGCTGGGAATGAATGCGGGAGTGTTTATTGGGATATCGACTTCTGATTACGCTCAAATTCAGTCAAGCTCTGACGACAACAGTCCTGTGGATGCCCATACCGCTACAGGCGGGGTATTCAGCATCGCCGCTAATCGTATTTCCTACTGCCTGAACCTGCGGGGGCCAAGCATTGCAGTAGATACCGCCTGTTCCTCCTCGCTTGTAGCCGCCGACCTTGCTTGCCGGAGCCTCTGGAATGGAGAGTGCGACCTTGTCTTGGCCGGCGGAGTAAACATTATCATCGGTGCCGGTCCTTTTGTTGCCTTCTCTGCGGCGTCCATGCTTTCTCCGGACGGACGGTGCAAGGCATTCGACGCCAGCGCCAACGGTTTTGTGCGGGGTGAGGGCGCTGGGATTATCGTCCTCAAACCTCTATCCAAAGCCCTTGCGGATGGGAATTCGGTCTATGCCGTCATTGTGGGTTCTGCGGTCAACCAGGATGGACGGACCAGCGGCATCACGGTACCGAGTCAATCTGCCCAGGAGGCGTTACTGAGGGAAGCTTGCCGCCAGGGCGGCATTGATGGGAGTGCGGTACATTACGTCGAGGCCCACGGGACGGGTACCGCCGTTGGGGATCCGATTGAAGCAGCCGCTATGGGGAATGTGCTATCGTCCGGTCGGCCCAGGGGACGGTACAGTTTAATCGGATCTGTGAAAACCAATATCGGACACTTAGAGGCCGCAGCGGGTATTGCTGGTGTGATTAAGGTTGCTTTGTCGCTTAAGCACCGAATGATTCCCCGGAACCTGCATTTTCATAATCCGAATCCCAAAATTCCGTTTGAAGATTTGCAATTGCGGGTGCCACTCTGTCTGGAACCGTGGCCTGATGATTCCGGACCGGCGATTGCCGGGGTGAATTCATTCGGCTTTGGTGGAACAAACGCACATATGCTTTTGATGGAGTATCGGGGTGGGACAGATGGTCCCATCGAGCTTGCCAGGGAAGATTCAGGTCGGGCAATGCTGATGCCTCTATCGGCACGCATCCCCGAAGCCCTGCAGACACTGGCTCGGTCCTACCAGAGCTTTCTTCGAGGGGACAGCGATGATAGTCGGGCGTCTATATCGGGTATTTGCTACACGGCTGGTGTGGGGAGGACCCATTTCGACCATCGTTTGTCTTTGATCGTACACAATAGGGAAGAACTCGAGGATCGCCTCGACGGCTTTCTGGCCGGTGAAAAAAAACCAGGCATGTCTAATGGCCTGCGTCGCCATAGTCATAAGCCAAAAATCGCGTTTGTCTTTTCTGGGCAAGGTCCACAATGGTGGGGAATGGGTAGGGAATTGCTGGCTGAGGAGCCTCTTTTTCGAAAAACTATTGAAGAGTGCGATAAATTGCTTGGGAGGTACGCAGACTGGTCCATTTTGGAGGAACTGACTACGGATGAGGCTTGCTCTCGCCTCCAGGAGACGGCAATTGCACAGCCGGCGCTCTTTTCCTTGCAAGTGGCACTGGCGGCACTTTGGAAGTCGTGGGGAATTGAGCCCGAAGCCGTCGTTGGACACAGTGTGGGAGAAGCCGCGGCGGCCCATGTTGCCGGTGCGTTATCTCTAGAGGATGCTGTCCGGGTGATTTTTCATCGCGGCCGGTGCATGGATCTTGCGTCTTCAAAAGGCAGGATGCTGGCTGTGGGATTAACAATGTCGGAAGCAGAACGGGAGATCCAGGGATACCAGGGCCGTGTTTCGCTCGCGGCGATTAACAGCCCATCTTCGGCTACCCTTTCCGGAGAGCCCGAATCGCTTGAGCAGATTTCCTGGTCATTGGAGCAAAAGGGAATCTTCTGTAAGTTTCTTCAGGTAAACTATGCATTCCACAGTGCTCAGATGGAACCCATCAGGGGCAATTTGCTTGAGTCTTTGGATGGTCTTCAACCGCGACATCCCGTCCTTCCGATTATTTCGACGGTAACCGGGAAGCCCATGGAAGGCCGGTGTTTCGATAGAGATTACTGGTGGCAAAACGTGAGGCAAAGAGTACGTTTTGCGGAGGCGGTGGGGTGGTTGATCGAAAGGGATTACGATGCCTTTTTGGAATTGAGTCCTCACCCGGTTTTATCCAGTTCGATCACGGAGTGTCTGTTGCAGCAAGATCGAAAAGGGACCGTTCTCCCGTCTCTTCGCCGGCATGAAGAAGAGAGGGCTGTCATGCTGTCGTCTCTGGGAGAGCTCTACACCATGGGGCATGCAATAGACTGGCAAAGGCTCTGGTCCGGTGGAGGCCGCCGCGTGTATCTGCCCAGATACCCATGGCAGCGTCAACACTATTGGCATGAATCGGAAGATCAAAGGGAGCGACGTCTTGGTAGGAAGAAGCATGCCTTGCTTGGGAGAAACATAGGTTCAGCGAATCCTACGTGGGATATCGTGGTTGAAAAGCGCCTTTTGCGTTATCTTGAAGACCATAAAGTACAAGGGCACGTAGTCGTTCCGGCTGCGGCCTTCGTGGAGATGGCATTGGGAGGTGCCCGGGAGATTTTCGGGGCAGGCGCTTGCGTCTTGGAGGAAATCCAGTTCCAAAAGGCCATCTTTTTGCCCGATGAGGGCGAAACCCCGGCGGTTCAATTGGTTTGCTACCCGGATGATGGTTCCTTCGCCATCCATAGCAGGGCGTCCAGATCCGATCAATCCTGGATGCTGCATACCAATGGGTACTTGCGTAAGGAGCAGGATCCACGTCCGTATCAGAAAGCCGATCTAGGTGCGATAAAGCACGATTTGCCTGAAGAGATTTCATCAGAGGAGTGCTATCGCAGAGTTGCCGAAATGGGCCTTCAGTTCGGCCCATCATTCCAGGGAATCGAGAGAATCTGGAGAAAAGATGGAGAGGCACTGGGACTGGTACGACTCAACGATCACTTAGAGGAGAAAAGCGATCATTACTGCTTCCATCCGGCATTCCTGGACTCCTGTTTTCAGGTGTTGTCCGGGACGCTCCCGGAAGATTGCAAAAGTCTATACCTGCCCGTTCAGATTGAGCGAGCGGGTTTTTATGGCAGTCCGGGGCGCCAGGTGTGGAGTCATGTCCATCTTAAAGATATGAGCGCTAAATCGTTAGAAGGCGACATTCGCATATACGACCCTGACGGCGTCTTGTTGATGGAAATTGAAGGGTTTCGATGTCAGGCCGTGCAAGGGATCCGTGGGGGTGATTTGGATGACATGGAGAAATGGTTTTATGAGGTTAAATGGCATCACAAGCCACGTCCGGACCAGAAGAGGCCTATTCATTCGGCTAACTATATTCCGCCTTCTCGCGAGATTGCTAACTCCGTAACAAGCGAAGTAGATAGTTTAGTCAATGAGCTAGGTTGGGTGAAAAAATATTCCGGGTTGTACGAGCAATTGGATGTCCTGTCCGCCGCATACGTTTTGCAGGCTCTTCGCGATCTTGGCTGGCAATTCAATCTGGGGGACCGTATCACACTCGCCTCACTGATGGAGCAGCTGGTGCCGCGGCATTACCGGGTCATGGGGCGGTATATTCGGATGCTGGAGAAGGCGGGCTACCTCAAAAAATCAGGAATTGATGAATGGGTGATCTATCAAAAGCCCCCCGGGCAGGGCCCACAGATAATCTGGCAACACACGTTATTTCAATATCCCGCTTTTGTTACAACTCTGGATCTGATGGGTAGGATCGGATCGCAACTGGCGGACATACTGCGAGGCGACGTGGATCCTTTGCAGCTTATTTTTCCAGAAGGGTCCAATGCATTAGCCGAACACTTCTATCAGGACTCGCCCCAATTTCGCCTCTGTAACACAATGATCCAGAAGGCCGTCACTACGGCCTTAGGTGGTTTGCCTGAAACACGAACTGTACGAATCCTGGAAATAGGCGGAGGGACAGGTGGCATGACGAAGTATGTGCTGCCGAGGCTACCGGAGGATCGTACGAAATACGTCTTTTCAGATATATCGAGCCTCTTCCTTTCTAAAGCGGAGCAGGTATTTCGCGATTATCCCTTCGTATCATACCAATCACTGGACATTGAAAGGGATCCGCTACAGCAAGGGTTTGAGCCGCATTCCTTCGACATCATCCTGGCCTCCGATGTAATGCACGCGACAAGTAACCTGCGTGACTCTCTGGGAAACATTCAAAAGCTCATCTCGTCCGAAGGCTTGCTGATCTTTTTAGAGACCGAAAAAGAACGGTCCTGGATTGATTTGGTGTTCGGGCTGATGGAAGGGTGGTGGAGGTTTACGGACTTCGACCTACGGCGGGATTACCCGTTGATTGACAGAGTGCAATGGAAGGATGTTCTCGAAGAGGTTGGATTCTCAGACGTCGCGGATATGTCTGTTTATCCCGATGATCAGATTGTCATGTTAACCCGTGGTCCTTTGATCGAGGAAGATAGGTACCACATGGAGAACCAAACGGCTTCTGAACTCACCAATGGGGAGAGGGGGAGTTGGTTAATCTTTGCTGATAAGGGCGGCATGGCGCAAACTTTGGTGGAGCTCCTCGAGGTGCGTGGTGAGTCATGTATCCTGGTTGCCACCGGTGATCGATTCCAACGTATCAATGAAAAGAACTTCCAGATATCACCGAACAACCCTGAAGACATGGAGCGATTGCTTCAAGCACTGTTTTCATCGAATCAGCTTCCCTGGCACGGTGTAATCCACCTTTGGAGCCTGGATGCCCCGCCGTCTGAAGAGACCACAATCGATTCATTGCGGCTTGGAGAGGTTCTTGGATGCCACTCTGTAATGCACTTTATTCAGGCGTTGAGCAAGTTGGATAGGGAGAACAAATCATCGAATCTCATACTGGTGACAAGAGGGGCACAGCCTCTTAGACAGGGAGCGGTGTCAGTCGGCCAATCTCCGTTAATTGGACTGGGAACGGTCATTGGAAACGAGCATCCCAACATCCGCTGCAAAATGGTGGACCTGAGTCCCGATGGTTCACCGGACGAGGTTCAGTCGTTGTTTGCAGAGCTTTGGACAGTAGACGCGGAAGATGAAGTTGCTTTACGGCACGAGGCTCGCTTCGTACCGCGGTTGGAGCGAGCGATACGAGCAAAAGTCCCGGCGGAGCAAAAGAACACGGTTGCCGGCGGAATGATGCCGTACCGACTGGAGATCTCAACCTCTGGCGTCATTGACAACTTAACCCTGCACGAAACCAAACGTTACCAGGTCGACCATGGACAAGTCGAGATCGAGGTCTTTGCCGCTGCGCTTAACTTTCGCGACGTCATGAAGGCCTTGGGTCTCTATCCGACGGATGGCGATGATTACATGATGCTCGGCGACGAGTGCGCCGGAAGGGTCGTGGCGCTTGGTGAGGGTGTGGAAGACTTCAAGGTAGGTGATGAAGTGATCGCTATCGCTCCAGGGAGCTTCGGCTCTTATGCAAGGACCTTGGCGGAATTCGTTGTCCGCAAGCCCGAACATTTGAGCTTTGAAGAGGCAGTGACGTTCCCTATAGCCTTTCTCACGGCTTACTACTCCTTGCATCACCTCGCGCAGATCACTGCAGGCGAACGCGTTCTTATCCATTCAGCAGCGGGCGGTGTCGGACTCGCTGCATTGCAGATCGCCCGGCAAGCGGGTGCAGAGGTCTTTGCAACAGCAGGCAGCCCGGAAAAGCGGGAACTGCTAAGATTCATGGGAGTGCAACATGTCATGGACTCCCGGTCGTTGTCGTTTGCGGATGAGATTTTAGAGATTACCGGCGGTCGGGGTGTTGATGTGGTTCTTAATTCGTTGGCGGGAAAGGCCATCGCGAAAGGAGTTTCGTGTCTGGCTCCCTACGGACGTTTCCTTGAGCTTGGGAAGCGTGACATCTATCAGAATAGCAAGTTGGGACTTAGGGCATTTCGAAAGAATCTTTCGTTCTTTGCCATTGACCTGAGCCGGCTTTTGGCCGACAAACCCCTCTTGATCAGATCAATACTTACGGAGTTGTATCAGCAGATTGAAGGTAAGGTACTTCATCCTCTGCCCCATAGGGTGTACCCCGCATCGCGGATCGTGGACGCTTTCCGGTACATGGCTCAGGCCAAGCATAGCGGAAAGATCGTGATTTCAATGCAAGATGAGGGCGTCTTGGTTGAACCACTGGGGGAAGATGCCATTGCATTTCGCCCCGATGCTAGTTATCTGATTACCGGCGGGTTGGGTGGGTTCGGCCTGGCCGTTGCCAAATGGATCGTAGAAAATGGGGGGCAAAACGTTGTCCTGGTAGGGAGACACGGGGCTGAGTCTGAAGAAACAAAAAATGCTCTGGAGAGCTTGCAAAGTACAGGGGCACGAATTGTAGTGACCAAGGCGGATGTTACCAGCGTTGAGCAAGTGGCGGATATCCTTACCCAAATCGATAGGACTATGCCGCCGTTGAAAGGGATTTTTCATGCTGCCATGGTGCTGGACGACGGTGTCTTGATCCAGCTGGACCAGGATAGGTTCAGGAAAGTGATGGCCCCCAAGGTGGAAGGGGCCTGGAATTTACACTCCCAGTCCTTGAATAAAGATCTGGACTTCTTTGTGCTTTTTAGTTCAGTGGTTTCGTTGTTTGGAAATCCAGGACAGGGAAATTACGTTGCCGCCAATCTGTTTCTCGATGCCCTCGCCCATCACCGTCGGTCCCTTGGTTTACCGGCAGTTTCTATTAATTGGGGCCATCTGACGGAAGTTGGTTATGTTTCCCGACATCAGGACGTATCCGAACACCTAACTCGTAGAGGAATCCTTGGATTCCCTCCCAATCAGGCGATGAAAGCCCTCGGTCGCATACTTAAGGAGAACCCAGTCCAGATGGGAGTTATGCGATTGGATTGGAAAAAGTTGGCAGGCCTTGCGTCCAAGGCACAAGGATCTCAACGGCTGTCGTCCCTGATGGGTCAAAATATGGAACAACAAATGGGAGAGGAGGAAAGCGGCATTCGAGAAGCACTTATGCAAGCGAAACCGGAAGAACGTAGGGAGCTTGTCCAGACCTACATTTGTGAACAGGTGGCAGGTGTTTTGGGGACCTCTGTCAAACTCGATTTCGATCAGCCTCTTAATGAACTGGGGCTCGATTCCTTGATGGCGGTGCAATTGCAACACCGGGTTGAAAACGATCTGGCCTTGTCTTTGCCGGCGGGTAAACTCATGCAAGGTCCAGCAAGTATCAACAGGCTGTCAACGGTAGTGCTCAATGAGCTTGGAGGCCGCGACTCTATCCCTGCTGACATCCCTACGGTGGAAATATCCCAAGGCTGGCGGCCCCAAAACGGTCGGTCCAGGGAGTGCTTGGTCCCTTTACGTACCCATGGAACACGGCCGCCTTTATTCTGCATTCATCCGGCGGGAGGCCAAATCGATATTTACAAAAACCTCATCGACCTGCTTCCTGCAGAACAGCCCGGGTATGGAGTTCAATCCAGCCATTTGTTTGATCCGGCTGAGGACAGGTCCATGGAGAGCAAGGCAATCGAATGTGCCAAGGTCATACGCGAGCAGCAGCCCAACGGGCCCTATTGTCTGTTTGGTTTTTCTCTTGGCGGGTTTCTTGCCATGAGCATTGCGAGGGTTTTGGAGTTGCAAGGTCAAGACGTTGCACTCGTTGGGCTGGTGGATTGTGATGTACACTGGGCCGATCCCTTGTTCCCTAGGCACATTATTCTGCAAAACCGTATAGCGGATATGTATAGTTTTCTCTCTAAGGAGCTTGGTATCTTAGAGATTGTGCCGGCGGAACAATTGGCGAAAGAGACAACAAGTCTATCTAAGGAATTGCTGTCCTCTTCCGGAGATGGAAGAGTCGATGCGGTCATCGATTGGCTCACTAAGCAAAAATACGTCCGGAGAGATATTCCCGCCGATCTCTTGAAGGAGCAGGTTTCGCGTATCGAGCTCCATATTAGTCTGATCGAAAACTTCAAACCCGAAATGATCCGTGCCCCTATTTTCATATGGTGGGCTAGGGACAGATCGGATGGAATAAAGCACTCAGATAAAAACTGGGATATGTATACTAGCGGTATGGTAGTGGAAGAAACCATTGAAGGGGGCCACTACGCGGTGATGTATCCACCTCGCGTGAATACCATCGCAGAGCAACTGGACAAGGGCCTGCAAGCTATCCATTCTTCGAAAGTCGAATGCTTGCCTTAGAGTCCCAGCCGGTTTACTCCTTATTCTTAATGACCCCCTAGTGGTGAAGGCTTTACACCCCGATCCGAAATGCGAGATACGAAGGACGTTGATTACATCCATATCCGCCGGCGGAGCCATCGAGACGATTACCGGTGTGTTGGCTCTAAGAGATCAAGTAATTCCACCAACCATTAACTTTGAATCCGCTGATTCGGAATGCGACCTCGATTACGTTCCTAACCAGTCGAGAGAGGCCGACCTCCGGGTCACCCTGTCGAATTCCCTTGGCTTCGGCAGCCACAACGACTGTCTCGTGGTCAGGGAGTTTCAAGCATGAATCTTTCCCTGAGTGTTAAGTTGGAGAAGGGGGGAGTTGGTGAGTAAAGAAAGAGGACTGCTAGCAAAGATTCAGAAGAAGACTGCGACCGTGGCGGTCCTGGGTTTGGGATACGTCGGGCACTCGGTGGTACAGCGGTTTGCCGAGGTGGGCTTTTCGGTGTTGGGGCTGGATGTCGATGAAAATAAAGTGGCCACCCTCAAGCAAGCCGATGTGGGAACTTGGAGCGGGAAGAAGGGTGCCATTGGCTCAATACGATATTCGACGGACTTTTCTCTTCTCAAAAAAGCCGACGCCGCGATTATTTGCGTACCGACACCTCTGAGTAAAACGAGGGACCCCGATCTCTCCTT
The DNA here is from genome assembly GCA_963664015.2 of Binatia bacterium. Lineage (GTDB taxonomy): Bacteria > Desulfobacterota > Binatia > UBA9968 > CAXXLF01 > JACZQL01. Next base: position 336,645 of record CAXXLF010000001.1, on the reverse strand, counting down.
TGTCATTGATGCGGCACGTGTCATTGTCGAGCATCTAAAGGCCGGCCAGCTGATCGTCCTCGAGAGCACCACCTATCCAGGTACTACCCGTGAGCTTTTGCTGCCGGTGTTCGAGGAAACCGGGCTCAAGGTGGGGCGGGACTTTTTTCTCGGTTATTCCCCTGAGCGGATCGATCCGGGGAATCCAACCTACCACCTGGGCAACACCCCGAAAGTCGTGGCCGGTGTCACGGATTCCTGTCTTAACCTGATCCGGGAGCTCTATAGTAAGATCGTCGATCGGGTCGTTCCTGTCAGCAGCACGGACTCGGCAGAGGTGGTCAAGCTCCTGGAGAACATATTTCGAAGCGTCAACATCGCCCTGGTAAACGAGTTCGCCATGATGTGTGATCGGCTCGGATTGGATGTCTGGGAGGTGATCGAGGCGGCTACGAGCAAGCCTTTTGGGTTTATGCCCTTTTTCCCAGGTCCGGGATTGGGAGGGCACTGCATCCCGGTGGATCCCCAGTACCTATCATGGAAGCTCAAGCATTTGTCCTACAAGGCCCGATTTGTAGAGCTTGCCGACCAGATCAATCGGGAGATGCCTCACTTTGTAGTCGACAAGGTGGTGGAGGCACTCAACGGTAAGCGTAAGAGTGTCAATGGGTCCAAAATTTTAGTCCTCGGTGTAAGCTATAAAAAGGATACCAGTGATGTCCGAGAGTCCCCCGCCCTGGACGTGATGGAGCTCTTGCTCAGAAAGGGGGGGGATGTCTCGTACCATGACCCCTATGTGCGCGACCTTGTCTGCGATGGGCGCGCCCTTTCGAGCGGGCCCATGGATTCCGGCTCCCTTGCAGGCTACGATGCGGTAGTGATATTAGCGGATCATGGCTCTTTCAACCCTCGGAAGATTGTCGATGCGGCCCGTCTAGTCATCGATGCGCGCAATCTAACCCGTGGAATAAAATCCGATAACATTGTGAGGTTGTAGCTACAGCGAGCTCTGCAACCTCTTGACATAGGGCTTGGCGTCTTGATAAGGCCTCCTGGTAGTGACCATACCAGGGGGCCTTTTTTTGCCCGCCGCTGCAAAAGATACGGATGAAATTCGGTGGATAATTGCGAGCCTGGTAACCCTCCGTAGCTTTGGCGAAGGAGGGGATGTTTCTGCGGGTTTGGCCGAAGTCAAGTAAGGGCCAGCGCTGTAAGACCGTGGGCTTCACCAAAGGAGGTTGACGTATGAACCTTAGGCCATGGCAACGGAGACTCTTGGTGGGGTTAGTGGGGATGCTGGCCGTTTTAGTCGTTGCCGGAAATCTAGTTTCTTCCTCTCGATGGATGAACCAACCGTTCCCGGGGGTTTCCCTTTACAGCAACCTGGCCATCAGTCCTGACTTTCTCCCGGGATGAACCGGGAGAAAATCGGGACTCCAATTTCTGGATCGTGTCATCGCCATCGACGGTAAGGCGGTCGGCCAACCCTGTGAGATTTATTAATGGGTCCGATCTCTTCCAGCTGATACGACGTTCCGGTATACGGTGGAAAGAGGTGGAAAACGGCTTCTTCTTGCCATTCCGTCCCTTGACTTTTCCTTTCAGGATTGGTTTTTAACCTACGGGATTTACCTCCTCACCGGACTGAGCTTCCTCGCTATTGGTTTTACCCCTTCTATCTTCGATCCACTTCGCCCTCCGCGGTTCCGCTCCTGTTGATGCTCAGTGCGGTGTTCATATGGTTCGGTACGACCTTGCCTTTATGACGACCCAATCCCTCCCCAAGGAGTTCAGAGCCCTTGCCTTTGCCATGACCCCGAGCGCGGGTATTCACCTGAGCCTTTCTTTTTCTTCCAGGTTGTTTCGTAGCAAACGGGCCCATCGTTTCTCCCTCCTTGTCATTTACGGTATATCGATTCTGCTTTGCGTGGCTTACAGCTTGAGCTTTTACAGCCGCCCCGAATCCTGGCAGGCTGTGCTGCAAATCAGTTACATTTACTGCCTTTTGGCTGCCCTGGCTTTCATGGGGTAGGTAGCGTTACGGCTTCGGGTGGTGATGGTCGGATCGGTGTTAGGATTTTTGATCCCTACCTTGGGAACGGTCCTGGCCAGCTCCTTTGATTGGGGTATCCCCCATAACGCCCTCTTACTTGCGGCGGTCTTCTTTCCGTTCTCCATTACGTATGCTCTACTGCAATACAATCTCTTCGATATGGATGCGATTCTGAACGTTGGGCTGACCCGAGGTGGGCTCACCGCACTGTTGCTACTGATCTATGTGGCGGTGGTGTTTGTGCTGGGTATTCCATTTGGATCTACCATAACGACCCTCTGCTGCCACTTCTGTTTTCTCTTTTGGTTGCCCTTCTGTTTAATCCCTTGCTGCGTTGGATCGAGGACGTTGTTAGCCGGTATGCATACCGCCGCGAATATGATCCGGCTCAGTTGCAAGTGTAGATTAGCGTTCTGTTACGAACTTTATTGAAACCGCAGACTATTGGGAGTTAATCCATGGGTTTTCTGAGTCGTCAAGTCGGCATCGACAGTGTTTATCTCTTTTATCGACCGCGGGAAGGGGAGGAGTATTTTGTTGTTTCCTCTGAGCAGGGAAGTTACCTACAGGCCGCCGGATATCTGCTGTCATAGTGGATCGGTAGGTTAGAGGCCCGGAAAAAGGGCATATCGAGAGACGAGGTCGAATCGGATCCAGGGTTTCAGATGGGTCGTTCTCAGTACATGCGGATATTTAACGAATTGGACGTGGAGTTGCTAATCCCTATGATTTTTGAAGAAAGGCTCCTCGGTTGTATTTGTCTCGGTAAAAAGAGATCGGGACGTAACTATAGTGCGGATGATTTCAGGATCCTGTCCAATCTCGCCGTTCAGCTTGCCCTCGCCGTCAAAAACGGAGTCCTCTATGAGGAATCTGAGAAAGATAAGGAAAAGTACCAGCGTCTGTATAATGATTCCGCTGAGACGAATCGGAAACTCGTTCAAATGGACCAGAAGCAAAAACATTTTGTTGCTAACATTTCCCATGAATTTCTCACTCCGGTAAGTTCCATTCTGGGTTATGCGGAGGTCCTGTCAAATCCGGGTTTCGCCGGTGATAACCGAACCATTTTGGAACGTATCGTGACTAATGGCAGGGATCTGTCTCAACTCATGGATGGAATCCTGGAATTTTCTCGTATTGAGGCCGGGAGTATGTCTCCCAGTGTCCAAGAGGTAAACGTGGGCGAGCTTTTTCAGTCTCTGGAGGTCATGACTCGGCGTTTATTAAAGGATCGACCCATTATATTCCGCTCGGAGGTTGAACCGTCGTTTACGACCATTCGTGTTGATGGGAAAACAGTCCAACAGATCTTGAATCATCTGTTGACCAATGCATTGAAGTTTACCCATCGAGGAGAGATTGGATTGGAGGGACGATCCATTGGCGGAGGGGCAGGCAAGGCAGCGGAATTAGTCGTGACGGAAACGGGCATCGGTATGAGCCCAAAGGACCAGGAGGTTATCTTTGAGGAGTTTCGCCAATTGGACGGTTCTTCGACCCGTCAATACGGTGGAACGGGCCTGGGAATCAGCCTTTGAAAAAAAATAGCCCAGTCTTTAGGAGGAAGGATTGGAGTGGAAAGTGAACCGGGACGTGGAAGCGCGTTCAAACTGCTGATCCCCGTCGGATTGCCCTATGCAATGCCGGGGGCTCAATTGGGAGCGCCCGTGGGGGGAACCGGATTGGAATTCTCCCCGTAGAAGGCAATGTCGTAGTAGGAGCGATATGGTTCTAACTGATTCGTATCCCGTCCCGTGTCTGGATTTCCTTGAGGCGTCTGGCCACCGTGATAAACCCGGTGTGCCCAATCATGCGGTGCTCGGGCCTGGCACTCAAGTCCTTGATATGCCAGAAGCGGATAAGGGTTTCCATGGTTTCTATGCAGGCAAAGCCGCCATGTTCCTTTAAGGAGTCCACCCAGCCTTTGATCTGCAGGACCGTTGGCAGATAACTCATGCAGATCCCTCCCGGACACAGGGCCTGCCACGCCTTTTCCGTGACATCCCAGGGATTGGGCAGGTCGAGAACGATTCGATCTACGTTGGTTTCATCTAGCTCAGTGGTAATGTCCTTGACCTTCACCGTCCAATTGGGGGCGGGGCCATAGTATGCGGCGATGTTATCCTGGCCCATCTGTGCGAAATCCTCTCGGATCTCATACGAGGTCACCTGTCCGGTGGGGCCGACAGCCCTGAGTAGGGCCAGGGTCAATGCGCCCGGGCCCACTCCCGCCTCAACGACTTTAGCGCCTGGGAAGATATCAGCCCAAATCAAAATGAGTGCAATATCCTTGGGATAGATGACCTGTGCTTTACGGGGTAGGCTGGGAATGAGCTGGGCCATTGTCGGGCGCAGGACGAGAAACGGCTCGTTCATTGAGGAGCGCACCAGACTCCCTTCTTCGCGGCCGATTAGATCCTCTACCGGAATCCTGCCGTTGCGGATCGATATTTCACGTCCCGTGCGGAGCCTTTTGAGATACTCCCTTTCCTTTCGGTCACGGAATATCACCGCTTCGTCTTCGCGCAAAGGGCCTCTGGATAAGTTTTTAGAGAAAGTGTCATTCATGATTCGTCGGGCTGCAAAAATAGAAGACTATAGAGTGGTTGTCAAACCCGGCGATCGTTGGCTTTCCCCCTTGGAAGTGATATTTTGAAAAACCATGGCAACACCGAGTCGACCGGATCGACACGAGGACTGGCATACTCCCAAAGGTAGAGCGATCCGCGAGGTTATCTTTGGGATGAATGACGGTTTGGTTACGACCGTGGGTTTTCTAGCCGGAGTCACCATCTCCCTATCGGAGCATCGTCTGGTCCTTTTAGCTGCGATAGCGGAAGTCGTGGCGGGCGCCATTTCCATGGCTACTGGAGCCTACGTGTCCACCAAATCACAACGGGAATTTTTTCATTCCGAGGTCGAGCTGGAAAGGTGGGAAATTGAACGAACCCCGGAAAAAGAAGCTGAGGAGCTACGCGACATCTATCACGACCTAGGTTTCAATAAGGCGGAGCAGGAGGTGATCGTAAACCGGGCCATGCAGGATAAAGAGCTCATGCTCCGGATCATGAAACGGGAAGAGCTTGGTCTGATCGACGAGCACCTTGACGAACCGATCAAAGTGGCCCTGACCATGGGTATCTCGTTCCTAGGAGGATCACTGCCACCGCTCCTTCCCTATTTCTTTATTAGTAACCCCATCCATGCCATGTGGGCGGCGGTTATCTTTTCTGTGGTCTTCCTTTTTGCCGCCGGAGTTGCCAAGACCCGGTTAACCCGGGGCAACCCCATTTGTTCCGGGGTCGAGATGACCGGCTTTGGAGTGCTGGCGGCACTGGTGGGTTTTGGTCTCGGCTGGTTTATCGAGAAAATTCTCTGAGCAGCTTTCCATGGCCCGATAGCTCCAGTTCTTTAACGACTCGCCGCATTTCCTGGACACGATTCAGATCGCCAACCAAGATCGCATCCCGCGTGTCTACCACCATCGTGTCGCGCATGCCCAACAGTACGACTAAACGATCACCGCCATGGACGAGACATCCGCTGGAGTCAATCCCCAGCCACTGACCCAAGGCGGCATTTCCTTGTCGGTCGTGAGGAAGCAACTGATGCAGGCTGGTCCAGCTGCCGATATCGCTCCAAGCAAATTTTCCCTGGACGGTTATTACCTTTGCCGCGGAACTGGCCTTTTGGAGAACCCCCTGGTCTATGGATAAGTCGGGCATTTTTTTATATTCCCGCTGAAGGATGTTTCGCACTTCAGCTGCAGTACTCGTGAGATGTTTCGCCCCGATCTTACTTTGGATCCCGTTGAGGCTACGGTAAATCCCAGGGGTATATGTTTTTATCATGGAGAGGATTGTGGCAGCCTCCCAAACAAAGACCCCGCTGTTCCATAGAGAGCCGGTGCGTATTAAACGCTGTGCAGTTTTTAGGCTCGGTTTTTCTTTAAATGCCTTGACACTATGGGCTCCCAGTCGATTGTCCCCACGAACCGCTTTGCCCTTGATGATGTAGCCGTATCCGGTTTCGGGGTATCGGGGCTTTATGCCGATGGTCAATAAGCGGTGGGTTCGGTCCACAATCTTGCAGCAGGCCGCAAGGGTCCTACGAAAGGAGCCCGGATCCGAGATCCAGTGGTCTGCAGGCAAAACAATCATGATGGCCTGAGCATCCCGACTGATGAGTTCGGTGGCCGCCAGGCCAATACACGGGGCCGTATTCCGCCCGTAGGGCTCTAGGATGAAATTCCGACTGGGTACGGACTTGATTTCACGACGGAGGGCTCTGAATTGTTCACTTACGGTGACAATCAGGATGTGATCGGCGCCGACCAACGGGGCGATCCGGTCTACGGTAGTCTTGATGAGGCTCTTGCTGTCGAGGAATTTTAAGAGGGGTTTTGGACGAGTAGAGCGGCTAATCGGCCAGAAACGGGTGCCTTGTCCCCCTGCCATGATTACCGCGTAACGATGACTTTTCACGAGATTTAAGATAGCGAAAATCGCCGGGTTGCTGCAAGAACTTTTTAAACGCAGATGGGGGTTTTTCAGCAGGCAGCTATACCGGGGTGCCTCGAATCCCCTTTCCCTTGGCGCACGCACTGCAGAGATTTTGCTGTTTCTCTAGATCCTGGATTAAGCCCTCATCGAGGTTGTGGCACACTTTTTTGCATTCGCCGCAGACGAAGTAAATGCCCTCGATGCTCTTGTTGATCTTTTCTCGATTGAGAACGCGGCCTTTGAGCTTTTCGAGCCGGATTCCCAGCAACTCTTCGTAATGCCTTTTTATCTTTAGCCGTCCAGCCTTGTCAATCGGAAGATCCTGTTCATTGGCATCATCCAGATAGAAGCTATCCGTGGTACGGCTTTTTCGTCTTGTCAGAACTGTCTTATGGGCTTTTTTTGTCCTGGGCATCGCTTGAATTGTTTTTTCTTTACGTCGTGTTACGAGCTCCACCGCCAGCCCGAGCAATCTAATTGCCGGCCGGAAGCATCCTTATAAAAAATAGACTTGGTATTGTCAACATACAGGAGCAGCCAAATATATTTATTTTTCCATAGGTTAACGATGGGAATCGTACATTCTCAGATTCTAATACCAACCAAAACAGTCACAAGGGTGAGAACGATAATTATAATTGAAGAAACTCTAAGCCGTCGAATCGTCGAGTTGAAGTTTTGTTCAGAAATGGGGTCCGGCTGTTCGGTCTGTCGTACGAAACGATGGGCCAGTCCCATGGATTGGTATGTGCTCGTGATGATAACAACAAAGGCCAAGGCTAATTTGAGTTCGAGAACTGCGCCTAAGGCATTGGCGAACCCTGCACCGTAGCTCTGCTTCAGTTCGGTGATTTGGAACGCCCCCGTCATAAGCAATACCCCCAGGGCACCGATTTGTAATGGGTTGTAGACCTTCAGGCTTTTAATCAAGAATACCAGCCTGTCGTTATAGGATGAGATCGTCGATAGGGGAGACAAGACAAGAATCCACAATCCCAAGACGGCTCCAAGGAAGACTGCCAAAGCTAAGAGGTGGAGCCAGGAAATGAGCATGGGTTCGAACGATCAACCCCAGCCAAGCAGGGATCTCTTTTTGGTCGGGCGGCCCGGTGCATTATAGGATTCTGCAATCTGCTTGAGTTGACCCTGGACTGTCCGGATGACTCGCTCTCTTTCTTTCTCAAGTGCTTTGGCTTCATCCTCCAACTTTTGTTGGAACTCTTTAATCTCTTTCTCCCGCTTGACCTGAAACTCTTCAAGTCTCTTGCTCCAACCATCATGGGACTCTTTCAAAGTCGAGCGAACTTGGAAGTTCAAACTGTCCTTCACGACCATGGATTTAAAGCAATGGGGGCAAAATAAGACATTGCCAATTAAAAACCGTTTTGCCGTAACCGAGTAAGTTTCATTGCACTTGAAGCATTTGGCGGTGATTTCCCAATCGCTCGCATCGGGCAGGGCCAGGGCGGAGAGGTCCAACGTACCCATATCGATGCCGGTTCCCTGTCCGGCGCCGGCTGCCGCCGAGTCCGGGCTGGCTCCGTGCTCTGCCGCAGGGGAAGAGCCGTTCTCAGAAGGTTGCGCTTCGCCCTCTTTGTTTTCGCTCTTTCGGAATCGCGACTCAAAAATCTCGCCAAAGTCGATCTCTTGATGCAGCGTTTTAGCGCGGGAAATAAGTGCCTCTTCTGTTTCCGTATTATCCGGGTCCGTGACACAGCAATCGGCGGGGCAAACAGCGGCACAGGCCTCGTAATCATGGAATCCCACGCATTCGGTGCATAGTAACGGGTCAATCACATAGACGGGATCGCCCGCAGAGATAGCATTATTCGGGCACTCGGGTTCACAGGCGCCGCAGTTGATGCAATCCTCTGTAATCATCGTTGCCATTGACTTGTCCTCCGCGATTGTTGTTATACATCGACCACGTCAAGATTAATCCAGAACCCGGCAGAGTGCAAACATTTAAGGGACACTTGAACATACAGATATGGGGCCGTGGGATATTGATTTGTCAGGGGCACTTTCCTAGACTGTCGAACAACGTTCCTATCGGCTTGAGCCACGGGTTCTGACGAATCAGCCGTCCGGGAGGAAGCTTAATGACGAGGGAGGGATGTTAATGGCAAAGCCCTTGAGTCTTACACTGGGCCTGTCGGCAAACCCGCGTACCATGGCCTTGTTCGACGGTACCGTCCAACCGGAGGGGATCAACTTGACGTGTCGAAGTCAGTTTTCCGAGGGATACGATAATACCGGCGCGCGCCACCGTTGGATCCTTGAAGGCAAGATTCCGGGCGGGGAATGCTCTACGTCTTCTTTTATTTTAGCGCGGAACCGCTCGATACCAATGAAGATATTACCCGTGTTTCTTAGCCGTGGATTCCGCCATAGGTGTATTCTTTGCCCTGCTACGTCGACCATGGAGAGTCCCAGTGATCTTGGGGGGAAAAAGGTTACCGTACATCGCTACAACGCGACTACCTCCGTGTGGGTGCGTGGGTTGATCCAAAACGAGTACGGTGTGCATCCCAGTGAGATGGACTGGTATGTGGCGGAACCGGACGTGGGCGAGGAGGGACGCCGTCCCAAACCCGAGGGGGTCCGTGTCCAGTTCATTGCCCCACCGAGGACCCGGGAACATGCCATCGAACTGGTGGAGGAAGAAAAGATTGACGCGGCGTTGGAACCCTATCCTAGCCTGGCCGAGTATCTCAGGCTGCGGCGCCTGTTCCCGGATCACCTCCAGGAAGAGGCCGCTTACTTTCGCAAGGCCCAAGTGATCCCGATTATTCACAGTGTAGCCTTACGGGAAGAGGTGGTGGATGAGAACCCCTGGGTTGTGGGCAGCCTCTTGAAGGCCTTTCGACAGGCCAGGGCCCTGGAGGAGAAATATATGAAGGACGGGCAGAAAAGGGAGGCCCAATGGTATCGGGAAGTGATTGGCGAGGATCCCTTTTCCTACCGGCTGGACGATTGCGCGAGAAAATCCATGGAAACACTAATCGAATACCAGTTGCAGCAACAGCTCCTCGACAAAAAACCGGTTTTGGAAAATATCTTCTTTCCTGAGAGCCTTACCCTCTAATGTCTGGAAAGCCAGAGGTCGGAAGTCAGATATCAGAGGTCAGGAAGAGATCGATAGTTATCCGCCTTCGCAGAAGACCATGGGCGTAAGCCCATGATCGAATGCGACGGTCCGACCCTCCGAAGCTCAACGAGCGAAGGAGGGTGCTTCGGCGGATTTCGCCGAAGAAATGGTGAATAGCAAATAGCAAGTAGCGCAAACCAGATAGTAGCGATCAGACTAATACGCTCAACAAATGCAACGAACTCACTAACTCAATAAACGCTAAAAATTCTATGAACTCAAAGTACTGAGCGCCCTTGGCGTCGTTCGACTGAGCTCACGACGAAGTCTTGGCGCGATACACATTATTGAGTCTTTCTGTTGAGGATTTGATAGGCTAGTACGTAGGTCCTTATTAAGGAGATGGTGATGATGAGCGTTGAAGACTTGTATGAGTTAGCGATGAAGCGAAGAAGTATCCGGGGTTACCGGAAGGATAAGGATGTACCCGAAGAGTATGTTCAAAGGATATTGGAAGTAGCTCGTTGGGCCCCGTCGGGGGCCAACGAGCTACCCTGGGAGTTTATCGTGATTCGGGACGAAGAGACCAGAAATAAGATCGCAGATCTCTCTTTAAAACAGCTCGAGCAGAAAAAGGAAATGGAGATGGCTGTTTGAGGGTAGATCAAGATGACCGGCGCCGGTTTTCGTAGTGCACCGGTTCACCTTATCGTTCTCGGTGATCCCAGGGTAAAGGAGTCTTGTCCCGTCAGAAACAGGGAGGACAAAGCCGATTCCCATTTTTATACCGGACTGGCGAATGCATCCCTTCTCCTTCACCTGGCTGCTGTCAGTTTGGGTCTGGGTTCTCAGTACGTCAGCGATGCGAGCTTCCCGTATATGGCGACCATGCTCAAGGTGCTTTTGGGCATCCCTGACCCCTTGAGGGTCTATCACCTAATCCCCATCGGTTATCCATCTACGCCCGTGGCGGCCCCGCCCCGAAGAGAAATGGAGGGAATGCTTCACTACGAGAAATACGACTTGAAAAAATTTAGGAACGATAAGGAGTTTGACAAATTTCTCATGACTTTGACACGTCCTCGCTCCTATGGAAGAAGTGTTCGGCAACAAGGAGATTTGCCAGAGGAGGAACGGCCATGACTAACATACGCGATAACGAGATCCTCACTCAGGCCGGCCCCGGAACACCCATGGGCGAGTTAATGCGCCAATACTGGATTCCAGCGGCCATGTCCTCGAAGCTGAAAGTTGATGGTGGTCCCATGCGCTTGGTGCTCTTGGGTGAAAAGCTTGTCGCATTTCGCGATTCCTCGGGTCGGACCGGTATTATGGACCACCGTTGTCCGCACAGAGGGGCCTCCTTCTTTTTTGGGAGGAACGAGGAGAACGGGATCAGATGTGTCTATCACGGTTGGAAGTTTGATGTAGAGGGGAACTGCGTTGATCAGGCCAACCTGCTCCCGGATATGGACTTCAAACACAAGGTCAAGGCCAGGGCCCACAGGATCGCGGAGCGCAGCGGGCTCGTATCCTACGTCCTTCCTGATCCGGCTTAGGTCCATCACAGGATTGGCGGGTAGGGTCCCGCTTCGTCCAGCCTTGAGCGCGGAGCAACTCGCTCCTGGAATCGCCATCCGTACCGCTTCGAATATACGCTTTGTCGAAGTCGCCTTGCTCGAGTCGATATTGTAAATGTTGTTGGGAAGCTTCTCTGAGGTGTGCAATAACTGGATGCCGCGTGCTAGGTCCACGACGTACGTCCAATCACCATCATCGTCCTCTCTTATGGAGCCACCGGGGCGATCAGAGAAGTCGGGGTCATCGCCCTTTAGCGCGGCCTTGCACATCCGGCTCATGGGGTTGAACATGCTGTAGTAGTAAGGGCCGTAGATGCTGCCGATGCGAAACGCCACCGCGTCGATGCCTACCCGTGCGGCGAATTGATGGCCGGTTCCCGCCATTCGGGCTAGCTATCTATTCGGTAGAGGGTCAGAGCCATTATCGGTGAGCACATACTCAAGCGGAAAGGGGAAGACCTCACTGACCACTTTGTAGACTTCCCGGGCTGCCTCAGAACCATGACTGTGAGTCGCCCAGGCAAATGAGAACCGGGAGTATACATCGGTGAACGTGATCACATACCTCGTTTATGATTGTTTTGCTTCATCGCGTGCCCTAGGTTGACATAAGTGCCGATTATTTGGATATTGTCCTGCGCAAGAATGCACCGACCAAACAAATTCTAGGTCAGCGCACCCCTACGAATTCTATTAATAGGGAGACACTATGAAACTCACCATTGGTTTTTCCAGGAACCCTCGTATCGAACCTCTGCTCGATGGAACCGTCAAGCCCGAGGGTATCGAGTTGGAGTTCTCCTTAATTAACCCGGGAGATCTCTTTTACCTGAACTTCAAAGACGAAGCCTTCGATGTGTCTGAGATGTCGATCTCCGGGTTTTCCATGACCAAGGAGAGAGGAGACGGAACCCGGTGGCAGTGGAGCGGTCTCCCTGTCTTTCTTTCAAAGGCCTTTGTTTGGCTGACGTTGTACACGAATACGGGGGCAAAGATCCAGGAGCTCAGAGATTTTGCGGGAAAGAAGATTGGTATTCCCGATTATTCCATGACCGCTGCGGTCTGGATGAGAGCCGTCTTGGATGAGCTGTACGGAATCACTGCCAAGGATATCACTTGGTTCAACGGGCGAACGGCTGATCGCAGTCACGGCGGTGAGTTGGGCCTGACCGAATCCCCGCCCGATGGTATTGTCATCAACTGGCTTACCGAGGACAAATCTCTGGATGTTATGTTGGATAAGGGAGAGATCGATGCTGCCTACGGAATCATCGCACGCCACAACCCTGGGGTTGCGAAATCGATTGATCGTCATGGGGGTACGGCCATCGAGGACAACCCGAGAATCCGCAAGCTTTTTAAGGATTTCGGCCGTCAGGTCATCACGGATTATTACCGCAAGACGGGTGTTGTCCCTGTGAACCATATGGTTATCGTTAAAAACAAGGTATTGGAAAAAGATCCCTGGGTTGCCCAGGAGTTATTTAAGGCGTTTCAAAAAAGCAAAGAGGTTGCGTTTGAGAGGGCGAGGCAACAGGGTGCTGGTTATATGCTCTTCCTAGACGATGATCTCCAGAGGCAAACCGAGGTCTTCGGGGAGGATCCCTATCCACTGGGGCTGAAGGCCAATCGTAGAATGCTGGAAACGTTTTTTCGGAGTTCAGAGAAGCAGGGATTGACTCAGGGGCAGTCTCGCGTAGAGGATTTATTTCATCCCAGCACCTGGGAAACCTAAAGCGGACGCAGTTGGACAAGTTACGTTTTAATGAGAGTGTTCCTGCTGTTGAGCGTTTTTCAAGAACCGGTAGAGATGTAAGCGGGTAGGAGGACGTAAATGCTTGGCAAAGAAGAGAACGATCTTTTAACAAGGACCGACAACGGTGCCGTGCTGGGTCAACTGATGCGGCGCTACTGGCTGCCCGCTTTGCTCTCGGAGGAGGTTCCCGAACCGGATGGTCGCCCCGTACGGGTACGAATCTTGGGTGAAGAATTAATCGCATTCCGGGATAGCCAGGGCCGTGTGGGGTTGCTTGGCGAACACTGCTCACATCGTGGCACGTCACTGTTTTATGGTCGAAATGAAGAGGGTGGCCTGGCCTGTATTTATCATGGCTGGAAGTACGACGTGGGTGGGAATGTGGTCGACACGCCGGGAGAGCCGGCCCGTAGCGTCGTTAAGGAAAAGATCAAACATCCGTCCTACCCGACACATGAGACGGCAGGCATTATTTGGGCCTATCTGGGTCCCCCGTCGAAGATTCCCCTATTCCCCAATTATAGGTTTACCCAGGCTCCCAAAGAAAACGTTTACGTGACCAAGGTCCTACTGGAGTGCAATTGGCTTCAGGGTTTAGAGGGTGAGTGTGACTCGGTTCACGTCGCCATCATGCATCATGGCGGCCAAAAGTTTGGTAAGGGGATGCCCGTCCTGCAGGAACTGGCAGCCGAATACGAGACCGATGAGACGGATTTCGGTCTGCGCATGATCGCGACCAGGAAACAGCCAGACCCGTCACAGCATTACGTGCGGGTCTCCAGCTTCGTCATGCCCGTGGAGGTCTGGGTCCCTGTCTTCAACCGGGAGATCCACATGTATGTACCGATCAACGACACGTGCACCTGGCGATACGATCTGGGGTACCTCACCCGGCCCGTAGAACCAGAGGACGTGCACCGTCGTTCCTCCATCGGTCCCGACTATCGGAAGATCCCCAATCTCGCCAACGACTACCTCCAGGATGCGGAAATGATGCGGACCAAAAATTTCACTGGTATCAAAGAGATCATGGCTCAAGATGCCTGCGCGACGGAAACCATGTCTTACACAGGTATCTACGATCGCACTCAGGAGCATCTCGGGGTGAGTGATAAGGCGATAATCGCGACCCGTAACTATCTCCTGCGTACGGTGAGGGCCTTTCAGAAGGGCGAGGAGCCCCCCCATATCATCACGGACCCTGCCAAGAACGACATGACCTACATCGACAGCATTCAGGCCGTTTTCCCGGTAGAAGAGAGCTGGCGAGATCATTGGCCCTATCTGACCAAGGAGGGCCCTCGTTAGGCCTTGATCTCCTAACCCAGAGGTCAGAGAACGGAGGTCGGAGATCGGAAAGTTGTTCGCGCCAAGATACCAAGTTCGCAGAGAGAAAAAACATTTTCCCGAAGCTCGCCGAAGTGGAATAGCGCTTCGGAAGAACAACCCGACCTCGGTCGGGCCTATATTCCACAGGGCGAGTCATCTTTTTCCTGATTTATATTCCAAAACTCAACAGGGAAGTTCAATTTACAACATTCTCCGCGCGCAGTACCCTCTGACAACACCAGAGGAGTTCGCTTATAAGTGAATGCATGATTAATGTGATCAACCTTGCAGCATAAGGAGGGCGGACTGTGGACGGAAAAGAACTGGACAGTATTCGGAGGGCTAAGGCGTTATCGTATGAGAAGCTGGGCCTCTTGTTGGGGGTCCATCGTGGGACGATTTTTCGATGGTGCCGGCAGGGGGCGACTATCCCGCACTTAACGAGTATCGCATTGACTGAAATTTTTAAGGGTGATAATTCTCCTCCAGCTTCATTAAAGGGGAATCCGATGGATCTTTCGTTTCCCATCATGCGCTACGATCACACTATGCCCCTCCTCGAGGGGCGGGTGAAGATTGATGGTGTGGAGTTAAAGCCGGTACGCACCAACTCCATGGTCTTCAATGATGTACCGGAACTACGGGAGGGAGATTTTGGATTATGGGACCTGAACATGGGTTATGTGCTTCCGGCCATCGAAGCCGGTTGGGAAATTGTCGGGTTACCGGTCTTTTCAAAGCGAAAGCCCGTTTATACCTATCTCTTTTGCCGCACGGATGCCGGAATTGATTCCCCCCGGGACCTTGAAGGCAAGCGTATCGGCAGCAGTTCCTATCCGACGGGCATTACCATATGGCTCCAGGGTTTTCTCCAGCACCGGCATGGGGTGGATATCTCAAAGCTCCGTTGGATCACATCCAGCCCACGGAGGGTTTTTCCTCTCCAGAAGAGTGACCCCAGGGTTGATCCGGCGGAGGATTCTAAAAAGAGTCCGATCCAACGCCTCCTTGACGGCGGAGTCGATGCTATCATCACCGACATCTCCGATGGTAAGGCCTTCCGGACTTTGGAGCAAGACCCGTCGGTCAAGCGCGTTTTTCCGAACTACTTTGACGAAGATATGCGGCTCTACCGGGAGACCGGTATCTACACGACCATGCACCAGATCGTCATGAGTAAAAAGCTGGACCGTGCCAACCCGGAGCTTGCCGGCAAGCTCTTTACGGCCTTTGAGGAGGCAAAGCGCCTGGCCTACGAGGATATCCTAAACGACCGGGCCGGGTTCTCGGTGGTCTATCTGCAGGAGCGCTTGGAAGATCAGATCAAGCAGTGGGGCGACCCGTGGAAGTATGGGATCAAGGCGAACAAGAGGATGATCGATACCTACCTGGCCTACAATGCCGAGCAGGGTATTACGAGTAGGAAGATGAACGTGGAAGAGTTTTTTGCGGCGGGCACCCTTGAGACTTGACCGTAAGAGCGGATCCGCCCAAATAGCGTGATGATCCGCTCCCTTGTTGAATCCATTGTTCGGTACCATCTGGGTCCTGATCCTGGTATCCGGTATCAGCGGTATGACCCTAAGCGTACAGATTCTTAAGGCAAATATTATGCAGTTGGGGACTGAACTGGAAGAATCCTCAGAGATGTGCGGCGCTCATTGGGGAAGGACCTTTTGGAAGATCGTGCTCCCCCTAATGGCGCCCACACTCCTGGTTGTATGGGTGCTGAACTTCGTGTTCACCGCGTCCGGTGCAATCATGCCGGCACTGCTGGCATCGGTGGACAGCAAGCCCTTAGCCCTGCTGCAGTTGGAATACATCCTAGGAGGAGTACCCGGACCGAGCTCAGTGGTCGGTGTCGTACTGTTGCTGATGGTTGTGGTGGTGGCCGTCATCGCCCGGATTTTGGGTTTCCGAGTTGGACTTAACCGATCGTCGTAACTTTTCATATGCACTTTGAGTTTACAACGGCGAGCGCCTAGATAAGGGTGCTTTA
This sequence comes from Binatia bacterium, assembly GCA_963664015.2. Lineage (GTDB taxonomy): Bacteria > Desulfobacterota > Binatia > UBA9968 > CAXXLF01 > JACZQL01. The sequence goes on along the minus strand of CAXXLF010000001.1, from coordinate 320,353 downwards.
CAGGAATATTAGCAGGGAGGATCTATGGCTGACATTGATGTACTGGAAGAGGAGCTGCGAATCGCATCATCCATCTTGGAGTGGGAAATGGGCGATATCTGGGGTCATGTGGGGACCCGTCTGCCCGACAGTGAGACGATTGCCGTTAAGGTATTCCGGCCTCCTGAGGAGCCTGGAGTCAGGGACTGGGTTGTTCGTTTCGACTATTCTTTGAACAAGCTTTCCGGCGTTGGAACTGTCCCCATGGAAGCGGCCATTTACAGTGAGATGTTCAAAGCCAGGCCGGATATTAACGCGGCGGTTCACTCCCATGCCCCTATGTGTATTTCGCTAAGCATGGCCGAGAAGACGGTCTATAACATGCACCAGCAATCCAAGCGATTCGGTAAAGGAGTTCCCATCTATAAGGACCCCATCTTTATCATCGATCCGAGCGAGGGGGCCGATCTTGCCAAGACCCTCGACAAGGCCCCCGCGGTTATTACCAAGGGACATGGAATCGTTTCCGTAGGGAATAATATTGATGAGGCCTGCATGAACGCTCTCTACGTCGAGCGGACCGCCAAGATGCAGGCCATGGCCCACCTGTTGGGCTACGTGGGGCCCACGGACGAGTTCATACAGTCCATGGAGGCAACCTCTGAGAAGCTCATGGCCCGGGCGCGGGAACTGGGTAGGGGCCGAGCGCAAGACAAGCATTCTGCCGAATGGAACTACTACTCGGAAAAGGTTAGAAAAGGAGAGAAGTGGAATCGCGGGTGGGTATAGGTGCCTCCGAAAGGGAGCCGTTTTAAAATTTGGGATTCGGAGACATGGGATAGGGGATAATCGTAGATAACGAGGGGCACTTCTAGTCTACGATCAACGTGATCAGCTCTTCCCAAAGGGACAAGAGGTGTGGCTCAAACCTCACCCGCTGAGTATTAGTGTGTGGGCGGAATAGGTTCAACTACGGGGCGACTCTTCGTCTTGGGCGTGGTCGTGGGGGCCTTGAACCTGCGCCGTCTTGGTCAGGTGTTTGAAATACTCGCGCCACGGCACGTTTGAAGGAATCGCCTGAGCAATGGTATCGACGTGGCTAAAATTGTTTTTTGCCGGATCTTTGACTATATGCGGTGGTTCCTCTCCTTTTTGCAGGGCCCGGACCGCATTGAGGAGAAACTTCCGCATGGTTATGACGGCGGTGTCGCTGACGGCGAGATGCTCCTGGCTTCGATCGTAGATGGTCCCCATGGTTTCCGTCGCGCATGAGTCCTGGTTCAAGAAATCCTCTATTCCGGTGTAGTTGACCGATCTTTGTACCTGGCGGTCCTGTTGATAGTGATTGCCCGCATTTCGGAAGCGTCGGTAATCAGGCCCAATCTGCTTACGCCTGTGGACTTCATCGTCCCGTATCGGCCGATCCTTTAAAAAACCAAGATCGTATCGCCAACTATGGGTGTCATCAGCCGGGACGTAAATATGCGTTTCCCTCTTGCGGGCGGGCACCCAGCAGGAGATCGGTGTGATGAAACTGGAAACTCGGACATAAGTCTGATCAGGGCCAGCGTCCCGTGAAGCAATTAACCTGAGCCCAAAGTCGGTTTCTTCTATTTCGTATTTAGGTGCGTTGTCGATCGCATACCAGGCCCTTCGACCCTCATTGCTAAACTCCCGATGTAAAAATGAGAGGTGAGAGGAATCGCATTCGCCTTCTAGGCCCTGCAAGTAGTTGCAGTTCTGGAGTGCCTTGGTGACGTAGGTGTGTTCTTGCGGGAGATGAACCCACTCGTAATTTGGAAATAGCGGCATCTTTTCCTTAGGCCCCAGGTAGGCGAAGATAATTCCCGCCACTTCAACCGTAGGATAAGCGGTCTGGTGGATCTTGTTCTTGAAATCGCTGTCCGCTGGTTCCGCCGGCGTGTCGACCACGTTGCCCTCTACATCGTACTTCCAGCCATGGTAAATGCATCGCAGGCCGCACTCCTCATTACGCCCGTAGAAGAGGGATGTGCCCCGATGGGCGCAATGCTCACCCAGGAGTCCGATCTTTCCCTTGCTGTCACGAAAGGCAACCAGTTCCTCGCCGACTATCCGGACTTGGACCGGAGGGCAGTCGGCCTCGGGGATTTCTTCTGACAAGAGGGCGGGAATCCAGTAACGCCGAATCAATTCCCCCATGGGAGTTCCGGGACCAGTCTGCGTAAGAAGCTCGTTTTCCTTTTTTGGAAGCATAGCCAACCCTCTTTTGTTTAATTGGGCATCTAGGCGCTTTTGGCCGTTCCGTCCATGAGGATTTACTTATCATACCCCAGGGGGGGGGGCAATAATCCGCCTGCTTTGATTGAAATTGAAGTTCAGCTATTATCTCCTGGGGATAGTTCAGGTCCCGTGGTTTGACAGATGGTCCCTCGCGGTTGTATCGAGAGACCGTCTAGGCGCACTATCGGCGCAGTCACGGGACAGGCAGAAACAAAGGAGGGTTAAAATGGCTGGTAAGGCAGAGTGGGGCTCTGATGTCGTGGTCGAAATGATGCAGCGATACGGGATTGAGTATGCGCCGGCAAATCTGGGGGCCACCTATCGTGGATTGCTCGATTCGATAATAAACTTCGGTAATAATAAAACCCCCGAAATCATTGAATGTCTCCATGAGGAGATTGCGGTTGGAGTGGCTATGGGTTACGGGCGAGCTACGGGAAAGCCTTCCGTGGCCCTGGTCCACAATGTTGTGGGTACCCTGCATGCGGCCATGGCGATTTATAATGCCTACGTGGACCGGGTCCCGATGATTGTCATGAGCGGGACAGGACCCATGAGTCTCAAGATGCGCCGGCCATGGATCGACTGGGTGCATACGGCCCTCGTCCAAGGCAATCTGGTCAGAGATTTCGTCAAATGGGACGATCAACCCCATGATCCGGAAAGCGTTCCCGAATCTTTTATCCGCGGCCGCCGTGTGGCCATGACTGAACCGAAGGGACCTGTCTATATGGCCTTGGACGCGGGTTGGCAGGAGGCCAAGCTGACGGAGCCAATCCTTATTCCGGATATTAGTAAGTACGCTCCCCCTACCGGGCCGCAGGGCGATCCCGATTCGCTCCGGAAAACGGCTGAACTGCTGGCCCACGCCGAGGCGCCGTTGATCATCGCCGATCGATTGGGCCGAAATCCCGATGCGGTCCAGATGCTGGTCCGGTTGGCGGAGGCTGGCTCGATCCCTGTGATCGATACAGGTGGGGACCTGAATTTTCCCAACTCTCATTCACTGGACGTTACCGGGACCGATGCCGTTACCCGTAGTGACGTGATCGTTCTCTTGGATGTTGAAAAGTTGGAGCAGACATTTACCGTATCGAACCGCTACACGAGGGAGAAAAACAGCCGCCTCCAACCGGGCGCCAAGGTCGTCAATATCGGTCTCTTTGACCAGTGGATTAAGAGCACCACCTTGGATTTTGATCGCTTATGGCCCGTGGAATTCACCATTGCCGTTGACACGAGTCTCGCAATTCCCTCGCTCACTCAGGAGTTGCAAGCAATCCTGGACAAGGAGCCGGCTCAGAAAAAGATACTGGCAGAACGGTTTACGCGAACCAAGGACCTTCACGATGCAACTCGAAAGAAGTGGAAAGACCAATTGGAAAAGGATGTCCATAGGGAGGACATTTCGCTGGCCGCTCTCGCCCAAGAGGTTTGGAATTGCGTGAAGGGAGAGCATTGGATCTTAACGGGGAACATCGGCGGTTTTACCAGAGGGCTTTGGGACCTGGACCGACCGGGCAGTGTTATGGGGGGGCAAAAGGCGGCGGGATTAGGCACCGCCCTATCCCGGTCCATCGGTGCGTCCCTCGCGGTGAAGAAGGAGGGAGGTTTCTGTGTAGCATTTGTCGGCGACGGAGAGTCCCTTTATGTGCCCAGCTCGATTTGGACTGCCGTTCATCACCACATCCCTTTGTTGGTCTTTCTTCTGGACAACGGAGGTTACGTCGGTGAAGGTGCACACCTTACCTGGGCATCCGAGTATCGGAACAGATCCACGGCTAACCAGCATATCGCTACGGAAATACAGAACCCACGAGTTGATTTTGCCGGCCTTGCGCGCTCCCAGGGCGCCTATGCGGAAGGACCCATTGAGAAACCTTCCGAGCTGAGGCCGGCTATTGAACGGGCCTTCCAGGTGATGAAGAAAGAAAGCACGCTGGCCTTGGTCGATGTCAGGCTTAAAGGGCGGGAGCAACAAGCCTGAGTTGTGAATTGACCTGTTCGAGATTTAAACAGTAGCTCACGGCCTGTCCCCGTGTTGTCTTTTCTGGTGCGGTGGCCTATCTTGGTCCCTCCATGGGGTCCTTACCTTCAGCCTCCGAAGGCTATTTCCCTGCCTTTCGCCATCGTGATTTCAGGCTCTATTGGTTCAGCCAGTTCGTTGCCCACTGTGGTGTGTGGATGCAAATCATGGCTCAGAGTTGGGCGCTCTACCAAATTACCGGTTCTGCCATTGGCGTCGGATTAAACGGTTTGTTTCGGGCAGCACCCTCCTTCGGATTTGGCTTTTTTGGCGGGGCCATTGCCGATCGCTATGAGCGAAAGCGGATTGTAATGGTAACAACTTCGGTCCAGGTATTATTGGGAGCGATCCTTGCGACGTTGGCATTTACCCATAACCTCACGGCCTGGGCCATTTATATGGTTACGGCTGTCAATGCAACGGCTCAGGCGGTTGGGAGCCCGGCCCAGAGCGCACTGCTCCCCAATCTTATTCCCAGGAGCGCCCTTGCCAACGGGGTAGCCATGAACTCTATCCTCTTTCGCGGAAGTGCCATGATCGGGCCTGCCATCGGTGGTATTATTATCGCCGCTGTAGGTATAGGGGGAGCCTATGCGGTCAACTCAGTGGCCCATCTTGCAGTTGTCTTTACCCTTCCATTTATTCGCACTACTTCCGTGGGCGGCGGCCGAAAGACCCAATTGGGCCGAAGCGTCATAGAAGGTCTCAATTACGTTCGCCGGCAACCGGTTATTTGTGGAGCCCTGCTGTTGGGGGCATTCGCGTCTTTTTTTTCCCTTAATCAGGTCGTCCTTACGGTTTTTGCAAAAGATATACTGCAAGTCGGTGCAGGCGGATTCGGCCTCATGCAATCGGAAAGAGGGATTGGAAGCGTCACCGGGGCGCTCTTTCTCATCTTTATGGGAAACTTTCGTCGGCCGGGAAGGACTCTCTACATCCTTGGGACTATTCACGTCCTGACCTACTTGTTATTCGCTCACTCGCATATATGGCCTTTATCCTTATTCCTGCTGGTGGTCCTGGGGATGAGCGACACCATGTGGGGGACGACGCGAAATGTAATTTTCCAGTATTCCAGTATGGAGAGCATGCGTGGTAGAGTCATGAGCATCTCGCAAATGACCTTCCGGGGCTTGAACCACCTGGGCCAGGCTCCCACGGGAATGTTTATAGCCTTCCTCGGCGGCCGGTTTGCCGTCTTTTTGGCTGGAATTCTTATCGGTGGATCGATGCTGTGCACAAACTTTCTGTATCCGGGGCTCAAACGGTTCGTTCTGGAACAACGTCCCGTTGAAGAAGGATAGGTTTAAGGTTTAGGAGGAATTCCATGGCTGAATTGGTTCCAGTCCTGATCGGTGGTCAGTGGAAGGCGGCAAAAGCCAGCGGGGACTTCCGGGCAATCAATCCCCAAACCCGATCCCCGCTTCCCGGGGTCTATCCAGTGAGTTCCCTTGAAGACGTGAATGAATCGATCTCGCAGGCGGCCAGGGCGGCGGAATTACTGGCGGCTACAGCGTCGGAAAAAATCGGGGAGTTCCTGAAGCGGTATGCGGAGCGAGTTGAAAAACGGCGCGACGAGATTGTCCAAACGGCATTTGAGGAGACGGGATTGCCAAAGGACCCAAGGCTGAGCAGCGTGGAACTTCCGAGGACCACGGGCCAGCTAAGGCAGGCGGCCAGGGCAGTACGGGATCGCTCGTGGACGCTTCCCACGATCGACACGACCAATGGGATTCGTTCCTGTTTCGGCCCCCTCGGTGGTGGGGTAGTTGTTTTTGGACCCAATAATTTTCCTTTTGCATTCAACAGTATAGCGGGCGGGGATTTTGCGGCCGCGATTGCAGCTGGAAACCCGGTGATTGCCAAGGCCAATACGGGACACCCGGGCACCACACGCCTGCTTGCCGAAGAGGCCATTGGCGCCGTGAAAGAAACAGGCTTGCCCGATGCCACGGTCCAACTCCTATACCGGACCGACCACCAGGTCGGAGAAAAACTGGTTTCCCACAAACTGATCGCAGCTACGGGGTACACGGGCGCCCGTCAGGCCGGTTTGACTCTAAAAAGGGCGGCGGATCAGGCTGGTAAGCCGATTTACCTGGAGCTGAGCAGTATCAACCCAGTGGTCATGCTGCCTGGTGCTCTTAAGGAGCGGCGCGGGGAGATTGTTAACGAATTTGTAATCTCTTGCCTGATGGGTACCGGACAGTTCTGCACCAATCCTGGGCTGGTCGTCGTAATGGCCGGCTCTGAAAGCGAAGAGTTTATTTCCGAGGTAAAGAATAGGTTCGACGCCGCTCCCCTCGGCACCCTCCTCTCTAGCGGCGTGCTGGATAATCTTACGCAGGGCGTGGCGGCCCTTTTAAACGATGGTGCGGAAATCGTATCCGGCGGTAAGCTTGGAGGAGGGGAAGGGTTCAGTTACGACAACACGCTTCTTCGCGTGAGCGGTAAGCGATTCCTAGCAAATCCCGAAGGGCTTCAAAGAGAAGCCTTTGGTAACGTATCTCTATTGGTCATGGTGGAGGATGACTCACAACTGCTGGAGGTACTCCGCTGTCTGGAGGGCAATTTGACAGGTACGATCTACAGTGGGGCCCGCGAAGATGAGTCTTTGTACCGTCAAGTCGAACCCATTCTCCGACGAAAGGTTGGCCGCCTCCTAAACGACAGGATGCCCACTGGAGTTGCCGTGAGTCCAGCGATGAACCATGGCGGGCCGTACCCTGCAACTGGACATCCCGGTTTTACTGCTGTTGGACTGCCGGCTTCTATCAGGCGGTTCGCCATGATGGAATGCTACGACAACGTGCGGGAGCATCGGCTTCCACCGGAACTGAGGGATAAAAATCCCGGCGGGAAACTCTGGCGCCTGATTGATGGGGGGTGGACGCAGGACGACTGCGTCGGTTAGCATTTGCGCTGATGCAATACTCAGGGATTCAACTAGAATTGCACTTCAGAGTGGTCACGGGTCGTAAAGCCCACCTCCTAGAAACTCAAAATCGCCTAATAAATTGCTCATTCATTTTTATCCAGGATGTCTTCGATTGCTAATTGCACCAATTCATATACCTTTAGTGCGCTTCGAAAGGGTGGGGGAATCCAATGGTTGAGCGGGTGGCGGTCACGTGAGCCGCGACCGGAAGGCCTCAAATAATTCCAACGATCAGGCGATCAGGTGGGTTGGGGGGCATCATGCTGTCAAAAGAGGAAAATGAGCTCTTCACCCGAGTTAGTCGTGGGACTCCCTGCGGCGAGTTGTTACGCCGTTATTGGCATCCCATTGCTGGTGCGCGGGAGCTGACTGAGGCGCAGCCCAAGAAACGGATTACAATTCTTGGTGAGGAACTCGTCCTATACCGAGATGAGAAGGGCGGCTATGGCCTTGTGACCGAGCGCTGTTCCCACCGCGGGAGCTCCTTGTACTACGGCTTTGTTGAGGATGGATGTATACGGTGTCCTTACCATGGCTGGCTTTACGATAAGACAGGTCAATGCGTCGAGCAACCATTTGAGCCTAATCCGAAGTTTCGAGAGCAGACGCATCACCGTGCATATCCTGTTGAGAAACTGAGTGGACTCTTGTTTACCTACATGGGGCCGCAGGAACAAAAGCCTCTACTGCCCCGCTGGGATATCCTGGCGTGGGAAAAGGGTCGCCGCACCATCATGCGCCAGGAGATTCTCAACTGTAACTGGCTCCAAGCCGAGGAGAATTCAGTCGATGTGACCCACACCTTTTTCCTTCATTCCCAAACTTTGAAGCAACGGGCCCGAGCTCATTCAGAGAAACGGGTCATGGGTCGTGGTGACCCTCCCTTAGGGTACGCGCCGGATGGTAACAGATCCCCCTCTGATGAATTGGGTTACGGACGTCCCTTCGCAAGTTATGGGTTCCAGCCTTTCGAGTGGGGGCTGTTAAAAAGCTGGGTCTATGAAGGCAAGCACGGCGGTGAAGGCTGGGGGCACCCACTGGTTTTCCCCAATATGTTGCGTATTACTTCCCAGATGCATTGGCGTGTTCCAATTGATGATTACCGTACAGAGATCATCATTGTCCATTTTCGCCAGAGCGAGGGTAGACCGAAGGTCGAAGGGGCTGAGGAACCTCCTGTCGAATTTATGGAACCGCAGGTGCTTCCAGACGGCGATTACGCCATGGATACATTCTTTAGTCATGACAAAATGGCTTGGGAAACACAGGGACCGGTTGCCGACCGTTCCAGGGAGCACCTGGGTGAATCCGATCAGGGAATCATCATGTTCCGTAAAATGCTTAAGGATCAAATCGAGATTGTCCGCCAGGGCGGGGAGCCCAGGGGGCTTGTGCGTGATCCTGAAAAAAACATCTGCATCGAGCTTGCAGGGTGGCAGAACGAAGGCGATCTTTATACGGATCCTTATTGGGCCGATGGCAAAGCGCACAGGAAATCAAGGGATGAGGTTTTTGACAATCGGTATGAAATAGTCAATGTTCCTTACGGAGCGGCAAGGCCCCGAATTCGATAGTTCGATGCAACGAATGTTAAGTCCTCAATATAGGTGAGAGGAGGAACGAGCATGCTTAACAAGGAAGAAAGTGACCTTGTAACCCAAGTGGGCCGTGGCACTCCCGGCGGTGAATTGTTGCGTCGTTACTGGCATCCCGTTGCTGGGGCTCGGGAATTGACCGCGGAGCAACCAAAGAAACGAATCAAAATCATGGGAGAGGAACTCGTGCTGTACAGGGATGAGAAGGGTGGATATGGCCTTGTGGCCGAGCGCTGTTCCCATCGCGGGACTTCCTTGTACTATGGGTTTTTGGAGGATGGTTGCATTCGTTGCCCTTACCACGGATGGCTGTACGACAAGACCGGTCAATGTGTCGAGCAGCCTTTTGAGCCCAACCCGAAGTTCCGAGAACATACTCGCCACACGGCTTATCCGGTCGAGAAGCTTGGAGGGCTCTTATTTGCCTACTTGGGGCCTCCCGAGTTGAAACCTATGGTGCCAAGGTGGGATGTGCTGGCGTGGGAAAACGGTCACCGCACTGTCATTCGTCAGGAGCCGCTCAACTGCAATTGGCTTCAGGCTCAGGAAAATGCCGTCGACATCGTCCATACCTACTTCTTGCATGTCCAGACCCTGCGGCATCGGGCCCGCATGAAAAAGGAGCGCGACAACGGGGGGGGCACCGGGGACCCGCCTTTGGGATGGCGTCCCGGAGACAACGATCAAGTAGGATTTGGTCGGCCCTTCAAGAAATACGGTTTCCAGCCCTTCGAATGGGGAATCGTAAAAACCTGGGTCTATGGAGGGGAGAACGCCGCCGAAGGCTGGGGACATCCAATGGTCTTTCCCAACATGCTTCGCATCAGCGCCCAGCTGCACTGGCGTGTTCCCATCGACGATCATCATACGGAGATCATTATTGTTCATTTTAAACTGACCGAGGACGGCCGCGACGTCGAGGAGGTTGAAGACCCTCCAGTCGAATTTATGGCACCCCAGGTACTACCCGACGGCGAATATGCGATGGATACCTTTTTCTGCCACGACAAGATGGCCTGGGAAACCCAGGGCTCCATCGTGGACCGGTCCAAGGAGCATTTGGGTGAATCCGACCGCGGAATTATTCTGCTTCGCAAGATGCTGAAGGAACAGATCGAGATCGTTCAGAACGGTGGAGAGCCCAGGGGGGTCGTTCGCGATCCTGAAAAGAACACCTGTATCGAACTTTTAGGATGGCAGCACGAAGAGGACCTAAGGACGGGTTCGTATTGGGCCGACGGTATTGCCCGGAAGAGGACCAGAGATGAGGTATTTGATGAACGGCATGAGGAAGTCGATGTTCCATTTGGGGCGGCAAGACCTCGTCCCGAACCGACAGAGGGTTGAACAAAAGGAGAGACTTCAGGATCTTTAGGTCCCAGTATTGACTCGGAGGAAGGACGATGCTCAGCAAAGAAGACAACGAGCTGTTAACCCGCGTAGGTCCAGGAACCCTGTGCGGAGAGTTGCTGCGCCGCTATTGGTACCCGGTGGCCGCGGCAAGTGAGTTGACCGCTAACCGGCCGAAAAAACGCGTGAAGATATTGGGGGAAAAGCTGGTACTCTTTCGGGACGAAAAAGGGGAGTTCGGTCTCTTGGAAGAACACTGCTCCCACAGAGGTACCTCCTTGTACTATGGCTTTTTGGAAGACGGTTGCCTGCGTTGCCCCTATCACGGCTGGCTCTACGATAAGTCGGGTCAGTGCGTCGAACAGCCATTCGAGCCGAACCCTAAATTCAAGGAGAGTATCAAGCATAGGGCCTATCCTGTCCAGAAACTGGCCGGTCTCTTGTTTGCATACATGGGACCCGAACCGGCCCCCTTGCTGCCCCGTTGGGACCTCCTCGTATGGGATCGGGGTCAGCGGAGGATTGAGCGCCAGGAGACCTTGAACTGCAACTGGCTTCAGGCAGTCGAGAATTCCATGGATTTTGTCCACACCTCGATCCTCCACGCCTATTCATTTAAGAAAATGGGGCGGAACAATATGTCTACGGATTTTCTCGGTCGGCCGTTTGTTCGGTATGGGTTCCAGCCATTTCAGTGGGGGTTGCTAAAGAGCTGGGAGTACGAAGGCGACACCGCCGGGTCCGGATGGGGAAATCCACTCGTGTTTCCTACGATGTTTAGACAGTCGGATATCTGGAGCGCCATGCACTGGCGAGTTCCTGCCGACGACAGTCATACGGAAATCTATGTGGCCCATTTCAAACCCAGCGAAGACGGAAAGCCGGTCACCCAACCAGAGGAGCCGCCGCTGGAAGACCCACCGCCACAGACCCATCCAAGTGGCGAGTACACGATGAATACCTTTTACAGCCAGGACAAGATGGCTTGGGAAACCCAGGGAGAGATCTTCAATCGGGCCGAGGAAAGCGCTGGGTTGTCCGATCGGGGAATTCTGATGTATCGCATGATGCTAAAGGAACAAATCGAGTTGGTGCAAAAAGGTGGGGACCCTATGAACACCATTCGAAACCCTGATCAGAATACGATCATTGATTTAGAAGGATGGTGCTCGGAGCGGGATACCCGCGCGGGAGCAGGTCATCAAGGCATAGAATTGAGCCGAGTAAGACGCAGGGATGAAGTCTTTGATGACAGGCATGAGGTATTTGAAGTCCCGTTCGGCACTGCCCGGCCGCGTCCCGAATGAGTTGCGACCCGGTGGGTAGGCACCTATATAATAATTTTCCCTTCAGTAGTCCGTAAAAAAGGAGTTGAGCGCCATGGCTGAGAACACTGTTGTCCGAGTAGGAATCGTAGGGATCGGTATCGCAGCGCGCCAGGTCCTCGGGAGCATCGAGCAGACGGAGGGGGCAGAGCTTACGGCGGTATGCGATCTCCGGGCCGACGAGGTGGAACGATTTACAAAGCGTTACGGCGTTGAAGGCTTTACTAAGATTGAAGAGATGTGCAAAAACGCTCCAGTGGATGCTGTGTGGGTGGCGACCCCGAACAACTTCCACGCCCAGCATACCGTTCTTGCTGCGGACCACGGCAAACACGTTATTTGCGAGAAGCCCATGGCCATATCGATTGACGAGGCAGACGGGATGGTTGCGGCCATCGAGCGCAACGGTGTCAAATATGTCCAGGGACACAGCCGGATCCATCGTCCTTATATTCGTAAGATGGGAGAGGTCCTCGCCAGTGGCCGGTTGGGCAGGATCATTCACATCAACTCGTGGATGTATAACGATTGGATTCAACGTCCGTGGGAAGTCCATACGCTCGATCCCAAATGTGGTGGTGGTGCGGTCTTTCGGCAGGGGCCTCACCAGATGGATGTGGTGCGTTATCTGGCAGGCGGCATGGTCCGTAGCGTACGCGGTACGGCAGGGAAGTGGCAGCCCCACTACGATGTCGAAGGGGACTACCACGCCTTCATTGATTTCGAGGATGGACCCACTGCGGCGATCAGTTTCAATGGCTATGCCAATTTTGATATCCGCGAGCTGACCTGGGGGATCGGCGAGGGGGGGAGAATTGCGCCGGAGGAAACTATTTTGGGACCGAAGCCCAGGGCGACCGGCCCCATTGCCGCTGAAGAGTTTTATAACCTCCCGCAGTACTCGATCGAGGCATTGAACGCGGGGGGAGTCAGAAAGCAGGATTTCTTCGGGTTATTGGTCGTGAGCTGCGAGCGGGGAGATATCCGCCAATCCCCCGACGGCCTTTATGTCTATACGGAGAAGGGACGGGAAGAAGTCCTGATGACGGAACGGGAACTTCGCGCTGGTGAAATACAGGCGCTGGTCGATGCGGTGCGAGAGAGCCGTCCCTCCTTCCCCGACGTCCGCTGGGGAAGGGCGACTCTCGAGGCATGCATCGCGATGATCGAGTCGGGTCGCGAACACAAGGAAATCCTCATGAAGCACCAGGTCCCGTCCCCCCTCAGGCCTGCACTGCAAATAATGGCGGGCGCTGCCGCATGAAATTTTCGGTCAATGGAAAATTGGCTCACCTTGCGCGGATCCCTGGTGGAATAGAAAGGACAACACAGAGCAAATGAAAGCACATGTCTACAATCACTTCACCGAGATGCTGATCCAATACGGGATCCCGCAGATCATCGGGATGCGCATCTATCCGGAAATAGACCTCTCCAAGATCAGGCCTATCAACATTCATCACGAGACCTCAGCTGGACTCATGGCTTACGGGTATGCCCGAATCAGCGGGAAACCGGGAGTCATCACACTGAATCGGCCGGGGACCATGAACGTGATTATGGCCCTGACCGAAGCGTGGAACTCCTCAGTCCCGATCATTGTTCTCATGGAAGGTCTCGCGTTAGCCAACGAGGGCAAAAATGGTCTTTATGAACAGGATCAGATCGGCATGGTCAAGCCGGTCTCCAAATGGATTGGCGACATCACCGATATGTCTCAAGCACCTGATATGCTGCGAAAGGCCTTTCGCATCGCGACGACCGGTAGGCCCGGTCCGGTGGTATTGAACATCCGGGGTATGGGGGCAACCTTTTCCGTCCAGCATCATATTGACACGGAGCCCTATGCGGAGACTCGGTACGCGACTTTTCCGGCCACAAGGATCCTTCCCGATCCTCAGCTCATTGAAGAGGCCGTTTCCCTGTTGCACCAGGCAGAGCGGCCTTGCATTGTCGCTGGGGGTGGGGTCAATCTTTCCCAGGCATGGGGGGCACTTCGGGAGCTAGCCGAACTGACCCAGTGTCCGGTGGCCACGACCATCTCCGGTAAGGGCGCTTTCCCCGAGAGGCATCCGCTGAGCGCTGGGCCGACAGGGGCTGTCGTCGGTGGTTGGCTGGGTCGAGGACGGGTCGCCGGACAGATCGTTAAGGATTCGGACGTCGTATTTCTCGTGGGGAGCCGTACCAACGAAATGGCCACCAGCCGGTGGTCCGTCCCTGATCCAACCTCGACGATCATTCATATGGATATCGATCCGAAAGAGATCGGACGGAACTACCAAACCCGGGTGGGTATTGTTGCCGACGCAAAGCTCGGCCTGGAGGCCCTGGTGAAGTCACTGAGAGATAAGGGTTTCAAGCCCAAGACCTCACGGACCGAAGAAATAAAAAAACACCTGGATCAATGGGTGCAGGATAACGCGGCAACCACCGATTCAAACGCTTCCCCGATCCATCCGGCCCGTTTGATGCGGGAGGTACGCAATTTGATCGGGCCCGATACGATTCTCGTTTCCGACGGCTCCAGTCCCTTTATGTGGGCGACCAGTCACACCTTCGTCGATGCAGGTCCGACCTTCATAACGCCTAGAGGAACCGGTGCCATAGGAACCGGCCTGCCCATGGCTTTGGGGGCCAAGCTCGCCGCGCCGGATAAGAAAGTCATTTGTCTCGAGGGCGACGGTGGAATCATGTGCGGGATTCTTCCCGAGTTGGAGGTGGCCGCTCGATACAAGATCCCTATCACGGTGGTTGTCTTTAACAATGGGTCTTATCTCCTTGAGAAAAACCACATGAAAGAGTATGCCCTCAAAGATGAAATGAACTTTGTGCCCGGGTTGAACTTTGCGGATATCGCCAAAGATCTCAAATGCGAGGGGATTCGGGTCGAACGGCCTGATGAAATCAACGGTGCTCTTCGCAAAGGGCTCGAATCCAATAAACCAACCCTGGTGGATGTCGTCCTTGATCCTAAAGAGGGATTCCCATCGCAACATTAACCCTTCGTTTTGAAAGGAGCATTGCATGCAAGCACCTCGACGTTACGTCCGACCCGTTGTTACCCGGTCCAAGGTCGTATTGGAAATTGCCGACGCTTTGGCCGTAAACAATGACTGGCCGTTCCAACAGGCCAGTGTAACCATGCGGCCCCAGGGAGGCGAGCAGACCGGAATTTGCCTCTTCGGTAGCGACAGTCACGAAGCTATTGAAAAGGTAGCCCGCGGGGAGGTCCACCTGGCGATCATTAACCCGGCGGAGCCGCTGACCCTTGCGGTACGTGGGACCGGACCCTTTAAGGAACCGATCCCCTTGCGCGCCATTGCCGTGATCCCGTCGCTGGACTCTTATGCCTTTACGGTCAGCGAGCGGACGGGTCTTACTTCTCTTGAGGACATTCGCGATAAAAAATACCCACTCCGAGTCTCCCTGCGCGGCCAGCGTGATCATTCGAACCATTTTTTGGAGAAGGTCGTACTAGAAACCCTTGGGTTTTCTCTCGATGACATCGTCAAGTGGGGTGGGGAGGTCCGTTACGATCCGGGACTTCCCAACGGCATTTCAACTTCAGGGTCGAATTACGAGACAACGCGGATTGACCTTGCCAAGCGGGGAGATATTGACGCTATCTTCGATGAGGCGGTCAACGCCTGGATAGGATTGGCCCTCGACGCTGGCTTTCGTGCGTTGGCTCTCCAGGAACTGGTGGTCCAGAAGCTGGAGTCCATGGGGTTTCGTCGATCCTTACTGAAGAAGGAGAGATGGCCCAAACTCCCTGGTGATGTGCTTACTCTGGATTTCAGTGGTTGGCCTATTTACACGCACGCTAACGTTTCCGATGAAGTGGTGACATCGATTTGCGCTGCCTTAGAGGCGAGAAAAGACCGGATCCCATGGCAAGGCGAGGGGCCTTTCCCCCTGGAGCGCATGTGCAAGGACTCTCCCGAGGGCCCGCTGGATATCCCGCTACATCCCGCGGCTGAGCGCTTCTGGGCCAAATGCGGCTACCTGGGATAATGAATTGAGGAGGGAACGGCCATGGGCGAAATATTAGGCATTGGGTGTCCCCATGGCCCCCATCTTCAGTTTACCGACGAAACTATGGCGAATAACTATTTTCGCCTCAACCTTCGCAATAAGAAGACCCCGGCACACTGGAAAGATCCCGAGAATTGGCCTGAGGAGATGAGGGAAGAGTGGGGGGATGACGAGGGGGTCAAGTCGGCGGCCAAGCACCGCAAGGAAGTTCTCGCCGGTTACAAGGCTGCCCGCGAAGCCATTGACAATTTCAAGCCCGATTTTGTCTTGATCTTCGGCGACGACCAGTACGAGAATTTCAAAGAAAACATCTTTCCTCCCTTTAGTATTTTTTCCCACGATAAGTTTGAGATGAGTAAGCGGAGCGGGGGCATACGGGTCGAACATGGACCCAAAGGAATATTGGATACTGGGCTCACCAACGTTGGCCTGCCGATGGAGCGTCCGCGGATGCAACCCCAGTTTAAGGGGGCAAAGAAGATCGGGACCATGATCGCTACCGAATTGATCCATCGTGGCTTCGACGTCGGCTGGTCATCGAAATTAAACAATGCCACTACCATTGGTCACGCTTTCAGCGGTACCCTTGATTATCTGGACTGGGACCGCAAGGGGTTTGCCCATCCCATTATCCCTTTTCATGTGAACTGCTACGGGGAAGACATGCGCATGCCCTCCCTAGGATCAGGTGAATGGCGCGGCCGTCTACCGGATCCTGAGGAAATGGCGCGGCGCCTTGAGAGTGGGGAGAGCCTGCCCCCCGGTTCTCCGCCGCCCTGGCGTTGCTATGATCTGGGAAAAACCGTAGCGCAAATTATCAAGGAGAGCCCGTATCGGGCGGTCATCATCGGTTCGTCGAGTTGGTCCCATGCTTCCCTTACCAACATGCACGGATTCCTGTGGGGGGACGTCGATTCCGACCGCCGGCATTATGAGCAGCTCAAGGCGGGACAACATCACATGTGGAGAGAGTTGGATCCGGAAAAACTCCGCGCCTCCGGCCAGCACGAAATGCGCAACTGGATCTGTTTGGCTGGGGCTATGGAGGGGCGTAAGGCTCAGATCCTAGCTTACTCGGAAACCTACATCTTCAACTCGTGCAAGTGCGTTGCCCTTTTTCCCGCTGACGGTCAACAGGCATAAAGCCCACGGGCCTGGGGAGTGGGCGCGGGATTCATCCTAGAGTTGAACAAGGGATTATCATGGCAGATCTGGAACTCTTATATTCGGCCACTTCGTCGGCACTGACTCGCCCTCTGCTGGAAGGTACAATCGATCCCAAAGGGATTAAATTGAGACCGGAAGAGGCCCATAGCATGGACAAACTCTCCCGGCGGATGCTTAACCTCGAGTTTGACGTTGCCGAGATGTCCATCGCCACCTTCGTCAAGGGACGGGAGCAGGGGGTGCCCCTTGTAGCCCTGCCGCTATTTACCTCCGGGCGCCGTTTCCTCCAGGGGGGATTTCTCATGGCGAAGAAAGCCCGGATGCGTGCTCTCTCGGATCTGAAGGGAAAACGGATGGGGGTCTCCCAGTATTGGATGTCATCATCGGTCTGGCAGCGGATCGTCCTCAACCAGATGCACGGGATTCGGCCGGAAGATGTTACCTGGGTAACCACCAGAAGTGAGCGCATGGAAGGCTTGACGTTCCCTTCCAAGGTAAAGATCAGGCAGGATACCAGCGATCGCACGCCACTCGACTTGCTGGCAGCGGGAGAGATCGATGCCTGTATCAGCCCCGGTAATCCTCAACCGGGGGCACAGGCTGAACAGTTGAAGGACGTGGCGATGCCCGCTTACCCTGATAATATCGCTGCTCAGAAGGATTATTTCAAAAAGACGGGGATCTTTCCCATTATGCATGTAACGGTGATCAAGGAGAAACTCGTTGCAGAAAATCCCGGGCTTCCGGGTAACCTCTGCGATGCTTATCAGGAAGCCAAGAAACAGGTCTATGCAAAAGCACAGTCATCGGTAGTGGAGAGGCAAAACTCCGGAATCTGGATCGAGGAGATGGGTGAACTGATGGGTGAGGACCAGTGGCCCTACGGCATTGGATTGAACCGAAAGCCGTTGGAGGCGTTTATTCAGGCGGCCTACGAACAAGGGTTGATTGGTCGCCCAATGAAACTTGAAGAGCTTTTTGCCGCAGGTTTACCTGGGCAGTACCAGTGAAATAACGTTCACTCCCCCTTTGCCCGGTTAACGACGTCCATGATCAGCTTCAAGGATGGATGGGGCTTCCTTGAAGGTATGAAAAGGAGGGTTATTCAATGGCAAAATTAGTCTTGGGATTCGGTAGTTCCCATGGGCCAACAATCCGAACCTTACCCGGAGATTGGGACCGTATCGCTGAACGCGACAAAAAGGACCCGCGATACAATTATCAAGAGCTGCTTAAGAAGGCGGACCCCGCCATCGCTCAGGAAATCACACTGCAGAAAAAACAGGAACGCTACGACAGGTGCCAGTCAGGCAAGGAGAAACTGACCGATGTCATAGCTCAAGCCAAACCCGATGTGGTTATCGTAGTCAGTAATCCCCACGGGGTCCTCCCCGACGATACCCATGCAGTGTTCGCTGTCTATTGGGGCGAGGAGACCCCGGAACGTAGTGCGGCCAGCACCCGCAGGGCGTCGGATCCAAGTACGGGCCATCTCTCGGGACCCGCGCCGGTCATTCGGTCCAGACCCCATGAGGGCCGAGGGACCTATCCCGCTCAACCTGAGCTGGCCAGTCACTTGATCGACAGCCTAATTGGGGACGGGTTTGACATCGCGTCATTCAATCGGTTTCGCCAAGAGCACGAGTTGGACGAGGCGTTCAGGACCTTCTATGAGTTCTATCAAACCGACGGCAGCGTTCCGATGGTGCCGTTTATCCTCAGCCGTTATTTGCCGAGCCAGGCTATGCCCGGTCGGTGCTACGCCCTCGGCCAGGCCCTGAAACGGGGTATCGAGTCCTGGGATTCGGACAAAAGGGTCGCGATTATGGCTTCCGGCGGGCTCAGCCACCAGATTATAGATCAAGAGCTGGACCACGAGGTCATTCGGGGCTTAAAGGAAAAGGACGCCCGGCTGCTCTGTTCTCTATCAAGAGAACGATTGAATGGGGCCCCGGGGACGCCGGAAATTCTAAATTGGGTGACACTCGCGGGGGCCATGGAAGAGTCGTCAATGACGCTGATCGACTATATACCTTGTTATCGTTCTCCCGCGGGGACTGGCCACGGCATTGCATTCGCTTATTGGAATTAGGGAAAGTGCTGTTCATAAATAATTAAGATGTTGCGAGGGTTCTGACGATGAAGGATACCTTGCGGGTCCTTGAAGAGGGACACAGAGAACTCGCAAGGCAGAACTCGTCGTGAGGCCTCGATTGGATATCTACACAGAGACGGCGTCGGTCGGGAGCTTTCACCGGTGGGGTACCATGGAAAGCTCGAGCAAGGGGCTCCAGCGTCACGCGATCCGGATGAAATCGGATATTATGAGTTGGCCTCGAAGAGATGGGAAGATCATCGAGGAAAAGTACTGCGTTCGTCCGGGGCTTTATTGCGCCCTGATCTTTCTTCTTGATACGAGCAACGGCGAACCTTTGGCGATTACCAACGATGGATACTCGCAACACATCAGGGTGGGAGCACTGGTAGGACTGGGGACAAAATATCTTGCCAAGGAGGACGCATCCATCGTGGGGATGTTGGGAGCTGAAGGAATGGCCCGAAGTCATCTGATGGCCTTTGCCGGGGTGAGGAAAATCAAGAAACCGAAGGTCTACAGTCCGACGAAAGTAAGTAGAGAACTCTATGCGGAAGAGATGGCGGAACAACTGTCCATTGAGGTGACTCCCTGTGACAGTCCGGATGAGGCCGTCAAGAGGGTGGATATCCTTTCCACCTGCACAAACTCCATTGACTCGACGGTGTTTGCCGGGACGTTGGAACCGGGGATGCCCCTGACACAAGTCGCCGGTGAGTATGCGGATGATGTCTACCCGAAAGTAGACGTTTGCATCGGAGGTGATCCGAAGAGCCAGTTGATCCGGGGTTCGGGGCTCGATGATTCGGCAGGCTTTACCACCTAATCTGGCGGGAATCCGGCAGGCGCTGAAGACCTCCAGAGGATCAAGGCGGGGGGAGTTCGGCCATGGAGATCGGATACTGGCAGGTGAGGTGCAGGCCAAACCGGAAGTTCAAGATGCCCTTCGGGCGAGGAGGGTGCCGCTGGTCGACCTGATTGGAGGTCAGGGGGGGGGGGAGGATGAGCGATAACGAGATCAGCGCCTCTGGTGGTGGCCGGTTAGGGGGTGGGATGAAACAGTGCATGCAGTTTGTAACCGTTGGGTCGCTCGTCTATGACCTGGCGAAGCAGGCCAGATTGGGCAGAGAAGTACCGACAGAGTGGCTTTTACAGGATATTCGGGATTAAGATAGCCAGGGACTAGGCAGCACTTTCCAAATCGTAAGAGACCTGATAAAAGAATAAAAGTCTACTGTGGACCTGCGCTGATTGGCCTATAGCCAGCCGGTGTGGGGGTGATCTGGTGATAAAACCCAAGGAGGGGGCGATATATGAAATATATGGATGATGAGAGAGTCGATTCCTACGATGACTGGCAAAAATCCCAGAAAATTCCCGTCAACAAACAATTTTATATTGAAGATCTCAAGGATGTTGAGGTAGCTCCCTGGGACCTCACCGGCACCCTTGGGGCCTTTATCAATCTGGAAGGGACCGGCGGGAGTAACGACGCCTATGTCTGCGAGATACCGCCGGGGGGGAAGTCTAAGCAGCTTCGGCACCTCTATGAGGAGATGGTGTACATCGTCGATGGCCATGGGGCTACTTCCGTTTGGCAAAAGGACGGTAAGAAGCACACATTCGAATGGCATCCTGGGAGTTTATTCGCGATCCCGTTGAACGCCTGGTATCAGCACTTCAACGGCCAGGGAAGCTCCCCGGTGCGGTACTTTGCCGTGACCAACGCCCCTTTTATTATCAATCTGTTCCACAATATGGACTTTGTCTTTGACAATGACTTTACCTTTACCGACCGCTTTGCTTCGGAAGAAGAGGACTACTTCAGCGGCAAGGGGCAGGCCTGGGGGGAGCGCAAGCTATCTGTGAACTTCATCCCCAACACCAAGGATATTACGCTCCATGATTGGAAAGAGCGGGGGGCCGGTGGATCCAACATCAACTTCGATCTTGCCGGTAACGTCATGGGGGCCCATATCTCTGAGTTTCCGGTGGGGACTTACAAGAAGGCCCACCGTCATGGGCCCGGTGCCCACGTGACCATCCTAAGCGGAAAGGGTTACTCTCTGCTCTGGTCCGAGGAGGGTGCAGAGCCTCGGCGAGTGGACTGGAAGCCGGGAAGCGTTATCGTCCCTCCGACAAAATGGTTCCATCAGCACTTCAACGCCGGCGACGAACCCGCCCGCTACTTGGCCCTACGGTGGAACAATTGGCGCTTCCGATTCGCGGCGGTCTCAGATGAGAAGCGCATCGATAAAAGCGTCAAGGAGGGCGGCGGACAGATCGAGTATGGGGATGAGAATCGGAAGATCCACCAGATTTTTGAGTCCGCACTGGAGAAAGCAGGAGCGCACTGTGGGATGGGAACTATGATTGACTGGTGTTCGCAGCGGGATGTGGCTAAGGCCGGTTAAGTCCAGATCCAAGCAGTCGGAAAATCCATTTTCGCGCCTTGGGTTGTCGGGGAATATTCACCCAGGTGACATAAGGCGTCGGACTCGGTGGAGGGGAAGTCCTTTTTGTTGCCGAGGCTAACAGGCAGCACTATGGTGACCTCGGGGGGATCGTGGCATTACTGATTGACTGGCATTCCCATCATACCCCGGTTGAAATCGTAGAAAAAATTTTTCACCTCACGGGTCGTACGCCTCGTATCGATGCGTACGACTCGCCTGAATTTTCAAAAAGAGTAACAGAGATGGACGAGGCGGGATTGGACCTCCAACTCGTCTGCCAGGGCGCTGGGATCAACGCTGATTCCCTGCCGCCCGACCAAGCAATGGAGTTGGTACGCCAGTCCAATGATCTCATTGCCGAGCGCCTGGCTCCGTATCCCAATCGGCTGATGGGAGCCACGGCCGTAACCCTTAAGCATGTCGAAGGATCCGTGGAAGAGATTCAACGGATGGCACGTCGTGGGTTTCGAGCGGTCATGATGTACGCCAGTGTAGACGGCGACGTGGTGGTGGATTGTCCTGAAACCGACTCACTACTGGCCAAAATCGCCGAGTTGAACCTGCCAATTTTTCTTCACGGTGGAGGGGGCCGGAAAGACCCAACGCTCGAGAGTTTGGAAGACAAAGGTGCTGGGGTGAGCGCCAGCGCACTGGCGGACGCCAGTGTGTCCGAGTGTGTTGTTCGCATGATTGCCAGTGGTGTTTTTGACCGCTATCCCAATTTGCGTGTCGTGATCAGGAGCGGTGGGGGAGGAATCCCTCTTTTGTTGAAAAAACTCTTCTGGAAGCATAAGGGCCCGCGGGGAGAGCAGCCTTATTCAGAGATCTTGCTAGAGCATTTTTTGATCGATACGGCCAGTGTGAACGCGAGAACTCTCCAATTCCTCATGGATACCCTGGGTCAGGAACGAATCGTTTTTGGGTCGGATTATTGCGGTGGGCTGGGCCCGCTGAAAAAAGCCATGCCGGTGATCGAAGAGCAGCCCGATCCAGTCAAGATCAAATCCCTGACCGAACAAAACTCTTGTCGTTTGCTAAACCTCTGACTGGCTGAATCGGACTTCAGATTCTTTTCATAGCTGAGGGTGAAAAAGGCAGAATGGTGGTCCCAACGGGAATCGAACCCGTGTTACCGACGTGAGAGGCCGGTGTCCTAACCGCTAGACGATGGGACCATGGCTGAGGAGGTAGGACTCGAACCTACAATCGCCTGATCCAGAGTCAGGTGGCTTACCAATTAGCCGACTCCTCATCGAAGTTTTTACCTTAAAGAAATGGTGGCCCTAAGTCAAGAATTGCCGGGGTGTTCCTCACCTGCGAGGGTGAGAGCGTGATCCAGCCGCGATAGAGTCCGTTCCCGTCCCAGCACCTCGACAACCTCAAAGATTCCAGGACTTGCAGTACCCCCGGTGAGCGCCACCCGCACAGGCTGGGCAATCTTGCCGAGACCCAACTGGTGTTCGCGCATAACGGTCTCAAAGGCCTCTTGGATATCCGTCAGTTTCCAATTGGCAAGATGCGCCAGGCGTTGCTGTAATTGACTCAATATGGGTTCAACTTTGGGTGTGAGAAACTTGGCTTTCGCCTTGGGGTCGATGGTGATCTCATCGCTCAAATAGAAGTGAGCCGATTCAACTAATTCCACCAGAGTCTTGGCACGTGGCTGCAGGGTTACAACCATCTTCTCCAACCATTGCGGGTCGTTATTCAAGTGGTAACCCTTTTGCTCGATGAAGGGTCGAACCTCCTCCGCCAGTTGAGCTGGCGAGTGCTCCTTGAGGTAGTGGGTGTCGAGCCATAAAAGTTTTTCGGCGTTGAAGACACCAGGCGATTTCCCTACCTCTTCGAGGCGGAACTCGAAGATGAGTTCCTGCATGGAAAATATCTCACGGTCTCCGGAAGACCAACCCAGGCGTACAAGAAAATTGACCAATGCTTCCGGTAGATATCCCATCTCCCTGTAGCTCCGAACCGACGTAGCGCCGTGTCGTTTGCTCAGAGGGGTACGGTCGGAACCGAAGATGAGCGGGAGGTGGGCGAAGACTGGTAGCGAGGAGCCCAGCGCTTGAAAGAGGAGGACCTGGCGGGGCGTATTGCTGAGGTGATCATCTCCGCGAACGATATGGGTGATCCCCATGGAGGCATCATCCACTACGGAGCAAAAATTATAGGTGGGCATGCTGTCTGAGCGCAGGATTATCAGGTCGTCGAGCTCTTGATTCTGAAACACGATCCGCCCTTTGATGAGATCCTCAATGGCGGTTTCACCTTCGCTGGGTGCCTTGAACCGGATCGTAAAAGGCGTTCCGTCCTTGATATCCGGGGGGGTGTTTCGGCAGGTCCAGTCGTAAATGAATTTCTTACCTGCCGTCATGGCTGCTTTGCGCTTGGCATCAAGCACTTCAGGCGTGCAGATGCATCGATAGGCCTTGCCAGCCTGGAGCAGTCCTTCGATTTTGTCCCGGTAGATAGAAAGCTTCTCGCTCTGATAGGCCGGGTCACCGTCCCACTCCAGATGGAGCCATTTCAGTGAAGTAAAGATGTTGTCGAGAAATTCCTGGCTGAATCGCTGTCTGTCGGTGTCATCGATGCGGAGAAGGAAACGGCCGTTCTGCTGGCGCGCGAATAGATAGGCGAACAGGGCAGTCCTGGCGTTCCCTATATGGAGGAACCCCGTGGGACTGGGGGCGAATCGAGTGCATACTGGGGGCATCAGTAAAAAGTAACAGGAACCTGGGGATACAGTCAACGACGGATACTCGGGCCCTCGCCCAGCACCTGGGGGGCGTGCCCCCTGGTGCTAAGAAATCGCCGCGAGTTATGCTAAAATACGAAAAATTCCGTAGTCGGAAGGCCACCCAGAGATGAGCAAGCCCGAAACCCCGTCCCACTTCATTCGTAATATTATTCTTGACGACTTGAATAACAAGAGCAACGAGGGTCGTGTCCATACCCGATTCCCGCCGGAGCCCAACGGCTACCTGCATATTGGACATGCAAAGGCCATCTGTCTCAACTTTGGTCTTGCTGCCGAATTCAAGGGCCGCTGTAACCTTCGTCTCGATGACACCAATCCCAGCAAAGAGGGCGTTGAGTATGTGGAATCGATCAAGGAGGACGTTCGTTGGCTTGGTTTCGATTGGGGCGACAGGGAGTATTACGCATCGGACTACTTTGAGCAGCTGGCTCAGTTTGCTGTGAAGTTGATTCAGGGGCACATGGCCTTTGTCTGCGACTTGAGCCCCGACGAAACCCGTGAGTACCGAGGTACGCTGACCGAACCTGGGAAAGAGAGTCCCTACCGGGGGCGCTCCATAGAGGAGAACCTGGATCTTTTTAAACGCATGCGAGAGGGGGAATTTACCGACGCTTCACGTACCTTGCGGGCAAAGATCGACATGGCCTCTCCAAACCTCAATATGCGCGATCCCGTCATGTACCGGATTCTTCGTGCCACCCATCACCGGACCGGCGATCAGTGGTGCATCTACCCGACCTATGATTTTGCCCATGGGCAGTCGGATTCCATTGAAGGAATTACGCACTCGATCTGTACCCTCGAGTTCGAGGATCACCGACCTCTGTACAACTGGTTCCTGGAACAACTGAAGATTCATCATCCACAGCAGATCGAGTTCGCACGTCTCAACCTGAACTACACGATCATGAGCAAACGCAAGCTGTTGCAGCTTGTGGAAGAAAAACATGTGATGGGTTGGGACGATCCGCGGATGCCTAGTCTCGCAGGTCTGAGGCGTCGTGGCTACACGCCCGGGTCCATACGAAGTTTTTGCGAGCGCATCGGCGTGGCCAAAAAGAACAGCACGGTCGATATTTCCTTTCTCGAACACTGCGTTCGCGAAGAATTGAATCAAACGGCGCCGCGGGTGATGGGTGTCGCACGTCCTCTTCGGGTGATCCTTGACAACTATCCGGAAGGACAGGTCGAAGAACTGGAGGCCGTGAACAACCCGGAGGACCCTTCCATGGGGGTGCGCAAGGTTCCCTTCTCCCGTGAACTCTTCATTGAACAGGATGATTTTCGCGAGGACCCTCCCAGGCAGTTCTTCCGGCTTTCACCCGGGCGGGAAGTGCGTTTGCGTTATGCCTATATCGTCAAATGCGTTGATGTGGATAAGGATCCCAAGACCGGTGAGGTGATAGCTGTGCACTGCACCTTCGATCCCGAGACAAAAAGCGGGTCGAAAAGCAGCGGGCGTAAAGTTAAAGGCACTATCCACTGGGTCTCGGCTCCCCATGCCGCAAGGGTGGAGCTACGTCTTTATGATCACCTCTTTTCAATACCCAATCCGGAGAACGTGCCCGAAGGAACTGACTGGAAAGAACAGTTGAACCCTAATTCCCTGGAATCGCTGACCGCCTGCCCCGCAGAACCGTTTCTCGCGGATGCTAAATCCGGTGAGCGCTTCCAATTCGAGCGTCTTGGATACTTCTGTGTGGATTCGGTCGATTCCCTCGAAGGGGTCTCGGTTTTTAACCGAATCGTGGCGTTAAGGGATACCTGGGCTAAAATCGAAAAGGCACAGCAGCAGGGTCAGAGCGCAGGCAGTCAACGGTGAAAGAGGTGTAGGGAGGGGAGACTAGAGTTGGAGTGATGCAGTGGTTTCCTTTTGGAAAATGGGTAGAGCGTCTATATACGAGGCGATTATCCCAATCTTCCACAATTGCTTGATAAGCTCGAATGTGACATCGATTTGTCCGGGCAGGAAGCCGTTATTGGCCGAAGTCTGGTACCTGTGGTGGTTATCGTGCCATTCGGAAGCTAGATAACCGTATAAGCGCTGGTTGAGGGCATGGCTGCCAGTATCGAACTCCCATCCCGGCTTTTTCTTTCGACGAAACCAACCGCCATGTCCGTGGCAGTTGAAATTCCGAATCAAGAAGCTTGCCGCGAAGATGCTCGCATACCAGACTACGATCCAGTTCCCCAGTCCCAGGTATAGAAAACCGCTGATCCATAAGCTCTGAGAGAACAATATGCGCACCGCATAGTGGATGAGGTTCTCAACGGAACCGGTTCTTTGGAACTGGGCATAGTTATTGGCTTTGAAGCCGATGTGAGCAACCGTTTGTTTGAGCGACTCGTATACCTCTTCCGTAATGCCCGTGTTTATTTTCTGGCTCGATTCCACGGCAAGATAGCTCCCCAGCCAGCCCAGATGGGGGCCGTAGGGATCGCCGTCCTTGTCCGTTAATTGGTGATGGATGCCTTCTGGACAACCCGCCTATGGACTTTGCTAGGGTTGAATATATCGAGGTTACCAATGGTCAGGACTGGTATGTGGTTCGTAGCTCCCATAAAGGAGACGATGGCTCTGCAAGTTATCACCTTTTTTCGGGTCGATTAACACGGCTCCCGAATTGAATCTTTCCTACCCCCCAAGGTCTATAGTCCTGTGGATGGCCTGGTTGAACACTGGCCATATCCACGCCCTTTTGACATATAATATCGTCATAGGGCCTCCCCTTTGTCGGATTGAGTCTCAGTTCTTGGCATAACCCTTCTCCTGCATGATTGGGCAAATTGGGCTAAAAGAGAAGCGTCTGGCTCTACGGCTGCAGAGCGGGTGTCAGGTGCAGGAAAGCTTGTCCACCCAAAAATAGTAAGGAAGCCACCGCCTTGCCCTTTGGGACTTCTTATCCCTGAAATACGACCCGAACGGAACCACCTCTCATAAAGGAAGGATACCACTGGCGTAAGCCGGTGGAGGCTTCTATTTGTTCTCTCCTGTGCGGTATAATCTTTTCTACTAGGTGCATTTTTCGGGCTTCGATTTCCTAAGGGATGGAGGGGCCGCCTAGTCTGTGGGGTAGGGGTGGCAGGTGAACTGAAAGGGGAAAATCTTGAGTAGTGCAAACTCGGGAATTCATAAAGTCGGTGTAATCGGATTGGGTCTTATGGGTAGCGGTATCGCGTAAATCGCCGATTCCAGTGGGTTTGAGGTGGTGGCTCTCGAAGTCGCCCAGGAGCAGCTCAAGGAGGGAATCCGGCGTATAGAAGATGGCTTGAGGCGCTTCAAAGAAAAGGAATCTGTGATGAAACGGGTTCACGGCACTACCGAATTGGGGATGCTGCTAGAGCGCGATATCGTGATCGAGGCGATGATTGAGAACGAAGAAGCGGAAAAAGAGACGATCTCCAGGTTGCCACAGATCGGTTATCAAGGACTGTTTGCAAGTAATACATCATCCATCTCGATCACTCGGCTGGCCAGCGCCAGTCCATGGCCGGAGAAATTCATGGGAATGCATTTTATGAATCCGGTTCCCGTGCAACCCGGGTGCGAGTTAATTCGTGCCTTGTTGACCTGCGAGGAAACCTTTCAGAGGATCACTGCTTTTTGTCGTGAGTTAGGTAAAGAGCCGATCCTGGCCGAGGACCGGGCGGGTTTTGGAATCAACCGTATGTTTGTTCCCTTTCTAATGGAGGCGGTCAAGGTGGTTGAAGAAGGGATTATGAGCTGCGAAGATGCCGACAAGACGACCCGATGCCTGGGGCACAAGATGGGGCTGATCACCACCCTGGACTTTGTTGGCCTAGACACAGCCCTGGCTATTGCTGCGGTTTTAGAGCGGGAATTGGGTCCCTCCTATAACGCCCCGGACCTTCTCTGCAAGCTCGTAGCAGCCGGATTCTTTGGAGTGAAGAGCCTTAAAGGTTTTTACCTTTGGGAAAAGGGGCGAAAGATTGGGGTCAACCCAGCCGTCGAACGGTACCGGGGCAGATAGAATCTAACCTAGCCCATGTGGAGATGGGTCGGGATAAATTTGGGGATAGAAGTGGGAAAGTGAGTTGCTAGCAGCACCTTTTGCTATCTGCCAGAACAAGGACAATGCTTTTGTAGAAATTCAGGGCTCCCTATGCTAGGTTTAAGGAAATATTATTTTTCAAAACATCGCCCAACGGAGAGATGGCCGAGTGGTCGAAGGCGCGCGCCTGCTAAGCGTGTGTACCCTTTACGGGGTACCGAGGGTTCGAATCCCTCTCTCTCCGCCAACTTTCTTTCGCCTCCAGTGACCGGAAATCCAGCTTCCCCATACATGGCATTCGCACCGTGACTAGATAAAGGTTTGGAATTTCAATGCTGAGGTGACATATGAGAAGAACCGTTACTCTTCTCATGACCTGCCTTGAGCAAAATGGGCTCGTCTATCGAATTTCGGAGCTTGTATATCGGCACAACGGGAACATCCTCCATGCGGACCAGCACATTGATTCTCAAACGGGTCAATTTTTCTCAAGGGTTGAGTGGAATCTGGAATCTTCAGATCTTTATGATACGGAGCTGAGACGTGCATCTCAGCCCTTGGCGAATGATGTGGGGATGGAATTGGAATTGCGTTTTTCTGATGAGCGGCCACGAATCGCAATCTTTGTTTCCAACCTGGATCATTGCATTACGGATCTTTTGTCCCGGAACGGGATTGGGGAGCTTCGCGCCGAATTGGTTGCGATCGTGAGCAATCATGAGTCGTTGCGCCCAATCGCAACGCGCGATGGAATTCCGTACCACCTGTTCCCCGTAACGCCTAAGAGCAAGCGTGGACAAGAAAAAAGGGAACTGGAATTGCTGGATTCCCTGCGAGTGGATCTGGTTATCCTAGCCCGCTATATGCAAATCCTATCAAAGGATTTTGTTTAACGTTATCCCAACCGAATTATTAAAATCCTTCACTCTTTCCTCCCTGCATTTGCTGGTGCGAACCCGTATGCCCAGGCAGTCCATTGCGGTGTCAAGCTTGTGGGGGCAACGAGGCATTATGTGACTGCGATGGTCGATGATGCTCCGATCATCGATCAGGATGTAAGTCGCGTGACCCATCGCGATACAGTGGCGGACTTGGTTCGAAAGGGGCGTGACTTGGAACGCATGGTCTTGGCAAGGGTCGTTCGTCTCAACTTGGAACGGCGCGTATTACCCTACGGGAGCAAGGCGGTTGTTTTTGATTGAATGGGCGCTGCGGTGGGAATACTAGAGAAGCATCATTCAGGATTCTTCCTGGCGCAGAAGCAGCCCATAGGTATGGACGGGTTCTTTAATTGCCAATGCTTGAAGTACCCACCAGAGAGACGCGGTCACCGTTGTCACAACCGGTCTGCGGAGCTCTCTTTCGAGCCGTTCTGCATATGCCGCCGAGGGCCATCTGCTCTGAAGTAGAACTGCGTCCGCATCCGAATGTTCCTCAAAAAGATTTTGTCCTGCTCTAGCAGAGGCCCCCTCTGGTAGTTGGACCTGTTCCACAGGTTTGGACACGTCATGGCCTCGGATTCCCACGACATCCAAGCCGCCGTCCTGATAGTACTGCTTCACGGCCTGATTGATGGATTCTTTGTAGGCCGTGGCAATGACGATCTTCTCTAGCTTCAAGTGCTGGAGGGCCTGAACGCTCGCCTGCATTCCCGTGGTGACCGGGCGACCGAGTTGTTTAGATAGGGCGGATATCACCTCCTGCTCTGTTCGATAGCCACGTTGGGTCGCCAGCGTAATCCCCCCTATGACAATGGCATCGACTTCTTCAGCAACGAATACAGAGAGTGTGGATTCTAGGGCCTCGATGGCCTTATTGAATTCTTGAGAAGTGTGAGCCTGAACGTTGAGTCCGGTAGCAACAAGGGAAAAACCTTGGGGTAGGATCAGGCTCCAGTCCGATGGTATTTCAAAGACCGAAGGTGAAAGAATTTCTATACGCGCCTTCCAACCGGGCATCTATGGTTCTCCTGGATTCTCCTGATATCTGATCGCTCCTACCTAATGGGAGACCAACCCCTAGTACTCGAAGCATGGGGCCTGCTAAGGAACGATTCTCGGCTTTTAGAAAGACTATTCCAGACAGGGAGACCGTGTCAATCGTCGGTGGTGCGGTCGGACCGGGTAGGTAATCTTGACTTGACTGTGGGTTGTCGGGTAGTGTTTGAGCATTGTAGGCCACACTGGTTAAGGGTCCTTTTTGATTGTCAAAAATGGTGCCATTGAGAAACGTTTCTGAAGGGGAGATATATGAAAGTATGGCTGTTTGATCAGGTGTTTTGGCCCAAACCTGGTAACCGTATGCTCTATCCCTATCCAGGAAGACTTTGGGACCCAGAGGTCGGGATCCAGCAGTACCACGGCCACCTGGAATACCTAAAGCGGGCCGACGAACTCGGCTTCGACGGCGTGTGTCTCACGGAGCACCACTATACAACCCACGGTACCCCTTCGCCCAATGTCATGGCGGCGGCGGTTGCGGTTCAGACCAGTAACGTCAAGCTAGTTCTATTGGGTAACTGCGTTCCACTGCACGCCCACCCGGTACGGCTAGCCGAAGAGCTGGCCATGCTGGACGTGCTGTCGCGTGGGCGGATCGTTTCCGGGTTTCTCCGCGGGGGCTTTCTTGAGTGGTACGCTTACAACATTGATGCCAGCCAGGCCCGAGAACGCTTTGAGGAGGCCTGGGAATTGATTATTGAGGCCTGGACCGCTCCCGAACCCTTCGCCTGGAATGGAAAACACTTCCAGTACGAAAACATCTCGATCATGCCGCGGCCGGTGCAGCAGCCCCACCCTCCGATCATCATGGCAGGCGCCACGGCGGAAAGCATTGAATGGTGCGCAAAAAAGCGCATTCCCGTCGCCGCTTCCTTTGCCCCCACCGCGTCAATGGCGGAGAACTTCGACTACTATCGAAGTTATGCCCAGAAGGAATGCGGTTGGACCCCTGGCCCCGAACACATTATGTTTTCCAGGCAGCTCTACGTGGCCCCCAAAGACCAGCAGGCACGGGAGGAGGTTGAGCCTTATATACGGCAGTTTTTCGAAGAGATCCCGGTGGCCCGCAGCTACCCCGAACAGATCGAGCGCTACCGGGCTGCCTCGCGAACGGATCGATCCTTTGATTACAAAAAAGGCAAGTCGGCGGGCGCCCAGTTTCTTGGAGAGACCCTGGCTAAGGCCGGCAGTATGAGCCTCGACCATATTTTGAAGGAGGGATTGTGCATCGTCGGTGACCCGGAATCGGTGACCCGTCAGATCCGTTACCAGCAAGAGCAATTGGGTGCGGGGGTTATGATGGTTTACGCTCCGTTCGCTACGATGCCGTTGGATATGGCGACAAAGAGCATGGAGCTATTTGCCCGTGAGGCCCTGCCTAATCTGAGAGATTGAAATTCGCATCATGGCCGTATCTGCCGCCCCACACTCGAGATTTCTCCCTGGGATTATATTGTGCGGATGAGGATCTTGACGGTATTGTAAATTTAGTTTCATCCTCCGGTCCGACAATTTGGGCATTTGTGGAAAAGCCCAATTCTCTGTGATATGGTATCCGGTGTTTTTGTTGACTGGGAGTCAATGTAATTAATCCACCATCATTCGTGAGAATGGATCACTTTGGGTTCTCGGTTGGCTGGCCCTGGACTCGCCTTTTACGACAACCGTTTAAGCGCCCGTAGCTCAATTGGATAGAGCGACAGACTACGGATCTGTAGGCTGGGGGTTCGAATCCCTCCGGGCGCACCATACAGATCAGCAACTTATATTCCAAAGTCTGCTCCTCTGACCCGTCGATTGCTACCATTTGCTACCTTTCTGCTACCACGCTCTGCCAACCCGGATCATCCAGTGAGCCAACGGCTGACCTGTCGTTCTGATCCATCCTGTGGCGGTATGTGTCCACCGTGAGGGTGATTGAATGATGCCTAAGCTGACCCTTCACGTAGTTCAAGTCCGCACCTCGTGAGAGCAGCAAGCTGGTAAACAAGTGACGCAACGAATGGAACTGCACCCGTCTCAATTCTGCCAGTGAAAGAGCCTTGTGGAAGACCCTCTTGGCAAATGAGGTCCCATCCAGCCGGGATCCGGTAGGGGAGTGGAATACGAACTCCCCGACTTCCCCGGTGCCGCTCTTGAGCGCATGGGCTTTTCTCTTCCGTAGCAGGGACGGCAGGACATAGGCCAGCTGCTCACTCCTGTCCACCTGGCGGCTCTTCTTACTCTTGGGGAGGTGAATTCCTCCCGGCTGAAATTGTAATTCACCGTGATGAACCGGCTGTGGAAGTCGATCTGCTCCCCGAGCCGAAGACCGGCCCTCACAGCACAAAGGGTCACCGGGTAGTGTTCCGGTAGCCTTTCCCGGACCGTGGCCAGCAGATGACGGACTTCTTCCTCATTAAGAGGGTTTGGCTCGATCTTCGTGGTGTCCTGCTCTGGGAGGTGGTTGCCGAGCTTTACTGCCGGATTGAACATTGCCCTGAGTGGTGCGATCAGGTTTTTGACGGTGGACCGGCTGAGACCCGCTTCCTTGGTTCACGGAATACGAAGACGGTCTTCGTCACCAGCTCCGTACACGACGGCATTTTGGGAGGACTCCAGGGCGCAGATTTGATCTGTAACCAGCGTTCCCACGAAGCGGGATTGTTTGGAACCTACTAGGCCTGGTTATAGGATTCCATCATGTCGCCCAGCACCCGATTTATTCAGTCGGTCGTACCATATGTACGAACAGACGGCGCTTAGGTCGCAGCAAATTGGGCCGACCTCACGGACGGGGTCCTTACGATCTCCATTGATCTCACGGAGGTGCAGGGCGCTGCCCCCGTGACAGATGCATGGACAAGCACCGACCAAAACGGGGATAGCTTCAACGGCAACTGTAGCAACTGGACGCTCAACGGTTCCGGCGATAATGCAAGCGTGGGTCAAACGAACTCTAACACCTCTACCTGGAGGGAGGAGGCCCCCCTGATCTCCCCCTCCTGCAACAACATGAAACTACTCTATTGCTTCGAGCAGTAGATATTGCCAGGGATTACCGTGAATGTCGGATGCAACCATCCAAACCGGGAGTAGTTGAGAGGTCCTACCGGTTCTTGCTAATAAAATCATATAGCACTGTGAAAACTGAAGGCGGCGGTCCCCAAAAGGGCCGCCGTTGTCGTTCCCAATGGCCGTAGGACTCAATTAAAGCGTCGTTTAATAGCGTTCTAGGATGATTGACAATTATCTCCTCTGTGATATGGGTCTCTTAGTCTCAGACCATAAGCGTGAGCCTCGTCAATCGTTGAATGGCTTCTAGCGTGACGTAAGGCCAAGGAGGGGGAACATAAGCATTTTAGAGCCAGTCGCTCTGTGATTTGTGTCGCCAGGGTGAAGCTGGCTTACTTATGTATCAAAGTGGCCGTTAGCAGAATTCTTGGGTTCTCGGTGGCCATGCCTCAATGCTAAGACCGATCGTTGACTTTTTCAAAGGTAATACCGATGAATGACCACTCCTCCACCGAACAACAGATCAATGATGCAACTGTCAAACGTTATTTCAATGGTGTAGGGGGAGGCACAGCAAGCACTGTCAGCATGATGGCCCATGAGCACAATCTGCCAGCCAGTGCGGCCCGATATCGACTACGCAAAGAGATACGCATTGTTAGAGATTGGCTCGACGTTGTGTGTGCCTCAGGGCGAGTGCTTGACGTTGGCTGTGGGGCGGGGGCCTGGACCGAGATCTTCGCCAAGCGCTACAAAGCTGTCATTGGGATCGACCGTAGTCCCTTGATGGTGAAGGCTGCTAGGGAAAGAGTGGCTCGCCTATCCAATGTTGAGATTTTCGAAGGCGACGGTCGGAAAAGCCTTCCGGAAGGATCATTTGACATGATCTTCCTGGGTGGCCTGTGTATGTATCTGAAGAACGCTGACGTCCTGGCGCTGCTCCACTCTTTGAAACACCGCCTTAGCAAAGAGGGTTCGATCATCCTCCGAGAGTCGACTGTGCAGCAGGGGGTATCCTTGGCACGAGGCGAGTATCAGGCAGTCTACCGAAGCGTAAGTCTGTATCATCGACTGTTTGAGGACGCGGGACCCTTTCGCGTGGAAGTCCGGCGGAACTACGGTTACACCAGCATGGTGACTGCAGAGGAGTTGGTTGATCTGCGTCGCAAGTGGCTACCTTTCTTGCCCAAGGATTCTCCCACGCTTGGTTCCTTGATGTGGTGGGCGCTCAGAGGGACCACGCCGATTAGCTTCTGGGCTCTACCGCGAGTGCTCTCTCAACTAAACATCGCTTGGCCTAGATTACAGAATCACTTCTTCAAGCTACGCCTTGTGGAGTAAGAATTCTTGCACGCTATCCGATTAGGAATCGTGTGACCTGCAAGACGTGTTTCTTTGATTCCTAGGGCAACTGAGCCCATCTCCAACCGAAAACACTTGTCATGACCAAGGCATAACCCGCCAGCCCGTAATACCATCCACCTGTCAACTTCGGCGTTCGAACGGGCGCCACGTTCATGGCTGCTAGGGCCAGTAGCGTTAGGTGAAGGATGACTGCAAAAGTGTCTCGGAGGACCAATCCATCGAACAGGAAGACAAACGCAAGAACGAGAACGTTATTATCGAGTGCGAGCCCCATATAGGTCGATCCGTCCACAAGGCCGAATACGTTGAAGTAACTCAGTCGCAGCACCCCTGTCGAAAGAATCGCAAACGCTCCGGGAATAAACAAGAGACTGTATTGGCTGTAGCTAAGTAACACGATGGCTGGACAAACAGAAAAACTCACCAGGTCAATCAGGGAATCCAGTTGCGCTCCAACGGCCCGTTGCGACGCGGTTCGACCGGAAAGCCGGCGGGCAATCACTCCGTCGAACCAGTCAAAGACCACGGCCCAGAGAATGCCGATCATAGCTGCAGGGAAAACTCCGCGGATCGCGTAATAAATGCCGAGCAGCGCGCAGAAAAGCCCCGCCAGAGAACAGATATTGGGAAGATCCAGGGCAAAGCTAATGATGGTCGGTCTCATCGGTTGCGGCGGGTTGGAGGTTTGCATCAGTGATCTTTCGGGCCGATGATATCTTTCAACGCTTCGACCAGTTTCACATTCTCAGGCTGAGTGCGGCTGGCAATTCGAAGATAGCGGTCGCCGTCGGGGAGCGTTTTGCCCTGGCAGTGTTTTACGTAGATGTTGTGCTCGACGAACAGACGGCGGGTCACCTCGGGACTGCTGGCAGCCCCGTTGGGAAGACGACAGAAAATAAAGTTTGCGGTGGGCCGGTAGGCGGTCATCCCGGAAACCGTACACAACTGCCGATAAAGAGCGTCCCGATCGGCCGCAACCTGCCGGCAGCTTTCACTGAACTCCAGGCGGTACTTCGGCACGTGACGAAGAAACGCCTCGGCAAAGCCGTTGATGTTCCAGATCGGAATCCGGCCGCGAATCGTCTCGGCAAGTTCGCTGTTGGCGGTGAGCAAATAGCCGATGCGTAGTCCGCAGATGCCGTAGGCTTTGCTCATGCTCTTGATGACAGCTAGGTTAGGATGGTGCTCGATGTCTCGCTCCAGCGTCAACTGTTCGCGATGGGGGGCAAAATCAATGAAGGATTCGTCAACGATCAGTGTGCATTCATGGCCGGCAAGGCTCTTTGCCAGGCGGAGTAGGTCGGTCCTTGGCACGACAAGCGATGTCGGGTTGTTCGGCGTTACCACGATGGCAACCTCGGCCTTGCAGCGAGCGGCCTGGGCGGCAAACTGGTCGACTTCCAACTCAAATTTGGGCGGCCCAAGGGGAAACTCGATAGCCCGATCCGTTGGAGCTGCGTTGACGTATTCGTTAAACGAGGGTACCGGGACGATCAATTGACCTGAGAGATTGCACGAGATGACCTTGATTAGTTCCGAGGCACCGTTGCCAACGACAATCCGTTCAGATGGTTGTCCGATCAACGTGCCGACCAGACCGGCAAGAACGTCCTGGGCAACAGGATAATTTAGAACCAGTTCTCGCAGGTGGTTTCCAAAATAAGCCAGCAGTGCATCCGGAGGGAAATAGAGATTGTAGAGATAGGCATGGTCGACGAAATCATGACGCCAGTAACCGCCATGCTGGCCGGTGATGAATTCGTATTTTTGCTCCTGGGATTCACGATCGAGATAGGTCATGTTTTTTAGCAATGGCGGATTGGTCTCCTGGGTCTAACTTCTCCCGTTGTGAATTCGGGACTGCACCAACCGCGGCGAACGGGCTTGTCCGACTTTGGGGAATTCGGCGGAACGTTCGGGTTCCAGAGGTGGCTATGCTCACCCGATGTGGTATTTGATCAGGATGCATCGAGAACAGCCGTTCGCATTCGTGCAGATCCCCGAGGGTGTCTACCTCGTGCCAACGGTCGGGATCAAAAAAAACAGCATCAAAAGAAAGGCTGCCGTCCGCGACCATGTCCGCGAACACGGCCTCATAATACTCGTTCACTCTGCCTGCTAAAACGCGCCGGGTCAATCGTTCGTGGACACGCTGCCACGATGCCATCGAGAGGCTGCAAATATTAACCGTCTTGTAGCTGAAGTTGTTGGGAATCGCACTGCCACCGACCTGCACAGTCGTAACCCGCTGGGAAGGGTCCACCGTGACCGTCGTGCCATTCATCCAGGCCCGCCTCTGCGAGACGGCGATCTTGTTGGGATGAAGCATGTCTCCCAGCAAGGACGCGTCGAAAACAAGATCACACTCAACCAGCAGAAAAGGCTCACGAACTTCCTTTCGAGCGAGCCACAGCGAGTAAAGGTTATTGGTCGTCCGATACCGCGGATTGGTAACGTAGTCAACCGTCAGACCGGCGGCATGATCTACCAAGAATTCACGGATACAATCACCCATGTAGCCTAAAACTACGACCAGCCGCCTGAAGCCTTGCTGGCGCAAGCCATGGAGCTGTCGTTCAAGTATGGTCACCCCGTTGATTTCGGTCAGGCACTTCGGTGCGTTATCCGTTATCGGCTGAAGTCGGCTTCCAGTGCCAGCAGCAAGTAATACCGCCGTCGATACCCGATCGATCTTACTGTCAAATATGGTCATCACCTCTCGCTTTCGGTTGAGTGAACGGAAACAATGCGAGGTCTACTTCGGGCCTCCACCATTTTGCCCCATTGACACGAAAGAACCACATTGGCTTGTCCCACTCCAATCCCTGACGCGGCTTGCTTGGATGGTTTCCAAAAGCCGCGTTGGTTTCCGTGTCCAACTCGCCAACGGCCGGCCTCCGTACTGCTGGGGCTCGGGACGCGCACGTCTATGACCGCCGTGTCGATACAAGCAAACTCGAAGGCCGTTTGAATATCGAACTGGCGCGGAAACACGGCCTTGACATTTGGCTGGAGTTCTCCAGCACTTCCCAAGCAGCGCGACAGCTCCAGAGACGACGGATGCTGCCCCCGTCACCATCGGGTCGAACGTGAAAAACGCGCCCGGATCGTATTGTCTGGGGCTTCGTTGTTGGTCTTCGTTCGAGAAGCTACCCCGATTATATCGGATGAGGGCGGCTTTCAACAGGGAGCAAGCATACCCGAGCGATCGGACTGTGAGCCGGGGCGCGTGGGGGCCTCCAAATGCCATCTCCTGCGAATGAGGCCGCGCGAAAATCAAAAATTGCCGCACGCGGCTCCGTGGTGCCTGCTTTCGAAGATAGCCAGCGACGACCATCGTAGCAAAGCAGCCAGGCTCCCGTGTCTCTGGTAGAAACTCGCTTTTCGAGCCTTGGGAACAATACTCGATAACGGGCTGTTATGTCAATCTGAGGTAGGAATCAATTAAAGCGTCGTTTAATTGCGTCGTGTCGAAACTTTAGCCCCTTGACACTATTTCTCACGGTGATATTGGGGCGCTATCCGCCAATAAGACCTCCCCCTTTGCTCTAAACAACCAGCTTGCTCGATGTGAGGCCCAGCAGAGTGACAGAGATGTTCCTCAAGGAGGTGTCCATGACTATCAAGGCTCTTATCCCGATAGCCGCAATCATGCTTGTCCTGAACGGTTTCTATGTGAATACTGCGAAGGCCGAGCCCCCAACGGAGCTGGCAGAAATGTTGGGCAACGATGGTGAGACCTTTGATGTTTTTGGTCGTTCAGTCGCGCTCGACGGCGAGGGGGTTGTGATTGGCGCTAGTGGAGATACTGACAACGGAGAGGCAACCGGCTCCGCTTACGTGTTTACGTTCGATGGAACGAATTGGACTCAAGTGCAGAAACTCACTGCCAGCGACGGTGCTGCGTTCGATCGGTTTGGATTCTTCGTAGCTCTCGATGGCAACACAGCGATCATCGGTACCGGATTCGGCGGTGAAGCCGCCTACGTATTCACTTTCGACGGGGCGACGTGGAGTGAAGTGCAAAAGCTCACTCCTAGTGACGCCGCAGCCAACGACAGGCTCGGCGAGTGTGTCGGCCTCAACGGCGGCACGGCGATCATTGGTAGCATAAACGATAACGGCGACGGCAATGGCGATTCCAGTGGCTCTGCCTACGTGTTCGAGTTCGATGGCACGGAATGGGTGGAACCACAGAAGTTCTTAGGCGATCCAGCTCAGTTCGGATCGTTGAGTTTCTTTGGGCTCGCGCTATATGGCGACCGGGCTTTGATTGGGGCTGCCGGCGAAGGAGAAGACAACTATACCGGCGCTGTCTATTCCTTTGTCCCTAGCGGCAGTACTTGGGCCAGGGAAGCCAAATTCACCGCAAGCGATTCGCACGAGGGTAGCCGCTTCGGAATCGGCGTAGCGATGAGCGGCAATACGGCCCTAATTGGTGCGCACACCCATGACCACGCTAGTTCACCCACCCGGATAACCGGAGCAGCATATGTCTTCTCGTTGGTGGCAGACGATGAAGGTCCGGAGACCGCTGCCGTCTTGGCTACCGCAAACCCAGCTGTTGTGAATACCGATGTCAGACTGATCGCCGATGTCGACGATTGGGGCACGGGAGGCTCGACCATCGCCGCTGCCAGCTACATAATTGACGGTGCAGCTTCAGTTCCAATGACCGCGCGGGATGGTAGCTTCGATGACGTTGTCGAGGCAGTGACATCAATTCTATCCGGGTTTACATCCACTGGCGTTCACACAATCTGTGTATCTGGAACTGATGCATCAGGTAACACTGGCAATGAAACGTGTGTATTGCTCGCCGTTTACGATCCGATCGCTGGTTTTATCACCGGCGGTGGTTGGATCAACTCTCCCTGGGGAGGCTACACCCCTAATCCATCGCTCACAGGCAAGGCGAACTTCGGGTTTGTATCAAAGTACAAGAAGGGCGCCCACACCCCGACTGGCGTGACCGAGTTTCAGTTCAAAGTTGCAGACCTGAACTTCCACTCGAACACCTACGAGTGGTTGGTCGTGGCCGGTGCTCGTGCTCAATTCAAGGGTGTCGGTACCATCAATGGAGGTGATAACTACGGTTTTATGCTAACGGCAATTGACGGAGCCATCGCTGGCGGTGGTGGAGTTGATAGATTTCGTATCAAGATTTAGAACACAGCAACTGACATAATAGTCTATGACAACAAGCTGGAGGCTCCTGACACCGGGGATGATGCGACTGGATTGGGCGGCGGCAGCATTGTAATCCACAAGAAATAGATAGACCTCCAATTTGCGCGCAGCTAACGAAGGCGGCGGTCCACATTGGGCCGCTGTTTCCTTACCCAATGACCGGCAAGACGCATTTAATTAGCTCATTAATTGCGTCCTGGCTGTCTAACACCGAGTAAACCCAAGCCCAGAGCGGGTCTGAGCCTATCCAAAAGTGACATTTAATGAGTTGGCTTCTGAGGGGGCTTAGAAGGACCGTAAGGCAAAGTCGGGGATATCGTGTGACAAGGCCCGCTTCAACTCCAGGGACGCCCATCGCTTCGTGTGAAAATATAGTAAAATTTTCTTGGCGGGACTCATCCAGGATCTCTCATTCACCTCACTCGACATCGACCCTCCCCCGCCTGGGGTACTTTGTCCGTTGTGGTGGATGCTGTGGCCATCCGACTTCATCCAGACCGTGACAGCCCAGATCTTCGGTCCAACCTATCGCCGTTCAGTCTCACTCTATAGGTATGAAGCCCATGCTGGAGAGCGGTTCTGTTTCCTGGGGGAACGCTTCTGCCACGCTTGGGATTATTGCTCATGCGCCTTCCCTACATGATGGTAGCAGACTGGTAGCAGGTGAGAATAACCCACTGAGTTTGCAAGTGATTTTAAGCATCCACAAAGAAGGTATCTGTAGGCCATCGAGTCACCCATTCGTCCATTTACACGGCTCCCCGGTATTCGTTTCAGAATTTTGGGGAAGTCGTTTGTGAAATATTCTTGCTACCACTTTGCTACCAGACTGTGATAAAAGCACATGGACTGACAGGGAACGAGTCATTGCAAATCAAGACTTCTATTCCCCCTCAGTGCATCCCATTACTGGTTCCAGCAATCTACGGATCTGTAGGCTGGGGGTTCGAATCCCTCCGGGCGCACCAGAGTCATAGTTGACCCATGGTTGGATGGTCCATGAGTTGAGAAGCGAGTCTTCAGGAAAGAAGCCGTAAATAAGAATGGATCGCAAGACAGTCAAAACCACTATTATTCCTCTCCTGTTGCTGTTTCTCTTCCTCTATTTGTTTCTGACCAGTGTGGCTCTGATGGGTGTGGCCTTGAAGATGTTTGGCAAGGGCTTTGCCGAAACCATGATTGCCACAACATCTGTGCCATTGGTGGGACTGTTCATTGGTATTCTGGCTACCTCTTTGATTCAGAGTTCGTCCTCGACTACTTCCATCGTTGTTGCGATGGTCGGTAGTAATGTCCTTAGCGTTCCCAACGCTATACCGATCATCATGGGAGCCAATATCGGTACTTCGGTGACGAATACGTTGGTCTCCTTGGCGCATATTAATCGATCTCAAGAGTTTCGTCGTTGCTTTGCCGCTTCTACCGTCCACGATTTTTTTAACCTGCTCTCCGTATTGGTCATTTTTCCGCTGCAATCCATGACCAATTTTCTTGGCATTGCCGCGACGCACATGGCGGATAAATTTCAACATTCCGGCGGTATGAAGCTCTTCAATCCCGTCAGGTCTGCTACGAAGCCCTTAGTCAATCTCCTGGTCCACTGGTTCGAAGCCTACCCCTGGGTTCTTCTTGCCTTGTCTCTAGTTTTACTCTTTTTATCTCTCAATCGTTTAGTGAGCGTTCTTAGAGTGCTCGCGGTTAAAAGGGCAGAGGTGTGGTTTGACCAGGTTCTATTCAAGACTGCGATGAGAGGTTTTATTGTTGGCCTGCTTCTCACGATTTTAGCCCAGAGCAGTTCCATCACTACGAGTTTAATTATCCCTATGGCCGGTGCCGGCATCTTGAGCCTTGAACAGATCTTCCCTTATACGCTTGGGGCCAATGTCGGGACCACGTTTACCGCCATATTGGCCGCCCTGGCTACCGAGAACCCTAAGGCCGTGGTCGTCGCATTTGTGCACCTGCTCTTCAATATTACAGGAATCGTGATATGGTGGCCGCTTAGAAGTTTGCCTCTGTCCTTGTCCAGGAGAGTTTCCGAGTGGGCAGTAATCAACCGAATTGTCCCATTTCTCTACATTATTACGGTCTTTTTCCTTTTACCCATAGCCGTAATCATCTTTTTTCAGTGAGGTGATCTATGATACTTAAAGAATTATTCGCAATTTTTAGCAAAGACACGCTTCTCGATAGGGCTTACAAGCGCTCATACCAGATGGTGGACATTACCCATGAGATGTTTGTCAAAGCCAAAATATCCTTGCGGGAAATGGATATCAGTCAACTCGATATCGACATTTACGAACGGGATATTGAGGTCAATAAATACGAGCGGGAGGTGCGCCGGAATGTGTTGAGCCATCTAACCGTGGCGGGGGCGGCGGATATCAACTCGGGGTTACTCTTGGTGAGCATTATTATCGATATTGAGCGGGTTGGAGACTACACAAAGAATATCGTGGAATTGGCCATGAACCACCCGGCCCGGTTGCATGGAGGAATGTTTGAAGAGGATCTAAGAAAGATCGAAGTTGCGGTTGAAGATAGCTTTAGACAGGTGCGGAATATTTTTGAGGCGTCGGACGCCAAGGGCGCGGAGAAGCTCCTTGGCGATTACCAGTGGGTGAGTCGGCTTTGCGATCAACGTGTTATTGATTACATTAAAGGTACGGATAAAGAAATCCCAAGCAATGATGCAGCTTCGTTGGCATTGTATTACCGCTATCTAAAACGCATCAATGCTCATCTTCGTAATGTCGCTACCAGCGTAGTGAACCCGTTTGATCAAATCGGGTTCACCCATAAGTTAGAGAGTGGTAACAACTAAACGCCGCGGCCGCCGGTATTTAAGCTCCATTGCCTTTTAAGATATTGAAAAGAAACAATAATATGATTCTCACGGGATCATGTTATTGCTTGACACTGAATCGGATCTATAATAACAATGCGAGGGTCTTACAAAGGTTGTGGAACCTTGAGAAGTAAAAAATATTTTAGGGGGCATTATGAAAAAACAATTTGGATTATTCCTGACTGCTACGCTACTGAGTTTGTTTTTGATTCCCTTCGCGGTCCAGGGCGCCGATCAGAAAACCATCGAGAAGGCAAAAAAGGAAGGGGAGGTGGTGTTATGGATCACCGCCTTGCGCAATGAGGAAAAAGTTCTTCGAGGGTTCCGGAAGCTCTATCCCGAAATCAAAGTAAAGGTTTGGTCCTCTTTTAGCACGCCATTGGCAAACAAGGTTATTGAAGAGTCCAAGGTCAATAAAAAGTCCGCCGATGTGGTAATCACAAGCCTCCGGCAATTGCCTCGCCTGAAGGCTGCCAATGCTTTGGGTAAGTTTGATTGGCCAGATCGTGTTAACCGCTGGCCTCATCAGCCCAAGCATAACTATTGGAGAAACATTACTGTCCAGCTCTATCTCCCGACCTATAATCCGGAACTTTTACCGAGGGACAAAGCGCCCAAGTCATGGGATGATATGAGAAAGCCTACATGGGGACCAGGTCAGGCCTTGATTTCTTCTTCGGGGGCCAGCTTTCCGCTCATGACCGCCTATCAGCTCCGGACACAGGAGAATACGTTGAACTGGGAGGCCTCCTTTGACTACTGGGGTGAGGTGATCCGAAACAGTAAGCCGCGTGTAAGCCGTGGCTTCAAAGGGCCCAATGAGCTCCTGGTGGGAGGGTCCTACGCGATCCTTTTGCTCAATGTTTTCAACGAGGGGATACAGTACCAGGCAAAAGGCGCCCCCATAGATTTCGTTCGAGTCGGAAAGACGGTCGGCTCCACTCGATGCATCACCCAGCCACGCATGGTAAGCCATCCCAACGCCTCCAGGCTTCTGATCGAGTATCTCACGTCGGAACAGGGGATGGTTGATTACTCCGATGCCCACGCGGTTCCGCCCGTGGACCCTCAGCTTCAAGGGAAAACCATAGCGGGTCGGAAAATGAAAGAGATCGGACTCGAGTATGAGATCCTCCCTCTTGCATTGGCGACTAAAGCGAACGCCAAGAAAGCCACTAATTGGTGGTCTACCACTCTTGGGGTCCGAAGAGGGAAAAAGAAATAATAACCCATAGCGTTCTGCATAAATGACCAGTGAGCCCACTGGTCATTTCGGGGGGATCGCCTAGCGGCTAGTCACGAGTCCTGTCGGTTCATGGAGACGATCCCCCTCAGTCCCAGAGTTGCGTACTGCACAGATTGAGTTCCAGGTTACTAATGGTCTACCGGGATGAAGATCAAGAGTGAAAGTATATTCCTTGGGTGTATGGTCGCTCTTGTAGCGGCCTTGTCTCTGATCCCACCCTTTTTCTTGCTCTTGAGCAGCTTGAAGCCAGAAGGCGCAAGTGTTCTTTCCGATTGGCGTTTGGACAACCTCACCCTCGAAAATTTCAGGGAGTCCTTGGGGGACCCTAGCTCCCTGAGCATGCTCTTTGACAGCCTGTTCCTCGCTATCGGCTCTATGGTTGTGGCGTTTTTTTTTGGCGGCATCATCGCCTTCCTTGTGGAACGCACCGATGCTCCACTGCGCAACCAAACCTACGGCCTGATGTTCGTCCCATTGATCCTCCCGAGTATGGTAAAGGCCATCGGTTGGGTATTCCTACTGGAACCAAACAACGGAATCCTGAATAACATTACCCAAGGGATGGGTATGGGTAAGATCTTCAATGCCTACACAGTGACATCTATGTTTTGGGTCCAAGGGCTGTCCATGACCCCCCTCACTTTTTTGATGCTGGGTGCCAGTCTGCGTTCTATGGATCCCTCTTTGGAAGAGGCATCGACTGTATGTGGGGCGGGAAAATTGCAGACCATAAAAGGGATCACTCTCAGATTGATGATGCCTGCCCTGGCAGGAGTGGGGTTGCTCCAGTTCATCCGGGGAATGGAGGCCTTTGAAGTTCCTTTGATCATGGGTCTCTCTTCCGGTGTCCAGGTCTTTGCGACCAATATCTATATTGCCGCTCGGGAGGTTCAACCTCCTGCCTATGGGCATGCCTTTGCCTTGAGTATTGTGCTGATCGTTATCGGGGTAGTCGGCTTGCTTATTTACCAAAAGCTAATGTCTGAAGCGGAGCAGTATGCGACGATCACTGGGAAGGGATTCAAGCCAAAGGTGATCCCACTGGGTAAATGGCGCATCCTGGCTGCTGCGTTTATTGTTTTTTACCTCCTTGTCACGATCGGCCTTCCCTTTTTGGTCCTGTGCTGGGAATCCTTATTACCTTACCATCAAGTTCCTTCCATAAGAGCG
The DNA here is from genome assembly GCA_963664015.2 of Binatia bacterium. Taxonomy (GTDB): domain Bacteria; phylum Desulfobacterota; class Binatia; order UBA9968; family CAXXLF01; genus JACZQL01. The sequence goes on along the minus strand of CAXXLF010000001.1, from coordinate 275,538 downwards.
CTGTCTCGTTTGAGCCTGGATAACTATCGCCTTATCCTCAGGGATCCGGCATTTATTCTTTCCATAAAGAATACCTTAATCCTGGGTATTACGGTGAGCGTAGGGTGCATCTTATTGGCCACGATTATCTCGTGGCTGACTGTTCGACGAAAGAGCAGGGGGAGCCGGATCCTCGATGCGGTTGCCTTCATTCCCTATGCTATCCCGGGAATCGCCATGGGTCTCAGCTTTCTGGTCGTGTTTCTCGCGTTCCCGAATCCTATCTACGGGACCATTTGGATTTTAATTCTGATCTACCTGGTGAGCTTTCTTCCCATCGCGACTCGCTTCACCAATGCGGGGTTGAGACAGCTCCATAAGGAACTGGAAGAGGCCGCTACGGTAAGCGGCTCTGGATTCATCTCGGTGTTAAAAAGAATAGTGATCCCGTTGGTCTTGCCATCGCTGCTAGCGGGTGGTTTGTATGTGTTCGTGCTCTCTTCGAAAGTTGCTTCCCAGGCGGCTGTGCTTTGGGCCCCGGATTCTCTGATCCTTCCCATTTACATGCTCCAATTATGGATTAGTGGAAGTTTCCCGGCGGTGTCGGCTCTCGCCGTGATTATGATCTTTGCTTTCGTGACCCTGGCCATTAGTTGCAGGGTCTTTGGCCGGAAATTTATGATCGGCCTAGAAAAGTAAATGGAGCATAGGTAGCGATCGATGGAGCGCCTTAATGGAAAGGAAATTTTTGAGAGCTTAGAGGAGATTGTTCGCCCGCGTCATACGGCCCTTCTGGTCCACGATATGCAAAACGATTTCTGCGCGCCGGGTGGCAAGTTGTTCGATCGGATCCGAGAGGCTAAGGAATCGGTTCGTAAAGCGGTTACCCAGACCGCCGAGATCCTAAAATCCGCGAGACATTCCAATGTGATGGTCGCCTTCTCAAGGGCCAGTCATTTTCCGGGGGGAGCAGACGAATCACCGGTCCACTTACACCATTTACTCAAGCGGGGTCAGAGGGGAGCGGAGCCTAACGTGGTGCTGAACACGTGGGGGCACGAGATCGTGGACGAGCTTACCCCTCTACCAGCGGAGCTGGTCTTCGACAAGTTTTCCTTTAGCTGTTTTCAGGGTACCCCATTGGAAAAGATGCTGCGGTCGCGTGAAATCAAGACCCTGGTCCTGGTTGGAGTGGCCAGTCACTCGGGAGTCCTCACTACAGCCCGAGTTAGCACCACCCTGGACTATTATCTAGCGGTGGTTCGGGACTGTGTGGCGGGAACCGATCCCAGACTGCATCAGGCGGCGCTTGATCTTCTCGCCCCCGATGTATACAGCAAGGATGACCTTATCAGACAATGGGGAGGATGAAGGGGCTGGTATGTTTGTCATTGGTATTGATGTGGGGGGGACATTTACGGACTGTGTCGCCATAGATGACACCGGCCATGTGAGCATCGACAAGGCTTTTACCACGCCTGAAGACCTAAGCCAGGGTATCCTGGCAGCACTACAGAACCTGTCCGGGTCTCTATCCAATAAAATCGAAGATTTGCTTGGAGGGTCCCAAGTATTCGCCCTAGGGACAACGAGCATGACCAATCGCATAGTGGCCCGTAAGGGTGCCCGCGTGGGGGTTCTCCTCTCCAAGGGGCATGAGGATGTCATGCGCATCGGTAGGATTATGGCACGTACGGAGGGGCTAAGAGAGGAGCAGCGCTATGACCTTTCCGCCTGGAACAAGCCCGAGCCTCTGGCCGAGGGTGCCGCCATCCGGGGAATTTCAGAACGGATGGATTGCAAGGGAGAGGTCGTCGTCCCCCTCAATCGAGCCGAAGTAGAAAAATCCCTTGTGGAGCTGGATAGGCTTGGCGTGGAAGCCGTTGCAGTAATTTTTTTGTGGTCCTTTCTCAACTCCCGGCACGAACAAGAGGTGAAAGAGATTATCGGGGAAAAAGCGCCCCACTTGCCCGTATGCCTTTCTTCCGACGTCTCACCAACCCTGGGCGAGTTCGAGCGGGCCAATACGACAGTCTTGAACGCGTATCTGGCGCCGGGTGCCCGCCATGACCTGGAGTTGCTAGAGAACCGTCTGAGGGAGCGGGGTTTACCGGGCAGAATCCTGGCCATGCAGTCTCACGGTGGTCTTGGCTGGCGGGAAGAGGTCGAACGACAGCCAATACGGGCTCTGGCAGCAGGGCCGGTCGGGGGGGTTATGGGTTCGGCCCGCTTGGCCTCACTTGCTGGCGACTCTAATGTGATCTGTACGGACATGGGTGGGACGAGCTTCGACGTCGGGCTGGTCATCGACTCCCAGCCGAGATTTGCCAATGAGGTGGAGGTTGAGAGGCACCGGATCCGTGTGCCCACGGTGGAGGTCACATCTGTGGGAGCGGGAGGGGGCAGTATTGCCTATGTTGATGGGGCGACCTCCGAGCTGCGGGTGGGACCGGAAAGTGCGGGTTCGACACCAGGTCCCGTGTGTTACCGGCGCGGAGGCGCGGAACCTACAGTTACCGATGCCGACGTCATCCTGGGTCGGATTGATCCCAGGAGCTTCTTTGGCGGCAGGGCTCTCCTGGATAAAGAGGGTGCATTGGCGGCGGTGCAGGAAAAAATCGCGCGTCCACTGGGGATGGATCCCATTGAGGCTGCCAAGGGGATCGTGGACATCGTCGATGCCCGGATGGCCGATCTGGTGCGGACTCTCACCGTTGAGAGAGGCTATGATCCGCGTAACTTTGTCTTGTTTGCCTATGGGGGTGCGGGCCCGACCCATATGGGGGCTTACGTCCGCGACATTGGGGTCAAGAAGGTGGTCATCCCCCTGTTTGCCTCCGTCCTGTCTGCTTTTGGAATTGCGGCCTCGGATTTGAGGCGTCACTACTCGCGAGCACTCCCCATGCGCGAACCGTTTGATAACCGTAAAATCAGTTCCGCCCTGGAGGAGCTTGCAGCGGGCAGCCGTCTCGATTGGGCCAAGTCGGATTTCCGGGAGCAGGATGTATCCTACTACTGGTTCGTCGATATGCGGTTTCGCTACCAGGTCCACGAGATTAGGGTTCCGGTTATAAGGGACCCAGGCGGGGAAATGGGTGAGAGTTTGATCCAGCGCTTCGTCGATCTCTATGAGGAGACCTTTGGGACGGGTAGTGCTATCCGGCAGGCCGGCACGGAAATCCTGACTTTTCACGTTGTCTCTGTGGCTCCGGCCACCAAGATAGCGCTCCATAAGACGGAGTCCAAGGCCGTCGTCGGCGCTCCCAGGGCCTCCACCACCCGCCAGGTCTACTTTACGGATTCTTTTGAAGAGACACCGGTCTATGAGATTAGAGACCTATTGGCGGGCCATACGTTCAAAGGCCCGGCGATAGTTGAGGCTTCGAATACCACGATCGTGATCCATCCGGATCAAAGTGTCGAACTCGATGAATACAGGAACATCATCCTGAACCCGTAAGGATCGATCAGGGATCGAAATTTCCATCTGGTTTAATACGGAACAACGATGTTAGATGCCATCACATTCGAAATCCTTCGGCACCGCTTTATGACTATCGTCAGGGAGGGGGCCATCGCACTGCGCAATGTGTCCGGATCCCCCACGGTGGCTCTATCCAATGATTGCAACGTTGCCCTGCTGGACGAGAATGGCGAGGCGGTAATCGTGGGGCCGACTATCGTGACCCATGCTCTCAGTTGCATCTATGCCTCCAAGTACATCCATAATACTTATGCCGACAACCCGGGCCTTGCTCAGGGAGACCTCTTTCTGACCAACGATCCCTACATCTGTACACCGCATCAAACCTGTGCAGTGGTTGTCGGACCTGTTTACTGGGAGGGACAGCGAGTGGGGTGGACCGGTGCAGGTATCCATGTAGCCGATGCCGGCGGGCCGACTCCCGGGCAGGTTTCTCTCGGCGCCCAGTCCATATGGGAGGAGGCGCCACCGCTACCGCCGGTGAAGATCGTTGAACGGGGCACGGTGCGGCGCGATATCGAGCACGACTATCTCAGGCGCTCGCGAACTCCAGCTCAGAACGCTATCGACCTTAGGGCAAAAATCTCGGCGAATACCATCATGCAGCGCAGATTTTTCGAAGCTGTCGAGCGCTATGGTTTGGACACGGTCAGAGAGACCATGCAACACATCATCGATACAACGGAAACCAAGCTCAGGACCCTCCTGAGGGAGATTCCCGACGGCTCCTGGTCCGATGTTTCCTATCTGGACTATTTCGACCGTGAGAGGCTCCAGATCTACGTGTGCCGGGTGACCTTGACCAAGGAAGGGGACCGGCTTACGTTTGATTTTTCCGGCTCTTCCGAGCAAGCACCGGGTGTTATCAACGTCACCCTGCCGGCCTTGGAAGGCTACGTGATTCGGGCCGTTATGGCGGTTTTTGGCTTTGCCATATCCCCCTGCCCGGGGGGTGTCTTTCGTGTCTGCCGGATTCATGCGGACCCGGGGACGTTCGTCAACTGTAACTGGCCAGCGGGTGTCTGCAAGGGGACCACTTCCGGAACCTATGCGGTCTTCCAGGCGGTGACTAGCTGTTTGGGGCAGATGATGCGAGGTGGAGAGTTGGAAAAGCGGGCCACCACCGGGCTACGTGGTCACATGGCGCTGCTGGACTTTTCGGGTTCGGATCAATATGGCCAAGATTTCGCAGGTGTGTTTACCGACTGCGGATTGGGTGCAGGTGGAGGTGCGCGGGGGACCCAGGACGGTATCGATACAGGTAGCGGCAGCGAGCCTGAGGTGGGTATTCCGAATGTCGAAACAAACGAGCTCCGCTACCCGATCCTTTACCTCTACCGCCGCCAGGCCGTCGATTCGGCTGGTGCCGGAAGGTACAGGGGTGGGGCTGGCATATCGGTAGCGTTCAAGCCCCACGGTGTCTCCACGATCCCGAATCTGATCCTGCATTCCCATGGAATCGCCTGTCCCAGTTCCCTGGGACTGGACGGGGGGTACCCGGGTGCTTGCAACGAGATGGTCATCCTGCGGGACTCCAACGCCGCCGAACTGTTTCAGCAAGGGGTTGTGCCTCAGGATTTGGCACTCGTCGGTGGGAAGCAGGAGATGCCACAGGCGTTTGGACGTAACTGGCTTGACCAGGACGATCTATTTCACTGCAGTGCCTCTGGTGGCGGTGGTTGGGGAGACCCGCTGCAACGAGACCCCGTGGCAGTGGCGCGGGACGTCAAAGAAGGACTGGTGTCAGTGCAGTGGGCGACGGAAGTCTATGGGGTCGCCTGCGATTCTTCCTGGACCTTGGATACTGAAGCAACCCGTCGGACGAGGGATTCAATCCGTCAGGGTCGGGCAAGTGCCCGTGGCCAGCGGGTGTCAAGTCAGGCATCGGCCTCGTATCCTGCCTTTGTTGGATCGGTTTCTGATATAGAAGAGAATCTTTGGAGCGAGGATATGGGCCAATGCCGCGGTTGCGGCGCCCACCTGTCAAACAACAGCTTCTTTATTATTCCGTGGACATCGGTGGCGCCTTATTGTCGCTCGTTGGCCGCCGATGGTTTATTCGAACTGGCGGGGTGGTTCTGCGACCAGTGCCTCCATCTGGAGCGGGTCAAGTGCTATCCTCGTCCCGGTAAACACTCTTAGATGATTGGAACGGAGGAACCTTTACATGAGTCTTTTTGATGAACTCCTCGAGCTTCGAGACAAACAGCGTCAAGTGGCGCAAAAACAGGCTATTATAATTAAGGACATGGAACTACCGTGGGAAAAAAACCAGCACGGTAAGATGAAATGGTTTATGCATCCTTGCTTCGAGAGCGCCTGGAATGCCTATGTGCTCTATACCCAGCAGTTGAATCCTGGCTGGAAAAGCGGTTTACAGAGGTGCCAGGGCGGCGTCTTGTTTTACGGACTCGAGGGCAGGATGCGCACACGTGTCAACGGTGAGATCTACGAATGGGGCGCCGGCGATCTACTGACCTTACCCATCTTGAGGGAGGGGGTCGAGTACCAGCACCTCAATGTCGACAAAGGCTCCAATGCGTCGTTCCTCGCGTGCGAGCTCAATACGGCCCATTCCCTGGGTGTCGATAAGGGATCCGGGTTTGAGGAGCTGGAGCCCGGTGGAAAGATTACCGAGAATGACCTGGCTCAGGGTAACGGGAAGAGGGTTCCGGACCCGGTCCAACGCACCGACGCTCCCACCAGCTTGACGAGCCAATACGACCGTGATTTCGAGAGTTGGATGAAGATTCGAGAAAGGTACGAGACAGGGAATATTTTGGTCCGCGGCGCGGACATGAGTTGGGAGCAGAATCGGATGGGAAAGGTCTGCTATTACCTCAACCCCGAATTCAAGCGTAACGCCTTACTGGATTGGACCGTTTTTGCCCAGGACATCCGGATCCATTCGGGTAAGCACAAACACCAGGGGGGGTTGATCATCTATGTGACTGAAGGAGAGGGGTATACGGTCTGTGACGGCAAGAGATACGACTGGCAAACCAATGACCTTATCCTGTTTCCAGTGAAACCCGGAGGGATAGAACATCAGCATTTCAACACAAAGGCCGGTTCCGGCTGCCGTTGGATTGTCTTGTTTTACTGGCCCTGGTGGGAGCAGGTAGCATCCGATTTCGTCCAGATGCAACTGCATCCCGATTATGTTGCGGGAAAGGATATTGTGTCGGCCTGAGAAGGCGCCCTCCCGATGGGCACGAGAGAAAATGAGAGACGGGTGAAATTTCTTTGACCGATTGAAGGAGCTGTTGCCATGTGGATTCCCAAACACGGGGAGCAATTTAAGTCGCTGCAGGAGCGGGAGGTCACCGCAAGGGTTCCGGAGGCCGCCGATCTGTATCAGCAGATCCTAGAGGCTAAGAAAAAATCCCGGATCATGATTCGTGCGGACGAAATCCAGTGGCGCGACGGTGCCAATGGTGAAAAACACGGTAACCTGATCGACTTTCGCCTGGGGTTTGAAAATTCGCTGTGCAACTTAGCCATCTCTGAGATTCCGTGCGGTGCGCAGGCGAGTGAGGGGCACACTCATGGCGAGGCCTATATCTACTGGTTGGAGGGAAGCGGTACCAGCATCGTAGGAGAACAACGGGTTGAATGGTCGGCAGGAGACGCCATGTACGTTCCACCGGATACCTTTCACCAGCATTTCGTGAACTCGGATACGCCGGTCAAGTATCTCCGGATTATTCCATCCCCTTTGCTCATGAATCTTTTGGCCGTCATGGCCTCCGTAATGCCCTACCTCAAGCCCGAGGCGCAGAAGTAGCGTGGGCGCGACAAGAATAATTGGGAAAGGGATCCGAGATCGGAGGATTTTTCGTGGGGAGTAAAAAAACCGAACCGGAGGCAGCGTTCGATTTACGGTCGTTTTTAAAACAAGCAAAGGCGGCTGGAGAGCTCCTGGAAATCCAGGGTGCTCACTGGGACAAGGAAATCGGTGCCTTGACCGAGATTTATGCGGGGGCGCCGAACCCTCCGGCTCTGCTCTTCGATGCAATCCCTGATTATCCAAAGGGGTATCGAGTCCTCAGTAATATTTTAATGTCGCCGATCCGGGAGGCCATAGCGCTGGGCATGCCACCGGAGGTCACGGGTATCGGACTCGTACAGGCCGTTAAGGATCGCTTGGGTAGCTTAAAGCCGATTCCGCCGGGGGAAGTCGGCAAGGCGGCGTGGTTGGAGAATTCGGCTAGCGGCGCTGATGTCAATCTGCTCCAGTTCCCGGTTCCCCAATGGCACGAAGACGATGGGGGCCGGTACATTGGGACCTTCGATTCGGTTATCTGTCGCGACCCGGATTCCGGCTATGTGAACGTAGGGACTTACCGGATACAGCTCCACGACGACAAGCATGTGGGCCTGTTCATCGTTCCCGGTAAGCACGGGGATATCATTGCTCAAAAATACTGGGCCAAAGGGGAGGATTGCCCCGTAGCGATCGTTTGTGGTCTTCCTCCGTCAATGATTCTTGCCAGTGCTGTGGGCATACCCTGGAAGGTTAGCGAATACGATTTCCTTGGCGGGCTTTTGAGCATGCCAGTTCCGGTTCACAAAGGGCCGGTCACGGGCCTCCCGATCCCCGCATTTGCCGAGATCGTCATCGAAGGGCACGTGCCGCCGCCGGATCGCGAGGCCCGGGAGGAAGGTCCCTTCGGGGAGTGGCCCGGATATTATGCCTCCGATGCCCATCGTGCACCCGTAGTTCGGGTTGACGCTCTGTATCATCGCACGGATCCCATCCTGACGGGTGATCCGCCTCTCAAGACTTATTTGAACAGCCAGATCTACATGTATATCCGGTCGGCGAATATCTGGTCCGCACTGGAGCGGGCGGGTTTGCCGGATATCCAGGGTGTGTGGTTCCCTCATCAGGGACGATTTGTTGTGGTCGTGGCTATCAAGCAGCGTTATCCGGGCCACGCCAAGCAGTTAGGCTACGGGGTCTTGGCCACACGGGATGGGGGACGGGATGTACGAATGGTTATCGTGGTGGACGACGACATCGACATCACCAATTTGAACGAAGTACTCTGGGCGGTCTCCTCGCGCTGGGATCCCAAGACAGCGTCGGAAATTGTCGACGTGGCGGCTAGTTCCCTCAATCCAAGGATTTCACCGGAGCAGAGAGAGCGAAAGCAATGGGTGAGCTCCTGTATTGTCATCGATGCCTGCAGACCCTATAACTGGATGAAGCAATTCCCCAAGGTTACTGCGGTAAGCCCTGAGTACAAGAAAGAAGTCTTGAAAAAGTGGTCGCACCTGGAGGGCCTGGGCTCCGGTCGGCGATGAAGCTGCTTTAGGAATCCCGGGCTGACTGTGCGACAGGGTTTGATTTCAATTATTGCAAGGAGGTGCGCGTATGCAGGTTATCGACGCAGACGGTCATGTCAACGACGGGGCACGGTCCGAGGAACTCGTTAAATACATGCCCAAAGGGTGCCGGGCCTCGCAGGTTTTCCCTATCCTCGACCACCTTCACTTCCATTACCTGAAACCCAGCTTTGGCCAGGGCGAGTTCGGTAACCCGGGCCCAAAGGAATGGCTTGAGTTCTTGGAGAAAACGGGGATCGATTGGTCCGTGCTATACCCGACCTGGGGGTTGGCCATGGGCCGGTTTGTCTCGGTCGAGTGGGCGGTTGCAGCCTGTCGCGCCTACAACAACTGGCTGTACGACACGTTTCTGAGCCACAGTCCGAATCTAAAGGGCATGGCGCTGATACCGATTCAGGATGTAGACCTTGCCGTGGAAGAGTTGCACCGGGCCGTTACGCAGCAGGGGATGATCGGAGCCATGCTGCCGTCCAACGGCGAGGGATTGAAGAGCCATTTAGGGGACAAGATGTACTGGCCTATCTATGAGGAGGCCGAAAAGCTGAATTGTGCCGTAGCCGTGCACGTAGGGGCCCTCCATCACCTGGGAATGGACACTTTCAGCACCTATTACCCCGTCCATGCAGTGGGACATCCGGTGGGTATCATGATCCAGGCTGCGGCCATGCTTTCCCACGGGGTCTTTGAGCGGTTTCCCAATCTGAGCGTTGGTTTTCTCGAGGGTGGTGCAACCTGGGTGCCGTTCTTCATGGACCGTCTTGACCGTTCGTATCATGAAGGTCATATGCAAGTGGATTTGAATGGTCAAGTTCTGGGTGGGCCGAAGCCGGGAGAAAAGGCCAGCGCCTTTTTCAAGAAACAGATGCGTGACGGCAGAATCTTTGTTGGCTTCGACGTGGATGACGATGGGCTCGGTTTCGCCGTTCAGAAGGCCGGTAATGAAGGTTTCCTTTTCGGGAGCGATTTCCCCCATGAAGTCTTCGATGCCGTGAAGTGTCGTCACGAGATCGATGAGCTTCTGGCTCGGGAGGACCTCTCCATGGAGGACAAGGAGGCGGTTCTGGGAGGGAATGCAAAACGGCTTTATCGTCTTGCCGTTTGAGAATCATAGGAGCATAGGGAGAGGCTTTTTATGGTGCAACGAAAGGATATCCTAGACGCGGTAGCTGAATCGTGGTGGGAAAAGTCACCTCGCATGATCGAGTTTGTCAGCCACCACTTAAATCGAGATGGTGCCAAAATCTTCGCACCGGAGCATACTTTCTTTGCCGCCCATTTTCCTCGCTGGTTTGGAAACGTAATTGGCAACTGCCCCCATCTCAATGTGCGCCAGTACATCATCGGTAATATCTACGTGGAAGAGGTCCATGATCCAACCATTGACGATACCCATTACGGCAGCATGGTGAAGTTCGGACAGGGGCTGGGACTTTCCCGCGAGGAGATCCTGAACTACGTGCCATGCATCCCCATGAAGATGGGAATCCATTACTGGGACAATGTCAGCCGCACGCGGCCCTGGCTCGAAGGCTTTGCCGCAGTGGGGGCCCTGGAGCTGACCAACCACGGTGAGTTGGCGGCTCGTTACGGGAAGAAGCCGTTGAACTCGCGTAAAAACTGGGAGGGACTCAGTCTGGACAGGAAGTCGCTGACCCATTGGGAGGCGGCTGACGCGGCGGACCCTGATGAAGGGGGCCATGCGGAGGAGACCATCCGGATCATCGTGGAAAATGCTCACAGTAAGCAAGAAGCCGATGCCGCGCTGGCCGCGGTGAGAGAGAGCATCGATATCTTTCGTTATATTTATGACTATCTCGGCGACATGGCGATTGCGGCGGGAAAGAAATAGAGACAGAGGCGGAGAGGGAAAGGGTTGGGGGATAGAAACGATCAAAAAAGTAACGATTGGCAATAGAGTCGTAATGGGTAATAACGATTAGCCCAGTGTGCGTGATAAATGACGACTAGTCGCTCGTTGCCGGGTGTTGCCATTCGTTTCTGATCATTACCGTATTGAAAGGAAATAGAGTCATGAAGGCTCTCTTCGTCGGGACACTGGACGGGATCTTCAAGGTTACTCATACCAGTGGAAAATGGGCCCTTGAGGGAAAAGAGCTCGCCGGGGCAGAGGTCAACGCCATTGTCATTGATCCTCGCGACCGCGATGTGATTTACACCGGTATTCGGGGCGGAGGCCTCAACCGAAGTGATGACGGGGGGCAAACCTGGAAAAGGCTGGGTGGTGGTGTCTTTTCCGATAAGGTACGTGCCCTGACGTTGGACCCCTCAAACCCGGATATCGTCTATGTCGGGACCGAGCCACCGGCTCTTTGGAAGAGTGAGGATCGGGGCCAGAGCTGGTCTGAAGTGGTCGGGCTAAGAACGTTGGCTACCGGGAGGGGCTGGACGTATCCCGTGCCCAATATAGAACCTCACGTGCGCTGCATTACCCTGGACAAGAACAACCCCAAGCGAATCTGGGTGGCCGCCCAGGTGGGGGGCATTGCCATGAGTGACGATGGAGGTTCGTCCTGGAGCGATTTCAGAGAAACCATTGATATGGACGTTCATAGTATCATTTCTGATGCTGGAGTCCGAGACGTCCTTTACGCCGCAACGGGAGGAGGGGAGAACTTTCCCGATCCGACACCCTTTCCTAAGGGTCGGCCCCTGTACCGCTCCGGCGACGGCGGGAAGTCATGGCAGTGCATTACAAAAGATTTTACCCGGACCTATTCGGTGCCGGTACGGGTTCACCCTGATGATTCGCAAACCCTTTACGTTGGCGTGGCAGAGGAGCCTCCTCCGGTTTGGTTAAACCGTGCCAATAAGGCCAACGGGGCACTGATGCGGAGTTCCGATGGGGGCCAGAGTTGGCAGCTGCTACAGTCGGGTCTTCCCCAGCCGTTTTTGAGTATGGTGGAATGCATCGATTTCGACCCGGATCATATGGACCATGTGTATATCGGGACCGGCGGTGAAGGGGCCCGGTTTATCAAGTTAAATGAGGGAGAGATCTTTAACAGCCGCGATCGTGGGGACCATTGGGAAAAGATCCCCCTTCAGTTCCCTATTATTTACGCCCTGGCAATCCAATAAAGGTGCGGGCGGCATAAGAGCTTAATACAGTCGACGGTTAACAGGCAGCTGCTTTAAGGCGTCAAGGAATTTGGCTAAGAAAAAAAGACCCGTTGCCCTCGTAACTGGGGGCACCTCTGGAATTGGCCTGGCGATTTTGCATCGTTTTGCCCGGGAGGGCTATGACCTGGTCTTCTGCGGCCGTAACCAGCGCAGAGGAGAAAAGGCAGCTGCCGAAATATTAAAAAAATATGGGTTGCGTCCTATTTTCGTTTGCGCCGACGTTGGTAAGGAAGAGGGCTTGCGGCAGGTTATGGTGCAGGGGCCAGGATGCCTGGGCCGACTGGACGTTCTCTGCAATAATGCCGGGATTCAAAAGATTGGCACCATAGAGGAGCTTACCCTGGCGGACTGGGATGAGGTCATGTCGGTTAATGCCCGAGGCGCGTTTGTTCTTACCCGTATGGCTTTGCCGTACCTAAAAAAGGCCAAGGGCTGTATTGTTAACGTAGCCTCTACGGGGGGCCTGGTGGGTTATGCCGGTGGATCAGCCTACTGCGTGTCGAAAGCGGCCCTCGTTATGCTGACAAAGGTCCTTGCCCTGGAACTGGCCCCTTCGAGGATTCGAGCCAATTGTGTCTGTCCGGGTGCTGTCAATACGCCGATGGTTCCGCCCAGGATTCGGAAGCGGGTTGCCAGTCAAATTCCCCTTGGCAGGGTCGGTCTACCACAAGAAGTTGCCGAGTTGGTACACTATTTGGCATCGGTTCATGCGGAACAGATTACGGGAGCCACCTTTGTCCTGGATGGAGGTGTCACCGCAGGAAGGGCCCGCCTCGCAGGATCATTATAGAGCCCCAATCGGTTTGTCCCGCCTACGTTTTTTTCAAATGCTTTTCAATGTGTTCCGCGTTATATGTTTAGTGTAGGGGGAGCTCGTTTGACTTGTGGATTGGAACAAAATTATGCTTGTCTCTCAGTTTGACAGGTGAATATCAAAAGTGGAATAGATCATGGGCAACTGGGAAGGCGGGTGCGATCGCGAATTCCGCCGAAGATAAGGAAGAATACCATGGGCGTTATCCCGTGGTAGCTTCATCATGTAAAGCTGAGATGTGTAACACGGATGTGTTGAGTGAGAGATCGCTGGGAAGGATGAATTATGTCGACAATGTGGGTTGATCTGCTGGGGAGTCAGGTTCGGTATTATGGCAAAGAATTCAAGACGCGGGTTATCGAGGCCGGCGATGGTGAGCCTTTGGTATTGATTCATGGTGTCGGAGGCCATGCGGAAGCATACAGTCGGAACATTGTTCGATTGGGGCAAAAATACCATGTGATGGCTATGGATCTGGTTTGGCACGGCTTTTCCTCAAAAATCCCCTATAATAGTCAATCGGTTCCTACTTACGCCCAGCAAATCGTTGACCTTCTGGACTCTTTGGGTATTGATAAGGCCCACGTTGAAGGCGAATCCCTCGGTGGTTGGACTGCCCTCTGGTTTGCCCTGCATTATCCCGATCGATTGAACAAACTGATTTTGAATACGACAGCGGGTGTGCGCTTCAAGCCGGGCGTCGTCAAGGAGGTACCGGCAGAGGGACGACTCCTGCTTAGGGAACGTTCCTTATCTGCTATCAAGGATCCCAATAAGGAAACCATTCGTAAAAGGCTCGAGTGGCTCATGGCCGCCCCTGACCGGGTTACCGACGAGCTGGTAGAGGTGCGCCACAAAATTTATAGTCACCCGGAGACCCAACGTGCCCTAACGGATGTGTTTAGTAACTCTTTTGGTGATGGGGATTCAGCAGGTTTTTTTATTCCCGAAGAGCGTCTCAGGGAGATCAAGGCCCAGACCCTGGTTTTCTGGAGCGATAAAAATCCCGGTTCCGGTCGTAATGTTGGTGAATACGTTCATTCTCTTATTCCAGGGAGCGAGTTTTATTGTATGGCCGATGCGGCCCATTGGCCCCAATGGGAGCACCCGGCAGAGCACGACGAAGTAGTTTTGAAATTTTTAAGCGGCGGAAAACCGGGTTGATCGATAGCGTAGGATTCACCGCAGGAGGGGAGAAGGTTCCCCCTGTATTTCGCAGATTTAGGATTCCAGGGTTTTTGTGATACCGTAGAGGACATGGACGACAGCGCGGCCAAGCAGGACGAACAAGACCGATCCTATATGCAGCTTGCTTTGCGAGAGGCCTGCAAGGGCCTGGTCAAGAACGAAGTTCCGGTCGGGGCCTTGGTGGTCTATGAGGACACGATCATCGGTAAAGGATACAATCGGCGCGAAGAACGGCAAGAACCGACTGCCCATGCAGAGATCCTGGCGTTGAGGGAGGCCTCTCAAGCACTCAAGTGCTGGCGTCTTGAGGAGTGCACTTTGTACGTTACCCTAGAGCCCTGCATTATGTGCGCGGGCGCCTTGGTTCAAGCGCGGGTTTCCCGTCTGGTATTTGGATGCCTGGATTCCAAGGGGGGAGGGGTGGAATCCCTTTATCAAATTTGCAATGACCCTCGCCTCAACCATCGTCTGGACATCACCCAAGGTGTCTTAAGAAAAGAATGCTCCGAGCTTCTGAGTGGTTTTTTTAACAGTCTTAGGAGCCGAAACGAAATTCTCGCTTAGTTTGAGACCGTCCGTATCCCCCGGGGAGAGGTGGCCGAGCCCGGTTGAAGGCGCCTGACTCGAAATCAGGTTTACCCGTAAGGGTAACGGGGGTTCGAATCCCTCCCTCTCCGCCATTCTTTTTAATCCATCGCCCGAATCTAGAGTTAACAAGCTTCAGCCTCTATTGCACTTGACATCTTCTTGAGCGCAAGATTGTGTGTGGTGGATATAAGGCGAGTTCTTATTGCCGTCGGCACAAAGCAGTTCATCAGCATCGTCTTGTTGGCCTGTTTGCTGGCCGGTTGTGGCGTGTCTCCGCCCAAAATTCAAGAAAATATCTGTGCCGTCTTTGATCAAAACCCTTCCTGGTATGATTACGCCCAGGCCTCCGAAGCCAAATGGGGGACCCCAGCCTATATCCTCATGGCGTTTATCCAGAGGGAATCCTCGTTCAGGCATGATGCTATGCCTCCTTCCCAGTGGTTGTGGTTTCTTCCCGTTGGACGAAAGTCCTCCGCTAAGGGGTACGCCCAAATTCAGGATTCCACCTGGGAGGATTACACCGCTGAAACCGGTGCCCCATTCAAGAGCCGAAATGATATCGAAGATACCTTGGATTTCATTGGCTGGTTTAATCACGGAAGCAACAAACGGTTGGGTGTCTCCAGGGAGGATACTCAACCTCTTTACCTCGCTTACCACGAAGGCTACGGCGGCTACCGGCGAGGCAGTTATCATAAGAAGCCGAAAGTGGTTCGCGCCGCGAGCGAAGTGAATCGACGGGCGAAGGATTATGGTAAACAGCTGCGCCAATGCGAACATCGCTTCCAATGCCGCAAGTGGTATCAGTATGAGACCTTATGGAAGAAATAAGCGCTGCCATTAAGCTTCTAAGGCTCAACAACAAATCAGTCATATCCTAATCCTCGTGCGATTCGAAATTGAGGGTGCTCATGGGAATCCGAAAATATCCCCGTCTGCCAATTTGTCCAGGCTCTCTTGAGATTGTTTCAAACAAGATTTTACCCAATCTCAACCCTGGTAAGCCTTAATCCTCCCAATTGATCCCTGCTGTTCCTAATTGTGACACAGGAGATAACTATGCCTGTGCAATCCTATTGACAGCCATCCTGCTCTTTACTAGAAGTTCGGACCAAAGGAACATTCATGAAGTCTTTCGCGTTAGTCTCCTCAATCATCTGTCCTATGGCCTTCGCAGTATCTCTCTACGCTGCGGGCCCCAAAAATCTCATAGCTCCGGACAAGGTCGGGAGTGACCGATCCGCGCTCCCTGCAACCATTTCCGAGGAACCTGCACTCATCGGATCCTATGCTTATCGTAGCCAGCCCGGTTGGGAGCCCCACGTGTTTTGTCTGGCTCAGACACCAGAACAGATTGGATTCGTTATTGCTACCCTTGAGGCCCTAGCCATCGATGGAGTGCTCATTCATGACCAAGGGGACGCTTTTATTTTCAAACTACAATCAGTCCGGTTTCAGGGCGACGCAGTGAATGCTCTCGAAGTATCCAACCAGCTGGAGGAGTTCATCATAAAGGCCGACCTTATGATCCAGCGCAAAAAGATCACATCAACCCAGGGACAGCGAGTAATCGACTCCACTCTTGGGGTGGTCTGCCGCGGCTGAAATAATATTCTTGATGAATTCACAGGTCGTTGGCGGATTTACTTTCGCTGTAAGCAGCAGCGATTCGTGGGCGTGGCCATCTTGCCTTTGTGTTTCGTCAATGATATTACGATAGGACTTGAGTGTTTCTAACTGTTTCCCGGTGTTTCCGTGTTGTAGTAACTTATCCGTCTTCTCAGAAGACCATGGGCGTAAGCCCATGGATGAATGCGATGGACAGACCGTCCGCCCTGCGGCCCAAAGCCTTCGGACGACGGGCCGAATCTCGAAGAGCGCCCGGCCTTCGCAGCCGAAGCGGCGGCTTTGGCGGAGTAGGCAAGGAGGGTGCTTCGGCGGATTCCGCCGAAGAAAGGGAGGATTCCACGGGCGTAAGCCCGTGGAGGCTTCATGCTTTAACTTTAACCTGTTCACCTCGGCTTCGACTAAGAGATAGGAAAATGTTTAGGTCAACTGAGATTGTCTTTGGCAGTTAATCTTCGAGTGACGTATCGAAGCATCGATGTATTTCGCTGTTCGCACTCGTTCCGATCTCGATGGCATATAGTTCCGGGTCGGTTGTCTGCCAACATGGTGCGAGAACGTGGTTCATGAATCGCCTTGCCCGGGTATTGGATACTGGACTATTATATCCACATGACCCTTGCTCTGAAGCTCGCACGGTGGATTCCATTTGTTGCCCTCTTCCCGGTTCTCTTTTTTCGCTATTCTCGAAGTTTATGGCTTGCTCTTGACTATTTGTGTGATTCAGAGGAGTTGTGTTGAGTAATCACTCGTCGGAATGAGAGGATCGTGCCGTTTAGAGATCTTAGAGAGTTTATCGCGGCTTTAGAGCGGAACAATGAGCTGGAAACGGTCTGTGGTGCAGACTGGGATCTAGAGATCGGTACCCTTGATGAGCTCAACTATGAACGGTTGGGCCCGGCCCTCCTGTTCGATCAAATTAAAGATTATCCGGAGGGGTATCGGGTCTTGACCAATGCCATGGACCCGCTACGCCGCGCGCTTCTGGCGGTTGATCTTCCACTGGATTTGGACGTGGATACGGCAATGGAGGAGTACTATAAAAAGGTCTTTTCTTCCTATCGCCCGGTACCACCGGTAGAGGTGAAGACCGGGCCGGTTCTTGAGAACTCGTTCCAGGGTGACGAAATCGATCTGTGGAAGTTTCCCACTCCCAAGTGGCACGAGGGGGACGGAGGGCGATATATCGGTACCGGTTGCATGGTCATTATGAAGGATCCCGAGAGCGGCCTCATCAATTTCAGCTGCTACCGGGTAATGGTCAGTGGAAAAAATCTAGCGGGACTTTATATTACCCCTTCCCATAAGGGAGCCATTATTGAAAAGAAATACTGGGCGCGGGGTCAAAGCTGTCCCGTGGCGGTATCCATGGGGCAGGATCCGACCTTGTTCCTGGGCGCGGCCTATTTTTTTGGAGAGAACCGTGGCCCTAACAAGTATGACCTAATCGGCCACGTGCGCGGAGAACCCGTGGAGATCATCCACGAATCGACCACGGGCCTCCCCATCCCCGCCACAGCCGAGATCGTTATTGCAGGGGAGGTGCCGCCACCAGATGTCGAGACTCGAAATGAGGGGCCCTTTGGGGAATGGACCGGGTACTTTGCATCGGGCTCCAGACCGGAACCCGTGATCAGGGTGAAGGCTCTCTATCATCGTAATGACCCGATTATTCTCGGGATGCCCCCTAAGAAATACCGTAGGCCGACACTGCATTTTGGGCTGCCCATGAAAGCAAAGAATGTCAAAGAGAGCCTGCAGAAGGAGGGGTTGGAAGATATTCTTGACGCCTGGCATCTTGCCATCCCCGGCTTCACTGTGGTGCAGATCCGTCAGCGCTATCCCGGACATGCCATGAGGGTGGCGCTGGCCGCGTCAGGAAATTACATGGGGCGTTTTGTTGTGGTTGTGGATGAAGATATCAACCCCCGCGATCCAGAGGACGTCCTCTGGGCCATCGGAACCCGTTGCGACCCTGAGACTACGCTTACGGTTCTCAAGGGCTGCACGTCAAGTGCCTTGGATCCGCGCATTGCTCCTGACCGGAAGGCGCACGGAGACTTCACCAGTTCACGGGCGATTATCATCGCCTGCAAACCGTACCACTGGATCAAAGACTTTCCCAAGACCAACATCGCGAGTCCCGAACTGAGGAAAAAGGTTTTAGAGAAGTGGTCCGACCTTTTCTGACCTTTCACCTAACTTTTCTGACTTTTCTAACTTGCCTCACTTCTCTCCCATGAATCAGAAGATCCAATCCGTTGGCGGTAGGAGTGGGTGGATCGAGGACCCATCAAGGTTAACGGCGCATGAATCGAGAAGCTAAGACCTTTTCAACCCGGACTTGAAAAGGCGATAGTACAGGGTTGAGTTAAGTGCGAGACCGACAACGGCTGACACGGTGAGTCCGAGGGAGACTCCCAGGTAAGCGGCAAGGGTTCCCATGAGCATGGATCCTACGGAACGCATTCCTTGATCCATTTGAAAGACGCTGATCACTCTCCCCAAAAAGCCATAAGGTACCCGTGTTTGGATCACGATTCGGGTCATGGTACGATAGCCGGCCTGGCCTGCACCGATGCAGGCCAGCAAGGCTACGGAAAGGGGGAAGCTTCCCGACATACAAAAGAGGATGAGAAATGTTGGTGGCACCGTTACCAGGATCCAGAGGATAACTTCCTTCCTTCGATCTTCCGACATGCTAGCAATGAAGGTCAACGAGAGGATGGCCCCGATCCCGGGGGCGGACATCAGGACTCCAAATCCCGCGGGTCCAACCTTTAGGATCTCCTTCGCAAATATGGGGAGAAATCTCTGGTAGGTAGTCACGAAAATAGCAAGAATATATGCGGCTCCAATACCGGAAAAGATAACCGGCTCATGCCAGATATAACGGATCCCTTCTTTGACTTCACGCAGGAAATGTTTTCCTCCGCTTCCCGGATCTCTTTTGGTAAGACGGATTAATAACAGCCCCCATCCCGAAATTAAAAGAACCGCTGCGTTAACGAGAAAACATCCCCCGGGCCCTATCCAGATGATCAATACACCGCCGATGGAGGGGCCCACTACACGAGCGATATTAAACGCAACCGAGAAGAGAGCCACCGCATTCATGATCTCCCCCTTGGGGACGAGCTCTCGAATCAGCGACTGGGATGCGGATGGATTAATGCCTTTAATGATTGAATAAAGGATCTCGAGGCCAAGAATGTGCCACAATTCCATTACGCCTGTGAAATAGATAGTCACCAGGCCCAAGATCGGAATCGCGGAGAGGAAATGAACGACTATCAATAATCGCAACCGGTCATAACGGTCTACGAGTACACCCAGAAAAGGAGCGAGGACGAGGCGTGGAGTGGCCTCACAGAGGCCCAGTAGGGCCAATGCGATAGCGGATCCGGTTATCTCGTATACGAGCCAGTAAAGTGCAACATCTCGGATCAGCGCCCCAACAGAAGACAGAATATCGCTGGACCAAAAAATCGCGTAGTTCTTATGCAGGAGCGAACGAAAGGTGCGAATGCTGCGGTTCTCCCTCCAGATGCCTTGACGGTAGTTGCCATCTCCTGCGAACGCGGCCGAAGAAGAGAGGCTAGGTGGTTGAGCTTCTCAGAGGCGGTCAGTCGTTGTGGACTGGTTCAGGTTACTATGACTGGCCCGAGGGTTGGCTCATGCCATACCTCAAAGAAGGAGAAGTATAGCGGAAAGGATCAACGAAGGGCAAGGTTGGCTGGTCCAAGTCCATGGATTGGAGGCCACAAAGGGGAGGGCCGGACTTGGCTTAGAGGGCACCTCGCAACGCCTGTAAGATATCCTCGTTACTCGCCCTATGCGTATAGTCCCGTTTAACGAAACGCCAACGGACCACACCTGTCTTGTCAATCACGTAGGTGGCTGGGTGAGGCCAGCCGGGACTCCTCGGGTTGAGAATCCCATATCGATCGATCACCCGATGGTTTTTGTCCTCGAGTAGTGGAAAGTCAAACTCTCCCGGAAACCTTTCCTCCAGCTCCTGCACCAGCCTCTGTGATGCGCCATCGGAATCGATACTGATGGCTAGGATCTGAACCCCTTGCTTTTCTTTAGTGGTTAAGAGGTGTTTCAGCTCACCGAGCTGTTTTGCACAGTAGGGCCATCAGTGGCCTCGATAAAAAACGAGAACGACCTTTTTCTTGCCGCGAAATTCGAAAAGCGAGACCCTTTTCCCTTCCATATCTTCCAGGGTAAAGTCCGGTGCCCGGCTGTCGGCCTTGACCCTATCCAGGTCAGTGGGTTCCATTGGCGTTGCTTCCGTAGTCCCCAGCTGAGCATAGCTATGGGAGGAAAAATGGAGTAATATGCAGACGATTATGAAGGTCTTAAATTGGGGCTGAAACATAAACCCTCCTGGGAAGGATAACCCCAATATACCCGGCTTGGTTCCCGATGCAATTGAGGAATGAGTGTCCTGTCTGTTTTCGAAATAATGATTTTTCTGATAGTTGTTTTGTATGGTATTTGAAATCGGGAGGCCGACGATTGGGGAGAGGTGGCCGAGCCCGGTTTAAGGCGCACGACTGGAAATCGTGTGTACCCCTAAAAGGGTACCGGGGGTTCGAATCCCCCCCTCTCCGCCACTTTGGGCATTGGTCAGACATTAAACCGGGCCGATGGAATGTTCAATGATTACGCACAGGGCTCATCTACCGTTGAGGTTGCCAGTCTTGTAAGATCGTGGGCCGAATGACGAATATGATTTACGCTTTAAGTTTTTAAGCGGGGACGTCATTGCTGATGGCCGGGTCCTGTGCAAGGTGGTTCCGTGAACCCCGTCAGGTCCGGAAGGAAGCAGCGGTAGCGAGCATACCCCTGTGCCACAGGGCAACCTGGCTGTCAGCAATGGCTATCCAAACCTTATGTCCTACCTGGTTCTAGCAAGAAAATGGCGACCCCAGAATTTCGGGGATATTGTTGGTCAGGAGCACATAACCCGAATCTTGACGAACGCGATTCTCTATAACCGAATTGCCCATTGCTATCTTTTCACGGGAGTGCGCGGTGTGGGAAAGACCACCGCTGCCCGAATCTTGGCTAAGGCGCTAAACTGCGAAAAGGGGCCTACTCCGGAACCCTGCAACGAATGCACCCACTGCACCGAGATCGTTAGTGGCAACTCCATGGACGTTTACGAGGTTGACGGAGCCTCCAATCGGGGCATCGACGAGGTGCGCCAGATCATAGAGAACTCCCGTTACCAGCCGGCCAAGAGCCGTTTCAAGATCTACATCATTGATGAGGTGCATCAGGTCACCAAGGACGCCTTTAATGCCTTGCTCAAGACGTTGGAGGAGCCCCCTCCGTTCGTCAGATTTATTCTGGCAACGACCGAAGCGCATCGTTTGCCCGATACCATTCGTTCTCGCTGCCAGCGGTTTGATTTTCGTCGTATTCGGGTAATGGAAATGACCCGGAAACTTCAAGAAATCGCCGAGGTCGAATCCTTGCGGATTACGGAAAACGCCCTTCTCCTTATTGCCCGAGAAGCGCAGGGGAGTATGCGTGACGCCCAATCACTGCTCGAGCAGGTCCTTTCCTATGCAGCTCCTGGGCTAGGGGAGGAAGGGGCCGCCGTGGAGGTCGATGAACGTCTGTTGCAAGATATTCTCGGTATTGCCGAACGAAAGATTCTTTACGATATCTGTGGGGCGGTGATTCAAGGGAAGCCGGATCGATGCATCGAAATGGTTGCCGACGCGTCGATCAACGGCCTGGACTTACCCCGGCTGTCACAGGAACTGGTGGAGCATTTTCGTAACCTTCTGGTTGCCCGCTTGGTTTTGGATCAGGGTACGGGCGAGGGTCCATCGGGATCCCCGTCCCGAGCCTCAGGCTCCCTCTTCGATCTCCACGATCAAGAGATTGCAGGACTGCGGGCACAGGTGGCGGATCTTTCGGTTGAATCACTGATGGACTTTTTTAGGGTTATGGTAAAAGGAGATGAGGATATCGCCCGCTCTGCCTATCCTCGCTTTGCTCTGGAGACGACCTTGGTCAGATTGGCAACGCTGCCAAAGTCCATAGCCGTCTCCAACGCACTTGAAAGGCTCAGTGAAATCGAACAGAGGCTGTCCGGGGGAGAGGCATTGGAGCCATCCGTGGGCGCTCCGGTTACGGCGTCTTCCCATGCGGTTACGGATGAAAAGGTTGAATCGATTCAACCTACACCCTCTGATCCATCGGGCCTGGACCAGTCTAGTGAGGAAAAGCCCGTACTGGTTCCGACCGGCGGACCTGATGAGTTCAGGTTGTGGGGCGAGTTTGTTTCCTTTGTCATGAAAGAAAAACGGTTCTTGGCGTCACACCTTGAGCAGGTACGTCCCCTTAAGCTTCCCCCTGGGCAACTAAAAATTGGTGTCGAGGATCGCCATCATTTGAGCTACCTTCAGGACCGGGAGAACCTCTCCGCGCTGAAGGACTTTGCCAGTCGCTTTTTTTCCGGTGATGTATCCGTGACGGTTGCCCCTTTAGCCGGAGAGCCGAAAGCTACGGATAGTTCCCTTGAAGGGGCTTCGCCAAGCACTGCTGCGCAAGACGGTATTGTTGGAGAAGCCTTAAGGATTTTTGGTGGTTCCATTAAGGAAATTAAATGATAAATTTAACTAATTACCCATCGTGTTGATTCGATTTTTCCAGAGTTTAGATTGGAGGAGTTATGGCAAAAGGCTTTGGTGATATGGGAAACCTCATGAAACAGGCACAGGAGGTCCAGACCAAACTCGCGCGGATTCAGGAGGAGATGGCTAAAAAGACCGTCGACGCCTCCTCGGGCGGTGGCATGGTGCAGGTCTCAGTCAATGGACAATTTGTCCTTTCCTCGATCAAGATTGATCCTACGGTAGTGAACCCACAGGAGATCGAGATGTTGCAGGATCTAATTCAAGCGGCGGTCAACGAGGGGGTGCGGCGGGCCCGTGAGATGGTTTCCGAAGAGATGGGCAAGTTGACAGGGGGGATGAAGATCCCAGGATTAATGACATGAGTTCCTATCCATTACCCCTTGCACGTCTGATTCAGGAATTGTCCAGGCTCCCCGGTATTGGTGAGAAGACGGCCGGTCGACTGGCCTTTCACTTGCTCAAGGCGGACCAGAGAGAGGTCCTGGCCCTGTCCGAAAGCGTGGGCCGGTTGAAACAGGAAATATCGCTTTGTCCGACCTGTTTCGGACTGTGCGAGTTGAAGCCGGGAAGCGACGCTGGCACGGAGTGTCATGTGTGTCGAAATCCGCAGCGGGAAAGAGAACAGGTCTGTGTCGTCGAGGAGCCGGTCGATATGATGGCGGTGGAGAGATCTGGGGAATTTAAAGGCACCTATCACGTATTGCATGGAGCTATTTCACCACTGGATGGAATGGGGCCCGAGTCACTGAGAATCGGGAATCTCTTGTCCCGGATCAAGGGCTCCAGCGTTCGGGAGGTGATTTTAGCTACCAACCATACGGTATCCGGCGAGGCGACCGCCCTCTATCTGGCCAGGGAAATCAAGGCTCTGGGGGTTAAAGTGAGCCGTATCGCCAGAGGGTTACCCATGGGAGGTGAGCTGGAATACACTGATGCAGTCACTTTGAGTCAGGCCCTCGAGGGAAGGAAAAAATTATGAAAAATATGGCTAAGGCTACGGCCTATGTAATCGCCTTCTGTCTTATCCTTGGCGGTTGCGCAGGCCGGGAGTTCCCAACCGCTACCATCAACGAGATCCGACCCAATGTCACCACGAAGGGGCAAATCTTTGCGACCTTTGGCGAGCCTGCAGAGAAGGGCCTTGACACAGGGTTTGAAACATGGTCCTATTATCGCTATGTATTGGGCCAGGCTGGGGGAGGAAAACAGCTCCGCATCCTCTTCAATACCGATGGGACTGTGCGGAATTACGCGTTCAGCTCTAAATGATTGGAATTGCGCTGGAAACAGTCTCCGTCTGTGCCCAAGAGATATCGAGCCATCAGGTGCTAGGTGTGGTCCGGCAGCGGTCGAAATGGAAGACAGAATAGAAGGAAGGTATGCGTAATCTAATCCTCATCTTGTTAGCTGCAGTTTTGTTGGCTGGGTGTTCCATGTATCGCAGTACCATTCCAGCTGATTTGGTGGAGACGATAGAACCGAACGTAACGACCAAGGACCAGATTAAAGCGAAGTTTGGGACCCCCATTCGAACCGGGGCGGACAGTGGGTTTGAGACTTGGCGTTATACTTTTCGTGGCGTAACCGCGAAAGAGGGTTGGGTCGATAGGGACCTCTACCTCATCTTCAACAAGAATAAAACGGTTCAAAAGTACTCTTTCGAAGCCAATGTGAAGTAATTCGGGACTGAGACTGCGCCAGAAGGATTCATCGCGTAGTCTCACCGGGAAGTGCACCCAAATCCCCGTCACGGTTTCCTGGGGCCTCTGGGAGGACTATGACGGAGACCAGACTCCCCAACTTGAATATCACCGGGCCAGCACCTTGTCAGGTACTTGAACAGATCCATCCACGAGCAGGCGTGCTATCCGCGCCAGAGCGGCCTTGGCCAGTGCCAGGCGGCCATTTCCTTGAGCCAATTCAATTTCAACCTGAGGGTGCCTGATGGGTGACCGATCCGGACTGACGTCGCGTTTTCAGAGCGCGAGCCCTCGAAGACTTCATTCACGACGGTCCCTTCGATCATAGCGGCGGTGCCGAGACATACGGCCCCGGTGACGGCAAATGTCTTATGGAGTTTTTGCAGGGCGGTCATCCTAGCGACAATATTCACAGCTCCACTCTCCACCTGTCCGTCCGCTGTCTTGTAGCTCGTTGGGGGTGAGACCAGGGCGATCTGGGTACCCCGGGGCTCAGACGGGTGGCCTCTGCCACCTTAGCGATCCCCATCATTTCTGCTGCAATCGATCGAATCTCTTCGCACTGATTGAGCAAGGCGGTATCACCCGCAACCTGCTCCAGAGTCTCGTTGCCTCGAAGCCCAAGGTCCTTTGCCTTGACGAAGATAAAGGGATTGGCCGCGTCTACTAATGAAACCGTGAGGGTGTCAAGGGTGGGTGTTTTTATCACTTCTTTGACCTTGCCCGTCGGGAGTAACTTTCCAGTGACCGAGCCGCCCGAATCCAAAAAATCGAGCAGAATCTTAGAGCCTGAGCCGGGGACCCCGTCCACTTTGAAGTCCCCTTCACTCTGGAAGGCCCCGTCTTTAACTGCGAACTCGGCAACAATAATCTTCTTTGTATTGGTGTTGAAGATTCTTATTTTGGTAACGGGCTCCTTAGGTTCGATGAGCCCTCTGAGCAAGGCAAAGGGCCCCACCGCCGCTGAACTATTGCCGCAATTACCAGCGTAATCAATTACCGGTGCTGTAATACCGACGTACCCGAAGGTGTAATTGATATCGGCACCCGAATCCGTTGCGGGTGCAATATAGGCCACCTTACTGGTGAGGGGGTCGGCACCTCCCAGTCCGTCGATTTGACGTGAATCGGGGCTACCGAAGGCCGTAAGATTTGTACGGTCCCTCAATTTGGGGTCGCTAGGAAGGTCTTTTTCCTGGAAAAAGACCGGCTTGCTCCTTCCCCCTCGATAGATTGCGCACGGAATCTTCATATTCCGTCCTTTCCCATGGGAAGAAGATGGGCTTCGTTATGAATTGATCCTTTTTGGGTGTCTTTTGAAATTCGGTTAACTGCTGGGTTTGGGTCGGACCATTTTCCCGATAGACTTCCCGACGATCTCACCCTCGCGCATCTGGATATGGCCACGAACGACCGTGGTTACAGGAATCCCTTTAACTTTCCAGCCATGCCAGGGAGAGGGCTTGTTCTTACTATGGAGTTTATTGATATCAATAGTCGATTCTTTATCCATATCGACAACCGTAACATCACCGTCGGATCCTAGCCGCATGGCCCCTTTCTGTGGGTAGATCTGCCATATCTTTGCCGGATTTTCCGAGGTCAGTTTAACGTATTGGTTGATGGACATTCTCCCTTTGTTGACCTCGGTCAATATGAGTGAGGGGCCTGTTTCAACTCCGCAGAACCCCGACATGCATTCCCAGATGGTCGGTTTGAGCAGCTTTCCATATGGATCCGAACCCTTTTCTTCCAGGGTGTGCGGAGAATGGTCGGTAGCGATCATATCGACCGTGCCGTTGAGAAGTCCATTCCAAAGGGCTTCCCCGTGATCCTGACTCCGGACCGGTGGATTGATCTTGAGCAAAGAACCGAATCGCTCCATTTCCTTGGAATCCCTGAGGAGGTGGTGCGGAGAGGTCTCGGCGGTGATTCTCACCCCGCGTGCCTTCGCTTCACGCACAATGCCGGTCGCCTGCTTGGAACTCATATGCAGTATGTGGAGTTTCGTCCCATAGGACTCGGCAAAGAAAAGGGCGTGAGAAACGGCCTCGGCCTCACAAATTGCCGGGCGTGAGGACTCCCAGATAACGGGGCCATGCTTGCCTTCGGCCTTCAACCTTTTTACGTAGTGGTCCATGATCTCGCGACTCTCCGCATGGACGCAGAGCGGGAGCTTGGATGCGGTCACGGTTGGGAATACTTCCGTACAAAGCCCATCATCAGGGCAGGGGAGGTTCCCTGTGGTTTCTCCCAAAAAGATCTTGAACCCCAAGGCGCCGGCCCTGGCCATGAGTTGGATTTGATCTATATTGGTTTGAACCAATACTCCTAGTAGACCAAAGTCAATCAGGGATTTCGCCTCTGCAAGACGCTGTTTTTCTAAGATCTGCTCCGGGCCCGTGACGGGAGGAATGGTGTTTGGCATGTCGACTACCAGAACGACGCCGCCGGCTATAGCGGCGGTTGAGCCCGTTCGGAAGTCCTCTTTATAGGTGAGGCCCGGCTCCCTGAAATGAACGTGGCCGTCGATAATGCCGGGCAGGATATGATTGCCCTTGGCGTCGATCTCTTCCCTGCCCGTGGGCAAGGTGTCATCGGGTCCGATAGAGACGAACTTTTCGTCAGAGATGGCAACCCCTCCCTTGAAGGTCTTTTCCGAGGTGACCACCCAACCACCTTTGATGACTAGATCTGCGTTCATGACTCTTCCTGTTATTTTACCCGGTGATTGCTCCCACGTCCAAGGCCCCAACAAAGATGAAGGGCAACGGCACTTCACCCGCGTGCTTGGGTGAGTTTTGCTGAAACGCGTGCCGCTGGAATAATTTTTAATAGCATGAATCTTTACGTAACGCACGGGGCTTGCGGTGCCGGGCTGAGGGCGGTAAGTGAGGTTCCCCAAACCGCGTCTTGAGGATTTGCATATTGTACTTGAAATGCTAGAACAACCTGTGAAAAGATAGGATAGCCGGTAGCCGGACTATGCTCTCGTAGCGCAGGTCTAAAGGGCAAATCGATTGGGTTACAGTTTAAAATGGCTGTTCAGGGGGGTGTATGGCGGACTATCGAATCATGGTTGAAATCAGCGGGTTAGAGAAGTACTTTGGTGAGGATAGGGAAAGGGTCCATGTTCTTAAGGGTGTGTCTCTAGAGATACCTGAAGGTTCCCTATACACGTTGCTGGGCCCCAGCGGTTGCGGGAAGACAACCACGCTGAGGTGCGTTGCCGGCCTCGAGCGACCGGATATCGGATCGATCAGTATCGGGGGAATAAAGGTCTACGATTCGGCAGACTGGACCTATATCCCACCGAACCGCCGTCCCATCGGAATGGTTTTTCAGTCCTATGCCATCTGGCCTCACATGACCGTATTTCAAAATGTGGCCTACCCGTTGACCATTCAGCACCGGCCCAAAGCCGAAATCAGAAAGCGGGTGGAGGATGTATTACGGGTTGTGGGGCTTCATGGACTTGAGGAGCGGCCGGCCCCTAAGCTCTCCGGGGGACAGCAGCAGAGGGTGGCCTTTGCGCGAGCCCTAGTCAACGAACCCAAGGTTATGCTTCTGGACGAGCCGCTTAGTAACCTGGATGCCAAGCTCAGGGAGCAGATGCGGTTTGAGATCAAAGCCCTGCAGCGGCGGGTCAATATCACGACGATATACGTGACCCACGATCAGGCGGAGGCCCTGGCCATCTCGGACCAGATCGCCGTTATGCACGGGGGGAAGCTCATTGAGGTGGGATCACCGCACCAACTCTATTCCCGGCCGGAACGAAAATTTACTGCGACCTTTCTGGGACTGACCAATTTGATTGAAGGACAGGTGATTGAGCTGGACGGCATTAACCAGCGGGGGAGAATAGAGACTCAAAAAGGGACCTTCTCTTTTGTCCCTGCCCCCAGTCTTGTCCGCGGCCAGTCCGCCGTGTTGTCCATTCGTCCCGAACATATCGAGGTTCACAAGAAAAAACCCGACGACCTGGATAACGTGGTTGAGGGAACCGTACGCGAAGCGATCTTTATGGGGGATGCCTACCACTGTCAGGTGGACGTCAATGATTTTCTAATAAGGGTCCATACCCATCCATTTCTGGAAATGACCACTGGAGAGAAGGTGTTTCTCCACCTGGACACGCAGAGTTGCAACGGTCTCCCTGCCGAGGATACCGAAGGGATGGATGATTCGGCATTGGGGGCCTAAAGTAGTTATTCATATATTCGTATAACGGTATATTCCCTCGCTGAGCTATTCCGGGTACAATGTTACGATAACGAAGATACTTTAACCAAAAACCATAGCGAATGCCGAGTATACGAATAACGATTGGACAAGTAACCAGTTAGACAGGAGATTCTTTATGGCTGCACTAGAGGCGACGAAAGAAACGGTCAAGGAGACGGGGACCGGTAAAACACCGACTTATGGTGATCTCCGTGATTGGCTCGCAATTGTAGATAGCATGGGCGAACTCAAGAAGATCGACAATGTGGATTGGAATCTGGAGATGGGAACTCTCTCCGAGCTTATTGCCCGCGAGAGCAAGGGGTCGGTCCCCGCGGTACTGTTCGATAAAATCAAGGGGTATCCCGCAGGCTTTCGTGTCCTCTTTGCTCAGAACGCGTCGTTCAAGAGAATGGCGCTGAACCTAGGGTTGCCCATGGATTTGACGGGGTTGGATCTAGTCCGGGCATTTCGTCAGAAGCTTTCCGGTCATAAGCCTATTCCGCATGAGGTCGTTAAGGAAGGACCGGTTTTAGAAAATATTCTTTCCGGCAACGACATCAACTTGTTGAAGTTCCCCGTTCCATTCATGCACGAATTGGACGGTGGACGTTATCTGGGAACGGCCTGTCTGGTCATTACCAAAGATCCGGAGGAGGGGTGGGTCAACTTCGGAACCTATCGCGGGATGGTTCATGACGAGAAGAGTATGGCGCTTTATATCTCGCCCGGAAAACATGGTCAGGTTCAACGTCAGAAGTGGTTCGATCAGGGTAAGCCGTGTCCTGTTATTATCTGCGTCGGTCAGGATCCGGTCCTGTTCATGGTATCTGGCAACGAAGTGGATTACGGAATTTCCGAGTTCGATTATGCAGGGGGTTTGAAGGGAAAACCCGTCCAGGTTGTTCACGGAAAGGCGACCGGGTTGCCTCTACCGGCAGACGCAGAAATTGTGATCGAGGGCTTTATGCATCCCGGCGATGTCAAGTCCGAGGGTCCTTTCGGCGAGTGGACAGGCTACTATGCCAGCTCAACTCGACCTGAGCCTGTGGTCCGAGTGGAGAATATCTACCATCGAAACAATCCGATCCTCTGTTGCGCCCGTCCGGGCCGGCCTCCTTCGGACTATTCTTTAGCCAAGTGTTTTGTCAAATCCGCATTGATCTGGGATCAGGTGGAAAGGGCAGGGGTGCCTGATGTCCGAGGGGTTTGGTGTCACGAGGCCGGTGGTGGCAGACTATTAAACATTATTTCCATTAAACAACGCTACCCGGGCCACGCGCGCCAGGCGGCGCTGGTGGCCTCTCAGGTTCACGCCGGGGCCTACCTGGGTCGATACGTTATTGTGGTTGATGACGATATCGATCCGACCAACACCTTCGATGTGCTGTGGGCGATCTCTAGCCGATCGGATCCCGTCGAGTCCATCGACATACTCAGGCGTTGCTGGAGTGGACCCTTGGATCCACGTATCCAGCCTGGGAAGAAGGGGTTCAACTCCCGCGCGATTATCGATGCTTGTCGTCCCTTTGAGTGGATCAAGGATTTCCCTCCGGTGGCTGAATCGACTCCGGAGCTCAAGAAGCAGGTTTTTGATAAGTGGAAGGATGTCATTCTCGGTTAGCCTGTTGAAGAGGGGCGATTCATCAGCTGTGGCCGTCCCAGGCCAGGGTGCTAATTCGGGTTGTTTCTCTTCCCCACGGCAAGCTCTGGGTTACCCAGTCGGGATTTGAGTTCAGACAGTATCGTCTGGGTCGCAAGGGATTTGTTTAACGTATAAAAGTGAATCCCCGGTGCGCCGCCTGTTAGAAGCTCCTCACACTGGGTGGTCGCGTACCGGATACCCATCCGGGTAACCGCTTCGCCGTTTCCCTCCACCTTTTCCAGATCTGTCATCAGTTCAGGGGGAATGGTAGCCCCGCACATTTGGCTGAACCGTTTGATTTGGGTTACATTGGAGATGGGCATGATTCCTGGAATGATGGGAACGTGAATCCCGGCATCCCGTGCCCGTAAGACAAAGTCAAAATAGCGGCTGTTGTCGAAGAAGAGTTGGGTGATTATGAATTGCCCTCCCGCCTCAACCTTTCGTTTGAGATTAGCGAGATCCGTCTCCTTGCTTGAGGCCTCAGGATGAACCTCTGGGTACCCGGCCGCCCCCAGACAAAAGCTCTTGCGGGATTGGATGAAGCTGACCAGTTCATTGGCATGTTGGAACCCGTCCGGGTGTGGAACAAAGTTACTCTCCCCCTTGGGCGGGTCCCCTCTCAGGGTCATGATGTTCTCGATTTCCGAACGCTCCAATTCGTCCAGAATCTGTAGGATCTCTGCCCGGCTATGACCCACACAGGTGAGGTGTGCCATAGCCTCGATTCCGATCTCTTGCTTGATGCGTTTGGTAATCTCGACGGTTGTGCGGCGCGTGCTTCCTCCGGCGCCGTAGGTAATCGACACAAAGCTCGGGTTCAGTCCCCTCAAGGTTTCAATGGTATGAAAGAGTGCATCGACTCCCCCATCGTCCTTGGGAGGAAAAAACTCGAAAGAGAAGACAGGTTCATCTTTTACGAATAGGTCGTGGATCTTCATGGATGAAAAAACAAGGTTACGAGAGGATATCCGGCAATAGAAAGGCTGTCAACCTGAAAAAAAGTACTTCTTGAAGCGACGTTTCGATTCGAGTGCTGTGTTCGTTGGAAGCCCTGTCAGGCGTCTGGCTAAACGAGTGGTCGGCCCCATGGGTTGGATTTTCTTACTGGTTTCTCCGGTCGACGATCGAAAGGATCTCTTTGAGATGCTGAATAGATCCGGTGCTTGGCGCGCCACTGGATTTGGGGTCCAGTAGGACCGCTTCCAATCCTGCACTTGCTGCTCCAGCAATGTCGGTCTCGGGGCTGTCGCCAACGTGGAGGACCTCATCGGGCTTGAGGCCGTGTCGACTGAGGGCCTCATGGAATATCTCCGCTGCCGGCTTGGCGTAACCTACCTGGCTCGAGATCAAGATAGAATTGAAATACGAACTGATTTCTAGCCCTTCGAGGATGCCGAAGAGACGGGAGTCGAAATTCGATATGACGCAGAGGGTCAACCCGCGTTGTCTGAGGGAATGCAGGGTCTCAGCCGTGTCATCGAAAAGGGACCAGGCCTCCGGCTTGCTGAAATAGTCAAAAAGCTCTGCAAAATAAGCGTCAAAGCGTTCGAAAGGGGTGTAGGGCTCGAAGACCTCCCGCACTAATTCCCGCCACCAGTTTCGCTCCCTTTTCTTGAGTTCATCACCCTGTGCCGTTGGAAAGGCAAGTGGGGGAGCCGTGGTGTGACATTGACGGAAACGTCCGGCCAACTGCTCCTTTGAGACCTCTTTGCCGTGGCGCTCAGCGAACAAGGAGTAGCTCTCTCCGATCGGTCGAACCGATTTAAAGAGAGTCCCGGCTGCGTCCAATAGAATCCCCTTCAAGGCCATGTTGGAGAGCTATTTGTCATAACGGTGGGTGAATTGCAACCTTATCATGATTCGTTATACTTAAACTATGCAGAAGGGACATGCGCTGGTACTTATCGACGTGCAAAGGGATTTCTGCCGTGGTGGAGCCTTGGCGGTGCCGGCAGGGGATCAGGTGGTACCGGTCCTGAACCGATACATAGAACGTTTTCGAGCAGCCAAACTGCCGGTCTTTGCCACCCGTGATTGGCACCCGGAAAAGACCAGTCATTTTAATAATAGTGGGGGAGTTTGGCCGCCCCATTGTATTCAAGGAACTCGAGGCGCCGAGTTTCTTCCCGATCTGGCGTTGTTCCCGGAAGTGAGGATTGTCTCTTCTGGCACGGCTCCCGATGAGGACGGGTTCTCGGGTTTTGAGGCTCGGGACGAAACCGGAACCTTGCTTGGAGATCTTCTGCGGACACTAGGGGTAGACAGGCTCTTCGTGGGCGGGTTGGCAACGGACTACTGTGTGAAGGCGACGGTTCTCGATGGTTTGAAGCAGGGGTTTAAGGTCGTTCTGATCAAAGATGCAGTTCGTGGAGTCGATTTGAAGCCGGGGGACGCAGATCGCGCCGTTGAAGAGATGCTCCGAGCGGGCGCGGAGGTGGAATCGGACTTGCCGAACGGTTCCTGAACGGTGGAAAAGGCGATTAGGGATTTAGGTCTGACGGTTCTTCTTGTCCTACAGCAGGGTTTAGAAGGAAAGATGTTGATCCCAATGATCTCAAAGCTAAAATATCCCCAAAACAGTGTCTAAAGGATTTGGGGCGTATTCCCAATGAGGATCGTGTAAACCCACTTTGCATAGGCCGAGTAATTCCAATGTTTGATGTTTACAGAGGGCAAAATAGTAATGGGTGATAACCATCTCTCGGAATCCCTGAATGTCGCCTTGGAGGCGGCCAGGGCAGCGGGGAGTATTATCATGGCCTTCTATGGTAAGGAATACCACATCGAGGAAAAGTCCAAAGGTCAGCCTGTGACCACAGCGGATTTAGAAGCCAATCTTAAAATTCAAAAAACCCTATTGGGCCGCTTTCCCAATGATGGTTGGCTCTCAGAAGAGAATCAAGATGATTCCAAGAGACTTGGGAAATCCCGCGTCTGGATGATCGACCCTATTGACGGGACCAAGTATTTCATTCAGTGCGTTCCCCAATTCTCGGTTTCCATTGGTCTAGTCGTCGATGGGAGTGCCGCGTTAGGGGTCGTTTATAATCCGGCGACGGAGAAGCTTTTTGCGGCCGTACGTGGGGGTGGCGCTACACTCAACGAAGCTCCCATCAGCGTTTCGACCCGTAAGGACCCCGTAGGGGCTCGCCTCATGGTCAGCCGTTCGGAGCCTTGGCGCAAGTTCACTCCCTTCGTAAACCGATATCAGTTAGAGCCGGTAGGAAGCATTGCCTATCGATTGGCCTTGGTCGCCGCAGGGGAAGGGGATGGGGCGATTACCTTTCATTCCATCCATGAATGGGACGTGTGCGCCGGGGTATTGATCGTGGAGGAAGCCGGCGGCGTTGCCGTTGATGGCGCTGGAAAGGGTCTACAGTTCAACCAATCGGAACCGGTATTTCACGGTTTGGTAGCAGCCAATCAAAATTTGGCTCCGGAGATTCAGCAGCTCATATCACCCCAGCTCGATCGAGCTCGGTAAGGTCTCACCCTATGGCGCGTTGTATTTACTGTGAAGACTCGGCGGGGCTTTGGTCTAAAATCTGCAAGGATTGTAAAAGGCTTCTAAAAAAAGTGGAGGAACTCCGCGGACGAGTGGGTTATGGGGAGTTCTTAAGTGGACTGGAAGAAACCGGTGTGGTCCCTGACAAGATCTTGGTGTTTCTCAAGGCTGATCCGGAGGGGAAGGGCAGCGTCCAGGATCAGGTCACGGCGGAAATGACCAATGAGCTTCTTTCGGTCATGGGAATGAGCGAACGGCAGAGTCCCCAGGATGTGAAGCGCATTCGTCAGTCCAACGATAAGGAACCTGATTGATTGAATGTAACCCCCCGCTTCTTGAGGCGAGCACAAAGTGGTTCGACCGATTCGACAAACTTGCAAACTTAGGAAATGTCCGTCAAGAAATTCACGAACAGTAGAGCAACCGTAACCTGGCATGGAATTGACCATCTATATTTCCCTAGTGTTTCTCGTCCTTTATGTTGTTGGCCTGTTGGTGCGTCGGCGAGTTCTCCTACGGGACAAGACCCAGATGGAGGAAAAGGGACGACTGAGCGGAAGAATCATTGCTCGGGACGGTGAATTGGCGCATGGCGCCGTGATGAAGTTTTGGCTCATCTGCGAAAAGTATCGAATCGATTGTTTGCTGCTCAACGACGGAGGCAGTTACCACGCGTATATCAACCGGTGTCGACACATGGCCACTCCGCTGGATTTTGTTCGTAACCAATTCCACACTGACGAGCAACGCCACCTGATCTGCATGATGCATGGGGCGATTTATGAACCCCACTCTGGGCTCTGTGTCGATGGGCCCTGCAAGGGGCTGTCTCTTTATCGGCTGCCGGTGCTGGTGGAACAGGGAAAGATTTTGGTTGGCTGCCCGGAAGGGGATCTATCCTTCCTGGTGGACTTGGCCGATTAACGGGGCATTATGGCGAGGAGCGCGCAAGGTAAAGCGGTGGGCCGGACCGATGAACTCATCCATGGCACGACCAAGAAGTTTACGCTGCGTTGTCAGAGTAAGACTGTAGAGGGGTTGTTGGTCTGTTACGAGGGGGATATCTTTGCCTATGTCAATGAGTGCTGTCATATCCCTCTTTCCATGGATTGGCTGGATAACCAATTTTTTTCCGACGACAAACGCTACTTGATCTGCGCGAATCACGGCGCTACCTACAAACCCAACACGGGCGAATGTGTATGGGGGCCCTGCTTCGGAGCCTCTTTAGTCCGCATCCCGATGCGGATCAAGGAAGGGCGTATCCTTGCCTTTTGCCCTGAGATTTGAGTTGAGTAGATTCTGAGAGGTGAAATTTGAGCACGTGTATCTTTTGTGGGATAATTGCCGGAGAAATCCAAGGGAAGGTGCTCTTTCAAGATGAATCGGTGGCGGCGATCGAGGACGTCAATCCCCAGGCTCCACTACATCTTCTCATCGTTCCCCTCAGACACATTGAGACTCTTCTTGATTTGAACGATTTGGACGTGGAACTGATGGGTCACATTTGCTCTGTGGCTACCCGGCTTGCCAGGGAACATGGTGTTGCAGAACAAGGCTTTCGTCTCGTAGCTAACTGTGGAGCGGCGGCGGGGCAAAGTGTGTTTCACATTCACTTTCACCTTCTGGGGGGACGGCCGATGAAGTGGCCACCGGGATAAGGAATTTTAGATTAGGGTTTTTAGATTTTGGATCGGGGAGTTTGGATTGAATCTAAGATCAAAAATGGGGAAGGGGTAGAGTGGGAGGAATATATGGAAACCATCGAGTGGGATAGTCCGGCAAGCGAGTTAGCGATTAAGCAGTTCGAAATTGCGGCCGAGCGGTTGAACCTGGATCACAACATCGCCCGTCGGCTGAAACAGCCGGATCGGGCCTTGATCGTTAGCGTCCCAACCAGGATGGATAATGGCGAGGTTCGAATGTTTGCCGGGTACCGGGTGCAGTATAACGATGTCCTGGACCTTTCAAAGGTGGATTGCGCTATCATCCGAGGGTCAATCTGGGAGAGGTCTTTGCACTGTCCATGTGGATGACATGGACAGTACGCCTTGGTGGGCTTACCTTTGGGTGGAGCCAAAGGATGAATCACCTGTGACCCCAGAGAACTCTCCCGTAGCGAACTCCAAGGTATGACGCGGCGATTTACCGCGGAAATCCTGAATTTCATTGGGCCGGAAATTGACATTGTTGCCCCAGATATGGGGACCAACGAGCAGGTAATGTTCTGGATTATGGACCCTTATAGCCAGCACAAGGGTTATTCGGTACCCGATATCGTAACTGGAAAACCGGTGGATATCGGCGGCACGCTGGGAAGAGAAGAGGCCACCGGACGGGGATTGGTCTACACAATCGTCGAGGCGGCGGAACACTTTAAGCTGAATTTGAAATGGTCAAGTGCGGTGGTTCAGGGTTTTGGCAATGTGGGCATGGTTGCCGCTAAGGATTTGGCGGCATTGGGTGTTAAGGTGACTGCTGTCAGTGACCGGTCCGGTGCGCTGTTTAATGAGCATGGGATGGACCTGGAAGAAATTATTCTCCACAAGGAAAAGAGCCGCAGATGAGTTAGAGATTACTTCGAAGAACACCGCTAGGCTGAAATGCAGGATTCTTGCCGAAGGGGCCAATGGCCCGACCAATTTGGAGGCGGATAAAATACTTGAAGATAAATAAATATTCATCATTCCCGATATACTAGCCAATGCCGGCGGAGTTATTGTTCCCTATTTCGAGTGAGTCCAGGACCTGCAGAATTTTTTCTGGAACGAAGCGGAGGTGAACCAAAAGCTCAGGGAAATGATGACGCAAGCATTCCGTGAAGTTCTCCAATTGAGCCAGCGGGGGAAAATCGGCATGATACTGGCGGCGCAGATGATCGGGGTTGAACGGGTGGGGCGGGCTATACGCCTAAGACCCACTCAATAGCCATTCGAAACAGGGATATTCGATTGGGTGCTGGGGCCACCGTTGACTAATTACCAATTCCAAATTAGAAATTAGAACTATGCAAATTAATGCAACACAACTGAGACCGGGCATGCTGATCATCTACCAGGGTGATCTTTTCCGGATAACACTCATAAAGCATCTGACGCCTGGAAACAAACGGGGTTTGGTGCAATCCAAGCTGAAAAGCATAAAAACCAGGGTGGGGACTGAAAACCGATTCCGTTCTGAGGACAAGATCGAGTTGGCAACTCTAGAAACTCGTTCCATGCAGTACCTGTATGAGGACGGGGGACTCCACACCTTTATGGATACGGAGACTTATGATCAGATTGCCTTATCTCAAGAAGAAATCGGCAATATCTTGTCCTATTTAATGCCGAGCCAGGTAGTAGAGATCGAGTTCTATGAAGGGAAGGCCCTCGGTGTGAATCCACCTAAAACGGTAGATCTGGAAGTTATTGAGACCGAGCCTATCATCAAGGGGGCTACCGCAAGCGCATCGTACAAGCCAGCGAAACTAGAAACCAGTGTGACGATTCAAGTCCCGCCGTTTATCCAGGTGGGTGACCGGGTCCGTGTGGACCCTTCTGAGGGGAGGTATCTGGAACGAGTGAAATCTACTTGATATCCTGCCAGACCGCTTGAACCGTTTTTTTGAGCTCTTCAAGATCACCGTTGTTTTCTACCACCAGATCGGCCAGTTCTTTCTTTTCTTTCATGGGCATTTGGGCACTCAGGTGCCTTTCGATTTCCGAATCATTGAGTTTGTCCCGTTTCTTTAACCTTTGTTTCTGGACGTCCAGGTCGCAGGTGACCAGAACAACAGGGTGGATCCATAGATGGACCTTGTTCTCGAAAAGTAGCGGGGCCATGTATACGACCACCTCGGTCTGCTTGGCGGTGGCCGCTGAGATCCTTTCCTGAGCCAACTCCCGGATTCGGGGGTGGGTAATGGTTTCAAGCCTTTTCCTAGCGCTCGGGTCCTTAAAAACCATCTCTCTCAGTTTCTCCCGATTTATGGTTTGGTCATCCTTCAGGATATCAGGTCCGAAGGTGGTAAGGATCTCTTGCCACGCTTTTTGTCCTGGACGAACGATTTCACGAGCCAATTGATCGGCATCCACGATCACCGCCCCCATTTCCCGAAGGAGAGAGGCCACTACGCTCTTTCCAGTTGCAATACCGCCCGTTAAACCGATCACATTCATATTAATTAGCTGGGTACCTCTGAGTCGAAATGTCCATGAAATCCTTAAGTTATGATATACTATTTTTGCCACAGACCAAAGCCTGTGAGGTGTTTTTTGGCTACGAGACGGGGTGTGGCTCTCTGGCGTAGTCCTGGGAAAAGGAGGCTGCGTAGAGGTGTGCGGAGTGGCGCGGGAGGCTCACTAATCGGTTATTCTAAGGTATGATATATAATTCAGTAATATCATCTAGTTCTCCTGTATTATATGGTGAGATGCTATAGGTTTATGCGTTGGATAAAATTGTAGCCTGAGTATGCCCTCTATGATAAAATTATAAAGGGTTTACCCTATTCAAGGAAAGGCGAATGCTCCAGGTAGAAGACAATCCGGCAACGGTGGATATAGTCCAAAATGAGCTCGAATTTTTGGGCTAGGAGTCAAAGGTGTTTTGAAGTTTCATCGATCACTTGATTGGATAGCCTTAATTATTTATGAGCTATGGAAAAAAGATAAAAAACTAGGAAGTGTTAAACAGTAATTAGTAGCGGTTCTGATTCGGACGAAAATCTCCGGCAGATTCCTGCTTCTTCCGTGACCCCTCAGTCCGCATTGGACAAGGCCCGACGGACAAAGTAGTATAACTGAAGCACTATGGCGAAAATAGTTGTCTACACAAGAGATCCTTGCCCCTTCTGCCGGCAAGCCATGGCCTTGCTCAGCTCCAAGGGCGTCGAATTCGAAGAGGTGGAAATGGGCGATGATGAAGCTCTACATAAAGAAGTTCGGCGCTTATCAGGTCGGCTGACCGTGCCTCAGATCTTTGTGGATGGGAAGCCCCTGGGCGGATACCAGGAGATCCGGGAACTCGATGCTACAGGGGAACTTGACGAGCTTCTAGGCAGCGAGAAATAGCATTTGTTATCTTGATAGTCGGACCCACCCACATTGCTTATCCCGTAAATTAATTACCTTCCATATGTTCAGGTGATAAACTGGTAACGTGTTGGTAAGATTGGTAATGAGGCATCAGGTAAGATACATTTGAAAGTTAAAACAGAGTTTTAGTCTCAACCGCATTTATCCCTTTTTACTCCATCTCCTGATTTTTGCTATATTTCTTGCTCATTTAAGATCCGAGGGTCCAATTCAGGCAACGAATGACATCCAGGCCCTGAAGCCGTGGGTCTTTAGCCGGTGAGGATGACAAAAGAGGTGAATTGCGTCCAAAAACGTACAAATTTGGCTAAAAGTGAGGGGCTTGCTGAGCGGATATGAGCTACTATCAAGTCCTCGGTTTGAAGAAAGAGCCGTTTTCGACGAGCCCGGACCCAGTACTCTTTTACGAGTCCGCCGCTCACAAGAATGCCCTGTATCGTTTGCAGGTCTCAATTAAACTTAAGCGCGGAATGAGCCTCATCCTGGGGGATGTGGGTACGGGTAAGACCACACTGAGTCGCAGGCTGTTTCAAATCCTAAACAATGATAAGAAGGTCTCCTCCCATTTGATGTTCAATCCGTTTTATGAAGCCGAAGAAGAGTTTCTTACCGCACTCCTAAAAATATTCCGGATCCAACTCGGATCCGGGCCCCTCTCCTCAGCCGAATCCCTGGAGGCCATCGTGCGCTTCCTCTAGGATAAGGGAGTCAATGAAAATGAGACCGTCGTACTGTTGATTGATGAAGCCCAGCGTTTGAGTTCAAAGTCGCTGGAAATATTACGCGCCTTGCTCAACTACGAGACCAATGAGTACAAACTCTTACAGCTCGTCCTGATGGGATAGATGGGATTGCTCCCCCGGGTCAAGAAAATGAAGAACTTCTGGGATCGTATCTGCTACCGTTCCATGATCCCACCCCTGGATTTTTTGGATACCGAGGGAATGATTACCTTTCGAATGCGGGAAGCCGGCCATGCGGCGCTCAAGAATCTCTTCACCCCTAGCGCCATTCAAAAGATTTACCGCTATTCCCAGGGCTTTCACGATGAACAGAAGCTGTAAACTTATTTCGGACAAAGGTTCGATTCTGATGGTTGTGCTTTGGATCTTGGCGTTCCTGGTTCTATTGGGTCTCGGGCTTGGATATTCGACTTCAATTGACCAGAGGCTAGTGGGTTACCAAAGGGATCGGACCCTGGCCCTTTATTTAGCAAGGCCGGATACTATCGTGCGGTGGCCGAATTGGAGCACGATGAGACCCCCAAAGTCGACTCCTATTTAGACCTTTGGGCAAACAATACGGAACTTTTTAAGGAAGCTAAATTGGGGGACGGTCGCTTTACGGTCAGTTATGCCGTGGTGGGGAATGATGAGTTAGTGCAGGTCCTATACGGGGTTTTGGATGAGGACCGGAAGATAGATATCAATACGGCTTCACAAGCGGTCCTGCTCAGGCTTCCCGGAATGACATCTGAAATTGCTGATTCCATTCTCGATTGGCGCCCTGAGCAGTCAAAATCGGGGGAAAAGCTGGGACAGGTGCAAGGAAAGCCCTTTCGAGTTTTGGAAGATCTTTTTCTATTAGAAGGTATGAGCCAAGAAGCCTTCCAATCTTTCGGAGCATTTATCACCGCCTATACGGACGGCAAGGTCAACCTGAACACGGCTCCGCGAGAAGTCCTATTGGCTCTTAAAATGGGTGAGGAGTTTGCCGATAAATTGGGCCCCTACCGCGCCGGCCCCGACAACTTACTGGGGACCTTTGACGACCAAAACTTTTCTAGCCTCGGAAGCGCAGAGCAACAGCTCAATACCTTCGAGGCTTTGTCACCGCAGGAAGCCGCCCAGTTAACGAACCTGGTGGGCCAGAACAAGCTAAAGGTCTCATCCAGTGTATTTAGGATTCAGTCAAAAGGTGCGGTGGGGGGAGGGAAGGTTCTCCGATTTGTGGAAGGAGTTCTCGAGCAATCTCCAGGGCCGACCAGCGCTTTTTCTCTCTTGGCCTGGCAGGAAAATTAGACATGTTTTTAAAGTGAGGCTGTTTATGGCGAGGACGTGCTTGATCTCTTTGGTCGTCTTGAGCGCACTATTCTTTGGGCAGGGCCCCCGACTGGCTGCTGAGGAGGTAGCGTCGGGAAATTCCCTTCAACTCACGGAGGAGGGTGCCCTTCGCGGCATAATCGTAGCTACGGCGTCACGTTACGGCGTGGATCCCGACCTGGTGGAAGCGGTCATCTCCGTAGAATCGAATTTTGCTCCCTTGGCCATGTCACCCAAGGGGGCATTGGGACTGATGCAACTGATGCCGGGGACGGCGGCACGCTATGGGGTGTCTAATCCGTTTAACGCAGGAGAAAATGTATCAGGAGGGGTGCGTTATTTACGGGATCTGCTTATTCGATTTGATAATCTTCTTCATGTCCTGGCCGCCTATAATGCAGGCGAGAATGTTATCCGGAGGTACAGCGGCATTCCACCCTATCGGGAAACACAAAGTTATATCAAAAAAGTGATCAATCGCTATCGACCAGGGCAGGTTCTGCTGACATCCGCATCGGTTTTGGCCCTTGGTCGGCAAGCGAGGGATTTGGGGCGCGTCTTGCACTTAGCGGGTAGGTTTGTCGGGAGGAGCTCTGAAAGGCCGGATTCCCCAACCCGTCAGGGTTCACCAGGCGCCCCTCGGCCACTTATCGAAATCACCCGGGGGCCGCTTGTCCATTTGAATCGACTACCCCAGTCGTCAGTTAAACTGCGAGTCTATAACCGTTGAGATTGGAATTGACGGGTGCACTCTCGGATCGTCGGTCGACCCGTATTAAGCCCCGAAAACAGCAGGATTGCAAACTCGGCTGAACAAGATTTCGGTCAGATCAGAGAGAGGATATCCTACAACTCGCCGGTAGCACTCAAGCGTAGACTAAAGTCTTCCCTGGAATTTTAACTGCTCAATCCGCTGCCGGACAATGTCTCCAATATCCGTGCTGGGCAGTGAGTTTGAGATTGCCGGGGCCTCGGCTCCCAAACGGGCAAGTCGATCGTTGAGAGTGCTGAGGTCAGCATAGATTCTCTTGTAGTCTTCTATGTGACTTCGGCAGTCAATAATCTTTTGGTCAATGGCGTTGAGGCATTCCCCCAGCAAGTTGTTTTGATGCTCGAAGACTTCCTTTAGATACTCGACATTGGCCTGAACGATTTGATCCTCCAAGGGGCGAATCCTTGTTTGGATCTCATTCTTCATGTCGAGAAGAGCCTGCAGCAAACGTTCATAGGTTTCTTCTCTCTCCATAGAGTCCTCCTCCCCTAATTCGTTTCTAGTATTGAACCCGTTTGAGCCGAAGTATTCATTGCAAACTTTTCGTAATAGGTAGGGGCTTGTTTAGGCAAGGAGTTTTAGCTTTCCCTTAAATAAATTGCAAGTGGGGGGGGGCTCAATGGGCCTGGGAGGGCCAGTTGGGGAAAAAGTTGAGTGACCCTGGCCCTACGGGCGGTAAATTTAAAACTGATCAAATTAAATGCGTAAAAACAATGCGTTGCATTCGGCGCGGCAACACTTCTGGTTGGCAACTCGGATGCATTCGAGGAGTCAAGCTCTCGGCTAGATAGAAAAGGTTTTGTTTGATCTTAGCGGTATAATTCGGTTACTTTAAATGTGGGAACTGGGCGCAGCCTTCTGTTTCGAGCTGGCGCGCAAGTAAGGTGGGAAAATAATGACTAGCGAAAAGACCCGTCGTATTTTATGGGGGTCAGGTACGCCACGTACGCTCAGAGGGCACTGGATGCTTCACGAGTTGGGGCTAGAATATGAGAAACGTCCCATTGGTTCTCGAACTGGGGAGACCCAAGATCCGGAGTTTACGAAGCTCAATCCAAGGGAGAAGATACCCGTTTTGC
The DNA here is from genome assembly GCA_963664015.2 of Binatia bacterium. Lineage (GTDB taxonomy): Bacteria > Desulfobacterota > Binatia > UBA9968 > CAXXLF01 > JACZQL01. The sequence goes on along the minus strand of CAXXLF010000001.1, from coordinate 232,653 downwards.
AAGACGGTGATCTAACCTTGGCCGAAAGCGCCGCCATTGTTACCTATCTGGGCGAATCCTATGGAGCGGCCCAGGGACTGGTGCCTCCCATGGGAACCCGTGAGCGTGCCAAATACTACGAGTGGTGTTTTTTTGCTATGACGGAGTTAGATGCGCACACCACGTACATCGTGCGCAAACATGTTGCCCTAAAAGAGATCTATGGAGAAGCTCCCAATGCGGTTCGCGCAGCCTTTGAAGGGTTTGAAAAACAGGCCCACGTGGCCCACCTCCAGTTGACCCATGGAGGGCCTTATATCCTCGGTGATACCTTCACATGTGCGGATCTTCTCCTGACCACGTGCCTATTGTCAGGGTTCAGGCATAAACTTCAACTGGGCGATGTCCTTAGGGACTATGTGGAAAGAATGACAGCCCGGGAAGGCTACAAACTAGGCTCTGCCGCCAATCAGAGACCTTGAAAGAAGCTCCACGGTTGACAATTGGAGTGGGGGCCCGCCGTTGAGAGTTGGCTGGGGAAGGAATGGGAACTGTTTAGACAAGGAGGTTTCTGTTGGAGGCGGCGGGCGGATTCGAACCGCCGCATCGAGGTTTTGCAGACCTCTCCCTTAACCACTTGGGTACGCCGCCCCAAAGTCCACCTTAACATATGGATTGTCGGAGTTTCAACGCGGTAATCAAGCATTGACAAGAGCAGCAGGAAAAGTAACTTATTACTTTACTTACTTAGGTTGAGGAAGTAGTTACTAACAAATCTACGACAGGGGAAACGAAGGGATTATGGAGGAAACCGAAAACAAGGGTGATGAAGTCTCAGAAGAGAAATCGGCTCCCGTGGTTCAGGCGGACAGTGCAGACACGGAGATAGCGGCGACATCGGAAGCACCGGGGTCACAGCCAAGCCCAGTACCACAAGCCCCAACTCAGTTCCCCGGGGAATTATCTCTTAGCTTTCACGAAGTGCTGGGACAAATCGCCAAACGTAACCAGCTGGGCTTTTTGCTCTTAGTTTTTTTGCAACAGCCTATTTTTGGAGCGCTCCCGCACCAACTCAAAGACGAATTGGAGGCACGGATTGAAAACAAGATGTTTTTTAGCGCAGCGGTTTCGACAGGGCTGAATATTCTTTTTAATTTTATTGCATACCCCATAGTGTTCATGCTTTTGGCCGTTGCGGTCAAAGGGATTGATGTCCTTTTCAGCCAGAGCCTCAATAGCTTTATCTTGTTGGGTTTCTTCTTTGCGCTGGTTGAAGGTTTATATCGTTTAAAGGAAGGGGTTTTTCAGATGCGACCGGAGGAGGACCTGGTTCTGCGAGGGGCGTTTTATGGAGGACCGATGGTGGGCCCGATCAGGGGAATCATGTCTCGCTACAGCGGCTTGCTCCGCCGATTGCCAGTGCCGGTCGAAGGTTTTTATGGCAAGGGATTTGTCGAGAAGCTGGAGCGCGAGCGGCGTTACGGGCAAGCTTATACCATAGAGGATCTAGGAGAGGCCTATCACCTGCGAATGGAATTTCCACGGAAGACTCCTGATATTGGTCTTCCCGGTAGTGAGGAGCTTTCCGAGGAGATGCCCGATTACGCTTACGAATTGGTTCTGAGAGACGGCCACTTTGTTATTAAAGGACGCTGCGTTGACGAGAAGGTCAAAAAATTAACGGGCAATGTAGGGGCCTTCCCGCCGGGTTTTACCACGGTTATCCCTCTTAAGGAAAAGGTTGAGAGTTTTTCCCACCGATATGAAGATAAACTCCTAGAGGTGCTTTTGTTGAAGGGAAAAAGTGTAAGTACCGCGACAACTTAGAGCTGAATCGGAATGGAAGGCCCAAGGGAAAAAATCCAAGAGAAGGTAGGGGCTCCTAATTTTAACGTTCTGAAGGACCGCGTTCACTTAAGGGCGATGTCTCCGTCGGACATTGACCAAATCATGGTCATTGAACGGGCTTCTTTTACCAGTCCTTGGAGCGCACGTTTCTTTCTTGAGGAAATCCGTGTTTCCTATTCCAAATCCATTCTGGCTGAGATTGATGGACGGGTCATTGCTTATATAGTTTATTGGCAACTTCCGACCGATGTAGATATTCACAACCTTGCCGTGAATCCTGATTTTCGCCGAAGGGGTATCGGCCAGGGTCTATTGACTGCAACCATCGATCATGCGAGAGAGCGACAGTTGAATCGAGTGACGTTGGAAGTCCGGCAATCCAATCGGATTGCGCAAAGACTCTATGAGTCCCTTGGTTTTCAGCCCAAAGGGCTCCGGAGGGGATACTATTCGAACGATGGTGAGGATGCGATCATTATGGTCCTAGAGTTGGCGTCAAATAAGGGGTAGGTTTTATATTTTTGTAGATAGTTGATCTACTTGTTTATATAATCTCTTTAACCTAATGAAATGCAAAGTGTTTTTATTTGCAAGTATCGAGCTCTTGACTGCGCTAGGTTCAAATAGTATAAACGGAGTTGGTTTTATGTGGCCAGTTTAACCGGTCGATTTGGTTTTGGCTCACGTGTTTACGGCAGGACGGAGTTTGACATTGCAAGGAATACATTTTGCCCGCCTGACGAATCGAATCTTTTTTAAAGTCTCAACTTTTTTTCCCCCAATCACACTACTCTCCGCCGTTTTCCGCTTTTGCGGTTTTGAGTCTTGTTTTGCTGGCCCAATGTTTGAGTCCCACTGGGCTGGTACTAACCGATTAAAAGGAGGGTAACATGTTTAAGGTAGGAGATAAGGTGGTTTATCCCGCTCATGGGGTCGGGGTGATTGAGGATGTTCGTAAGCAGGTTGTTTCCGGATTAGAAAAACAATTTTATATGTTACGTATCCTGGATACGGGCATGAAGATCATGATTCCAGTGGATAATGTACAGACAGTGGGGTTGAGAAGGGTTATCGATAAGCAAATGGTATCCCGTGTATATAAGGTGTTACGGCAAAAGAAAGTGGAAACTGACCAGCAGACCTGGAATCGCCGCTACCGCGAATACACAGAAAAAATTAAGACCGGGTCAGTGCTGGAAATTGCAACGGTATTGCGCGATCTTTTTCTCCTCAAGGGGGATAAGGAACTTTCCTTCGGTGAACGGAAAGTGCTCGATACGGCACAAAACCTTCTGGTTAAAGAACTTTCCATAGCTCGCTCTCATCCTGAGAAGAGAATTATGGAGGAATTGCGGCATATCTTTACCTCCTAAACCAATAAATAAAAACCTTATATCTTACTTTATAAAAAAGGCCGAATGACTTGATCTTTTGGCCTTTTTTATGGGCATAGTTCTCTTATGCAGGTCAATGGGCTTATCGTCGCCGCCGGAGACGGTAAAAGGATCGGTCAACCTATACCGAAACCATTCTTGCTTCTTGGCGGGCGTCCAATGATTCTTCATACTCTGGCCCGTTTTGCCGCAAGTCGGAGTGTGAGGCGAGTTGTCATTGTCGCGGCTGCCGACGAGGTTGAGCGGTGTGAGGAAATTGTTGGCTCCGATCGGAGTTCGGGCGAACTGGATTGCCAGGTTTGTGCGGGAGGTGTTAGGCGCCAAGACTCTGTGGCCCTCGGGTTGGAGCGATTGGATAATGATTGTGATGTGGTGGTTATCCACGATGGGGCGCGCCCGTTTGTTTCTCCTGATCTGATCGATCGATGTGTCGATGAGGCGTTGCAAGGAAAATGCGTGGTAACGGGGGTTCGAGTCCAAGATACGATCAAAGTGGTCTCTGCCGATAAACGAATTCTTGAAACTCCGTCAAGGGATAGCTTGTGGAGTATTCAAACCCCTCAGGTGTTTCCCACCAAGATAATTCGAGAGGCTCATTTAGAAGGAAGCCTAAAGCGGGTCGAGGCAACCGACGACGCTATGCTGGTGGAACAACTAGGAAAGGTTGTAAACGTATTGGAAGGGAAGAGGACGAATCTTAAAGTGACCTACCCGCAAGATCTTATCTTCGCCGAAATGCTTTTAAGTTCTGGCAAGATCCCAAGGTAAAGACAGCACTCGTTGCCCGGTGAAGTGATCAACGCATGCTCCTAATTACGGTGACTGTTCCTCGAGATCCAAACTCACATAGTTAAAACCAAGTTCTTTAAATCCTTGAACAATGGTTTCCCTTATGGAGTGGTCAATGAGACGGTTCATTTCAGTGGCCGAAGTACAGATCCTAACGAGTTCATCATGGATGCCGACGTGGCATTGAGTCAAACCAAGCCCTTTGAGGAAGTGTTCGGAGGAGGCAATCGTCGATGGGGCGCCCATATTCATTGGATAGGAAGAGTTTTGCACGTTCGAAAATACTTCTAGATTAGTTGGAACCTGTTACCGGTGGGCTTCCGAAGGTCTTGGTGCTGAGATACCGTTCCCCGGTGTCGCAAAATATAGTGACGACAGTGGCACCTTGTCCCAGTGTTTTGGCCACCTGTAGGGCAGCATGGCATGCAGCGCCAGAGGAAATTCCAACAAAGATCCCTTCTTCCAGGGTGAGACGGCGGGCGCAAAGGGCTGCATCCTCGTCGGATACTGTAACCACCTCGTCATATATCCGGATATTTAGGACTTTTGGTACGAATCCAGCCCCGATACCTTGAATGCCATGGAAGCCTGCCTCCCCTCCGGAAAGAACCGGTGATGCTGCGGGTTCTACCGCATAGATTTTAATTCCCGGCATTCGGTCCTTAAGAACTTCTCCAACCCCGGTAATGGTGCCTCCTGTTCCTACGGCAGAAATGAACGCGTCGATTCGCTTGAACTGGCTGAGAAGTTCAATGGCGGTGGTCCGGCGGTGGACCTCCGGGTTTGCCGGGTTATTAAATTGCTGCGGCATGAAGTAATCGGGGTGCTCGAGGACGAGTTGCTCCGCCTTTTGGATGGCTCCCCCCATCCCTTTGGTGTCCGGTGTTAGAATCAACTTGGCCCCGTAGGCAGTGAGGAGGCTACGGCGCTCCTCACTCATAGTGTCCGGCATGGTTAGTATCAGTCTATATCCCTTGACCGCGGTTACCAGGGCAAGGCCAATGCCGGTGTTTCCACTTGTAGGTTCTACAATGGTTCCACCAGGCTTTAGGTCCCCTTGGTGCTCTGCAACCTCAATCATGCTGAGGCATATTCGATCCTTGACCGATCCACCGGGATTTCGGGATTCCAGTTTGCCCCACACCTCGGCGTCTTGCTTGCCCGGAATGTGTCTCAATTTGACTACCGGCGTTGATCCAATAAGATCCAGTATGGAGCGGGCGCCGTTTAAATCTGCCATGGGTCGTCTTGCATGAAATTTATGGGGTAGGTTAAGCTATCTAAAATCAACGCTATGCTATATATTCCATTGTGGAAAGTCAATTGAAGGATCTCATAGCCTCACCACTCCGGTCAGACTCCCAGGTTGAGAAGAAGGGGCTTATTGTTTTCCCCGGAGCCCTGGGTGATTTCCTCTGCTTTCTCCCCACTCTAAGAACAATTGTAGAGAGGGAACCCCAGGTACATTTTGAGTTGGCGGCGCGGGCCGAATACGCTGAGTTATTGTTTCCCAGGGAACCCGCCATGACCGTTCGTTCTCTGGACTGCCACCCCATCGGCTGTTTGTTTGCAGGGCCGCAGGCCATGGGGCCAGCAATGCGGGAATATCTTTGTTCCTTTGATTGCATTTACTCGTGGATGGGAGCTCATCAATCGGATTTTGTAAATAGCCTAAGAACTCATTATTTGGGTGATCTTCACATACTGCCGTTTCGGCCGCCGGGAACCCGGGTTCACATGGCCGACTATTACTTGTCGAGCCTGCTCAATGAGGATAGGCTTGCGCCATTGCCCAACATTTTCCTACAGGGGGATGCGCAAAAGTGGTGTGATCGGTATTGGCAAGAAAACGGACTTGCCGGGAAGAGGGTGCTCGCCCTTGCCCCGGGCAGTGGCTCACAGGCTAAAAACTGGCCCCCGTTTTTTTATGGCAACGTGTCACAGTGGTGGCGGTCCACAACCCGTGGGGAGACGCTGGTTCTGCGTGGTCCGGTGGAAGATGAAAAAATGGGGAGCGACCCTATCTGGAAAGAAGCGATCTGTGTCCGAGAGATGAGTCTTGGACAGCTGGCCGTCTTGCAGAGCCGCTGCGATCTTTACTTGGGAAATGATAGCGGCGCGACTCATCTAGCGGCCGCGGTGGGGGTTTCAACGGTAGCTATCTTCGGACCGACGGATCCTGTTCAATGGGCGCCGCGGGGAATAAATGTCTCGATTTTGAGGAGGGGGGTAGGTTGTTCTCCGTGCGGTCTTTCCCGAGCGCGGATTTGTCAGGGCCGTATTTGCCTGCAGGAACTGGTCCCCGACCAGGTCGTTGGGTTGTTGGAACAGGTCGTTGATCAGCACAGTATCCTTGACAAGGAAAAAAGGTGGTCTTAAAGTTAATTGCGGGAGGTGCAATCGATTCAGCACACTTGGCGACTCAATCTCACCTACGTGCGTAAGCGTCAAATCCCTAGACTTACTTAACGTTCGGAAGATTTTTGCGGTCTTTCATACGGAGGCTTTATGGCGGACGATATGGAACAAGAGGGTAAGGGTTTCAAGGTTCAAGATCGGCGCCGATTTTCTGGGGATACCGGTGAGCCCTCGGAGCCCTCGGAGCCGTCGGAGGGGCAATCTCCCCCACCGGGCGCCGATCAGGCAACGGCACAGCAACCGGAGGCCTACAGAGCGCCCGAGTCCGACGAGGTGCCGCCAGCCATCAATTTCCCAACTTTCATTATTAGTTTGAGTACCCAGGTCTTGATGCAATTGGGAGAAATCCCCAATCCATTGACTGGCCAAATTGAAAAGGAAGTTAAGATAGCCAAACAAACCATAGATATTATCAACCTCTTGCGTGATAAGACGCGGGGAAACCTAGATCCCGAAGAGGACAAACTCATGGAAGAGATTCTTTTCGAATTACGTATGAAATACGTTGAAGCCGTACGGAATAAATAGGAGAGCTTCATGAAATATATGACCCTGCGAGGCGGATCACGCCATATCCAGCGCATCATTATCTTAACTGGCGGTTTCTTGTTGACAGGAATAATGATGTTCGCGCAAGACTGGCGGCCCGGGTGGGGACCGCTTGTCTCCCTGTCCACCGGGGTACCGGTTGTGCAGGCTGGGTCCAAGAATCCGCAGGGCCTGCCTGATTTCGTTAATCTGTCGAAACAGCTCACCCCCGCGGTTGTTAATATATCGACCACTCAGGTTGGTGGAGGTGGCGGCCAGCCCGGTCCTAATCCCTTCGGGGAGGAAGATCCCCGCAGTGAGTTCTGGAGGCGGTTTTTCGGGGACCAATTCCCGGAGGGACAGTTCCGTCAAAAGAGCCTGGGTTCCGGATTCATTGTGGATCACGAAGGGTACATTCTTACCAATAACCATGTGGTTGAGGATGCTGATAAAATTATTGTCAGATTATCCGATGAGGTCGAATTGGAGGCCAAGATCGTCGGGCGGGATGCGAAAACAGACATTGCGGTTATCAAGGTCGATGCCAAAAGGGAACTTCCGATTGTTCTTATGGGGGACTCGACGGCCCTAGAAGTTGGCGAGTGGGTTTTAGCTATAGGTAATCCTTTTGGGCTGGAGCACAGTGTGACAGCCGGAATTGTCAGTGCGAAGGGACGAAACATCGGTGCCGGCCCTTACGACAATTTTATACAGACCGACGCCTCGATCAATCCAGGCAACTCGGGCGGTCCCCTGATTAACCTTAAGGGCGAGGTAGTCGGGCTCAATACGGCCATTTTTAGCCGGGGGGGAGGAAATATTGGGATAGGGTTTGCCATCCCTATCAATCTGGTTAAGGAACTATTGCCCCAATTGAAATCCAAGGGGAAGGTGACCCGGGGATGGTTGGGGGTCGTTATCCAAGCCGTAACTCCTGCGATTGCCGAATCCCTTGGTATGGGAAAGGGTAGGGGCGCACTGGTCGCAGATGTGTTCAAAGCGGGACCCGCAGAGTTGGCTGGAGTGAAGGTGGGCGATGTTATCATTGAGTTCGATGGCCAAGAGGTTCGCGAATCCAATGACCTGCCGATCATCGTTGCTCGGGCTCCCGTTGGAAAAGAGGTAACGGTAAAAGTCCTACGCGAGGGGGAAGAGGTCAAGCTCAAGGTGAGCATTGGGGAGTTGAAGGAAAAAGAGGTCTTTGCATCGGTCACGGAAAAAGGGGAGCTGGGCTTGACTGTTCAGAGAGTTACCCCACAGATCGCAGAAAGCCTGGGACTGGATCGTGCCGAGGGAGTGGTTATCACCATGGTTGAACCCGGGAGCCCGGCCAATGGGGCAGGACTCCGCCGCCGTGATGTCATATTGGAGATCGATCGTCGGGCGGTCCGTAACCTGGCCGATTACGAGAAATCGATAGGCAGAATGAAAAAGGGAAAAGGTGTCCTTTTTTGGCTCCGGCGTGGCGACACCACGCTCTTCCTTGCCCTTAAAAGTCCTTGATTCACGTTAGGTGAAAACTTTTGATTCTCAGTGATTTAAGGGACCGGATTGAAGTGATCTGGTCCCTTTTCTCATTTTTTGACTCCTCTAGGGGGAAGTGGTAAGTTCAAGTTGTAGTTGGATTGCCAGATGTTCGATTGGAAAAGTAAATTAAAAAGCCTCAGTCGACTGCCCTTTCTCAAAATCACCCTTTTGCTCTTGACACTGTTCCTAGCCGGTGGTGCCTTTCTCGGGATCTGGTATATAAAGTACCTGGAAGGGGTCGTGACGGCCAAGTTTGAAGGGCAAAAATGGAAATTCCCGTCCAAGATTTATGCGGATACCTACCTGATTTACCCAGGCATGACCCTGGGCATCGATGATATCGGGACCAAGCTTACCCGTTTAGGCTACCGTCAGTCTCAGGGACAGCCACGGTCTGGCGGCGAATTCCGTATCTCGAGAAAAGACGGATTCGTGGAGGTCTATCTCCATGATTTTCAATATGCCTTGGGTCCTTTCAAAGGCTATCCGGTACGGATCACGATCGGTTCTAATACGGCGGCAAAGATTCACAACCTGGCAACGGGTGCAGAGGTCTTCTCCCTGGAAATCGAGCCCGAGCTGATAACCGGGTTTTACGATAGCGTTTGGGAGGAACGCCGGTTGGTGACTCTGGCACAGGTTCCCCCGCTGCTGGTCCGTGCAATCCTGGCCATAGAGGACGAGAGGTTTTACCAGCATTGGGGTATCGACCCGCTAGCTGTTATGCGGGCGTTCCTTGTGAATGTGACTCGTGGTGAAATTATGCAGGGGGGGAGTACCCTGACGCAGCAGTTAATGAAGAACTTCTTTCTTGACAGCGAGCGAACCATCAAACGGAAGGTCAAAGAAGCATTGATGGCGACGGTAGCCGAGTGGAAATATTCCAAAGATGAGATACTTCAGAACTATTTGAATGAAATCTATCTTGGGCAAAAGGGAACCCGGGGTGTGTTCGGTATCTGGGAGGCCGCCCAGTTTTACTTTTCGAAGGAGCCCCGGCAGTTGACAGTAGGAGAAATGGCCCTATTGGCCGGTTTGATTCGGGCTCCCAATCGGTACTCCCCATACAAAACCGTCAAGGGGGCAACCCGTCGTCGGAATATTGTTTTAGCCCGGATGTTCGAAGAAGGATTTATCACACGCGCCAAGTACGAGCGAGGATTGAGGGAGATTATCCGATCCCGAGAGTTCGTGAGGCATGCCAATGATGCCCCCTTCTACGTGGATTATTTAAGGAATGAGTTGGCCGAAAACTATTCCTCGGAGGTGCTCACAGCGGAGGGATTGCGGATTTTCACCAGCTTGGATCTGAATCTCCAAAGAAAGGCCGAAACAGCCCTGCAGGAGGGTTTGGATGACCTGGAGAAGAGGTTCCCCCATCTACGCAAGATCGGGGAAGATGATCGATTGGAGGGAGCGATCGTTGTCATCAAGCCTCAGACTGGCGAAATCAAAGCCATGGTCGGAGGCCGAGATTATCAGAAGTCTCAGTTCAATCGGGTGGTTCAAGCGAAGCGCCAACCGGGTTCGATCTTCAAGCCCTTTGTCTATCTGGCGGCACTTGTCCACGGGTCCGAGGATAAAACGGAAGAATTCACGCCACTGAGTTTTGTGGAGGATAGCCCCTTCACCTGGAACTACGAAGATAAGGAGTGGAAGCCGGAAAATTACCAGGACGCCTATTATGGGATTGTGACTCTAAGGCAGGCACTGGTGATGTCGTTGAATACGGCTACCGCCCGAATCGCCAACCGGGTGGGTATTCGCAAAGTACGAGACATGGCTTACCGTCTTGGAATAGAGAGTAAAATGCTCCTTTTGCCGTCATTGGCATTGGGTTCGGTAGAGGTGACAGTACTGGAGATTTCAAGAGCCTTTTCAACGCTAGCCAACAACGGGGTGCGTACCAACCCTTTGGCTGTCAAGCAAGTCATGGATCAGCAGGGGCGTGTCTTAGAGAGAAGGAACATACGGGTCAAAAAGGTGATCACTCCGCAGGTTGCCTATATGATGAACCATATGCTCAAGGGGGTAATGGACCGAGGCACGGCTCGAGGTGCGAGGTGGCGCGGCTTCACTCGGCCCGCGGCTGGAAAAACCGGAACCACCAACGACACGCGTGACGCTTGGTTTGGCGGTTACACGCCTGATCTATTGGCCGTCGTCTGGGTAGGGTTTGACAAAGAGAGCTCGCTGGGTTTGTCCGGCGGGCAGGCGGCGTTGCCCATTTGGACCGAATTCATGAAACGGGCGACAGCAGGAAGCCCAGTGACCGATTTTCGACCGCCTCCCGGAATCGAATTGATCGAGGTCGATCCTTTGAGCGGCTACCTAGCAACCCCCAATTGCCCGAAGGTTATTCAAGAAGCCTTCCTCGAAGGTAAGGGACCGAAGGAATTCTGCCCGCTTCACCCGGCTCCCATCGCGCTTAGGGAAGCGGCGCCCACTTTGAATCATTCTTCGTGGCCGATCAGCCCTGCGGCAAGGTGATGGGCATGAGATTCGGGCTTCTACTGCTCCTGCTGTCTCTAGCAGGAGGCTGCGCTCCACTGGAACAGGTTTGGTGGCCTTCCTCCCGGACGCGGGGAGAGGGTACGGTAACGGCCCCTAGGGAGTATTCCTCGGAGGATGCCTCCCTGGCCGCCAAGATCAAGGCCAACACACCACCCCGACGGGCGGCCTCCCTACGCCTGACGGAAGAAGGCAGAAAACTACTTGACTCGGGGCACTATCAGAAAGCGTTAACACGCATGGAACAGGCTCTTGCGATCGATTCCTCCAATCAATACGTTTATTACTTTCTGGGCAAGGCCCATTTCCATCTGACCAAGTACCGCCAATCGGTTGAATTCCTCGATGTGGCAGAGTCTCTCTTGAGCAGCCAGGCGTTTTGGTTGGGGGAAGTTTACAATCTCAAAGGCAAGAACTATCAGGAATTGGGCCTGCTCGAACCGGCCCATCGGAGTTACACTGCCGCCCTTCGACTCAATCCTAAGAACCGAGAAGCCGCTATAGGGCTGAGTCGTGTTCAAAGGGAGTTGAAGGTGCCGACAGTGCGCTAATCCACATAAATCCGTGAGGGCTTTATTGGTATGTTGGTCCTAGGAGTCGAAACGTCATGCGACGATACAGCGGCGGCAGTCCTTCTGGACGGCCGTGAGATCCTATCAAATTTGGTTTCTTCTCAAGACGGGGTTCACAGTCCCTACGGCGGTGTGGTCCCTGAACTCGCCTCGCGTCAACATGTGCGCCAGGTTCTTCCCATGGTGGATCGCGCTCTGAGGGAAGCGGAAATTGGCCTTAAGGATCTGGACGGGCTGGCCGTGACTTATGGCCCTGGACTGGCAGGCTCTCTTCTCGTCGGGCTTTCCATGGTTAAGGCGCTCGCTTTTCGTTGGGGGATCCCCTTTGTCGGGGTGAACCATCTAGAGGCCCATCTGTTAGCCATCTTTCTTGAAAGGGATGTGCCCTTCCCATACATTGCCCTGTTGGCTTCCGGTGGTCATACGCTGCTCTACCTGGTGCGCGGATTGAGTCAGTATCACTATCTCGGGGGGACCCGGGATGATGCGGCCGGTGAGGCCTATGATAAGGTGGCTAAACTCATGGGCCTGGGCTATCCCGGCGGTAGAGTTATCGACGAGCTGGCACAGAAGGGAAATCCCAGAGCTATCGCATTCCCCCGTTCTCGAATTAAGCGAATTAAGCCAGTGTCGTATGACTTCAGCTTTAGCGGCATCAAGACTTCTGTCCTGCATTATCTGAAAGATGAAAAACACGCTGGCTGGGAAGAGCACAAAGCTGACATCGCGGCTAGCTTTCAGGAAGCAGTGGTCGATATGCTCTTGACGCCTACTCTCAAGGCAGTGGAAGAGTTTGGAATTATGCGGGTGGTCTTAGCCGGTGGTGTTTCAGCCAACAGCCGGTTACGGGCTCGGATGGAGGAAAAGGGACGCCAGGTGGGTGCAGAGGTCTATTATTCTTCCATCCGCTTTTGCACTGACAATGCCGCCATGATTGCCCTGGCCGGTTACCACAGTCTCAGACAGGGCAGGCGTGACGAGGTTTGTCTAAACGCAGATCCCGATCTAACCCTTTGAAGCTGTTAATCGTCATTCGTTATTACTCAATAGTGCCCTTCCGTCTTCCCGGGCTTCTTTTGTCATTTATTAATTGTTGACTATTGATCATGGCTTCACTGTATCAAGAGGCCAGGACGGTCTGTCGGGAATTGGGACTCAGGCCGAGTAAACGCCTCGGTCAGAATTTTCTCATCCATGAGCAGATCATCGATATTATTATGGGCTATTTGGACCTGGGTGGGACCGAGGAGGTCTTGGAAATTGGTCCCGGATTGGGTTTCCTGACCCGTCGATTGGTAGCCAGTTCGAAACAGGTCTGGGCGGTTGAGATCGATCGGTTGTTAGCCGAATGGCTGCAACGCAGTCCCATTGGCTATCAGCCATCTCTAACGCTCATCCAAGACGACATCCTTAAAATTAATCTGGGGGAAATTTTACCCAGTCACCGGGTCAAAATAGTTGCCAACCTTCCCTATAGCATTGCCACGCCCGTGTTATTCAAAATCTTCCAAGAGCGGGATCGTTTCTCCTCTGTGGTGTTGATGGTCCAGGAAGAGGTTGCCGATCGTATGGCGGCATCCAGGGGGACCAAGACTTACGGCACCCTTTCCGTCTGGTGTCAGGTCCACGGCCGGATTTTAGCCCGGCACCGAGTTTCCGCCGAAGCCTTCTTTCCTCGGCCTCACGTGCGATCTACCATTCTCAAGATTGGGCTTTATCCAGAACCACTTATTGGTTCCGAACATTTTCCCGCTCTGCGTAGTCTTTTGCGTGCCAGTTTTGGTCAGAGACGAAAGGTCTTGAGTAATGCATTGAGAAAGTTACTCGGAAAAAACGGATCCGAGGTGGAGCAGTTGCTGCGGCAGCAGGGCATTGACCCGCGCCGTCGAGGAGAGACTTTGAGTGTAGAAGAATTTATTCGTTTGGCGACTTCTCTGGAGCTAGGCGAGTCCCTGAAAGGGGACACGCTGCTGGACTCCCATCATTAAGGCTGATGCCCGAACTTCCAGAGGTTGAGACCGTTTGCCGGACCTTGGCCCCACTCATTCGCGGGCGGAAAATTACCCGAGTTGAGGTTAGGGAGCGACGCTTGCGGATCCCGGTTCCAATGGATTTCGAAAACCTGCTGAACGGCCAGTCCATCACTGATGTTAGACGTAAAGGTAAATATATCCTGGTCAGCTTGGAGTCGGACCGGGTCTGGGTCATACATCTGGGTATGACTGGTAAGTTGGTTTATTGGAGAGCCTGTCGGCCGAGGGAGAAGCACGCCCATATTATCGTTAACTTCAAGAGCGGAGGGGGAATTGTCTTTCACGATCCACGCCGCTTTGGTCTTGCGGTAGTGCTTCCCTTACGGGACCTTGACCGATGGTCCCCGTTGGGTAGGCTCGGGGTGGATCCTTTGAGCGAAGCGATAAACGGTCCTCATTTTCGTTCGTTGATGAGGGGTTCCAAACGGAAAGTGCGGGACTTGCTCCTTGATCAGACAGTGCTAGCGGGACTTGGAAACATCTATGCCAACGAAGCCTTGTTCCAGGCCGGGCTGCGTCCAAGCCGCAGGGCACGAACGGTCACAATCCGTGAGGCTGAAAGGTTGGCAAGGGCGATTCCCCAGATTCTGGCACAAGCCATTCGTTGGAGGGGGACGTCGTTCTCGGATTACCGAGATGGTAACGACCGCAAGGGCGAGTTTCAGAGCCGGCTCGCTGTTTATAATCGCGATGGGGAGCCGTGTCGGGTTTGCTCACGAACGATTAAACGGATGCGAATGGGAAATCGTGGCGCTTATTTTTGCCCCACCTGTCAGAGATAACCCAACGGACATCTATCCGATTATCTTGTAGGCTCCACCAAGATACTGTTGGCAAAGCTTTACGTAAGTGGAAGAGCCCATCTGGATCCAGTTCAATGCCTCGCCGCTGATTTCCTTTTTGACTTTAGCGGGACTACCCGCGGCGAGAACGCGGGGCGGGATCTTGGTATGGGGAACAACCACGCTACCGGCGGCGATGAGGGACTCCTCGCCAATTTCCGTGTTATCTAAAATCGTAGCGTTCATTCCAATGATGGCACCCCGGTGTACTAGGGCTCCTTCCAGGATCGCTCCATGGCCGACGGTTACATCTTCTTCGAAAATCGTGGGCGCCTCGCCCGAATGAATGACACAATTGTCCTGAATGCTGGTACGCGATTTAACGACAATGGGGTTCTCGTTCTCGTCGGAACGCAGGACCGCTCCAAACCAGATGCTCGAGTCCTCCTCGACGGTGACATCTCCAATGAGAACTGCGGTGGGAGCGATAAATGCTTTGGGAGAGATTTTTGGCCTGTGACCATTGAATTCGATTATCATAATAAGAGATTCCTCCGATTCGCTATTTTGTCTTAGAGTTGATCACTGATTGTTAATGAAACTTCTCCAGGGCCGAGGAAAACATTTCTCCCATCATGTCCCGAATTTCTTTCCCGATGGCAAGTGAGGCCGTTGCTCCGGGTGAGGGGGCATTTAAGACATGAATGGCGTTGGGTTCCGGGGCTATGACGAAGTCGTCTAATAAGCGTCCGTTGGCGGAAACCGCCTGGGCCCGAACGCCACTCCTTGCAGGCGTCAAATACTCCGATCTGGCATTCGGTAGGAGTTGCTGAAGTGACTTCACAAAAGCCGATTTGCTGATGGATCTCCAAAATTCATCCATCCCTGTGCTCCAGTGGGTGTGAGCTAGCGTCCAGAAGCCTTTGAAGGAAATGATTTGCCATAGATCGTAAAGATTGATGTCGTGTTTTCGGTAGCCTTCTCTAGCAAAAGCGAGCACCGCATTGGGTCCCATTTCTACCTGACCCTGCACCGTTCGGCTACAATGGACCCCCAAAAAGGGCAATTTAGGATCCGGTACCGGATAGATCAACCCCCGAACCAGGTGTCGCTTTTCGGGAATCAGCTGAAAAAATTCTCCTCGAAAGGGGACAATTTGCAATTCCCCTACCTGTGAATTTTTGTCCCGGGTATGGGCTTTTGTCATTCGCGCTACACGGTCGGAGAAGAGTCCCGCACAGTTGACCAAGTAATGGGTGCCGATCTCTCCCGAACCTGTCCTAATTGTCCATCCCGAGTTGCCTCGGTCAAGTCCACGGACCCGGCACGAGGTTAGAATCTCGCCTCCCAGGTCCTGAAATTGTTTGGCCATGGCGTGAGCGACCTGAGGAAAATCAATGATGCCTGTGGAGGGCGAGTGAAGCGCCTGGACGCCCTGGGCATGGGGTTCTATCTCCCTCAGTCGTTCTGGACCTATCATCTCTAGTTTCTCTACCCCATTGGCTTGGCCTCGTTGCATGAGTTCATCAAGCTGAGGGATCTCTTCTTTGCAGGTCGCGACAATGACCTTGCCGCAAAGGTCGTATGAGACACCATGTTGGTCGCAAAACTCCAGAAGTGACTTCCTCCCGGCAACACACAGTTGAGCCTTGACGGTTCCCGGCTTGTAGTAGATGCCCGAATGAATCACTCCACTATTGTGACCGCTTTGATGCATTGCCACTGCAGGTTCTTTCTCCAGCACGGCCATCTTGGCCTTGGGATATTTCTCTTGGAGGTGCATAGCCGTGGATAAGCCCACTATCCCCGCACCTATCACGGTCAGGTCAAATCGATCCGAAGGCATGGCTTATCTTACCATATTCTCGATTCTAGGTGTTTTAACGTAAGCAATGGAATAATCGTGGCAATTCACAGGACCCCAGCGGGGCGTTTCCCCAGAAGGTTCTTGTGAAACACACAGTTGCCATGGACGCCCCAATGACGTGGTTTCATCCTCACGATCTTTGGGGGGAGGTATTCTGAAAAAAGGTTATGACCAATAAAAGAATTGCAATGCCCAGGGAAAGCGTGAAGGTTTCGTGCAACGGCCCGATAAAGGATGCAATACGAAGGTCTTCGGTCGAACCGATAAAACTCTGATCTGCCAGTCGCGCTGCCTGGCGGGCGCTAAAGTAGCTACCCACGATCGCTATGCCGGAGAGATTCCCCAGATGCCTCATGGTTGCATAAATGCCTCCTGCGACACCTACCCGTTCCCTGGACGCAGAGCTCAAGGTCGCGCTCGTATTAGGAGCCTGATATACGGCTCGCCCCAATCCTATCAGGGTGAGACGAAGGACCACTCCAAAAACCGAGGAATCCTGGGTAAGGGAGGTGAGAGAATACAGACCGAGACATATCAGGGAGATCCCTAAGATGGAGGGCCACTTGGAGCCAAAACGGTCGGCAAGGCTTCCGCTGAAAGGGCTAATGATAACCATTGTGACAGTTAAGGGAAGCAGGATCAAACCAGACTCCTCGGCGGAGACTTTTAAGATACCGATCAGGTAAAAGGGAATGAGAAGAAATATCCCGAATGTGGCCATGTGGCTGAGGAAGTTCCCTGCTTGGGCGATGGCAAAGACCCGATTGCGAAAGAGATGGAGGTCGAGCATGGGATGCGAAACTCGCGCCTCGGTGATGAAGAATGCGATCAAAGAAACGAGGAAAATGGTGAACAACAATAAGACCACGGGGGAGGACCAACCGAGATCTCGGGCCCGATTGATAGCGAGAACGAAATTGATGACAGAAGTGAATAGTAAGATTCCGCCAATAATATCAATGTGAAGCTTCTGGGGTATTCGTTGGGGAGCGGGGATGAGCCAACCGATTAGAATTCCCAAAATCCCAAAGGGGACGTTGTAAAGAAAAACCGATCGCCATCCGAACCATCCAATTAAAAAACCGGCGATGGTCGGGCCAATGGAAAGAGAAAAACCAACCACTCCTGCTTGAAGTCCGATGATTCTTCCCCTCTGTTGGGGTGGGAATGCGGCGGTTACGGTCCCCGGGCAGTTGGAAATGATCATCGCTCCTCCCAAACCTTGCAAAACCCTAAGTGCTACAAGTGCCTCTACCGATTGAGCAAGACTGCAGAGAAGGGAGCCGCAGGTGAAGGTGATCAGGCCAATGTAGTGCAGCCGGTAGGGGGTAAAAATGTCCCCCAAACGGCCAAAATTGATAAGGAAGCTGGAGGTCGTCAGGAGATAAACAAGCACGACCCATTGGGTTGTCGAGATCTCCGATTGAAAGTCCTGTGTGATAAATGGAAGGGCAACGTTGACAATGGTCACGGCGCTGGTGGCCAAGAAAACCCCGGAGCCCGTGATAGCAAATATCAACCACCGGTAAACCGGTGAAGCCTCGGTAGTGCTCATCTGACCGGATTGAGGTTTTGGATATTCACGAGGTCTATGTCCAAAATGGAGGTAATTATCGAATATTATGGCGCTTTAATTCGAATTGGAGGCATCAAGATAACTGAGCCTATCGCCCAGTCGAACCGCCTTAAGTGTTGACTTCAAAGGCGCCTAATACTATCCTAACGAGTCTATCTGGAGCCATAAGGTTATCTAATGAAAAGGGGTAGTATAACATGGGTCTTGGAAAAATAAGAATGCTTAGCAGCGCGATTTCCCATATGCCACTGCACTTTACTTTTAGGGATTCTGGGGTGACCCAGAAGCACGGATTTGAGCTGGAAGTCGATATTGCCCGGTACCCCCAAGGGGGGAGAGCGATTCGAAGCATGCCGGACCGTGCCCCCACGCTTTTAAACGGTGACTACGACTTCTTGAGCGGTCTGCACCACGAGCCCTATGTGTACCGAGCCAAGGGAGATAAGCGGTTCGTATACCTAGCCCAAACCCAGAATGATTGGGATGACCGTCTGATAGCCCGTCCTGACATTACGGACGTGAAGCAGCTCGAAGGAAAGAGGATTACTACTAATAATGCGCCCTGTGTTAGCGGCAACCTGGACCATGCCCTGACATTGGCCGGTGTGGATACCTCCAAGGTAGAGTTTCTATTCAACGACAAGCTTTCCGGCAAGGGAGACGTGGCTGTGGATCGGGTGGCCAGTGGGGAGGTCGATGCAGCCAACGTGGATATCCCCTTTGATCTTCAAGCGAAAAAGCGAGGCCTAAACGTTCTCAAACTCCCCTCGGTCCCGGTTATCCATAATACTACGATTTGTGCCAGCACCGAGTTCGTACGTCACAACGAGGAGAAGGTCACCACGTTCCTTAAGGCGCTGATCGAAACCATCCACTTTTTCAAGACGGAAAAGCAGAAGGTCTGCGAGATTTTGAGCCGCGAACTGGCCCCCATGGTTGGTTTAAAGGGGGACGACGAGGTTGAGTACTTGCACCAGCAATGGAGCGAACTGCTTAGTGCAAAGCCCTATCCCCATCCGATGGCCATATGGAACGTCTATAACCTCGACGTAGCCCACGATCCAAAGGTTAATTTTATAGGCCCACTGGAGACGTGGGATACTCATTATTTGAGAATGATCGACGATAGCGGCTTCATTGATGAGCTTTATGGCAATGATGGAGGAAAACAGCGGCTGTCGGCGTAGAATAAGCGAGGTACGCTTACGGGGATTGGAAGGGGAGCAGGATCGACTTCGTAGCCGTAAAAGCTGTTCACCCAACAAACTTGGAGTAAAAATCGCCAACCGACACTTAGAAACTTGTGGTGGGGCAGATTTTCCTCCCGTGTAGGCCGAAGAGGCAGTCTCGAATTCCCCCGACGCGCACCCTATGATTATTAATTGATCATGTGCGAATCCGTCACACAGATGGAACTGTTCCCCAAAAGGGAGGCATTAGGCACGCATGATCACGATCTATTCTAAGGGTGCTTCGAAAGTATACGAGGTAAATCAAGTAAAGGTAGCGTAACTGAAAATGGCAGTTTTAAAAAAAGAAGATCACCAACGGCTGGGCATGGAACTCGTGACCTTTGCCAAAGAAGAGTTGGAGCGTCGAAAGAAAGCGCCGATTTATGTTCCCGCTGAGGATATCGAGGACCAACTTAAGGATCACAATCATATTCTCATCTTCGATCCTCGGACCGGTTCCAACCAGAAGAGTTTTCGCTTCTGGAAGGATCGAGCTAGTTCAAAGCAAAGAAACGAGCAGTGGAAAACCCTGGGGCATCGACATACGGTCGAGGCCGTGATTTACGTCGAGGGCGGTAAAGGCTTCAGCGTCATCGACGGGATCGACTATCCCTGGAAGCCCGGGGATTTTATATGTGTGCCCATGTTTGCCTGGCACCGTCATGTTGTCGAGAGCGATTATATGACCTACGTGGCGGCGACTACAGGACCGCTCTCCATGTATCTTGGGCTTGCGGTCTACGAAGACGAGCGTTACCCAGAACATTGGATCTTCGCACAGAAAGGCGAAGAACAACTGAGGACCCTCATCCCCGGGAAGAGCGGGGCACCGGAAGGCAGCACGAAGGTAGCCCTGGGCGGCACGGACCCCAACAAGGCCAAGAACAAGACCGATCGGCTCTACGTTGTGGCCCAGGGGTTTGCCAGCCAGGAGGAGGTCGATCGAAGGGCGGGCAAGGTTCTGGTGCGAGATGAAGACCTGGTTTTCGAATCGACACGCATGGGGAATGTTGCCATCGTGGTGGACCCCTCCGCGGGCTTTCACGTCAGAACGCTGGGGACCCTGGTTGCTGAGATCCCGTCCGGGAAGAGGTCGGGAGCCCATCGCCATGCCTATGAAGAAACCAACTACGTGATCTCGGGTAGCGGTTACAGCATCATTGAAGACCAGAGGTTTGACTGGAAAAAAAGTGACTCGCTTTGCATCCCGCCCTTCGCCTGGCATCAGCATTTCAATACGGGAGTTGAGACGACGCGGTTTCTTATCCACCATGATCGGCCGTACATGGAAAATCTGGGGTTCCTCATGGTCGAGCATGGTGAAGATGCTGATTTTTGACCCTAACAATGATACGGTTCATTCCAATTGAACACCGATATGAATAAGGAGGAGTTGTTTATGAATTTGAAGAGGAATCGATTCCTAATTCTGGCATTGGTCATGGGATTGATGTTTCCCATGGTCATCTCTGTGGGAGAAGTAATGGGCCAACCCAAACGTGGGGGGACCTTGACCATGGGTATACGGAAAGATATCAGCACCTTGAACCCGCTGATCCGGACGATGTCGACGGACCAATCGATCCGTGACCTGATTTTTGAAAGCTTGCTGTTCTTGGATGAAACCGGAGCGATCAAGCCCCAGTTGGCCGAATCGTATGAGATATCCAAAGACGGTAAGCTCTACACCTTTCGCCTTCGTAAAGGAATGAAGTTTCACAACGGCCAAGAGGTGACGGCGGAGGATGCCAAATATGCCATGGATTATACCATGGACCCAGAAAATGGCGCCTATGGCCGCTCCAGACTGGCTTTAGTCGAAGGGGTCAAGGTGGTCGACAAGCATACACTGAAGATATATCTCAAGGAACGCAGTTCCGCCTTTCTTTCGGCGCTAAGTGACATCAAGGCCTTCTCTGTGATTCCCAAGGGGTCCATCAAGTCCATCAAGCCTTCCGAGTACCCACCGGGAACAGGGCCCTTCCGGTTTACCGAATGGAAACCCCGGCAACGAATCGTTTTCGATCTTAACAAGGACTACTGGGGAACCAAGCCCTACCTGGACCGGGTGATACTTCGTCCAATCAGAAACTCTACGGTGCGGTTTACCGCCCTGCGCGCCGGCGATGTGGATATCATCGAGAGGACACCCTATGAGTGGGTGAAACAGGTTGCCAGTGGTAAGTTCAAACAGTTTGGTACGGCCAAAGCGGCCACTTCTGGCTATCGCGCAATGTTCTTCAACGTGGTCGATACGCCCTTCGATAATTTAAAAATGCGTCTCGCCGTTGTTCATGGAATGGACAAGAAGGAGATCCTTGAAGCGGCTTTCTTTGGCTTTGGCGAAACCGCAGACCAGAAATATCCCAAAGGCCATTTTTGGTACATCAATGGGATAGCGGCTCCAAATTATGACGTTGCCAAGGCGAAGAAGTTCCTGAAAGAGTCCGGTTACAAAGGGCAAAAGATCGTTATGAAGATCGAGAAGGGCGAGACAGTGGAGGCCATGTCCATTGCTTTCCAGGCCCAGATGAGAAAGATCGGGATGAATGTCGAGTTGGCGGTGTTCGAGTACGGCGCCCGTCGCGCTCAGATCCGCGCCGGTGATACAACCATGGATATGGTTGGCGGTGGTTATTATACTGATCCCATCTCCACCTACCGCAGCCAGTTTACCTGTCAGGATCCCAAGAAGCGGGCATCCAACTGGAGTGGTTATTGCAACCAGGACGTGGAGAAGTGGTTCCTCGAACTTGACGTCGAGCTGGATCAGGCCAAGCGGCAAAAGATATTGGGTAGGATTATCTCCCAGTTGAACGAAGATTTGCCAGTTGTGCCAGTGGGTTTCGTGCCCCGCTTCTTCACGTTTAAAAACCATGTCAAGGGATTCAGTACAGACAGCAGCGGCGGCCGCTTCGTTTGGGGTGGCGGAGGTTTGACCAGGACCTGGCTGGATAAGTAGAACATTGAAGGATTAAACGCTAGGTAAACGTGAAATAGATCAGTTGTAATAGACTAGAGTCTCGGGTGGCCCCGTCATAACTCCATACCCTGCGGTAATGAGAGGGTTCATGGCGGGGTCCCTCGGAAGCTTCCAAATACGAGCCAATTTTGTTTGCTTTTACCACCGAGCACCGATATGATCCTCGACTTTCAGTTCGGGGTAGTTATAAGTAAATTTATGCGATTGCTGCCAGCTTCCGTTGAAGCATCCCTTACCCTATTAAAGGTAACTCCCGATTAGATTTTCAGGATTGGATTGCCTCCGTTCCCAGATGTCGGAGGATAACTATGATGCAGAACCGAAGCTTCCCCCTGGTTTTAATTTGGCTGATAGTGGTTTTTGTTTGTTTGGGATTGGTAGAGAAAACGCCTGCTGCTCCCTACTATAAGGGTAAGACACTGGTACTTATCGAAGGCCGCAGGCCTGGGGGGACCGGGAGTTTTAGAGCCCAGGCCACCGCCAAGTACCTCCAGAAGCATCTGCCCGGTCAGCCCACCATCGTATTCAAGTATATGCCCGGGGGAGGCGGAACGGCCGCCGCTAATTACCTGGCTAACGTGTCAAAGCCGGATGGATTAACGATCGCAAATATTGGCACCGGCGTGTATTCCAACGCTCTATTCGGGGCTCGGGGAGTACGCTACAAGCTGGACGACTTTTCCTTTCTCGGCTCAGCAACGTCCGGGGGCCCTTACACTTTGATAATCCGACCTGATTTGCGTTTGGACTCGGTGGAGAAGTTGAAAGCTCATAGAGGGTTACGCTTCGGTCAAAGATCCGTCGGTCATACCATGTATATTCTTGACCGACTCATGGCATACGTTCTCGAACTGAAAGAACCTAAATGGGTCCTCGGCTATAGCAGTTCGGAGATTCAATCGGCGCTCCGAAGGGGCGAAGCAGATGCCCAGAGCACCAATCTGAATTCATTTGTGCGAAACCAGCTGGAGTGGTTATAAGGAAGGTTATACGGTTCCTCTTGTGATGCAAAACACCAAAGGGCGAGGCGCTGAGTTTGTCCCCGAGTTCCCCCAAGGGCGTTCTCATCTGGATCAATTCGCAGATACGGCTTTGAAGCGGGAGGTGCTACGTTTTCACGATTCCAGTCGACCTGGAAGTTCCGTGTTCTTTGCGCCCAAGGGCATTCCTGAGGCGGCGCTGAAGGAGTTGCGTCAAGCCTTTATCCAAACATGGGACGACCCCCTGTTTCCCGCCGAGTACAAACAGCTCACGGCCGAGGCCGCGGATCCAGTGACCGGGGAGGAAATTGAGGAGGCCCTTAAAAATATCCCCAATGATCCAAAGATTCAGAAGGTTTACCGACAGATAATTGGCGCTGGCCCCTTGCCTCCCAGCAGGTAAATAAGAGATCCAATTTAGAGAATATTATATTAAGGGAGTCATAATACTCTATGTATGACGCAGCGATTCAGGGGTTCCTGAATTTACTACATGCGAACGTTGCCTGGGCCATCTTGGCGGGGGTTGCCGTGGGCACCGTGACGGCGGTAACCCCTCAGGGACTGGGAACTCCCTTGATGTATGCGCTGTTTCTACCTGTGGTCGTGAGATGGGATCCTTTCGTGGCCATTTCCTTCTTGATCGGTATGGACGCGGTGAGTAGCATCTGCAGCGCTTATCTCCCCATCCTTTTTGGTATTCCCGGCGGTGCAGGATCCCAATCAACGGTTCTCGACGGTTACCCCATGGGCCGCAAGGGGGAGGCGCGTCGCGCACTGGGCGCCTCATTCATGGCCGGCATGATGGGGAGCCTCATCGGCACGGTTACTTTGGCCTTTGCCATACCCATAGCAAAACCCCTCATCTACATGTTGGGTTCTCCCGAGCTTTTCGTAATTGTGCTGTGGGGATTGACCATGGTCTCTCTTCTGGCCGGCACCCGCCCCCTAAGGGGACTTATGGCGGCAGGCGTCGGACTATTGATCGCCGTGGTTGGGATGCAGCCCCAAAGCGGTGTGTTCCGGTTTGTATTTTTTGACGAGCCTTATCTCCTTGATGGGCTCCCCCTCAGTATCGTGGCCCTGGCCATGTTCGGGATACCTTCGGCTCTCGATCTGGCGCTGACCAAGGTCGGTGTGGAGCAGGCTTCCGTTCCGCTTAAGGGACGTTTGATGGACGGCGTCAAGGACACCTTGCGGAATTGGTGGCTGGTCGTGCGCTGCAGCTTTCTGGGGGTCTGGGTAGGTATCGTCCCGGGGCTGGGGGCACAAGTGGTTGATTGGCTTAGCTACGGCCATGCGGCACAGACCTGCAAGGGTGCCAAGGAAACCTTCGGTAAAGGAGATGTGCGCGGGGTCATCGCTCCCGAGTCTGCCAACGATTCGAAGGACGGCGGAACCCTGATCCCCACCTTGATCCTGGGGGTTCCTGGTAGTCTCACATCGGCGCTTTTTGTCTTTGCATTGCTGGCCCTGGGGTATGTCCCGGGCCCTCAGATGGTTAAAGAACACTCGGATGTCATCTATAGCATCGTCTGGATACTCGGTATTGCCGGCATCATTGGAACACTCATTGGATTTTGTTTCGCTAACAGGCTGGCCAAGCTCGCCGAATTGCGGTATTCGCTGATCGTTCCCATGATCCTAGGCTTTGTCCTCATGGGTGCCCTGAGCGCAACCCGGCATCCCTTGGATATGCTTATGGTGGTATCCTTTGGAATCCTGGGCTACTTTATGAAGCGTCTCGCCTACCCGCGTCCTCCCCTCATCTTGGGCATGATCCTGGGGCATCTCATTGAAAAATACCTCTACATATCGTGGGCCGCTTACGGCTTTGTCTGGCTCGTCCGACCGGGTGTTATGAGTTTAATGCTTTTGGTTTTCGGTACTCTCTTTTACACTATTTGGTCGCGCCGGGAAGCCGGGACGGGTCCCGTAGCTTTATTGGCCCGCTCTGCGCTGAAATTCCAGTTTCGTCCCGCGTCCTACATGACCCTCTTTTTCATTGCCATCTTTCTCTGGGCAATCGTGAGAAGCTGGGATTGGCCGTTAATCGCCAAGCTCATGCCCATATACGTGGCGGCGGTCCCCTGTTTGGTCATGGGCCTGATTCAGCTGTCACAGGACACACTGGTGAGGGACACGGGGGGAGCTACTCGTCCCGATGGAATTGAAATGGATGAGACCTTTAAGGAGGGTCTAAATAGGGGGGTGGAAATAAGGCGGACCCTGGCCTTCTTCGGTTGGTTGTCCGGGGGGGCCGTGGGGGTCTGGCTCGTCGGGATCGTGTATTCTCTCCCTCTGTTTATGCTGCTTTATATGCGTATAGAAGGGAAAGAGAAATGGTGGATATCCCTTACTTATGGTGTAGCGGCGTATTTCACGGTGTGGGGATTGTTTGAAGGGGTGTTCAAGATTATCTGGCCGGAAGGTTTGCTCTTTCAATAGTTATTAAAAAGGGAACTCTTTGGGTATATAAGGAAGGTCGCTAGCCTACGAACCGGAACGAAATATCCATGGATTGGAATTCTATTTACTATGGTTTTGGTCTTTTGTCGTTCTTCACATATTAAGACAATGGCACGTATCCTTGAAATCTAACCATCCTCCCTTATGTGTTCTAGGCTTTAGATTCGACAATGATACGGAACACTCAATTTAGCAAATTACTTGGGATTGGTGCCGCACCAGGAGAAAAAATACATGACGAGGAGGAATCATATTATGCGTCGAATACTCGTAGTGATGACAGGTCTATTCATAGGGCTTTTGCCTTTAATCTTGCTTCCACAATCGGATGCAGTAGGCGCACCCTATTATCAGGGTAAAACGATCAAGATTATCTGTGGTTGGCGGCCTGGGGGGACGGCCAACCTCCGTGCTCGAATAACGGTCAAACACCTCAGAAAATATATAGGGGCAGACCCTGTAATCGTATTCCAGTTCATGCCAGGGGCGGGGGGCATCGGAGCGACCAATTATCTTGCCCATTCGGCCAAACGAGATGGATTCACTATTGCGAGTGCCACTAGTGGCATCTTCTCTAGCTCTGTTCTTGGTGTTCCTTCCGTTCGTTACGACTTAAACGATTTTATCATGTTGGGCGCCGGGTCTGCCGGTGGTGTAACCGTTCTTACGATACGTCCCGGACTAAAGCTTGATACTGTGAAAAAACTCCAGGCCTATGAGGGGCTGCGGTTTGCTAATCGTGCGGTAGGTCACAGTATATATAACCGCGACCGGATAACCGCTTATATTCTGGGACTGAAGAATCCCAGATGGATTCTCGGCTATAACACATCTGAAATTCGCCTGGCCCTTGAACGTGGCGAAGCGGACGCATCCATTGGAGGCGTTGCGGGCCTGCTGAGACGATCGCCTCATTGGATAAAAAACGGTTTCGGATTCCCAGTAGCGATTAAGGACGTCCAGGGGAACGGTGTCGAAGTATTCCCCGACTTTCCCCAAGGGGTGCCTAACTTAGGCCAGTTTGCTGAAAGCAAATTACAAAAGGATTTGCTTCGATTGCAGCAGGCAAGCAATCCAGGGGGTACATTCTTCTTCGTGCATAAGGCGATTCCCCCGGAGGCACTTAACACTCTCAAAAATGCCTTTGATAGGGTCTGGCAGGATAAGGAATTTGCGAAGGAGTATGAAAAGGTCACCAGGCAAAAGGCGGATCCGTTGACCGGGAAAAACTATGCGGATCTACTCCAGAACCGTCCTAGAGCGCCAGAGGTTCTAACGCTCTACAAGCAAATCGCAGGTACGGGGCCATTGCCTGTGAGCCGATGAGCCTTTGGGCATCTTTTGTAGTGATAATTGGTTTGGGAGAAGTATCCGTTGTCAATGGGGCCAAATTTAATAGATACTGGACAATCGGGGTATTGTCTCTACTATATGGCGTCATTGGATAGGGAGAATCGAGATGAAAAAACAACTTAATCGTGTTCTGATATTGAGTCTATCGTTATTGTTGTTCGCCGTGCAAAATACGGGAATGGCTGAGGCTGGATACTATGATGGCAAGACCATAAAGGTTATCGAAGGTCGACGACCCGGTGGAACTGGGTCTATCCGAACCGTGGTAACGATCAAACATTTGAAGAAATATCTGGGTTTTAGTGCCGCAGTCTTTCAATACAATCCGGGTGCTGGAGGGACGGCCGGGGTTAACCATGTGGTCAACTCGGCGAAACGAGATGGTTTAACGATTGGAAACTCCAGCAGTGGAATGTTTGCCCGTGTTATTCATGGCGCCCGAGGGGTTCGCTACAAACTCGATGATCTGGTGCTTTTAGGGGCCGGTTCTCCAGGGGGTGCGACGGTTCTATCAGTTCGGCCCGGTTTGAAGCTTGATACTGCGGAAAAGCTCAAGGCTTATAAAGGATTGCGCTTTGCGAATCGATCGGTCGGGCACAGCATGTACAACCGGGACCGAATTACGGCCTATGTCCTCGGACTCAAAAATCCCAGGTGGATTCTTGGTTACAGCTCCGGTGAAATTCGCTTGGCGCTGGAGCGGGAGGAAGGGGATGCGGCCTTTGGCGGAATCGCCGGCCTTTTGAGGGATTCCGCTCAATGGATTACGGATGGTTTTGGATTCCCGATCGTGTTGACGGATGTGAGAGGTCAGGGGGCTGAGGCCTATCCTGAGTTTCCCCAGGGGATCGCGACCGTTGATCAGTTTGCTGATACTAAAATCAAAAAAGAGCTGCTCCGACTCCATCACGCGAGCACTCCTGGAGGGTCGCTCTTTTACGTGCACCGAGGAATACCAAAAGATGCACTCGCAGAAGTGGAATCGGCTTTCGAGAAAATCTGGAACGATCGCGAGTTCCGTAGGGATTATGAACTCATGACCAGGCAAAAAGCTGATCCAATGACTGGTAAGGATTATTCGGATCTCATTCGTAACCGTCCAACGAATCAAGATGTCATGGAGTTATATAAGCAAATTACTGGAGCCGGGCCTCTTCCCCCCAGCAGGTAAGGTCCCTGCTATCTGCGGGAGGGAGTTGTCCCGAATCGTAAAACCGCTTCAGAGTGGGCGGCTTGGGGTTTTTAACTATTAGCTCCACATCTCTATCTTTTGGGGGGGGCTTGTCGACTGTGGAATATTTAGGCGCAAGGTGGTCCTCAATGCCTTAGTTTTGTCATCGAAGTACGGGTTGACAGAAACGCAAATTTCCGATTAATTTCTACTGTGGTATAATAGTGGCCAAGGGATCCGATCCGGGTTCCATAGCGATCCCCCTCAGGCTGTCGGGATGGCCGCTGCGATCGAGTTGGTAAAATTAATTGTTAAGAGGAGGTTCTATGAAGTTAGTTATGTTACGTATGTTTTATTGCCTTTTTACATTTGTGGCGGCGCTGGTCATTTGCGCCCCCGCTGGAACGGCCCAAGCCGGTTTTTATGACGGCAAGACCATAAAGATCATTGAAGGGAGGCGTCCTGGGGGTACCGGGAGCTTTCGTACTACGGTAACGGTCAAGCACCTGAAAAAGTACCTTGGTTTTGGTGCGGCGGTCCATCAATACGTACCGGGGGCAGGAGGGACAGCGGGTGTCAATCATGTGGTCAACTCGTCGAGACCTAACGGGCTTACCATTGGTAATTCCAGCAGCGGGATGTTCGCTCGCTTCTTGCTAGGGGCGCGGGGTGTCCGTTACAAAATCGATGATCTCTTACTCTTGGGTGCCGGTTCTCCTGGAGGCGTGCTGGCATTGACGGTTCGCCCTGGCCTGAAGATTCGCACTGTGGAAGAGCTCCTGGCGCGCAAGAGTTTACGCTTCGGGAACCGCTCGGTAGGACATAGTCTTTACAATGCGGATCGGGTTTCCGCGTTCGTTCTCGGGATGAATGACCCACGGTGGATTTTGGGTTACAGCTCAGGGGAAGTCCATCTAGCCATGGAACGGGGTGAGATGGATCTGTATATGGCAGGCATCGCCGGTGTGGTGCGCGATGTACCGCAGTGGACCACAAGTGGATATACATTTGTAGCACAATTAAAGGATATCATCGGGCAGGGCGTCGAAGATTACCCCAGCATTACTCAAGGGATTCCCACTATGACCGAACTTGCCGATACAAAGATAAAAAAAGACATACTCCGTATGCATAATGCGGCAACGCCGGGTGGTTCGATCTTCTATGTTCACAGGAAGATTCCTCAAGCGGCGCAAAAGGAACTGAAGCAAGCATTCGATAAGGTCTGGAAGGACCCAGAGTTTCTAAAAGAATACGAATTCATTACGCGCCAGAAAGCCACACCGGTAACGGGGGATCAATATACCAAAATCATCGCGGGACGCCCCCGGGACCCCAAGGTTCTAAAAGTCTATAAACAGCTCACCGGTGCTGGCCCTCTCCCATCGGGAAAGTGAACCCCATTCAGTATAGACGGCGGGGTTATGAGTTAACGTCTTGACGGATTATTCTTCGTACCTTGAAGTGAGGGAAAGGACGGGGCAGGGTGCAGATCATTTTTGATGAATTTATCCAAACGGGACCCGAGACGTTGGCCGGTCGCTATCTGCGGAGGTTCTGGACGCCAGTGTTACGGTCGCAGGATCTCGCTTCTGGGGACGTAGTCCCTGTCAAGATCATGTGCGAAAAATTCAGCCTCTACCGGGGAGAAGGGGGAGAATTCCACTTGATGGCTCCGACCTGTGCCCACCGTGGTGCCCCGTTATATGTGGGGCATGTGAAAGGGGATAGCCTGCAATGCATGTACCATGGTTGGAGATACGATGGAACCGGGCAATGTGTGGAGCAGCCCAGAGAGGACCCCTCCTTGTGTTCAGGAGTAAAGGTCCGCAGTTATCCGACCCGCGAATACATCGGGCTTGTTTTTGCGTATCTCGGTGAAGGAGAGCCTCCACCCTTTCGACATTTTTCCGATATGGAGCAGCCAGGTGTGCTTGAGGCCTGTGATCCTGAATTTTGGCCCTGTAACTATCTCAATCGGCTGGATAACGCATGCGACCTTGCCCACGTGACCTTTACCCATCAGGAGGCCATATCGCGGGCGGGCAGGCCCGACCGGATAGGTGATGGTGAGGTGAAGGCGGAAGAGACCGACTATGGCATCAAGTGTATCTGTGAGAATCCGAAGCAGATTATCCGATTCCATATGCCCAACATTAATCTCGTCATGGCCAACGTGCGGGTTGAGGGTTCTATGAAAGATGCGGCGACTCTCGCAGTGGATCGCCTTTCCTGGCGTGTTCCGGTCGATGACGAGAATACGGTGAGTTTCAGCGTCGACCTCATGCATGTGCACGGCGAGGAGGCCGAGCGGTATAAAGAGCGCCGAAAGAAGACGTTGGAGTTGGGCAGGACCGCCTCACCTCCTGCAATGGGTGAGGCCATACTTGCTGGAAGGATCAAAGAGCGGGACTTGGATAAAGATCTAAGTTCAGCCACCCTGTTTTCCGTCGAGGACTATCTGATGCAAGTCGGCCAAGGGAAACTGGACCGATCGAAGGATCGCATGAGCCGGATCGATATCGGAGTGATTTTGATGCGTAAGATTTGGGAGCGTGAACTGCTGGCATTCGCCGAGGGCCGCCCGCTAAAGCAATGGAAAGCAGCCGGCCTGAGGAGTTGAGGGATATTGACACATGGAGACGAAAAACACAGCGGCGGTAAAAGTCGCCCGTCAAAAAACTGAAATTCGTCAACTCCTAGTGCCTCAAATCCCTCTCGATGCGGGGTTGCTGAAAGTAGAAGCCGTTGGGGTCTGCGGCTCTGACGTTCACACTTACCTAGAGCCAATGCCGGCCGAGCCCTTCATTATGGGGCATGAAAACGTTGGGACCATCGCCAAGATCGGTTCCGTGGCTGCGCAAGGGTGGGGGCTGAAGGAAGGCGATCGTGTTCTGGCGGAGGGTTATAGGGTTTGCGGTCACTGCGAATCCTGTCTCTCCGGATATTTCGGTTTCTGTCCCCAAGAAGGTGGCCAGGATCACTCCCCGGAGGAAAGCCCAGATTCGCTGATTCGCTTTCAGCCTTCACGGCAGGGCGGTTTCAGCCAGTACCTCTATCTTCATCCAGGTACCAGGCTTCACAAACTTCCGAACAATATTCCTAACGAACAGGCTACTCTCGGGATTCCCTTCGGCAATGGCTGGCAGTGGGCCTATTTCGATGGGGGGGCTGGCCCTGGGAAAACCGTTCTGGTTCAGGGGCCCGGGCAGCAGGGTTTAGGGTGTATCCTGGCTTCAAAGGAAGCAGGTGCCGATTGTATCATCGTGTCCGGGCTCACACGTGATAGCCGTCGTTTTGAAGTAGCACGTTCCCTGGGAGCTGACCATGTGATTGATGTCGAAAGAGAAGACCTGGTCGAGAAGGTTAACGAGTACACCGGTGGACGGGGCGTTGACCTTGCCATCGATGTGGCAACGGGAGGACCGTCGACAGTGCTCCCAGCCATTGCCGTCCTCCGGAATCAAGGCACGTTGATTGTGGTGCCTAGGGGCGAAGCGATCAACTTTTTCCCTTTGGATGTGATTCAGCGAAAATGCCTGACCCTTAAAGGGATAAGAGGACACAGCTACCGGTCCGTGGAGATGGCGCTTCGAGTTATTGCCTCGGAAAAGTACCCCCTGAATGAAATGAGCAGCCACCGATTTGGGTTAAACGAGGTGGATCAGGCCATTCGTGCGGTGGCGGGGGAAGGTGGCGAAGATGTGGTTCATGTGACCGTGGCCCCCTGGTCAGGATACTAACCATTCGGCGGGCAAAAATCTTCGATTATACTCACACACGCAGTGGCTTCGTCATTTGGTATCGATAACTGTTTTGCATCGTTCAGACTGCACCCGGGAAATGTAGAGGTTGCCCCTCCCTCAGCGACTAGGAAAATGGTGCCGTTGAATTCGCTTACCTGGGCGATACCATTGGTATTATTGCAAATGGCAACGTTGGTAAACCCCGCTTCAGATAGATTCCTGAAGCATGGACAAGATGCGGATTGGGAGATGGTCTCGATGGCAGCGGTGCACGACGGCGGGGTATTCGTTCGGGTGACTCGTCCATAACGACGGGATAAGCCCTGATAGATTCTCCTGTCCTTATTTTCCCCACTGTCACAATCCAAGACCTCGCAATAGGCGTAGTAAAGGCCCCGTCCCTCAATACTGTTACAGCTTGATTCGGATAGTTCTTTCTTGAGTCTTGTCTGTCTTCCGCCACGGTACCCGTTATCCTCGTCGAGGTCCTTTTCTCCATGGTAGCTACGGTCCTCGTGATTGCTTTTATGGCCGTGGGAACCATTGGCGCCAGCGGTGACTGGAATCAATGCCAGAGGCAGACGGGTAAGTTCGATAATCTTAATGCCTCGGTAATTCATGGTTATCTTCTCAAAAAGAGAACTTTATTTTTACTCACAGTTGCCTGCCGTAAACTCCAGTGTTTTTTTCTCCCCGCCTTTGTGTATTTCCGTGACACTCCAGCAAGGAATATGCCTAATCGGTAAGTGCCGATTCCCAATGATCTTTGAGCATCTTCCCTACTTAGTGTGGCCGTTTGAAAATAAGACATGCGTTACAGAATTGTACGAATGACCCCAACTCTATTGAACGAAAACTTAGGCGGCTGAAAAGGCGCGAGATGTAAGATAATTTTTTTCCTAATGGAGCTATTTGCTCATAGGATGGGGCCCCCTACGGGGGTTTCCAATAGGATAATTAGGAGTGCTAAAGTATTCGAGATATCTGTTATGATGTTGGTAGCGGAATTAGATGGAACCTGATTAGCGGATTGCCTTCAATGAATTATTGGCGATGGTTGAACCTGATTGTTTTACTCTTTGTTCTTTTGGGTCTGAGGACAGGAACTGGACGTGGGGCAACCCCCATACCGTCCGGTCGAGAACAACGAGCCGCTGTCCAATCCGGCAAATTCACCGGCGAATTCTCTTTCGAGACGATCAAATCAGGATTGGATACCCCATGGGACATAAACTGGGGTCCAGACGGGAGCATCTGGTTCACCGAACGTAGGGGTATGGTTTTCCGTCTCCATCCAGCTACCGGAAAGGTGTCGCCTGTCGGTCGAATTGATGTGACGGAGGTTAGCGAGAGCGGGCTTATGGGTATGGTCTTCCACCCAGACTTTACTACGAATCCCTATGTCTATCTCGTTTACTCGTATGAAGAGAACGATGAATTGCTGAATCGACTCGTACGGATGCGTTATAACGGTTCTGCGCTGGTAAGCGAGCAAATCCTTCTGGATGGTATTCCAGGGGCCGGGAATCATAACGGTTCTCGCCTGGTTGTTGGGCCGGATCGAATGCTCTATATGACAACCGGTGATGCCCAGGATAAGTCACTGGCACAGGAGAGGACGTCATTGGCAGGGAAGGTCCTTCGCCTCACGCTAAACGGAGAAGTCCCGGCAGATAATCCCTTTGGCACCGCGGTCTATTCCTATGGGCATCGAAACCCCCAGGGAATTGTATTCCATCCATCCAACAGAGCTCTATATATCACGGAGCACGGTCCTGCGGATAACGACGAGGTCAACAGGATCGTGAAGGGTGGAAACTACGGTTGGCCCAAGGTGCGGGGATTCTGCGACGGCGATGCGTGGGGTGAAAAAGAATTCTGCTCGAAGCATAAAATCATTGAACCCATGGCCGCATGGACTCCAACAGTCGCGCCCTCGGGTGCAGACATTTACAGTGGGGATCTTATCCCCGGTTGGAGGGGAAGTCTACTTTTTACCACCCTGCGCGGCCAGGCGCTTTTTCGCCTTCAATTTTCACCCGATGGAAACCGTGTTGTTAGGCAGGAAGTTCACTTCAAGGGAAAATTCGGTCGTCTCCGTGATGTCCTGGTGGGACCCCAGGGGGAATTGTACCTCGCCACTAGTAACCAAGACGGTCGTGGCAGCCCCACGCCACAGGATGACCGCATCTTGCGGTTGCGTCCTCGTTTTATCTATTGAGCTGTGGCCTGCTTCATTGGAGGCTGTTTCCTTCAAGGAGGTACTTTTTGGAAAGATTCTTAGGACTGTATTCCCAGTATGCTTATGCGTTGATGCGTATTGTCGTAGGTCTCCTCTTTGCCTGTAATGGATCCCGAAAAATATTTGGAGTATTTGGCGGAAGGGGAGGAACCGATACGGCCGCTCCTCTCTTTTCCCTTACGGGGTTGGCCGGTTCCATCGAGTTCCTTGGCGGTTTGATGATTGCGGTGGGGTTCCTTACAGGTTACGCGGCTTTTGTGGCGAGTGGGGAGATGGCCGTTGCCTATTTTATGGGACACTTCCATCGTGGATTTTGGCCTATGTTAAACCAGGGAGAACGAGCGGTCTTCTATTCTTTTCTATTCCTCTACATTGCAAGCATGGGGTATGGGGGATTGACTCGTTTTTCAAGAGAGGCAATGGTGTTTCCAAATCCTGACTCGACGGAATGATGAAGCTTGGGATAGTCGATCTATAGAACATTAGACTGCATTTAAACATTTTCCATTGTCCTATGTTCCAAAAATTTGTTTAGCAAAATTGGCGGAATCGCCGCAAGTGAAGATCTAGGAAAATTGATTGCCCCTCGACAGGCTCGGGGCACCATTCGACCTGCCGTGGTAGGTTGTTAGTTAATCTTTACTGGCGTGCCATGAGCGAGCCCTGAGCTTATCGAAGGGTGAATCGAATGGTGGAGCCGATGGGGATCGAACCTACGACCTCTAGAGTGCGATTGTATTCGTATACTCACAACAACCAACCCATGCAATAAAAACCAACGGTTATTGGGGCCTGATAAGCCCCCGTGACGCATCTTTGGGGAATTGTAGGGACCTATTCACGGACAGTTATCGGACAGTGGAATGGACCCATCCAAGGGCCATATACCGCCCAGTTCAAAACGGGTGGGTCCTTACCGTGGTCTAGATCCAGCGAATTTGGGGGCTATCCTGGCCCTGAACCCTGGACTGCCAATCTATGGTTCCCTAAATATCCCTTGACTGGTAAGCCTTGTTCGTTGCCTGTCCGTGTTTTGTCCGAGTCTCCAGAAGGGGGTTCAGATGAAACGAACGGCGAAACCAAGGCACAAGGCGGCGCTTGACCACAAGGGGTGCATGTCCGCTGGGGAGGTGGATAGGCCTAAGCCCAAGGGTCGGGAACGGTAAACGGGCACGGTGAACGAGGTGGTATCCAGGTGTTTCGATATTGAATCCCTGAGAGATGCTACAGGGCGAGCAGCGACAAGGGCAAGGCGGCACACCCCCCGGTATGGGCATATGGGGTAGGGGAGGTAGGCAAATTCACTCACGGGACCAAAGGTGCCCCCCCCAGGGGCATCACATAAGGGGTCCCCTAGCCTGATTTACCAAATTTAAAAAAGGGGTTATTCAATCAATGAGAGGTAACACACAATGGCGAAAGGACGACACCGCACAAGCCTACCAGATGCAGCGAGGGCCGCGGCCTTGCATGAGGCTGGAATCCGAATGGGTGAGATAGTCGAGGCTACGGGGATTCCACGACGGACTATTTACGGCATCATTTATGGAGAACCCGAATGGCGTGAGATCCTGAATAACGATGAACGGTTCAAGGAGTACCGGAACGAGGTAAAAAAGCAGCTACAAACCGGTACCCTGGAACTTTCCCAAAAGTGTCTAATCCAGATTGAGGACAAGCTACCAGCAGCAAGTGCAGCGCAGGCAGCGGTGGTCTACGGCATCATCTTTGACAAGGAGCGCCTTCAGGCGGGAGAGAGCACCGAGAACGTAGCCGTCATCAACAAACGTGATCTGGAGGATGAGGACAGGCTATTAGCCAAGCTGGCAGCTTCCATAATAGAGGATAAGGGGCCCAAGGGTGAGTAAACCAATATCGTTAACGCTCTTAATTTGGACTCTCAGCACCCTAATCCTAGTACTACCCTTACACCGGGCAGATAGGTGTCTCTAACCCCTGTCCTTAGAGTTGAGAATGGGCAAAGTAGGGGGGCGGGTGAAGAATGCGCCAACCTGAGAATCCATCACCTCAACTCCCACACCTGTCCGCCTTTGTCTACTGTTGCCATATTACCCGCCATTGCTTGCCATCAACTCCACTTGGACATAGAAACCAATCACCGCTTCACAACAATGACACGGCCCTTGTTGTTGACATATACACGGTACACATCACCGGAAGAGCACTGGGCAAGATAGTCGTTGTCACCGAGCTTCTCGAAACTCGTCACCGTGCCACAGGGCTTACCCTGAAGGGTGATGACGGTGCTGAGGTCCTTGGCTGTATTGAAAGAACCAGCCTGGGACAGTAAAAGAACGGTGAACAAAAATGCAACTGGTGAATTGCTGATGCGCATGGACCTCTCCTTATCGCTCGGCATCATAACCGTTGGAACCTTTCGGGATCGGCGAGGTTAATCCATAAAATCTCCCGAGCACTCACAATGTCCTGAAATAACTTTGGATCATCATCCTGTAACAACGTAATGACTTTCATGAGCAGAAGATTGAAATGGTCATTTAAAACAGGAAGCTCAATGTCACCAGATCCTGTATGAAACCTTTGAAATTCGCTAAGCAGATCATCAATCTGGTTTTTGAGTGTCAGTTTCGTGAAAAAGCCAATGGCCCCAGTCTTACGAATACGTGTCGCTAAATTGGTAATATTGAATCTTGCCATAGGGTCTTTCTCATGTTGACCGCCCAAGGCCTGATTGAGCAGGTGACCAAGGCGAACACCAGCATGAGTGAGGCGTGTTTTGACAGTTGGGAGTTGCCTCTCCATATAGGCGTTGTCAACAACAACCACTCGTCTTGCCTCATTGGGGTCAAGTTCCCTATTGTCGGCTGCGTACCAACATTCACTGTCTTTTTTGATGCAATATTCAACTGCGCCAGACGTTGCGATCTCGAAGGACTCATTGGCCCACATCTTTGGAGCTGTGTTGTTCCATTGGTTACGATCAGCCGGGGTAACGGCTCCACGTAGATCAGTGGCAATGCTCCCGATGTCCCTGCCGAGTTTTCTAATAAGAATACAGCCATCCCACACGGAATGAAGGTTCCCTGAACATGGTCCCGTCTCCTTGATGGAGTTTCCCCCGCGATCATCCCTGAAAGACACATGCAGTGGCTGGTGAACGTCACCAACCCAATGCCCAAGGAACTTCAATGCCATGAGCCTATTCGTGTCAATGCCAGCGGAATCAGCAATAATCGCAAGGTCGGCATTTACTGCTGTCACAAGGCACTTGTCAGCCAGTGGACATGGATAATTTTCAAGCTGAGTAGCTGAACGTGGCAGATTCACGAAATGTTCACTGGCACGTTTTCGTGGATGATCTGGCCAAGTGCATGAATCTGAGAAGGTGGAGAACTCAGGGTCCAAGCGAATTAGCCGCTTCACCTCAGCTTGTGCAGCAGTATTCGCCTCTCGGAAGGCAATCTCACAGATTATTCTATGAGCTGTATCTCCCCAGCCATGGACCTCGTAGGCGAAGATCGTGCTGAAAGCCGCGACTAAACTTATAATCGAACAGGAGCGGTAAAGGTATTTGGCCATGGATAACGCTGGGGAACCCAGTTAAGGCCTAGTCTTTTCTCGCCTGTTCCGTAACACCACTACATAAACTCCAGCTTAGTTTCCAAAGGTTTGGTGAATATTTGTAATTCTTTAAGGCCAGGTAGAGTTGAAAGCTTCTTATAACATTTAGAAATATATTTCTCTACGGCCTCTTCTGGAGTCATTTTTTGACCAGTTCGAGTTTCCGTCATTGTCATAGCAATGCCTGCACTCTCTTTCTGATCTATTAGGCTCAATAATGTTGGTCTTTCGGCACAGGAATTATAAGGTTTCTCCTTTGACTGCTCGACCTGAGCTGTTGCAAGTGCTATGGCCTCAAAATGAGGCTGACCATTAAGCTAGAAAAGCTATGATGACACTTCCATAGTCGGATGCATGGTGATCTCATAGGCGACGTAATTCTCCCACTACTCCAAAGGGCTGTCAACCTGGTAATCAGCTTTGCTTTAGCCCGAAACTATGATTAGGCTTAGGATATTCTCTATGGCGGAATGGAGAAGGCCATGAATGAGGCATTGTCTAGTAACTTGAAGGGTACTGAGCAGCATATGAATTTAGGGAGGCCTTTCAATCTCGTTTGCTCTTTATTGTTCCTCTTAAGACTCCTCTTGGCGGCCGCTCCCCCCCCCTGCCCTCCTCTCGACCCCCTTTACTCCCCCAATAGCCGTGATATATTGAGGATGCCTGTAGGTTCCGACATTTAAGTACACGCTCAGGAGGGTAACATGGTTGTTATTGACGCGGACGGGCACATCGAAGAATCCCCAGCAATGTTTGAATTGATCGAAGACAAGTATCGTGAGCGCAGGCCGCTTCCCCTCGGGTTTGCCCGGGACACCGTGTACGGCGCCAACAACGCAGTGTGGCTGATCGATGGAAAGGTGTATCCCAAACTCATTGGCAAAGGCGGGGTCATCTTTCGCACCCCCACGCTGATGGAATCCGCAAAGCAAAAGCATGAATCGATACCAGCCCAGGAGCTGACCGATGTAGCCGCGCGGCTCAAAGACCTCGACAAAATGGGGATTGACAAGCAAATCGTATACCCTAGCCTATTTCTGAGCACGACCACGGACGATGTCGAGTTCGAGGCTGCGCTACTGCGCGCCTACAACAGCTTTCTGGGTAACGTATTTACCCAGTCAAACGGCCGTATCATGTTCGCAGCCTTATTGCCCATAAGGGATATACCGGAAGCGATCCGTGAACTTAAACGGGTCAAGGGGATCGGCGCGGCGTCGGTGATGCTTCACGGTCTGGCGTGGGACAAGCCCGTTCTCGGCCACCCAACGCTCTTCCCCCTATACGAGGAAGCGGCACGTCTCGACCTTCCCCTGTGCGTTCATCTTGGTTGGGGCAGCCCCGAACACACGGAGGTCTTCGATGCCCGCACGAATTTCTACAGCGCCATACTCCCCGTCCTGATGGGGTTTTTTAGCTTAATGACCTCGGGGGTGATGGAAACCTTCCCGCGTCTCAAACTCGCGTTCCTGGAATCCGGGTGTGTCTGGCTTCCATTCGTGTTGCGCCAGGTTAAAACCAATCCGGGAAGGCAGGGAAACTCTACCGATCCCGCAAAGTATTTCCGAGATGGGAGAGTCTACGTCGGCTGCGAAGCAGATGAGGACCTCAACTACATCGCTTCGTTTATTGGCGAAGACAGCCTCGTGACTGGATCGGACTACCCTCACGGCGACCCTTCGCGTCAGGAAGACATGGTGAAGGAGTTGAGCGAGAGAGAGGATATCTCGCCGCGTTTGAGAGAGAAAATCCTCTTCGAGAACCCACAACGGCTCTACGGGCTGTAATCCAGCATTACTGAGTGTATAAGGAGTTCATCCGGTCAGGGATAAAGAGGGAAATGGTCGAGAAGGCATTTAGGGTACCATCGGGTAAAATGTGGTACCCAACGCGGAAGGAATTAATTGACGCAGGAGTAATCCCACATACTATTGACGGATCACAACTCATATCCCACCAATAAGCTAAATTCAAAACACTCTCTCATCCGAATTACCATTGACAATAAAACTCTCTTTAGTGAAGAACCAACGAGTCGTGTCCCTTCCCGCTTATATCCAGGGTGATTTGCGGCTGGGTTTGAGATGTCCGATCCTCGCTGTGCCGTGTCTAGACACCAGCTCTTCCTTCGTGCTATTGCTCCCAGAACGATGAGTATTTTCGCGTATATCCTGGGGGCCATAGCGCTTTATTTGCTGTGGGACAGACCGGATGTTGTGTACCTCTGGTGGGCCATTGGGATTTTCTTGGTAATTCTCACGTTCTTCACTACTAAAATGGTAGTTGCTCCTTTAACTTTAATTCTATCGATAGTTAGTATCGTGATCTATTACTTTCACTTAGAAAATGCCTAAGAATGTAATAGTTCATAAAGATCATAGATGAGGATCTAATAGGTTTAGGATGTGTGAATTAGGAGGATTCAATGGAAAACCTGTTCTGGCTCTTAGCGATAATCATTGCGGCGTGGTTCTTTTTCATTAGAGGATCATCAAAGACGAAAGCACTTAAAGGCCACGAGGCTCTGAACGAAGCCGAGCCGTGGCTGTCAAAAAATGGAATAAGTTTGTCAAGTGTGGTGTTTCATTATTATGAGGAAAAAGGACTGGCTCGAAATCCTGGCGCAGGGGTTTTAGTAGGTTTCGGGAGTAAACAGGAGGGAGGAGAAGTGGGCTTCGCTCTTGAGATAACCAAAGGGCATGGTGTAATTGATAGTGCGATAATTGTGCCCTATGCCTTTGCAAGATATCATAGAACAGCTTCTATGAAAGCAAAGGCGGTCGGGTTCCCGCTTATGGATATCCTTTTAGAAATGGCTACTAAGCATAGAGAGTCTAACCCATGAAAGTTCGGAGTCAGTCTCTGATCCTTTCATCTTAATTCCCATTCGGTGTTTGCACTGAGCTAAATATGGTTCGACAAAGCGGAACCTGTCAATGAAATGAGACACCGACCCTTTGGAAATTAGTGAGCAAGATCCTCACTCACCTGATTTTACCCCCTACCTGGAGCCCTACCGGACTCCCGTTCGTTCTTTATAACGCCATTGTGGAAGCCGTTTTGGGAACCACCTATGCCTTCAAGGGAGTTGACGGCCCTGATCGACTTGATATCAACTTCGTTGGGCTTGTTGATCCACACCTGCTCGGCAACACCGCCAGTGCCAGAACGGCAATAATTGATTTCGTGTAAAGGTCCATGTTCATTGCTCAATCCTCATTGGTACGGCCTGAACTTCTAGCAAAGTACGGACTGGCTGTTTTCCCCGTTTCATCTGCCGCAATTCTGGGATTGTCACTCTTGCCATGTGAAAACTGCTTTCTTTCGTTATATTTCTTAAGGTGCTCCTACTATTCTTTGCGCTGCTGGCGGTCCCTCAACTTTCTACAAGGCCGTAATGACGTCAAGCTGAACGAGGACATTGCCCTGGAGATCAGCTTTCATCACATGGTGTGCAGGGCGATCGTTCTCGTTCGGAAACATCTTGAGCCACTCTTTATTAACCAGCTGCCTGTATTGGAAGTTTTTCAAATAAACAATGACCTTTCTGATATTATCCGTTGTCCCGCCTGCGGCCTCGATAACGTCCTTCATCTTGATAAAAGCCTGCTCTATTTGCTTCTCCGGGTCTTGTGAGCTCCTTGGGTTCCCTTGTTCGCCTCTAGAGTTCCATCCAGGAGAAATCAAGGAATCCTACTTTAAGCGGAACTCCTGCTCATACTACTGTCCTTTCTGAAATACCACTGGAGAATATGAGAACCCTGGCGCTAGGAAAAGGTTTAATCCGTTTCTTTAAGGGGCTAGCTGGCATCTGGATTCTTATCGCCCCCATATTGCCACACGCTCTATTAGAAAATAGCGTAGGGGCCACATTGTCCGTTCTTTTGTTCGTAGTAATATGTGGCCTTTTGATATGGGACTTTAAGAAAACAACCCGAAAGGTTTCCCCCTATGTCGTTGACGGCCTGATCCTCATAGGTGTCAGCGGCTTAGCAGGGGGCATTTGGGGCCTTGTGAGTAGCCTTTTAGGTTCTTCGATAGCTCATTTGGAGTTG
Organism: Binatia bacterium; assembly: GCA_963664015.2. GTDB lineage: Bacteria > Desulfobacterota > Binatia > UBA9968 > CAXXLF01 > JACZQL01. Next base: position 190,995 of record CAXXLF010000001.1, on the reverse strand, counting down.
TCGGTGTACCACACTTGAACAGATAGCCTGGGGCCACGCAAAGGATCCACCTAATGGTTCCGACCTTGCGAGCAATCATTGCTGAATCGCGAACAGCAATAGCGCGTACTGCTACGTCCAGTCCGCTTTCAACGAAATCGTAAGTACGGGATGAATAATCATCAAGTTTCAGGGTCACTTTTATGTATTGCAAAGGAAATCGATTGGGGATATAGGAGGAAATGTATTGCTATTGTTGACGCCGATGTTCATTTAAACGGCGTGCCTATGTGGATGAGATTGCCAGGTGTTTGCACTAGTTATGCTGGCATATCTAATGAGTTTTGGTTTGTTATTGGATTAGATGCTTTAAAAACGTATAAAACGAAAGGGGATCAATATGGAAAGAAGAGTTAGCACATTTTTGATTGGAGCGGCGCTGAGCCTGTTCCTGACGCCTGTTATGGTCCAGGGCGCCGATCAGGCAACCATTGAAAAGGCAAAAAAAGAAGGAGAGGTGGTCCTTTGGATCACCGCATTGCGCAACGAGAAAACGGTCCTAAGGGGTTTCCGTCAGAAATACCCTGAGATCAAGGTAAAAGTTTGGAATTCCTTTAGCACACCTTTGGCAAACAAGCTAATTGAAGAGTCGAAGGTCAACAGACGATCAGCCGATGTCGTCATCACGAGTCTAAGACAGCTCCCTCGCTTGAAGGCCGCCAATGCCTTGGCTCCGTATGATTGGCCCGAGCATGTCAATCGTTGGCCTTCCCAACCCAAACATGACTATTGGCGGAACTACATAGCGGTGCTCTTTCTGCCAACCTATAACCCGGAGGTTTTGCCGCGGGACAAGGCGCCGAAATCCTGGGATGACATGAGAAAGCCGACGTGGAAGCCTGGCCAGGCCTTAATTTCCTCTTCGGGTGCCTCTTTTCCACTCATGTCTGCTTATCTGTGGAGGACGAAGGACAAGCTGCTGAATTGGGAAGCATCATTTGACTATTGGGGTGAGGTGATTCGAAACAGTAAGCCTCGTGTGGGCCGTGGTTTTAAGGGTCCCAATGAGCTCCTGGTCGGAGGGTCCTATGGCATCCTGCTACTAAATTTCTTTGGATCGGGGATACAGTACCAAGAGAAGGGGGCCCCCATAGACTTTGTCCGGGTGGGAAAGACGGTTGGCTCCACTCGATGCATCGCCCAGCCTCGCCTGATTGCCCATCCCAATGCGTCTAAACTGCTCATCGAGTATTTTTTGTCAGAGCAAGGCGTAGTCGATTATTCCAATGCCCATGCATCCCCTCCGTTGGATCCAAGGGTACGAGGAAAAACGGTCGCAGGTCGGAAATTGAAAGAAATCGGGCTCGAATTTGAGATTCTTCCAATTGAGTTGCAGACCAGAGCCAACGCTGGGAAGGCCACTAAATGGTGGAACACGACCCTTGGAGTTCGACGCGGGAAGAAAGGAAAGTAAACTTAAGCATTATGCATAGATGGCCAGTGAACCAACTGGTCGATTCCTGGGGGATCGCCTCATGGCCGCTCGAAGTAACTCTCGAACGGTGGGGCGATTCCTTATGTTCTCAATCTTTGAGGGGCCCGTCCACATTTTAAGATTCCCAAGGACCTGTGAGAATGAAGATCAAGATTGATAGCCTTTTCCTTCCCACTTAAAAGACCCCGTAACGTTTCTTTATTACAGTGGGTGGCGAGTCAGTAAGATTAGAGCCCTGGAGTGGCGCGACGTGGATCTAAACGGCAGAGTGATAAGGCTCAGGTCGGAGATTTCCAAGAACAAAGACGGTAGGCTATTGCCCCTTAGCGGTGAGAGTTTGGAAGTGATCGTAAGAGCCCAAAGGGAGAGGACCTTAGGTGTTCCTTCCGTGTTCTATCACAACGGGAAGGGTATAGGGAGTTTTCGCAAGGCATGGGCGACGGCCTATGAAGCAGCAGGGCTTAACGGTATCATCGTGCATGACCTGAGAAGGACAGCGATCCGTAACATGGTCCGTGGTGGAATCCCCGAGCGTGTTGCAATGAGTCTTAGCGGTCACAAGACAAGGGGCATCTTTGACTGCTATAACATCGTGAATGAGTCGGATCTGAAACGGGCATCTGAAAGCCTCCAGAGCCACATAGACAACCAATCTACAGAGCTTACGGTTGTCAGTATGACTGAAGAGCAAAAAGTAGGTTAAACAGAAGAACTCGGACAGAACTCGGACAATCAAGGGAAGTACCGCTATGAAAACCTACCTTCCGTCTGCTCGGTTATTGAAAAATTTGGTGGAGCCGATGGGGATCGAACCCACGACCTCTAGAGTGCGATTCTAGCGCTCTCCCAGCTGAGCTACGGCCCCACGTCAACTGATAGGTCTGGTAACGCAACCGCCGAGGCTGCAATAACCAGTATTTGGATACCGACCAAATCTTATTTTAATCAACAATCCTAGGAGAAAGCAACTAGCTGACACGATCTATCATTCATTTTATCCCTGTGTTAATGGATATTTGAAGCTCCTTGCCCTGAAACTCCTTCCAATGTCACAATCAAGAATTCTACCATGGCTGGCAAAAAAACTTCCAGCCTTTGAAGTCCTTCGTTATCGGGATTTCCGCCTTTATTGGTTCGGTCATCTGGCTGCCGTTGCAGGAGTGCAGATGGTTATTTTGGCCCAAGGGTGGCTCATCTGGAAGTTGACAGGGACCGAACTTCTTCTGGGTGCCTTGGGCCTATGTATGGCCGTGCCATCGATGTCGTTGACCTTATTGGGTGGCGCCATAGCCGACAAGTCGGAATTGCGACGGCTTCTCATGTTGCTCGAATCGGTGGCCGCTTTCATCTTGTTGGTGCTCGCCGTACTTTCCGTTACAGGGCTCGTCCAAGTGTGGCATATTTTTGCCGCCGCTTTTGTATTCGGCGTGATTCAGGCATTTGATCAGCCCGGGCGCCAGGCGCTTTTCCCGCATCTGGTGGACCGTAGTGAAATGATGCGGGCTGTGTCCCTCAGTTCTACCATCTGGCCAGCGACGCGGATTGTCGGCCCAGCGCTAGCGGGATTCATCATAGATCGGGTTGGATCTGCTGCCCAGTCGCCGGGGGTGGGCGTGGGGGCGGCGTTCTTTATCGCAGCGCTGGGGTTTATTTTATTCGGTTGGTTCCTGTCGCTATTGCGTGTCCCGGCCTTTGAACGTTCAGGAGGGCGTAACATTCTCCGTGAGGTGGCCGAAGGAGTCCGATTCGTTTGGGAACATAAAGTGTTCAAATTCCTAACGTTATTAAATTTCATGACTGTGTTTTTTGTTGTGACCCATGTGACACTGATGCCCGTGTTTGTCAGTGAAATCCTTCATGGGGAGGCCTCCCTGCTCGGGTCGCTTCATGCCGCGGGAGGTATAGGGAGCCTGCTGGGAGCTTTGATCGCGGCTCATCTGGGAAGTTTCCGTGGGCGAGGGGCATTGATTATGGGTACTGCGGCCGTACAAGCATTGTGTGTCGTACTTTTTGCGCTTTCGAGTACCATATCCATCTCTATGGTCTTGCAGTTCCTAGCGGGTTTTTGTCATGCCCTGTTCATGGTTTGTTCGCAGAGTACTGTCCAAATGCAGGTGCCGGACAAATTCCGGGGCAGGATGATGGCTATATGGGGAATGAACTATGGGGTCGTCTTTCCCTTGGGACAGATGCAGATGGGAACGGTAGCGAACTTAACGCGTACCTATCTTTCAGGGATCCTGGGTCGTGTGGCAGGTGCTCCTTCGGCAGTCATTTTAGGAGCCTCGATTATGATTGGTTTTGTCTTCTTGACGTTCCGAAATCTTCGCGGCTTGAACGTACCAAATTCGGAGCGGCAGGGAGATTAAAAGTGAATGAAGCCTCCACGGGCACACGCCCGTGATATCCATCATTTCTTCGGCGGAATCCGTCGAAGCAACCTCCTTCGCTCGTTGAGCCTCCGAGGGTGCGACCGTCGCATTCCACAATGGGCTACGCCCATGGTCTACTGCGATGCTGGAAAAAGGAAAGATGCAAATCGCATCCCCACAGCCCATGATGGGAGAGTATGGAGGGGGGCAGGTAGGTTCCTTTCGGTATATCCCGTGCCTCCGGATGGAATCCCGATGCTGAAGACCGGTCGTTGACAGTTGGGTTAGTTATGGGGGAGCCGCTTATCCTCGAGAACGAACCCTCGGTTCAATAGGCTTCCGGGTCTGGTAGTCGATGGTCTGCGTGTCTTCAACGCTGCCCGATCGATTCCCCATCATTACCATGGGCCCGGTCCCCGTGTTTTCGAGCTGGTAAAAGGACCCTCCGGTAATCATGGCTGTCATGTTGGGGTTAAGGGCCTTTTTACTGCCGTCGGGAAAATGCATCGTGCACTCCCCGTCAATTACATAGAAGGTCTGATCCTGATTGTGGCAGTGCATGTCGTCCTTATCACCGGGATTGGGGTAGTAGTGGAACCAGGCATGTAAACGTGAAGTATTAATCAGTACCTTGCGACGTTTCTCGTTTTGGGCCAGGTCATTTAAATCGGCGAATTCAATACTCATGGGGATCTCCTCCATTTGCGTGAAGTAACGTCGGTCTTCTATCACCGTCCTGGATTTTAGTCAATAGGTTTCCCTTCAAGAGGCAGGCGAGCATTGAAGAATGGGTCGGATAGGCACAATCGGTATTGACCAAAGAACTCCTTGGTAAAGGACTACAAATTGGAGAGGGTAGGGCCCTACGCCGACTTGACAATTCGCGGCGATTAATGCGACATCCTGAAGGCGGCAGCGGTTGAGTGCTACGGCGTGTTTCTGAGACGAGTAGGGTGGCAGGACCTATCTCGTAACTTGAATTGAGACCGGGGCACACCGCTGGGAGGAGTAAAATGAGTTATTACCGGGATTTTCGAGAATACCTTAAAAAGCTTGAGGGAATAGGCAAGCTACGGTCCATATCAGATCCCGTAGACAAGGACCGGGAGCTACATCCGCTGGTTCGATGGCAGTACCGTGGCTTGGATGAAACCGAACGGTTCGGTTTCCTGTTCGACCAGGTGACTGACCAAAAAGGAAGGCGTTACAGGGGTAAGGTCGCATCTTCCGTGATTACTCCCAATCGAGAGATTTACGCACTGGCTATGGGTTGTCCTTTGAACGAGGTTCACGATCGGTGGGCCCAAGCCATCAATCATCCGGTCCCCACACGGACGGTAACGACGGGTCCGGTCAAGGAGGAGATTCACAAGGGGGAGGACCTTTTAGAACATGACGGTATCAGGGAGTTCCCGGTTCCGATTGCAACCAACGGTTGGGAGGCGTTCCCCCGTATCACAGCCGGAGGATTTATCACCCGAGATCCGGAAACAGGCGCATTGAACGCAGGTATGTACAATAGCCTGGTCCTGGGTCCCCAGCGAGCCAATATTCGTACTTCACGTCATCTACGGCTTCATTGGAACAAGTGTCGCCGGATGGGGAAACCGCTGGAGGTGGCGCTGGTCATTGGAGCGGTCCCCGTGGTGACCCTGGCTACAGCTATGGATGTTCCTCATGGAACGTACGAACTCGATGTCGCCGGTGGTCTGATCGGCCAACCCATTGATGTCGTTCCCTGTGAGACGGTTAACCTGGAAGTTCCGGCTACGGCGGAAATCGTGATCGAGGGGGAGATCCCTACCGACCTGATGGACTTCGATGGTCCCAGTGGGGAAAACCGAGGCCATGTGATGCCCGGGGGAATTGTCCACGCCTTCCACGTTAAGTGCATCACCCATAGAAAGGATCCTATTTGGCACGACGTGATTTGCCAATTCCCGCCCAGTGAATCGAGCCTCATGCGGAGCGTGAACTGTGAAGGCCGGGTGCTGGGCTTGTTAAAGGCTCATGGAATCCCCCATATCAAAGACGTAGCGTTTCATCATTGTGGAAGTGCTCGACACCTCTGTGTCATTCGTTTTCGTAACATCGATATGGAACCAGTGCGCAATGCTGAGGTTTGGCAAGCCCTATACACGGTCATGTCAGTGGATTCGAGCTGGCCAAAAATCGTGATTGCGGTAGATGAGGATATCGATCCGTGGGACCTGGAATCGGTATTTTGGGCTGTCTGTAACCGTTATCAGCCTCATCGGGATATGAAGGTTATGCAAGGGAGAAGTGCAGGTCTAGACGAATCGGTAGCTCCTCGGGATATGCCGGCTTCAGGCCGCGGGTATCCGGCATCCATGACGGGTCCTCAGGGAGCCTCCATTATGTTAATGGATGCGACCAGAAAGTGGCCCAATGCTCCAATTTCTTTACCTAAAAGAGAGTACATGGAACATGCACGTGAGCTCTGGGAAAAATTTAAATTGCCGCCCCTAAAACCGAAAGAGCCCTGGCACGGTGTCTCGTTGGGCTTCTGGCGTGAGGAGGACGATTCCCTGGTCCGCCTGACCGAACAGGGGAAAGAGGACGAGGCCGCCCGGCTTTTACTGAGTCGCCGGCCTGTGCTGGCAAAACCCGATGAAGATTGATTCGGTTGCAGGTGTATCGGGGAATTGCTATGAGGTCATACACTTAATTATTTTGTAGGAGGAGCCTAATATGTCGGTACCCTATCGGTCGTGGTTCGTAAAATACAACGGGATGAAAACTCACTTTGTGGAAGCCGGGGATGGAGAACCGGTGGTCTTGGTTCATGGGGGAGGCCCGGGAGCTTGTGGGGAGCACAATTGGTCCAATAACATCCCCGCATTGGCCAAACATTTTCACGTCTTTGCTATCGATCTGATCGGTTACGGCCTGACCGACAAGCCAGCCATCGAGTATTCCTACCAGGCGAAGGTAGCTCACGTAGCTGGCCTGATCGACACACTCGGTTTGGAAAAGGTGCGTATGGGTGGCAACTCCATGGGGTCCTACATTGCGTTGCGCTATGCCATGGACAATCCAGAAAACATTAAAAAAGTTTTAATGGTCGCAACGGCGACTGTAGCTACTGCCCTGGGTGTTGGCCAGGTGAGCCAGGAGGGTACAAAAGTGAGATCAGTCGTGGGGGATGTCGTCAATGAACAGACCATGCGCGACTGGCTCGGTATGCTGATCAACAATAAAGAACGAATTACCGATCAATTAGTCAAGCGGAGAGTTGAATACGGGAATCTTCCGGGTGCCGTGGAGGCTCAGAAATCCTATCGAAGTCACAGCAGGCGGATCAAATCGGATCCCAATCTCCATCAGTATTTCGATATCAGCCAGCGTTTTGCCCAAGGTGACGTTCCCCCTTGGATTGGTATGGGGTAAAAATGACCGCTTTGCACCTATTGAATTGGCGGAAAATATCAAAAAGGCGTTTGCCTAACCTGACCGAATTTCATCTCGTGGAGGGGTCCGGCCATCCAGGTCCAGAACGATCAACCGGACAAGTTCAACGAGATCGCCATAAACTTTTTTCTCAATGCCTAGCACGGCGTAGAAAATGAAGGGGATGACGGGAAAAATGTTACTTTGAGGAGTTCTTATGGCAAGGAGAAAGGTAGTTGAAGTTAAAGATCATCCGGGACACAGGAACCCGATCCCTGTTTGCGTGACTCTCGGAGACCTGATTCTGCCATCGGTTATCGGCGGCATGAATTCCAAATCTGGGTCAACTTCACCGGATCCGCAAAAGCAGGTGAAACAGGCGTTCCTGAATATGAAGGAGATTGTTGAGTCCGCCGGTGGAACCACCGACGGAATCGGTAAGATCATTTTCTATCTTCAGGATATGAAGTTCCGGGAATTTGTCAATGTGGAGTGGTTGAATATGTTTCCCAACGAGAATGATCGACCGGCCCGTCACGTGATCAAGGCGGAACATCTGACCGGTAATACGGTTATCCAGATGGATGTCATTGCTTCCCGGTAAGTCGATCTCTAGTAATCCAGCATGATGAGTGAGTTCATCGAATGCCCATAGGACTCGGCCTCGCGTCGTCTCATGCCCCCAACATGTTTCTGCCGCCGGCGAAGTGGCCCGTCCGCTACCGCCAGTTAACAGAAAATATCCCCCAACCCCCTGAGGCACTGCTGGAAACCCCTGAAGTCCTCGAGGGCTACGGTAGGCGTATCACGGATGCGTTTACCGAGCTCCAGAGGCAGGTTAGTGGGTACGGCGCCGAGGTTCTTATCATGGTGTCCGATGATCAGGGAGAGGTCTTTGATAGGCAGACCTGTATGCCAAGTTTGGCGATGCACCTTGGAACCGAAGCCGAGGGTTCTATGGGGTTTGACTTTTTGGGCAAAGATGCGCCTGTGCAACGGGTCCGGTTGAAGGGGCATCCCGAGCTTGCGGAGTTTGTAGCGCAAGGCCTCATGGATCGGGGCTTTGACCTGACCTGTGTACGGGAGCTTAAGGCCATGGGCAAGCCGGACCGAGGTCTCCCTCATGGGTTTACTCGGACCGCGCCCAAGCTCATGCCGGATCTTGATATTCCCGTGCTCTTAGTGTTCCTAAACTGTTATTTCCCTCCGCTTCCTTCGGCAAGGCGCTGCTTCGATTTGGGTTGTGCCATACGTGAAGTGCTCGAAGGTCGACCGGAAAAGGTGGCGATCTATGGGTCGGGAGGACTATCCCATGACCCCATGGGCCCGCGGGCTGGTTGGATTGACCGACCGTTGGACCATTACCTGTTGGACTCGTTGGCCGCCGGCGAACCGGAACGAGTCCTCGGACTATTTTCTTTCGATTCGGATACCCTGCGGGGCGGTACTGGCGAGATTCGCAACTGGCTGGTTGTAGCTGGAGCTATGGGGGACCGAAAAGCAACGATTGTCGATTACATTCCCGCCCACCATGCCGTGACAGGGCTCGGATTTGCATACTGGTCCTAGGGGCCGAGGCTTTCCTGTGTGATTGGGAGTCTTCATGGCGCATTTCTGGAGTATTTAGAAGGAAATAGTGACCTCATTACATGTGCTGATTTGCTGTTGACAGAGAAACCCATTTCCAATAGTTTAAATGGGTTGGAGCCTGTCCTATAGGGTAGTGTACCAAAATCAGCTGATCTGGCATTGAGTCAATCGGTAAATATATGTAGAGATAACGAAAGCGATTCCTATGGCTCAGCCCGAAATTCCATTCGATCAGTGGTACGTCAGAAGCTCATACCAGGACTTCATCAAGCAAGAGGGCGTACCCATGTACGAAGGTAGTGCCCTGGAAAATCTGTCCACGTTGCAGTTGGGCGAGTGGGAGAGAAGAGGAGGCAAGGCGGCCTACACCCGGCTGGGCGATCAGGAAACGAACAGCCTGCAGATTGTTGAAATTCCCCCTAAGGGCGAGTTACGGCCCGAACATCACATGTACGATGCCATCATGTATGTGATGAAGGGGAGAGGGGCTACGAACATTTGGCAAGAGGGAGAACCCAAGCAGACCATCGAGTGGGAGGAAGGGGCACTTCTCGCCATCCCCCTCAATGCATGGCATCAGGAGTTTAACGCGTCCAGTGACGAGCCGTGTCGGTTCCTATTCGGGACCAACATGGCACACATTATCAATCATTTTCATAATCTGGACTTCGTCTTCAATAGTCCGTATGTCTTCAAGGACAGGTACTCGGCAGGGATGAATAATTTTTTCTCTGAGGAGGGGACCCATTGGAATGTGCGGACGTGGGAGACGAATTTTATTCCTGACATTAGAAACTTTGCCCTGGATTCTTATCCTGAAAGGGGTAACCGAACGTCCATTATGCGTTTTTCCATGGCCAGTACCTCTCTCGGCATGCACGTCATGGGCGCTTCAGAAGGAACTTATGTGACGGCCCACAGACACGGAGCCGGGGCCCATGTCATAGTCATAGGCGGACAGGGGTACGAACTCTTATTCATGCCGGGAGAGGAAAAGAATCGGACAAAAGTTCCGGCGAATCCGTATGCTGTGGTGGCACCTAAACACAATGAATTCCACCAGCATTTTAACAGCGGAAAGGGCGAGTATCGAATGTTGGCCTTTAGGGGGATGGGGTTGAGGTATGGAACGGGCAGAAAGTTTGATCCTGCCTATACCGCCCAATCAAAGGACCCCCACGGATTGCATTTCAAAATTCGTTATGACAAGGAAGACCCTGCCATCAGGGATGAGTACTACAAAGAGCTGGAAAAGAACGGCGTGAACCTTCGCCTGGAACCCGTGGATCAAGGGGGAGGGTAATCTCTTTAAAAAATGGATTGAGGAACAAATTTCCGGTAAGTCAACATGGGACGAAAGGAAAAGACAAAATGATTGACCTTAAATGTGTACGCGTCGGGTTTCTAGTTGGATGGGTTGTGGTGTTGCTTTTGGCCCTATGGGCTCCTGCGGCGAATGCGCAGTCCATGACAAGAGTTACCTTTGATGACGGTCAGATCGTAGTCCCTCCCAAGATTGTAGAAGCAGCCAAGAAAGAAGGTGAGGTAAGGATACGGAGTTCCCTGACTCCTGAAGACTTTGCTATTTTTGTAAAACCATTTCAAAAAAAGGTCCCGTTCCTTCGGGTGCGCAATACCAAGGCCGATGGCCGAGCACGCTTTGGTAAGACGATTACGGAGTTCCGCCATGGTCGGATCATAGCGGATATTGTAAGTGGAATCAGCGGCGGAATCCCCAACATGATCAAATACGACATGTTCACCGATTTAAGCGATCTCTCTGTATTCCAGGTGTACGATGATGCGGCAAAAGACAAGAAAGGTCGCTGGATTGCCCGCTGGATGCCAGGATGGGGGATTGCCTACCGTACCGACAGGGTGTCTAAGGATGAGATTCGGACCTGGGAGGACCTCTTAAATCCCAAGTGGGGCGACCGGATCGCCACAGCAAACAAACCCCACCTGTTGCCGCATATCATGTGGGCGGTGCTGGGTCCTGAGCGCACCAAAGCCTTCCTCAAAAGGTTTTTTGCTAACAAAAAGCTTCAATTGAGGAAGGAAGGCTCGGGGACTGTGGTTACGTTATTGGCAGCCGGGGAATACGACGTCCTCTTCACAGGTCTCGATAGAGAAGCTAGAAGGTATGCTGACAAGGGAGCCCCGGTGGCTTGGACCTTTCCGGAAGGTCCCTATTTTGGGCCTATGGCCGGCTCATTGATGATCGTCAAGGGGAGTCCTCGTACGAACGCAGCCAAGCTGTTCCTGTCCTATTGGAATAGTAAGGAAGGTCAAATCGCACAGTTTAAATCAAATCGGTCGACGCCGGCCCATCCTGAACTGAGGAGGAATCCAAAATTTGTGCAGTTTCCGAAGGAGCAGATCGGCCGAAAAATTGTTACCCCTTCACGGGTAAAATTGTTGGCGGGGCTAAAAGACACGCAGAAGTATTGGAAAAAATTGTGGCTCGGTGATTAAGCGGGATGCGGATGACTAACTCGTTTTTTGTGCTGCTGCCCTTGGGGGGGGGCTTAAAAGATGCTCAGAGTAGAAAACCTTCGAAAGATCTATACCACCGACACCGGAGCTGTAGAAGCCGTCAAGGGCGTTTCCTTCCAACTCCAACCGGGAGAATTTTATACTCTACTCGGGCCATCCGGGTGCGGTAAGACCACGACGCTACGCTGTGTGGCAGGACTGGAAGAGCCCAATGGCGGGGAGATCTATCTTGGGGATCGGGCCGTCTTCTCAGCCGCCCAAAGGATCAATGAACCCTCTCATAAACGTGATGTGGGGATGGTCTTTCAGTCATACGCCATCTGGCCTCATATGAGTGTCTTTGACAACGTTGCGTTTCCTCTGACTTACGGGCGGCGGCGGGTTTCCAAAAAGGAAATCAAGGAGCGGGTCCTCAAGTCCCTTGAACTGGTTCAGATGGATGGCATGGAGAGTCGCCCGGCACCCCTATTGAGCGGTGGTCAGCAGCAAAGGGTCGCCCTTGCTCGCGCCCTCGTTTATGAGCCAAAAATGCTGCTCTTGGATGAACCTCTAAGCAATCTCGATGCGAAACTCAGAACGGAAATGCGCCTGGAGTTGAAGTCATTGGTGGAACGCTTGGGACTTTCGACCTTATACGTAACCCATGACCAAATCGAGGCCTTATCCATGTCCGATCGCATCGGGGTTATGCATGGCGGTTCCATTATTCAGGAGGGGACCGCTCGAGATATTTATCTGTCTCCTCAAAGCCAATTCATTGCGACTTTTATCGGGAGCATTAATGTGTTTACAGGGCAGGTCGTGAATCGAGAAAAAGATGGTGATATGGGGTTGGTCCGTAGCGGAGGGACCCAGTTGACTTGCTCTTTACCTAAAGAAATAAAAGTCGGGGATGATGTCGATATCGGAGTGCGTCCGGAAGTGATTGAAGTGTTTTCCGAGCGGCCCGAGGCTAAGGAGAACATTTTTGAGGGGATCGTAGAACAATCTACATTCATTGGAGATGCCCTGGAGTGCAAGGTCCGGTGCGGAGACAACTTGTTCCAGGCCCGGGCCGCTAGTTTTATCGATTTGAAACGGGATGATCGTGTGTTCTTGCATTTCCCCCCGGCACGATGTCTAGCCATCTTGCTCAAAGGGGAGGACGCCACGCTGAGTTCGGCTAGTAGTACCAACCTCGAACACTCTGCACCGTAAAGGATCTCATGCGAGAAGTAAATGCAGCATGATAGGGGCCCGATGAGACTCCTCTGGAGCCCAAAATTATTCCCTAGTTTTGTCTTTATACTCGTCGGTGCGCTGGCCATTACGCCCGTAGCCTTTTTGATTTTGGGCAGCCTCAGCACGAGTTCCATATTAATAGATATCAATCCGGCCAAAATGGGATTGGCGAATTATATCGAAGTTTACTCCAGCCCCAGTACCTATAAGGTTATTACTAACACCATCGTTTACGTTACCGGAACAGTCCTGTTTTCTCTCATTGCAGGAATGGCTTTCGCCTGGATTGTCGCAAGGACCGATCTACCCTTTAAATATGGGATCTTTCTAATGATCACCATGAGTATCGCCATGCCGAGTCTGCTGCAAGCCATGGCGTGGGTCCTGCTGTTAAGTCCACGGATGGGCTACATCAATCAATATTTTACAATGTGGTGGGGGAGGCCTCTCTATAATATCTACTCCATGCCGAGCATGATTTTCCTAGAGGGACTGCGCATGATTCCCGCAGTGATGTTGCTGATGTGGCCTCTCTTGCGGAAGTTGCCGGCCTCTTTGGAAGAAACGGCCAGGATATGCGGTGCAAAATCCCATACAGTCATTCGAAGGATTTTACTGCCATTGCTTATGCCAGGGCTGATTGGAGTATCCTTATACATAGGGATCAGCGTGATGGGTGTGTTTGAGATCCCAGGGATAATTGGTCTCCCCGCGCGCATCTTTGTCTTCAGCACGAGAATCTACGCTGAGGTATTGGCAGCGGACACAGCCAACTATGGGACTGCCAGTGCCTTATCCATGGTATTTTTGGTTGTCCTGGTCGTGGGGACTCTGTTGTACCTTCGAACCATTCGTGAGATCCGTCGATTTGAGGTCGTCACGGGTAAAGGTTACCAACCCAAGGAAGTCAAGCTGGGTAAATGGACTAAGAGGATCCTGTTGAGTGTCGTAGCTTTTTACTTGTTCGTCACTGTCATTGCACCAACCGTGACGCTACTTTGGACCTCCTTTACCCCGTATCCTATGCCTCCTTCATGGGATGCGTGGAACCGTCTTTCCTTGGAGGGTTGGAGAACACTCGCCGCGTATCAAGAATTAGGAAGAACCGTGTCGAATACGATGATTGTATCGGTGGTAGCCTCGGTGGCAGTCATAGCTCTGTCATTCTCGGTGGCTTATGTATTGCTGAGAAGCACTGTTCCCTTCAAAAAATGGCTGGATCTTCTGGCCTTCTCTCCCCACGCGGTGCCAGGGGTTATTATGGGAATATCCCTGGTGTGGGTTTCTTTACAGGCAGATAAGGTTCTCCCGTTTAATCTCTACGGTACCATCTGGCCTATAGCCCTAGGATTTACTATTCTATTTTTGCCATTCGGTACTCGCGCTATGACTGCTGGTCTAATGCAACTGCACCGGGAAATGGAGGAAGCGGGGGGTATTTGCGGAGCCTCAAAGCTGGTTGTCTTTTGCAAGATCACATTTCCGCTACTCGTCCCTACATTTACAATTATCTTCATATGGACCTTTGGGCATGTTTTCAGGATGACAGGGTTGCCTTTGATGCTGTTTAGCAGTGAACAGGATCAGGTGATTGGAGTTATGTTGTGGTACATGTGGGATTCGGGGGGGAACTTTCATGCCGTCTCCGCACTCGGTATCGTTTTGATTGGTTTTCTGCTGATAATGGGCTTGTTACTAATGATGTTACAGAAACGCGTGTCCATAGCAGGCGAACCCATATGAGGGGATAGGCTTGGGTGCCAAGCTACAAGGTGAGGCGTAATCCGATTAGATCCCTCATCAGCGAAGATCGCGCTACGGTAGGGCTGGGATACAAACCCTCATAAATGACATACCACTTGCCTATGAAAAGCAGACGGTGGGTTGAATGTACTAACCCATGGCATTGGAAGGTAAGGGGCTCTTACAACCAAATCGTAAAGAGACATTTATGGGTTGGGTGGGCCCGCATAACCGATGAGTGGGAAAGCTGGAAGTCCCTTGACACATCCGGTGTCTCTGCAGGGCGAAGGATCATCCCTGCTTTTAAGGGCTCTCGAATCGCCGTGGGGGCCCCATGGGAGATAAGCAGTGAATTTTAGCCACCTTCTCGAGCCCATCCAGATAGGCCCAAAAATCGCTAAGAACCGTGTCTATATGGCGCCCCACAGCACGGGTTTTGCTGATCATGGGACCGTCACTGATAAGTACATCGACTACATCGAGGAGCGGGCCAGAAACAACGTCGGAATTATCTCCACGGGTCACTACCTCATCCTGCCCAATGCGGTCAATTCGCCGGGTGAGTTGACAACCCTGGACAGCGGATGCGTGCCTGGAATGACCCGTCTCGCCCAGGCCATCCAGCGTCATGGGGCGCTCGCGTTGGTTCAACTCAATCATACGGGACGACAGGCCGATAGTACCTTTAGCCGTTCTCCACTGTTTGCCCCTTCACCCATTCCTTATGCGGCTACCCGCCAGATTCCCAAAGAAATGAATCAGGAAGATATTGGTGCCGTCCTAGGGGCTTTTGCTCGTAGCGCTCGATACGTATGCGAAGCAGGCTTTGACGGCATCGAACTTCACGCATCCACAGGCTACCTGATCGAGGAATTCCTTTCCCCCTATAGCAATAAACGCAAGGATGCTTATGGCGGTTCGCTGGAAAATCGGTGCCGCTTTCTTTTCGAGGTGATAGATTCGTTGCGGGGGGCATGGGGGCGCGAGTCCATGATCCTGGGCGTGAAGCTGACCGTAAAGCAGAGGGTCCCCGGCGGCTTGACCCTGGATGATGGTTGCCAGGTAGCTCAGTGGATTGAAGAGATCAAAGGCGTGGATTTCGTGCACGTTTCGGAAGGGCCGTACGAAGACCGGGATCGGGCCGGGCGGGGAATGCACACACCCCTCGGGGACCTGGTAAAAGATGCAGCAGCGGTCAAGCAGCGATTAAGCCGGGCCCTGACCATCGCTAATCAGAGGATCAAATATCCGGAGCAGGCGGAACAGATATTGGCCGAGGGCAAAGCCGACCTGGTCTCTTTTGCTCGTGGTTTGATTGCCGATCCGGCGTTTGTAACCAAGGTCATGCGAGGGGACCCTGGTTCGGTCCGCCTTTGCATTGGATGCAATCAGGAGTGTTTCGGCCGTGCCTCCCGGAAGATACCGATTTCCTGCTTGCAGAACCCGGCGGTGGGTAGGGAAAGAGAATGGGGCGAATTCCGCCTGAAGCCGGCTCGGGCCCCTCAACAAATTGCCGTGATTGGCGGAGGACCGGCGGGCATGAAGGTTGCGGAGATCGCAGGCCGCCGCGGGCATCGTGTCCGCCTGTTCACAGCCGAATCGGAGCTAGGCGGCCAGGTCTCGTTAGCAGCCCGGGCACCCATGCGAAACGAGTTTGGTGAGATTACCACCTATTTGGCTGGTGAACTCGAACGCCTGGCTGTTGAAGTCCATTTGGGTCGTCGCATGTCCGCGGAGGATGTGATGGCGTTGGGTGCCGACGTTGTTGTCGTGGCCACGGGGTCCCATGCGGTGGCGCCCCAGTTGCCGGATTGGAATTCAACGATTCCAATAGTCAGTGTACGGGACGTGATGGGGGGGAAGGATGTGGGTCATCATATCTTACTTCTTGACCTCGACGGTCATTGGTCGGGGCTTGCCACCGCCGAACACCTGGTGCAGATGGGGAAGAAAATTACCCTTGTTACCCCGATGCCTGTGGTGGGTGTAGATATTCCTACCGGTGGGGATCGCCTTGCGGCCATGGGCCGTTTGTATCCGGCGGGCGCCAATTTTTTTCCCGGGCATGTGATCAGTCGTGTCGAGGGATCGGATGTCATACTGATCAGTCCTCTGTCCGGTCGTGAGCAAACGGTGGCAGGGGTGGATACCCTGGTCTATGCGGGGAGCAATCGATCTGATCAAGAGCTCTACCGGGCACTGCTGGCGAGGGTCGGTTCATTGTACGCTATCGGTGACTGTTTAATCCCACGGCGGGCGACGGATGCGATCTTCGATGGGCAGAAATTGGGCGCAGTACTTTAGAATACTCATTCAAGACTTCATGACACGAGAAGAAAACGAATTACTCATCTCAACGGATCCTGGTTCTCCATGCGGCGACCTTATGCGCCGGTATTGGCAACCCGCTGCTCTGTCGGAGGAATTGGTCCAAGGTGGGACTCCTATGCCCGTGCGTTTGCTGGGAGAGGATCTGGTATTGTTTCGGGATGACAAAGGACGACCCGGATTGCTGGGTGTCCATTGTTCTCACAGGGGAGCAGACCTGAGTTATGGCCGGGTAGAAGATGGTGGGTTGAGATGCATTTATCACGGATGGCTCTACGATATCGGGGGCCGTTGTCTCGACATGCCGGGAGAACGGGGGGGAGGAAGGCCGGAGCAGAGGGCGGCGATCCGTCATCCGGCGTATCCGTGTCAGGAACGGGGCGGAGTCGTTTTCGCTTACCTGGGTCCAGGGGAGCCACCACTCCTTCCCAATTATGAGTTTCTCACCGTTCCTGACAGTCATAGGTACGTCGCCAAGGCTTTTCAGGAATGCAACTACTTGCAGGGCAACGAAGGAAACCTCGACCCCGTTCATAACAATCTCCTCCACCATCCAAATCAGAATTTGGGGCATACAGGGGTAAAGAAGTATCAGGTCTTTCGGGGTGGAAGAGGTCCAGTGCCTGGGTTGCAAACGGTGGATGCGGAAGTGACCGATTTCGGGGTGAGGCTGTGCGACATGACGTCGATGGGGAAGGATAAGAAGAACCTGCGCATCTACCACTTTGTCATGCCTAATCTTACAATGTTTCCCGGCCCTCTTCAAGGGAGAGGAGGATACTCTGCTCGTTGGCACGTGGCTATCGATGACACCCACCATTGGAGATATGAATTTATCTTTCATAGGGATGGGCCGCCTAGCGAAGCCGTGGTGCGGGGCAGTAGTACAGATGTGGGACCAGGTTATAAACCGCTTCAGAATAAAGCCAACCGATACCTGCAGGATAGAAGCTCTATGAAGACAGAGAGCTTTAGTGGAATCCCAGGATTTGGGCCACAGGATGGCTGTGTCATAGAGGGAGCCGGACCCATTCAGGACCGCACACGGGAGCATCTGGTGTCATCGGACCGAGTTATTGTGGCAGAGCGGAAATTGTTGATGAATGCCATAAAAGATGTTCAGGAAGGTAGAAACCCTCCTCATGTCATTTGGAACAAAGAGCAGAATCGATTTCCCAACATGATAATTTACGCTGGTGTGGTCGACAGCTCTATCGAATGGAAGGCACACTCCGAAGCGTTGCAGACTGCTGCTCGGTGATGAGTTGACGGTTACACCCCAAAACATTCTCTTGTGCCTACCCCGCAGGTGGCGGTAACTCCCTTGGCCCCATAAAGCAAGAGTTCCAGGGCGAGCGAGCCCATGGTTTCCTGTGAAGTATTTGATTTGGAAGGAGAATATGTTATTCGATGAGGTAGTAAAAACAGCTATGGCCGCACCATATCTCAACGAAAATTGAGGTCATTAAAAGTGGAGGGATAGGGCTATGAGCACGGACCCATACGAAGTTTTAACTAGAACGAATGCCGGAACTCCAGGAGGGGATATGATGCGCCGGTATTGGCAGCCCGCAGCCCTTTCAGAGGAGTTACCTGTGGGGGGGGCCCCAATGCCCGTGCGGTTGCTGGGAGAAGACCTGGTTATGTTCCGGGGTGACGAGGGAAAGCCCGGGTTGCTGGGAATCCACTGTTCGCACAGAGGAGCGGACCTGAGCTATGGACGTGTAGAGGATGGGGGAATCCGTTGTATTTATCATGGGTGGCTCTACGATATTCGTGGAAATTGTCTTGACATGCCCGGCGAGCCGGGAGGGGGCAAGCCCGAGCAAAGGGAGGGTATCCGTCACCCTGCCTATCCCTGTCTGGAGCGAAACGGAGTTATCTTTGCCTACCTGGGACCAGGCGACCCTCCTTTACTCCCAAACTATGAGTTTCTTACCGTACCGGAGGACCATGCCTCGGTGACCAAGATGTATCATGATTGCAACTTCCTGCAGGGCAGCGAGGGGAATAACGATCCCATTCACAACACCTTACTCCATTATCCCTTTCAGGTTCGCGGGGTTGATATTACGGGAGTGTCTGAATTTCAGGGCTTTCGTGGCGGCAGGGGTGCTGCCCCGGGTATGGACACCATCGATGCCGAAATTACGGATTTCGGGGTAAGACTCTCCAGGACATGCAAGGCGGGAGAGGATAAACAGTATCTAAGGATATTTTGTTTTATGCTTCCCGCGATAACCGCATTCCCTGGTGGACCCCAAGGTCCCGAGGGATACTCCGCCAACTGGCATGTCCCCATCGATGATACCCATCACTGGAAGTTTATATTTAGCTTTAGTAGAGAGAAGCCGGTGGATAGAACCCTCGCACAAGTCGGAAGGGGAGCCGGATTTACCCGGGATTATAAGCCCTTCCAAAACAAATCCAACCGGTACATGCAGGATCGAGAGAGCATGAAGACAAGGAGCTACAGCGGTATCGATGGTGTTCCAATTCAGGACGTCTATGCTGTAGAAGGAGCAGGGGCCATTCAGGACAGGACGAAGGAGCACCTGGTTTCTTCCGATATAGCCATCGTGGCACAACGGAAACTTTTGCAGAAGGCCATCAAGGATGTTCAAAATGGGCAGGATCCACCCCATGTGATCAGAGAAGCTAACCAAAATAGATTTCCCAACTTGCTCATCTACGTGGGGGTTGTGCCAAATTCCATGGATTGGAAAAAACAATGTAAACTGCTGGAGGCTGAAGTTCGGGCTTGACCGTTGGAAGGGGCGGGGATTTTGACCCTGGAGATCCAATGAAACGCGTTAGGGCCGGGAGGATCCATGTTGTGGGATGATTTGCGCCATTACCTTCTGAAACTCGAAGAGGCAGGTGAACTCAGGAGGGTTGATGGAGCCAACTGGGAGGAGGATATCGGGGGTATCACCGAACTCATGACCGAAAAATTGGGTCAGAGTCTCCTCTTTGACCATATCCCCGGTTATCCCAAGGGTTTTCGAGTTGCTTCCAACCTGTTCACAACGGCGAAGCGTACGGCCATAGCGTTTGGTCTGGATCCATCTCCCCATGGCTTAGCCGAGCGCTGGCATAAAGTCATCGCCGGGTTCAAGCCGGTCCCGCCACGGGAAGAAGAATCGGGCCCTGTAATGGAAAATATACTTACGGGGGATGCGGTCGATCTTTACAAGTTTCCTACTCCCAAATGGCATGAGAATGACGGAGGCCGTTACATTGGAACCGGCTTGTGCGTCATTCAGAAGGATCCGGACTCGGATTTCGTTAACGTCGGGGCCTACCGGGTCTCCATCTACGATAAAAACACCTGCACCATTTTCATGGAGCACGGTAAACACGGCGACCGAATTCGCCGCAAATATTGGGATCGAGGAGAGAAAGCTCCGGTCATAATTTCCGTCGGGCAGGAGCCCGTGCTGATGGCCCTGGCCGGTCCGAGTGTCTACATGACCCCAGAGGGAGTCTCCGAATTCGAGGTGGCCGGTTATATTCACGGGAGTGCCTATCCGGTCGTTAAGGGAGAATTTACCGGTCTTCCCATGCCCGCTCACGGCGAGATAGTCATTGAAGGGTTTATGCCCTCTCCCAGCGAGGCCCTAGTTCCTGAAGGTCCTTTTGGCGAATGGACGGGCTACTACGCCCATGGTCGGCGACCGGAGACTATTATTGAAGTTAAAGCGATTTATCATCGCAACGAGCCCATCATTTTTGGCCAGCCCCCTATGCGGCCCATCGGTAATTATAACAATCCCAATTTCGGTGGTGATGATCTTGATGCAAAATTGCGCCTCGAGAAGGCTGGAATTGCCGGGGTTCAAAGAATCTTTTACCTGGGTCGACCTAATATGCGTGCCGTTGCCATCAAGCAGATGTCCCCGACTCATGTCGATGATATTATTCGGGTACTGGTTCCGGGAGGGGACCAATACATGGGGCATCATATTTGGGTCCTGGTGGATGACGATATCGATATCAGTAAATCGGAGGAAGTCCTCTGGGCCATTGCGGGTCGATGCGCACCGGAAATCGGAATTACGGTTATTCCCGGAACTGCCGTGTGGCAACTGGATCCGAGAGTGCGCCCGGAAGACCGTTCGGATCCCAGTCAGCAGAAGGGAAGAACTTCCTATACGGCCCATAACCTCGTCATCAATGCCTGTCGTCTCTACGATTGGATAAAAGACTTCCCCCCAGTCGCGGTCAACAGCCTGGGATTACGGCAACGCATTCAAAAAAAGTGGAAGGATGTTTTGGCTTAGTCAAATCAAACGGCTGATAGGGTCTGTTGAAACTCGAGCTAGCAGGAGTCCGGGCGGGACTTCAGTATAAAGGAGCAAAAAAATGGGAGAGGTCCTTGGTATCGGCATGAGCCATGCCCCACATCTACAGTTTACGGATGCGAATATGGCAAACATTGTTCGGCGTTTGATGACCAGCGACCAGACACCGGAAAAGATGAGGGATCCCAAGAATTGGCCCGCCGGGATGCGGGAAGAGTGGGGTGAGGACGAAGGCCTTGCCTCAGCCGGTAAACACCGCTCGGAGCAGGTTAGGGGGCTTCGCGCAGTCAGGGAAGCCCTGGACGCTTTCGATCCGGATTTCGTTTTGATCTGGGGTGATGACCAGTACGAAAATTTCCGTGAGGATCTATTAACGCCGTTCTGTGTTTACGTTATGAATGAGATAGATTCTCCACTCTTCAAGAAGAGCAAAGGGTTGGGAGCCGTAAAGAATGTTTGGGAAGAGCCTGCCGATAAAGTGATCCGCGTTAAATGCCACGCTGAGGGAGGGGACTTTTTGGCCCGGAACCTAATCGGTAATGGCTTTGACGTGGCCTGGTCCCATGGCTTACGTCATGCTAAAGAATTGGGTCATGCATTTTTGAGGACCGTGTTGTACCTGGACTACGACCGTAAGGGATTTGACTATCCCATCGTGCCCTTCCATGTGAACTGTTATGGGAGCAATTTGCGAGTACCCGCAGGACGCATCCAAGGCCCCCAAGGGCTGAACCTTATGCCACCCCCGTCCCCACCACCCTGGCGATGCTATGATCTGGGCGTTCAAATATCTCGAATCATTCAGGATAGTCCATGGCGCGTTGCCATGATAGGTTCGTCAAGCTGGTCACACGGCTCTTTGACGGCCAAGCATCACTTTATGTACCCCGATATCGAAGCCGATCGGGAACGGCTCGGCGAGTTAAAGGCAGGGGAGTTGAAAAGGTGGCGACAAATCGATCCCAATCAGATGCTCCAATCGGGTCAGCACGAGATGCTCAACTGGGTGTGCTTGGCCGGAGCTATGGAGGGTAAAACGCCCCAGGTGTTGGCATTCTCGGAGACCTACATCTTCAACTCGGATAAAGCCATTGTGTTGTTTCTCAACAACGTGACTAGCCAATAGGCATGTCGAACCCATGCCCTGATTTCAGGCCGACTCGGTCGGACGGGCTTCTTACGAATTTACGAGCCGCAACCGAACAGGTCGTGTTAATCTCAGTATCACTCAATGAGAGTTAACTAGTAGGGCGAAGCCAATTTGCTCACCGGTGTACACGGGTAGTTAAGTTGCTCGTTGGGATGCGTCTAATAACACGGTTTCATGCTTAAACCTTCCTTTACAAGAGCGATATTGTCCTTGGTGTTTGTCCTCTTCCTTAGCATGGCCTCCTGCGCCACGTTGGGAAAGGAGAAAGTCGTCAAGGAGTGCCGATACATGTTCATCGATAATCCCCGCGGTGAAAAAGCTGCTCGATTGGGGGAAACAGGGCTATCCAAATGTCATGAGACATTCTACAATATTGTTCAGAGCGGAGAATTCCTGCACCTCTACGAGTTCGTGAAGTTGATTCACGTGCGGTATCCTCCCAGTCTGACTCTCCTCGTCAAGTGGAAGACGAAATTTCAACCCAATCCAGTTCTTATAAAAATCGACGGTCCTCGAGACCGTGTATTTAGATCGGTAGATCAGATCGTCAGTTACGGCGGCAACAAGCAACGGTTTATTTTTAGGCGCTTTGCCGCGGAAGCTACCTATGGAATTCGTGAAGATTTTCGGCCTTATCGCCTAGTCTCTCTATTGAACCGGTCGCCAGATAAACACCGTCTAATCTGACTGTCCGGACCCGATAATCCCCTGAGACGCCAGCTAATTTCCAGCCTTGGGCAGGGACAAATTGAGATATCAGTCCATTTCTGGGTCTCCCTTCAGTGTGAAAAGCTCACCATTTCAGTGGGTTAAGGTGTGGGCACGATGCTTGCTTCATTCCGTATAGAGATTCTCGAAAGGTCGATCATGAATAATCGAGCAACTAGCAAAGGGCTTATCGTAAAAGTGACGGTGGATTCACACTAATCGAACTGATGGTCAGTGTGGCCATCGTTGCGATTCTGGTGGCGATAGCTATTCCGGCCTATTCCCAATTCAGGGAAAAGGGCAAAGTGGCCCAAGCCCAGTCCGACTTGAAGGGCTTGCAAACCGCAATACAAGTCCTAGCAACTGATACCGAGCAATGGCCTGGTCCAAATCTAATAGGTATCGTTTCAAACGGATAAGTGTGGGGCCTCAATTCGTCAAACGCCGGAATTATCGCGGCCAGTAGCTTTCCAAACTGGAGGGGACCTTATTTTCCCCTGATCAAAAAGGACCCTTGGGGGAACGACTATTTTTTCGATCCGGACTATAACATCGCGGGAGTCGATTACCTAGTGGTGGGTTCCTTCGCTCCCAATAAGCTGGGCTCTAATGCCTATGATTCGGACGATGTCTATATCATTCTTCCCACTATGTAACAGGAAAAAGAAAACGATTGACTTTGAAGTTCTAGGGCGCGGAGGATTACCATGGATGAGTTTTTAACTTTATTAAACACCTTGTCGATCGCCCCTTGGGAGGCTTTCTTTCTCGCTTTTCTTATTAGTGTCTATGTTCTAATGGGATTACACAAGTCTGGTTTGATTATGACCTTCGGATTTATTTTTTATTGGGGATTCAAAAATTTCATTTCAGTTTCCTACGGATTCTCTGAGAGATCACATGTCCCGTACGGGATCTGTGGCATCGTTATAATCGGGCTAGTCAGTTTGAACCAATTCCCCAAAGATTTCCAAAGGGCGTAGGGACCGAACGTCCCTATAGCTCTCAGGCGACCAAGTAATATCGACCACGGAGATTGAATCCAAGTGGTCTTTTCATGAGACGACCTATGGGGGAAGGGCTATGGCTTCTCCCGTTTGGAAGTCCCATTGGTTGTGTCCCCGCGATTTTTCTCTCTCTTCCGTCTTTAAGGGCGACTATTTTGCTGATCGTTTCCGTGCGTCCGTTACCAGTTTAGTATAAAATTTCTTTACCGGTCTCGGATCGAGAAAGTCCAATAGGGGGTACTGCCTGCCTTTCACTCTTCGCCCCGATGAAATAACATTATCCTTGGCGATGTCGATCCTCATGGAATCCGATTCTTCCACCACGATGGTGTTCATCACTCTTTGCCAGGTGGCCTGCCCCTCACGGGAGAGGAACCAGTTAATAAAGACCGTGGATGCATTAGGGTGGGGAGCATTCTTTAGGTAGGCAAGCACACTGCTGTTACCGGCACCAAGTGCGCCTGCTTCTTTGATATTGTCGGGGGGGATGGTATCCACTGGCAGTCCCTGCCTTTTGGCCCGCTCAGTGTCCCTGCACATAAAGCACAGGGTATATTTTCCCCTCGCAAGCCAGTTGGTTGCCTGGCGTCTGTCGCGTGATATGATTAGGTCCATCTCTTCAAGCAGTCGCTTTAAAAATTTACGGCCCACCAACGGATTGTAATATAGTACAAGCATCGGAGTCGGGACCGATCCGCCTCGACCATAGCTGTAGAATCCGATCTTGCCCCTCCAGCGGGGCTTTAAGACGTCCCAATAGGAGCTAATCTCGCTAAAATCGGTGAGTTTCTTTGAATTGTAAGTCATGCTCGTACTGGCTGGGGTTCCTTCGTAAACGAATATGTATTTATTTTTCGGGTCCCCATAAACATGCTTACCCCCGTACCAGTTGGACGTGTCTAGAACCTCTGGCAACATCAGCGTGGGACGGATCGGCTGGAGAATGTTCGCCAAGTAGGCCGTTCGGACGGAACCGGGGCCAAGTGAGTAAAGGTCCACGAGAAATTTACTAGCCCGCCGCTCTGCAATGACACGTTGTATGATTTCGGAATGACCCGAGGCAGTGATAACCTTGATATCGGGATATCGTTTATTAAAAGCGGCTAAGATGGCCGGATGGGTAATTTCCTCTCCCCCGTAGATCGTGATCCGACCTTCCTTCTTTGCTGCTGCAACCGTCTGATCCCACTTGGATTGTGCCAGTCCCACGGCGGCGAAAAAAAAGGACAAAGGCCAACGTCCCTAGGATGGATAGGGTTGAATTCTTTCTTAGTACCATAGGATATTCCTCCTCTAGATATCTCATAATTTAAGATTAAAGAGCTTCTACAACTTATCTTGCCTGCAGGTCAAGTCATCCAGGCTGATTATTTGATGGTCCTGGCCTCATTTACCGCTTTTTTGAGGTCCTTTGAGCTTTTCCTTGGATCCCTCGTTTGAATTCAGTGAACCTCTATTTTTTTCTACCCGGTCGTGAGTGCTGCTAATCGGTTCTTATGGCTCTGTTATTCGAGAAGTTGTCTCCAGGATGATCCTGCGGGGATAACGGCACCCCTGGATATCACATGTTGGCTTATATTTTCAGGATCTCTAAAGATACCGGGTGGATCTTTACCGTCGTCTAGAGACTTCAAGGCCCCCATGAGAGACTGCCGTATGGCAATCACGCTCTTGTCACTGGCCCCCAAATGTTCCTTGGTTCGATCATAGATGGATCCCATGCTTTCCGTAACGCAAGAGTCCTGGGCCAAAAACCCCTCAATGCCGGTAAAATTGCCGGTGTTTTGAAGCTGCCTATCTTGAAGATAATGGTTGGTGCTATTGCGTGACTTGAGAAAGTCTGGACCGATGTTCAAGCGAAGGGTCTCTTCTGGGCGCAATAGCCGCTCACTGTTAAAAGTCATGTGGTACTCCCACGTGTGGGTGTCGTCTATGGGGACCCAGTAATGGACTAGATTCGAATGGGCGGATACGTGGCCAATGGTTGGTAGGATAAAATTAGTGATCCGGACATAGGCCTTGTCGGGAGCGGCCTTGCGGATGGACACCATCCGCACGCCGAATTCGGTTTCCTCTGTGTGCAGAGTAGGTGCCGCATCCTTCCGGTAGAGTTCCGGACCGAGATCCCGGTGCAGATAAGACAGGTGGCTCGAATCGCAGTCCCCTTCGAGTCCTTGCAGGTAGTTGCACTCCTGCAGAGATTTGGTCACATAGGATTGGCCTTCGGGGAGTCGGGTCCATTGGTATTCGGGTAGAAGCGGCATCTCTTGCGGGGGGCCCAAATAAGCAAATACGATTCCGGCCCTTTCCATGGTTGGATAGGCCGGGTGGCGAAGCCTCCTTTTGAAATCGCTGTCTGGTGGTTCCGCTGGAGTATCGATGATGGCACCGTTTACGTCATATTTCCACCCATGGTAGATACACCGTAACCCGCATTCCTCGTTTCGACCATAGAGGAGAGATGTCCCCCGATGGGAACAGTTTTCTGCCAAGAGACCGACTCTTCCCTGGCTGTTTCGAAACGCAACCAGGCTTTCCCCTAAGAGCTTGACTTGGACCGGAGGGCAATCACCGGAAGGAATCTCTCTGCATAAAAGAGCAGGGATCCAATAGCGTCGAAGAAGATTACCCATGGGCGTTTCGGGACCCACTCGAGTGAGTAGATCGTTTTCTTCCCTTGAGAGCATGATTTTAGTTCGATTTAGTCGCTAAAGGTTTTTTGTATAGGTTGGAGTGGCGATCGGCTGTGCCGTTAAGCAGGTACTAAATATCTTGACCGTCACAGACGTTCGTTTAAAATCCACCGAGCCCTACGAGTAGCTCTAGTAGAGTGATTTAACCATGTCAATGGGTTAAGGCGATGTCATCAATGGTGGAGGGATCTAGGACATCTTGACAGAGATCGGTAGTATGATATGAAAAGCGTCGGAACGAAGTTTTTGAATATCACTCATTGCATTAGGTTATTTTGATTAAGTGATTGGTTCTGTTGCTACTTATCGAATACTATAACTGTCAGCAAAGCCTTGAGGAGGGGGTCTTATGGAGCGGATAAAACGTTGGGATGAGATTGATGTCGCGCAAATCGGTCTGCTTCTGGTTCAAGCCCTGAATAACCTTGAGCGAGGCGAGGACGGGGAGTTCGATGTGGATCTGGGGGGACGATCATTGCGATTGGTTAATGACTCCACAAACGGTCGCGTTGTCATCTTCGAACTCTCCAACGTGATGGAGCAGCGAAAATGTCAATGGGACGAAGCGGGAGTCTTACGCCCGTTGCACCAGCTGGAGGTTGCGGAGGAAACGGATGAGGGGCTGCTCAGGTAGGGGCCAGCGAAGAATGAACCCCAAGTCGCCAGATTTCCCAGATTGCCCAGATTGCCATGTTCGACCACGGCCAGTTAAACTATTTGAACAGCTCATGAAAGCGCCTGCACCTTTCACCTACCATAAGAGTCAAGCTGGATGAAAAGCTAGTCTAAAAAGGGGGCACCTCAATGGAGATGGAATGGAAGTCGTTCGACAGTCTTCAGGAATTCGTGGAGGCCTGCAAACAGGTTGATGAATGGCGTGACATTCAAGAGGCGGATTGGAATGAGGAGATCGGAGCTCTTCGCGAGGTGACTGCGGAACAAATTTCCGATCCTCCCATGCTCTTGTTTGATCGCATCAAGGGGTACCCTGCCGGATTTCGTGTTGTGGGTCTCTTGATGGCCTCCTATAAAAGGGCCGCCTTGGCGCTAGGTCTTCCATTGCATAAGTCGAGAGCAGAACTGAATCAATTGATGTCGGATAAGTTAAAGGACGTGAAACCCATACCCCCCGTTGAAGTTCCTACGGGGCCGGTTATGGAAAATGTCATGACCGGGGATAGTGCCGATTTGTTTCGTTTCCCCGTTCCTCGTTTTCACGCTATGGACGGGGGCCGTTACATAGGGACAGGAGATTCCTTGATCAATCGGGATCCCGAAAGCGGCTACATCAATGTAGGGACCTACCGCATGCAGGTGCATGAACCCAATTTGCTGGGTTTATGGATGAGTCCCGGCCAGCATGGAAGGCAGATCTGTCAGCGTTACTGGGATCAGGGTAAGAGCTGTCCTGTCGTTGCCGTGTTTGGCGAAGACCCCATCAGCTTCATGATTTCCCATAGCAAGATCCCATTTGGACATTCGGAACTGGAACATATTGGCGGGCTTCGTGGCCGCCCTCTGGAGGTCATCAAGGGGCCTATTACGGGGCTGCCGATTCCTGCCCATGCGGAGATTGCCATCGAGGGAGAGGTGCCTCCTCCCAAGGAGCAATCGAGAGACGAAGGTCTCTTTGGAGAATGGCCAGGGTATTACTCCGGTGGAACCATCGGTACCGGAGAGGCGCAGCCGGTGATTCGAGTGAAGGCCATTTATCACCGAAACAACCCGATCATCCAGGGGGATGCCCCCATGTGGCCTGGGGCGCGTTTGGGTGGTCTATCCGGTGGAGCCGGCCGTGGTGGCATTGCGGATCTGACAAGGGCCGGGATTCAAGATGTCGTCGCGGTGGGAAGCCACATGGGGTACATTCGCGTCGTTGCCATCAAACAACGCTACCCTGGGCACGCACAACAGGCGGCCCGGGCGGTGGCGGCCGTGACGCGCAACGGTCGATGGATTGTGGTGGTGGACGATGATATCGACCCGACGAATTTTAGGGAAGTCCTCTGGGCTATGACGACTCGGGCGGAGCCTTCCAAGGATATTGAAATTCTGGATAGTTGTTGGAGCACGCCGCTGGATCCGTTAATGCCCCCTGAAAAGCGAGATTCCGGTGATTATACTAACTCGCTGGCCCTCTTCTATGCAGTGCGTCCATTCCACCGAAAGGACACATTCCCCAAGGTGAGTCGGAGCCCGCGGGAGCTGCGGATGAAGATGGTGGAGAAGTACAAATCTATATTGCCGTTCCCGGAGGATTAGCCCAAAGTTCCACGAAGCCCTCTTTGTGTAGAGTGGGCCGATGCTGAGCGTAAACTTGGCCTAACGTTTTCGTCTCATGGCCCGGTTGAGCACTTTCGTGAGTTCCGACCTGCCCATAATCCAATCGGCGCGACCGGAAATGAGATATAGGCCTCCTTTGATCCGGCGGTTGGCCCCGGGAATTGCGTCCTTGGGAATATCCTCCCTCATGGATCCATCCGGTTGACCGCTTTCCAACCGGACCCTTTGAAAAGCAATCTGGCCCTCTCGAGAGAGAAGCCACTTGATGGCGACCTTGGCGGCATTGGGGTGTGGGGCCTTATTGAATATCGCAACAGCCCCTTAGGTCGGGCCGACAAAGGCACCTTCCTTAAAGCTCGTCGGCTCAAAGTCCCTTATGGGAAGGCTTTTTTGTGCCGCTTCCTCGACCCCGCCAATGAAAAATGCGAGAGGGAATTCTCCCACTCTGAACCAGTCGACCATCTGACGGTTGTCTCTGGAATAAACCAGGTCTGCTTGGCCGAGGAATCGATCGACAAACTTGGGGCCGAGCTTCGGGTTATTGTAGAAGAAGCGCAAACTATGGGCTACCGTACTGACCTGTTTGGGATCAAAGGCGAGAATCTTTCCTTTCCATTTAGGTTCCAGGAAGTCCCAGTAAGAATCAAACTGCTTGGGATCGATGAGCCGTGTGTTGTAGGCGTTCTCTCCGCCGTGGACGTTACCCTGGAAGACAAAGATGTATTTCTTCTCCACGTCCGAGTAATGGTGTTTCCCTTGCCACCATCGGGATTGATCCAAAACCTCGGGGAGGATCAGTGCGGGAGCTATGGGGTCTACGATCCTTGCTCGATGCAGCACGCGGTTGGCTGTGACGATTCCGTTAATCCAGAGATCCGCAAGTTGCTTCCCGGCGCGCCGTTCCGCCATGATACGCGCTCCATTTTGGCTCCCAAGTCCAGGCCAGCTGCTGACTCTTATGCGCGGATACTTCTTCTGAAAGTATTGAAAGCGCTGCTCGTAGGCACTGCTACTGTAAAAGGTCAGCTTCCCCTCGTGTTGAGCTGCTTTCGGAGTTTGTTCCCATTCATCCTTCCAGCCGGCGTTGGCGTATCGTAATAATCCAAGAGAAAAGCACAGGATCAGACCTGTAGTAAAAAGAACAGAACAAAATTTCTCTTTGATCGAATCAGACATGAAGGTTCACCTCCATCGGTTAAGATCATAGATCCTCTTAAACATCATTCCGGGTAACCGCGCAAGCCCGAGGACCACCCATTGGCCACAGGTCTAGAAACTAGAATTTGCTCCGGATCCATGGTAGGTATTTTAGGCCTCGTTCGGTAGTGTTTGGGCAAATAAAAAGATTGGTTTTTGAATAGAATCTCTGTAAGGATTTGCATGACAATCAATTTGGGAGAAAACCTGCCATGAAACGTTTGTTTGTAATCGGTGGCGGAGCATTGGGGCTCATTGTTCTCATTGTGGTTGTGATTCTTTTCTATGTTGTCTCATCCCTCGATCCCCTTATCAAAGCAGCGGTTGAAAAATACGGATCCGAGTTCACTCAAGTGGAAGTGACTCTGAAAGAGGCGGACGTATCGGTTACTTCCGGTAAAGGCGCGCTACGGGGATTGAGCATTGGGAACCCACAGGGTTTTAAAAGCGAAAGGGCTTTTAGCCTTGGCGAGATTAGTCTGGCCCTTGATATAGGTACGGTGACCCAAGACACGATCGTTATCAAAGAGGTCGTCATCTCTGCACCGGAGGTCACCTATGAAATTGGCCCCCAGGGGAACAATATTTCTGCAATCCAACGTAATGTGGACGCTTCACTGGGGAAGGGAAAAGGTAAGCCTGAAACTAATGAGCAGAAGGGCGCGGCCAAGGACGAGAGTGCCGGTCCTAAGCTTGTTATCGAGCATCTCTACATTCGTAACGGAAAGGTCAAAGTAAGTTCAACCCTAGTTCAAGGGCAAAAGCTCAGTGCATTGCTACCCGAGATCCACCTCACCGGTATCGGCAAAAAATCAGGTGGGGCGACTCCAGGCGAGGTCATCAAGCAGGTGATAGGGGCCATGGGTCAGAGTACGACCAAGGCGGTAGGGACCCTCGACCTGGGCAAGGGGGCGGTGAAGAAGGCTACCGAAGGGGTCGGCAGCGCCTTGAAAAATCTCTTCAGCAAATGACGAGCCACTACAATGGGGCGTGCAAGTTAAGCAAATTAAGGGATCGAGAGGGGATCCCATGAAGAAAAAGCTGTCCACTTAGGTCTCACGGTCGGTTCAGTTTCTCAAGATAGATATCTGGCGTATACGTGGCCGTGATCTGCCCTACCAGAAGTTCTTTTGGATCCGGCAGCTGCGAATCCTCCTCCTGGCCATTCGCGGGTTTGGGGAGGACAAGTGCCAGCTGCGTGCCGCTGCATTAACATTTTACTCGTTGTTGTCCGTGGTCCCTATGGCGGCCCTGGTATTCGGGGTTGCCAAGGGATTTGGGTTTGAAAGACGGCTCGAACAACAGATCATTGAGAATTTGCAAGGTCAAGAAGAGGTGGTCGAGCGGATCATCGCCTTTGCTCGTACCCTCTTGGAAAATACCCGGGGAGGCTTGATCGCTGGTGTGGGAGTGGGGGTACTGTTCTGGACCGTGATCAAGCTTCTTGGGAATATTGAAAGTTCCTTTAACGATATTTGGGGTATTAAGAGTCCCAGGACCTGGGGACGTAAGTTTAGTGACTACCTCTTGGTCATGTTCATCTGTCCGGTTCTGTTGATTATGGCCAGTAGTATGACCGTGCTAATTACCGGTGAGGTGACCGGCATCGTTGAGCGGCTTTCCTTATCTGGGGCCATTGGGCGACGCGATCTTGATGGAGCTCAATATTTTACCCTATGGGGTCGTCTGGATCCTCTTCACCTTCATTTACTTTTTTCTTCCCAATACCCAGGTGAGGCTTAAGGCCTGCATCATGGCCGGAGTCCTTGCGGGCACGATCTTCCAGTTACTGCAGTGGTTTTACATTACGTTCCAGGTAGGTGTTGCGAATTATGGGGCGATTTATGGAACCTTCGCCGCCTTGCCGCTGTTTCTGGTTTGGCTTCAGTTCAGTTGGCTGGTGGTCCTTTTTAGTGCTGAGGTCTCCTTCACCGAACAAAACGTTGAAACCTACGAACTCGAGCCGGACAGTTTAAAGGTCAGCGGTGCATTCAAGAAGTTGCTGGCATTGAAAATCGTTCATTACAACTGGAAATACCAATCCGACTCGTCCGTCAGCTTATCAATGAGCTGGTCGATGCCTCCCTGCTTTCGGAGGTAAAGCTCGATGAAGAAGGGGGTATCGGGTATCATCCTGCACGTTCCATCGAGGCCATAACTGTCCTGGATGTGGTTGAGGGGTTGGACGGGACGGGTGTCGATTCGATACCGGTCGGCCAAACGAAAGAATTTAGCCGGTTGTAAAGAGAGCTTCGCCCAGTTGCAAGAGCTCTTTGAAAAGTCCCCAGCCAATTTTAAGCTCAAAGATGTTTAAAACGGGGTCTCTTGACTCCCCATTATTAATCGAGCATACGTTAAGAGCCCCGTTCTTACATCCAAAAGGAGGATCTGACCTGATGAGTCCAGAAAAGCGTTTAGAAGCAAAGGTGATTTATCGTTCCAATCATTCCCAATTGTCCCTCATTACCGTTATGGATCGCGCGGGGATCTGGGATCGGCTAGGAATAGACGTAACCCGCATGGACCTCAAACGGGATGCGACAAGTGCGGAAGATGA
Source organism: Binatia bacterium (assembly GCA_963664015.2). Classification (GTDB taxonomy): domain Bacteria; phylum Desulfobacterota; class Binatia; order UBA9968; family CAXXLF01; genus JACZQL01. The sequence continues at coordinate 158,461 of CAXXLF010000001.1, read as the reverse complement.
ACTGATATCAGGCAAATGCAACGTGATCTTTGGCTGCCACATTACCCCCCATTGGCGGGTCGCCAACGGGGTTCCTCTGGTATGTATGGCCCAGGCAGTGAATACCGCTGAAGACATGTTGGTGAGCGCGAAACCGGTCCATGACCTGAAGGAACTGAAAGGGAAGACTCTGGCGGAAAGCAAGTTGGTTGATGATCGCGGGCATCTTACCAGTCACCCGCGCGGTACCCACGAACTCTACCTGCGCGACGCGGGGGTTTCGTCCGAGGAAATGGACTGCCAAGCCCCGTCCAAAGAGATCAATACAATACAATTGGTTCTTGATGGCAAGGCGGATGCCGGATTTGTGAACGCCACACAGGAAGTTGCCTGCAAGCGCCTTGGGCTCCAAACCAAAGTCATGCCCGCTTTCCCCATGGTCAACTCCATTACCTTGACGACGATGGTTCCCTACGTGGAAGAGAACAGTGAGCTCTATTTGCGCATTACCAAGGCCCTTGCCCAGGGAATTGCCTTCATTCGTAACGAGAAGGAGAAGACCCTTGAGATGCTCGGGGGACAGATTGCGGACAGGCTGGGTATCAAGGACGACGAGGAGCTGGAAAGCTATCACGGTAGACTGGTCAATATCCTGAACCCGAGTCTCTGTCCTGATTACGATTCCCTGTACAATGCCTATCGCATTGCGGAGATCGTTTATCCGAACCTAAACGATAGAGGGGGTAACCCGGTTAAACTCTGGGACCTCCATTTCGTACGCAAGCTCGAATCCGAGGGCTTTTTCAAGGATCTCTATCCCCAACAATAAATCTTTCAAACGTTACTTGGGGTAGGCGTCCCGCCAAAGAGTATGAGAACCAAGGCCCAAAGGGCCTTGGTTTTTTTTATCCAACGGGGCGGAGTGGATGAAGTAATATCATCGTCTGATCGTGGCAGCCGTGGGACATCCGTAATCAGCCTCCTAACCTCGATTGCGTAATGGTGCCCCAAATTTTAATGTCCGGGCATGATGCCCGCGAGGGAATCCTAATCGTTATGGAAGGGAGCGGGGATCGGAAGACCCCGGAGGGTGGATATTCGGTGGAGAGTATGGCACATAAGACACAACCACTTGAAAACATTGGTGCGAAAGGGGGGAATCGAACCCCCACGGGTGTTACCCCACAGGAACCTGAATCCTGCGCGTCTACCAATTCCGCCACTTTCGCATGGAGAAGATGGGTTCTTTAATCTTATCCAGAGAATGCACCTTGTCAAGACGAGATCCCGATAAACCTCAGCGTTGGTCGTAGAAAATGAGTCGAATCCTGTTGATCAGTTCCGACCGGGTATTAGGGCAGATCATCAATATGTTTCTCTTCCGTTATCATGACGTTGACATAACTGGACATTGGGATGAGGACAAGGTCAACGCCAGTAGCCTTTTGATTGTTGACGGTTCCGCTGCAGAGTTCGCCGAGGTTACTGGATCCGATTTGCTGGGCACTATTCAAAGAAGCCATCTGCCAACACTTTGGCTTGCGGAGAAGGGGGAGGCGTGTCCAATAAAGAGGAACAATCTTTTAAGTGTGGCCAAGCCGCTCGGTAGGGATTCTTTTCAGATGGCCTTGGATACCCTGCTTTCTCCCAAGGGGAGCCAAGGCGGTCATGAGGCCCTTTCCAGAGGTGCAGTCCCAAAAGCACACGGGGCTGTCGGTAAAAAGGCAAGGCGGAAAAAACAAACCCAGAAAGTCGACCCAGCGCCCATCGAGCTTGTGGAAGTGGTAGAGGATCCCCCATCAGAGTCAGGGGAGCAACCGACACGATGAGAGGAATCTATGACGCGACAACTGGATAAAACATACTCTCACAAAGAGGTGGAAGTGCGCTGGTATTCCCGTTGGGAGAAATATTTCCGTCCCTCCGACGGGGCGACCCATCCCTTCTCCATGGTGATCCCTCCGCCCAACGTCACGGGTTCGCTTCACATGGGTCATGCCCTCAACAATACGCTTCAGGACATTCTTTGCCGTTACAAACGCATGGATGGTTGCAGTGTCCTGTGGATCCCGGGGACGGACCATGCGGGCATCGCGACGCAGAATGTGGTGGAGCGACAGCTCGCCGCGCAGGGCACGGACCGCGCTCAGCTGGGTCGGGAAAAATTCATCGAACGTGTTTGGAAATGGCGGGCCGAAACCGGCAGTACGATCCTGAGCCAGTTAAAGGCCCTGGGTGTTTCCTGTGATTGGAGCCGGGAGCGCTTTACCATGGACGAAGGGCTTTCCCTCGCAGTCCGTGAGGCCTTTGTCCGTCTGTGGCGTGATGGATTGTTGTATCGGGCGGAACGGCTTATCAACTGGTGTCCCCGGTGTAAGACGGCACTGGCCGATATTGAAGTTGTCCACGAAGAGTCCAGCGGTCACCTCTGGCATATCCGCTACCCTATAGAAGGTGAGTCATCGGAATGGCTCGTGGTGGCGACGACACGGCCCGAAACCATGCTCGGCGATACAGCCGTGGCCGTTCACCCCGAAGACGAACGCTACCAGAAATTCATCGGCCGAAAGCTTCGTCTCCCCATTGTGGGGCGGCTCATCCCCGTCATTGCAGACCCGTATGTGGACCCCGAGTTTGGGACCGGAGCTCTCAAGATTACGCCGGGGCATGATTTTAACGACTTTGAGATCGGCCAAAGACACGGATTGGACATCATCGGAATTTTCGACGACGAGGCAAAGATTCGTGCCTCAGCATTCGCCGAAGCCGGGGAATGGCTCAAGCGATATACCGGTAAGGATCGCTTTGATGCCAGAAAACTTGTTGTGGAGGATCTTAAAGAAGAAGGGCTACTGGAAAAGGTCGAGCCCTACGGGTTGGCCATCGGACAGTGTTACCGTTGCCATACGGTGATTGAACCCTATTCCACGCCCCAGTGGTTCGTCAAAATCAAGCCCTTGGCCGAGCCGGCCATGCAAGCAGTGCGGGATGGACGGATTAAGATCATTCCCGAGGGTTGGGCCAATTCCTTTTTTGCATGGATGGAGAATATCAAGGACTGGTGTATCTCGCGTCAGATCTGGTGGGGCCACCAAATCCCTGCCTGGTACTGTACGAGCTGCGAATCGGTCCACCTGCGCAGAAATGGGGGAGATTCTACCTCCTCGGAATTCGTCATCAGCCCCGAGGCCAAGCCCATCGTCCAGTTAGAAGCCCCGAGCACGTGCGACCGGTGCGGTGGAACCCAGCTCTTTCAGGATCCGGATGTTCTCGATACCTGGTTTTCCTCGGCCCTGTGGCCTTTCTCAACACTGGGCTGGCCAAAGGAGACACCGGAACTCAAAACTTTTTATCCGACGGCGGTCCTGGTGACGGGTTTCGACATCCTTTTTTTCTGGGTCGCCCGAATGATGATGATGGGGTTGAAGCTAATGGGGGATGTCCCGTTCCGTGATGTCTATATTCACGCCTTGGTTCGAGACCTGGAAGGACAGAAAATGTCCAAATCCAAGGGAAACGTCATCGATCCGCTCGATGTTATGGGTCGTTACGGGACCGATGCCTTTCGCTTTACGCTTGCAGCGCTGAGCGCCATGGGGCGGGACGTGAAGATGGCTGAGGATCGGGTATCCGGTTATCAGAACTTTGTTAACAAACTCTGGAATGCCTCTCGGTTTACCTTCATGAACCTGGACGATCAAGACGAACCCTTATCATTGGAGAATAATTCGATAAAGCAATTGAATTTGGCGGACCAGTGGATTCTTTCCCGCCTTGACTATACAGTTGACCAGGCTAGGAAGGCCATTGATGGGTACCGGTTTAATGATTACGCCCATCATCTTTACCAGTTCACCTGGCATGAGTTCTGCGATTGGTATCTTGAGATGAGCAAGCTTTCGCTTGGGGGCAAGCTTGGTAACGAGCCGCAAAAGACCCGGCAGGTTCTGAGAACCGTTCTCGAGCAGGTGCTGCTCCTGCTCCATCCGATCATGCCCTTTGTGACTGAAGAGATATGGCAGGCCTTGAATCAGGTTGATGGAAAGTCAAGCATCATGGTTCAGCCTTACCCCAAGTCTGTAGCCGGATGGCGGCAGCCGGAGGTCGAGGTGCAGGTAACTTTTATAACCGAGATTATCCGGACAATTAGGAACCTCCGGTCCGAATGCAACGTTTCTCCCGGTCGGCCTGTGGAGATCTTCGTTGTCGATGGAGACCGGGATGCGATTCGCAGGGAACAAACCCTTAAATTATTGAGAGACCAGGAGCCCACTATTCGGAGCCTGGCTCGCGTGAGCTCCGTTGAGTATGCCGGCAGCAAATCTCGACCCAAGAATGCCATTACGGGGGTGGTCGGGTCTACGGAAATCTTTCTCCCGGTTTCCGAAGCCATGAATTTGGAAGAGGAAGAGACTCGGCTCAGCAAGGAAGTTGGGAAAATACAAGTTGAGTTGGCTCGCGCACAAAAAAAATTGGCCAATGAGGAATTTCTCAAAAAAGCTAAGCCCGAGGTGATCGATAAGGAAAAGAAAAAGGCCGTTGAATTGGAAGACAAAATTCGCACAGTGAACTTAAGTCTCAAGCGGCTGCAAGAATTACAAAGCCAAAGGAAAGACTGAACCCTATGGACATCCTTTTTACTTCTCAGATTCAGCGGCTGTTTAGGACAACGCTGGAAGAAGATATCGGACCTGGGGACCTGACCACCCTTCCCACTATTCCATCGGACCATCAATCCACGGGTGTTTTTCGTGCCAAAGGGAACTGTGTTGTTGCCGGACTCCCGCTCTTGCAGAACATCTTCGCTTTGCTCGATCCGGCAGTTCGGGTCAAGCAGATGAGCCAGGACGGTGACAGCGTCACCCGTGGGACGGTCGTTGCGGAAGCCGTGGGATCGACTCGGGTGCTGCTGATGGGCGAGCGGACGACACTGAACATCCTGCAGCGCCTCTCTGGAACTGCGACGCTGACACGGCGTTATGTGGATGCGGTCAAAGACTTTTCTTGTAAGATCATCGATACAAGAAAAACCACACCGGGTCTTAGGACCCTTGAGAAATATGCGGTACGTATGGGCGGGGGAATGAATCACCGCTTGGGTCTCTACGATGCGGCATTGATTAAGGATAACCACATTGCCGCGGCTGGGTCCATTGTGCTTGCGGTGCAGCAAGTCCGCCGGCAGGCACCCTTCATGGCCAAGATCGAAGTTGAATGCGCAGATTTAAGGCAGGTCCAAGACGCCCTGGACGCAGGGGCGGATGTGATCATGCTCGACAATATGGATCTTCAGGAAATAGCCCAGGCGGTCATACTGATCGATCATCGGGTCTGGGTGGAGGCCTCGGGGGGGATTACCGTCGACACGGTGCGGGAGGTTGCACAAACAGGGGTGGACTTCATTTCCGTCGGGGCCGTTACCCATTCGGCACCCGCAGCTGATTTCAACATGAAGCTCGCAGGGCAAAGCCATCAATGATCCTGATGCTGTTGCCTGTAATATGATAAGGAGACCTATGGCGACCGAGGCAATATCACCAGCTGAGATCCACAAGGCCTTGTCATCCCAACGCTTGTGCAAAAACATCCACTACTTTGAGATGCTGGAGTCTACCAATATCACAGCTCAGAAACTCGCACGGCAGGGAGCCCTTGAGGGTGAGATCGTGGTTGCAGAACAGCAGACCCATGGGAAGGGGAGATTGGGCAGGAACTGGTCCTCACCGCCCCGCACGAACTTGTACCTTTCGCTCATTCTTCGGCCCAAACTCCTGCCGGCCCATACACCACAAATTACACTCATGGCGGCGGTGGCCGTGGCAGACACGGTCGCCTCTTTTCTACCGATGGCCCCGGAGATTAAATGGCCAAATGACATCCTGGTGCAGGGAAAAAAAATAGCTGGTATACTTACCGAATCATCTTGTGATTCGGAACGTGTTTTATTTGTGATCTTAGGAATTGGAGTGAATCTTAACTATTCCAAGGCGCGCATGCCAGAGACGATCCGGGACAAGGCAACCTCATTGCTTGAGTTGACCCAACGGCCTGTGGACCGGAGCGCCTTTGCCGCCCGATTGATTCATAACCTGGATCAGTGCTATGGGAGTCTTGAGAAGTCTGGATTCCCTGGGATCAGTAGCCGCTGGGAAGGTTATTTTAGATTGCGCGGCAAGCAGGTTAGGGTGGAAATGCCCGACGGGCACACCTCCGGAAAGGCATTGGGTATTGACATGGATGGTGCTTTGATCCTAGAGGGGAAGGGGGGAGACCCGGAGCGCATTCTGGCCGGGGACGTTATCCCTATAACCGTTTAAAGCTATGCTACTTGCTATTGATGTAGGAAACAGCCATATGGTTTCCGGTGTCTATGACGGGGGGAAACTCCTGACTCACTGGCGCTTGTTGACCCAGTCCGAGCGTACCGCCGATGAATATGGCATCTTGTTTTCCCATCTTGCCACCGCTCGCGGAATTGACTGTGGCCGAGTCGATGGCATTATCCTGTCTTGTGTGGTACCGCCGATGCTGGCGACCATTCAAGAGCTTGGCCAACAATTTTTCGGATTGGACCCGCTGGTGGTGGGTCCCGGAGTAAAGACGGGTATGCCGGTGTTTTATGACACCCCCAGAGATGTGGGAACTGACCGCATAGTCAACGGCGTGGCGGCATTTGAGAAATTTCGAACCGCCTGCGTTGTGATTGACTTTGGAACGGCAACAACCTTTGACTTTATATCCCAAAAGGGTGAATACCAGGGAGGAACGATTGCTCCGGGTCTGCAAATATCCATGGAGGCTCTTTTTCAACGAGCTTCGAAGCTCCCCCGTGTCGAGATAGCGAAACCCAAAGAGGTGGTGGGGAAAAATACGGTCCACTCCATGCAGTCGGGGATTTTTTACGGCTATGTGGCTTTGGTTGATGGGATTGTCCGGCGTATTTTGGATGAGATCAACATCCAAGCTAAGGTAGTGGCTACGGGAGGCCTTGCGTCGCTCATCGCGGCGGAATCAGATGTCATCGAAGAGGTGGATGAATTCCTCACCCTTGAAGGATTGAGGATTATTTATGAAAGGAACTCGGTTCAGGATAAAAAGAAGACACCAGAATAACAGTAACTGTTAGTCTCAATCCAAAAGGGGTGAAGTTATAGCTCAAATTGAGACAGACAAGCTTCGCAACGTTGGGATTCTGGGTCAAGGTGGAGAAGCAAAAACATCACTGGGGGAGGCCATGCTCTTCGCAGCCGGAGCAACGACACGTCTCGGTCGTGTTGACGACGGATCATCCCTATTTGACTTCGAGCCGGAAGAGAGCAAACGCAAGATTACGCTTTCCGCGGCCTTTCATTCTTTGAAGTGGGCCAAATCCAGTATCACGCTTATCGATACCCCCGGTTATGCACCCTTCCTCCCGGACACCATCCAGTGTATGCGGGCGTTCGGTGGGTCCGTATCCCTATTGAGTCCCTCCAGCGGTTTTAAAGTAGAGAGCTAGCGGCTTTGGGAGCGCGCGGAGGCTCTTCAGGTAAGGCGGATTTTCTTTGTGAGCAGGGTGGATCGTGAGGAATCTGCGGATGTGGTTTCGGCGGTTGATTAAATACTCGACAGCCTTGATATCAAGGGGGTTAACCTTCAGCTGCCTATCGGTGCTAGTGAGAATTTCAAAGGTGTGGTTGATCTCACCTCCATGAAGGTGCCGGGTTTTGATGGGGCAAGAGGCAAGTTCTCGACGGCTGTGATCTCCGATGAGCTCAAGAAGGGGGCCCAGGAGATGCGAGTGCGCCTTGATGAGAGCGTTGCCGAGACTGATGATAAACTCCTGGAGAAGTACTTGGACGGGCAGGAGCTTTGCACGGAGGAGATTGCTTTTGGAGTTCGGCGCGGCTGCCCTCCTTTCGTCTCCCTTGGAGGAAGGGGAGGCGAAGGGAAAGCAGCAATCACCGGTGAAGATGAAAGCCGCGCTACGAATCCTGATAATGCATTTTCCACTTATATATTTAAAACTATAGTGGACCCGTTTGCCGGTAAACTTCCCTTGATGCGCGTGGCCTCTGGAAAGATTTCTGTAGACATGGGTGCGTACAATTGCAACAAACAGGCTAAAGAGAAGATTGCTCATCTCTTCAAGTTGGAAGGAAAGAAACATGTGCCAGTAACAGAGGGGCTCGGGCTGGAGAGATCGTTGCGGCGGCAAAACTTGAGGACCCGTCCTCCTGCCATACCCTCTGTCACGAGCGGGCCCCATTCAATTCGCGGGGCTAGCGGAATTTCTTCCCATGATATCCTTTGCACTGGAACCCAAGTTTAGAGCCGATGAGGACAAAGTTCCACTGAGGCTCCATAGTATCATCGAAGAGGATTCGTCCGTGGAGATGCATCGGGACCCCCAAACGCGGGACTTTATTCTCTCCGGCATGGGGCAGCCGCACATTGATGTGATTGTTGAAAAATTTAAGCGCAAGTACGGAGCTTAAGTACAGCTAAAGGCTCCCAAGGTCCCGTACAAGGAGACGATCCGGACCAAGTTCAAGGCCTAGAAAAAATACAAGAAGCAATCCGGTGGCCGGGGGCAGTACGGGGATACGTCGCTTGAGATCGAGCCGTTGCCCCGCGGTGGCGGTTTTGAGTTCATCGATAAGATCGTGGGAGACGCGATTCCGCGCAACTATATACCGTTGTTAGAAAAAGGGGTCAAAGAGGCCATCGACCAGGGTTTTGTGGCAGGCTATTCGATGGTGGATGTTCGGGTGACCCTTTACGACGGCCCCTTTCATGAAGTGGACTCGTCGGATATGGAATTCAAGATGGCGGCCTCCATGGGTTTCAAAAATGCGGTTGAGAAGGCTAAACCCGTGATCCTGGAGCCGGTCATCGCCATGGAAGTCACTGTATTGTAAGAATGCATGTGGGATGCCATTGGAGATCTGAATGCCAGGCGGGGCCGAGTGCAGGGGGTGGAAGCGAAGGGACACTACCAATGAATCAAGGCCCAAATCCCCATGGCCGATATCCTGAGGTTCGCTGCTGATTTGACGTCGATGACCACTGGACGGAGGAAATTCCAGATGGAATTCTCCCATTATGAAGAGCTCCCGGCTCATCTAACAAAAAAGGGCGTCAAAGAGACTAAGGGGGCCGATGAGGCAGCCTCCGTGGTGTAAACCTCAGTAGGGTTACTCAACGTTGAAGGCTAATTTCATTCATGCAAAAGAGCTTTGAAAAATTTCAGGCATCGCTTCTCTACTGTAATCAGTGTCGGCGTGCAATGTCGGTTCGGGAGCGACTTCTCCTGGTTTTGCCCGACGGCAATCTGTACGATTATCTCTGTGAGGCGTGTGGCAGTTCCGTAGGTTCCAAGACCGAACGAAACGCCGACCTGACGCCGGCTCCCGCTTCGCTGCGGATCCGGTGAACTCGAGACTTGAAAATAGCCACGTTACAGGCTCGTGAACCCGTTGAACCAACCTCGGGGTAAACTGGGAGACGGGTTTACGATCAAGGGGACAGTATATCTGGACCATTGACAATCCAGGCTTTAGGCTTATATTAAAGTATACTCAGGAAGGGGCCCATGGTCATCTATAATCTAATCTGTAAGCAAAACCATCAGTTTGAAGGATGGTTTCCTGGCGCCGAGGGCTACGAGGAGCGAGTCGCCCGCGATCAGGTATCATGCCCCATTTGCGGTGACACCAGCGTGCAGAAACTACCGCACGCCTGCGCAATTCGTACTAAAAAAGAGCCAACCGAGAAGCGCCGTCAATCGGTTAACACGGTGGGTCAGCCCGTTCCCGAGTCCGATGCCAAAGAGCTGCTTTTGCGTCTCCATCACCATGTGCGGGAGAATTTTGAGGATGTGGGTCCGCGCTTTGCCGAACAGGCGCGCCGGATGTTCAATGGTGAGGTTGATAAGAGATCCATATACGGAGTGGCCACACCCAGTGAACGAGAAGAACTCGAGACGGAAGGTGTGCCCCATATTGTCCTGCCCATACCCGAACTCGATAGTTAAAAACCATCTAAACGTTTTTGCGTCGCCATTGACTCTATTGCAATAGCTGCGACGGATTTGACAACTGGTATCTCCCTCTGCTAGCAGAATGTCATGGCATTGGATTCGAAAGAGATTCGAAACGTCATGGGGCACTTTGCCACTGGCGTTACGGTTATAACGACCAAGGATAAAGCCGGGGTCCCCGCCGGTCTGACTGCCAACGCATTCACCTCTCTTTCCCTCAACCCTCCGTTGGTTGTGATCTGTGTTGATAAGACAGTCCAATGTTACGCATGCTTCGAAGAGTCGAAAGCCTTTGTGGTGAACATTCTTAACGAAGATCAGGAAGAACTTTCGCGCAGGTTCGCCACCAAGGGAATTGAAAAATTTGAAGGTATTTCTTGGCATCTTGGAGAGTTGGGGGTCCCAATTCTCGATGGTACCATGGGAACCATCGAATGCCGTGTCGCAGATAGCTTTGAGGGAGGGGACCATACCGTATACCTGGGTGAAATCGTGAATGCGACTGCCCAGGGGGAACGGCCGTTGCTTTTCTTTAAAGGTAAGTATTACCGTCTCCCCGTATCCTGACCCCTTCCACGGGAGAACCGGAAGTGATCGGAGGTTCTCCCTAATCCGCCTTCCTCTAATCAGTTATTTTCTTCTCCCTATCAGGCCATTATGAGCGTAAGAGCTCTTACTTTACAGTAACTTAAGCCCTCCCGCTTCGGAATCTGAGAAGGGGAGGGTAGGGCTGTTGTCGCTTGCGGTTCACCTGGATTTTAAGTAATTTGAAACCTTTGGAACTCAGGATTGATATTGTTGAGTTTCGATGTGTCGGCCTTGAACAAACCCATGGAGGAATAACCTATGCCGCAATCCAGTGAGGAATTCGTCCAAGAAATCCAGGGAATGGTTCTTCGTAAACACTCAAAGGATCATCCTGTGATTGGGATGATTGAAAGGGGAGAAATGAATCGCGAGGCCCTGAAGGGTTTTGTCGGTCAGTTCTACCTTTTTTTCCCTAAACCCTTTCCAAAGCCCATTGCTGCCATGTTGGGGCGTTGTCCCGATGACGAGATTTTGGAAAAGATGTGGATTGAGAATGTGATCGAGGAAGCAACCGGAGAAATAACAGGGACGGACAGTCACAAAGGTCTTTTCATACGATTTGCCGGAGTGCTTGGCTATTCCAGGGAAGAACTGGATCGTGTGGAGCCGCTACCCGAGACACAGGCTTTTTTGGATTGGCGGGAGCTACTGATGTACCAGAGGACTTGGCTTGAGCTATACGCCAGCCAAGGCTTTTGTCTCGAAGGTACGGCGAGCCTACGCATGCGTAAGATCGTTCACGGTCTAATCCATCACTATGGATTCACAATGGATTCGGACGATCTTCGATACTGGACTCTCCACATGGGCGTGGACGAGGAACATATGCGCGTTGGGCCCGAGGCCGTGAGAAAGTATGCTGTGGATGACGCTCAGCAGGAACAGGTGAGGGTCGCAGTACAGAAAACACTGGACATTTTTTGGCTGGCATTCGACGGTATCAAGCGTGCCTTCATCGATCTGGATCCCCTATACGCCGCTTGGCGGAATGGGCGCTAAGGAGGTTATTAAGTCTCATGACCGAGATGGTTGATCTTTCACGTTTGATTTACGATGGGATGCCAAAGATCCCCGTCCTCCCGGATGTCCATGTGCAGCGATGCTTTAGCCTGGAGGAGGGGCACGCCTTAAACGTGACAGTGATGTCGCTGCCGTGCCATGCAGGAACCCATGTGGACGCACCGGTTCATATCGTCGCCGAAGGAAAGTCCATAGAGGAACTTCCTTTGGATTCCTTTATGGGACCGGGGGCAGTCATTGCCGTCAAAAAAAAGGGTGGGGAGGAAATAACGGCAAGGGAACTGGAGGAATCCGGCGTTACCGTCAACCGGGGCGACATCCTGATGCTCTATACGGGCTGGGACGATAAATTTGAAAGCCCCGATTACAATATCCACCCTTATCTTTCCGTTGATGCGGCCCGGTGGATTGTGGATCGAGGCGTCAAGCTATTCGGAATCGATTGTATTACGGTAGACCTGCCTACACCTCTACGACCAAAAGATTTTAATTTCCCTGTACACAAGATGTTGCTGGGTCACGACGTACTCATCGCCGAGAATGTGACTAATCTGGGTCGAATTGTTGGGATAAAAAATCGGATCCTTGCATTTCCCCTTAAGGTTAAAGGAAGCGATGCGGCCCACGCTCGCATCGTCGCCGAAATTCTTAGTTAGTCGTTCGATACGAGAGGAGAGATCCTATGCCACTGGAGAAGCCAGTCAACGGCATTATTGGAGCCTGTCTAACGCCCTTTGGAGAAGACGATCGCGTCAACTACAAGGCGTTGGAACATGAAATTGAATTTCTGGTAGCGGACTGTGACGCCATCTCCATTGCTGCTGTCGAGGCTGCCGAATATACCATGTTGACCCTCGAGCAACGTAAGGAGTTGCTTCGTATCGGAACTGAAATGGTCGGGAAACGGGTCCCCGTACTAGCCGGGTGCTCGAATCCTTCCCCTCATGAAGTGATCGAATTAGCCGAATATGCCGCCACCATCGGGGCGGATATGGCCCAGGTGTTGATGCAGCTGAGACCTTGGGGGCAGCAGCCCACCATTGCGGAAATCGTAGAGTACTTCACTCAAGTCGCCTCCGCCAGCCCGTTGCCCGTGGTTGCGTATCACAACCCAGGGCCGGGAGCGGACCCTCCCATCGAGACCTTTGTTAAACTCAGCGAGCTGACCAATGTTCAGTATTTTAAAGAAAGCTCCCGTGACATTACCAAGATTACACGGCTTGTGGAGCAGATCGAAATGGCCGGGAAGGGACATTATTTTACAACCATGCAGCCTCTCCTCTCGACACTTATGATGGGAGGATCGGGTGCCACGATGCCGCCTCCGGGGACCCGTATCGGCGCCCAGGTGGTCAAGGCCTTTAGGGCCGGCGACCTGGATCACGCTAGATACTGGCAGAGGTGTTTTTCCCTGTTCCCGGGTAAATGGGGGGCGTACGGGCTGCCGCCAATCATGAAATCGGCAATGCGGCATTTTGGCGTTGATATCGGTGATCCGGTACGACCTTACACCCAGGTGACGCCACGGGACCATGCTCAAATTGGCCAGTTCTTCCGGCAGATTGGGCTCTTGGGAGACAAGGTGCCTACCACTCTGGCCATAAAGGAAGCGGTAGCGGGCTTGGAGCAGGAAGACACCTTTCTACGTTAGGCTTGCTCCCGCCAGAACATGGCCGGTGTTTTGCAGAACCGTTGTCGGAATACACGAAGGCTTCGAAGGTAGGAGAATCATGCTGAAGCGAATTGTAGAGTGGATGTTGGAACCGGTCAAATCTTTGACCGATTGGTGTCTCGTATCCCTGCTTCGGAGTACCTCCTGGTTCGGTCGTGAGCTGACCGATGAGGGAAAGGCGGAGCAAGGGGCTTGGAGGGAGCAAAGGCTTAGAAGCATCCGGGGCCTGGGATTGATTTCCCGCCGGCGGCAGTTGAGGCAGGAGCGGAAATAAAGCCGCCTGGGGTTAACACTCGTAGTGTTCTGTACGATGGTTAGATCCGTATGGCCTTAGGGACGGGTGGGTGAATGGGGGAGAGTTAAGCTAGAATGATGAACGGACGGGCGCAAATCGTTATCTTAGGTGGGGGGATCGGGGGTCTTGCCGCGGCCACCAAGCTGGGCCGCTCACTGGGGGGCAAGCATGATGTGATCCTTATCGATCGGCGGGAAGAGCATATCTTTACCCCCTCGTTTCTCTTTCTGATGCTTGGTCAACGCAGGCCCGAGGACCTTAAAAGGAAGTTGCGGATACTGGAACGCCGTCGGGTCAAGGTTATTCAAGCGGAGATACTGGGTATCGACCCGGGTCGCCAGGAAGTGGTGCTGGACAGTCAGAAGGTTCCTTACGACCACCTGGTTGTTGCCTTGGGTCTGCAGACGAGGCCCGATATGATTCCGGGATTCAGTGAAGGTGCGCACCACGCCTGGGAGATGGATGCGGCGCTACGAGTTCAACCGGCGCTGCAGAATTTCAAGGAAGGCCGAATCGTTGTTGGTATTCCGTTGGGACCCTACCGGTGCCCACCGGCCCCATATGAAACCCAATGGCTCCTTGATAGCTATTATCGTGACGCTGGGCGACGCGACAGGGTCGAGATCGAATACTTTACTCGTGATCCTGAGCCCGCCGGGGAGGCCCATGACCCGGTGGTCTGGATGGACGCGCAGAGTAAAGCGAGAAAGATCAAACAGAACTACGAATTCGTCGTTCATTCCATTGACCCTGAAAAAAAGACAGTCTTGGGCCTATACGGGTACAAGATCGATTACGATCTACTGTTTCTTATCCCGCCCCATAGACCGGCGCAGGTCTTGAGAGACTGCGGCCTGGCGGATACGGAGAACGGCGTGAGGGTCGATTATGAAACCCTATCTACAAAATGGGACAACGTCTATGCGATAGGGGATTGTGCCGATATGCCGGCGTCGAAGGCCGGGATGGTGGCCCACCAGGGGGCCGACGTCGTCGCCCACAACCTGGCGGTGAAGGCTACAGGGCGGGGCCATCCGACGACCCTGAGGCTCCATACCATATGACTGCTCGCATGTGGCGCGGGTCGCGCTGCAGCAAATCGAACGATTTATCCTCGAGGATGGCCACCTTTTGGGGCAACCGAATCCCGGTCCTGGGGTCCATCGCGGATGATCTACTGGGCAAAGCTAGGTTTCGAGAAATGGTACCTGTGGCGTTACTTCTAGATGAGGGGCATGAATAAACAGTCAAAGAAGCCCCGACAGGGGAGTAGGCGGTCTGCAGAACACACCTGTAGCTACTGTCTCTACTTTCAGCCGCGGCTACCGAACCGTCGCCCCTTGAGGGGCAATTGTAGCCATCACAAACAGTGGATCGATCACGCCTCCTTGACCACCTGCAGTGATATGAGCGGGAAAAAGCTGATTCCCCGTGGGATCTATGAGCTTGTTTCAATTTCCAAGGCCGGGTGGGAGTACGTGAGGCGGGAAATCCCGCAGCGTACGAGGCTCTTCTTGGTTAAGGGTAAAGAAGGGGATAGGGGGGAAAAAGGATGCTTAGGTATGGCGGATTCAAGCGAGAAGTGAAGGTTTACATAATATTTCTTATCAGACGTTGCATCTGCCGATCTTATTTGCCCTCCGTGGGTGCTTTTCCAAGCTTTGCTTCTAGTGCCTGAATCTTGATTGTTATCTCCAATTCATTGGAGCTTCCGGGAAAGCTTGCGAGGTATTCTCGGTAGGCGTCGACTGCTGCGGTGAGGTCCCCTAACTGGGTACTGCAACGGGCCTTTGACAGGATGGCTTCTTCCTCTCGTGATCCGGATAGTGTTGCAGCGCGGTCAAAATTGGCAATGGCTGAGATACATTCGCCGGTGGCTTCCTGAGCGTATCCCAGGGTCATCAAACCGATCTCTTTTAAATATGCCTGGCTATGCTCGCGGACGTTAAATTCGGTAAGTAGCGGTATGGCCTCGGATGGCCGCTTTAATGCGATGTGGCTGTGAGCTTGGTAGAGAAGCGTAAGTTGCTTGTATATAGAGCCGCGGGGCGCGTTGACCCGTGTGAGAAGGTCCAGAGTGTTTTCGTACTGCCCTTTTCGGTAGGCCTCTAGGGCGGCTGAGTATGCCTGGGCGGCCTGAACATCCTGCTTAATTTGGTAGAAACGCCAACCCCCCACACCGGCAGCAGCCGCGACAACGAGGCTAGCAATGATAATGATTCCTACCCGGTTTGTCTTGACAAAGCGGAGGAACCAGCCGGTAAAGTTAAAGAACTGGTCTGGTTTGCGAATCTCTTTACGGGTTATTCTTTTGCGAGTGCGGAGCATTCAGGTAGCGGGTCAATACCGGAATTGAGTGGTTGCGGTTGGCCCAATCTCAGGTTTTATACTTGAAGTCTTCAGGGGACATATTTTTCAGGATCTCGGCCCATTTTTCCTTGGAAACATTCGAAAAATCGGGCTCTTTACCCTCTTCCGCCTGTTGGAGGAAACTCGATGCTTCCAGGACTTCCTTGGCGACATAAATGGGGCTCTTCGTTCTGAGTGCCAGTGCAATCGCATCGCTGGGACGCGAGTCGACAGTCAACTCTTTCCCCCCAATGTTGAGTGTGATCAAAGCGTAATAGGTGTTTTCCTTCAACTCGGTAATTTCAATATATTCAACCGATCCACCGACCTCCAAAAGGGTATTTTTAAGGAGGTCATGGGTCATAGGGCGAGCCATCTGAATTCCCTCCAGCTCTGTGGCCATTGCCGTGGCCTCAAGCAGACCGATCCAGATGGGAAGGTTCAATTTGTTGTCAGCATCCTTCAGAATGACAATGGGGGTCTTGGTTACTGGATCCAGCGTGAGCCCGCCAACGTTCATCTGAATGGAATCGCTTTTTTTCATCGCGGATGTCCTCCTTAAGCTAGCTCACTAATTAGGGAATTGGCCGATGCAAGGGTAATACGGACATTGACTTTCGCACCTAAAAGGCTATCTGAGGCCATCACGTTCACTATCTTGTTAGTCCTCGTTCTGCCCGTAATCCGATCTTTTCTCCACTTGGACTCTCCCTCAAGCAGGATCTCGACCATCTCGCCAATCATTTGCCTGTTTTTTCTCAGTGTGATTTCACGCTGAAGATTCTGAACACACGACAACCTGGACTTTTTGGTCCGTTCAGGCACATCGTTTGCAAAGAGCTTTGCAGCCACCGTTTGGGGTCTGGGAGAATACATGAACGAGAAAATCTCATCGTACTCGATTTCCCTGAGAATATCCAGTGTTTCCTGGAACTCCTCCTCAGTCTCTCCGGGGAACCCGACAATGATATCAGTGGTCAGGGCCACTTGGGGACAGCGTTCTCGCAGGCGTTGGATCCGATCTTTATAGTCGGAAATGGTGTAGCCCCTGCGCATCCTCTGGAGCACTTTGTCAGAGCCAGATTGTACAGGCAAATGTAGATGTTCACAGAGCTTTTTCAGTGTTGCGTATGCCTCGATGAGCTCGGGGGACAGGTCTTGAGGATGAGATGTGGTAAACCGAATCCGCTCTAATCCGTCGATGGTGTCGATCCTCTGGAGGAGTTTTGCAAAAGTGGGCTGTTTCTGAACCGAGTTCTTCCCGTAGGAATTGACGTTTTGGCCCAAAAGCATGACCTCCTTAACACCGTCCTCGACCAATTTTTGGACCTCCTGGACGATGGCGTGTGCGGGCCTACTAATTTCCCGACCGCGAACGTGCGGTACCACACAAAAACTGCAAACTTTATTGCACCCCTGCATAATTGTAACGTAGGCTTTGGGTCCGTGCACATCGGTCCGGCCTTCGCTATCTTCCAGGTAGAGGGGGTCGCGATAAAAGGCGAGCTCAACGGGCCTTGTTCCCAATTCCTGAACCTCTTGAACCATCTGGGGTAGCTTATGTATATTTTGAGTTCCGAAGACCAGATCCAGATAAGGGACCCGACGTAGGAGGCTCTCCCCTTCTTGCTGGGCAACACAGCCGCCAACCCCTATGATCACCCCTTCCCGAGCGTCCTTAAGCTCGCGCCATCGACCAAGAGCGCTGTATACCTTTTGTTCCGCTTTGTCCCGTACGCTACAGGTGTTGAGTAGAATAAGATCCGCTTCCTCGACCTGGTCGGTGGGTGTATAGCCCACACTTTTCATCACCTGTACGATGCGAGCCGAATCCTGCTGATTCATCTGGCAGCCGTATGTATGGATATAGAGCTTCATTGGACTTCGAACCGTTCCCGTATGGGAGGTCAAACCGAAGGCGAAAGTTACCACGAAAGCAGGATGAAAACAATTGTGTCTTACCCTGGGTTTCCCTTGTGAAGCATTGCCTTCCATTCTATAAACCTAGGTAGGAACTAGGGAAAAGGACGCCACGCGTCCGGTGAGAGAGGTATCATGCAGGTCAATGGGGCTTCAACAGGGGGTGTTGTCGTGGTTGCCCTGGCTCCTGACGGCAGGGAGGGGCTGGAGCTCTTGATGTTTCATGGCCGACCTAGCGGGGAGCCTTCAGAGGTCCTTTCCTTTCCCCGTGGGACTGTCAAAAGGGAGGATTGTATCGGCAGAATGGCGGCATGTTGTATGGGATTGGATGGCGCTCGGGCACGACGGATTCTTGGCAGCGAATTGGCCCCCGAGCGTGCGCTGGGTTTCTGGGTGGCCGCGGCGCGCATACTGTATGAGGACCATGGAGTCCTGCTCTGTACGACGAAGGATGGGGGATCCCCAGACTTTGGTCGGGGGCCCCTAACACAAAACTTCAGGGAAAAGTACAGTCTGTTAATCGACGGAAATCTGGATTTCATGACCTTCCTGGAATCCGAAGGTCTGTACTGTGACCTGAATCGGCTCGCTTATTTCTCCCATTGGAATTCGGGAGGACTTACTCCTCCAACCCATGGTACCCGTATCTTTCTGGCTCGCCTCCCCTACCCCGTGGAATGTCCCTCAAGCGGGGATTCCTCATTCGAGTCTATGCGGATCACACCTGAGAAATCCCTGGCGCTCTTGGACCAAGGAGGAGTCCGTATGGACTTTCCCACTTTTGCGACCCTTCGTACGCTGGTGGATTTTGACAATCGGGATGCCCTTTGGGGAGAATACACTAGATCCGAAAGGCCGAATGTAAAATAAAAGAAAATTGCTGTGGGGCTGAGATAGGAAAAATGGAGCGGGTGACCGGGGTCGAACCGGCGACCTTATGCTTGGCAAGCATACGCTCTAGCCAACTGAGCTACACCCGCATCTAAATTTTTCCTACACGAAAGGTGTCCCTTTGTCATTTTACTGAAGGGTTGTCACGCGCTTTTATAATATACCAGCCGGAAGAACTTGATATGATAATTAATCGCGGACCAAATGGCAACCATGGTAGCAATGAAGAGAAAGTACATCCCAACTACGTAAAAATCGAGCCCCAGGTACGGGTAGTGCAGGACCAGGGCAAAGACTGCAAAGACCTGCATGATGAACTTATATTTACCAAGCCCTTCGGCTTCCATCACAATGCCCTCCGTCAGGGCGATACCGCGAAGAATCGTCACCGCAGTTTCACGGCCGACTACCATGACCACCAGCCAGGCAGGTACACCCCCGTCACCGGATCGGTGCATGGCTGCCAACATGATCAGAGCTGCTACAATCATTAATTTATCGGCGAGGGGATCCAAGACCTTCCCAAGATCTGACATCATGCCGTAGCGCCGTGCCAGAAAGCCATCCAAATAATCCGTAGCGGACGCGACTAAAAATAAGAGGGCGGCCAGAGCGCTTGAGAGCCGATCCGTACCCGTCAAGAGATAAACTAAAAACGGGACGAGGGCCATCCGGAAAAGGCTAATCAGATTTGGTAGGGTCCACATAGAACTGAAATACTCAATAGGTTTTCGATTCCCCTAATTCGTACCCCGCTAGAACGGTCCCCTGGGTCCGATAGAGGTTGTAATAGCGTAAGACTCGCTTAACGTATTTTCTTGTTTCCGAGAACGGAGGGACGTTCTTATACTTTCCCACGGCCTTGATCCCGGCGTTGTAGGCAGCCAGACCCAGACGCACATTGCCATCGAAGCGGTCTAGGGCCAAACGAAGATGACGTACACCGGCGCGAATATTCTCATTAGGGTCATGGATGTCTTTGACTCGGTGCTGGCGTGCAGTAGCGGAAATGAGCTGCATCAGGCCACGGGCCCCTTTGTGGGAGATCGCCCGCGGATTGAAATCCGATTCGACCTTGATGACCGCCCATACCAGATGAGGATCCACACTGTAGCGCTTAGCGGCCGAACGGACCATTGGAGCGTAGCACTTGGATGCGGTACTACTACGGGTAGACCTCATGGGTCCCTCCTTGAGGACCATTCGGGAGCCTAAATGGCTGGGGGCGTTGGTAAAGGTCATGACGCCTCGGGTGTCGCGGTAGGCATAAATATCGGCCTGGCAACTCCCCCAGGGAGAAGAATAAACATGAGTAGCATAGGTAATAAATAGAGCTGCAAAATAAACATCTTGTGCGAAACTATTCGAGTGCTACTTTTACTTTCTGACGCGTTGGGTTTGTGATTTTCTCGTTTAATTGATAAGCAGACTTGGCCCCTGGTATCAGGGATCGAAACTGCACTCTTTAATGAATTATTGTAACACGGTGGTATCATCGAGGACAGAACTTTCTTCATTGCTTTCCTCGCTCTATACCCTACAGGAGAACTCTATGGCAAGTACCGGACGCATCGATTGTCACATCCATTACATGCCTTCTGTTTTCGGTGATCGCCTGAGAGAAATTCTCGCCGGGGATAACCCGTTACGAAGTGTTGTCGCTTCGAGGGCTGCTTGGCGTGACCTGGCAGTTCATCGTGATCTGATGCAAAAGTCGAACGTAGACCTCGCCGTTGTTCTGCCCTATGCGACCGAACTCATCCGTGGTCTGAAAAGATTAGGCGGCTCGCTTAACGAAAATATGGAGGCCTACAACTGCTCCATGTCTGAAGACCTTGCTCCGACGAACGGACAGTTTCTTGGGGCGGCGATCGTGGATCCTTTCGGGGGCAAAGACGCCATTGCCCAGCTGGATCGCTCTCTCTCCTTGCCAGCTATGGTGGGAATCGGATTGAATGCCAGTTATGAGGGGATCAGTCTTGATGACCCTGCCTTTGAACCGATCTTTCATGTGGCACGGCACCACGACGTCCCAATCCTTGTGCACCCGAGTTCAGTGGCTCAGTCTTGGGCCGATACGCTGCGCCTGGATAACATCTTCTTGCGTACAGGTCTTGGCTTTTTCTTGGACGATGCCCTGTGCATTTTTCGTCTTGTCATGAACGGAGTGATCGACAAGTACCCTGACGTGCGTTTTATGTTTTGCCAGCTTGGTGGAGCCTCCCCCTTCTGTTGTGGTCGTTGGGATTACTCCCGTGAACAGGCGAGAATTTTAAACCGGGAAAGAGGAGTACCGCTTCCTTCCTGGATCAATAAATCCCTCGGCGGGTACCTTTCTCAAGTCTGGCTGGATACCCATACACAGGATCGGCATGCCATGTCGCTAGTTATTGAGGAAGCTGGGGAGCACGTCATCGTGCTGGGTGGCGACCATCCATATACACCCGCCAATGGCGGCATCCCCTATGCCATGAAGGAAATAGAGGCCATGGGGGCATCCGTGGACTTGATCCGAAAGATTGAGAGGGAGAACGCTCTCAACCTACTTGGCCAGCGGGGCCGTGAGGCTGCAGCAGGGTTGTGACCGGTTTTCCCGCCATCGCATTCAACCATGGGCTTCTGCCATGGTTGAATGCGATGGACGAACTCGCCGATCTCCGTCGGCCATAGCCGACGCTTGAAAAGCGCCCGGCCTTCGCAGCCGAAGCGGCAGCTTCGACGGATTCCGCCGCAGATAAGGGAGGATCCCACGGGTGTATGCCGGTGGAGGCTTCATAGAAATCGGGATATCCTTCCGTTCCGGGAAACGATCGAATTTACCTAGGAGGAGTTGATGGCGTCTAGAGAAGCCGTTCCCTGTGAAGATCTTCGTGATTGGATTGAGCGGTGCCAGAGTCAGGGAGAGCTCCTCAATCTAAGTGGTGTCGACCCGCACTTGGAAGTCGGTGCGCTAGACGAGTATGCCTTTCGTGAATTCGGCGAAGGTCCAGCCCTCCTCCTCGATCATTTGAAGGGCTACGATCCAACCTACCGCATCTTACTCAATCAGCTAACCTCCGTTGCACGAATTGCCCTCACATTGAATCTGGCATCGCCGGAGAGCAAATTGGATCTGGTTCGGGTTTGGCGTAACCGGGTCAAATCCGTGGGGTTGCTGTCTACTCAGGAGGTTGATCAGGGGGCCGTCACTGAGAATATTCAGGATGGCCCGGCGGTTGATCTGTTGCAGTTCCCATCTCCCCTATGGCACGAGGAAGACGGTGGCCGTTATCTGGGCACCGGGAGCCTGACCATCACACGGGATCCGGACACCGGTTGGGTTAATGTGGGAACGTACCGGGCCATGGTTCACGATAAAAACAAGCTGGGTCTCTATATCTCCAGGATCAAGCATGGCCGCCGACACCTTGAAAAGTACTGGTCTCGCGGAGAGCCATGCCCTATTGTCCTATCCTTTGGACAGGATCCGCTTCTGTTTCTTACCAGCTCCATGCCGCTTCCGGCGGATGTCAACGAGCTCGAATACGCTGGGGGGATTCGGGGTCTGCCGGTGAAGGTGATTCGTGGCGAGATGACGGGTCTTCCCATTCCGGCCAACTCAGAGATCGTTGTCGAAGGAGAGGTTTATCCCAATGAAAGTCTCCCCGAAGGGCCCTTCGGGGAGTGGACGGGATACTACGCTAGCGCGACCCGTAACGAGCCTGTGGTACGCGTGAAACGGATTCTCTATCGGAATCAACCGATCATCACAGGGGAGCCCCCCCTCAGGCCACCCAATGCCTATACCTTCTGGCGCACCTTCTTCAAGTCCGCGCTGATCTGGAACGATGTGGAGGCTGCGGGTATTCCGGATGTAAAAGGCGTGTGGTTGGATGAGGCTGGCGGGGCCAACCTGCTACTTGTTATCTCGATTAAGCAGCGCTATCCAGGCCACGCCATCCAGTCGGCCGTCATCGCGTCCCAATGTGGCGCCGGAATCACCCTGAACCGTTATGTGATCGTTGTTGACGATGACATCGACCCAACCGACCGGGACCAGGTCCTTTGGGCTCTGTGTACGCGGTCCGATCCTCAACGATCCATCCAGATCCTGCACCGTTGTTTTAGCAGCGCCCTGGATCCGGCCATCTCATTGGAGCAACAGCGCCACCACTCACGGGCTATGATTGATGCCTGTAAGCCCTTTGAACGCTTAAATGAGTTTCCGCCCGAAATCACAACCAACCAGGCTATGGTCGACCAGGTAAAGAAGAAGTGGGGTCCCATGCTGGAAGCCCACCGCCCCTCCAAAAAATAGGTGGAAAGGGTTCAGTCTTTAAAAGTTGCCGATCTGTTGTACTCCGAGCCCTTCTCCATCGGGGACCTTGACCATGCCGTGCTTGATCTCCATACCGGTAAAGGGGTCTCCCGATACGGTTGTAAATTCTCCCAGCTCGCAAAGGGACGAGACTCCCGGGCAACTGGCCGCCAGTTGAAGGCCAGCGGCATCGCCCACCATACTGCCGGCGGTGTTTGCCAACGTGCACTCTACGCCACCGAGTCTGCACATTTCTGCGATTCGTCTGGCTTCGATCAAACCACCGGCCTTCAAGACACTCGTATTGATCGAGTCAACAACTCGGTGTTGGATCAATCGATAGGCGTCCGCAACCGAGCCCACCGACTGATCAGCTTCGATCTTGATGGGTGAGTGTTTTTTGACTTCGAGCAGGGCATCGGTTTGATGACGGGGGACGGGCTGTTCAAAGACCTCGACTCCCAGGTCGGCCATTTTTTTGCTTAATTGTATAGCCGACTTGGGATCGTAGGATTCATTGGCGTCGACTTTGATAAAAATATCATCACCAACGGCTTTTCTCACGTTGGTTATACGTTGAAGATCCAAATTAAGTTGTCCGCTGATCTTTAATTTAATGGCCGAAAAGCCATCGGTCACAAGCTGATGAGCCTCTTCCGCCATTGTCTCGGGATCATCAAGGCTGGTCATCTTCACGATTCGTATCTCGTCCTTGACTAAACCGCCCAGGAGGAGGTTGAGTGGAACGTGAATGCTTTTACCCAGCAGATCGTAAAGCGCTGTTTCGAGCCCCGACTTGACCCGTGGATTGCCTATCAGGGTGCGATCGATTTTCTCTTTGATCCGCCCCAATTCGTGGATGTCCCGGCCGATGATCATGGGTTTCAAAACCTGGTCAATAGCAAATGTTGCTGAGCCGGTTGTTTCTCCCGTTCGGGGAAAAAGATCAATGTAGCCGAACCCACTGAGCCCGCCGTCGGATCGGATTTCGACCAGTACCCCTTCCGCTATGACAAATCGATTGGAAGCTGTGATCAGGGGTTTGTGGTAAGGCAAGTTCAACAGATGGGTTTCTATGGCTTCGATATTCAATTTAGGGTCCCTCTCTCGTTAGATTATTAAATCGATCGTTTAAAAACATGGGTCCTTTTCTGCACTCCAAATCAATCGTGCATACTGTTGCTCCCGTAGATCCGTTATTTCTGATTCTTGAGTGTTAAGAGGGTATCAACCACTAATACGCCCTGCCCTTCCGATAGGGCAATCACCGGATTTAATTCGATCGAATCGAGTTCCCCACGAAAATCCATGGCTAGTTGCGATACTTTTAAAATAACATCCACGATTCCTTCAATATCGGCTTTGGACCGACCTCGTGCGCCACGGAGGAGATCACTCCCCTTGACATCACCGATCATCTCCGTGGCATCGTATGAGGTCAATGGGGGCATGCGCAAGGAAAAATCCTTGAAGATCTCCGTATAGATGCCGCCCAGACCAAAAAGGACCACCGGACCTAGCTGGGGGTCGTGATTTGTTCCCACGATGGTCTCAGCAATTCCACGAACCATTTTTTGAATCAGGATCCCTTCGACGACGGCATGAGGGACCTTGCGCTGAGCCCGTTGTTGCAAAAGGTTGAAGCCTTCTTCTACTGCTCGCTCATCGGCTATGTCGATCAATAGAGCTCCTAGCTCGGTCTTATGCGGCAGGTCCGATGATATCACCTTCATGGCCACGGGAAATCCTATCTGCTTTGCTGCCTCGACGGCATCGCGGGCCGAGCGTGCAAGGGCCTCATTGGCTAAAGGGATATGGTATGCCGCTAAGAGCTGTCGGGATTGATCATGTGTCAGGTGTTTATTGGGATTGGCTGAAAGAAGGGACTTCAATGGGTTGATATCAACTTTACGGGATGGAGTGTCGCCTCGCGAAGCAATGGAAGGGGTATCGGGAAGCGATGCCAACCAGAGGAGGTCGCGAACCGCTCGCATTCCCTTTTCGTACTCCATCAGAAACGGTACTTTCAATTGTGAAAAGAATTCGAACCAGGACGGGTCCAAATGCTCGCTGGCCCGAGAGAGGAAAACCATACCTTTGCCTTGCTGCTTGCTTATGGCCGCTGATCGGGTATAGAGGCGTTTCAGCCCTTCATTTGGAGCCTTGGGGAGACTGAGGCGGCAGCAGACTAAATCAAACGCTTCTTCACTGGCAAAGGCTTTGAGACAGCTGTAAAATTTATCTTCGTCTACCTGATGAAGGTCCTCTATATCCAGAGGGTTGCCGTTGAATGATTTTTTCCCGAAATAGGGGGACAAGGCCCGGTAGGTGCGGTCGGATGGCTCGGGCAGTTGCAGGTTGATCCGCTCGGAGATGTCCGATAGAAAACTGCAATCGCCGCCAGAGATGGTTACGATTCCCACTCCTGCAGGTCGTTTGATCCGCCGCCGCTGACAAGGGTTGTTTGCTAGCCCAATGGTCGTCTCCACCATCTGATCCATATTATCAACGGATATGATCCCCTTCTGTCGGAATACGGCTTGCCACGCCGCTCCCGAAGTGGCCAGGTTACCCGTGTGTGACACGACAGCGCGGCTCCCCTTGGCCGACCTTCCGACCCTCAGGGCCACTACCGGCTTATCTATCTCGCCGGCGCGGTCAAGAAGCGCACAGAACTCCGCGGGTTGTCGTATCGACTCGATTAACGTGACGATCACCTTCACTTCCGGGTCATCGAGCAACGCTTCCATGTAGTCGACCATGCCAAGGTCAGCTTCGTTCCCACAGGCAATGGCGTATCGGAATCCCAGACAACGGTCAGCCGCGACGTTGAGAAAAAGATTAAGGAGTCCACTGCTGTGAAAGAGCGCTCCGACGGGACCGGGACGCATATGGCTTGGCAATGGGGAGGACCAGAGAGCCACTCCTCCTTGATTGGAGACGTAACCCAGGGTGTTGGGGCCACACAGGTTTACCGAGTGCTGCTTCGCAAGCGCTGCAATTTCATTCTGTAGCTTACGGCCAATTTCGTCGGACTCGGCGAATCCGGTCGATAAGATGAGGGCAGACTTCAGTCCTTTTGTAATCGACTCGTTTAGAAGCGGGAGCAGGTGGTCCCGGCTAACAGCGAAAACGGCGAGGTCCAATTTATCCGGTATATCTGAGACGTGGGGGTAGCAGGGCCTGTCAAAGACGGTTTGGTATTTTGGGTTGATGGGGTAGATTGCCTCAGCGGGAAAGCCGAATCGAAGAAGATTTTGGATCAGAGAGGCCGAGTAGTGGTTCCTTTCTGATGCTCCGATAATGGCGATGTTTTTCGGGCAAAAGAGCCCGTGGAGTCGGTTCATAGTTCAACTCAACTCTGTACCGGCGTGCCTTGAGATACCAGGCTGGCCTCCGAATGGCCGGGCCTCCTCTTGCATGTCAGTGTGTTTCCCCCTCCTCGCAACTGGTTTCCCGGTACATTCCTAGGGCCTGCAGGACCGGCGAGTCGTTCATGGAAAAGAGAATAGCATCCTCGGACTCCGAGGCGTTGGCGTGATGATGGCATGCCCAGGTGGGAACACAAAAGATATCCCCTTCCGTCCACTCCAAACGCTGACCATCCACTACGGTGGACCCGCTGCCCCGTACCACATTGTAAACGATACTGCTCGTGTGCCGGTGTGCTCTAGTTTTCTCCCCCGGCCGGAACAGTTGGATTGAACAATCAATGGTTGGCATAACGGGACCGCCGGTAAAGGGGTTGGTAAACTGCAGGGCGACGCCATCGAAGGGGCTCCCGTCCCGATCCGTAAGCTGCATCAATTTCTCTTCGGTCCGCGACCAGCGATAGTTTAGCAGTGGAGAGTTTGGGCTGGATGTCCGCTCTCCCACGGGCAAAAGTCCACCTGCGCTGAAACGGCGGATGGACTCGTCGCGCGGTGCCTGCGCCGGTTGCAGTTTGCTGGGGTAATCCTCGTAAAAGTTCGCGCCTAGGGACAACACCAGCGGTACATCGAGACCGTCCATCCAGAGCATAGGTTCGTCATGTTCGCTGAAGTGCCCATGCCAGTACCAGCTTGGTGTCAAGAGCAGGTCGCCCTTCTCCATGGATTCGGGCTCGCCATTGACAACCGTGCAGGCCCCCTTCCCTTCTTTAATGAGCCGCAGGGCCGCAGGGGTGTGGCGATGGGAGGGAGCCACTTCCGTGCCGTGGATCATCTGTACCGCCGCTACCAGGGTGTGGGTTGTGCCCATACGAGTGATGGGGAGCCCCGGATTGCGTAGCGTCAATGCACGTCGATCCGCTCCCTCTTTTCCGAGGGGGATCAATTCCCCGATCTGGAACATGCGACGGCGTAAATGTTTCCAACTCCAGAGGTGAGGCTTGATGGGGGTCCGTAATTCGGTAGCCCGGTTAACCCGGGCTACCCACAAGGGGTACAGGTACTCACCTCTAACGAGTTCTTCAAACTCCGGTAGGGTCAGACCTTCACTCAAGTCCCGCTCCGTTGAAGGCGGATGTTCCTGTGTCGCTTTAGCCATATTCCCCCCTCACCTGCTTAAGTGTTTTAGCGGGCCCATCATAGTTTAAATCCAGTGACCCGACAAGGGGCTTGCGAGGCGAACCGCAAGTCCGACCTGTTCCTGGCCTTGCCCTTGGACGGTTAAAGAGAGAAGAGATCAAGGAAGTGGAAAAAATTGTATCTACCATGGCAACCGTATCAGTCACCCCTATTTTAAGAATAAGGGCTAACCCAGGGAAATGCAAATTCGTTATTTCTGCGCTAATTTAGACTGGCGTGGCTTACCGAGTATCTGAGAATGAGGGGCTCTACGAGAGGCTTGTGGAAACAAAACCAAACACTTGCAATCGTTTACCGGGTGTTGCTTACTTAAGTACAAAGGAAAGGCGCTGAAAGGACCGGTCCATTGAGATATTGTTTTCTGTACTCGCCCATGTTTCATGAATGGCCGCTGGCCATTGCTCGAAGATTATCGGAGCAATCGCCGTCGGCCGAATTTATGGGACTTGTAGCGGGAAAGGAACGTATCTACCGTAGGGTGGAAAGACATCAAAACCCGCCCATACGCCCTCTATATAGACTCTATGAGTTGGAAAAGGAGTGGATCAGCAATCCTTATTCGCCCGATCAGCTGGCCAAGTACGAAGCGCTGTTCGGAGCAGGAACCCTCAATCGTCTAGTCATTTCCAGCCGGCAGATCGGTTACGGTTGGATCACCGGCGGTACAGTTGCTAAAACGCGCTTGATGAAAATGTCTTGTGATACAGAGGTGATCAGGCGCTACGTGGTGGGTCTGTTCAATTTTCTTTTTCGTATTTTCGATGAACGGAGACCGGACCTCGTCTTCTGTTATGTGGTGGCAGACGCACCTGCCTATTGCTTAAGTATAGTTTCAGAACATTTTGGTGTACCGTTCAGACGCTTTTCTGCTGCCAGAATGGGCAGCCAATATATCATTGATGACGTTCCCGAGGGATTGCTTGGTCCCGTCTGCCGGACCTACAAAAACGCATTAAACGCCCCGACCGACTTAGTGCCATTTTTACCTGAGGCGAAAAAGTATTTAAAAGAGTTTAGGTCGGGTCCAGAAAAACCTGAATACCAGGTAGCCAATGAGCGAAGTCAGCAGAAAAAGGTGTCACCTCTCGCGATACCAGGTCAAGTGTTGGGAGTGCTGTTGGCCGCACTTAAAGGGATCCGACCCCATCGGGAATGGAACGAACCGACGGACTGGAAGCGAAGGACCTTGCAACTCCGCGTCAATCTCAAATCGTTGCAATTGTCGCTGAGAGGCCCCTTTCGCGTCATTGGGGAGATTCCTGATCAACCGTACGCGTTTTATCCACTTCACGTAGATCCAGAGGAATCCACATTGGTATGCGCCCCCTATCAGACGAATCAGTCGGCGATTATCGAGTCCCTTTCGAAGAGCCTGCCTCTGGGATTTAACCTGTTAGTGAAGGAACATCCAGGAATGATAGGACGTAGGCCTTTCGGGTTTTATAGAACGCTGAGCAATATGCCAAAGGTCATTCTGGTGTCGCCCTTCGAGAGTCCTTTTGAACTGATTCGACGGGCCGCTTTGACCTGTGTGATTACGGGCACCGCAGGTTGGGAAGCAATGATGCTTCAAAAACCGGTGCTTGTTCTTGGCGAAAAATATCCTTATCTCCAAATTGGGCAGGGCGTTGCCCATTGTACGGACCTTTTCAAACTCCCGTCAGCGATACAGGATGCCCTGGAGAGACCACCTGCAAGCGAAAAATCTCTCGAGCTTTTCATAGCCTCCATACTTTTTCACTCATTTGACTTTCCAACGAGTGCGCTATGGGGAAAGGTAACCCCCGGAATCATTAAAGATCACAGTAACATCCTGGAAACTCTCTGCGAGCGTCTAGAGACTGCGGCCAGGAAGGGGGAATGTGGAGTCGTGGCAAATCAGTAGATCGCCTTGGGCGCCCGGGCGTCCAACCACTCCCTGATAGCGCAAAGGATTAATGTGAAGCCGCTCATAAGCGTAATTTATTGAGATTGGCAAAAGTTTTGAAGGGCTACACCTTTTGGCCACAACGTACAGATCCTCTCCCAGCCAGTGGTGGGCGACAAGCATGTTCCGAATTGTGGCGCCAATCGCCCTCCGCAGCCTAAACCTTTTATCGGATAAATAACCAGACGCAATGGTTTTCCAACCGGTTTGAACCAGTAGTTTGTCCAGGGCCTCGATAGGGTAAGGACGAATACGGCTCGGATCACGCTAAAAATCTCCTGCGGCGCGCCGTAAATGGGCGATGTTCGGTGTAATAAAGAGAAGCTTACCGCCCGATTGGGTGACCCTGTAAATCAAGCCCAAGAGCTCAACGACGTTCTGAGGGTGAAAATGTTCGAATATATGGGAGGCGATATAGCCTTGGTACCTCTCCACTGTCGACTTGAGGTAGTGGGAAATATCGGTCTGGATGACATTCAACCCGGCGGATCGCGCCTCTTGAACCAAACCTTCATTCACTTCAATACCGACGGCATCTACGTTGGCCTGCCGAAGCATCTTCATTGCAAAACCATGGCCCACGCAACATCGAGGACCTTAGACTGTGCGGGAAATAAATCGATAAAGGGAGCAAAGGTTGCTCGTGCCGTAGATTCCGTCCGATCGCTGGGAATTTGCATTGTCAGGAATGGGAGATGCCTCTCCAAGGAGGCGACGGGATATGATTACTGAACTTACGGTATTGCTCTGTCGATGGCAACGAATTAGACTGATATCAAAAATGAAATTCCGGTTTGTTATAACTCTATTCTCCCTTAGGGGATTTTGGATCTAGTCTGGTTGGTCGGGTATTCACTGGCTTGATGAAAGTAGCTCTGGTTCATAAACAGCTTGATCTGAAAGGCGGTACGGAGAGGGTTCTCTATCGCACGGCTGAAGGGTTAAGGGACCGTGGTCATGAGGTCCATCTATTCTGCGGCCGTTTCCCTATTGCTCCTCCTTCCGGGACCCAGGGTCATCGAGTTCCGTGTCTGACCTGGCCCCGTACGGCCCGCCTTTTGAGTTTTGCCTGGCTCAGCCGTCGAGTTATTGCCCCATACCGGTGCGATGTGACCATGAGTTTTGATCGGATACCCAAACAGGATATTTTCCGTAGTGGCGGAGGTCCCCACCGGGTCTTCCTTGAGAAGATGAGCAGGGAAAGCGGAGTCTGGCGCCGACTGTGGTATCGGTTGAGTCCATACCACCGGTGTCTCCTTGCAATTGAGAAACGGCAGTTGGGGGCCGGGGGATGCAAAAAGATCATTGCCGTTTACAACGAGGGAAAACGGGAGATGATAGAGAGCTACCATGTTCCCGAGGAAAATGTGGTTGTCATTCACAATGGGGTTGATCATGAGCGGTTCCACCCGGGTCGCCGCGCCCTCGAAGGGAAACAGATTCGAGAAAAACTCAGGATCGAACCTGGCCAGCGGGTGGTCCTATTTGTCGGTACCGGGTTCCGGCGCAAGGGGCTGGACCGATTGCTGCCCCTTTGGGACACCCCGGCAATGAATGGTATCTGTCTATTGGTTGTAGGCAACGATTCCAGGTTGCCCCAGTATCGTCGTCGTTGGGCGGGAAAGCAAATTTTCTTTGTTGGCCCACAAAGTCGTGTAGAAGACTATTATGCGGCAGGCGACGTTTTCGTTTTGCCTTCTATTCAGGAGGCTTTCGGCAATGTGGTCCTCGAGGCCCTTGCTGCGGGGCTCCCTGTTGTGACGGTTCCTGGCCTGGGATCAACGGACAGGCTCGACGGGGAACTGACGGAGGGTCTTCTGGTCAATGGGGACGACCCTGAGGAAATCAAAGCGAAGCTGCTGCGCCTGCTGGACGCAAAGCGCTGGCCCGAACTTTCACGAGAGGCTCGGCGGGTGGCCGAGAAGTACTCCTGGGAGAGGTATTTCACTGAATTGGAAGAGCAGCTAAATGGGGTCCTGGCATGCCGTGGATGACCTCGCGAGCGATAGTGAAGGCTGAATTCGACTATATGCCAGCCCGCAACGGATTGATCGGTTGGATCAGGAAAGACCTTCCCGAGGACCTCGTTGCCGAATTTGTGGCAGACCCAGAAAGCCTACTGGAGGACCTGTCGTCGGAAATGCTCAAGACGTCTCCTAAAGGAAAAGTCGTCAAACGGATCTTGACCGACGGGAATGGCACACAATGGAATATTATAGTCAAACAGTCTCGCCACGATTCCCTCTGGCGCCGGTTTGGGTGCCTGTTTCTCCCCTCACCTGCATTCCAATCATTAGTCGGCTCCGTGCTCCTGAATAATGAACAGGTTGATACGGCCAAACCGCTGGCCGCTTTCGAGTATCGGCGATGGCGGGATTTAGGGAAGAGCTACTATTTTAACGAGGAGGTGGAAGACAGCCAGTCCATTGATGCTTTCTGGGCGTATAGGATCGCTCCGCGATTGCGGCGGGATAGCCTACGGGAAAGGGGCCATGTCCTGCGGGCTATTGCCGACCTCTTCTATCGTTTGCACTCCCGTGGAATTTTCCATCGGGATTTGAAAGGGGCGAATATTTTGCTGCGCAAACAGGAGGGAGACCGATGGCAATGCCTGCTTGTCGACGTGATCGGTGTTTCCAAAAGCCACCGGTTGAGCTGGTCCAGGAGGAGTAAAAACCTGGAGCAACTGGTGCGTACCTTCGGGAGTCACTTAACAAATCGGGAACTGGCTTATCTGATCAAACGTTACGCGGATCTCTCTTCCCTGTCCCGGGATCGCCGTCGAGAACTGGTTGCAACGCTGATGCGTATCATTCCACCTTATGGGTAGAGAGTTTTGGCTTCCGGAAGTGGCTCACGTGAATAGCTTTTTGTATTGGTCCAGAAGTCGCTCCACATTCCCCTTAATGGGAAATCGATTGCGCAGCTTATGCTGGTTGGATTCCAGGTCATATCCCGTAGAACTACCATGAACTAGAAGATCGTGAAGCACGGCCGCCAGGCTCATCGGATTATGCGGCTCAAAGAGGAAGCGCGGGTCTTCGATAATATCTTCGATCACGCCGCTGCGGCTAGACAGCAGCGGAATTCCTGCAGCAATCACCTCGAGTGCAGCCATGCCGAAGCTCTCACTACGAGAGGGATTGATGACGAGTTCGTATTGTCGGACCAAGTCACGAAAGTCATCTCGGTGTCCTATGAAGTTTAAAGTACAACGGTTGCCAAAGTTGGATGTCTTTAACCAGGGCGGGCGTATGTCGGTAAAGTCGAAGTTGACGGTCGGGAGTTTTCCTTCTTTTAGTAAGATTTCCAACGCGGCCACCAGGTCCTTCCAGCCTTTTCGTGCCGAGGCATCGCCGAGTACCAGAATCCTTTCCGGCGGGCTCTTGAGAGGGGATTTCGGAGGTAAAAACTCCTCGTCGGCAAGGCCGTCGGGAATCACAACGACCTCTCTGTCATGATGCCACTCCCTTACCGAATTGCGCAGCAGGTCGCTAACAGCGATCAGTAGGTCCGCACGGCCACATCCGTAGTTAGAGTAGTCTTCACGGGTCATCCCGGGAGTCCTCAGGGTGATACCGCTCTTGGCTTGTAGAACTCTCGTCAGTTCAAGGGTGAGAAGAGACTCCGGGTGGTCGTTGCCATGAACGATGGGTGGCCGACATCTTATTTTTCGGAGCTCAGCTTGGACTCGGCGGGCAAAGGATGAGTTCTTGTACAAATATGAGAGTAACGACCGTGAGCTGGGGAAAGGAATCTGGATAACCCTAATCTGATGCTTTAGGCATTCCTGAGTCAACCATTCGTTCTCGGCGGTGAGCAAAACCGGATCAAGGCCCCTTTCCTCGAGTTGCCTAAGAACCCTGGCCAAGCAGTGCTGGGCTCCTGCTTTGTGGGCACTCCTTTGAACAAATAATACGTTTTTAGGATCCAAAGTGTACCTGCCTTCGCTTCTGTCACTGGTCGGATACCAGTTCCCAAGTCAGAGGAGTTCCGCGCTTAATGTCCCGGCTTGCATGGCGAATGAGAACCTCCTCCATGTGTCGGGTGCTCAGCCCATGTCCCGGTCGGATGGAACGCACGGTTTCTGCAGTGAACGGTTCTCCCCTCTTCATGTCCCGGACGATGAAGAGGGACCGGCGCAGAGCCTTGCTCTCCGGCTCGTGTTCGGTCACCCCGTAGTGAACGGTGCCCAGTGCCCGTTCTGCTGTGCGCACCGCACCCACCATTTGCTTGAACTCATGGGGCTCCAGTGAAAACGAACTGTCCGGCCCACCGGCCGTACGCGAAAGGGTCAGGTGTTTCTCGATGATGCATGTCCCCAGAGCCACGGCCGCAGTCGGGACCGCAATGTTCAAGGTGTGATCCGAAAGGCCAACGGGGACCTTGAAGGTCTTTGCTAGGTCGGGAATGGTTCTGAGATTCATTTCGTCGGGAGACGCAGGATAGGCGCTGGTGCACTTCAACAAGGCAAACGGGGCCTTGGCTTTTCGCAGTACGGTAACGGCTTCTTTGATCTCGCTTTTGGTAGCCATCCCGGTGGATATCAAAAGCGGTTTCCCTTTCTGAGCAACCTTGCGCAGTAGGGGCAAGTCGACCATCTCGAAAGAGGCGATTTTATATGCTGGCACCTGTAACCGTTCGAGGAAGTCCACGGCCGTTTCGTCGAAGGGAGACGAAAAGAGATCCAGTCCCATACGGTTGGCATGTTC
Organism: Binatia bacterium; assembly: GCA_963664015.2. Classification (GTDB taxonomy): domain Bacteria; phylum Desulfobacterota; class Binatia; order UBA9968; family CAXXLF01; genus JACZQL01. The sequence continues at coordinate 124,222 of CAXXLF010000001.1, read as the reverse complement.
CTTCAATTTGGGTTGCCAGTCCCACGGGGTAAAAGCCTCCTTGTAAAGGTCGTAGAGCTTTTGGCCCTCCCATGCGGTCCCTTGAATACGGAAGTACTCATTGTCGCAATCGAGGGTCAGGGTATCCGCCGTATAGGTCTGGATCTTGACGGCGTCGGCCCCCCCGTCTTTAGCCGCCTCGATGATTTTCAGCGCCTGATCGAAGTCATGGTTGTGATTGGCTGACATCTCGGCAACAAGGTAGGTACTGTAACCGGGACCGATTGGGCGTCCGTTGATCTCAATGAAGGCTGCCACGATTTCCTCCCGACTTCTGTGTGCACCGCCACAGAAAGATTGTACTACGCTTGCGGCGGATATGGGTTTCACCGGCGGGCTCGAAGCCGGCCTTGCCAAAGGCTCGTATCGAAGCCTCGTTGGAACTCAAGACAAATGCTTTGATTTGCTGGACTCGGAGCTCTTTGCAAGCGGTTCGGATCGTTAGGGTCAGGGCTTTGGTGCCGATGCCCAGCCCCTGGAATTGGGGAGCCACGGACAGGGCGATCTCAGCCGTACGAGTATTCGTACGGTCGTAACGGACCTGAGCTACAGGGACTTGGTCGTGTTCCAGGATCCAGAAGCGGGAGTCGGGCGATCCTAGTTTGGAACGGAACCACTTCCGATGTTCCTCCCACGGAATTTTCTTCGAGTTAAAGGAATTGACCCGTACGATTGGATCGTTGGCCCACTGCCAGAGGCGCCGGGCATCGGCGGTGCGGGCCGGTCGGACGGAAAGTGCGTCCCTACCCTTCCGTGTCGTTTGCATCATATGGGATACGATGCGCCGGACTCCGGTCCCATTAACGAGGCGCTGTCCCCGTTCGCTCATGCTTCTTCGAGCTCTTGGGTTGCCGATGAGGCCTCCCAATGCCTCGCACAGCACGGATTGACGGATCATTTTATGCCATCCCAGGTTTATCACGAGGCCGGCTTTGTCCATTCTTTTGGCAACATCCCGTTGGTTTTCCGCCGTCACCAAGATTACACTAGGGAGGCCCATGAATGCGAACTCTAGGGCCGTGCTGCTCCCGGGGCCGATCCCAAGATCGGCTCCGGCCATCAATTCAGGCATGTTGCTGGGATTTGAAATCAGTTGAACGGAAATCCGGCTGCGGGCGATGAAGGACTGCAAGCTCGGCTTATGGGGGTTGCCGGGGCCAAGGACTACCGTCACCTCGAGATTTTTAATCCCTAGGTGCGGCAACGATCTCAAGACCCTGAGGCTTTGATTGTGCGGGTCACTGCCCCCCATGGTTATCAAGATCCTGTTGGCCACGGTTCGGTTTATTCTCCGTCGCCTTCGCCAGCGGCGGAACTCCGAACGAAGTAAGGCGTACGGTAATCCGAGCATCATGCGGGCAGAGGGTTCACATCGATACTTGAGTTTCGGACCATTGATATTGGGATTAACAATGAGATCCGCATAGTAGCGGTCCCAATGGGCGATATCGTCGACAACCATGAGACGGTGGCCGGATTCTTTGATTCTGGATTGATAAGAAGGGTCAAAGTGGTAGCCATCCAAAAGGACCCACGCTTTCGGGTGAAGAGCCAGGATGGCCGATGTCGTCTTCCAATCCGTTGGACTGGGATGACTCCGATTCAGGGTGGTGAACCGAGGGAGCGTCGCCAAGACCTTTTCCCTGAGGACTTTGCTCTCGCAGGCCGATATGAACTCTACCTTCCCGCCTGCTGACTGCCACTGCTCGGCCAAGGCCAGGCACCGCATCAGGTGACCGGTCCCCTGTCGGGTTCCCGCGTCAGCACGAATGACAAGCGATGGTCTCATGTAAGTCGCTGGAAACTGCTTTGAGCAACCGGACCTCGGAGTTCCCTTTCCACGGCTCCATTTTTGATAGCCACGGATAAACTCCGAAAAGTCTCCTCAACCGCTGTAAGGTATCGGTCGATTTGATCTTCCTGGTGCGCGTAAGTGGCATAAAATGAATCGGTGGCTAAAAATCCTTTGTGGAGCATCCATTGAGTAAAGAGGCTTCGAATCGCCTGCCCATTCTCATAATCAAACGAAAAATGACTTAAGGGTGGGATGCCCGTGATCTTCATGGACAACCCATTGCTACGGGCAGCTCCACTCCACCCCGATTGAATGCGTTCTCCCACCTTGATTAGCCGTTCCGCTACGGCGCAGCGTTGATGTTTACGAATGGTGGCTAGCGCGGCTGCGGGCCCTATTCTTTCAGTCCAGTAGGTGCTGCTAATAAAGCTGGATTGAGCCGCCTCCATCACCTGCTTGATCCCAATAATGGCGGCCATGGGATAGCCATTGCTAATAGCCTTGGCAAAGACTGCTATGTCCGGGTTTACATGGTACAACAGGTGAGCTCCACCTGTGTTCAGACGCCAGCCCGATGTAACCTCATCGAAGATCAAGACAGCGCCAATTCTTGTAGCAATGTCTCTGGCTCCCTGCAGGAACCCGGGTTGGGGCTGTTGGTTACTTACGGGTTCCATCACGATCGCTGCTAGCTCGCTCCCGTGGGCTTGGGCCAAGCTCTCGAGTTCATGAAGGTTGTTATAGTGAAACGGCAGTGCCGTACCGGCTAACCCGCGAGGAACACCGGATGGCTCTAGGCCCGGCAGCAGATGCCCGTCCAGGGCATCTGTCTCGGCTAAGTTAGCCGAGAGGTACCAGTCAAACCAACCATGGTACCCACAGAACGCAATTTTCTCACGGCCGGTCTGAGCACGGGCGATCCGTACGCCGACGGTCATAGCCTCCCCACCGCCCCGTGCATACCGGACCCTATCCGCCCAGGGGTGCAGTTCGCAGAGAAGCTCGGCGAGCTCCACCTCCTCAGGGCAATTCAAGGTGGACATGGAACCTGAATCGATGACTGCCCGTACGGCATCGTTCACATCAGGGTCTGCAAATCCCAATACACAGGTACCAATACCACAGGTGCTCATATCAATATATTTCGTGCCATCCAGCCCCCAGGTTTCCACGCCACAAGCCTTGGCATAGTAGGCGGGCCATTGGTCTGGGAGGATCATCTCTGGACGCTTGGATAGGAGTTGTGTGCCGCCCGGAATAATTTTGCGTGCTTTTTTATATAGCTCTTGCCCCGTCTGACCCATCGCGCCTCCTCTCCCGTTGATGGAATTGGGTGTATTATCCAATGGACTGTGTCTCTTCAATCCCCGAGTTGATTTGTGTAAACTCTGGGTGTTTCTTCAGGAGATCTAGTACCTCCGCTAAACCAAAATCTGTAACCTTCATATGGTCATACACCGCCCGGACAAATTCTATATCCTGCGGATGATCTACGGTCCAACGCATGTCAGAGAGATTCTCCCGATGCTGGATGTTCCCGATTCGAAAGAGTTGCGGTTGCTTGAGCAAGAACGGTGTCACATGCTCGCGATCATAGGGCAAAACAGCTTCAAGCCATCCACGTTCCAAGGCTCTTAAAGAGAAGGATTCCACGTCCAATCCATCTGGGTAGGTACGGGGGAAAATGTTGGAAACGTAATCATAGCTTCCTTCCCTGAATGTCCCCACCACCTTGTCAATCGTGTCTGAATCCACAAGTGGGCAGTCGGCGGTGATCCGAATAATGGTTGAACCGGTAAACTGGCTAGCGCACTGATAATAACGGTCAAGGACATCTTTTTCGCTACCACGATAGAAGTCGATGTGATTGTCTGCGCAATAATCAGCGATGGGACGGTCGGACAACTGGTTAGATGTAGCCACTACGACGTGCTCCACAGAGCGCGCCATACGAACCCGGTTCACCACTTGCCGGAGCATCGGATGCCCTGCAATTTGCGCCAGCACTTTGCCCGGAAGTCGGGTGGAACCCATCCGGGCCTGGATGATAGCTATAACCTTTGATACCTGCGCCATGCTTTACGCTTGAAGCCCTACAACCTGACCTGTCTCTGCCGAAGCTTTGGCAGCAAGTGTCACTTCCAGCACCCGCGCACCCTCAAAAACATCCAAAATCGATTGTTCTTTCTGAGCCAGACATCTAAGAAAATGTTTCAACTCATCGACGTACATCTGATTAGATTCCCAACCTTTGGGATTCGAGAAAAACTTCCATTGGCCTGACTTGGCGGAATACCACTTTACACTCCCTTCATTGTAATCCCAGCGGATCGTGCCTTCCTCCCCAATTAAATGACAGGACCGGCTATAGGTTCGCTGGACATAATCCAAGTGAACCTCACCGATCGCCTGATTATCAAAGCGCAGAAGAATGGCCGCTGTATCTTCCGTATCGATTTCCAGGTGACTAAGTTTACCCGCGAAACAGGCAACCGTTGTTACCTCGCCAAGTAACCAACGAAGATAGTCAATCTCATGGATCCCATCGAGAATCACTCCGCCCCCAAGCTCAGTTCCGGCGCTATAACTCTGGCGGTAATCCTCCCCCGGATGCCAATCGGGTAAATACTGTCCTGTCTCCACCCGCGCCGCAACCACACGTCCAATTGCATTGTCCTCTACCAGCTTTTTGACTTTCATGAGACCTGGATGGAAGCGCATATTGCAGCCCACCAGTGTAATGAGGTTCCCCTTTTGCACAGTATTGAGCAGTTGATGGACACGATCTCGCTGGTCCGATAAGGGCTTCTCAATGAACAGATGGCATCCGTGCTCGGCGGCTTGTAATCCCAACGGAACATGCTGCCTTGTGGGCGCTGTCACCAGGGCTACCTCCGGATGAGCGTCCCACGCGTCGTCCAGATGATCCACTACGCGAACGCCGAATTGTGACGCGACTTCTCTTCGGCGGTCGTCCCGAAGATCAAATGCTAGAATCTCACCAGCGTGGAGGGCGAGTAAGTTGTCGATGTGGCGTTTCCCAATGGAGCCACAGCCAATCACAAGAAAACGCATTGTCAAATTCGAATCCTAGGCGCTCATGCAGGTTTCCATTTGATACCCCGCAAACAATGTCCCTCGGGCTGCGAAGTTAGCGCCTTAATGTCCGTTCTATATATTGCTCCCCGAGCGTCTTGTGTAAAAGCCAGGCTCCCGTGCGCCTATCCCCAGAGACCTCGCCCTCAAAACCTGCTGAAGAGTGATCCCCGGTTAGCACGCAGACCTGAGGATAGAGGCCAGAGGCCGTGGAAATTCCAGCGTAATCCTGCTTGTAAGTATATAGTTCGTCGTCGGGCGTATGATTGTATCGCACCTTGGAAAGGTTCGACGGATAAAAATCTCCAATAACGAGGGATCCCCCATCCATCACCACCCGATCGATCTCCCCTTCGGATCTTAAAAGGTTACTTCGCTCTATCCAATTAAAAACAAAGTTGATAATAACGAGATCGAAAAGTACCTTTGTGGGAATGGCATGGGCTACTCCTTGAATAAATCTGATGTGGGCAAGCTTACTTCTACCGTCGGCGAGGGCTTTATTGGAAACATGAACGGCAATCACATTGGACGGATATCGCTCAGGGATTGCCTCAAGCCTACCACGATTAGCGGCGCCTATCACAATCGCTTTTTGCGGTTTCAGGCTGTAAAGTTCGAACAATTTACAGACCGGATCGACTCGAGGATCAAACTCTTCTAATTGAGAGTTATTAGGAGCAAACCAACGATCTCCTTCGGTGTCAGCGAAGGTATTGTGTTGGCTAGAGGTCATGAGGTTTGACCACCTTCTGTACAGTCGCTATCACAATGTTCACATCATTATCGGTCATCCTCGGAAACATGGGAAGGGAAATGATACGTTCATAGGCGCGTTCGGCCACGGGACACATCCCTTTGTGGGTGCCGAAGCGCCGGCCATAGAAGGGGTGCAGGTGCACGGGCATGTAATGGACGTTAACTCCTATTCCCTGGGAACGCAGAGCTGAATACATCTCATCCCGCGTTTTCTTTAACCGTTTCAGATCCAGTTGGACCACGTAAAGATGATAAGCGTGCTGGACATCAGGTTCTAAAGCCAGGGGGGTTAGGGCATTCATGGCTCCGAAGGCTGTATCGTATCGGCCGGCAATCTCCCGTCGCCGTTGGATCCAACCGGGTAGCTTGCCGAGTTGGGTCTGCCCAAGGGCACACTGAAAATCAGTAAGCCGGTAATTGTACCCGAGATCGTCCATTTCATAGTGCCAGGAACCTGCCCGCTCCCTTTCATGACTGTCCTTGGTGAGGCCGTGGTTGCGAAAACTCCTTAAACGTCGTTCCAATGCCGGATCGTCTGTTGTAACCATTCCCCCTTCGCCGGTGGTCATATTCTTGACGGGATGAAAGCTAAACGTGGTCAAATCGGCCAGGGAGCCCACAGGGCGCCCCTTATACACAGCACCCGTGGAATGAGAGGCATCCGATACCAGGGACAATTTGTGACTCTTTGCGAGGGTCCGTAAGGCATCATAGGAACAGGGTTGCCCTGCATAGTCCACGGCAATAATGGCCTTGGTTCGCTCCGTGATCCTGGCTTCGACCCGGGCCGAATCGATGAGAAGAGTATGGGGGCTGACGTCGGCGAAGACCGGTGTGCCACCCTGGAAGACCACGCAGTTGGCGCTGGCAACGAAGGTCATCGCAGGCACGATGACCTCATCGCCAGGTGCGATGCCGATGGCGTACATGGCTGCGTGCAGGGCGGCGGTGCCACTGCTCACGGCTACCGCCGCGCGGGCTCCCACGAACCGGGCAAAATCCGTTTCGAACCCCTCCACTTTCGGTCCCGTGGTCAGCCAGTCGGAACGAAGTACCTCAAGGACAGCCTCGGTATCATCGTTGTCTATCCACTGCCGTCCGTAGGGTATCATCCGCTCTGCCATCGTTTCTTTCAATAGCCGAGGCTAGAGGCTCTGGACGCTTTTTCTCATGTCTTCGATAGTGAGCCAGCGATCGTTCTCGTCGCTGGTATACTGGAAGCCGTCGGGGAGGACCTTCCCCTTGCTCCAAAAGGTTGACTTCCACCAGACGTGCTCCGGCTGGACAATGTAGGCGTAGGCGAGTTCACAGGTGTGACGGGATTCGTCCCGGGAGATAAGAACTTCATGGAGTTTTTCTCCCGGCCGGATGCCAATGAAGTCAATCTTACACCCTGGGGCGATGCCCTTCACGAGGTCCATGATGCGCATACTGGGGATCTTGGGGACAAAGACCTCCCCGCCTTTCATCCCATCGATGCAACGCAGGACAAAGCGGACCCCCTGCTCCAGGGTGAGCCAAAAGCGGGTCATTCGTTTATCAGTAACCGTGATCTTTCCGCTATCTCGTTGTTGCTTGAAGACGTCGAACACGCTCCCCCTGCTCTCGATGACGTTTCCGTATCGGGTACAGCTAAAGCGTAGCCCGCCGTCTCCCGTATAAGAGTTGCCTTGAACGAACAGCTTCTCCGCACAGAGCTTGGTGGCTCCGTAGAGGTTGACAGGGTTGACCGCTTTGTCGGTACTGATGGCCATCACTTTCTTGACCCCCTGGACCATGGCTGCATCGATCACGTTCTTGGCGCCCACGATATTAGTCTGAACGGCTTCGAATGGGTTGTACTCGCAGGCTGGGACCTGTTTCAGTGCGGCCGCATGGACGACAATATCAGCCCCATTCATCGCCAGGTGCAGTCGGTCGCGATCGCGCACGTCGCCAATGAAAAATCGTAGCCTGGGATCCTGTTTGAAGCGCTGAGCCATCTGCAACTGGAGCAGCTCACCGCGTGAGAAGATACGAATAGCCTTGGGTTGATGTTCCTTCAGTACGAGCTCGGTGAATTTGTTTCCGAAGGACCCCGTTCCTCCGGTGACCAAAATAACTTTTCCCTTTAATGACATGCTTTTCGATCTCCTGCGGCAATCGGAAGCCCATCTCTACTGCTTTGCGAACAAGAATATTTTATAGGTTATCCACTAGGATATGGCAACTCTATTGACGCGTGCCGTCACGCTAAGTAGGAGCGCTCTGCAGGCATCCTGTCCGAGAATAGTTTTGGTTAGCAATGGTGAAAAGTGTGGTTTTTGAGGGACAAAAGGGGATTTCCTGAAATAGGATGGGCCAATAAAATTTTGGTGGCGGTGGCAGGAATCGAACCTGCGACGCCGCGGATATGAGCCGCGTGCTCTAACCATCTGAGCTACACCGCCACTTTTCCAAACTATGGGTTCCTGTCCACCAGGGTGGGTGCGAACAGGAGTTGAGCGTAGGCGGTTTGTTTTCTCCCCCGCCAAGAAATAATAGACTGGCTCCGCGGAACATGCAAATCGGGACGCTCTGCCCGCTTCCCGAAGGGCAAGATCCCGACCCGCTATTGGGTTCAAGCCGGGTTAAATCACCCCCAGGGCCTTGGGCAGCCATTAGACCAAGGTCGGAAAGACTACCAGGATGACCAGCCTGGCGATGTCGGCCAAGAAGAAGGGTAAGATCCCTGAAAAAATCGATGTCAGAGAAATGTCCTTAGCCATCCCGTGAATGACGAAGGCATTGAGCCCGATAGGAGGTGTGATGAGCCCCACTTCGATGACGATCACGTTGATAATGCCCCACCAGATTAGGATAGTATCCAAGCTCCAGGATCAATGGGAATACGAATGGGAGTGTAATGATCATAGCGGAAATGGTTTCAAAGACGCTGCCGAGAACCAGGTACACGACCAGTAGAGCAAAGATGACGAGTAGAGGCGGTAGATCAATCGCTACAATCCATTGGATCATGGCCTCTGGTAGTCACGAGAGGGATATGGAAAAAGTGAATATCGAGGCACCGATCAAAAACAGATATATCATCCCCGTGTTTGCAGCCGTATCCAAAAGGACGTTCCAAAGCGTTGGCCAGGTCAATTTGCCCCGGAAGACGGTGAATAAAAATGCGGTTACTGCACCCACAGCGGCGGCCTCGGAGACCGTGAAGAACCTTCCATAAAGTCCTTCCAGTACCACAACGGCGAGCAGGAAAACTCGTCACGCCTGACCCGTGACGGCCAATACTTCGTTCCATGATTGCCGGGTGCCGGGGGGGCCCGGCTTCCGGATGAACACGGACGTAAAGGGCAATGGCTACAGCGTAAAACAGCACGGTAATGATCCCGGGTACAATGGCTGCGATAAACAAGGCAATGACAAACTGCTCGGTCAGAAATCCGTATAGGACCATAATGATGGACGGCGGAATCAGCATCCCCAGGGTCCCGCCGGCGGCGATACAGCCGGTGGCAAGCTTGGACGAGTACCGACGCTCGAGCATTTCGGGGAGCGCCACGCGGGTCATGGTGGCCACAGTGGCGACGGATGAGCCATACACTGCGCCGAATCCAGTACACCCGCCAATGGTGGCCATGGCCAAGCCGCCTCGATAGTGTCCAACCAGGGCATAGCCCAGGCGCTAGATGTCTGCCGATAGACCGGCCGCAGACGAAAACCCGCCCATGAGCAGAAACAGAGGGATAACGCCGATGTCGAGATTGGAGATAACACTGGCGGGTTCGCTGCCAAAGAGGGTGACGCCGGTTTCCAGGTTCTGCAAGGCCGTAAAGCTGAGCAGGCCGGCTACGGCCATGGCAACGCCGATGGGAACATGAAGGGTGATTAGAACAAATATGCAGGCCAATCCGAGGATGCCGATGACCAGGGGGTCTATGGGAATGTTCACGACGAATATCCCTATTGCTCAAAACTCTAAGGGATTTGTGGGGCCCCGTCCGGAGACCGCCCGGTAACGACCCGGATCAGACAAGACAGCACAATAAGACTTTGCAAGGGAAGGCAGGAGGCCATGATGGCCGTTGTCACCCACCACCATGGTGCCATTAAGATTTGAATAACCCAGGTATGTTCCCTGGCGGCCTGCATTCCAGCGGTGTGGAGGATCAACTGCCAGGACATACGGAGAAGAAATACCAACAGCACCAGTGAACCAAAGAATTCCAGATAGGTTCCCCTGCGCGGACCCAATGAAGTGCCAGGAACCGGATCGTAACGTGTTGGCGCTGGTGCACGGCAATGAGAAAGCAGGTGGCTACGATAACAGGCAACAGCACTTTGGATATGTCCCCGGTCCCTGCTAAGGGGGCGTGAAACAGCTAACGCATGAAAATATCAGTGACAATGATTAGGGAGAGTAAGAGGAGAAAAAAAAGCCCAGAAAGGCCAACCATCGGGCGAAAGCCGTGAGCCTCTTTTCAAGGTAAAACCAATGCATCTACGTTGCCTTAGTGTGGAATCAGATTTTTTAATTGCCTTTCCGGATCTCGAAGAAAATCTTGACGAGGGCATCATAACGCTGCGTTCCGTTTTGGGCTCTCCACTGATCATGCAGAGGTTGGAACAGGGTTATCATCTCACCTCGTTCCGCTGAAGTTGGCTCGATCACTGTGTGTTTCGGGTCTGCCTTGTGCCGATTGATGTATTCTGTTCGAGTGTCGTCGTAAGTCTTTCCTCTCATTTTTGATAACAGTGGCCCACTTTGGTCCACGACGGCTCTGGCCTTCGGGGAAAGATTTTCGCACTGCCTTTTGTTCATAGCAACGACTACAGGAAGGACGCCTAGGTCAGCACTGTAGTGATATTTTGCGACCTGGTTGATTTGGAAAGGAATGAGGGCTCTCCATGGGATGATGGCGCCGTCAATCTGGTTTCGGCTCATATTCTCAGCGATCCGAGTGATTGGCATCCCTACGGCGGCCGCTCCCAAAACCTTGCGACAGAAGGTACTCGAGAAATGGCGGCCGGTTCTTGATCTTAACCCCTAGGGCCAACGGCCGCGCATGGTGGGGAAGGCATTCCAAACGTCCTCATAGGCCTTGGGTCCGGCTCGATCATATACCCGGCGGTGTATCTCCCGGTCGGGGTCGTGTTCGATCAACCGCTCGGAATAACTGAGGTGAGGGACTCGATCGGGGTTTTGGGTGATGGCATTCGACTGCACGAGCTCCTCGAGGTACAGCTCCACCTCATGGGGGTCCGTGATGGTACTGCGAAAAAAAAGCCTCCCATCCCGATGTATGACGAAGATCGAGGTGGGCCACGGCCCATAGCTCCGGTGAATGGATCCGTCCAGGCTGTCTACTAGAATCGGAAACTCGACCTTTTCCAACCGCCGGAGTTGCCGAGCATGTTCGGTCTTCTGCTCCAGTGAGGTATGGTGCGGGTAATGCTCGCCGGGATGCGATTCCTTGACATAGATGAGGTAGATAGACACGCCTTTGTCCTTTAGCTTCGAGTGGAGCCGGTTCATTCCGGGCACGGCGATGGCGCACATAGGACTGGTAATGGAGCCCATCATAAGGACCACGTGCCCCTGGGCTCGCAAATCGCCGAGACGAACCACGGGCCCCTCCAGGATCGGTGCTTCAAACTCGGGGGCCATGGTTCCCACCCGAACCGGAATAGTCTCCCCGAGCCGATCCGACTCCGGAAGTTTAATTTTAAAATCCGGAGTGTTATAAGAACGTTCCCGGTCGTCCATGCCCTGCCTTTCCGGTCCCGGTAGACTTTATCATTTGAGCTGCTTTTCTAAACTCTCAATGGCTATTTGCACGGAGGAATCGCTTTTAATCCGTTGCTCAATGACCTTTGAGGCGTGGATAACTGTAGAATGATCCCTGCCGCCGAACTTGTCGCCGATGACAGGGAATGAGGTTGAGGTGTATTTGCGGCAGAGATACATGGCCATCTGTCTGGGCTGAGCGATGTTTTTGGTACGTCGCTTGGATTTCAGGTCACCCAGCTTCAGGTTGAAATGATCGCAAATGGCCTTCTGGATATTTTCAATGGTGACTTCTCTATGTATGCCACGCAAAGTGTTTTTGAGGACCTGTTTGACGAGTTCGATTGTTATTTCGGTTTTGGTGAGGGAGGCAAAGGCCCCAAGTCGAGTGAGAGACCCTTCGAGCTCCCGGACGTTGGAGTCGATGTGGGAGGCCAGGAACAGTGCCACCTCGTGGCTCAACGGAACCTCTTCCATCTCGGCCTTTTTTTCCAAAATGGCAACCCGGGTTTCCATGTCGGGGGCCTGGATGTCGGCGATGAGGCCCCACTCGAAGCGGTTTCTGAGCCGGTCTTCGAGCCCGGGGATTTCTTTGGGAAATTTGTCAGATGTAAGAACGATCTGCTTATGGGATTCATAAAGAGAGTTAAAGGTGTGGAAAAACTCTTCTTGAGTCCTCTCCTTGCCCGCCAGGAACTGGACGTCGTCAAGGATCAGTATGTCGACATTACGAAATCGGGCCTTAAACTCAGCGGCACGATCCCTACGCAACGAGGTAATTAGCTCGTTCATAAAGGATTCGGAGGCCAGATAGGTAACCTTCAAGGCTGGCCGGTTTCTAAGCACTTTATGGCCGATGGCATTGACCAGGTGGGTCTTGCCCAAGCCTACACCACCATAAAGGAACAGTGGATTGTAGTGATCGCCGGATTGGTTTGCTACGGCCAAGCACGCCGCATGGGCAAATTGATTGCTCGATCCCACGACGAAATTTTCGAAGGTGTACTTAGGTATGAGGCCGGTAATCCCAATGGGTTGCAGTTGCTGTTTAGGAGCTTCCACCTTCTTGGCACTTTTGCCGGTTTGCCCGTCCTTTGGGTTGACCTCCACCGAGACGCTGACCCCCGGATGACTCACCTCCGCCAGGCATTCCTGGATCTCGAATAAAAAGTGGGCCATCAGCCAGTCGCGAACAAACTTGCTCGGCACCTCCAGGACGATTTCCCCGCCGGCCCCGATTCTGGCTCGTATCGGCTTGATCCAGGTTCCGAAGTTGTGTTGACCCAACCGGTGTTCAAGCAGTTTTAAGGCCTCTTGCCACAAATCCATACCACCCTCGACGAGCGACGTTAGGCGCCCGTTTTATAGACCCAAAAGGTCGACCGTTTATGTTTACAACTATCCACAACTGTGGATAGAATTGGAAGGATAAGATAATTCGATCGTTTAAAGGCATTTATAAGCAGACCTATGAGCAGGGTCCGGCTGGCCGCAAATAAAGGGACGATAGAGGATAAGGCGAAAACAATTGGGCTGCGGAACATACAGGTCAGTTGTTGCATTTCTGGTTTGCCGATTTCTTTAGAGGAGCGCCGTTAGCAATCGTGTTGCAAAATAATTCTCAAGGAGGATTTTTTAAACATTTTCCAGTTCCAATGCAAGAGAAAAATCTGACCGGGAGAAAATAAAATTTCTTGGATTGAATTTAAAGGGGAAATTCTGTTTGAGACGGAAGCGTGGGGGGCTCACGAATAACACATCGGGTGTCCTGTCACCGGCCAATTGGGTTTCACTCTTGCTCTTTGGGGGGAATTGAGCTAATCGCAAACAGGTACCCTTTGTGAATTGTCGGTTGGCCGAAGTCAAGTTCCGGCCTCATTCCTTTTCTTCAATCGTATGGCATTACAACCAGGTTATCTAAAGTTACGAAAAAGGACTCGGGTAAAATCATGAGCAATCCTGCCGGTGGCGGCGATGCTCCACGGATCTATCTGATCGACGGAAGCTCCTATATTTTTCGTGCGTATTTTGGCATGCCGCGGCTCACGAATTCTTCCGGGCTTGCCACCCATGCGATTTACGGCTTTACGACCATGACCCTGAAACTTCTTAAGGATCAAAGGCCCCAGTGGCTGGTTATGGTCTTCGACACGGGGGGCGAGACCTTTAGAGACGAGATCTACCGAGATTACAAGGCCAACCGGCCCGAGGCTCCCGACGATCTGATCCCCCAGTTCCCATATATCCGGCAGGTCCTCCAGGCGATGAATATCGCGGTGCTGGAGCACGATGGGTTTGAAGCGGACGATTTAATCGCAACCCTGGCAAAGCATTTTTCTTCCTCGGATACAGAAGTTGTGATTGTTTCGGGGGATAAGGATCTAATGCAACTGGTTGGTGGCTCGGTCCGCATGTTGGATACCATGAAAGCCAAGTGGATCGGGGTGGAGGAGGTCCGGCAAAAGTTCGGAGTGGACCCGTCCAAAGTCGTTGAGGTTATGGCCCTCATGGGCGACGCGGTCGATAACATTCGAGGGGTTAAAGGGATTGGGGAAAAAACGGCCATCGCGCTGATTCAGCAATTTCATACGTTGGAGAACCTCTACGACCATCTCGATGATTTGGATCAAGTTAAAATAAGGGGGCGCGCACGGGTTCGTAAGGCCCTAATTGAAGGCCGTGATGACGCCATGTTGAGCCGCGAGTTGGCCACCGTGAGGACCGATGTTCCCGTTCCTCTGGAGTTGGATCACTTCCGGTATCGTAAGCCCAGCATGGACAAGTTACGGGAGCTCTATAGCCAATTGGAATTCACTCACTTGCTCAGAGAATTAGATTCCCAAGGTTTCGAAACGTAAATTCCCAGGGACCACAGGCCGTCGCGCTTTGTCGGCTCCCAACTCCTAGCCCTGCGGGAGGATGAATTTTGATTCAACGCGAAAGACTCCAAAACCTGCTAATCAAGCTGGTTCAAATCGATAGCATTTCCCGTAAGGAGGGAGCTATCTTCCAGCGCCTGAAGCGAGAGATGGAAGAGCTGGGGTGCCGGGTGCGATTCGATGATGCCGGTGGAAAAGTGGGGGGCTAAGTCGGTAATGTGATTGTGCATTTTGACGGCAATGTCCGGGAGGTTAAGCCGATTTTACTTTCTGCCCACATGGATACAGTTGGTTTAGAGGTCGACGATAAGCCCTATCGGCCGACGGTGAAGGCTTCAATTGAAAGACAGGACGATACCATGGATCTTTCTTATGAATCTCCCAACGTACGTTTGTCCAATCAGCGGCTGCCAGAATGGGAATGCATGTGCAGGTTATGGCCACCGGGGGGGGGGTGCGACGCCGACGTTTTCAATAAAAAGGGTCTGGAAGTCGCGAATCTGTCCACCGGCATACGGGAGATTCATACCGTGAATGAATGGCTTGACCTGAACGATTTCTACATTTCTGCGAGGGATTGATGTCATGCAAGGGGAAGATCTCGAAAGCCTGCTTAGGCATGAAAGGGGGCAGTTCCTCGAATTCGTCAGCGCCTACGAACTGAACAAAAAAGGGACACCCCCCAGAGCGTTGAATGAACTCGTTCGAGAGATTGCCCGACTCGTCGGCGGTATGGCCAATGCTGATGGGGGGACCTTGTTGGTCGGGGTAGAAAAAGACAAGAGTATTACGGGCATTCCGCACTCGCCGGAGGAATACCAGAGCCTGCTCCAGGCTACCCAGGGTATGATTAGCCCTCCGATTTATCCATTATTTGAAAAGTTCAATCTTGGGAACCTGCTTTTACTCAAGATCTCCGTAGGGTCCTCCCTTGAGCTCCATCGGGTATCCGGTGGACGCACCTATTACCGGGTGGCGGCTGAAAATGCATCGATTCCTGCGGAACAGATTCAGTCTCTGCGAGATGCGAAACGGTCCTTTCCTTACGAACGGCACACGGTCTCGGATGCAACCTGGGAGGATCTGGACCTGGAAGCCGTTAAGTCCATCGGTAATAAGATCGCCGATCCCAGGGAACCCCAGGCGCTGTTGGAGCAGGCCTACCATCTTGTGGACCGATCGTCGGCCAGACCCACCCTGAAGATGGCCTGCTTGCTCCTCTTTGCGAAGGACCCTACCCGCTGGCACCCCCGATGCGGGATCGACTTTGTCAAATACGATGGTACCGAGCGTAAGCATGGAACCTCCATGAATGTTATCAAACGGATCCGTTTCGAGGCTCCCCTCTGGCGTCTTATCGATGAGGCCGTGGGGCGGATTAAGGAGCATATCCGGGAAAGGATGGTTCTCCACGACCTGTTCTTCCGTGAACGACTCGAATACCCGTCCTTACCTTGGCAAGAAGCACTGGTCAACGCTGTTGCCCATCGGGATTACTCTTTAACCGGAGCCTCCACGGAGGTGTGGATGTTTGATGATCGTATCGAGGTTCGAAGCCCAGGGATGCTCCCTGCACCGATAACGGTGGAGCAGCTGCGATTGCAAAAAAGGGTTCACTTCTCGCGAAATCCACTGCTCATCCGGGTTCTTGCCGATCTCGGCTACCTGCAGGAGATGGGTGAAGGTGTACCCAGAATGTTTCAGGATATGGAGCAGTATGGATTGCGGCCGCCAGAGTTTACCAGCGAGGGTTTTTTCTTCTCCGTCACTTTACGCAATACGCCGATCTATGACGAATCGACGCTGAAGTGGCTGAACCAGTTCCGCCGATTGCAGGTGAACTATCGGCAAAAGCGCCTTCTAGTTTACGCCTATTCCCATGGTAAGGCCATGTCCACAATGGACTACCAACGGATCGGTGAGGTCGATAGGGATACAGCCTACCGGGAAATTCGATCGTTGGTGAAGCTTGGAATCATTGCCCCCATCAAGCCGAAGAGCCGTACCTATCGGATCATCGAGCGAATCTAAATTGGACTATTCCCTACTGGCGCGCCTGGCATCGGGGCATGTGGAAGCCCGGATTATCCAAGTGGCTGTCGCAATGAAGTTGTTTGACGCACTTGACGGTGGTGGCTGCAGCGCCTCATCCCTGGCTTTGTCTCTTGCTACGGATGTCCGGGCAACGGAGCTCCTCCTCAACGCGTTGGTCTCCTTCGGGCTCCTGGATAAGCATGACCAGTTCTTCACGTTGAACGACGTCTCAACTGAATATCTAGTAACCAGTTCCCCCAAATACTATGGCCATATGATCCTTTTCGACGCTTCCCTTTGGGGAAGCTGGGGGGAACTAGAGCAAGCGGTTCGTCGTGGGGCTCCGGTCCGAACGCCGGACATGTATCAAGGGGATCGTCGAGAAACGGAACGATTTATTCTGGGGATGGACTCTCTGGTCAAGGCCCGTGGGGACGCCGAGGTCGTAGCCGATAATATGAACATTAGTGGGGTCCAGGAGATGCTCGATTTGGGGCCCGGACCTGCCTCCTACGCGATTCAATGGTGCATGAAATTTGCCCAACTCCGTGCCACTTTGTTTGATCTTCCGGAAACCTTAAAGATGACCGATAAGTTTGTCAAAGAGGCCGGGGTAGGGAATCAGATTCAACTTATTAAAGGTGACTATCGACACGATCCCATACCTGGAACCTATCAAATGATATTTTTGTCTAATATCATTCATTCGGAGGGAGAAGAAGAAAACCGTCGCTTGATGTCCAAACTTTACACCTGCCTGGATGCGGGAGGCAGAATCGTTATAAAAGATCACATCCTGGACAGCGCCCGAACAGGGCCCCCTGTTGGTGCCGCATTTGCCTTACTGATGCTGCTTACAACCGAACTTGGGCGGTGTTATTCATCGGAGGAAGTGCAGGGTTGGCTCCAGGCTGCGGGCTTTGTTTCCACTGATCATATCGCCCTTCCCGATCCACTCACTTCATCGCTGGTCATAGGCTATAAGTACTGACCCGTACGCTCCATAGCTGCAGAGTCGTCTCAAATTGAAACTAACTTCTCCAGACATTAAATAACGATATATAAGTATCGTATTTTACTAGTGTTGTCGTTGATCGTGCTGATTGTCAAGCTCGTCCCCTTCCCATCATTTCGGTTTGACATTCCAGTTTTACATTGGAAAACGGTACTTTTCCTGGTGGCAATAATCTTGCTACGTAAGAGTGCAGACCCAATGTGAAACACAAAAAAGAAGGAAGGAGGAGCCTCAAATGCAACACTGAATTAGAAAGTCCACAATTGCTATAGGTATCGGTACTCTCCTCGTCGTGCTGCTGTTTTTATCCCCTTATGGAAACGCCTCTAAGTGTAGCTCAGATTGTATAGACTCAAACCAGACATCCATCGATGCGATTCTCCCAAATTCACTTGATGATATCGTAGCTAGGTCCAGTAACTCGAATGCTTACGCGGCGGTATCGGTTCCGGATCAAATGATTTCTGATCCCAAACCCGTACCGGCCAAGGTCGCGAAGATAAGCATCAAAAAGCCAAAAGGAAATAACGAGAGGGTCTTAAAGCGAACCATGATCGCTATACTCCTTTATCGGGAACTCACCGCTTGGCACCATTATGCAGCGGCCGCTGATTCGGGCGAGTCCAACGAGATCATGCTGCTGACGACCTCGGAGATCGATGGCATGGAAGAGCTCCTGCGACACTTTTAATCATTAAAATTACAGCGATAATTGGGATAACGGTTCCTCCTTGACAGGCAGGGATGCTGAGAGCTATGAGCATGGATAGCCTTTTTTTGAAAATTAGATTAAAAGTCTTTTTAACAAGACCTTTAGCTAAACCCATTAGGAGGGGTACCGATGTCAAAGAAGTACGTTGACTCCGACGGGCACGTGATGATCAACGAACGGGAGTTGAACGAGTTCATCGAAGAGCCGTTTACAGCCTGGGGTTACATGACCAAGAGCCGGATGATGCCGAGCCTCGATGAGTTTCACACCCCGAGTCAAATCCTTCCGAAGAAGGGGACCTTTGACTGGTCCGTGGGTCCTAATGAATGGATCGCATTCTTAGAGAAGACTGGAATCGAATCGGCGGCTCTTTTCACCACGGGTGCCCTGGCCTACGGCCATATCCAGTACCCCGAGTGGGCCCTGGGGTTTGCCCGAGCCTATAATAACTGGCTTCACGAGAAGTATCTGAAGGCCAGCCCGCGATTGAAGGGAGTTGCGCTCATCCCCATGCAGGACCCCAGCATGGCGGTTGAGGAGCTGCGCCGGGCGGTTACGGAGCTGGGGATGGTGGCGGCGATGATCCCTTCTAACGGACTTAAACGTCATATATCGTCCAAAGAGTTCTGGCCCATCTATGCAGAAGCGGAGAAACTGGGTTGCGCCATGGCGGTCCATGGGGGAAGCTATAGCGATCTGGGATTCAATACCTTTACCGTCTTTCCGGCCACCCGGGCGCTGGGCATGCCGGTTCCCCTGGCCATAGCCATGACCGGGATGATCGTAGACGGGGTGCTGGACCGCTTTCCCAAATTACGCGTGGGTTTCCTCGAGGGGGGCACAGCTTGGATCCCCATGGTTTTGGATCGGCTCGAGCGGGAGGCCGCGTACGGAGGCCTGGACTTGCCGCGAAAGATCGAAGACTACTTTCGCGGAGGTCAGTTCTTTGTCGGCTGTGAGGGCAATGAACGGGCTTTGGCCTATGCCATCGAGCGAGTCGGTCCGGAACCCTTCATGTTCGCATCCGACTTCCCCCATGAGATCACTCTCGGCAACTGTATGGAAGAGATTGACGAGATACGGGAACGAAAGGATATTGCCGACGAACACAAGGCGGCCATCCTGGGAGATAATGCCAGAAAATTTTACCAGATCTAGGAGGTTGGGATTATGAAAGCTGCAGTACTCTACGAAGCGCGCAAACCGTTACAAATCGAAGAAATGGAGACCCCGTCCATCGGTGATGGTGACGTTCTGATCCGGGTTGCTGCCTGCGGAGTTTGTCATACGGACCTCAAAGCCGTTGAAGGAAGTACTCCCTTTCAGTCTCCGTCATTGTTAGGCCACGAGGTCTCCGGGACCATTGACCAGGTAGGGAAAGACCAGCGGTCGGCCTTTAAGGAAGGCGACCGGGTCATTGTGGGGATGAGATACAAATGCGGCCGGTGCCGTTACTGTATGGCTGGAAGAGAGAACATCTGCCGTAGCCGCCCTAAGCCCGCGCCGCTCAAGAAGAAAGACGGAGGGTTGGTCTATCCCTGGAACGTGGGTGGCTTTTCCCAGTACGTCCCTGCCCCTGGCTACATGGTTAACAAGATTCCCGATGGCGTGAGTTTGGAAGAGGCGAGCCTCATAGGCTGCCGCGTGACCACCGCTTACAACGCGGTGAAGCACGGCGCCGAACTCGAACCGGGAGACTCGAGCCTTGTTATCGGTTGCGGAGGTGTGGGTTTAAATACGATCCAGTTCCTCAAACTCTTCGGTGCCTACCCGATTGTTGCCGTGGACCTAATTGCAGAAAAGCTTGAGGCGGCCAAGAGGTTCGGAGCCACCCACACGGTCGACGCCAGTAAGGTAAAAGACCCGGTGGAGGCGGTCAAGGATATCACCGGTGGGGGGGCTGACAAATCTTTCGAGTGTATCGGAAATGTAAAGACCGCTGATCAGATCGTCAATGCCACCTGCCCCGGTGGTACCGCTGTGATCGTCGGCGGGCTAGGAGCGAGACCCATCACCTTTAGCAATGCCCGGTTTGCCTTTAACGAGATCAAGGTGACGGGAATTCAAAGCCGCAGGTCGAACGATGTTAACGAAGTGCTAAAAATAGCCGGGGATGGAAGGATCGACGTGAAGTCGCTGCTCTCCAAGAAGTACGATTTCTCTGAGATCAATCAGGCCATGGAGGATCTGGAGAAGGGCCGACTACTCATGGGTATCACCATGTGGAACTGAACAGCACCCCCGTGCAGTTTGTGGCCGTATTATCCAAGGTCTATTCGCTCGCCCGGAAGTGATGCCTGGGAGGAGAGATCCCCACCAAAAGGAAGAGGCAATCCTCGTCCACGGGATCCTCTATTTGCTATTAATCTCTTTCCTATTCCATTTATCCGATTTATCGGTTGGCTAGCCCAAATGGTAAAACTCAAAGAAATTAGACGCTAATGAGGCCCGGGTAAGGCTCTAGATCTCCCTTTCTAACCATTTGAAACTATTCAAAAATAATATTTATGCCCAAAAGTGAGGAACCCGACACGGTTGATCCCAGTCAGGCTGCTCCTACCCAGCCTACCGATAAGAGGCCTTCCGAGGTTTCCGTGATCCCCTCCTACCCCGGATTGAGACAGGCCGTTTTGCTGCTGCTCGCCGGGTTCTTCCTGCTGATCCTTGCTATCTCTGTAATTGCCGTCTACTTACCCGGAGCCGAGCGCAATCCATGGGTGCTTGGACTGGTCAATATCATCGTTCTGGGAAGCCTCACTTGGTTCGGTTTCGAGCGGACTGGCGCCACGGTCAAGCAGGTTTTTCGCATCAGGAGGGTCGACTCTGCTCTTATGGGGCCTATGGCTGCGGTGATTTTGGGCTCGAGCATCCTTGCTTCTGAGGCCGATAACCTGCTCCGGTATCTGTTGGGGCCCCCTCCAGCGAGTTTTGACCTATCCCGGTTGTACCTGAGTACCCAGATCAATCCGGTGGCCAGTTTCTTCCTTCTTATCATTGTAGCACCGGTGACCGAGGAGCTGCTCTTCCGTGGTATTATCCTGCGCGGGTTTCTTCGACGCTTACCCGTGATGAAGGCGGTCGCCCTGTCAGCCGTGCTGTTCGGGCTGTTTCACGTCAACCCTTGGCAGATAACCGGTGCCATATTCATCGGTTCGATCCTGGGTTGGTGGTACGCTCAGACCGGCTCCCTGCTCCCCTGTCTACTTGGGCATGCTTCTTTTAACCTGCTACCACTGGTTGCTATGTTCGCTCTACCCCCAATCCCTGGTTTTACGGCCATCGAGACCGGGCTTCAATTTCACCCACTGGCGTTGGATATGTTAGGTCTCGCACTGACCGGATTCGGAATCCAGCGGCTCCAACGCGCGTTCGAACTAACGGGGAATTTGCTCACCAATCCGGGCTTGGTGGATCGAGCCTCATAGACCCGTTCCAAACCTAAGGGCTGTGGAATTTGCTTTTGACAATCGACTCCTTGGTGGAGTGGGAGGGGCTGCTTGGCCTGGCCCTTTTTTAGAATAAGAGAGCTGTGGCAAGCAGGAGTGCACCGATCCCGATACAAATCTTTGAATAAAGTGGGGACGTTGCCTCTACGGCAGCGATCTCTCGTGACAGCCCGAGAACCATTTTCTCGTCGCCTCTGGTCATATACCGTTCCATCAACTTCTCTCTGGACTCGATAGCCCAACGGACCATCCTTTTATGCGGCAGAAAAAAAGCCAAAGATCCGATTACCAGCTGTAAAAAGCCTGCACCGATAAAGGCGGTTTCCAATTCATACTTCTCCCTGTGAGGTGTGAAAAATTACCCGTCGATCCGAAATGGACCGATCCATTTGAGGATAAATTCGACCGCGGATACGTTCGCCCTCTTTCCGTTGGTGCTGGCCTTGGTTTTTTTGCCTTTTGGCTTTGTTTAGCCATGGGGTTTATAAACTGGCCGTCAGACGGCATCTCCAATTAAACTCCTGATTCTCAAAGTGATTGAGTTTGGCGGCACGCAGGAGCCGAACCGCAGATACGAACCTGTTTAGCAATTAAATCATATTTTACTTCAATTTCAGTTAGATACAAAAAAAGGTTTTAAGAATGGAAATCAACTAGGATAGAAATTATGAGTGGGCGCTCTCTCTCAAGAGACTGCAAGCGCGATAATTACGGCAATGTTAAGCGGGATTACAAAAAACACGACGAACAATCACCCGGCGATGACGGGAGCTCGCCTCCGTGAGCGTTTGAGAAGTCCTGACATCTCGGGCGCCCAATCATCCTCGCTATCTGTTTCTGTGCTTGGCCATGCTATGGCGAGAATTCTTCTGGCTCTGAACTCATCGACTGCCTTGACCAGTATCGGTCCCCCCTTGGATGACTGTAACGGTGGGAGCCCACCTTCGGAATCATTCGACTTGATCACCGTCTCGATTCCATCAGCCATGAGGATGCCCACTGCAGCATTTGCAGCCTCAATGCTTGGAAACATCCTCACTACCTTTTTGATATCCTCATTCAAATCATATGCTCCGTTAAAGCCATCCAACGTCTGGCATAAGCGGGCAGTTTCCGCTCGATTTAATTGTTAGGCTCAGGGTTTTGATGCAGCAAACATGACGTTCGCCGTGGCGCTGTATACGCTTGTCCATGCGTCTTTGACAGATTGCTCAGAATCTTCGCCCAAGCCTTGCTCGCGCGTCTTGAGAAGTGCAGCGCCAACTGCTTTGCAGTGCGACTCCTGAACACCATCGGTGCAATCGAGGCGACTTCTTTCCATGACTCCTGAACAAGTGTGACTATTCGCTGCTCCTATTGTATTTACTCTATGTGTGCGCCTGACAAGTTATATGCTGACCGGCATATACCCTTGTTATTGCCCTGATGGCTGTATTTTCCCGCTCCAGCTTGCTGGATTTAGCCGCTGTCTTTGTTTGTATAATGGCGGTTGAAATGGTGGTTCAGTTTGGCATTGCGTTTGCAATGCTGCGGGAACAGAAGAAATTGGGGCTAATATGAACCTTTTCTCTTAGCCCAAAATTTCCCGCTTCTTGTCCTCCCGCATCTGCTGCCCCAACAGTTCCGCTGCTGCCAGCTTTGCTTGTATCGATGTGCTTTCCTCGTCGGCTAAAGCCTTATAAGGTTTCATATCTTCCTCGGTTTGGGTTATTTGCTATTCTTGGCAGCAGCGCCAGCAGCGCATCCTCGGATTCAGCGGAGTGCGCCATCTCTTCGACGGAAATTCCCAACATACTCAGCGGTTCTGTTCCGACTCCATCCTGAAAATTGACAAGAAAAATCGCTCCAGCCTTTAGTACTTCTCGGCGGTCGTCATCGTTATCTCGAAGCAATTCAAGACATATAGCAACCAAGATTTCTTTCTTGGGGTGCGGCAATTCTGAAGCATCCCTTATTTCACCGACACCCGGGCTATGTTCCAAAAATTGCCCCCAATCCGAGATTACCTTCAACCGCCTTTCCGCCTGCTGGCGCTTGTCTTCGTTCATATCGGATGTGGGTTGCTGTTCAATTGCGATGCGCTGTCTTATGTCAGTATGTCACGTTCTGTCGGATTGGCCTATAATGAAAAATCTAAGCCTAATCCCTCGAAATACAATTGAAAAGTTAAACTTAAGAAACATGGGATAGGGGCTGAATATTGAAAGGAATTATTAACTTACTTAATCCCCCTACCGGCAGCTAAAAGGGTGCTGTTCCTATTATGATTAACCGCTTGGGGGATCGGCCTATTCACATTCAACGATCACGCCGCATTCTTCGCACCGGTATCGGGTCGGTTCTGATCCGGTCGTCTGAACGTCTTCGAAATCATACCGTTTCTTGCCGCTGCTCTCGAAGCACTCGGGGCAATAGCTCTCGCCGAGCTCGTGCTTTTCGATCGTCAGATAGCAACGACGGCACCGAAGCCTACCCTTCGGTCCGGGCAATAAGTCGAGGCTGGTATGTTTGCATACAGTCATGGCAATATTCAAGGCTTAGCATCAGGGGTTCCGGCAAGGCAATAGTCAATGGTGTTTCCTTCCTACCTGATTAATAAATTATTGACACCCGGTTGGGGCTTTGACTAATTTTTTTGCCCTGGGGTTTTATTCCATGTTGAACGGCATTCGGAAGTACTTCGACTTCGAGAGTAACGGGGCGAATTCCCGGCGCGAAATCGTTGCGGGGGTTACCACCTTACATGACCATTTCCTACATTATCGTGGTCAACCCGGCGATCCTGCAGGCGATTGAATACAAACTGGATTTAACAAGTGGTTTTTGGAACCCGAAAGTGTTAAATTTAAAGTGGTCAATATTAGGTGTAAATTCCGAGCGGATATGTCTAGAACCTTGCCATATAAGGCAATCCGCCTTATCTTAGGTCTACTAAGTCCAGCTTCTATGAAAAGCTAGTTAATTAGTAGGCTTATAATTTATTAAGGAGGGGCTATGGCTAAAACCTTTGACCAGCTCATGAGTGAGGCCCGAAAAGAGGTCAAGGAGCTCAATGTTCAGCAGGTTAACGACCTGGTGTCGAAAAATGCGGAATACCTCTTGCTGGATGTCCGTGAGAAGGAAGAGTACCGTGCCGGGCACCTTGAAGGCGCCGTTTCCCTACCCCGTGGCTTTTTAGAGATCCAGGTAGAAGGCACAGTTCCCGATAAACAGATCCCGATCATCGCTTACTGCGCAGGTGGTGTACGTTCTCTCCTGGCAGCCAAAGACATGAAGGAGATGGGCTACGAGGATGTCATCTCAATGTCGGGCGGCTATTCAGCCTGGAAGGCGGCGGGTTTCAAGGAAGTAAAGGACCGCCAGTTCACAACCGAGCAGCTAGAGCGCTACAGCCGCCACTTCCTGCTTCCTGAGGTCGGCGAGGAGGGCCAAGCCAAGCTTCTTGACGCCAAGGTTCTGATGGTTGGTGCCGGAGGTCTCGGATCGCCATCGGCCTATTACCTCGCGGCTGCGGGAATCGGCACGATGGGTATCATCGACCACGATCTCGTGGATATATCCAACCTGCAACGGCAGATCCTCCACAACAATGATCGTGTTGGCCAACCAAAGGTCGAGTCTGCGAAGCAGACGCTTCAGGCCCTCAACCCGGACGTGCGTATAAATACCTATCAAGAGAAGTTGACCTCGGCCAACATCATGGAGATCATTAAAGACTACGACATCATCGTCGATGGTTGCGATAACTTCGCAACCCGTTATCTGATAAATGATGCCTGCGTGATCGCGGGGAAACCCAACGTTCATGGCAGCATCTTCCAGTTCGAAGGCCAAGCGTCCGTTTTTGATCCGTCCAGCGGCCCTTGCTACCGCTGCCTTTATCCGGAGCCACCTCCCCCTGGAATGGCGCCTAGCTGCGCCGAAGCCGGTGTCCTGGGAGTCTTGCCGGGTCTCATCGGTTGCGTCCAGGCGCTAGAGACTATCAAGTACATTCTCGGCAAGGGGAATTTGCTGGTGGGTAAACTCCTCCATTTCAATACGCTCACCATGGAGATCACCACGCTGAACCTGAGGAAGGATCCCGAATGCCCCGTGTGCGGTGAAAAGCCTATTATTGACAAGCTTATCGACTACGAGGAGTTTTGCAGCCTCGCAGAGTCGAATGCAGCATAAAAATCCTGACTGACCGGAACCTAAAGAGAGGCTGGGGGTTTACCCCGGCCTCTCTTTTCTTGTATTCTTGTAAACACGCAACCGATGGAAACGCTTTTTCTCATGCGCCATGGCGAGACCGCCTGGAATAACCAGAAGCGCGTCATGGGACGGCAGGAGGTCCCCCTCAACCGGCAAGGGACCGCACAAGCTCGCCGTATCGCCAAACTTCTGCCCGACCTGGACGTCCGGGTCATCTATTCAAGTCCGTTGAAGCGTACTCTGGACACCGCCTTCATTCTCGCGGGCAGCCAAAACCTCACCGTCGAGACCGACGTAAACCTGACGGAGGTCGCCTTTGGGAGGTGGGAAGGATGCACCTTCGAAGACTTGATCAAGGACGAGGCGTATCATCGATTTCTAAAAGATCCGATCACCGCCGCCGTGCCCGGCGGTGAGACCATTCCCGGGGTGCAGAAGCGGGGACTCAAGGCACTACGCCGTGGTTCCCGGGAGTACCCCAATGGTCGCCTCCTCTTTGTCTCCCATGGCGACGTGATCCGCGCCATCCTCTGCTATTACCTCAAGTTGCCCCTCAATGAATTCCGGCGTATCCGGATCGATAACGGCTCGCTGAGCGCCATAGAGATCGACGGTTCCTGGGCTGAGGTAAAGTTTATCAACTACCTTTCCGACGTGGTCCGCATGAGTAAGGAACCCTTCCAGGGTCTTAAACCTAATCAGCTTAAAAAGAGAAAAACGCGCGACTGAAGGACTACTTGTAGGGCGTCTTTTGTGGCCGAAGGGTCAACTCGACCGGACAGCTGGTCGGGGGTGACGCGAGGACGAAGAGTACTGCCTGGGCAATGTCATCGGGCTGAATCATCTTGCTACGGTCCAGGTGCTTCACCGGTGGAATGAGCTCGGTATCCACAAAACCAGGTAGAATGGTGGTTACCCGAATCCCGTATCCCCTGACCTCTTCGTACAGGGACTCGCTGAAGCCGATCAGGCCGAACTTGGAAGCCGAATAGGCAGAGCCGTTGGCGTGGCCCGCCTTTCCTGAGACAGAGGAAATGTTTATGACCGCGCCGTCGCCTTTTTCCATCATGGCGGGGAGGACCAGGCGGCTCAACACCATGGGCGCGCGCAAGTTGACCTGAAAGGTTCGATCCCATTCGGAGACCTTTGATTTGACCACGGAGGCCGTCTTGCCCCAGCCAGCATTATTGATGAGATTGTCGGCGGGGCCCCATTCCTTTACCGTTCGCTCAACAAGGCGCTCGATATCTTCATCCCGGGTCAGATCCGTGGGGACGACGAGGGCTTCTCCCTGCTGACCTTTGATCTCTCCAGCAACGGCTTCCAACTGGGCTTCGCTGCGAGCGGCCAGAACGACCTTCGATCCCGATTGGGCGAGCCGTAAGGCGATAGCCTTGCCGATCCCCCTGCCGGCGCCGGTGACGATAGAAACCCTTCCGTTAAATGACTTCAAGATGTCTTCAATCCTTTCAATGGAGCGTGGTCTCGGATTCCGTGGTCGCTGCCATGGTCGGCCCACCGTGATGATGGATAATCCACCATTTGCCGTCCCATTTTTCGAAGACATTGGTGGTCAGAATAACCCCTGCTGCGTTATCCTCGCCGACACGGCTGGTGATATTTTCATACAGTGTGAGCCAGGCCAGTGAGCCTCGGACGTGAACCGTTACCTCGGTCAGGCGAAAGTGCATCTCCTTAGTGTTCTGGAAAATATTGCGCCAGCTGGTGATGACGTTGTCCCAACCGGTCAGAAGCGCCCAACCCGGGTGGATGCAGCGAACGTAGCTCTCATTGAGCCATACCTTCTCCATCTTGTTAATATCGAGACTCTCGAAAGCCCGGTAAAACTCTAGATTAGCCTGGGCAACCTCTTCCTGCTCTTGAGTCATAAAAACTCCTAACCCCGAACCCATCGGCATGCAAGCTCGGAGCTAATGCTGCGGTTTGGGTGCCATGAAGACCAGAAGAACGAGTCGGTCCTGGCTAGCATTTTTAACGCCGTGCTTTTGCCCCGATGGCGCCAGGGCGATCTCGTCCTTGCCGAGCTCCCGCTCCTCGTCACCAATCTGAAACATTCCATGTCCCTGCACGACGAAATAGACCTTATCTGATCCCTCGTGGCTATGCACGGACTGAGCCTGTCCCGGCTCTAAGCAATAGAGGTCACAGAACATCCGGTCGGTATCGAACAGACCGTTCTTTTTCATCTTCTCCGATGCGAACTGGCTAGCCTCGGAAATCTTTTTGAACTTTCCCATAAGTGGTCCTCCAAGCCGAATCCTAGCACGAGGCGGGGGCGATGCAAAAGAATACTGCCTATGCTAGCTTGAATCCATGAATGCGGTGCTGGTCCGTTATCATGAGGTGGCACTGAAGCGCGGTAACCGTTCCTACTTCGTCGAGCTGCTGCGGAAAAATCTAGCCTCGGTGGTGGGTGGTCTGGGCATTCGCGAGGTTAAGGCGCTGCCCGGTCGCCTGCTGATGAATTTCAAAGGTGAGGTGGATCATGAGGAGGTTCGCCGTAGGGTGGCGACGGTCTTCGGTGTGGCGAACTTTTCTTTTGCCGAAAAGTCTCCGCTCGATCTGGAGACCCTGAAAGCGCGTATCCTCGAAGGCGTCAAAGATAAACACTTCGATTCCTTCCGTGTCCAGACCAAGCGGGCCGACAAGAGGTATCCCCTCACTTCGCCGGAGGTTAACCGTGAAGTGGGCGGAGCCGTTAAGGCCCAGTCAGGCGCGCGGGTAGACCTCAAAGACGCCGAGTTCACGGTATCCATCGAGCTCCTCTCCCGTGAGGCTTTTTTCAGCCTGGACAAGATTCCCGGGCCTGGTGGCCTGCCGGTCGGAGCCAGCGGCAGAGTCGTTTCACTCATCTCGGGAGGATTCGATTCGCCGGTAGCTTCCTATCGGATGATGAAGCGCGGGTGCCGTCTGATATTCGTTCATTTTCATAGTGTGCCCTATCTGGACCGATCCTCACAGGAAAAGGTGCAGCAGCTTGTCGGCATACTGACGCGGCACCAGTTCACATCCCGTCTCTACCTGGTCCCCTTTGGGGAAATCCAGCGCCAGATTGTTGCCGGTGTCTCAAGACCACTCCGGGTCGTCCTCTACCGCAGAATGATGGTCCGACTGGCCGAAGCCATTGCCCGCAAGGAAAAGGCGAAGGCCCTGGTTACGGGCGAGAGCCTCGCCCAGGTGGCTTCCCAGACACTGCAGAATCTAACCGTGATCGAGAATGCGGCCCATCTGCCGATCCTCCGCCCACTGGTTGGTATGGATAAGCAGGAGATAGTGGATCAGGCCAGGGCCATCGGGACCTTTAACTTTTCGGCGGTTCCCGACGAAGACTGCTGCACCCTGTTCGTGCCCAAGCACCCTGCGACCAAGGCAAGCCTCATCGACGTGGAACGGGAGGAAGACAGCCTAGACATCGAGACCTTTCTAAAACTCGGACTAGAAAATATCGAAGTCAAAGATTTCAAATTCCCCTAGAGGTCACGGCTTTAATTGCGGAATCCGAAATATTGACATTCCGCGTTCCCATCGGTAGGTAAGGTTATTTACCCTGGAGGATTCAGTTTATGGGAGTGATCGATTGCGACGCGCACGTCGAAGAGTGCCTTGAAACGTGGCATCACCTCGACCCTGAGTTCTATCTGCTTCGACCCATTCCGGTCGTTTTACCAGAGGACACCTGCTTCGGCTCGCACAATGCGGCTTGGATTATCGATTACAAGCTGCGCTTCTTTGCTGCCAATCCGACTTTGATGAAGCGCGCCCATGAGAAGGACGTGCCGATACCGGTACAGGAGATGCGCGACGTCAGGGCACGGCTATCGTGTCTGGACGAGCTCGGTATCGATAAGCAGGTCGTCTTCCCATCCATATGGCTCGGGTGCCTTGCGGAAAACGTCGATCTCGAGGCGGCGCTAGCGCGGAGCTACAATCAGTTCATGGCAACGCAGTGCAGCCAATCGGGTGGGCGCCTATGGTACGTGGCGATCGTTCCCTGGCGCCGACCCGAGTTGGCGGTTAAGGAGATCAAACGGGTCAAGTCCCTTGGTTCCGTAGCCGGGATATACGCCCGCGGCATTGAGTGGGACCGGCCCCTGACCCATCCAGATCACTGGCCTATCTATGAAGAAGCCGAGCGGCAGAATCTCCCGATTACCGTTCATGTAGGTAACGGGTCGAGCCCCATGATCCGTGAGATGTTTCAGGGTGTGCCCCGTCCCGCCTACGACGACTCGCGGCCGCATATTCACCCGCTGGGCAACGGGTTGGTCAGCGGGCCTTACGTTCTATACGCCTTTCAGCAGATTCTCAGCTCGAGCATCCTCGAAGACTTTCCCAAACTCCGGTTCAGTTTTCTGGAGGCCGGATCCGAGTGGACTGTCCGTCTCGTTAAAGGCTTGCGGGCGCGCAGAGGGGCTATCATCGACGAGGTGCTGGGCGAGAGGGTCTTTGTCTCGTGCGCGTTGGATGACGATATCCCTTATATTATGAGTAAGGTAGGCAAAGACTTCCTGGTTACGGCGACGGACTTTCCACACGGCGATAATTTTCGCCAGGATCAGTTGGCCATTGGACTTAAAGCCCGGGGCGATCTCAGCGATAATACGATGGAAAAGATCCTCTCAGTGAATCCGCAGCGGCTCTATCAGTTGTAGCCGCGGCGAGTTTTTCCGCCTTTCTCCACTCCTAATCCGTTGCGCCTCTCTATTGCCGGCGGTCGATTTAATAGTGTCGATCCATTTCCCACCGGTTTTAGCAAATCCGGTGAATGCCGAAACAGGACGTTTTTTACCAAGTTGTTCCATAATAGGGTATCGGCTACCCTCTCCTATTCGGGCAAAATCTTTAAATATCAGAGGCTTAGTATCTGGCACTCCCCTTCCTTTTTAATCTCTTCAGCAGGATGAACTTGCCGTGGCCGGCGCGACCCTGGTCTGGTTCCCTTTCAATATCAAGGGGAATTATCTGACAGACCCCTTGTCAGGACGTCATCTCTCCCAGAGCCTGCACATGTAAACTGGCACCATCGAAGCGTGGAGCAGCCGTTCACACGGCTAATGGATTTAGTGACGGTAGAACCGGCGTGCGTTCTCACCCAGAATAGCGGCCTTGTGTTCCTTTTTGATATCCTCCCGTTCCAGAATCTCGTCGATCTCTTCCATGCAATTGCTGATGGAGATTTCGTGGGGAAAATCGGAAGCGAACATGAAAGGCTGTGGCCCCACTCGCTCGATGGCGTACGCTAGGGCCTTCTCATTACCCTCGCATCCGACGAAGATTCGGTCCTCCGTGAAGTAGTCCTCAGGGTGCCGTTTGAGTTTGAGGCCGCCGTATTCCAACTCGCGTTCGAGTCGGTCGAGTACCAAGGGAATCCAGGCCGTCCCCCCCTCCATAAATCCTAAATGCAACTTTGGGAACCGATCCAATACCCCGTCAACGATCATCCCCGTGAGGGCGATAGCCAGTGGGAACGGCATCCCAAGGGCGCGGGTTGCGGGAAATTCCATATAGGTGTTGAAGCCGAGATTGATATAGCTGCCTCCATGGACGGCCAGGACACAACCCAGTTTTTCCGCTTCCTCGTAGATCGGCCAGAACTCGGGGTGGCTCACGTGGCGGGTCAGTCCGTTGGAAGGTATCATGGCTCCGACAAACCCCAGTTCTTTAACCGAACGGCGCAGTTCGGTCACCGCATCGGGGACATTTTGCATCGGAATGAGAGAAACCGCTTGAAAGCGGGGGCTCCGTTTGAGGTACCGGGCGTGGATGTAGTCGTTGTAGCCTTGGGCGTAGGCCAGGGCCCACTGCGGATAGGCCATATTGCCGTAGGCCAATCCGGTAGTCGGATAGAGCACCGTATACTCGGTTTCCGATTTCTGTAGGAAATTGAGCCATTGATCCGGCCCGGTGTTCCTATCGAAGGTTCCAGGTGTTCGTGGCGTGCCGTCGGAGGGCGTGTGAAAGTGGTCTAAACTCGGTACCATATTGCGCGCTCCCCGGTTATTGAATGGCGCTGCTACGAATGATAGCAGATCGTCTTCGTTCTCCATGACATGTCCGTCAGCATCAATGTAACCTTTTGACATAAGTTATCCTTCCCTACCCTCACGGCCGAGGCAGATCCGATTTAAACTGTTTCTCCCGATTTGACGATTTATAGTTCGGGACCTGTCTGCTTGTCAATACACATTCGCAAGATGAAATGGTCGAAATAGTCCCCCCCCCCTTAGGAAGCCATGGACAAGCCCTTTTTGGTGGGATAGTCATTGGGATACCTCATATTGTTGATATGGACGAAGGAGAAACCATGAGCAGCGGAATCGAAGAGATTAGGAAGAATGTAGCGATATCTTGCCGGATCCTGGGGATGCTCGGGCTTGTAAACGAGTCCACGGGACACGTGAGCGCACGGATACCGGGTACCGACGAGATGTGGATGCGGTGCCGCGGTGGGGACGAGTGCGGCCTTACGTTCACCGGCTTGCACAATATCCGGCGCACGGATTTCGATGGTAAGGGAGCTGGCGTAGGGGACAAACACGCCTCGCCTAACGAGACCCCGATACACGGCGAGATTTACCGGGCCCACCCGGAAGTCCAGGCGGTCGTCCATGCTCACCCCTATTACGCCCTCTTGTGCGGTGTAACCCACATGGAGTTCAAGCCTGTGTTCGCGGCTTACGACCCGTCGTCTCTCGATATCATCCAAAAGGGAGTTCCGATTTTTCCACGAGCCGTGACCGTTATAAATAAGGAACTGGCGGCCGACATGCTCGAGTCCATGGGCCAACGTGACGTCTTGTTGATGCGCGGGCACGGCATCACCGTCACCGGTCCTTCGGTGCAGCAAGCAACACAATTGGCCATTCGCTTTGACCGGGTTTCCAGGATCATGTGGGAGATCGCCCTATCGGGACGGAAAGCGCTGAATATTTCCGATGAAGACATGGCCCGGTATGATCGCAAAGGCAGATCCGAAGGACAGCGGGGCGGTTGGAGGGCAAAGCTGGAGGGAGTCGAGAACTTCGGTTGGAATCATTACGTGAAGCTGCTCCAGGCCAACAATATCGGCCTGCCGGATGACGTTGGTGGGGATTAGAAAAAACGCCCGTGAGTGCATCTGACGTGAACTCATGAAAATGATTTGACGTTCATGGCCTCCGTGGATAAAATCAAGTGCCCCATTAACTTCGCACATCAACCTTTGGTGTAGGGGTATGTTTTTCCACGAGATCAATCGTTCCCAATGTAAAATCTACCTAATCGGATGTGAAACGTCTCGCACTGAAGGGGGCCGACCCCTCTGGTTGTCGACGTGCGTGAATCAGAGGAGTATTCGGGAGAGCTCGGGCATATCAGCAACAGCCTGCTCCTACCTCTGAAGGAACTTCCTAGCCGCGCCGGTGAACTGGCCCCCCACAGGGATAGGCAGTTTGTCGTTGTCTGTCGTGCGGGTGCACGCAGCACGACGGGGCCGGCAATTCTCACGGGTCTGGGTTTCGGGCGGGTCTCGAACCTCAAAGGGGGAATGGTTGAGTGTAACGATCGCAAGCTACCGGTAAACCGCTAGTTCCCTTGTAGACAATCCTATTTGCGTTACCCCTTTGCCGCAGGTGTCTTCCGTTGGTTTAAGGATCGTGATAGTTGGACTCGTTGTGTTGTATGGTATTGATGAAGTATAGCGCCAACGGTCGGCCGGCCCCTTGCGCCAGTTGGAGCAGGCGCGGCACGGACTCTGCCCTGGGGAAAAAGGTTCGATAACCCATCTGCTCGTATTCTCTTTGTTCCGGCAGATTCGTTCCGTAGATGACGGCGGCCCGATCGGATTTGATGCTCTGATCCAGACATCGTGCGAGTGGAATCCCCTGCCCTGCATTGTTTCCGATCAGTGCATAGTCCACGGAGCCATTTAGATCCTTCAATGTATCCATGATTCCCTGGAGTAAAACCTCGTCCCAGATTTTCATCTCGATCTTGGTTTGCCCGGCGGTTAATGGAACTGGAGCGTCTGCGACGGCCTGGTAGGGTCCGCCCAGCTGGACGACACGGGTCCACGGGAACGGCGGCTCAGCCACAAAATATCCGACGGTCACCTCGTTATCCAGGATCAGGGTTACGAATTGGCTGGACATTGATTTTGCAAGTTGCTCATTAAGAATCATCCAATAACCTCCCCAAGTGTTTATTCTCCATTCGGCTGATAATGCCGGTTTTAACGTTTCAGGATCTGATCCAGTTTCTCAACTTCGGTGCCGGTAGCGATTTCTTTGCTTACTTTACCGTGATGCATGGATCCTCCCGGTTAGTCCTTAATCTTTAGTATCGATCATTCTACCACTTGTGAGGAAGATGGTGAACCCTCTTCTTTTCACTGGCTGCTTAACCTAGTACAGTTGATCGGGGAGCATGGGTAGTAGGATCGGAGCGATGTCTGAATAAAAACGGCACAAGGCTAACGGACTGAGTAGCAGGGTATCTCTTCCTTAGTGCTCGGCTCCAGCTGAGACATGATACCCCTGACGCTGATTGTGGCGGTTGAGATTGGATATCCCGTCGAGTGAACCACTCTGGCAACCCAGGTATTGCAGGTATTGAAGGCGTGTAAGGGCCCCTATGCGTGGTAGAAGGCACTCTTCCCGTAGATCCCCTATCCCAGTTTAATCACGGGAGCTTCGGGTGACCGGCGAAAACTTGCGGTGATGAATGCAAACAGCCTTTCGTGGCTTCTTCGGAAGTTTTAGCCTGGAAGATTTTGCCGCTGAGGAAATCGACTTCAGCGGGTGCCTGAAACGCTGGACTCGAAAAAAGGGTTGCGACTTAGTCTTATTAGACCGCCACCCGCTCCTCACCTCGGGTTGGAAGGTAAAGCCATATACTCGTGGCGAACTTTTCAGGGTCTTGCTGGGGATACTCAGGTATCCGCGCCGGTCCATTCGAGATTGGCGTTTTTGTACCTTTTGGTACGATGGCCGTCGATAGGTCTAGCTTACCAGCGAATTTTCGCCTGTTGCCTGTAGTTTCGCTAACCTGTAATCTCCAATAGGAATCTTTACCGAGGGTTCTCCCGTAACATATGTCCCTAGTACGCTTTGAAGATGTATCGCTGGAGTTTGGCGATCAAAAACTACTGACCCGGGCCCAATTCGTCATCGAGGGGGGTGAGCGGGTTTGTCTGATCGGCCGTAACGGTACGGGAAAGACCTCGATGCTGCGATTGATAAGCGGTGAGTATCAGCCCGATCGAGGCGAGGTGCGGTGTGAGACAGGCATTCGTATCAGCCAGCTGGAACAAACCCTGCCCCGTGAGCTTGATGAGACCGTGGAAGAGCTTGTAGCCACCGGTCTAGCCGGGCTTCAGAAGCTGATCGATCTCTATCAGGGTCGTTCCAATGAGAAACTGGATAAACCCGGTCTGCTGGAGTTGCAACGCCTACACCAGCGAATCGAAGCGGAGGGAGGGTGGGATCTCGATCATCGCGTGAGGACCACAATGGCAGAGCTTAGCCTTCCGGCGGAACGCAAGATCAGGGAACTATCCGGTGGGTGGCGTCGTCGAGTGGCTCTGGCCAAGGCGCTGGTTTGCAGCCCGGACCTATTACTCCTCGACGAGCCCACCAACCACCTCGATCTGAGTACCATTCAGTGGTTGGAGAACAAGGTCAGTGAGTTTTCGGGAAGTGTTTTGTTCATCACCCATGATCGGGCGTTTCTACAGAGACTCGCTACCCGCATTGTCGAGCTGGATCGGGGTCGGCTAACAAGTTGGCCGGGAGACTATGCAAACTTCTTGGAACGTAAGGAGAAGGCTCTGGAGGACGAGGCCCGTCATGAAGCGCTGTTCGATAAGAAACTCGCACAGGAGGAGGCCTGGATACGGCGGGGAATCAAGGCACGCCGGACTCGCAACGAGGGCCGCGTTCGCGCCCTGGTGGCCATGCGCGAGGAATACGCCCAGCGGGTCAAGCCGGAGAGCAAACCGCGCATCCAAGTGGGAGAAGCGGAACGGTCTGAGCGCAAAGTGATAGAGCTTCGCAAGATCAGTCACAGCTACAATGATCAGCCCTTGATCCAGGGTCTATCGTTTAAAATTACGCGGGGCGATCGTATCGGGCTACTCGGAAACAACGGTATCGGCAAGAGCACATTGCTTCGTATCATATTGGGAGAGTTGGTGCCCGATAAAGGGACCGTCGAATGGGGCACCCATTTAGAGATCGGGTATTTTGACCAGCTGCGCGGACAACTGGAGCCCCACAAGACCGTTGCTCAGACCGTTGGTGAAGGACGGGAATTCATTACGGTAAACGGTAAGGATCAACACGTTATTGGCTATTTGAGAGGCTTTTTATTCAGTTACAAACGGGCCATAACTCCGGTTGGAGCCCTCTCCGGCGGTGAGTGCAATCGGATCCTTCTGGCAAAACTCTTTACGCGGCCTACCAATTTACTGGTACTGGACGAACCAACCAACGACCTGGACATTGAGACCCTGGAGGTTTTCGAAGAACGCTTGTCCGAATACAAAGGTACGCTAATTGTTGTCAGCCACGATCGTAGGTTTCTCGACAATACGGTGACAAGCACACTCGTTTTTGAAGATTCAGGAAAGGTTCAACCCTATGTGGGTGGATACAGCGACTGGCTGAGACAGGGCATATCGCTCACTGAAAGGGACGATTCCGGGCACACCCGGCGCCGAGCCAAAAGCACCCAAGTGGATTCCCCGGATGAGATGGTGTCCCAGGTGAAAAAGCTCAGTTATAAGCTGAAACGGGAGCTTGAACAGCTCCCGGAACGGATTGACGTTTTCGAGAAAGAGGTCGCAGGCCTGGAAGAACAGAGCGCCCACCCGGACTTCTACTCTCAACCTTACGAGAAGGTCCAACCCATCCTCAACCAATTGTTGGCAAAAAAGGGCGAACTCGATCAGGCCATTGAGCGTTGGTCCGAGCTTGAATCCCTGCAACAAGAGTCCGAGCCCCGGCGTCAGTGAGGCCCTTGTCCAGCGGGACAATCGGAGCTACGCTATTTCCCCTTCTCGTTACCCGGATCAATTAAAGGATCTGGAAGTCGGAAACCATGGGTAGATGATCCGATGCCCTCCTTGCGACCAGACTCTGCGGGTGAAAAGAGTTCAGTACCTGCAGATTGCCTCTAAAATAAATCTGGTCCAAGCGGCGAATGGGTCGGAACGCGGGAAAAGTTTTCAATCGTCCCGATGCGAGGGTAAACCCTGCGGTTTCCAAAAGGCGCTTCCCTAGGGTTTCCCACATATCGTTGAAATCCCCAGCCGCTACCACCGGAGTGGTGGTGCGAGTGTGGGTCAACGCCTGGCTGGAGAGGAACCGCCGGATCTGAATGGTTCGTTCATAGGCGGCAAGCCCTAGATGAAAATTGAAAATGGCCAATGTCTGCGTGCGGGAGCCAACTCGGAGATGACAGCGTGCAGCCAGGGCGCGACGCCTTTTCTTGAGCGGCACAGTGAGCTCGATATCCTGAATTTCGGATAACGGAAAGCGGCTGAGGATGGCATTTCCGTAATGTCCTTTGCGTAGCTGGGCATTGGGCTGGAAGGCCCGATGGGGGAAGTCCAGCGCGTCTCCGATTAAATGAACCTGCTCGTGATGGCGCCATCGGGGGACTGCGGCTGCCACTTCTTGCAACAGAACGATATCCGGTTCGCATTGGGCCACGGTTTCGATGATCCGCTTTAGATGATATCGCCGGTCCACTCCCCCAATTCCCTTATGGATATTGTATGTCATCAGCCGGAATTGCATGTGCCCTCATGGTGCCTCTGCCAGCTCGGCCTTTGTATAAATGTCTTTAGCAAAGGACAGGATTCGGGTTTCCCTAGGCTCATCGGTTCCCTCCGGTTGAATTTAGGTTAGAGTTTCTTGCTTTCGCTTACCGCTTATCACGGGAAGGTGTCAAGCCCACGCACCGGAAGGTTGCCTTGGGTTCTCGGTGCTTCCCTTTAAATATCCCCTGATAGCTGACAGTTAGGGGCGGTTTTTGCTACCGACTGGGCTCTGCTCTTCTTGGCAAGTCAAAAATCTCCTTGACGCCAGGGAGGACCAGTGGAAGTATACTCTAATAACTTCGTGATTAGCGGTATGTAACATGGAGTCCATTTCTCTCTGGATCAAGCTCCCCTATACGCTCTTTGTGATAGTATTCGTACCAGTCTATTGGATACGATACGGCCCGACGAATCTTCTCTGGATATCTGATATAGCGCTTATCGTGACCCTGGCGGCCCTCTGGCTCGAAAGCCCCTTCCTCGTCGGCATGATGACGACCGGTGTCTTGATCACTGATATCATCTGGAGCCTGATCTTTTTTACCAAGCTGATTCGGCAAACCGGATCGGTTGGGTTGGTAGGCTATATGTTCAATCCCGAGATTTCTGTTTTTATTCGGGCCTTGTCTCTCTTTCACGTTGCTCTGCCGGTGGTTCAGCTCTGGGCTCTCGGCAAGCTTGGCTATGATCCTCGAGCCTGGAAGTATCAGGTCCTTTTGGGCTGGATCCTGGTCCCGCTCACTTATGCGGTGACCCAGCCCAGACAAAATATCAATTGGGTTTTTGGGGTGATCGACGTACCCCAGCAGTGGATGCCGGCCTCACTCTATCTGGTCACCCTCATGATCATTTATCCGATACTGATCTGTTTTCCGACCCACCGGCTTCTGATGGCACTCTTTAAAACAGTTGGTTAAACCGTCTGCCGTCTACGTCATAAGCTTACCCCTTTGGGGTCCAACATCCGCCTTGTTTCTAATCAGAATGGCTCGATATTGGCTCTAGGTAATTCGGCGACCATTTCCCTATATTCCTCAACAGTGTAGAGACGGCGGGTCTGGACCCGGATAAAGCCATCGGACTCTAGAATCAGGACGAGCTTGGCGATGGCGGAGTCCTCAGGAACTTCAACGATCTGCAACCTTTCAAAAGGACCCGTCGAATGGTAAGCCGATTTCATCTCTACACCCGCGTCGCGATAAATCTTTTTAAGCGAGTCAATCTTGTCCGGAAACTCCCTCCTCAATTGTACCCCATGATCCGTAAGCTTGAAGAGCATGGGATAATTGAGCATGGTCCACATCCAGTGTGTTTGAAATCGATGAAAAGGTACTCGATTCTCAGAGGCGGCTCGTTTACAAGAGTCGCCGTGATCGTTTATTTCTCATGTTCGGCTATATGCTGGCGCATGCGGTCGATGGTCTTGACGCCGATTCCCTTGACCCCATCGAGTTTGCCTTCGTCCAAGGCCCTTTGCAGGTCGCTAAGACTCCTGATGTGATACTTCCGGCTAAGGGTACGAATGGTTTTCGCCCCGAGTCCTGGAATAGCGGTAATCTCCAGGACGCTTTTCGGAACCCGTACGGCCCATTCTTCCATCTTGGCGCAGGTTCCGGTCTTAAGAAACTCGTCGATGATCCCTGCAATCGTCGCGCCTACACCCGGGATATCACTCAAGTGCCTTTCCCTGTGTAATTGCACAACCGATTCGGGATAGCGGGAGATGGTGTAGGCCAGTATTCCGTACCGTTTGGCATGGGATTCGGCGTACCCGCAAATGATCAGGTAATCACCCAGGCGCTTTATATCGTTGGCAATCTTATCATTGGCATGCCAGCGCTGCCTGCCCTTTTCGTCAATATAGGATAAACCTTGATTGCCTGTCACGTTGGTATTTTGTCATAAATCTGAGGCGAGGATAAGCGAATAAGTGCGATCCAACCCACCCAGTGGGCTTTGCTGGCACTATCGAGTGGTAGGGGAAGGGGCAATTCACGAAACGCTCGAACGCAAAAGGCCGACTTTAGGGGGCCGTCAATTTGAGTGACTCGGATTCCCCGGGCGAGGGCGAGTCGTAAAAACGATTTCCTCAGAATCGTTTCATGGCCGCGAGGACCTCTTCGGGGCCGATGGGGAGTGATTTAACCCTGACTCCTACGGCGTCATTCACCGCATTGGCGACGGCAGCGGCCACCGGGATGTTGGAGGTCTCGCCGATGCTCATGCTGTTATAAGGACCGGAGCCGCGGTGTACCTCAAGGATAGCGGTCTTGAGGTTCGGGACATCGCGGATCGTAGGAATTTTGTAGTCTCCAAAATGGGTGGTCGCAACCTTGCCGTCCTCGACTCTGAGGTGTTCCATGAGGGAGTAACCCAACCCCATCACGATACCGCCTTCGATCTGGCCCTGATGCATGAGCGGGTTGAGAATCGTCCCCGTGTTGTGCGCTGAAGTAAATCGCCTGAGTTTGATTTCCCCGGTCTCCTGGTCCACTTCCACCTCCGCCACCTGCACACACATGGAGGCATCGGGGACCTTGGCAGTATCGTCATAGGAGCCCACAACGCTGATCGGTGCCCCCTTAGCCTTGACGATCTCACTGTAGGTCATACGCCGCTTACCTTTGGCATGTTGGACGGCCCCCTTGGCAAGGAGCAAATCCACGGGACTTAACCCCATTAATGACGCGGCGGTGTTTTTCAGCTCTTCTTCGGCCTTGGCAACTGCCGTATAGGCCGCGTTGCCGAAGACCCGGGTCCCTCGGCTCCCGCCGATACCCGTGTCTTCAATACCCCGCCCCGTGTCCAGGCTCTGCACCCTGATCTGTTCCACCGGGATGCCGAGCACCTCCCCCACGACCTCACAAAGCACCGTGAAGGTTCCTCCACCCTGGTCGACCAAAGCGGAGGAAAGGGTCACCATCCCTTCCTGGTCGATATCAAGCGCTACGGTTCCCTTGCCCCCATTGGTCATCCATTGGGTGAGGGCCAGTCCTCGACCGACGTTCTTCGGTTTTGTTTTGTAATAGCCCGAGGCTTCGAGCGCCTTATCCAGGGTCGCTTCGGCCTTGATAAAGGGTACAACCTTGCCCGTGGGGGACAGGTCGCCGTCGTGCATCAGATTCTTTTTTCTGAATGCAATGGGGTCCAGGACGAGCTTTTTGGCGATAAGGTCCATCTGGCTCTCATTGGCGAAAAAATCCTGGGGGTCACCGGGCGAGCGCATGTGCCCGCAGGGGACCTGGTTCGTATAGACCATCTTTTCTTCGATGAGCACATGAGGAATCATGTAAGGACCGGCCGATTCCTGGGGGCCGCCTAGAAAACCCACGGGCTTGAAGGCACCATAGGCGCCGCTGTTGAAGATAAATTCCATATAATGGGCGACGATCTGTCCGTCTTGCTTGACGCCGGTCTTGACCTTGATGATCGATGCGTGGCGCGGATTGCCGGCGGTTAACTCCTCTTCGTAGTCCATGACCATCTTGACCGGCTGGCCCGCCTTCTTGGATAGGAGGTAGCAAACGGGGACGTCCATAAAATCGCCTTTACCGCCGAAGTCGCCGCCGATGTATGAAGGGTTCAACACGAACTTCTCGGTAGGAATATCAAAGGCATTGGCCATCTGGTCGCGCAGGCCGTAGGGTGCTTTGCAGCAGGCCCAGATCTCGGCACCTCCGGCCGTATTCGTTTTGACAAGGCAGGAGTGCGGCTCGATGTAAGCGTGGTGTACCATGGGGGTCGTGAAGGAGTTCTCCACGATGATGTCTGCCTGCTGGAAGCCCTCTTCAATGCTTCCCTTGCCCCAGGAAAGCTGAATAAAGGCGTTGCTCGGGGCGTCGAGCTTGCCGGGCCGACCTTTGTAGTTCAATACATCCGGGTGAATAAGCG
Organism: Binatia bacterium; assembly: GCA_963664015.2. Taxonomy (GTDB): domain Bacteria; phylum Desulfobacterota; class Binatia; order UBA9968; family CAXXLF01; genus JACZQL01. The sequence goes on along the minus strand of CAXXLF010000001.1, from coordinate 82,774 downwards.
GCGTCGAAGGATCCATCGCCTGGATCGAGTCGAGTACGGGATCCATTTCCTCATATTCGATTTCGATAAGATCGACGGCTTGTTCGGCTATATCCTCAGTCTCTGCGGCAACGGCGGCGACCTTTTCTCCAATGAATCGTACGACATTTTCGGCGAGGATCGGCATGTCATAGATTCGTCTTCCGATCTTGCGTCCTGGAGCGTCCTCTGCCGTAACGATGGCCTTGACCCCGGGCAGGTTTCGCGCCCGGCTCACGTCAATTCGCTTGATACAGCCGTAGGGGATGGGGCTCCTTAGAACCTTACCCCAGAGCATGTCGGGTAGGACCCTGTCGACCGTGTAGACCGCTTTGCCCGTAACCTTCAGTTCTCCTTCGACTCTTGGAGTGGAAATTCCAACGATTTGACTTTTCACTGCTGGCTCCTTCATTTGGTGTGACGACTCGGTTCTGGAGGGAGAAGATGACGGATTTTCCAGTGATTTGCAATCTTTTTTTACCGGTCCCAGGTCGACGGCGATCAGGTTTTGGGTTGGTCGAGGGAGAAACCGAGACGGCCGATGAATGGCAACTTTATAGCAGGTCCGAGGGGATCGATGCCAAAGATCAACCCCAGCAGATTAATCTCCAAGCCTTCATCTTTGGCCAAGAGCAATCCCACAAGGCCATATAGGGATAGCTGATATCCGGTTCCGCTAGGGGCAGGACCGATGATCGAATCGTTGGTCAGAAAGTCCTTACCGATGGCCGTGGAAGGAATCTCGGCGGCGAGTTCGGGGACCCTCCGCGCAACATGGGCGGTGAATGTGTTGCTGTTGGGTCCCGGCCAAAGTGTGTATTTCCCGGCGTAAGGATATTCCTCGACGGCCTGGTTGATCCCCGTAATGGCTTTTGTGGCGGGCTCGCCTCTCAGGTCGGATATTATTTTTGGTCGGGCGCCAAACCAGTTTCGGTCGGGGATGTCTTGGAGGGCCACAAGCGCGGGGAGATTTCGCCGTACGCGCCAGCCGATGACCTGGTAGATCGTATAGTATGAAGCCCCGGTCTCCTTGGTGGCGATCCAGCTGTGCAGCGAGAAGATGCCACGCCAGTTAAAGGCACGCGCCGTGTAGACTTGGACTATCGCTTCTTTGGTTTCTGCTGGGTCCGGGGCGATCTCGGCGCTAGAACGGTCTGCGGTACGATGATCCTTGGCCAGGTTGAAATTTCCCCAGAAGGACATGAGCATGGATGATCCAAGGAGCAGGGCCAGTACCATTTAGAGTTTCATGGTCTCGGGCGGTTCATGGTGACCGGTCGAGGTGGGCCCGATACTCTTCCGGCGTGTCGATATCAACCACAACCCCTTTCTCATCTGTCGCAATCTCCAGGGTCTCGTTTCGGTGGCCGTGAACGACGCGCTTGGCGCCCTGTTCCAGCGGCGCATCGAGGAGCTCGGAAAAAAGCTCTTTTGAAAATAGGACCGGATGCCCGCGCTTGCCCTTATACGTGGGCACCACGACCCACTTTCCCGACTGATAAAAACGTTCGATCATCTTGTCAACCAACGCCGGGCTCAGAAACGGGTGGTCCACCAGGTGGACCATCAGGCCGTCTATGGGTTCTGTACCCTCTTCCGCTTCTAGGAACTGGATGGCAGCGACGAGCGAGGAGAGCTGCCCCTTTCGGTAGTCCTGATTGACTACCACCGTAACCGATAGGTGTTGAATTCTGGGTCCGATCTCGCTCGCGTGATGGCCGAGTACCACCAGGATCCTTCCCACCCGGCTGGCCTGGAGGGCGCCAACGATCCGTTCGATAAAGGACTGCCCATCCACGGGGAGAAGGGCCTTGGGAGAACCCATCCGGCTGGATTCACCCCCGGATAAAATAACCGCTGCAATCATAAAAGAGACAGGCCGAGGGGGCTAAGGGAATATATACTCCATCGGTGCCGTTTCCAGCTCGGCAACGACCTGGGTGACGCCCGGGACCTGCTCGACCTCATGGACGATCACATCCTGTAGGGCTGGTTGGGTCAACACCCCACTGACTTGGACCACCCCACCATCGGCCCGGATAAAGATGTTGAGATGGCGCATGCTCGGGGTGCTCATCAGGGCGGCTTCTACTTTTGAGGCCAGGGCCAGATTCTCGAAGACCTGTTGTGACTCGGCCGATGGTTGAAACTCCTCTGCCTTAACGGCAGCGACGATCAGTTGGCAGGCGGTCTCCGGTTTCATGTGGGCGAGATTGAGGACCATGTCGAAACGGCTAGAATCCATCCAGTCAGCGCCAAAGAGGTCTTGCAGCCGGCGTGAGCGGGCCTTGTTGGTATTTTCGATGTAACGGCGAGCGCTCTCCTCGTCCATCCCGTCACGGCTGCGCACCTGCTCGATCTGATATTCCAATGTTGCGGTCAGGTGGACTTTGAGGACATGGCTGACGCCGCGGAGGAGTTCATGCCCCACGTGACCGTGGTAGACGATATTCCCCTCCAGGGCCATTTCGCACATAGCCGCCTGAAGCGTGACCCGATATAGCTTTAGACTCTCGCGCCAACGCTCCCACCAGTGGGGCTCGGATTCCAAGATTTCGGTGAATTTGGTTTCAGGGATACCGTAACGCCGGCTCGCTTCGAGTAGAACCTCGCGGCTCACGCACCGGTAGCCTAACTCGGCGCCCACTCGTTCGGCCAGGTCGGCTCCCCCACTGGAGGCGCCGCGGTATATGGTGATAATAGGCATAGTGTTTCCCTCCTACTACGACTTTTTTCTAACCAGGTTCGCCTTGCTATAAGTTTACTTATACCTCCATCCGGTGCAATTGTCACTCCCAGGTCGAGGGTTTTTGTTGTCTCATCCCGGGTCATTTGCTACCTTTATAAGGACCGGTTGGCTCAGGTCAAGTCCCATGACACCTCAGGAAATTCTCATCAAAATCCGCACCGAGCTCCAGCAGGGCTTTTTGGAACGAAGCGAATTGATCGATGGTTCCCTCTGCGCCCTGCTTTGCTCCCAACACGTGATGATAGTTGGTCCTCCAGGGACGGCGAAGTCCATGCTGGCTGACGAGATCTGCCGGCGGTTGGTTGGGGCCGAGTATTTTCAGTGGCTGTTGACCCGGTTTACCACGCCGGAAGAGGTTTTCGGTGCGGTAAGCCTCAAGGCGCTTGAGCAGGACGACTATCGCCGGGTGACGTCATACAAACTTCCCGAATGCCATATTGCCTTTCTGGACGAGATCTTCAAAGCCAATTCTTCCATTCTCAACGCCATACTCACGATTATTAACGAACGGATCTTTCACAACGGCAGGGCCGTCGTTCCGGTTCCCCTATTGACCCTGTTCGGTGCGAGCAACGAGCTACCAGAAGATGACGAACTGGTTGCCCTTTACGATCGATTCCTACTGCGCTTCGTGGTCGACTATATTGTTGAGGATTCCCGATTTATCCGAATGCTGGAAGCACCAGCCCAAGGGGAGCGCACGACCCTCGATCTGGAGGGGCTTCGCAGCATGCAGGCCGAGGTCCGTGAGATCCCGGTCCCAGAGTCCATCTACCGGACCATGGCGGATATCCGCAGAGAGCTTGGCAAAAAGAACATCATCGCTTCGGACCGGCGCTATCGTCAATGCCTGTCTCTGCTCCAGGCCCATTGCTATCTAACCGGTGGTAAAGAAGTCAGCGAAAGAGATCTCTTCTTTCTCGAGCACTCCCTGTGGCGCAACCCGGGGGAGCTGCCCGAAGTCCGATCGACTATCCACGATCTTCTGCTGGGCTATGAGGAAGAACTCCAGGAGTTACTTTACCAATCCCGAGAACAGCGTGAATACGCCATGCGTACATGGGAGTCCAATGAGGCCCGCGCTCAGGCCCTGATCGAGGTCCACACCAAGCTCCGTAACATCCTGGCCAAGGTGGAGCAGATCCTGGCCAAGGCCGAGAGACTCGGTCGACCTCTGAACAAGGTCGAGGCCGTTAAAGGAGATATCGAAGAGGTCCAAAAGGAGATGTTGGAAAAGTTCTAGGCAATGAAATAAAAAGGTTTCCGTTTTGGATTACAATTCGGAAATAAGATGATCCGTGCACCATTCGACAGGCTCAGGGTCCCGAGCATAGTCGAGGGAAAGACGTAAAGTACGCCAAGTATAAAGAAGATTACAAATTCGAAACTCGAAATCCGAAATTCGAAACAAAGCCAATTGATCAATAAACATAAAACTCCAAATAGTCTGGTTTTGGATTTTGAATTTTGGATTTGAGTGTCTCGGTTTGTTTGAGATTCCGAGCTTCGGAATTCGGACTTTAACTCGGGGCCGGCTTGGCCCGATACACATGGTTGAAATTGTTCTGTTGAGGGATGGATAGGTAAATATCAAATGCCGCCGAAGCGGAAGAAAACCCTACCCCACAAACCGGTCCTGCGTTCCCTGCCCCGGAACTCCAGTTGGATCGAAAGCGATGCTTACGACCGGCACAGCTACGATACCATTCGTAGAGAGTCCCCTGCCTTTGGCCAATTGGAATTGATTGGTAATAAGTTGCTGCCATACTTTCCGATGTTACTACAGGATCTTTTCTGCTTACTCTTCAAGTATAACATTATATTTTTAAAAGAGTCTGATGTTCTTCCCAGTGCGCTGTATAATCGCACGTTAATTCAGGCGCTTCAGACGGGCCAGCTCTACCACTCGTTGCGCGAATTGACCCTGCTCGACGAGGCCAAGGCCGGTCTGTGCACCTTCCTACTGGGCGAAAGCGTGATCGCGCTGCTCAAGTCGGAAAAGGCACTTTCACGGCATGGGATGCTGGACCTGTGGGACTTGAAAAGACAAGAGGAGATTATCGAAGAAAAGGGAGAGGAACTGGATGAAGCAGAGAGGCTATCGCAGGAGGATCTAAGTCAGGAAGCCAAGAAAAACCTGCAACAGGGAAAGAAAAAAATCGAGGGGGAGTACGACGGGGCTGGGGCCCAGCTCAGGCAAAAGGCGGGCAGGTTCAAAGAGGAACTCGAACGGTTGGAGAAGGAAACTACCGCCCGTTTCCAGGTGGAGGCCATCCGGGTCGCCCAACTGCTCGAAGATGCCGCCGATGAGGCTGAGCAATGGAGCTTGACGTTGGGAACCGGTTATCGTTCACCTGCCGGGCGAAAGCTGGAACTCGGCCGACGCCTTGCGGGTAACGAGAAGCTAAAAAAACTGGTTCGAATGGTGGGGCGCATGAAGGTTTCCGCCCTGGCGCTACGCAAAAAGGTCTTCGAGCGCTCCAGCGAAGAGATCCTGGAGATTGAACGGGGCGATTCGATTCACCACTTGCTTCCCAACGAGCTGATGGTGCTGCATCATCCGGGGCTTAGAAAGGACTTCTATCGCCGTTTCCTCGATCAGGAGTTGCTCCAGTACTCCCTCAGGGGTACCGATGAGAAGGGTAAGGGGCCCATGGTGGTCTGCCTGGACGGCAGCTCCTCTATGGCAGGAGACAAGGAGATCTGGTCCAAGGCGGTTACCCTAACGTTGCTCGAGATGGCAAGACGCCAGCGTCGCCCTTTTCAATCCATTTGCTTTTCTTCGGATGAGTCACCCCTCCAGATCCTCGACATGAATCCCAAGGAGCGCTACGAGGTCGAGATGGATAAGGTCATGGATCTGGCCGAGTACTTCCCCGGCGGCGGAACGGATTTTCAGAAACCACTGGATGCAGCCCTTGATTGCCTTAAAAAGTCGCGTTCCCGAAAGGGAGACATCGTGTTTATTACCGACGGGGAGTGTCAGGTCAACGGTGAATGGGCAGAGGCTTTTTGCAAGGAAAAGAATAAGCTGGGCTTCTCGCTATTTTCGATCCTCATCGATGTCGGTCCCAACTCTCTGGGGACGCTGAAGGAATTCAGCGACAAGATCACCACCATCGGCCAGTTGACCGGCGAAGAGGCTAAAGAAATATTTATCAAATTTTAGTCAAAGAATTATTGGTTAAAGAACCGGAAATAAGAGGGCTCGCCCCGTGGAGTAAAGCCTTTGGGGCTTACTCGGCCTACCTTGAGATCAATACTCCATGGGGCGAGCGCAAAGACACAAAGTACGCCAAGGTCGGAGGAATCGGACAATAATTTTCTTTGCGAGCTTGGCACCTTGACGCTACCTGCCTTTTAGCCGAACTCTGATCTTGGTTCTCCGACCTCTTATGTCTCTTCTCTGACGTCGGATCTCCGACATCTGACAACTGGCTCAGGGCGCGAAGCGCCTTCAGACCTTTATTTCGATCGTCTCCCCATTGTGCGCCAGCTTACCATTTACAGGAATCGGCTCTTTCAGGGTGTTGATGGTGTGGCACCCTTTCTCAATCATCTCTACCAGCTCCGTGATCTTGGACGTTGGTGCGGGGCTCTTGATCTTGAAGACGTAATTCACCTCCTGGCAGGCCGGTGAGACGTCGGCAATGTGTTGCTTCCCCCGTGTGTCGTAGCTCATGCGGATATCCATTTCCGCATCATCGATCTGAATGTCCAGTTCCGACGCGTACCGCGTCAGTTGGCTGAACATTCAAAATCCGGTCGCAGCGACGAAATAGGCCAGGGGCGACGGCCCCTCTCCCCCTCCCTTTCGCGACTTGGCCTCGTCGCACCGCAGGGTATAATCTCCGACCCTGGCCTCTTTTAGTTGATTTTCGATCAGGCGGATCACGGCGCGGGTTTGAATCGTGTGCCCCCCGGGGCCCCTCTTGGCCCGCTCCCGCTGGTCCTTATTGGCCTCTCTGAACTTGGCGAGGTCGATTTTTCCTGAAGCCTGGCTCATAGTTAATCTCCTCATCAAGACGGTCTGATACTTTGCTATCCATTACAGTATTACGCGTACCGAGGGGCGCTCTTTCATTCGTTTCAACCACTGACCCAGCTTGGGAAACGAGGGATCGGGGATGAGACCCCATTCCTCGTAACGAACAAAGCGCGGGATCAAATCCGCGTCCAGGAGAGAAAAAGCCCCGGCCAGATACTCCTGGTCTCTAATTTCATCCTCGAAAGGTTGGATTAACTCTTTCAAGGTCTTTTTGCCTTCCTCGATAACGGATTGATCTTGATCCTTGATATCCTTCCCCATCTCCTTGCGAACCTTTTGATAAGGCTCGCCGAAGTGGTTGATGCCGTAATCGATCAGGATGCGAATCCTTCCCCTCTTGTGAGGATTTTTAGGCATAAGGGGTGGGTCCGGATAGGTCTCTTCCAGGTATTCGTTGATGATACACGACTCGTAAAGGACCCTATCACCGTCGGCAATGACTGGTACCTTCCCGTACGGGTTGAGCTTGAGATATTCCGGTCGTTTCTGCTCCCTTTTTGGAAGATCAATAAACACCTTGTCGTAGGCGAGTTTCTTTTCCTCTAGGACGACCTTAACTCTTTTGCAATTTGGTGAACTCGGAAAGTCATATAGCTTGATGGTCATATCAATCCTTTATAGTTGGTCTAGTTGGCGGTCATGCCTTCACTTTGAACAATAGCATCGATTTCTTTCAATTCCTCGGGAGTTAAATCCCAGCCTACGGATCGCTCGTTGGCCAGCACCTGTTCCGGTCGGGTGGCTCCGGCAATGACGGTACTAACCAGTGGATCGGCAAGGAGCCAGGCGACGGCGAGCTCGGCAACCGTCTTACCGCGTTGCTCCGTGAATTTCTGAAGACCGGCAACAATGGAGAGGTTCCTTTTGGACATGCGTTTATTGTCCGCTTGATTTCCAGCAAAGCGGGACCCCTTGGGTGCGGGTTCCCCGAGGCGATACTTTCCTGTCAATACCCCTCCTTCCAGGGGAAAGTAAGGGATGATACCGAGACCATAGGCGCGGCAGAACGGCACCATTTCTTTTTCTATTTCCCTCTGCAGTAGGTTGTAATGGGATTGTACGGATACGAAGGCATTCAGATTCAAGTGTATGGAGGTCCAGACGGCTTCACACGCCTGCCATGCAGAGACCTGGGAGCAGCCGATGTAGCGCACCTTGCCTTGCCGCACACAGTTGTCGAGGGCGCGAAGGGTTTCCTCGATGGGCGTATCCGGGTCATGAATGTGAAGTTGATAGAGGTCGATGAAATCGGTGCCAAGCCGTTTTAGACTGCCCTCCACCTGATCCGCGATATGCGAGCACGATGCACCCCTGCCATTTGGGGTGTCGTCCATGACGCGGCCGAACTTGGTTGCGAGAATGGCCTGCTGGCGCTTCCCCTTGAGGGCCTTGCCGATATACTCCTCGGATAGGCCCCCCCCGTAAATATTGGCCGTATCAATAAAGTTGATTCCCAAGCCCAGGGCTTGATCGATGATCCGTTTGGCTCCCTGCTCGTCCACGCGGCGTCCCATGCTGTTGGTGCCGAGACCCAGGGCGGAAACCTTGAGCCCCGAGGTGCCGAGCCGTCGGTACTCCATAAGGCGTTCTCCTTTTGCTGTAAAATAAACTATTAGAGAAGCTAAAAATACCTACTCAATGGGGAGCTTGGATTCAACCGTTGCCTGGATTGAAGAATGGACTTGTAACCGGCTCAGGTGGAAAAATCCGGGTACCCAAAGGGTGCGATCTTTTCACGATACTCGGTCCTTAGCTTCCCGCGATCCCCGGTCCAGACCCGATTGACAAAGCCGTTGAGAAGAAAGGGGTGAACCCCGGCGGCATAGAGGGTCGGATAGTCAACCTTGATCAGTGCCTCCCGTTCCTGCTGGGTTAGATTCTGTTTTTCGAGGAAGGCAGCAGCGTCCTCCTTGAAGGCTTGAAAGCAATCCGGCTCCTGGATAACTCGCCTCATAACTTTATTCACTTGATACCTGTTCATGCAGCTCCTCCTCCATCTATCTCCCAGTCCATATAGTGCATGGCCGCGGTGACCTCGGGAAATTCCAACCCCGTGGCGGTGGGTTTGGCCCCGCCGGCGATCCCCATGAGGAGAACATAGTTCAAAAATCCGGGGGTCACATTGCCCGCTTTCACCATGCGCTCGAAGGTCGCCTCCCGAATCAACGTTTGTGCGTCTCCGGTAGTGATCAACTCCATCATGCGCCGATCAAACTCTGTATCCCCGGAGTAGTCAGAGGACTTGGGACCGCCGACCTCCACCGCCAGGTGGCCGCTGGAGACGACACCGACCCGGGTGCCGTTGGGCAGCGCCTCGACGGCTTCCCGGATGCGCTGGCCAACGTCGTAAAAACGCTGCGCTTTGGGTAGTGGTTGAGCCATGACGTTGGTCCAGATGGGTACAATGGGAAGGTCCATCTCGGGGCGTATAAAATTTAACGGTACCGTGAAGGCATGGTCAATCATGCACTCGTCGGAGAATGCGAAGTCCACGCCCAGACGGGAGCCTTCCGTGATGATACCCTTGGCAATGTCCGTGTCTATCTTGGCTTTATAAGGGGCCAGGCCGAAGGCGCGAATCTCTATTGGTGCGGGCCCCTCGATGGAGGGTGCCTTGCCCACCATAAATGCGGGCATGTTGTCCGTGAACCACTGGTTCAGGTGGTCGCTGGCAACAACGATCAAGACATCGGGTCTGGCCTTGGTCATTTTTTGCCGCATCCAATCATAGTCCTTGGCAGTCTGCACGATGACCGGATCCGGGGCGGGTGCTTTCATTAGTGTAGGGAGAAAGGGGTTGTGGGTAATGCCGATAATCTCAACGAGTTTTGCCATGAATTAACCTCCGGGTGGGAATTGACCGGCCCTTCTTATATCGGACTCCCGCTCGCCTTGTCAAGATTGGCAGGATATCCAAACCCATTTTTCATCATCTCGGGAATCGTATCTCGAGGCTTCGCCATAGACCTGAACCGGCACGTAGCGAGGAGGACGTGAATTATCCGGATCCGAGCTTCCTCCCATTTATTTCAAAGGACACTACATCAATTCCTTACTCAAAATACACTGACCGGGAGTGCAGTGTTTATCCAATTTTCCCACGTTAATCTTCCCTTGTTAAGATACCGGACCCGCAGTACAATCAAGTTGTGACCTTATGCCCTTTCTGCGCAGAAGAGATACAAGATGCGGCCATAAAGTGTCGTTCTGGCAATGAATTTATTAACCAGTCTCATCCGCCAAAAAGAAACTGGTATTTCTCAACTTCTGTCGTTGCTTTCTCTCTGCTTTCTGTCGGCCCATTTGCCCTGCCTTTGGCATGGATACATCCAGAGTACAAACCCATTACCAAAATCGTTCTGACGATCGGTATTGTCGCCTTCAGTATCTGGTCTTATTATATCGTTAAGGATCTCAATATAAAGGTGATGCAACATTTAAAGGTGTTGGGGCGGCAATAGCGCTTTGATATATGTGAAAGAAAAGGAGTCGGGAGTCTTTTGTTGACGGAACAGCCGCTGCGAAGCTAGAAGTAGCATCATAACCCCCTTCCTGGTAATCCTACCGTTCGATTAGACTACCATAGGGTGCGGTCTATTCTTTAGGACAATTTATTTCGATGAAGGATCTAATAGTATTTATTCTGAAGGGCCTGCTGGGTATGTACCCGTGTTGGTGTCTGTCGTCACCACGCCCAAGCGTAGCATCTGGAGGCTGATTACCGATGATCCGGACAAGGTAAACAAGGCAATGATGTTCTGCGGTATTACGATCGGTATCGCGTTTCTGTTGCAAGCTCCGCTTTCCCTCGGTAAAGGACCAGGTCCTCACTCAGGATGCGCACCCTCCTGATCGGGTTATCCGTCCAGCTCGGCGGCAACAGCTACCGGCTGCCAGTAGCGTCGTAGGAATTTATCCGCCGGGGTGCCGGAGCCAATACGGGTCAGTATCTCGTTTCCTTATTTTGCTGATTATTTGCTGCTCCTTAGTTGCTGCTGGACTATACTATTTAGGTCTACTGCACTGTCCATTCTTGACCTGTAATGGATTTTGACACTAGCCGAGAATGAATCGTATCTCAAGAACGTTTTCTCGGATGCCTGATCCGTTGGTCCCTTGACAACCGCAATGCCTTACGTTACCGAAATCAGATACCGATAAGCGAATTCCAAGATTAATGAATTAAAAATGTAAACCGTTTACCATGGGGTTACGACTGTGGCGTTAGGGCGGTCTGCCTACCGGGAGTCCGAAGCATTAATTGCTGCGCTACCCCTCGTCACTATTAGGTAATGAGGAAAGGAACTAAGGTATGGCAAATCCTCCTGCGAGATATTCGAAATCGCGCATCTTCGTAAAGGGTGTAGAGAGTCAAACCTACTCTTTGACCGAAGCCAGACGGCACCGGCTGGCGACCGTGCCACGTGTGATCCGGCGTGAGGTAAGCTCGGACAAGGTCGGCAGTGCGGAAGAGAAGAACATCCTCAGCCCGCAGGCCGAGCCCTTTGTCACCCAGAGTCTTCACGCCCACTACGTGACTCTGGCCCCCGGCGCCAGGGACAAGGGCCACGGCCACCAGAACGAGGAGTTTGTTTACATACTCAAGGGGCGTGGGTTCGATATGCACTGGGAAGTGGAAGTCGAGATCACGGACAGGTACCATGCGCGCCCGGCAAAAGAGCCCAGCCGGTGGGGGTGGAAGGCAGGGGACCTGGTCTATATCCCCCATAACACCATTCACCAGCACTTCAATGGGGATCCATCGTCACCGGTACAATTGATCGTGGCAACCAATCGGCTCTATAAGATGATTGGATATTCTCGTGTGGAGCAACTGGAGAATGCCCCAGATTTCGATGGGAGGTCTTGAGTGGCCGAAATACCTCAAAGGGACAGCGTGGGTTTTATCGGATTGGGTAGCATGGGGGGCTCTATGGCGCTCCGGTTATTGCGGGCCTCGTTTCCCGTGACCGTGTTCGATATCGACGGAAAAGCGATGAAACGCCACCTGGCGGAAGGGGCCACTATGGCTGCCTCCCCTGCCGAGGTTGCCCGTCGCTCGAGCATCGTCCTGGCATCGCTTCAGGCATCGGCGTCCGAAGTAGTTGCCCTGGGGAAAGACGGGCTAGTGACCAGTGGAAAGAAAGATCTGGTCTTCGTGGATCTGAGCAGCACGCCTCCGGAACAGGCTATCCGAGTTTCGACTTCCCTACGGGAACAAGGTGTCGAGATGCTGGATGCGCCGGTCAGTGGAGCGGATGCCGGTGCCATCGACGGTCATCTCACGGTTTTTGTCGGGGGAAGTTACTCGGCCTACCAGCGTGCCCTGCCCGTGCTCCAGTATATTGGTAGCACAGTCACCTATTTGGGAAAGAACGGGAATGGCCAGATGGGCAAGCTGGTCAATCAGATGATGCAGGCCCTGTGTGAACTAGGGATCTATGAGGGCCTTTCCCTGGCCAAAAAGGCCGGTCTGGATCCGAAGCTGTTTGCGCGTGCGGTTACCGGAGGGTGTGCCCAATCGTGGCGCCTGAACGAACTGGTTGAAGGGATGCTGACTCACGGCGAGCATAAGTTCCGGCTCAGGCTCCGTTCGGGGAGGACGGGGCGGGCTATCGAGCTGGCGAAACAGTTGGGAATTACCTTGCAAGGCGCCGAAGCGGCACATCGAGTATTTTCCGAGCAAGACTGGGAAGTTGTGATCGACTCCGACGACGACTAGGCGCTTAGAGTAAGGGGTAGAGCGTGGCAGAACGTGATTTTGTTCGTGGTAGTTGTCGGTGGGAATGAAAGCTGTCAGCGAGTCGCTTACTAGCGGTTGCTATTTGAGACCCAAGAGCTCCAGGGTTGATTTACCTTTGGCCAGCTCCTTCATGAACTGCTCCTCTTTTTGTTCTCTCTGTTCCGAGGCTTCGATTGCGGTCGCGATTTCCTGACGGGGGACCACAACGAGGCCATCGTCATCCCCAACGATAAGGTCGCCGGAGGTGATTACTACGTCTCCAATGGAGATGGGAGCGTTGACCGTTCCCTCCTGGTTTTTGACCGTGCCCCAAATCGACAACCCACGGGAAAATACGGGAAAGCCCATCTCTTCGATCAGAGTCTTATCGCGAATACAGCCGTCGATAACCAGTCCGGCAATTTTTCGCTGCTGGGCTGCAAAGGTCATGATCTCGCCCCAGTAACCGCCTCCGTACGCCCCACCCACAGTGACCACCAGTACATCCCCGGGTTGCGCCATATAAATGGCCCGATGGATCGCAAGGTTTTCCATTGGTGGACAGTTTACTGTTATAGCAGGCCCACAGACTTTCATTTTGGAAGCAATCGGTTTGATGTCATGGGGCAGCGCACCCCTTCTCCCTATGGCCTCGTGTAACGTTGCCGAGGGGTAAGTGGCAGCCCGCTGTACAAGTACCGCGTCCGGCGGAGAAATGTTGGGAGCTTTTGTATCAGGCATGAGGGATCCTTAGTGAAACTTAATGCCGTTGCAGTTCGTGGTAGCGATACTTCTTTCTCGCTTCGTCGAGGCGTGTCCCCTTCATGGCCTCAGCTAGTAGTTTTCCCTCGGCCTCCGAGATGGACAGTGCCACATTCAATATCTCTTCTTCTTTTTCCTTGGGGACGACAACGATCCCGTCGTCGCTACCAACCAGGATATCGCCAGGTGCGACCTGGACATCGCCTAGAGAGACGGGGATGTTCATGCCGTCGACCTGTACGCGGTCCTTTCCCGTGCGCATGAACTTGCCCCGGCTGAAGATCGGGTATACCAGGCCCAGGCTGCGGGCCACGTCACGGCATACCCCGTTGATGACTGTGCCACCGACGCCGCGTTTGTGGGCTACGGAAGTCAGGATGTCACCCCAGACGGTGCAATCGATACGCCCAGCGTTGTCCAAAACAACCACGTCTCCCGGGGGTACATCGTCGATATAATCCCCGACTGTTCCCTTGATGACTCCTACGGGAATATATTTTAAGGTATATGCCCGTCCAGCCATCCTGTACCCGTTGGCCAGTGGAGCGACCCCTAGGCAGGTCCCGTGCATTCCCAGTCGATCCATCGCATCGGAAACCGCGGCGACGGAAAGTTCTTTGAAGGCCTCAACTCGAGCATCCATCCTCTTACCCCTCCTTTTTTAACATGGATTCGTATCCAAGGTTTGTCATGACTTCAACCACGGGCCGACCCGCGCGGATTCCCTCGGCCATTCGGGACTCGGTAGCCACCAGTTCCTCCGCCTGAGTAATAACCTCTTCTTGTTTGTCCTGTGGCACGATGACTACACCACTGTGATCGGCAATAACGAGATCCCCTGGGTGCACCTGTACGCCGCTGAACTGGATCTCTTCATTGAACGATTTTTGCATCACTCGCCCCCTTGCTGTGACACAGACAGCGGCTCGAGCAAAGACCGGGAATCCCGCATCTCGAGAATCGTCAACGTCCCGACACGCGCCGTCAATGACGACACCGCTGAGCCCTTTGGTCTTGGAGGCCAAAGACAGGAGCCCGCCCCAAACGGAGACATCCGGCCGGCCGGCGTTATCAATAACAATGATGTCCCCCGGTTGAGCGGCTTCGATTGCCGGAGTGCCGATGTGTTGGGTCGATTTATCGAGGCCGGCGGGTTTGATTTTGACCGTGACTGCCCGTCCCACGATTCTCGGGCAGGGCCATACGGGACGAATCCCAATGGTCGCTCCCCTGAGAGCCAGACGGTCCAGGGCATCGGAAACTCCGCAAGTATCGAGTTTTGCCAGGCGTGCGACGAGACTATCTTGAGCCATGTTCGTGTCTCCTTCCCGTTTGTTCAAGTGTTTTAAAGCACAACAAGGGTTTCTTGACAAGCTGCGTGACCGATGGTAAGCACGCCAGATATTCTGATTGCGAAAAATCACCGGCCATTCAAGGAGGAAGATAAATGTCAAAAACCCCTGAGCTCCGCCCTGGTGTGAAGATGAGCCCCGACGAGGCCAAGGCCTATGTGGACTATCTGTACAGCCAGATGTACGAGTACTGGAAGACCAAGATCCCGGGGAGTCCATTCATGACCCAACTAAGGGAGGGAAAACTGCCCATGCCCGTCATCCGGCAGTTTTTCAAGAACTGGGGACACTTCGCTTTGGACGTCAATGCTCTCAATGCCCTCTCCTATCACACCCATTTAAACTTTTTTGTCCGCCACTACGAGCTGCTGGGCCCGTTTTGTGCCAAGATCGCCGATGAATTGATCTCCCCCAGGGCCCCCGGACACGTCCTCGTGCTCGTCCAGACTGCGGAAGCTATGGGGCTGACAAAAGAGGAGGTTTTGGAAGACCCCTACCTGCCCGAGGCTCGAGCCCTCAATGATTTTACCCATAAGATTTTTATTGATGGCTCCCTCATTGAGCTGTGGGGAATGCATGTTTTCGAGGAATCCCTATCTCACTGGTCCGGGGCATGGTTCAAGGCGCTCACGACTCATTACAACTTCACCAAGGAGCAGGCGGTCTACTTTTCGACTCACGAGGAGGCCGATCTCGAGTCCCACGCGCTGGGCGAGAGCGGGCAAGAGGCTATGGGCCATGGCTCCTTTAACCGCGCCGTTCTTCAGCAAGCATTGGAAAGCGGCCATGTGGAGTTCAGGACCGGTTACTCTCTGGAATACTGTGCCCGTGCCATGGTCGATCTCCACGCCCAGATGAAACGGGCGGCCATGGAAAATCCATACCCCTAAGGCGCAATGCGCCTTGGAGCCGTGGATAGTAGAGAAGTAGACCGGAGTACCAGTGTTGTCATTGTTCTGGAAAGAAAATGGACAATTGATCAGTGGACCACATTGGCCTCTCCACTGCTCCCCTTCTCCAATTTCTAATGCTCCAGGGTGCATTGCACCCTTGCGGTGAATAAATATCTATTTTCACCGCTGAGGCGGTTAGTCCTCTTCGTAGGTCCATTCGAAGTTTAGGTCCTGATAAGCCTCCCCAGGCATGAGAGACTTTAGGCTCCTCTGAGCCAGTCCACTCTCAAATTTTTCTCTGATCCAAGGATCTTCATCCGGATATTCAATTTGGTCTCTTGCCCTGTCTTCCACTTTTTCACTGTAGGCATTCCACCCTCTTGGTGAGTGAAAGGCAAGGTATCTTGAAGGAAGGCCACTAACATTGAAGTGTTGGTAATCCCACCGGGCGGGAGGTACAAAGATACTAGCTTCATGCCACGGAATGACTACCCTTTCCTTACTTTCCGGCCACATTACAGAGAAGCCCTCACCATCAGGAATAACGATCACCACTCCGGGGCCGTGCCTGTGGGCCTTTTTGTAGGTTCGGGAAGGGAGAACCGATATATGGCTCCACAGGGGCGAGCTCGGGAATCGAATCCAGACGGCATGGCCTCCGGCTCCCCTGCCTTATGAAGGGAACCAGTTGATCCCAGGCCTTCATATCGGGGGAAAAATTACCGAACCAGAAGGCACCGCTTCCTCCCGGGGAGCGACGTGCTCCGGCCCGAACGGCATCCTTTTGATTGTCTCAAAATCTTTGCCTGAGAATAGGATTCACCATCCTGACCGTACACAACGTCCAGATCGACGTAGGGGTTATCGAAATACAACCTCACGTCGGGCACGATGGACATGGCAATGGGAAGGTAATTGTAATGCAGCAGCCTGACCGGCTTATCGCCCTGCATATTGCTTAACTGATGGCTGTAATTTCGGGAGATCAAAAACATGCTGTGCTTCTGCCATTCGAAGGTTTTCTTTGCTTTACCTTCCCCTCCCCACAGGGTGGTCAAAGCACGCCGTTCGACGATATAAACGATCTCATCAGAGTAAACTTTAAGGGAGGCAGCGGTTTTCCAGGAGCGATCTCGGTAACTCGGGCCTCGCCGACTCCTTCCTGGCCGGCGAGCTTTAAAAAGGCTGCTTGGCATTCACGCTCTGCCCACTCTCCAAGTTCCAGCGTTCTCAAATCCTCGATGTAATACCCTTTATGGATGGGAATACCCAGAGACTCAGTCCATTGGTCGTACGCAGAGACCCGGCTCCAGAAGGCGCCCGCCGCATTGTCAGTCGTTTCCTGAATAATCGGTTGTTCCTTTTGCATTATTTTTTCCTAGGTTAGTCCGTTCGGTCCGAGACCGCTATTGCTCATGCCGAGATCTTTTCATGAAACGCGATTTATGGGGGCCGGATATCTTACCCGTTGGTGTAACTTCCCTGGTGTACGGGTCGATAAATCACGAATCCGGGATTGGGCGTTTACCGTTTTCCGACACTCCTCAGGGCGTCTCTGATCACCTTCAATGCCGTTCGAAGATCCAGGTACTTCGCTTAAAGACCTTTCCCACTGGGTTTTCCCGTCCTCTGTTGTTCCCGCTTTTAACCCCCCCCCTCCCGAAAACAAGGCTTCCTTCGCTGCCTACCTAAGAAAAATACCTGTTATTCTCAAGCTGGGAGTTTTAGGGATTGACTCAATGGTCAAGAATTTCTACCCTTAAAGTTTCAAGAGTGAGGATTATCTAATCATAGGAAGTAGCTGCCTTAAAGGGAAAACAGTTTAACAGATTAAAGGGGGTTCTATATGAAAGCGACCAAAATTGTTTTTATGACTGCTTTGATGCTGGTATTCTTCCTGGGCAGCGTCTCGGCCCAACGGCGTGGCAAGGGACTCGGGGGGCAGTCTGGTAAGAGGATTCAAGAGATGACCATCGTTCTTAGCCGGGTTGATGATGCTACCATCTCTTACCAGACCGAAAGCCGGGGCCGGCTGAGGAACAAATATATCGGGATTACCGGTGTCACCCGAATAACCAAAAACGGGAAAGAGATTTCACTTAAAGATCTGGAGAAGACCGATAAAGTGGTTGTGACTCTCTATAAAGATCCGGATGACCCTTATTTTCCCGCCCTCTCCGTCAAGGTGATTGGTAAAGGGGAACTCAAGAAGGCCCGAAAGAAGAAAAAGAAATAAAATTAGATTTACGCGAATTTATTTTAACGGAGACGGCCCCTGCTTGCACGACATGCTGGGGCCGTCGTCGCCCAGATTCTCGCCCTATCTCTTCGGTTCCTCCTGCCCAAGCAGCCGTGAGTAAAAGCGCCACGTAGAGGTTAGATGTCCCGTCGTACCGCGCCCCGATTCGACGGTCATATGTCCCAGGTTGGAGAATGACTGGATATCCTCATCCGATATTGGCTCCGGATTGCCCAGAAGCGTCGCCTGATAATTCATTTCCGCCAGCTGGTTGAGCTTGATCGCGGTGACCGTGGCGTCGGGCACGCTGCTCCCTACGGCCGTGATTCCGTGACCGCGCATCAAACAAACCCGCTTGTCCCCTATGGCTGCGGCGAATTCCTTGCCCCGTTCATCGTTAGATATCAGGATACTCCTGGGGTATTTGGCGATGCCATCGGTGTAGAGTCTTAATCCGCTAGGGTCGTAGGCGCCGTAGAGCGGTAGCAACGGCTTGTTGCAAATGGTGAACAAGACAACCGTCGGAGGATGGATATGGACTACGCTATTGACGTCGGGCCTGGTTTTGTAAATCCACGTGTGGATGAAGACCTCCTGAGGGCGGGCCAATCCCTCGTCACCATCGAGCTTGTTGCCGTCCAGGTCGACCGTGATGATTTCGTGAGAGGTGGTAAAACGGACGCCTTCTTCCTCGGATCCCCGGGCACGAATCAGAACTTTGTCTGAATCGGGCACACGGGCGCTGACGTGGCCGGTTGCCTCTTTGGTTAGATTTAGTTTGCCGAGAATCCGGCACGACTCGGCTACCAGCTCTTTAGTCTCTTGTACGTTCGCCATGGTGTTCTCCTTATTCTCGTTACTTCCTGAAGACCTTGTTCAATAATTTATCCGCTAGCCGTTCGTCCACATACTTGGGATCGTCGCCGTCGAAATACGGCCTCCCGGTAATTTTTAAGCCTTCTTTGGGGAGCTCTGCCTTGCTCACATCAATCCTGAGGGGATTGGGACAATGCGGAGTGGTCCTTCCTTGACGGTCTGCATCATGGCCTGCGCCGAAACCGTTAGCAATGTTACCGGCCGGCCAAAGGATGATCTGTTTATGACGGTGAAGTGGAATTTGGATCATTGACTATGGCACTCCTCGACCCTTATCTCAGCCCGTCGAGGTAAGCGCTAGCTATAGTGATTTAACCGACTTTCTTGATTTGGTTCCGAAGGAAATAAGGGCGGCTGCCACGGCAAGGGGAAGCAATAGGGAGAAGACAAACTGTTGCGCCTCGGCGAAGCTTGTCGGATCTGCCAAGATCCCTTTTCCTCCCGTCTTCCATTCCAGGAGTGCTACGGCCATGGTGGTACCCAGGGTGCCCGATGCTAGGCCAAAAGATAAAAGCATGGCGGATACCACTCCGTAATCCGCTTCACTCACGCTGGAGAAGGCAGCCCTCTGGTTGGCCGGGATAAACAATCCGTTGCCGAGACCGATCAGAGACAGAGCAAATCCCACCCAGAGAGGACTCGTCATGGGCCCCGATCGGGAATAAAACAATATGCCCAATATGATGAAGCATAACCCACCGGTTATAAGGAGTTGACTGTCTCTCCGATCGGCAAGCCAACCACTGACGGGAGATAGGGCAGCAATGAATAAAGGAGGCGTGGTCAATATGAGCCCCGACGTTAATGGAGACAAATTCAACACGTTCTGCATATACAGTGGGGCAAAGAGGTAAATCGGGGAGAAAGCAGACCAAGTGAAAACCTCGCATAACATGGCGACGGAAAGTGTTGGGATCCGAAAAAAGGAAAGGCGAATCAGCGGTTTTTCGGTGCGAGATTCGATGACAGCGAAACTGAACCATCCAACTAGAGAGAGACCCAACCAAAGGTACACAGGGAAGGAGTGCCAACCCGACCTCGAGCCGAGACTCAAGGCTATAAGCAGTGCTGGATAGCCGATCAATAGGGATAAGCTACCCCATAAGTCGAAGGGCTCGTCCCGCCGTTGGTCCTCCCCTTTAAGCAAAAGAACCGCCGCTAGGGTAATGGGTAATCCTATCAAACAGGTTGTCAAAAAAATTCCTCTCCAGTTCCATAAATCGACAACGAGTCCACCGAGTGAGGGTCCCGATATCCTTCCGAGGGCCATGGCCGAGGCGAGCAACCCCAGTCCCCGTCCCCTCCTCAGGGGTGAAAACTTGGATACGAGAATAGCGCCTGTCAATGGAAAGGCCATGGCCAGGCCGATCGCCATAAAGATCCTAAAGACGACCAACTGGGGAAAGGATGTGGCCATGGCGCAGAGCCCGGAACCGATTGTATAGAGGGCTACCCCTATTTTATAAATCGTTTTTTTCGCTCTCAGATCCCCCAGCCGTCCGAAGCAGAGGGAGAGACTGGACACCATGACGTTGCCCATGATGGATATCCACTGAATGGCTCCCAGGCTGCTTCCAAAATCTTTCTGGATGGCGGGTAGAGCGATATTGATACCGAAAAAGCTGGAGGAAAAAAGGAAAGCTACCCCACAGACGGCGATCAGGGTGGTGAGTTCCTCTTTGGTGATCTTTTCAACCATAATTAATCAACTAATCCTTCGAAGTCCGGTTATTATATCCGATCAGGGGAAGGCCTCCCGTTGCTGCCCTTTGGCACAATCAGGGTCCCTGGGATGATTACAACCGAGAGTGGAGCAAGGAATTCTAGGATTGGGTAGGTGCCAGAAAGAGATTCCCAATTCAAGACATGATTCCGCCAGCTGTGGGCACAGGATGAACTGTGGGATTAACTTTTCGGTGCGATGGGCGGCTCCTGACTCCGGTTCCTTTGAATCTCTTCCCCTTGGCCGATTTGGGTCCTTTCCCTCTGCGCGTCCCTGGAGAGTTCGGTAATCATCTTGCGAAATATAGTGATCTGCGAGTCTGTTGGAGCAAGGTGCTCGGTTGTCCAAAAACGGCACGAGGCTGCCGCGGTCCTGTCCTGGCCGCTAAAATTGTACTCCAATGAGTTGCGGATCAGTGTGAAGGAAACCCTTTTCCAGGCCCGGGTCACTCGGGTTTGGGGGCGTGGGAAATAAAAATAGACGATGCGCGAAGTGTTTGCATCTACTGGGACCGCATATCGAGTGCTTCCGCCTCCTGTGCGGACCACCGACGGCAGGTGATGGCCCTGACCCCATTCCTCGTATTTTGCGAACGGCCTGGGCTGTTTCTTCATGAAGAGTTTACAAATGCGCAGCAAAAGCAAGCGCCCCCGGTTGAGGGGCCATTTTCCATTCACTGCCGGGTAAACCATTTGAAACGGGACCTTCCCGTCCCTGGCGTAATAGTTGAAACCTCCGTGGGTCGTCACCAGTCCTCGCCCGTTGACGATCTTTCCATGGGAGCTCAAGGGCGTACGTGTCCTTCCTGGATACAAGCCGATCAGCTGATTGATAGAATTTCGATGCAGATAGAGGGCGTTATGAGAATCGCTATGGTTCTCAATAGCAATGAGCCAGTTGATGGGCCAGTAGGTATAGGAGCTAATGACCACGTTGCCTTCTTCAAAGAATTCCGGTGGGACGTCTTCTTCGATAGGAGCGGGCTCTCCCTCGCCCATCCAGACAAAGACCCACTCTCGTAGCGTCTTTGTCGGGTAGGATCGTATCCTCAAGTTACCGACCATCTTGGAATCGGGTCCCTCGGGGATGAAGGCGACGCACTCGCCGTTCCCGTCGAAGGTGGCGCCGTGGTATGGGCATGAAAGAAAACCCTTGTAGAAGCAGTCTCCCTCGCTCAAGCTGGCGCCGCGGTGGGGGCAGATGTCGGAAATGGCAACGACCTCTCCCTGCTTGTCCCGGAAAAAGGTCAGATCGTCGCCGAGCATATTCCAGTAGAGAGGCTTGCGGCGTACTTTTTTTGCCGCCAGGGCAGGATACCAGTACTCCCGAAGTCCCAGTGGGGGAATGCTGGCGCGGGAATCTTCCAGAGAGGGACCTGAATGAGAACCGTTGCCGTTGGATGAACCGGTGGTTGGTGCTACTCGGATCCCCCTGGACTTCCCGTCCCTCAGCTCCCTTTCGATTCTATTTTCGTATCGCCTTAGGATCGCTCCCATGGTTCGGCGTCCGCTTAACCTTGGACCTCCTTGTGTTTTTCCAACCGCCGGTCCCTGTGGGCCGGCCCGGCCTTTCTCAGTTGCGCGTCCCTGGAGACTTCTGAAATTAGTTTGCGCAAAACAAGGATCTGCGAGTCCGTCGAAGAGAGATGTTCCGGTGTCCAGTAGCGGCACGAGGAGGTCCCCCAACCGTCTTGACTGCTAAAGTTGTACTCCAATGGATCGTAGATGAAGTAGTAGAACATTCTCTGTAGGGTGCGAGTTACCTCGTTGCCGGCTCGTGGAAAATAGAAATAAAGGATGCGTGATAAATTCGGCCCAGCAGCGATAGAATACCTCGTGCTGCCACCGCCGGTCCGGACCACCCCAGGGAGATGGTGACCCTGGCCCCATTCTTCGTACCCGTCAAAGTACTTCCCTTCTTTTTTTGGTCCCGAAAGGAGCTTGAAAAACCATTGCCAGAGCAGACGCCAACGGTTTTGCGGCCAAACTCCGTCTACTCCGGGATAGTACATCTGGTAGGGAACTTTACCGTTTTTGGCGTAATACTTGGCATTTGCGTGGGTGGTGATCAGGCCCCGTCCATTGACGATTTTCCCCTGTGCCCCGAGGGGAGTACGCGTCCGCCCGGCGGACAATCCCAGAAACTGCTTGATAGAGTTTCGGTGTAGGTAGAGGGCGTTATGAGAATCGCTATGGTTCTCAATAGCAATGAGCCAGTTGATGGGCCAGTAGGTATAGGAGCTAATGACCACGTTGCCTTCTTCAAAGAATTCCGGTGGGACGTCTTCTTCGATAGGAGCGGGCTCTCCCTCGCCCATCCAGACAAAGACCCACTCTCGTAGCGTCTTTGTCGGGTAGGATCGTATCCTCAAGTTACCGACCATCTTGGAATCGGGTCCCTCGGGGATGAAGGCGACGCACTCGCCGTTCCCGTCGAAGGTGGCGCCGTGGTATGGGCATGAAAGAAAACCCTTGTAGAAGCAGTCTCCCTCGCTCAAGCTGGCGCCGCGGTGGGGGCAGATGTCGGAAATGGCAACGACCTCTCCCTGCTTGTCCCGGAAAAAGGTCAGATCGTCGCCGAGCATATTCCAGTAGAGAGGCTTGCGGCGTACTTTTTTTGCCGCCAGGGCAGGATACCAGTACTCCCGAAGTCCCAGTGGGGGAATGCTGGCGCGGGAATCTTCCAGAGAGGGACCTGAATGAGAACCGTTGCCGTTGGATGAACCGGTGGTTGGTGCTACTCGGATCCCCCTGGACTTCCCGTCCCTCAGCTCCCTTTCGATTCTATTTTCGTATCGCCTTAGGATCGCTCCCATGGTTCGACCTCCACCGTCCAGCGAAACTCCGCCGACGTTAGTCTAGTAGCCGTTCGTCATAAGGGATTCCAGGCCTCAAAATCTCGGCCTTTCCTTCGCGTACCACGATGATCTCCTCGAGTTTTACCGCCTGGGTGCTTCCGACCTCGCCCATGTAACATTCGACGGCGATGACCTGATTGGGTTCCAGATACGCATCTGCTTGGGCCTTTTTCTTGGTGATGTGCGGGTAACCGGACGAACCGAGGCCCATGCCGTGGCCGATGTTGTAGTTGTCAAGTTGAACGGCATACTTGTCGGGGACATCCGGTTGGCGCTCGAGTACTTCGGCAAAGGACCGGCCCGAATGGAATATGTCGATGGTGTTCATCAAATAATTGTACGCCCGTTTGTAGAGATCCCGCTGTTCGACGCTTGGCTTATCGCCTACGAAGAAGGTGCGCGAACCGTCACCTCTGAGGCCATGGATTCCGCGACCGTGGAGGTCGAGGCCTACGAACTCCCCTTCTTTTATCTTGCGCTGGGTTGGCCAACGGCGCCATGGATTCATGTTCTCTCCTGAGCAGACATTGAGCTGGGCAATATCTTCGCCTCCGGCCTCATACCAGGCAGAAACCACGATAGAAGCCAGTTCGTTTTCACTGATCCCCGGCCGGATGGCGTCACGGAAGGCGCTGACCGTATGGAAATATTGGTCTCCGATAATGCGAAAGATTTCCAATTCGTCCTGTGTCTTGACCGCACCCGCATGCTCGATAACCGGGGCGGCATCGGCGAGCCGGATCCCAGCGTCATTGAGAGAAAGGATAAGGGAACTGGACAGACGGTCCACGCCGAGGACCTCCCCGGCCAACCCGTACTTGGCCATCAGATCTGCAATCACCGTCCCAAAGCGTTTAACCTCATCAGCGCTAGTGCCGTCTCGTGCCGCATCACGGCGATAGAGGGGCTCCTGTACATTGGAGTGGTGCATTTTGACGTAGCCCTGGTCCCGACCCCGTATAAAGGCAAGGACTTCCCCTTCCGGTGGAACGAAGAGTTCACCGCCGGGCACCTTCTGTGCCAGCAGGTATCGGCCGGCGACCGCGTTGTCGCATAGATACATGGCCCCGATGCCCCACTTCTTCATTTGCTCGCGGGCCCTTGCGATGCGGTCCCGTTTCAGTCGCTGATCGTCCCAGGTCTGTTTGATTTCATGCATTGTTGATATTCCTTCCCGTTAAGATTGTTTTTCGCGTCTCAGGAAATTTGTAGATTTCGGTAAATCAGGCTCCCTGGATTGTGGAAAGTTTGTTACTATTTCTTATATTCCAAAGAGATTACCCCACTAGTTCGCCAATGGCCTCCTTCACCCAAGCCTGCAGTTCCTCGGGGGATGGACCCGCCACACCTACTCCGCCAATCATCTGGCCTTCGATGACCACGGGGACGCCCCCGGCCCCTACCCAGAACTCGCCCGGATACATGGCAGACAACCCAATGATGTTATAGTTGCCGGGTTTGTCCACGAAACCTTTTCTCACTGTTTCGGTATCCTTCTTGAATGCCACGGCGGTTTTGGCTTTGGCCATGGCAACCTTTTCGCCGAATCCAACGCGCCTTATTCCCATACGGGCGTAAGCGACGAGGCTGCCGGCATCGTCGACAACCGCGATGGACACGTCAACGCCCTTTTCGGCGGCCTTGCGCCTGATTCGCTCGATGCAATCTTGCGCAAGTTCCAAACTCATTGCGGCCATGGCTATGTTCCTTCCCTAAGTCGGACCTGTTGTGGAATCGCCTCGCTACCTTACAAATTCCCTGGGTTTATTTCAACTTGAGCGCTTGTACAGGGGTTATGAGGGCGTGACGCCAGATTTAATCCGCGAGGCCCCGCTGTAGATGTTGAACTTGTTTCCGCGCACAAAGCCAAGCAGCGTCATATTAAATGTTTTGGCCAACTCCACGGCCAAACTAGATGGGGCGCTTACGGCGGCAACGATGGGAATGCGGGCCATTAGCGCCTTTTGCATGATTTCGAAGCTTGCCCTGCCGCTGACCATCAGGACCGAGTCTTTCAGCGGCAGGTGGCCTTTTATCAATCTGTCGCCGATAACCTTGTCCACGGCGTTGTGTCGACCCACGTCTTCGTGCAGACAGAGTAGTTGGCCGGAGGGGTTGAAAAGACCTGCGGCGTGCAGACCGCCAGTCAATTGAAAGAGCTTCTGGGACGTTATGAGTTCACTTGCGATATTTTCCAGGGTCTTGGCGGCGAGGGAAACGGTAGTGAAGCCAATAGCCGTTGACCTGTTGATTCTCAGGGCTTCAAGGCTCGCCTTGCCGCAGACTCCGCAGCTGGAAGTGGTATAGAAATGTCGTTCGATGAGCTTGGGATCGAACGTTACATCAGGCTGAAGTCGAAGGCGTACCACATTGCATAGCTCCAGCCGCTGTCCTGGACCTGGCACCTGGGCAAGATCCTCAATATCGCTGCGACCATGGATGATTCCTTCCGTATAAAAAAAGCCCGCTGCCAGTTCGACGTCATGGCCAGGAGTGCGCATCGTGATCGAGATACTCTTTTCGGTCCTTTCCTTTTCCGTCCCTGATTCCAGCCTCAACTCCAAGGGCTCTTCCACGGCGAGAACATCGTCGTTAATCATTGTGTCAAGGCCGCGAACCTGATGAATTGAAAATCGCTTGCCTCCCGTCAGGAGGGACTGTTTGAAAGACATGGACTACACGCCCCCTTCCCGTTCCCCGAACCCTAACGGTATGACCTGTACCAGGCTGTTGTAGTCGGGGATCCCGCAGAGGGGATCCGTTTTGCCGCGTTTCAAGAGGACATTGCCCTCGGGCCAGAAGGTTTGAACGTTACGGGGTTGAATCGACATCAATTTGGCCCGGCCGCGAAACTCACCCGTACTGGAGCGCAGCAGAATCCCCTGGCCATCTGCAATCCCCAGGCGACCGGCATCGTCCGGATTGAGAAATACCTGATCGCGGGTGGCGCCTGTGAGTGGATCGTAAGCAGACTGCACCATGCTGTTGAACTGTTTACCCCGTCGGGTACTCATGAAAAACCACCCCTCGGGCAGTTCAATTTGGGGGGGTGTCAACGGCGAAAATCGCGCCTTTCCGTCGGCAGTCGAAAATAGGCCATCGCGGCATAGAATCCTGCCACCCCACTGCACGGCATCACCTTGATGCTGGAATTTCTCAATGCCCCGGTAGGCAGGAACCGAATCGGCAATTTCCTTTCGAATTGCATGAGCATCGTCGAAGTGAATCTGCTTCAGCCGCTCTGGATAGGTTCGTTCGGCGAGCTGCATGAGTATCTCCCACTCGGGCTTGCTTTCACCGATGCGTCTTCCCGTAATTTCAGGGCTGTAAATAATATATCGCTCGGTACTAGTTTCCGTCCCGCCGCCCCGTTGCTCGTAGCGGGTTTGGGCCGGAAGGAGGACAACCTCATCCGCCGGTTCCACAAACATCTGACTGGAGAGCACGATGTCCTGGTGGACTCGAAGAGGAACATTTGCCAGGGCCTCTTCGACGTAACACGGCTCCGGCAAGGTTTCGAGGAAATTTCCACCAGCCGAATAAAGTAAATCGATCCGTCCCTGGTGGGCGTTGACGATCATATCCACGGCGGATAGCCCCTTCGTCTTCGGGACCGGGAATCCCCATAGGGACGTGAATTTTTCTACTGTCTCCGGACCTATGGGATCTCCACCAGGGTAACTGGTCGGGCTGCACCCGACCTCGGAACCGCCCTGTACCCCGCTGTGTCCCCGAATCGGCATGAGACCGCACATTTCCCTTCCAACCATTCCTCGGGCCAACGCCAGATTGACGATCGCCTTGACGTTCTCGACACCGTAACTGTGCTGGGTGATCCCCATGCTCCAAACGAAGATTGCCGATTTGGCCTTGGCATACATTTGGGCGAAACGGTTCATCGCATCCCGGGATGCTCCCGAGTATTTTTCTAAAATCTCCCACGTTTGGCCCTCCAGCTTTGCTTTAAGCTGATCAAATCCCACCGTATGTTTTCGGATGAACGCTTCGTCAACCGTCTTGTTTTCGAGGAGCAATTTGATCACTCCGTTAATAAATGCGATATCCCCGCCAGTGTGGACGGTAAAGAACTCATCGGCCAGCTTGGTCCCGAACAGGGCGCTCTCAAGCACCGATGGTACCCAGTAACGCTCCAGCCCCGGCTCCCGCAGCGGATTAATAACGGCGACTTTTGTGCCCTTCTTTTTAGCGTAGTAGAGGTATTTAGTCGTAACCGGTTGGTTGTTAGGAGTGTCACTACCGATGAAGACGATCAGGTCGCTGCCGATCCAGTCCTTGTAGGAGCAGGTCGAGGCGGCCACTCCCAGTGTCTGCTTCAGTGCGACGGTGCTGGGGGCGTGGCAGATGCGCGCCGAATTGTCCACGTTGTTGGTGCCCAGAAAACGGGCTACCTTCTGGGCCACGTAATAGACCTCATTGGTGATACCCCGTGACGTGAGGTAAAAAGCGAGCCGCTCGGGAACCGTCTTACGGATCCTTGAGGCAATGCGTTCCAAGGCCTCATCCCAAGAGACGCGCCGAAAACCGGCTTCTCCGCGGCACCGAACCATTGGGTAAGACAGTCTCCCCAGGTCTCGCAGCTCGCGGCCATTTTTGCCCTGCAGCTCTTTTGCGTTTGCCAGGATTTTCGTATCCAGTGCAGGCATGGTGTTCAGGCGTAAGAGGTTGAGCCTGATCATGCACAGGTGGATCCCTTCAATCGTGAAATCGCGAAGGCCCCGGGTGCCCAGGGCACAGCCATCGCAAACACCTTTACTGAGGATCCGCCAGGCAAATGGGAGCTGATTACGGTTGTGCCAGATAGTTTTAGCAATCTCGGCGTATGGATTGGGCTTGATATGCCCGATGCCACCGGGCGTGATCCCGGCCCAGGTTCTGGGATTCCAAAGACGGGGCACCTTAATTCTCCTTTCTAGATACAGAACACAACGATAGACCATCCCGACTAAAATGCGAAATAGCAAATTGTATTAGGATCGTAATTGGGGGCTTTGGCGCCAGTGGGCCAGTGGGATTGATGTGTGAGAAGAATAAATCAATGCCAACGTTTACTATTTTGAGAATCTTCAAGGAGCATGAGTGTTAAGAGTTTTCGGCCCGCTCGGTGACGCTACCCGGTACAGACGCCGGGTAGCCGTTTCAGGGTGGATTCTTTCAGCTTTAGGGGGCCTAATCTCTTAGTAACGGTCACGGTCTCCGGGGCCCCCCGCGGGTCTTTTTCGGTCCCCTTGTTCCCTGGCCTCGTTTACGGTCAGGGTCCTTCCCTCGAGCTGTGACCCATTGAGCGCTTCCATTGCCTTCTGGCCCTCATCATCGGTTCCCATTTCGATAAAGCCGAAACCTTTGGAGCGCCCGGTAAATTTGTCGGTGATCACCTTGGAAGACCGGACCTCTTCATGCTGGGCAGAGATATCTCCTAACTGGGCCTCGGTCACCGAATAGCGAATTCCGCCTATATACAACTTGCTTGCCATGTCACCCTCCCTGATTTCTTGACTGTCAGGACCATAAAAAGAGCAAGACTTGCGGCCGGGGTCTCCTCCGCTCCTGCAAGGTCAGAACCTTTCTGCCTTGGCAGTTCCAGAGGCCGCCGACGAGTCCCTCTCCAGACCAGCCGGATTCACGTTATTGGATTCATTCCAGTGTTGTCAACACCCGATGGGGCATCAAGAATTCCTGAATCAAGGCCTGTTCAAACCGTAGTCTTTGAATAGTCGATATGGGCAGGGTGTCTTTGGCTCTGGATTACAGGTTCAAGTTGTGCCCTTAAAGTCCCTGTCCTAGAGGACTTTTGAGCGAATCGAGGGCTCCTCGGACAGACCACTGGTACCGGAACAGAACACAGCTTTCCGACGTGTTGGAGTTCAGAGAACCCAACGAGGAGGGACTTAAGAGGGACTTAACACAGTGCCAGTTGATCAATGGGTAATCACAGTGCGGATACTCACCCCTTCATGCAACAGGTCGAAGGCGCGATTGATATCCTTTAAAGGCATGGTGTGCGTGATCATTTCATCGACCTTGATATCTCCGCTCAGGTACCGCTCCACGTACCCGGGTAACTGAGAACGACCCTTGACACCGCCAAAGGCAGTTCCACGCCAGACCCTCCCCGTCACCAGTTGGAAGGGGCGCGTGCTGATCTCCTCACCAGCACCAGCCACGCCGATGATGATCGACTGGCCCCATCCCTTGTGACAGCATTCCAGGGCGGCACGCATGGTATTCACATTGCCGATGCATTCAAAAGAGTAGTCGACACCGCCATCGGTAAGCTCGATAATGACGTCTTGGACATTTGTACTTTGATCCTTGGGGTTGATCGTGTCCGTTGCACCGAGGCGTCGGGCCATATCGAACTTAGCAGGATTGACGTCCACAACGATAATACGGGCCGCCTTGGCAAGCACGGCCCCCTGGACGACGCTTAAACCAACGGCCCCCAGGCCGAATACCGCAACGGTGGCATCGGGCTCCACCTTGGCCGTATTCAAAACGGCGCCGATCCCCGTCGTGATACCGCAGGCGAGGAGGCAGACCTTATCCAGCGGCGCCGCCGGGTTGATTTTAACGACGGCAATCTCAGGTAGCACCGTGAACTGGGAAAAGGTGGAGGTTCCCATGTAATGGTAGACTGGCCGTCCTTTCAGTGAAAAGCGGCTCGTGCCATCGGGCATCAAGCCTTTCCCTTGGGTCGTGCGGATGGCGCCGCAGAGGTTGGTTTTACCTGATTTGCAAAACTTGCATTGGCCGCACTCGGGTGTGTAGAGGGGAATCACATGGTCGCCGGGTTTGAGTGCAGTAACACCGGGGCCCACCTCTTCCACAATGGCCCCGCCTTCATGGCCGAGAATCGAGGGAAAGATCCCCTCCGAGTCCTTGCCCGAAAGCGTAAAGGCATCCGTGTGACACAATCCAGTTGCTACCATGCGGACCAAGAGTTCGCCGGTCTTGGGGCCGTCCAAGTCTACTTCTTCGATCTCCAGGGGTTTGCCCGGTTCCAGGGCAACTGCAGCACGTGATTTCATATGACCTCCTCGAAAAATAATCAGGTGTACAACTCAACAATCTCGCCTTTCGTCATGCAGCCATTAACATGTAGGATTCCGACGGCAATGGGGAATTTAAAACGGCGTGGTCCCGCACTTCCCGGATTGATGAACAGGACTCCGTTTCGCTCGACGATGGATGGTCGGTGCGAATGACCGCTTACCACGACATGAATGCCCTCCAATAGGGGGGACACCTTTATTTGCTTAACGTCATGGACGATAAAAATTGAAGTCCGCCCGGCCTGAACCTTCTTTGTCTCTGGAAGGGATTCGGCCCATGGACCCTGATCGACGTTACCCCGCACGGCAATCACCGTGGCGATGGATCGAAGTGCACGAATGACACCGAAGCTGCCTATGTCACCCGCATGAATAACCAGGTCCACACCGACGAGGGCCTTCAAGGCTTCCGGTCGCACCAGGCCATGGGTATCCGAGATCAGACCGATCGTCTTTCTTTTGGGTCTTACGGAAGTTGCCGGCATTGTGGTGAATCTAGCAGAGTAGCTCTTCCCTTGGCTACTCTTTGTACTTTTCCAGGTGCTGACGCAGTGCCGGTAGGGTCGGTGCTATGGGTTTTAGCTCGTCTTCCGAGAAGGGTATGCTGTCAGGCTGCTTTAGACCGTGGCCGGTTATGTTGCACACTACGGTATCGTCCCGACTGAGGATCCCCTGCTGTTGTAATCGTTGGGCAGCGGCCAGTGAAATGGCCCCGGCAGGCTCGGCAAAGACGCCGGCAAGATGCCCCAGAAGCATTTGGGCTTCGATGATCACCTCGTCGGTCAGGGCCAGAGCGGTTCCTTTCGAATCCCGCAGCGCGCTCAGTGCCCGCCAACCCAAGGATGACGGATTGCCGACTTTGATGCTTTCCGCGACGGTCTGACTGACGGAAACCGGATCGATATTATCATTACCGCGTTCAAAGGCCGCCACGATCGGTGCTGCGGCCTGGCTCTGGGCGGCGACCAGCCTGGGCTTACGGTGGGCCCAGCCGAGCTCGGTAAGCTCATTGAAGCCTTTCCACATGGCAGAAATACCGGCTCCTCCTGCGGTCGGGTGGATCACCCAGTCGGGGACATGCTCATCGAGCTGGTCGAACATCTCGTAGGCATAAGACTTTTTTCCTTCGTTTCGGTAGGGATTGGAGGAAAGGGTGTCGTACCAACCGAACTGTTCGATGGCCGAATTGTAGAGCTTAGCGCCCTCGTTATCGAGATCGCCGTCGATGCAGACAACCCTTGCACCATAGGCGCGAGCTTGAACGATCTTTGCGAATGAGGTTCCGGTTGGAACCATCACCACGCACCGGAGACCGGCGACGGCTGCGTATGCGGCGACCGAGGCTGCCGCGTTGCCCGTTGATAGGGCAACGGCGGTTTCGAAGCCCAGCTCTTTGGCCTTGGAAAGACCGACCGAATTGCTGCGGTCCTTGAGGGAGCCCGTGGGAAGCATGGTGTCATTCTTGAGGTAAAGGCGGTTCAACCCCAACTCCTGGCACAGGCGTTTGGATCTGATCAGAGGCGTATAGCCCTCGCCTAAAGATACGATATTGGAACGGTCGTGAATCGGGAGAAAGTCATGCCAGCGCCAGATGGTCAGGTCCGTGCTCTTGCGGATCTCATGCAGACGGGATCGTGTCAGGTGTGCCGTGTTGATGATAGCTTCCCGGACGACACCGCAATCGAGACACTGGAAGGCGGTCTTCGATTCGGATTCATCCCCACATTTAGGACAGCGTAATGCCTTGACGATAGCCATAGCTCCTCAACTCTATCTAACGTGTTCTAATCGATTCATGGGGAAAGACTCCTCCATAGAAGCTCCACCGGATGACTCGCCTGCCGGCCCGTGCGGTGTTGAATCTGTTGCCGGCACGAAATATCGTTGGCCACGACCTCCACTGCGGGCCCGGCATCCCGGATAGCCGGTGCCAACCGTTGGTTACCGATGGCCAGGGACAGGTCGAAGTGTTCCCTCTCAAATCCAAAAGCCCCGGCCATGCCGCAGCAACCAGCGTCCAAGTCCGCACAGCATAACCAGCCCAGCGCAGTGAAGCAACGGTGGAGTCGGTCCCGGTTAAGGCCTTCTGGTGACAGTGGCCATGGAGCAGCACGGGACCGTGAATAGGGGTAAACTCCAGCTCCAATCGGCCCCTTTCCCGTTCCTGCAAGAGAAAGTCTTTCACCAGGAAGCAATCCCCTGCCATCAGGCGAGCTTCTTCGCTGCGCCGGAGATCGGGATATTCATCCCGTAGGGTGAACAGGCAGGAAGGCTCCAATCCCAAGATGGGGGTTACCTTTTTCGCATGGGCCGAAAGCCACTCTACATTCTGAGCGGCCGCCGAACGTGCCTCGACCAGCAACCCTTTGGAGATCAATGGCCGCCCACAGCACTGTCGCTGGGCAAGGATCACTCGATACCCGGCACTTTCGAGAAGGCGCGTAGCGTCCATGGCTATCGCAGGCGTATTGTAGGTGTTGAATGTGTCGTGGAAGAGGATGACCTCTCCTCTGGATCCGCTCCCGGTAGCCGAACGCCCATGGAACCAGTTCTCGAAAGACTTTGTGGCAAACATCGGCAAGGGACGGAGCCGGTCGATTCTGGCGAAGAGCCGATGGCCCAAGGGCATGCTATGGACCTTGTGATAAGACGACAGGAACTCGTATTTGAGTTTGGCCATGTCCACGTTGGACGGACATTCGACTTTGCACGCCTTGCACTCCAGGCAGAGGTCGAGGATTCGGTAGAGCCCCTTGCCTGTATAATCCTCATTGGGGACTTTCCCCGAGAGGACTGCGCGAAGGGCATGGGCTCGGCCCCGGGTCGAGTGTTCCTCGTCCAGGGTCGCCATGTAGGAGGGGCACATGCTCCCTGAAAGTTTTTTGCGGCACGCCCCGGTTCCGTTGCACATTTCGACAGCTACGGCAAATCCTCCTTGGGCGCTGAAGTCCAAGACGGTTTCCGGTTCCCAGGCTTTGTAGGACGGTCCCATTCGGAACGACTCGGTCATGGGGGGGGGGCTTCTACAATTTTTCCCGGATTCATCAGACCCTTGGGATCAAAGACTGATTTGACACTGCGGAAACACTGATAGAGTTCAGTTCCAAAGAACTTTTCATTGAAATGGCTGCGTGCCAGGCCATCCCCATGCTCGCCTGATAGGGACCCCTCACACTTGAGGACCAGGTCGGAGATCTCGTTGGCGATTGCGGCCATGGTCTCGACGCCCCGGGGGGCGCGTGCACGAGCTTCAGCTTCGCTTCCACAACGCATGCCAGGGTCCCCTCGGAGCCGACCAACAACCGCGATAGATTGAAAGGCTGCAGCTTGACCAACTCGTCCAGGTTGTAGCCGGAAACACGACGCAGGATCTTGGGATAGCGTGCAAGGATTGTCTCACGATGGCGGTCAACTCCTTGTATATATTACCTTCGGCGCCATGGCTCTGGCACTCGCGGGACAGTTCTTCCGGTGACAGGTCCTTCAAAACCAGTTCTGTGCCGTCGGCCAGCAATATGGTGAGTTACAGGACGTGGTCCACGGTCTTACCGTAAGCGATGGAATGGATACCCGCTGAATTGTTGCCGATCATGCCGCCGATGGTGGCACGGTTGGAGGTAGAAGTGTCCGGTCCAAAGAGGACTCCCAATGATTTAATCTGGGCGTTGAGATCGTCCTGAACCAGCCCGGGCTGAACTCGGCACCACATGCCGTCCCCGTCGATCTTAAGGACCCGGTTCATATGTTTGGAAAAATCCAGGACGATGGCCCGGCCAACGGTCTGCCCGGCGAGAAACGTTCCACCGCCTCGAGGTAAAACAGGGAGACCGAACCGATTGGATACCTCGATGACGGCTTGAACGTCCTCTCTATGGCGCGGCACCACGACTCCAATGGGTTCAATCTCATATCTGGAGGCGTCGGCGGCGTAGAGAAGGCGCGAGTAACGGTCGAAGCGAACCTCCCCTTCCACTCGTTTCTCGAGCTCGCAAACAACATCCTCAAAGGGTTGGGATTCTCCCATGGCCATGGTGGTTTTTCTGATAGCACGCTCGAGGGTAAAAACTTAAACGACTTGCATCAGACTTGATCTTTTGCGCCTCTTGGTAGAAAGTTGCGCATTCGCCCACCGGGCGACGACCTGGATTAAAATAAAGGTGGGATACTTTACGAAAGGGATACAAGGAACAAGGTGAAAGTTTTCGTTCTGATGGTTGTGTTTGCGGCGGGCCTGTCCGCCTGCGTGACCACTACCATCCAGCGCGTCGCCGAGAAAGGGGACTTGATTGTCGGTGCCGCAGCGAACATGCCGCCTCTTAACATGACGACCAAGGATGGCAAGATTATCGGCTACGAGATCGATCTGGCCCGGCTCATTGCTGGGGCTCTGGGAGTATCGCTCAAGCTCGCGCCCATGCCCTTCAGTGAACTCTTGCCGGCACTGGAGGATGGAACGGTGGACATGGTGATCTCGGGTATGACGATCACTCCGGAGTGGAATTTGAAGTTTGCGTTTGTCGGCCCTTACTTTATTTCCGGAAAATCGGTCCTGAGCAAAAAGGCCACCATCAAGTTGGCCACGGATGCTAACAAACTGAACCGCTCGGACACTTCGTTGGCAGGTCTGGAAAATTCTACCAGTGAACGCTTCGTGAAGGACTTTCTCCCCAGGGCCAACCTGTTTACCGTCAAGAGTTACGACGATGGGGTAAAAATGGTTCTGGACGACAAGGTCGAAGCGCTGATTGCCGACTATCCTATCACTATCGTATCCGTATTCCGTTATCCAAACCGTGGTTTGGTCTCGCTGGTAACTCCTGTGACCTACTAACCCTTGGTGATTACTATTCTCGCCGGCGACCCTCTTATGGTCAACTGGCTCGAGAACTTCCTGCGTACCTTCGAAAGAGGCGGAGGGATCGAGGCGCTTAAAAACCGTTGGTTCAAAGATGCTTCCTGGTTGAGCAGGCTACCCTAAGGGCGCCTCGCGGCCTGGAGCAATCGAGCATTGGACATCGGAACAATGGACAGCCCTGAGATTGGGGTCTCTCCCTCTACCTTTCCTTCCTTTTGCTCACTCCACCGTGTCCTGGATTTCTAAGCGATGCTGTACCGGAATTTTTCGAACTGTTCGCGATTCATCTGGCCAGGGTGCTCATCGAATTTGGAAGTTAGCTGACCGCAGGCGGCGTAGATCTCCCGTCCCATAGTTTTCCTGATCATCGCATGGGCTCCCAGGCGAATAAGCTCGTTTTGGAAACGAAGCACGGCCTGTTGACTCGGACGAGTGTAATCGGCATCGGGATGTTCGTTGAATGGTATTAAGTTTATGTTGTTCGATACCGAACGAGTCAGCCGAAAGAGCTCCCGTGCCTGTTCCAATGAGTCGGTCACCCCTTTGAGGAGAACGTACTCGAAGGTGACCCGGTCTCGCGAGTCCCGGACGTGCCGCCGGCAGGCATCGAGCAGGTCTTGTAACGGATACTTCTTGTTGATCGGCATGATGCTGGAACGCACTTGGTCATTGGAACCGTTCAAGCTCACGGCGAGCCGTACCCCGGATTCGGTTACCAAGGGTATCAGGGGCACAAGGCCTGATGTTGAAACGGTGATTCTCTTTCTGGAAAAATTGATACCGATGCCTTCAGAGAGTATTTTGATCGATGAAAACACGGCTTCTGGACTATCCAGCGGCTCGCCCATTCCCATAAACACAACGTTGGTGATGCGTTTGTCGGTCGGCAAGATGCGTCTTGCCTGGAGGAACTGACCGACGATATGACCTGCTGACAAACGTTTTTCAAGATTTCTCTTGCCGGTAAAACAAAACTTGCAGCCCAGGTTGCAGCCTACCTCTGACGATACGCAAAGTGTCAGGCGGTCATCGGCTGGGATCAGCACCGACTCGATGGATTTCCCATCGTCCACATTCAGTAGAAACTTGATGGTGCCATCGTTGCTTTCACGCTTATCTACGACTTTCGGGAGGGCGAAGTAAAAGAGTTTTGGAAGCTCCAGTCGAAAGGACTTGGACAGGTTCGACATCTGGTCGAACTCGGTCACATCTTTTTTGTAGACCCATTGGTAGAGTTGCTTGGCACGGAACCCCTCTTTGCCAAACCCTGTCAGGTTTTCCCTTAGTTGTTCAAGGGTTAGATCGTAAAAATTAACCATCGGCACTGGCTTATCCTCTAATGTAGCTAGATCGACAAGGAACTCTATATAATGCCACAATCGCCCGGGTTTCGGCAATACTGCTTAACCCTCAGAGAAGCGCTTGTAGCGGAACTCGAAAGGAACTGCATTCCGTCTAATCAGTGGCGTGGATTAACTTGGACCTAAGCAGTTTGTCCCAACCAATTTTGGGGTGCCTTATGAAAGGAATCTTTTTTGAACCACCGATCATCTCCCGCGGAATGGGGGGGGGGGATTGGCAACCCAATCCATAGGAGAAGTTAATACATCGAACAGGCGATCACTCCCATTTATTGAGAATGGCTTTGATAGCGGCATTAATAACCGGCCTGGTAGCGTTGTGGAAGGCGCAGCCTGTAGCTCAATCTATTGAAATTGACGGTGATGACATTGGTGGAATCGTTGCCGGACCCAATGGACCCGAGGCCGGCGTCTGGGTCATTGCCGAAACCGACAGTTTCTAAACACGTTATGCCAAGATCGTTGTTACCGATGAACTGGGCCGCGACGTGCTCCCGACCTGCCGAAAGCAACCTATCGGCTCTGGGTGCGGGGCTATGGGCTCATCGACTCAGTGAAGGTGAAGGCTGAACCTGGTGGCGTGGTCAATCTCAAGGGAGTCCCCGCACCCAATGGGGGAGCGGCCGCCCAGGACTATCCCGCTATCTACTGGTATTCGATGCTCAAGATCCCCGGGAAGGACCAGTTCGGTGGCAAGAGTGAAATCCCCGCTAAAGTGACTCAAGAGGAATGGCTCAATACGATGAAAAGCAATGGCTGCGTTGGGTGCCATCAAATGGGCAATCTGGCCACGCGGACGATTCCCAAATCCCTCGGAGAATTCAAATCCTCAGAACACGCCGGGATAAGAAGGGTGCAGTCCGGCCAGGCCGGTAATAATATGGTCAGACCCATGCCCGGTTTCGGGGTGCGGGGTGCGGACATCGACTCGGAGGGAGTTATATGGGTGTCACTTGCCAGCGGTCATCTCTGTAGCTTCGACCGGCGAAAATGCAAGGGCCCGCTCAACGGTCCCAAGGCCACGGGGAATCACTGCACCGAAGGCTGGTCCTTTCATCAGTTTCCAGGTCCGAGGTTTAAAGGGTTAGGCGAAAACAGTGCCGAATCGAGCTATTACGCATGGGTGGATCAGCACAACACCTTTGGTTTAGGCAAGGACGTGCCAATGGCGACGGGCAACCTCAACGATGGCCTAATCGCCCTCAAGGACAGCAAGATGATCGTGCTACGTGTACCTTACCCGATGGGCTTTTTTGCCAAAGGCTTCGATGGGCGCATTGACGATCCTAACGCCGGTTGGAAGGGGCGCGGTCTTTGGACGACCAGCGGCGATCGAGCACCATGGCATACGGAGGGGGGTAAAGGAAACAAGCCCCTGGTTGTTCAATTCCAGTTACGTCCGAGTCCGATTGCAAAGTAATCCATATGGATGGTCGTGTCGTACCGGCTTGTCTATGAATAGCTGGTTTTAGGCTAGCCGGTTTTTTAGACAAGAAGGGCTCTTGTACGCTTAAAGATTCCGTTAAACATCTCGTGGGTGAGTTTTCCGGTGAAGGTGTTCTGTTGGCTTG
Organism: Binatia bacterium; assembly: GCA_963664015.2. Lineage (GTDB taxonomy): Bacteria > Desulfobacterota > Binatia > UBA9968 > CAXXLF01 > JACZQL01. The sequence continues at coordinate 44,678 of CAXXLF010000001.1, read as the reverse complement.
GGTGGTACGAGGCTATAAGGTTCAAGTGCGCCTCCAATGAGACCGAGGCCCCATGACGGAAGCGGGGCCGCGGCCGCGGAACCTGTCCACCGGTGTTAAGGTATGCCTTCAGAAAGGAATCGAAGGCGATGCCTCCAAGTGCAATCACCACGCGAACCCGTTTCAGCAAGTGCAGCTCTTGTTCTAGATAGGGCCTGCAGTTTTCGAATTCATCCCTGCTCGGTTTGTTCAAGGGGGGGGCGCAGCGAACGGCTGCAGTAATGTAACAGTCGTCGAGCTTAAGGCCATCACGGCTGTGGAGCGAGGTAGGTTGATTGGCAAAGCCGGCGGTGTGCAGCGCTCCAAATAGCCAGTCCCCACTCCTGTCCCCGGTGAACATTCGCCCTGTCCGGTTCCCGCCATGGGCTGCAGGAGCCAGTCCCACGATCAATACACGGGCTTTGGGGTCGCCAAATCCGGACAAAGGCTTTGCCCAGTAGCTTATTCCGCGGTAGCGGTGCGGCGGGTTTTGAGCTGCCTCTTGTCGCCAGCGAACCAACCTGGGACATCGTTCGCAGAAGATGACGGTTTGTTTGAGATTTGCCAATGAGGCCATTGCCAGTAGTTCCAAGTTTCTGCTAACACAGAAGACTCCGACTTGCCAGTCGGCCCCTGAAAGGCTCCTTACGAAATGCTAATCGGACGGACACCGGGGATAGCGATGGGAACTAAAAAGCGCGTGCATTACCTAATGATTTCTGCTAAATTTTACGGAATAAATTCCTAAGGGGAGAAGGCATCTCTAAAGCCGGCAGACATTTTCCAGCCTCCGGTAGCAAAATAGCTCGTCCTCTAAAGCTTTCGGTCAGACTATAGTTTTTGGAATTATCATCTATGTTTAACCATGACATTATCGTTGTTGGGGGCGGTGCAGCCGGGTTGAGAGCTGCCATTGCTGCCGCAGAGCAGTCCAAGCAACTGTCCATTGCTGTTGTCTCCAAGGTCTATCCCATGCGCAGCCACACGGTTTCGGCTGAAGGTGGATCCGCCGGGGTATTGCGTCCAAACGACAGCCACGATCTCCATTGCAAAGACACCATCTTCGGGGCCGACTTTTTGGCCGATCAGGACGTTGTTGAAACCTTTGTCAATGAAGCGCCCGGCGAACTGATACAGTTAGAACACTGGGGATGTCCCTGGAGCCGTGACCCTGATGGGCATGTCAGTGTGCGGTCCTTTGGCGGTATGAGTGTCGATCGAACCGTGTATGCGGCCGACAAAACCGGGTTCCACATGCTCCACGCCCTGTTTCAGACCTCGCTTAAGTACGACAATATCGTGCGTTACGACGAGTTCTTCTTAACCTCTCTGTTAACAGACGATGGCAAGGTTCGTGGCGTAACCGCACTGAACCTTTACTCGGGTGAGCTCGAGGGGATATCGGCGAAGGCAGTTATTTTATGCACGGGTGGTGCGGGACGAGTTTTTCCCTTCACGACCAATGCGGCCATCAAAACCGGCGATGGTATGGCGTTGGCCTACCGGGCTGGGGTTCCCCTGAAAGATATGGAGTTTGTGCAATATCATCCCACAGGACTTCCCGGGACCGGTATCCTGATAACCGAGGCGTCACGGGGTGAGGGAGGCTGGCTCAAAAACAAAGACGGTTACCGCTATCTCCAGGATTATGGGTTGGGCCCTCCCACAGATGAACCAACGCACAAAAAAATGGAGCTGGGACCGCGGGACATTCTCTCCCGCTGCCACATGCAGGAGCTTCAAAAGGGACGGACCTTCGAGGGCCCCAACGGCCACTATGTACACTTGGACCTGCGGCACCTGGGTGAAAAAAAGATCAATGAGAAAATTCCCTTTGTCCGAGAGTTGGCCAGCAAGTATGTGGGTATCGATCCGGTCTACGAGCCCATACCGGTTCGTCCGGTGATCCACTACATGATGGGCGGAATTCACACCGATGTCACGGGCAAGACTCCCGTCGAAGGTCTATACGCTGCGGGAGAAACAGCCTGCGTTTCCATAAATGGCGCCAACCGATTGGGCTCCAATTCGTTGACCGAATGCCTCGTCTTCGGGGCGCGGTCTGGGCGGGCGGCCGTTGAATATATCACGAACCAGCCCGCTCCCTCGGCGAGTCCCCTTGAAGCTCTTACCAAAGATGAGGCGAAGCGTATCGACGAACAGTTCTTCAACAAGAAGAACGGTAAGGAGCGCATTGCGGATATCCGGGGGGAGATGCAGATGTCCATGGAGGAAGGGATTGGGATCTATCGCGAAGATGTGTCGATGCAGAAGACCTGTAACAAGCTCAACGAGTTGCGGGGGCGTTTTGCCAATATCAAGGTTGAGGACTCCAAGGGGGTGTTCAATACGGAACTGATGAGCGCCCTGGAACTCGACTTCATGCTGGATATCGCCCATGCCGTGGCCCATAGCGCCCTCAACCGCAAGGAGTCCCGAGGCTCGCACACGAGATCAGATTATCCCAATCGGATGGATGAGGAATATCTCAAACACTCGATGGCCTATCGGACGGATGAGGCACCGAGGATCGATTATTTGCCGGTAACCATCACTCGGTGGAAGCCGGAGGAACGTAAGTACTAGTCCATAGTCGAAAAGGAGTTTTGATGAGCGAGCAGACCCTAACGCTAAAAGTCACGCGCTTCCGGCCCGGAAAGGATCCGGCCCCGACCTTGCAGAGCTATACCATCCCCTATCGCAGTGATTGGGTAGTGCTGGACGCGCTGAATTACATCAAGGACCAAATGGACGGTACCCTTAGCTACCGCTGGTCCTGCCGGATGGGCGTGTGCGGCAGCTGCGGGATGATGGTCAACAATGAGCCAAAGCTGACCTGCGCGGCGTTCTTGCGCGATTATTATCCAGGAGAGATCCAGGTGGAACCCCTGGCCCACTTCCCGGTTATCCGCGATCTCGTGATCGATATGAGCGATTTCATGGACAAATTGCAGAGCGTAAAGCCCTGGATTATTCGTGATTCGGAAAAGCCCGTATCCGAGGGGGAATATCTGCAGACCCCGGAACAGCTCGGCGCCTATAAGCAATTCACCCAATGCATCAACTGTATGCTGTGTTATGCGGCCTGCCCCGTCTACGGTTTGGAACCCACGTTTGTAGGACCTGCAGCCATTGCGCTTGGGTACCGCTACAATATGGATTCAAGGGATGAGGGTAACAAGGAGCGGGAATCGGTCATAGGTGGTGAGGACGGAGTATGGCACTGCACCTTCGTCGGCGAATGCAGTGAGGTTTGTCCCAAACATGTGGATCCAGCGGCTGCTATCCAGCGGTCTAAGGTTAATAGCGCAACGAACTGGTTCAAATCAGTGCTTCTCCCGTGGGGACAGAAATGACCCATTCGACCTCGATCGTTCGACCCAGAGGCTCTCGCCGGGGGAAGATCGAGGGGAGAGGATCAAAGAATGACCAATATTAGACCTGACGCCTCTAAGCTCTACTATCCAAAGATGCCTGCCACGTGGTGGTTAAGGCAGCGCCATTATTTTCTTTTTATGATGCGCGAGCTATCCAGCGTTTTTATCGCTTCGTTCCTGGTTATATTTCTCGTCCAGATTTATCAATCGGGTAGCGGGCAGGAATCCTACGCCGCCTTCATGGAGAGGTTTAGCTCTCCAGGCTGGGTGATCTTTCATCTCGTGGCTTTACTCTTCGCCCTGCTCCATACCATAACCTGGTTCCAATCGAGCGCTGTGGTCTTGGAGCTTAAAGTGGGCAAAATGATAGTGCCGCGCAGCCTGGTGATGGCGGTGCATCTGGGGGCATGGATTGTAGCATCGATAATTATCCTATGGTTTTTTATCGTAAATTGAGCAAATTGGGCAAATTGGGACGGAACAATGAGTGAGCGTACTACGAACGAACCTTTTTGGTGGGGTCTTTTTTCCGCGGGGGGCGTCGTGGCGTCTTTTTTGATTCCCATCCATATCATAATCACCGGTCTTGCGGTTCCGATGGGTTGGCTTACAGATTCCAGTCGGCTGTATGACCTTTGGTGGGTTAAGTGCTACCTCTTCGTGCTAATCACCCTTCCCCTTTATCATTGGGCGCACCGTTTTTACTTCACTCTCAAGGACATGGGGCTGAAGGTTGTTGAGAAACCCCTTGCATTCTTGTGTTATGGGAGCGCAGTGCTGGGCACCTTCGTCACCGCGTGGATTCTATTGGGACTGTGATCCTGCAACAAGGAGGATTCCAATGGCGGAAAAACCTCAGGAGGAACAGCTTACTCAAGCCGAGTTTGTTAAACGGGCCATAGTGACCCTGAGGAAAGATCCCGACAAGGGGATCCACTCAGTCTACTCGGGGTTCAACCAGGCCTTTCGTGACTACTTCAGCGAGGATCCCATTAAGTGGACGACCCAGCTGGCTACTGATGTCGTGATTGAAACGAGACCTTCCCGAGGTGGGGTGATGCTTTATCTATCGGGCGAGGGACCAGCGGGTCGCAGCAGCAAAGACGTTCTCAATAAAATGGGGCTGTGACGGTTCTCCAAAGAACCTTTTCCCTGATTGCATCTCTCCTTCCCACCTCCTTAACGTCAAGTTCTCGTCTTTAGCCAGTGCCTGGCCGCCGCTACCCGGTTACAAAAACCAATGGTACGTTCCCAGAAATACCACCAGATCAGGCCAAACATTAACCCAATCAGGGTAAAAGCCAATCCGCCGAGAAATACGTAGCCTATTGAGAGAAAGGGCCAGGCGGCAAGGACAACGCAAAGGGTAAGGACACGAACCTCAATCTGCCGCATGGCGGGAGGGGTATCATCGGATCACCCCTGAGTTTCTCAATTAGGATTTGTTCCTTGTCCAAATCGCTGAACTCAACCCGTCAAGGATCTTCCATCCCTGCCAGTAAACCCACACGGTAGCCAGACAGAGCAGGGCAAAACCGATAATGACTATGGTTAAGATAACAGGATTGGCCAGACTGAAGCTCACCGGTTCCTCCTTACGTGTCAAATAGAATTTACTATTGCGGATAAGATCCGAAGCATATCGCTAGCCTGAACTCCCCTGCTCGATTCGCTTCCCGATCCGGCCCCAACGTACGGTTAAGTTCTCTTTGTCCCATGACCAATAGATCATCTCAGCTCTTCCCAAGACCTTTTCAAAGTGGACGGGGCCCCAGAATCGACTGTCGTAACTTCGATCGCGGTTGTCACCCATGACAAAAAGCGATTCGGGAGGCACGACCACCGGTGCAAAATTATCCCGTTTCGGCACGAAATCATTGCTTGTGTGAAGGACGTAGTCTTCCCTTGTCTGCTTACCGTCGATCAGTAGGTGTTCCCCTCTTAATTCGATCTGCTCACCGGGAAGACCCACAACCCTATGCATAAATCGTTTCTGCGGGTTTTCAGGGAAGATGAATACGATAATGTCCCTTCTTTGCACGTTTCGAGGCGAGAGGGTCTTGTCAACGAGGATTTGGTCGCCTGGCAAGAGGGTTGGGGCAATGGACGCGGATCCAATCTTGAAGGCTCGGATCGTGTGACTACGGATCACATATCCGTGGAAGAGCCCCAAAACGGTTAAGCCGAGAAGAGCGAGCAGGCAGAAAACCAACACCTTTGGCCATTGTAGCTTCTCGGAAGTATCTGATGGCTCTTTCATGTGTTGCAGTCCGATGATGATTCGTAGTTACCATTTGACCAAGGCTGGCGACTCTCTGCAATTGTGATTGTAGAGCCAATCCAGTAGCTTAACAAGAAGAAACTAAAGCTACTAAGGGTCGATTGCAACCCTCTTGCACCCAGGTGATCTCCAGCATTTGTTTAAGGTAAGAACATTACTGTTACCTGCATAAATATGGACATTTTGCCCCGACTGAGGTAATTCAGATTAGAAATCCATCAGGAAGGGAGTCCCCTATGGCAAAAAATGGTTTCAAGATCTTTGATAGCGACATGCATATCATGGAACCGCCTGATCTTTGGCAGCGCTATATCGATTCCGAGTTCAAGGGTGAGGCACCCATCGGGCTGACGAGCGAGGATGTAAGGGATCTTCGCATGGCTCACCCTGACGGTCGCCAATGGGGCTACAACCCGGACAGGGCAAAGACCCGGCAGAGCCGGGGCCAGAACTTTAATCGGACGCAAGGCATCTATCAGTATTATTCGGATCAGGGCTGGTCGGCCAAGGTTCAGCTCGAAGCCATGGATATCGAGGGGATCGATGTTGCCGTGCTCTACCCTACCAGGGGACTGACCGCGCTCGCGGAACCCAATATGGAACCCCGCTTTGCAGCAGCCATAGCACGCGCTTACAACAACTGGCTTTTTGATTTTTGCAGTGCGGATCCCCATCGACTTCTCGGCGCTGCGATGATCTCTCCTTTTGACATAGACGAGGCGGTTAAGGAGACGCGGCGTTGTGCCAAGGAGCTGGGATTCCGGGCTATCTTCATTCGGGCCAACCTCTTCAATGGGCACAACTGGTACGACGAATACTACGATCCTCTCTGGGCGACCCTGGAAGAAGTGGATATTCCATTGGGTTTTCATGAAGCGACCCGCAGTGGTGTGAATAATCCGGGACAACGGTTCGAACCAAATTTTATGCTGCGAAGGGTCTACGCTCAACCCATGGAGCAGATGCTTGCTCTGGGGAGCATGTGCGCTGGTGGAGTTCTGGCGCGGCACCCCAAACTGCGAGTGGCCTTTCTGGAGGGTAACTGCAGCTGGCTACCATGGATCCTCTGGAGGCTGGACGAGGCCTGCGAACTCGAAGGAGACATTTGGACCATAGATCTGGCCATGCGACCGAGCGAATACTTCAAGAAGCAGTGTTTTGTTTCCATCGAGCCTGAGGAAGAGCCCGCCCTTCAAGTCATTGAGCATATGGGCAGCGAACATATTATTTTCTCTACCGACTATCCCCATGGCGATTCCAGATTTCCTGAGGCTCTGCAAACCTTCTTGAAAATGCCTTTGAGCGACGAGGACAGGCGAAACATCCTTTGGAACAATTGCGCTGGTTTTTATGCGTTGGACTAAGTGCCAGCAGGAGGTAACTTAATGAAAGCTACAGCGACTATTTCGCAAGGAGCTCCGGTTTTTAATCAATTCATTCAGGATTTGCGTGCGGCATGGAGCGAGCTTCCTGACACGGAATCCCGAATGAAACGTGCCACCCAGTTGCTCGAAGGAGTCGTGAGTCATCCGGCGCTGCAGGAACACTCGAATAGTTGGCCTTCCACCGAAGGTCGCCCCGCCAAGAACCTTCTTTTTTTTGAAGACCCGGATTACGGATTCTGCATCAATGGGGTGGTGCGCACCCCCGGCCGAGTGGGTAGCGTCCATGATCATGGTGAGTGCTGGACCGCATACGGGCTTCTCGTTGGTCAGGAGAAGCTGGAGCACTATCGCCGCCTCGATGACGGAAAGAAGGAAGGGTACGCGGAGTTGGAGTTGCAATACGTCGACGACGGAAGCCAAGGCAAGGTGGACCTGGTGCCACCCTTTGCTATTCATGCTGAGAAAGGTGGGGCGAACCGATCCGTTGCGGTCATCATTCGTTCCGTACCCGTAACCCAGAGGGGGAATTTTCTGCGCTATGACCCTGAAAAGAGAACCTGCTCCCATGGAAACGGTCCCATACAAATCCCCTTTGAGATTCGCTGAGGGTCTCAGCCAAATCAGATCGAGGTTACGGTTTTGACTCGGAGTTTAGCGCACACTATTGCAGCATTCGTGTGCTTGGTGGGCGCGTTGCTGTACTTTGTCCCGGCGCCGGATGGTTTGCCCCCGGGTGTGATGCGAACCGCGGGTGTAATCGTTGCGGTAATCGGATTATGGGCGACGGCGGTCATACCCGAATACTTCACCTCGATCATTTTCTTCTTTCTTGCCGTCACCCTGACCGACGTCCCGCCCCAGGTGGTTTTTCAGGATTTCATTCAACTGCGTCATGGATGGTGTTTGGCGGCCTGGTAATTGGTCATGCGGTGCAAACGACCGGCCTCGGCTCGCGAATCGCAGGCACTCTAATTGGCTATTTCGGAGGTTCTTACTTCAGTATTCTTGCAAGGTCGGTCATCGTTGCTGCATTGATGGCATTTGTCCTGCCGTCCAATATGGGGCGGATTATGATCCTGCTACCCATATTTCTTGGCCTGGCCAACCGGCTTGGATGGACTCAGGGCAGTAACGGGCGGGTCGCCATTACCCTCGCTGTCAGTGCGGGAACCCTTTACCCGAGCTTCGGTATCCTTACGGCCGCAGTCCCGAACCTGGCCCTTCTCGGTGCCGCCGAAAGCGTTCACGGCATTCGAGTGACGTACGGCCAGTATTTCCTGATGCAGTTCCCGGTTATCGCTACGACGAGCATCCTTTTTCTCCCGGCCATAATCAGAGTGCTCTATCCAGATGAGCTCCGTAGCGCCCCCCCCCTCCCCAGGTGCAGGAACCCTCTAGCCCTGAGGAGAGAAGGCTGACGGTTATCCTGTTCTGTTGCTTGGCGTTGTGGATGGCCGATTTTGCCCATGGTATATCCCCCGCATGGATCGCCATGGGCGCAGCGATAACCTGCCTTCTCCCCCGTACGGGCATGGTCCCCGTAGGCTCATTACTCAGTAAGATTAATCTGGGTCCATGGTTCTCAATCGTTGGTGTGATTGGGCTCGGTGCCGTGGCGGCGAAAAGTGGTTTTGGAGAGCTGGTAGGTCGATTGCTCTTTTCCATTGTACCGCTCACCCCAGGAAACGACGCGGGTAACTTTGCCGCCCTCAGTGTCATTGGAATGGTCATTGCAGCCCTGGTCACCATTCCAGGCCAGCCGGCCATCATGACCAGCCTAGCGTTGAAGATCTCTGTAGCCACGGGTTGGCCATTGATCACGGTTCTGATGGCGCAAGTGCCGATCTGGACGACGACCCTATTCCCCTATCAGCTACCGCCTCTGGTCGTTGTATGCCAGCTAGGCGGTTTGAGTGCCGGCCAACTCATGCGTCTCCTGCTGGCTATGACTGCCCTGGCCTGGCTGGTTATCTTACCACTGCAGTTTTTGTGGTGGCGCTATCTGGGTTATTTCGGTTAGCCAAGAACCTTTGAGGTTTGAACCCCCCTTTTCCTCATGCCAAATTATGCGCTAATTTGAGTTGAATTCACCGGAGGCAATTATGAATGTGGTTTGGAAAAACGTGACCATTGCAGACTCGGCCAAGAAAATCGTAGTCGAAGGAAACCATTATTTTCCTCCAAACTCCGTCCGGAGGGAGTTTCTGAAAAAGAGTGAGAAGCACTCCTCCTGCATCTGGAAGGGAGTGGCCAGTTATTACCACGTGAAGGTGAATGATCAGTATATAAAGGACACCGCCTGGCACTACCCGGACCCTAAAGGAAAAGCAGGAGATATTAAAGATTACATTGTGTTTGATAAGGAAATTGAAGTTAAAAATTAGATTTTAGCGGGTCGTTCCCGCAAACGATCTGGAAGGCACATCCGGATTTAGAACCTTATAGCCCGATGGTTGCTGACGGGGTGAGCGGGAACCATTTTTTAAGGGGTTTTTTCTGTGCCAGGGCCTGAATCTCGCGCGCGTAAATTTTTCGTAACAGGATGATCTTGGTATCCGATCGGCCCAGTCTCTCGTGTTCCGGGTCTGCTATGGTCCCCTGTCCCATTTGGGCTACGTAGTCCTGAACGTTAACCCGTACTTTGGGGTCGTTGATTTCGTCAATGTGCATTTCCCCTACCAGTACGGCGTCGCCCAGTTGAGGGGCGGGGTTATTGGCAATAATCTTATCGTCGATTTCTGAGAACTGGCGCTTCGCCTTCTCATCCTTAACGCGGATCAGCGTGACAGAAAAAAGTGTTTTGCTGTGGTCGTCGGTGGGCACCCTCCACGCGGTTTCAAATGGCAGCCGGGGACCTTGCTTGATGTATAGAATGGTCGGTATCTGGAATTGGATAATCCGAACGGCTCCTCCCGGTGGTTTCGAGTTCAGGAACAATCCATAGTCAGTTTCTTCGGCCGGCACTTCCGGGTAACCCGTTAAGCCCTGATACTCCGAGTTTCGGTGTACCAATACGATCTGGACGGGATCGAAGCTGTTCTCGATCCGATTTCTGTAATTGTATGGTCTTGTATTCGTTCCCACCGCCAGGATGCAACCAGGTTCGTCGACTGTTTCCATGAAGGGATAGCGCGGTAACGCCGATGGCTTCCCTCCTCCCAGATAGGCGAAAACTAAACCCAGGTAGTCTTGGGCTGGATACGCTCGAATCTTGACCTTTTTTTAAAGGCCGGATCCTCCGCTGGTTGCTCCACACACTGACCCGCTGCATCGTATTTCCAACCATGATAGAAGCAACGAAGGGAATTTCCCTCGACCCAACCTATTGACAACTGTTCCCCTCGATGGGCGCAGCGGGGGGCCAGAACGCTGGGCTTTCCGCTCTTTCCCCGATAAAGGGTGAAATTCTCGTGCAAGATGCGAACCGGTCGGGCCGTTCGGGACTTCAGGTCATCAGAGCGGTACAAGGGCCACCAGAATGTTCGTAGATATTGGTCGGCAAGTGTATCAGCCCCAGTATGACTGAAGTCCTGGTATCTTGATTTATTGCTTTTAGGTGTGGTTCTTTTCTTTCTGGTAGCCATGAGTTCACTGCGGACGGTTATTGGTTGGCAAGATTGGACCTATCGTTTTGATTGGCTTTCCTTGCTATTTGCTCGTGAGACAGACGAATGAGATTATAAAACCAGGCGATAATAGCAGCAGCGCTTTTATCGAGATCCGCTGCCCGGCGTGGAGTCAATCCCATTTCTTGATCAAAGAAACCCTCACTTATGATGCGTCGACCGGAAATAGCCTCAAAGAGAAACCTTTGTGAGGTATGAATGCACGTTGCGCGGTCCCAATCCCCGTATTGTTAATCAAGCCCTGAATCACCGTCTTCCACTCTGATCACCACGTCTTTGACGTCCATAAAAAATGGATCTGCGTCTGTCAGGTCAAACTGGAACGTACGATAAAAGACCTTTGCCATTTCAGGACCCTTGGAATCTATTGCCCAAACAAATAGAATTTGCTCGTTTTAAATTGACCTATTTAGGGAGCACTTGCTATGCTCGGGTTAATTCATATCCCGTATTTAGGAGATGAAATGCTCATAGGGTCCGGTTAGGAAGAGTTTGATTTTGTAAATCCAGACTGGATCAGCTCATAATATATTGCTAGCAACACGCCTGGATACAGTTAGTTTGCATAGAATAGTTTAAGTATCTAATTATATATTTTAAAAGTGCTACAGGGTCACAGAGAGTCACCTTGGTGGGGGAATTGACTATGTTTCAAGGTCGGAAAACGTATTACGAAGAGTGGGTTGAGGAAGAGGGATTGGAGATCATTCGTGGCTTTCACATCGACGATATGACCAAGCTTGCCCTTCGGTGGTGGGAGAGAATCGGGGGGGCGGCGGCTCATGTCGATCTTGAAGGTACGGGCGACCTGCTCGGAGCCTATGTCGCTGAAATCGAGGGGGGCAAAGAGTTCAAGCCCCAGCGGCATATTTATGAAGAATTGATCTATGTCCTTTCCGGCCGGGGGGCGACTTCTGTGTGGTACGAGGGATGGCCCAAGCAAACCTTTGAATGGGAAGCCGGCAGCCTCTTCGCGGTCCCTTTGAATGCCTGGCATCAGCACTTTAACGTGGAGGGCCATTCACCAGTGCGCTTTCTCTCCGTCACGACCGCTCCCATCGTGCTCAGCCTCTATCGCCAACCGGATTTTATCTTCGAAAACCCATGCGTTTTCCCGGATCGTTATGACGGTAAGAGCGATTACTTCTCCCGGTCCGATGACTCGGTGAATCAAGTCCTTGAGTCCAACCTTGTGGCCAATGTGAACACGCTCAAGATGCCCGCTGAGGAAGGGGCAAAGGTGAGCCGTGGTAAAGGGACAAAGAACTACCTTATCGAGATGGCCAATGGGGTTATGGGTGCGCATATCCTGGAAATAGCCCCCGGAGTTTACAGCAAGCTGCACCGTCACGGTCCCGGGGCCCACGTGATCTGGCTTGCCGGGGAAGGGTACTCCCTAACCTGGCCCGATGGCGGGGAAATGAAAAAGGTGGACTGGAAGGAAGGAACCATGCTCGTGCCGCCTACCTGGTGGTGGCACATGCACTGCGTTACTTCGAAAGAACCGGGCAAACACCTGGCCCTTAAGCTGAACAGCCTCCATCGCCCGGTTACCCACATGCATGACGGGACGGTGACCAGCGTCAAAGAAGGCGGTAATCAGTTCGAATTCGAGGATCTCGATCCAGACGTTGCCGAAAAAATCCACTCGCTCTTTGAGAGGGAATGCGCTCGCCATGGTACACCGGTCCGGATGAGCCACCCACTCAACAGCCGGGCTTAATTGAGAAAAATAGCAGCTTTCCTTGTTGCCTCGTACGTGGTCGATCGACGTCACGGTCGATTTTTTCCATTTTACTTTCCAACAACCATCCAGATTATGGGCGGTGCTAGGCACTATTCGGTGTCCTGGACACGTTAATGCCGGGAGGCCATCTTGCAACCATTGAATCCACGCGGCGATCCCCTTCTCCTATCCAATGCATTGTTAGGTGCGTTTGTTTCCGGGGCCTCCATCAGGATCTTCGACGTGGCCATGCCCACTGTGGCGGCGGACCTGAATACGGACGTGGTTGGTGTGCTGTGGGCCGTCTTGGGATTTTCACTCGCATCCGGCGGGCTCTCCCTTGTATTCGGGAGAATCGGAGATCTCTACGGCCATCACAAGATGTATGGCGTCGGCTATGGGGTGTTTCTGCTGGGTTCCCTTTTTTGCGGCCTAGCGCAGAGTATCACCCAACTCGTTGCTTTTCGTGTACTGCAGGGGTTGGGGGTCGCGATGAATCAGGCAGTGGGCCGAGCTTTGGCATTTGAAGCTGCAGCCCCAGGGCGCGGAGGTCGGGCACAGGGGTACATGACGACGGCGTTTCACATGGGCTTTTTGCTAGGTCCGAGCCTGGGTGGGCTGACCATTGATTATGTGGGTTGGCGTTGGACCTTCTTCGGATTCGTTCCGCTGGCGGGGATTGGGGCTCTGCTGATTTTCATACACCTCAAGCGCATCCCTCCCCGACCAACCGGTAGACCGCGGCCTGTTGTTGATTACCTGGGCGCGACCCTGTTCTTTGTCAGCATCATATCACTGGTTCTCATGCTGGACCGGCGCTTGGCAGGCATCATGGGAACGGGTTTGCAGGCGCTAGTGGCAACAGTTTTGGTCGCATGCTCCCTTGGGTTTGTTTATTGGGAGCGTCGTTTCCCGAGTCCGATGGTCAACTTTGCGCTCTTCCGTGACCGGATGTTTACATTCAGCTCCTTGAGCCTTCTAATCATGGCCACAATCTATGTGGCTAGCAGCGTTATTTTGCCCTTCTATCTCCAGGACGTTTTGAAGCTTTCTCCCACTGTAATTGGTTTTCTGTTCGTAATTGCCCCGATCTTCACAGTGACACTTGCGCCCCTCAGCGGGTCCCTGGCCGACCGTTTTGGCCCACGCCCTCCGGCGACTTTCGGCGTGCTAGCTCTTCTGATATCCGTTCTTTTGGGAGGCGTGTTGAGAGTAGACTCCCACTGGATACTGCCGACCCTGATCCTCGGCCTGGGAGGGCTGGCCAACGCATTTTTCAATCCGGCTAACAGCGTGGGAATTATGAATTACATTCCTAGGCACTACATGGGGTTTGCTTCAGGAACAATCAGTCTGATGTTCGGCTTGGGGGGCGTGTTCGGGGTCTCACTGGCAAGCTTTCTGATGACGATGGGCTTTCGAGCCTCCTCTGGAATGCCCTATGCGGAACCGACACCGGCGATGGCCGGGGCCTTCGTTTCGGCCCTGAATTTTACTTTTTGGATTACGGCTGCTGTGTGTACGGTTGGTCTAATAACATCCATCCTGAGAGGAGATGGCAAACGTCCCTCTTCGGGTACAACATAACCATTTGTATCATGGACTGTCACTTTATGGCGTGCGAGGCAAAAGGCCAGATAAATGTGTTTGTCCCTCTTTTTTGAGATGAGACAACGGCGGCACGATACTTTAGGAGGAGATTATCAGTATAAGCAATGGGAGTCGGCACCTCCAGGATCGATCAAACGAAGTCAATCATCTTCGATAGGCTGTCATCCGGCTCAGTGAGTGTTTACCCCAGATCAAAACGTCAAAAGCCTGGCCCCCCACCCTTATAGTTGACCAGAGTCTTTTATTACAACTTTCTCGCTGGTGTTTCCTGAAGCAGACCCCACCTTTTCAACATTCTTAACGACGTCCATTCCTTCAACCACTTGGCCAAATACACAATGTTTGCCGTCAAGAAAAGATGTTTTGACTGTGCAAATGAAGAACTGTGAACCATTTGTGTTTGGACCGGCATTGGCCATGGATAGCATTCCAGGACCGGTATGCTTTAATTGAAAATTTTCATCTGCAAATTTTTCACCATAGATTGATTTTCCACCTGTTCCATTATGGTTGGTGAAATCTCCCCCTTGACACATGAAATCTGGGATGACTCGATGAAAAATACTGCCTTTGTATCCGAAACCCTTTTCTCCTGTGCATAATGCTCTAAAATTCTCAGCAGTCTTTGGAACCACATCTGCATTTAATTCGAACACAATTCGTCCAGTCTCTTTCCCGCCTACCTCCATATCAAAAAATACTTTTGGATTTGCCATGGTTTATTTATCTCCTAATTAGGATTTGGTGAATTTTGAAAGAAACTATACTAACTTATATAGCTAAGTGAAATATATTGCAAAAAGATTATGATATCGGGGTTGAAGTTGATCATTGTGTCGGTCTCGTGATCACTACCTTTTGTGTTTGGTGAGCAATAACCGATAACAGGCAGTGCATGTTTACCAAACGTCAACTTGGTTCCAGTTGCGAGATATCATTAGGCATAGATTCAGTGAGAACCTAACCTGAGTATAAAAAACCGGCGATCCAGTTTGGACCGCCGGTTAGTCTATTGGATGATTCCAAATTCACTGAGATGGAATGTTTTAGTGAAAATTAGGGAGGGGCCCCAATTTCACCGGGATAAAGTACACGATGCTATTTGCTCCGTTTTTTAGTTCTACTACCAAAAGCTTTGTTGAGAATTGACCGAAGTCTATCCTTATTTTTCATTGCGGCTACATCATAGGTCTTGATGGCCCCTGGACGCGGTACGCGCCAGAGCTCGTTCGCATAGTAGTCATTAGGGACATCCAGGCGGGCGCTGACATAGAATAATGCTTTTCCGAGCTCGTACTGCCCTTCTTTGGTGAGTAGCCAGTTGGTATAAACCTTGGCTGCATTGGGGTGAGGGGGGCGATTGAAAACGGCGAGGGCACCGGCTCCGGGGCTGATGTCCGAACCCTCCTTAACGGTGGTCGGATCCACTATGGCAAGGGGAAGTCCTCGCCTCAGATAGTCGGAAAGAATACTCGACCGGGGAGCCAGAATGACCGGGTATTTTCCCCTGGCAACCCCATCCATGGCGACACCTGGGTCACCGATCATGACCGGGTCGTTGGCTGCCAACGCATTGATGAAATCGAGCCCTAAATCTGGGTGTAGCAGGAAAAATAGAAAAGTCGCCTGTGCCGAGCCTGGTCGCCTTGGATCGGCCATCACGAACTTTCCCCTCCACTCGGGCTTGAGCAAATCCTTGAGGGATTTAAACGTTCCCGGCTTAACTATATTAGAATTCACCGCCAAGAGTACCCGGTGGGTAGGAGTCATAACGACCATCTGACGGCCGGGATCGACAAATTCGATCTCACCCCCGCGCCAATTCTTAGGGTTCTTGACATCAGGTAAAATCAGGGATGGTTCTAAGGGGTCGAAAGCCTTTAGGGGGATCATGGTGGTCAAACCGGTCGTGGTGCCGCCGACAAACACATCCCATAAATATCGGCCCGCTCGGCGTTCCAACCCGGCCCGGGTGGATAGACGGCCACCCCGGCCGCCGAAATACTCGACCGTAATCCCATATTTTTTCATGAAAGGCCCAGTCAGGGCGTCCCGGGTGTTTGATCCCAACGGGCCCATAACCGAAACCTGACCTTCTTTTTTGGCCGCAGCCACGGTTTTTTCCCATTCGTCCTGCCATCCAGCATTTACCTGTGCTGGCCCTACAAATGCTAAAAATCCAATTATCAATAATGTAAATAATCTCATAAGTTGAACCTCCCAGCCGAGTAAGATACGATAGTTTTCCCCGAGAGTCAAACCAGTTAATCTCGACCTCGGATCAGGACCCATAGCGATTGGATGGTTAGGAAACACGGCTATCGATATCGTTGGACTCAGCGATAACCAGTGGGGGAAATAAAATGGCCAAGGAATTTCTGCTCGGCTGCCAGTGGCGAGGCATTAGACATACGCAGGATGTGTCTGTGGATACCCAGTTTCAGATGATCCGGGACTCGGGTGTATTTGACTATCTGGATCGGCTTCCGCCGACTGATCTGGTCGACGAATATATTCGTTGTTCCGAGAAATACGGGGTCCCTGTGCACACGGGTACTTGGTACTACCGCTTGGGTAAGGACGAGGCTCTGCTGGAACAGTACCTCATGAACGGCGCCCGAGCCGGCTTGAAGATGCACAACATCATGATCTTTACCCATCATGCGGATGGTCATGTGGTAACCGATGATGAGGTGGTCGACTGCTACTCTCGGACCTGGGAATTGGGCGAACAGCTTGGTATCAAGCCGACCTTCGAGCTCCACATCAATATGTGGTCCGAGGATTTCCGCCGGGTCGTACCGGTTGCAGAGAAAGTCCGAGCGCGGGGTATCCCATTTAACTTCACCATGGATTATAGCCATTGCGCCTTCAAGATCGACAACCCTGAGGAACAGGATCGTTCGGGTATCCGTGAAGAGGTGGCCGCTGGACGGGTAATTCTGGACCCGTTCGACAACGGTAGTCTATGCCAGCAGTGGCTCGATATGGGAATGGTGGTCTACGCCCAGTTCCGGCCTGCGGTCCCCAATAATCCCAAAAACCTTTGGGCCAAGGATTACAAGGGCAACCCGGGGCGGGGTATCCAGTATCCCTTTTTAAGGCCCGAGCCCGGGCAATGGCACTCCCCATGGGAGGCCTGGAGGCTCGAAGTGCCCAAGGAAGCCTTACGCCGGGTACTTCGCTATCATCTTACCCATCCCAAAAGCCCGCTCCAGTATATCAATACGGAGATGATTGATACCTTGGACTACGGGCAAAACGCCAAATATTCCCTCTTTGAGCACAATGTGGCCTGTGCCCAATGGATACGCTCGACCTGGGAACAGTTCAAAAAAATGAATGCAGCGGGAATTCCCCTTGAAGTTTGATTTCTAACGGTTCCAGACCGGGTGGGACTGATCCATCATGGTTGACCCAAAAAAGAGGCGCCAAGCGGCGCCTCTTTGAACTTACTCAAAAAGCTGTTCTACTTGGGCTGCGACACGAGTCGAAGATACGGGTTTACGGTCTTAAAACCCCCTGGATACTTCTTTTGCGCATCTTCATTGGAAACCGAGGGGACAATGATGACATCGTCACCTTGGTTTCGGTTCGCCGGCGTGGCGACCTGATGCTTCGCGATTAACTGCATGGAGTCAACCACTCGTAACACCTCATTGAAATTGCGACCCGTGGTCATCGGGTAGGTGAGCATCAGCTTGATTTTCTTGTCCGGTCCAATGACAAACACGGTGCGCGCCATCGAATTGTCTGCGGCGGTTCGTCCCTCCGCAGTCCCGCTAGTATCCGGGGGAATCATATCGTACAGTTTGGCAACCTTGAAATCAAAGTCCCCGATCAGCGGATAGTTCACCGGGTGGCCCGTGGCTTCCTCGATATCTTTGGACCATTTTTTGTGATCGGAGACCGGATCGATACTGAGACCCATGATCTTACAGTTTTGCTTGGTAAATTCTGATTTGAGACCAGCCACGCTCCCGAGTTTGGTCGTACAAACCGGGGTGAAATCCTTCGGATTGAAAAACAGAACGGCCCATCCGTTTCCAATCCATTCGTGGAAGTTGACGGTTCCTTTCGTCGTTTCCGCGGTAAAATTGGGAGCCTCTTCTCCAACATGAAGTGCCATGATCTACCTCCTTATTATATTTGATCTTTCTCCGGCTTTGCCTTTTTGCTTCATGAATGAAAAGGGAAAAAGTAGGGGTTCTTGAAATATGACCAATGGCAGACTGAGAACTTCCCATTGGCCGTATCCTTCTCCCCTCCCTTGTTGACGAGCCGAGAATTATTCAATGGGATGCGCCATAAGTCAATACGTTGCTTGACGTACCCCATGGTTGGTTTCCTAAAATGTTCCTCGCTCGTTGTTAATAAAAGCCTATGATAATCCTTCCATCTCGACCTAATCTGAGGTAGCTACTCACTACATTCGAATGCTTTTGAGGGACCGTAGCGCAAAAAAAGGAGGCTACAACCATGCCTATTGCACTATCTCACGGCGGCTCCAACATTTACTCTTCTTCGTCTCGTTCTAAGCAAATATTGGTGGGGACCAAACAAGGGGTGGTTGTCCTCGAACACCTAGGTGATTCCCAATGGCGGCGTGTCCACACCTCCCTGACCGACTGGTTCATCAGTTCCCTCATAATTGAACCGGAGAGCGAAACGATATTTGCCGGTGCCTTTTTTGGTCCTGTATTCGCTAGCCGTGATGGTGGTGAGACCTGGGATCGGCGCAGCAACGGATTGACGGTAGAGGATGTCTATAGCCTTGCTTCAGTGAATGATAAAGGTAAGGTGCGGCTCTACGCGGGAACGGAACCGGCACACCTCTTCACCAGCGACGACCTTGGCTTTCATTGGAGAGAGTTGCCTGCCCTCCGCTCGGTGCCCAGTGCCCCCAAGTGGAGTTTCCCTGCCCCACCCCATATCGCCCATACAAAATTTATTACCTTTGCCCCTGACGAACCATCGACTCTTTACGCATGCATTGAACAAGGAGCATTATTAATTAGCCGGGATTCGGGAGAGAGCTGGGCGGAGCTGAACACGGTAGGACTCTTAGCGGACCAAAATCGTCCAGTAGAGCACTTTTACGATATTCACAAGGCCATCATCGACCCCCGTGATCCGAAACGGATCTACGTTAGTGGTGGTGCCGGACTCTATGTAACCTCTGACGGTGGCGGGCACTGGGAACGGTGGAACAGCCCCGATTGGTCTCCCGATGTCTACCCCGATGGATTTGTTCTCCACCCCGGGCGACCGGATACCATGTTTGTCTCGGCAGCGGAACATAACCCGGCCCGGTGGCGTGATTCGGAAACGCCAGGCTATTCGGGTTCTAGGATATTTCGTTCTACTGACGGGGCGCGAACCTGGGAAACATTGGGCCATGGTTTACCGGACCGGATGCGGCACGAAGTCGGAGCCCTTTGTCTGGAGGATTGGGGCCAATCCTTCTCGGTCTTTGCCGCAACGACGTCCGGGGAGGTTTACTGCAGCGACAATGGCGGTGATCACTGGTCGCTGATTTATAGCGGGATGGCTCCCATTTCCAAGAAGGGGCACGAGCAGCTTTTGGCCACGGGGTAGCGTCTTTTGCCGTTGAGAAGAGCTTCTAGAAGAGTTCTCTCCAGCCAATTCTCCTTGCCAGCACAGCCTGGTCCTTTTCAAGGGCCCGGTCGAAATGAATCCTCGTCCCTCGCTTGTTCTCGATCCTTGATGCGATTACGGCGCCGAATAAATCTTTTTCCCCGAGGAACCGAACTCCCGTGTGGGGAGCGTAGAGGACCATTTAAGCCCTGTTGCCGCCGGAGAGGATTATGCCGGAATCGCTCGATCAATAGGCAGAGATGAACTTTAAGTTCGCAGCCACAAGCGTTAGGTTATGGATACCTCCGCCCATGAGATTGCCTTTCTCCCAGAGATAGATCGTAACGGGCCCTGTGATCGTGAGAGGGCTCCTTCACTTAAATCGATGCTTTTAAGGCAATAGATGCCTTCGGATGTTTTGACGGGATTGCTCCCAACAGACTTCCATTCTTCGGTTGCCGAGCTGTAATGCCCTCCCGTAATGCTGCTACCGTCATTGAAGCTGGAGTCACAAGGTGATAGGAGGGTAGGAATTTTTAGTGCATTAGCGCCGTGGACCTCCACACCCGTGGGTCCGGTCACCAGGATCAGACTCTTTTATTTCTGACATAGATCCTTGGCAATCTTGGGTATCGCCAGCTCATCCATGGTGAAAACGCTGGCAGGAATGGTCCGGAAGACAGCAGCCTCACCGTTGCGTTGCATAAAAACGTTCACACGAAAGCGGGGGATGTCACCCATCTCGAAAGAGAAGTCGACTTCCAGTGTTTCTTCAAAGCCCCGACGTTGGGCATCGTTCATAATGTCGTAAAGCATCAAGTGGACCTGTTCCCGATTGATAACTGGGTGATCAAGCCTCTTCAAGTCCCCGTGGATACGAAAGAGCGGGGGTTCACCGGCACTCAGATGCCAGTCCGATGCCCCCTGTTTGACGCCGAAGGCCAATAGCTGATAAACGTCGATTACTCCTCCGTAGATTCCTGGAAAATAAAGGAAAAGATCCCAATGCCCCTCTTTGCTGAGATGCCAATAGAATGCCAAGGCATCACTTTCCGCCGAGCGTCCAACTATTCTATTTCACACGTGTAAAGCGTCCAGATATGGGCTAAAGACCCGGGGTGCATTACGAGCCTGGGGTGGAATTGCCAAAAATTGACACACCTGAGATTTTAAACCTTGCCTTTTTGCCTGAAAACAGTTACCCGTCAATCCATTAACTCTAGATTCGAGCATCTTGTAACAGTGTTCCACTTCCAACGACCCACTACCGTCTCATGGGAGTTCCGAGTGAGCCCAATCGATCCCATGGGATGTTCATCTATCCAATTGGTACCTGGTGCAGTACGGGATTATGGTGAAGGATAATGAACCCGGCAGAACTCAAGGCCATTGCCAGGGAGCTCAGGGTCGAGGTTATTCGCATGCCGGTTGAAGCCGGTTCCGGACACCCCGGTGGTTCATTTTCGTGCATTGACCTGCTCACCATCCTCTTCTTCAACGAGCTTCGGCGTAGGCCTAACCCCCCTCAGCGGGCCGAGTGGGACCGCATGGTCCTGTCCAAAGGGCACTGTGTTCCTACCCCATCCGCGGTTTTGGCCAAAGCCGGTTATTTTCCCCGTGAAGATCTCTTGACCATGCGAAAACTCAACAGCCGGCTTCAGGTCCATCGGGAGCACCATCGGTTCCCTATTCTGGAAGCCTCGACCGGTTCTTTGGGACAAGGGTTTTCGATAGCTGTCCGCATGACCTTGGCCAGCAAGGTAAGCAACCGGAACAATCGTACCTATCAAGACTCCTAAACCAAACCCAAGATCGAGGCCTATGAGCGAAGATAAGTCCCTTGCTCGCATGCTGCACCGCGGAATCTGGTCCAGCAATATCGGTTTTCTACTGGCGGCCATTGGTTCCGCTATCGGGTTGGGAAACATATGGCGTTTCCCATACATCACGGGACAGCATGGCGGAGGAGCCTTTGTCCTTGTCTATATGGGCTGTGTGTTAGCGGTTGGCATCCCCATCCTGCTTGCCGAACTTCTCCTGGGTCGTAAGACACAGCGCGACTGTGTGGGAGCCTTCAGGACCTTGAGACCTTCCAGTCCATGGGCTATCACCGGATGGCTCGGCGTCGTCAGTGGATTCGTTATCCTCTCCTACTATGGTGTCGTGGGTGGCTGGGTGCTCCATTATACCTTTCTCTCCCTTAGCAACGGTTTTGTCGGTCGATCTACGGCTGAAGTGTCGACCATGTTCACCACCCTAGCCGGTAGTCCGACCCAGCAAATCGCATGGCAGACGCTGTTTATGCTGCTTACCATCGGTATTGTCGGAGGCGGGATTCACAGAGGGATTGAGCGGGGTAACAAAATTATGATGCCCATGCTCTTCTTGCTTCTATGCGGCCTGATGATTTATTCCCTTGGCACCAAGGGGGCCGGCGCCGGGGTTGACTTTCTTCTGAATCCACGTTGGGAAGAGATGAGTCCCGTAGGTATCCTGGAGGCCTTGGGCCAGGCCTTCTTTTCTCTTAGTCTGGGTATGGGCGCCATGATCACCTACGGGAGTTATCTTCAAAAAGAGAGCAATCTGGTCCGATCGGCCTTTTATATCGCCCTGGGGGATACCTTAGTGGCTATCTTGGCCGGTTTCGTGATCTTTCCTCTCGTGTTTAGTTTCGGTCTGGAGCCTGCAAGTGGTCCGGGGTTGATTTTCCAGACCCTCCCCATTGCCTTTTCCCAGTTGCCAGCGGGGGTAGTTATTGGAAGCTCTTTTTTTATTCTTTTAACGTTTGCAGCCTTAACGTCGGCCATTTCCCTGCTGGAAGTGGTCGTGGCCTATTTCATCGACGAGCAGGGATGGCGCAGACGGCCCACCACGTGGATTATGGGGGGCATTATCTTTCTCTGTGGTGTGCCATCCGCCTTGTGGTCGCCGGTTTTTGACTTCATGGACCAGCTTGCAACGAACTTCCTCCTGCCCTTCGGTGCTTTTCTCATCGCGTGTTTTGTCGGCTGGGTTTTGAACCGCAAGGAAAAGCAGGAGGAGTTTAAGCAAGGGGAAATTTGTAAGGCTCCGTTTTTAGTATGGTCCTTTCTGATCCGCTACGTAAGCCCAATTGCCGTTGGTATCATCTTTATCCATCTCTTGCGTCTGTTCTAACGGTCATGGCTCATAGATAGGTACCGTACTCGTTACGAAGACCGTAGAAAAATATAGCGGAACCCGAGGCTCCCCAGGATGAGGCTGCCGCCGAGTAATGTGCCGATGGCCGGGATCTCGCCAACGATGGTTGCAACCCAGATTGGATTCAAAACGGGCTCGATGAGGACAATGAGAGCGGCCTCCTCGAGGGACAGGGTCTCGAGCCCTTTGGAGAAAAGGAAATAGGGAATTCCTAGCTGAACCACCCCCATGATACCAAGGGCCAGGTATTGATCCCATTCAATGTTGAGCTGGGACCCCACAATGGGGAGTAGTGTTAAGGCGCAGACAAAATTATTGTAGAAGTTCAAGTTTAGCGGATTGACTCCTTTTAGGTATCGCAGATTGATCATATAGACCGAAAAGAGAACTCCGCTCCCAATGGCAATGAAGACTCCTTTCAGATCCTTTGCCTCCGTGCTCCCCCAGAAGATGACCATGATGCCCAACATACCAAACAGCAGGGTCCCCAGGTTTTTCCTTGCGATGGGTTTCCTCTCCCCAAATCGGATAAACAGGAAGACAAAAATTGGAGCGGTATACTGCAACACGATGGCATTAGCCGCAGTGGTCAATTTGTTGGCCAAAACGAAGGTGCTGATGGCCGCCGTGTAGCTCAAAACAGACACGAACAGAGCCCCCTTGGGTTTCCAGGTGAGCCCATTGACAAAGATAAGAAAGAAGAGACAGGCGAAGAAACTGCGGTAGAAAATTATGACGGTTGCGGGGAGTTCCAGTGATTTGATAAACACTCCCGCAAGACTCCACAAGCATGCGGCAATAACCATATGAACACGACCCTGCCCATGAAAATATTCGAAGCCGCCCTGACGTATAAAACTTGACATCTTTCAATCGCCAAAGATATCTTTTTTAGCATGAATACAGGATCAAAGGCATGGGTGCCCGATATGGTTCAGATCCCTGCGGGAGCCTATTTAATGGGACAGGGAGACCGTTTGGACAATGAGAAACCGTTGCATCCGGTTCGCCTGGACGCGTTCCGCATGGGAAGGTTTCCAGTGACCAACCGAGAGTACATGGCTTGCGCCGAGCAAGGACTGGTCTCCTTTCCCTCCTTCTATCAGGAAGCCAGCTTCTCCCATCCGGACAAGCCTGTGGTTGGTGTTACCTGGTATGAAGCGGCTGCCTTCTGCAACTGGTTAAGCAAGCGGAAAGGATGTCTTTTTCGCCTACCGACGGAGGCTGAATGGGAACGGGCTGCACGAGGCGGCCTCGATGGAAAACTTTACCCCTGGGGCAATGAACATCCCACCGAGAGACCCTATGCTGGCTATGATACCCAAGCGGGTGGTCCGGAACCGGTAGGTCGCTGCGAACCCAACGGGTTTGGACTCTACGACATGGCCGGCGGCATCCACGAGTGGTGCAGTGACTTTTACAGTGCCGACTATTATCGAATTGCGCCTGAATACAATCCCCTGGGGGCGTCGGCGGGCCAGAGACGGTCATCGCGGGGCGGCTCATGGCGTCATGGGGTGAAATTCAGTCGGTGCGCCGCACGCAGTTCTCTTGATCCGTCTTTTCGTTATTCAGATTATGGGTTTCGTTTGGTAAGAAATGCTTGAGGTGGCCCTGTTTCGTGAGCCCCCCCCGCGCCCTATTCAGAAACGACAGAAACCTTGATATTGGCCACTACATCGCTGGCAAGACGTATCGGGACCTCAAAGTCTCCAAGGGTCTTAATGGGTTGGGGCAAATCAATCTTCCGTCGCTCAACCTGAAATCCCTGTTGGCTCAGGGCCTTTTCAATGTGAATGTTCGTTACCGAGCCGAAGAGCCGGCCCTCTTCTCCGGACTTCGCACCGATGGTGAGGGAAACGGCGGCAATCTTGTCACATAAACTTTGCGCGTCACGGACCACCCGATCCCTGCGCCCCGTGATGATTCGCTTTTCGTGCTCGAGGGATTTCACGTTCTTGTTGTTGGCGAGAAGAACGAGGCCACGAGGGAGGAGATAGTTCCGGGCATAGCCATCCCTGACCCGCACCACTTCTCCCATTTTGCCGAGCTTGGGTATATCTTCTTTTAGAACCACTTGCATGATTAACTCCTAGAGGGCTTCTGTCTCGTTCAAATCTCGATTCTTTAATCGGCGAAAATCTCCCCAAAGGTCGAAAAGGCCAAGACCCACGACACCCAGCGTGGCGAGTTGTTCTAGGGCGATGACACCATAGCCGAGACCCCGTAGAAATAGAGGTACCTTCTTGTGATGGAAAAAATAGGCCACAACGGCTAGGCCTTGGATAAAATAGAGCAGGGCAACGATGAGCAGTGTGTTCAAGG
The DNA here is from genome assembly GCA_963664015.2 of Binatia bacterium. Taxonomy (GTDB): domain Bacteria; phylum Desulfobacterota; class Binatia; order UBA9968; family CAXXLF01; genus JACZQL01. The sequence goes on along the minus strand of CAXXLF010000001.1, from coordinate 19,551 downwards.
CAAGGGTCCTAAGTTCCCAAGCCATAGAGACGAAGCTATCGGGAATGAACAGTGCGAAACTTGCTGGGATAAAACACCAGATGACCACTTCCGGAGTTTTCCACTCCTTGGGATCAACAATGGAATAGAAAGCAGTTCGCGACTCGGGAAAGCGATATGACAAGAGCACGAGATTGATTAGAATGATCGCTACAAACCCAATGAAGACAACCGCCGGAAGGATTCGAAGGATTATCTCGATGACTTCGGGAGAGCGTTCGCGAGCCAACTGGATGGTTTCAGCGGACAGCCCCGCCTTCTCGTAAATCATCAAGGACAGTTCAAGGCTTTGGTACAAGGAATTGCTAGTGGCCTCTCGAATCTGGCTGAGGGATCCAAAAATTAACAAGAGTACAGTGAAAATCGCCGCCAGCATCCCGGCAGCGGTGCCCATTACGACCTTCTCAATAGACCAGTTCCGACCAAAGGAGGAGGAGAGCATGATGACCAAAAGGGCCATCAAGGCGAATCCCAGTGCGGTCTCTATCCCGCCAATGAGGTATAGGAGGGCGGTGGTCGTAAGAAGCAAGAGCATCGCAGGCCCTCGGCCGTGGCGCAAGCCATAGGCAAGGGCCGGTTGTGGGACGAGGGGAAACAAGAGCACACCGGCTAGAGGGATCGCTAATCCGGACAGAAAGAGGAAACAGCTCGCTAATACTGCAAGCCCGAGGGATAATGGATTTTCAATCTGACGAATCATTCGATTACGGATTCCGATCAAGTCTTGGCCGTAGTAAATGGTAGTAGGGCGACGATTCGGGCTCGTTTGATCGCCATGGCTAGATGGCGCTGGTGACCGTTGCAGTTACCCGAGATCCGACTTGGAATGATCTTGCCCCGGTCGGTGACGAACTGGCTGAGAAGCCGGCCGTCCTTGTAGTCGATCTTGATCTCTTTATGGGAACAGAAACGGCATACCTTCCTGCCGCGACCCATCATACGCCGTGGCCGGTTGTATCCTTCATCACTTCTTTCGCGATATGATCCCGATTCAGCTGCCATAGATTTTTCCAATCTCCCTCTGCGGTTCAAGTGTTCATTAACGGTAAAAGAGCAAAATTATTCCTTAGTTTGGGAAGGGGTCTCGTGAGCCCCCTTGTCAAGCTCCATATTTGCGACAACCTCGAGTTTGCTTCGTTCTTTCCCTTGGCAGTTTCCCATCGACGCTGCACGAGTCGGCCATCAACCCATACCCGAGATCTTTTTTTAAGATACTCCTTGCTCGATTCACCTGGTTTACCGAAAACAACAATATCGACAAAGGAAACCTCATCTTTGACTTCCTCGTGGGCCCGGTAGTGATGGTGCGTTGCTAGGGAAAACTCACATACTGCCAGTTTGGCACCGGTATAACGAAGGTCTGGATCTCGGGTTAATCGTCCCAGGAGAACCACTTTGTTGAACTCCGCCATTGGATGCCTCGGTTCGGCAGTTTAACAGGGAACTTTAAGTCCCAGCTTCGCCCTTACTCGATTCGGGCGTTTTTCCCGCACTGGATTCAGTTCTCTGGGCAGCACTCGGTTCGGGCTTCAGGCTTGGGGTCGGGGCCTGAAGAATTTGCTTGGGTGCATGCGGGGACGGGACATCGGCATCCTCATCGACACACACGGTCATGAATCGGATGACCTCCTCGCTCAACTTCATGGTTCTTTCTAGTTCTTCTACGGTCCCCGCGGGGGCACGATAACGTATAAGACTATAATTGCCACGCGACTGCTTGTTGATCGGATAGGCCAGTTCCCTGTTTCCCCACTCTTCTATATGAGTTACGGCCCCCTGCCTGTCCTCGATAATTTTCTTGTATCGTTCAAGGAACTCTTTTACCTTCGGTGCTTGCTCTGTCCGAAGGATGAACAAGGTCTCGTAAAGGGTCATTTCAGTTTCATTTGCCATAATATCCCCACAGTTTACTAGCATAGGTTGGTGCCCTATGCAATTCGTAGCACCAGCTCAGAATCAGGGTTCCCTATACCAAAAGAGGCGCGATAACCAGAGAAACGATGGACATGAGCTTTATTAGAATGTTCATCGAGGGGCCCGAGGTATCTTTGAATGGATCCCCGACGGTGTCTCCAACAACGGCCGCCTTGTGAGCGTCAGATCCCTTTTGCTCTCCTTCTATCTCACCTTTTTCAATAGCTTTTTTGGCGTTGTCCCAAGCCCCACCGGCATTGGCCATGGTCAGGGCGAGGAGTACTCCGGAAACCAAAGCACCGGCCAACATACCGCCTAGTGCAGCTGGGCCGATGATAAATCCTACCACCACCGGCGCAGTTACCGCGACCAGTCCCGGTAGGATCATTTCCTTTAGCGCAGCTCGAGTCGAGATGTCGACACATCTGGCTGAATCGGGCTTGACACCCTCACGACCCTCCAGGAGACCAGGGATCTCACGGAACTGCCTGCGAATCTCAGTGATCATCTGCTCGGCGGCGCGGCCCACCGCGGTCATGGTCATGGCGCCGATCAAGAATGGAATAACTCCACCGATGAAAAGTCCAATGATGACTTCGGGCTCGGTAATGATGATCTGGAGCCCCTTCTGCCCTTTTCGTAAGAGTTCGGCGTCCACCGTCGCCGTATAAGCGGAAAAAAGAGCCAAGGCAGTCAAAGCCGCCGATCCTATGGCAAACCCCTTCCCGATAGCCGCCGTCGTATTGCCGAGGGAGTCCAGACCATCGGTGATTTTGCGGACCTCGGGTCCAAGACCACACATTTCCGAGATACCTCCGGCATTATCAGCGATCGGACCGTAGGCATCCACGCTCATGGTGATTCCGACCGTTGCTAACATGGCAACTGCGGCAATCCCTATCCCGTAAAGGCCAGCGGTGTAATTGGACGTGAATATGGCCAGACAGATCACCATCACCGGAAGGGCGCAGCTTTCCAGTCCCACGGCAAGCCCGTGAATCAAGTTAGTCGCGGCTCCCGTTTTACTGGCTTCCGCAATACGACGTACCGGTGTCGAAGAGGTATAGTATTCAGTGATCAATCCAATAGCGATTCCACCAAGGGAGCCGGAAAGGACTGCCCAAAAGACACCCAAAGAGATGCCTGTCTGGCGAACGAGGAATAGGGCGCCAATTAAAAAAAGAAGTGATGTGGTAAAGGTAGCGCTACGCAAAGCCGACTGAGGATTGATCTTTTTCAAGACCTTCATAGAAAAGATACCGACCACCGAGGCGATGAGGCCGATAACGGCAAGCATGATCGGGAAGGACATCAAAGTGGCTCGTGGCGTTGCCGGGGTCGAGTCAAAGAGGGATTGGAGATTGCCTTGAACCAGCGTCGCAGCAATGGCAACGGATGCAATGATCGAACCCACATAAGACTCGAAGAGATCTGCGCCCATGCCACCAACATCGCCCACGTTGTCGCCCACGTTGTCGGCAATGACTCCTGGGTTGCGTGGATCGTCTTCCGGAATGCCCGCTTCAACCTTGCCAACCAGATCAGAGCCCACATCCGCCGCCTTGGTATAGATACCACCGCCTACACGGGCAAACAGTGCGACGGAACTGGCGCCCATGGCAAATCCGTTTATGATTTTTGCTGACTGAGGATCACCGTAAAGGATAAAGAAGACACCTACCCCAATCAGCCCAAGGCTTGCAACGGAAAGCCCCATGACGGAGCCGCCGTTAAATGCGGTGAGCAGAGCTGCTCCCTGCCCGTGGTCCTTGGCTGCCTGTGTTGTCCGGACATTAGCCCGAGTGGCCGATTTCATACCAAGAAAACCAGCCGTAATGGAGCAGAAAGAGCCGGCGAGAAAGGCTATGGCCGTTGCCACGCCCAGTTGCCATGCCGATAGAGCGGCGACCACGATGACAAATATGAAAAGTATGCGATACTCTCGTGTGAGAAAAGCCATTGCCCCTTCGTAAATCGAATCGGCAACAGCCTGCATCTTTGGATCCTTGACCGGAACACGAAGAAGACTCCGGTAGATCAAAAATGCTATGACAAGACCGGCAACGCCAAAGAGAGGAGACCAAGAGACCAACCAATTCATAAGTACCTCGCTAGTTGTTTTGATTGAATTCTTCCATTGTTTTCCGAGGACCCGCTTCCAGCAGCATTTGTACCGCGTTTGCAGTTCGAGAGAGAACCTCTTTCACCACCGGTAGCTCTTCTGCTAAAAATGGACCTAAGACATAGTCCGTTGGGTCAATGCCTGAGGGAGGACGTCCAATTCCGACCCGAATTCGATTAAAGTCCGGTTTCCCCAAGACTTCCATAATTGAAAGCACGCCGCGATGGCCGGCGGCACTCCCACGTATCCGAATTCGGATACGGCCCAATGGTAAGTCGAGGTCATCGTGAATGACTATGAGGTCCTTCGCCGCCACAAACCTAGCACGCAGTATATCCCGGAGGGAATCGCCGCTTAGATTCATATAGGACTGGGGCTTTACTAACAAAACGTCCTCGCCGTTGGTGTGCCACTCACCAATAAGGGCATGGTACTTCTTATCTTTGATTTTAACGTTTCTTTCCTGCGCAAAGTGGTCAAGGACCATGGAACCCAGGTTGTGCCGTCTCCATGCGTAACGCCTTCCAGGATTCCCTAGGCCCATGACAATCTTCACGGGAATTTCCAGGATGGCACCACAGCAACAAGGTGCTAAGAACCTGATCCCCCTTCCGGTTTCGCCTCTCCCTCGGCGGCGGCCACGGGTGTGGCTCCCGCCTCTCCCTCGGCGGCGGCCGCCACAGCCTTGGGTGCCTCTTCGACGGTTGGGGCGACTACAGTGACGAGAGTGAAATCCGAATCGAATAAAGCCGATACACCGTCGGGCATGGACAACGAGCTCACGTGAAAAGTATCACCGATATCCATCGAGGTCACGTCCACGTTGAAGTGGGTGGGAATGTTTTGAGGTAAACACTCCACTTCAATTTCACGCACAATGGGCTGCAGGATGCCTCCCCGGACTACCCCTTGAGGCTTCCCTTCAAAGTGGAGAGGGACTTTGGCAGTGAGCTTCACGGTGAGATCGACTTCATAAAGATCCATGTGAATGACTTCACCGGTAATGGGGTGTGTCTGAATCTGCTTGATCAAGGCAACCTTATTGTCCAGAACCGACGCGCCACATTTCATCCGAATCAAATGGGATCCACCTAGATCCGAGATTAGTGTCCTGAGTTCTTTTCTGTTGACCTGCAAGGGCACCGATTCCGCCTTGGGTCCGTAGAACACCCCTGGCAGGGTCCCATTTCGTCGAAGGCGCCTAGCGATGCCTTTACCCGTGCCGTTTCGCAGCTCTATGTTAACGTCTATAGTTTCCAATGGAAGGCACCTCCTGCAGGTTTATACAAACAGAGAACTCACCGATTTCTCTTCGTGGGTTCGGCTAATGCCTTCCCCAATCAGCTTAGCGACCGAGAGCACCTTGATCTTTTTGCATTTCTCAGACTCCGGTCCCAGCGGAATTGAATTGGTCACGATCAATTCCTCCATTGGAGAGTCATTGATCTTTTGAATGGCCGAGCCAGATAGGACCGGGTGTGTACAACAGGCCAGGATCGATTTGGCTCCGGCTGAGGCAAGGGCCGCCGAGGCCGTAGCCAAAGTCCCTGCCGTATCGACCATATCGTCTAACAATACGGCTACCGTACCTTTGACATCTCCAATGATGTTCATCTCAGCCACCACATTGGCTTCCTGTCTTCGCTTATCAATGATGGCCAAAGCAGCATTCAATCTGGTTGCAAAGGCGCGGGCCCTCTGAACTCCTCCCGCATCGGGGGATACAATCGTCACCTTGTGGCGATTGAGCCGACGACGCAGATAGCCTAGTAACACGGGAGCCGCATAGAGATTGTCTACAGGGATGTTGAAAAAACCCTGAATCTGCCCCGAGTGTAAGTCCAGCGTCAACATGCGTGAAGCACCCGCTGTCGTGATAAGGTCGGCGATCAACTTGGCACTGATGGGGACCCTGGGGCTGACCTTTCGATCCTGGCGAGCATAACCATAATAGGGAATCACCGCAGTGATTCGTTTGGCCGATGCGCGCTTAAAGGCATCGAGCATGAGCAACAATTCCAGTAGGTTGTTGTTCCCCGGTGCACTGGTCGATTGAATTACAAATACATCGAAACCGCGAACGTTTTCGTTAACCTCGACTCTAATCTCGCCGTCACTGAAGGTTGAAACCATCGCCTGCCCCAGCGGTACGTCTAGACGGCGGCAAATTTCCGCTGCCAGCGATGGATTGGAGTTCCCAGCAAAGATCTTCAGTGCATCACGTGTCTGACGCATCGTTTGACACCCTTAATTCTAGTCAATGATTTCCTCATCAATGAGGGGTCTGGTCTACCATGAAATGAGATTTGGCTGGGCGGGAAGGATTCGAACCTTCGATACCGGATCCAAAGTCCGGGGCCTTACCACTTGGCGACCGCCCATCCCCGAACCTTCCACTTGGCTTTCCTGAGATTAGTTTTCTCCTTCGCTCGTTTCCCTCCCTGCATCCATAAGTAGCTTTTCGTATTCCGCAATGATCTTCTCCTCCATCATGCGTCGCGTCTCGTTATTCAGGGGGGTGGGCAATATCTTTATAGGTTCCGTCCTTCCTTCGCTTGCTGGGCATGGAGACAAAGAGTCCTCTTATACCCCGAATGATTTTGAGATCGCAAACAACAAGACAGTGATCGAGAGTAATCGTCACATAGGCCCGCAGTTTGTCTTTATCCACGGGAAAGACCCTAATCTCAGTGCGCTCCACGGCGACCTCCTTCCGATTGAGGTCGACTTGAAAAGTGGCCTCAAGTCAATAAGCGCACCAAGTAAGACTGGATGGGATCTTTCGTCCGTAATCGACGGAGGGCCATTCTCGCCCCTTCTTCCGCTGCAAAAATCCCAAAAATCGATGAACCGCTGCCCGACATGAGAGCTCCTATTGCGCCTTCCTGGATCAACGTCTGCTTGAGTGAAGCGATCCGGGGGTGGCGGGCAATCGTGACGCCTTCCAGGTCATTTACTAGTAAGCGCACCAGCTGGTCGGAGTGGCTCAATGGAAGGATTAACTTAGTATTCTTAATGGGTTTTGTCAACTCAAAGTTGAGGTGGTTGTAGACCCATTGGGTCGAGACTGGGAACCCAGGATACACGATGACCAACCATAGCCGTGGCAGATTCGAAACCGAACGGATTCTATCCCCTACCCCGCGAACAATGGCAGGGCCCCCGTGAATGAAGAATGGGATATCGGCTCCGATGGAGGCCCCCAACTTTGCCATGACTGGTATGGACCATTCCAACCGTAGGAGGCGATTCAGGCCTACCAACGTGGCCGCGGCGTCAGTGCTTCCGCTACCGAGTCCGGATCCCAGCGGGATCTTCTTCTTGATGTGGATATGGATTGGCGTGAAGAGGTTTGCCCGTTGGAGAAGAATTTCCGCCGCTCGGTAAACCAGATTCTTCCTCCCCGTGGGGACACTTGCATCATCGCATGTAACCTCAATTGGGTCGCTACCCTTGGGGGATCGGGTGATCCGGAGTTCGTCATACAGGCTGACGGGTGCCATGAGGCTATCGAGGAGGTGGTAACCGTCGGCCCGTTTACCCACTATCCTGAGATACAGGTTGACCTTTGCCGGTGCCAGGATCTTCATCGTCATCCTAGCTAACACAGGCTAACGGATGATACCAGATGCAGGACCGGAGGGGGGGGTGGCGCCAACTGGCATCGCAGTCTAGTCTAGACGGTCGGTAAAAGGTGTAACCCTGGACCCAGAAGAGACCTATACCTATAATTGGTACCCCGGGTGGTGTTGGGAATGAGCCCTTCCAGGTGGCTAGTGTGAGGAGTAATTCTTAGGGGCGATATTTGGACGCTTTGCCGGTTGATTGGCAGGGTTTTACCCATCATTCCTTAAAGTCCGAAGTTGCTCAATTTGATTGGTCTCACTCTCGACCTGAAACAACTCGAATCTAGCGTTTTTGAACGATGTCTTCTCCACTGAAGCGTTTGATCAGGTCAATGCGGATCAGTACTCCAAATCCTGTTCGCTCAGGATCCTTGTCCAGTTCGTCCTGGATCGTACCATCCATAATCTTCTGGCGAATCTCTCCTTGCTTGTATAGCGTCGCTTGACCATAAAAACGCCATCCCACCCGGCGCCCTCGGTCGACATAAAGAACACACACGTTAGGGTTTTCCTGCATGTGACGCAATCCGAACTGGTGTGAACGTTCCCAAAAGGCAAGGTGATCACCGTTCCAGACAAACATGCTACCGCGATAACCAATACTGGATACTCCTTCTTTTGAAGCCGTTGCCAACAGGCACTCCTTGTTCTCCTCAAAGGACATGCCCAACCGCTCCTTCATTTCTTCAGTAATTTGTATCATAAAGTTCACATGCTCCTGTCGGTTTGTGAATCTAAGGTGATGATGAGTCTTGGGGGTCCTTTTCTTTTGCACTGGCACCACCCCCTCTGTCAAGCCATGGACACAGCCGGTTATCTTGACACCCCATCAGGCTACGTGGTAATCGGCACCTCGTTAGAGTTTTCCATGAGACATTTAAAACTAGCCTACAGAGACAACAATCGAACTCCGGTCATCTTCTGTATTCATGAAATGGTAAAAAGATTCTATGATCTTGACGTTGAGGTCGTGCAGATTCAGGGGACCAAGGCGTATGAGGCGGCGCTCTTCGACGGTTCCTGCGACGTCATCATCGAACATTTGGAGTATCTGTTTGCCGGCGCCAACGATAGACTGCCGGTGACTCTGTTCTGCGCCCCCAGTATCAGCCGCGGCCTGGAATTGGTCGTGGACCCTCGAGTCCGCCATTTGGAAGAATGGAATGGGAAAACCATGGCCGTTCGGTCCTCCGGGGGGCCCCATGCGGTTACCTTATGGATCAAAAAGATGGGCCTTGAATCCACCGTGCGAACCGTCATCGTCAAGGATAGCGAAGTGGGGCGATGGGGACAGTGGAAAAAGGTCGTGAGCGGGGCTAAAGGTGCGCGACGTGCAGGATATCGAAGTAGTCGGGCATTTTGCCCAGGCCTGTCTCTCCAGGTTGCCCAACAGTAACCCGGATCTGTTCCTGGTTTATCTGAGATCGGTCATTCACGCCATCTGCATGATGAAGTTTCAAAGGGACGAAGCATTGAAGATTGTCTCGGGAGAACCCATGAGGCGAATGAAGGTTGAAGATCCCGGTGAATTGGAGCGGCAGTTCGACTCTGTGACAAAGGGGCTCCAAGCCAAGCCTTACCCTACCCCGCCGGCGCTTTTCAATTCGGACGAGATTGCAGCCACCGAGTATGGGTCCAAGGAGGTAAATCCCTTGACCTTCTGGGACCTCCATTGGGTGAAGAAACTCGACGATGAAGGCTTCATCGATAGCCTGATCGATCAGCTTCGATCCTGAGGAATACACTTTACATCGCTCATCCAGTTTATCCGTTTATCCAGGGGGCCGTTCCTGTGCCCCATCTCTGGATTCTACCAGCCTCCCACCAGCGAACACCAAAGTTAGGATCATCAAGACACCCGTAATAAGCACCATGACGGTGGCTGCCGCTGAAGCGACACTTAAATCACCATCGCGCCATAGCATCCAAACTGACGCCGCAAGCACCAGGTTCTTGGTCTCGGTCAAGAATAACGCCATGCTCACCTCTCGGAACGTGAGCATGGCGGTCCACAGTCCAGCGAATATCAACGATGGTTTGATGAGCGGCGCAATGATCCGCCACATGACCGAGACATTCGAAGCGCCACACACTCTGGCGCACTCTTCCAACTCGGGCGTCACCTGGAGCAGGGCCGCATTGGTGATTCGGGTGCCATAGGCCAATCGGTTGAGGGAGTTGGCGATAATGATAATCATCACCGTGCCCCGCAGTGGAAGCCAGGGCAGCCATCTCGATGCAACGAGCCCCAAGATGAATAATGCGAAAGCGAAGGCGAGGCCAGGAATCGCGTGGGGAAGCATGGCTATGGTGTCCATCGTCTGACGCATACGCAACCGGGTCCGCACCACGACCCAAGAGGTCATAAAGCTGAAGAACAAGACTAGAACAGGTACGGTAACCATCAAGAGAATCGTATTACGAATCACCTTGGGGCCGCCCATGATGGTATAGAGATCGTCATAATTTGCGAAGTTGAGTTTCGAAAGGGCCTCGATGGAAGGCATTTGAACGTAAGGCAAAAGCGAGGTCCATACGATCACGAGTATGGGTAATACAACGGCGAGCAACAGGTAAAACAGCACGAAGGCGACACCCCAATATTTATAGCGCCCTAATTCCACATTCCGTGGCCGGTATCCTTTCCCGGTGATGACACCGTAGCGATGGGTCTTGGCCAGGATCCGGTGATAGAAGTGTAGCGCCAGTAAACTCGGAGCAGCGATCAGCACTCCATAGACTCCCGCAGCCCCGTAGGGGATCTCGGAGGCCGCCGAGTCAGGGGTTGTCGGATGGACAGTGTAGAAGAGTTCGCTGGCAAGCACAGGCGCCCTCCCGCTAGCTCCTCCTAGCATGGCGGGAATTTCAAAGATCGAGATAGCCGTCATGAAATTGTATATGGCGCCCCCCAATATAGCGGGCCATACCAGGGGCAGGCTCACTCGCACAAAGGTCCACCACCGGTTAACACCTGAAACCCCGGCGGCTTCTTCTAAGGTCGGATCCAGTGCACGCATGGGACCCGAGATGAGAAAGAACATGGAAGGGGTTAAAGCTAGGCCCATAACCCAGGCCATGCCGTAGGGATTATTCAAGTTTATGGGGATACTCTCCAGGCCCAGGAGGGCGGCCAGTCCCTTGTTAATCAATCCAATCTTTTCATTGACCAGGATAATCCATCCCATGGCTTTGACAAAGCCAGGGATGACGACCACGGTGGCAATCATTGCCATGAAGACGTTACGAAACGGTAGGGTTGTTCGATTGAGTAACCAGGCCAGGGGTCCAGCGAAGAAGATGGTGACCAGAACGGTACCCACACCGACAATGAGAGTGTTGGGAATGACTTCGAGCGCCAGGTAGGAATCACTCAACAGGGCCCAATGGCTCAGGGTTAGCCCTGGTTCTATTGGCAGCCCCGGGACGAAAGTCATGTAGAGGACGAAAAAGGTGAGCGCCAACACTGAGGCAAGCGCCATCCAAGACAAACTCACAGGGAGGATTTGTGGGCCGAGGAACCGCTTTATCCGGTCCCCGGCCCTTCTATACCTATCCTGCTTATTGAACACCCCTACGACCTCGTTCACAGTCTTCCCTTATCCGTGAAGAGGCACTTGCTTACATTGGGCGAGCTAAGTGGATTTATTCGTTCCCGCATTCGAAAGGGAGTTTTCGCTAACGCTTGCCCTTCTTCTTTTTCCTACGTTGCGTCAATCCCTTTTTGAGTTCGGCGCGGTAGGCGCGTCCTTCATCGGTGCCAAACCATTTAAATCTTTGAATTGTCGCGGGGCTGTCATACCAAGTAATGATCTTGCTACCACTCGCTTTCAAGCTTTTCCTGGCTTCTTTGTCGACGGCACTCTGCCCAAAGATGGCATTGGCTTGGGAGTTCGTCGGCTGCCATATGGCCTGGGCCTCCGGGGTTGTCATCCATAGGGACCAGAGCGTAGCCGCGGCAGGATGCCGGACGTTCTTCGGAACGAGATGGAGTACCTTGGTCAGTGGCGTAAAATCCGTAAACCACCTCTGACCTAAGGGGACCGTGGGGTCCTTAGCCTTGCGTTGCCAGTAATAATAAGAATTCGTTGGTTGGAAGGCGAACTCGCCCAGTAGCATGCGGTCCATACCAGCTCCGTAACGGAGCACGGCGCCCGCGTTTCTTCCCGTTTGATCAGTGATCTTAAGCCATTTTTCTTTGTCGTAAACCAGCGTCGCGACTTCCCACATGGAGGTCCAAGGGGGCACGGCAAACATTCCTTTAAATTTGGGATTGGCCAGGTCGGCGACGCTTTTTGGGAGCTCATCGGGAGTAATGAGTTTGGTGTTGTATATAAACGAACGGGTTCGGGTGCTCCACAGAAAGCTATAACCGCTGAATGGTGAGGGGCTCACGTCCTTCGGATTCACTTGTCCGGAACCCACTAGCGGGTTGATTTCGGCCAATAGGAGCTTCCAGTTGGCGATGGGGGTCGAGAAACCAGCTTCCTTCATCTTCATATGCTCCTGACCTGTGCCGGTCAGGGCATCAAAGGTGGGTGTGCCACCGCTCTTGAGGGTGGCGTGAAGCTTGACGAACTTGGGAGACATGCTTCCGCGTGCAAGATTGATCTCCAAATTGTCAAGTCCGAAGCGCTTTTTAAAGGCGCTTGTCAAACGGGCCTGGGCCTTCACAATGCCCGACGTAATTGCCGAATCCAGGACTCCTTCTTTCTTCGCCTGACCAATCAGGTCGGCCAGGGCCTTTTTCCCCTCGGGACTTGCCCACGAGTAGGTCCCGACAACGCCTGATCCCAGGATAAATACAGCAGCCAAAAGGAAACTTTTTGTGAAATTACCCATGATCCACCTCCTCTGCAAAAGTGGGGCTTATACTATTCGCGTTAACGTAGAGTGTCAAGGTACGTATGAAACTTTCTCTTAAAGGCCGGGAATCTACATGAGGTGAGTTCCTGTGACTATTAGCCAACAATGGGGGTTGGGGTTGTCCATGATCCAAGGCCTTGATTGACGTTCACGGGTAAGTCTGGTATCTGCAAATCTAATGAAACTCAAAGATATCTTTTCAAGTTATCTTCTCATGGCGGCACTCATCCTGCTGAGCCTCGGCATCGGTAACTGGATCTTTGGGGCCATACAAATCACCAAGTATCAAAGGATGTTACAAAGCACGGCTGAACGTGGACGGGAAAACAGCTATCAGAATTTTCAGGAATTGGATCAACGTAAGAGCGAAGAGGTCCTAAGCCGCATCAATGAGGGCACAGAGCGAAGCAATACGGCCCGGGTCAAGGTGGATTTTTATTATGTTGTGCTGGCCGGTGGGCGGTTACTCTTTTTTCTGGGCCTTTTCTTGACCTTCCTGGCCCTAATCCGACTCATCCGGCAGGATAGTATCAGCAAAATCCGAAGACTAAATTCTAAACTGCTTAGGAATCATCACTAACAGGTAATAAGATTTAAGCTAGGATCGGAAGAGACGTTCGTCATTTTGCCGGTTTGGATTTCTGATATTTACGGTAATCGTACCCCGTGGCCATGGCAAGTAGAAGCTCTTCCATGCCACCGTCTTTTTCTCTTCTAAGAATTAGCAGGCGATCGAAGAACTCCTTGAAGTCCTTGTAGTTTCGTTGGGTATCGTCCGTCTTTCGTAGGAAGAAGTCTTTGATTCGAGTTACGGTAAATCTGAGCGCTGAAAAGCGAAGTTCGTTGGGGAAAGAGTCCCACTCGGGCAATGACAGCGGGCGCAGGCTTTCATAGCCCGAGATCAAGGCCTCGAAACGTTCGATTCGGTAGCGACCGTCCACGTAACATAGCGCATTGACGCCGGTAGCAAGATCATTGATGAGTTTCGCGCGGCATGCAGCCTCAAAGTCCAGAACGCCAACCAACCTGGATCCCTTGAACTTTACGTTATCAGAAAAAAAATCCCCGTGGATAAGACCCTTCGGGAGGTTATTGTCCAAATAGTTTTCCAAATAAGTAAATTCGTCATCCAATACCCGGATAATGTTCTTTAAATGTGTCGGTAAATCCTTTCTAAAGTCTTGATATATATGTGCAATTTTAGCAAAGGGGAAGCGATTATCAATGCCTTTTTTGTAGGCTCGTCCGATAAGGTGCAGGTTAGCCAGGGTATGTCCTAAGGACTCCAATTGGGGAAAGGTAAGTTCCTCGGCCGATAACTCCTTCGCATCCAAGTAACGTGTTAAGGAGATCTGCTTCGATTGAATGTCGTGGTAGTGCTTGCCTTTTTTTGTTCGAAGCGGTTGTAGCACAGGAAATCCATGCCGTTTGAGAAACAGCACGAGATCGATTTCTTGTTTGACCTCAAGCTCGCTCTTTACCTCGTCAACCTTGAGGAAAAAGCGGCCTTTCTTTGTTTCTAGGAGGTAATGGGTGTTAACCGATCCGTTCCGGACACCGGAATATGAAACAATATCCCCAAGTCCGAATTCATCAGCAATCAGTGAGCATTCCTTCTTGCTCAGACGGGTATAAATTGCCATTTCCGAGGTCTATGGTTGCACCATCGGCCCTTTATTGTGGATAATCATTCCTTTGTAAAATTAATATATTCCGAAAGGTTTGTCAATATAAAATTCCTTTCTATCTTGAGACCTTATGCCAATTTCATGAATTAATCTTTGATATCGCAGAGTTTACCATCAGTGACCGGTTGCCTAGATTTTAGGCAAAATAATATTTTTTGAGTTCTGCTACGCTTTCAACCCGATGTACCCCTTCAATTTCTTGCCAGGCCTTGAGCCCCACTACTTTTTTGCCCAGTAGGAGGGCTGCGGAAACCTCCGAACGGGTCCCGTGGGAGCCCGAGAGAGCTACCACGATATCACCAGAGGCTGCCACGAGAAAGTTTCTCGCATGCCCGAGGCCAGTAGGAATCGTGATGTCGATGAACGGGTTGGCTTTTTCCTTTTTATAGTTTGATAGGATACCAACGGTAAGGCCCCCTCTTTCCTTTGCACCACGGGCTGCCGCTTCCATGACACCACCAAAGCCGCCGCAGATCAATACCGCCCCTTGTTCGGCAATGGCCTTACCAACGGATTCGGCAAGAGCAAGGGTGGACCTATCTGCATCGGTTCCGCCTACCACAGAGATCTGAAGAAACTTGTTTTTTTGCGCCATAGAAGCCCCTCATCAATAAGAGTATTTTGATCGGTTGACTTTTCCCCCCAGCAATCTATTCTATAGAGACTTTGATGGAATCCCCACAACAAAAACTAGCATCTAATTATGGCGAAGAGAAACTTCTCGCCGATGGGGTGGTGCTTACCCGCTTGGACAAGGCTGTTGGCTGGGCGAGAAAGTATTCCATATTCCCATATCCTTTTGCCACGGCCTGTTGCGCAATGGAATTCATGTCTCTGACCATGGCTCCTTATGATATCGATCGATTTGGTGCCCTACTCCCTCGTTTCAGCCCACGCCAGGCCGATCTTCTTATGGTTATTGGAACTGTAAACCATAAGCTGTCACCTGTCCTCAAGCGAATCTATGAACAGATGGGGGACCCCAAGTGGGTCATGGCATTCGGAGCTTGTGCTGCAAGTGGTGGTTTTTATGATAATTATGCCACGGTACAGGGCATTGACCGCATTATTCCCGTGGATGTTTACGTCCCCGGCTGTCCCCCTCGCCCGGAAGCGGTTCTCGATGGGCTCATGGAACTTCAAGGCAGGATTGCCCGGCAGAAACATCCACTGAGATAGAAAAGTCCAGCCGTAAATGGCAAGCTCCGATGAAGGTGAAGCGCTCCAGGATATTCTGGGTAATATGGACCTGTTCTACCACGGCGTCATTGTAAAGCTGTTTCCTAGAAACAACCTGGGAATTGTCCGTACCGCAAGCGGTCGTGAGATAGCCTTCGCGTACAATTTGGTCATTGTTCTGAGTGATTCTCAGGATCCCAATGATCTGAAACAAGGACAAAAGGTTGGGTACGACCTGGGCTGGACGTCCAGCGGACTCAGGGTGACAAAGATCAAGGTCTACCCGGAACCCGGCGCTGAAGAGAAACCACCGAATCTAGAGGGGCAAGGTAGTCAAGGATAAGAGCTGCCTCCCCAATATCTCGCCGACTACGACTCCCAACAAGGCAATATAAAAGAGACCGGTAGCCGCCATGGTGTTGGGTATCTTTAACGTCTGCCAAATCATATAGGATAGGATGAGTGGCCCCACCTGGGAGACACACAGCCTCGCAGCAAGCAAGAAGAAGTGGTCGTTCCACAATTTTTCGACTCCTTCGACCGCCTGCGGCGCCCCCAAGAAATAGAGTACTGCTGGTGCAAAGACCAGGAATGAAGTGTGGATAATGAGCACCACCACAAAAAACCTGAATACACGGAGAAAGGGATCCAAGCTTTGGCCGGCATCGATCAGATACCAATGACCTATCAGCATACCTACCGTGACAGCCCCAAGGAGGAGCGATGAGAGCAGAAAACTGAAGGGGTATAGAACAGTCTCGATAGATCCAATGGGCGCATCATGAAAACCGAAGGACGTGAGAACCAGGCCCGCAAGTCCAAGAAGTAACGCCGTTGAAAAGGCCCTGGCCCGAATCCACACGCGCTCCCCCCACAAGGACACGAAATATATCAGAATGAGTACGACAAACAGGATGAAAATCGATAGATCGATCGTGGCCATCAAGCCATCGCCCGGCAGGTAGGACTTCAGATAGAGGTCCACCTTGCCCCATAGGGCGAGGAGAGCCATGACCACGAGAACCCCGGTTGTTGATTTATAAAACCCTCGCTCCAAATCCTGGAATGGCGTTACGGCCAATGCAAACAGCCCTCCCAAGGAGACTTGCTGTAAAAGAAAGAGAAAGCTAACTGGGTAGGTTTTCATGGTTTGTGTGGCTTTTGCGCAATGTGAAGGCAAACAGCTCCTCGAAGAAATCTCTCGATTCTAATTCCCTTAAAGCCCGCATTAGCGATCACTTCAGCAATGCTCTCTGGGCCAGCGAAACCCTTGACCGATTCTGAGAGATAACGATAGGCGCCTCCATGGCGGGTCAGGCCGGCTCCGATCCATGGCACCAGACGAAAAAAATAGAGCGAATAGAAGACATAGAAAAGACCCTTGCGGGGGGGGAACATGTCCAGAGTGGCTAACCGTCCTCCGGGTTTCAAGAGACGGTAAGCCTCGACAAAGAAAAGATTGAGGTCAGAGACATTTCGCAAAACGAAGCCCGTCATGACAGCCTCGAAACTATTGTTCTTGAAGGGGGCTGCAAGGGCACTACCCAGGACGAACAGGGTCTTATCGCCACCCGTATGATTTTTCTTTTTAGCATTGGCTAATTGGAGCATTTTCGGTGCAAAGTCCAATCCGACCACCCTGCCCTCGGCTGCGAGTCCATTGGCTGCTGTAAAGGCCAGGTCTCCGGTTCCGCTCCCTAGGTCCAAAATGTTTACCTTTTTCTCCGCGAGGTTAAGGCTTTTTACGGCCTTCTTGCGCCAGATGGTATCCAGATGAAAACTGATTATCCGGTTGAGAAGATCGTAACGGCCGGCGATTCTATCAAAGATCTGCTGTACAAATCTTTCATGCTGGTTTCTAGGTGAAGGCATGGCCCGATTGTGGAGACCAAGGGCAGACGGGGATAAGGTCAGAAATCCCTTTCGACAATGAGACGAGCCAGGCTCTCGAGCCCGTTTCGATAGATGGATGGTTCAAGCTTCTCAATAAGTTTAGTGGCCTCAAGGGCGTATCCCTTGGACATCACTTTAGCCTGGTGAATGGATTTACCTTGCCTCATAGCCTCGATGGCACCTTGGATACACAACTCGGATGGATGCGGCGATTCAAAGGCCTCCATAACGGTTTTCTCTCCTTCATTAACCGATAAAACGATCGGCAATGACGGATTCCCGTCTCGAAGATCCATGCCAATAGGCTTTCCCAGCAACTCTTTGTGGCCTATCACATCCAGGACGTCGTCAATCATCTGAAAGGCCATCCCCAGGTTGAGACCGTATTCCTTCATCTGTCGGATGGACTCGTCCCCTCCATCGGCCATGTAGGCCCCGAGTTGGGCCCCAGTCTGGAACAATGAGGCGGTTTTGCGTTTGATAATCCGTAGATAATCTTCGAAAGTAACCGTCCTGTTACGGTTAAATGAACTCTGAAGCATCTCCCCCTCAGTCAAACGTGTGCACGCATCAGCAGTCCACTGAACCACCGTCTCGTCGAATTTTCCGGCAAATTCGAAGGCCTTAATAAACAGGAAATCACCCGTGACCAGCGTCGATTTGAGCCCAAATTTCTTATAGGCCGATTCTTTCCCTCGTCGCACATCGGCGCCGTCGATAATGTCATCGTGAAGCAGGGTGGCTGTATGAAGGAGTTCCAGGGCGGTAGCGATGTCAACCATCTCTTCCGTTCGGGTGCCGCCGCATGCCTTGAAAGCGAGCAAGGCCACGAGCGGGCGGACCCTTTTCCCCCCGCTATCGATCAGGTGAGCAGAAATCTCCGTCAATGTCCGTTCGCTTGAGCGAATAGATTTTGCCAGATTTTTTTCGACCAGATCGAGCTCGGTGGCAAGGCAATCGAATAGATCCTCCGACTTCATCGGTAGGTCGGTCGAGTTTTGCCCATTGCTTAAAGGGACGGTGTTTTGCATCTGATTAATATTAGGTGTGGGTGCCGGTTGAGCTCCCCGCTCTGTATCGGTGACAATGGCAAAAAGTGGCATATATCCATAGCCAGGTCAAGCTGAACCTCTAGCGACGGAGCCGAAACCGGTGGCAATCGAAAAGCCCTACCCCTGTCCCCCACCCGAGGGCTGGGCGTTAGATCGAATGAAAGGTTGATGGGTTGCTGGCGCTCGTTCTTCATCCTGAAGAATCCCATCGCCTCATCCGGTTTGCAGAAGTTGCTGGCAACTTGGATCTCTAAAGGTGCCTAGTCTCGTATTTTCCCTTGACAACTTTGCACCAAGCTTAATATATAGGGAACGTAGTCAACATTAACAGGGGACGAAGGAGGCCGTTCATGGAAGCTTATCTCTTTATTTTGCGTTGGATTCATTTCCTTTCCGGTATTACGTGGATTGGCATTCTCTATTATTTTAATTTCGTACAGACACCGTTTTTTGCAGAGACCGAGGCTCCGGTTAGAAGCGGTGCCGTTCAAAAATTGGTCCCTCGCGCTCTCTGGTGGTTCCGCTGGGGCGCCATGTTTACCTTCTTGTCAGGCATTCTGATGTATATGCACAAGCTGGCAGAGGTGGGAAGCTCCATCTATTTCGCTTCCCCTTACGGGCTGGCAATAACCATAGGCGGAACGATGGGAACACTGATGTTCCTGAATGTTTGGCTGGTGATCTGGCCCGCGCAAAAGGTCGTGATCGCTTCGGCGGTTCAGGTTGCTGAGGGTGGACAAGCCATTCCCGAGGCCGCCCGCCGTGCCCGGAGGGCTTCGCTTGCATCAAGGACCAATACGCTGTTTTCGATTCCCATGCTCTTCTTCATGGGCGCCGCCAGTCACTATCCTTCAATCGGTGCGGCAATGGGATCGGCAACAGGATTTTGGGTTGTCGCTCTTGGGATTATTGCTGTCGTGGAACTGAATTGTCTAGTGGGGACCCAGGGCGCTGCCAAGAAGCCTTTGGATTCGGTTTCGGGTACCATTTGGTCAGGTTTTCTGCTGACTCTGATGCTCTGGCTGGTCTTCAGGTTCCTCTTATAATAGAGGAGTCTGCGGGCGCTCAGCGAAGATAGACTGCAATGTCCGGAATCGCTTTTCTGAGGTGCGGAAAGGCCGGCATGGCAACAGACTTGCGCTTGGGAACATAACCAAGAGGATATTTTCGGTGGA